>NZ_CP177357.1:0-2400000 GCF_046845755.1 Rubrivirga halophila
GTGGACAACTCGGAGCGATCGGCGCGCCACCCCTACCCGGAGTCGCCGTCGTGTCCGATATTCCGGGTCCCCCTCGCCCACTTGTTTCCCACCGACGACCCGCCCATGGACCGCTCGCGCGACGACGTCTGGGACGAGTGCCTCGGGATCATCCGGGACAACATCAGCCGCCAGAGCTTCCGGACGTGGTTCGAGCCGCTCCGGGCGGTCGGGTTGGAGGAGGAGGACGGGGCCCTCAAGCTGACCGTCCAGCTCCCGAGCCGGTTCTACTACGAGTGGCTGGAGGAGCACTACTTCGCGCTCCTGCGCAAGACGATCACCAAGGTGCTGGGCCCGGGCGGGCGGCTCTACTACGACATCGTCATCGAGCGCGACGAGCCGGCCGCCGGCGGCCGGCGCGGGTCCTCGATGGAGCTCCCGGCGCGCCAGCCCTCGAACGTGCCCCCGGCCGAGCGGGCGCCCCGCGCCGAGCTCCCCGACGGCGTCACCCCGCCGCGCCCCTCGGCCGATGTGCCCTCGGGCGCCGGCCGCGCCCACGACCCCACGCGCGGGTTCCAGCCCGACCGCCGCCAGCCCCGCCAGCCGCCCTCGGCGCACCCGTTCGCGCTCCCCGGCGTCAAGCCCATCGAGGTCGACCCGCACCTCAACGAGTCGTACACCTTCGAGCGGTTTATCGAGGGCGACTGCAACCGGCTCGCGCGGGCGGCCTCGTGGAGCATCGCCCAGGACCCCGGCGGCACCAGCTTCAACCCGTTCCTGATCTACGGCGGCGTCGGGCTCGGCAAGACGCACCTCATCCAGGCGATCGGCAACTACGCGCTGGCGAACAACCACGCCAAGACGGTCCGCTACGTCTCGTCCGAGATGTTCACCCAGGAGTTCGTCCAGTCGATCCAGTCGAACCGGATCGCCGAGTTCTCGAACTTCTACCGCGGCGTCGACATCCTGATCATCGACGACGTCCAGTTTTTCGGCGGCAAGGAGAAGACGCAGGAGGAGTTCTTCCACATCTTCAACGAGCTCCACCAGCAGGGCAAGCAGCTCGTGCTCTCGGCCGACCGTCCGCCCAAGGACATCGTCGGCATCGAGGAGCGCCTCCTCTCGCGCTTCCAGTGGGGGCTCGCGGCGGACGTCCAGCCGCCGGACTACGAGACGCGCGTCGCGATCCTGAACCGCCGCGCCAAGGACGACGGCACGCGCGTCAAGCCCCAGGTCATCGAGTACATCGCCACGCACGTCAAGCGCAACATCCGCGAGCTGGAGGGCGCCCTAATCCGCTTGCAGGCGCACGCGGCGCTGACCTCGCGCGAGATCGACCAGGACTTGGCGCGCGACGTGCTGAAGGACCTCATCAAGGAGTCCCGCCCGGTCCTCACCATCGAGGCCATCCAGTCGGTCGTCTGCGACTACCTCGGCATCCCCGAGGACCTGGTCCGCGCGCGGACGCGCAAGCGGGAGGTCGTGCAGGCGCGGCAGGTGTCGATGTTCTTCTCCAAGGAGATCACGAACCACAGCCTCAAGACGATCGGGCTCCACTTTGGCGGGCGCGACCACTCGACGGTGATCCACGCCGTCCGCTCCGTCGAGAACCAGCGCGACACCGACCCGAGCTTCCGCGAGATGGTCGGCAATGTCCAGAAGCGGCTCGAGATCCACCAGCGGTAGGTCGGCCCGGCCACCTCCGCACCGGGGCAACGCCAGCAGGGACCGAAGCGACGGGGACGCCCCCAACGACGCCCCCGCCGCGCTACCGACTTACGACGACCGTCCGCGTCACGGCCCCTTGATCCGTCCGGACGCGGAGGACGTAGAGGCCCGGCGCGAGGCCGGAGACGTTGAGGTCGACATCGGTGCGTCCCTCTGAGGTCGCCACGCGACGGCCCAGCACGTCGAACAGGCCGACCTCGACCCGGTCGGGCCGGGCGCCCTCCACCCGGAGACGCACGGTCGAGCGCGTCGGGTTGGGGCCCACCGAAACGGCGAGCGCGCCGGGCGCCGCGTCGGTCGCGACGAGAACCGCGGAGTCGAGCCGGTAGCGGTACGCCCGGCTGGCCTCTGGGGCGTCGTTCGTGTCGTCGCTCTGCAGCAAGACCACGTCGGTCACGCCGTCGCCGTCGAAGTCGCCGACGGCCGAGTGCGTGCTCTTCTGGACGTCGTTGTTGTCGGCCCCGAGTCCGACGGTGGGGTTTGGCGGAACGAGCGAGGCGAGGAGATCGAACGTCCGGCCGGAGAGGAGGTAGGCGCCGGTGTTGACCGGCGAGTAATTGGCCGCGAGCAGGAGGTCATCCGCGCCGTCCCTGTCGAGGTCGGGGAGGGCGGTCACCTCCCCGACGAACGGACTCGGGCCGTACAGCGACGTGAGCACGTCCGTGGAGGCATCCGGCCGGCCATCAACGCCCGGCCCGCCGTAGAGGACGTCGAGCGAGTTGCCGGCGGACGGGCTCACGTAAGTACTCAGCGCCGCGTCGGCGTCTCCGTCTCCGTCGAAGTCCCCGCCCGTCGCGGAGATGCCGACGAGCCCTCCCGGCACCTCGAGGGGGAGCGCTTGCGGGGCGAGCCCGTCGGGGCCGCCTCGTG
Source organism: Rubrivirga halophila (assembly GCF_046845755.1). Taxonomy (GTDB): domain Bacteria; phylum Bacteroidota; class Rhodothermia; order Rhodothermales; family Rubricoccaceae; genus Rubrivirga. The sequence continues at coordinate 2,578 of NZ_CP177357.1, forward strand.
CGATCTCGCACCCGACCGACGACACCACGCAGAGGAGCACGTCGTCGAACCCGTCGACGTCGACGTCGCCGAGACCGTCGACACGGTAGCTGGACGGGACGAGGATCTCCATGCCGTCCCTGAACCGCCGGACCACCCGTTCGTCGGGGAACCGGCTCTCCGGCTGTGCGGGGCGCGGGCCTCCGAGGAGGACGAACGCCGTCTGCCCGCCGACCACGGCGTCCCCGATCCCGTCGCCATCGAGGTCGCCAGCCCCGACGCCGAGCAGGCCCACGGGCGACACGTTGAACCGGCAGCGCACGGCGCAGTCGAGCACCCACTCCGCTACGTCGTCGGCGTCCGCGCCGCCCATCCAGATCAGGGCGCCACCCGACGAGACCCCGTCGCCACCGGCGTCCTCGATGGCGGGATAAACCGCTGCGATGTCCCGGACCCCGTCCCCGTCGAAGTCGACCCCCACCACGTTTGCGGCGGCCGGGGCGCCAGCGGTACGCGAGATCGGCGTGCTCCGCAGAATGAGGTCCGGCCCGTTGGAGAGGTCGGACCCGCCGAAAAACACCTCGATCCGCGCGTCGGCCCCGTACCGCGTCTCGGCGTGGACGATCGCCAGGTCGTCGATGCCGTCTCCGCTGACGTCCCCGAGCCCGGCGACCCGCCGGACGGACGACGCCGGAAACGCCGCGCCGTCGTACAGCGTGGCGACGGCGGCCGGGGCCCGGCCCGGACTGCTCACGCGGACGCGCCCGAACTGCGTCTGAACCCCCGTCTCTGGAATCACGCCGGGGGTCAGCAGAAGGTCGGTCTGGCCGTCGCCGTCGAGGTCCCCGAACGCCCGCCCGACGCCGGGCACGACGGGATCGAAGCGGACCGACTCGGGGACGCCGGCCGCCGTCCCGTTCATGCAGGTCGAGGCGAACACCGACCGGGCGGGCTCGTCGAACGCGGACGGCCCGTAGCAGACCGACAGGCGGGGAGGTGATGCGTCGAGGGACCGTACGAAGTCGGGTGCGCCGTCGTCGTCGAGGTCGGCGAAGGCCGGATAGGCGTCGAGGTCGAACGGGTCCGGGTCGAGCGAGCCCGCATCGTTGCGGAAGACCACGGGACGGGTCTCGAGAAACGGCACCACCCAGAGGTCGAGGTCGCCGTCGGCATCGAAGTCGACGAGGCCGAAGGCGTCGTTGACCAGGAACGTGCTTTCCACCGGGCCGAGCGACGAGACGTCGAACGCCGTCGCCGAGGGGTCCCACTCGGCGATCCGGATCAGCAGCATCGCGCCGGTCGGGAAGGACGGGAGCTGCTCTTCGGCGAACGCGATCTCGTCCCGACCATCGCCGTTGGTATCCACCAGCAAGACCAGCGGGGGCGACTCGCCCCGAAGGAGGACCTCCTCGACCCGGAGGTCGACGACGGGCCCGCCCCCGAAAACGACGACGGCCTCGAACGCCGTGCGCGTCCTGGCGGCCCCGGCGTCGGTCGTCACCACGATGTCCGGACGGCCGTCCCCGTCGACGTCGCCGACCGCGCTCGCCCGCCCGGGGCGCCCGAGCCCTTCGATCACGACGGGTTGCCCCCCGTCGAGCAAGCGGTCGCCTTCGACGTAGCCGGCGGCGCTCCCCCGGTAGATGAGCGTGCCCCCCTCCACGGACGCGTACGCGTCGGCGAACCCGTCGCCGTCGAGGTCGCCCGCGGGGACGAGCGCCCTGAAGAGGACCTGGTCCGGCACGGTGGTCTCGGCCGGCCCGAAGTACACGAGCGTCTGGCCCGTCCGGTCGGCGAGGTCAGCCGTCCGGGCGTCGGCGACGTCGGAGGCGGTGTACACGAGGTCGTCCGCTCCGTCCCCGTTGACGTCGCCCGCCGGGAGCGGGGGGCCGTCGGGATAGAACCGGACGAGGTCGAAGCCGCTCGGGAACGTGCCGCTGACCGTCGGGATCTGCTCGGCGGGCTCGATGCGAGGCAGGCCGGCGGGCCCGGGGCCGCGCTCGGCGGTCGCCGCCCCCGTCGTCTCCGTAAGGACGTACGGGGAGGTCTGCGCGGCTGCCAGAGGGGCGACGACTCCTAGCAGGAGAGCGAGGGCATACACACGGGTCATGGCCGTCCAGGAAAGTGGCGGCCGATAATAGGACATGTTGGTGCCCTCCACCTCTGAAACACCTCCTGTCCGACCCGCTTCGGCGCCGAGGTCGCCGATCCTGCAGACGCGGTGGCCCGCCCCTGCGGCCTCACCCGTCGGCGTCGGCGATGGCCTCCGGCGCGGTGCCGACGGGCGTCGGGTCGGCGGGGAGGGGCTCGGCCCAGGCGCGGCCGTCGCGCGCGAGCATCCGGTCGGCGGCGGCGGGGCCCCAGGTGCCCGAGGCGTAGTTGGGGAACTCGGCGGGCGGCGAGGCGGCCCACGCCTCCAGGACGGGGTCGACCACGCGCCACGCGGCCTCAACCTGATCGGCCCGCATGAACAGCGTCGCGTCGCCGCGGATGGCGTCGAGCAGCAAGGTCTCATAGGCCTCGGGCGGCGTGTCGAAGGCCTCGTCGTAGTCGAACCGCATGGCGACCGGCTGGAGGAGCATCGACGGGCCGGGGCGCTTGGCCTGGAAACGGAGCACAATCCCCTCGTCGGGCTGGAGGCGGAGCACCAAGCGGTTCGGCTGGAACGCCTCGTCGGCGCCGGTGGGGAAGGCGCGATGGGGGACGGGTCGGAACTGGACCGAGATCTCGGAGACGCGGCGCGGCAGCCGCTTGCCGGTCCGGAGGTAGAACGGGACGCCCGTCCACCGCCAGTTCTCGACCTCGAGCTTGAACGCGGCGTAGGTCTCCGTCGCCGACCGCTTCGCCACGTTCGGCTCCTCGCGGTACCCGGCGACACGCTCGCCGAGGAGCACGCCGGGCCCGTACTGCCCGCGGACGGCGACCTCGTGGACGCGCTCGGGCGTGATCGGCCGGAGCGCCCGGAGCACGTCGACCTTCTTGTTGCGGACCTCGTCGGCGGCGAACGCGACGGGCGGCTCCATCGCGACGAGACACAGCAGTTGGAGCAGGTGGTTCTGGACCATGTCGCGGACGGCGCCGGCCCGCTCGTAGTAGCCCGCCCGGTGCTCCACGCCGACCGTCTCGCCGACCGTGATCTGGACGTTGTCGATGTAGCGCGCGTCCCAGATCGGCTCGAACAGGGCGTTCGCGAACCGGAACGCCAGCAGGTTCTGGACGGTCTCCTTGCCGAGGTAGTGGTCGATCCGGAAGACCTGCTTTTCCTGCGCCGAGTCCAACAGGATCTGGTCGAGCGCCTGGGCGCTCTCGAGGTCGTGCCCGAACGGCTTTTCGACGACGAGCCGGTCGCGGTCGGGGTCCGCGAGCAGGCCGGCGCCGGCCAGGCCCGTCGCGATGGGCTCGACCAGGAACGGGGCGACGGACAGGTAGAACACGCGGTCGGGCCGCTCGCCGTCGCCGGCGACGGCGTCGAGGTGGGCAGAGATCCGGGCGTACGTATCGGCCTCGGTCGCGTCGCCCTGGACGTAGCTCAGCCGCTCGGCAAAGCGGCCCCAATCGTCGGCGTCGACGTCCTTGGGGAAAAAGCGGCCGAGCGAGTCGGCGGCGTCGCACGCGAACTCGACGAACGCGGCGGGCTCCATGGCCTTGAGGTCCACGCCGACGATGTCGACGTCGGCGGGCAGGTGGCCCTCCCGGTGCAGGTCGTAGAGCGCCGGGATGAGCTTGCGGTGGGCGAGGTCGCCGGCGGCCCCGAAGAGGACGAGCTGTACAGAGTGAAGGGTCATGGGTGAAGGGTGAGGGGCCGTCAGAGGGTGCGGCGGAGGGCAGTGATCCGACGGCTGAGTCGGTCGATTCGTTGGAGGACCGGGGTGAGGTCATCGGGATCCGTGAGTCCGACCTCTTCTGCGATGATGAGCTGCGTCTCGACTTCGAACAGGGAGCCCCGAGCGTAGCGGAGGAACTGGTCGAATTCGCCCCGTTTGTGGCGCCCCCAGCCCTCCGCGATGTTCGAAGGCACGGAGACCGACGCGCGGCGGATCTGGGAGGTCAGCCCGAACCGCTCGCCCGACGGCCACGATGTCGTGAGTCGATAGACCTCCCGGACGAGTGCGATCCCCTCCTGCCAGACCTCGAGGTCTCGGTATGAGCGGATCGCCCGGGACGGTCCCTGCTCTTTACTCATCACTCGTCACCCATCACTCACAGCCCTGCCGGCTCCCATTGCGAGTGGAACATGCCGTCCTTGTCGATGCGGGCGAAGGTGTGGGCGCCGAAGTAGTCGCGCTGGGCGGCGACGAGGTTGGCGGGGAGCCACTCGGAGCGGTAGGCGTCGAGGTACGCCAGCGAGGCCGAGAAGGCGGGGAGCGGGATGCCCGCGCCGACGCCCAGGCGGACGGCGTCGCGCAGGGCGACCCGGCAGTCGCTCAGGATCTCGGTAAAGGCCGGGGCGACGAGCAGGTTGGGCAGGTCGTCGTCGGCGCGGAAGGCCTCGCGGAAGGTCTCGAGCATGTCGGCGCGGATGATGCAGCCGCCGCGCCAGACCCGGGCGACGGTCTCGAGGTCGAGGCCGTACTCGTAGGCGTCGCTGGCCCGCTTCATGAGCGCGAAGCCCTGGGCGTAGGTGACCAAGAAGGCCGCACGCAAGGCGCGTTCGAGCGAGGCAACAAGGTGGTCGGGGTCGTCGGCCCGGCCTGCGGGCGTGCCGAGCAGCTCCGACGCGGCGACGCGCTCGTCCTTGAGGGCCGAGACGTAGCGGGCCGTGACGGCGGCGTCGATGGTGGGCGTCGGGACGCCCAAGTCGAGGGCGTCTTGCGAGGTCCACTTGCCCGTCCCCTTTTGCTTGGCGGTGTCCTTGATAAAGTCGAGGAGGTAGTGGCCGGTGACGCCCGCCGGCGGGGCCTCGTCGCCCGGCGTCTCGTCTGGCGTCACCTCCACGACCTCGGGCTGGCGCAGGATGTGGGCCGTGATCTCGACGAGGTAGGACGCGAGCGGGCCCGTGTTCCACTCGGCGTAGAGGTCGCCCATCCGGTCGTTGCCGAGCCCGGCCCCGCGCTTCATCAGGTCGTAGCTCTCCGCGAGCAGCTGCATCAGCCCGTACTCGATGCCGTTGTGGACCATCTTGACGTAGTGGCCCGAGGCGCCGGCGCCGAGGTGCGCCACGCACGGCTCGCCGTCGACGCTCGCGGCCATGCCCTCCAGGATCGGGGCGACGCGGTCGTAGACCTCGCGCGGGCCGCCCGGCATCATGCTCGGCCCGTGGCGCGCGCCGTCCTCGCCGCCGGAGACGCCCATCCCGAAAAAGTGGAGCCCCCTCTCGGCCATCGCGTCGTGGCGGCGGCGCGTGTCGGGAAAGTGCGAGTTGCCGCCGTCAATCACGAGGTCGCCCTCGGACAGCTTGGGCGCGAGCGTGTCCAAGACCGAGTCGACGGGAGCGCCGGCGGGCACCATCACCAGGATGTTGCGGGGCGTGGGGAGCGCGTCGAGGAAGGCGTCGAGGTCAGTCGTGGCGACCACGGGCCGGGACGCCTCCTCTTCGAAGCCGCGGACGGCGTCCTCGCCGAGGTCGGTGCCGGCGACGGTGGCGCCGGCGTCGAGCGCGTTGAGAGCCAAGTTGCGGCCCATGATGCCGAGGCCGACGACGCCGAGGTGGGGCTGGGAAGACATGCGGAGCGGGAGGGGGAGGGGCGGCCGGTACGCCGCCGCCCCGGCGCGGTGCCCAGCTCGCGCCCGCGGCCCGACTTGCGCCAGCCGGGGGGCTCGCGGTCGGGCGACGCTGTTGCAGGCAACGGCGCGACGGATGGACGTGCGCCAGCAGGTGGCCGTGCGCCAGCGGACTGGCTTGCGTTCGGGCGACACCCTCACCCTGTCCCTCTCCCGAGGGGGAGAGGGGACGTCGTAGGAGGATTCGCGCCAGCGGACGAGCTTGCGCGAGGAGGGCGGCACTACCCCACGAGGTCGAGCCAGCGGTAGACGATCCACCACAGCTCGATCTGGGGCACGAGCAGGCCGAACGCGGCGCCCGCCAGCACCTGCCCGCGCGTGTGCGCGCCGACGCGGACGCGCGCCCACATCAACAGCGGCACCAGCAGCAGCAAGGGCCCGACCGTCGCGAGCGTGAGCGCGGCCTCGACGTCGGCGGGGAACTCGCGCCAGACGGTGAGGGCGGTAAACAGGAGCACGCCCACGAAGCCGGCCAGGCTCGACATGTGGAGCGAGATCTTCCACCGCGTGTTGATCAGCAGGATCAGCGCCGTGTTGAGCGGGAAGAGCGCTGCGAAGGCCACGATGACCGGGAACGCGGGGCCCTTAACGGTCCACGCCAGCAGGACGGCGCCGATCGCGTACGACACGATCCCAACGACGAGCGGACCCAAGCGGGCCGAGCGGTCGCGGACCTCCAGGCTCTCGGCCCGGCCCGCGCGGATCATCCCGATCACGTAGAACAGGGGGACCAGGCAGAAGAAGACGAGCGACACGCCCAGCGTCCACAGGATCTCGACCGGCCCCGCGCCGAAGTGGGCGTCGATGAGGGCGAACCCGATGGGCGGGAAGACGAGCGGGTTGAGGATGTACGAGACGGCGTTCGCGAGCCGGTAGCCCCGGTCGCGCGTCGTCTCGACCACCGCCGTGTCGCCGCCGACCACCGCTAGTACGAGCGCGCGAAGACGACGCGGCCGGCCGACGGGGCCCCGCTGACCGGGTCGATCCCGGGCGCTTCGGTGTCGACGCCGTCGAACTGGCCGGGGAACGGGACGCAGCGGATCGTCGCCTTGGTCTCGTCCTTGATCCGGGCCTCCGTTTCGGCCGTCCCGTCCCAGTGCATGAGGACAAACCCGCCGGTCTCGACCTGCGTTTTGAAGGCGTCGTAGTCGTCGGCGACGAACGTGTTGGCGGTGCGGTGCGCGAGCGCGCGCTCGTAGAGCCCGGCCTGGACGGCGTCGAGCGCGGCGCGGACCGTCTCGACGATGCCGTCGCGGCCGACGGTCTCCTTCTCGCCGCCGTCGCGCCGGGCGACCTCGACGGTCCCGTTCTCGGCGTCGCGCGGGCCGATCGCCAGCCGGACGGGCACGCCCTCGACCTCGTACTGGGCAAACTTCCAGCCCGGCCGGTACTGGTCGCGGTCGTCGAGGACCACGCGGATGCCGGCGGCCATGAGCGCGTCGCGCATCCCGGTCGCCGCGTCCATCACGGCCGTGTTGTCCTTGTTCTTGCGCGTGATGGGGACGATGGCGACCTGAACGGGCGCGAGCCGGGGCGGCATCACCACGCCGTCGTCGTCGCCGTGCGTCATGATGAGCGCGCCGATGAGCCGCGTCGAGACGCCCCACGACGTCGCCCAGACGTACTCCTGCTCGTTGTCCTCGTTCTGGAACGTGCAGTCGAACGCCTTGGCAAAGTTCTGCCCCAGGAAGTGCGAGGTCCCCGCCTGGAGCGCCTTGCCGTCCTGCATCAGCGCCTCGATGCAGTAGGTATCGACGGCGCCGGGGAACCGCTCGGACGCCGTCTTGACGCCCTTGAGGACGGGCATGGCCATCCACTCCTCGGCAAAGCGGGCGTAGACGTCGAGCATCGTCGTCGTCTCCTCGACGGCCTCGGCCTCGGTCGCGTGCGCCGTGTGGCCCTCCTGCCACAAAAACTCGGCGGTGCGTAGGAAGAGCCGCGTCCGCATTTCCCAGCGGACAACGTTTGCCCACTGGTTGAGCTTGAGGGGCAGGTCGCGCCAGCTCTGGATCCACCGACTGTAGGTGTCCCAGATGATGGTCTCCGACGTGGGCCGCACGATCAGCGGCTCCTCGAGCTCGGCGTCGGGGTCGACGACGAGGTCGCCGTCGACTTCTTTGAGGCGGTAGTGCGTGACGACCGCGCACTCCTTGGCGAAGCCCTCGACGTGCTCGGCCTCTTTCGCCAGGAAGCTCTTGGGGATGAAGAGCGGGAAGTAGGCGTTGCGGTGGCCGGTCGCCTTGAACATCCCGTCGAGCCCAGTCCGCATGTTCTCCCACAGCTCGTAGCCATTCGGCGGGAGCACCATCGAGCCGCGGACGGGCGAGGTCTCGGCCAGCTTGGCGGCCCGGACGACGTCCTGGTACCACTGGTTGTAGTCGTCGGCGCGGGGGGTGATGGACTCGGCCATGGGGCGGGGCACGGCTGCGGCGGGCGCCGACGTACCTTGAAGGCGAAAGGTGTACGGACCATGTGCGCGGGTCCGGACGTTACTCCTCGTCCCGCGCGCGCGGCTCCCTGTTACGGGCCGGCGAATATAGCCGGGCTCACGATCCGGCCGGCCCGACCCTGCCCCTCTTCGCGCGGCCTCCGCACCGACGTCCCTGCCATGCGCCTGCTCACACACTCCCGCCCGCTCGCCCTGCTGGTGCTCGCCGTCCTGGTGGGCTGCTCGTCCTCGCGCCCCGACGATGGGTGGGCGCAAGAGGCCGTCCCCGCCCGGGCCCCCGTCGCCCAGGCCGACACCGCCGGCCCGGCCCGCGTCGGGCTCGCGGCGACGATGCAGATCCCGGACAACCCCTACGGCGACAGCGCCGACATCGCGCTCCCGGACCCCGCCGACATCGAGTCGGGCGCCGTCCCGCTCGGCAGCGTGGACCCTGACGACGTGACCGTCGGCCGCTACTACTACGGCGAGGAGGGGACGACCTACTACGACGGCGCCGAGGACGTGAGCTACTACGACGACGTGGCCGACGACCTCGGGGACTACGGCCAGGGCGCCGACGACCACGTCTACTACGGTGGCTACTACGCGGGCTACTACCGCTACCAGGACCCGGCCTACTACCCGTCGCCGTACACCTACTACCGCCCGTACACCACGTACCGCCCCTACGTCCGCTTCGGCTGGTACCCGACGTGGCACCACCGCCGCTCGTGGCACCGGCCGTACTACGCGGGCTACCACGGCTACTACGACCCGTACGCCTACGGGTACTACGACCCCTACTACGGCTGGTACGACCCGTACTACGGCGGGCTCTACGTCTCCGTCGGCTGGGGCCACGGGTGGGGCGGCTACGGCCACGGCTACAGCCACGGGTACTCGGACGGCTACTACGATGGCCGCTACTACTCCGGCTCGGGCTACTACGGCCCGGGCTACTACGGCCGCCCCCGCAGCGACGGCTACTACAACGGTCGGGGCGACGACGACGGCCGCCGCAGCCGCGTCCGCGGCCTGCCCGGCACGCGGACCTCGCCGATCGCGCAGTCGAGCCCGGACCCGTCGCGCCAGCCGGCCCGTCGCGGGCTCGCGCCTGCACAGCTGCCGCGCCCGTCGACGGACACCGGCATCACGCGCTCGACCGGCCGCCGCCCCGCGATCGCCGACGACGGCCGCCCGGTCCGCAACCCGGGCACCACGTCGCCCGGCGCCCGGCCGACGCGAACGGGCCAGACCTCGCCGGTCGCGGCCCCGACGCGCACGCAGCGCCCCGCGACGACGGAGTCCGCGCCGTCGCGCACCGAACGGCCCGTCCCGTCGCGCACCGAGCGCCCGGTGCCTACGCGAGCCGAGCGTCCTGCCCCGACCCGGACCGAGCGCCCGGCGCCCACGCGGACCGAACGGCCCGCGCCGACCCGGACCGAACGCCCGACCCGCCGGACGGAGCGCGACAATGCCCCCCCGCCGCGCACAGAGCGGCCGACCCGTCGGACCGAGCGCGACAACGCGCCTCCGCCGCGCCGCGAGAGCCGTCCGGCTCCGGCCTCGCGTCGGGAGTCACGCCCGGCGCCGGCCCCGCGCCGGGAATCGCGCCCGGCGCCGGCGCCTCGTCGGGAGTCCCGGCCGGCGCCAGCGCCCCGTCGTGAAAGCCGCCCCGCTCCGGCGCCGCGCCGAGAGTCGCGCCCGGCCCGCTCGCGCAGCGAGTCCGGCTCGCGCTCGCGGTCCGGCCGCCGCGGCGGCAACGACGAGTAGCGGACACCTCCGATCCGCAGGTCTTGCGGCCTCCGCCTACGCTGGCGGAGGCCGCGTTCGTTTGGGGACGGGGCTCGGCCGGCTGGCGAGCGGGCCCCGCCCTACGCCGCCTTCGCGACGGCCGGCGCGGGCGTCGAGGGCGCCAGCGGGGTGGGCGGCGCAGGGCGCCGCTGCGGCCACCGGACCGTCGCCTCCGTCAGCAGCGCCGACGCGGCGAGCAGGCCGGCGACCACGCCCAGCGCGCGCGGGAGCGACGCGAAGGCCCACACCTGGAGCACGAGCGTCCCGATGCCGAGCGGGATCGAGGCCACGAGTGGGCCGAACCGGGCGGCCGCGTTGAACCGGTCGCTCGACCGCGAGAACGGCGGCGAGCGGTGCGCCAGCGCCATCAGCCGCGAGAACAGCGACGCCAGCCCGAACCACAGCGCCGCCGTCAGCACGGCGTCGGCGGCGGGCATGGCGACCGTCAGCAGCACGGCGATGCCGACGTGGAGCGGGAACAGCACGCGCCACGCCAGCGCCGTCTGCGCGCCGACCTGCACGACGGCCGTCCGCGCGTCGGGCAGCGTCCCGAAGACCCACGACGCGTCGGCGTGGTCCGACGTCTGGAGCGTCTGCACGAGCGTCTGGACGCAGAAGATGAGGACCACCAGAATGGAGAGGTGGAGCTGGGTCTCCGGGTTCTGCAGCGTCAGCAGCGCGCCGGCGAGGGCCCCGTCGTGGGCGTAGCCGGCGATGCTGCCGAGCCCGCCGCTGACGAGCCCGAAGATGACGAACCCGGCCGGGAGCAGGGCCGCCGGCCACAGCCGGCCCCGCACGAGCCGGTCGTCGGCGAAGGCGGCCGTGGCGAAGCCGTAGGCGGCGCGCAAGGGGCCTCGTCGGACCGCGAGCCGCTCGGGCGCCGTCATCTGCCGGCCGAGGCGCGACTGGCGGCCCTCCCGGGTGGCCCCATCGGCGAGCTTGCGCAGCAGGCGGAAATAGTGCTGGGGGAAGACGGCGCCGAAGGCGATCCCGAACGTGAACAGCGACGCCCCCAACAGCGCCAGCCCGACCGTCGGGCGCCCGCCGAGGGTGTCGGCGATCCAGGCGCCCGGCCACCACGAGGCGCCGAGCGCGTCCGGCGACGAGCCGATCAGTTGGAAGCCGAGCACGAGCCCGGCGATGAGGGCCGTCCGGCCGAGCGACAGCGTGACGCGGAGCGCGCGTCGGGGGAGGACGAGCGTCAGCCCCCACAGCAGGGCCAGCGCGAGGAGCGCCGTCCACACCGTGGCGCCGGCTGTCGCGAGGGCCACCAGCAGCCCCGATCCGGGCCCGTGCGCGATGGCCACCCGGATGCCGACGGGCACGGCCACGCCGACGGCCATCAGCCCCACGTAGACGCCCACGCCCAGGAGCCGCGCGGTGTAGTGCGAGCGCTCGGTCGCGGGCAGTGTCGCCAGCCACGCGTTGTCGCGCGGCCGGCCCATCAGCTCGTCGTACGACCCGACGACGCCGAAGGCCGCGAGCACGATGCCGAAGCTGGCGGACACGAACAGGGCGTTCACGGGCGGCGCGTTCCCTAGGGACAGCGCCAGCACCACGCCCGAGAAGCCGTACGCGATCGCCGTCGTCGCCAGCCGGCCCGCCCCGCGCCGGCCCGAGCGGGCGTGGCGGAGGTCGGCCCGGAGCTGGGCGGCAGCGAGCGTGAGAGCCGGGCGCATTCGGTAGGGCGGTGGGTCAGTGTGTCGGTCAGGAGCGCCCCCGACTCAAGCGGTGGCGCCAGGCGCTCGGCCTCCGCCCGTGTGGGAGGAGCCGCCAGATCGATCCCCGACCCACCGACCTACTGACCGCTCGCCTCGGCGGCCTCGCGGGCGTCGCGGATGCGGACCTGCTCGCTGAGCCACCGGCTCCAGCGGGCGGCCTTGGCGTTGTGCTCCGAGAGCGTCCGGCTAAAGTCGTGGCCGCCCGAGCCGTCGGCGACGAAATACAGATAGTCGTTCTCCTCGTTGTTCAGGACCGCGTCGATGGTCCCGTCGGAGGGGTTCGTGATCGGGCCCGGCGGCAGGCCGTCGATGAGGTAGGTGTTGTAGGCGCTCGGGAAGCGGTAGTCGCTAAAGAGCAGGCGGCGCATGCGGGGCTCACCGCCCTCCTCCATCAGCGCAAACTGGACCGTGGGGTCGGCCTGCAGGCGCATGGTGCCGGCGGGCGTGCGGCCGAGCAGGCGGTTGAGGTAGAGCCCGGCGATGCGGCGGCGCTCCTCGGGCTTGCGGGCCTCCCACTCGACGAGCGAGGCGACCGTCACGACCTCGTCCGGTGTGAGCCCGAGCTCGGCGGCCTGGGCGCGGCGCGCGTCGGTCCAGAACCGCTCATAGCGCTGGTGGATGCGGCGGAGCGCCGTCTCGGCGTCGTCGGTCCAGTACATGTCGAACGTCTCGGCCAGCATCTGGCCGTGCAGGTGCGCCACGTCCGTCCCGAGCGAGTCGGCAAAGGCGGGGTCGCGCAACAGGCGGGCGACCTCCGACGAGTCCGTGCCGAGCTGGTTGCGGAGCACGAGGGCGGTCCGCTCGGGCCGCGAGCCCGGCGGGATCGTGATGCGGATCGGGTCCTGGAGGCCCTTGCGAATCTTGTCGAGCACGGCCCAGTTGCTCATCCCCGGGGCGATGTAGTAGTGGCCCGTCTTGACCTGGTCGTCCCAGCCGGTGAGCCGGCCGAAGAGCGACATCGAGGCGCGGTTGCCAATGGCGTCGGCGGCCTCGAGCGAGTCGAGCGCGGCCTCGAAGCCGGTGCCGGCGGGGAGGCGGACGCTGTGCGGCTCGTCCCCGCCGACGTTCGACGAGAACGCGAGCCAGTAGACGGCGCCGGCGGCGACGACGCCGAGGACGACCAGGAGGGCGAGGAGCTTTTTCATCGGGGGGACGAGGGGTAGCCTACGGAGTCCCCCTCCTGGACAACGCGAAGCGTCGGCGCAGCCAAGAGGGAACAGGGGTGGTGGACGGGCGGCGGCTGGGTCCGCCATGCCCCCTCACCCTGTCCCTCTCCCCTCGGGAGAGGGGACGACGTAGGGCACGTCACGTCGGTCAAGGGACTAGCCAGCAGATGGCCACGCTGGAGAGAGCGCATCAAGTCGAGCCGTCGGCGCCCGCTGCAGCCTCGGGCTGCTCGCGGCTGTCGATGGCGCAGACGGTGTGGATGCCGCCGCGGACGGTGTAGTCGGTGGTGACGACGAGCCGGTGCGGGTCGTCGAGGTGGCGCAGGATGTCCTCGAACAGGAGCGCCGTGATGTCCTCCTGGGCCGCGCCGATGTGGCGCCAGCTCATGAGGTAGTACTTCAGGCTCTTGAGTTCGAGGAGCCACGAGCCGGGGACGTACTCGATGCGGACGGTCCCGGAGTCGGGCAGGCCCGAGAATGGGCAGAGCGCGGTGAACTCGCCGGGCTCGGTCGTGTACGTCACGAGTTGGCGGGCGGCGTGCTCGTAGGGCATCCGGTGGATCTCCTGCTGGCGCGTGTCGGGCGGCAGGAAGAGCGCGACGCGGCCTTCGGGCTCGATCCCGAACTTGGCCATGTGCGCCAGCGACGCCCGCGTGTGGTCGAGCGCGCGCTGGTGGAAGTCGTCGAGGCGGTCGGCCGGGAGCGGCGTGTCGGCCATGGGGCAAGCGGGGGGACGGGGCAGGATAGCAACGGGCCCCGCCAGACCCCCCGTGCGCGCCGGAGAAGAGGGAATGGGGAAATGCTCGGGAGGACCGAGGCACGAGGGGCGAGGAACGAGCGGATTTCAGCCGGAGCCTCGCGGGACCGCCCGGCCGCAAGCATCTTGCTCACTCCTCACTCCTCACTCCTCACTCCTCACTCCTCACTCCTCACTCCTCCGTGTCCGCCCTCGTCCTCTTCTCCGGCGGCCAGGACTCCACGACGTGCCTGTTCTGGGCGCTCGCGAACGACGCCTTCGACCGCGTCGAGGCCGTGGCCTTCCGCTACGGGCAGCGCCACGCCGTCGAGATCGCCCAGGCCCGCACGATCGCCGACGCGGCGGGCGTGCCGCTGACCGTCCTCGACCTGTCGGGCCTGCTCTCCGGCTCGGCCCTGCTCGCCGACGAGGCCGCCGACACGTCCGATCCGCACGCGCTCGCGCCGGACCTCCCCGCCAGCTTCGTCCCCGGCCGCAACGCGCTCTTCCTGACCGCCGCCGCCAGCCTGGGCTTTACGCGCGGCATCACCGACCTGGTCGGCGGGATGTGCGAGGCCGATTACTCCGGCTACCCCGACTGCCGCCTCGACTTCATTCAGTCCCAGGCCCGGACGCTGTCGCTGGCGCTCGACGCCGACGTGACGATCCACACCCCGCTGATGTCGCTGACGAAGGCCGAGACGTGGAAGCTGGCGGCCGACCTCGGGACGGTCGCGGGCCAGAACGTGCTGGCGACGGTCCGCGAGCACAGCCACACCGACTACCACGGCGACCGGACGACGCGGCACGCGTGGGGCTACGGGAATCTGGACAACCCGGCCTCCGTGCTCCGGGCCAAGGGCTACGCGGAGGCCGTCGCGAATGGCTGGATCCCCGACGACGACGGGTCGGGCGCGTAGCGCCTGTCATGGACTCGCTGCCGCATTCAACCCACCCAAGAGCCGTCATTCCCGCGAAGGCGGGAATCCAGAGTGACGCGCAATGACGGGTCAGGCAGGCTCATCGAGCCCAGGGCAGAGCCACCCGGCATCTTGGGACTCACCTGCTCGCCTCGGACCCGTCTGCTATCCCTCCCTCGATTCCCGCCTGCGCGGGAATGACTCAATGATGGGGCGGGACGTCTGAAGCCCCGCGATCCGTCGCTTCGCCGCCCCGCGCCGCCAGCCGGTCGAGGTGGGCGCCGAAGCGGGCCATCACGAACAGGTGGGCGACCGCCTGCGTCAGCCGGTACAGCGCCCACGGCAGGCGCGGCGCGAAGTCGTGGATGGCGGCGAGCAGCGACTCGCCGTCGAGCACCTCGCGGAACTCGAGGCGCGCGCGTCCCCGGCCGTCGGTCTCCGCCAGCAGACCGCCGGTGATGACGAACGTCGCGAGATCGGGCGCGCGGACGTCGCGGGCGTGCGTCAATTCCAAAACCGGGCGGGGGAGGGGGCGCACCCAGAACCGGGCGACGGGCTCCGGGCCGGACTCGTCGACCCGGACGCGGATGAGGGGCCCGGCGAAGCCGTCGAGCCAGCGGAAGTACTCGGCCCCGGCCCACTCGGCGGTGCGCCCGGCGGGCAGGTCGAACCGCTGCACCGACCGGACCAGGCGGCTCGCCTTGATGCTGGCGTCGTCGGCGCGGCGGTGCGACTGGCGTGGGTCGGTGCCCGCGCGGCCGTCCTCGGCGAGCGTCGCCGCGAGCGCGTCGCGAAACGGGACGGCGTGCGGCGCGATCGCCCGCTGGAGCCGGTTGTCGGACGCCACCATGTCATGCCGCAGGCTGGCGACGAGCGGGCCCGCGAGCGCGCGCGGCGAGCCGGTGACCAGGCTGATCCACAGCGTCGACAACTTGGGCGTGATGACGCCGATCCGTGACATCGAGCGCTCGACGCCGAGCACCTCGGCCGTCTGTGTCAGCATCTCGCGGTACGACATCACGTCGGGCCCAGCCACGTCGAAGGGGCCCTGGAACTGCTCCGGCGAGCCGAGCACGAGCCGCACCGCGCGCACCACGTCGTGCAGGGCGATCGGCTGGGTCCGCGACTCAGTCCACGACGGGAGCACCATCGCGGGCAACCGGCGAACGAGGTTGACGAGGATCCGGAGCGACGACCCGCCGCGCCCGACAACGAGGCCGGTCCGCAGCGTCGTCACCGGGACGCCATGGGCACCCAAGGTTCGCTCGACCTCGTAGCGGCTGCGCAGGTGCCTCGACAAGTCGTCGGTGTCGGCCGGGAGCAGGCCGCTCAGGTAGACAATCTGTCGGACGCCCGCCGCCGCGGCGGCGCGCGCAAAGTTGTCCGCCAGCAGCAGGTCCAGATCCGCAAACGTCCCCTGCGTCAGCCGCGACGAGGGGAGCATCGAGTGGACGAGGTAGACCGCGAGGTCGGCGCCGGCCAGCCCAGACGTCACGTCGGGGAGCGAGAACAGGTCGCAATGGCGCCACTCGGTCGTGCCGTCGCCCCGCGCCGCTCGCGCCGGTGACCGGGTCAGCCCGACGAGCGCGTAGTCGTCCGCGAGCGCTTGGCGCAGGGCGGTGCCGACGAACCCGGAGGCCCCGGCGATGGCGACGGTCGGGCGGTCGGTCATGACGGGGGCGTGCGCGCCGGCGCTACGAGCGGCCGCTGGCGGCGCCGATGGCGAGCCCGGCCAGGAACGCCAGCCCGACGCCCGCCCACACGGCCTCGGTCGGGGGACGGATCTCAAGAGTGTCCAGCCCGACCGCCGTGGCGATCCGCCCGGCTTGCGCCGAGGGCCCGGCCGCGAGCACGCTCCGCCCGCCGACCGTCACCTCGACGTCGACCCCCAGGGCGTCGAGCGTGTCGGTGACAGCGCGGACGAGGCGACGGCCCGGCCGGTTCGCCTGGAACAGCTGCCACGCCGTCGACGGGGAGTCGACGGCGACCGTGACGCGCTCGCCCCGGCCGCGGATGGCGACCGGGTGGCCGTCGACGGTCAGGTCGAGGTCGGCGTCGACCAGGATCTGGCGGCGGGGCGCCCAGTCGGGGGGCGGGCCGCTCACTTGGCCGCGCCGCCGTGCTCGGGGTCGCGCGTGCGGATCCGGAGCGTGCCGTTCATCGTCCACTTGGCGTGCGTGGCCTGCGGGCCGGTGCCGCTGGGGACCTCGACGCCGAAGTCGTCGAACTCGTACTCGATCTCGGCGTTGCGGCCGGTGAGCTTGTCGTAGAGGCCGATGGCCAGTTCGGGCCAGGACTCGGTCTGCTGAGGGGTGCTGTCGGTTGCCATGAGAGGGCGGGGAGAATGGAGGGCTCGAATGGGCCCGGTTCGGCGCGGTTCGGGCGCGGGCGAAGAATGAGGCCGTTCCCGACGGCGCCGTGCGGGTCCCCCTTCCCGCTCCGTTTCTTCGGCCTATGGACGTGTCCCTCCCCCGTGACGAGACCGAGGCCGGGCTGGCCGACCGGCTGGCGGCGTCGCCGGCGGGCGCGCGGCGCTACGCCGTCAAGGCGCTGTGGCGGACGGTCCAGGGCGAGGGCGCGCAGGCCGGGCGCCCGGCCGTGTTCGTCCGGCTGGCGGGGTGCAACCTGTGGAGCGGCTTCGAGGCCGACCGCCAGCGCGACGCGGCGCGGTCCCAGGCGAGCTGCCCGACGTGGTGCTTCGCGCCCGAGACGCCCATCCTGCTCGACGACTACTCCCAGCGGCCGATCGGGGAGGTCCGTGTGGGGGACGCCGTGCTGGCGACGACGAAGCCCGAGGCGGGCCGGGTTCGGCTGGTCCGCGCCGAGGTCACGCACGTCCAGCGGAGGCAGGCACCTCTTGCCGCCCTCCGGTTCGACACCGGCGTGGTCGCCGGGACGCCAGACCACCGCGTCCTCTGTCGGCCGAGCCGCTCGCGCGAGCGGACCGGGTTCGTCCCTGCTCGGGAGGCGGTCGGGCGTCGGACGTACTCGCTCTTCGGGGACGCCGTCCCGCCCCTCGCCCGGACCGACGAGTGGTGGCGGGGGTGGCTGGCCGGGATGGCCGCGGGCGACGGGTGTTTCTGGACGCTCCGCAAGCGCGACCGCGTTCGCCTCGTCCCGTACGACCGAGCCACTCCCCTCGTGACTCGGGAGCGGGGTTACCGCCGGTTCCGGCTGGCGCTCGCGGACGGCGCGCTCGTGGACGACTTCGCGTACCACGCGTCGCGGCTCGGGTTCGGCGACTTCCGCTACGGGGTCCACCGCGGATCCGGTTTCTCCGACCGCCCGCTCCGGTGCGTGCACCTCACACGGCCCAAGGCCGTCGAAGCGCTCGAGACCTTTCTCGCCGAAGGCGACGCGCCGAGCGACGCCTACCTGCGAGGGTTTCTCGGGGGGACGTACGACGCGGAGGGCTCGCAGCGGGCTCGGGGCCTCCACCTCTGCCAGCGCCCGTCGGTCAATCGGGATCGGATCCGACGGGCGCTCGACCGGCTCGACGTGTCCTACACGGAGTCGGCCGGTCAGTTTTCGATCTACGGGCAGGCGGCGTTCCGATTCCTCGCCCTCGCCATGCCGCGGCTGGCCCGCAAGCGCGACCGCTTCCTCGGCCGCGACCTGAGCCAGTCGCCCGGGTCCCTCCTCGCGGTCGACGAGACCGGCGAAGAGGGGACGGTGGTAAGCCTGACCACGACGGCCGGGACGTACGTCTTGGGTTGCGGGCAGGTCGTCAAAAACTGCGACACCGACTTCACGCCCCCCGGCGCCGTCAAGCTCTCGGCCGCCGACCTCGCGAGCGCCGTGGCGCACGCAGGCGGGGCCGTCCGGTTCTGCGTGCTGACGGGCGGCGAGCCGCTCCTGCAGGCCGACGGCGCCTTGATCGCCGCGCTCCACGCCCAGGGCTTCGTCGTGGCCGTCGAGACGAACGGCACGCAGACACTCGCGGACGCCTTCGGCGACGGCCCGCGCCCCGACTGGGTCGTGTGCAGCCCCAAGCTGGCTGAGGACCGCCTTCCGCTGGAAGTGTGCGACGAGCTCAAGCTGGTCGTCCCCGACTACCGGCCCCAAGCGTTCGGCGCGCTCGCGGCGCGCGTCCGCCAGCAGCCCGACGGGCGGCGGTACCTCTGGCTCCAGCCCGAGGACGGGCCCCGGCTGGCGGAGGCGACCCGGCTGGCCCTCAACCTGTGTTTCGAGGACCCGCGCTGGCGGGTGTCGGTCCAGACCCACAAGGCGCTGGGCGTGGACTGAGCCGCAGGCACGCCGCCGGCTGCGGAGGGCCCGGCTATACTCTGGAGACCCGACCGACCGACCCGATGCGCCTCGCCCCGCTCCTCGCCGTCCTCCTCGTCGTCGCGCCCGCCGTCGCGCAGGACGACCCACTCGCGTACCAGACGCCCGCACCCGAGCTGGCAGCCCTCGTCGACGCGCCGCGAACGCCCGCCGTGTCGCTGTCGCCCGACGGCGCGACGATGGCGCTGCTGGCGCAGGCGAGCGCCCCTCCGGTCGCCGAGCTGGCCGAGCCCGAGGTGGGACTGGCGGGCGTCCGCGTCAACCCGCGGACGACCGGGCCGAGCCGCGCGCGTGGGTACACCGGCGTCACGCTCCGCCCCGTCCGGGGCGACGACGAGAGCGCGGTGACGGGCTTTCCGGCCGGCGTCCGCCTGCGGAGCCCGTCGTGGAGCCCCGACGGCGCGGCGATGGCCGTGCTCGTGGACCGTGCCGACCGCGTCGAGCTCTACGTCGTCGACGTGGCGACGGCGCGGGCGCGGCGGGCCACCGAGCACGCCATCAACGACGCGGCGCCGGGCGCGTCGGCCGCGTGGTTGGGGAGCGACCGGCTCGCCGTCCGGACCGTCCTCGCCGGCCGCGGCGAGGCTCCGGCCGAGTCGACCGTCCCGACCGGCCCTGTCGTGCAGGAGTCGACCGGCGCCGCGGCCCCGGCGCGGACGTATCAGGACCTGCTGGCGAGCCCGCGCGACGAAGCGCTCTTCGACTACTACATGACGAGCGAGATCGTCGTTGTCGAGCTCGACGGGGCCGAGCGCGGGGTCGGCCCGGCGGGCGTGGTCACGGCGATGCGGCCGTCGCCGGACGGGCGGTACCTGCTCACCGAGACGCGCCACCGGCCGTACTCGTACCTCGTCCCGTGGTACCGCTTCCCAAACCGCGCCGACGTCTGGGACCTCGCCAGCGGGGACTTGGTGGCGACCGTCGACGACGCCCCCCTCGCCGAGCGCGTGCCGATCGCCTTCGGGTCGGTCCCGACGGGCCCCCGGTCTTTCGAGTGGCGGGCCGACGCGCCGGCCACGCTCGTCTGGGCCGAGGCGCAGGACGGCGGCGACGCCGGCGCCCCCGCCGAGGTCCGCGACCGGCTGATGACGCTCGACGCCCCCTTTGCGGGCGAGCCGGCCGTGCTGGCGACGCTGCCGCTCCGCTTCTCCGGCATCACCTGGGGCGACGACGACACTGCCATCGTCGAGGAGTACATGTGGCAGGATCGGACGCGCCGGGCCTACGTGCTCGACCCGTCGGCCCGGACCCTGCGCGAGCTGTTCACGGTCTCGTTCGAGGACCGCTACGGCGACCCCGGCCGGCCGATGACGAGGGCGAACGCCGCCGGGCAGGACGTCCTGGTGCTCGACGGCGACGCCTCGTTTTGGAGCGGGCAGGGCGCCTCGGCCGAGGGCAACCGCCCGTTTGTCCGCCGCCTCGACCTGGCGACGGGTGAGAGCACCGAGCTCTTCCGGTCCGACGCCCCGTACTACGAGGTCCCCGTCGACTTTCTCGGCGACCCCGGCACGGTCCTGCTGACGCGGCGCGAGACCGTCACGGACCCGCCGAACTACGTCGCCCGCGACCTGCGCACCGGCGAGGCCGAGGTGCTCACGCGGTTTGCGCACCCGTACCCCGAGCTGGCGGCCGTCCAGAAGGAGACCATCGAGTACGAGCGCGAGGACGGCGTCCCGCTCTCGGCGACGCTCTACCTGCCGCCCGGCTACGACGCCGCGCGCGACGGCCCGCTCCCGACGCTCGTCTGGGCGTACCCGACGGAGTTCAAGAGTGCCGACGCGGCCGGCCAGCGCTCCGACAGCCCCTACCAGTTCACCTACGTCAGCTACTGGGGCGCCGTCCCGTTCGTGACGCGGGGCTACGCCGTCTTGGACGACGCCTCGTTCCCGGTCGTCGGCGAGGGCGCCACGGAGCCCAACGACAGCTTCCGCGAGCAGCTCGTGATGAACGGCCGGGCCGCCATCGCGGCCGGCGTCGCGCGCGGCGTCGTCGACCCGGACCGCGTGGCCGTCGGGGGCCACAGCTACGGGGCGTTCATGGTCGGCAACCTGCTGGCGCACTCGGACCTGTTCCGCGCCGGGATCGCCCGGTCGGGTGCCTACAACCGGACGTTGACGCCGTTCGGCTTCCAGCGCGAGGAGCGGACGTTCTGGGACGACCCGATGCTCTACGTCGGCATGAGCCCGTTCATGCACGCCGACAAGATCGACGAGCCGATCCTGCTCATCCACGGCCAGGCCGACAACAACCCGGGCACGTTCACGCTCCAGTCCGAGCGGCTCTACGGGGCGCTCAAGGGGCTCGGCGGGACGGCCCGGCTGGTGCTGCTCCCGGCCGAGAGCCACGGCTACCGCGGCCGTGAGTCGCTGCTCCACATGCTGTGGGAGGAGGACCAGTGGCTCGACCGCTACGTCAAGACCGCCGGCCCCCGCGACTCGGCCGGCC
Organism: Rubrivirga halophila; assembly: GCF_046845755.1. Classification (GTDB taxonomy): domain Bacteria; phylum Bacteroidota; class Rhodothermia; order Rhodothermales; family Rubricoccaceae; genus Rubrivirga. The sequence continues at coordinate 23,775 of NZ_CP177357.1, forward strand.
TCGGCACCGAGGTCGGGGAGGCTGGGGGCGGGCGGTAGGCGCCCGGCGCGGTAGACTCGGCCCATGCTCGTCCTCACGCGCCCCCAACGCGTCTTCGTCGTCTGCGCCGCCGTCTTCCTGACGGCGCTCGTCATCGCGGAGGCGACGGCGGGCAAGTTTTTTACGGCGTTCAGTCTCCCCGTCGCGGTCCGGATTCTGGGCGTCGAGTTCCCCAGCGTCGTCATGACGGCCGGCGTCATCGCGTTCCCGGTCACGTTCATCGTGACGGACGTGATGAACGAGTACTTCGGCAAGGCCGGCATCCGGTTCGTGACGTACGTCGGGCTGGCGATGGTGGTGTTCGCCTTCGGCCTGTTGCAGATCGCACTGGCGGTGCCGACCGCCCCCAACTCGCCCGTCCCCGACGCCGCCTTCGCCGCCGTCTTCGGGACCACGAGCCGTGTGATCGTCGCCAGCCTCATCGCCTACCTCATCGGGCAGCTCGTCGACATCTCGCTGTTCCACTGGCTCCGCAAACTGACCGACGGCCGCCACCTGTGGCTCCGGGCGACCGGCTCCACGCTGGGGTCGCAGTTTCTGGACACGTTCGTCGTGCTCGCGATCGCGTTTGCGGGGCAGCTCGCGCTCGGCGAGATCGTCGCGATCACCCTCTTCAACTACGGCTACAAAGTCGTGATCGCCGTCGCCATCACGCCGCTCGTGTACGCCGCGCACGCGCTGATCGACCGGTATCTCGGACACGATCTGGCCGCCCGACTGGAAGAAATCGCCGAGGCCGGCTAACCCGTCACCGCCCGTCCGTGCGGGCGGTGTGAACTGGAAGGGCTTCCGGCGCAGAAGTCGGGAGAAGACGGGCCCAAACTCGGCGAAGCGCTGTAGCAGCGGGTAATTTCAGGGTGTGCGGCACGGTTGGTGCCGTCGCTACAGGACTCGCGCCCGGTGCGCGGGTCCTTTTTGTTTCGACGCATCCCCGAGTCCGCGTGACGCTCCGCCTGCCCGCCTCCCTCGACCCCGCCACGCTCCGCCACGAGTGGTTCGGCAACGTCCGCGCCGACCTCCTCGCGGGCGTGGTGGTCGCCCTGGCCTTGATCCCCGAGGCCATCGCCTTTTCCATCATCGCCGGCGTCGACCCGAAGGTCGGGCTCTACGCCTCGTTCGTGATCGCCGTCACGACGTCGTTCGTGGGCGGCCGGCCGGGCATGATCTCGGCCGCGACCGGCGCGATGGCGCTGCTGATGATCACGCTCGTCCGCGACCACGGCCTGGAGTACCTGTTCGCCGCGACGATCCTGACCGGCATCATCCAGTTCGCGTTTGGCGCCTTCAAGCTGGGCCGGGCCATGAAGTTCGTCCCGAAGGCCGTGATGGTCGGGTTCGTCAACGCGCTCGCGATCCTGATCTTCATGGCGCAGCTCCCGCAGTTCGCGGGCCAGGGCTGGATGATGTACGCGTTCGTGGCCGCCGGGCTGGCGATCATCTACGGCCTGCCGCGCCTCACGACCGTCGTCCCCTCGCCGCTCGTCGCGATCGTCGCGCTGACGGGTGTGAGCCTGGCGCTGTCGGGCGGTTGGGGCCTCAACACGGTCGGCGACATGGGCGCGCTGCCGACCGAACTGCCGGTCTTCTCGATCCCCTCGACTGGGCTGGGCTGGGAGACGCTGTCGATCATCTTCCCGGTCTCGTTCGCGCTCGCGCTCGTCGGGCTCATCGAATCCCTCCTGACGGCCCAGATCGTCGACGAGCGGACGGACACGGACTCCGACAAAAACCGCGAGGCGCGCGGGCAGGGCATCGCGAACGTGATCTCGGGCTTTTTCGGCGGGATGGCCGGCTGCGCGATGATCGGCCAGTCCGTCATCAACGTCACGTCCGGCGGGCGCGGGCGCCTGTCAACCTTCTCGGCCGGCGCGTTCCTGCTTCTGTTCATCTTGGTGCTTTCGGACTGGCTCGTCTTGATCCCGATGGGCGCGCTCGTGGCCGTCATGGTGATGGTGTCCATCGGCACGTTCGACTGGAGCTCGATCCCGGCGATGGCGAAGGGCAAAAAGTCCGAGTCGTTCGTGATGCTCGTCACGGTCGCCGCCGTCGTCATCACGCACGACCTGTCGATCGGCGTCCTCGCGGGCGTCGTGCTGAGCGCGCTGTTCTTCGCGCGCGAGGTCGCGAATCACGCGTTCATGGAGATGGAGGAGGACCACGGGCCGCTCGGCCGGACCCACACTTACGCCGTCACCGGCTCGCTCTTTTTCGTGACGGTCCAGGGCTTCCTGGCCACGTTCGACTACCAGGAGGACGTCGACCGTGTGGTCATCGACCTGTCGAAGGCGCACGTCTGGGACGGCTCGGCCGTCGACGCCATCGACCGGGCCGTCCTGCGGTTCCGCCGACGCGGCGTCGAGGTCGAGGTGATCGGCCTCAACGACGCGAGCCAGTCGCTCCACGACCGGCTCGCGGTCCACGACAAGCCGGGCGCCCTCGCCGCCGTCGGCGGTCACTGACACACGCCCGCCTCGGGGACGCCCGCGGGAGCCACCGAGGCGGGGCGCCCTAGGCTTTGTGCGGAAACGTCGCAGCCGTCATCCTGAGCGTCAGCGAAGGATCTCAACGCGGGGCCACTCGCCTAGACAGCCGGCCCCTACGGCCCGGAACGTCGGCGTCGAGATCCTTCGCTGACGCTCAGGATGACCACGGTGGTGGGTTTCCGCGCAGGTCCTACAGCGACAGCTTGACGCCGCCGTTCGCGATGAACCCGTCCGTCGGCGCCCAGACATCGGCGAACGTCGGGGACGCGCGCGAGCCGAGGACGACCGGGCCGTAGTTCGTCTGCTGCGTGTCGAGCAGGTTCTCCAGGTTGAGGAAGACGCGGGCCGGGCCGACGCGCCACTCGCCCATGATGCCGGTCACCCAGTAGCCGTCCGTGCGGCCGCCGTCGGGGAGGTCTTGGGCGCTGGTGTAGTACGCCTCCAGCCCGATCCGGCCCTGGCCGTGGCGCTCCCACACGAGCACGGAGTACGTCTTGTGGGCGGGCGTGAGCGGGACGCGGCGGCGCACGATCCCGTCGGCCGGGCCGATGGCGGCCTCCGTCGCGCGGAGGTAGACGTACCCCAGGAACAGCTTGAGGTCGCCGAGCCCGAACCGGGCGTTCGTCTCCGTCCCGCGCGACCACACGGGGCCGTCGGCGTTCTGGTAGCGGAGCACGTCCGGGTCGCCCTGGAGCTGCGAGGCCGCCGGGACGAGCGCGTCGTCCAAGCGCGTCGCGAAGACGGCCTGGTTGAGCGACAGCGTCACCCGGTCGCCCAGGACGGTCCGGACGTTGAGGTCGACGGTTCCGCCCGCCGAGGTCTCGGCCTCGACCGTCTCGTCGAGGGGCCGGACGCCGCGGAACGCCCGGCCTTCGGACGGTTCGAGAAAGACCGTCGGGGCCTGGTAGCCGAGCCCGGCCGTCGCGCGCAGCGCCACGCCGTCGGCGACCCGGACGAGGGCGGACGCGCGCGGCAGCACGAACACGCCGTACGTGTCGTGCCAGTCGCCCCGGAGCCCGAGCTCGACCGCCAGCCGGTCGCCGACGTCGCGGGTGTCCTGGACGAACGCGCCGACCGTGAGGTGATCGTCGTCCAACTCCGGGCCGACCGCGTCGCGCTGGTCGAAGGCGTCCGTGCGGAGGTCGAGGCCGACGACGACGTCGTGGGCGTCGTGGTCGACGAGCGCCGAGACCTCGGCGTACGTCGACACCTGGGTCCCCTCGAACCGGTACTCGGGGAGGGCGAGGCGGCGGTCGAACGCGCTCGCGCTCTGCTTGGCGGTCAGCGTGACGGCGTCGGAGAGCGCGTGGTCGAGCCGGAGCTGGGAGGTGAGGCGGAGGCTCTCGCTGTGCTCGGTGTAGCCGGCCGCGCCGTCCTCGATGACGGCCACGTCGCCGCCCTCGCGGTCCTCGACCGTGCCGGAGAGCCCGCCCCACAGCGCCGTCGCGTCGGAGAGGTAGGCGTAGACGCGCGGGGCGACGGTCAGCCGCCGCGTGCGGGGGAGATTCGTAAAGGCGTCGCCGTCGCCGTCGTACGCGCCCTGTCCGTTCGCCGAGGCCAGGAGCGTGTAGCCGAGCCGCTCGTTCCGGCCGGCCAGGAAGGTGCCGACGTCGACGCCGCCCGCGCTCGTGGCATTCACCAACACCGACCGCTCGGGCGCACCCAGGCGGGGCTCGCGCGAGACGAGGTTGACGAGCCCGGCGATGGCGCCCGCGCCGTACAACGTCGACGCCGGGCCCTTGATGACCTCGACCTGACGGAGGTCGAGCGGCGGGACCTGGAGGAGCGAGAGCCCGCCCGAGAACCCGCCGTAGAGCGGGAAGCCGTCCTTCAAGAGCTGGGTGTAGCGGCCGTCGAGCCCCTGGATCCGGATCGACGCGTTGCCCGAGACCGCCGAGGTCTGCTGGACGACGATCCCCGGCGACTCGTTGAGGAGCATCGTGATGTTGGACGGGTCCATCGACACCTTCTCGTCGATCTCCTCGCCCGCGATCGTCTCGACGCGCGTCGGCAGGTCGGCGATCGTGCGGCTCGTCCGGGTCGCGGATACGACCACGTCGTCGAGGGCTTCCTCATCTTCTTCGAGCGCCACCTCGAGGGGCGTGTCGTCGGGGCGGGGAAGCGTGGCGCGAACGGTCGCGGGCTCGTAGCCGATAAACGAAACGGTGAGCGCGAGGTCACCGGCCGGGAGGTTGGTCAGCGTCGCCAAGCCGTCGGCATTGGCCGAGGCGCCGATGGGCGTGCCGTCGGCGTCAAACACGACGGTCGCGCCGGGGAGCGGGGCGCCGCTGTGCTCGTCGGTCACGCGGACCGAGAGGGCGTGCTGGGCGGCGGGGGCGCTGGCGAACGCCAGCAGGAAGGTGAGCCCGACGAGGGCTCGGAGGGGGGACAGCATGGGGTCGGAGGGGCGCCGCACGCGCGAGCGGCGGGCGGCGGAGGTCTGGCAGGGCAGGGGGAACCAGGCGCGATGCGCCCGGCCGTCAGGTCGACGGCGTTCCCTGCGGCGGATGCCAGACGGCGTCGACCGCGTCGATGCCGGTGGGCCCCTCCGACGGGACCCGGTGCCGTGTGTCGCGCTCCGCCTCGGCCGGCCGGTCGACCGGCGGCGCGTCGGCGACGCGCTTGCCGCAGGACACGCAGGCGCAGCAGCCCCCGGTCGGCGGGCACGGCTCGCCCGGCGGGCACGGGTGCGCCGGAGACTCGGCCGCGATCTCGCCGCAGCAGTCGTCGGCGGGCCCCGCGAGCCACACCGCCTCGGCGCTCGGCGTGTCCGTCTCGGTCGCGGCCGTCCCGCTGGCGGGGAGGCCGGCGACGGCGGCGAGCAGGGCGAGGAGGACGGCGAGCATCGGCGGCAAGATCGGGCGGCCCGGCGTCGGCGGCTGCTGAGGGTTCGGGAAGTCCGGCCACCGCCCGCCGCCGAGGTGGGCTAGGGGCGGACGAAGACGGCCCGGGTGCCTCGTCGGGTGTGGATCACCAGGCGGTCGTCGTCGGCCTCGACCTCGCCCCCTTCGAGGCCGTCCGGGCCGGTCCACTGCCGGTCGTCGGGCGCGCACGCTTGGTCGTCGTGGGAAAAAGACGACACCGAGAGGCGGTCGCCGTCGAGCCGGTACTCGCCGGTGAAGGTCACGCAGCGGGCGCCGCCACGGTAGGTCCCGTCGGGCGCGAAGGCGACGTGGTAGCGCGCGGCCGGGCCGCCGTAGGCGTTCGTCACCGTCGACGCCGCCGGGTCGAGCTGCCAGCGGCCGGTGACGACCGCCGTGGAGTCGACGGGGCGTACGGGGCGCGGGACGAACGCCAGCCGCTCGACGCCGAGCGAGTCGAGAAGGCGCAGCCGGCCGTCGGCGATGCGCAGCGTCCGGGCGGCATTCAAGCGGGTGTGGAGCGAGTCTGAGATGTGGTCGCCGGGCGGGCCGCAGGCCATCGCGTTGGACATGATGCCGCCGCCGACCCGGAAGCGCTCGCCGTTGAGGGTGTAGCCCACGCCGAAGTCGTTGCAGCCGTCGTAGCCGCCGAGCGACCGCCAGCCGGTCTCCATGAGGTCCCACGGCTCGTCGGAGAACCCGAGGGTGAGGAGCCGGGGGGTCGTGAGGGAGTCGCCGTCGAGGGCCGCGAGCCGCCACTCGGTGCCGAGCAGCGGGACCGCCTCGGGAGCGGCAGACGGTGGCCCGGGTGAATCGGACGGCTGGCAGGCGGCGAGGGCGAGCAGCGCGACGGCGAGCAGGCGCATGGGGCGGGCGGGGGCGTCGCCCTCCAACGCGCGGCGGTCCCGGATAGGGTGTCGCTAGAGCGCCAGGCTCGGGTCGATGCCGACGTCGAGGCCGGCGGTGTGGCCGGCGGCCCACTTCGCGGCGGCCGTCACGGCGATCATCGCCGCGTTGTCGACCGAGTGGGTGGGGTCAGGAATAAAGACCTCGAACCCGTCGCTCGCGCCCGCCTCCGTCATCGCCGCGCGCAGGCCGCGGTTCGCCGAGACGCCGCCGACGACGGCGACCGCGCGGACGCCGGTTTGCTCGACGGCTTGGCGGACGCCCGCCACGAGCGCCTCGACGACGACGCGCTGGAACGAGGCCGCCACGTCCGCCCGGTGCGCCTCGACGGTCCGCTCGCGCGCGCCGTCGCCCAGATCCGCGAGCCAGTAGCGGACGGCCGTCTTGATGCCGCTGAACGACAGGTCGAAGAGGGCGTCGCCGCGGCGGCCCTTCGGCCCCAGGCGCGGGCTCGGGAGGCCGAGGAACGTGGCGTCGCCCTCGGCCGCGAGCCGGTCGATGTGGGGGCCGCCGGGGTACGGCAGGCCGAGCAGCTTGGCCACCTTGTCGAACGCCTCGCCCGCCGCGTCGTCGCGCGTCCGGCCCAGCTCGCGGTGCTGGAACCCCTCCTCGACGAGGGTCAGCAGCGTGTGGCCGCCGGAGACCGTCAGGCACAGGAACGGCAAGGGCGGCCGGGGCTCGGCGATCATCACCGAGTACACGTGGCCCTCCAGGTGGTTGACGCCGATGAGCGGGACGCCCGCGCCGAGCGCCAGCCCCTTCGCCACGCTCAGCCCGACGAGCAGCGAGCCGGCCAGCCCGGGCCCGACGGTCACGGCGATCGCACCGACGTCGCTCATTCCGAGCCCCGCCTCCGCCAGCGCGGCCCGGACGGTCGGCACGATGAGCTGCTCGTGGGCCCGGCTCGCGTGCTCCGGCACGACGCCGCCAAAGGCCTCGTGGATGCGCTGCCCGGCGACCACGCTCGACGCGAGACGGCCGCCGACCCAGAGGGCAGCGGCCGTATCGTCGCACGACGTCTCGATGGCAAGGATCGGGGGGAGGGCGGGAAGGTCCATGCCCCAAGCTACCCGGCCGGCGGGGGGAGCCCGTGCCCCGCCCGCCGACCGGTCTAGCTAGTCGTCATCGCCGTCGTCGTCGTCATCATCGTCGTCGTCATCATCGTCGTCGTCCTCATCGTTCTCGACCTCGATCTCGGTCGCGAACAGGACGCCGTCGGCGTCGAAGACGCCCTCGACCTCGACCCGGTCGCCCACCAGGAGGTCGGCGAAGTCCAGGTCGTCGATCTCGGTGTCCGCGTCGACCACGAAGGTCAGGCCGGCCACGACGACCTCGCCGTCGGCGAGCGCCTCGATCCGGCCCTCGACCTCGACCTCGTCGTCTTCGTCGGCGTCGTCGGCGTCGAACTCGATCTCGTCGGCGACCAGGAGGCCGCCGTCGTAGGCGCCCTCGACTTCGACGACGTCGCCCACGGCGAGCGCGTCGAGCGAGACGAGCGCGTCGTCGAGTTCGATCTCGGTGTCCGTCGTGACCTCGAACGTGAGGCCGCGGACGGTGACGCTGGCGGCGTCGAGCGCCTCGATCGCGCCGCGGACCTCGACCTCGTCGCTGCCGGCGTTGCCGCGGAGCGCGACGACCCGGCCGGCCCCCCGCTCGCGGACGGCGCCGTCGACGACGACGGTGACCTCGAGCCCGCCGTCGGCCGCGGCCTGGACGGCGAACGTGGCGGCCGACGAGGTCGCCGTAAAGGGGAGGGCGACGGTCTGGGCGGGGCGGCCGTCGGTCGAGACCGAGGCCGTGGTGGCGGTGCCGGTGGCGCGGACCTGGTACTCAACGGACGGATCAGACCCGACGGCATCGCAGCCGACCAACAGGGCGGCGAGGAAAAGGACGGTAAGGGGGGAGCGCATCGGAATGGTGTGGTGGGGAAGCGGGTCGAGTATCGGCGGACAGGGTCGATAACGCCTGAGGAACAGGTGAGGACTGAGTTACGGGGCCGAAATGACCCGTTCTCATTCCGTCCCGGCGCGGGCGCGGCGATCTTGTGGCCGCCCCCTCCGGTTTCCCCTGACCCATGTCCCTCTACATCACCATCGTGCTCGACGGCGCCGGCGTCGGCGACGGCCCCGACGCCGCGGCCTACGGCGACGCCGGGGCCGACACGCTCGGGCACGTCGTCCGCCAGCAGCGCCCCGCGCTCCCGCACCTGACGCGCTGGGGGCTGGGGCACCTCGTCGACGGGCTCGAAGCGGTCGCGGCGCCCGTCGCGTCGTGGGGGCGGCTGACCGAGCGCGCCGCCGGCAAGGACTCGACGACGGGTCACTGGGCCCTCGCCGGGCTCGTGCTCGAAACGCCGTTCCCGACGTACCCCGACGGGTTTCCGGACGACGTGGTCGCGGCGTTCTGCCAGGCCGCCGGGGTCGACGCCATCCTGTCGAACGCGCCCGCCAGCGGGACGACGGTCATCGCGGAGCTGGGCGCTGAGCACCAGCGGACGGGCCGGCCCATCGTCTACACCTCGGGCGACAGCGTCTTTCAGATCGCGGCGCACGTCGACACGATCCCGCTCGCGGATCTGTACCGGATGTGCAGGGTCGCGCGCGAGCAGGTGATGGTGGGCGAGCACGCGGTCGGGCGCGTCATCGCGCGGCCCTTCGAGGGCGTGCCCGGGGCGTACGAGCGGCTCTCGGCCAAGCGCAAGGACTACTCGCTCCTGCCCCCGGCGCCGACGCTCCTCGACCGGCTTCAAGAGGCGGGCGTGCGGACGGTCTGCATCGGCAAGATCGCGGCGCTGTTCGGGGGGCTCGGCGTCGACGTCGAGACCAAGACGGCGGGGAACGCGGACGGGATTGAGAAGACGCTAGCGGCGATCGGGGAGGCCGCGGCGTCCGATCAGCCCACGTTCATCTGGACGAACCTCGTGGACTTCGACGAGCTCTACGGCCACCGCCGCGACGCGCCGGGGTACGCGGCGGCGCTCGACGCCTTCGACGCCGCGCTGCCGGATCTGGAGGCCGCGCTGCCCGCGGGCGCCGTGCTCACGCTGACGGCCGACCACGGCAACGACCCGACGTACTCAGGCTCGGACCACACGCGCGAGCGCGTCCCGATCCTGCGCTTCGACGGGACGCCCGGCCGCGACCTCGGGACGGCCGACTCGTTCGCCGCACACGCCGACGACGTGGCGGCGCACTTTGGCATCTCGCTGGCGTAGCCGATTCGTCGGCGACCGCGATTGTGAACTTGAGGGCAGCGTCCGCTAGCCCGGAACCGCAGGATCCGGCGGCGTTGACGGGCGGCTCGATCCCCGAGCGTCGGCTCCCTCGCCCCCAATCCCATGCGCCTCGCCGCGTTCGCCTTGCTGGCCGCCACGGCCGCCTCCGCCCAGACCGAGTGGCGCGAGACGCCCGCCGCCGGGTTCTCCATCGACGCCCTCACCGCCGTCGGCGGCGAGGCGATGGTGGCGACCGACGAGACCGGGGAGCTCGTGGGGTCCATCGACGTGCGGTCGTCGGTGCTGCTGGTCGCGGGCCGGGTGCCCGTCGGGGCCGGCTGGGCGGTGCGGGCCGAGCTCCCGCTCGCGTACGCCAGCTTCCGTGGCCCCGACGGGGTCGGTGGGCGGTACGACGAGTCCGACGCGGCGATCGGCAACCCGTACCTCGGCGTCGAGGTCGACGTGCGGCCGGGGCTGGTGCTGGGCGCGGGCGTCCGGCTCCCGCTCGCCAACGACGTGAACACCACCGAGGGCTTCGGCTGGCAGGGCGGGCTCGGCGCCGACATCGAGCGGTTCGAGGCGTACGTCCCGGAGGTCCTGACCGTCTCCGGCGCGGCTGACGTCGTCCGCGCGCTGAGCCCGTCGGCCCGGCTGCGGCTGCGGCTCGCGCCGGCCATCGTGGTGGACGTGGCCGACGGCGAGAACGTGAGCGGGCAGAGCGGGACCGGGGTCCTGCTCGGCTACGGCGTGCAGGGCGAGGTCGACGTCCGGCCGGTCACGCTGCGCGCGGGGCTCGTCGGGCGGCCGCACCTGACGGGCGACCGGTTCGAGGTGTTCGAGACGACGGCGACGGCGCTCGCGGGCGCGACGGTCTCGGTGGCCGGCGTCCACCCGGGCGTGTCGGTCCGCGTCCCGCTCGACCGCGACCGGTTCTACCTCGACCCCGCCGCGACGGTCGGGGTCACCCTCGACGTGCCGATCCGCTAGGCGGGCGCCTCGGCCTTGGCCTTGGCGATCGTCGTGCGGATGGACCGGGCGGTGCTCCACGCGCCGAACGCCACGAGCAGGGCGACGAAGCCGTAGACCCACAGCGGCACGTTCTCGCCCGCGATGATCAGGTAGACGTAGGCCGAGACGAAGCACGCCCCGGCCGCCAGGATCGGCAGGACGGGGCTCTTCCTGGCGCGGACGTTGCGCCCCAGCCACGCCAGCGACGCGAAAAAGAGCGGGATGGCGCCGACGTAGATCCCGCCGAAGACGAGGGGGTCGACGCCGTACGCGGCGCCGAGGCCGAAGAACCACTCACGGAGACCGTCGAACATCAGGGGGCTTGGGGCGCGAGCCCGTAGACTACCCACCCTGCCGCCGTCTTTCGCCGATGCCCTCCCTCGCCGACTTTCCCGACCGCCAGACTCTGGGCGACACGCTGGGCATCGAGGTGACCGAGGCCGGGCCGGAGCGGTGCGTGGCGACCATGCCCGTCGACGGCCGGCACCACCAGCCGCTCGGCTACCTCCACGGCGGGGCGACCGTCGCACTCGCGGAGACGGTCGCGAGCGTCGGCGCGTACCTCGCCGCGCCGGAGGGCCACACGGCGTTCGGGCAGGAGATCAACGCCAACCACCTGCGGTCGCTGAGGGAGGGGCTGCTGACGGCCGTCGGGACGCCGGTCTACGTGGGGCGGACGAGCCAGGTCTGGGGGATCGAGGTGACGGACCAGGACGGGCGGCTGATCTGCGTCAGCCGGTGCACGCTGGCGGTCGTGCCGGTGCGGGCGGAGTGAGCGCGGCGGAGATGCTGGCGCGGCTCGCGCGCGCGGCGACGGCTCGCGTGGAGGTGTCGTCGGAGGCCGGCGTGTCGGGGACGGGCGCGGGGACCGTCCAGGCGACCCGGGAGGGCGGCGTGGTCGTGCTGGCGGAGGCGGGCGAGTGGGCGCCAGCGGGGGGGCGGGCGATGCGGTGGCGGGCGTCGTCGCGGTGGCGGGCCCAAGGCGCGGCGCTGGCCGTCGAGCACGTCCGGCAGGGGACGCCCGCGCGGGCGGTGCTGGACTGGGCGGACGGGGCGTGGGTGGGGAGGGAGCCGCACGTGTGTGGGCAGGATCTCTACTCGTGCACGGTCCGGCCGGACGGCGACGCGCTGGCGGTCGCGTGGACGATCTCGGGCCCGTGCAAGGCGGCCCGCGTGGTGACGCGGTACGCCGGGTAGCGCGGTCGGTACCTTGCGCCCCCCCCTCCGAACAACATGCTCCTCGGCCAGGTCATCGGCACCGTCTGGGCCACCCGGAAAGACCCCGGGCTGGTCGGGATGACGTTCCTGATCGTCCGCGAGGTGGACCTCGACGGCGTGCCGCTGGCGACGGTCGTGGTGGCCGCCGACGCCGTCGGCGCGGGCGTCGGCGAGACCGTGCTGGTGGCCCAGGGCTCGTCGGGGCGGCAGACCGAGGTGACGACGGGCAAGGCCGTCGACGCGGTCATCATGGCGATCGTGGACCGGCTCGACGTGGCGGACCCGGCGTCGCTGCCCCAAGCGACGGCGCAGGCGTGAGGCTGGGCCGCGTCATCGGGAGCCTGTGGGCGACCCGCAAGGACGCCTCGCTGGAGGGCCGGCGGATGCTGCTCGTCCAGCCCCTGCGCGCCGACGGCTCGGACGCGGGCCGCCCCACGACCGCACTCGACACCTGCGACGCGGGGCCCGGCGACACCGTCCTGTTCGTGACCTCGTCGGAGGCGGCGATCCCGTTCCAACCCGAGCACGCGCTGACGGCGACGGACGCGACGATCGTAGGCGTGGTGGATCCGACGGCGTCGGGCGCATAGTCTTTGCACACCAGGGGTTGGCCCATCAGGCGGAGGACGGATGGGGGACCGGACGCAGAGCGATTGAGGCGTGGGGCATGGGGGATTGCACTGTGTGTGGAATAGTGTGTGGTCCGTCCCCGGCCACACGGGCCGAGGGGTGACTTCCCCCTTTCCCCTCTCACATGTTTAGAGGACTCCCTGCTTTCCACGCGTGGCCGCTGGCGGCCGCGCTCGTACTGGGGCTCGCCGCGTGCGACACCGCCGGCCCCGCCCTTCCTGGGGCGCCCGCCCCGACGACGGCATCGCTCTCCGCGGCCGACCGAGCCACCAACGACGCGCTCGTCGGGTTGGCGCAGATGCTGGCGGCCGGGCTCAACGACCTGGCCTTGCGGCAGGCGGTCGTGAAGGGGGCGGAGGCCCGCTTCAACGGCGCCCCCGAGATCCTGTACCGAGACCTGGCCAAGGCGGACGTCGGCGGGACGACGTTCGAGAGCGCGATGCTCGCGTCGTTCGCGAACACGAACTCGCTCGTTGAAGGCACGAGCCTGCTCAATGAGGCCCGCAAGACCGGCCCGACGCTGACCGTCGGCGTCCCGGTCCACCTCGACTCGTGGAACGTCCGGCGCCGGGCGCCGATCGTGGCCTACATGCCGGCGGGCGTCGACGACGTGGACCTCGAGTACGTGCCGGCCTACCGGCCCGACGGCCACCGCATCCGGCTCTCGGCCAAGGAGCCCCCGCGCTACCCCGTCGTGGTGGTCTCGTTCAACGAGCGGACCGACGCCGAGGGCACGCCGCTGCAGGGCTACATCGCCCCCGAAGGGCTCGAGCCGCCTCCGTGCGAGGTCGGCGAGGAGCTGAACCAGTTCTGCGGCGGCGGCGGCGGTGGCGGCGGTGGCGGCACGCCGACGACCCGGACCTCCCCGCACACCGAGGTCCTCGAGTGGGTCAACGTGCTCGACGACCGCGAGCCGTGGATCAAGGAGCCGGCCGAGATCCGCGTGCAGGTCATCGGGGCGTCGAACCCGACGGCGTTCGTGTACAACGGCACCATCGGCGACCCGGAGCCGGAGCACCAGCGCCACACGCTCAACCGGTTCCTGTTCAACTGGTACCCGGAGAACAGCGGCTTCTTCAACGGGGTCCGCTGGTACGAGGAGGACTCGGGCGCGACGATCGGGTTCAACGTGAGCCTGACCGGCCAGGTGGGCACCAACCCGCAGGCGCGGGCGACCGTCGGATTCACGTTCTCGTGGAAGGACGGCTCGGACGAGATGGGCTCGGCGCCGGCCAACTTCGCCGACCCGCTCTCGACGGCCTACAACACAGGCTGGATCGAGTGGAGCTTCAAGTAGGCCCTGGCCGTGGCGGAGCGGGGGCGAGACGTCCCCGCTCTGCGCGGCTCGATCTTCGCCATCGACGTCCCGAGTCCATGCCCCGTTTCGCGCTCCACGCCCTGCTCCTGGCCGTCTGTGCCGTCGCACCTGCGTCGGCCCAACCGACCGTCTCGGCCGTCGGTGGCCGGACGGTGTTGACCGGGTTCGGCGGGCCGGCGGCGGTGGGCGGCGTGGCGGTCTCGCGGTCGGTCTCGCGCGTCGTCGATCTCGACGTGCTGGTCGAGGTGGCCCGGTCGGCCGAGGAGACCGACGCGGCGCTGCTCTTCCGGTCCGACGCGACGTGGCACGTCCGGCGCCATGCGGTCGCCGCGCTGGGGGCGACGGCGTACCCGCTGCAGGGGCGCCTCCTGGGGGCCGACCATCGGCTGGGCACGAGCGTGGCGCTCAACGGGCGGCGGCGGGACGACCGGCTCCACCAGGGCACGTTCTCGCCCCTCTACTTCGACAGCCAGCCCGAGGGGTTCATCGACGTCGCGGCAGCCGAGTGGGAGGCGCTGGGCCCGGGCTACGAGGCGCGCGTCCTGTCGGTGGCCGCCGACGGGCCGGGGACCGTCGCCGGCGACCACCTGGCGCTGATTTACCCCAGCACGGCGTGGGAGATCGGCGCGTCGGCGGGGGTGGCCTACCAACTCGGGGTCGGGCGCGCGACGCTGGGCCTCCGGGCGGACTACCGGCGGTTTCTGGACCAGCCGGTGAGCGAGGGCACGCACGCCTTCGACGCGACGGTCCGCGTGGGCGTGCGGCTGTAGTAGCGGGGCGGACGCCCCGGGCCAGACGTGAGCCGGTGTGGCGAGATCTGCGAATTCGTTCGGGACGCCGTCGGCGGCGGAACAACGGGGTGCATTGGCGTTCGAGGGGCCGCTGTTTCCACCCTACGCAGATGCCCCGTTTTTCTTTGTGCTCTCGCCTGGCACTGACCGGCCTCGCCCTCCTGCTGGCCCCGTCCGGTGGGGCGCAGACGACGGTGTCGGTGCTCGGCGGGATGGCCCGGTTTACCGGCGACGGCGGGCCGGCGCCCGTGGCCGGTGCGGCGGTGACCGTCGCGCTGTCGCCCCGGTTCGACGTCGACGTGATGGCTGAGGTGGCCGGGTCGTCGGAGACCTCCGACGCGGCGTTGCTGGCGCCGACGCCGACCGAGTGGAACACGCGACAGCACGCGCTGGCGGCCGCCGGCGCGACGGCCTATCCCGTGCGGGCGGAGCTGGGGGGGGCGACGCACCGGGTCGGGTTGGCGGGGGGGCTGGTGGTCCGCCGCCGCGACGACGACCTGCACCACCTGACGTTCTCGCCCGCGTTTTTCGCCGAGCGCCCCGCCAGCCGCATGGCGGAGACGGCCGCGGCGTGGGCGGCAAACGGCGAGGGGTTCACCTCGCGCGTGCTGCGGACGGAGGAGGGCGAGCACCTGGCGTTGACGTACCGCGAGCGGAAGACTGAGGTGGGCAACACCATCGGGGCCGTGTACGAGGTGGCCGTGGGCCGGGCGGTCGTCGGCGTCCGGGGCGACTTCCGGTGGCTGCTCGGGCAGCGGGTGACCTCGGGGACGCAGGCCCTCGACCTGACGGCCCGGGTGGGCGTGCGGCTGTAGGCCTCCGGAGGCTAGCTCGCGTGGACCTCGTCGTGCTCGGCCGCCAGCAGGTCGTCGCCGGCGTCGATGCGCCGCGCGCCCAGCACGACGAGCGTGGTGACGGCGACGAAGCCGAGGACGGCCAGCCCGAGCGCGAGCGGCCAGTCCGCGCCGGGCGCGAGCAGGACCGACGGGTCGGGGACGCGCTCGACAGCGCCGTCGGACGAGACGTGCTCGACGGTCCCGACCCAGGGCCACAGCGCGCGGAGCGAGCCCGCCAGCAGGCCGACCAGGACGGTCATCGTCAGGTCGTGGTAGCGGTCGAGCAGCCAGCTTAGGCCCTTCGCCGCGAGCCCCAGCCCCAGCCCGGCGCCGAGCGCGAACGTGGCGACGTACGCGACGTCGAGCGAGCGGAGCGCCTCCAGCGTCGTCCGGTACAGCCCGAAGACCTCCAGCAGAAACGCGCCGCTGACGCCGGGCAGGATCATCGCGTTGATGGCGACGGCGGCCGTGCCCGCGATCCGGAAAAAGCCGGGGTCGGCGGCGTCGCCGGAGCGGGGCAGGCCGACGAGCACGAACGCGACGACGGCGCCTACGACGGCGGCGGCGACGTGCCAATTCTGATGCGTCCGGCGCTCGCGCCACGGGACGACGAGGCTGGCGCCGACGAGCCCGAAGAAGAGGGCGCGGCACTCGACGGGGTAGCGCTCCAGCAGCTCAGGCACGAACAGCGACCCGATGCCGATCGCGGTGAAGATGCCGGCCGCGAGCGGCAGCAGCAGCCCCCACTCGAGCGCGCGCATCTGGGCGAACCCGTCTCGGAACCGCCCCCGCGCGAGCGTGAGGACGGCCGAGAACGCCTCGCCGATGGCGTTGATGAGCGCCTTGTAGACGCCGACGATGAGCGCCATCGTGCCGCCGCTGACGCCGGGAATGATGTCGGCGCCGCCCATGAGGAGGCCCTGGAGGTAGTGGCGGAGCATCTGGAGGAGAGGAGGGGTCGGGGGGAGGAGACGAGGACGCCGGGCCCTCTGCGCTGGGGCGGGCGGGTCGCCGATCGCCGACGACCAACGACGGGCTACCCTCGCACGAGGGGGACGAACAGGACGCCGTCGAAGGTCTCGTCGACCAGGCCCGTCGCCGTGTTCGTGAAGCGGTGCAGCGTCTGGCGCTTGGGCGGGCCGACGGGGATGAGCAGGCGGGCGTCGGGCTTGCCCGCAGCGGGGGGGCGGAGCTGCTCGACGAGCTCGTTGGGGACGACGGCGCCGCCGGCCGTCACGATGATGGCGTCGAACGGTGCGTAGCCGGGCCAGCCGTACGTCCCGTCGCCCTCGCGCGTGCGGACGCGGAGGCCCAGCTCGCGCAGGATCGGGACGGTCCGCTGCAGGAGGGGCGCGTGGCGCTCGACGGAGAACACGCGTGCGCCGAGCTCGGTGAGCACGGCGGCCTGGTAGCCGCTGCCGGTGCCGATCTCGAGCACGCGCTCGCCGTCCTGAACCGCCAGCAGCTCCGTCATCCGGGCGACGGTGAACGGCTGCGAGATCGTTTGGCCCTCGCCGATGGGGAGGGCCACGTCGTCGTAGGCCTGCTGGTGGAGGCCCGTGTCCGGGATGAAGCGGTGGCGGGGCACGCGCCCGACGGCCGCGAGCACGCGCTCGTCGGCGATGCCCTTGTCGCGGAGGTCGTCGACCAGTCGGGAGCGGGCGCGGGCGGCTTGGCGGTCGGTCACGGAGGGTCGGGCGTGTCGGGCGGCGTCTCGGGCACGTCGTCGGTGGCGGGCGTCTCGCGGCGGTCGGGCGAGAAGGCGTCCAAGAGGCGCTGCTCGACCTCGGGGATCGTCAGGCCGACGTCCAAGCGGCCGTTCTCGGCGACCGAGATCTTGCCGGTCTCCTCGCTCGTCACGATCACGAACGCGTCGGTCCGCTCGGTGAGCCCGACGGCGGCGCGGTGGCGCAGGCCGAGGTGCGGGTCGAGCCCGCGCGCGTCGGAGACGGGCAGGATGCACCGCGCGGCCTCGACCTTCTGGCCCTGCACGATGACGGCGCCGTCGTGCAGGGGCGAGTTGGGAAAGAAGATGGCCGTGAGCAGGTCGCGCTCGACGTCGGCCGAGATCTGGGTCCCGGACTCGATGTAGTTGCGCAGGCCGGTGCTTCGGGCAAACGCGATCAGCGAGCCGACGCGGTCCCGACTCATCTCCTCGAGCGCGGCGACGACCTCGTCGGTGATCTTCTGCCGGGGCGGCTGGGTCACGAGGCGGCGCACGATCGGGTTGCGGCCGAGCAGGAACAGCGCTTGCCGGATCTCGGGCGCGAACAGGATCAGGACCGCCAGCACGAACACGTCGCCGACCGCCCCGAACAGCGTGGTCAGCGTCGTCAGCCCGGCCGCGCGGACGACCTCGTTGACGGCGTACAGGCCGAGCAGCGCGACGGCCACCTGGACGGCAATCGTGCCCCGGATCAAGCGGTAGGCCTGGTAGACGATGATCGCCGTGACGAGTACGTCGAGCAGGTCGAGCCAGCGGACCGGGACGAAGCCGATGCGGACGCCCTCCTGCATGGCGAGGGCGAGGGACAGCGCACTCATCGGCCTGCCTCGAGTGCCGCCGCGACGAGTCGGACGGCGTCGACGGTCTCGGGCACGTCGTGGGCGCGGACGATGCCGGCGCCGCGCGCGACGGCGAGCGCCGCCAGCCCCAGCGACCCGGCCAGCCGCCCGCCGACCGGCGCGGGCGTGCCGCCACTCGCGAGGACGGTGCCGATCGTGCTCTTGCGCGAGACGCCGACCAGCACGGGCCAGCCCTCGGCCACGAGTCGGTCGAGGCGGGCGACCAGGCGGAGGTTCTGCTCGGGCGTCTTGCCGAACCCGAAGCCGGGGTCGACGACCACGTCCGCCACGCCCGCCCCGTGGGCGGCGGCGACCGAGCGGCGCAGGCTCGCGATCACGTCCTCGACCACGTCGCCGTAGGCGTCGGGCGGGGCGCTCCCGCCCGTCTTCGCGAGCCCGTGCATGACGACGAGCGGGGCGCCGTAGTCGGCCGCCGCGCGGGCGGTCCCGACGCCCTCCCGGAGGCCGGTCACGTCGTTGACGAGGTGGGCGCCCGCCCGGAGCGCGGCGCGCGCCACGGCGCCCTTTGTGGTGTCGACCGAGATGAGCACGTGGGGCACGGCGCGGGCAATCCCCTCGACGACCGGGACCACGCGCGCCAGCTCCTCGTCGAGCCCGACCGGCTCGGCGCCCGGCCGGGTCGACTCGCCGCCCACGTCGACGATCGCCGCGCCCGCCTGGGCCATCGCGGCGGCGCGCTCGACGGCGGCCTCGGTGCTCGCGTAGCGCCCGCCGTCGGAGAACGAGTCCGGCGTGACGTTCAGGATCCCCATCACGTGCGCCGCGCCGGGGCCGACTGCGAGCGCACGCCCTCGGCAGTCCAGCACGCGGGTGTCGGTGGGGGCGGGCGGGGCGTGCGTCATCGGGCGGGAGGGGGCCGCAAATCTACGACGGCGCAGCGTCGGGCCCGGCCCCGCGTGATCCCAAGCGTTCCCCCTACGGGACCTTGCGCCTTCACGATTCGTACATGAGAACCCGGTCCGCTGTACGTTCTGGACCCCCGTTGTTCACGCCGCCCCTCTCGGCTCCACCCAGCCCGACTGCCGTTCGTCTCACCAGCCGCCCCCCCCGGCCGCGCCATGTACGTCCCCCCAAGCCAGCGGATGCTGGATCAGTACCTCCAGGAGATCGGCCAGATCCCCCTGCTGACGGCCGAGGACGAGGTGCGCCTGACGCGGCGCATCAAGACGGGCGACGAGGAGGCGCTGCACCAGATGGTCCGGGCCAACCTGCGGTTCGTGGTCTCGGTCGCCAAGCGGTACCAGGGGCAGGGCCTGTCGCTGGCGGACCTCATCAACGAGGGGAACTACGGGCTCATCAAGGCGGCCAAGCGGTTCGACGAGACGCGCGGGTTCAAGTTCATCTCGTACGCCGTGTGGTGGATCCGGCAGGCGATCCTGCAGGCGCTCGCGGAGCAGTCGCGGACGGTGCGGCTGCCGCTCAACCGGATCGGGACGATCTCGAAGATCCGCAAGGCCTCGGCGCGGCTGGCGCAGACCTACAAGCGGCCCCCGAACGTGCAGGAGCTGGCGGAGGAGCTCGACCTGCCGTTGCACAAGGTGGAGGACGCGCTCCGCCACCAGGCGCGCTCGCTGTCGGTCGACGAGCCGTTCGGCGACGACGACGACAACAGCCTGCTCGACGTGCTGGAGGGGGCGGCCTCGGTGCCGCCGGACGAGCTGCTCGTCGGCCAGAGCGTGACGTCCGACATCGAGCGGGCGCTCCAGACGCTGTCGCCGCGCGAGGCCGAGATCACGCGCCTCTACTTCGGGATCGGCCGCGAGACGGCGATGACCCTGGAGGAGATCGGCCAGGAGTACGAGCTGACGCGCGAGCGCGTCCGCCAGATCAAGGAGAAGGCGCTCCGCAAGCTCCGCCAGCGGGGCCGCCGGGCCGAGCTGCGCGGGCACATGAGCGAGTAGGACGCCGGGGTGCTAGTCGGGCGAGGTGGCCTTTTCGGCGACGTAGACGTCGTTCTGCCACGCGTCCGCATAGTGGCGCACCATGCGCATCCCGGCGCGCGCCAGCACGTCTCGGTACCCCACAGCCCCCAGCGAGACGTACCGAAAGGGGACCCCGTCCATCTCGCTCTCGGCCACCCCCCGGGAGCCGCCGGACGTGAACAGGAACCGGCCCGTCGGCGTCAGCCATTCGGCCACCTTCCGGATCGCCGTCGTCTGGTCGGCCTCGGACAAGTGGAACAGGACGCCCCACGCCACGACGGCGTCGAACGCCCCGCGTGCAAAGCGCGCGTCTTGGATCCGAGCACAGCGGACGGGGACGCCGGGGACGTGGGCCCGGAACTGCTCGACCATCGCCGGAGAGCTGTCGAGCGCCGTGACGGCGAGCCCCGCCCGCAAGAGGGTCTGGGAGATCGGGACGCCGTCGCCGCACCCGAGGTCGAGCACACGCGCACCGGGCGGGAGCGTCTCCGCGAAGGCGGTGAGGTCGGGGACGCCGACGTCGGGGCTCCGGGTCGCGGTGAACCACTCGGCGATCTCGTCATACTCGCGCATTCCAGAGGGGCAGCGTGGCGCGCGCGCCAGGCAGGGCGCGCAAGGGGTGGGGCGCGTGCCAGAATACATCGCTGCCCTAACGCGCCGGAGCGCCGCCTTCCCGGGTGCGACCCCGCCTCCGCACATTCCCGAGCACGCTGGCGCCACGCGACGGACCTTGCGGGCGGTCCCCCCGACGATCATGCCCGACACGCCCTGGTGGCACGTCCACCGCGACGCGCTCCTCGCGCTCGCCGCCGAGCGGACGCCCCGCTACGTCTACCACGTCGAGACGGCGCGCCAGCGGGCACGGGCGCTCCGCGCGGCCGTCCCATTTGCCCGGCCGCTCTACGCCATCAAGGCGAACGGCCACCCCGACCTGGTGCGGGCGCTCGCGGCCGAGGGGCTGCGGCCCGAGTGCGTGTCGCTGGCGGAGGTCGAGTACGTCCGCGAGCTGCTGCCCGACCTCGACCCGGGCGACGTGCTGTTCACGCCCAACTTCGCGCCGCGCGCCGAGGTCGAGGCCGCCCTCGCGCTCGGCGTCCGGGTGACGCTCGACAACGCGGCGTCGCTCGACGACTGGGCCGAGGTGTGGGCCGGGCACGACGTGTTCGTGCGCGTCGACCCGGGCACGGGGAAGGGCCACCACGCGCACGTCCGCACGGCCGGGACGGCGTCGAAGTTCGGCGTCGCGGCGGCCGACCTGCCGGCGCTCGCGGCGACGGCCCGCCGGCGCGGCGTCCGGGTCGTGGGGCTCCACGCGCACGTGGGCAGCGGGGTCGACGAGACCGACGCCTGGGCGACGACGGCGCGGACGCTCGCGGCGCACGCCGACGCGCACTTCCCGGACGCACGCGTCCTCGACGTGGGCGGCGGGATCCCGGTCTCGACCGGCGGCGCGGCGCCGTTCGATCTGGGGGCGGCGGGTGCGGCGCTGGCGGCGTTCCACGCCGAGCGGCCCGCGTTCGAGCTGTGGGTCGAGCCCGGCCGGTTTTTGGTGGCCGAGGCGGGCGTGCTGCTGGCGCGCGTGACGCAGGTCAAGCGCAAGGGCGAGGTCCGCTACGTCGGGCTCGACGCCGGGATGAACTCGCTCGTCCGGCCCGCGCTGTACGCGGCGCACCACGACATCGCGAACCTGTCGCGGCTCGGGGCGCCGGACGCCGGGCTCGCCGAGATCGTCGGCCCGATCTGCGAGACCGGCGACGCCTTCGCGCACGGCCGCCCGTTCCCCGAGGCGAGTGAGGGCGACGTGGTCGTGGTCGCCACAGCGGGCGCGTACGGGGCGGTGATGGCGTCGAGCTACAACCGCCGGCCGCCGGCCGACGAGGTGACGGTGTAGCGGATGGGACCGGAGCCGGGCGTGCGCTATGCCAGCCCGGCCGCGTCGGCCCACTGGCGGAGCCCCGCGGCCTGCTCATCCGAGAGGGTCGGGACGGTCACGTCCAGGACCACGTAGAGGTCGCCGCGGCCCTTGGCGGTCTCGACGCCCTGGCCCTTGACGCGGAGCCGCGTGCCGGGCTGGGTGCCGGGCTTGACCTTGAGGCGGACCGTCTTGCCGTCGGCCGTCGTCACCTCGCGCGTGGTGCCGAGCAGGGCCTCGATGGCCGAGATCGACTCGGTGACCTCGAGGTCGTCGCCGTCGCGTGCGAAGCGGCCGTGGGGCGTTACGCGGAAGGTCACGAACAGGTCGCCATTCGCGCCGCGCCCGCCTGGCGCCGGGTCGCCCTTGCCGGCCAGCTTGATCTTGAACCCGTCGCGGACGCCCTTGGGGATCGTGATGCGGACCGTCTCGCCCGACGGCGTGCGGAGCTCCTGGCGCCCGCCCGCGAGCGCCTCCTCGAACGAGATCCGCACCGTCGCGTCGACGTCGCGGCCGCCGCGGTACTGCGGCTCGGGGCCCGCGCCGCCGCCGAAGAACTGGTCGAAGATGCCGCCGAGCCCGCCGCCGCCGCCGCCGAAGGTGAACGCGTCGTCGGCCTGCCCCGGCCCGGCGCCCGTCGTGTCGACGCGGACGTAGGTGCCGTCCGGGGCACGGTAGAACCGGCCGTCGCGGGCGCCGCCGAACCCGTCGAACGGCGTGTTCTCGTAGCGGCCGCCGTAGGGGTCGCGGCGGGCGCGGTCGTAGGCCTTCCGCTTGGTCGCGTCGCCGACCACGTCGTAGGCCGCCTGGACCTCCTTGAACCGCTCCTCGGCGGCGGCGTCGCCGGCGTTGCGGTCGGGGTGGAAGTCCTGCGCCAGCTTGCGGTAGGCCTTTTTGATCTCCTTGGCCGAGGCGTCGTCGGCGACGCCGAGCGTGGCGTAGTGGTCGGGGGGCGTGGGCACGGAGGGGCGAGCTACGGGAGGGGCCCGGTGGTACCCCGATGGGGGGCAGGCCTGTTCCAGCGACCGGGGTCAGTCGGTCGAGAGCGAGTCGGGCGCCAGCGACAGCGAGGCCCGGGGCCGGAGGGTGTCGGGCCGGGCGCGGACGCGGTCGGCGGGGGCGCCCAGCCCGACGACGCGGGCGCGGGCGGTGCGGACGGCGGCGGTGTCGCCGGCGAGGGTGAGCCGGAGGCGGGGGTAGTCGGCCACGAGCGCCGCGAGCGCGGCCGTGCCGGCGGAGTCGGGGAGCGCGCGCGTGCCGAGCACGACGGCGCGCGTGCGGGCGGACGCCTCGTCGAGCCCGAGCGTCCGGGCGGCCTGGCGCGCCAGCAGCTCCTCGGCCTCGGCGGGGAGCCGCTGCGGCGCCGCGTACGCGACTTCCAGCCTCGGCGGCCCGCCCTCGGTCTCGACCCGGACCTCGCCACCGACGAGCCGGACGCCGTCGGGCAGCGCCAGCCCCCGGAGCGCCTGCGCCAGCCGGCCCCGGACCTCGGAGAGCGTGACCGGGATCGGCACCGGGCGCGGGTCGGCCGACGACCGCGCGGGGCTCGACGGGATCGCATCCGCGAACGAGGCGAGGTCGCCGGTCGACGCCAGCACCTGCTCGACCGTCAGCACGACGGGCTCCTCGGCCGCCGCCTCCAGCATCGCCGTCAGGTCGGCCTCAGCGTCGTCGCGGATCCACTCGGACGTGGCGACGCGCAAGCGGACCGTCGTGGTGGTGTCGCCCAGCGTCAGGTCGCGCTCGATGACGAACGCGCGGCCCGACTTTTCGAGCTCGGACTCGACGGCGTCGACGGCCGCGTTGACGCGCGCCTCGCGGACGAACTGGCCGAGCGAGGTCGTGAGCGGGACGGCCACGGCGGCCATGAACGCGACGACGAGCACGAACCGGCCCTGCGGCGTCGCCATGCCGGGCAGGCGGTCGAGCCATCGCATCCCGCTGACGCGCGCGGCGACGCCGGTCGCCTGGCCCTCGTCGTGCCACGCCCGCGCGGCCTCCACGACGTCCGTGCGGTGCATCCCGATCAGGAAGAACACGGCCATGCCGCTGAGCACGATGCCCGCGAGGTTGGCCCCGAACAGGAGCAGCGCGCCGCGCGTGAAGGCCCACTCGCCGACGGCGATCCCGAACCCGGCCACGCCGAGCGGCGGGACGAGCGCGACGGCCACGGCCACGCCTGGAATCGACGCCGAAAGCCGGGCCTCGCGCGAGGCCGTCACGACGGCGCCGGCCAGCCCGGAGAACACGGCGATGGCGAGGTCGAGCGTGGTCGGCCGCGTCCGGCTGGCGATCTCGGCGGTGACCGTCTGGAACGGGAGCAGCAACGTCAGCAGCGCCGCCAGCGCCACGATCCCGGCGGCGCCGAGCAGGACCGCCGCTGCTGTTTGGACGAACAGCCGGCCGTCGCCGACGGCGAGCGCCAGCGACAGGCCGAGGAGCGGGCCGAGAAGCGGGGCCACCAACATCGCACCGATCACGACGGCCGTCGAGTCGAGGACGAGCCCGAGCGTGGCGATGGCGCCGGAGAGCAGCAGGACGGCGAAAAACGGGACGTCGGTGTCGGTCGCGGCCTCGGCCGTCTCGCGGTAGAGCGCGGGGCGCTCCCAGGTGCGGATCCCGAACTGGCGCCGCGCCATCTCCTCGACGGCCGAGTCGGCGTCGGCGTCGGGGGCGTTGTCCAGGACGGGGTCGGGCTCGGCCGCCGAGAAGTCTTCGGCCTCGTCGTCGGGCTCGGCCTCGTCCACCTCCGCTCCGACGGCGCGCTGCGCGGATTCGGCTTGGTCGGCGGCGGTCTCGGCGTCCGCCTTCGCAGTCTCCGCGTCGTCGCGCGCGTGCTCGGCGGCGCTCGCAGCCCGTTGGGCGTCGTGGGCGGCCGCCTCCGCCTCCGCCTCGGCGCGGGAGGCGCCAGAGGGGCGGTCGGCGGAATCGTCGGGTGGCATCGCGAGCGGAAGGGGGGCGGTCAGTGCTCGCGCCCGCGCTCGGGCCCCGCGAGCGCGGTGGGTCAACGGGGCGGAGGGCGCTCGCGGCCGCTAGGCGGTCGGGTCGTCGGTCTCGGCGTCCGGCTGGCGGGGCTCGACGCCGCCGCGCGGGAGCGAGGTCGTCGGCTGGGGCGGGTCCTTGGGCGCGGCCGTCTTGGCGGCCTGCTTTTCGGCCTTCTTGCGGGCGTCGATGGCCTTGTCGATGGTCTTCTTGAGCTTGCGGTAGGCGTTCGGCCGCAGCGCGCTCGGCGCCAGCAGCGTCGCCAGCGTCCCGCGCCCGGCCGCCACGTCCGCCCACGTCTCGACCTCGACGTCGACGCGCGCCACGGCGGCCGTCTTCATCTCGACGCGCCCACCACCGATGAGCAACGAGACCAGCCCGCTCGATGTCGGCTCGTGGCCCACGACGACGACGGTGTCGGCGTCGTCGGGCTCGGCCTGGATCTCGGCGAGGACGGCCTGCGGCGTCGCCTCGTAGAGCGCGCCGGTGACGCGCGCGGCGCCGGTCCAGCCGCCCGCTTCGGCGGCGGTCGCCAGCGTCTCGCGCGCGCGGACGGCGGTCGAGGTGATCGCGCGGTCCGGCACGGCCCGCGCCGTCGTCAGGAAGCGGCCCATCTTGCGGGCGCCCTTCTGGCCGCGCTTCGCGAGCGGCCGCTCGTGGTCGCCCGCGTAGTCGGCGTCCCAGTCGGACTTCCCGTGGCGGAGGATCAGGATCGTCTTCATGGGCTAGGGCAGGATGCCGGTGGCGGCGTTCGGGGTGACGGGGGCGACCGGCAGCGACGAGCCGGAGGGATCGAAGAGGGCGGCGTACGTGAACACGATGATGAACCCGATGACGCCCACGACGAGGGCCACCAGGAAGGCGCTGTACGACCGCTGGAGCATCTCGTACTTCTTCTGGAGCACGCTCCCGACCCCGTAAATGTCCTTCATCATCATCTCGTAGGTCCGCGTCGAGTCCATCACGACCTCCTTGAGCGTGTCCACGAACTGCATCTCGCTCATGTGGCTGAAGTTGCCGAAGAAGAGGAGGTTCTTGCGCTGGTCGAGCACCTGGGTCGGCGTCACCATCGAGCTTTGGACGCGCGGGCGGGCTGCGAGCACGGCGAACACGAGCGAGATCAGGCAGCCCAGCAGGAACAGCGAGGTCGGGATCAGGAGCCAGGGGTTCTTCTCGATGCCCGGCGCGATCGACGCGATCATGATGGACACGATCAAGCCGTTGATCGAGATCATGATGTTGGCCTTGGCGTCGGCCAGCGACGAGAGGTCCATGTTGACCCGGTAGCTCGTCCGGAACAAGGTCTCGATGCCGCGCTTGGTGCCGAGCTCGGCGAGCGCCTGGTCGGCCGCCGAGACGGCGCCGCCGGACGGGCCGACGGCGGTCATCTCCTCGACCTTCTTCTTGTCCTTCTTCGCTTTCGCGGGCGTGTCGTCGGGCGTGACGGGCACGTCACGCGGGCCGGCCACCTGGCTCATGTCCATGGTGTCGCCAGCGGTGGGCGGGGTCGGGGTGTCGGTGTCCATGGCGGTGGGGGCGGGCGGGAGGATACGCGGCGCCGCGCTAGTAGGCGAAGCCGAGGCCGAAGGTCACGAGGGTCGCCTCGTCGGAGGCCCCGACGCTCAGGTTGACGACGGCGCGGTCGAGCACGCCGATCCACAGGGCGCCGCCGTAGCCGAGCTGGAGGCCGTCGCCGAGGTCGGGGTCGACGAGGTCGATGACGGCGGGGCAGAAGAGGTCCGGCGGGCATGTCCGCTGGGCGGGGTCGGCCCAGACGCGGCCGGCGTCGGCGAACCCGAGCACGCCCACGTTGAGCGGGAGCACGTAGGCGTCGAACGAGAACAGCTTGGCGCGGAGCTCGGCCGAGGCCGACGCGGCGGTCCGCCCGGCGAACCGCTCGCGGCGGTACCCGCGGACCGAGCCCGGCCCGCCGAGCACGGCGGCGTCGAAGAACGGGAAGTCGCCCACGAGGTGCTCGGCGCCGGCGCGGACGGCGAGGGTGAGCTGGGGCGCGAGCCGGACCGGGACGTACGCGGCGACCTCGCCGGCGACGGTCCCGTAGGCGTCGGCCTCGCCGCCGAGCCCGGCGAAGCCGGAGCCCTCGAGCGCAAAGCGCAGGCCCTGGCGCGGGTTGAGCGCGTTGTCGGACGTGGTCGCCGCCAGCCGGGCGAACCCGCCGCCGTGCGCCTGGCCCTCGAGCGAGGCGTCGGGCAGGTCGCCGACGGGCGTGCCGGGGGTCTGGAACTCGTTGCGGCCCGGATCCGCGTAGCGGAGGCTCGGCCCGACGACGAGGGTCAGCGACTCGCCGATGGGGACGCCGATGCCGGCGCGGCCCTGGATGCGGGCGAGGTCGACGCGGGCGATGTCGCCGTCGACGTTCGGGGAGCCGTTGCCGAGCCCGTAGAAGTTGCGGGCGTAGCGCGGCGTCGAGGCGAACGCGTCGACGTCGAGGTCGTAGCTGCCGATCGCCTCGCGCATCCGGCCGGTGTAGCCGCCCGCGAAGCCGCCCGTCGTCGTGGCGTAGTTGACGTAGACCGCGTGCGTCGCCGCGAACGGGCGGAGCCGGAAGCCGGGCACGTTCCACAACCGGGTGGCGCCGATGAGCACGCCGTCGGTCGAGCGGTAGCCGAGCGACGGGAACAGCTTTTTGTCGCCGAGCACGTGCTCGGTCGGGTCGTAGCGGTTGACGTCGGGGGCGTCGGAGCGGCGGTCCTCGACGTGGGGGCCGCCCTCGACGATCTCCAAGCCGTCGGGCGTGTCGTAGACGGCCACGTCGCCAGCCGGCGCGGTCATCTCGTCCTCGCCGGCCCCGCCGATCACGCGGACCGAGATCTCGCGCGGGCCGTCGCCGGTGATCCGGAACTCGTCGCGCCCGGCGAAGCCGTAGAGGCGGACCTCGCCGGTCTCGTCGGGCTGGAAGGTGCGGCTGTACAGCACGATCCCCGGGTCGCCGCCCTTGAGCGAGCGGACCGTCACGGCGAGCGCGCCGCCCGGCTGGCGGACGGCCTCGAAGAGCTCGCGCTCGTCGCTCCCGATCACGTCGACGACGCCGGCGTTGAGCTCGTAGTACTCCTCGGCGGCCCGCACCATCCCGTCGCGACGGCTGCGCAGCGCGTGCGTCCAGTAGTCGACGAGCTGGGGGTAGATCGGGTCGGGGAGCGCGCGGATCGAGCGGTCGATGGCGGCGTCGGTGAGCGCGGCCTGGAGGTCCCGCGCGACGGCGCGCCAGTCGTCGAGCGAGAGCTCGTTGAGGAAGCGGCGGTCCTGATAGAAGCCGTTCGAGGTCAGGCCCCGGATGCTCCCGTACTTCTCGCCGATGGGCTGCAGGCGGCGGTCGAAGACCTGGAGGGCCGGGAGGAAGAGCCCGCCGATGCCGTAGAAGGCGAAGTCGCGGTCGCGCGCGATGGGGCGGTACACCTTGCCCTTGGTGGCGTCGTCGCCGGTCAGGGTCGGGTCGAGCTCGCCGGGCTCGTACGCGGCCCAGCGCCACTGGTCGGCGTGGCGGTCCCAGTCGGAGAGCATCATGTCGAACAGCCGAGCGCGGAGGTAGGCGCGCTGGTCGACGCGGTGGTCCTGGTCCTCGCGCATCTCCTCGCGGAGCTTGGCAGCCGAGACCACGTCGGTCATGCCCTCGAAGCCGGGCACGTCCGACATGTCGTCGTCGGGGCGGATCTCGTAGAGCGCGAGCCGATTGGCGAACGTCTCGCGGTAGCGGCCCAGGCGGGGGTCGTCCGGGACGAAGACGATCTCGGGGTCGGGCTGGGGGACGCCCGCGGCGGTCGCGAGCGGGGCCGCGACGAGCGCGCCGTACGGGTTCATCGCCGCCCGCAGCTCGAGCACGATGTCGCCCACGAGCCCGTCGCGCAGGGCGTACGGGACCTGGGCCAGCCCGCTCTTCTCGAGGAGGCGCAAGCCGTACTCGTGGCCGTCGCCGCCCTGCAGGCGGAGCGACGTCGTCTGGAGCCCGCCGCCGCGCTTGACGGGCACGAGCCCGCCGGCCTCGGTCCCCAGGTCGATCGTCCGGAACGACACGGGCGTCTTCCAGACGTCGCGGTAGTTCTCGCCGAACACGGCGCGCGTGAACCCGTCGTTCTTGAACCGGTCGGTCACGAACCCGTCCTCGGCCGACTGCGTCACGACGGCGTCCACGTCGGGCAGGTCGGCGGGGTCGACGGCGTCGGGGACCTCGGTGTCGACGAGCTCGGCGTTCTCGCCGGAGACCTCGGCCCGGAAGACGACCGTCTCGGACCCGTCGGCGCCGACCTCGACGGTCTCGGCCCACAACCGGCCGTTCGTGTAGTAGACCAGCCGCTGGTAGCCCGGGGCGGACGACGTGTAGAGCGCGCCGCCGCCGCCGGCCACGGAGGCCTCGCCGCCGCCGGTCCCGGCGATGAGGTGGCGCTGGCGGCGGAGCGTGTTGATCTCGTCGTCGTAGTCCTGCAGGATGCGGTCGTGGCCGGCGGCCCAGACGAGCCCGTCGTGCGTGCTGGCGACGCGGCCGAGCGAGCTCCGCAGGGCGCGGTACCGCGTGGCCGCGAGGTCCTGGCCGCCGAGCCCGACGGTGCGGGAGGCGAGGCTGGCGACGGGGTTGGCGCGGTAGCCGCCGTAGGGGCCGCGCGAGATGAGGGGGTGGTGCGCGAGCACGACGATGCGCGAGTCGTCGCGGTCGAGGATGATCTGCTCCAGGATGCGGGCCACGTCCGCCGGGCCACGGACCTCCTGGTCCTCGGCCTCGCCGGCGGGCCGGTCGCGGTCGTCGAGCAGCCACCACGCCGTGTCGAGCGCGACGAGCCGCAGGCCCTCGGCGGGCTCCGACTCGCGCGGGCCGCCGGCCTGGTCGCCGGGCGTCAGGATGTCGTCGCCGAAGGCGTCGTCGAGCAGGTCCTCGAGCCGCTTGACGCCGTCCTCGCCGCGCTCCCAGTCGCGGTCGCCGGGGACGACGATCACATCCGCGTCGAGGCCACCGAGGGCGGCGATCAAAGCGCGGACCGGGGCCTCGGCGCGGGTGCGGTCGGGGTCGTCGGCGGCGGGGATCCCACCGGTCGTCACGTCGCCGAGCACGACGACGGTCGCGTCGTCGCCCGCGGCGCGGGCGGCCTCGGCGAGGGCGCGCAGGACGGGGCCGGGCGCGTCGCCGTCGAGGTCGCCGGTGTTGGCGGTCAGGAAGACGGTGTGGGCGACGTCGCCGGCGGGGAGCGGCGGGGCCGGCTCGGCGCGGCGCTCGGGCGCCACGTACGTCTGGGTCGTGGCGCACCCGGCGGCGAGGGCCACGATGGCGAGAAGAGCGAAGCGACGCATAGAGAGGGGCAGAGCGGACAGAAGGGGGCCGGCTAGGGAGCCGTCGGCGTGTAGCGGAGCAGGGTGGCCGTGCCGGCGCCGCCTTCGCTGGCGACGTAGAGCGTGCCGTCGTCGGCGAACGCGAGCCCCTCGGGCTGGCGCGCGAACTCGGCGGGCAGGTCGGTCACGGCAACGAGCGTGCCGTCGCGGTCGACGACGGCGATGGCGCGGCGGACGGACGAGAGCACGTAGATCTGGCCCGAGCTCGGGTGGACGGCGATCGCCGACGGGCGGAAGTTGACGTCGGAATCAACGTCGGCGCGGGCGAGCGCGAAGACAGGGCGTTCGGAGACGGTCTCGGTCGCGAGGTCGAAGGCGTAGACGGCGCGGGCGTCGTCGATGTCGGGCCCGGGCCACTCCTTGCAGGCGATCAGCAGACGGTCGCCGACGGGGTCGTAGGCGAGCCCCTCCGTGTCGTTCCGCGAGCGGAGGGCGGTCTCCACCTTGCGGACGGCCGGGACGCCGACGCTGTCGCGGAAGACGCGGTACACGTCGCCGTCGCTGCGGAGCGCCCACACGGCGCGGTCCGGGACGAGCGCGAGCCCCTCGAAGTCGCCGGCGCCCTCGAAGGGGAGTCGGTCGACGATGGTGCCGGTCGCGGGGTCGATCTCGTAGATGGTGCCCTCCTCGTCCTGCACGGCGCCGAGGCGGCCGCTGGGCAAGACCGTCAGGCCCGAGACCTCGTTCAGCTCGGCCGGCAGGTCCACGACGGCATCGGGCGCGTCGAGGCGGTACTCCAGCGGCGCCACGTCCTCGGGGTCGACGGACGGGCGGGGCGCCTCCGTGCAGGCGACGGCGGCGGCGAGGGCGAGGAGGGGGACGAGGCGCATGGCGGCGTCAACGCGGGGCGGGCCGACGGGTTCATCCGCGCGCGCGCGCGCCCCGACGATCTTGCGGCATCTCCACCCGGCTTCGCGCGGGCGACCGCCGCCTTCTCGGCCCTCGCCCGCGGGGTCGTGGCCGAGGGCGGGCCTGCGTGGGGCACGAGAATAGGCCCTCCTTGCTCGCGCGCGGACGGCGCCTCCGTTGCCTCCGGCGGCCCGGAAATGTGCTGCTGACAGAGCTCCCCGAGGACCGGGCGCTGCAGGGGGTGGGATGGCGCCAGCAGGCTCGCGAGGGGGCAGGGCGCGGAGCCGGTGGGGCTAGATTCCACCCCGATCCTCTATTTGTCTGTGCCCGTGTCGTCCCCCGGTTTCCGCGTCGTCACGGCGCCGCGTCTGGAGCCGCTGTTCGCGCGGCTGGCGGGGACGCTGCGCGACGACCCGCTCGACCCGACGCTGCGCGAGACGATCCTGGTGGCCCAGAACGTGGGCCTGCGGAGCTGGCTGGGCCGCGAGCTGGCGCAGGCGCTGGGCGTGGCCGCGAGCCTGGACCTGAGCTCGCCGCGTGAGCTGGTGACGGGGCTGGCGCGGAGGCTCGACCGCGACACGGCGGCGCCCGAGGACGAGGCGCACCCGTTCGAGGCGGCCGGGCTGGCGTGGCGCATCCGCGCCATTCTCGACGACCTGCCCGGCGACGACGTGTGGGCGCCCGTCCGGGCCTACCTCGACCGGACCGCCAACCAGACGATGCCGCTGGCGACCCGGCTCGCGGCCCTCTTCGACGACTACCAGGTGTACCGCCCAGACGCGCTCGCGGGCTGGATTCAGGGCACGCCGCCACCGGCCGACTTCCCGCACGGGGCGTGGCAGGCCGCGCTGTGGCGCCAGCTCGTCGCCGAGTCGCCGGGCACGCGCGACCGCGCGAGTGAGATGCTGGCGCTGCTGGCGGCCCTGCGCGACTCGCCCGAGTCGCTCCGCGAGCACCTCCCGACGCGCATCGCCGTGTTCGGGGCCGGCTTGTTTCCGCCCGTCCACCTGCGCGCGCTCCACGCGCTGGCGCCGCACGTGCCGGTGACGGTCTATGCCGTGGCGCCGGGCGACGCGCGCAGGGCGACGCACGACCACCCGCTCCTGCGGGCGCTGGCCGGGCGGAGCCGCGACTACTGGTCGGTGTTGGGTGGGCTGGGCGGCGTAGAGCGCGAAGACGTCGTCTCGGAGGCGCCCCCGTCGACGTCGCTCGGCGGGCTGCAGGCGGCGCTCGCGAGCGACACGCGGCCCCCGGCGCCGGCGCCCGTCGACGCCACTATCCGCATCCACGACTGCCACTCGGCGACGCGCGAGCTGGAGGCCCTGCGCGACACGTTGCTCGACGCCTTTGCCGAGGTCGAGGGCTTGCGGCCCAGCGACGTGTTGGTTCTCGTCCCGGACCTCGCCACGTACGCGCCGCTCGTCGACGCCGTGTTCGGGGCCGAGGACGCCGCGCCCCAGCTCCGGATTCCGTACCACGTGGTCGACCACCCGCACGCGCCGGCGCTGCGCGTGGTCGAGGCGTTTGGCCGGGCGCTCCGCCTGCACGACGGGCGCGTGACGGCTTCGGAGCTGCTCGACCTGTTGGGCACGCCCGCCATCCGCCGCGCCGCCGGGATCGACGAGCCCGAGCTGCCGCGCCTGCGCGCGTGGGCGACGAAGGCCGGGGTCTGCTGGGGGCTCACGGCCGAGCGGAAGGGCCGCTTCGGCGTGCCCGAGGACGACCTCCACACCTGGCGCTTCGGCTTGGATCGCCTGCTGCTCGGCGTGATGACCGGCGACGCCGGGGGCGACTTGGTCCTCGGCCACCTCCCGTGCGACGCGGCGACCGTCGACCCCGACCTGCTGGGCCGCTTTTGCGAGTGGGCCGAGGCCCTCTTCGCGTCGCTCGACGCCATCGACCGCCCGGCGCCGCTCGACGCGTGGCCCGGCCGCATCCTGACGTTCCTCGACGGCGTGTTCGATGCGCGCGAGGACGAGGAGCTGGCGGCGGTCGTCTTCCTGCGCGAGCAGGCGCTGGCGCTCGACCGCCTGCACGGCGTCGTCGGCGGGGACGGGGCCGTCTCGTTCCGCACCGTCCGCGCCCACCTCGACGGCGCCTCGGGCCGGTTCGAGCAGCGCGAGCCGTACCTCACGGGCAGGGTGACGGTCGCCCACCCGCTGGCGCTGCGCCACGCGCCGTTCCGCGTCGTGGCGATGCTCGGGCTCAACGACGGCGTGTGGCCCCGGCCCGAACAGCCCGCCGGGTTCGACCTGCTGGCGCACGCGCCCGAGCCCGGCGACGCGGCGCCGCGCGACCACGAAAAGCAGCTGTTCCTGGACGCCGTGATGGCCGCGCGCGACCGGCTGATCCTGAGCACCGTCGGGCGGAGCCAGAAGGACAACGCCGAGCGCGCGGCCTCGGTCTGCCTCGACGCCGTGCTCGACGCGGCGCGCCTGCACTGGGGCGACGACGCCGAGACGCTGGTGACCCGCCACCGCCTCCAGCCGTTCGCCGCCGAGTACTTCACGCCCGGCGGACCGCTCGCGAGCTACGCCCGCCAGCACCGCGTCCGGGGCGCCGACGCCGCGCCGCCCGCCGCCTTCCTCGACCCGGCCCGCCGGCTCTCCCCACCCGACGCGCCCGCCGCCGACACGCTGACGCTGCGCGACCTGGCCGACGCCTGGGTCAACCCCAGCCGCCACGTCGTCCGCCGCCGCCTGCGTGTCTCGCTCGACCTCGACGACGACGCGCTCCACGACGACGAGCCGGTCGTGCTCGACGCCCTGGAGCGCTACCACCTGCGCGCGGCCGTGCTCGAAGGCCTGCTCGACGGGCTCGACGACGCCACGCTCGCGACGCGCGTCGAGCGGAGCGGACGGCTGCCCGCCGGCGCGCCCGGCGCCTCGTGGCTGCGGCGCGCGCTCGACGAGGCCCGCCCCGTCGCCGACGCCGTCCGCCGCTGGGGCCCGACCGAGCCGCTCGCCGTCGACGTCGACGCGGGCGAGGTGCGGCTCGTGGGCACGTTGGATCGGGTGGGAGACAAGGGCGGGCTGCTCGTCCGGGCGGGCAAGGTGCGCGGCAAGCACACCGTCCAGGCCTGGGTCGACCACCTCGCGCTGTGCGCCACGCGGCCCGGCATCACGTGCTCGCTCGGCGTCGACGACACGGCGGTCCACTTTGCGCCGGTCGGCGCCGACGACGCGCGCCGGCTGCTGGCGTCGCTGGTGCAGGGCTACCGCAAGAACGAGTCGCGCTCGCTGCCTCTCTACGAGAAGGCGGCCGAGGCGTACGTCGGCGCGCTGAGCCGGTCGTCGTGGGAGGACTTCACGGCGCGCGTGCTGAACCGGGGCGCGGCGCAGAAGCCGTTCGAGCCCCACGACGGCGCCATGCGCAAGGCCCGCCGCCAGTTCTCGGACGCCTGGAACGACTTTACCGACGACGCCGACGCCTACGTCGCGCTGGCGACGCGCGGCCGCCCCGACCCCTTCGAGCCGGAGGCGCACTTTGCCAAGTGGGCGCTCTGCCTGTGGGCGCCGCTGTTGACCTACAAGCGCGCGGGGGTGCCCGAATGAGCCAGCGCGATCTTTTTGGAATGGGGGTCGGGGACGGCGGACCGAGGACGGCGGACCACGGGACGGACGATGGGGACGCTGCACAAGCGGACGGGCTGGCGCAAGCCTCCGACTCTGTCATCCTGAGCGCAGTGAAGGATCTCGACGCGAGCCCTCTCGCTGGCGATGACCGGAGTCAAGAGCATGAGACCTCGGCGTTGAGATCCTTCGCTGGCGCTCAGGATGACATGACTGGGGGTGTGGAGGAGGTTGGCGACGCCTCGCCAACGACGTCCCCTCTCCCCTCGGGAGAGGGGCAGGGTGAAGGTGTGCCGAGCGAAACCGAGGGTAGAAAGACCGCGCTTGCGGATTCGTCGTCGCCAGCAGTCGACCCGGTCGCCGAGGCCGCCCCCCCTCACCCCACCCCTCTCCCCCCCGAGGGGGAGAGGGGGACACTCGGCGCGGCGTCATCGCCAGCCGGTGAGGCCGCCGCTGGTGCCAGTACACCGGCCGATTCTAAAAAAGACCGCCAGCCGGGAGACGTGCCGCCGTTCGAGTATTGGGCCACGCCCGTCGAGCCGGGGCGGACGCTCGTCGAGGCCAGCGCGGGGACCGGCAAGACGTTCGCCATCGCCGGGCTCGTGGTCCGCCTCGTGCTCGACGGCGACTGGCTGGTGACCGCGCCCGGCGGGCTGCCCGACCTGCGGCGGCTCCTCGTGGTCACGTTCACGAAGGCGGCGACCGAGGAGCTGCGGACTCGGATCCGGCGCGCGCTCCGCGTGGCCCTCGCGGTCGCCCAGGACGAGCCCATCGCCGAGACCTCGGCGCTCGCCGGCGACCTCCCGCTCGTGGCGCCGCTCGCCGACCTGCTGGCGCGAGCGGGGGCCGAGGACCGGCTGCTGGCGGCGCTCGACCGTGTCGACGAGGCGGGCGTGTTCACGATCCACGGGTTCTGCCAGCGGATCCTGAAGCAGGCCGCGTTCGAGAGCGGGACGCCGTTCGAGATGGACTTTGTGGAGGACTCCGACAGCGACGCCCTGCGCGCCCGCGCGAGTGCCGATGCCTGGGCGCGGCTCACGCACGACGATGCCCTGCTCGCGGCGCTCGCCGTCACGCGCGGCCGGACGCCCGACGCGCTCGTCCAGCACCACCGCGCGACCGCCGGCTTCCCGTCGATCCGCATTCTGCCCGAGGCGCCGACGCTCGCGGAGGCACGCGAGGCCCTCGCCGCCGCCCAAGCGGCGCTCGCGAGCGCCTGGTCGCCCGGCGCCGTGTGGGCGGCGGTCGACGGCGTCGAGTGGAACAAGGACGCCCCGCTCGACGGGCCCGGCGCGGATGCGCTCGTGGCTCGCGTCACCGCCTTCGCGACGGGCGCCGACCCAGACGCCGTCGCGGCGGTCGAGGCGTGCACGACGGAGGCGGTCTACAAGGCAGGGAAGAAGGCGGGGCAGGCGCGGAAGGACGCGCTCAAGGCGGCCTCGCTGGCGCCGCCGTTCCGGGCGTGCGCGGCGGTGATCGAGGCGGTCGAGGCCGTCGAGCGGGCGTTTACGCGGGCGTTCGTGATCGAGGTCGGCGAGCGGATCGACGCCATCAAGGAGCGCCGCGGGCAGCTCACCTTCAACGACCTCATCACCCGGCTCCACGCCGCGCTCCACTCCGACGACACCGGGGCCGTCCTCGCGGCCGGCATCCGCCGCCAGTTCGCCGTCGCCCTCATCGACGAGTTCCAGGACACCGACCCGCTCCAGTACGCCATCTTCCGGACCGCCTTCGAGGGCTGCCCGCTGTACTTCGTCGGCGACCCGAAGCAGGCCATCTACGCCTTCCGCGGCGCGGACGTGCACGCCTACCTCGGCGCCCAGCGTGAGGCCACGCGGCGCTTTACCCTCGGCACGAACTGGCGGAGCACGGCCGGGTTGGTCGACGCCGTCAACCGCGTCTTTGCCGGGCCCGAGCGGGCGTTCCTGTTCGACGGCATCCCGTTCCGCCCCGTCGCCGCCTCGCCGTCGTCGGCGCCCGTGTTGGACGACGGCGACTTGCCGCCGCTCGTCTGGTGGCCGATGCCGGGGGAGGAGGACCGCGTGCCCAGCAAGACCGCCGCGAGCGCGACCATCCCGCCGATCGTGGCGACCGAGATCCGGCGCCTGCTGACCGAGGCCCGGATGCGCGACGGCGACGGAAGTCGCGCGCTCCGCCCCGGCGAGATCGCCGTGCTCGTCCCGTCGAAGTACGAGATCCAGGCCATCCAAGCGGCGCTCCAAGAGCTCGGCATCCCGGCCGTCGTCTCGAAGGCGCACGACGTGCGCGAGAGCCCCCAGATCGCCGACCTCGAACTGATTCTGCGCGCCGTGCTCCGCCCCGACGACGAGCGCTCGCTGCGGGCCGCGCTCGCGACCGAGACGTGGGGCTGGTCCGCCGACGAGATCGCCGCGCTCGACGACGACCCGGGCCGCGCGTCCAAGCTGGCGTCGCGCTTGCGGTCGTGGCAGACGGCGTGGCGGCGCCACGGCGTGCTCCACGTGCTGACCGACCTCCAGCAGCGCGAGGGCGTCCTGGAGCGCCTGCTCGCGTACCCCGACGGCGAGCGCCGGGTGACGAACCTGCGCCACGCCGCCGAGCTGCTCCACGAGGTCGAGGCCGGCGGCGACCGCTCGCCCGAGGACCTCAGCCACTGGCTCCGCCACCGGACCGAGCAGGCGCTCCCGTCGCGCGAGATGAAGGAGGTCCGCCTCGAGCGCGACGACGACGCGGTTCAGATCACAACGCACCACAACGCGAAGGGGCTCGAGTACGAGGTCGTCTTCTTGCCGTACCTGTGGTCGCTCAGCCAGCGCGACTACCAGCAGCAGGAGACTGTGCTGGCGCGGACCGAGGCGGGCGTCGTCTACGACCTGGGCTCGCCAGAGGCCGCTGAGATGGAGCGGCTCCGACAGGTCGACAACCTGGCCGAGCACGTCCGCAAGGCGTACGTCGCGCTGACACGCGCGCGCGAGCGGTGCTACGTGGTCTGGGGCGCCGTCAACTCCAGCCGGACGCGGCTCGACGCGCTCTCCGGGCTAGGCTACTTGCTGAACGGCCACGAGGCGGCGTTCGGCGACGGGCTGGCGGCGCACGTCGAGGCGGCCCGCAAGCAGGCGGCGGGGCCGGGCGTGCTCGCGGCCGCGCGCGCGCTCGACGACACCGGGGCGGTCTCGCGCGTGGTCGACCCGCCCGAGCCCGACGGCCGGCGGCTGGCGACGCCGCCCGCGCCGGAGGTGACGCTCGCGGCCCGGGCGATGACCGACGCCGGGCGCGAGCGCGTCGGCGACGCGTGGCGCCGCGCCAGCTTTAGCGCGTGGTCGCGGAGCGCCCACGCCGACACCGACGTGTCCACACTCGCGGCGTCGGACGAGGCCGACGAGGAGACGGCGCGGACCGACGTGATCCCGACGGGCCTGCACGCCTTTGCCGCTGGGACCGGGCCGGGGACCTGCCTCCACGGTGTCCTGCAGCACGCCGACTGGCGCGAGGGTGACGAGGCCGCGCTCGCGGTCGAGCGCAACAAGGAGACCGTCGCGCAGTGGCTGGCGACGTACGGGCTGGCTCGGCGGGGCCGCCCGCACCGCGCCCCGCTCGACCCCGCCGCCGAGGTGCTCGCGATGCTCGGCCGCGTCGCCCAAGCCCCCCTCTTCCGCGACGCCGAGGGTGGCCCGCTCCGCCTGGCCGACGCGGACGCGCGGATGCCCGAGTGGAGCTTTTCCGTTCCGCTCGGCCGGGTCGCCCCCCGCGCCTTGGCCGCCGCTTTCCGCGAGCACGGCACGGCCCCCTTCGGCGCCGACTACGCCGACGCCATTGCGAGCCTCAGCCGCGACGCCGTCGACGGCCTGATGGTCGGCGAGATCGACCTCGTGGCCCGCGCCGACGGCCGGTGGTGGGTGGTGGATTGGAAAAGCAACCGCCTCGGCGACGACGCGGCGGCGTACACACCGCATGCGCTCGCGGCGACGATGCACGGCCACCACTACGGCCTGCAACTCCACCTCTACCTCTACGGCCTGCACCGTTTTCTGGACTCGCGCCTCGCCGACTACGCCTACGACACGCACATCGGCGGTGCGACGTACGCCTTCCTGCGCGGGCTGGCGGGGGAGGACGACGGACCGCGGACGGCGGACGACGGGTCGGCGCAAGCAGGGGGGCTGGCGCAAGCCATTGAATCAGCGCAAGCCACTCCAATGACGTCCCCTCTCCCCCTGGGAGAGGGACAGGGTGAGGGTGCACCGAGCAGCCCGCCTTCTGGCGCCGCCGCCGCCGGCCTCATCCACCACCGCCCGTCCGCCGCCCTCATCGCCGCGCTCGACGCCCTCCTCGCACCCGATGCGTAGGCTGCCCCCCGACACCGTCCGCGCGCTCGACGCGCTCGCCGAGGCCGAGGCCGTCGCGCCCATCGACCTCGCGCTGGCGCGGCTCGTCGCCGGGCTCGACGCCGAGCACGCCGACGCCGACCCGGCGCGGCAGCGAACGCTCGCGCTCTCGGCCGCCCTCGTCTCGCGCGAGACGCGCGACGGGCACAGCGCCGTCGACCTCGCCGCGCACGCCGGCCACGCCTTCCCCGAGGACGAACACGCGCGTGCCGTTTTTCGAGGCGTCCCCGAGATGCCCGCGCTCGACGTATGGCGCGCGCACCTCGCCGCCAGCCCGACCGTCGGCGGTGCCGACACGTCGTGCCCGCTCGTCCTCGTCGGCGACCACCTCGCGCTCCGCCGCCACTGGGACGCCGAGCGCCGCGTCGCGCGCGCGATCACCGACCGGCTGGCGGCAAGCGACGAGCCGCCGACAGCGGCCGCCCGCGCCGCGCTCGCGCGCCTCTTCCCGCCCCGCGCCGACGGCGCGCTCGATCGGCAGGCGCTCGCCGCCGCCGCCGCGCTCCGCCAGCGGGCGCTGTTTGTGGCTGGTGGGCCCGGCACGGGCAAGACGTACACCGCCGCCCGCCTGCTGGCGCTGGTCTTGGCCGAGCGGCCCGCCGCGCGCGTCGCGCTCGCGGCGCCGAC
This sequence comes from Rubrivirga halophila, assembly GCF_046845755.1. GTDB lineage: Bacteria > Bacteroidota > Rhodothermia > Rhodothermales > Rubricoccaceae > Rubrivirga. Next base: position 63,230 of record NZ_CP177357.1, read on the forward strand.
GGGCAAGGCCGCCTCGCGGCTGAGCGAGAGCGTCGAGGCGCGCGTCGCCGAGCTGCCCGCCGACCTCGGCGGAGCCGTCCCGACCGCCGCCGTCACGCTCCACAAGTTGCTCGGTGCGCACCCCGAGCGGTCCGGCTTCCGCCACGACGCCCGCGCCCCGTTGCCCCACGACATCGTCCTCGTCGACGAGGGCTCGATGGTCGACCTCGCCCTGTTCGACGCCCTGCTCGCGGCCCTGCGCCCCGACGCGCGGCTGATCGTGCTCGGCGACCCGGACCAGCTTCCGCCCGTCGGCGTCGGGACCACGTTCTCGGACGTCGTGTCCGAAGGGGCGGGCCCGGCGCCGCCCGCGCTCGCAGCGTTCTGCGCCGACCTGGGGCTGGCCGACGTCCCCTCGTCGCCGACCGCGTCCCGGCTGGCGGGCGCCGTCGTCGAACTGACGGAGTCGCGCCGGTTTACCGCCGACTCAGACGTGGGCACGTTCGCGGTCGCCGTCCGCGACGGCGAGGCGGCGGCGGCGGTCGAGGCGCTCCGCCAGCGGCCCGCGCTCGATCTGGTGGAGGGCGACCCGGCCGGCTCGGCGCTCGCGTGGGCGCTCCCGCTCGCGCGCGAGACGGTCGCGGCGGCGACGCCCGAGGCCGCGCTGGCGGTGCTGGAGCGGTTCCGGCTGCTGGCGGCGGTCCGCCGGGGGCCGCGCGGGGTCGAGGGCCTCAACGGCGCCATCGAGCAGGCGCTCCGCGACGAGCGGCTCGTCCGGTGGAGCCCGTACGGCCCGCGCGTCTACCCCGGCCGCCCCGTGCTCGTCACCGTCAACGACCGCGACACCGACCTGCGCAACGGCGACGTGGGCGTGTGCTGGGGGCGCGGCGGCGACCGCCGCGTCGTGTTCGGCCCGGACAAAGAGGTGGCGTGGGCCCGGATGCCGGCGCACGAGCCCGCATGGGCGCTGACGGTCCACAAGAGCCAGGGCTCGGAGTTCGACGCCGTCGGCGTGGTCCTGCCTGAGCCGGGGACGCGCGGGGCCACCCTCGTCACGCGCGAGCTGCTGTACACGGCGGCGACGCGGGCCAAGCGGTCCGTGACCGTGTTCGGCGCGGCCGACGAGGTGGCGCTGGCGGTGGAGACACGCCAGCGGCGGGCGTCGGGGCTGGCGGCGCGGCTCGCGGATGCGGCGGGCGGCACGGCCTGAACGCGAAACGGCTCCGAGGCGGGTGCCTCAGAGCCGTTCGGTGTTGCCCGACAAGGAATCGAACCTTGAACCTCCAGATCCAGAAACTGGCGCTCTGCCAATTGAGCTATCGGGCATCGTCCACGCCGAGCGCGGAACGTCCAAGCTAGGGACTCTGGGGGGCAGGGATCAACCGCCCGTGCCGGGTCGGGGCTCCACAACGGTGCTCTTCGCCCGCTCTTCGCCCGGTCCGCCCGTCTCGGGCGCCGGGGGCGGCAGCAGGAGCTGGTCGACGCTCTCGGCCGGCACCTCGCGCCACGCCGCGATGTGGTCGATGATCTGCTGGCGGACGCGGTCGCGGAGCTCGGGGAGGTCGGCCTCGGTGAGCCCGGCGGTGGGGACCGGCGGCAGCACGTCGAGCCGGACGTCGGCGCGCGAGAACTGCCAGCCGTGCTTGGGGAGCGCGTCCATGGTGCCGTCGAGCGCGAGCGGGAGGATGGGGACGCCCGCCGCGATCGCCAGCCGGAACGCGCCGTCGTGGAACGTCTTGACGCGGCCGTCGCGCGAGCGCGTGCCCTCGGCGAAGAACATCACCGACGTGCCGTGCTCGAGCTTGCGCTGGGCCCGGAGCAGCACGGTCCCCCGGCTCACGGGGTCCTTGCGGTCGACCGGGATGTCGCCCGCCAGCCGCATCAGCCAGCCCATGAACGGGAGGTCGAACAGCTCCTTTTTGCCGACCCACTTCATCTCCCACGGCAGCAGCGACACGACCGGGATGTCGGCCATCGACTGGTGGTTGCTGACGACCACGAACGGGTGGTCGAGCGTCGTCGGGTCGACGCCGCCGACGGCGATGTGCCACGCGGGGTTGAAGCGCGTCACCCAGCTGCCCATCACGCGGAACGTCCGCCCGGTCCGAACCTGGGTCGGCGTCCAGTCGAAGAGCCGGATGAGGAGCATCGTCGGCAGCGCCAGCAGCACCACGACGACGATCAGGACCCAGGTGAGGGCGGAGGAGACGGCTTTCATCGGGGCGCACGGGCGGTCGAGGGGGGGAACGTCGCACCGCGCGCGACGATTCCCCGGCATGGACATCGTGAAAGTCTTTGTCGACGAGCCGGTCGGGCTCGAGGCCCTCGTCCCGGACGACCAGCCCGACGCGCGGCGCCGCGACGCGCCCGCGCCGACGCTGGAGGCGTTCCTCGCGCGCGCGCCCGAGCCGTACGCCCGCGCGTATCTCGCGGGCACATCGTTGGGCGAGACCCGCCGGGTCGGGCTGACGGCGCTCGCCGACGCCGAGGCGTGGGTGCAACCGCTGCTGGCGTGGGCGGGCGGGCGAGGCTGGACCGCGCTCGCGGTCACTGGCACGGCTCACGGGCTGATCGACGCCGAGGCCGCCGTGGCCCTGCGCCGCGCCGACGTCCTCGCGCTGGCGGTCGGGCCCGTCCCGCTCGACGCGCTTGTGGCCGCCGCCGACGGCGAGCGCCGCGACCGGCTCGACGCCCTCCGCGCCGTGCTCGACGCGGGCGCCGCCGCCTTTTTCCCCGAGCCGGCCTTCGACGGCAAGGACTGGAGCCTGTTCGCGCACGCGCCGCTCCACGCCCCGCTTGCGGAGGCCTTCCGCCAGCACCCCGCGCCCCACGTGCGACGACTGCTCGCCCCGTTCCGCCGCGCGCGCGGCGAGCACCGCTTTTACCTCGAGCAGTGGGCCCTCAATGACTTACCGGACTGGGTCGAGGAGGTGTAGGACAGGGGAGAGGGGACGGGAGATCGGGCTGAATTCGGCCGGAGCCCCGCGCAGGGCTCGGGGCGCAGGGATCTTCCCGGTCCCCAACCCCGCCTCGCCTTGCGCCTCGGCATCGTCTCAGACACCCACGGCTACTACCACCCCGAGCTCGACGACGTGTTCGCCGACGTCGACATGATCTTGCACGCGGGCGACGTGGGGCCCGTCGAGGTCGTCCACCGCCTCGAACGGCTCGCGCCCGTCGTCGGCGTCTACGGGAACGTGGACGGGCCGCCGGTGCGGGGGCACTTCGAGGAGCACGTCAAGCTCCGCGTGGGCGGCGTGCGGCTGTGGATGACGCACATCGGCGGGCGGCCGGGGCGGTGGGCCAAGGGCATCGGGCCCGCGCTCCGGGCCGACCCGCCGGACCTGTTCGTGTGCGGCCACAGCCACATCCTGCGCGTCGAGCGCGTCCCGGCGCTCCGCCGGATGCTGTACCTCAACCCCGGCGCGGCCGGCCGCCAGGGCTTCCACCAGGTCAAGACCTGCGTCCGGCTGACCGTCGAGGACGGGGCGATGAGCCAGGCCGAGGTGATCCACCTGGAGCCGTAGCGTCGCGCTCGCGAGCAGGCGCGCTCCGCGCTTGCGCCAGCCGGCCCTCTGCGCCACCTTCCCGAACCCCACACCTCGCCCCACCTGGCCTCTCTCGCCCCCCTCGGCGCCGTCGACGACCCCATCGACGCCACGCGCACCCTCGACGACCCGCTCGGCGCGCTCGTGCTGGCGCTGATGAGCCGCCTGCTGGCGGCGCGCGCGGTCGCGGCGCTGGCCGAGGGCGACGGGCTCCGCGTGGCCGTCGCGAAGGGCACGGCCGGGCTGGCCGTTGGGGACTCGGTAGATGAGGCGCGGCTGGCGACCGACTTCCCGCTCGTCGTCGAGCTGCGCCACGGCGGGCGGCGGTTCGGGGTCGTCGGCGTGGGGCCGCGGCTGGGCGGCGCGAGCTACGGGCCGGCCGAAGAGGGGCTCGCGCGGTCGCTGGCGAACGCGACGGCGGCGGCGCTGGCCGCGCGGCAGTCGGCCGAGGCGCTCGTCGGGGCCAACCGCGCGCTCGCGGCGCGCGCGCACGGGCTGCGGACGCTGCTCGAGCTGGCGCAGACGTTCGGGCAGGCGCTCGACCGCGAGGCGATTGCCGGCCAGATCGCGCGGTCGCTGATGGGCCAGCTCCTCGTCCCCCGCGTCGCCGTGGCCCTGTGCAACGACGACGACGGCCCGCTGGAGACCGTCTTGGTGCGCGGCTGCCAGGCGCCCGAGGTGCCCCGCGCGCTCGCCCGGCTGGCGCGCCCCGCCGTCATCGACGACCCCGCCCTCGCCGAGACGTGGCGCTGGGCCGTCCCGCTCCGCGCCGGCGACGTGACGCGCGGGGCCGTCGTGCTCGGCGCGCCGTTCGGGACCCCGCCCGACTGGGCTCCGGACCGTGACACGTCGGACTTCGTGGCGGCGCTCGCGGCGCTCGCCGTCGGCGCCTTCGAGACGGCCGACCGCGTGGAGGAGCGGCTCGACCGCGAGCGGCTGCGCGAGGAGGTCCGGCTGGCGCGCGAAGTGCAGGCGCGGCTCCTGCCCGAGACGCTGCCCGCGATCCCGGGCCTCGACCTCGCCGCGCGCTGGCAGCCGAGCCACGAGGTCTCGGGCGACACGTACTACGCCGCCGACGTCGGGGGCCGGCTGCTCGTGGCCGTGGCGGACGTCGTCGGCAAGGGGATCGGGGCGTCGCTGCTGATGGCGACGCTGCAGGCGGGCTTCCGGCTTGCCGAGCCCGACCTCGCAGGGGACGACCCCGCCGCCGCACTCGTCGCCGCGACCGGCCGCCTGGACCGGCTCGTGTTCGACTCGACCGAGGTCCACCAGTTCGTGACGCTCGCGTGGGCCGTCGTCGCGCCCGACGGCGCCGTCGTGTCGGTCGTCGCCGGCCACCCGCCGCCCCGCATCGTCCGCGCCGACGGCCGCGTCGAGGCGCTGACGACCGGCGGGCCGCTCCTCGGGGTCGTCCCGGGCGCCGCCTTCGAGGCGGGCACGGCCCGGCTCGCGCCCGGCGACGCGCTCGTCCTGTACACCGACGGCGTGACCGAGGCGCAGGACGCCGACGGCGAGGAACTGGGGCCCGAAGGCCTGGACCGCCGGCTCGCGCCCGCCGACACGGCCGAGGCCGCCGTCACGGCCGTCGAGTCGCTCGTGGAGAAGTGGAGCGCCGGGGCGCCCGAGGTCGCCGAGGACGACGACCTGACGGTACTAGTGGTTCAGAAGGCGTAGATCGGAAGGACGCAGGGGCGTCCCGTGCCAGACACGGCGGCCCGCACCTAGGCCCCCTCGCGGCCGGCGCCCTCGCCCTCGACCCAGGCCACGGCGTGCTTCATCAGCTCCGTCCCGTTCGCCAGCCCCAGCTTCGCCTTCAGCCGCGACCGGTAGCTCTCGACCGTCTTGACCGACAGGTGCAGCCGCTCCGAGATCTCGCGCGTCGGGATCCCCCGGCCCGTCATCTCGAACACCTCCAGCTCGCGGTCACTCAGCACCTCGAGCGGCGTCTGCATCCCCGTCTTGACGCCGGACGCCGCGCCGAAGAGCATCTTGTCCTTGAGGTCTTCGGACAGGTGGATCCCGCCCCGGAGCACGCGCCGGATCGCCGTCACGATCTGGTCGCCGGCCGCCAGCTTCGAGACGTAGCCGCGCGCGCCGGCCCGGACCGAGCGCTCGGCGTAGAGCTCCTCGTCGTGGCGCGAGATCACCAGCACCGGCAGGTCGGGGTGGAGCGTCAGCAGGTTCTTGAGCAGCTCGAGCCCGTTCATGCCGGGCAGCGAGATGTCGGTGATGACGAGGTCCGGGGCGATGTCGTCGAACACGGCGAGCGCCTCCTCGGCGTCGCCGACCTGGCCGGCCACCTCGAGGTCGGGCTCGGCCTCGATCGTCATGGCGATGCCCTGGCGCAGGAGCGGGTGGTCGTCGATGAGCAGGATGCGGGTCATGGCGAGCTAAACGGAGAAGCCGGTCCCGCGGAGGGGGACCGTGCAGGTGACGATCGTGCCGCCGCGCGCGCCCGAGCGGATGTCGAGCGCGCCGCCGGCGAGGTGGGCGCGGTAGTGCATGATGCGCAGGCCCATGCCGCGGTGGTCGACCGGCCGGGCGGGCGCGGCGACCCCGGGGTCGAGCGTGTCGTCGCCCGGGGCGTCGGGCGCGAAGGCCCCGCCCCCGTGGAGGGTGCCGCCGAACCCGACCCCGTCGTCCTCGACGCGGAGGCGGAGGCGCTCGGCGCCACGGACGAGGTGGACGGAGATGGCGGCGGCGCGGCCGTGCTGGACGGCGTTCGAGACGGCCTCCTGGGCGATCCAGTACAGGTTCGAGGCCGCGTCGGGCGTCAGCGCGGAGGCCTCGGCCGGGCCCGAGCCGTCGGTCGCCGCCGTCACCGCGACGCCGTAGAGCGCCGCCGCGCGCTCGGCGAGCCGGCCGAGGGCCGCTTCGAGCCCGTTCTGCTCCAGCTCGACCGGCACGAGCGACCGCGCCAGCCCGCGCGCGTGGGCGTCGGCCCCATCGAGCATCTCGACGATCTGGCGGGCATCAGCGGCCGCGCCCGAGCCCTCGGCGTCGAGCGTCCGCGCGAGGTTGCGGACGAACAGGCCGATGGCCGTCAGCTCCTGGCCGAGCCCGTCGTGGAGGTCCTGCCCGATCCGGCGGCGCTCGGCCTCGGCGATCCGGAGCACCTCGCGCTCCAGCAGGCGGCGCTCCGAGATGTCGCGCACGAACCCGGTAAAGAGCCGCCGCCCGCCCGGCAGCGACACCTCGCTCACGGCCAGGTCCATGGGGAACGTCGCCCCGGACTTGCGGCGGCCGACGACCTCGCGGCCGATCCCGATGATCCGGCGGACGCCCGTCGTCCGGTAGGCCTCGAGGTAGCCGTCGTGCTCGGAGTGGTAGGGCTCGGGCATGAGCACGGTCACGTTCTGCCCGATGACCTCGTCGGCGGCGTACTCGAAGATGCGCGCCGCGCCGGGGTTGTACGACTCGATGGTCCCGCGCTCGTCGATGGTGAGCACGCCGTCGACCGTGGTCTCAAGGACGGCGAGGGCGCGGGCCTGGCTCTCGTCGAGCGCGTGGCGCGTGTCGTCGAGCGCGAACCGGGCGTGGAGCGCGGCGGCGGCGGCGAGCAGGAAGGCCCGGGCGTCGGGCCCGAACGCCCGGGCGTCCGGCGGCAGCACCGCCAGCAGCGCGAGCGGCCGGTGCGTGGTCCCGATGCGGACGGCCAGCCCGCCGCCGACGCCGGTCGCCGCCAGCGCGTCGGGGACCGGCGCCAGCGGCACGCAGGCGGGCCCCCGGAGCGCCTCGAGGAGCGCGCCCTCGACGGGGATCGGCCCCGGAGAGGCCCACCCGGCGGTGGCGTCGGAGACGAGGCCCCCGGTGTCGGGGTCGACCGCGAACAGGGCGGCCGGGGCGCCGAGCGCGTCCGCGACGATCATCGCCTCGGTGCGGCCCGTCGCGTCGGCCTCGCCGAAGCCGGCCTGCGCCAGCTCGCGCAGGGCGAGCTCGGCGAGCGGGACGGCCAGGGCGGGCGGGAGCGTGTGCGGCACGGGCAGGGGAGACGGGCAGGGCAAGCTAGCGGCCCCGCTCCAGGCTCAGGCGGGGGCGAGCGCGCCGATGGTCAGGCGCTCGCGCGCGCCGTCGGTGCGGACCACCTCGATGACGTGGGGCCCGGGGCCCGCGCCGAGCGCCAGCGCGTCGGCCTCCCACGCCCCGCCGTCGGCGCGGACCGCGAACGGGCGCACCACGTGGTGGCCGCCGCTGGCGACGAGCACCTCGACGGCGTCGTCGCGCTCGTCGAAGGTGAGGCCCACGAGCGGCACGTCGCGGTACACGACGCCCTCGGCGTCCGGCGAGACGACCTCGACGGTGACCGCGTGCGGCCCGTCGGCGACGAGCGCCGACAGCCGGTCGAAGAGGGCGGGCCAGTCATCAGCGGGGACCGCCGCCAGCCCGTCGCTCGCCGACCACGGCGGCCGGGCCTCGGCGCGCAGCGTCAGCACGGGGCACGGCGCCTGGCGGACGACCAGCTCGGCGACGGACCCCAGCAGCCAGCGGCTCAGGCCGCGCCGGCCGTGGCTGGCCTGCACGATCACGCTCGCGCCGTGCTCGGTCGCTGCCTCGACGATGGACCGCGCCGCTGGCCCGCCCCGGACCTCCGTCGCGATGGGGACCGCGTCTCCGACGGCTTCTACCCAGCGCGCCAGCGCCTCGCGGGCACGGTCGCGGACCTCGGACTGGGTGAGGGGGTCGAAGGCGACCGCGTACGGCGCCGGGATGACGACTGGCTCGATCACGTGGAGGGCGACGACGCCCACGCCCCGGCTCTGGGCCACGGCCACGGCCGCCTCCAGCGCGACGTCCGACGACGACTCGAACGCGAGCGGCGCCAGCACCGGCCCGCCCCGGTCGTGCGCCTCGGGGCCGACGGTGAGCACGGGGCACGGCGACCGCCGCAGGACGCCCTCGGCCGTCGAGCCCAGCGACCACCGCTGCCAGCCCGACCGCCCGTGCGTCCCGACGACGACGAGGTCGGCGCCGATCTCCGCGGCGTAGTCGACGATGGCCGACTCCGCCGAGGGCGCATACCGGACGGTCTCGACCACGCCCGGGCTCCGCGTCTCGGAGGTCGCCGTTTGGCGCAGGTCGCCGGCGGGCGGGACGAGGTCGACGCGGAGCACGTGGAGCGTGGCGCCGTGGCGGGCGGCCAGGGCGTCGGCGTGGGCGCGGGCGGCGGCGGCGATCGGCGAGCCGTCGTCGGCGAGGAGGATCGTGTGCAGGGTCATCATGGCAGGAGCCGGAAAGGACGGCAGGATCAAGAAAGGGCAGAGTGGACGGGCCGGGGCATCCGCACGGCCTCGGTGAGGGTGAGCACGGGGCACGGCGACCGCCGCAACGTGCTCGCGGCGACGCTCCCAACGAGCCACGCCAGGCCGGTGCGCCCGTGCGTCCCGATGACGATGGCGCCGGCCCCGCGCTCGGCGGCGAGCGCAGCGATCACGCGGCCCGGCGCCCCGAGGCCGGCGTGGACGTCGGCCGGCGCCGGGTCCGGGCCCTGCGCGGCGAACCGCCACAGCCGCTCGCGGACCGAGTCCGCCGCCGTCGGGTCCACGTCGGACAGCGACAGCACGCCGGGCGCGATGGGCGGGTACGGGCCGCCGTCGCGGATCACGTGGACGAGCTCGACCGGCGCGCCCGTCCACCCGGCGAGGGCGTGGGCGGCCGACAGCGCCGCCCGGCTGCGCCCAGAGAAGTCGACGGCGACGAGAATCGGCGCGGTGGGGGCGAGCGCGGGCGCGGCGCCGTCGGGAACGGCGAGCACGGGGCACGGCGCGCTCGCGATGCAGGCCTCGGCCACGCTCCCCAGCAGCAGCCGCCTCAGGCCGGACCGCCCGTGCGTCCCGACCACCAACAGGCCGGCGCGCTCGCGCTGGGTGTAGCCGGCGAGGGCCGTCGTCGCCGACGTGTGCCGCGTGACGGCAACCGACGCGTCGGGCCGCCCGAGCGTCGCCGCGAGCCGCTCCAGCCGCAGCCGGAGCGCGCTCGACGGGACGGTGCCCGGCGCCGCCCCGCCGCCGTCGGAGCGGAACAGGACGTCGGCGTGGACGAGGTGGAGGGGAGTGCCCGCGCGAGCGGCGAGCGCCGCCGCCAGCGCGGCGGCGCGCTCGGAGCCGGGCGAGAAATCGACGGCGGCAACGATGGGGGACATGGAGGGGGAGTCGTGGAGCCCCTAGGATCTGCGATGGGGCGGACGGCGCGTGCCGGGCCGAGTCGGCCATGCGGGGTGCGGCGCACGCGCTCCGGCGTGCGGGGGCGCGCCCTACACGGCGGGCGCCGGCTCGGCCAGGCGGTAGCTCTGCTCGTCGACGGTCGCCGGGCCGTCCCCGACCGAGCGGCGGGCGACCCACACCGGGCACGGCGCCCGGCGCGCGACGCCCTCGGCGACGCTCCCGAGCAGCCGGTCCAGAACGGGCCGGTCGCCGTGGGGGCCGACGACGAGGAGCTCGCTCCCCAGCGCCTCGGCCACCTGCGCCAGCGTCCGCGCCGCCTTCCCTCGCTCGACGTAGAGCGCGGTCTCGGGCCCCGCCTCGGTCGTCTGGGCCAGCTGGCGGAGCGCCTCGTGCGCCCGGCCGAGCACCTGGGGCGCCAGGTCGACGACGGTCTCGTCCATCCAGCGCACCGGGTGCGGGAACGGCTCGACGACGTGGACGAGGTCCAGCCCGACGCCGAGCGCCCCCGCCAGCCGCTGCCCCAGGCGGACGAGCGACGGCGACGCGCCCGAAAAGTCGACGGCGACGAGGACGCGGCCGGACACGGTCGGCGGCGCGGCGCCAGCAGGGACCACGACGACATCGGCCGGCGCCGTCTGAACGATCTCGCTGGCGACACTCCCGAGGGCCGCTCGCGAGCCGCGATCCCCGCTCTCGCCGACCACGATCACGTCGGCCCCGATCTGCTCGGCATACGCCGCGATCTCGATCGCGGGCGCGTTGCCCCGGACGACGGCCGGGTGCGCGCCGTCGCCGACGGCGGCCGCCAGCGCGGCATGCGCGCGCGTGTTCTCTCCCGCCTCTTCCTCGGCCGCCGTCCGGCCCTCCCCGGGCGTCTCGAAGGGCCCGGCGTCGGGCCACGACAGCACGTGGAGCACGTGGAGCGGGGCGCCGGTCGCCTCGGCCAGCTGGCGGGCAAGGGCGACGGCACGCGCCGCGCATGGCGAAAAGTCGGTCGGGACGAGGATCGGGGCGGGCACGGCGGGGGCAGGGGGGCGGGCCCTCAAGCTGGCGCGCGCCAGCGCGCGAGGCCGACGGGCCCGGGCACGGCGCGCCGACGGGACCGGCCCCACGGTGGCCGGGGCGTGTGGGGCGATCCCCCGCGGCCCGCGTCGGGACCGGGCGGCACGCAACCGCGACGGGCCCCGGCGTGGCGCGCCCTCGCGAGCCGGTAGGCTGCCCACACGCCGCCCCCGACCCCATGCCGACCGCCGCCCCGCCCCGCCCCCGCGCCGTCACCGACGCCGACTTCCCCAGCGGCCCGCCTGAGGCCCAGCTCGAGGCGATGCTCAACTGGGCCGTGCTGGCGCCGAGCGTGCTCAACACGCAGCCGTGGCGGTTCCGCGTGGTGCCCGGCCCCGCCGGCCCGCGCGCCGAGGTCTCCGTCGACCGCGCCCGCGTCGTGAGGAGCGTCGACCCCGAGGGGCGCGAGGCCGTCATCTCGTGCGGCGCGGCGCTGTTGACGCTGCGGCTGGCGGCCCGCCACTTCGGCTTCGTCCCCGACGTGCACCTCGCCGGCCCGGACGCTGCGCCGGACCTGGTCGGGACGGTGCGGCTGGAGGGTGCGGCGCGGCCGACGGCGGCCGAGGAGGCGCTGTTTCGCGCCATCAAGCTGCGGCACACGAATCGTGACCCGTTTGCCGACCTGCCCGTCCCGGTCGGGCTGCTCGCGCGCCTTCAGGGCGCCGCCCGCGCCGAGGGCGCCCGGCTTCACGTCGTCACGTCGGTGTCCGAAAAAGGCGCGCTCGCGGACCTGGTCGCCGAGGCCATCCTCGAACAGGGGGACGACCCCGCGATGGTCGCCGACCTCCGGGCGTGGCTCCGGCCCGTAGGGGACACGCGCCCCGACGGCGTCCCCGACGACGTGCAGGGCGGCTGGGACCGCCTCAGCTACCTCCACACCGAGGCCCGGTTCGTGGCCGCCCAGACGCGCCGCTTGGCCGCGATGGCCCCGGCGCTCCTCGTCATCGCCACGCCGGGCGACAGTCGCGCCGACCGCGCCCGGGCCGGGCAGGCGCTCCAGCGCGTCCTGCTCTTGGCCGCCCTCGACGGGCTCGCCGCCAGCTACTTCAACCAGCCGACGAAGGTGGCCCGCCTCCGCCCCGAGGTCTCCGCCGTCGCGGGCGTCGGGCAGGCCCAGGTGGTGTTCCGCCTCGGGACGCCGATCGAAGCCCAGGGCACCCCTCGCCGTCCCGTTCCCTCCGTCGTCGAGCCCGACGACGCCATTCGCTGACCCCGCCATGCGCCCCATCGAGACCATCCTCTTCCCGACCGACTTCTCGGCCTGTGCCGAGAGCGCCTACCGCCACGCGGCCTACCTCGCCGACCGCCTCGGCGCCACGCTCCATGTGCTCCACGTGGTCGAGGACGAGGCCGCGCCCGAGCGCGACTGGCCCGAGGGCACCGGCTCGCTCCGGATCTCCGCCGCCGACATCGCCGCCGACCTCGGCCTGCCCGAGTCGGAGCTCGACGCCGACGGCGTCGACGTGCCGCTGGTCGAGACCGAGGTCGTCGGCCGGGACGCGGCGACGGCCATCTTGGACCACGCGTACGACGAGGAGGTCGGGCTCATCGTGATGGGCACGCACGGGCGGCGCGGCTGGCGGCGTGGCACGCTCGGGAGCGTCGCCGAGGCCGTCACGCGCCGGGCGCCGTGCCCGGTCCTGACCGTGCGCCCCGACGGGGCCGACCGCGCGTGGCCGCCGCGCCGGATCCTGCTGGCGCTTGCCGCCGACGCCGTCGACACGGGCGCGCTGCCGCCCGCCGGGCGCTGGGCCGTGCGGCTCGCCGCCGCGTACGGCGCCCCGCTCGACCTCGTCCACGTCGCCAGCCCCATCGCCGAGGCCGTCGGCGAGGACGAGGTGGCCGAGCGCGTGCTCGAGGGCCTGGCAGACCGCTTGCGCGCCGCGCCCCATTCCGTGGCCGACGTGCGCGTCCACGTCGTCGCCGGCGACCCAGCCACGTCCATCCGCGCGCTCGCGCACCGCACGCACGCGCACCTCGTCGTGGTGGGGACGCACGCCCGGACCGGCGTCGGGCGGGCGCTGATTGGCAGCGTCGCCGAGGAGGTCGCCCGGACCGCCCCCTGCCCCGTCCTCACCGTCCGCGACGTCTTGGCCGGCGACGGCGCCGAGGTCGACGCCGCCCGTACCGACGCTCACGCCTGATCCCATGCTCGCCTCTCTCCTCACGCCGGTCGACACCGCGCGCCTGCTCGCCTTCGTCGCCGACGCCTCGCGCGCGCCGAGCGTCTTGAACACGCAGCCCTGGCGCTTCCGCCTGACGGAGGGCGTCGTCGACCTCTTCGCCGACCGCGACCGCCAGCTCCCGGCGCTCGACCCCGCCGGCCGCGAGCTGACCCTCAGCTGCGGCGCCGCGCTCGCGGGCCTGCGCACGGCCGCGAGCCACGACGGCCTCGACGCCCGGTTCGAGCTGTTCCCCGACGCCTCCGACCCGGACTGGCTGGCGCGCGTCGTCTTCGAGCCCGCCCCGCGCCCGCTCGACGACCGCCGGCTCCGCGCGCTCCGCTCGCGCCGGACGCACCGCGGCGACTTCGCCGACGAGCCCGTCGCCCCGACGGCCCTGGCGACGCTCGCCCGTGCGGCGGGGCCCGACGTGTGGCTCGCGGTCGTCACCACGGCTGACGAGAAGGAGCCCATCGCGGACCTGGTCGAGGAGGCCACGCGCGCGCTCGGCCAGCACCCGACGCGGCTGATCGACGTCCGCGCCTGGCTCCGCGTCGACGGCGACCCGCGCCCGGACGGCGTCCGCGACCGGGACCAGGGCGAGGGCGACCGGCTGGCGACCGTGCGGACGACCTCGGCCGCCGTGGGACGGCACAAGGCCGACATCCTGCGCCAGGCGCCCGCCGTGCTCGTGCTCGGCACCGCCGACGACGCGCCCGAGACGTGGCTCCGCGCCGGCATCGCGCTCGGCGACCTGCTGATCGCGGCGGCCGACCTCGGGCTGGCGGTGTCGTATGCGAACGAGCCCGTCGAGATGGGCGGTGCGTTCCGCCGTCGGCTCGGCGCACTCGTGGGGGGTGCCTGGCCGCAACTCGTCCTGCGCCTGGGCCGCCCGGCCGACGACCCCGCCGGCCGCCGCCGTCCCTTGCGCGACATCGCCGAGGTGGCCTGAGGAGGACTTGGTCCGTCGTGCTCGGACGGCGTTGCCCGTCAGAGATAAGAGGAGGGGAGGGCAGGAGGCGTTCAGGCACCCCCTCTTCTCTATGCGCCCCTTCCTCTTCTCGCGTTTCTCGGCTACGCCGTCTCGGCCCCGGCCTTCGCCAGCGCGTCGAAGCCGCCGACGTTGAGCGCGCCCGCGTGGCCGAGCTTCTTGAGGGCGCCCGCGGCGTTCCCCGACCGGTTGCCCGAGCGGCAGTACAGGTAGATCGGGCCGTCCTCGGGGAGGTCCATCGCCTGGACGCGCTCGAGGAAGTCCGGCGCCATCACGTCGACGTTGACGGAGCCCGCGAGATGGCCCTGGGCGTACTCGGCCGGCGTGCGGACATCGAGGAGCGGGGCCGACGGGTCGCGCTGGGCGACGTAGTCGGCGGGGGAGAGGTCGGAGGAGGACATGAGGCGGGAGAGGAAGGACATGGAGGGTACTACGGGGTGAGGAGGGCGGTGGCGAAGACGGCGGGCGCCTCGTTGTACAGGATGAAGATGCCCATGACGACCAGGAAGACGGCGAAGCCGCGCTTGAGCTGGGCCTGAGGCACGCGCTGGCTGAGCGCGTTGCCCACGAACGAGCCCGCGATCCCGATCGCCGCGAAGATCCCGATGAGCCCCCAGTCGACGTGGAGGCCCGTCTCGGCGAGCACGTCGGTGTACTTCCAGAACCCGGCAGCGCTCTTGGCCGCGATGATGAGGAGGCTCGTCCCGACGGCCATCCGCATCGAGAGCCCGCCCAGGAGCACAAGCGCCGGGACGATGAGGAACCCCCCGCCGACGCCGACGAGCCCGGTGAGGACGCCGACGATCAGCCCCTCGACTGCGATGAGCCACAACGGCTGGCGCGCATGGGGCTCGCCGCCCCGCGCCTCGAGGTCCTTTTTGCCCCGGAGCATGAGCCCGGCCGCCAGGATCATCACTATGGCGAAGAGCGCGAGCTGGACCGCGCCGGGGATCCACTTGGCGAGGGCCGCCCCGCCATACGTCCCGACGATGCCCGGCACGCCGAAGTACAGGACCGAGTGCCAGTCGACGAGCTTCTGCCGCGCGTACGGGACGGCGCCGACCGCCGCGATGGCCCCGACGATCGCCAGGCTCTCGGCAATCGCCACCTTGTCGGGCTGGCCGGCGAGGTAGACGAGGACCGGGACGGTCAGGATGGAGCCGCCGGAGCCGAGGAGGCCGAGGACCAGGCCGATGGCGACGGCGCCGAGGAGTGCGTAGAGCATGGGGGGGACGTAGGGGAGCGGCGAGGGCGGGCGGTGGGAAGGCGCCCCGGGCCGCGGAGTCAGGAGGTCGCGCGGCGGGCGTCGGGCCCGTCGAGCGGGTAGCCGAGGGCGGGGCCGAGCACGCACACGTCGAACGCGCCCGCGCCGAGCGGGACGGCGGCGAGGACGGCAGCGGCGACGCCCCCAGCGGTGTCGCGGCGGCCCAGGCCCCAGGCCAGGAGCCCGAGACCGGCGCCCACGCGCGCGGCGCGGCCGGCGGGCGAGACCATAAAGCGGACGAAGGCGTCGGTCATCGGAGGGGAGGGCTAGGCGGCGGCGGCGGCGGGCACGCCGGTCTCGACGTCGTCGGCGATCTCGCGGTAGTGCGGGAAGCCGTCGTTGACGTAGACCACGTCGTGGCCCTGGCGCGCCAGGAAGGCGCTGGCGACGGCCGCGCGGACGCCGCTCTGGCAGTGGACGTACAGCGGGGCCCCGTCGGGCACCTCGTCGAGCCGGTCGGCCAGGCGCGTGTGGGCGACGTTGGTGGCGTCGGGGACGTGGCCCGCGGCGTGCTCCGCCAGCCGGCGCACGTCGAGCACGGCGGCCCCGGGCTCGCGGTCGCGGACGGCCTCGAACCCGACCTCGGGGATCGTCGCCGTCTCTCCGCCGCCCTGGACGTGGGCCGCCAGCGTCTCGAACGTGGCGTACGCCACGACGCGGTCGAGCCCGATCCGGACCAGGTCGCGGACGGCCGCCTCGACGTCCGCCGCGGCGATCAGGAGCACGATCTCGGCCTCCGGGTCGGTCACGAACGAGCCGACGACGGTGTTGAACGAGGTGTCGAACGGGCTGTAGAGCGCGCCCGGCAGGTGCGCCGCCATGAACGCCGAGCGGTCGGCCCGGGTGTCGACCACGACCGCGTCGCCGAGGTCGCTGAGGTCGGCCGGCGCGAGCGCGCGGGGCGTGGGGAGGGCCGCCAGCGGCGGCACGCCGTCGCGGTTGAGCCGTTTCATCCGGCCGAAGTAGAGCGGCGGCTCGGGCTGGGCGTCCAGAATGTTGGCGACGAAGTCGTCCTCGCCCCGGTGCGCCGCGTCAATGGCCCCGTTGTAGCGCTTCTCGTACCCGACGGTCGACTGGGGGATGGCGCCGAGCGCCTTGCCACACGCCGAGCCCGCCCCATGCCCGGGCCAGACCTGGAGCTCGTCGTCGAGCTCGAGGAAGCGCTGGACCGAGTCGAAGAGGGCGCGCGCCGCGGGCTCCTGCGCGCCGCCCTGTCCGGCCGCGCTCTCCAAGAGGTCGGGCCGCCCCAGATCGCCGACGAACACGAAGTCGCCGGAGACCAGGCCCATCGGCGTGTCGGCCCCGCCGCCGTGGTCGACGACGAGGTAGCTCAGGTGCTCGGGCGTGTGGCCCGGCGTGTGGACCGACCGGAGCTCGATGTTGCCGACCGCGAACGTGTCGCCGTCGCGCAAGAACGTGACATCATCCCGGTCCTTGGCCCAGAACGAGCCCCAGCCGTCGGCCTCGCCCTCGGCGGACAGGAATAGCTGGGCCCCGGTCGCCTCCGCGAGGTCGCGGGCGCCCGACAGGAAGTCGGCGTGGATGTGGGTCTCGGCGACGTGCGTGATGGTCAGGCCCTCGCTCGCGGCAATCGCGAGGTAGCGGTCGACGTCGCGCTCGGGGTCGACGACGAGCGCCTGCTTGGTGCGCTGGCAGCCGATGAGGTAGGCGTACTGGGCAAGCGTGCGGTCGGTGATCTGGCGGAAAAGCATGGCGGTCGGGGCAGAGACAGGAAGGGTACGTGGCGGAGCGGGTGGGAACGCGTCCCACGCTCCACGGCCTAGTGCGGGAGGTGGTCGCGGAGGGCGGCGTAGGCCCAGGTCCCGGCGAGCGCGGCGACGAGCGCCGCGAGCATCACCGAGATGCCGCCCCCGATGAGGGCGACGAGCGGCCCGGGGCAGGCCCCCAAGAGCGCCCAGCCGAGCCCGAAGACGGTCCCGCCCATCCAGTAGCGGGCGCCGGGCACGCGCGAGCCGCCCCACGCCTTGGGGCTCAGCTCGATCGGCTCGCCGTGGACGGTCGTCAGGCCCAGCCGCTTGATGACGACGAGCGACAGCGCCGCCGTGACGACGGCCGACCCGATGATGCCGTACATGTGGAACGACTCGAACCGGAACATCTCGTAGATCCGGAACCACGAGATCACCTGGCTCTGGGTGAACACCAGGCCGACGACCGCGCCGAGCAGGCCGTAGACGGCGAGCGCGAGGGGCTGATTCCCTTCCAGGAGGGCGCGCTCGCGATAGGCCGGCGCGACCTGCTCGGTGTCGAGGCACTCCGTCGGGAGCGCGCCGGCGTCGTCGGGCTGGCGCAAGAGGGGGGTGGGGGAACGCATGGGCTAACCGAGGAGAAGGGGGAGGAGCAGGTGGGTGACCGCCAGGCCGCCCACGAAAAAGCCGGCGACGGCGACGAGCGACGGGATCTGGAGGTCGGCGAGCCCGGAGATGGCGTGGCCCGAGGTGCAGCCGCCGGCCCACCGGGCGCCGAAGCCGACCAGGAACCCGCCGCCGAGCACCATCACCGCGCCGACGGGCGTGGCCAGGGCGGACCAAGAGATGAGCTGGGTCGGGACGAACCCGGCCAGGTTGGTGATGCCGAGGCTCGCGAGCGAGGCGACGGTGTCGGGCGACAGGGCGAGCGGGGCGCCGGGCGTGGCGAACACGCGCAGGCCCAGGAAGCCGCCGGCGGCGATCCCGGCGACGAAGACGAGATTCCACAGGCCGGCCGAGCGCCAGTCGTAGCGCAGAAAGGCGGGCTTGCCGGGGAGCGGGAGCGCAGCGCAGGCGTGGCGGAGGTTCGCCGAAACGCCGAACACCTTGCCGCCGAACACCAGGAGGGCCGGCACGACCAGCCCGATGAGCGGACCGGCGACGTACCAGGGGAGGGGGGAGACGGGGTCCATGCGGGATGTACAACTGGTTGGTTGAGTGTACAACTGTCCAGTTGTCCCAATGGTTCGCGAAGGAACGACAAAGGTGAGCGGACCTAGCTTGCGCCATGCCCGACGCCCCGCTCGTCCCGCCCGACCTTGTCGACGCCGCCGCCGCCCGGTTCCGCCTGCTCGGCGACCCCACGCGGCTGCGCGTCCTGCGCGCCCTGTACGACGTCGAGGAGCGGACCGTGCAGGAGCTGGCCGACGACACGGGCCAGAGCCACGCCAACACGTCGAAGCACCTCCGCCTGCTGGCGGAGGCCGGCGTCGTCGACGGCCGCCGCGACGGGCTCCACGTGCGCTACCGGATCACCGACCCCACGCTCCGCGCGCTCTGCGACCTCGTCTGCTCCGCCATCGACGACTAGACCCACCTTGGGTCCAAGGTGGGGCGACCACGTGTGGTGAACTCTCCCGCTCTGCCCTGTCATCCTGAGCGCTAGCGAAGGATCTCAACGCGAGCCTGCATGCCCAGACTTCCGGTCCCGATGGCCCGCGGGGGTGGCGTCGAGATCCTTCGCAAGCTCAGGATGACGATGGGGGGAGGCCCAGCCAGTGCGGAGTTGGCGCAACACGGCTGGCAAGCCCCCGTTCCGCTCGTCGCAAGTTGGAGGATTACGCTGAGAGCCCTCGTGGGGCTCGGGATGGCTTGATCTGGGCTGGTCAGCGGTTCCTCAGGACGGCTTGCGGACCGTCGACAGGCCGAAGGGGAGGTAGAGGGGGCACGTGCCGACGGCCGCGGTCGCCAGCAGGATCACGCCGACGATGCCGGCGACCCAGGCGGCGGTGCCGCCCAGGAAGAAGACGGCGGCGATCAGGAGCACGGCCCCGACCACGAGGCGCAGGGTGCGGTCGACGGAGCCCATGTTGAGCGTCATGACGGTGGGGAGAGGGTGTCCCGCAAGCTGGCGCCGCCGTCGGCCGATGGGCAGCGGGGCGGCGCGCTCGCGCGTGCGGCGCCGCGCCGGAC
This sequence comes from Rubrivirga halophila, assembly GCF_046845755.1. Lineage (GTDB taxonomy): Bacteria > Bacteroidota > Rhodothermia > Rhodothermales > Rubricoccaceae > Rubrivirga. Next base: position 82,299 of record NZ_CP177357.1, read on the forward strand.
GGCGAGCGGCGCCTGTAGGGGGCGCCCCCGCACGCCGGGCGGGGCGCGGACGGCGGGGGACGGAGCGTGCCGCCGCCGCCGGGCGCACGCGCGCGCCGGGAGCTTGGCCGACGTCACCCCACCCGCCCCCGATGTCCGAGCTCCCGTCCGCGGGCCCCCCGTCCGCCGTGCTCGCGGCCCCCGCCGCCGAGGCCCCGTCCGACGCCGCCGCCCGCTTCGAGGTCTTCCGCTACGACGACCAGATCGTGCGGTGGTTCGTGATCGCGACGTCCCTGTGGGGCTTCGTGGGGATGCTGGTCGGCGCCCTGCTGGCGCTGCAACTCCCGTTCCCCGAGGCGAACCTGGGCGAGTACCTGAGCTTCGGGCGGCTCCGGCCGCTCCACACGAACGCGGTCATCTTCGCCTTCGCGGGGAACGCCATCTTCGCCGCCATCTACTACAGCACGCAGCGGCTGTGCAAGGCGCGGATGTTCTCGGACGCCATGAGCCGGGTCCACTTCTGGGGCTGGCAGGCCATCATCGTGGCCGCCGCCATCACGCTCCCGCTCGGGATCACGACCTCGAAGGAGTACGCCGAGCTGGAGTGGCCCATCGACATCGCGATCACCGTCGTCTGGGTCGTGTTCGCGGTCAACTTTTTCGGGACGCTGTGGCGCCGCCGCGAGCCCCACATGTACGTCGCGCTGTGGTTCTACATCGCCACGATCGTGACGGTCGCCGTGCTCCACATCGGCAACTCGCTGGCCCTCCCGGTCGGGCTGTTCAAGAGCTACCCGATCTACATGGGCGTGCAGGACGCGCTCGTGCAGTGGTGGTACGGCCACAACGCCGTCGCCTTTTTCCTGACGACGCCGTTCCTGGGGCTGATGTACTACTTCCTGCCCAAGGCGGCGGAGCGGCCCATCTTCTCGTACCGGCTGAGCATCGTCCACTTCTGGAGCCTGGTGTTCATCTACATCTGGGCGGGCCCGCACCACCTCCAGTACACCGCCGTCCCCGAGTGGGCCGCGACGTTGGGGATGGTCTTCAGCATCATGCTGTGGATGCCGTCGTGGGGCGGCATGATCAACGGCCTGTTCACCCTGCGCGGCGCGTGGCACAAGCTCCGCGAGAGCGTCGTCCTCAAGATGTTCGTCGTGGGGATCACGTTTTACGGGATGGCCACCTTCGAGGGCCCCGCGCTGTCCGTCAAGACCGTCAACGCGCTCTCGCACTACACGGACTGGAACATCGCCCACGTCCACTCGGGCGCGCTCGGCTGGAACGGGTTCATGACGTTCGGGATGATCTACTGGCTGATCCCCCGGCTGTGGCGCCGTCCGCTGTGGAGCCCGAAGCTGGCGACGTGGCACTTCTGGATCGGCACGATCGGCATCCTGCTCTACGTGCTGGCGATGTACGCGTCGGGCGTCACGCAGGGCCTGATGTGGCGGGCGTTCGACGAGGCCGGCCGCCTGCTCTACCCCGACTTCGTCGAGACCGTCGTCCAGGTCCGCCCGATGTACTGGGTCCGCCTGATCGGCGGGACGATGTACCTCGTCGGTGTGGTGTTCATGATGGTCAACCTGGTCCAGACGATCCGCCGCGCGCCCAAGGACCTGCCCGACCCCGCCGTCGCCGTCCCGCGCCGCGCCGTGGCGGGCGACGGCGGCCTGGCCTCCGCCCCCTCCCTCGCCTAGCGTCCTGGGCCGCCCGTCTCCCACGCCCCCCTCCCGATGAGCCGCTTTCTCCGCGCGAATGGCCTCCACCGCCGCCTCGAGGGCTGGCCCCTCGTGTTCACCGTCCTGACGACGCTGGCGATCCTGGTCGGCACCGTCGTCGAGTTCGCCCCCGTGTTCCTGGTCGGCGGCGCCGTCGAGCCGCTGGCGACGCTCGAGCCGTACACGCCGCTCGAGCTGGCGGGGCGCGACCTCTACATCGCCGAGGGCTGCAACAACTGCCACAGCCAGCAGGTGCGGCCGTTCCAGCACGAGGCGCTCCGCTACGGCCCGGCCTCGACGGCCGCCGAGGGCGCCTACGAGACGCCCCACCTGTGGGGCTCCAAGCGGACCGGGCCGGACGTGGCCCGCCTGGGCGGCAAGTACCCGCACCTGTGGCACGTCCGCCACATGGAGGACCCGCGCTCGACGAGCCCGCAGTCGATCATGCCGCCGTACCCGCACCTGCTGGCGACGCCGCTCGACCTGGGCGGGCTGCCCGGCAAGATGCGCGGGCTCCGCACGCTCGGCGTCCCCTACACCGACGCCGACATCGCGGGCGCCGCCGCGAGCGCCCAGGCCCAGGCCGCCGCGATCGCGGCCGAGGTCGCCAGCCAGGGCGGGCCGGAGCGGCTCGCCGACAAGGAGATCACGGCGATGGTGGCCTACCTCCAGCGCCTCGGTGTTGACCGCGCCCGCGCCGACAGTCTCGACGCGCCCTCTCTCGCCCTCGCCCCCTAGCCCCATGTGGAAAGAGACCGTCCGCGCCCTGCAGACCGGCGCGCTCGCCGAGGTGGCCGTCGTCGCCTTCGTGGTCGCCTTCCTGCTCGTCGTCGCCTACGCCCTCACCCTGCCGCGCCGCCAGCGCGAAGCGCTCAAGCGCCAGCCGCTCGACGACGCCCTGCCCTTCCTGGACCCCGAGGACACCGATGCCTGACCACCCCGCCGCCGGCCTGGGCGACACCGACCCGGGCCAGACCGCGCCCGACCCCGACTCCCCCCTCCGCACCCCGGACGCGGCCACGCTGCCCGAGGCCGCCGTCGGCACCCAGGCCGTCGACCGGGTGATCGAGGGGCACACGTATGACGGCATCCGCGAGTACGACAACCCGATGCCCGGGTGGTGGGTCGGCCTGTTCTGGGCCGGCATCGTGTTCGCGCCGGTCTACATGCTGGGCGTCCACGTCTTCGGCTGGATCGACACCTACGAGGAGGACTTCGCCGAGCGCGGCGAGCAGCTCGAGGCCGTCCGGCTGGCGTACGCCTCGACGGGCCCGGCCTTCAAGACCGACCCGGGCGCGCTGGCGGAGTACGCCGGGGACGCCGAGATGGCCGAGGCGGGCGCGGCCCACTTTGCCGCCATCTGCGCGGCCTGCCACGGCGCCGCGGGCGAGGGCGTCATCGGGCCCAACCTGACCGACGCGTTCTGGATCCACGGCGCCGACCCGGAGCAGCTGTGGACCTCGATCACGGTCGGCTTTCCCACCAAGGGGATGCCGCCGATGGACGGCCAACTCGGCGAGCAGGAGCGGGCCGAGGTGCTGGCGTACGTCGTCTCGCTCCAGGGGACGGACCCGCCGAACGCGAAGGGCCCCGAGGGCGAGCCCGCGATGTAGTGTCGGGATTCAGGACATGGCCGACCGCGCGGCGACCACCTCGGCCGCCGCGCGGCGGCCGGAGCGGATGGCGCCCTCGACGTAGCCCGACCACACCGACGCCGTCTCCGTCCCGGCCCAGTGGACGCGGCCGTGGGGCGCGCGCAGGGCCGAGCCGTACTTCGACAACGCGCCCGGCGGGAGGTAGGCGCCGTAGCACCCGCGCGACCACGGCTCGCGCGTCCAGTCGCGCTCGGCGTAGCCGACCGGATCGTGGGCTTCTGGCCCGAGGTGCTCCGCCAGCGTCGCCACCACCTCCTGCTGGCGCTCCTCCGGCGTGCGCTCGCTCCACGCGACGGCGGCCTCGCCGTCGAAAAAGCCCGCCAGCAGGCCGACCGGCGCGCCCGGCGGTGTGGCGTCGTAGACGGGCGAGAACGGCCGCGTGTCGTCGGCGACGCCGCCGTTGAGGCCGGCGTCGCGCCAGAAGGGGCGCCGATACGCGACCCACACCTTGATGCAGGTGCCCGTCACCTGACGCGCGAGCAGCGCGCGGCGCCGGGCCGGCAGCGCCGGCGAAAACGCGAGGCCGGCGCACAGGGCCGGCGGCACGGCCACCACGACGTGCGCCGAGCGGTGCCGCCCGGCCGACGTGACCACCTCAACGCCGTCGTCAGTCGAGTGCACGGCCACGACGGGCTCTTCCAGCCGCGTCTCGGCCGCCAGCGCGCGGTGCATCCGGACGGCGAGCTGGTGGAGGCCGCCGTGGAACAGCAGGTTCTGCGCGCCGCCCGGCCCGGCCTGGATGAGCACCTCCAGCCCTCCCGCGGCCTTGAGGTAGAACAGGAAGAACAGCAGCGAGAGGTCGTCGGGCTCGGCGCAGAACACGGAGCGGACCACGAAGTCGAGCAGGCGGCGCACGGTCCGGTCGCCGACCTCGCGCGCCGCCCACGACGCGACGGTCTCGCGGTCGAGCGCCGCCGCTCGCGCGCCCTGCCACGGCGCCTCGGCGTCGACGTGCCGGAGCAGCCGGCCGAGCTTGTGGACCAGCAAGCCAAGGCGCACCTTCGAGACCAGCCCGATCTCGTCCTCGAACGCCTCGCCGTGGGCCTCGAAGCGGAGGTCACCCAGCCGCCCCCGGCTCCGGCCGTCGAGCGGCGTCGGGAAGGTGGCCACCCCCAATCGGTCCGCCAGCTCGAGCAGGGCCGTCTGCGTGGGGCCGGCCCACATGCCGCCGAGGTCGACCGTTTGTCCGGCGAGCGCGCCCGCCTCGGTCCGTCCGCCGACGCGGTCGCGGGCGTCGAGCAGGAGCACCGACAGGCCCGCTGCTTCGAGGTCGGCGGCGGCAGCGAGCCCGGCGAATCCTGCCCCGACCACGACGCAGTCGGCTTGCCCGACCGGCGCGACATGAGAGAGGACTGGGGGCACGGGGGAGGTGGAAATGGAGGCGCCACGCAAGCAGGGGCCAGCGCGGGGCGCGAAAAACATAGCCCGGCCCCGGACCTCACGGCTCGGCGCCTCGCGTGTGGGGCCTTCCCCTGCACGCCGCGAGGGGCCGCGCCCACCGGGCGACGGGTGGACCGCCGCCGCTCGCGCGGCGCGCCGGGGGACACCTTGGGCGCTTCCCCCTCTGCGTGTGCCCGCGTTCATCCCCTCCGCCGACGTCGGCATTCTGGACTCGCCCGAGGAGGTCCTGTCGACGCTCCGCGCCGACGGCTCGCGACGATGGCTCTACCCGACGCCCTCGACGGGCCGCTTCTGGCGCCGCCGCTTGGTCGTCGGGTGGGGACTGATCGTCTTTTTCGTGGCCCTGCCCATCGTCCAGATCGGAGGTCGGCCAGCCGTCCTGCTCGACCTCGCGGCGCGCGAGTTCACCTTGTTCGGCTTCACCTTCTACCCGACCGACACGTTCCTGCTGCTGCTCGTGGGCATCGCGATCCTGGTGACGGTCGCGCTCGGGACGGCGCTGCTCGGGCGCGTGTGGTGCGGCTGGGGCTGCCCGCAGACGGTCTACCTCGAGTTCTTCTACCGCCCCGTCGAGCGGTTCTTCGAGGGGGCCGAGCACGTCCGGGCGCGCCGCGACGCCGGGCCGTGGAGCGTCGACAAGGCGTGGCGGAAGGCGGCCAAATGGACCGTTTACGTCGTCGCCTCGGCGCTGCTGGCGCACACGTTCACGGCCTACTTCGTGGGGTGGGAGCGGCTGGTCGCCTGGATGACCGGGCCGCCGACCGAGCACTGGGGCTACTTCGTGCTCGCGGCGCTCACGACCGGCCTCGTCCTGTTCGACTTCGGGGTCTTCCGCGAGCAGATGTGCACCATCACCTGCCCCTACGGCCGGTTCCAGTCGATCCTGCTCGACCCCGACTCGCTCATCGTCAGCTACGACCCCGGGCGGGGGGAGCCCCGGGCCAAGCGCGGCAAAAAGGCGCTCGCGGCCGAGCGCGCCGGCGACCGGCCCCCGCTCGGCGACTGCATCGACTGCGGCGCGTGCGTGCGGACGTGCCCGACGGGCATCGACATCCGCGACGGGCTCCAGATGGAGTGCATCGCCTGTACCCAGTGCATCGACGCCTGCGACGACATCATGGACGCGATCGACCTGCCGCGCGGGCTGATCCGCTACACGTCCGAGCGGGCGCTGGAGGGCGAAAAAACCCGCGTCGTGCGGGGGCGGACGGTGGCGTACGGCGTGCTGCTGGTGGCCGTCGCGGCCCTCTTCACCGTCGCCCTAGCCACGCGCCACGCCTACGACGTGTCGGTCGCGCGGGCCGTCGGCGACCCGTACGTGGTGCTGGACGACGGGCGCATCGCCAACCGCGTGCGCGTGCGCGTGCGGAACCAGACGGCGACGGCCGGGGCATTCCGCGTCGAGCTGGCGTCGCCGGCCGACGGGGAGATCCGCCTCGGCGCGGCGATGCCGATGGCGGTGGCGCCGGGCGAGATGGTGCGGGTCGAGGGCTTCGTGGTGGTCCCGGCGGCGGCGGTCGCCAGCGGGCAGGCCCCAGCGACGGTGCGGCTGGTGTTCGCCAACGGGACCACGCGCGAGGCGCCATTCACGCTCCTGGGCCCGAGCCGCTAGCGCTGGTCCCAGAGGTCGCGTGCGATCCGGAAGGCGAGACGACGAGGGGAGAGGAGACGAGGCCCTCCGCAATGTCCTCCTCTCCTCTCACCCTCTTCTCTCCGGGTCGTCGAGGGGCGGAACCCGCACAAGCACGTCTCCTCCGTGCCATCCTGTGGGGCGTTCCCCCGCACGGCGCGTGGGGGGCGGACGGCGCGGGCGCGAGCGGGCGCCGGGCCGGGGCGCGCCGGCCGGCGGGCGATCCTGACGCCATGCCCGACCCCGAGCGCCGCCCGCCTCTCATCCCGAGCCACATCGCATGGCCGGCCTTCGTCGTGTTCCTGCTCGCGATCAGCCTCACGATGGTGGCCGTGACCGTCACGGCGGCGCGGTCGGACGGCGGCGCGCGGCTCGTCGAGACCGCCGCGCCGGGCGAATGAGCAGCACGGCCCCGGCCGCCGTCGAGGCGGCGTGTGCGCACTGCGGACTGCCCGTCGGCCGCCGCCCCGTCACGACAGCGGCGGGTGAGCCGTGCTGCTGCCGGGGCTGCGCCGTCGTCCGCGACGCGCTCGCGAGCGCGGGGCTCGGCGACCGCTACGACCAGCTCCGCGCGCTCACTCCGCCAGCCGGCCAGCGGCCTCAGGCGCCCGACGCGCTCGCGCTGGCGGAGCTCGACCGCGACGCCTTCGTCGCCGAGTCCACGCGCCCGCTCGACGGTGGCCTGCGCGAGGCGCGGCTCTTCCTCGACGGCGCGCACTGCGCCGCGTGCGTCTGGCTCGTCGAGCGGCTCCCGCACGAGGTCCCGGGCGTCGCGAGCGCCCGCCTCGACCTGGCGCGAGCGCGGCTGACGGTGGCGTTCGACCCCCGCGCGGTCCGGCTCGGAGACATCGGCCGGTGGCTAGCACGGTTCGGCTACGCCTTGCGCCTGTCTGCCCCGGCGACAGGCGCCGCGAGCGATGCCGAGCGCGCGCTCTTGGTGCGGGTGGGCGTGGCGTGGGCGCTCGCCGGCAACACGATGCTGCTCGCATTCGCCCTGTACAGCGGCCTGAACTCGGGCCCGCTCGCGACGGCCGCGCGGTGGGCCTCGCTGGCGCTCGCGATCCCGGCGGTCGGCTACGGCGCCGCGCCCTTCTTCCGCCGCGCGTGGGGATCAATCGGGCTCGCGTGGCGCGCCCGCGACCTACGGCGGCTCCACCTCGACACGCCGATCGCGCTCGGCATCGCCGTCGGCGCCGGGCAGAGCGCGGTCGCGACGGTCACCGGCCACGGTGAGGTCTGGTTCGACTCGGTGACCGTCTTGATCGCGGCGCTGCTGACGGCGCGGTGGCTCCAGCTGCGGAGCCGGCGCCGGGCGGGCGAGGCGTCGGAGCGGCTGCTCGCGCTCGTCCCCCGCGTCGCGCGGCGTGTCCGCGACAGCGTCAGCGAGACGGTCGAAGTGGACGAGCTGGCGCCGGGCGACCTCGTCGAGGTCCGGGCCGGCGAGGTCGTTCCGGCCGACGGGACCGTCGACACGGGCGCCAGCCGGATCGACCGGGCGGCGCTCACCGGCGAGTCCCGGCCCGAACCCGTCGCGGTCGGCGACCCGGTCGAGGCGGGCACGACCAACCTCCGCTCGCCGCTCCGCATCCGCGTCCGCGCCGTCGGCGCCGCCACGCGCGTCGGGCGGTTGCTCGACTGGGTCGAGCGCGGCGACCCGGGCCGGGCGCCCGTCGTGCTCTGGGCCGACCGCGTCGGCGGCGCGTTCGTGCTCGGCGTGCTCGCCCTCGCCGCGCTGACGGCCGCCGTCTGGCTCCGGCTCGACCCGGCCCAGATGCCCGCGCACTTGACGGCGCTGCTCGTCATCACCTGCCCGTGCGCGCTCGGGATGGCGACGCCGCTCGCGCTCGCGGTCGCCCAGGGCCGCGCGGCTCGCGCCGGGCTCTTCGTCAAGGCCGAGGGCACGGTCCAGCGGCTGACCGACGTGGACACGGTCGTGCTCGACAAGACGGGGACGCTCACCGAGGGACGGATGGCGGTCGTCGACGTGTGGGGCGACGACGGCGCGCTCGCGCTGGCCTCCGCGCTGGAGGCCACTACGACGCACCCGCTCGCGGACGCCATCGGCCGGTGCGCGGAGCCCTCTCGCGAGCCGGTCACCGATGCCGAGTCGACCGGCGGGGCGGGCGTTCGGGGCGTCGTCGGCGGGCGCCGGGTGACGGTCGGGCGGCCGTCGTGGGTCGCCGCCGAGACCGGCCCGCTGCCCTCCGAGCTAGAGGCTGCGCTTGCCGGATGGGCGTCGGCGGGCCACACGCCGGTCGCCGTCGCCGTCGACGGCCGCGCGGTGGCGGCGCTGGCCGTCGGTGATGCCCTCCGCGACGGCGCCGCCGACGTGGTAACCTGGCTCCGCGCCCGGGGCGTCGACGTCTTCCTCCTGTCCGGCGACGCCCCCGCGACGGTCGCCGCCGTCGCCGCCCGCCTCTGGGTGGACGGCGCCCGGGGCGGCGTCTCGCCCGAGGGGAAGCGCGAGGCCGTCGCCGCGCTGCAGGCGGCGGGCCGGACCGTGCTCATGGTGGGCGACGGCGTCAACGACGCGGCGGCGCTGCGGCAGGCGGATGTGGGCGCGGCCGTCGGCGGCGGCACGACCGCCGCGCTCGTCGCGGCCGATCTCTTTCTGACCCGGCGCGGGCTCGCGCCCCTTCTCGACGTGCTCGACGGCGCCGACGCCGCGATGCGGACGGTCCGCCGTCTGCTCACGGTCTCGCTGGGCTACAACGTGCTCGGCGCCGCGGCCGCCGTCGCCGGGCTCGTGACGCCGCTCGTGGCCGCCGCCGCGATGCCCGTGTCGTCGCTGGCAGTCGTCGCGCTCGCGCTGGCCCAGCCCTCCTTCCGCTCATGAACGTCCTCTACATCCTGGTGCCGCTCGCGCTCGCGCTCGGCCTGGGCGGCGTCGCCGCCTTCCGGTGGGCCGTCCGCGACGGCCAGTTCGACGACGTCGACACGCCCGCCCTGCGCGTCCTCCTCGACGACCCCGACGACCATGCCTGACCGCACGCCCCGCGCCGCCGCCCTCTCTGCCCCCATCCCGACCGCCCCAGTCGACGGCGCCGTCGTGCCCCTCGACGCGGCGACGTTCCGGTGGTCGGCCCCGCCCGGCGCCGCCGCCTTCGACCTCCGCATCGCGCCGGCGTCCGCCCCCGACTCCCCGGTCGTCGATCTGGCGGCCCTGCCGACGACCGAGGCCACGGTCGCCGATGCCCTGCCCTCGGGGCCGTGTGTATGGTGGGTCCGGCGCGAGGGCGGGCCGTGGAGCGCCGCCGCCCGGTTCGTGGCCGGGACCGCCGCCGACCTCGAGGTCGTGCGCCAGCAGGAGGAGGCTGCTGCCGAACGCCAGCGGCTTGCCCGCCGCGAGCCCGCCGCCCCAGCCGGTCCGCCGCCCGCGCCCGTCTGGCCGCACGCCACAGGCCCCGCCCTTTCGGACGCCGCCCCGCTCGACTGGGCGACTGTGCCCGGCTTCGGCGCGCCCGCTCGCGCCGACCCCCCGGTCCTCGACGTCGCTGCGCCGTCGGTCCGGTCGCCGCTCGGCGGCGAGGTGGTCGACGCCGCCGCCGTCGCGCTGCAGTGGACGGCTGTGCCCGGCGCCATCGCCTACGACGTCGAGCTGTCCCCCGACCCGTCCTTCGAGGCTCTCGTGCTGGCGCTCGACGCCGGCCCGGCGACCGAGATCATGTTGCCCAACCTCGTGCCCGCAGCGGGCCACCGCCTGCTGTGGCGCGTCCGCGCCCGGACCCCGCTCGGCGCGACGCCGTGGAGCCGCTACGGCCGGTTCTACCCCGCGCCCCTCGCCGCCGTCGACGCGTTCCACACTGCCCTCGACGCCGCCCTCGCCGCCGGCCGCCGCCGCCGCGACTACGACCGGCTGGCTCGCGACCGCGAACTGGCGCTGCTGCCCACCTACGAGCGGAACGCCGCGGTCGAAGAGTCGGGGACCGCCGTTGCGCTGCTCGTCGTGATGGTGGCGACAATGGCCGCCGGGTTCGGCCTCTTGCTTCTCTCGGCCCTGTTTTAGGGTCCTCGCGTTCGTAGGCCTCAGACCGGCTTCAGTGGTCGGAGACCGTGCACAGCACCTCGGCCGGCGCGTCGTGGGCGGGCGTAAGCGCGTGTGCGCCGCGAGCGACCGTGAGCAGCCCCATCGCCACGACGACGACGCCCGCCAGCCGCTGGAGTCGGGCCCGGCGCGAGGGGCGGAGCCGCCCGCTCAGCCAGCCCGTCGCCGCCAGCGCGGGGACCGTCGCCAGCCCGAAGACGGCCATCGTGAGCGCGCCCCGCCCCGGTCCGCCCGTCGTGGCGGCGACCGCCAGCATCCCGTAGACCAGCCCGCACGGCAGCAGCCCGTTGACGGCGCCGAGCGCCACGAGTGCGCCGCGACGCTCGGACGCCACGAGTCGACCGACGAGGGGCCCCAGTCGCGCGCCGATCGTGGACGCGCCCGCCCGTCGGGGCCACACGCCGCAGACCGCCAGCCCGGCCGCCACCATCGCAGCGCCCAAGCCGACCGCGAGCACCCCGCCGAGTCCGGCGAGGGGCTCGCGCAGGGCGACTCCGGCCGCGCCCGCCAGCGCCCCGAACGCCGTGTAGGTCAGGGTCTTGCCGGCGAAGTAGGCCGTCTGGCGCCGGGCGACGGTCGGGCCATCGCCAAGGCCGAGGAGCGCGACGGACCCGCCGCACATCCCGACGCAGTGGGCGCTCCCGAGGAGGCCCGCGAGGGCGGCGGCGGCGAGGTCGAGCATGGGCCAGAGCCTACCGAGGCGCGAGCCCCAGATCTGCCGGGGCGCCCGCCGGGGCTCTGCCGGGGAATCCCGCACAGCCCGGTCGCCAGCAGGCCCGAGGCTGGCGCCGAGACGGGCGGATCGCGATCGGTCGATCGGCCGGGGCCTGCGGTGCGATGTTCCGATGCCTCCGCACCGCTCATAATGATCTCCGCCCCAAGGTTCGCCGTACTCGCGACGGTGGTCGTCGCCTTCGCTGGCGGCTGCCGGTCGTCCGCAGGCCCTAGCCTCATCCTGCACGACGCCCGCGTCTACACGTTGTCGTGGGCGGACCCCGATGTCGAGGGCCGCCCGGCTGCGGACGCGCCCGTCGACGGGGAGCGCTGGACGCCCGACGCCTCCGCCGTCGTCGTCCGGGGCGGCCGCATCGTGTTCGTGGGGAGCGACGACCAGGCGCTGGCGATGCGCGGGGCGGACACGCGCGTCGTCGATCTGGACGGCGCCGTCGTCGTGCCCGGACTCGTCGAGAGCCACGGGCACCTGCACGAGATCGGGGAGAAGGCCGAGGAGATCTCGCTCGTCGGCGTCCGCACCGAGGCCGAGATGGCCGAGCGGCTGGCGGCGGCGGACCGGCCCCAGGGCGAGTGGATCCTGGGGACGGGCTGGGACGAGGGCGACTGGGCCGACGCGCTCCCGGACCGCGCGTTTCTCGATGCGCTGGTCCCCGACCGCCCCGTGGTGCTGAAGGGCTTGCGAGGCTTCGGCACGTTCGGGAACGCGCGAGCGCTGGAGGCTGCCGGGCTCGGTCCGGCCACGGAGGACCCTGTCGGCGGAACGCTGGTGCGGCGCCCCGACGGATCGCTCACCGGCGTGCTGCTCAACAACGCCACCGACCTGCTGAACGACGCCGTTCCGCCCCGCTCGCTCGCACACAAGACGCGGATCCTGCGTCACGGAATGGACCAACTCCTGCGGGCCGGCTACGTCTCCACGCATCACGCGGGCGTACGGGCCGACTATCTCCCGGCGTACCAGGCGCTCGCGGCGTCGGATTCGCTGCCGATGCGCGCCGAGGTCCTGCTGGCGGTCGGCGTCCCGGGCGCGCCGGACGCGGAGGAGTGGACACGGCGCGGGCCGACGGCCGATCCCGAGGCGATGCTCCAGATCCGCGCCGTCAAGGCCTACTACGACGGCTCGCTCGGCTCGCGCGGGGCCAAGCTCCTCGAGGACTACGCGGACCAGCCCGGCCACCGGGGCGTCGCGGGCGCGGACTACGGGTTCGACCCCGGGGCGACGGAGGCGTTCATCGCGGCCGGGTTCCAGGCGGCCATCCACGCCATCGGTGACGCCGGCAACCGCGACGTCCTCGACTTCTACGAGGCGGTGTTCTCGCGCCACCCCGAGGCGCGCGCGCGGCGGCACCGGGTCGAGCACGCCCAGGTCGTCCACCCGGCCGACGTCGAGCGATTCGGGGCGCTGAACCTCGTCGCGTCGATGGAGCCGGGGCACGCCGTCGAGGACAGCCCGTGGGCCCAGGACCGGCTGGGGGCGGAGCGCGTGCGTGGGGCCTACGCCTGGCGTTCGCTCCGCCGGGGCGGCGCGCTCCTGATCTTCAACGCCGACTTTACCGGGACCGACTGGTCGCCGTTCTACGGGCTCTACGCGGCGACCACCCGCCGAATGAAAGACGGGACGCCCGCAGGCGGGTGGTACCCCGAGGAGGCGGTCACCGCCGAAGAGGCGCTCCGGGCCTACACCGTCTGGCCGGCGCGCGCGTCGGGGATCGGCACCCTGACGGGGACGCTGGAGACCGGCAAGTGGGCGGACTTCACCGTCCTCGACCTCGACCCGCTGAACGCGCCGGCCGACTCCCTGCTGGCGGGCTCCGTCGTGATGACCGTCGTGGGCGGGGCCGTCCGGTTCGAAGCGGACGGGTAGACCCTCGACGTCGCCCGCCGGGCGAACACGACACCGCCCCGCTGGCGGCGGCCGGCGGGGCGGGAGGGTGGAGCCAAGGAGAGTCGAACTCCTGACCTCTGCAGTGCGATTGCAGCGCTCTACCAACTGAGCTATGGCCCCTCGGTACCCCAGCCGTGGCCGGGGACGAACAGGATACCCGACCCGCCCGCCTGGCGCAACCGGGCCTCTGGGGACAATCGGTAAAGGCGGACCCGAAACGCCTCCGCCTCGCAAGCCGCCAGCCCGGCGTGGCCCTGCCCCCGGTGGCCCACACGCACCGTCCCGCCCTCATCAAACACGGCGGCCGCCCCCCAGAAGGGACGGCCGCCGCGGGCCTGCAGGGCAGGGGGTGGGGCGCTAACGCACCACGACCGCCTGGCGCACGATCACCTGTCCGAGCGCCTCGAGCCGCACCACGTAGACGCCGGCCGCGAGCGCGCCGCTGTCGAGCGTCGCCTCGTGGCGGCCGGCGCCGACCTGGCCGTCGGCCAGCACGGCCACCTGGCGGCCGCGCACGTCGTAGACGACCACGCGGGCGTTGCCCGCGTCCGGCATCGCGAACCCGATCCGCGCGGTGCCGGCCGACGGGTTCGGGGCGGGGGTGTCGAGCGCGAGCTCGGTCACGTCGCCGGCCGAGGCCATCGCGTCGCCGATCCGGAGCACGAACCGATCCGTCGCCGCGTCGCCGTCGGCGAGGTCGTTGAGCGGGGCCTCCTCGTGGGCGGGCTGGGAGACCGCGCGGAACGTGTACGAGCTCCGCATCCGGGTGTCGATCTCCTCACCGGTGGCGAGATCGACGAGCACGACCGGCAGGCCGGCCGGGAGCGTCTCGGCGTCCCAGCGGAGCGTCATCTCCGCCTCCGCCCCGCGAGTCTCGACGGCCAGCGGGATCTCCGACGCCGTGAACGGGCGGACGTCGTGGGTGGCAAAGACGCCCCCGACCCGGGCCCCGATGAGGGCGTAGGCGCGGGCTGGCGGCTGGAACTTCTCCATGTCCTCGTCCTCGGTGAACGCGGCCGACCCGGCGGCGTCGAACTCGATCACGAGCGACCGGTCGGCGAGGGCCCGGCCGGACTCCGAAGTGGCCGTGAGCGCGAAGGCGATCTCGGGGACCTCCTCCGTCTCGGCCGTCCGGGCCGGGCCGAACTCGGTCGCGCTGAACGGGATCGTCAGGTTGCGCGGGTTGCCGTTCGGACGCGGGCGCTTGGCCCGGAACCGGAACGCCTCCCACGGCTGGATCTCGTCGGGCGCGGTTTGCCACGCCGACGCGCCGTCGTTGTACGTGTACAGCCGGCGGCTCTTGATCCCATTCGCGCCCGGCCACGTCTGGTAGCCCGTGAGGTCGAGCGCCCGGTCGAACGGGTTGGCGAGGTGGTTGAACCGTGGGCCGTCCGTGTCGAGCGCGATCCGCGTGTCTTCCTCGTTGGGCGTCCGCGTCGACGCCAGCTCGAACGGGAGGGCCACCGAGACGGAGACGTTCGGGTCGCCGACGCCGTCGCGGTCGAGGAAGTACCACCGGAACGCCTTGCCATTGCGGAGCTTCTCCCCGGTCCCCGTCGACGGGACCCACTGGCCCGTGCTGTTGTCGTACGAGGTCCAGAGGTTGGGCTCCGCGAACGGGAAGTACCCGGGCACGCCGCGGACGAGGTTCTGCTCGGCGAGGTCGTCGATCTCGAGGCCGAGGACCGGCGAGCCGAGGTACCGTGGGCCGCGGCCCCCGTCGATGACGATGCTCGAGATGCCGTCGTCGGCGACGGTCATCGTGATCGGAATGACCGTCTCGGCCGCGGCCGGGTCGTTCGTCGTGATCACGAGGTCGGCCGTGTAGATCCCCGGGGGGAGCGGGCCGGCGTCGACCTCGATGAGGAGGTCGTCGGACTCACCTTCGGCGATCGACCCAGAGGTCGGCGACACCGAGGCCCACAGGTACGGCGCCTCGATGAGCACGGCGTAGTCGCTGACGACGCCCGGCTGGTTGTTCCACACCTGGAGGCCGATCGACGCGTCGGCGTTCTCGATCCCCGTGGTGTGGCTCGTCGGGATGGCCGTCGTGATCGTCGCGTACTGGAACTCGATGTCCCCGTCGTCGGAGAGGATCGCCTGGAAGGTGTGGTCCTCCCCGGACGACGGCGAGAACCGGCCGAAGTTGGTCCACTGGACCACGAACCGCCCGTCGGGCAGCGTCTCGTAGTACCCCGCGCCGCTCCGCAGGTGGAGGTCGTCCCAGTACGGGGCGATCAGGTCGTTGGGGTCGTTCGTGTTCGGGATCGGGTCGTTCGAGAAGTCGGACCCGTCGGTGCCGAAGGTGAGGTACCCGTTGGTGGCGACCCGGACATCGGTCTGGTCGACCCCGTAGAACGGGAACGCGAACGGCAGCGCGACCACGGCCGAGCCGTCGTCGGAGCTCGAGAACGCGATGGGGGTCCCGGTCCCCGAGATGTCCTGGAAGTTGACGGCCGGGCCGCCCGGGTCGTTCGAGTCGGTCCAGATGTAGCCGTACGCATCGGGGCCGCCGCCGAGCTCGTCGCCGCCCTCCGCGTAGTTGGTGATGGACGCCTCCCACGCGACGATCCCGTCGCCGGGCGAGCCGGTGTTGGAGATCGTCGCGGTGCCCGAGGCGGTCCCGCCGTCGAACACGTTGAAGGCGAACGACTCCGGGGTGATCTCGACGATCCCCGAGGTGATGGGGAGGTCGAACGCCTCGACGCCGTCGTCGGCGTCGAACGGCGAGCCCTGGTCGGCGGAGAACCCGAGGCCGCGCCGCGCGAAGGCCTCCCAGATGGCGTCGAAGTTGACGCCCTGGCCGGGGTTGCCGGCGTCGGGGTAGAGCGCGGCGTCGGCGGCCAGGATGGCGTCGCGCCCGTCGACGAAGCCCGGGTTACAGGGCTGGAGCTTCATCGCATCGGTCACGAGGTTCAGCGCGATCTGGTTGCCGGCCGTGCCGGCGGCGTCCCAGATGTCGGCGTCCCAGCCGTGGTCGTCGATGAGCTCCCAGGTCATCTCCCAGAGCATGGTCGCCCACACGAACCCGACGCCGTGCGGGACGGCGAGCGGCGGGAGGTCGCCGTAGGTGAAGGCGTTCTCGGCGAAGTCCGTCGAGTACGGGGAGGGCCGGATGCCCGGGCCGTCCGTCGCCTCGGCGAGTGCGTACGTGCCGATCCCGCGGCGCATCGGGCCGGTGTCGCCGACCTGCTGCGTGAACATCAGGCCGTACCAGTCGCTCCAGCCCTCGCCCATCTGCTCGGCGTTGTTGAGGCAGGCCGTCGTGAGCCGCCCGCCGGTCAGGCGGTTGGACAGGCCATGGACGTACTCGTGGACGATGATGCCCGCGTCGAAGTCGCCGTCGATGCGGGGGGTCGCCGTCGTCCACTCGAACATCTGCATCCGCGGGGGCGAGCCGTCGGACGGGGTGAACATGTTGGCGTTGTTCGTCTTGCCGGTGTCGGCCCCGTCCTGGGCCTCGGCCCGGACCCAGTCGGCACCGTCGCCGCCGTTGCCGTAGTTGTTCTCCTGGAAGTTGCCCGCGGCCTCATCGAACCCGTACTGGTACAGGACATCGTGGATCACGTTGTTCCAGTAGAACAGGTTGGTGACCGCGGCGTCGGTGTACGTCGAGGGGTCCATCGTGAAGTCGACCGGGAAGTCGAACGAGAGGCCGGCCCCGCCGTCGGGCGAGTCGGCCGTCGTGCCCGTGTTGTCGTCGGCGCGGTCCTGGTAGGCGCGGACGTTGTTGCCCCAGGTCACGGTGTGCTCGGCGCCCGAGGTGCCGTCGGTGTCGTGCCAACCGAAGGGCGAGGCGATGCCGTCGGCCGGGTCGGCCTCGAGCGTGCGGCCGTCACCGGGGGGCACCGTGCCGCTGTGGTTCGGGCTCTCAAACGGCTGCGGGAACACGCGGTACTCGTCGCTCGCGCCGCGGGCGGCGGGGAGCGCCGGCGCGGCGACCGTCCTGGCCGCCTCGACGAACGCGAGCGGCGTGGCCGCGGAGTGGGCCGTGCCGCCGGGGGCGTGCTCGAACGCGTCGCTCACGACCATGTCGAAGCGGCCGAGCTCAGCGCCGGTCCCCGCGTCGACGCGGACGACCCAGGCGTGCTGGGCGTCGGCCGTCGGCACGAGGGCCTCCCAGGCAAGCCGGAGCGGGTTCTTCCCGTCGGGCATGTACACCAGTCGGGCCTCGACCGGAATCCCGGCGACCTCGCCGAAGATCGTCCGCTGCGGGGCGCCGGGCTCGGTCGAGACCGGGGCGGTCGGCGTGCCCGAGGCGCCGACGAGCGCGGCCGCTTGGGCGACGGCGGCCGAGGCGCTCAGCGACGGGGACGTGGCGACGCCGGGGGCGTCGAGCCCGCGGACGAGCGCGCCCGCCGCGTGGACCACGTTGTTGCGGGGGTCGACGGCGACGGTCGCCGTGCCACCCACGACGTCGATCCCGCTGCGCCGCTGCTGGACGTACACGTAGCTCAGCCCGCTCCGCGAGGACTCGTGGCCGTCTGTGGCGAGGTCCGCGAGGTCCGCCGCGGAGGCGTCGGCCGTCGCGCGGAGGTAGTCGAGCGCCGCTTGTTCAGCGGAGGGCGAGAGGGGAGAGGACTGGGCAAAGGAGGATGCAGCCAGCCCTAGCGCGAGCGCGCTGGCGAGTAGGAAGCGAGTCATGGGTCAGGGGGTGACCTGGGGAAGGAGCGCGAGAAAATCCCGAGCAGCGAGACGGCGTCGACAGGCCGGCAAGGGCCCATGAGCAAACCGATGGCTCAGAAAGTAGAGGGGACGAAAACAACGGGCTCCGATGTGGTCCCCTCTCATGCGCGCCCCTCATTCGAGGTGCGCACCCTGCAGCGCGCCTCCACCCTCCACAGCGTTCACGGCCCCTTCAACGGCGTGATGCCTCCTCGGGACAGAAGGGAAGGGTTGTTTTCTAACCGTTTAACTCTCAGCTTCCTTCCCGGACCTGTCCCGGCGGCCTCGCCCCCTCCGCCGGCGCGGCGGCGGGGAGCGGGCGCCCAGGGGCCGCGCCGGGAAGGGCCGCTGGGCCCTCGCCGCGGCGCCTCAGCGGACGACGGCCGCGCGCCGCGTGACGACGGCGCCGGCCGCCTCGAGACGAACGACGTACACCCCGGCCGCGAGCCCGGCCGGGAGCGCCGCCTCGTGCCGCCCGGCGGCCACCGGCCCGTCGACCAGTACGGCGACCTTGCGGCCCCGCGCGTCGAACACGCTCAGCCGGACGGCGCCGGCCTCGGGGATCCCGAACTCGAGACGCGCGCCGCCCGCCGACGGGTTCGGCACGGGGGCCTCGAGCACAACGGCGGTCACGTCCCCGGTCGTCGCGAGCGCCGCCCCGATCCGGAGCACGAACCGGTCGGCCGCCGCGGCCGGGTCGGCGAGGTCGTCGAGCGGGACGTCGTCGAGCGCCGGGCTCGGCGCGAGCCGGAACCCGTAGCTCGACCGCGCCCGGACGTCGACCTCCTCGCCCGTCGCGAGGTCGACGAGCACGACGGGCAGCCCGGCTGGGAGCCCGCCCGCGTCCCACGACAGCGTCATCTCGGCCGCCGCGCCCCGGGCCTCGACCGCCAGAGGGACCTCGGCCGGGGCGAACGGCCGGGCGTCGACGGCCGCCAGCGCCCCGCCCACGCGGGCCCCGACGAGCGCGTACGCCGTGGCCGGGGGCTGGAATTTTTCCGTGTCCTCGTCGGCGTCGAACGCCGCGGTCGCCTCGGCGTCGAAGACGACCGCCAGCGAGGCGTCGCGGAGCGGCCGGCCGGACGCGGCGGTGGCCGACAGCGAAAAGCGGAGGCCGGGCGTCGGGGCGGCCGTCCGGGCCGCCTGCTCGGCGGGGACCCGGGCGTCCGAAGGGATGGTCAGCACGCGCGGGTTCCCGTTCCGGCGGGGGCCCCGGGCCCGGAACCGGAACGCTTGCCACGGGGCCACCGTCGTGGCCTCGGCCCACGTCGCCGTGGCCGGGTCGTACGTGTAGACCCCGGTGTTCCGCGAGAGCCCGCCCCCGCCCTGCCACGACCGGATCCCCGAGACGTCGAGCGGCTCGGCGAACGGGTTGGCGAGGTGGTTGAACCGGTTGCCCCCGGTGTCGAGCGGGACCCGGACGAACCGGTCGTTGACCGGGCGGCCGGTCGCGAGCGTGAACGGGAGGGCCCGGCTCTCGCTCACGGCGGGGTCGCCGACCCCGTCGCGGTCGAGGAGGTACCACCGGACCGCGCGGCCGAGCGGGAGCTCGTGTCCGGCGCCCCCGTCGGGGAGCCACCGGCCGGCGGCCGTGTCGTACCCGGTCCACAGGGTCGGCTTGGGGTGGTCGGGGAAGTACCCGGGCACGCCGCGGACGAGGTTCTGGGCCGCGAGGTCGTCGACGGTCATCCCGGCCGCGGGGGGCCCGAGGAACCGGGCCCCGCGGGCCCCGGCGATCACGACGGACGAGGTGGCCGTCGAGCCGCCGACGGTCAGCGTCACCGGGACGGTCGTCGTGGCGGCCTCGGGGTCGTTCGTGGTGACGACGAGGTCGGCCGTGTACGCCCCGTCGGGGAGGTCCTGCGTGTCGACGGCGACCGTGAGCGCGGCGCTCGCGCCCGGGACGACGTCGCCCGACACCGGGGCGACCGACGCCCACGCGGTCGGCGCGTCGAACAGGACGGCCTTGGCGGCCGTCACGTACGGCGCGTCGAAGACGACGCCCAGGCCGTCGGAGCCGGCTGCGTTCTCGATCCCGACCGTCGCGCGGTCGAGCGTGCCCGCCATCGCGTCGTACTGGATCTCAGCGGTCCCGTCGGCAGAGAGGACGAGTTGGAAGGTGACCGTCGTGCTCGCGTCGTTGAAGCGCCCGTAGCGGTCCCACTGGATGGCGAACCGGCCGTCGGGGAGGGCCGCGGCGTACACGACGCTGGACGCGCCGCCGTCGAGGTCGTCCCAGAACGGGGCGATGACGGCATTCGGGATGCCCGCGCCGGGGACGGCCGTGTTCGTGAACGTCTCGCCGACGAACGTGTCGTCGAACGTCACGAACCCGTTGGAGTAGACGCGGACGGACCCGTGCGGGGCCCCGTAGAACGGGAATGCGAAGGGGAGCGCGACGTCGGCGTAGCCCTCGTCGTCGGGGTCGTAGCCCGGGACGGCGGTGAGGGCGACGGGCGCGCCCGTCGCCGAGATGTCGGTGAACGCGACGGCCGGGCCGCCGGGCTCGTCGGAGTCGGCGAATGTGTAGCCGAACAGGTCGGGGCCGCCCGCGAGGGCGTCGGCGCCGTCGGGCTGCGAGAGGTTGGTGACGACGGCCTGGAAGGTGAGGGTGCCGTCGCCGGGGGCGCCCGTGTGCGCGAGCGTCACGTCGGCCGTGGCGGCCTCGCCGGCGCCGAGCGCGAAGGCGAGGGTGGGAGGCGTGATCGCGGCGACGCCCCCCGTGATCGGCAGGTCGAAGGCCTCGACGTTGTCGGCGTTCGAGGTCGACGAGCCCTGATCGGCGCTGACGCCGAGGCCGCGCCGCGCGAACGCGGCCCACAGAAGGTCGTGGTGGCGGCCGAGGCCGGGCCGCGCGGGGTCGGGGTAGAGCGCGGCGTCGGCGGCCAGGATGGCGTCGCGGCCATCGACGAAGCCGGGCGAGCACGGCTGGAGCTTCATCCCCTCCATCACGAGCGCGAGGGCGATGTGGTTGCCAGCCTCGGCGCCGAGGTTGGTGAGGTCGGGATCGAACCCGAACGCGTCGATGAGCTCCCACGTCACCTCCCAGAGCGCTGTGGCCCACACGAACCCGACGCCGTGCGGGATGGCCTGCGTCTGGGAGTCGGCGTAGGTGAAGGGGTTGATCGCGAGGTCGGTCGAGTAGGGGGCGGGGCGGATGCCGGCCCCGGTCGTCGGCTGGTCGAGGGCGTACGTGCCGATCCCGCGGCGCGTCGGGCCGGTGTCGCCGACCTGCTGGGTGAGCATCAGGCCGAGGTAGTCGCTCCAGCCCTCGCCCATCTGCTCGGCGTTGCCGAGGCAGCCCGCCTGGGCGGGCCCGCCGGTGAGCCGGTTCGAGACGCCATGGCCGTACTCGTGGACGACGATGCCCGCGTCGAAGTCGCCGTCGATGCGGGGAGTGCCGGTCGTCCACTCGTACATCTGCATCCGGGGCGCGGAGCCGTCGGCCGGAGTGTACATGTTGGCGTTGTTGGTCCCGCCGCCGTCCTGGGCCTCGGCCCGGACGTAGTCGCCGCCGGCCCCGGCGCCGGAGTAGTTGGTCTGCTGGAAGTTGCCCGCGGCCTCGTCGAACCCGTAGAGCGCCGTGAGGTCGTGGATCACGCTGTTCCAGTAGAACAGGTTGGTGACCGCGGCGTCGGTGTACGCCGAGGGGGCGAGCGTGAGGTCGAGCGGGAAGTCGAACGAGAGGGCGGGCCCGCCGTCGGGCGAGTCGCTCACCGCGCCCGAGTTGTCGTTGGCGCGGTCCTGGTAGGCACGGACGTTGTTGCCCCAGGTGATGGTGTACTCGGGGCCCGCGACGCCGTCCGTGTCGTGCCAGCCGAACGGGGAGGCCGCGCCCGCGGGCTCGACGACGAGCGCGCGGCCGTCGGCGGGCGGGGCGGTCGGCGCGTGGATCGGGCTCTCGTAGGGGGCGGGGTACACGCGGTAGCTGGCCCCGTCCGCGGCGACCGGGGCGGCCTCGACGAACGCGAGCGGGACCGCGGCGGCGCGCCGCCCGACCCCCGCCACGGCTCGGCCGGCCGTCGGCGCGGCGTGCTCGCTCACCACGAGGTCGGCCGCCGAGAAGACGAGGCCGTCGATGGCGTCGAGCCGGACCTGCCACACGTCGTCGCCGCCGGGCGTTGGCACGAGCAGCTCCCATGCGAGCGCGACGCCCTCGCGGGGCCGGGCCGCATAGACGAGCCGGGCCGTGACGGGCACCCCGGCCACGATCGCGAACGTCGTCTCCTGCGCCGGGCCCGCGCCCGTCGCCACGGGCGTCAGCGGCGGGACCGGCGCGCCGACGGAGTGGGCCGCGAGGCGAAGCGCGGCGGCGACGTCGACCGCGGGGGCGCTCGTGCCCACCAGCCCAGGCACGAGTGCCCCCGCCGTGTGGACCACGTCCCCGTGGGCGTCGACGGCGACCGTCACCTGGCCGTCGACCACGTCGATCCCGTCGAGCCGCTGCTGGACGTAGACGTAGCTCAGCCCGCTCCGGGCGCTGCGGTGGCCCGCCGTCACGGCGAGCTCGGCCACGTCCGCGGCGGTGAGCCCGAGGGCGGGGGCCGTGGCGCGGAGGTGCTCGAGCGCGGCCCACTTGGCGAAGGGTGCGAGCGGCGCCGACTGCGCGAGGGCGGGGGCGGCGAGGGCGAGCGCGAGCGCGGCGGCCCAGAACAGGCGGGTCATCCAGGAGCGGGGAACGGCCGCATATGTGCGGCGGGGTCGGTGAGGCATCGGCGGGAAGGTAGCGGCGCGGGGCGGGCACGTGGGGATCGGGCGGCGTTGGTCGCCGCGATGGGTCGGTATCGAGCCGAAATTGCAGATCTGTAGCAGGCGCCCCGGCCGGACGGCCGAGGGCCCGGCCGGACCGCTCCAGCCGGGCCCTCGCGGCACGCACGGCGGCCGCGCCCTGGTATGTGCGCCCCCGGCCGCCGTGCCCTCAGCGCACGACGGCCGCCCGGCGCGTCCGCACGGCCTCGCCCGCCGTCAGGCGCACCACGTAGACGCCCGCCGCGAGGGCGGCGGGGAGCGCCGCCTCGTGGCGCCCGGCCTCGAGGGTCCCGTCGGCCAGCACGGCCACCTCGCGACCGCGCACGTCGAACACCACGAGCCGCGTGGCGGCGGCCTCCGGGAGCGTGAACCGCACGACGGCCCCGCCAGCCGACGGGTTCGGGGCGGGCGCGTCGAGGGCCACCTCGCGGACCGCCTCGGCGTCGGCGAGCGCCTCGCCGAGGCGGAGCACGAACCGGTCGGCCGCTGCGGAGGGGTCGGCGAGGTCGTTCACCGGGACGGTGTCGAGCGCTGGCGCCGGAGCGACCCGGAACGCGTAGCTCGACCGCGCGCGGACGTCGATCTCGGCGCCGGTCGCCAGGTCCACGAGGACGACCGACAGGCCCGTGGGGAGGGCGCCGGCGTCCCACGACAGCGTCATCTCCGCGGCCGTCCCGCGCGCCTCGAGCGCCAGCGGGATCTCGGCGGGCGCGAACGGCCGGGCGTCGATGGCGACGAGCGCGCGGCCGGCGCGTGTGCCGAGGAGGGCGTACGCCGTCGCCGGCGGCTGGAGCTTCTCGACGTCCTCCTCGATGTCGTACGCCGCGCCCGCGGCCGGGTCGAAGCGGAGCGCGAGCATCCGGTCGCCGAGGCGGCGGCCGGTCGCGGCGCGGGCGTCGAGCCGGAACGTGAGCCCCGGCGGCGGTGCGGGCGCGGCAGCGCGGCCCGCGAGCGGCCCGGCGGCGCTCGCCGGGATGATGAGGTAGCGCTGCTTGCCGTTGGCGCGCGGGCCCCGCGAGCGGAACCGGAAGTCGTGCCACGGCGCCAGACTCGGCGGCGACGGCTCCCACGAACTCAGCGTCGCGTCGTAGCTGAAGAGCCCGCCCAAGATGGCGAACCCGCCGGGCCACGTCGACGCGCCGGTCAGGTCGAGCGGCTCGCCGAACGGATTCGCAAGGTGGTTCCAGCGGTTGCCCGACGTGTCGAGGCGGAGCCGGACGTCGGCCGTGTTGAGCGGGAGCGGGGTCGCGAGCGAGAACGGGAGGGCCACGCTCTGCGACACGGCCGGGTGGCCGATCCCGTCGATGTCGGTCATGAACCAGCGGAACGCCTTGCCGAGGGGCAGCACGTCGCCGGCGCCGGCGCCGACCTCCCAGCGGTTGGTCGCCGTGTTGTACTCGGTGAGGAGCGTCGGGTGGGCGTTGGCGGGGTAGTACCCGGGCACGCCACGGACCAGGTTCTGCGCGGCGAGGTCGTCGACGGTGAACCCGTCGGCGGGCGGCCCGAAAAAGCGCGGCCCGCGCGGGCCCGTGACGAGCGTCGCGGCCCCGCCGCTGACCTCCATCGTCACGCCGACGAGCTCCGACGTCACCGGGTCGTTCGTCGTGATCTGGATGTCGGCCGTGTAGACCCCGTCGGGGAGCCCGCTCGCGGCGACGTCCACGGCGATCGCTTCGGCGCCGCCCTCGGGGATCGAGACCCCGAACGGGGAGGCCGTCACCCACGGGATCGGCGGGACGATCAGGACGGCCTTCGCCGAGGCCACGTACGGCCCGTCGACGACGACCTCGAGCCCGTCGGTCCCGGTCAGGTTTTCGATCCCGACCGTCGCGCTGGTCAGCGTCCCCGTCATCGTCTCGTACTGGATCTCGATGGACCCGTCGGGCGCGAAGATGAGCTGGAAGGTGAACGACGAGCCGCCCTCGGGGAACCGCTCGACGTCGTCCCACTGGATGGCGAACCGGCCGTCGGTGAGGAGCCCGACGTAGACGACGCCCGCGTCGCCCGCCAGGAGGTCGTCCCAGAACGCGGCGACGATGCCGTTCGGGAGGGCCGCCGAGGGCAGCCCGGAGTTGACGAACGTGTCGAGCACGTGGGGCTTAAAGGCCACGAACCCGTTCGTCGAGACCTGCACGGACGGCTGCGGCGCGCCGTAGAAGTCGAACGGGAACGGGAGCGCCACGTCGGCTACGCCCTCGTCGGTCGGGGGGAACCCGCCGGTGGGCGCGAAGGCGACGGGCGTGCCGGTCCCCGAGATGTCCTCGAACCCGACCGTCGGCCCGCCGGGCTCGTCGGAGTCGAGGAAGGTGTAGCCGAAGTCGTCCGGCCCGCCGGTGAGCGCGAGCGGGGCCGGCTGGTCGGTCCGCGTCACGACCGCCGTGACCTCGGCGACCCCGTCGCCGGGCCCGTTCGTGTTCGTGACGAGGATCCCGTCGCCAGCGGTCCCGCCGGGTGGGACGATGAACGTCAGCGGCGGGACGTCCACGTCGACGGTCCCCGGCGCGAGCGGGACGTCGAAGGCCTCGAGGTTGTCGGCGTTCGTCGTCGACGAGTTCTGGTCGGCCGACCACCCCAGCCCCCGCGCCGCGAACGCGTCCCAGATGAGGGCGTGGTGGACGCCGAGCGCCGGGAAGCCAGGGTCGGGGAAGAGCGCGGCGTCGGCGGCCAGGATCGCGTCGCGCCCGTCGACGAAGCCCGGCGAGCACGGCTGGAGCTTGAGCCCGTCGGTCACGAGCTGGAGGGCGACCTGGTTGCCCGCGCCGCCCGTCGCGTCGTAGAGGTCGGGGTCGTAGCCGAGCAGGTCGATCAGCGCCCAGTGCACGTCCCACAGCATCGCCGCCCACACCGAGCCGACGCCGTGGGGCGCGATCTCGACCAGGGTGTCGCTGTAGGTGTGCGGGTTGGTGCCGGTGTCGGTCGAGTACGGGTGCGTCCGGATGCCCGGGCCGGTCGTCGGCTGGTCGAGGACGAAGGTCCCGATGCCGCGGCCGTCGGTCCCGAGGTCGCCCGCGTCCTGGGTGAAGGCGAGGGCGTAGTAGTCGCTCCAGCCCTCGCCCATCTGCTCGGCGTTGTTGAGGCACGTCGCCTCCGACGCGCCGCCGGTCAGCCGGTTGGTCAGCCCGTGGACGTACTCGTGGACGATGACGCCGGCGTCGAAGTCGCCGTCGATGTCGGGCGTGGGCGTATCCCACAGGTACATCTGCATCCGGGGCGGCGAGCCGTCGGGGGGCGTGGCCATGTTGGCGTTGTTGGTGTCGCCGCCGTCCTGGGCCTCGGCCCGGACGTAGTCGCCGCCGCCGGGCCCGGCGCCGTAGTTGGTCTCCTGGAAGTTGCCCGCGGCCTCGTCGAACCCGTAGTGGTAGAGGATGTCGTGGACGATGTTGTTCCAATAGAACAGGTTGGTGACCGCGGCGTCGGTGTACGTCCCCGGCTCCATCGTGAAGTCGACCGGGAAGTCGAACGTGAGCGAGGCCGTGCCGTCGGGCGAGTCGCCGGGGTCGGCGGTGTCGTCGTCGGCGATGTCGTCGTAGGCACGGACGTTGTTGCCCCAGGTGACCGTGTGGTCGGGGCCGGAGATGCCGTCGGTGTCGTGCCAGCCGAGCGGCGAGGCCGTGGGGTCGAACGGGTCGCTCTCGAGCGTGCGGCCGTCGCCCGGCGGGGGCGTCCCGCTGTGGGTCGGGCTCTCGAGGGGGAGCGCGAAGACCCGGTAGTCCTCGCCGGCCCCGCTCCCAGGCCGGGCGGTCGCGGCGGTCGCATCGGGGGTCACGAACGGGGCCCACGGCCGGGCGGGCCGCCGCGCGATCGGCGCGACGTGCTCGCTCACGACCAGGTCGAGCCGCGCCAGCTCGGCGCCGGTCGCGGCGTCGAGCCGGACGATCCAGACGTGGCCGCGCATCGGGACCTGGGCCTCCCACGCGAGCGCCACGCCCTCGCGCGCCAGCGGCACGTACACCTTGCGGGCGTACACGGCCATCCCCCGCGCCTCGCCGAACGCCGTCCGCTGCTCGGCACCGGGCGCGACCGACCGCGGGGTCGTCGGGATGTCCGCGGCGCCGACGCGCGCGGCGGCCTCGGCGAGCGCCTGCTCGGCCGAGAGCGCCGCGGCGTGCCGCGACACCGGCGACGCCAGCCGCGGCACGAACTGCCCCGCGGCGTGGACCACCTCGCCGCGCGCGTCGACAGCGACCGTGGCGATCGCCTCAGCCACGTCGACCCCGCCGTGCCGCTGCTGGACGTAGACGTAGCTCAGCCCGCTCCGCAGGCTCCGGTGGCCCGCGCTGACGGTGAGGTCGGAGACGTCGGCCGCGGTGAGGCCGTGGGCCTGGGCCGTGGCCCGGAGGTGGTCGATGGCCGCGGCCTCGGCCCCGGGTCCGAGGGGGACCGACTGGGCGCCGACGGCGGCGGCGAGTCCGAGGGCGGCGGCGAGCGTGAGGAGGCGGCGCATGACGGCAGGGCTGTTTCAGAGACACCGCCGGGGCGCCGCGCGCGCGACCTGTCGAAGACCGCCGGGCCCGTGGGCCCCGACAGACCAACGTAGGCCGCAGAGGCGCAGGCCCCGGCGACGAGCACCCTTCCCGCGCCGCTCGACCCCCGCCGCACGCCCTCCCGCCCGGAGAGCGACCCGGCCTTCCGCCCAACCCCCTGTCGGTCCCCTCGCTAATCGCTACAGGCTAAGTGGGCCGCTTGTCGCTAGCACGAGTCGGAAGCGTCACGGCGACGGGCGAGCGACCGGACGACGGCCGCGCGCTGGGTGCGCATGGCGGCGTCGCCGCACCCGCAGAGTCGGAGCCCCACCCGACGACGGTGCCGTCGGTGCGGAGCGCCAGCGCGTGCCGCCGGCAGCCAGGGTGGCGACCCCGTCGAGATCCGGCGGCGGCGTGGCCCGCCCGAAGAGGTCGCTGACCCAGGCCGCGACGGTCCTGTCGGAGTGGAGGGCGAGCGAGAACGGACCGCCGGCCGCCAGCGCCGTCACCTCGCCGAGGTCGTCCGGAATCGTCGGTTGCTGGTTGCGGTCGTCGTCCCATCCCACGACCCGGCTCCGAGGCACGACGGCCGGCGGTGGGTGCACGGACGCCGCAGTCGCGAGCACGAGGGGGGCGAGGCGGCGAGCATGAGCGACCAAGTTGGTGGACTGAGTACGTGCCGCGCGGCGGTGGCCGCATGCACATCCGGTGCGTCATCCCGATTGGTCCCCCTGCGCGGCGGGTGGAGATCGCGTCGGGACCGCGCGGAGAGGGCACCATTGCGCCCGTCGCGCGTGTAGTCTCCGACCCCCCTTCGAACTCCGGACTCTCCCGACCCCATGGCCGACCCCATCCGCGCGCGCGACACGCTCACCACCTCCGCCGGCTCGTACACCGTCTACCGCCTGGACGCCGTCGCCGAGGCGACCGGCGCCGACCTCGGCCGGCTCCCGTTCTCGATCAAGGTCCTCTTGGAGAACGCCGCCCGCCAGGCCGACCTCCCGGGCCCCGTCTCCGACGACGACGTCCGCAACCTGGCCGCCTACGACCCCGCCAAGCCGGCCGAGGTCGAGATCCCGTACACGCCCGCCCGCGTGCTCCTGCAGGACTTTACCGGCGTCCCGGCCGTCGTCGACCTCGCCGCGCTGCGGTCCGCGATGGCCCGCAACGGCGGCGACCCCGAGGCCATCAACCCGCGCGTGCCGGTCGACCTGGTGATCGACCACTCGGTCCAGGTCGACTCGTTCGCGCTCCCCCAGGCGTTCCAGATCAACGCCGACATCGAGTTCCAGCGCAACGCCGAGCGCTACGAGTTCCTCCGCTGGGGGAGCAAGTCGTTCGAGAACTTCAGCGTCGTCCCGCCGGAGCGCGGGATCTGCCACCAGGTCAACCTCGAGTACCTCGCCAAGACCGTCTGGACCAGCCCGGGCGACGACGGCGTGCCCGTCGCGTACCCCGACACGCTCGTCGGGACCGACTCGCACACGACGATGATCAACGGGCTCGGCGTGCTCGGCTGGGGCGTCGGCGGGATCGAGGCCGAGGCGGCCATGCTGGGCCAGCCCATCTACATGCTGATGCCCAAGGTCGTCGGCTTCCGCCTCAACGGCCAGCTCCGCGAGGGCGTCACAGCCACCGACCTCACGCTGACGGTCACCCAGATGCTCCGCGCGCACGGCGTCGTCGGCAAGTTCGTCGAGTTTTTCGGGACCGGCCTCAGCACGATGTCGCTGCCCGACCGGGCGACGATCGCCAACATGGCCCCGGAGTACGGTGCCACGATGGGCTTCTTCCCCGTCGACGCCGAGACGCTCGACTTTCTCCGCCGCACGAACCGCGACGAGGAGACGGTCGAGCTGGTCGAGGCGTACTGCAAGGCCCAGGGCCTCTTCCGGACCGACGACACACCGGACCCCGAGTTCGAGGCCGTCCTCGAGCTCGACCTGGCCGACGTGCAGCCCTCGATGTCGGGCCCGAAGCGGCCCCAGGACCGGATCGTGCTCGGCGACGTCCAGCGCGAGTTCCGCGAGAGCCTGACGCGCCCCGCCAGCCCCCAGGGCTTCGGCCTCAAGGAGGACGCCCTCGACAACACCGGCCGCTACGTCGACGGCGAGGGCAACGAGCTCGACCTCCGGCACGGCGACGTGGCGATCGCCGCCATCACGAGCTGCACGAACACGTCCAACCCGAGCGTGATGCTCGCGGCCGGGCTCTTGGCGAAGAAGGCCGTCGAAAAGGGGATGTCGGTCAAGCCGTACGTCAAGACCTCGCTCGCGCCGGGCAGCCGCGTCGTGACGGCGTACCTCGAAAAGGCCGGGCTCCAGTCGTACCTCGACCAGCTGGGCTACAACCTGGTCGGCTACGGGTGCACGACGTGCATCGGCAACTCGGGCCCGCTGCCCGAGCCGGTCGCCAAGGCCGTCACCGAGGGCGACCTGATCGTGTCGGGCGTGCTCTCGGGCAACCGCAACTTCGAGGGCCGTATCCACGCGCTCGTCAAGGCCAACTACCTCGCGAGCCCGCCGCTCGTCGTCGCGTACGCGCTCGCGGGCACCGTCGACATCGACCTCCAGAACGACGTGCTCGGGCAGGACAAAGACGGCAACGACGTCTACCTCAAGGACCTCTGGCCCTCGCAGAAGGAGATCTTGGACGCCATCCAGCAGGCCGTCACGCGCGAGCAGTTCGAGGAGCTCTACACGGGCATCGAGGACTCGAACCCGCGCTGGAACGCGATCGAGACCGGCGAGGGCGCCGTTTACGACTGGCAGGACGACTCGACCTACATCCAGGAGCCGCCGTTCTTCGAGGACGTGACGCCCGAGGTCCCGGGCATCGAGGCCATCGTCGGCGCGCGTGCGCTCGCCAAGGTCGGCGACTCGACGACGACGGACCACATCTCGCCGGCCGGCGCGATTCCCAAGGGCGAGCCGGCCGGGCAGTACCTCCAGGCGCACGGCGTCGAGCCCAAGGACTTCAACTCGTTCGGCTCCCGCCGCGGCAACGACCGCGTGATGACGCGCGGCACGTTCGGCAACATCCGCCTGCGCAACCAGATGGCGCCCGGGACCGAGGGCGGCTGGACGACCAAGGACGGCGAGCAGATGTACATCTACGACGCGGCTCAGGCCTACGCCGAAGAAGGCACGCCGCTCGTCGTCTTCGCCGGCAAGGACTACGGCATGGGCTCGTCGCGCGACTGGGCCGCCAAGGGGACGCTGCTGCTCGGCGTCAAGGCCGTCGTGGCCGAGAGCTTCGAGCGGATCCACCGGTCCAACCTGGTCGGCATGGGCGTCCTGCCGCTGCTGTTCAAGGCCGGCGAGTCGCTGGCGACGTACGGGCTCGACGGCACGGAGACGTTCGACATCCCGGTCTCGGACGACCTCGCGCCCGGCGAGACGCTGGCGGTGTCGGTCACCAAGGCCGACGGCTCCCAGGCCTCGTTCGACGTGACCGTCGCGCTCAACACGCCGGTCGAGGTCGAGTACTACCGCCACGGCGGGATCTTGAACTACGTGCTCCGCGACTTCCTCAACAATGAGCTGGAGATGGCGTAGCGAGTGATGGGTGACGGGCACAGGGTGATGAGCCCTCGGCCCCACCGACCCCGCCCGCCCTGGCCTCGCGCCGGGGCGGGCGGTTTTTTTCGTCGGTGATCAGTGGTCGGTGATCGGTTGTCGGAGGGGCAACGCCAACCCCGGGCCGCCCGCATCTTCCCGTCCCCCGTCCCCCGTCCCCCGTCCACGTGCTCTTCGAGACCGCCCGCCTCGTCGTCCGCCGTCTCACGCTGGCGGACGCCCCGTTCATCCGCGGCTTGGTTACCGAGCCCGGGTGGCTGCGCTGGATCGGGAGCCGCGACGTCGAGAGCACGGCCGACGCCGAGCGCTACCTCCGCGAGGGGCCGCTCGCGAGCTACGCCGCGCACGGCCACGGGCTCTATCTGGTGGCTCTCAAGACCGGCGAGCCCGTCGGCATCTGCGGAGTCCTGCGCCGCCCGACGCTCGACGCGCCCGACCTCGGCTACGCCATCGCTGCCCGGCACGCGGGCCACGGCTACGCGACCGAGGCGGCCCGGGCCACGCTCGCGCACGCCCGCCGCGACCTGAGAATGGCCCGCGTCGTCGCCATCAGCGACACCGACCACGCCGCGTCGCACCGCGTGCTGGAAAAGGCCGGGATGCGCCGGGCGGGCACGGTCGCCGGTGACGATGGGGTTCGGCTGGCGCTGTTCGAGACGGGCTGGGGAGATCCCGCACCGACCGGTCCGGCCTGAACCGCAGGGCCGGGCCCGCGTCGGACCCGGCATGACTGACCAGGACACCCCGATCGACACGCCGGAGGCGTTCCGGCAGCGCGCGCGCTATGTGGCGTCGCTGGCCGTCCTCGCCATCGTCGGGATGTTCGTCCTGTGGACGACCCGGCACGCCGTGCTGCTGGTCTTTCTGGGGGTGTCGCTCGGCGTCCTGTTCTACGGCGCGAGCCGGTGGCTGACCCGGCGCACCGGCGTGCCCCGGGGCGCGACGCTGGCCGTCGTCGTGGTCGCTGTCGTCGGGGTGGCCGGTGCGGCGGGCGCGCTGGCCGGGCCCCGGTTCGTCACGGAGGCGTCGGAGCTGTGGGCACAGGCACCGGAGCTCCTGGAGACCGCGCGGGAGCGGCTGAGCTTGCCCGAGGGCGTGCTCACCGTGCCCGCCGCGGTCGGGTCCATCGGCGGCCAGCTGTTCGGCTGGTTCTCGACCGCCGCCGGCGTGCTCTCGGGGCTGTTGGTCGTGCTCGTGGTGGCCGTCTACACGGCCGCCGCCCCGGCCCAGTACACGAGCGCCGTCGTCCGCTTGTTCGACCGCGAGCACCAGCCGTTCGTGCGCCGCATGATGGGCGAGATGGGCGCGGTGCTGCTGGCGTGGCTCAAGGGCGTCGGGGTCGCCGTGGTGGTGCTCGGCGGGATGGCGCTGGCCGGGCTGACCCTGATTGGCGTGCCCGGGGCGTTGGCGCTGGCGGCCTTCGCGGCGGCCCTTACCGTCATCCCGACGTTCGGGCCGTTTATCGGGTGGGCCCCGGCCGTCGTCGTCGGCTTCGCGTCCGGCACCACGACCGGTCTGTGGACGCTCGCGCTGGCCGTGGTCGCCCAGCAGATCGAGGGGAGCATCATCACGCCCAAGGTGCAGGGCGCGATGGTCCGCGTCGCGCCGGCCTTCGTGGTCGCGGGCCAGATCGTGCTCGGCGCGCTGACGGGCTTCCTGGGCATCCTGCTCGTGGTCCCGATCCTGGGCGTCGGCCGCGTGCTCCTCCAGCAGCTCTACATCGGCCCGTTCGTGGCCGGCGAGGTGGCCGACCCGGACGCCGAGACGGCAGGCTAACCCTGCGGCGGCCCCGAGGCGGGCACGGCCGCTCGCGGCGCCCGCGCCTTTGCGACCGGTGCCGCCAGCGGCGCCAGCGTCTGCTTCTCGGTCAGGTACGGCCAGTACCGCTTCGGGACGTGCCGGAGGTGGAGCTTCAGGTTCCGCCGCTCCGGGATGGTGACGGCCTGGAAGTACGCCTTCCACATCGTCTGGTACGCCGCCTCGTCGGGCGCCGCGTCGGCCAGCCCCAGCGTGACGGCCGGGACGATGCGGCTGGCCGGGTCGCCCGGCGCGCGGTCCGGCTCTGGCGTGTGGACGAGCGCCAGCCCGCGCCGCGCGTCGACGATGCGCCACGCGAGTGTCGGGTACCGCGCCTCGAAGTGGGGGTGCAAGATGGGCAGCACGTGGTACTCCGGCCGCGCCGTCGCCGTCCACGTCTCGACGCCGTCCGCGACGTGTTCTTCGAACCGGACGAACGCCTCCATCCGGTGCGCCTCGCGCCCAACGCGTCCGCTCCACCGTCCGACCTCGCGGGCCGGATCAAACGTCCAGTCCTCGGCGACCGCCGCGCCCTCGGCCCGGACCGCGTCCGCCAGCCGGAGCGCGGCGACCTCGATGCCGGGCCGCTCGCTCAGCACGGCGCGCCGGAGCCGCCCCACGAGCCCGGGCACGAGCCGGTCCAGCCCCCGCTCGACGCGGTCCGCGATGGCCGCCTCGGTCTCGACGCGGATCGGCGCGCCAAACAGGGCGCCGTCGGCCGGCGCGCCGATCAGGCCGACCGAGGCGGGCAGGGCGCCTTGCCGGTACGCCGCGGCGTACGCGCACAGCAAGCCGGCAAACGTCCCGTCAGTCTCGACGGCGAGGTGCGGGTCGACGGGCAGGGCGGGCGGCTGGCTCACGCGGCGAGGGCGACCGGCGCGGCGGGGGGCGTCGCGAGCGCGACCGGCGTTGGCGCGAAGAGGGAGAGCTGCGGGGCTCCGGCCTTGCCGCCGACGATGCGCCGACGGACCGCCCCTGGGTCCTGGCCGATGAGGTGGGGCTTGTGGTCGGGCGTCGTCAAAAAGTGCTGGGCGCGCTTCAGGACGACGCCCATCGCGCGCAGGTCGTCCCAGCGGACCGTCCCGCGGCGCCGGGCCGCGACGATCCGGCGCGCACTCCGCAAGCCCAGCCCGGGCACGCGCTGGAGCCACTCGACCGGCGCCTTGTTGACGTCGACCGGGAAAAGGGACGGGTAGCGCAAGGCGTACGCGGTCTTCGGGTCGATGTCGGAGTCGAGGTTCGCCGAGCCAGGCGGCGCGACCTCGTCGAGGTCGAAGCCGTACTTGCGGAGCAGCCAGTCGGCCTGGTAGAGGCGGTGCTCGCGGTGGAGCGGGGCGCGGTACGACTCGGGGTCCGGCACGCGACTGTCGCCGCCGAGCGGGACGAAGCCGGAGAAGTAGACGCGCCGGAGCTTCTGCTCCGAGTACAGCCCGTCGGTCAGCTCCAGGATCTGGCGGTCGGTCTCCGGCGTCGCCCCGATGACGAGCTGGGTCGACTGGCCGCCCGCGGCGAACCGGGGCGCGCGGCGGTCGGTCTTGCGCTCCTCCTTGGCTGCGTCGATCCGGTCGCGGACGTGGCCCATCGGCGCGAACACCTGGTTGTAGTCCTTCTCGGGCGCGACCTGCTTGAGCCCCGCCTCGCTCGGGATCTCGACGTTGACGCTCAGCCGGTCCGCTAGCCGGCCGGCCTCCGTCAGGAGCTCGGGGCTGGCGCCCGGGATCACCTTGAGGTGGATGTAGCCGTTGAACGCGTGGTCGTGGCGGAGCGAGCGGGCCACGGCGACCAGCTTCTCCGTCGTCGTGTCGGCGTCGCCGAAGATGCCCGACGACAGGAACAGCCCCTCGATGTAGTTCCGCTTGTAGAACCCCATCGTCAACTCGACGACCTCCTTGACGGTGAACGCCACGCGCTCGACCTCCTCGTTGGAGCGGCGGCTCACGCAGTACGCGCAGTCGTAGATGCAGACGTTCGAGAACAAGACCTTGAGGAGGGACACGCACCGGCCGTCCTCGGTGTACGAGTGGCAGATGCCGGCGCCGGTGCTGTTGCCGATGCCGGTCTTGGAGTTCTCGCGCTTGCCGCCCGACGACGCGCACGAGGCGTCGTATTTGGCCGCGTCGGCCAGGATTTCGAGCTTTTCGATGACCTGTCGACGCATATCGGTGGTGGGGCCCGGCGGGCCGGATTGGGCGGAGCCCAAAGGTCGGGGACAGGTGTGCCAGGTGTGTGTCCCGGGCGGCTTCGCAAGCCCCGCTAGCGCAGTAGTGCGCCAGTCCCGTGACCGCCCGGTGGCACTGCCGTGCCCGACCCTGCGGCCCCACCACGCGCCCCGTCATGGACCTCACCGTCGGCGTCGGGCCCCCGCGCTCGGCGCTCCCCGCCGACCTCGCCGTCGGCTTGCCGCTCGTCAAGGCGGCCCTGCTCTACGGCGACCGCGTGACGCTGTGCAGTCCGGCTGCGAGCCTGCTTCTCCGCTTGCGCGACCACGCGCCGACCGCGCTGGCGGCCCGCCTCGACGTGCTCGCCGGCCTCGCGGACGACCTCGGGCTCGACGACGCGCCCGCCCGGCTGGCGGCCGTCCTCGCGGCCGGACGCGTCGATGCAGACGTGGCGCGCGACGTCGTCGACGCGTGGTGGCGGCGCTACCGGCGCGCGCTCGCCGACGCCACGGCCGCGAGCGGGCTGGAGGCGCTCGCGCCCGCCGTCGCGGCCGGGCGGCTGACCGTCGAGACGCTCGGCGTCGGCGCGATTGCGCGGCCGTCCGACTTTTCCCAGACCGCCGCCGAGACGTATGCCGCGTCGGTCGCCGACGCCGTCGAGCGCGGGTTGGTGACGCCCCTTCTCGACGGACCGACCGCCGACGGGCTCCGGCTCGCCGTCGAGGCCGGCCGGGTCGGCGTCTCGGAGCCGCACGCGCACCGCGCGCAGGCGGGCGGGCTCGCGGCGCACGTGCTCCAGCGGCTCCCGCTCTT
The DNA here is from genome assembly GCF_046845755.1 of Rubrivirga halophila. GTDB lineage: Bacteria > Bacteroidota > Rhodothermia > Rhodothermales > Rubricoccaceae > Rubrivirga. Next base: position 117,574 of record NZ_CP177357.1, read on the forward strand.
CGACCGCGCGACGGTTGCCGAGGTGCTCGACGTGCGCGCCGACCTCGACCCGGCGCTCGCCCGCTTTCGCGCCGCCATCGACGCCTTTGCCGCCGACTTGGGCGCCGCCGCCTGGGAGCCCCAGTTCGCCGTCGAGGCCGACCGCGTGTACCACGCCCAGGTCGCCCCGGCCGTCGCCGAGATCGAGGACGCTGTCGCCTCCGTCGGCTACCTCCGCGAGCTCGTCACGCGCTACGCCGAGCGCCCCGGCCAGTTCGTCCCGCTCGCGGTCCCCGCCCTGTCCGTCGCGCTCGCGTCGCCGGACGTGCTGGCGCAGACGGTCGCCGCCACGCTCGCGGGTGGGTCGCTGCTGGCGAACGCGGCGCAGGCGGGGTGGGCCGTCGCCGACGGCCGCCGCGAGGTCCGCGCGCGGCGCCTGTTTTTCGTCTACGCCGCCGGGCGGCGCTTCCGCGGCGATCGCGACTGGCGCACGCGGAGCGCCTGACCCTAGGGCCCGACACGTTATCCGGATCCTGTCTGCGCGAGGCTTCAGATGGCGCCTGCGGCGTTCCCCTCCTCGTCCGATGCTTGGGCATCGATCTCCCCGGCAAGCCGGGGCAGGCTGTCGGGCGCCTTGCTGACACCGCCAGCGGCTCTCGCTCGCCGACGGACCGACTTACGTGACGGACCCTAGCAGCCGAACGAGGCGTCGGCCGGGGGCGCGAGCCGGAGTCGGACGCGCTCGCCGCCCCACCAGCACGTCCCGGCGAGCGCGCCGTCGTCGCCGGCTGCAAGTGTGCACACCAGCGCGCGCGGCAGGAGGGCGCCCGGCAGGCGCACGCGCCCGGTCTCGAACGCGAGCGTGCCGCGCCGCCACGTCGCGGGGGCGTCCTCGGGCACGAGCGCCTCCCGCCCGCCGACATCGATCGCGAGCGTGAACCCGCCCGCGCATCGCTCCAGCGCCACCTCGACCGGCTCGCGGTCGCCGTCGGCGCGTACGAGCTCGCCGGTCCACGTCCCCGACGGGAGCATCTGGGCCGAGGCCGGGGCCGCGAGCGCTACGAGCAGCAGGAGGAGCCAGCGATGGGCGGACATGGGCGGTCGGCGTAGGAGCAGAACACGCAGCAGTCGCCCGGCTTGGGGCGGACGACGGCGGCGCACGTGGGGCAGTCCCAGAAGAACACACACGCGTCGGTCGGCATCTCGGCCTCGGTCGGCGTGCCGCACTCGGGGCAAGTGATCGTCGCGGTCAGGGTCTCGGTCATGGCGCAAGCTAGCGGAGCGCATCAGCCAAGTCGTCCGGCACCGGGATCGGCGCCGTGCCGACGCGCGACACGTCGAACGCGGCGGCGACCTCGGCTGGTGTCCGGGGGGAGCCGTCGCCCTGTCCGAGCGCCGCCGCCAGCCACCCCACCAAGGCCTCCGCTCGCACGCCGGCCGCGCGCAGCTCGCGGAGCGACATCGCTGCCGTCCGCTTCGACAGCTTCTCGCCCTCGGCGTCCACCAGCAGCGGCACGTGGGCGTACGTCGGGACCTCGCCGCCGAGCGCCTCGACCAGCCGGATCTGCCGGGCCGTCGAGTCCAAGAGATCCTGCCCGCGCACCACTTCCGTCACGCCCTGGGCCAAGTCGTCGACGACGACCGCCAGCTGGTAGGCATAGACGCCGTCGCGGCGGCGCAGCACGAAGTCGCCGACCGAGGCCGACACGTCCTCGGCCACTGGGCCGACGATGCGGTCGACGAACGAGACGGTGCCGGGCTCGACGCGGAAGCGGAGCGCGGCGTCGGCCGTCGCCGCGTGGTCGTCGAACCAGCCGGGCGCGAGCGCGGTCGGGCGGAGCGCGGCGGGATACGGCGGCACGCCCGGGGCGCCGTGCGGCGCGCTCGCCAGCTCGCGCAAGTCGCGCCGCGAGACGCGGCAGGGGAAGAGGTGCCCGGCGTCTGCCAACTGGCGCAGGGCGTTCTCGTAGAGGTCGAACCGCTCGGACTGGCGGTACGGGCCGTTCGGGCCGCCGACGTCGGGCCCCTCGTCCCAGTCGAGCCCGAGCCAGCGCGCGTCGTCGAGCTGTCGCTCGGCCGAGCCGGGCACGGCGCGCGGCCCGTCGAGGTCCTCGACCCGGTATACGAACCGGCCGCCGGCGGAGCGGGCGCTGGCGTACGCCGCGAGCGCCGCGAGCGCGCTCCCGAGGTGGAGGTCGCCGGTCGGGCTCGGCGCAAAGCGGCCGACGGCGCCGCTCACGCCAGCTCGCGCAGCACGCGGTCGTTGAGCCGGTGCTCGCCCGCGAAGGAGATCGACTCGAACGGGATGTCGGCGTCGCGCAGGCGGGCCTCCTGCTCGAGCACCCGGGCGGGCGTCGCGAACCCGTCGCGGTCGCCGGCGACGAGCGTCACGCCGGCGTCGGCGAGCCAGCCCGCATGGGCGGCCAGGTCGAGGTCGGGCGGGAGGCCGCCGCCCCAGAGCACCAGCCGCCGCGCCCGCCGCTCGCGCCGCGCGACGAGCGGGCTCAGCGCCAGCCACCGGGCGACGGCGGCGGTCCCCTGGCTAAAGCCGACCCCGACGAGCGGGACCGTGAGCGGGTCGGCGTCGGCACGGGTGCAGGCCGCCACGAACACGTCGTCGAGGTAGCGGACCACGTCCGCGATGTCGTGCTGGCGGTCCTCGCGCGTCATCCAGGTCGCCCCGACGCGGCGCTCGCGCGAGCCGCGCGTGCTCGCGCCCGGCCCGCCGACGTAAAACCGGCTCAGCGCCTCAGGCACCACGACGAGGCGGCCCGGCCGCTGGACCGCGCGGAAGTGGCGCGCGAAGTACGGCGCGAGTTGGCCGTAGCCGTGGCACACGAGCCAGACCTCGGACACGGGCCCATCCTCGGGCCCCAGCACGGCGTACCGGGCGGTCTTGACGGCGGCGATGTGGCGGACGGTCACGGCAGGGGGGAGGACAGCCGTCGAACATACCGGATCGGCCCGCCTCCGCGCCGGGGCGGTAGCGGACACGCTCTGTCCGTGGGTCCGATTGCGTGCCGGCTGGCGCCGCTCGCGATCCGGGGGCACCTTGGCGCTCCGCCGCACGCGTCGCCATCGCCCACCGCAAGCCTCACCTTCCCACCAAGACGTGCCCCGTCTGCAGGCGCCCATTCGCGTGGCGCAAAAAGTGGGCGCGCGACTGGGACGCCGTCGTGTACTGCTCGGAGCGGTGCCGCCGTGCGAAAAGCCGTCCGGACGGGGCCGCTACTGGCGCTCCATCCGGAACTCGTCCTCGTTCGACGGACTGAGCGCGAACGTGTGCGGCGAGTCGTAGTCCTCGAACACCGCGAAGGTGTAGCCGTGGAGGATCCGCTTGTCCTGCAGCCGGGCCCGGTCGCCGGTGACGGTGAACGTCCACAGGTCTTTCGGGAAGACGTTGGCCGCCTCGGCCTCGGGGAGGTCGACCTCGAGGGTCGGCCGGCCATACGTGCCGTAGACCGGCCACGAGTGGATCAGGTCATCGTCCCACACGACCTCGTGCTCGATGACCGTCTGGGTCCCGCCCACGTTGCGCGGCTCGCGGACGGTCAGCGTGCCCGTGTTGTAGATGTTCATGAACCCGAGGACGAGGCCGTCCTCGTCCTCGGTGAGGTCGAACTCGTAGCGCGTGTCGTAGTCGCCGACCACCCGGAAGTTCTGGTCCTGCATCAGGGTGTCGACCTCGAAGGAGGCCGTCCCGGCCCACAAGCCAGAGGTGGCGCCGAGGTCGGACCCGCCCGCGTCGCAGGCGGAGAGGGCGATCGCAGCGAGGACGAGGGCGGGGAGAAAGCGCGGCATGGGCGTCGGAGGGGGCTCCGCGCCGGTATCGGACAGGCGAGCGCCGCCTTAAAGGCGCCCCCCGCCCGGTGCGCATTACGCCTCGGCCGCCAGCTGCGCCTGGGCCCGCACGAGCCCGTAGGGACCGGCGTGGCCGGCGTAGCGGCCGAGCACCTCGGGCGCCACCAGCTCGTCGTCGCAGTCGATGCAGCCGTCGTCGCGCATCGGGCCGATCGCCAGCCGGTGCCCGTCCATCACCACGGCCGTCTCCCCGACCGGCACCTCGCCCTCGCCGACGAACACGTAGCGCGCCTGGCCGAGCTCGGAGGTCCGCGACACGTCGTCGCCGAGCTCGACGGCGTGGATGCCGCTAAAGTCCGGGAAGAGCGAGGTCAGCGACAGGCGGTCCGAGGGGCCGGGCTCGATCTGCCCGCTGCGGAGCGCGCCCCTGAGACGGATCGAGCCGTCGCGTGCGCCCTGCTCCACCAGCGCGTAGCCGTTGCGGCCGCGCTGCAGGAACCCCTTGCGCGAGAGCGCCTGGAGGTTCTGCGTCACCGAGTTCGGCGACCGGTACTCGAAATGGTCGGCAATCTCTCGGTACGTCGGCCACACCTTGTGGTCGTCGATGTGCTCGCGGAGGAACTTGAGGAAGGCGTGCTGCTTGTGGGTGAGCTGTCGGCGGCTCATGGGGCGGGCTGAGATGGCGCTCCCGAAGGTACGGGGCGGGGGGGGATACACACAACTCCGCACAGTATCGAGCGCACACGCCCGCCCTGTAGGCCCGTGGGGAGGCGACCGGGGCCTGCGGGGCCCGCTTCCTCTATCCGGGAATCCTCGTTTGAACGGGCGTCGCCCGCCCTCACATGTCCCGGGCGCCACCGCGCGAGCGGGCGAGATACGTGTCCATCTGGTCGGCCACGCCCCGCACGCGGTCGGGGTACGACGCGTCGGTGTGGACCCGGACGTAGGCGTCGACGAGCCCCTCGGCCTCGGCCCGGACCTCGGGCGCCAGGCGCATCCGGCCGGCCGTGGCGAGGTCGGTCTTGGCCAGGATCGCGAACGTCCGCAGCGCCGCCCGGCTGGCGTCGACGCCGTCGCCCGACGACGAGAGGCCGTAGGCCGTCGCTTCGGCGCCCGCCGCGAGAATGGCCCCGCTCCGCAGCAGCAGCCGCCCGCCGTCGTCGCCGAGCGCCTCGACGTCGGCGCGCTGGATGTCGGGCGCGAAGCCGAGCATCGAGGCCAGCCGGAGTTGGAACCACGGGACGGCGTTCGCCGCGTTCGCCTCGGCCTCGTCGATGTGCTCCAGCGTGCGGACGACGTGGTCGAGGATCAGCGGGTGGGCCTCGCCCTCCTCGACGAGCGACCGCGTGACCTCGACGACGCGCAGACCCAGGGTGACCTTGTGGATGTCGGTCGTGAGCCGCTTGAACCGGACGACGTGGGCGGCCTCCTTGAGCGTCTGCAGGCCGCGCTGCGGGCGGTGGTAGTAGACCGCCTGGAGGTACGACATCGGCTGCAGCGTCGACCCGAACGTGCTGGTTGGCCGCCGCGCGCCGCGCGCCATCACGCCGATCACGCCGTGCGGCCGCGTGAGCAGCCGGACGATCTTGCTGGTCTCCCCGTAGTCGAAGGCGTGGAGGACGACGGCGTCGGTGCGGACGATCATAGGGGGCCGCCGGGGCGGTGGGGAGGCGGGCGCGCCCGGGTCGAACGCGCCGGGCCAAGGTCGGGCTCCGCAGCGCCAGCGATGCGTCACCGGGCCGCCGTCTCGAGGGGCGGATCGGGGCCCGTCGGTCGCCGGCGCCTGATACCTTGGGGCGTCCCCCACGCACGCCATGAAGATCACCGTTCTCGGAGCCGGCGCCATCGGCACGGCCGTCGCCGTCGACCTCGCCCGCGACGAGGCCGTCGCGCGCGTCCAGGTGTGCGAGGCCCAGCCGGCGACGCTGCGCGCGTTCCGCGCCGCGCACGCCGCGCCGCGGCTGCGGACGTACGAGGGCGACGCCCGCGACGCCTCCGGGCTGGAGCCGATCCTATCCGGGAGCGCCGTCGTGGTGTCGTGCGTGGGCCCCGAGCACAGCGAGCGGCTGGCGCGGCTGGCGCTCGACCTGGGCGCGCACTTCGTGGACCTGGGCGGGCCGCTCCCGGGCCTCGCCGAGCACGCCGATCGCCGCCAGCGCTGGGTGATGACCGGGGCCGGGCTGGCGCCCGGGCTCGTCGGCGTGCTGACGATGCGGGGCGTCGAGGCCATGGACCGCACCACGGCCATCCGCATCCGCGTCGGCGACGTCCCGATCACGCCGCCCGAACCGTTCCGGCACCGGCTGGCGCACTCGGCCGAGCGCCTGATCGACGACTACACCGAGCCGGCGCCCGTCCTGCGCGGCGGCCAGATCGAGACGCGCGAGCCGCTGACCGGGCTGGAGACCATCGAGGTCGACGGGTTCGGCGAGATGGAGGCGTTCTACACCTCGGCCGGGCTGGGCGCGCTCGTCGAGGCGCTGGAGGGGACCGTCGACGCGCTCGACGTCAAGACGCTCCGTTACCCCGGCCACGCCGAGCGCATGCGGTTCGTCCTCGACCTCGGGCTGGCCGAGCGGACCTCGCTCGACGTCCGCACCCACCTCACCTACCGCGACGTGCTCGTGCGCCGCCTGCGCCAGCGCCTGGGCGGGGCCTACGACGACGCCGTCCTCCTGCGCATCGAGGTCGACGGCGAGCGCGACGGCGAGGCCGGGACGCTGGTCTACGAGATGGTCGACCGGTGCGACGCCTCGGGCGGGCTCTCGGCCATGCAGCGGTGCACGGGCTTCCCAGCGGCGGCGGCGGCGATTCTGCTGGCGGACCGGGTGCTGCCCGGCGGTGGGTCGGCCTCGGCCCACAGCGCGCTCCCCGCGGGGCCGCTCCTGGAGCGCCTGGCCGAACGCGGGATCGTCGTCCAGGAAAACTGGCGGGCCGCCTAACCGTCAGAGGCGGGTGCCAGCCGGACCGTAACCTCGCGCGAGCGGCGGTCGCGGACGACCGTCCCCACGAACGCGCCGACCAGCCCGGCGCCCAGCGTCAGCACGAGGCCCTGGGACGGGTCCTGGTCGCCGACCGTGGCCACGCCCAGCCCGACGCCCACGGCCGCGCCGCCGAGCGTGGCCCACGCGTCGAGATCGCGGGCGGGGCCGGGGAACGTCACCGCCTCGATGTCGACCGTCGCGACCGCGAGGAGCACGCCGTCGGGGGCGAGCCACGAGGCCGAGTCGGGCGCCACGACGAGCGCCCGGGCCGGGTAGGCCTCGCCGCCGACGAGCCGGACGACGGCGTCTCGCGTGTCCGCGAGCGCGTTGATGGACGTGATCGGGTCGTCGGCCAGCAGCGACGGCCCGACGCAGCCCACCAGCAGGAGGGCCGGGGTGAGAGCGCGTCGGTGCACGCTAGCGCGGCGCGATCCGCCGGATCCGGACGGGACGCCCGAACGGGACGTTCCTGTCCACCTGCTCGTCGAGCAGGTCGACCTCGGCGCGCACGGCCAGGCCGGAGACCTTGTACGCGCGCGGCACATTGGTCGGCCCGTAGAGACGGCCACCCTCCTCCAGAATCACCCAGCCGGGCTCTTCGGTCTCGATGAGTTCCATCGTCCCGATGAGCGTCGCATCGGCCTCGCCAGCAACGAGCTCGACGGCCTCGGGCGGACCCACGGAAGAGTCGCACCCTGCGACGAGAAGGAGGACGGCGAGGAGACTCAGGCGACGCATGGCGAACGGGATGGGCACGGCCCAGGGACGGGCGAGGCGCACGGCTAGCGCGGCGCGATCCGTCGGATCCGGACGATGGGGCCGACCTGCAGAACGCTCGCGTAGTCCTCCAGCACGTCGACCTCGGCGCGGACCGCCAGCCCCTCGACGCGGTAGGCGTCGGGCAGATTCGTCGGCTCGTAGAGCTGGCCGCCAGTGTCGCGGAGCACCCAGGCGCCGCCCTCGATCTCGACGTACGTCACCGACGCGTCGAGCGTGGTCTCGGCGTCGCCGTCGATCAGGACGGCCGCGTCGGGCGGCGTCCGGGTCGAGTCGCAGGCGGCGAGGGCGAGGAGCAGGGCGAAACAGGTGGCGGCACGCATAGCACGAGGGGATGGGCAGCCGGACAGTAGCACACGGCGCCCGCCGGCGGCCGGCGAGGTGGGCGAACGGTCGCCGCCCGAGCCGGAGCGGTCGCCCTAGCGCATCGATCCGTAGGCCCGGAGCACGGACCCGCTGTGGACGCTGCCGGCCGAGCCGCACAGCGTCACGCACAGCGCGGCCACCTCGTCGACGCTGACGCCGCGCGCACCCTCGGGCTCGTCGCCGAACAGGATCATGGACGGGGCCACGGCTGCCGCCGAGAGGTCGCGGTCGCGGTACTCGGCGGCCACGGCCTCGACGAGGCGCACGACGCCGGCCTTCGAGGCCGAGTATGCCGCCTGCTGGGCCACGCCCTTGTCGGCGCCCTGCCCCGAGGCCATCGCCACGAGCCGCCCGCCGCGCTCGGCCGCCAGCATCCGCCGGACCGCCGCGCGGAAGACGACGAACGTGCTCGTCAGGTTGACGTCGAGGACGGTCTGCCACTCGTCGAGCGTCGTCTCGGCAAAGGGCGCCCCGGCCCACATCCCGACCGTGTGGACGACGCCGCGGATGTCGCCGAGCGCCTCGGCGGCGGCGGCGAGCGCGGCGTCGGCGGCCTCGGGCGTGGTGAGGTCGGCCGTGATCGCGGCGTCGCCGACGTCGTGGGGCTGGCGGTCGAGCCCGGCGACGGCCGCGCCGGCGTCCGAGAGGTGACGGGCGACGACGCGGCCGAGCCGCCCGGCGGCGCCGGTCACGACGACGACGCGGCCGGACAGGTCAGGAGTGGAAGGCATGGGTCGGTAGGTCGGTGAATCCGTCGGGGAGACCGGCGCGCGCAGGCGCGCACCGCGGGCGGCTCGTGGGGCGCCGTCGCGGGGTCGGGGGCCTCTACTCCGACGACGTGTGGTCGTGGGCGACGCGCCAGCCGTCGGGCGTGTCGACGAAGAGCAGGGTGAACAGGCCGCCCGGCCCGGCGCCGGGCGCGTCGCCGTCGCGCTGGAGGCGCCAGCGGCCCCAGACGAGTGCCTTGTCGGCCGCGAGCGCCTGGATGTCGAGGTCGGAGAACGTGAGCTGGCCCATCGCCGCCGCGTCCGGGTAGCCGCGGACGTAGCCGTAGAGCGCCTCCTCCCAGCCTTTTCGGACGTTCCCGCCAGACAGGAAGGTGAGGTCCTCGCTGCGGAGGTAGCCCTCCATGAAGTCGCGCACGGAGCCGGCGTTCCAGGCCGCGACCTGGGCGTCGAGCGTGGCGCGCACGCCGGCCTCGATGGCGCCCGCGTCGGGGTCGGCCGGGGGCGGGGCCGAGGCGCAGCCGGTGGCGACGAGGGCGAGAGCGGCGAGAGCGACGCGGAGGGTCATGAAGGGGAGGAGGGCGTGCCCCGAAGACTACGACGGGCCCGCTGCCGTTGGGCCGGGGCACGACCGCCGCCCTTGCCGCCTTCCGGCGCCGCGGGTTAGCTTCGTGCCGTCCCTGGGGGAACCCCGCCGCGCGTCTGCGGCGGCCCCGTCTCTGCCGCCCGCCCGCGCCCGATCCGACCCGTTCGCTACGCCACCGTTGTCCCTCTGCGCCCCGACGCCGCTCTGCGGCTCGTCGCGCCGTGCCGTAGCCGATCTGTCTGTGTCCGCGCCGCCCTCCCGGCCCCTGTCCGTCCGCCGCACCGTCGCCTTTGGCGCCGTCGCCGCCGGATGCCTACTCGCGCTTGTCGCCCAGCCCGACCGCTCGACGGCCGGGCCCGCGCTGTGGCCCTGGCTGGCGCCCGCCGACACCGACTCCGTCGCCGTCCCTGCGCTGCCCGACCTGGCGTCGCCCGGCCCGGCCGACACCACGGACACGCCCGTCGCGGGCTTTTTTGACGACGACACCGACACGCTCGTCGTCGCCGGCCCGGACACGACGGAGCGGGCGCGGCGGTACTTCCCGCTCCCCGTCGAGTCGTCGGCGGCGGCCTCGCCGGTCCTGCGCTGGCGGCCGGGCGTTCTGGGCCAGCGGGGCGCGATCTGGCAGCGCCAGGTCCAGCTCGACTCGACCGAGTACACATACCGCGTGACCGAGACCGTCGGCGGCGAGGCGCGCGTCCCGGCCGTCCTCTCGCTCGACGAGTTCCTGGCGGCGCGGCGCGAGGAGACCCTCGACAGCCAGTTCCGCACGCTCGTCGCCCAGCGCGCCGACCGCCAGCAGGCCCGGCGCGGCGGCGGGCTCGGCTTCGCCGTCGACATCCCCGGCGGCGAGCAGTCCGCGTTCCGGACGCTCTTCGGCAAGAACGAGGTGGCCTTGACCGTCAACGGCACCTCGAACGTGAACCTGGGCGTGCGCTACGACCAGAACGACTTGCAGGACGCGCTCCGCCCGAACGCGAGCCCCTTCGCGCCCGACTTCGGCCAGGACCTCAACCTCAACGTCGCCGGCACGATCGGCGACAAGCTGGCGATCAACGTCAACTACGACACCCAGAGCCAGTTCGACTTTGAGAACCAGGTCTCGCTGATCTACACGGGCTACGAGGACGACATCCTGCAGCGCGTCGAGGCGGGCAACGTGTTCCTCCAGACGCCGTCGACCCTGATCCGGGGCGGGCAGCGGCTCTTCGGCCTGCGCACCGACTTCCAGTTCGGGCCCCTCGCCGTGACGGCCGTCGCGAGCCAGCAGGACGCCGAGACCGTCGACCGCGTGTTTGAGGGCGGCGCCGACGCCCAGACGTTCGCGCTGGCGCCGTACGACTACGAGGACGACACCCACTTTTTCCTGGGCTACCGCTTCCACAACTGGTGGGACGAGGCACACCGCCGCCCGCAGAACCCCCAGCTGCCGCCCAACTTCCGCCGCTTCGTCGGCATCGAGGTCTGGAAGCACGAGCCCGGCCTGGTGAACGCCACGCAGGACGATGTCGAGACGACGTGGGCCATCGCCCTCGCCGACCTCGCCGAGCCGCCCGAGGTGCTCGACGGCGGCGAGGCCTACCTCGGCGGCTTCGACGGCGACACGGGGACGTACCCCAAGGCCTTCTCCGCGCCGCTCCCGAGCCCCGCCATCGACCAGTACCCCGAGGACCGGCTCGACCAGCTCCGCACGGCCGGCGCCACGGCGACCGCCCAGAGCGCGGCCGCCGGGCTCGTGCGCCCGCTCCCGCCGACCGGCGCGTTCGCCAACAACGTCTTCAAGCGCCTGCGCGCCAACCTCGACTACACCTTCGACGGCAGCCTGGGCTGGATCTCGCTGTCGACCTCGGTGACCGACAACGACCTCATCGCCGTCGCCTACCAGTACGAGACGCTCGACGGCCAGCTCGTCAACGTCGGTGACTACGGCCGCCCCGCCCAGTCGACCTCGCAGACCGGGCCCCGCACCATCCTCAAGCTCATCCGCGCCGACCGCCCGACGCCGACCGACCCGCTGTGGGACTTGACGCTCCGCAACGTCTACCGCATCGGCGGCCGGAGCCTCAACCCGTCGACGTTCGAGCTCGGTATCAACTACGAGCCGGCGGGCGCCAGCCCCTCGGCGGTCCCCATCAACCTGTCGTTCGAGCAGAAGACGTTCCTGGAGGTCCTGGGCCTCGACCGCGTCAACGAGCAGGGCTTGGCCGTCCCCGACGAGGTCTTCGACTTCCGCGCCGGCGAGACCATCGACCCCGACAACGGGCGCGTCATCTTCCCCGTCCGCCAGCCCTTCGGCGACTACCTCTTCAACCTGATCACGACCGGCCAGACGGTCGGCACGATTGGCTCGGCCAACGGCTTCGTCAACGTCACGCTCGGCGGAGTCCCGCAAGCGGAGATCCTCGACGCCTACGTCCCGACGCTGGACGGGGCCACCCTCTACGACCTCGAGCCCGAGAACGCGCGCCGCCGGCTCTCGCGGCTGACCGACTACACGATCGCGGGCGAGTACAAGAGCGCCACGCAGTCCGTCTTCAACATCGGCTTCCAGCTCGTCGAGGGGACCGTCCGCGTGACCTCGGGCGAGCTCGAGCTCCAGGAGGGCACCGACTACCGGGTCAACTACACCGCCGGCCAGGTCGAGATCATCAACCCGACGTTCCTGCAGCAGGGCCAGCGCGTCCAGGTGTCCGTCGAGCAGAACAAGTTCTTCTCGATCGGCTCGAAGACGCTCGTCGGCCTGCGCGGCGACTACCGGTTCTCGGACGACTTCTCGCTCGGCGCAACGTGGATGCAGCTCTCCGAGCGCCCGCTCGGCGACAAGTTCCGGGTCGGCGAGGAGGCCTTGAACAACTCGATCGTCGGGCTCGACGGCTCGTTCCTGGCCGAGCCGCGGTGGCTGACGCGCGCCGTCGACGCGCTCCCGCTCATCAACACGCGGGCGCCGTCGCGCATCGAGATCCGGGGCGAGGTGGCGCGCCTCAGCCCTGGCCACCCGACGACGCTGGCGTTCGGCCGGACGCGCGACGCCCTGCTCGACGCGGGCCTCGACTTTGCCGACGACGAGCTCTCGGGCGTCAGCTACGTCGACGACTTCGAGGGGTCCGAGAACGCCTACACCGCGCTCCGCTTTACCGACGGCTGGCGCCTGGCCGGCCCGCCCGACGACGCCGGGCCGGAGGACGCCCGCGACGGCGACGCGAACGAGGCCGACGTGACCGACCCGACGCTGCGGACCAACTGGCGCGGCCTGTTCACGTGGTACTCGATCCCCGAGACCGGCTACAGCACCGAAGGCTTCCCCGAGGTCGTCTCGCCGGCGACCGAGCCCGTCCCGGCCAACGAGCTCTTCCCCAACCGCCAGTTCCTCAACAACCGCGAGGCCGAGCGGCCGCTCGACCTGCTCGACCTCTACTTCGACCCGACGCGGCGCGGCCCCTACAACTACAACGCGACCGTCACCGGCGGCCGCTTCCAGCAGGACCCGCGCGAGGTGTGGGGCGGCTTCGCCCGGCCCATCGAGGGGTCGTACTCCAACTTCGACGGCCAGAACAACATCGAGTTCGTCGAGCTCCTGTTCGCCCCGCTCGGCGGCGTCAACGGGACCGAGCCCGTGACCGAGGGCGCGGTGATGTACCTCGACCTCGGCCGCGTCAACGAGGACGTCCTGCCCAACGGGTTCCTCAACTCCGAGGACGGCCTAGTGACCGGCGACGCGACCCAGCTCGACGCCTGGGGCCGCCGCCCGACCGGCCGCACCAACGGGTTCGTGGACTTCAACGACGAGACGAACCGGACCGAGGACCTCGGCTTGGACGGGCTCCCCTCGCTCAACGCGCTCCCCGGCGGCGTCGCGCCGTACGAGGTCTCCGAGGCCGACCTGTTCCGCCCGTTCCTGCTGTCGCTGGCGCCGAACTCGGCCGAGGAGGCCCGCGCCGTCCAGGACCCCTCGGGCGACGACTTCTACAACTTCGCCGACGTCACCCGCTTCAACGACCGCGCGCGCTACCCGACGACGCCCAACGGCGCCACCATCCAGGAGCGCTACGCCCACTACTTCCCGGCCCGCGAGCTCAACTCGGCGCTGGCCCAGCAGAACCTGGTCGGCGGGCGCGGGGTGTCGGTGATCCCCAACTCCGAGGACCTCAACGGCAACAACACGCTCGACCGGGCCGAGTCGTACCACCGCTACACGATCCCGCTCGACGCGGCCGGGCTGGCGGCCAGCCCCTTTTTCCAGAACCCGCTGACGACCGTCGACCGCGAGGGCAACGAGCAGACGTGGTACTTGCTGCGGATCCCCGTCCGGACGGACCGCCGCGAGTCGATCGGGATCGACGACAACGACTTTTCGCGCATCGAGGCCGTCCGCCTGTGGACGACCGGCCACGACCGCCCGGTCACGATGCGCATCGCGTCGTTCGAACTCGTCGGCAGCCAGTGGCTGAAGTCGGAGGCCGTCGGCTCGGCGGCGGCGGACGACGCGGACACCGAGGGCGGCGTCCGGAGCCTGCCGCCGTCGCTGTTTATTGAGTCGGTCAACAACGAGGAGAACAGCTCGATCTACGCGATCCCCCGGGGCACCATCCAGAACACGGCCCGGTCCATCAGCGGGGCCGTCCGGTCGACGCGCGAGCAGGCGCTCGTCTTCCGCGCCGAGAGGCTCGGCGACGGCCGCCGCGCGGGGATCACGCGCTCCTACGCCACGTCCCCGCTCGACCTCACCAAGTACTCCAACCTCCGCGCCGCCATCCACGGCGACGGCTTCCAGCGGTCGGACTCGATGCGCGTCTTCCTCCGCGTCGGCGACGACGAGACGGAGAACTACTACGAGTTCGAGCAGCCGGTCTACCCCTTCGACCCGGACCGGCTGACCGACGAGAGCGTGTTCACGAGCGTCTGCCGGCCCGAGCAGCCCTTCAACTGCGCCCAGTCGGACAGCCTGTGGCAGACGAACGTGCAGGTGGGCGGCGAGCGCGTCGACCTCAACCCGGTCAACGTCGTGCTCAGCGAGCTCAACCGGGCCAAGCTCCAGCGCGACCGCTCGGGCGCGCCGCTCGACGAGCGCTTCACCATCGCCGCGCCGGAGGGCTCGCCGGCGGGCGCGACGATCACCGTCCGCGGCCAGCCCTCGATCCAGGACGTCCGGACGGTCGTGCTCGGCATCCGCAACGGGCGCGGCGGCGCGGCCGTCGTCGACACCGTGTCGGTGTGGTTCAACGAGCTCCGCGTGACGGGCTACGACGAGGCCGGCGGCGCCAGCGGGTTCGTGACGGCCAACATGGCGCTGGCCGACGTGGCGACGGTCAACGCCCGCGCCAGCTTCACCGACGACGGCTTCGGCGACCTCGGCGGCGCGCTCGGCGGCCGGGCCTTCGCCTCGGCGACCGCGTTTACGCTGACGTCGGCGTTCAACGCCCACAAGCTGCTCCCCGAGCGGTTCGGCTGGAGCATCCCCGTCTCGTACTCGCTCACCCAGAACGCCTCGACGCCGCGCTTCGACCCCGACAACGGCGACATCCGGCTCGACGACCTCGTCGAGGCCGCGCGGGAGGGCGACCCCGACGTGCTCGACGAGGAGACGGGGGCGCTCGCGCCGGACCTGCGCGCCGAGGCCATCCTGGACCGCGCCCGGACCGAGGCCTCGTCGCAGAACTTCCGCGTGTCCGCCTCGAAGTCGGGCAGCCGCTCGCCCTGGCTGAAGTACACGCTCGACGGCGTGACGGCGTCGTACTCGGCCTCGTCGCAGGCCGGCTCGAACCCCTCGGCCCAGTTCAGCGAGACCGACGCCTGGACGACGGCGCTCAACTACCGCGTGTCGGTGCCCAAGCCGCTCGCGGTCCGCCCGTTCTGGCTGCTCGACGAGGTCCCCGTGCTGGGCGCCGTCGTCGGCGGGCTCCGGTTCAACCTGCTGCCCCAGAGCGTCACGGCCTCGACCGACGCGAGCCGCAACTTCGCCGCGTCCCAGCAGCGCCTGGGCGCCAGCTTCCTCGAGGAACCCGACTCGGTCCGCAGCTACCGCGCGCTCACCCGGCGGACGCACCGGTTCGAGCACGGCCGCCAGTTCTCGGTCCAGCACACGCCGCTCCCCTTCCTCCAGCTCTCGTTCGCGTCGGACACCGACCAGGACCTGGGCGCGGCCGGCCAGCGCGAGGAGTTCCGGATCCTGGTCCGCGACCGCGACGGCCAGTTCTCGCGGACCTACAGCATCAGCCCGACTGCCGCCCGGTCCGACACGAGCGTCGTCTACGCCGACCTGGTCGCCGCGCTCGACGGGTTCGAGGCCGGCGACCCGTTCCCGTCCGACCGCGTCGAGATCCTGGGCGGCTCCGACCTGCAGTTCTTGCCGCTCGGCGAGGCGCTCGCGAACGCCTTCGGCGGCGACCTCCGCACGCGCCAGTACGCCCAGCAGGCCTCGGCGACGCTCCGCATCAGCACGCGCCGCCAGAAGTGGCTGAGCTGGCTCCAGGTCCAGCCCATCGCGTTCTCGACCAACTACGACTGGCGCGACCAGCCGAGCGCCTCGGCGCCCGAGCTCGACGTGGCCTCGGCCGGGGCCCGCGCCAACATCCAGAGCGCGGTCCAGATCCAGCCCCGGACGTTCTGGCGCCTCTTCCCCTTCTACCGCTCCTGGGAGGCCGAGGCGAACCGCCAGCCCGCGGCCGCGACGGACTCGACCGCCGCCGGCGGCGGTGGGCTCAGCCCCGCCCGCCTGGCCCGCCGCCTGTTCCTGGCCGCGACCGGCGTCGACGACGTCTCGCTGACCTACCGCGGCGCCACGACGGCCGCCACGGCCGGGCTCGAAGGCCAGGCCTACAGCCTGTTCTCGGGCCTCGCCGGCGACGCCCCGCCGCTGGGCTACCGCCTCGGCCTCACGCGCGAGATCGGGATCGACCAGCGCATCCAGAACCCCGCCGCCTTCAACACCTTCTCGGACCTGCTCGGCGCCAGCCACGACATCGACGCGCGGACCCAGCTCTCGCCGTTCCGGGGCCTCTCCGTCGGCCTCAGCTGGCGGACCGCCTGGAGCTCGTCGGAGGAGATCGACTTCCGGATCCTGGGCGAGGGCGACCCGGTCGACCCCGGCGACCCGGACGACCCCGACAACCCGTTCCGCCTCGCCTCCGCGCCGGGCGACATCGAGCGGTCCGTCGGGCGGCGCTCCGGGACCGGCGAGTCGACGGTGTTCTCGTTCGGCGGCAGCTACCGCGACGTGGTCGAGGCCCAGGTGGCCCGGTACCAGCGCGACAGCGGCCGCCCGCCGTCCGAAGATGGCGCCATCCCGTCCGAGTTCTTGTCGCCGACGGGCTACGCGGCCGACTTCTCCTCGGTGCTCTCGCGCGGGATGGGGTCGTTCGGGCCGAACGGCCTGTTCCAGATCCCCGTCCCCAACTGGACGATCTCGTACTCGGGCCTGGAGCGGCTGCCGCTCCTGCGCGCCGTCGCCAACCAGATCAGCCTGCAGCACGGGTACTCGGCGACGGCCCAGACCCAGTTCGCCACCATCTTCGACCCGGGCTCGCGGACCGAGGAGTTCAACGGCCAGACCTTCGCGAGCGCCGCGACGCTCGCCGAGGACGGGTTCGACGAGCCGACCTCGGTGACGGTCAACGAGCGGTTCCAGCCGCTCATCGGCGTCACGTTCGGGTTCAAGGGCAACGTCCAGACGAGCTTCTCGACGAACCGGACCTCGCTGATGACGCTCAACACGCTCTCGGCGACGGTCTACGAGAAGACCTCCCGCGACTTGCGCGTTGACCTCTCGTACGCGCGGACGGGCCTGAGCCTGTTCGGGCTGCGCGGGCTCAACAACAACATCCGGTTCCAGCTCACGGCCCTCGTCGCCGGCGACGAGACGTTCACGGGCCTGCCGCTCCAGCAGGACGTGCTCAACCTCCTCGACGGCAACGACGAAACGGGCTTCACCGAGACGAGCGCGCAGCAGACCTCGCGGCTCCAGGTCTCGCCCCAGATCAGCTACACCGTCTCGAACCAGGTGACGGCCAACCTGCTGGCGCAGTACGAGCGGACCAACTCCGAGATCGCCGGGCAGACGAACCGGTTCACCGGTGGCGTCAGCCTGCGCATCCTGTTCTCGAACTAGGGCGGCGCCGGTGGGTTGATCACCGGCCGCCCCGCCCTCCCGATGCCCGCCCCCGCCCACGTCTACCACCTCGGCCGCGTGCCGTACCGCGACGCGTGGGCGTTGCAGGGCGCGCTGCAGGCCCGGCTCGTCGCCGCCAAGCGGGCCGACCCGCCGGTCCCGCTCGCGCACACCGTCCTCGTCGTCGAGCACCCGCCCGTCTACACGCTCGGCAAGAGCGCCGACGCCGGGAACGTGCTCGCGAGCGATGCTGAGCTGGCGGCCCTCGGTGCCGAGGCCGTGGCCGTCGACCGCGGCGGCGACGTGACGTTCCACGGGCCGGGGCAGGTCGTCGTGTACCCGATCCTCGACCTCGACCGCTTGGCGACGCCCGAGGGCGAGCCGCTCCGCGACTTGCACCGCTACCTCCGCCAGCTCGAAGAGGCCGCCATCCGGACGTGCGCCGACTGGGACGTCGTCGCCCGCCGCGTCGCCGGGCGGACCGGCGTCTGGGTCGGGCCCGACGCTCGGGGCGACGAGCGCAAGGTCTGCGCGATGGGCGTCCGCTGCAGCCGGTGGGTGACCATGCACGGGCTCGCGTTCAACGTGGACACCGAGCTGGGGTGGTTCGACCAGATCGTGCCCTGCGGCATTGACGACCGCGGCGTGACGACGCTGGCGCGGGAGGCGGGGGGAGGAGGAGAGGAGCGGAGGAGTAGAGGAGTAGAGGCGCGTCCCTTGCACCAGACCTCCGCCGACCCCGAGTCTTCTTCTCCTCCCGTCCTCCCGTCCTCTTCTCCTACCTTCCAGGCCGTCGCGGACCGCCTCGTCGCCCACCTCGCCGACCGGCTCGGGCTGGCGCCGACCGAGCACCGGGGCCGGGCCGCGCACGATCATCTCCGAGAGATCACGGCCGTCGACGCAACCTAGAGGGGGGCGGCGTACGTTGACGCCCTCCCCCTTCCAACCGACCCTTCCGGCTCATGCCTCCGTTCAACGTCGACCAGTTCGCCCGTCAGCTTCTCGCCGAGGCCCTCTTCTACGATGAGGAGTACGGCGCGCTCGGCAACGTCAGCCTCATCGACAAGGAAAGCGTCCGCGAGCGCTACCTCGCCTCCTACGACCCCGACCGCGACCTCTTCCTCATCGAGGAGGCCGTCGAGTGGGAGGAGCTCGACGCCGACGAGGACGGCGAGGTCGACTACGCGCTCGCCGTCGACGGCAAGGAGTACGGCACCTACGGCACGCCCGAGGAGGCCGCCGAAGTGCTCATGACGCTCGCCCGCGACAACAACCTCGGGCCCAGCTTCATGATCTTGTTCGACGAGGACGCGGCCTAGCGCCCCCGATCGGACCGCGGACGACGGACGACCGCGGCCCGTGGGTATCGGGATCTCGCTCTCTGGATGTCGGGGCTGGAGGCCCCACCGACGCGCCTCCGCCCCGGCTCCTGGTTGATTACCCGTCGTCTGGGGTCCGTCGTCCGTCGTCCTCGACGCGCCACAGCGCCGCCGCCAGCGCCAGCCAGCCGGCGATAAACGCGAGCCCGCCGACCGGCGCAACGGCGCCCAATGCGCCGGTATCCGTCAGCACGAGGGCGTAGAGGCTCCCCGAGAACAGGGCGATGCCGGCGAGAAAGAGCCTGGCCGCGGCGCGCGCCGCCCGAGATGGATGCCACGCCGCCAGCCCGCCGGCCACGACGCCCGCGAGCGCGTGGAGCTGGTGGTAGCTCGCGGCCGTCCGCCACGTCGCCAGCCGCTCGGGCGTCACAGCGTCGGCGAGCGCGTGCGCGCCGAAGGCGCCGAGGGCCACGCCGACGGCGCCGAGCCCGGCCGCGACGGCCGCCAGCCGCAGGCTACCCGCCATCGGTCCCGACGGCCGCGTCGCGCGCGGGGAGCACCTGGAACGGGTGCGGCGCCCCGTTGAGCCGAAGCGTGTAGCTGCCAGCCTCGAAGCCGCCGTCGAGCACGACGTAGAACCGGAACGGTCGCGTCACGGCCGCGCACACGGTTTGACGGGGCTGGCGCATCTCCAAAGTCACGTCCACGAAGTGGCCCTGCCGTGACTGGCGCAGGTCCGTGAGCTCGGCGCACGCGTCGGGCAGGGCGCCCTCGACGAGCGCCTCGACCGCGACGGCGTCGCCGGGGGCCGGCCGGCCGGCCGGCCGGACGTCGACGGCCTGTACGACGGCGGGGTAGATGAGGTAGCGCGTGCTGTCGGAGACCGGCCGGATCAGGACCGTCTCGCGGTCGGGGTCGCTGCCGACGCGGTAGCCGTAGCGGTCGCGGTCGGGGCCGTCGGCCGCGGCGCCGCTGCCGCCGCAGGCGGCGACGGCGACGGCGAGGGCGGGGAGCCAGAGCCCGCGCATCAAGCGGCCCCGTCGGTCTCGTCGGCCGTCGCCTCCTCGGCCTCGGCGGTCTCCGGGTCTGCGGGCGCGGCGCCGTCGCCCTCGAGGAGCTTGGCCTCGGGCGCCTCGTCGGAGACCGTCTCCGTCGGGGCGTCGCCCCACAGGCGCTCGAGGTCGTAGTGCGACCGGAGCTCGGGGTCGAACACGTGGACGGCGAGGTCGAAGTAGTCGAGCACGATCCACCGGCTGGTGCCGGGCTGGCCGTCGCGCGCGACGGGCCGCTCGCCGGCCTGCTCGCGGATCGCGTCCACGACGCCGTCGACGATGGCGCGGATCTGGAGGTCCGACTCGCCGGTCGCGATCACGAAGTAGTCGACCTCGCCGGAGATGCCGCGCAGGTCCATCACGGTGACGTCGCGGGCGCGCTTGTCGAGGGCGGCGTCGAGGGCGATGCGGGCGAGCTGGCGGCCGGGCGTGGGGCCGGTGCGGCGGGGGCGTTGGGACTGGGTCGCGGACATGAATCGATCGGTCAGGGCTCGTGTAGACGCGCCCGGGGGCGCATGGATTCGCAGAACGGGTGGGTTTAGTCGCGCGCGAACGGCGCCAGCGCCTCGAAGTCGGCGCCGACATAGACGGTCACGTCCAAGGCGTAGTCGGTCGTCGGCCCGCCGGTGACGACGCGGTCGGGCCCCAGGCCGAGTGCCCCGGCCACGTTGCGGGCGTCGAGCGCCGTGCCCGAGCGGACCACGACGGTCGTCCGGTCGCGCGCCTCGGCGTTCCCGATGTCGACCACGTCGAAGCCGTGCCGGCGGAGGTGGTCGGTCGTCGTCGCCGCCAGCCCGTCCACGCCGGCCGCGTTGCGGACCTCGACCTGGATCCGGGCGCGCTCGGGGTCGGCGTCGATCGGCCGGGGGCCCATCACCCGCGTCACGCCGCCCCAGACAAGCAGGCCCACGATGAGCACGCCGACGACGAGGCCGGCGTTCAAGAGGCCGTCGTTCAGCGTGCGGTCCGCCAAGGGCTACTGCGCGTCGCGGAAGAAGAGGTCGCCCGGCGCGGGCCCGACGCCGGCGCCGTAGCCCAGCCCCGGCCCGTAGCCGAGGCCGCGCTGGTAGCCGCCGCCGTAGCCGTAGGGCGCCGCGTACGTCCCGTACGGGCTCTGCTGGATGCTCAGGTGGATCAGCGCGTTCTCGGTCGGCCGGTACGCCAGCTCCGCGTTGCGGAGGTACACGCGCGGGTCGCCGTCGACGCCGAGCGCGCTTTGCAAGCCCGACGACCCGAACGGGCTGTGCGCCACGCCCACGTCCACGCGCCCCGCCAGCTTCGACGACGGCTGCCACCGCAGCGACGCCGTGTAGACGCCGAGCCCCAGGCTCCCGCCGGCGCCGGCGCTGTACGAGGCCTCGTAGGACTGGCTGAACTTGAGCGTCTCGGCCGCGAACCAGTCGCCGACGCCGAGCGGCGCGGGCGAGCCCGCGAGGGAGACGGGCGCCGGCCGGCCGGGCACGTCGGCTGCGCGCTGGGCCTGCACCGGCACGGCGGAGGCGAGGAGAGCGGCGAGGGCGAGCGTGCGCATGGGGGCGGCGGTGGGGAAGGGCAAGATCGACCGTGCGGGGAGGGGAGTCAATGCACGTCGGCGGGGCCCGTCAACGGGCCGGCGACGGCGGTCGTGCGTGCGAGCCACCGCCGGTGGGCGTCGACGTCGATCCGGGAGGCGAGCGCGGCGACGACGGCGGCGAGCGCGGCGGCGGCGGCGAGGATGCCCGAGGGGCCCAGGCCCCCGTCGAGCACGTTGAGCAGGCCCGAGCCCGACGACCGCCCCAGGTTCATGGCCGTCGTGAACAGGGCGAACTGCGTCGCCGCGATGGCCGGGCCGCACAGCGCCATGCCCGTCGCCAACACGGTGATGGTGAGCAAGACGAACGCGATGAGGTAGCTCAGTGCAAACGCGATGAGCGTCGGGGCCGCGCCCCACCACGCCGACGCGGACGCCATCGCGGCCAGCACGGCGACCAGCCCCACGCCCATCGCCACCAGCATCCGCACGCGCCCAACGCGCCCGATGAGCACGCTCCCGACGGCCATCCCGATCAGCCCGGCGGCGACCTGCCCCAGCGCCACCAGATCCGCGTAGCCGGTGTCGGACCAGCCGAGCTCGCCGACCGCGAGCACGGGCATAAAGGCGATGACGAGCCCATCGAGCGCGCCGGCGGCGGCGGCCACGCCCAGCAGCCACAGGCTGGCGGGGCGCGTCGCGGCGGCCCAGAGCGCACGTACGAGCGGGCGCCAGCCGCCGGGGCGGCTGGACGCCGCCCCAGTGGCCCCGCCGGCGGTCCACGGCAGGAGCCGCTCGCCGGGCCGCTCGCGCACGACGGCCGGGATCGCGAGCAGCGCGGCCAGCACCGCCGCCACCACGCCCGCCGCCAGCGACACCCCGCCCGCGTCCAGCAGCCGCGCCGTCACGACCGCCGAGACGGCCACGCCCGCCGTCGCCCCGCCCCACATCAGCGCGTTCGCCCGCGGTTGCTCCTCGACCTCCAGCACGTCGACCGCCATCCCGTCGACAGCCGCGTCCAGCACGGCCACGGCGGCGTTGACGGCGACGCCCCACGCGGTGAGGACCGCGAGCGCCTCGGGCGCCAGCGACAGCCCGACGAACGCCCCGGCCACGCCGGCGCCCGCCGCGAGCACCCAGGGCCGCCGTCGGCCCATCGGCGCGTACGTGAACCGGTCCAGCAGCGGGGCGACGAGCGCCTTGAGCGCGAACGGGAGCAGCACCAGCCCCACGTAGCCGCCCACCTCGGCCGCGCTCGCGCCGCGCTCGGCGAGGTAGGCCGGGAGCGCGACGACGAGCAGCCCTTGGGGGATCCCCTGCCCGACGTAGAGGGCGACTAGCGTCGTGAAGCGGAGCCGGCGGCGCTCTGTCAGGGCGAGGGCGAGCGGGCGGCGGGTCACGGCGGTCGGGGGGAGGCTGCGCGAAACGTCGGCCGAGGCGGCGGGGGTCCGCCCGGAGTCAGCCGCCGAACGGCACCGTCCAGGCGTCCGGCCGGCCGGCGCCCGCTAGCGACGCCGCCAGCCGGAGCAGCCGGGCCTGCTCGGGCCACGCCAGCCGTGACGCAGCCGCCTCGGCCCCTAGCCACGCGAACGCGTCGTGCTCGTCGTCCAGCGCCGGGTCGCCCGCGACCTCGGCCGCGAACGCGGGCGCCAGCACCACGCGGTCCGTCGCCACGTCGTAGTGCGCGTTGACGGAGGGCAGCGCCCACAGGCCGAGAAGGCCGGCGCCGGGCGCCCACCCCGTCTCCTCGGCCAGCTCGCGGAGCGCCGTCTGCCCCGCCGTCTCGTCGCCCTCGACCTTCCCGCCGACCATGCGCCAACTCGCGGCGTACGCCCGCCCCGGCGACCGGCGCAGCACCAGCCAATCGGCCCCGCCGCGGCGGTACGGGTACACGTCGACGGCGTGGGCGGAAACGGTGGGCATGAGAGTGGGGGAGGGGGGCGAAACGGAATCCGGCGGGCCGGGTTCACGGCCCATGGACGACCGGATCTACCTCATCATCGCGGTGACCTTCTTCGGGTTCCTGGCGCTCGCGTTCGTCCTGCTGTTCCCGGTCTGGCGCTTCCTGCGCCGTCAGGAGCGGATGGCCGACGACTGGACGCCCGACGCCATCGCCCGCCGGCAGACGGCCGCGCGCGCCGCCCGCCCCGAGGCGCCGGACCCCGACGAGGACGCGCCCGCGCCCTGAGCCCCGCCGCCACCTGGGCCGCCCGCGCGACACGGCTACAGCCGCACCCAGGGGCGGAGCTGCTCGACCGTCTTCGGGCCGATCCCCCGGACCTCCGCCAGCTGGTCGGCGCTGCGGAAGGGGCCGTGCGCCCGGCGGTACTCGACGATCCGCCCCGCCAGTGCGGGCCCGATTCGAGGCAGCCGCTGCAAGTCCGCCTCCGACGCCGTGTTGACGTTCGTCGGGACCGGCGGGGGCTTGCCGGACCGCCGCGGTGCGGCGGCCCGCTCGACGGCCGCCTCCGCGACCTCGGCGGCTGCCGAGTCGCCCGCCGATTCGGACTCGGCTGCGGGCGCCGCCAGCGCGAGCGGGGCGGCGGGCGGAGCGGTCGTGTCGGCGGCGGCCGTGGCGAAGGCGGCGTCGGCGGCCGCGTAGAGGTCGGCTGGGACGGGCTGGACGCGGCCCTGTAGGTGCAGCGCGACCGCGCCGCCGACGAGGGCGATCAGGACGGCGAGGGCCGCCGAGCCTTCGGGCCCCGTCAGCCCCGTCCGGGTTTGCAGGCGGTAGAGCCAGCGCATCGCGCCAGGAGGCAGAGCCCCCATAGACCCGCGAGACCCCCCCCACATAACCTCGGCCCGCCGATTTCACAGACCGCCCGACGGCCGGGGCCCACCAAACTCACCGAAAGCGCAGAGCCGAGGCCCACACAGAGGGCTAGGCTTCGGTCGATACCGAAACCCCATCTGATGAAGTACATCTCCCTCGGCGACACGGACGAGATCGCCGCCTCCTGCCACCACCTCACGTTCGGGGGCACCGGCCTGATCCTGGACGCCGGCATGGACCCCGACAAGGACGGCTACGCGGCCGTCCCGCCGTTCGAGCTCTTGAAGAGCCGCCCGGTCGACCACGTCGTGATCACGCACGCGCACCACGACCACCTCGGCTCCCTCCCCGTCCTGTCGAAGGAGGTGCCCCACGCCCAGATCCACATGTCGCGCCCGACGGCGCTGCTGGCGGAGATGCTGCTCCCGTCGTCGGCGCGGCTGCAGAAGCGGCGCGTCCGCGAGGGCTCGACCACGACGGCGCCCGTGTTCGACGTCGAGATGGCCGAGGCGCTGAGCTACCTCTACGACACGCACCTGCTCGACACGCCGTTCGACCTGCGCGGGCACAAGGCGGAGGGCCCGCTCGCGGGCACGTTCTACCACGCCAGCCACGTGCTCGGCGCGGTCGGCCTCATGATCGACGGGTACGACGGCGGCCAGCGCAAGCGGGTCTTCTACACGTCCGACACCAGCCTCCAGCCCCAGACCATCCTGCCCGAGGCCGACTACCCGGCCGGCCCCGTCGACGTGCTCCTGCTGGAGTCGACGCTCGGTGCCGACCCCGACGCGGAGACGACCTCGCGCAAGGCCGAGGAAAAGCGGCTCGGCCAGGCCATGGCCGACGTGCTCGAGGGCGGCGGCGTCGTGCTCCTGCCCGTCTTCGCGCTCGGCCGCAGCCAGGACATGCTGGCGCTGATCGACCGGTTCAAGCAGCGCGGCCTGCTCCCCGAGGACACGCCCGTCTACACCGCCGGCTCGATGCGCGGCGTCGCCGAGGTCTACGACAAGACGCGCGAGAGCACGCCCCGCCTCGACCCCGACTTCGAGGTCTACGGCGTCGATCAGGAGCGCTACCCGCGCACCCAGAAGCGCAAGAACGAGGCGCTCGCCAAGCCGGGCATCTTCGTGCTCACCTCGGGGATGCTCTTCGAGCGGACCCCGTCGTTCGACCTGGCTCGCCAGATCGTCTCCGACTCGCGCCACGGCATCTTTTTCGTTGGGTTCTCCAAGGAGGGCTCGCCGGGCGACCGGCTCCAGACCGCCGCCAGCAACGGCGGCTCGATGGTGTTCGACAGCGACGAGGGCCCGGTGTCCATCAAGGCGCGCATCGAGCGGTTCCGCTTTTCGGGCCACAGCCACCGCCAGGACCTCATCGCGGTCGTCGAGCACGTCAAGCCCCGCACCGTCATCCTGGTCCACGGCGAGACGGCGGCCAAGGAGTGGATGAAGGAGGCCATCGAGCGCGAGCACCCCGACGTCCGCGTGATCGTGCCCGAGCAGGGCGAGGAGATCGAGCTGTAACGCAACCTGAATGAGAAGAGGAGGGGACGAAAGGAGGAAAGGGGGCTCCACAGCGCAGCTTCTCCGCCTCTTCTCGTCATCTCACTGAACGAAGATGACCCCCGACCTCTCCGGCGACGCCGGCTGGCAACCCCTCGCGTCCTTCGCCACGGCGATGGGGACGGAGTCGTTCGTCTCGACCGACGACGGCGGCCGCATCCGCGTCCGCTACTACACCGACGACGCCGGCCGCGTTTGGGTGCGGGCCTGGTTCGGGCCCGGCGCCGAGGGCCCGCCCGGCCACACGCACGGCGGCGCGCTCGCGGCCCTCCTCGACGAGGCGATGGGCATGGCCGCGCTGGCGTCGGGCCGCATTGTGGTCGCCGCGCGGATCGAGGTCGACTTCCGGGCGCTCGTCCCGTTGGGCCACGTCGTCACCGCCGAGGTGGCGGTCGGCGAGGCCGTGGGCGTGAAGGTGCCCGTCCGCGCCGTGCTCCGCCGGGGCGAGACCGTCGTGTGCGAGGCGACCGGCCTGTTCGTGGAGGTGGGCCAGGAGGGCATGGGCGAGGCCGCCACGCGAGCCGGCCGGACGTAAGAGCGGGACCGCGTCGCCCGTCGGGCGTAGGTCCGGCCCCGCCCCGATCCCCTCCCGCTCTGCATGACCTCGCACCTCGCCACCGCCGCCGACCGCTCCGCCGACTGGGCCCGCGCCACCCCTTTCGAGCCCTGGCTCGCCGCCGCCGAGGACCTGGTCGAGCTGTGGACCTCCGCGTACGACCGCGCCCGCGTCTCCGACGACCTGGTCGCCCGTGTCGACGCGGTCCCCGGGGCGTGGAAGCTCCTGGTGATCACCGAGGACTGGTGCATCGACGCGACGACGACCGTCCCGCCGCTCGCGCGCCTCGCCGAGCTGGCGGAGTCGCTCGAGCTCCGCGTGCTCGACCGCGACGAGAACCTGCCGTTGATGGACGAGCACTTGACGAACGGCCGCGCGCGGTCCATCCCCGTCGCCATCGTGCTGGACCCGACGGGCACCGAGCGCGGCTGGTGGGGCCCCCGCCCGGCCGACCTCCAGGCCTGGTTCGAGGGGACGGGCGCCGAGATCGACAAGGACGAGCGCTACAAGGAGCTCCGCCGGTGGTACGCCCGCGACCGCGGCCAGAGCACGCTCGACGAGGTCGTCGCCCTCATCGAGGCCGCCAGCGGCTTCGGCGCCGTCGGCTAGCGCGCACCGCTTGCGTTTCCCAGCCTGTTCTCCCCCGACCGATGCCCCTGACGCCGCCCCTCTCCGACGCCGACCACCTCGCCGGGCCCGACGACGCGCTCGTCACGCTCGTCCAGTACGGCGACTTTGAGTGCCCGTACTCGAAGGACGTCCACGACATCGTGCGCGAGATCCGCGACAAGCACGCGTTGGGCGTGCGGTTCGTGTTTCGGCACTACCCGCTCCGCCCGCACCCGAACGCGCTCGCGGCCGCCGTCGCCGCCGAAGAGGCCGCGCGCCAGGGCGGCTTCTGGTTGCTCCACGACCGGATGTACGCGCACCAGCTGAGCCTGCGCCCGAGCGACCTCGCCGCGCATGCCGAAGCCGTCGGCCTGGACGGCGCGGCGGTCCGAAAGGCCGTCGACGCGAAGCAAGGTGCCGACGCGATCCTGGCCCAGAAAAAGGAGGCCGTCGCCGCCGGCGTCCGCACGACGCTGGGGCTGTGGATCGACGGCGAGTGGATCGAGGAGGACGACCTGGAAGAGGCGCTCGTCGAGCGCGTCATCAAGCCCCTCCACGCCGCCGG
This sequence comes from Rubrivirga halophila, assembly GCF_046845755.1. Classification (GTDB taxonomy): domain Bacteria; phylum Bacteroidota; class Rhodothermia; order Rhodothermales; family Rubricoccaceae; genus Rubrivirga. The sequence goes on from NZ_CP177357.1 coordinate 144,842, forward strand.
GCTCTGATCCGGATCGACCGGCCGGCGCCAGCCGGCCGCACATAAAAGGCGCCCGGCCTCGCGAGGAGGCCGGGCGCCGGGTCCGTCTGGCGGCGTGCGCGAGCGTGACTCTCCGCCGCGGCCGGGACCAGATCGGCGTCCTCCGGGGAACGGACCTGCGCGTCGTCCCAGGTCGCCGCGTCGCTCGGCTCGGCGTCTGCCACGAGCGGGCCCGTCAGAGCAGGGCTGTGGGAGGGCAGGCGCGCCGACATCGTCGCCTCTTCGCCAGGACAAGCCGCAGGGCCCTCTTAAATCAGCACAAGCTCGACTCGTCGTACGATCAGGAAGTCGTGCGCGGCGGCTGGCCTACGCCTATGCTCTTCCGGCAGCGCCGTCCGCCCGGATGGCGACCCCACGCCTTCCCTCGCCCATTCATGACGCGTCCTGCCCCCCGTTTCCAATCGTCCATCGTCCTCCTGTGGTGCGCGGCTCTGCTCCTGGGTTCCTCAGCACAGGCGCAGGTCGTCCGACCCAGCGACTCCCCCTATGTGATGCTTCGAGGGGCCGTGGTCGGCTACTTCGGAGATCTCAAGGGGGAGGCCTATCGCGAGCCCGATGGGGCCAACACGGGAGTCGGCGGCGAGATCGGCTACCGGTTCGGTGAGACCCTCTCGGTCGCCCTTGCGGGCTGGTACCACGACATCCCGGCGCTCAACGACGGCTTCCGCTTCGGCGGACGGGACAACGTGCAGGGCGGCGAGGCCGTCCAACTGCAAGCACTCTTCCGCTACCTGCCGTTCGAGTCGTGGAGGGCCGCGCCCGTTGTCGAGGTCGGCGGCGCCCTCGTCTTCGGCCAGGGCACCGAGAACGAGCGCGACCCCGCCGGCGACCCCGACCAGGGCGTGCTCGGCTATGGCCCCGTGGTCGGCGTGGGCGTCGACATCTCGCTGACCCCGCAGGTCTCGCTGTTCCTCGCGGGCCAGACGACCATCGTCTTCCCCGACGTCGCGCTCGACGGCGCCGACCCGAGCTCCTTCGGCCTCGTTGCGGACAACGCGGGCTACGACATGCTCGCGAGCCTCGGCGGTGGCCTCAGCTTCGCGTTCCGCCCGCCCTACACGGCGGTCGCGATCCAGAGCCTGGAGTGCCCGTCCGACCTTGAGACCGGTGAGTCGGGCTCCTTCATGATGGTGACCAACGACGACGCTACGGCGCCGGTCGCCACGGCCTGGCAGTGGGGCGACGGGTCGGCCGGCTCCGGCACGACGGCCTCGCACGCGTTCTCGGCTCCGGGTGCGTACACCGCGACGGCGACGGTGGCGAACGTGGGCGGCGAGGACTCGGAGTCCTGCCTGATCGCCGTCACGGACCCGCCGGTCCCGGCCAGCCTTGCTGGCTGCCGTGCCTCCGCCACTCAGGTTGTCACCGGGGAGCAGGTCACCGTCAGCGCCACCCCCACCGACGCGGAGACAGTCTCGATCGACTTTGGCGACGGCGCGTCGACCTCGACGCTCCCGGCCGACCACGCCTACAGCGACACCGGCGTCTACACGGTCACCGTCACGGCGACCAACCCGGTCGGCTCCGATACGTGTACGGTGAGTGTGACCGTCGCCGACGCCTTCTGTGCCACTCTCAGCGAGCTCGACCCGATGTCCTTCGGCGACGGCGCCACGATGCTCACTGACGAGGGCCGGAGCCAGATGATGGAGAACATCGGAGCCCTCCACCGCTGCTCGGATATCTGTGTGACGATCAACGGCTACTCGGACGGCGCCGAGCCGGGCGATGCGCTTCAGATCTCGCAAGACCGTGCCAATGCGGTCTTCGATTACTACGTGTCCCAGGGCATCGACGCGGACCGCTTCCGGGCGGTCGGCCGCGGTGCCGACGCGGACTCGACGGAGGACCCGGGCACGGGCGACAGCCATGCCCGCCGCGCCGACTCGATTCCGTCGTCTTGCGCTAGCTTTTAGCCGGACCAAGCCGCTCCCCCTCTCCGCCTCGGCGCCGAGGTGGACGGTCTCGGGGGCGAGCCCAAAAAGGCGCCCGGCCTCGCGAGGAGACCGGGCGCCTGAATCGTCTGACGGGTATCGCGAGCGCTACTGCGCGGCGACGGCCGGGACCGTCTCGACGGCCGGGACCAGCTCGACGGCGTCCGACTCGACGTCCGCTGCGGCGGCGTCGCCCAAGTCGGCGTCCTCGAGCTCCAGGCGGTCGTTCAGCTCCGTCTCCACCACGTCGCCCGTCCCGGCGATGAGCGGCGCGATGACGAGGGCCACGACCGAGATCAGCTTGACCAGGATGTTGAGCGACGGGCCCGAGGTGTCCTTGAGCGGGTCGCCGACCGTGTCGCCGACGACGGCGGCCTTGTGGACGTCCGAGCCCTTGCCGTAGGTCACGCCGTCGAACTCGACGCCGCCCTCGATGCGCTTCTTCGCGTTGTCCCAGGCGCCGCCGGCGTTCGACTGGAAGATGGCCATGAGCACGCCCGTGACCGTCACGCCGACGAGCAGGCCGCCCAGCATGTTCTTGTCGTAGAACCCGACGGCCACCGGCACGACGACCGCGAGCACGCCCGGCAGGATCATCTCCCGGAGCGCGGCCTTGGTCGAGATGTCGACGCAGCGCGCGTGGTCGGCCTTGGCCGTGCCCTCGCGCAAGCCGGGGATCTCGGCGAACTGGCGGCCGACCTCCTTGATCATGTCGCCCGCGGCGCGGCCGACGGCGTTCATGGCCATGGCCGAGAACACGAACGGCAGCATGCCGCCGATCAGGACGCCGGCCAGGATGCGCGGGTCGGCCACGTTGATGGCCTCGATGCCCGCCTGCTGCATGAACGCGGCGAACAGGGCGAGGGCCGTGAGCGCGGCCGAGCCGATCGCGAAGCCCTTGCCGATCGCGGCCGTCGTGTTGCCGACCGCGTCGAGCAGGTCGGTCCGCTCGCGGACCTCCGGGGGCAGGTCGGCCATCTCGGCGATGCCGCCGGCGTTGTCCGAGATCGGGCCGTAGGCGTCGACGGCGAGCTGGATGCCCGTGACGGACAGCATGCCCAGCGCCGCGATCGCGATGCCGTACAGGCCGGCGAACGAGAACGCGCCGATGATGGCGAGCGCGAGCACGATGGTCGGCAGGCCGGTCGAGTACATCCCGACGCCGAGGCCCGAGATGATGTTGGTCGCCGCGCCCGTCACCGACGCCTTGGCGATGTTGGTCACCGGCGTCGTGTGGGTCGCCGTGTAGTACTCGGTGATGAGCCCGATCGCCGTGCCGGCCGCCAGGCCGATGACCACGGCGATGAAGACGCCGAACGACGTGTACGTGAACGTGCCGACGATGGGCGTCGTGGCCGTGAACTCGGACGGCAGCATGAACGCGATGATGAAGTAGCTCAGGACGGCCATGAGCCCGGCCGCGCCGAACTCGCCGATGTTGAGCGCGCGCTGCGGGTTGCCGCCCTCCTTCACCTTGACGAAGAACGAGCCGGCGATGGAGACCAGGATCCCGACCGCCGCGACGACGAGCGGGAGCAGGATGGCGCCGAGCGCCATGCCGTCGGCGTCGATGAGCGCCGTCGCGAAGGCCGCGCCGAGCACCATCGCGCCGATGATCGAGCCGACGTACGACTCGAACAGGTCGGCGCCCATGCCGGCCACGTCGCCCACGTTGTCGCCCACGTTGTCGGCGATCGTCGCCGGGTTGCGCGGGTCGTCCTCGGGGATCCCCTCGTAGACCTTGCCGGCGAGGTCGGCGCCGACGTCGGCCGCCTTCGTGTAGATGCCGCCGCCGACGCGCGCGAAGAGAGCGATCGAGCTCGCGCCGAGCGAGAAGCCCGCGAGCACGTTGAGCGCGCGCGTGACCTCCAGGCCGTCGAGCCCGGCGACCGTGTTCGTGTCGAACAGGCCGGAGTACACGACGAACAGGCCGCCGAGCCCGAGCAGGCCGAGGCCCACGACCGACAGGCCCATCACCAGGCCGCCTGAGAAGGCGACGTTGAGCGCGCCGCCGAGCGAGGTCCGCGCGGCGTTCGTGGTGCGGACGTTGGCCTTGGTCGCCACGCGCATCCCGAAAAAGCCCGCCAGCCCGGAGCACAGCGCGCCGATGATGAACGAGAGCGCGATGAGCGGCGACGAGTCCTCGCGGCTGAAGTTGGCCAGGAAGAGGAGCGCGGCCACGACGACCACGAAGACGGCCAGCACGCGGTACTCGCGGCGCAGGAAGGCGCTGGCGCCCTCCTGGATGTCGTTGGCGATCTCCGCCATCCGGTCGGTGCCGACCGGCTGAGCGTTGACCCAGCGGGATCGGGTAAAGGCGTAGCCCAGGGCGATGAGGCCCGCGAGGGGCACCATCAGGGCGAGAAGGTTCGGGTCCATGGTGTGTGTGTGTGCGAGCAAATGGCGGCCGCCGCGGCTTAGCGCCGGTTGTGCCGGTTCATGGCAGCGTCGAGCCCGTGTCGCGCGAACGTGAGCGACGCGTCGGCGGCGGCCTCGAGGGCCGCGTCGAGCGCGTCGCGTTCATCGTCGTCGAACGGGGACAGGACGAAGTCGACCTGGCCGCCACTCGGGAAACTATTTCCGACACCTACACGCAATCGGGGAAACTCGGTGGATCCCACCGCATCGATGACGCTCCGGATGCCGTTGTGGCCCCCGTGCGAGCCCTTGCCCCGGATCCGGAGCGCGCCGAGCGGGAGGGCGAGGTCGTCGTAGACGACCAGCATCTCGGCCGGCGCCAGCCCGTAGCGGTCGAGGAGCGCGCCGACGGCCTGGCCGCTCCGGTTCATCCAGGTCAGCGGCCGGGCGACGGCGACCACGGGCGGGCTCGCGTCCGGGGCCTCCGGATCGGGCGGAACCACGGCCTCGGCGACGAACGCCTGGGCGGCCTCGGCGTCGAGCGCCACGCCCAGCCGCGCCGCCAGCCGGTCGACCACCATGAACCCGGCGTTGTGGCGCGTGCCCACGTAGTCGGGGCCCGGGTTGCCGAGCCCGACGATCAGGCGCGTGGCCGCGAGCGCGGGCGGCGGGGGAGCGGTGCCGAAGAGGCGGGACAGCCAGGACATGGGGGGCGCTGTAAAACGAGCGTAGGGGCACGGCGGCGGGCCGTGCCCCTACGGGAGCGGGTCGGGCGGAGGCTTAGGCCTCGTCGCCCTCGGCCTCCTCGCCGTCGGCGGGGGCCTCCAGGCCCTCGGCCATCTCGGTCGACAGGGTCTCCTCCTCCTCGACGACGGCGATGCGCGGGACGGTCACCGTCGCGATCGTGCGCGAGAGCTCGGTCAGGATCTCGATGTCCTCGCCGAGGTTGAGCTCCTCGACGTGGATCGACTCGTTGACGTCCATGTTGGACACGTCGATCGAGATGTGGCCCGGGATGTCCTTGGGCAGCGCCCGGATCTCGAGCTCGTTGACCGGCTGCGACAGGATGCCGCCGGCCTTGACGCCGCGGGGCGCGCCCTCGAGGCGGATCGGGACCACCATCGTCAGGAGCTCGCCGGCGGTCAGCGCCAGGAAGTCGGCGTGGATCGGCGTGTCGGTGACCGGGTGGAAGTCGACGTGCTTGAGGATGGCCTCGTGCTCGCCGCCGCCGGCGGTCAGCGCCACGCGGTAGGTCTCCGTGGTGAAGATCAGCGGGCGGAGCGCCAGCGTCTCGACGGCGAAGTGGACGGGCTCGGTGTGGGAGCCGTAGAGGACACACGGGACGAGGCCCTCGCGGCGGACGGCCTTGGTGGCGGCCTTGCCGGTCTCGCGCGCTTGCGTGTCGAGCGTGATGGACTGCATGAGTTCGGGGTCGGGGTGCCGGCCGCACGACAGTACGCGGCCCGGAACCCGGAGCCTAGCCACCGATCGGGGGCCGCAACCGCGACAAATCTGAGAAGAGGCATCCGTCGGCGACAGCCCGACCCCGGCTTCCGGCCGCCGCCCTCATCCGAGGGCGGGGCCGCTACGTCCTGTCGCTCCGCTTCATCCAACGTCATCCCGAACGCACGCGAGGGATCTCAGCAGGAGGTCTCAACTCGTAGGGGGGGCAGGCGAGGCGAGGGGCTCACGCTGAGATCCCTCGTCGCTCCGCTTCCCTCGGGATGACGCTGTAGGGCGGTTTCGAGCCAGCACTTAGCGGCCCTGCTCATCCGAGGGGGCCTCTCCGTGTGTGGCGCCCCGCTCGGAACCGACCTGCACGCTGCTCGCGGAGTCCCCCCTCCCGAAGTGAGGAGGGGAACAACCCGAAGGGTCGGCAAAGCCAAGGGGGAGGCGAGTTGCTGGGGCCAGCCGGTCCGCTTGCGCGAGCCTGCCTGTTGGCGCTGTGCCCGTCGCCCTCCCCCAGCCCCTCCCGTCCGGGAGGGGAGGTCAGGGCGTGGGGCTCGCGCAAGCTCCACCTACGGCGTCCCCTCTCCCCTCGGGAGAGGGACAGCCGAAGGCCGGCGCCAGCCAACGCGCAGCGTCGGCGAAGCCAGGGTGAGGGTATCCGTTGCTGGCCCAAGCGTCTACCCGCGCCGCGCCGATCAGTCCACGAACAGCGTCGAGATCGACTCGTCCTTCTCGATCCGGTTAATGGCGTCGGCGAAGATGGGGGCGACCGAGATCACCTCCAGCTTGTCGATCCGGCGTTGGAGCGGGACCGAGTCCGTCACGATGAGCCGGCTCAGCGGGCTCGCCTCGATGCGGTCGAGCGCGGGGCCCGAGAGCAGGGGGTGCGTGCAGAACGCCTGCACGTCGAGCGCGCCGGCCTCCGCGAGCGCCTTGGCCCCCGAGGTCAGCGTGCCCGCCGTGTCGCACAGGTCGTCGATCAGCAGGCAGTTCTTGCCCTCGACCGACCCGATGATGTTCATGACCTCGGCGACGTTCGCCTCCGGCCGCCGCTTGTCGATCAGCGCCAGCCCGGCGCCGAGGCGCTTGGCATACGCCCGGGCGATCTTCGAGGCGCCCACGTCCGGCGCGACGACCACCAGGTTGTCGCGGAAGGCGCGCGCCGACTGCCCGTTCGTGACGGCGCCCTCGGCGAGCGTGTTCGCGTCGAGCCACTGCTCGAAGACGGCGCTGCCGTACAGGTGGTCGACGGGGATGTCGAAAAAGCCCTGGATCTGGGCCGCGTGGAGGTCCATCGTGAGCACGCGGTCGACGCCGGCCTCCTCGAGCATCTGGGCGATCATCTTGGCCGCGATGCTCACGCGCGGCTGGTCCTTGCGGTCCTGCCGGGCGTACCCGAAGTACGGGATGACCGCCGTGATCCGCGCCGCCGACGCCCGCCGGGCCGCGTCGATCATCAGGAACAGCTCCATCCAGTGGTCCGCCGGCGGCGGCGTCGACTGGACGATGAACAGGTCGGTCCCCCGGATCGACTCCTCGTAGCGGACGTAGATCTCGCCGTCGGAGAAGTTGCGGAGCGTGACGTCGCCGAGCGACCACCCGCCGGCCTCGGCGATGCCCCGGGCGAGCGCCGGGTTCGAGCGGCCGGCGAAGATCGAGACGGGGAGGGCGGTCGACATGGCGGGGCGCAAAAGGGGACCAGCGGCGGCGCCCCGGCGGGACGCAGGGTTGCCCCAGGAGGACTCGAACCTCCACAACCACTTCCAAAGAGTGGTGTGCTGCCATTACACCATGGGGCAAGCGCGGCGCGGGCGGACCCGGCCGACGGTGCGAAACTACCGACTGCCCGGCCCCGCCGGCACCCCGACCGGCGCCCCGGCGTTGGTGGCGCCCCCTCTTGCCCCGCTCTTCATTGCCCGACCCCGCCCTCACCGCGCTCCACGGCGCCCCCTCGCCCGACGAGCGCGCCGCCATCGGCGTCCTCGGCGGCGTCGGCCCCTACGCCGGGCTCGACCTCGTCCGCGGCATCTTCGACGAGACCGACGCCGACAGCGACCAGACGCACCTCCCGGTCGCGCTCATCTCGTACCCCAACCGGATCCCCGACCGCGCGACCTGGCTGCGCGACCCGACGACCCCGAGCCCGGTCCCCGGCATGATGACCGTCTTGCGGCGCCTCGACGACGCCGGCTGCGCCGTCGCCGGCATCCCCTGCAACACCGCCCACGTCCCGGCCATCTTCGACCGCCTGCGCGAGGGCCTGCTGGCGGACGGCCGCGAGCTCGAGCTCGTCCACATCGTCGACGCCATCGTGGCCCGGCTCGCCGAAGTCGCCCCGGACGCTACGACCGTCGGCGTGCTCGCGACCTCGTCGTCGATCCAGAACCGGCTCCACGAGATCGGGCTCGAAGCGGCCGGGCTCCACGCCGTCGTGCCCGACGCCGCGCACCAGGCCGAGGTCGAGGGCGCCATCTACGACGACTGGGGCCTCAAGGCGCAGAGCCAGCCACCGACAGACCGCGCCCGCCAGGCCTTGCTCGACGCGACGGACCACCTGATCGGACAGGGCGCGCAGGCCGTTATCCTGGGCTGCACCGAGCTCCCGCTCGCGGTCCCCGAGCCCGACCGTGGCGGCGTCCCGTTCGTCAACTCGACGCGGGCCCTGTCGCGAGCCCTCATCCGCGCCAGCCACCCGGAGAAGCTCCGCCGCCCGTAGGCGTCGGCCCGCTTGCGCCATCCCCTCTGCTTGCGCCCGCCAGCTTGCGCCAGCCCCACCTAGATCGTCCCCTCTCCCCTGGGGAGAGGGACAGGGTGAGGGGTCGGCGAAGCCAGGGTGAGGGGTCGCATCACCGCCGACCTCCCGGCTTGCGCACGCCCTACCACGCCACCGCCAGCCCCGCGCTTGCGCTCGCGCCGTCCGCCCCCGTCACCTGCACCACGTACGCCCCCGGCGCCCACCCCGACGTGTCGACCTCGACGCGCCGCGCGCTGTCCCACGCGGCCACCTCCCGGCCGAGCGCGTCCACAATCGAAATCTGCACGGTTTGCGACACCTCGACCGTCGCACGGTCGGCGCTCGGGTTCGGGAAGACGGCCACCGACAGCGCTTGCCGGGCTGGCGCTGACTCCTCCGACACCGCCCACACCGGCGCCACCGTCCGGAACACCCCGCCGACCCGGCCCGGCACGCCCGGCGACAGCCGCCCCCCCGCCGCCGCCCACAGCCGGCCGTCCGGGCCCACCGCCATCGACTTCGGCACCGCCGACCACTCCGTCCACACCCGGCCCACGTCCGCCCACGTCGCGCCGCCGTCGACCGACCGCCACACCGGAAGGCCGTCCCGGCCGTCGTCGTCGCCGTACGTCTCGTAGAGGTAGAGCGCCCCGTCCGGCGCCGGCAGCAGCCGCGACGAGATCCCCGAGGTCCCCGGCGGCGGCGGCCCGAGCGACGCCCACGTGGCCCCGCCGTCGTCGGAGGCGTAGACCAGGAGCGGGCCGAGGTTCGCCCCCACCACCGCCACGACTCGGTCCGTCCCGGCCACCAGTGCCGCCGTGTCGGCGGCGTAGGCGAGCGGCCCGTAGAGCGCGGTCGGTGTCCATGTCTGGCCGTCGTCGGTCGAGTACGCGACGCCGTTGAACCCGGCGGCCACGATGGCCCCGGCCGGGGCGGCCGGCGAGGGCGGGACCTCGACGAACGCCGAGGTCGCGATCCCGTCGGCTCCGCCGCCGAGCCCGACGAAGGCCCACGTCGCCCCGCGGTCGGTCGAGCGGAGCCCGAGGGTCCCGGGCCCGCCCTGGTTGCCGGGCGTGCCGACGAGGAGCACGCCCGAGGCGAGCACGACGGGGTCGGAGTACGCGTCGCCGTCGACGACCCGGTCCCACGAGGCGCCCCCGTCGGCCGTCCGGAAGACGTCGCTCAATCGCCGAAACACGAGCGTGTCCGGGGCCACTCCAAGCAGGCCAGTCCCACGGAAATCGGCCCAGGACGCTTGGTCGAACGTGATCTCGCCAGGCCGCAAGACGTACGACTCGCTCCCGCGATGCTCGACAATGACAAGGGTGTCGCCGACGAAGCCCCCCCACCGGAGATCCTCGATCTCGCCGACCCGCTCCCACACGAGGGGCCCCGGCTGGGCTGCGGCGGTGGCGGCGAGAACGAGCGTGAGGAGAAGTGTGCGGGCCATGCGGCTAGCGGTGGACCGTGAACGTACGGACCGCCTGCCCGGCCCCCGCTGCGCGGACGAGGTACACCCCGGGCGCCCACTCGCCCGCGTCGAACGACACCTCGCGCACCCCCGGCTCCGCGTGACCGTCGAAGACGACCGCCACCTCCCGGCCCAGCACGTCGACCACCGAGATCCGGAGCGGCCCCTCGGCGGCGACGTGCACCGCGATCACCGTCCGGCCCGCCGTCGGGTTCGGCCGGGGCGCTCCCAGCATCGGCGCTGTCCGATCACTTGTGGGGGCTGCAACGACTGAAGCGCCCGCAGCAGGGGCCTCCGCGCCCGGGTACCGGAGCCGCAACTCGCGCATCGCCATCCTGACATCCGGCGCATCAGCCGCCGCTGGGTGGGCCCGGCCGAGGACCTCAAACGCCCTGTCCGGACGGTCGAGCGCCCCGTAGGCCAGGGCAGCCAGCACCGCTCCCTGTACGCCGTCCGCTCCGCCGAACCCCGCCAGCTTCTCCGCCGCTGCCAGCGCCGCCACATGGTCCTGCTGCCCCGCGTGCGCCACGGCCAGCGCCCGGTACGCCTCCGACGCGTCGGGCCCTCCCTCGTCGGCATGGGCCGCCAGGAGTGCGATCAAGCCCGCCGCCGACCGTGGGTCGTCAGACTGCGACGCCGCGCGGGCCGCCAGCCCGAGCGCCCGGCGGCGTACGTCCGCCCACTCCGGCCCCTTCCGCTCCAGCGACGACCGGACGTACGCCTCCACATGGCTCGTCTCCCCCATATCGCCCGCCGCCCGTGCCGCGTCGTACTCGGCCCGGTCCGCTGCGACGGCGTCGCCGCCCAGCGCCCCAGCCGCAGGCGTGCACGCCACCACGGCCCCCGCGCTCGGGGCTGAGAGGTACGGGCAGTAGTCGAACGTGCTCCCCGTCTCGACGACGCTCCGGACGAGGTCTGGGCCCGAGGGGTCGCCCCAGTACGCGTACTCGGCCGTGATGTCACTGGTGTACCGGGCCTCGACAAAACCACGCTCGCCCGTGACCGCCTGGACCCGGTTGTTCCGAGCGCCCTCCCCCTGGTCACTCCCTGCGAACGAATCGCCGTAGTTCCAGGCATCGAGCAACGCCAGCCGATTCGTCGGGAACGGGTGCTCCGTATGGTCCGGCCACCCGTGCCACACCAGTCCGTACGACTGCGCACTCGTCCCGTCCACGATCGTGTTGTTGCCCCAGGCATACACCCTCGACGAGCCCCCGTATCCCCACGACCCAACCGTCCCCTCGACCGTGCTCCCGGTCACGTTGATCCGGGCCCCCGCCGCGGCCATCACCTCTGTGCTCGTGTGCGGCGTCATAACCACATTTGAGAGTGTAGCGCGAGTATCGGAGCCCGTCGCCCACACCGCACTCACCTCCAGATCTTGGTCCGCAGGCTGCTGGACTCTGCCGGTGATCTCTACATCGTTCATCACAAGGCGGGCGTCCCGCGCGTAGATCGCCGCGCCGATCCCCGCCACCTCCTCAATCCGGACAGGCCCTCCGCGCCCGGTGAACCGCCCCTTCGCCCCGGGCTCCAGTCGGATCCCCGCCCACCCCAACGCGGGGTCGCTGGCCGTGAAGGCCCCCCCCTTGGCGCTGAACCCATCGGACTCGATCACTAGCCCCGTCCACGGCGCAAAGGCCAGCGTCGCGTCCCGCAACTTCGTCGTGTACCCCGCCGGCACCGTCAGGCTCGCCGGCACCTCCGCCGCCGCCACCACCTCGGCGTTCCGAATCAGCGTCACGTGAACATCCGCGACGCCTGACCCGCTGTGAACGTCGTCCGGCAGTCCGCCCGAGAGTACGACATGATGTTCGTCCCTGGCGGATCGTAGGGCCGGTCATTCTCGTCACGGTCGACTCCGGTGTATTCGCACAACGGTGGGGCTGTCCATTGATCGCCCTGAGTTGAGGGGTTTGCTGCGGTGTCTTCTACGTAGTCTCCACACTCGAAGCCACTGTCATCGGGGCCGTCCACCAACTCAGCACACGCATTGGGATCGTTTGACGCGGGGCCGCTCGTTCCGTTGAACGTGTGGTACAACCCCAGCGCGTGGCCCATCTCGTGGCCGAGTTCAACAAGCAGGGCTGTCGCTTCCGACGTGGGCACCGCAGGAGTAGGAGTCGGCCTCTCTCTACATTTTCCTCCGGGGGTATAGCCGAGGAAGATGGCTCCTCCGGGGATGTGCTCGGCTCGACCCCTGGCCAAAGGGTCGTACGACCTGCACCCTTGGCCTCCCTCCGGAGGCCCAATAAGTCCGAGGTACACATCGACCGCTTCGTTATGCCGATTTAATGCAAACATGGATTCAAAAGGAGTACTTCTTAAATCGGCAAGTTCAGAATCGTTAATTTCCGACACCCCGATCAAGTCAAATTCGATCCCCCAGGGTTCAAAATCGGACTCCATCCGTGCGAGGAGCGCGTCGACCTGAGCTATCGAAAGGCCCCCAGTCCCGTCGCTCTCCCGGGCCAAGTGGAGGTGGTACCGGATGGTCATCGAAGCCCCATCCGCAGGGATGTCGTACGGACCCTTCAGGATGGGCTGGGCGCTCACCCCCTGAGACGGCAGACTCACCGCCAGCGCCACCAGCGCCGCGAACGTCAATCGGAGAGGGCGGGAGAGAACAGACTTCGGAGCAGGCATGGCAGGGAGGGGTGCGTGAAGAGGCGTCCCCTCAGATACCCCGCCCCTGCTGCCCGACGATAGAGCACGGAACCCAGTCGCCCATGACTCGCGCACCATCCCCCCCCGATCTGCCCTTAGTCCCCAGTATGGTCGTCTGGCTACGTCTCCCGCCGTTTCCTCATCCGCCCCCATCCCCCTGTCCGCCCCGTCCGACGTACCGCCCCCTCGCGCCCCGCCCGCCTCGGACCCGGAGGTCGCAGATCCCGCGTGCGGGGCGGGCCGCCCTACTCCACGAGCGTCGTCTCGACGGTCACCCGCGCGAACGACCCGAACACCCCGAGTCCGCCCGCCACGTTCGTCGTCACGTTCGGGATCTCGCCCGGCGACAGCGTGCTCCCGCCGCCCTGCACCAGCTGGCTCTCGACGAACGCCTCCAGAGCCGCATCCACGGACACCAGCCGGATCGAGACCGGCCCGTAAAACCCGAACGCCAGCGTCGGCACCTGCACCAGGACCGTCCCGTCGCCGAGGTCCACGTACCCCGCCTCGTTGATCACCGGCGACGTGCCCACCGTCGCGCTCTCGCGCGGGTCCTCGTCGCAGACCACGCCCGGCCCGTCCTCGGCCGGGTCGCACCTCAGGAATCGCGTGTACGGCGGCGTCAGCCCGAACGTCCCCTCCGCCGGGCGGCTCCGGTACTTCGTGTCGCCCTCGACCACGATCTCCTCGAACGCGACAGGCGCGAGGGCGCGCGTCGAGATCACGAACGCCGTCTGCCGCGCGGGCGTCGAGGTCCGGTTGATCCGGACCTCCGGGCCCTGCCCCGCGCCGTAGACCGACACCGCCGGCGGGCCCTCGACGAGCGCCAGCGCGGGCGGCACCGTCGTCTCGGCCGTCAGCACCTCGTCGCCCGCCCGCACGTCGAGCCGGTACGTCCGCTGGGGGAGCACGTCCGCCGGCGTCGCCGGCGCATACGTCCCCGGCGTCCCGCTCGCGACGTACGGGTACACCGTCGTGACCGACCCGTCGGCCGCCAGCAGCGACACCGTGACGGTCGCGCCCGTCACCGCCAGCGCCGCCGGGTCGTAGCGCTCCAGCAGCGGCGCCGACTCCGTGAGCACGATCGCGGGCAGCGGCTCCTCCGCGCCGAGGTTGGCCGAGACCACGACCTGGGCCGTGAAGTCGTCGTCCGCGAACCCGTCGCAGCCGACGGCCGCGAGCAGGAGGGAGGCGAGCAAGGCGTATCGCATCGGTCCGAGAAAAGAGAAGAGGGACAGGGAGAAGAGGATCTACCGACAACCGACAACCGACTCACCGCCCGCCGCCGAAGGCCAGCGACAGCGACACATTCGGAAGAATCGGCAGCTGGCGCACCTCGCCGACCTCGACCGGGTTGGCGTCGAAGTCGTAGGTCACGAACCACAAGTTGCGGCGGTTGTACACGTTCACCAGCTGGAGCTGCAGCTCGTAGTCCGCGAACGACCACGCGCCGCGCTTGGTCGCGCCCACGTCGACGCGGTGGTAGGGCTGGAGGCGCGCCGTGTTGAGCCCGTTCGAGACCAGCACGGGCAGCGTGTCGTCCTGGAACGGCAGCCCCGTCGCCTCGAACACGCCGGCCGGCGTCGTGTAGGCCTGCCCCGTCGCGTACGCCCCGGCGACCGTCGCCTGCCAGCCGCGCCCGAGGTCGTATTGGGCGACCGCCGTCAGGTCGTGGAGGCGGTCGTACTTCGGCGGGAAGTAGCTCTGAAACGCCTCCGACTGGTCCGGGTACCGCCGCCGCGTCGCCCCGATCGTGTAGCCGACGAGCCCCGTCAGCCGGCCCAAGCCGCGCTCCAGCAAGAACTCCGCGCCGTAGGCGTAGCCCTCGCCAAAGCGGAACAGGCTCTGGTAGTCGAGCCCGGCCACGTCCTGGTTGTTGGGGTCGATGTCGAACAGGTCGCGCAGCGTCCGCCCGTAGACCTCGACGTCGAGCCGGTACGCCTCGCCGAGGTTCGTCTTGACGCCGAGCACGACCTGCTCCGACGCCTGCGGCGGCACGCCCACGCCCGTCGTCACCCAGGTGTCGAAGCCCGAGAACGCCTCGTTCGAGATCAGCGACAGGAACTGGTGGTAGCGCCCGGCCGCGAGCTGGACCACTAGGTCCTCGCCCATCGTGCGCTCGAGCTGCACCTGGGGCGAGAACCGGAGGTACGCCGAGCCGACCGGCGCCTGGGCGTCGAGCAGGTCGTCGGTCTCGCTCCGGAAGTACTCCGCGCGCACGCCGCCCGTGGCGATCCACTCGCCCGCGCGCACCTTGCCCTGCACGTAGCCCGAGGCGTAGCGCGAGGGGTTCTCGTAGTCGGTCTGCGTGTTGCCGTTGAAGCTGCTCGCGAGCCCCAGGGTCAAAAACCCGCCCCAGACGCCCGCGCGCGCCTCGAACCGCTCGTTCGGGAGCCACTCCACGTCCCCGCGCGCCGAGTAGTCGGTCAGCGTGTTCGGCCGCTCGAACTCGGTCCCGGCAAAGCTGCCGACGGGGTAGCTGAAGTAGCGGCTCGCCGTCAGGCGGAGCTGGGCGAACGCCGTGCCCGACAAGATCCGGTTGTAGGCGAGCGAGCCCGTCCGATTCCCGTAGTCGAGGTCGAACCGGGCGTCGTCGCCGAACGGCACGACGACCTTGTCGCGGCCGGCGTACGTCGCCAGCGACACGCGGTCGTTCGGCGTCAGGTCCAGGCTGACCTTTCCGTTCAGGTCGTAAAAGTAAAAACTCTCCGGGATGCCGTCCTGGTCGAGCTGCTCGCGCAGGACCGCCAGGAGGGGTTCCAGCGTCGAGCGCCGCGCGTTGAACGAGTACGAGCCCGACGCGCCGGCCGGCAGCGGCCCCTCCACGCCGACGCGGCTCGCGAGCAGGCCCAGGCTCAGCGAGCCGGCCGTGCTCCGCCGGTTCCCGTCCCGGTTGTACACGTCGACGACCGAGCCCAGCCGCCCGCCGTACGTGCTCGGGTACGCGCCCTTGTACAAGCGCACGTCCTTGATGGCCTCGGTGTTGAAGGTCGAGAAGAAGCCGAAAAAGTGGGTCGGGTTGTACACCGTCGTCCCGTCGAGCAGGATCAGCGTCTGGTCCGGCGACCCGCCCCGGATGTAGAGCGCCGACGAGAAGTCGCTCGACGCCTTGACGCCGGGCAACAGCTGGATCGAGCGGAAGAGGTCGGCCTCGAAGACCGTCGGCAGCGCCTCCACCAGATCGATCGACACGTTCGCCGTGCCCGGCGCGCGCTCCTCCTCGATGGGCTCCTCGGCCTCGACGACCACCTCGCCAGTCGTCACCCCGGCCGGCTGGAGGTCCAGATCCAGCCGCCGCGTCTCGCCCGGCGCCAGCGTCACCGTCCGCCGCAGCGGCTCGAAGCCGAGGTAGCTGGCGGTAACGGTCGTCTCGCCCGCGGGCAGGTTGCCGAGTGTGTAGAACCCCTGCACGTTCGTCGCCGCCCCGCGGCCAGTCGCCTCGATGGTCACCGTCGCCTGGATCAGCGTCTCGCCCGACGCGGCGTCGCGGACGAACCCGTTGAGCGTGGCGGGCTGCGCACCGGCGGCGGCGGCGAGCAAAAACGCCAGCGGGGCGAGGAGGAGTCGGCGCATCGAGTCGGGGGGAGAGCGGGCCGGCCGGGGTCGTCGCTCCCTGCCGCATGCCGGGGGGACGCCGCAACACGGCCCCTTGTTACCCATCGTCGGTGAACCCTCGGCAGAGCCCGCCGCTCCGCGGACGCGGGCGGTGGTACGCGCGACGAGTAGGAGACGAGAACGCCCACGAGGCGATGTGCGGTCGCATCGGGCCCGGCGTCCATCTCACGGCGACTGGCGACATCCCGGGCCGGGGAGCGGCGATCGGCTTGCGAGTGGTGGCCGGGGCGCACGGCGTGCGAGGGGGCATCGGCGACGCCCGGGCCGTGCTCGGTCGTCCGTTGAGCGCAGGCTCCGCATCGGCAGATGCGGTGGGAATCCCCTATGGGGATCCCTCGGCAGTGAGGGTAACCTCCGGCTTGCCGCCGTCGCCTCGATGTCCCTCCTGTTCGCGCTCGTTCTCCGCCTGCTCCTCGCCGCGGCGTCCGGGCCCGACGCGCCTCCGGCCGGGCTCGGCGACGGCCCCGACGTCATCGTCATTCTGGCCGACGACCTCGGCTTCGGGGACGTCGGCTACAACGGGTCCGAGATCGCCACGCCCGAGATCGACCGGCTGGCGGCCGAGGGCGTGGTCCTCGACCGGTTCTACGTCTCGCCATTGTGCTCGCCGTCGCGGGCGGGGCTCCTGACCGGGCGCTACCCGCTGCGCGCCGGGATCTCGGAGCCCATCACCCACACCGATACGGTTGGCCTCGCCCCCTACCAGAAGACGCTCGCCGACGACTTCCGCCGGGGCGGCTACGAGACGGCGGTCATCGGGAAGTGGCACCTCGGGACGGCCTGCCACCACCACCCGCTCCGCCACGGGTTCGACTCGTTCGTCGGGCTCATCGGGGGCGGGGCCAACTACTTCACGCGACGGACCTCGATCGGCTACGACTGGTGGCGGGACTACGCGCCCGAGCGCCCGGACGGCTACACGACGGACTTGCTGGCGGATGAGGCCGTCGCGCTCCTGTCTCGGCCGCGAGCGGGGCCGCTGTTCCTCTACCTCCCGTTCACCGCGCCCCACACGCCGCTCAACGCGCTCGACGAGGACCTCGCGGAGTACCCCGACCTCCCCGAGCCGCGCCGGACGTACGCGGCGATGGTCACGGCGCTCGACCGGGCCGTCGGCCGGGTCATGACGGCGGTCCAGGCGTCGGGCCGCCCGACGCTCGTGTGGTTCCTGTCCGACAACGGCGGCGTCGAGCGGTTCGGCGCGGACAACGGCCCGCTCCGCGGTAGGAAGGGGGGCACGCGCGAGGGCGGCATCCGAGTGCCGTCCGTCGTGTGGTACCCGCCGCTCGGCGTGCGGCGCGTCGACCACCCCGTGTGGTACCTCGACGTGGCCCCCACGCTCCACGGCCTCGCCGGCCTCCCGGCACCGGCCCGGCGGCTCGACGGGGCCGACCAGAGCGCCCAACTGGCCGGCGCCGCCGCGTCGTCGTCGCTCCTCGATCGCACGCTCGTGTCGCACCGTCGGCTGACCAACGGGGGGTACTGGACGGGCGCACAGTCGGCCCGTTGGAAGTACGTCGGGCGCGACCTCGGCGGGAGAGTCCGTCACGAGCTCTACGACCTCCTCGCCGACCCGGCGGAGACGTCGGACCTGGCCCGGACTCACCGCGACACCCTCCGGTCGCTTCAGCGCCAGGCCCAGCGGTACGGCGCCCGGACGCCGGCGTGGGCGTCCCACGACGTGTCGCTCACCGTCCGCCGGGTCCCGGATCTTTCCACGTGCGAGGCCGCCGCCCGGTCGGCCGTCCGGGCCGAGAGGGCCAGCGCGTCGGCAGGCCGCCGCGTGTGGGCGGTGCCGAACCCCGCCGCGGACCCCTCGATCGAGGTGAGCGGCCCCCCCGTCGATCGGGCGCGCGTCGACGTGTTCGACGTCCTCGGTCGCCGCGTCCAGACGCTCCACGACGGCCCCCTCGGCACCTCGGCCTCGTTCCGGCTCGGGGCCGAGGTGCCCCCGGGGGTGTACGTGGTTCGGGTGACGGAGCCCGCGGGCCCGACGATCTCCTCGTTCACCGTCGGCCGCTAGACGCTCGCGCACCGACTCCCCGGATCCGGTCGAGCGACGGCGGCGCGTCGACGCAGAACGACGACGAGTCGGCGACGAGCCGCCGGGGGTCACCGCTGGCGGGGTACCGCGAGACCGCCGTGCCCCGCGTCCACCGCAGCACGAGGGCCCCGTCCTCGACGGCCCAGGTGTGGACGGTGTCGCGGCGGACCGAGTCGGGGTGGGCGTAGCTCCACGCCATCTGGCCGTCGGGGTCGAGGCGGACGTAGGCCGTGGCGATCTCGGGCGCCGGGCAGACCTCGCGCCACGTCGTCCCGGCGAGGTCGGCGCGCACCAGTCGCGGGGCGCCGGCGCACGCGCCGAGGGCGAGGAGGAGGGCGAGAGGGCGCATAGCGTCAGTCTACGGCTCGGGTAGTAGGTGCCGCGTGCGCCGCGCGCCCGCTTCTACCTTGGCGCACCGATCCCGCCCGCGCCGTGTCCGTTCGCTCGCTCGCCGTCGCCCTGTGGGTCCTCGCCAGCGGCGTGGCGGCCCAGCCCGACGTCGTCGTGATCGTGGCCGACGACCTCGGGTTCGCCGACGTCGGCTACCACGGCTCCGACATCGAGACCCCGCACCTCGACGCGCTCGCGGGCCAGGGCGTCGTGCTCGACCGGTTCTACGTCTCGCCGCTGTGCTCCCCGTCGCGCGCGGGCTTGCTGACCGGGCGCTACCCGCTGCGCGCCGGCATCGCCGAGCCCGTCACGCACGCCGACACGACGGGCCTGGGCCCCGACATCGCCACGCTCGCCGACGACTTCCGGGCGGGCGGCTACGAGACGGCGGTCATCGGGAAGTGGCACCTCGGGACGGCCTGCCACCACCACCCGCTCCGCCACGGGTTCGACTCGTTCGTCGGGCTCGCCAGCGGCGGGGCCCACTACCTCACGCGTCAGACGGCCGTCGGCGTCGACTGGTGGCGGGGCTACCTCCCAGACCGCCCGGACGGGTACACGACGGACCTCATCGCGGCCGAGGCGGTCTACGCGCTGACCCGGCCCCGCGCGGGCCCGCTGTTCCTCTACCTCCCGTTCACCGCGCCCCACACGCCGCTCAACGCGCCCGACGAGGACCTCGCGGAGTACCCCGACCTCCCCGAGCCGCGCCGGACGTACGCGGCGATGGTCACGGCGCTCGACCGGGCCGTCGGCCGGGTGATGGCGGCGGTCCAGGCGAGCGGACGCCCGACGCTCGTGTGGTTCCTGTCCGACAACGGCGGCATCGAGCGGCACGGCGGCCGGAACGCCCCGCTGCGCGGCGAGAAGGGCCAGACGTACGAGGGCGGTGTCCGCGTCCCCTCCGTCGTGTGGTACCCGCCGTGGGGCGCGCGCGCCATCGACCACCCCGTGTGGTACCTCGACGTGGCGCCGACCGTGCTCGCGGCAGCCGGCCTCCCGGCACCGGCCCGTGCGCTCGACGGCGCCGACCTCGGGCCTCAGCTCGCCGGGGCCCCGTTCACCCAGCCCCTACTGGACCGCGTGCTGTACGCGTACCGCCGCAACGGGCCCGACGCCTCGTGGCTCGCCGCCCAGTCGGCGACGTGGAAGCTGGTCCAGCGCGCCGTCCGCGCGCGCGTCACGCGCGAGCTGTTCCGCATCGACCGCGACCCCGGCGAGACGGCCGACAGCGTGGCCGCCTACCCCGCCCTCGCCGACGCCCTGGCCGCCCAGGCCGAGGCCTACGCGGCGCTCACCCCGGTCGGCGCCGCGCACGACGTGACGCTCACCGTGAACCGGCCCCAGGACTTCTCGGGCTGCGACGGGGGCTCGCCTCCGCCGTCGGCGCCGGGCCCGAACGGCCGCTGGCTCCGGGCCACGCCCAACCCCGCCGCCGCCGGGCTGGCGGTCCGCGTCGGCGGCCTGCCCGCCGAGGGCGCCCGCGTCGAGGTCTTCGACGCCGTGGGCCGCCGCGTCCGCGTGCTCCACGACGGGCCGCTCGCGCCCGACCAGACGTTCCGCTCGGCGCCCGGCCTGCCCGCCGGTCTCTACCTCGTCCGCGTGACCGAGCCGGCGGGCGTCACCACGGCGCGCGTGACGGTCGGCCGGTAGCGGTGCCAAAAAAGACCGCCCCGCCAGCACTCGCTGGCAGGGCGGGGATTCCATCCGGGAGCCGGGCCCTAGAACCGCAGGAGCGCGGCGGCGGGGCCGTGCGCCGCGAGCGCCTGGCGCCCGGCGTCGGAGTGGACGAGCTCGAGGCTGGCGCCCTGCTCCATGGCCTTGTCGAGCATGAGCTCGACCAGGTCCGCGACGGGGCTCACGTCGCCGCCGGTCGCCGCGTACGTGCCCTCGGTCTGGGTCGTGAGCATCCCCGAGGCCGCGTCGATGCCGCCCGGGATCGTCTGGTCGCCGTCGACGACGAGCGTCATCACGCGCTGCTGGTTGAGCATGTCGAGCGTGTCGTCGAGCCCGGCGACGGCGCGCGACGAGAGCAGCTCCTGCACCTTGCCCAGCGTCTCGACCTCCTCGCGCGCCTCGACCTCGCGCTGGGCGGCCTCGGCGGCGTCGGCCACCTCGGCGGTCGTCGCCATGGTGTCGCAGGCGAACGAGCCGGCGACCCGCTGGCGGACCGACTGGTCGAGCTGGTCGAGAAAGTCGGCCTCCATGTCGGCCGGGGCCGAGTACAGCACGTGGCGGGCCTCGAGCTCCTTGGCGATGAGCTGGAGCGCGTGCGCCGAGCGCTGGGCCTGCTGGCGGCGGAGCTCGGACTTGCGGTCCTGCTTCTGGTCCTTCGAGACGAGGTCGGTCACGGCGAACTCCTCGCCGTCGAGCTCATAGACCTCCTCGACGAGCCCGATCTGGGCGAAGAAGAAGCGGCTCTTGTGCATCGAGATCAGCGCCAGCACGAACCGGTCGTTCTCGTCGCGGATGCGCGCCAGCGGTCGGACGTACGGGTTGTCCGAGACGTGGACCGCGTTCGGCAGCTCGATGGCCGTGCCGAGCTGCTGGAACAGCCCCTGCTCCTCGCACGCGAAGAACACGACGCCGCGGCCGGTGCGCGGGAGCCCGGCCTCGAGCGCCTCGCGGATCCGCTCGCACTCGCGCTCGACGGCCTTCTTGTGGTCGCCGGCGTCGGCCACGGCCCGCTCGCACAGGTCCTTGAGCGTCGTCGTCCACGTGTTGCCCATCCGGGCCTCGGGCGTCATCTCGAGGTAGAGGCTCACGATCGGCGCGCCGGTCGAGCGCGTCTCGTTGAGCGTCGTGAGGTGGCTCGCGTCGAGAAAGTGGAAGCCGGGCGTCGAGGTGCGGCGGCGGAGCTCGGTGAGGAGGGCGTCGCGGTCGGCGGGGGAGAGGGAAGCGGGCATGGAGAAGGGGGAGGGGGGCGGCGCACTCGGCACGGAGTACGCGATGCGGACAAGACGGTCGGCGTACCTCGTACCAAGTACCGGTGCCGAGCGCCATACGGCGCCCTACGCGTCGGGCAGGGGGTCGCCGGTATACGAGTCGACGACGGGGTCGTCGTCATGAGCGTCGTCGACGGAGCCGATCCGCGCGCGCAGGCCCTCGCGGGCCAGGTTCATCTCGGCGGCGGCGTCCTTGAGCGAGACGTCGAGGATCTGGGCCACGTCGGGCAGCGGCACCTCGAACTCGTCGTGCAGGATGACGGCCTGCCGGGCGTCGTCGCCGAGCACCGGGTCGGCCGGCTCCTCGCCGACGATGATCTCCTCGTAGGTGTCGACGTCGAACGGCTGGCGGAACTCGTAGAACTGCTCGCCGACGGCGTCCTGGTCCTCGGTGTTGGGGAGCTCCTCGTCGAGCGAGATGGCCTTGCGGCGGGCGTAGCGGTCCTCGCGCTGAGTGTACCGCGCCAGCGACCGCGTCTGGAGGCCGAGCAGCCACGACCGGAACCCGAGGCGCGAGCCGTCGAACCGCGAGCGCAAGTCCCAGGCGCGCAGCAGCGTCTCGCCGACCAGCTCGTTCGGCGTCAGGTCGACGACGGCCGAGCGGTCGACGGGCTCGTCGGAGACCACGTCACGCTCGACGGCGAGTTGGCGCTCGGCGGCGGCGCGCAGGGTGTCGGTGTGGGCGGCGAGCGCCTCTTCGAAGGCGTCGCGGTCGCCATCGAGGGCGCGTTGCCAGAGGGCGGCGTCGGGGCGGTCGTCAGGCATGGGGACGGGGGGGAGAGGGGAGCCCGAGAGGGCGGGCAGGTGTCAACCGGGCCCGGGCGTGGGAGGATCCGGAGGAAATGCAGGAACGCCCGTGCATCGGACCGCCCGCGCGTCAGAGTCTCCGCCAGCCCCAGCCCCCGCCCGCTTACTCCGCCAGCGTCACGACGACGGGGAAGTGGTCGCTCACCCGACGCGGGTCGTGCGAATGCACGTAGCGCACGTCGACGACGCGGCGGTACAGCGCGGGCGACAGCAGGATGTGGTCGATGGCCGACAGCTCGCCGGGGTCGACGGTCCCGTTCCGGTTGCGGTCATAGAGGGCCGTGTACCGCTCGGCCTGCGGCACGTCGCCGAGCACGGTGACGAGGTCGTCGTCCGGGCTCGGCCCGGCGCGCTTGACGGTCGCCAGCACGTCGGTGATCGGGCGCGAGCCGCGGCGGTCGAGGACGGCGTCGTCGAAGTCGTTGAAGTCGCCCAGCACGACGACCTGGCGGCCGAGCGCGAGCTCCGCCTCGACCCGCCGGCGGATGACCTCGGCCTGCGCCTCGCGGCGGTCGCGGCGCTCCACGTTGTCGGGCTGCGCCAGGAAGTGGACGCCGACGACCGTGACGGGCGTCCCGTCGGGGAGGGCGAGCCGGGCCCACAGGTTTTTGGAGACGCCGTAGAGCTGGTCGCTGACGCCGACCGGCACGCGGCCGTCGTCGCGCCCGGCCTCCTCGACCGGGACGCGCGTGAGCAGCCCCACGTCCTGACCGGTGAACGAGTCGCGGCCGTCGACCAGGACGGCCGTGTAACCCAGGCCCGCCAGCGACTCGTCGACGAGCATCTGGAGCGCCGCCAGGTTTTCGGTCTCCGGGATCAGCACCACGTCCGCGTCGAGCTGGCGGACGACGGCGCCGACGGCGTCGCGGTGGGCGCGCGCCTTGGCCGGGTCGCCCTTCCAGTCGAACGTGGCCTCGCCCTCGTCGCCGAGGCCGTCGAACAGGAACTCGCCGTTGAACGTCGCGAACCGGAGCCCGTCGGCGGCCCACACGGGCGCGGGCTCGACGGCCCAGGCGGGCTCGCCGGCGTCGGTGGAGGGCGCGGGGCCAGAGCACGCGCCCAGGACGGCGGAGAGGACGAGGAGGCGAACCATCGGCGTGGGGGAGGGGGCCGAGGACTACGCCCGTGCCCCGATGGCGCTCCCGGCGGTCGGTCGTACCGCCCGCATACGGGACAAAAAAAGGGGGACGCGGGCTCGCCGCATCCCCCGGAGGTCAAAGTCAGGCCGCTGCGCTTAGAGCTTCAGCGCGGCCGCGACGCCCGAGTAGAACCGGAACCGGCGCGGGTCGATGCGGAAGCGCGTCGGGCGCACCGGGGCGTGCCCGGCCGACCAGTTCGGGGCGGCACCGCCCACCATCGAGCGCTCGCTGTAGAAGTGGCGCGTCTTGGTCGGGAACGGCCGCGCGGTCGCCGGGGCGTGGTACACGTCGTGCGCGATCTGGAGCGCCTGGACGAACGCCGGCGAGTCGGCCGACGGCGTCAGCGAGGTGTAGAGCCGGCGCTTGGGGTTGCCGGGGTTGAAGGCGCTGAACTGGTACGGGTCGGTCACGACAGCCTCGTACTCGGTCTCGCCGCGGTAGCCGGTCTCGACCCGGTTGCGGACGACCCAGGCCACCAGCTCCTGCTCCTCGGCCCGCTTCGTCTCGGAGTAGATGCACCGCGCGAGCCAGAGCACGTCCTCGGTGACGGTGTCGAGCGCGAATGCCGGGGGGCCAGTGGAGACCAGCGAGACCGGGACCTCATCGCCCGACAGGTCGGTCGCGGCGTGGATCGTAAAGAAGAGGCCCAGGAGCGGCAGCATGCCGGCCAGAGTGATGGCGAGGCCGGTGCCGAGGGTCTTGCTGACGTTCCGCATACGAGTCCGGGGGGCTTGAGCTCTGAGGGTCTGCCGTGTCCAACGCAGAAGCTTGGCCAAGACAGTGAAGGAGTAACGGAGGTCGTGAGGCAGAACGGTGAAGGACGAGGAAAGCGGCGATTGCCATGCCTCCAAGGCCTGTGCCCGTCGGTCGTTTTCACACGAGATCGTGGCTGGGGCCCCTCCAGAAAGGGGGCCGCCGACCGGATCGTCCACCGCAGTGAGCCGTTGTGACCACCTCGCTGGACGCCTCCGACACCTGTTGCCCGCTCCGCTGGACATCGTCGCAGACGCGAACATCCCCTTCGCCCAAGCCGCTTTCGGAAGATGGGGGGCCGTCCGCCGCATCCCGGGCGCGGACATCACCCGGGACGCGCTCGCCGACGCCGACGTGCTGCTCGTGCGCAGCGTCACGCGTGTCGACGGCGCCCTTCTCCACGGGACGCGCGTCCGGTTCGTGGGCACGGCGACGGCGGGCACCGAGCACGTCGACCCGGCCGCGCTCGCGGCGCAGGGCATCGCGTTCGCCTCGGCGCCCGGCTCGAACGCCGCGTCCGTCGTCGACTACGTGCTGGCGTCGCTGCTGGCCGTCGCCGCCGATCGGGGCGAGGCGCTGGCGGGCAAGACGCTGGGCGTCGTCGGCGTCGGCGCCGTGGGCGGGCGGCTGGCGCCGCGCGCGCGCGCGCTGGGGATGACGGTGCTCGCGTGCGACCCGCCCCGAGACGCCGCCGGCGACCCGGGCGAGTGGCACCCGCTCGACGCCGTCCTCGACCGGGCCGACATCGTATCGCTCCACACGCCGCTCACAACGGCCGCGGAGAGCGCGTGGCCGACGGAGGGATTGATCGACGCGGCGGGGGCGAGCCGGATGCGCCCCAGCGCCTGGCTGGTCAACGCCGCCCGGGGCCGCGTGGTCACGCCCGGCGCCGCCCTCGCGCTGGCACGCTCGCGTCCGGTCGTGCTCGACACGTGGCCCGCCGAGCCGACGCCTGGCCCCGCCCTGGTCGAGGCCGCCGCGCTGGCGACGCCCCACACCGCCGGGTACGCCGCCGACGCCAAGGCGCGCGGCACGGCGATGCTCGCGGAGGCTCTCCACCGGTGGCTCGCGGGCGATGTCGCGCCGTGGGCGGTCGCCGACGCCTTGGGCTCCGGCCCGCTCGTCGAGGCCCCGCCCGCCGCCCCCGCCCCGGCCGCGTGGCTCGACGCCCTCGCCCGCCGCGTCTATGACGTCCGAGCCGACGACGGCCGCTTCCGGGCCGCCCTCGCGGGCACCTCGGGCGGGGCTCGCGCCGCCGCCTTCGCCGCCTTGCGCCGCGATTACCCCCCGCGCCGCGAACTGGCCACGGCGACCGTGCGGGGAATCGTACCTGACCCGTTGAGGATCGCCGTCCGCGATGGGCTGGGCCTCTCGATAGGAGGCCCGCCGGGCTGCTGAGCGCGAGCGACACGACACGGGTCAGCCGCTGGGGCGATCCTTCTGCACACCCTGCCCCCGCCCATGTCTCCCCTCTACGACGGCGTCGCCGCCAGCCAGGCCCTCGCCGCCGCCGACCCGGGTCTCGCCGAGACCATCGCCCGCGTCGGGCCGCCCCGGATCGAGCTCCGGCCCGACGAGACGCTCCCGGCCCTGCTGCGGTCGATCGTGTACCAGCAGCTCTCGACGAAGGCCGCCGCCACCATCCACGGCCGCGTGCTGACGGCGTTCGGCGACGGCGAGACGCTGGACGTGGCCGCCGTCGGGGAGGCCGACGACGCCGCGCTCCGGGCGTGCGGGCTGTCGCGCGCCAAGGTGGCTGCGCTCCGCGACCTCGTCGCCCGCCGCCGGGCCGGGACGCTGCCCACCCGCGACGCCCTGCTGGCGATGCCCGACGCCGAGGTCGTCGCCGCGCTCACGGCCGTCCGCGGCGTGGGCCCGTGGACGGCCCAGATGGTGCTCATCTTCAACCTCGGCCGGCCCGACGTGTGGCCCGTCGCCGACCTCGGCGTGCAGGAGGGCGTCCGCATCGTGCAGGGCCTCGCCGAGCGCCCGACGGCGAAGGCGATGGGGGTGCTTGGCGAGCCGTACGCGCCCTGGCGGAGCGTCGCCGCGTGGTACTGCTGGCGGGCCGTCCACATCGCGCGGGGCGACGAGGTCTGGAAATAAAGTTCGGGCGCGAGGTTATGTCTGGCCGTCTCGCGGGTCTATGTGAGACGTCGTTCCCCCACGACCTGCCATCCGACCGATGCTGCGCTTCCTCCTCGTGGGGCTTCTGGCGACCGCCGTCGCCCCCTGTGCCCAGACCAACCCGGTCCTCGACAGCACACTCACCTGGCGGACGTACTCCGCCCAGCGTGCCGCCCGCGTCCGCGTCTTCCACTCCACCGACGAGCGCCGCCCGCGCACCGTCGTCATCGACGAGCGGGCCGCGAACGGCGGCGTCATCACCGACGAGGCGGGCTTCCTGGCCGACTTCGTCGGCCGCGAGCTGGGGTTCGACCCGACCTCCGCCAGCTTCGTGTTCCGCTTTACGCCGGCCTCCTTCGCCGAGGACGCCAGCGACCGGGGCAAGACGCTGCTCGTACGGGCCACCTTCAGCCGGACCTCGACCGGCGCGCTCGCCGCGCCCACGTGGCGGGTCATCACCTCCGATGTCCTGGCGGAACTGACGGATCGGGCCTTCAGATAGGGGGCTTCCCCAGCCGGGCGCGGGACCTTTTCGCGTCCCGTACAGTAAGACGTCTGTCTCAACAAGCGTCCCCGTCCAAACGATTCCGGCTCACCGCTCCATGACCACCGACCTCCGCCAGACCCTCCGCCTCGACGAGCTCTCCGAGGCCCTCCGCATCTCGCGCCAGACGCTCGTCCGCTGGACCGACCGCGGCCTGATCAGCGCCGACCTCGACTGGGGCGTCTCCGATCAGAACGTCGAGACCCGCCTCATCGCCGTCGACCAGTCGACGATCGAGTTTTTGGAGGGCTTCGCGGGCGAGTACCGCGAGGACACCGTCAGCCGCACCGAGGCGCGGCGCCTGCTCAAGCTCATCGACCGCAACCAGGTCCAGAAGCTGATCCGCCAGGGCAGCATCAAGGCCCGCAAGATCAAGGGCGAGACGCGCGTGAGCGTCGGGAGCGTCGAGGACTACCTGATGACGCTCGAGGAGACCGAGTAGCGACCCGGCACACGCCGGCGCCCTCGCCGCGCGAAACCGCCGCGAAGGGGCACCCGGCGCGAGCCGTCCCCGTTGACGGACCCCGCGCCCGCCCGCCCCGATGACGTTCCTCTCGCACCCCGTCGCCGCCCGCGCCCTGTGGGCGCTCCCGCTCCTGCTCGTGGTCATCGCCGTGGCCACCACACGGGCCGGGCTCGAGCAGCGCGCCGTCGACGCCTCGGGCACCGTCGTCCAGGCTGCGGTCACGGACCTCACGCTGCGCGAGCGGAGCGAGATCACGAGCGGGCAGGTGGGCCTGCGGTACACGCCGCCCGGCGCCAGCGCGCCCGTCGAGCGCGAGGTCGAGCTCCCGATGATCCTGCTCAAGGAGATCGAGGTCGACTACCTCACGCTTGCGGAGGGCGAGACGATGACGCTGCCCATCGTGGTGTCGCCGGCGACCGACCAGATCGTGCTCGCGACGCACCGCCGGGGCACGTGGCTGCTGACGCTGAGCCTGGCCGGGATGGCCGCCATCGGGGCCCTGGTCTCGGGCGTGCTGGTCGGCGGCTGGAACCGGTTCCTGTCGCGCGAGGGCGACCCCGGCCTGCGCACGGCCTAGGTATGGCCGACCGCGACGCCGCGCTCCTCGGCTTGCGCCCGACGATCTCGGCCGGGCCGGCGGACACGCCCGCCGAGGCGTTTTTGCACCGGACCCTGCGGCCCGTCCTCAAGCTCCAGAACGATGCCTTGCTCGCGGTCGTCGCCGACACGGTCCGTCGGCAGGTCCCGGGCTTCGCCGCCTTCGACCCGGCCGACCAGCGGGCACGGCTGGCGCAACGCATGAAGCAGGACGCCCGGCTGGGGCGCGTCGTGCTCGGGCTCGTGCTCGGCGTGCTCACGGCCGACGAGCGCGCGTTCGCGCTCGCGAACGACGCCGAGGTTCGCCGCCGGATCGCGATGCTCGCCGCCGAGCGCGTCGTCAGCCAGACCGATGCCGTCGCCGCGCTCGTGGGCTAGGGCCTGTCACGTGAATCCGGGTCTGGGCTCCGCGAGGCCGCTGACGCGCCCTGCGACGTGGGCTGACGCCGTCGCTTCGCGGTGTCCTCCTCGTCCGATGCTTGGGCATCGCACTCGTCGGACGCCTTGCAGGCCCCGCCAGCGGCTCTCGCTCGCCAGCAGACCGACTCACGTGACAGACCCTAGCCGAGGGCGTCGGGGTGGCGCTCGATGTAGGCGTCCAAGCCCTTGGCGGCCGTCGCGCGCACCTTGTTCTGGAGGACCGGCGACCACCCGAGCAGCAGGCCTGGCGCGCCGAGTGCCTGCCGGGTCCAGGCCCACAAGTCGAACGTGTCGCGGTGCGTGGCGACGAGGCCATCACGAAACGTGAACGCCGCGTCGATGACGTTGTGGACCGGGCGACCGGTTTGGGAGAACGTGTAGTCGGCCTCCCAATGCGCCGCGCCCGCGTCGTCGTCGGCGGCGATGCCGGAGGCCACGACCGTGAGGTCTTTCCCGCGAGCACAGAGCATCCGCCACATCGCGCCCGCTCGCGGGCCCCGGAGGTCGAAGACGGGGTCCCGGAAGTGGACCTCGGGGTGGTAGCACGCCGCCATCGCGTCGCCGTCGCGTTGTGAGAGGGCGGCGTAGAACTGCGTGAGGAGGGCGGCGTGGGGGTGCATCGGGGCGGCGGCGGCGTGCGGCAACGTACGCGGCGCGCCGGGCCCGGCGGATCCCCACGCGGCCGACGCGGCGTTCGCCCGGTCCCCGCTTGCGACGCCGTGACCGACTCGACTGCCCGCCTCCTCGACCTCTGGGACGACGTCCGCTCCAGCTACTGGTTCATCCCGTCGCTGATGACGCTCGCCGCGGGCGCCCTCGCCCTCGCGCTGATCGGCATCGACGAGCGGGTCGGGCCGGACTGGATCGACGGCGTCTCGTTCCTGACCGGCAACAAGCCCGACGGCGCCCGCGCCTTCCTGTCGACCATCGCCGGGTCGATGATCGGCGTGGCCGGCGTCACGTTCTCGATCACGATCGCCAGCGTGGTCTACGCGACGGGCCAGTACGGGCCCCGCCTGCTGAGCAACTTCATGGACGACCGGGGCAACCAGATCACGCTCGGCACCTTTATCGCCACGTTCCTCTACGGGCTCCTCGTGCTCCGCACGATCCGCTCGGCCGACGAGGGTGGCGGGGCCGAGTTCGTGCCCCACATCGCGATCCTGGCCGCCCTCGCGCTGGCGCTCGCCTCCATCGGCGTGTTCATCTTCTTTATCCACCACGTCCCCGAGAGCATCCACGTCTCGAACCTGGTGGCCGGGATTGGGCGCGACCTCCGGCACCAGCTCGACACGCTCTTCCCTGAGCGCATCGGCGAGGGCGACACCACGCGCGAGGCGCACGCCGACGACGACGCCCTCACGGCCGTCCCCCCCGAGTTTTTCGCCCAGGCGCGCCGCGTCGCCGCCGACAGCGCCGGCTACGTGCGCGGCGTCGACGCCGAGGCCCTGCTGGCGCTGGCGACCGAGCACGACGTGATCCTGCGCATCCGCCACCGCCCCGGCGACTTCGTGGCCGACGGCGACGCCCTGGTCTTGGCGTGGCCGCCCGATCGGGTGACGGCCGCGGCCGCCGACGAGATCCGCGTGGCGTTCGCGTGGGGCGCCCAGCGCTCGGCCCGCCAGGACGTGCGGTTCCTGATCGACGAGCTCGTCGAGATCGCCGCGCGCGCCCTGTCGCCCGGCGTCAACGACCCGTTCACGGCCATCTCGTGCCTCGACTGGCTCGCGGCGGCCCTCAAGGCGCTCGCCGACCGCGACTTCCCCGAGCCCACG
Organism: Rubrivirga halophila; assembly: GCF_046845755.1. GTDB lineage: Bacteria > Bacteroidota > Rhodothermia > Rhodothermales > Rubricoccaceae > Rubrivirga. The sequence goes on from NZ_CP177357.1 coordinate 175,116, forward strand.
CGGCACGACGAGACGGGCGCGCTCCGCGTGGTCGCCGAGCCGACGACGTACGCCGAGTTCGTCGACGGCGTCTACGGCCAGCTCCGGCCGTATCTCGCGACCGACCGCAACGCCGTGCTCCACGCGCTCGGCACGATCGGCGAGGTCGCCGGCCGGGCGACGGACGCGTCCCAGCGGGTCGCCCTGCGCGCCCAGGCCGACGCCTTGCTGCAAGGCGCGACCGACGCGCTCGGCGTCGAGGCCGACCGCGCTGCCGTCCGCGTGCGCCACCGCGAGGTCGCCGCCATCCTCTCGGGCCGCGACGACTACGAGGCGGTCGCCGCGCGCACCGACGACATCGGGGGAACGGGCTAGCGCCCCGACTCGGCGCCGGGCTGCGGCGCCGCTCAACCTGACGAAAAAACCGCCGATCCTCTCTCTCCGGACCCGATAGGCGGTCCGGGCCCGTTTCCGTCCGCCCACGCCCTCTCCGCCATGCCTCGCCTCGCGCTCGTCCTGGTCGCCGCCCTCGCGGCGCCCGCTCTCGCCGCCCAGTCGCTCCCGGCCGACGCGCACGCCTACCTCGGCGAGTGGGTGACCTACAGCGACGACGGCGAGGAGGCCCAGTCGGTCATCCGGATCACGGAGGCCGACGGCGTCCTGGTGGGCCGCATCGTCCGGCTGCTCCCGACCGCCGCCTACCCCGTCCCCCAATTCCGCTGCGACGACTGCAACGGCCGCTACCAGGGCGTCGATCTGCGGACCGTCCCCATCATCGAGGGCATGGTGTGGGGCGGCGACGAGTTCGCGGGGGGGCGCCTCAACGACCCCACGAACGGACGTAGCTACCGGGGTGTGCTCCGTCTCGACGGCCCGGACCGGCTCCGCGTGCGCGGCTTTCTAGGGATCCGAGCGATCGGGCGGACCCAGATCTGGCGCCGCGCTCGGTAGTCGGGCGTGGCGCACAGGCCGCGCCGGGATCGTTGCCCAGGTCGCGATGGGCGGCGACCTTCGGGCAAGCCCCCCACGCGCTCGATGCTCCGCTCCCTCGCTCTCCTCGTGTGCCTCGCCGTCGGCGCCGGGTGCCTCGCCGTCCCCTCCGAGCCCCAGACGGCCGAGGTGGCCTTCCTCGTCGCCGGCACCCCGGCCGCCGCGCTCGACTCGGTGGCCGCCTGGGCCGCCGGATCTGACGTTCTCAGCCTCGACCGCACCGATGGCCGGCTCGTCGTCCGCGACCGCCGGCCGGGCCAGACCAACACGGCGACCGTCACGGCCCAGCCCTACGCCGACGCGCTGGCCCGGGTCGTCGTCGCCAGCCGCTACGTGATGGCCCCGTCGTTCCGCGACCTCGGCCTCACCATCTACTCGGGCCAGCGCGGCGAGCGCGGCGCGGCGTTCGCGCTGCCCCGCCCGGGCTCTCCGTCGTGCTTCTCCGTCGAGGACTGGGTCGACGAGCTCGCCGGCGACGGGGCGGAGGCGCTCGCTGAGACGCCTGCGGTCGATCCCGGAGCCGAGGTCTCGCCCGAGTTGATCGGTGGCCTGCCCGGCCTGCAGCGGCGGCTCGTCTACCCCGAGCGCATGCGCCGCGCGGGGGTCGAGGGCGCCGTCTTGGTCCAGTTCGTCGTCGGCGAGACCGGCGCCGTCGAGTGCGCTGAGGTCGTGTCGTCGCCGCACCCCGACTTTACCGCATCAGCGCTGGCGGCCGTGCGCGCGTCGTCGTTCACGCCCGGCACCCAGGGCGGCGTCCCTGTCCGGGTCCGCTTCGCCGTCCCGCTGACGTTCGCGCTCCGCTAGCGCGGCCCAGGGCTCATCTGACGGTCGGTGCGTCGGAGAATCGTCGCCGTGCCCTACACTGCGAACCGTACTCCCCGAGGCCGGTGCGATGATTCAGGTGATCCATGTGCCCGAGCGGCACCGGGCGGCTGAGGCCGCCTTCTCGCTCCCGTTCCGCTACCTCTACGCGGTGCACCCCACGGTGCCGCCCGGCGCGGCCGACCTCCTCCCGCTCGCCGGTGTCTTCCGGGGGGTGTTGGGCGAGGGCATCCATTCCCTGGCGGGGCGGCCCTGGGCGACGGTCCGGGGCATCGTGGACCTCTCCGTCTGGTGCCCGGGGTGGTCCGACGACGACCTGGAGCGCTTCGTCCGCGACCAGCTCCCGGACCTCGCCGACGACCTGCCCCCGATCGTGTACCGGGGCAACCCGTTCGAGTCGGACGCGCCGCCGTTCGACATCGTCCATCTACACGCCGGCCACCTCGACCCGGACATGCTGGAGGGGGACGGCGGCGGCGCGTGGGAGGGCACGGTGCTCCCCCAGGTCCTCCAGCACGAGACGAGGCTCCTCATCCACCAACTGCGCGAGGAGGCCGTCCCGGACGTGGCGCCCGACCACGCCACGGCCGAGCGGATCGTGGCCCAGGGAGGCCCGGCGGTCCTGGTCGTCGAGCGCGTCGACCCGTACACCATGGGATCCTTCTTCCGGAACCTGGCGCACAACGCGAAGCTGAGCCAGATGGAGGCGTGGGCCGGCATGGAGGGCATGGAGGGCGCGCTGTTCCTGGGGGACGACGCCGGTGCCCTCCTCGACATGGTGCCGCACCTGGAGGCCCTCCGCGAGCGCACGGCGCGCGTCACGGAGCGCGCCGTGGCCCGGCAGGGCGCCGATCCGGACCTGGCCGCGAAGATGCGGGACTTCGTGCACGCCTCGCAGCTCCGGTACCGGCGACGGGGCGCGGACGACGTGTGGGCCGAGGACGCCGCCTCGATCCGCGTCCGATCGGCCGAGGCCGCCGAGCAGGCCTCCCGCCGGATCAAGGCGGCGACGGGGGCCTACGACGAGGCCCGGGGCGAGTGGTACCACGAGGGCGAGGGGACCGTCCCGATGGCCGAGGCCGCCGAGGCGCTGGCGGAGGCCGAGGCGATGGCGGATGTGCTGGAGGCGGCCGACCGCGCGCCGCGCGCGCTCAACGCCCACTTCCACGACGAGACGACCGACCGGGACCTCGGCCGAGCCGACGCGCTCGCGCTCGGCCACGACGCCGCCCTGCTCGTGAGCGTGGGGCTGCAAGACGCACGCTCGGTCGTGACGGGGAAGGAGCTCTTTCCCATCGCGTCGCTGCCGCCCGACCGCGACGGCTACGCCATCGACGTCGCGTTCGCGTTCGGCTTCGTCCCCGACGGCGCCGAGGGGGAGGCGCCGGCCCTCTCCACCGACGCGCCCGTCCCGGACATGGCCGTCCGGCCGACGTACGACCGGGGCGCGCCGCGCGCGCGCCACGCGCACCTGCGCACGGGCCGGATCTGGGTCCCGCGCGTCAACGGCCCCAGCGCGGTCATGGACGGCGACGCCGTCGGCGCCGTCGGCGACCTCGCGCTGCGGTTCGCCGTCCCGGCCGACGCCGACCTCGACGGCGGGCGGCTCCGCGGGCGCCTCTCGCTCACGTTCGAGACGAACGTGGTGCAGTCGGCGCGCGTGGAGGTCCGCCTCGGCGACGGCCGGGGCGCGGCGGACGCGGCGCCGATCCACGTGGACTACGCCCTGAGCGGCTCCTTCGAGCGGCTCGACGAGCAGTACGCTCGGCGCAAGGTCCGCATCGGGGACGCGGACGAGGTCCCGGTGCGGCTCGCCCTCACCGTCAACGGCGAGGCGCCCGGCGACCACCGGATCCTGGTGCAAACCCGCGCCGACGGCGCCGCCGTGCCGGCCGACGGCAGCTGCCGGCCGGTCGGGTGGACGGAGTACAACGCGACGGGCCTGGCGGGCCTCGTCCAGGACGCGCGCGCCGCACTCTGGGGCTGCTACTACGCCTGGAGCAACACCGACGCCGGCATCGTCCGCGACGGCGACCGGCCGGGCCTCTCCGCCACGAATGGAAAGCCGCGCGACCCGTTCGTGATGGACTTGCACCGCCTCGCGCCCATCGGCCGGGCGCTCTGGAACGCGGCGTTCGCCGACGTGGTGCAGGAGGGCGGGGGCTGTTCGCCGGTGCGGTGGCAGCGGCACCTGCAGGAGGTGCTCGCGGAAAGCTCCCTGATCCAGGTCGCGCGCGCGGCCTCGCTCGAATTCGCGTTCCCCTGGGCCCTCGTCTACGACCTTCCCCTCAACGACTCGAAGGTCCGCGACTGGCGGCCCTGTCGCGTGATCGAGGAGTGGACCCGAGCGGGCGTCCGGACGGCGACCCACACCGAGTGCCCGCACGCCGACGCCCACACCGACACCACCATCTGCCCCTTCGGGTTCTGGGGCCTCAAGCACGTCGTGGAGTCCCCCCTGTCGCGCTTGACGACGTCCGACGGGGTCCGGTTCGCCGTCGAGGCCCGCGACCGCGTCCGCGTCTCGACGCCCCCCCGCGTCGCCACGGGGCGGACGACGGACCCCGGGCTGCCGGCCACGACCATCGACCGGCACCTCGCGGCGCTCCAGGACCTCGGCCTCGCGTTCGCCCCGGCGCACCCGGCGACGGACTGGGCCGCCATGGAGCCGTCCCTCCGGGCCCCCGAGCTGCTGTACGTCCTCTGCCACGGCGAGCGCGACGACAAGGGCGACTACCTCTCCATCGGGCCGGGCACCAGCCCCGCCCACCGGATCCACGCCGACGGCACGCTCGCCAGCTGGGCCCGGAACGCGGCCACCGGCCCCGACCTCGACGCCTGGGAGGCCCGCGCGCCGCTCGTGTTCATCAACGGCTGCCACACCTCCGACCTCCGGCCGGGCCAGATCGTCAGCTTCGTGAGCGTGTTCGGCTCGGTCGCCGCGAGCGGCGTGATCGGCACCGAGGTCACCGTCAGCCTGCCCGTGGCGACGGAGGTCGCCGAGTCCGTCTACCGCGCGATGCTGGGCGGGGCCTCCGCCGGCGAGGCCCTCCGCGACGTGCGCTGGCAGCTCGCCAACAAGGGCAACCTGTTCGGCCTGGCCTACACGCTCTACGGCCTGGCCAGCCTCCGCCTCGGCGCCGAGGCCGGGTAGCTCATGGCTCGAGGTTCGCAGGCCCCCGGCCACTCGGGACGGTCGGCGGGCCGTGCTCGGGCTGGCCCAGAATGTTGTGGTCGCCGGGGTTGGTGCGGATCGCGTCGAGCCCGTACGTCTTGAAGTACTTCCACAGGTAGCCGAAAAAGCCGACGGCGAGGCCGATGCCGTAGGCCCCGAACAGGGCCGTCCCGGCCGGGAACAGCACGAGCACCGCCGCGCCGCCGACGGCCCCGATCACGGCCGCGATGTCGGCGAGGCCGGTCGTCTCCGACCGCCGGATCGTGCGGTAGGTCACCCACCCGACGACGGTGCCGAACGCGAAGGCCCCGGCCAGGATGAAGAGGGCCTTGATCCAGAACAGGAAGGGGACGTCGGCGACGTCGGCGGCCAGCGCCACGGTCGAGTCGACGGCGGCCAGCGTGTCGGTCGCCACCGTGTCTGCGGGCGGGAGCGAGGCGAGGGTCGAGTCCTGCATCGTTGGGAGGGCGGGTGCGAGCGCAGGATAGGGCGGGCGTGCCGAATTCCAGCGCTCGCACCCGACATCGATCGATCGCGGGGATGGTCGGTCGTGGTTGTCGGGAGGCCAGGGTCCCGGTGCATCGCTGGCGGCCCGCGCCCGCTTCCGCTCGGCGGAAAGACGTCACCCGAGAACCCCAGAGGCCCAACGGAGACCCCCCGAGGTTCAGCCGAGGACCACCAAGGGTCAACCGTGACCCTCCGGGGTTCAGGCGAGACCCTCGGAGGTTGAACGAAGAACGCCCCGAGGTCCAGTCGAGACCCTCGGAGGTTCACGGGCGGGCCTGGGATGTTCAGGTGGGGTCAGGCCGTGGTGCCGCCCTCCGCGGTGCCCCCGAGGCTGTCTTGCCCCGCGGTACCCACGGCGGGTGATCCCGCATCCGTGTGTTTTGCGGATGACCGTATGTCCTCGCTCTGTACGAGCGGGGTCCACCGACGAGCGGAGACGCCGCGCTCTGGCCTCGACCATTTTTCCCGTGCGAGGAGGACTGAATCGTCCTCCCCCTGCGGTGGCCCCGTCGCCAGGGTGGCGTTCCGTGCTCGTGATGCCGTCCACCTCCCCAACGTACCCTCGGGTTACCTCTGCCATGCTGACCGACCTGCAACAAAAAAAGCTGCCGAACCTCTTCAATCTCCATGATGCCGACGACGACGGTGTCCTTAGGAAGTCGGACTACAATCGGGTCGCTCAGGAGATCGCCCAGGCGCGTGGGCTGGAGGTGGGCTCGACCGAGGAGAAGGAACTGCGCTCACGCTTCTCGACAGCCTGGGACAGCATGAGCACAATGGCAGACACGGACCAGGGGCGCGGGGTCACGTTGGACGGATGGTACTCGTACTGGGAAACAGTGCTTTCGACCGAGGGCATGTACGATGATGTGGTCAGTCCCATCGGAGAGTTCGTGTTTTACCTGTTGGGCCAGGATGGGAGCGGAGTCGTGTCTTTCGATGAGTACATGACATTCTGTAGCATCATGGGGCTCGACCAAGAGGTGGCCGAAGACGTGTTTTCCAGACTCGACCTTGATGCCGACGGGAGCCTGTCACGAGGGGAGATTTCGGTCCTGCTGGAGCAGTATTTCTGCAGCGATGACCCCGCCGCTCCGGGGAACTGGTTCTTCGGCCCCTACGAGTAAACCTCACCCCTCGTTCGCCTCGACGGTCCTGGCCGGCTGCGCGAGCACGGGGTCCCCATACAGGTTCGCCTCCCGCTGGCGACGCGTACCGCCAGCGGAGAGCGCTCAGGCTTCGTCCGGCAGGCTCTCGTGGTAGATCTGGCCGCCGAGCGCCTCGAACTGCTTCGACTTCTCGCGCATCCCCTCGGGGATCGCCGCCTCCACGTCGACGCCGTGCTCGGCCGCGTAGTCGCGGACGTCCTGGGTGATCTTCATCGAGCAGAACTTGGGCCCGCACATCGAGCAGAAGTGGGCCACCTTGGCCGACTCCTTGGGCAGCGTCTCGTCGTGGAAGGCGCACGCGCGCTCGGGGTCGAGGCCGAGGTTGAACTGGTCCTGCCAGCGGAACTCGAAGCGGGCCTTCGACAGCGCGTTGTCGCGCGCCTGGGCGCCCGGGTGGCCCTTGGCGAGGTCGGCCGCGTGCGCCGCGATCTTGTACGTGATGACGCCCTCGCGGACGTCGTCGCGGTTGGGCAGGCCGAGGTGCTCCTTGGGCGTCACGTAGCACAGCATCGCGCACCCGAACCACCCGATCATCGCCGCGCCGATGCCCGACGTGATGTGGTCGTAGCCCGGCGCGATGTCGGTCGTGAGCGGGCCGAGCGTGTAGAACGGGGCCTCGCCGCACCAGTCGATCTGCTTCTGCATGTTCTCCTGGATCATGTGCATCGGCACGTGGCCCGGGCCCTCGTTCATGACCTGCACGTCGTGCTTCCAGGCGGTCTTGGTGAGCTCGCCCTGGACGTAGAGCTCGGCGAACTGGGCGTCGTCGTTCGCGTCCTGGATCGAGCCGGGGCGCAGGCCGTCGCCGATCGAGAACGACACGTCGTAGGCCGCACAGATCTCGCAGATCTCTTCCCAGTGCGTGTAGAGGAAGTTTTCCTTGTGATGCGCGAGGCACCACTTGGCCATGATGGAGCCGCCGCGCGAGACGATGCCGGTGCGCCGGCTGGCGGTGAGCGGGACGAAGCGCAAGAGCACGCCCGCGTGGATCGTGAAGTAGTCGACGCCCTGCTCGGCCTGCTCGACGAGCGTGTCGGCGAACAGCTCCCACGTGAGGTCCTCGGGCGTGCCGCCGACCTTTTCGAGCGCCTGGTAGATCGGGACCGTGCCGATCGGGACCGGGCTGTTCCTCAAGATCCACTCGCGCGTCTCGTGGATGTGCTGGCCCGTGCTCAGGTCCATGACGGTGTCGGCGCCCCAGCGCGTGGCCCAGGTCAGCTTTTCGACCTCCTCGGCGATGCTCGACGTGACCGCCGAGTTGCCCATGTTGGCGTTGATCTTGACCAGGAAGTTGCGCCCGATCGCCATCGGTTCCAGCTCCGGGTGGTTGATGTTGGCCGGGATGATGGCGCGGCCCCGCGCGACCTCGTCGCGCACCCACTCGGGCGTGATGACCGACGGGATGCTGGCGCCAAAGGAGTTGCCCGCGTGCTGGGCGAACAGGCCCGGGTCGGTCTCACGGAGCGCCTCCAGGTTCTGGGCCTCTCGGATGGCGACGTACTCCATCTCGGGCGTCACGATGCCTTTTCTGGCATAGTGGAGCTGGGTCACGGTCTGCCCCGCCTTGGCGCGGCGCGGCCGGTGGACGTGCTCGAACCGGAGGTTCTCGGTCTTGGCGTCGCCGGCCCGTTCGCGGCCGAACTGGCTGCTCAGGTCCGCCAGCTGCTCGGTGTCGCCGCGCTCCTCGATCCACGCCCCGCGTACGGAGGGCAGCCCGGCGCGCAAGTCGATCGTCGCGTCGGGGTCGGTGTATGGGCCCGAGCAGTCGTAGATCGGGATCGGCGGGTTGGGCTCGTCGCCGAACGACCCGGTCGTGGGGCTCTGGTCGACCACGCGCATCGGGACCCGGAGGTCGGGGCGCGAGCCGGTCACGTAGATCTTGCGGCTGCCCGGGAGGGGGCGGCGGACCTCCTCGGACAGCTCCTCCAGCCGCGTGTGCGTGGCGTCGTTTGCAGCGCGCTTGGCGGCGGCGGTCGTGGGCATTTCCATGGTCGGGTCCAGAACGTGAGGGGGTCTGGAAGCCGAGCCCGCGCGGCTGGCGGCGCCGGCGGGCGGCCGCTGAAGCACTCCCTACGCCGGTGCGAGCCGGATCAGGTGCGGAGGGTCTGTCTCAGCCGCGGTCTCCGGAGAGGGCGGCACCCCTGGCTTCCGCCCGCAAGCTACGGTGTGGGGACGCTCGCTGCGCTGGCTGGCGCCGGCCTCCGGTTCGCGGGACTGAGGGGATTGGGGGGAGTGCACGTCGACCCCTCCTGCACCTCGGCGAGAGCCGGCCCCGATGCATCTTCAGTCCCCCAGTCCCCCAGTCCCCCAGTCCCCATGCCCGACCGCATCCACGCCCGCCACCCCGACCCCGACAAGCAGGGCACGACCATCGACGCCGCCAAGTACCGCGCGGTCCGCGACGCCATCGAGGCCGAGCTGGCGGACGGGCCCGTCATGCTGAGCGACCTCCGGCGCGCCGTCAAGGCTCGGATCGGCGACACGTTCGAGGGCTCTGTCTCGTGGTACGTGATGGCCGTCAAGCTGGACCTTGAGGCGCGGGGCACCATCGAGCGTGTGCCCCGCCAGACGCCTCAGCACCTCCGGCTGGTCGGCTAGCGCGCCCGGAACGCGGACCACGTCGCCGCGAGGGGGACGCCGAAAATGACGAGCGGGGCGGCGTTGATCATCCAGACGTTGAACCGGCGCCGTGCGCCAGCGACACTGTCGAGTCGACCACGACCCACAGCGCGAGGGAGCCGGCGAGCGCCCACCACGCCCACCGCTCGCGCCGCGCGAAGGGGATGGCGGCCACCAGCGCGGCCAGCACGTACGACCCGGCAATCGTCCCGCCGAGCGGCCCCATCACGAACCGGCGGAACGCGGCGGCTTGCGCGGGCTCGGCGCCGCCGTAAAAGTGGTCGGCGACGGCGGCCGTCCACATCGCCAGGAACGGGGCGTCGGGCCACACGGCGACGGCGACGCCGAACGCGACGAAAAAGGCGCTTGCGGCGACGAGCCACCGCTGCCAGAACTGGAACGCGCGATCGGACATCGAGCGGCTGGGAGAGCTCCCAAGATGGGGCGCCACGGCTCCCCCGCTTTCACACGCGGCCCAGCCCGTTCGACTTTCTGGATCGCCTCCCCTCGGTCCGGAGGGGAGGGAGGGGCCGACGTCAGTCGGTGTGGGCGTGCGGGCGGCGGTGGAACGCCTTGCTCACGATCTTCCAGCCGTCGTCGAACCGCAGCAGCGTCATGTGGTCGACGAAGGTGAACGTGGGGTACTCGATCTCGAGGACGGCCGAGGCGGCGTCGCCGGAGACGGTCACCGAGGCGACCCGGGTCACGCGGTTCGAGGGCGGCGCCTCGGGGTCGCGGGTCTCCATGCCGCGCCGGAAAAAGTCGAGCGCGTTGACGTCGCGGTAGTCGCCGCCGTCGAGCCAGCGCATCGTGGCGGACGGGTGGAAGGCGCGCGCCAGCACGTCGAAGTCGCCGGCCGTGCCGCCGTCGAGGTAGTAGGAGACGGCCTCGACGACCTGGTCGTGGTCGGAGGTCTGGGCGAAGACGGCGGGGGCGAGCAGGGCGAGGGCGAGGGCGAGGGCGAGGTGGCGCATGAGGCGGGGTGGAGATGAGGCCGGGCTACGCGAGCTCTCCGAGTCGGTTACGGGAGCACCTCGTAGGTCGTCCGGGTGCGGAGCGGGGCGTGCGCTGGGGACGCGTTCGAAAACGTGACGGGGACGCCGCGGTACGGGTACGACGGGTCGCCCTCGACCACGATAAAGTGGAGGTGCGGGTAGCCCGCCAGCCCGGACCGTCCGACGACGCCGAGTGTGTCGCCCCGGGCCACCTCGTCGCCGACCTCGACCGCGATGCCGCCGGCCGGGGAGTGGAGGTAGTACGCGCCCGTCCGGTCGCCGTGGTCGACGAAGACGTAGTTGCCCGACCCGCCGCCGGTGCTGGGCTCGTCCTCGTCGAGGAACGCCACGCGGCCGGCGCGGGCGGCGACGAAGGGCGTGCCGGTCGGGAGGTCGAAGTCGGTCGCGAGGGCGTCCGGCTCGCCCTCGCCGTGGAAGGAGCTGGAGCAGTTGGCGAGGCCGGTCGTCACGCGCGTCCCGGGCGCGAAGGGGACGACGTAGGGGGTGGCGTCGGCCGATGGGTAGGCCACGTCGCAGCCGTCGGCGCGGGACGGGGGCGACACGCGCAGGGTGTCGCAGGAGAGGGCCAGCACGAGGGGCGCGAGCGCGAGCAGGCGGAGCATGGGGTGGGGGAGAGCGTCGGCCCCCAACCTCAGCCCGGGTCCGCGCGCGGTCGTCCCGGGACGGGAACTGACACGTCTGGGGCGGCGCCGTCGCCGCTGGCGCCGTCGGCGACGGCCCGGCGGTAAGCCGTCGGCGTGAGGCCGGTGTGGCGGCGGAAGGCGCGGTGGAAGGCCGACTTCGAGTTGAACCCGGCCCGGAAAAGGACCTCGAGCACGGTCGCCTCAGGCTCGTCGGCCAGCAGGCGCCGTGCCTGGGCCACGCGCCGCGCGCCGACGGCCTGGTGGAACCCGCCGCCGATCTGGCCGAGCACGCGCGACACGTCGCGCGTCGGCTCGCGCAAGCGGTCCGCCAGCGTCTCGACCGTCAACTCGGGGTCGGTCCAGACGCGCTCGCCGTCGAGCAGCTGGCGGAGTCGGTCGGCGAGCGCGGCGTCGGCGGCGGCCCGCTCGGGGTCCGGGTCCGGGGCGATCTCGGGGGGCTCGACCGGGGGGACGAGCGGCGTCGGCGCTGCCAGCAGGGCCGCGGGCAGGCGGCGCAGGCCCCACGCCGCCGCGCCGATCCCGAACGCCAGCAGCAAGAGCACCGAGGCGGCCTCGAACGCGCCCGCCTGCGGCGAGCCCGCCAGCCCCAGCACCCAGCCGGTCTGGCTGGCCGCCCAGTGCGCCACGAAGACGGCCAGCACGACGGCCCCGGCGCGCCGGGCGCGCGTCGGCAGCCCGCGGCCGGCCCCGACCGCCACGGCGACCGACGCGATCGCGACGACGTTGAGCGCGTCGATCGTCAGCACCTCCACGAGGCCGCCCGGCCACCCCCCCATGACGATCGCGGCGACGCCCAGCGACACGAGGGCCGTGACGAACGGCCCGAGCGCGAGCACGTCGCCCGCCCTCAACGGCCCGCCCGAGCGTGCACGGACGGCCGCCAGCGCCACGAGCGGCGGGACGGCGGCGAACAGCGACACAGCCACGACGGTCGCGGCCGTCGACCCGACCCACGCCACGGCACCCGCCAACACGCCCCGCGCCACGAGGGCGGCGTTCACCGCCAAGACGGCGGCCAGGGCTCGGGAGGCGCCGGCCCGCCCGGTGGTCGCCAGCGCCACGGCGCCGGCCGCCAGCCCGACGGCGGTGACGAGGTACAGGGCGTCGAGGGCGGTCATGGGCACGTCCGTGGGGGACGGCCAGGATCGCCGACGCGGCGGCCGGCGTCAAGTCGGCGCGCGATGCCCAACGGGAGCGGGAGGGGCGGGACCCGCCGGTCGCCGCGCCCTCCGTCCCGCGCGGCGCTTACCCCTCGCCGGTGTAGATCAGCTGGAAGGTGCCCGACCAGGTGCCACCGGGCCCGGGGCGGGCGTTCTCGGTGAGCTCGAGCGTGCCGACCAGGAAGGCGGCCATATGCACGAGCGTCCCTGAGCCTCGGGTCACCTCGTGGCTGGTCACGCGGCCTCGGTCGTCGACGGTGTACCGCATGGCAGCCGTGCCGGGCTCCGTGTCCCGATCGGCGAGCAGCGTCGGCATCCCCGCCAGCGTGTTTTCGAAGGCCCGCCGCGAGTCGGGCGAGAGCTGCGCGACGTCCACGCCGGTGACGCGGACGGTCAAGCCGTCGATGCGGCTGCCGTCGAGCCGGTAGCCCGCGCGGTCGCGCGCCGGGCGCTCGGTCGCGGGCCGGTCGCGGCGGCTGCCGTCGAGCCGGTACTCCCCGCGGTCGACGCCGTCGCCGGCGGGCAGGCGGAACGTGACGGGCACGGCGAACCGGACCTTGACGGCCTCGCCGCGCTGGCGGCCCGGCGTAAACGCGAGGCCGCGGACGGCGTCGAGCGCCGCCGCCGACAGCGCCTCGTCCGGCGACCGCATGACTTGCGTCTCCTCGACGCCGCCGGTCTCGTTGACCAGGAACTGGACGATGACGGTTCCCTGGATGCCCGCGTCCTTGGCGGCCTGCGGGTAGACGAGGCGCGCCTGCAGCGCCTCCAGCCCGCCGACGATCCGGGGCATCTCCTCGACGACCACGAACACGTCGGGGCGGGCCGCGTCGGTGCGGGACCGGGGCTCAGGGGGGGCGCCCTCGCCCTCGGGGAGCCGGAACGTGACCGGCACCGCGAACCGGACGGCGACCGCCTGGCCCCGCTGGCGGCCGGGCTCGAAGCGGAGCTCGCGGACGGCCTCGAGCGCGGCGCGGCCCAGCATCTCGTGGGGCGACCGGATGGCCTGCGCGTCGCGCACCGTTCCCTCCGGGGTCACGATGAACTGGACGACCACCTGGCCCTGGATGCCGGCGCGCTTCGCGAGGTCGGGGTACGTGACGCGGGCCTGGAGCCCCTCGAGCCCGCCGATGAGCACGGGCTGGACCTCGGCGACCTCGAACACCTCGGGTGCGGCCGCGCCGGCCCGGCCCGTCGAGAGCGTCACGTTCGCCTCCGTCTGGTCGGCGGCGAGCCGGACCTCGACGGGGGCGTACCCGGCGAACGTGACGCGGAGCGTCTGGGCGCCCGCCGGCACGTCGACCTGGTACCGCCCGTCTTCGTCGGTGGCCGCCCCGACGGCCGTCCCGACGACGGCGACATTCGCGCCGACGAGCGGCAGGCCGGTGTCGGCCGCGGTAACCTGGCCCGTGACCAGGCGGGCGGGCGCGTCGGACGGGGCGGCCGTCGCGGCGGGCGGCGCCGTGGCCGCCGAGGCGACGGCGATGGCGACCGCGAGGGCGAGGCCGGCCACGCGGCCGGTCCAGCCAAGACGGCGGGTGCGGGAGGGGGACAAGGGGGCGGACATGGCGTCGATGCGGGATTTGAGGGCGGAGGAGCCGCCGACCGCGCCGAGCGCGAGCGGGGGGGCGGGCAGGGCGGCGTACGAGAACAGGAGGTCGGCGTAGGCGCGGCGGCGGCCGGGACAGGCCGCGAGGACAGCCGCGTCGGCGGCCCGCTCGCGGTCGAGGTCGAGCCCCCGCGCCAGCACGCTCACCATCGGGTGCGCGGCGAAGGCGGCGGCGAGGGCCCGCTGCGCGGCGTGCCACGCGTAGTCGGCGTTGCGGACGTGGGCCACCTCGTGGACGGCGGCGACCTCGCGGGCGTCGGCGTCGAGGTCGGCGGGGAGCGCCACGAGGGGGCGCCGCCAGCCGAGCGTGAACGGGGCGGCCCCGGCGGGCGCCTGCGCCGCGGCGACCGGGCGCTCGACCCCGAGCCGCTGGCGCGCGGTCTCGACGGCCGCCCGGGCGTCGGCGTCGGCGGCCGGCAGGGCGCGGCGCGTGGCGCGGGCGCGGGCGACGGCGGTGCCGAACTGCGCCAGCCGGATGCACGCCAGCAGCGCGGCGAGCGCGGCGGCCACCCCCGCCAGCACGTCGAGCGCGTCGGGACCGGCGGCGGCGATGTCGGGCGCGGGGGCCCCGACCGTCACGCCGGGCAGCCACGCCACCTCGGGCGCGAACGCCGCCACGGCGACGGCGGCCCGGGGGGCGAGGGCCGACAGGGCGAGCGGCGCGAGGACGGCGACGGGCAGCGCCGCCAGCACGGACCCGCGCACGGGCAGGGCGAGCGCCGCGCTCGCCCGCGTCAGGCGCAACGTGGCCTCGGCGACGAGGGCGACCACGGTCCACGCCAGCACGGGCAGCGCCAGGGCGTCGACGGCCGCGCGGCCGATCTCGGCGAGGGCCTCAAGCATCGGAGTCGGGGCGGTCGGCACCCAAGCCGTCGATCAGGGCGCGGATGTCGGCGCGCTCGGCGTCGCTCAGCGTCTCACGCTGCACGAGCGCCTGCACCAAGCTCGTCGTCGACCCGCCAAAGACCTTGTCGAGGATCCCCGACAAGACGGTCGCGCGGACCTCCTCGGCCGGCTGCGCCGGCGAGTAGACGTAGGCCGTCCCCTCGGTGACGTAGGTGAGGTAGCCCTTGCTGGCGAGGTTCTTCATGACGGTCATCACCGTCGTGTAGGCGAGCCGGCGGCGCTCCGTGATCCGGTCGTGGACGTCGCGGGCGGTCGCGGAGCCCAAGGCCCAGACCTCGCGGAGGACCTCCATCTCGGTGCCGCCAAGAGGGGTGAGAGGGTTGCGCATGGTCGTCGGTGTGAGTTCGTACTAATTGTATAGTAGATCTGGCGCCGGCGCAAGCCCCCGGCTCATTTTGCGGGACATCGGCCCCCACGGCCCGGAACGGGCGGCGCGCGGCGCGCGCGCGGCAGGGCGACGGCGGCTCCGGCGCGGCGCTAGCTTCGGCGTCCGCCCCCACCGCCCGTGCCCGCCGACCGCACCAACGACGAGTGGCTGGCGGCGCTGGCCTCCGACGGCCCCGCGCTGTCGGCCGCGCTCCGCGACCTCCGCCCCGTGCTGCTCCGGGCGCTCCACGTCACGCTCGCCCCGCGCGTCGACCGCGGCGCCGAAGCGCTGGCGCAGGACATCGTGCAGGACGCGCTCCTGCAGGTCCGCGAGCGCGCCGGCCAGTTCCGCGGCGACGCCCGGTTCACGACGTGGGCCCAGAAGGTGGCCGTCCACCTCGCGCTCAGCGAGCTCCGCCGCAAGCGCTGGGAGGACGTGCCGCTCGACGCGCTCGTGGCCGCGCCGCCGAGCACGCCCGAGCCCGGCGCCGACGTGGCGCTGGCGAACGCCGAGGCGGTTGACCTGGTGCGCCACCTCGTCGCGACCGAGCTCACCGACCGCCAGCGGACCGCGCTCGAGGCCATCCTCGCGGGGATGCCGATGGACGAGGTGGCCCGGCGGCTCGACACGAATCGCAACGCGCTCTACAAGCTGCTCCACGACGGCCGCTTGCGGCTGCGTCACGCCTTCGAGGCGCGCGGCCTCACGCCCGACGACCTGCTCGACGGGTAAGCCCCCCGGGCCCGCCCACGTCTGACGCCCCATGACCCTCACGCCCGAACGTCTCCGCATGCTCGTCCGCAGCGCCCTCGCGGCGCGCGAGGACGACATGCCGTGCGGCGAGTGCGACGCCCACGTCGACCGGTTCGCCGAGCTGACGCTGGCCGGGCTCGACCCGGCGGCGGCCCTGCCCCTCGTCGAGGCGCACCTCAAGGCGTGCCCGGCGTGCCACGAGGAGTTCGAGGCGCTCGTCGCCGTGCTCCGCGCCGAGGAGCGGCGCCAGCGGCCGTGGTGGCGCCGTCTGTTCGGCGCGTAGGAGAAAGCCCCAGCGGAGGTCCCCGCGGAACAGCTGGTTTGCACCCTGAGTTGGCCCGTAACCGCCACTTTGTCTATGGCCCCCGACGCTGCGCTCACCGATCTCGCGCTCCTCACCATCGTGATGGCTCACGGGACCGACGCCGACCTCGACCCGCGCGAGACGCAGGCCCTGGTCCGCCAGCTCGACCTCCTCTCCGGCGGCGACAACGGCGAGGCGAGTGGGGCCGACCTCAGCGGGCTGGTCGAGACGGCCGTCGAGGCCTACGGCGCGCTCAGCGTGCGCGGCCTCGACGAGTTGGTGGGCCGGCTGGGGGAGACGCTCTCGACGGCCGACCTCGCCCGCGCCCACGCGGCGCTCGCCGCCGTCGCCGACGCGGACGGGCACGTCCACACCATGGAGGCCGCGTTCCTGCGCCACGTCGCTCAGGCGTGGGGGCTGGGCAAGGCGCAAGATTGAGGAGCGAGAGGGCGGGGTGCTCGGAGTTCCTGCCTACCGCCTGTCCGGTCACCCTCCCGTCCGGGAGGGGAGGACGTTCCCAAGGGCCCCGTCGTTCTGCTCGCGCGAGCCAGTTGGCAAGCGTGCGTCTTCCGACGACGTCCCCTCTGCCCGTGGGAGGCAGGGTGAGGGGAGGCCCGCTGGCGCGAGCCCGCCCGTTGGCGAACGGGCTGGCGCACGGCTCGGACTGACGCCACCTTGTGCCGCTGCCCACCACCCCCCGACCCCGTGACCTCCCGCCGCCGATTCCTCGCCTCCGCCGGTGCGCTCGCCGCCGCGTCCGCCCTCCCGTCCGCCGCCGCGCTCCCGGGCCCGCTCGACGCCCACCGCCTCGGCCCGGGCGCCCCGCCTGCCGGGCTGCCCGACCTCACCGTCAACGACCTCGCGCACGCCGAGCGCGTCCAGGGGCTCGACTTTTCCGACGCCGACCGGGCGCTGATGCTCGACGACGTGCAGGAGCGGCTGGCGGCGTTCGCCGAGATCCGCGCCGCCGAGCCGCCGAACAGCGTCCCGCCCGCGCTCGTCCTCGACCTCGGCATGAGCGGGCGCGCGCGCCCCGCGCCCGGGCCGGGCGCCCACGTGCCGATGCCGCGCGTCTCGCGCCCGGCGACCGACCGCGACCTCGCGTTCGCCTCCATCCCCGAGCTCGGCGCGCTCTTGCGCAGCGGCGACGTCACGGCCGTCGAGCTGGCCGAGCTGTCGCTGGCGCGGCTGGCGCGGTTCGACCCGACACTGCAGGCCGTCGTGACGCTGACGACGGAGCGGGCGCTGGAGACGGCGCGCGCGCGCGACGCCGAGCTGGCGGCGGGCGTCGACCGCGGCCCGCTCCACGGCATCCCGTATGGCGCCAAGGACCTGCTGGCGGCGCGCGGGTACCCCACGACGTGGGGCGCCGAGCCGTACCGCGAGCAGACGATCGACGGCGACGCGGTCGTGGTGCAGCGGCTGGAGGAGGCCGGCGCCGTGCTCGTCGCCAAGCTGACGCTCGGCGCGCTCGCGTGGGGCGACGTGTGGTTCGGCGGGACCACGAAAAACCCCTGGAACCCGGACCAGGGCGCGAGCGGCTCGTCGGCCGGGCCGGGCTCGGCCGTCGCCGCGGGGCTGGTGCCGTTCGCCATCGGCTCGGAAACGCTGGGCTCGATCGTCTCGCCCTCGACGCGCAACGGCGTCACCGGCTTGCGGCCGACCACGCACCGCGTGCCGACCGACGGCGCGATGGCGCTGTCGTGGAGCATGGACAAGCTCGGCCCGATGACGCGCTCGGCCGTCGACGCGGCCCTCGTGTTCGACGCCATCCGCGGGCCCGTCGTCGGCGAGGACGCCGCGTTCCCGTTCCGCCCCGACAGCCCGCTCTCCGACTTGCGCGTCGGCACGATCGTGCCGACCTCGGGCGACGACCCGGGCGACCTCGCCGACCGCGAGACGATGTCCGTGCTGAGCCGCCTCGGCGTCGAGCCGGTCCCGGTCGCGCTCCCCGACGACCTGCCGATCAGCGCGCTCCGGATCATCCTGGAGGCCGAGGCCGGCGCCGCCTTCGACGGGCTCACGCGCTCGCGCGGGACCGACCGGCTCGTCCGCCAAGAGCGCAACGCGTGGCCGAACGTGTTCCGCCACGCCCGCCACATCCCGGCCGTCGAGTACATCAACGCGAACCGGATCCGGACCCAGCTCATGCGCGCGATGACCGAGCTGATGGACTCGCTCGACGTGCTGGTGACGCCCAGCTTTGGGAACGCGGGTCTGCTGATCACGAACCTCACCGGCCACCCGGCCGTCGCGATCCCGAATGCGCTCTTCCCGGTCGACGGGTTCCCGGACCGCCGCCAGCCCCACTCGATCACGTTCGTGGCGCCGCTGTGGGGCGAGCACCACGCGCTCCGGCTGGCGCACGCCGTCCAGGCGGCGACGGACACCCACCGCCAGCGGCCCCCGGTGAGCTGAGCCCGGCTTCGGAGTCGCTGATCGATGGCTGAGGGCTGGCCCTCAGAAACGCCCGCCCGGGGCGTGGGGGGCGATCTGGCGCAAAGGGACCTTGGGGACCTCCGCGAGGGGGGGAGAAATGGGGCATACGCGCCGTTCCTTGCGGGCACGTTCCCCCCTGGCCATGCGCCCCTTCATCGTCGCCGGCGCGCTCATCGCGCTCGGCCTGATCCTCTCCTCTGGCGACGCCCTCGCCGTCTTGATCGGCTAGGCCCTCGCCCCTCCCTGTGCGGCGCCTCTGGAGCCCCCTCGTTCCCGAACGGGCGGGTGTCCGGGGGCGCCGCACCGGTTGTCCGATCTCCGCGTTGGTCCTCTCCCACCACACCCGTATTGCTATGCGCTTGCTCCTGATCGCCGCCCTCCTCGCCGTCACCGGCCTCACCGCCTGCGACGCCGGCGACGCCGAGGGCACGGCCCGCCTCAACGTCCGCCTCACCGACGCGCCGTTCCCCTTCGACCTCGCCGAGGCCGCCGACGTCACCATCACCCGCATCGAGCTGCTCGCCTCGGAGCGCGACGACGACGCCGAGAACGACACGTCCAACACGGAGGGCGTCCGCGACCGGATTGTCCTTTTCGAGGGGGCCACGCGGCTCAACCTGCTCGACCTCCGAGGCGGCATCGACACCCTGCTCGTCGCCGGCGCCGAGTTCCCGGCCGACGGCGGGTACGACCGCCTGCGCATCTTCGTCGACGAGGACGCCGAGGTCCGCTTTTTCGACGGCTCCGTCTACGCCCTCAAGCTGCCCTCGGCCCAGCAAAGCGGCATCAAGATCGCCCTGCCCAGCTACACCGTCGGCGCCGGCGGCGAGGTCGACGTGCTCGTCGACTTCGACGTGGAGCGCTCGTTCGTGACGCGCGGCAACCCGGCCTCCGCCAACTTCCAGGGCTTCCTGTTCAAGCCCGTCCTGCACGTCAAGGACTTCGCGACGGACGACGGCGGGACCGAGGCCGACAGCACCTCGACGACGGGCTAATCTGGCCGCCCAGACAGACCGCGCCCCCGACTGGCCGATGCCGGTCGGGGGCGCGGTGTGCTGGGCCGAGCGGTCGGTCTACGACTCGTCGATCGTGACGCTCGTCATCGCATCGCCCTGCTGGATGGCGTCGACCACGTCCTGGCCCTCGGCGACCGTGCCGAAGACGGTGTGCTTGCCGTTGAGGTGCGGCTGCGGGGCGTGCGTGATGAAGAACTGCGAGCCGTTCGTGTTCGGGCCGGCGTTCGCCATCGAGAGGACGCCCGTCTCGTGCGTGAGCGGGTTGTCGCGCGTCTCGTCCTCGAACTTGTAGCCGGGGCCGCCGGAGCCGGTGCCCGTCGGGTCGCCGCCCTGGATCATAAAGTTGTTGATCACGCGGTGGAACGTGAGCCCGTCGTAGAACCCGTCGCGCGCGAGCGTGACGAAGTTGTTGACGGTCTTCGGGGCGTGCTCCGCCGCGAGGTCGACCACGATGTCGCCCTTGTCCGTCGCGATGGTCGCGCGGTAGCTCTTGGAGGGGTCGATCTGCATCGCCGGGGGGGCGTCGTACTGCTGGGCCATGGGGTTTGGGGGTGTGGGTGGGTGTGAGGGGAAGGGTCGAGGTCAGGCGTCGATCAGGCCGAGGTCGGACAGGATCTTGGCCTCGTTCGTGGTGCCCCAACGCTCGACGCAGCGTCCGTTCTCCCACCGCCCGATCTGCATGGCGGGCGCGGAGAACGTCTTGCCGGTCGGCGCGTGGCCCTTGAACTCGCCGCGGTGCGTGCCGGTGACGGTGTACCGGAAGCTCACGTACTCGTCGGTGGCGTTCATGTGCTCGACCTCGATGTCGAGGTCGGGGAACGCGGTGCGGAAGTCGGTAAAGAAGGCCTTGAGGCCCTCGCGCGTGCCCGGGTAGTCGCCGGAGTCGTGGTCGACGAAGTCGGGCGCGAGCACCTCGTCGAGGCCGTCGAGGTGGCCGGAGGTGACGGCGGCGCCCCAGCGCTCCTGCTGGTCGAGGTTGGTCTGGCGGTCGGACATGGAGAGGTAAGGGGGGGGGGGGAGGGGACCTCACGAATGGGTGACGGTCGGGGGCCGTTCCTCGGATCGGCGGAGGTGGCGGGCGTTTCACGCGAGTCGGCCCGTCTCGGGCGTGGCGTCGGCCGGTCCCGGGCACGCCACCGGCGTGCCCCTACAGTGTCGGGTCGGCGACGGCCTCGGCGCCGACGAACTGGCGCTCGGCGAGGTCCGCGTAGAGCCCGCCCTCGGCCACCAGCTCGGCGTGCGTGCCCGTTCCGACCACGCGGCCCGCGTCGAGCACCACGATCCGGTCGGCGTCGCGGACGGTCGCGAGCCGGTGGGCGATCACGAACGTCGTCCGGCCCTCCATCAAATCCGCGAGCGCCTCCTGCACCGCCGCCTCGGAGTGGGCGTCGAGCGCGGATGTGGCTTCGTCGAGGAGCAGGATCGGCGGGTCCTTGAGGAGCGCGCGCGCGATGGCTACCCGTTGGCGCTGGCCGCCGGAGAGCTTGACGCCGCGCTCGCCGACGGCCGTGTCGTAGCCGTCGGGGAAGCCGGCGATAAAGTCGTGGGCGTTCGCCGCCAGCGCCGCCGCCTCCACCTCGGCGTCGGTCGCGTCGAGGCGCCCGTAGCGGATGTTCTCGCGCAGCGTGAGGCCGAAGAGCTGGACGTCCTGGGCGACCAGCGACACGGCGTCGCGGACGCTGGCGACCGTCGCCTCCCGGAGATCGACGCCGTCGATGCGGACGGCGCCGGCGCTGGGGTCGTAGAAGCGGGGGATGAGGTGGAGGAGCGTCGTCTTGCCCGCCCCACTCGGGCCGACGAGCGCGATCGTCTCGCCCGGCGCGGCCCGGACCGTCACGTCTTGGAGGATCGCCGGGCCGTCGCCGTAGCCGAACGTCACGCCGTCCAGCTCGACCGCGCCGCGCACGTTCGCGAGGGGGTGCGCATCAGGCGCGTCGGCGATCTCCGGGTCCGTGTCCAGGATCTCGAAGAGCCGCTCCGAGGCGCCGGCCGCGCTCTGGAACGAGGTGTACAGGCGGCCGGCGCCGGCCACGCTCCGCGCGATGTTGAGCGCGTAGAAGATGAACGCGACGAGCGCGCCCGCCGTCAGCCGCCCGGCGATCACCTCGCGCCCGCCGAACCAGAAGATGGTCACGAGCGCGATCGAGAAGCCCAGCCCGACGCCGCTCCAGAACGCCGACACGATCCACGCGCGGCGCTTGGCGACCCCGAACAGGTCTTCGACGGCGTCGCTGTAGCGGCCGACCTCGTACGGCTCGCGCGCGAACGCCTTGACGACGCGGACGGCCGAGATGGCCTCCTCGGCGACGGCCGTCGTGTCCGCCAGCCGGTCCTGGATGCTCCGCGACAGCTTGCGGACGACGAGCCCGAACGACCGCATCGCGATGGCGACGGGCGGGACGACGGCGAAGATGACGAGCGACAG
This sequence comes from Rubrivirga halophila, assembly GCF_046845755.1. Taxonomy (GTDB): domain Bacteria; phylum Bacteroidota; class Rhodothermia; order Rhodothermales; family Rubricoccaceae; genus Rubrivirga. Next base: position 197,016 of record NZ_CP177357.1, read on the forward strand.
CCGCCAGTTCAGCGCGAGCATCAAGGCGACCGAGCCCACGAGCGTCAGCGCCAGCCGCAGCGTCTCGGCCAGGTCGCTCGTCACGGCCGACTGCACCTTCGACACGTCGTTCGTCAGCCGGGACGTGATCTCGCCCGTCCGCTGATCCGCAAAGAAGCCGAGCCCCAGGCTGTGGAGGTGGCCGTAGATCGTCCGCCGGAGGTCGGTGACCACGCGCTCGCCGGTCCACTCCATGAGGTACGAGCCGCCGAAGCCGAGCGCGGCCTGGAGCGCGAACAGGCCCAGAAGCGCCAGCGCCAGCGTGTCGAGCAGCCCGCTGTTGGCGGCCTCGAAGACGGAGTCGAGCAGGCGCTGCAGGCCGAGCGGGACGACGAGCCCGACGGCCGTCGAGACGAGCGTCAGCGCGACGGCGACCGCCAGCCGCCCGCGGTAGGGGCGGGCGTAGGCCAGGATCCGCCGCATCGTCGCGACGAGCGGTGGCTTCGGGGCCTTGGCGCCGGGGTCGGGGATCGGGTCAGCCATCGCCGCTCAACGCGGGGCGCGAGCGCCGGGGTTCACCCTCCGCCGCTTCCTCACGGCTGCTGGCGGCCTCGCCGAGCCCGCACGCGGCCATTGGCGAGGTTGGCGTTGAGATCCTTCGCTGCCGCTCAGGATGACAAGGTCCGCGGGGAAGGCGCGAGCGACGCCGTTCCGGTATTCAGCGTCGCCCTCTCCTGCCGACTGTCTTGGGTCACCGATGACCGACGACTGAAACCCGACGACCCCTTACAGCCGCACGCGGAGCTGGGCGCCGAGGTCGCTCACCCGCTGCCCCTCGACGGCGTTCACACCCGACCCGATCCGGTTCACGTTGCGGAGCCACGTCGTCGCCAGCTTGAGTTGGGCCGTGACATCGGAGGTCGGCTTGGCGGTGACCACGACGTAGCCGCGGACGCCGCGGCCGGAGAGCGCCGGGATCGCGAAGACGCCCGTGAGGTCGTTCTCGAAGGCGTACAGGCGCGCGTCGTAGGTCTCGGTGTCGAACAGCGTCAGCCGGAGGTCGGTGCGGAGCCACGCGAGCGCTTGCCAGCGGATGTCCTGGTAGACGAGCGAGCCGGTCGACACGCCGACCTCGGGGCGCTCGTCGACGAAGCGGGAGCCCTCGACGCGCGAGCGCAGGCGCAGGCGGCGGCTGGCGTCCCACTCGCCCTGCAGGCGGACGGTCTGGCGCGTCTGCTCGCCGAGCCCGCCGACGACCGAACCGGGCACCGCGTTCGGCACGTCGATCCCCGTCTCTCGCGTCTCCGTCCGGGCCTGGAGGTAGATGCGCGAAAAGCGGCCGGCGCGGTGCTCGACGTGGAGCAGCGCCTCGTGGCCCGTGCTCGGGCGCGGCACGTTGACGCGCAGGAACGGAAAGCGGTAGCGGTCGAGGTACGCGTTGACCGTCCACGCCCGCGACGGCGTGACGGTGACGCCCGCGTAGACCCCGCGCTCGTTGCGGCCGACCCCGTTGCGCTCGCCGAACGGGTAGCCGTGGAGGCTGGTAAAGTCGGGCGCGTAGCTGCGGCCGACGATCAAGAGGTCCGCGCTGCTCCCGAGGTCGACGCCGACGCCGCCGACGGCGCCGAGCCCGCCGCCCGCGCCCCGGGCGACCTCGCCGAACGCGACACCTTGCCGCGTTGTCGCATCCGCGTACGCACTGACGACCGTCGCCTCGGTGCCTGCGAAGTCGAACAACTCGTCGGGCCGCGTGCCCGCCGCGAGCGGGGTGCCGAACGCCGACCGCGTCGCGACCACGCCCGCCCGGCCCTCGACGGTGCCCGTCGAGACGCGGTATTCGGCCGCGCCGCCGACGAGCGTTTCGTCGAGCGCGTCCTTGCGCGCCAGCTCGCGGTCTGTCCGGTGGAGCCCGTCGGCGCCCAGACTCGTCACGACGGCGTCGACGGCGCCGGGCGGCAGGTCGGGGGCCGAGAGGTCCGACGAGTCGGGGAGAAAGACGCTGGCGTCGAGCGCGCGGCGGCTGGCGAAGGCGCTCACGAACAGGCGCGGCGTGACGGCGACCGAGAGGGCGGCGCCCCGGAAAAAGTGGTTCTCGTCGACCGACCCGTACGGCCGGATGCCCCGGCCCCGGCGCAGCGGCCCGCCGGTCGCGTCGGGCCCTTTCCCAAACCCGGACGCGCGCCACAGCGCCACGCCCTGGCCGAACTGCGCCGAGTAGTCGCCGAGGATGAGCGCGTCGAGCCGGCCCATGTCGAGGAGCGCGACGTGCGCGCTCTGGTAGTCGTAGCCGTACGTGTTCGTCCCACCGTCGACGTGGAACGGCTCGCCGGGGTCTTTTTCGAGTGTCAGGTTCACCGACACCTGCCGCCGGTACGTGGCCTGCAAGCGCGTGTAGATCCGCTCGGGCGAGCCGAGGTACGCGCGCGTCGAGTCCGGCCCGTCGTAGGCCGCGCCCAGGTCGAGCCGTCGCTGGACGCGCTGTGTCCCCGAGACCCGCAGTCCGCCGAGCACGGCGCCCACGGTCGGGACGGCGGGGAAGCGCTGGGGTCGGGCGGCCTCGAAAGCGTCACCGATCGTCAGGTACGGCCGGGCGTCGAGGTAGGCGTCGGGCGTGACGCCGTCGACCGCGCGCAAGCCGGGAAGGGAGGTGAAGGGGCCATTTGCGATCCGGTGCCGAACGATCGCCGCCGCGAGCGTGGGCCCGAGCGCGGGCACCTGCGCCAGCTCCGCCGCCGTCGCCGTGTTGACGTCGAGCGGCTGCTCGTCGAGCGAGGTCAGCAGCTCCAGCAGCTCGGTCGGGTCGCCGGCGAGGTCGTCTTCGAGCAGCGCCTCGAAGCGGGCGTCGGTCTCGGCGTCCGTGCCGAGCGTGTCGGCGGGCGTCTGGGCGCTGGCGACCGCTGCCAGCAGGAGGGCCACCAGCCACAGCCCGATTCTATTCGAGCGCGCCCGCGTGAGAGTGACGGCGGGAAAGGGAGGCGTCGAACCGACCGCTGGGAGGCCGGTTGGGTCGATGTGGGGAATGGGCGAGGCCATCGCTAAAAGGCGACTTCGACGCTGACGGCGGGCGTCAGCCCCAGCGTGGGGTGCGACTCGGCGGCGAGGTCGGCGCGGAGCGCCCCGGCGTGGACGCCGGCGCCCAGCGAGAACCGCTCCGGCCGCGACGACACGCCCGCGCGGAGGACGAGCGGCTCGGCGACGCGGACCTCGGCCCCGGCGCGGACGGAGACCCCGAAGTCGAGGTCTTGGTCGGCGTCGAGCAGCAGGACGGCGCGGTCCGACGGCGAGTACGCCAGCCCGACCGTCAGGCCGGGGACGGTCGAGGCCGAGCGCTCGAGGTCGGCCTCGTCGCCCAGCCCCAAGCCCAGCAGGTTGCGGCCGGCGAGCCCCACGCGCAGGCCGGGCAGCACGTCGCCCTGCACGCCCGCGTCGAGCAGGATCGCGGTGTTGGAGCCGTAGCCCTGCGTCGAGGCGGTTTCGACGCCGACCGCCAACCCGGCGTCGAGCCGGCGCGAGCGGCTGAGCGGGAGCGCGCGCGCCAGCCCGAGCACCACGCGCGTCTCGCGGCGCTCGGAGAACCCGTACGTGCGGGCGTGCACGGCAACCGTCCCCAGGCCCGTCGGGGCGGCGGCGGCGACCGAGCCCAGGCGCAGCTCGGACAGCCCGAACGCCTGGCTCGCGGCGACGGCCGCGCGGCGCTCCGCCAGCGACGCCCACGTGGCGGGGTTCGCGACGCCCCACGCCTGGCCCCCGACGGCGGCGCCGGCGCGGCCCAACCCGAGGGCGCGTGCCCCGCCCTCGGCGAGCTGGGCGCTGGCAGCCGGCGCGAGCGCGAGGAGGGCAGCGAGCGGGAGGGCGCGCATAATTGCCACCGGACGGCGTTCGGGAGGGCGAGCGGCCCCGGTAGTTTGCAGGCCGCCGATAAAAACATACGCGACCCACCGTGCGCCTCCTCGCCCTCGCCCTGTTCCTCGCCCCCCTCGCCGCCGGCGCCCAGGAGCTCCGCTGCCAGATCACGCTCAACGACGACGCCGTCACGGGCTCCGAGTTCGGCTACCTCCAGGAGCTCCGCGAGGAGCTCGTCCGCTACGTCAACGGGCGGACGTGGACCGACGACGTCTACGAGCCCGAGGAGCGGATCGACTGCCAGATCCAGGTGACGCTGACCGAGGCGCTGTCGCAGACGCTGTTCAACGCGCGCATGGTGGTCCAGGCGAGCCGGCCCATCTACGGCACGGCGCAGCGGACGACCACCTTCCGCGTGGCCGACAACTCGTGGCGGTTCACGTACGCGCGTGGCCAGAACCTGATCTACGACCCCAACCAGTTCAACGAGCTGACCTCGGTCCTCGACTTCTACGCCAACCTCATCCTGGGCTACGACTACGACACGTTCTCGCCCTTGGGGGGGACGGAGTTCTTCGAGCGCGCCCAGCGGATCGCCGAGCTGTCGCGGGCCAGCGAGGCGGGCCAGCCCGGCGGCGGGTGGTACGGCCGAGGCGCTGAGGACCGGGCCCGCGCCACGCTCGTGCAGGAGATCCTCGACCCCGTCTTCGAGCCCGTCCGCCGCGCCCAGTACGACTACCACTTCGGCGCGCTCGACCACTTTGTTAGCCGCCCGCAGCAGGCGTGGGCCAAGACCATCGAGATGCTGACGTCGCTCCACGACCTGTACCTGACCACGAACCGCCGGCGCTACGTGACCGACGTGTTCTTCGGGGCCAAGTACCAGGAGTTCGTGGCCCTGCTCGCCGAGTCGCCCCAGCGCAACGAGGCCTACTCGATGCTGTCGGAGATGGACTCGGCGCACATCGGGGCGTACGACGCGCTCGTCAACAGCCGGTAACGGATCGGGCGTCTCAATCGCGATCCGGCCGGTGTGGCACGGTCCTGACTGTGGGGCGGGGGAGTCGACCGACTGCCCCATGATCACCGCCGATTCCAGCCCCTACGCCGTCCTCGGCGTCCCCGAGACCGCCACCCCCGCCGCCCTCCGCCGCGCGTACCGTACGCTCGCGCTCCGTTTCCACCCGGACCGCAACCCGGGCGACGCCGGGGCGGCCGAGGCTTTCCTGAAGGTGCAGGCGGCCTACGAGCAGGTCGCCCCCGCCGACCCTGACGCCGGCTTCGACGCCGAGCGCGTCGTCGCCGAGATGCAGCGCGCGGCCCACGAGGCCGAGCGCCGGCGCCACGGGCCGACGGAGATGGGCCGGGCGTGGCAGCAGGTCCGTGTCCCCCTCGTCCGCTCGCGCGTCGACCGGGTTCGGGAGGCGCTGGAGACGCCGCTCGCCCGAGGGGCGGCCGGGCTGGCCGTCGCCGCGCTCGGGGCGGGGTTGAGCGGGGCCGTCCCGCTGTGGGCCGCCGGGCTGGCCGTGCTGGCGGTCGGCGCTGCGGCCGCCCGCCTCGCCGGCCCCGACGACGGGGACTGGGCCGTCGAGACGCACTGGCAGGGCCTGCGCGACCTGCGCTACGACGTGCTCGTGCGCTGGACCGAGATCCACGCGGTGACCGTCGGTGACGGCGTCCTCGACGTGGTGCTCGCGAGCGCCGCCGCGGACCGCCTGGCGCGGGCGCTCCCCCCGGCGGCCTTCGCAAGCCCCGGCGTGGTTCGCCTGCCGGTCGCCGAGCCCGCCCGGCTGGCGGCGCTCATCCGCGGGCAGGTGTAGCGGATCGGGCCGCGGAGTGGCACTCGCGCCGGCCCTGCCGCCCTTTGGCAAGAGGACAGCGCGGGGCGTCGACGCCGCCGGGGCGAGCGCGGCGCCCGAGTGCGGGCCCGCCTACTGGAGCCAGCCCGTCGCCCTCCCGTCGGGAGATCGGGTCCGAGGCCCCCGCCGATTTTTACGAGAGAGGCCGGCGCCCAATGCCTCGCACCTCATCTCCTCCTCGTCTCCTCTTCTCTGCCCCTCAGAGACCTCCCGGCTAGCTTTCAGCGCACCTCCTCGACACGGCCGTGAGCGATCAGAAAATCATCTTCTCCATGCTGGGCGTCGGCAAGACGCTGCCGACGGGCAAGAAGATCTTGGACAACATCTACCTCTCGTTCTACTACGGCGCCAAGATCGGCGTCCTGGGCCTGAACGGCGCCGGCAAGTCCACGCTGCTGCGCATCATCGCGGGGCAGGACCCCAACCACGACGGCACGATCGAGTCGCAGCCCGGGCTGACCATCGGGATGCTCGAGCAGGAGCCCGACCTCGGCGGCGACGACCGGACCGTCAAGGAGGTCGTCGAGGAGGGGATGGCCGAGGCCGTGGGCCTGCTCAAGCGGTTCGAGGAGCTGTCGGCCGGCTTCGCCGAGCCCGACGCCGACTTCGACGCGCTCATCGCCGAGCAGGGGAAGGTCCAGGAGGAGATCGACCGGCTCGGCGCCTGGGACGTCGACGCGCGCCTCCAGCAGGCCATGGACGCGCTCCACTGCCCGCCCGGCGACGCCAAGGTCGGCCCGCTGAGCGGCGGCGAGAAGCGCCGCGTGGCGCTCGTCCGCTTGCTCTTGCAGGCGCCCGACGTCCTCCTGCTCGACGAGCCGACGAACCACCTCGACGCCGCCTCGGTCTCGTGGCTGGAGCAGCACCTCGCCCAGTACCCCGGCACGGTCATCGCCGTGACGCACGACCGCTACTTCTTGGACAACGTCGCCGGGTGGATCCTGGAGCTCGACCGCGGCAAGGGCATCCCGTTCCAGGGCAACTACACGTCGTGGCTGGAGCAGAAGGAGGCCCGCCTCGCGCAAGAGGAGAAGACGGCCTCGAAGCAGCAGAAGACGATGCGCGAGGAGCTGGAGTGGGTGCGCCAGAACGCCAAGGGCCAGCGCACCAAGTCGAAGGCCCGCATCGCGCGCTACGAGGAGCTCCAGGCCGGGCTCGACAACGAGCGCCGCGACGAGCTCGAGATCTACATCCCGCCGGGGCCCCGCTTGGGCAAGGTCGTGGTCCAGGCTGAAGGCGTCGACAAGGCGTACGGCGACCACACGCTCGTCGAGGACCTCACGTTCGACCTCCCGCCGGGCGGCATCGTGGGCGTGGTCGGGCCGAACGGCGCGGGCAAGACGACGCTGTTCCGCATGATCACCGAGCAGGAGCAGCCCGACGCCGGCACGTTTCGCGTCGGCGAGACGGTCCAGATCGGCTACGTCAACCAGGAGCGCGACCTCGACCCCGACCAGACGGTCTGGCAGGTCATCTCGGGCGGCTCGGACTTTATCCAGCTCGGGACCCGCGAGATCAACTCGCGCGCCTACGTCGGCCGGTTCAACTTCGGCGGGCAGGACCAGCAGAAGAAGGTGGGCACGCTGTCCGGCGGCGAGCGCGGCCGCCTGCAGCTGGCCGTCACCCTCAAGGAGGGCGCCAACGTGCTCCTGCTCGACGAGCCGACGAACGACCTCGACGTCAACACGCTCCGCGCGCTGGAGGAGGCGCTGCTGGCGTTCGGCGGCTGCGCCGTGGTCATCTCCCACGACCGCTGGTTCCTGGACCGCGTGGCGACCCACATCCTGGCCTTCGAGGGCGACGGCCACGTCTTCTACTACCCCGGCAACTTTTCCGAGTACGACGCCGATCGCAAGACGCGCCTCGGGATCGTCGACGACGAGCCGACCGGCCCCCACCGCAAGCTGACCCGGGCGTAGCCCGCGCCACCGAGAGCCGGGCTGGGGACTCGCCCCGGCCCCGCTGACACGTCGGCGGCACTGCGGGTCGGGACATTCCCCTCCAGCCGCTCCCGGCACCCGGCGTAGCTTCGCGGCTCGCTCTCGACCCGTTCTCACCCTCCCTTCCCCATGAGCGAGATCCGATTCGGCACCGACGGCTGGCGCGCCGTCATCGCCGACGACTACACGTACACCAACCTGACGACGGTCGCCCGCGCGACGGCGGCCTGGGTGCTCCAGCAGACCGACGGCGACGGCTCCGTCGTCATCGGCCACGACACCCGGTTCCAGGGCGATGCCTTCGCCAAGCACGTCGCGCGCGTGATGGCCTCGGCCGGCGTCCGGGTCCGGTTCGCGGAGGGCTTCGCGACGACGCCGGCCGTCTCGTGGGCGACCGCCGAGCGGGGGGCGACCGCCGGCATCGTCATCACGGCGAGCCACAACCCGCCCGAGTACAACGGCTTCAAGATCAAGGCCCACTTTGGCGGGCCGGCCACGCCGGACATGATCGCGGCCGTCGAGGCCGAGATGCCCAAGCTGACCGGCGCGCCCACGTTCGAGCCCTTCGAGGCGCTCGTCGAGGCCGGCACGATCGAGACGTTCGACCTCCAGTCCGCGTATGTGGCACTCCTCCGCGACCGCGTCGACATCGAGGCCATCAAGGAGTCCGGCCTGCGGCTGGCGTACGACGCGATGTACGGCGCCGGGCAGGGCGTCGTGACGGAGCTGCTCGGCATGGCGCGCGTGGTCGAGCTCGGCCACGAGCAGAACCCGGGCATGCACGGCCAGGCGCCCGAGCCCATCGACCGCAACCTGGGCGACCTCCTCAAGGCCGTCGTGGACGAGAACTGCGCGCTGGGGCTGGCGACCGACGGCGACGCCGACCGGATCGGGCTCGTCGACGAGGAGGGCCAGTTCGTGGACTCCCACAAGATCCTGGCGCTCTTGGTCAAGTACCTCCACCAGGAGAAGGGCCTGCGCGGCGACGTCGTCAAGACGTTCTCGACGACCGACATGCTGGACCGGATGGGCGAGGCGTACGGCATCGACGTCGTGACAACGCCGATCGGCTTCAAGTACATCGGGCCGCTGATGGTCGAGCGCGACGTGCTCGTGGGCGGCGAGGAGTCGGGCGGGATGGCCGTCAAGGGCCACATCCCGGAGCGCGACGGCCTGTTCATCGGGCTGACCGTCGCCGAGATGATGGTCAAGCGCGAGCGGACGCTGTCTGGGCTCGTGCGCGAGCTGATGGACGAGTTCGGCCCCCACTACCAGGCCCGCACCGACCTCCACACGACGCCCGCCCGCAAGGAGGCCGTGCTCGCGGAGCTGGGCGAGACCGGCTTCGCGACGGTCGACGGCCAGGCGGTCGTCAAGGCCGAGGCGCTCGACGGCCACAAGTTCCGCGTCGGGGCCGGCTGGCTGCTGTTCCGGCCGTCGGGGACGGAGCCCGTGCTCCGCGTCTACGCCGAGGCCGACAGCCCCGAGGCCGCCCAGGCGCTCGTCGACTGGGGCGTGGCGTACGTGCAGAACGGCGCGGCCTAGGCACCAGCCGGCCGCGCGCGCCGTTCGACGGGCCCCCACCACGCCTGCGCCCATGCGACCGTTGCTCCTCGCCCTGCTCGCGGTGCTCGTCGCCGGATGCGACGCCGGCGCCGGCGGCGACCTCGCCCCGGGCACTTGGACGCTGCGCCTCGACGGCGGGGCGGCCGAGACGCGGACGGGCGCCTTCGCCGGGCGCTACGTCCGCGAGACCGGCCCGACGAGCGCCGTGCTGCTCGGCACGCGGCCCATCGCGACGGCGCTCGGGCTCTCGGCCTCCGTCGTCGGCTTCGTCGCCGACCGCGCGGCGCTGACGGTCGGCCGCCACTCGCTCACGCCGGTCAGTCCCGGCGGCGACCTGCCCGACGGGGCCGTGTCGGCGTTCTACCTCGACCCGGCCCGCTACGACGACGCGGCCGCGCTCCGGGGCTTCTACTTCGCAACCGAGGGGCGCCTGACCATCGACGCGGTCGAGGCGGACGGCGCGCTGCGGGGGACGTACGCGGTCACGGCGACGGAGTACGACGACGCGCTGGCGCCGGTCGGCGAGCCGGTCCGGGTGTCGGGCGCCTTCTACGCGGCGCCGTCGGACGCCTTCGGCGAGGAGGGCGCGCTGCTGAGCCGTCGCGCCGGGCCCCGGCGCTGGTAGAGGCCGTCCGCCGCGCTAGCGGCCCCGACTGGTGTCCGCGGCCAGGGCGTCGGCGCGGGCGTCGAGCGCGAGCACGCCGTCGGTGATCGACTCGCGGAAGCGCGGGAACTGGGCCTCGGACGTGTCGGGGTACGCGCCGAGGCGGGCGTCGAGGCGGGCGCGGTCGGCCGCCAGCGAGTCGACGGCGCGGAGCAAGCGGCCCGTCGTGTCGGCGGCGGCACGGGCGCGGAAGGCCGCGATGCGGGTGTCGAGGGCGGACAAGCCGCGGAGGGTGGCGGCGCGGAGCGCGTCGGCGGTCGGGGCGGCGTCGTAGCGGGCGCGGCCGACGGCCGATGCCAAACGCTCGGCCTGGGCGCGGAGGTCGACGGTCGCCGAGTCGAAGCGGGCCGCCGGCGTGGGGCGGAGCCGGTCGAGGCGGACCTGCAGGCGGCGGCGCTCGGCGCGGAGCTCGTCGAGGACGGGGCCGTAGGCGGCCTGCGCGACCGAGTCGGCGGCGGCGGCCTCGGCCTCCAGCCCTGCGAGTGCGGCGTCGATGTCGAGCGTCTCGCGGAAGAGCTCGGCGCGGAACCGCTCGACGTCGGCCTCGGGCACGGGCACGCGCGAGCCGGGCTCGGGTGGGGGGTCGCCACAGGCGGCGACGGTGAGCAGGGCGAGGGCGAAAACGAGCGAGCGCACGGGCAGAGATGGAACGTGGGCGGACCGGCCGGCTCATGCCAGTCGGCCCGCCCACGGAGAGGGGGGCAAGGGCGCTAGGCGGTCTTCTTGCGGACCATGCCGACGACCCAGAGCAGCACGATGGCGCCGATGGTCGCGACCAGGATGCTCCAGAGGAGCCCGCCGTCTTCGCCGATGCCGACGAGCGAGAAGAGGAACCCGCCGATGAACGCGCCGATGATGCCGACGACGAGGTTCATGAGGATGCCCATGTTGGTCTTCATGACCTGCTCAGCGATCCAGCCGGCGACGATGCCGACGATGATCCATGCGATAAAACCCATTGGAGGAAGGGGGTGGGTGAGAGGGGGGGAGCGCCGTCGCTCCGAACTCCAACATAGACCGGCGGTGGAATGTTCGCGCGGGGGGCTCCGGGGCCGCCGAGACGGCTCGTATCGTGTCGCTCCCCCTCGTCCTCGCCATGTCTATCGTCCTCTGGGCCCTCCAAATCGTCCTGGCCGTCGTGTTTCTCGCCCTCGGCGGGCTCAAGCTCGCGAAGCCCAAGGAGGCGCTGCTGCCCCAGATGGGCGCGCTCGCCCCGTATCGCCCGCTGACGATCAAGGCCATCGGGGCCTCGGAGGTGCTGGCGGCGCTCGGGCTGGTGGCGGCGCCGCTCGTCGGGTGGGGCGCGCTCGTGCCGTGGGCCGCGCTCGGCGTGGCGGCGGTGATGATCTTCGGGGCGATCGCGCACGGCGAGGCGGGCGAGTGGAAAAAGATCGGGCTCAACGCCGTCCTGCTGGCGCTGGCGCTGGTCGTCGTCTACGGCCGGAGCGCGGACCTGCCGCTGTAGGGAGGACGACGGACCACGGACGGAGGACCGCAGCGGAGGAGGTCCGACCCCGCGCGGTCTGCGGTCCGTCGTCCGTCGTCTCTGCGTGCCCTCCGGAGCGCGGACCTATCCGTCGGCGCCGGTGCCCTCGCGCTCGGCGACGCGGCGGAAGGGCAGCGCCAGCTGGCGGCCGGCGCCGGCGGGGACGAGGGCCGAGACCGTCAGGCCCACGAGCCGGATCGGCTCGGCGGGCGGGGCGGGGCGGTAGAGGAGGGCCTCTCCGAGCGACAGCAGCTCGTGCTCGTCGGACACCGGCGCCGTGACGGTCGCGCTCCGCTGGGTGACGACGAACGCGGCGCTCTTGAGCTTGAGCGTCAGCGTCCGCCCCGCGAGCCCGTGCCGCGCGAGCCGCCGCGCCAGCTCCTCGGCGATCGGCGCCAGCTTCTCGACGAGCGCGGGGCCGCCCCGGGCGTCGCGCCGGAACGTCCGCTCGACGCCGACGGACTTGCGGATGCGCGAGGTGCGGACCGGCCGCGTGTCGTCGCACCGGGCCACGCGCGCCAGCCACGCGCCTGTCTTGCCGAGCGCGGCGCGGAGGTCGGCCTCGGACCGCGCTTGGAGGTCGGCGCCGGTCTCGATGCCGAGCGCGCGGAGCCGCTTGGCCGTGGCGGGGCCGACGCCGTGGAAGTCCTCGACCGGCAGCGCCGCCAGCACGCCGGGCGCCTGCTCCGGGGTGATGACCCGGATCCCGTCGGGCTTGGCCATGCCCGAGGCCGTCTTGGCCAGGAACTTGGCGAACGACACGCCCGCGCTGGCGGGGAGCCCGGTCGCGGCGCGGATGTCGGCGCGGATGGCCTGGGCGATGAGCGTGCCGGAGGCGGGGCCCTCTAAGGGCTCGGTCACGTCGAGGTAGGCCTCGTCGAGCGACATCGGCTCGACGAGGTCGGTGTAGCGGAAAAAGACCTCGCGGACGAGGTCGCTCGCCTCGCGGTACGCCTCGAACCGGCCGCGCACGACGACGAGCTCGGGGCACCGGCGCCGGGCGTGCGCCATCGGCATCGCGCTGTGGATGCCGAACCGCCGGGCCTCGTAGCTCGCGGCCGCGACCACGCCGCGCCCGCTCGTGCCGCCGACGACGACGGGCCGCCCCCGCAGCGCGGGGTCGTCGCGCTGCTCGACGGACGCGAAGAAGGCGTCCATGTCGACGTGGAGGATCTTGCGGGGCACGGGCCCGAGTCTAGCGGCGCCCGGTGCCAGCGGGCTGTCGGTTCTCGGGGGATTGAGGGAGCAGTGGTCGGTGGTCAGGACTCGGTCGTCGGTGGTTGGCATCCGCCCACCCGTTGGCGCGAGCCCGTCTACTGGCGCCAGACGGTCGCCCTCTCCCATCCCCTCTCCCCGCCAGCGCGGGGACAGGCGGGAGGGGAGGCCAAGCAGGAAGGCCGGCGCCCGCCAACGCGCGGCGTCGGCGAAGCGAGGATGAGGGGTCCGCTCGGTAGACCCCCCGCCACGCCGCGCATCGCTCCGCTCAGCGCGCGGCCCGGCTGTCCCCCTTGGCAAGGGGGACAGTCCGCGCATCGTCTTGCCATGTGAGCGGGACGACCCACGTGTGGACAGCAACCTCTCATTTCTGTCGCCGCGCGGACGGGGGGTGGCCGCTGGCACCAGCGGGTCCGCCGTTATCCGCCATGCGCGATCTTCGAGGTGGTCCCCGTTGCCCGCCGATGCCCGCTCGCGCCCTCTTCGCCGCCGCCCTCGTGCTCGCCGCGTGTGGCGACCCCACGCCCGAACCCGACCCGGCGCCCGCCGCTGAAGTGGTCCGCGCGGTCGACCTGACGGTGCCCGACGGCGTCGAGGTGCCGGCGCACATGGCGTACGTCCCCGGCGGGACGACGCGCGTCGGGATCCTGCCCGGCGAGGCCGGGATGCCGCACGAGCGGCCGGCGTTCGAGGCCGTCGTCGCGCCGTTCCTGCTCGACCGCTCGCCCGTCACCGTCGCCCGCTTCCGCGCGTTCGTCGACGCGACCGACTACCAAACGCAGGCGGAGGCGTTTGGCGACGGCGCCGTGATGGACCAGACCGCCGGCGCCTGGGCGCTCGTGCCCGGCGTCGACTGGCGCCGCCCGCGCGGGCCGGGCACGCCCGAGGCGCCCGACGACCACCCGGTCACCCAGGTCTCGTGGACCGACGCGAGCGCCTTCTGCGAGTGGGACGGCGGGCGCCTGCCGACCGAGCCGGAGTGGGAGCACGCCGCGCGCGGCGCACGAGACGACCGCCGCGCCTACGCCTGGGGCGACGCGCTCGTGGTCGACGGCCGCCCGGGCGCCAACACGTGGACGGGCTCGTTCCCCGGCGGCGACGACGGGGCCGACGGCTTCCGCGACGGCACCTCGCCGGTCGGCGCGTTCGGCGCGACGGCGCTGGGGCTGACCGACCTGGGCGGCAACGTCTGGGAGTGGACGGCGGGCTGGTACCGCCCGTACCCGCTCGGCCCCGACGGCGGGACCGCCCCGGGCGCGCCCGTCGGGGCCACCGGCGAGCCGGAGCGGGCGCAGCGCGGCGGCTCGTTCCTGTGCCACCCGTCGTACTGCCACGGCTACCGCGTCAGCGCGCGGAGCCATGCGACGCCGGAGTCGTCGTTCGCTCACGTCGGCTTCCGCTGCGCGCGGGATCTGTAGGCGGCGCTCGGGAGGGACCGCGTTGCACAGCGCGTGCGCTCTCTCGCACAGCGCGTATGCCCTCTCGCACAGCGCGTATGCCCTCTCGCACAGCGCGTGCGCCCTCTCGCACTGCGGGGGAGGCCTCTTACACAGCGGGGACATGCTCTTGCAGAGCGCGTGCGTGCTCTTGCACCACCCGGGAAGGCTCTCATTGGGGTCGGTGCGTGCGCCGGAGTGGCCTCCCTCGGCGCCGAGGGGGGGAGGCTAGGCCTGCGCCGGGTCCTCGGCGAGCACGCGGTCGAGCGTCGCCACCAGGCGGTCGGCGTCGGCACTCGAAAACACCATCGGGGGCTTGAGCTTGATCACGTTGCGGTCGGGCCCGTCGGTGCTGACCAGGATTCCCGCGTCGCGCATTCGCTCGGCGACGTAGGCCGTGATCTCGGGGGCCGGCGTGCGGGCCTCGCGGTCGGCCACCAGTTCGACCCCGACAAAGAGGCCCAGGCCGCGCACGTCGCCGACGGCGGGGTGGTGCGCCAACTCGCGCAAGCCGGCCAGCAGCCGGTCGCCGACCGCGAGCGCGTGCGCCTGGAGCCCCTCGTCCTCGATCACGTCGAGGACGGCCAGCCCGACGGCGCACGAGACGGGGTTGCCGCCGAACGTGTTGAAGTACTCCATGCCGTTGGCGAACGAGGCCGCGATGGCGGGGGTCGTCACGACCGCCGCCAACGGGTGCCCATTGCCGATGGGCTTGCCCATCGTCACGATGTCGGGGACCACGCCCTGGGTCTCGAACGCCCAGAAGGCGGAGCCCACGCGCCCGAAGCCGACCTGCACCTCGTCGGCGATGCACACGACGCCGTGCTCGCGGGTGTGCCCATAGGCCGCTCGCAAGAACCCGTCGGGGAGCACGACCTGGCCGGCGACGCCGGGGATGGACTCGGCGACAAACGCGGCCAGCGACTCGCGCCCGGCGATCTCGCCGACGTGCGCGGCGTAGCGCTCGGCGGTGTCGGACCCCCGGTAGCGTCCGCGGTACGGGTCGGGGAGCGGGGCGACGTGCGTGCCCGATGGCCGCCCACGGCCGCCGTGCCCGTCGAACTTGTAGGGCGAGATGTCGACCAGCGCGCTCGTGTGGCCGTGGTAGGCGTGGTCGAGCACGGCGACATCCCGACGACCCGTGTGGGCGCGCGCGAGGCGGAGCGCGAGGTCGTTGGCCTCGCTCCCGCTGTTGACCAGAAAGCAGACCGACAGCGGGTCGGGTAGCGTCGCCGCGAGCCGCTCGGCGTATGTCGCCAGCAGGGGGTGGAGGTAGCGCGTGTTCGTGTTGAGGACGGCCGTTTGCCGTTGCGCGGCGTCGACCACGCGCAGGTGCTCGTGGCCGACGTGCGCGACGTTGTTGACGGCGTCGAGGTAGGCCCGCCCATCGACATCGTACACGAGCTGGCCCCGACCGCGGACAATCGCGAGGGGGCGCCGGTACGACACGCTCAGCGACGGGGCGACGTGCGCGCGGCGGGCCGCAAGCAGGGCGTCGGCGGTGGGGGCGTCGGGCGGGAAGGCGGCGGCCGGGATGCGCGTGAGGAGGTTGGCGTCGGGCGAGACACTCGTCCACAGCGCGCGCTGGCTGGCGCGTGCGACGCCGGGGAAGTCGCCGGCCGTCCCCAGCCGGTCGGTGAGGATCTGGAGGTGGAGGTGTGGGGCCCAGCCGCCGTTCTCGTCGGGCGCGCCGAGCGCGGCGAACGGCTCGCCGGCCTCCACGCGGGCGCCGGGTGCGAGCCGGCCGAGCGTCGCGCGGTCGAGGTGGCCGTAGAGCGTCCAGAACGGCGGGCACCCATCGGGGTGGTGCTCCAGGATGACCGTCGGCCCGTAGTCGAGCGGCGCGTCGTTGTCGGCGAGGCCGACGACGGTGCCCGCGAGGGGTGCGGCGACGGGCGTGCCGGCGGGCAGGTACAGGTCGAGGCCGACGTGGATCGTCCGCCGCTCGCCCTCGCTGGCGAACTGGTCGGCCGCGTAGACGATGCGGGCCTCGTCGTAGCGCCCCACGCCGACGGCCGCGCCGACCTCCGCCAGCCGGTCGACGAGCGCGTCCGCGAAGAGCATCGGCTCGCCGCGCCCCAGGTCGGGCCACTCCGTGCTGCCGACGCTAAAGTCGAAGACGTGGACGGGCGCGGTCGCGGGGTCGGGGGAGACGGTGGGCGCGAGGGCGTCGGCGTGCGCGCGGAGCCAGTCGGTGACGGCGGGGGCGGTCGGCGACGGCGCCCACCCGCACGCGTGGCGGACGGCCATTTCGGCGAGCCCGTCAGGCAGGGCGTCCCAGCGCGCCAGGGCGCCCCAGGCGGGCGACTCGCTGGCGGTGAGGTAGGCGTTGCCGGGCTCGGCGGCGGCGCTCGCGGCGGCCATGCAGCCCGACACGGCCAGCCGCGCGCCGACGAGCGGCGCCAGCACGGCCACCTCGGCAGGCGTCAGCGGGCGCTCGGCGTGGAAGCCGCCCGCGAGGTCCGCCGCCGCCGCCAGCACGTCGTCGGCGTACATCACGGCGTACGCGACGGCGACCGCCAGCTCGGCGATCGCGACGGTGTGCACCAGGTCGCCAAAGTCGATCAGCCCCGCGACGGGCCGCTCGGCGAGGGGCTCGACGCCGACGAGCACGTTGAAGTCGTTTGCGTCGCCGTGGACGACGGACTGGGGCAACGTCGCCAGCCCGGCCTCGACGGCGGCGAACCGCGCCAGCACGCGGTCGACGAGCCGCTGGCGGGCGGCGTCGGCGACGGCGGTGCGGGACCGGGCCAGGGTGGCCGGGGCGTGGCGCACGTCCCACTCCAGCTCGCGGTGCGCGCCGGGGTGCTCGAAGTCCGCGAGCGCGGTGGCGACCTGCCCGGCGAGCGCGCCGACGCGGCGGCGCAGGCCGGGCGTGTGGGGCGACGTGTGGCCGTAGGGGACGCCGTCGAGCCACGTCACCAGCCGCGCGGCGTGGCGCCGGCCGTCGCGTTCGGCCCACAGGAGATCTCTGCCATCGCGAGCGGAGACGACGACGGGGACGGGCAGGCCGCACGTGGACAGGTGCCGCATCGCGGCCGTCTGAGCCGCGAGCGTGCCCTCCTCCTCGGCCGCGCTCGCGAGCTTGAGCACGAACCGGCCGTCGGGGGTGTCGAGGCGGACGTTCTGATCGGCGTAGCTCGGCAGCGCCGCCGGCGCGCCGTCGAGGCCCCAGTGCTCGCGCACGAGCGTCGCGGCGTCGGCGAGGGAGAAGCGTGGGCGGTCGGCAGCGGCGTCGGACATGGGCGGGCGGCGGGGCCCGGCAAGATCCGTCGCTACAGCGCCACGCGGAGGCCGCCGGAGAATCGGAAGCCGGTCAGCGTCTGGCCGCCGACGGCCTCGAGCAGCCCTTGCGTGTACGTCCCGCCCGCGCGGAGCGTGACGCCCGGTGAGACCTCGACGGCGGCCGTGCCCCCGATGTCGAGGAGCACCTGCTGCTCGGCCAGGAACGACGCCAGCTCCAGCCCGGTCTCGGGCGTCGAGATGGTCCCGTAGTAGCGCGCGCCGCCGGTGACGGCGACCTCGGCGGTGCGGGGGCCGAAGCCGAGCGCCAGTGCCAGCTGGGCCTGCTGGGGGCGCCGATACGCGACGGGCCGGCCGGACGCCGGCACGACGCCGTCGAACACGTGGCGGTAGCGCGCGAGCAGGCGCGCGCGCGCCGCGCCGCCGTCGAGCGTCAGCCGCATCGTGCCGGCGATCTTATCGCCGGGGCTGAACGTCTGGCCCGCGTAGGCGTCGTCGCCGTAGAGCACGTACGAGCCCTCGAGCGCCATCGACGAGGCCCCGCCGAGCCCGATGTCGACGCCGGTCGACAGGATGAGCTCGTCGGCGGGGGCGTAGCTCGCCGAGTCGGCCGCGAACAGGGTGTAGCCGCCGTGTGTGGCATACGCGGCGCCGACCCCGAACGCCATGTTCTCGCCGGAGGGCACGGCGACCGTCACGGCCGGGGCGACCGTGGTGCCCTGGCCGAGCGAGGGGAGCGCGAAGGCGAAGTCGTCGAGCGCGAGCGCGGCGGCCGTCGCGAACTCGTCGACGGCGAGCGCCGTCTGGCCGGTCGGCAAGCTGGCGAGGAGCGACACGTCGAGCAGGGCCGTGCCGAGCGCGCGGCGGTACGAGGCGCCGAGCTGGGTGTCGCCGAGCCCGCTGAGCGACGCCAGCCCGTCGCCCTCGACGGTCGCGTAGACGGCGCGCGCGGACAGCGAGACCCCCTCCATCACCTCGGCCACGACCAGGATCGGCACGGCGACCTCGGAGACGCTCCGGTCGGGGCCCGTCGCGTAGCTCTGCACGATCGTGCTGGCGTCGACGGTGACGGCGGGCTGGGCGCCGGCGACGGACGCCAGCAGGAGGGCGGCGAGGAACGGGCGGGTCATCTCAGCGGGGGCGCGTGACGCGGACGGCGGACCGGGTGCCGCCGGCGTCGAGGCGAAGGAGATAGGCGCCGGCCGCCACGGGGCGGCCGGCGCCATCGTGGCCGTCCCACGACAACAGGTGCGCGCCGGCGTCGAGCTCGTCGGCGAGGAGCACGCGGACGACGCGGCCCAGCACGTCCACCACGTCCGCGCGGACCGGCCCGGGCGCGGACAGGCGGAACGGGGCCGTGACGATCCCGGCGGACGGGTTCGGGCTCGGGCGACCGAGGACCGGCTCGGCGACGGCGTCGACCGCCCGCAGGCGCAGGCTCCGCGTGGGCACGCCTGGGATCGCCGGGACCGCCACGCGGCCGTCGACGACCGCCAGCGCCACGCCCCGGTCGAGGTCGTCGACGGCGAGCCCGCCGGGCCAGTCGCCGAGGGTCTCGACGCGGACCACGGCGTCGGCGCCGGTCGTCAGCGCGAGGGCCCAGTCGGCGTCGGCGCGGAAGTGGCCGAGCCAGTCGGTGCCACCCTCGCGGACCGCGAGCCGGATCCCGTCGTCGACGGCGGGCGGCTTGCGAAGGTCGGTGCGGTCGGCGCCCGCGCCCCGGACCCCGACGACGACGGCGTCGGACCGGCCGGCGGCGACCGCCGTCACGCGTGCGGCCCGGGCGCCGGGCCCGGCGCGGTCGAGAAGCCGGACCGCGAGCGGGCGGTCGTCGGCCGTCCGGGCGTCGACCGCCCGGGGCGTGGCCGAGAAGCGGAGCGCGGTCGGCCCGCCCGCGTTGAACACGAAGTACCCCTCGAAGGGCCGGAGCACCGTCTGGCCGCCTACGTACTGGCGGTCGAACGCGACGGGCGCCTCGACGGCCGCCGGCCGGTCCACGTCGGCCCACGAGATGGGGAAGAGGAACGGGTTGCCGATCTGCGTCCAGCCCGGCCCGAGTGGGACCGTGATGGCGTCGGGGACCGTGGCCCCGTCGCTCACGCGGACGCCCGCCGACAGACCGCCCTCGATGTCGAACGTGCCGCCGCCGCTCGTGATGAGCCAGTAGCCCTCTCCGGGCCGGACCTGCTGGATGGCCCCGTCGGCGAGCGCGTCGAGGGCACGGCCTGCGGCCTCGTTCCACCGCAGGAGCCGCCACTGGCTCGGGTCGCCGCTGGCGCCGAAGTCGTCGCCGAAGACGGCGAGGGGGGCCGCGCTGCCGAGCGCGACGGGCAGCCCGGTGTCGGTGCCCAGCAGGGCCGGGACCGCGATCATCCGGTACTGCCGTGCCGGGAGCGGGGGCTCGGCCGCGAGCACGGGCAGGAACGACGGGAGCCGGAACGGCGAGCCCTCGGGGTCGACCACGGGGGCCGAGACGGTCTGGCCGTCGAGGACGTAGCGGGCGAAGGCGTCGATCCCCTGGCGCGGGGCTGGGAACGGGAGCTGCACGCGCCACTCGCCGTTGCCCGCGTCGGCGGCGACGAGCTCCTGGTACGTCGCGGTCCCGACGGGCCGGACGAAGGCCGACACGGACTGGGGCGAGAGCCCCACGAAGGTGATGACGGCGCTGGCGTCTTCCCCGGCGATCGGGAGCGTGGGGGAAACGGAGACGACGACCGTCTGCGCTCGGGCAGGGGCTGCGGCGAGGACGGCCGCGAGGAGGACGAGGCGGAGCGGCGTCATGGGGCGTTGCGGACGGGCGGCGGGGGCGGCGCGGGGAGCGGGCCGAGCGTCCCGGACTCGCTCCCTTCGACCCCGGGCTCGCGCGTTTCGGCGCCGGGGACGACGTGCCCGCCCAGGGACTCGCGGAGCGCGGCGGCGCGTTGCGAGACCAGGCCGAGCCGGCGGCCGCCGAGCGCGGCGGCCGGGGCGGCGCTCGCCGCCAGCGTGGAGGCGGGGGGGGCGGCGCTGGCGGCGGAGAGCGACACGCCCTGCCGGGCCTGCGCCGCCAGCCCGAAGCCGGGGTCGCGCGCGAGCGCCTCGCCGAACAGCCGGTCGGCCCCGACGTAGTCGCCGTCGTCTTCGAGCAGCAAGCCGCGGCTAAAGAGCAGGAACGCCAGCAGGTCCTCGGTCTCGGGCTCCAGCAGCCGCGCCTGGGCCTGTTCGCTGAGCACGACGCCGAGCGAGGCGAGCACGCCGAGCGTCACCTCCTTCTGGACCCGCAAGAGGTCGGCGACCCCGCCCTCCGTCGTCTCGAGGCCCTGGAGGGCGCCCTGCCACACGGCCGACTCGATGCGCACGGACTGGCCCTGCACGTCGATCTCGCCGCCCACGAGCCGGTCGGCGCGCAACATGCGGCCCGTCTGGGGGGCCGTCGCCGGGTCCAGCACGCCGGCCCGCGCCAGCTCCGACTCGGCGAGCAGCGCCTGGAGCCGGATCCGCTCGACGACGGGGAGGTCGCCGATGGACGCGAGGTCGACGGAGACGACCTCCGCGAGGCCCCGCCCGATGGCGTTGTACGTCGGGTCGTCGCCCCGGTAGGCGAACGGCAGCACGGCCACGGCGTCCGCGCCGTCGACGGAGGCGACGCTGTCCTCGGCCGAGAGCGCCGTGGCGAACTGCGTCCGCAGGCGGGCCCGGACGAGCGTATTGAGGCGGCCCCGCAGCGAGTCGCGGTAGGCGTCGCCCGCGTCGACGGTGAGGTAGCGGGCGTACGCGCCCTCGGCCTGATCGAGGCGGCCATTCGCCTCGTAGACGAGCCCGGCCAGGAACAGCGTGTGGCCGTCGGTCCCGTCGATGGCGAGGGCTCGCGCGAGCGCGTCGATGGCGGCGGGGTACTCGCCGTCGAGGGCGAGGAACGCGCCGAGGTCGCGGAGCGCGACGGCGTCGTCGGGCGCGGCGGCGACGCGCGACTCGAGGTCGGCGCGGGTCGGCGCCGCGGCGGGGCCGGCGCACGCGGCGAGCCCCAGGGCCAGGAGCAAGGCGGCGGCGCGCGTCACTGGTTCGAGGCCATAAACGGCTCGACGCCCTCGGTCAGGCGCGACTCGGCGCGGGCGTAGGTCGGGTCGATGGACAGCGCCAACTCGTACTGGGCGGCGGCCCCGGCGTAGTCCTCGGACTCCTCGAGCGCCAGCCCGCGCGCATATGCGATGACGGCGTCGAGCGACTCCGGCGGCGCGGACGCCACGTCCGGGCTCGGGAGCTGGACGTCGACGGCGCCGGCGATCAGGTCGCTCATGCAGAGCACCATGTCGTCGAAGTCGTCGGCGGGCCCTTCGAGGCGCTCGGAGAGCAGGATCCGGCCGGTCTCCACGTCGACCACGCGCGCCGTCATCAGCAGGTCGCTGCCGGACTTGATGTAGGTCCCGAACACGACCTGGTCGGCGCCGAGCAAGCGGCCGGCCTCGCGGCCGGCGGATTCGCCGGTCCCCAGCGCGGCCTCGTCGAGGAGCCACTGCAGGCGGACGCGCTCGACGAGCGTCAGCTCGGTCGAGCCGCGCATCCGGTCGATCATCAGGGCCGGGAAGCCCAGGCGGAGCGGGTCGACCTCGTCGTGGTCGGTGATGGAGCCGTTCGTGAAGTCGGCGATCGCGAGCACGGTCCCCCGGTCGCCCGCGACGGCGTACGAGCCGTCGGCGTCGCGGCGGACCTGGTAGAAGGACTCGAGGAGGGCGAGCGGCTCCACGTCCGGGTCGAGGCGGACCTGGGGCGGCTCCGTCGACACGAGCTGGCGGAGCGCCTCCGTCGCCCCGGCGCGGTCGCCCAAGGCCAGGCGCGTGCGGCCGAGCAAGCGGAGGGCGACGCGCTGGACGGGCCCGCTGGCGCTGCTGGCGACGGCGGCGAACTGGGCGGCGGCCTCGTCGAAGCGGGCGCCATCGTAGGCGGCCTTGGCGGCGTCGAGCGCGGCGCTCTGGCCCCGCACGTCGTCGTAGCCGGGCTCGACGGGCGGCGGCGACGGGGCGGGGGGCGGGCCCTGGGCGACACGCACGGCCGCCGCGCGCTCGCACCCCGTGAGGCCGTCGCCGGTGGCCGAGATGGCGCCTCCCGACCCGCCGCACGCGGCGAGGGCGAGGGCGGCCGAAAGCAGGAGCGGAGAGGCGTAGCGCATGGCTAGTTGGCTTGGCGGACCTCGAAGGAGAGGTCGACGGGGGCGAGCGGGCTGTCGGTGAACCGGGGCGGGACGTCGACGGTGACCAGGTCGTCGTTGACGACCTCGTAGCCGCGGCGACGGACGAAGACGGTGTGCCGTCCGACGGGGAGCTGGAGCTGGGTCGGCGTCTGCGGGCCCGGCGTGCCGTCGACCACGACGGAGGCCCAGGCGCCGCCGGTCGTCACCACGCGGACGGTGCGGGCGGGGGCATAGCACCGGACAGGCGTCCGCTGGCCGGCGCGGACCGTGACGGTCGTCGTTTCAGAGAGCGGGCCCGCCGAGCAGCGGGCGGTGTAGGTGCCGGGCGCGAGGTCCCGGCTCCCATTCGAGATACCGGAACCGTCGACGGTGAGCGTCACGCCCGCCGGGGCGGACCCGTCGACAGCGCCTAGCTGAGGGGCCGCGGCGGGCGGTGGCGCGGTGCGCGGCGGCGGTGCCTGGGCGCCGGGTTGCGGCTGTGGCGGGGCGGGCTGATACGCCACCTGAGGCGGCGCCTGCGCGGGCGGTCCGGCTGCGGGCGGGAGCGCCGCCGGGTCCGTCGCCGCGAGGTCGCCCGGGACGATGCCGGTGGCGTCGTCGATCTGGACCGGCGTCGTGCCCGGCGTGTCGCCGCCCGCCTCGGGCTCGGGGCCCGGGCCGGGCCACGCGGCCCAGATCGCGAGCCCCGCCACGGCCGCCAGCACGACGGCGCCGACGCCCACCATCACGGGCGAGACCCGGCGGCCTGTCGCGGGCGCGGTCGGGGCTTTGGGCGGGCGGGCGGACGGGGCCGAGGGGAGGCGGGTGAGCGTGGGCGTCGCGTCGTCGCCGGCGCCCGCGAGCGCGTCGCGCATCTCGGCGGCCGAGCCGTAGCGGGCGCCGGGGTCCCGCTCCAGCGCCTTCATCAGGGCCGCGGCCACCGGTGGCGGCACGTCCGCGTTGAACGCGACCGGCGACGGGAACGGGCCCTCGACGATCGCGCGCATCGTCGTGAAGTCGCCGCCGTCGCGGTCGAACGGCAGGCGCCCCGCGAGCGCCTCGTACGCCAGCAGGCCGAGCGAGAACAGGTCCGTCCGGTGGTCGAGCGTGGGGAGCGCGCGGACCTGCTCGGGCGACATGTAGGCCAGCGTCCCGGCGACCGCTTGCGTCCGCGTCACGTCGCCGTCGGAGTCGACGCGCGCCAGCCCGAAGTCGGTCAGCTTGACGGTGTCGCGGGCCGTCAGCAGCACGTTGCGCGGCTTGATGTCGCGGTGGACCACGCCGACGGCGTGCGCGGCGTCGAGCCCGAGCAGCATCTGGCGCAGGAGGGGCCAGAAGGCGGGCCACGCCATCGGCCCGGCCGCCATCCGCTCGTGGAGGTCGCCGCCGTCGACGTACTCCATGACGATGAACAGGCCGTGCTCGGTCTCGCGCAGCGCCATCACGCGCACGATGTGGGGGCTCGCGACACGCGCCATCGCCCGGGCCTCGGTCCGGAAGCGGCGGACGAACGAGGCGTCCGAGGCGAGCTGGGCCGAGATCGACTTGAGGGCGACCGGGATGCCGAGCGCGGTGTCCTCGGCCTGATAGACCACGCCCATCCCGCCGCGCCCTAGGACGCGGTCGACGCGGTACTCGCCGATGGAGACGCCGACGAGCGGGTCGGCCGGGGTGGGGGCTGCCATGGCTAGGTCGGAGTGACCGTCACGAGGTCAGACGCTCGTGCGGTCAGGTTGTGTGCTCGCAAGGCGCGTGAGGAGTGCGGGGCTATAGCCCCGGACGACGAATGCAACGCAGCGAGCGCGAAACCTGGGCCACGAGGGGCGATCGGGTGGACGGTCACTGCGGCTTAGGGGACGATGTGGACGACGACGGCCGTGGCGTTGTCGCGGCTGCCGAGCGTGCTGGCGAGCGCGACGAGCCAGTCGGCGGCCTCCTGAGGCCCGTAGGCGTCGACCGCCCGGGCGATCTCGTCCAAACCGACCGGCGCGAGCCCGTCGGAGCAGAGCACGAAGCGGTCGCCAGGGAGCAGCGGGCCCGCCGAGGCGGCGTCGACCTCGACGCGCTCGCGGAAGCCGACGGCGCGCGTCAAGTGGTGGCCGCGCGTCTTGGCGAGGCTCGCGAGCGACGGGTCGCGGCGGGCGGCCTCGCCGATCGTGTGGTCGACGGTGAGCTGCTCGACGTGGGGGCCGCGGACGCGGTAGGCCCGGCTGTCGCCGACGTGGCCGAGATAGGCCTGGCCGTCGGCGAGCAGGAGCGTGGTGCAGGTCGTGCCCATCTCGCGGGGAAACGGGCCCGCGTGCGCGCGCGCCCAGACGGCCGCGTTCGCGGCCACCAGGGCCTGCCGCAGCAGGGCCGGGCGGTCGCGCTGGCGCTGGAAGCCGGGCCCGAACGAGCCGAGCACGGCGTCGACGGCGACGTCGCTGGCCTCGCCGCCCGCCTCGTGGCCTCCCATCCCGTCGGCGACCACGACGACGGCGGGCTGGGGGACCGGGCGGCCGGGCACGTCGCCCGAGGCGACGGCGACGGCCGGGAGCACGCCGAGCGCGTCCTGGTTCTCGGAGCGGACGGCGCCGACGTCGGTCCGGGCCCCGGCCACGATGCGGAGCGTGGCGGCGGCGGGCGGCGCGTGGGAGCGGACGGGGTGGGCGTCGGGCATGGCGTCGTGAGCTAGTCCGAAGGGGCGGCCGCGCGGCGGCGCTCGAGGGCGTCGGAGCCGAGCCGCTGGACCGGGCCGCTAGGCTGGCCGTCGGTCCGGATCCCGCCGCGGCCGCCCGCGAGCGCGACCTGCACCGGGGGGTCCATGTCGATCCCGAAGGAGCGCGGCGACTGGCCGATGACGGCGGCGGCGAAGATGTTCATCACGTAGTCGCGCGTCTCGTTCGGCATCCGGCTGCGGTACTCCGTCAGGAACCGCCAGTACGTGCGGTGGGCCGGGTCGTTGGCGATCCCCCGCATCCGGGGCCGGATGTTGCCCTCCCCCCAGTTGTAGCTGGCGCACACCAGCAGCCCGCTGGCCTGGGCGAGGTGGACGTAGATGTCGCGGAGGTAGCGGGCCGCCGCGTCGGCCGCGAGCGGGAAGTCGTGGCGCTCGTCGAGCGGGTCGAACACGCGCTCGCTCACGAGCGGGCCCGGCTCGAGCCCGTAGCGCCGGCCGGTCTCGGGGATAAACTGCCACGCGCCCTTGGCGAACCCGTACCGCGTCGGCGGGCCGACGGCCCGGGTGTCGAAGTTGCTCTCCTGGAGCGACAGGTAGAAAAACTCGGTCGGCATCCCGTGGCGCCGCAGCGCCGTCACCGCCGCCACGTCGAACCCGTTGACCTGGGCGTGGCGGACGGCCCGCTGGAACCGCCCGCTCCGCCGCCACCGCGCCACGTACGTCTTGACCTCGGCCACGAACGCGTCGGGGATCGCCAGCTCGGACTCGCCGAACGCCCGGGCCACCTTGTAGATGGCCTCCTCCTCGGTCGTCAGCCCGTCGTAGACGCCCAGGCGGCGGACGAACCGGTCGTAGCGGGCGGCCGTCGCGCGCCGCGCCGCGAGCGCCCG
This sequence comes from Rubrivirga halophila, assembly GCF_046845755.1. Taxonomy (GTDB): domain Bacteria; phylum Bacteroidota; class Rhodothermia; order Rhodothermales; family Rubricoccaceae; genus Rubrivirga. Next base: position 222,942 of record NZ_CP177357.1, read on the forward strand.
GTCGAGGTCGACCTCGAGGCTGTCGGCGGCCTCGGGGTTGGCGTCCATCTCCGCGCGGATCTGCCCCACCTGCTGGGCGACGGCCACCTCGGAGGTCTTCAGCAGCAGGAACAGCTCGGCCGCCTCGGCGCGGTACTGCACGGCCTGGTACTGGAGGTAGCCCGCGTACGCCAGCGCCACGATGCTCACGGCGACCGCCGCCAGGATCAGCGTCCTGAGCTTCGACCGCTCACGGACGTGCGTCTCGGCCTGCGCCGTCTTGAGGTCGACGTAGGCCCGGCGGATAAACTTGGTCCGCTCCCCGGCCTCGGGGTCGTCGGGGTCGCCGGTGAAGTAGCGGTCCACGACGGCGTCGTACGAGATCGCGCCGGGCGCCGCGGCGGGCGCCGGCGACGGCGGGGCGCCCGGGGCGTCGGCGAACGCGGCGTCGGCCGGGCGGAACGGGTCGTGGGAGCCGCTCGGCCCCACGTCGGCGGGGTCGGGTGGCGGGAGCGCGTCGGGGAGGACCGACGCCTGCGGGCGGTCGGCGGCTAGGTCGGCCGCGTCGTCGGCGTGCGGGACCAGCCGCACGACCGGGCCGCCCTCGCCGACGGTCACCTCTGCGCCGTTGCCGATGGCCGCCTGCGACACGCGCGCGCCGTCGACGAGCAGGCCGTTCGCGCTCCCGAGGTCGGTGACCTGCCAACTCCCGCCGACCGGCGCCGCTTCGAGGTGCCGCCGGCTCACGCGCGCGTGGTCGAGCACCACGTCGCACCCGGGGTCGCGGCCGATCACGAACGGCGCGCGGAAGGTCCACGCGCCGTCCTCCCCCTCGACGTGAAGCGGGGGCGGGCCGGGGGCGCGGCCGTTATCCGCCATCCGTCGGGACCTCGACGCCGAACACGATCCCGACCGAGCGCGGCAAGACGGTCGACGGCGGGCGGAGCCGGACGCCCAGCATCCGGAACGTCTCGGTGTCGTGCTCCTCGAGGTGCTGCACCGTGACCGCGTCCTCAGCGGCGCCCTCAGGTCCGAAAAAGGCACGGAAGCGCTGCTCTACGAGCGCCACGGCGTCTTCGGTCGCCATGCCGGCAGCCTCTTCGCCGACGGCGACGGCGCGCGAGCCCGCCAGCGCCGACAGCACGGCGGCGCCCCACGTCGGCTGCTCGCCGGTCGGGGCGGCCGCCATCGCCGACGAGCCGAGCACGGCGCGGTCGGACCGGAGCGGGCCCGCGAACGCGAGCACGCCGGCGCGCGCGAGGTCCGCGAGCACGCCGTCGGGGAACGAGGTCGCGAGCGGGAGCGCGCCCATCCGGCCCTGGCGGACGACGAGGTCGGGGACGGCCTGGCCGGCGGCGGCGGTCGGCCACGCGCGCTCGCGGTGGGCGTGCGCCATCGCACACGCCACCAAGAGCGCCGCGCTGCCCCACAGCCGGTCGCCGCCCTCGATGCCGAACGCCGGATCGCGGTGGTCGGGCCCGTAAGCGTGGCGGAGCAGGAACGGCGGGACGGCGAGCGCCAGAAACGCGGCCTCGGGGCGGCTCCGGAGCGAGCGGAACGTGGCGTACTCGGGCCGCTGGAGGTGCGCCGTGGCCGGGGGCAGCTTGGCAAAGTCGGTCGGCCCGTCGAGCCCGAAAAAGGCGGCCCCAGCGCCGACGACGACGGGCACCTGCAGGCTCTCGCCCGAGCCGGCCAGGTCGACGAGCGCGTCGAGGTCGGCCGACGTCGCTTCGACGTCGTGCGCGACGACGACGGCCGCGAGGGGGACGGCGCCCGGCGCGGCGTGCTCGGGGAGCAGAATTTGGAAGTGGACCGCCTCGGCGACGGCGTGCTTCGGGGCCGCCAGCACGTCCAGGCGGGCGCCCTTCCGGAAATCGAGCCGGCCGATCAGCATCTTGAGCCCGCGCCAGCCGGCCTCGGCGCGGCGCACGTCGGGGTGGGCGATGGCCGCCGCGAGCGGGGCGCGGAGCCGCTCGGCGAGGCGCTCGGCGAGCGTGCGCGCCGCCGTTCGGTCGAGGTCGCCCGACGGCGCGGCGGCGCCGATCAGCGCGTCGAGCGCGGGCGTCCGGGCGTCGCCCATGTCCACGAGCCCTAAGAGCGCATCGAGGGCGCCGTCGTCGTGGTTGGCGGGCGTGTCGCGCTTCGCGACGGCGTCCGCCAGCCCGTCGGCCCCGGCGACGCCGGTGTCGTGCAAGCGCTGGCGGAGCGCGTCGAGCGTGAGCGTGCCGTCGGCGGCGTCCGCGAGGGCGTCGCGGGCGGCGACCGTCGCCGCGAGCGCGGGGACGCGCGCGGCGATGCCAGCGGGCGTGAAGGCGTCGAGCGCGTCGGCCGTCCACGCCAGCGCGGGGCCCTCGCCGACCGGCACCTCCAGCCTTGGGCCGTGCGTCCGCATCCGCTCGGCGAACGTGTCGGCGTCGACGGACCACACGCGCTGCCCGTCGGGCCAGTCGGGCACCGGGGCTTGCGGGTCGAGGTTGGCGACGAGGGCCAGCCGGAACGCGCCGCCGACGGCGCGCTCCGATGGTCCCGGCACGGGTGCCTCGACCGCCGTGCGGTCTGGCGTGGAGGTGATCTGGAAGCCGACGGACGGGTGCTCGGACATGGGCGCGGGGCGGGCGACGCCGCAAAGCGCGGCTACCCGAATACACCGGAAAGGGGGCCCGCCTCGGTCACCCCTCGTAGTGCCCGCCGACGTACCAGCGGCCCGGGACGAACGGCGTGCCTTGGGCCCACGCCCCCAGTGCGGCGAGCGCGGCCTGCTGGCGCGGCACGTCGGCCTCCGGGTCGAACGGGAGCGGCAGCCGGTAGCGGACCGCCAGCTCGTCGGCGATGGGGCGCCGGAGCCGGTGCGGAACGTACGGTGCCGCCAGCGACGCCACCTGCGACACGGGCCCGGCGGGCGCGCCCCGCCGCCAGCGGTCGGCCTCGGCGAACGCCGCGCCGTTCGCGGCCCACCACGCCCGCCAGCGCTCCGGGTCGGTGCTCGGCCCCTCGACCGTCGTCGTGAACACGGGCGTGGTCGTCGGCTCGCTGGCGTCGCGGCGATCGCGCTCGTCGTCGAACAACTCGTCGTCGTCGAGGGCGTCCTCGACGACCTCCTCGGCGAACGGGGCGCCGGTGATCAAGGCGAGCGCCCACGGCGCCTCGGCCACGCCGGCCTCGACCGCCTCGATGAGCGGGAGGACGGAGGCCGGATTGCCCATCAGCCCGAGCACGTCGGCAGCGGCGGCGGCCGTCGGCGGGTGGGCGAGGACGCGGTGCAGCCACGGGATCGCCGCGGAGGTCCCGGCGAGCGCGAACGCAGGCAGGAGGGCGGGGTCGGTGCGGGCGGCGCCGAGCACGGTCGCCGCCGCGCCGGGCGCCCCGCCCCGCAGCACGGCGACGGCGGCTTCGAGGCGGACCGCTGGCGCCGGGTCATCGAGGAGCGGGCGGAGCGCGGCCGACGTCGTGCCGTCGGCCGAGCGGCCGAGCGTGCGGACGAGCCGGGCGCGGAGCGCGTTCGGGGCGTCGGCCAGCCGGTCGAGCAGGACGCGCGCGTCGAGGCTGCGGTGGGCGATGAGGTCGGCCGCCAAGCGCAAGCGGCGGGGGTCGTCCAAGCGGTCCGGCCGGAGCGCGCCGACCTCCCACTCGGCCGGCAACTCGACCACGAGGGCGTCGGACATCGCGGCGAGCGCCTCGTCGTCGTCGGGGGCGACGGCCTCCATCGCCACGCCGACCAGGTCGCTGCGGCCGTGGCGGCAGAACACGCGGAGCGCGGCGTGGCGCTCGCCGGGCTCGTCGCCGAGCGCCTGCTGGCGGCAGACCGCGAGCGCGAGGTCGCCGCCGACGACGAGCGCGTCGAGGTGGGCCTCCATGCGCGCCTCGTCGTCGGCGAGGTCGGTCCACGCGAGGTCGGGGTTGAGGCGGTCGGCGGCCCGCTGCTCCCAGAGCGGGGCAGCCTCCTCGAGGTGCTCGAGGTAGAGCCCGACGCGGAAGCCGCGGTCGGTGAGGTCCGGTTCGAGGGGCGGGGCGGTCATCGGTCCGGGACGCGCTCCCAGGCGCGAGGGTCGAAGGGGGCCGGCGGCTCGGCGCGGACGGGCCCGGGGACGCCGGGGTGCGGGCCGCCGACGTCGAGCCCGAGCCACCCCGCGAGCCGGACGAGTGCGGCGCCCTCGAGGTGGAACGGCCGGACCCAGGCGGCCGTCTCCAGCGTCAGGACGCCGCCGGCCTCCCATACGGCGAGCTGCTCGGCGCGGGCGGCGGCCACGTCCGCGAAGGCCGTCCGGAACGCCTCGGCGTCCCGCTCGGCGAGGGCCCGGACGAGCGCGGGGCGCGGGTCGTCGAGCCCGGCCGAGGCGGCCTCGTAGGCCGCCAGCCGCGGGCCCACGTCGGCCCCCTGCACGAGGTCCATCAGCGTCTGCAGGTACAGGGCGTCCTCCTGATACTCCCGGTCGGGGTCCCACGGCCACCGCCCACAGACCTCCCCGATGTCGGCGGCGGCGTCGCGGTAGCCCCCGGCGACGGCGTCGAGGAACGGCTTAGCGCGCGAGGCCGCGCCGCCCTCGGGGTGCCGGCGGACGTAGTGGAGGTACGCCCCCGCCGCGCGCATCTCGGCCGCGAAGAACGGCCCGGCGTCGCCGGTCTGGAGCAGCTCGCACACGCCGTGCTGGCGGTGCGCGGTCGCGAGCTGGAGGACGTTCGGCTCGTCGCCGTCCGCGAGCGCGACGGGCGTCCTGTCGGCCACGATGGACAGGCCGTTCGAGGCGTACGACGCGAGGAACTGGGAGGCCATCAGCGGACCTCGACGGGGATGAGCATGAGGTTGGTCAGTCCGAGCGCCCCCGCCGCCGCGACCGCCCGGCCCGAGAAGAGGACCGTCCGGGGCTCACGCGCGAGCCGGAAAACGTCGGGGGCCTGGGCTAGCGCCTCCGCCTGCAGCTGGGGCGCCACAACACGGTTGATCGTGCCGTCGGGATAGCGACGGATCTCCGAGGCGGCCTCGTTGAGGGCGTCGACCGAGCCGATCGGGCTGAAGAGGACGTAGTCCCGGGTGTGGTCCCGCCCCTTGTGGTCGACAATGGTGAGGGGAAGTACCTCGTGCGGGCCGAGATCGACCTCGGCGGCGAGCGCATCGAGCGCATCCCGGTGGAGGATCACGAGGCGTCCCGTGTTGCCCACGAACGACCCGGGGCGCAGGCCGGGCATCGTCGGCGTGAGGTGGAGCCTCATCCCGTCCGGCCCCGGCGGGTAGCGGTCGGCGATCGGGAGGCCCTCGGTCATATGGACGAGCGGCACGAATCCGTCGCGCGGGCGCCCCTCCACGAACAGGAAGTCCGCGGCGGAGTCGGGGATGAACTCGAGGCGGGCGCAGGCGGGGGTCATACGGCGGGGCCGGCGGCGAGGAGGTCGTGGAAGTCGTCCATGGTGGTCCTCTCGCTCATCTCGTCCTGAAGCGCGGGGATGTTGGCCACGATGGTGGCGTGGATGCCGTCGGAGATGCCGACGAGCCCGTCCTTGACGTTCCGCCCCTCGGGCACGGCGTGCCCGTCGCGCTGGCGCGCGGCGAGGACCCCCTCGTAGGGCGCCAGCTCGTCGCCTACCAGGGCCTGCACCCGGGCGCTGTACGTCATGTGGTTGTGGCCCGCCGGGTGGATGGGCAGGCCGACCGCCAGGCCGTGGGGGTCCCGCTCGCACGGGAGGGCCATCATGTTCTTCCAGTGGTTCAAGTTGTACCGCTCCCCGAGGAGCGTCTGGACGGCCACCCGGAGCACCCCGAGGTCCGACTTCAGCCTCTCGTTCAAGGCCCCCTGGAGCACGGCGTTGGGGAGGAGGTGGTGGGCCTGGTTGGGGTACGGGGCGAACCCCGTCATGAACGAGTGCGACGAGACCGCCGCGCCCTGGTACTTCTTCTCGGTCACGGTGCCGTCGTCAGCCTCCGTCCGCCGGGTCTTCGTTTCGACGACGAAGCCGCTCGTGATCGCCGCCCGGTTCGCCTCGATGGTCGAGGTCGCGTAGGTCGACCACCCCAGGGCCCCGAGCCGGCGCGCCTCCGACGGGTGGGCGTTGTAAATCTCGTGGTCGTGCTCGATGGCTCGGTAGGACGCCTGCCACCGGTACGAGCACGTGTTGTTCGGCTTGTAGGCCGCTTTGCACCGGGTCAGGCAGGCGCCGTCCCCGATCTGCGCCTCGTTCTTGTGGAGGTCCGGCAGGCTCTCGATGGCCGCGTGCGCCTCGTTCGTCTCCTTCGCGGGCTTCCCGCCGGCCTCCTGGGCCTGGCGTTTCGCGCCGGGCTCGGCGGACGCCTCGCTTTCGCCGACCTCCTCAAGGTCGTCGGGCTCCTCGAGGTCGGCCTCGTCGTAGCGTCGCTTCTTCATCGTCCTCGTGGCAATGGGAGGGGGGAGCGAGACAGCGTGCAGGCCCCGGCGGCGCCGGTCCCCTCGCAGGCTGCCACGCCGGTCGCGGCCGACCGGCCGTCGGCGACGGCGCGCGCGGCGAGGGCGACGTCGAAGGCGGGCGCGGCGGCGCCGAGGTCCCCGACGGACGTGGCGTGGGTGGACCAGGACGGGAGGGGGCGGTCGTCCGCGGGGAGCCGGGCGAACGCGTGGCCGTACGCCTTCGCCCGCCACGGCTCGCCGTTCATGTCGAGCCGGAGCACGTCGGGCCGCTCACGCAAGGAGGGAGTCAGCACCGTGGCGAGTGCCCGCCCCAGCGCCGCGATGTTCAGCTCGGCGGGGGGCGGGTGCGCCGCGGCCCCGACGACCTCCGCGAGGGGCGTGGCCCCCCTGTGGGCCGCTGCGCGGCGGGTCTCGAGGAGCAGGGCGACGGCCCCCTCCCCAGGTGAGAGCCCGTCACCGTCGGCCGCGGTCCGGAGCCGCTCGCTGCCCGCCAGCCACAACAGGGAGGCCTCGTCGAGGAGCGAGTCGACGGCGACGACGACGAGGCGGTCGGCGTCGAGCGCCGCGAACGCGGCCCCGGCGCCCGCGAGGAGCCGGAACAGGGCGGTCCGCCCGTGGAGGAGTCGCTCCCCGGCCACCGCCGTCTGGCCCAGCGCGCGGCGGAGGGGGGGGAAGACCGCGGCGCCGAGCCCGTCGGACCGGACGAGGGGGTCGTGGTCCCACCGCCCCTCGCGGAGGTCGGCGAGGAGCGCGACGAGGCCGGTGCGGCGCCAGAACGCCCCGTCGGCCGGGGGGGGGAGCGCGGCGGGGGTGACGAGGTCGCGGACCGCTAAGGGGGCTAGCTGGAGCCACCGCGCGACCGAGACGAACCCGTCGGTGATCGGCCGGACGGGGTGCCCGACGGCCGGGACGCTCTGGTGCTCGTCGGGGTCGGTCGTGAGCAGGTCCTCGACGCCGGCGGGCCGCTCGATTCCGGCGCGGACCGAGGCGCATGCCGTGGCCGCGTCGCGGCCGACCGACGTCACGACGCCGATCCCCGACACCACCACCTCGACGGGGCCCGGGGCGCTCATAGCGGCTTGTCGCAGATGAGGCACTCCGGCGTGGGCGGCACGCCGATGGCCACGACGGGCGGCTGCAAGACCGGGAAGGGCGGCGTGTTCTTGTCGTTGTGGAGCATGAGGTCGAACGCCCGCGCCACGTTCTGGCCCTCGGCCTTGACGTCGAACGAGAACGTCACGAACTCGGCCTTCCCCTTGATCTTGTTGCTGGCCACGCCGCCGCCCGCGCTGCCCGCCTCGTCGCCCGTGCTCATGCGGAAGTTCGAGTCCTTCACGCAGATCGGGTTGCCGTCCACCTTGACCTTCTTGGTCCCCTTCGCCGTGTCCGTCGACATCGCCACGTTCGGGTAGGGGATCGGGATGGGCCCGCCGGGGCTCGGCGTCTTGCACACGTCGGGGAACGCGATCGTCGTCCCGTTGCTCGCCTTGTGGACGACCGAGAGGAAGTTGACGCCGACGGACGAGGGCATGGCTCAGGCGGTGACGGTGATCTCCTGGAGGTCGGCGAACCCGTAGGGCGCGGCCAGCCCGCCGCTCCACACGAGCACGATCTCGCCCTGCGCCCCGCCGTCGCCGTCGACGACGACGCGGTCGAGCTCGAGGGCGACTGGCTGGCAGCTGAGGCGGCGGCCTGCGACCTCGGCGCTCGGCGACAAGCCGGGCAGCGTGAACCGGACCATGCCGCGGGGCGAGACCCCGAGCGCCGCGCCGTGCTCGTTGCCCCGCAAGCGCCCTGGGACGGTGAGGCCAGGTGGGGCGACGTCGAAAAAGCGGGCGTCGAAGTCGGCAGGGAGGAGGGGCTGGCGGTCCCGCGCCCAGGCGGCGTCGTAGGTCCCTGCGAAGGCGGCGCGGGGCTGCCAGCCGGGCGCCACGAACCCGACGGGCGCCGGGGCCGGCCGGTCGTCGGGCGTGCGGATCAGCGCGTCGGGCCGCTCGAAGTTGGGCAGCGGGCTCGCGTCGACGACGCGGCGCGTGCGGGACGCCCGGAACCCGACCCCGACGGGGTTGCGGGCCTCGGCGCCGTGGGCGCGGTCGTCGGGCGCCGAGGTGTCGGTCCCGCCGGCGGCCCGCTCGTACGCCAGCGGGATCCGCTCGAACGGCGCCGGGCGCGACATCCGGGTCACGCCGAGCGCCGACTGCCACTCGCGGTCGCCGAACACGGCCGCGGTCGCCTTGGCGGGCCCGAGCTGGACGCCCACCCGGCCCTCGCGGTCGCCCGCACGTCGGGGGTACGCCGAGCCGGTCAGCACCACGTCCGTCGAGCCCTTGTCGATGGCGAGGTCGGAGGCGTAGGCCACGCTCGACGCGCCGGGCTCGCCGGAGTACGCGTCCGCGAAGGCGACCTCTCGCTGGACCTCGGCCGGGGTCATCCCGCCCTCGCCGTCGAGCGCGTACGTCGCCTTGACGATCACGACCAGCCAGTCGGTCCCGTCGCGGTCGGCGACGGCGGCGGGGGCAGCCGCGAACGGCGTGGGGTTGGTGAGCTCCATCAGTTGATGGCGACGCTGGCGCCCTTGACCTTGTGGAGCCGCTTGGCGCGGCTGGTGATGTCGGTCCCGAGCACGACCACCTTGCCGCGCTTGTCGATGCGGACCGACCCGCCGCCGCACTCGATGGCGACCGACTCGTCGGCGGCGATCGTGATGCGGCGGCCCGAGATCCGGACGGTCTCGACGCCCTCGGGCACGACGACCTCGACGACGCGGGCCATCTCGGGCACGCCGCGGTGCGGGCCGATCCGGCCGAGCACGTAGCCCGCCTTGCCGGACGTGGCCACCAGCACGCGGTCGCCGACGGCGAGCGCGAGGGGCGGCCCGGCGGAGGTCTGGAGCACCCGGCACGACAGGGCCGCCCCGTCGGCCGCGCGGACGGCGACGGCGTCGGCGACGACGGCGGTCACGTCGGCTTCGGTAGTGAGGGCGGTGAGGAGGTCGGTCATGGCTAGTTCTCGGCGATCTGGGAGCCCTTGAGCGTCATCTTGCCCGAGGCCTTGAGGTCGAGCTTCTTTCCCTTGATGGAGATGTCCCCGTTCTTCTTCATCACGAGCTCGGCCTTGCCGCACTTGATCGTGAGCTGGTCGGCCGCCTCGATCAGCGCCTTCTTCCCCGCCTTGAGGGTGAGGTCCTTGCCGATCTGGACGACGCCGTCGTCGCCGAACGTGAGCGACCCGTTCTGTCCGGCCGAGACGTCGTAGTCCGTCGCGGTCTCCAGCGTCGTCGCCGCGCCGACCGCCACGGAGTAGTTGCCGCCGACGTCGACGGACTTGGCGGCCCCGACGGTCTCGCTGCTCGACGCGCCGACCGACTCCGACTTGGTCGCGCCCACGCTCACGGAGTACGCCGCCCCGACGCTGAGCGTGCTCGCGATGGCGACCGTCTCAGTCTTCGTCGTCCCCACCGTCAGCGACATCGAGCCGCCGACCGACTCCGACAGGTTCGCCCCGACGGCCAGGCTCCGGTCGACCCCGACGGTGATCGTCTCGTTCTGGCCGACGGTGAACGTCTTGTCGCGCCCGACGTCCTCGGCCTGGTCGCGCCCGACAGACATCTGCTCGTCCTGTCCGACCGTCTGCCTCCGGTTCGTGCCGACCGTGTTGAGCTGGTTGTCGACGACCTCGCAGTGGTGGTCCTTCGTCGCGTGCATGAACACGAGCTCGGCGCCCTGCGTGTCGTCGAACGTCAGCTCGTTCTCGCCCCACGACCGCATCACGTTGTGGGCCGCGTTGCTGCTGGTCACCGGCGAGTACTGGGCCGGGTTGTAGACCGTCGACAGCCCCACGATGCGGTCGACGTTGCCGTCGACGCAGGCGACCACCATCTCGGCGTCTTTGTGGACGGGGAAGTGCTGGCCGTAGCCGGGCCCGGTGTACGGCTGGGCGAGGCGGACGGGCTTGGTGGCCTGGGCGGCGCCCGCGTCGCCGAGGTCGAATGGGAACCGGACGCGGTAGCGGCCCTGGTCGTCGACCGGCGCGTACGTCCCGCCGGCGCTCTCGACGGTCGCCGTGAGCACGCCGGGGAGCTTGGGCTCGGGCGTCCGGCGCGGCGGCCGGTACGGGACGCCCGCCGGGACGGCCCGGAAGGTGTTCGAGTAGCCCGGCCGGACGTCGTCGGCGGAGGCGGCCTCTTGGGCGTCCGGCTGGCGCCCGAGGTGGTGGACCTCAGTGATCAGGTAGCCCTGGTTGAGGTCGGGGCGGAAGTGGTCGGCGAGCGTGAACCGGAACCCGGTCCGGAACCGCAGGCAGTCGCCGGTCCCGTGGAGCACGCGGCGCGTCGTCTCGATCTCTTCCAGGCGGACCTTGGCGAGGGCGTTCGACCGGTCCCCGTCGCCGACGTGGATGGCCGAGTCGGAGTGGACGCCGAGGGCCGGGCCGTCGCCGCCCTCGGCCTCGCCGGTGAGGTCGGCGGCGGGCGTGCGGTAGTTGTAGTCGGCGATCGCAGCGCGCGCCGTGACGAGCCGCTGGCGGATCCGGGCGTCGCGGACGGTCTCCAGACTGTCAGTCGGGCGGAGCCCGTCGGCGTGGCTGTAGGGGATCGTGTCGTCGCCGTCGATGGGCTTGGCCGTTGAGGCGTCGTCGGTCAGGACGAGCGTCTCGGTGCCGCCGCCGTGCGAGAAGTGGTAGGCGATCCCCTCGAACTCGAGGAGGCGCTGGACAAAGGCGAGGTCGGTCTCCTTGTACTGCGTCGTGAACTCGCGCGGGGCGTACGCGCCGGAGAGCGTCCACTCGTGCTCGACGCCGGCGTCGTCGAGGAGCTTGGTCACGATCTCCTCGACCGTCAGGTTCTGGAAGATGCGGCTGCGGAACGAGAGCCCCAGCCGCCACAGGCGGGGGACGAGCACGGCGCGGTAGGCGTACCGGAACTCGGACTGGCCGCCGGCCTCGTGCGACTGCTCGAAGTCGACGACGATGCCGCCCACCTCGGACGGCTCGTCGCCACGGTACATCGTGAGCGTCGCCGGCCCGTCGATGACGTCCTCGAAGGGGACCTCGGGGTCGTCGGAGACCAACTCGATCTCGAAGCGGTACGGCTGCGAGATGGTCTCGACGCCCTCGAAGCCGACGACGCGGAACGTCGCGGCGGAGAGGGCGCTGCACGCGAACTCGTGCCGGGCGATGCGGTGGGCGGGGGGCATGGCGGCGGTCGGGGGGGGGCGCCGACGCCTTCGCGAGGTCCGCGCTCGGAGAGGCAGGCCGGCGACGTGGCGATGGCGCCCCCGTCGCGCGGAGGGGCTTCGGCTCCTTATCGAACACCGGAAACCCAGGCCCCCGGCGTCACCCCGTCGGGCGGCCGTCGGCGATGTGGACGGCGGCCACCAGGGCCAGCGCCTGGTCGAGGTCGAGCGCGAGCGCGAGCGACGCCCGCCACGTCAGCGTGAGCACGCCGTCGTCGGGGAGCAGCACGAGCGTGTCGAGGACGGGGCGGAGGGCGCGGTTGGCCGCGGCGCCCCGCGTCTGGAGGGCGATCCGCGGCCGGCGCCCGGGCAGCGCGAACCGGCGGGGGCCGTCGGGCGTGACGCCGCGAAGCGCGACGGCCTCGTCGCCCGCGAGGTAGGGGACCTGGAGGGCGGGGTGGGCCCCGTTGTGGAAGGCCGGGTCGAAGTCGGCGGGCAGGCCGAAGACGGGGTGCCGCTCCGTCGCCCGGCCCGCGAGCGCCGACCGCGGCGACCAGGCCCGCCCGAAGACGCCCCACCCGACCGGCGCGGGGCGGTCGTCCCAGCGCCGGACCGGGTGGCGCGGGTCCTCGAGGTTGGGGAGCGCCGCGCCGTCGGCCGACGACTCGGCGTGGAGGTAGCCGCGGCCGACGGGGTTCTGGAGGCACCCCCCCTTGCCCTCGTGGTCGAACCCGCCGTACGCCCGCTCGAACGTCAGGGGCATCGCGGCGAACGGCTCGGGCGGAGAGGCCGTGACCGCGCCCGTCAGCGGGGCCACGCGCCAGCGGCGGTCGCCGACGACGCGGATCGCCCGCTCGAGCCGGCCCACGCGGAGCCCCACGGTGCGCTCAGCGACGGGCCGCCCCCGCGGCGCGTACGCGTGGCCCGCGAGCACCACGTCCGCGCGCGGCTTGAACACGACCGCGTCGCCCTCGACGCGGACGCTGGCCGTCGGGTCGCCGCGGTGGTGTTCGTCGGCCGTCGCGACGGGCCGCTGCTCGTCGGCGACCTCGACGGCCCCGCCGGGCCGCTCGGGGATCCGGAACGTCCCCTTGACGACGACGCCGAGGTGGGCGGCCCGGTCCGGGCCCATCCCAACGGCGATGCCATGCGCGAACGGGGTCTCGTTGCGGATCTCCATGCTCAGCGGGCGACGGCGGGGCGCGGCGGGGCGTCAGCGAGCAAGGCCCGCCGTGCAGCGGGGGCCAGGGGCTCGCGGGCGAGCGGGTGGACTGGAAGCGTCGGCGGCTCGGTGCCGGGGCCGTTGACGACGACCGCCTCGGTGGGGAGGCGGGCGGCGTCGATCCCGCATGTGCCGAGGTCGAGCCCGTCGATTCGGGCCCAGTGGAAGTCGGCGGCGTAGAAGCGGGTGTCGTGGGCCCGGGCGCCGCGGAGGTCGGCCCCGACGAGGTTGGCGAAGGCGAAGTCGGAGGCCTCGATCCGGGCGTCGCGGAGGTCGGCGAACTCGAACACGGCCGTGTCCGCCAGCGTCGCGGCGAAGACGGCGCCGCGCAGGGCGGCCCGCTCGAACTGGCCGACGGAGAGCTTGGCCCCGGCGAAGTCGCAGCCCGTGAGGTCGGCGCGGCGCGCGCTCGCGCCCGAGGCCGTGGCGGCCCGGAACGTGGCGCCGGCGAGCAGGGCGTCGTCGAGCACGGCGCCGGTCACGACGGCGCGCGTGAGGTCGGCCTCGACGAGCACGGCGCCGCTCAGGACGGCCCGGTGCAGGCTCGCGCCGACCAGGCACGCCCGGGCGAACGAGGCCCCGAGCCCGACGGCCGTCTCCAGCACGGCATCGGTCAGGTCGGCGCCGGCGAAGTCGGCCTCGGAGAGGCACGCGCCGGTGAGGTCGGCGCGGGGCATCGCGGCCCCGCGGAACCGGGCGCGCCGGGAGACGCACCCGACGAGTGCAACGCCAGCCAAGGCGGCGTCGGCGAAGACGGCATCGTCCATCAGACAGCCCTCGAACCGTGCCCCGGTGAGGTCGGCGCCGGTGAGGTCGGCCCCATCCATCAGCGCGCCGTCGGTGACGGCGCCGCGGAGGTCGGCCCCGGCGAGCGCCGCGCCCGAGAGGACGGCGCCCGAGAGGTCGGACGTGCGGAGGTCGAGGCCGCGGAGGTCGGCGCCGGACAGGTCGACGCTGGCGAGGGCGCGGCCCCTCAGGTCGGCGCCGGTGAGGTCGGCGCCGCGCAAGGCGAGGCCGCGGAGGTCGGCGTCGGCCGGGCCGAGGTCGGGGGGGGCGTGGGGCATGTCAGGGGCGGAGGCGGGCCAACAGGGCGCCGAGGTCGGGGCCGCCGCCGAGGTCGAGGGGGTCGGGGGGCGGGAGCACGGCGGCCAGTCCGTGCGCTCGCCACGGCGCCGCGCGGAGCGGCCCGGCGACGTGTGTCCCGGTCACATTGGGGAACGGGTCGCGGCCCCGCCCGGCCGTGACGGCCGTCCCGTCGGGGCGGGCGTCGAGGAGGCCGGGGTCGAGGTAGAAGGCGTCGAGCACGGGCCACGGGAGGCCGAGGTCGGCGGCGCGCGGGACGGCGGTGTGGTCGCTGCGCACGCCGGGCGCGGGCGCCCACGGGGCGAGCCGGGCGCCCAGGGTGAGGGGCCGGGCGGGGAGGGCGGCGCCGGCCCCGCGCACGACGGCCGCCACGCGCCGCGCCGTCGGCGACGCGGCCGGGCACCGGGCCTCCGCCCGCGCCCACAGCACGACGGGCACGGCCCCGACGTGCAGCGTCAGCACGACGCCGCGCCGGTCCACCCGGACGCCCAGGCGAACGGCGCTCGCCTCGGCGCCTATCGCGAGCGTCTGCTCCCAGACGCCACCCGGCGCCCGTTCGATCTCGACGGTGTCCGGACCGCTGCGGGCCCGGGTCGGCCGGTCGATCTCGTCGTACGCGACCTCGACCGTAGCGCCCGCCCCCTCGGCCCGGACGAGGCGGTCGGCGGCGTCGAACGCGAGCGTCGCCGCGACCGCGCCGGCCACGGCGACGGGCCGGCCGATGGGGTCGAGGGTAAGCGTCGCGAGCGGCTCGCCCCCGGCCTCGACGGCCGTCAGCCAGCCGTCCGCGTCGGTCACCAGGCCGAGGTCGATGGCGTCGCCGTCGGCCGACCGGCCGGCGATCCGCGCGAGCACGCCGTCGGGACCATAGTCGAACGACACGAACCCGGCGGGCACCTCGCCGCGCCGGGTCTCCCACGCCCGGAGCTCTCCCCGAAGCCCGTAGCTGAACCGCTCGCCGCCCTCGGCCGCGTCGACGGCGACCAGGGCCCCGTCCCGGGTGTAGCGCCGCGTCCCGGCCCGGTCGCCGACGACGATCTCCCCGTCGTCGGTGCCGTACGTGGTCGTCTCCCGGGGCCCGTCGATGCGGGCGAGCCGGCCGTCGACGTCGTACTCGACGGTGATGCCGTGGCCGCTCTCGGGCCGGACGCCAGCGACGCGGCCGTGGACGTCGTACCCCACGGCGACCGGGGCGTCGAGGGCGCCGGTCACGCGGGCCACGCGGCCGGCGGCGTCGCGGTCGAGCCGGAGGCGCGCGCCGTCGGCGTCGGCGATCGACGCTAGCCGGCCGGCCCCGTCGTGGACGGCCTGGAGCCAGTAGCCGCCCTCCACCACGGCGGCGTCGAGGTGGCCGCCCGCGTCGTAGCGGCGGTGCTCCTGGCGGCCCGCCCGGTCGACGCGCCCGACCACGCGGCCGGCGGCGTCCCAGGTCTCCCGCCACCGCCGGCCCTGGGCGTCGTCGACGGCGAGTCCGTCGGAGAGCCACGCCAGGGTGACGCGCCGGCCCGCCGGGGAGGTGACCGCGGCGACGCGGCCGGCACGGTCCCGATCGAACCGCCACGCCCCGCCGCGCGCGTCGGTCAGCCCGGCGAGCGCATGGGCGTCGTCCCACACATAGGACACCGCAGGGGCGTCGTCGCCGAGCGGCCCGGCGGCGACGGCCCGCCCGTCGGCGTCGTAGTCGACGGCGGCGCCCCGGGCCCGGCCCGCGAGCAGCGTCAGGCGGCCCGTGTCGGGGTCGAGGGCCTGGAACACGCGCGGGCCGTCGCCATCGCCGAACCCGACGAGCCGGCCGTCGGCCCCGTAGTAGTAGACCTGCTCGGCGCCCTCAGGCGGGACGCGCTCTAGCACCTGGGCCCCGGCGGCGTGGCGGTACAGCGTCTGGCCACCGTCGGCGCCGACGACGCGCGTCGTGTGGCGGAGGGTGTCGTAGCCGAGCCGGATGCCCGGGCCCCAGCTCCCCCACACGGCGAGGCCGCGGCCCTCGGCGTCGTACTGGGCGAGCGTGGTGCCCCCGGCGCCAGCGTGCTCCACGAGCCGCCCGCCGTCGTACGCGTAGCGGTCGGTCCGACCCCGCCCGACGGTCGCCGACGCGAGGTGGCCCCGCTCGTAGCCGAAGTGGACGACGGGATCGGCCACGCCCTCGCGGACGACGGCCGTCAGCCGGCCGCCGGCGTACTCGAAGCGGAGCCGCCCGCCCGGCGCCCCCCGGACCTCCGCCAGCTGGCCCCTGCGCCAGGCGAGGGTGAGCGCCGCGCCCCCGGTGCCCTGGATGCGAGAGAGCGGGAGCCGCCCGCCCCGCCCGCCCGCCTTGGCGTAGACGTACCGGCGCCGCGGCGTCGCCCACACCACGTACGCCTCGGCGAGGTGGTCGAGGACGAGCCCCGACGCGTCGAGGCGCGCGGCGCGGCCCTCGGCGACCGCGGCGAAGGTGGCCCCGTCGAACGGGCCGCCCTCGCACCGGACCGTCTCGCCCTCGACGGCGAGCGCGGCGTCGAGCCCCCACCGCCAGCCGGGCCCGAGCGCGCCGGCTCCCTCGTGCTGGCTCCGGTACGCGCGGCGGAGCGCGAGCGGGACCGGCCCGGGCACGACGGCGTCGACGGCCTCGAGGACGACCTCGCCCGTCGAGACGTCGACGCGGAGCCGGGGCGGGGGCGCGGCGCTCACAGCAGGACCGTCGGGACGCCCGAGGCGATCACGTTGGGCGGCGGGAGCGGCGCGACGGCCGCCGTCTCCATCACCTGGTCACCGAGCCGCGACGCCGGCTTCCCGCCGATGAGCACCTTCGGGTTCGACGGCATCGCGACGCCGGTCACGTGGGGCGTGCCCGGCCCGGCCGGCGGCGGGGCGTTGGCCATCGGGCACGTGTGGGCGTCGCCGACGCGCCACGCGGGCTGGCCGGCGATCAAGACCGTCGGGCAGCCCGGCCCGAGCAGGGCGGGGCCGTGGGCGGTGGGGTCCCCGAAGCGGGCGGCGGGAGCAGGCATCGCTAACCGATGTTGATGATCGCGCCATTGAGCGTCGCGCTCGCCGTCGCCTGGACGTCCAGCATGGCGCCCTTCACGGTCGCTCTGGCGCCCCCCTTGAAGGTGGCGTCGAGGTCCGAGCTGAGGGCCATCGAGCCCAGGGCGGTGGCGTTCAAGACCCCGAGCGATTTGAGCGTGATCCCGGCCTGGGCCAGCTTGAAGGTGTGGGCGCCAGTGGTGATCTCGATCTCCCCACTCGGCAACATCTCGATCTTGCCGGGGCCGCACTTGAGCGTGAGCTTGGTCGCGGAGGAGAGCGTGAGTTCGCCGGCCGTCGCCGTCATCTCGATGTTCCCGGCCGTCGCCGTCGTCTCGATGTTCCCGGCCACAGCCGTGGCCTCGATGCCGCCGGTCGCGGCTGTGGCGTGGATGCCTTCAGCGGCCATTGTTGAGACCATGCCGGTCATGGCGTCCATCTCGATGTTCCCCTTCGCGGCCGTCAAGCCCACGCCGCCGTTGAGGGCGCCGAGGCTGATCCCGCCGATCCCGGTGAGGAGACTGATCCCCATCGTCGCAGTGAGGTCGAGGCTCGACCCCGAGGTCAGCCCGATCCCCCCGGCCCCGCCGTAGGCCGAGATCCCCGCCGCGGTCCCCATCATGATGCCGCCCGGGCTGGTCATAAAGATGCCGGGGAACTGCCACCCCATGGCCGTGCCGGCGACGGTGTTGGCTATGCCGGCGGCGAAGGTCGCGGTCTTCCAGGCCGCATTGAGACGAGCGATCCCGAGCGTGGTGGCGAAGAGGCCCACGGCGGCATCGGCTACCGTCCAAGCCGTCCCGAAGTCCCCGATGTCCATGCCCATCATCGACTCAGGGTCACTCCCGCCAGCCTTGACCCAGACCCCGCTGCCGCCGTGGACGAGCGTCGTCCCGTCGGTTTCGATCTGGACCCCCTGGACGGACCCGTCGGCGGCGCCGAGGTGGAGCCGGGCGTGTCCGTCCTTCTTGTCGTTCTCGTCGAAGAGCGGGCTCTTGAGGTTGATCCCGACCTTCCCTGCCTTGTCCTTCAGGACGATCTCGTTGTCGGCGGCCGTCTTGATGATGTTTTCGAACCGGTTATCCGCATCGATCGGCGAGGTCTGATCGTGGTTGGGGACGGTCCCCAGCCCGACGATGCGGTCAGGGTTGCCGTCGACGCAGGCGATCACCATCTCGGCGTTCTCGTGGACCGGGAAGTGCTGGCCGTAGTCCCGGCCCGTGTAGGGCTGGGCGAGGCGGACCGGCTTGGTGGCCTGCTGGGTGTCGGCGTCCCCGATGTCGAACGGGAACCGGACGCGGTACCGACCATGCTCATCGGTCGGGGCGTAGATCCCGTCCGTGACGTTATCCTTCCCGTTCCCCGTGCCTGAGGTGCTCTCGACCTTGGCCGTGAGCACACCAGGGAGCCTGGGGATGGGGGTGGTCCGGGGCGGCCGGTACGGGGTCGAGGCCAGGACGGACCGGAAGTCGTTGCGGTAGTCGATGGCGCCGTCGGTCTGGAGGCCCTGTTGGGTGCCGGCATGGGCGACGTGGGTGAGGAGGAGCGCCCGGTTGAGGCCGTCTCGGAAGTGGTTCTTGAGCGTGAACTGGTGGCCGCTCCGGAACTGCACGCAGTTGCTCGTGCCCGTCACGACGCGGCGCGTGGTCTCGATCTCCTCCAGGCGGACCTGGGCGATGTGGGCGTTGCGGTCGACGGTCTCCGTGTGCGTCATCGCCTCAGACAGGACCCCCCGGTGCTTGCCCTTGGAGTCCTCGACCGACCCGGCCTCGACCCTCTCGAAGAGGTCGGCATCCGGCTGGCGGTAGTTGTAGTCCTTCTCCTTGACGACCCGGGGCACAATCCGGTGGTCGAGGCGGACGGCCGTGACGACGTCCTCGTCCGTGTCGAGGCTGGCGTCGAAGTCGTAGGCGAGCGCGTCGTCGCTGATGGCGGGGGCGGGCTCGACGACGGCGGTGCCCTGGCTGTCGTCCGTGCCGGCTGGCGGGCCGTCGCTCAGGACCACCTTCTCCGTGGTCGCTCCGTCCCCCCCAGTCGCCTCGAAGTGGTAGCGGATCCCCTCGAACTCGAGCAGGCGTTGGACGAAGGCGAGGTCGGTCTCCTGGTACTGGGTCGTGTGGGTGCGCGGGGCGTACGTCCCCGAGAGCCTCCACTCGTGGGCGACGTCGGCCTTGTCCAGCACCTCCTTTACGATGTCCTCGACGGTCATCGTCTGGAAAATGCGGCTCCGGGTCGAGAGCCGCAGCCGCGAGAGCCGGGGGGTGAGGACGGCGCGGTAGACGAAGTAGTCCGGATGCGCCGAGGACGTGCCGAGCAGCGTGATCCGCGAGACGATGCCGTGGACCTCGGACGCGTGGCCGTCCCCGTCGAGCCCACGGGCCATGGTGAGCGTGGCCCCCTCGTCGATGACCTCGGAGAAGGTGATCGTAGAGGTCCTCGACAGGAGGTGGACCACGAACCGGAACGGCCGAGAGATGGCCTCGACGCCTTTGAACTTGGTGACGACAAAGGTGTCGTCGTCGAGCGCATCGCACGTGAACGTGTGGCGGGCGGGGAGGCTCATGAATCGGCGGGGGCGGTCGCGTCGTCGGCGGGCTCGGCATCGGGGCCGGGCGCCTCGGCGGTCTCGGCGGTTTCAGGTGCGGGCGCCAGCGCGCCGTCGCCGGCGTGGCCCGCGGGCGCCGAGGCGCCGTCGACCTCGACGAAGGTGTAGGTGAACTCGCCGGCCTCGTCGATCCCCAGTTCGAGCGCGGCGGGCAGGTTCTCCTCGGCAAGGCGGGCTAGCAAGGCGCGGCTGGCGGCCGGGAGCACGGTCCGGTCGATGATCGCGTCGATGTTGCGGGCGCCCGCGTCGACGGTCGTGCACCGGTCGGCGACGGTCTCGACGACGGCGTCGGTGTAGGTGAAGCGGACGCCGTGGTTGGACTGCAGGCGGCGGTCCACCTTGTCGAGCTTGAGCCGGGCGATCTGGGCCATCGCGTCGCGGTCGAGGCTCAGGAAGGGGATGACGTTCATCCGGCCCAGGAGCGCCGGTTGGAAGTGGTTCGCGAGCGGCTCGTGGATGAGCGCGCGCAACTCGTCGAGCCGGGGCGCCTCCTCGGCCATCGACGCCTGCTGCACGAGCGCGCTGCCGACGTTCGAGGTGCACAGGATGACGGTGTTCGAAAAGTCGACCTCGCGGCCCTCGCCGTCGCGCAGGATGCCCCGGTCGAAGACCTGGTAGAACATCTCCATCACGTCGATGTGGGCCTTTTCGACCTCGTCGAGCAGGACGACGGAGTACGGCCGCTGGCGGACGGCCTCGGTCAGCACGCCGCCCTCGCCGTAGCCGACGTAGCCGGGAGGGGCGCCCTTGAGCTGGCTCGTCGTGTGGCTCTCCTGGTACTCGCTCATGTTGATCGACACCAGGAACCGCTCGCCGCCGAAGAGCAGCTCCGCGAGCGCCCGGGCGGTCTCGGTCTTGCCCACGCCACTCGGGCCCGCCAGCATGAACACGCCGAGCGGGGCGTCGGCCTTGCGCAGGCCGGCCTTGGCGGTGCGGAGCGCGTCCGCGATCTCGCCCAGCGCCTCGTCCTGGCCCCGGATGCGCGCGGTGAGCCGGTCCTCCATCTCGAGCAGCATCTGGGCCTCGTCCTTCAGCATGTCGCCGATCGGGATGCCGGTCCAGTCGGCGATGACCTCGGCGACGACGCGGGGGCCCACCTCGGCGTGGACGAGCGGGCCGTTTTCTTCCTGAAGCGCGTCGAGGCGCGCGCGGAGGTCGTGGACGCCGGCAGGCGCGTCGCCCCCGGCGTCGGCGGCGTCGCGCCGGGCGCCGTCGAGCTCCTTGGCGATCGCGCGCTCGGCCTCCCAGCGCGCGCTGAGCGTCTCGGTGTCGGCCGCGAGCTGGTCGCGCTCGGCCTCCAGCGCCGCCAGCATCTCGTCCGAGCCCAGCCCGGCCGAGTGGTCGCGCGTGACGGCGCCGATCTCGGTGTCGACCTCGTGCAAGCGGCGGGCGACGGCGTCGAGCGCGGACGGCGTGGCGTCCTGCGACATCCGGACGCGCGCGGACGCGGTGTCGAGCAGGTCGACGGACTTGTCGGGGAGCTGGCGGCCGGAGAGGTAGCGGTCGCTCAATTCGACCGAGGCCCGGACGGCCTCGTCGGTGATCTGGACGGCGTGGTGGTCCTCGTAGCGGTCGCGCACGCCGCGCATCATCACGACGGCCGTCTCGACGTCGGGCTCGTCGACCTTGACCTGTTGGAAGCGCCGCGCGAGCGCCGGGTCCTTCTCGATGTGGCGCTTGTACTCGCTCCACGTCGTCGCCGCGATGCTGCGCAGCTCGCCGCGCGCGAGCGCGGGCTTCAAGAGGTTGGCTGCGTCGCCGGTCCCCGCCGCGCCGCCGGCGCCGACGAGCGTGTGGGCCTCGTCGATAAACAGGATCGTCGGCCGGGCCGCCTCGCCGACGGCGTCGATGACGGCCTTCATGCGCGACTCGAACTCGCCCTTGACGCCGGCCCCGGCCTGCAACGCGCCGAGGTCGAGCGCGGCGATCTCGGCGTCGCGCAGGGCGAGCGGCACGTCGCCGGCGACGATCCGCAGCGCGAGCCCCTCGACGACGGCCGTCTTGCCGACGCCCGCCTCGCCGACCAGGATCGGGTTGTTCTTGCGCCGCCGCGAGAGCACGTCGATGACCTGCCGGATCTCGCGGTCGCGCCCGAAGATGGGGTCGATGCCGCCCTCCCGGGCGCGGTCCGTGACGGACTGCGTGTACAGGTCGAGCGCCGTCTCGCCCTCGCCGCCCGCCTGCGGGATCCGGGCGCCCGACTTGGTCGCCCGGTTCTCCTCCGACCCGTCGACGAGCTCGAAAAACCGCTCGCGGAGCGCGTCGGCGGTCGCGGGCTGCATGGCCTCGCGAACGGCGGAGGTGGCGAAGGCATCGCTCTCGAGGTACGCCTCCAGCAGCGCGCCGGAGCGGACGGCCGCCAGCCCGTGGTGCACGGAGGCGACCACCCAGCCCCGCTCGACCAGATCGAGGAGGAGCGGCGAGAACGCCGGGCGCCCCGCGTTGCCGCTCTTGTACGCGCCGACGGTGTCGCCCAACGCCTTGCCGACCGCGCCGACGTCCGCGCCCAGGCGCGAGAGCGCCAGCGTCACATCCCCGGTGCCGTCCTCCATCAGCTTGAGCAG
The DNA here is from genome assembly GCF_046845755.1 of Rubrivirga halophila. Classification (GTDB taxonomy): domain Bacteria; phylum Bacteroidota; class Rhodothermia; order Rhodothermales; family Rubricoccaceae; genus Rubrivirga. Next base: position 244,943 of record NZ_CP177357.1, read on the forward strand.
CAGGTGCTCGACGGTGACCTCGTAGTGGCCCCGCCCGACGGCCAGGCCGGCGGCCCCTTCGAGCGCGCGCGTCGTGGGGTCGTTGAGGGTGCGGAGCAGGCGCTTGACGTCTCGCGAGATCATGAGCGGAGGGGGCGGGGTGGAGAGAGCGGGGGCCGGGCGGCCGCTAGGCGGGGACGTAGCGGACGCGGCGGCGCAGGAGCGGCTCGCGGGGCGTGCCGATGGTGGCGTTGCGGCCGAGCCGGGCGCTGGCGGCGTCGCCGAGCACGAGGGGCGGCGCCTCGTCGGAGCGGAGGACCAGGTCCACGTCGTAGTCGAGCACGTCGGAGGCGTAGAGGCGGACGAGCGCGGCGATGCGGGCGGCGCCCGCGCCGCCGGGCAACAAGTCGCGGAAGGCGTCGATGCCGAGCGGGCCGAGCTCGATGCGGAACATCCCGGACTCGTCGTAGACGCGCTCGCCGACGACGGCGTCCAGCCCCAGGCGGGCCGACCCGAGGCGGGGGCGGACGCCGAGCCGGACGCGCCGGGGCACGTTCTCGACGATCCGGACGGCGAGCCCGGTCGCGTGCGCCAGCAGCGCGCGCAGGCCCTCGGCGTTGCGGGCCCATGCGTTGAGCCGCGCCGCCAGCGGAAGGAGGGAGGCGTCGACGCCGGCGCCGCCCGCCAGGGCGGCCGCGCGCGCGGCGTGCGGCCCGACGCCCCGGACCTCGGGCCGGTACCGCGCCCACGCCCGCCACAGCTGCGCGTACGTCCGGTGGCCGACGAAATCGAGGAAGTCGCGCAAGGGGAGCGTGTGCGCCTCGCCGGTCGCGGTCGTCTCGTGGAAGGACGCCGGGAGCGCGGCGTCGACGCCGTAGAGCCCGCCGAACCCGACCTCGACCTCGGTCGCCGCGTGGTCGCTCGTGGCCTTTATGTGGCGGACGTCGGCGGCGGGGAAGACCGACGACGGGTCGGGCCGGACGCGGACGGCCTCGTCGCCGTAGGCCTCGCCGCCGATCGTCGCGGGCCCGCCGCGAGCGGCCGCCAGCAGGCGGAGCGCCTGGAAAAACCCGTAGCGGTACGGCTCGTCGGTGAGCCGCTCGGGCGTCGAGGCGGGGGAGGCAGGGCGGCTCATACCAGTGGTCGGCGGCCGCGGTCGGGCGTCCACGTCATCGACTGGCCCGACGGCGAGGTCTCGACGGTCAGGTGCACGAACGCGTTGATGGTCGCATACAGCGACAGCATCTCGCTGACGATCAGGCCGAACAGCGCGAGGTCGCCGTCGTCGGCAAAGTGGCCGTCGGCGACCGTCACCGTGACGTGGGCGCCGCGCCGGACGGCACCGCGGTGGAGCGTCTCGGCCGGCGCCCACGTCACGTCGGTGATCCCCCGCCGCCGGCGGCGGCTGGCCTCGGAGTCGGCCCAGTCGTAGAGCTCCAGGAGCCCCGTCAGCGCCTCGGGCGTGGCGACGGAGCCGTGGCTGAACGACCAGTGCGCGAGGAGCGCCCACAACAGGTCCGGGTGCCGATCGAGCGGCGGGCGGCGCGTCAGCGAGGGGCGGTCGAGGTTGGTGACGGTCGCCAGCTGGGGCGCGGTCGAAGCGAGCCGGTCGAGGGCGCCGGGGCGGAGCGCCTCGTAGGGAAGGGCGCCGTTCGTGCAGCGCAAGCCGACCGACAGCGTCTCCGGCGTCGGGGTGCCCGCGTCGAGGTCGGCGCTGGCAAGCTGGAGGTAGAGGTCGAGGCCGGGCGTGGCGCCGGGCCGGCGGAGCACGTCGAAGGCGCGCTCGGCGTCGGCCGAGAGCCCGAAGCTGCGCGCGTACGTCCGGCGGCGCCCCGTGCCCTCCTCGATGCCGACCACGCTCGTCACGTCGTAGGCCTCGATGGTCTGGCGCTGGCGCAGGCTGGGGACGACGCGTTGCTCGGCCCAGGTGTGCTCGGCGCGCGTCGGCTCGGCGTCGTGGTCGAACAGGTTGACGGCCGGCGTGCTGTGGAGGCGGACGTGCTCGGTCTTGAGGCGCCGGTCCTCGGGGTACGGCCGGTCGAAGACGATGTCGACCGCCAGCTGCGTCGCGTCCGGGGCCGCGTGGGCGGCGGCGTCGAGGCCGACGACGTCGACCTGCCAGAACTTGCGGCGGAACAGGAGCCACTCTTGAAGGAGCCGCAGGCCCGAGGGCAGCGCGTCGCCGTGCGGCAGCAGCGCCTGGTCGTCGGCGAGCCCCGCCGGTCGCAGGGCGTCGCCGCGTCCGCTCCAGAGCGGGGCCCCGTCCTCCCCGGGGCGGTCGGAGAGGTCCGCCCCGACCCGCGCCTCGACGCGCGTCGCGTGGCGCGTCAGCAGGTGGTGGGCCGTCGAGGCCACGGGCGTCTCGGCGTGGAGCGCCAGCCGGAGCGCCGTGAGGTCGAGCGACGAGAGCGTGGCCCCGCCGGTCGTCTCGAACACCAAGCGCGCCCGGCTCGTGTCGTCGGCGTCGTAGCGCAGCTCCACGGACCGGAGCGCGAGGGGGTGGAGCCGGACCGCCTGCGTGGTCTGAAACCGGCACACCGTCCGCTCGGGCCCGACGGGCGCCGACAGCACCTCGGCGCCGCGCGGCATCGTCACGGTCTCCTGCACGAGCCCCGCCAGCGGCTCGAAGGCGACCACGCAGCACGACGGGAAGGGCGTCAGAAAGTGCGGGTACAGCAGCCCGACGAGCCGCTGCGTGTACTCGGGCAGGTCGTCGTCGAGGCGCTCCTGCACGCGGGCCGACAGGAACGCGACGCCCTCGATCAGCCGCTCGACGTAGGGGTCGCGGTCTTCCAGCGCGTCCAGCCGCAGCATGCGCGCCTGCTCGGGGTGGGCCTCCGCAAAGGCGGCCCCGCCCTCGCGGAAGTACCGGAGCTCGCTCTCGTAATGGCGGTGGAGCATGGGCTAGGCCGGGCGCACGGCGGTCGGCTCCTGGGACCCGAACGTGGTTTCGAGCCGAACGCGGCGGCCGGGCTCGACCTCGCCCGTGATGACGAACGTCGTCCGCATGGCGGCGGCGTCGGTCGCCTTCGCCTCGACGCGCACGCGCGCCAAGCGGGGCTCGTACGTCACCACGGCGTCGCGAACGGCCTTCCGCAGTTGGTCGAGCGCGTCCTCGCCCGCGCGGCGGGCCTCGGCGGGGTCCGGGAGCCCGTAGTCGGGGAGGTGCGGGACGGAGCCCTGGCGCGTGTTGAGCAGCCGCTGGAGGTAGCCGACCACGCTCTGCACCCGGCGGTCCTCTTCGGAGACCGTCCCGACGGGCACGCGCCCGCCGAACCGGCCCTCCAAGACGTCGAACAGGGCGAGGCGGATGGTCATGGCGGAGGGATGGAGGGAGCCGAGGGATGGAGGGATGCGGAGCGCCCACTGGGCTCGTCCCTCATCCCTCCTCCCGCGTCCCCCGGCGTTACCGGGCGGCGACCCAGTCGTCGGTGTGCTCCAGCGTGCCGTCGGTCCAGGTCCACGTGATCTTGCCGTAGACGAACCCGTACTCGACCATGTGCGGGTAGTGCTCCTTCTCGACGTTCTTGACGTTGGGCACGTCGAGCTTGACCGCGGCCACCTTGACGCGCTCCAGCAGGATCGTGTAGTACTCGACCTCCGTCCCGGTGTCGTCGATCTGGAAAAAGCTGAACTTGACCGTGTCGTAGGTCTCCCCCTCGGTCACCGCCTTGTAGAGGTACGGCGTGGCCTTGTCGATGGCCGCGCGGACCGTGAACCGGCCGTGCTGGCGGACGCCCGACGACCGGCCCGAGTGGATGTCGGTCGGGATGTGCACGTCGTGCTCGACCTCGATGATCTCGATGGTCTCCTCGCGGCCAGCGATCTCGACAGAGCCAGCGACGCCGTTGTCGTTGATGCTCATGTAGATGGGAGTGGGCATAGCGGTGCTCTCGCGAGCGGTCTGGGAATAGGGTGTACGAGGCCCCGGCGCCACGGGCGTGGCGCCAGCGTGTGGCGGGAGGTCGGCCGGGGCGGGCGGGCGCCCGCGCCCGGGCTACTTCTTGGGCATCTTGCCCACCAGCGACAAGGAGATGTCCATCCCCTCGATCTGGAAGTGCGGCTTGATGGCCGTCTGGACCCGGAAAAAGCCCGGGTTGTCGTCGAGCTCGACGACCGTCACCGAGGCCGCCTTCAGCGGGTACTTGGCGACCTGCTCGGCGCTCGGGTTGTCCATCTCGGTGACGAGCCCCTTGAGCCAGGTGTTGAGCTCGTGCTCGATGGCGCCGGCGTCCTTCGTCGCCCCGATGTTCTCGCGCTGCAAGACCTTGAGGTAGTGCGCGATGCGGGAGGCCAGGAAGATGTACGGCAGGCGCGCGTTGATTCGGCTGTTGGCCGTCGCCGCGTCGTCGTCGTAGAGCTTGGGACGCTGGGTCGAGTTGGCCGAGAAGAAGGCGGCGAAGTCGCGGCCCTGGTAATGCGAGAGCGGCATGAACCCGAGGTTGGCCGCCTCGAACTCGAGCGTCTCCGAGATCGGGACCTCAGTCGGGATCTTGGCCTGCTTACCTTTGCCGACGTCGTAGAGGTGGACCGGCAGGTCGTCGACCTTGCCGCCCGACTGCGGGCCGCGGATCTGGACGGCCCAGCCGTCGCGCTGGAAGGCGCGGACCATGTTGCTGGCGAACGCGAACGACGAGTTGCCCCAGAGGTACCGGTCGTGGTCGGCCCCGCTGACCTCCTCCTCGTAGTTGAACGACTTCACCGGGACGGTGTCTTGGCCGTACGGCAGGCGGAGCAGGAAGCGCGGGAACGTCAGGCCCAGGTAACGGGCGTCCTCGGTGTCGCGCAGCGCGTTCCACTTGGTAAAGTCCGTCAACTCCATGTAGGCGGAGAGGTCCGGGATCTTCTTCCACTCCTCCATGGACTCCTTGCCGAAGAACTGCGGGCCGACCGCGCCCAGGAACGGCGCGTGCGCCGACGAGGCCACCTTCGACACGTCCTGCAGCAGGGCCATGTCCTGGGGCGAGGCGTCGAACTCGTAGGCCGAGACGATCGCCGAGTACGGGTCGGCGCCCGGCTGGTCGTAGGCGTTCGTGTAGACGTGCCGGTAGAGCGCGCTCTGGATCAGCTCCGGGGCGTCCTCGAAGCTCTCCCGCAACGTGTCCTTGGAGACGTTGAGGAGCTCGATCTTGACGTTCTTGCGGAAGTCGGTCCGGTCGACCAGGAACTTCAGGCCGCGCCAGGCGGACTCCAGCTTCTGGACCGGGTCGGCGTGCAGGATGCGGTCGAGCTGGCGGCTGATCGTCGCGTCGATGTCCGAGACCAGGCTGTCGACCAAGTGCTTGTCGATCTTGGCGACCGGCTCCCCGCTCTTGGCGACGGCGTCGACGAAGACGCGGAGCGCGGCGGACATCATGGCCCCGCGCTCCTGCCCGCCGATCGCGTCGGCGTCGGAGAACGAGTCGATCGTGACGTCGCCCGTGGGCGGCTTGACGTCGACCTTCGCGAGGATGGAGTCGAGGAGGGAGCCCTCGGCTTCGGCAGCGGGCGCCGCGTCGTCGGTCTGCAGTTGGCTCTCGGCCATTCGTGCGGGGGTCGTCGGTGGAGAAGGGGCGTCGGCGCGAGGCGCCAGCGGTGGGTTAGGCGGCGTCGTCGGCCGGCGCGTCGTCCTCGTGGATGATGGCGTCGAGCTCGGACAGGAGCTGCTCGCGGGCGGCCGGGTCGTTGATGACGGCCTCGATCTGCTTGCGGAAGTCGGCCGCCGAGATCAGGCGGTTGCGCAGGTCCTGGAGCAGGTTGCGGGTCGCCATCAGGCGCGACAGCTCGGGCACCTGCCGGGCGATCTGCTCGGGGCTGAACGAGGCCATCGAGTCGAACGTCAGGTTGACCGCGAGGTCGTCCTCGTCGGTCAGCGTGTTCTCGACCGTGGTCTGGACGCTCAGCTCCTGGGACCGGAGGACGTCTCCGAAGTTGTCCTTGTTGAGGTTGATGACCTCGCGGTCCTCGAGCGGCGTGCCGTCCTCGCGGCCGGTGAAGTCGCCCATGACGAGCATCCGCATGGGGAGCTCGACGCGCTCCTTGGCGTCGCCCTTGGCGACCTCGAGGAACAGGTTGACGCGGGCGGGCGGCTTCTCGTGCTGGAAACTCTGGGACATCGGCGGGGGAGGGGGCTCTGTGTGTGGATACCGGAAAGGCCGGCGGGTGCCGTCACGCCCGGTGTTTTTCGATGGGCTGAGGTCGCCGCTTGCTGTCAGTCGTGCGCGGGCCCGGCCTGCTGGCGCGAGCCTCCCCTGCGGCGTCCCCTCTCCCACGGGGAGAGGGACAGGGTGAGGGGGACGGCCGCGAGCCCACTCGCCGGCGCCAGCCAGGCTGGCATGTGCCCACAGGGAGGTGCGAGCCGGTCGCCCTCCCCCGGCCCCTCCCGGACGGGAGGGGAGGCTCGGACTCTCCGGGTACGATGGGTCGGTCTCGATCCAGGAGAGGCCAGTTTGGAAAAAACTCGCGCCCACGTCATCCGCCCGGCGCGGCGGTGCGCAAGGCGTGGGCCGGGTCGATGCGCGCAAGCCGGGCAAAGGCGTCGTCGGCGCGGTCGGACAGGGCGGCCTTTCTCGCGGGCGAGCCGGGCGCGGCCCGGAGCGCCGCGCAGGCGGCGTGGAGCAGGCGGAGCGCGGGCGCCGCGGCGGCGGGGTCCCACTCGTCGAGCCGGTGCGCCCGGACCGCGTCGTCGACACCGTCGAGCAGGGCCAGGGCCACGTCCGGCCGGCCGGCGCCGAGCGCGAGTTCGGCGGCGGCGATGGCCCGTCCGAAGCGGTCGCGCGGGCCGCCGGCCCCGGCCACGAGCGCGGCGACGGCCCCGGGCACGTCGCCCCCGGCGGCCTGCTGGTGCGCCGCGTCGAGCGCCTCCGCCAGCGCCTCGTCACCGCCTCCGCCGCCGCTTGCGCCCGGCGACGCAGAGATCTCGTCCAGCCACGACACGGTGAGTGGGTCGGCGAAGGGCGTGCCGTCCTGGAACGTCGTCGACGCCAGCCCGGGCAGGCGCCGCACGAGCGAGGCGGTCCCGTCGACGACCGTGGCGTGCGCGGCGGCGGCCGACGGCCCGAGCGCCGCCAGGCCGGTCGCGACGAGCCGCTGGAGGTCGAGCCAGAAGTGGAACGGCGACTGCTGAAAGGCGGCCTCGCCCTGGGCCACGAGCGCGGCGGGCGGCCCGCCCACGAGCGCCGCGAGCGCGTCGCGGCGGGGCTTCGGCGGGGCCGGGATCTTGCCCGTCGGCGGCGGCGCGGCGATCGCGCCCCAGCGGACGGCGCGGACCAGCCCGAACGCGACGGCGTCGAGCGCGTCGGCCTCGCGGTGGAACTGGGCCACCTTCATCACGACGAGCGCGGCCTCCTTGGCCGTCGAGAACGAGGCGTCGCCGCCCCCAGCTCCGCTGGCGGGAGCCGCAGGGCGTGGCGCGCTGGGGGTGTCCGACGTGGGCGCATCGCCAGCCCCGTCGCTGGGGGCGGGCTCGGGGGGCGGGTCCGGCGTCTCGGGCTCCGGCGTGGGCAGCCGTCGCAGCGACTCCCGGACCTCGCGGAGGAGCCCGCTATACGCCGGCGCGTCCTCGCCCATCGCCTCGGTGACGAACGCCTGGAGCGCGACGGTGTCGGCCTCCAGCCGCTCCAGCACCTCGCGGTCGTCGGGCGTGGCCTTGGTGTCCTTCACGAACGCCATCGCCCGCTCGGCGACGAACTGCAGCGCCGCCTGCCGCCCCCGCATCCGGCGCAGCGGCGGGAAGGCGCCCTCCCAAAACCCCTCGGCGACGGCGCGGACCGCGGCGACCCCCTCGCCGAGGCCGGCCAGCCCCTCCGTCCTCGAGAGCCCCAGCATGAGGTAGCCGACGACGGCGAGGTCTTTCGACTTGGCGCTCAGGATCGCCGTCCCCAGGTCGACGATGGCGTCGAAGTCCACGTCGCCGGTCGCCGCGCCGAGGTCGTCGACGTGTGTTTTGAGGGCCTGGAAGTCGTCGTCGTACTTGACGTCGATGCCGGCGGGGGCGTCGCCGGAGATCGGGGCGCGGATCGCGTCCAAGCGGGGCGTCGTGAAGGCGTCGCCGTCGGGGGGAGGAGACTCGTCGGCCATGGGTCAGCGGAGGGAATGGAGCGAGGCGAGGACGTCGGCGAGGGAGGCGCGGTCGGCGCCGAGCGCGCGCCGTGCGGCGGCGGGGAGCGCGGCGAGCGCCCGGGCCTCGTCGGTCTCGGGCCCGGCGTCGACGTGGGCGATCCGGTCGGTCGTCCGGCCCGCCAGCAGCGCACGGAGGGCGCCGGGCGCGATCCCACTGAAAAAGACCACGAGCGCGCCGGGCGGGCCGTCCGTCCAGAAGAGGGTCGGCGGGGCGGCCGGTCGAGGCAGGAGGTGGGCACAGACCGCCAGCCACACGGCGACGGCGTCGCTACGGCGGAAGTCGGGCGCGGGCGGCGGCAAGGGGAAGCGTAAGCCGTAGGCGATGGGCCCGCGGGGCGACTGCGCCAGCTTGCGCATCAGGCACGCCGCGCGGCCGGCGTCGGCCGAGCCCCACAGCCGCTGCCACAGCGCGCGCGCCGGCATCGCGGCGAGCGCGCGGACGTGGGTGTCGACGTGCGCGCTCCGCCCGGTCGGCGGCGCGAGGTCGGGGAGGTCGCCAAGGCGGTGGGCGACATCCGCGAGCGGGAGCCCGCGCCGGGCGCCGTCGACCAGCCCGGCGGCGGCGCCGACGAGTCCGGCCCAGCGGAGCGGCCACGCAGCGGCCGAGTCGGGGTCGAGGGCGCCGCGCAGGACGGGCCGGCCGGCGACGAGCGGGTAGGCGCGGCCGACGGCGTCGAGGCTCATCGCGAGCGCGCCCACGACGGCGTCGGCGGCCTGGGGCGGCGCCAGCACCATCCGGTAGAGCGGGCCCTGCGGTCGCTCGCGGTCGCGCAGGGCCCGCTGGACGAGCGCGTCGAAGGCGTCGGCGGCCGGGCTCGGCGGGCCCCGCCGCACGAAGTCGGCGCGGGCGGGGAGCTTGCCGAAGAGGATCGGCGCGCTCACGACCGCTTGGGGCGAGCGGCGGGCCCCGGGGCGTGGCGCGCGGGGCCGGTCATGCCGGGGTGGGGCCGCGCCTCACGGGAGCGAGAACTGGAAGAACCGGGCCACGTCCGCGAGCGGCGAGTTCTCCGACGAGGTCCGCATCTCGTAGCGCGCCGTGACCGTGTGGGGCCCCTCGCGGAACGACCAGCTCACGTCGTAGAGCGTCCCGCCCTGGGGCCGGATGGTGGCCTGCTGCAAGAGTCGGAAGAGGGCCCAGTCGCCCTCGGCGTCGAGCGTCAGCGGGCCGCTCGCGCGCTGGACGGTGACGTACGCGCCGGGCGCGCCGGGCCACCGCATGTCCTCCCAGCGGCGGCTGCCGAGCTGGTAGACCGTGTTGCGCCCGTGCGCGCCGAGGGCGATGGCGTCGACGGCCAGCTCGCGCTGGGCGGCGTCGGTGGAGTAGCTGGGGAGGTCGGCCCGCAACCGGAAGGTGAGGTCGCCGGCCAGGACGCGGCCGATCCGTTGGCCGCGCTCGATGGCGCGGCGCAGGGCGGGCGAGCCGCCGTCGGGCCCGAGCGCCTGGGCGAGCGCGTCGAGGTCGCCGCCGGGCTCGAAAAAGCTGCGGGCGTCGTCGAGGGCCGCGTCACGATCGCTGCGGGGCGAGAACGGGTAGCGGCCGGCCACCTTCTCGCGGTACGCGCTGGCGACCTCGGCGACGGCGGCCTCCTCGGCCTCGCTGGCGGCGGCGGCTTCGGCGGCGGCGGCCTCGCCCGTCACGCGCTCGACGGTCAGCGTGGTCGTGATGTCGAGTGGGCTGAAAAACAAGTTCTGGCGCGTCTGGCGGTCCATCCCGCGCGTGCCCTGTTCGATCTCGTCCTTGGTCGTCGCGAGGAGGTCGTTGGCGAGGCCCGGGTTGCCGGCGGCCCCGCCGATGCGGCGGCCGAACTGGGCGAGCGCCTCGAGCGCCTGGTAGAGCCCCTCGTCGGCCTCGCCGGCCTGGAGCCCGGCCGCGCCCAGGCGGTGGATCCCGGCGAACGCCGCGCCGATCACGTCGACGGTGTCGGCCGGGGCCTTGTCGTCGTCGCCCATGCCCACGGCGCTGGCGGCCCGGTCGAGGAGGCCGCGCGAACGGGGCGCGGTGTCCTCAGCCGGGAGCGTCGTTTGCTCGGCGACGACGGCCAGGAGCCAGCCGATCGGGGAGTCGGTCGGGGAGCCCAGGATCGCGAGCCGCGCCTCGGCCGCGGCGCCGTCGGCGGGCTTGTAGCGGACCGAGTGCAAAAAACGGGTCCACGAGGCGACGTACTCGCGCTGGTAGCGCGCCATGAGGGCGTCGTAGACGACGTCGGGGTCGCGGAGCTCGGGCGGGAGGTCGTCGGCGGTGCGCCCGAGCGCCCAGTACTCGTCGGCGGGGTCGGCGGCGGCCTCGCGAAAGCGGCTCCGGACGACGCGGTCCCAGCCATCGCGCGTGAAGAAGCCCGGGACGGTGCCGGCCGGGGCGAACAGGCCGAGGTGCTCGGGGAGCACGGCGTCGCGCAAGCCGAGCGGGGCCAGCCGGGCGAGCGCCTCGCGCCGGATCCGCTCGTAGAGCCCGTCGAGCGTCGGCGGCACGTCGACGACGGCGATGGCGGCGGTGACGAGCGAGGGGTCGGCTTGGAAGGGCTCCGCGAGCCCGGCCGCGAGCCCGTCGACGAACGCGTCGGTCTGGCGGACGACCAACTCGGTCATGGCCTCGCGGTCGGCCGGCTGCTCGCCGAGCGCGCCGCGCGGGGCGAGCTCCGCCAGCCGCGTCTTGAGCGCGTCGCGGAGGTGGACGCTCGTGCGCAGCGAGTCGGCGTGCGTCGTCAGCAGGAGGTACGCCTCGAGGTCGTTCTCGATGTCGACGCGCTGGGCGGCGCGGCGCGAGGCCGTCCGCTCGCCGGGCGCCAGCGTCGTGTCGGGCTGGTCGAAGCGGCGCGCGCGGTCGAGCGACGCGCGGAGCTGGCGGACGGCGTAGACATCCACCAGGTCGCGCGCGAGCTCGTAGTACAGCCGCGCGGCGGGTTCGTAGACGGTGTCGCCGCGGTCGAGCCCCAACCGCAGCGCGCGCGACACCGGGCGCGGCGCGCCCAGGCGCTCGACCTTCTCGCGCAGCCCCTCCAGCCGGTTGACCTCGGAGTACCGCGCGCCGTCGGCGCCGAACGTGGCGCCCGAGGCGTCCTCGGCGCTGGCGACCACGTTGCGCAGGTCGAGCCCGCTCCGGGCGCCCGCGAACCCGAGCGCGGTCGCGGCGACGGCGGCGACGCCGAGGGCGGCGAGCCCGGTCCGCGTCATCGCCCGCCAGGTGGCCCCGGCGGCCCGCTTGGTGCGGCGCGCGAGGTAGCGGTCGCGGAAGACGACGTCGGTGAAGACGCCCTTGAGGAAGTAGCTCTTGGGCTCGGCCGGCGGGCGCGGCGGTGGCGGCGTCCGGAGCCCGAACTGCTCGGCGAGCGCCCCGATCACGCGGTCGATCGGCGCGCCCTCCTGGGTGCCGGACGTAAAGTAGAAGCCGCGGAACAGAGGCCCGTCCGCGAGCGGGTCGGGCGCGAAGACGAGCCCGGCGAACGTGGCGAGGCGTTCCTTCAAGGCCCCGAACTCGAGGGGGAACGAGTACACCCTGCGGCGCTCCTCGCGGCGGAGGTCGCGCGCCAGCCGGGCGTCGCGGTGCGGCCGTAGGGCCTCCAGTAAGGTGTCGAACTCGCGCTCGACGACGGCGCGCGGGTCGGCCGTGGCGTGGGGCTCGACGGTCGCGCCCCAGACCTGCTCGCGGCCCGCCCGGTCGAGCTCGCCGAACACGTCGACGAAGCCGGGGACCAAGTCGGTCTTGGTGATGACGAGGTAGACGGGGAGGCCCAGCCCCAAGCGAGCCACCAGCTCGTCGATGCGGCGGCGGATGTGGTCGGCGTGGTCCTCGAGGTCCCGCTCGTCACCCAGCAGGTCTTGCGCCGCGATGCCGACGACGACGCCGTTGATGGGGCGGTCGGGGCGGCTCTCGCGCAAGGCGTCGAGGAAGGCGTTCCACTCGTCGCGGTCCTCGTCCTCGGTCGTGTACCGCCCGGCCGTGTCGAGGAGGATGGCCTCGTCGGTAAAGAACCAGTCGCAGTTGCGCGTGCCGCCGACGCCGCGGACGCGCTCGGCGCCCGCCGGGAAGCGCAGGCCCGACTGCAGCAGCGCCGTCGTCTTGCCCGCGCCCGGCGGCCCGACGACGAGGTACCACGGCAGCGCGTAGAGCGCGCGCTTGCCCTTCCCGAACCGGCTCCCCTCGCCCAGCGACGACGCCTTGAGCCGGGCGACGGCCTGGTCGAACGACTCCTGCATCCGCTGGATCTCGGCCCGCTGATCGGGCGCCATCGAGGCGGCCTCGCGTTCGGACTGCGCCCGGAGCGCGTCTTCGACGGATCCGCCCTGTTTGCGCCGCGCCCGCATCGCCGAGACCGCCAGCCCGACGATCGCCATCACCAGCATGCTGATGACGATCAGCAAGAGCGTCGTCAGCGGCATCCCATACCGGAAGAGCGCGATCACCAGGCCGCTGACGCCGGCGGTAGCGAGCGCGCCGTAGAAGAGGTTGCGTGGGTTCATGAGTCTGAGAGGGCGCGCAGCGCGTCGACGGCGTCGGTGGCGGCGGCGGAGAGCGACAGGCTGAGCCCGAGGTAGAGCAGGAGCACGAGCGCGGCGGCGCCAGCCCACAGGGCCCACGTCGGGATGCCGCCCTTTTCGGCCTCGGCGGGGACCTCGCGCGAGTGCCCGCGCGGCGCCAGCGCGCCCGGCGCCGTGCGGTTGGACAGCCGCTCGTGCAGGTCGGTGACGAGCCGCCGCAGCACCTCGCGGCCGTGGATGGCGTAGCGGCCCTTGAAGCCGAGCGCGAGACACAGGTAGTAGACCTCGAGCACGTCGCGGCGGACCGCGCCCTCGTCGAGCACGCGCTTGAGGCGGTCGAAAAAGCGCTCGCCCAAGTCGTTGCGGTCGTAGTGCGTCAACTGGAGCGGCTCGGACGCCCAGGCGTCGCGGCCGGGCCAGGCGGAGCCGAGCACGGCCTCGTCCAAAAAGGCGACCATCGCCTCCGTCGCCTCCTCGACGTCGCCGTCGGCGGCGCCGGCCTCGCGCGCCGCCGCCGCCGCCTCGCGCAGCATCGACTCGATCCGGGTGCGCAGGTCGGTCGGGTCGCCGAGGTGGTCGGAGGCACGAAGCTGGAGGACGAGTGAGAAGACGGGCGTGAAGGCGCCCGCCAGCGACCGTTCGGCGCCGAACGCGGCCGGCAGCAGGAGCGCGTCGCTCTCGCGCAGCCCCTCGCGGATCCCCGAATCGAACGACGCGGGGCCGCCGAGCGAGGGCCCCTGGAGGTCGGCGAATGGGTCGGCGCCCGCACCGACCTGGGCGACGGGCGCGAACGGGTCGGCGCGCTCGGCCGGAGCACGGGGCGCGGGCGTCGGGGCCGGGGCGAACGGGTCGGCAGGGCCGGCGCGGTACGGGTCCGGGGCGCGGGGCGCGAAGGTGTCGTCTGCCGGCCGCGGAGGGGGGGCGGTTGGCGGGGCGTGGGCCGCTGGCGGCGGGGGCGCGAAGGGGTCAGGAGCTGGAGCGGCGGGCGCGCGGAACGGGTCGTCGCCGGCGGGGCCGAACGGGTCGGCGGCGCCCGGTGCGGGCGCGAAGGGGTCCGGCGCTGGCGGGCTCCCGGCTGGCGCGAAGGGGTCGGCTCCACCCGCAGGCGGCGCGAACGGGTCCGGCGTCGACGGGCTCGCGGCGGGCGCGAAGGGATCCGAAGTCGCAGGCGCAACGGGGTCGTCGGCCGGAGCGAACGGGTCGGGGGCCGCCGGACTCGCGGACGGGTCGGGCGCCGACGTGGAAAAGGGGTCGGGCGCGGCGGCTCCAGCGTCGGGCCGTGAGGCGAAGGGGTCCGACGCTGCCGGCGCGGCGAACGGGTCGCTGGCGGGCGGCGGTGCAAACGGGTCGCTCGCCGCGGGCGCGGCGAACGGATCGGAGGCGGCCGGAGAGGCGAAGGGGTCGGCCGTGTCCGGTGCGGCGAACGGATCGGGCGCCGCTGGCGCGAAGGGGTCCGCCTCGGGGGCGAAGGGGTCCGTGCCGCCGTCGCCGTCGGGCGGGGCCGCCAGCGGGTCCGAGCCGTCGTCGGGCGGCGGGCTCCCGTACGGACGGTAGATCCGGGTGGCGTCGTCGTCGTTTCGAGGGTCGTCGGCCATGGGGCGGAGGGCTAGCCCGGCGTCGGGGCCAGGAGTTCGAACTCGGCGTCGGCGAACTCGGCGGGGGTGAAGAGGGCGACGGCGCCGGCCTCGCGGATGGCGTCCCAGAAGGGGCCGCTCCGGCGGGGCACGAAGTAGGCGGCCGCCGGGTCGACGGGCAGGCCCGACGGCGGCGTCGCGGCGGCCTGGAGCGTCAGCGCGAGCGTGGCCGAGCGGATGACGGCCTCGATCGTGTCCGGCGACGCGACGCGGATGACGGGCGGGAGCGCCTGCCGCAGGTGCTCCGGGCTGACGCCCTGGCGCCGGACCGCCAGCACCAGGCTCGGCGCGTCGAGCACGTCGGCGGCGACAGGCGCGTGGAACAGGTTCGCGCGGCGCCGCACGAGCGGAACGCGCGTGTAGTTCTGGCGAGGCGCGCGGCCGCCGAGCAACTGCTCGATGGCGCCGACGAGCGCGTGGAAGCCGGCCGTCGGGTCGGCGTGGTCATACGCGGGCAGCTCGCTCGGCGCGGGGCCCGCGCTCGGGACGGCGGCCCACAGCCGCCCCGCCAGCCCGGCCAGCTCCCCGAACGCGTCGGCGGGGTGGGCCTCGGTCCGGCGCAAGTGGTCGATCCGGGGCGCGTACTCGGCGGCGGCGCTCAGCAGGGCCTGCGCGGTCACGTCGCCGGGCGAGATCTCGCGCTGGTTGCGGGCGGCCTGCCACCGGCCCGACAGCTCGCCCGCCCGCGCCGCCAGCCGCTCGGTCGTCCGGCGCAACAACGCGTCGAGCGCGCCGGTCGCGTTGACGGCGACGGACGGCGCGATGAACGTGGAGCGGAGCGCGTAGCTCCCGTCGCCCTCGCGCCCGACCTCCGCGATCGGGATCGCCGTCAGGTCCTCGCGCGCCTCGCCCTCGAACACGACGCGCGCGTTGACGCGGCCGACCTGCACGTCGCGCTCGTCGGCGCCCGTCGTGTCGTCGGGGACCGTGGCCGTCTCGGCGATGTACCGCGTCTCGCGGCGCGTCGCCGCGCCGTTGAGCAGTACGTTCGCGCCGCCCGCGCGGATGGCCGGCACGGCGAGGTACACCCGGACCGTCTCGGCGGTCGGCGCCAGCCCGTCGGCCATGTCGCGGGCAGCGGGGACCGGCCCGTCGCGCGGAAACTGGACCGGGAGCCCGTCCGGCAGAATCCCGCTCGCGGCGACGAGCGCGAACTCGCCGTTCGCGAGCCGGTCTCGGTCGACCTCGAGGTGGGCGAGCCCCCAGCCGAACCGGGCGACGGCGCCGACACGGGCGTCGATGTCCGCGCGGACGGCGCGGTCCCACTGTTGGAGATGGTGGGGGTCGAGGGTCATCCCCTCGAACCAGACGACGCGGCGGCGGTCGGACACGGGCAGGTGCGGGGTTTGGCCCGCAGGTGCGCGTGGCCTCGCCCTCAGATACCGGAGACCGCCGCCCGGTCGGTCACGCGGCCGCTAGCGAGTGACGGCGGAGACGCCACCCTCCAGGACGGTCACCACCACATCGCGGCCCAACACGTCGGCCACGGGGAGCACCGCCCGCCAGCGGTCGCCGTCGGGCACGCGGAGGTCGGCGGCGATGCCGAGGTAGATGGCGCTGCCCAGGTCGAGCCCGTCGAGCGGCGTCGTCTCGCCCGGCCGGACGGTCGCATCGCGGACGCTGCCGACGAGGTCGGCGCCGAGCGTGCCGGCGGGGTCCTCCCAGAAGGCCTGCACGGGCGTCGAGCGGAAGGTGGCGTCGCTCGCGAGCGGGTAGAGGTAGACGCGCGCCGCGTTGCCGCCCGCGTTCATCTCCATCTGGCCCACGAGGGAGACCGACGACGGCGCGGTCGGGGCGGGCGGGGCCTCGGGCGTGGCGTCGACCGGGTCGGGCGCGGAGCCGCCGCCGAGCAGGCCGCAGCCGGTGAGCGCGAGGGCGAACGAGAGCGTGAGGAGTCGGGTCATGGGGTGTCAGGAAGCGGCGCGCGCGCGCGCCATGGCGTCGAGGTAGGCCTGGGCGAAGGCGGGGCGGTAGACGCGGCGCTCGGCGGCAGCGAAGTCTTCCGCCCGCATCATCGCGCAGCGCTGGCGGACGGCGTCGAGGTCGCCGCCCAGCCTGTCGGGGTCGAGCCCGTCCACGAGCACGGCGGCGCCGGCCTGGGCGGCGGCGCGGTACCCCTCGAGCAGGCCCTGGTGGTGATGGAGCACGGCCTCCGTGGCCTGGTCGAGCAGCGCCAGCCGGCCGGCGCGGGCCCCCTCCGGCCACAGGTGCCGGAGCAAGGCATCGGGGTCGGCGTCGAACAGGAACGCCGTCTCGGGCGCGTGGATGACCGTGTGGCCCAGGAACTCGTGCCGGAACCGGCCCGGCAGGCTGATGAGGCGGGCCACGACGGCGGCGAGCGACCGGTGGAGCGCGTCGGGCTCGGCGCCGACGCGCGGCGCGGGCGTCGGCGGCGCGGCGGTGGGGGGCGGCGCGAACGGGTCCGGGGTCGGCGCGGCGGGCGCTCCGCCGATGGGCGGGCCGAAGAGGTCGTCGAGGGGATCGCCCGCTGGCGCGGGTGGGGCGGTCGCGGTCGGCGCGGCGCCGGCGCTTGCGGTTGCCCCGGCGACGACCGCCGCCAACGCCTCGGCGTCGCGGCCGGCGGCGTCGGCGAGCGCCGTCTGGAGCGCCTCGTCGCGGTGGCCGTAGTCGAGCCCGGCGTACGCGCGGCGGAAGGCGGCGAGGGCGTCGGCGAGCGCCGCCGCTTCGTCGGCGAAGGGGTTCGCGAAGGCGGCCCCGAAGACGGTCCGGTCGAGGTCGTCGGCGACCATCCGGTCGCGATCGACGACGACGTGGACGCGGAACGGGCCCAGCTCGATCGTCGCGCCGTCGGCCACGTCCGCGCCCCCGGAGCCGACGCGGACGCCGTCGACGAACGTGTGGTTTTTGCTCCCCAGGTCGACCACGCGCAGGCGGTCGCCGACGACGCGGAGCTCGGCGTGCTGCTTGCTCACGACGCGGTCGGGGTCGTCGAGCGGGAGGTCGCAGGTGCCGGCCCGGCCGATCGTCACGGCGTCTTGCTCCAGGGCGTAGGTCCGGGGCTCGTCGCCGCGCTCGGCATGGGAGACGGTGAGCTTAAGGCGCATGAGGACAGAGAGATGCGTCAGTCGTCGAACGGTGGACCGTAAGGTCGGGTCCGGAGGCTCCCCAGTGCACGGCGTTCGCGGCCAGCTCGTTCTTCGCCCCAGACTAGGCCCTCAGGCCCCTGCCGTCGCGTCCAGCACGGCGTCGAGGGCGCGGACCAGGACGCCGGCCGAGGGGTAGCGATGCGCCGGGTCGGCGTCGGTGGCGGTCCGGAGGACGGCCGCGAGACTGGCGTCGAGGGCGGCCCACGCGCTGCCGGGCTCGGGCGGGTCCGGCAGGTCGAGCCCGCTGTCGCCGAGCGCCCACGGGACGCGCTGGCGCGCCCCGCCGATGACCTCGAACAGGAGCAGCCCCAGGGCGTAGACGTCGGCCGGGAAGCCCACGGGCTCGCCGAGCACCTGCTCCGGGGCCGCGAACTCGGGCGTGAGGCCGAGCCCCTGCGGGGCCTCGCGGCCGGGGCGGCGCGCCAGCCCCAGGTCGAGCACGGCGACGGTGCCGTCGGGGCGGACGATCAGGTGCTCCGGCTTGAGGTCGGCGTGGACGATGCCCCGGTCGTGCAGCGTCTCGACCGCCCGGCACAGCCGCCAGCCCAAAAGAAGCCGTTGGAGCGGCGTCAGCTTGCGCGCATGGTCCGAGGACCGCTGCCCGTCGACGGGCTCGAGGGCGAGGTACGGCCGCCCGTCCGCCGCCACGCCCACGTCCAAGAGCGCCGGCACGATGGGCGGGGCGAGGCGCCGCAGCATCCGGGCCTCGTGCGCAAACTGGTCGCGGACGCCGTCGACGTCCCGGGTCGCCAGCTTGAGCGCGGCCCGCTGCGGGCCGGCGGGCGTCGGGCGCGAGGCTTGGTAGACGACGCTCGCGCCACCCCAGCCGAGCTTGCCGCGCACCGCCCACCCGCCGACTGCCGACGGCGGGGGCGGCGGGTCCGCGCCGAGCCGGAGCGGGCCGTCCATGAGACGGTCGAAAAAGGCGGCGGCCTGGGCGTCGGGCCCCGACAGCAGGCGCCGCGACGGCGCCACCTCAGGCCTCGGCGAGCGCGCCATAGAGCCACGACCTCGCCGCGCGCCAGCTCCGCGTCACCGTCGCCGGCGACAGGCCCAGCGCCTCGGCCGTCTCGTCGACCGTCAGCCCGGCGAAAAACCGGCACTCGACGACCTGGACGCCCCGCTGGTCGTGGCGCTCGAGCCGCCGCAGGGCCGAGCCGATCTCGGCGATCTCGGCCGCCTCCCCGTCGGTCATCGACACGCCCGTCGCCTCGTCGAGCGGGACCGGATAGAGGCCGCCGCCGCGCTTCTGCGCGCACCGGGCCTCGGCATAGTTCAAGAGCACCTGCCGCATCGCGCGCGACGAGGTCATCATAAAGTGGGCCCGGCTCCGGAAGCGCATCGCCGACCGGGCCAGCTTGAGGTAGGCCTCGTGCACGAGCGCGGTCGTGCAGACCGACGGCGACCCGAACGCGCGGACGCGGTGGGCGTGCGCGATCTGCCGGAGCTGGGCGTAGACGCGGGCCGAGTGGGCCGGGTCGGCGGCGTCGTGGCCGAGCGTGCCGAGCAACTCGGCCGCGTCGGCGTCGACATCGTCATCGACGCCGGAGGCGTCGACGGGGGAAGCGGGGACCATGGGGAAGAGGTCTGGTGTGCCAGGGACGCCCCGTCCGTGCGGCGGAGCGGTCACCGCAGAGTAAACTGACCTTCAGGAATTCCCCCGCGGAGTCTCTTATGTCTTCAGGGTTTGGGTGGTGTGTTGGGCCGGGTGGGCCTGACGGCCCCCTGAGTCGCCGTGGGGGGGGGGAGGCGTTTGCAAATCGTCCTGTTCCTAACTGTCTAATTGTCAACGTCATTTCAGTGTGGCGCCCGGTCGCTCCCCGGTCTTGTGAAGACCGGAGGCCTCGTGCCTAGGTTGGATCCGCCTACACCGGTCGAGCCATGCCCGTCGTCGCCCTCGTCGCTGCCGTCCTTCTCGCCGCGTGCAGCGCCCCACCGCGCGCCGCTGCGGACTCCACCGTGATCGCGTTCGAGCACGTCACCGTGATCCCGATGGACGGCGCCGAGCGCGCGCTGGCCGACCACACCGTGCTCGTCTCCGGCGACCGCATCGTGGCCGTGGGGCCCTCCGCCGAGGTCGCCGTCCCCGACGGCGCGACGCGCGTGGACGGGACCGGCCGCTACCTGATTCCCGGCCTGGCGGAGATGCACGGCCACGTCCCGCCGCCGCAAGCGCCGGCCGTCGACACCGAGGAGACGCTCTTCCTCTACCTCGCCAGCGGCATCACGACGGTGCGCGGGATGCTCGGCGCCGACGGCCAGCTCGCGCTCCGCGACCGCGCCGCCAGCGGCGCGCTCTGGTCGCCGACGCTGTACCTCGCCGGGCCCAGCTTCAACGGCGGGAGCGTCTCGTCGCCCGAGCAGGCGGCCGCGATGGTGCGCCAGCAGGCGGCCCAAGGGTGGGACTTGCTCAAGGTCCACCCCGGCCCGACGCGCGCCGAGTACGACGCGATGGCCCAAGCGGCGCGCGAGGCCGGCCTGCGGTTCGGCGGCCACGTGCCCGCGGACGTGGGGCTGGCGCACGCCCTCGACCAGGGCCAGGCGACGTTCGACCACCTCGACGGGTTCGTGGAGGCCCTCGACGGCGACCGGGGCCCCGTCGACCCGGCGGCGCTGGCGGCGCTCGTCCGGGCCACCCGGGAGGCCGGCGCGGCGGTCGTCCCGACGATGGCGCTGTGGGAGGTCCTCTACGGCACCGCCGACCTCGACGCGCTCGCGGCGTACCCCGAACTGGCGTACGTCTCCGGCGCCCAGGTCCGCACGTGGACGGCCGGGGCCGCGCGCCGCCGCGCCGACGCCGACCCCCAAGCGGCGCGGCACGTGATTGACAACCGGGCGCGGATTCTGGCCGCGCTCCACGCCGGCGGCGTGCCCGTGCTCATGGGGACCGACGCGCCCCAGCTCTTCAGCGTCCCCGGGTTCTCGCTCCACCGCGAGCTGCCGTACATGGTTGCGGCCGGGATGACGCCCTACGAGATCCTCGTGTCCGGCACGACCGCCGTCGGCGCCCACTTTGCCGCCTTCGACACCTTCGGGAGCGTCGCGCCCGGCCACCGCGCCGACCTCGTGCTCGTGGACGCGGACCCGCTGGCGGACGCCGCCCACCTCCGGCAGATCGCCGGGGTGATGGTGCGGGGCCGGTGGCTGCCGCGCGACGCGATCGACCGCCGGCTGGCGGCCATCGCCGACCGCCACGCGCGCGACTGATCCTCGCCAGCAGGCGCGAGCCCCGCTAGAGCCCGAACCAGTAGGTCGCCTTCAGCAGGAACACGTTCTCGACCGGCGCCCGGAACACCTCGCCGATCTCCTCGCCGACCCCGAACCCGTCGTACGGCGCGAACTCCGAGCGCTGCTGCTGCCAGACGGCGAACAGCGTCGAGCCCGGGCGCCACTCCCAGCGGAGGACGGCGTTGCCGCGCAGCGAGCGGAAGTTGAAGTCCCGGTTGCCAAGCTGGAACGGCGCGCCGCCGTCGCCGGGGTCGATGTCGAAGGCCACAACCGCGCCCTCGCCGTCGAGCACCTCGGCGACCGTCCCGCGCGCGACGCCGAAGACGTCGAAGTCGAACGAGCCCGGCGTGCGGAACTCCTTGAGGCTCGAGTACTGGCCCGTCGTCACGAACGGCTGGGCGAAGAGCTGGAGCGTGAGGTCGGGCGTGAACGTCCAGTCGGCGCGGACGCCGAGGTCGAACGAGACCTGGCGGATGTCGGCGAACACGTAGCGCGTGCCGTCGAGCGCCGCCGCCGGGTCCTCGATGCGGGCGACGAACTGGTCGTTGTCGCGCTCCCAGCCGATCGTCGGCTCGATGGAGAGCGAGAGCGCGTTGCTCGGGCGGACCGTCATCTCGGCGCCGACGTAGCGGTCGTACTCGGCGGGCGCGCCGTCGTATTCATTCGCGAACTCCGAGCGGACGCTGGCGAAGAGGCCGCCCGAGACGACGCGGCTCTGGTCGGTGTTCACGTTCATCCGGATCCCGGCATCCGTCGGGCGCTCGGCGATCGGCCCGCCGCGCGTCAGGCGGTCGTTTTTCTGCGGGCCCGTCGCGTTGACGCCGAGGTTGACCGACCACTGGTTCTGGAACTGGGCGTAGGCGCCGCCCCCGTAGTAGTGGCCGATGAGGTCGCCGTCGAAGTTGGACACGTAGCCCCCGTAGTGGTACACGCTGTAGCGGCGGAGCGGCGGGGCCTCCGACTGGCGGCGGCCCACGAAGTAGTTGATCGACGCCACGTCCGCGCGGTTCTGGAACCCGAGGTCGTTGACGTCGAAGCCCGGCGACGTCGCGGCGCCGGTCAGCGAGGCGTCCCAGCTGTCCTCGACGCTGCGCTGGACCGACAGCTCGGCGTGCGCGCCGGCCAGGCTCGTCCGGCTCGGGTCGACCGACAGGTGCCCGGCGTCGGGGCGCTGGTAATAGCGCTGCGGGGCGGTCTGCAAGCGTGTGACGAACGCCTCGCTGCCCCGGACCACGCTCGTCGCGGCGACGCCGCTGACGGCCCACGCGCGCTCGGCGAACCGGTGCTCGAAGTCGAGGCCCGCGAGCGTGGCGCTGGACGCGGTGATGCCCTCGAACAGGCCGTCCGACCCCATCCGCCGGCTGGCGTTCGTGACGATGCCGCCGACGACTGTGTTGCCGGCCCGGAAGTCGCGGCGGACGCGGCCGACGAGGTAATTCGACAGCGGCTCGACGGGCGAGCGGAGCTCCTGGCCGTCCGTCGTGAGGTAGCGCGCGTCCTCCTCCAGCGTCACCGCGTCGAGGAGGCCGACGGACCACGGGCCGACCTTGCCGCTGACCTTGGCCGCCGCCGCGATCGGCGTCTGGTCCGGCGCGTCGACGTAGGCGATGTCGCCGCCGCCGAGCCGCCGCGTGGGTGAGCGGCCGATGCGGCGCGAGTAGAAGAAGGTCGGCCGGAAGGAGACGTTGTTGGTCCGCGTGCCGCCGTACTCGAAGATGTCGACGCCCTCGACGAAGAACGGCCGCCGCTCCTCGAAGAAGTTCTCGAACTGGCTCAGGTTGACGACCGCCGGGTCGGCCTCGACCTGCCCGAAGTCGGGGTTGACGGTCGCCGTCAGCGTCAGATTCGAGGACAGCCCGATCGTCGCGTCGAAGCCCGCGTTCGGGCCGAAGGCGTTCTCCTGGTAGAACGGGTTGTCGGCGTCGCCGGGCGCCTGCGTGAGCTGGGTGAGAGCATACGGGACGATCTCGATCTGGCGCGGCGCGCGCTGCACGTCGAGCCCATCGAGTCGGCCGAACCGGGAGACGAAGCCGTTCGCGTCGGGCAGGATGGGCGCCCAGAACACGTCCTCGCCGGTCGTCGGCATGCGGCGCTGGAACTGGATGCCCCAGACCTCGGGCCCGGCGCCGGTCGTGTAGCGGAGCTGGGAGAACGGGATCCGCATCTCGACGGTGTAGCCCGCGCCCTCGGCGCTCTCGAACCGCGCCGACTTGCCCTCCCAGACGGCGTCCCAGCTCGTGTCCTCGTCGCCGTCGTTGAACATCAGGATGTCCTGCTCGACGTTGCCGGCCGTGACGCCAAAGTAGAAGGCCGTCCGGTCGTCGTTGTACGAGTCGAAGGCGACGGCCACGCGGTCACTCCCGACAAACTGGTCGCGGCGCGCGAGCCGGGCGACGAGCGTGCTCGGGTCGCGGACGTAGCACCAGAAGGCGACGTAGAGCGCGTCGTCGCCGTAGAGCACGGCGGCCTCCGTCCGCTCGGTCGCTGGGTCGCCGGGCGCCGGCGTTCGCTGCACGAAGCCGGTCGCCCGAGGGGCCGTCGCCCACACCGCTTCGTCGGGCACGCCGTCGATGCGCGGCGCGGGCGCGTCGGCCAGCGGGACCGTCTGGAGCGTCGGCGGGACGCGGAGGGCTGTGGGGCCCGCGGACTGGGCGAGGGCGGCGGGGACGAGCAGGATGGCCAGGAGGCCGAGGGGGAGCAACGTGCGCACGGGCGGGGTCGGTGGGGTGGGGGCGTGACGGCCCACCCGACCGGGTGTTGCGCCGGAGTGCAAAAATATTAACAGGTGCTCGGTCAGGCTATCCAGGTGCTTGCATTCGAGGGCGTTACCGAGGTGGCCGCGCGAATCGCAAGCGGAAGCGCGCATCGAACCGGCCCCCGCTGTGGCGCCGGCAGCACGCTGCGCACGCCGTCGCCCGGGAGGGCCGCCGGGCCCGCCGGTGCGTCTCGCCGCACCCGGGGCAGCTCGCCTCGACCCCGGTCCACCCGCCGAAGGCGCCGGGCTCACTCCCGCCGGGCCAGATGACGGCGCCTGAGGCCGCGTGCGTCACCCGGAAATACGCCGGCCGGCGAGCGGCATGGCAGAGCCGGCAGCGGCGCGGGTGGACCGGCTGGCGGTGGAGCCCGTGGCTCGCGCCGCACGACGGGCAGACGGCGCGGTACGGGGCGTTGTCGTCGGGGAGGTCGCCCGCGAATGTCCGCTCGGGCGCGGCGCCGCACGCGACGGCGAGCGCCTTCCAGGTCGCGTCGTGCGCCGACCGGCCCCGCCGCTCGGCGTCGATGGCGTGGGCGATCTCGTGGCGGACGGTGTCCTCGACGTCGGCGGGCGCGAGCGCGCGGGTGAGGGGGGCGGAGAGCGTGATCCGCTTGTCGCCGATCCGGCAGACGCCCAGGCGGCGCCGGGCGCGGTCGAAGCCGACCGTCCAGCCACGCGCCTGGAGCGGGGCGCCGAGGAGCTCGTGGCCGAGCTCGTCCATCAGGCGGAGCGCGAGGGCGCGGGTGTCGTCGAGCGTCGGCATCGGGCCCCGAACGGGGCCGCGCGCGCCGGGGTCCGTCGCCAGCGGGGCCGATCGGAGCGCCTTCTGGGCGGATCGCTTGATTGTTTGCGAGACGGACCGATACACGACGACGGACAGCCTTGCCCTCGTTATGTCACTCGCTCCGCCCTCTCCCTCCGGCGACGGTTCCTCGACCGACGCCGACGTGCGCGAGTCGCCCGCCGACCGCCGCGTGGGCTGGATGTGGCGCGCGATGGGTGGCCTGCGCTCGATCCGCTCCGCCCCGCCGCCGCCCGCCCCGGCCCCCGAGGCGCTGCCGGCCTCCCTCCTCGACGCCGTCGCCGACCCCGTGGTGGTCGTCGACGCCGGCGACCGGGTGACGGCGATGAACCGGGCGGCGTGCGCCCTCCTCGGCTGCGAGACGGACGCCCACGTCGGGCAGGGCTTTGCCGACACGTTCCTACCGGCGTCCCACCGCGACGCCCACCGCGAGCGGCTCCAGGCCGGCACCGACCCCGAGGCCTCGCCGGTCCTGCTCGTCCGCGACGACGGCACGGAGGCCAAGGCCGAGATCACCGTCCGGCCGGTCGCGGACGACGGCGCGCTCTTCGGGCTGACCCTGCGCGACCTCGGCGCCGCCCAGCGCGCCGCCAGCCACGACGAGCGCCGCCGCCGCACGCTCCGCACGATCGTCGACACCATCCCCGACCCCGTCGTCGCCGTCGACCGGGCGGGCCGCGTCGTCTTCCGCAACCGCGCGAGCCTGGCGCTCGGCCGCGACGCCGGCATCGGGCCGGGCTCGCCCGGGAGCCCGCCCGACGCCGGCGCCGACGCGCGCTGGCGCGACGCCCAGGCCGTCCTGCGATCGGGCCAGCAGACCGAAGTCGAAGAGCCCGACGGCCGGGGCGGCACCCAGCGCACGACGCGGATCCCGGTGCTCGACGCGAGCGGCGGGGTCATCGGGCTCGTCGTCATCTCGCACGACATCACCGAGCGGAAGGCCGAGGAGGCCCGGCTGCACGTCGAGAAGGAGGCGGCCGAGGCGGCGGCGCGCGCGAACGGCGAGTTCCTGGCGACGACGAGCCACGAGATCCGCACGTTGATGAGCGGCGTCACCGGCATGACGGCGCTCCTGCTCGGCACCGACCTCGACGAGGAGCAGCGCGACTACGTGGACACCGTGCGCACGTCGAGCAACGCCCTGCTGACGGTCGTCAACGACATCCTGGACCTGTCGAAGATCGAGGCGGGGATGCTGGAGGTGGAGCACCGCCCGTTCGACGTCCGCCGCGTGGTCAAGGAGGCCACCAACATGGTCGCTCAGCAGGCCTCGGCGAAGGGGCTCGCCCTCACCACCGAGGTCGCCGACGCCGTCCCCGAGGAAGCGCTCGGCGACGAGACACGGGTCCGGCAGGTGCTGGTGAACCTGCTGTCAAACGCGCTCAAGTTCACCGACGCGGGCTCGGTTCGGGTCAGGGTGACGGCCGGCGACGCCCTCACGTTCGCCATCGAGGACACGGGCGTCGGGATCGCGGCGGACCGGCTGGCGGCCATCTTCGAGCGCTACGCCCAGGCCGACGCCTCGACCTCGCGGACGCACGGTGGGACGGGCCTTGGCCTCGCGATCTGCCACAAGCTCGTCGAACTGATGGGTGGCGAGCTGTCGGCCGAGTCGGAGCCGGGCGCGGGCTCGACGTTCCGGTTCACGGTCGCCCCTGCGGCGTCCGACGATGCGGAGGGCTTGGCCGATCCGGCGGCGCCCGCCCCGTCGACTCTGCCCGCTGCGAGCCCTGAGGCTGCCGCCAGCCCCGCACTCGCGAGCCCTGCGCCAGCCCCGGCCGCCCCCGTCCCCGACGCCGCTCCTCAGCCGACGGATCGGCCCCCATCGGCCGTCATGTCGGACGACATCCTGCCTTCGGCCCGTGTGTTGCTCGTCGAGGACGACCCGGTGATGCAGAAGGTGACCAAGCTGACCCTGCTCCGCCTGGGCTACCGCCCGGACGTGGTCGCGAACGGCGCGCTCGCCGTCGACGCCGCACGGTCGGGCGTCTACGACGTCGTCCTGATGGACGTGATGATGCCGATCATGGACGGCCTGGAGGCGACGCGCCGGATTCGCGCCGACGACGGCGCCCACGCCACGACGCCGATCGTCGCGCTGACGGCGAACGCCATGAAGGGCGACCACCAGCGCTGCATGGCCGCCGGGTGCGACGAGTACCTCACCAAGCCCGTCGACGCGCGCCTGCTGGCGGCCACCATCGAGCGCGCCGTCCGCGCGCGGGCCTGAGCGCTCGGCCCGCCACGGGCCGCCGGTCGTGCAGGGCCAGCGACACGAGGACGGCGACGGCTACGCGCCCGGACTCGTCTCCGGGGCGGCGAGCGCCGCGCGCGCCGCGACGAGCGCGCCCGCCACGCACGCCCCGAACACCAGCCCCTCCACGCCGCCCAGGGCCGACTGCGCCACCGGCCCGAAGTCGGCCTCGCCGAACAGCCGCCCGAGCGCGTCGAGGCGGAGCCGCGACCCGGGGAAGGTCCGGGCGACGAGGTCCAGGCTCCCGCCCATCAGGTGCCCGCCGAGGCGGGGGATGAGCCCGCCCGCGAGGGCGCCCACGGCCCCGGCCCCCGCCGCCGCCCCCCACCGGGGCCCGGCGTCGCCCAGCCGCGCGCCGAGCGCGAGCGCGACGCCGAGCGCGGCGCCCTCGAGCCCCCCGGTGAACCCCGCCGGCGCCTGCCCGAACAGGAGCTGGAACGCGTCGGCGCCCAGAAGCTTCGCGGCCCCGCCCACCCCGAGCCCGCCCAGCGCCGCCCCCACCACGCTCCACGCGAACGGCCGCCGGCGGGCCCACGCCACCGCCGCCATTCCCGCACCGACCCCGGCCCCGCCCACGAGACCCACGAGCACGTTGAGCGCGAGGAGCACCACGAGCACCGAGGCCGTCCCGAGCCCGGCGCCGGCGTAGGCCAGGGCCGACCCGTAGAGCAGCCCGCCGAGCACCCCGGCCGACGCGCCGCCGAGCGCCCCCGCGCCCGCCCACAACGCGGCCGTCCGCAAGGGCCACCGGCGGGCGGGGCCCGACGCCGATGGGCTTGGGGCCGAGAGACCCGCCTGCGTTGGGGGAGGGGAGAGGGCCGCCGGTGCGGCGGCGGCGGGCTCCACCGGCGGCGAGCCGAGCGCCTCGACGGGCCCGATAAACCGGTACCCGTGTCGGGGTACCGTCTCGATAAAGCGGGGGGCCGAGGCGTCGTCGCCCAGCCGCTGGCGGACCTCCTTCACGCACTGCGTGAGCGCGCTGTCGCTGACGACCACGTCGTCCCAGACCTCCTCGAAAAACCGGTCCTTCTCGACGAGCCTGCCATGCTCGCGCACCAAGAGCACGAGGGCGTCGAAGTAGCGGGCGTTGAGGTCGACGCGCGCCTCGCCCTCCCACAGCTGGCGCTCGCTCGGGTCGAGGACGAACGGGCCGAACCGGTAACGCCGCTCGCCGGAGGGGGCGCGCTCACCGGCGACCTCACCGGTCGTCAGGGGCTCATCAGGGGTGCTCACAGAGGGCTTAGGTGGGGCTCACGCGCCGGAACCGGCGGGCAGAGAGGTTACGCCCTCCACCGAGACCCCCGTCCATGCCTTCCGCCCCGACCGACCGCCCCACGTCCCCCGACCGCCCCCGATGGGGCCGCGGCCGTCTCGTCTACTGGTCCCTCGCCGCCCTCGTCCTCGTCGCCGCCGCCGTCGGCACCCGCGTCACGGACGAGGTGACCTGGACCCTCTTCGACTTCGCCGTCGCCGCGGGGCTGCTGGCCGCCGTCGGCCTGGCCTTCGAGGCCGTCGCGCGGCGGACGGCTTCCACGCCCTACCGGTGGGGGGCCGCCCTAGCCCTCGGGACCGCGTTCATCCTCGTCTGGGCGCTGGGCGCCGTCGGCGTCATCGGGTCCGAGGACGAGCCAGTGAACCTCCTCTACTTTGGCGTCCTCGCCGTTGGCGCCATCGGGGCGGCCCTCGCCCGCCTCCGCCCGCGCGGGATGGCTCGCGCGCTTGCTGCGACGGCTGCCGCGCAGGCCGCCGTGGCCGTCGGCGCCCTGGTCGGCGGCTGGGGCACCCCGCTCCACGGGGCCCTCGAGGTCGTCGTGATCAACGCCGGCTTCGTCGCGCTGTGGGCCGCCGCCGCGGCCTGCTTCCTCCGCGCGGCCCGGGAGACGCCGGCCGGTCCAACGCCTTCGGAGCGCTCCGCGGCCGGGAGCGCGGCGGCCCTGATCGTCTTCGCCCTCTTCGCCGGTCCGCCAGCGGGGGCCCAGAACACTCAGGGTGCCCCCCCCGACGTCGACGGCGTCTTCGCCTGGGCCTCACCCGACGCCCCCGGCTGCGTCGCTGCCGTCGACCACCGCGGTGAGCGGGTCGTCCAGCGGGCCGCCGGCGCGGCCAACCTCGAGACCGGCGCGCCCCTCACCCTCGACACCCGGTTCGACGTGGGGTCCGTCGTCAAGCAGGTCGTCGCGGCTACCGTCGTCCTCCTCGCCGAGGACGGCCGCCTCTCGCTCGCCGACGACGTCCGCCGGTACATCCCCGAACTCCCCGACCCTGGGCACGCCGTCACCCTCGACCACCTCCTCACGCACACCGGCGGCGTCCGCGACTGGACGGCGCTCCAGCGGCTCGCGCCCGAGCCCGAGGAGGCGCTCGCCCTCGTCTTGCGCCAGCGCGGCCTCGACTTCCCGCCGGGCACCGCCTGGGCCTACTCCAACAGCGGGTACGTCCTGCTCAAGGAGGTCGTCACCCGTGTCGCCGGGGCCCCCTTCGGCGAGATCGCCCGGGCCCGCCTGTTCGAGCCGCTCGGCATGGCCCGGACGGTCTACGCCGAGGACGCCGCGGCCGTCCCCGGCCTCGCCCACGCCTACGCGCCCGAGGGCGACGGCTGGCGGCCCGACGTCCTCACCGGCCCCACGCGGGGCGGCGGCGGCGCCCTCTACAGCACGGCCGGCGACCTTCTCCGCTGGAACCGGGCGCTCTCCGAGGACCACCTCGGCCCCGCCGTCACGGCCGCACTCCACGAGCCCGCCCGGCTCGCCAACGGCCGCGTGCTCCCCTACGGCCGGGGCCTCTTCCTCGACGACGACCGCGCCGGGCCCGTCGTCTGGCACGGAGGGAGCGCGGCGGGCTACAAGTCGACCCTCGTCCGGTCTCCCCGCGAGCACGTCTCCATCGCCGTCCTGTGCAACGCCGGGGACGCCGTCCGGCCGACGGACCTCGCCCGCCAGCTGTTCGACCGGGTCGCGCCGGACGCCCGCGAGCCCGAGGCCGCGCCGCAGACCGGCCCGGCGGCCCCGGCCGAGGTCGCCGGGCTCTACGTCCACGAGCGGACGGGCGACCCGCTCCGAGTCGCGGTCGACGACGGCGCGCTCCGCGTGGAGGGAGGGCCTCCCCTGACCGCTCTTGCAACGGACCGCTTCCGGGCCGAGCGCCCGTCCCTGCGCGTCCGGTCCGCCGACCGGTTCGAGCTCCGGGTCGTGGGTCCAGACGCCCTGGAGGTCGTGTCGATGGAGGGGGAGACCGATCGCTACCGTCGCGCCCGGCCCACGCCGCTCGACGCGGCCGGGCGGGAGGTCGTCGCCGGCACCTACGCCAGCGACGACCTCCGGGCCGTCTTGGAGGTCGTGCCGACGGCGGACGGGCTCGGCGTCCGCCTCAACGGCTCGCGGCTGTTTCCCCTCTCGCCCGCCGACGGCGACGCGTTCCAGCTCGGGCGGATGTGGATCCGGTTCCAGCGTGACGCCGCTGGCCGCACCGTCGCCCTCGACTACCGCAACCCCGCCCTCGGCCCCGTCCGATTCCATCGAGAGAGGGGGACTGTCGGTAACAAAGCCGAGGCCGCGGTGGCCTGCCCCTCAAGCAGTAGGACCCCGACGGGCACAGCAGCCTGTTCCTCCGGCCCTCGTCCATGACCGAGGCCGCCGCCAGCGCCGGGCGGCGTTGGGGACAGCCCACGAAAACTAAAACCGCCCCTCTTCAGCCGGGAAGGCCGAAAAGGGGCGGTCTGTGGTGGAGATGCCGGGAGTCGAACATTGTGCGTCAAATAGGTCTTGTTGGTCCATGTGCTCCGGTTGTGCTAGTGGGGTCCAACTATGGGTCTGGTAATGGGTCGGATTAAATCGGTGCCGCTTCAATGCTGGGCCACATCGCGAACCCGGTCCAGTCTCGGGGACGGTGGCCCTCGGCTCGAGCCCGCTGGTCTTCGGGGGAGAGGTAGGGGACGTAGGCCCGGACCCAGTACCGGATTGCCTGGCGCCGACCGACCCCGAACTCGTCGGTGATCCGCTGGAGCGCCTCCTCGACTCGGATGTGCTCGTAGATGATCCATTCCTGGACCTGCCCGACACGGCACCTGACCTCCACAGGGGTTGCGGGACGTTGTCTTGGTTTGGGGGATGGCGTGGTCGTCATGGCCTCCTGTGATCGTTCTCCCTCGTTATGTGGAACGGTGCGCGGCGCTCACAGCGATCACTCAGGATGTCACCACGGCTGGGCTGAGAGGCTCTGGAGGGCGATTTGCCTACGCGCGAAGCGGTCAATAGCGGATCGGGCAGGCAGATCTCCTCCCGACCGGGCACGTCCCGAGGGCATTGGCGCTACTTCCACCTTTGCCTGCTGTTGTGCGATAACACGTCCTCCCCAGGCGCGAGGCCACGACCATTTGGGGGAGGCGCCGGGTGCTGTTTTTAGCCCCCGGGGTCGTCCTCAAGCGGTCTCGCCGAGAGCCCGTCCCCACCTCGGGGGCGGGCTCTTCTCGTACCGCCCGGACCGATCGGGCACGGCTGGCGCCGAGGGGCGCCAGTCTCATCCATCAACGGCGAGCACGCGCTCGTCACAGCCGCGGCCGAGGGGCCGCCGTGCTATGCAACCATCCACACCCCAGGGCGAGATCCGCCCCGCCGACACGGTCGGCGATCCGACCACGGTCGACTACGCGTCGCCTGTCCTGCTCACCCGGCTCCGCCAGTACGACCGAGAGCCGATCCCGCCTGAGCTCTGCCGGCTTGGACCGGATTGCCTCGTGTGCCGCTGGCGGCGTGAGGGGCTCCTCGACCTCCGCCCCGACTCCCGGGCGGCCTAGACCCCGGCGCCCGAGCGCGCCACCCACCTGCTGGACTCGCCAGCACCGCCAGAGATCGTCTGGCACCCCCCGCGCACGTCCGCGCGGACTCACCCCCCAAGGCGGCCGGCCCTCCGGCCGAGTCGCCACAGCTACGTCCACTAAGGACGATCAACCATGAGCTACCACACCATTCCCGGACCCGGCGACCAGTGCCACTGCGGGTCCTACTACGCCTGCCGTTGCCAGCCCGAGCCCGACCCGGACGTCCTGTTCGACGAGGCTTACCAGCGAGGACACGACGCCTGCATGAGCGACGGCGCTGACAACCATCCCCTGGCCTGCTGGCCGTCCACTCCGGCCGACGCCGCGCTCGCCCGCGACTGGCGGCGCTTGGTCGCTGGCCACTCCATCGTGGGCATCGACGGTCGACGTTTCTACAGTTCCCACTGGTTCAACGTGCTACGACCGTGGCAGCACCGGGGCCTCTACGGGTTCGACCCGTTCCGGCGCGAGCCCTGCCCCGAGGGGTACCTCGCAGGCTTCGAGGACGCCATGGCCGGGCTCCCGAGCGCGGTCGACGACCCCGAGCGGCACCGGGCTTTTGCAGCGGCGCTCGACGCCTACGAGCCTGAGCCGGTCCTCTACGACTGGCCCATCGGCCCGATGCCCGCGCCGGCTGAGGACGACGACTGGATGCCGTTCTAGGCGCCCCTGTAGCAGACGACTGCGGTCCACGACGGACCGCCAACGACACGAGGCCCGGCCCCCGAGAGGAGGTCGGGCCTCGCCCATTTGTGCCCTCGCCGCTGGCGGTGGGCACGGCCGAGCCGGGAGACACCCGGACGGCACTACGGCGACCGCGCTGCTCGAACAGCGCGGCGCCATCACCACGACCGGGGGAGGCCCCCCGATTACGATGACTCAGACTCTCAACCTACACCACACGTCCCCGTCCACCGCGCCCGGCGTGCCGCCGCTCGACGCCTACGCCGCTCGCGTCGCGGCCGAGGCCGAGCGCTGGCTCACCTTCGCGACCGAGCGGACCCGGATGCAGCCGCAGACGCTCTCCCGCAAGGCGTTCGCGTCGCTCGCCTTCTCCGTCGCCCGTTCCGCATCGTCGTTCGCCGTCCCGTCCAAGCTCTCGGGCACCTCGCAGCACCAGCGCCGCCTGTGGGCGATGGTCCGCGAGATGGCGCCAGAGTGGTCCGAGCTCACGCTCGACGCCACCGACGACGGGCTGACGGCGCTCTACGACGGCGACCCCATCGGCGAGGTCCAGCCGAAGCACCTGCCGTGGTTTCGTCCACTCGTGCCCTTCGGCGCCCGGCTCTACCTGGGCTCCGTGACCGGCTCCCACCGCGACCGCGTGACCCTAGGAGTCAACATCGTCCTTGGCCACATCGGCACAGCGATGGACGGGCTCCTCGACGCGCTCGGTCAGTCGGGCGACGGGCGGGGGGACGGCTCGCAAAGCGGCCTCACGAGTTCGGCACTCGTCGTGCCCGAATGCACGGTCGCACAGGGCGACAGCGCGCCGCAGGGGGGCACCGTGCCGCCGCTCCGGCTCGTGGTGCTCCCCGAGTCCGAGGCGCTCTCCGGCGACGCCGACGACGTGGTCCTCTGGCGCCGCATCGACGGCTCCGGCCACGCGTCGGTCCCTCACGTCCGGCGCCACTCCGACGGGCTCGACTGGGGGCGCCTCGGGGCCGGGCCGGCCGACCTCGCCTTCTCGGTGCTGGCCGCGCTCTGCGGCGAGCCGGCGGCCGAGGCGCACGGGGCCGACTTCGCCTTCGAGGTCGTGTCCCGCGTGCCCTTCGCCGGGGGCGTGATCCGCGCGGCCGCCGTGCGCGCCTGGGTCGCCGCCCAGGACCAGCCGCGACCGGCGGCATAGACCGAGCTGCCTTTTCCATCACCGAGGCCGCCGCTCCCACCCAGGGGGCGGCGGCCTCTCGCATTCAGACGACCCATGAACGACGTCATCATCCCCACAACCACGGCCGGGCAGCTCGGCTTCACCTTCACCGCTCCCGCCGACGACCGGACACCGAGCCAACGCCGCGCCGACCAAGCCCGCGCTCGCCTAGCCCAGGGCCTCGACGGCATCCGCGAGGACCCCGCCGTGCTCGCGGGCTACCTCGCCTTCTGCGCCCACTTCACCGACTACAGCGCTCGCAACAAGCTCCTCGTCTACCTCCAGAACCCCCGCGCCCGTCACTGCAAGGGCTACCGCGACTGGACCCGGCACGGGCGGCAGGTCCGTAAGGGCGAGCGCGGCCTCACCATCCTCGCCCCGCTCCTCCGCAAGCCGACCGCCGACGAAGTCGCGGCCGGCGCCGACCCCGACCGGCGCATCCCGTACGGCTTCCGGGCCGTCGCGGTGTTCGACTACGCCCAGACCGACGCGGTCGCCGACGACGCGCTCGTCTACGCACCGCCAGTGTCTCGGCTGGACGCCGACGGCCCCGAGGGGCTCGTTGGCGCCATCGAGGCCGCCATCACGGCGTACGGATACGCGGTCGAGACGACGGACACGGGGTACGCCGACGGCCGGTGTCGCTTCGAAGCGAAGGTTGTCGAGGTCCGGGCCGGGCTCTCGTCCGCCGACCGCGCGGCCGTCCTCACACACGAGCTGGCCCACGCCGTCGCTCACGGTCCAGACGCGACTGACCGCCCGTCGAGGGCATCAGTGGAGCTCCAGGCGGAGGGTGCGGCCTTCGTGGGACTCGCAGCCATGGAGCTCGACACTGGCCGGTGCTCGCTGCCCTACCTCAAGAACTGGGCGTCGGGCGACGACGACGCGCTGAGCGCCGAGCTCGCGGCCATCGACCGGATCGCCGGCCTGATCCTCGACCTCGTCGGCGCCACCGAAGGGCGCTAGCTCCGACTGGAAAGGGACCCACCCTTGGGGAGGTCGGAATCCTGCCGTGGATCCGGCCTCCCCAGTACGTGCGCGTCCGAGAGGGAGCGGGACCGTCGGTAGCTTAGCGCTCTTGAGCACCGAGACTCTATTGCGTCCGACCCTAACCCCCTTCGACACCCGCGCCGAGTTCCCTGAATGGGCCGGGTTCCGGGGGCGCTCGACCGGCACCCACTCGACGCGGTCCATCATGATCGCGGACTTGGCGCGGCTCCTAGAGGCGGTCCCAACCGACGCCCCCTACGAGGCCTACGCCGAGGCCATCGTCGAGCGGAACGTCCTGGACAAGCGGACGGACACGACCCGCCGCCAGACGCTCCAGCGCCTGGGGGAGTTCTACGCCTTCGACCCGGAGGTCCCCTTGTTCCGCGCCCTCCGCGTCCTCTGGGACGCTGGCGAGGCGGCCCGGCCGCTCCTGGCCCTTCTCTCTGCCGCCGCCCGCGACGTGCTCCTCCGCGTCTCGGCGGAGGCCGTCCTCCCGTTGGAGACAGGGGCCCTCTTCGACAAGGCGGACGTGATCGGCGCCCTGGAGCGCGAGCTGCCGGCCCGGTTTACCCCGAAGTCACGCCCGCAGATCGCCCGCATCACCGCCGCCAGCTGGACCCAGTCCGGACACCTTGACGGGCACTCTCGGAAGGTCCGACGGCACGTCGACCCGCCGCCGGCCGCGGTCGCCTACGCCGTCCTCCTCGGGTACCTCTGTGGGGAGCGGGGCGGGGCGCTCTTTTCCTCCCCCTGGGCCGTCTGCCTAGACGCCCCGGCGCCGGTCCTCCAGGACCGCGCTCGCGACGCGGCCCGCCACGGGTGGATCACCTACCGCCGCAGCGGCGACGTCCTCGACGTGGACCCCCGCCCCCTCCTGACCGCAGACGCGTTCGCCCGTACCGCATGAGCCGCCTCGACACCCTCCTCGCGCGGTTCACGGCGCACCTCGAACTCCCCTGGCAACCGTCGGCCCCGCGGGTCTGGATCGTCGTGTACGACCGGGCCGACGAACGTCGGCTCCGCGCCCGGCTCGACGCCTTCGAGGCCGCCGCGACGAGCCGGGGACTGACGTGGGCGACCGTCGACGCCACGCCCCTCGTCCCGGAGTGGCTCGGGGGCCACGAGTACGCCGAGGCGTACTTCGAGTCCCCGGACCTCCTCGACGCCGAGGTCGGCGACGTGCAGGAGGTGGCCGAGTCCCGCGTGCTCGATGCCCTCAAGGCAGGGGCCGCGGCCGGGCGCCAGAGCGTCGTCGCGCTCGTCGGCGCGGGTGGGCTCTACGGCTTCGCCGACGTCCCCGCCCTCATCCGCGCCGTGGAGCAAGAGGTAACCGGCCGCCTGGTCGTCTTCTTCCCCGGATCCGTCGAGAAGGGCCGGTACCGGCTCCTCGATGGCCACGACGGGTGGGATTACCGCGCCCTCGCGATCACCGCCGACGACTGAACCCCAGACGGCCAGGCCACCCCGCCGGCCCCGCTGACCTCGACCCCTCTATGCAGAACCGCGACCTCTTCCTCCGCGACCCCCGCGAGTACGGCCTCCAGAACCACGGCGTCGCTAAGGTCCAGGACCGGAGCGACGCCGTCCTCCGCTACGAGTTGGAGACGTTCGTGTGCTCGGGGCAGTACGCCGAGGGCCTCCAGCGCATCCTCGAGGCCTACCTGGAGAGGCTCGGCCAGGCCGAACAGACGTCGGTGTGGGTGAGCGGCTTCTTCGGGAGCGGCAAGTCGCACCTCATCAAGATGCTGGCGGCGCTGTGGGAGAACGAGCCGTTCCCCGACGGGACGCCGCCGCGGGAGCTCGTCGCCGAGATCCCCACCTCGGTCACGGACCTCCTCCGGGAGCTCGACACGCGGGCCAAGCCCTACGGGGGCGCCCTCGCCCTCGCCGGCACGTTGGGGAGCGGCAACATCGACGTCCCGACCGCCGTGGCCAGCATCGTCCTCGAAGGGGTCGGCCTGCCGGGGGAGATCCACCGCGCCAGGTTCATGCTCTGGCTCCGCTCCGAGGGCAAGCTCGACGCCGTCGAGGCCGCGCTCGCCCGCGACGACCGCACGCTCGACAAGGAGCTCGCGAGCCTCTACGTCTCGCCGTCGCTCCACGCCGCGCTGGCCGAGGCCGGCCTCGACGTCGGGAGCGGGGGAGGGGCGGGCCAGACCCTCCGGAGCCAGTTCCCCAAGGTCACCACGCTCAGCACGTCGGACTTCGTGACCCTAGTCCGTGCGGCGCTCGAGACGCACGGTGACGGGGCCGGCATCCCCGCCACGCTCCTGGTCCTCGACGAGGTCCAGCAGACCATCGGGCAGTCGTCGTCCCGCGCCCTGGCGGTCCAGGAGGTCGCCGAGGCGTGCGCGTCCCGGTTCGACGGGCGCCTCCTCCTGGTGGCGACGGGGCAGCAGGCGCTTACGGCGACGCCCGACCTCCAGAAGATCGCCGGCCGGTTCTTCGTCAAGGTCCAGCTCCACGACGCCGACATCGAGCAGGTGACGAGGCGCGTCGTCCTCCGGAAGAACCCCGAGCACGTCGACGCCTTGCGCGAGGCCCTCGACGACGTCGCGGGGGAGGTCGAGCGGCACCTTCACGGGACGCCGCTCGGACCGCGCGCTGAGGACGCCGCGACGCTTACGGCCGACTACCCGCTCCTCCCGGTCCGGCGCCGAGTGTGGGAGGAACTGCTCCGCGTGTTCGACGCCGAGGGCACCACGAGCCAGCTCCGGTCTCAGCTCGGCATTGTCCACGCCGCCGCCCGTGCCGTCGCCGACGAGCCTCTCGGGACCGTCGTCCCGGCCGACTTCCTCTACGGGCACTTCGAGGCCGAGCTCCGCAACTCCGGCCAAGTCCCGCGCGAGCACCTCGACGCCATCGCCAAGCTCCAGGGCGGCCCGCCAGACGAGGTGCTCATGGCCCGCGTCTGCGCTCTGGTCTACCTCTTGGGCAAGCTGGAGACGGCCCGCCCCGCCCTCGGTCTGAGGGCGACCCCGGACGTCCTCGCCGACCTCTTGGTGTCGGATCTCCCCGATGGGAGCGCCGGGCTCCGTGCCCGCCTCCCGGGCCTCCTCGGCACGCTCCAGGCCGACGGCTTGGTCATGGAGATCGACGGGGCCTACCGCCTCCAGACGCGGGCGGGGGGCGAGTGGGAGCGCGAGTTCAGCCGCCGGGCGGGGACGCTCAAGAGCGGCGTCTCCAGCGACCTCGCCTACGCCCGCGAACAGGCCCTCAAGACGGCCGCGTCCGAGCTCGTCGGCCGCGTCAAGCTTACGCAGGGCGCGAGCAAGCTCCGGCGCGACTTCGCCCCGGGCTACGGGCTCGACGCGCCCGAGGCGACGGGCGAGCGGATTCCGCTCTGGATCCGCACCGGGTGGGACGTCTCCGAGTCCGAGGCCTTGGCCGACGCCCGGAAGCTCCCGACCGACAGCCCCGTCGTGGTCGCGTACATCCCCAAGCTGCGGGCCGACGCCCTGGAGGCCGCCATCCGCGAGCGCCTGGCGGCCCAGGGCACGCTCGACTTCAAGGGGAACGTCTCGACGCCCGAGGAGCAGGAGGCCCAGAGCGCGATGGAGACCCGGCTCAAGACGGCGCAGGACCGCGAGCGCGAGATCCTCCGCGCCATCGTCGACGGCACGCGTGTCTGGACGGCCGGGGGCGACGAGGTCGTCGCCGAGTCGCCCGAGGACGCCGTCACGGAGGCCGGCGCCCGGGCGCTCATTCGCCTCTTCCCTCAGTTCTCCCTCGCCGACGACAAGCGCTGGGGCGCCGTCTACCGGAACGCCACCAAGGGCGCCGGCGACGCGCTCCAGGCCGTCGGGTACGCCGGGGAGCCGGCCGAGCAGCCCCTCGTCAAGACCGTCCTCGACAGCTTGACAGGCTCCCAGCGCGGCCAGGAGCTCAAGAACACGTTCCGGGCAAGCCCCTACGGCTGGACCGAGGACGACGCGCTCAACGCGGCGCTCGTCGTACTCGTGGGCGCCGGTCTCGTCAAGGCGACCCACGACGGGCAGCCCGTCGACGCGAAGGCCCTCGACGCCCGCCGGATCGGGACGGCCGTCTTCCAGCGCGAGGGGATCCGGCTCTCCGCCAAGCAGCGGCTCGACCTCCGGCGCCTGCTCGGCAAGGCGCTCGGCACCACGGTCAACTCGAACCCGACGGAGGAGGCCGAGGCCGCCCGCCAGTTCGTCGAAGCGCTCCGCGACGCTCACGACGCGGCCGGGGGCGCACCGCCCGCGCCCGAGCGGCCTGACGCCCTCATGGTTCGGGAACTGGCCGACCTCCAAGGCCTGGCCCTCCTGGACGCTTTGCGCCCCGAGCACGCCCAGGCCCTCGACGACTGGCGTGCCGTCCGCAGGCAGATCGACGCCCGGCTCCCGGCCTTCCACACGCTGGAGGTGCTGGTCCGCCACGCTGAGGGGCTGGACGGTGCTCAAGACGACGTCCGGCAGGCTCGGGCCGTCCGCGACCGCAGGATGCTGCTGGCCGAACCCGACCCGGTGCCCCCGCTGCGGAAGTCGCTCGTGGGACTCCTACGGGCCGCACTCACGGAGGCCCAGGAAGCCATCGACCGCGTCGCCCAGACCGGTCTTGCCCGCCTCGACGGAGACCCCGCCTGGACCGCGCTCACCGATGACCAGCGAGCCGCGCTAGACGCCCAGTTCAACCTCACGCCCCCGGAAGCGGCGGCTGTGGCGACCGAGGACGACGTGCTCGCGGCGCTCGCCGACGAGCCCCTAGCCTCGCGCACCCTCGCGGCCGACGCGCTCGACTCCCGGTTCGGGCGTGCCCTGCAAGAGGCCGCCCGCCTCGCGGCCCCCAAGGCCACCCGGTACTCGGCGCCCAGCCGCCTGGTGTCGTCGGAGGACGAGGTCGACGCCTACGTCGACGAGCTCCGGGCCGCGCTCCTCGACAAGCTCGGCGACGGACCCGTTCTGATCTCCTAGGCCTCCGACCCGACTGCTATTCATCTACGGGGAGAGGAGCGCCCTCTTTCGCCCCCCGACTCCGCCTCTCGACATGACGAACCCCGCCCTCCCGACTGACCTCCGCAACACGCTCGAACGGACCGTCAAGAAGGCCCGCGTCGTGGCCGAGGCCGGGGCCCGGGCCGCCCTCAAGCGCTTGGCGGTCGGGGCGGCGTCGCCGCACGACCATCTCTCGGACGCCGACCGCGAGCTCCGCAACACGCTCCGCGCCCGTGCCCGCGCCCTCGGCGACGCCCGTGACCCGCAGGCCCGGGAGCAGGCGACGGACCACCTGGTCCACGAGGTTGCCTACGAGCACTGGCACGCGCTCTTGTTCGCCCGCTTCCTCGCTGCCCGCGGCGTGTTGCAGCACCCCGAGGGCGGGGCCGTCTCCATCGAGGACTGCGCCGAGCTGGCGGCCGACGAGGGCGCCGCCGACGGGTACACGCTCGCAGCCCGCTACGCGGCCTTGATGCTCCCAGCCTTATTCCGACCGGACGACCCCGTCCTGGCGCTCCCGATGGCGCCCGAGCACCGGCTCCCCCTCATCGCGGCCGTCGAGGGGCTCCCCGAGGCCGTCTTCCACGCCTGGGACAGCCTCGGCTGGGTCTACCAGTTCTGGCAGGCCGACGCCAAGGACGCCGCCAACGCCTCGGGCGACAAGATCGGCGCCGACACGCTCCCGGCCGTAACCCAGCTCTTTACCGAGGGGTACATGGTCGACTTCCTCCTGCACAACACGCTGGGCGCGTGGTGGACAGACCGGCACCCGGGCGAGCCGCTGCCGGTAGAGATGCCGTACCTCCGGCTGGACGACGACGGCCGCCCCGCCGCGGGGGGCTTTACCGGGTGGCCCGACCGCGCCGCCGACCTCCGCGTCCTCGACCCCTCCTGCGGGTCCGGGCACTTCCTGGTGGCCGCGCTCAACCTGCTCGTCCCAATGCGGCAGGCCGAGGGCAGCCTCGACGCCCGGGCCGCGTGTGACGCAGTCCTCCGCGACCAGCTCCACGGCCTGGAGCTCGAACCGCGGTGCACGCAGATCGCCGCGTTCAACCTCGCGCTCGCGGCGTGGACCTACCCCGGCGCCGGCGGCTACCGGACGCTCCCCGCGCTCAACGTGGCCTGCGCCGGGCTCGCCCCCTCGGCCTCGAAGGCCGACTGGCGGCGACTCGCAGGCACCGACGCGCTCTTGGCGCAGGCGCTCGACCGGCTCTACGAGGCGTTCCGGGAGGCGCCCACGCTCGGCTCGCTCGTCGACCCGTTGGGGGCCACCGACGACCTCGGCCTCGACCGATTCAAGGACACGCTCCCCCGGCTCGTCCGCGCGCTCGAACGGGACCAAACGCTCTTCGCGGGCGACGACGCGGCGGAGGGCGTCGTGGCGCAGGGGCTCGCCGAGGCGGCACGGCTCCTGGCGGGGCGGTACACGCTCGTCGTAACCAACGTGCCGTATCTGGGCTGGCGTAGCCAAGACAAAGCGCTCAAGTCGTTCGCTACGAAGCGATACCCGGAAGCGAAGGCCGACCTGGCAACGGTCTTTTCGGAGCGGTGCCTCGACCTCGCCGCCAGCGGGGGAACGGCGGCGCTGGTGACGCCGCAGAACTGGCTGTTCCTCGGGTCATACGAGCAGTTCCGCTTGAAGCTGCTCAAGGAACGGACAGTCGATGTCGTGGCGCGCCTCGGGCCTGGGGCGTTCGAGACCATTTCAGGCGAGATAGTGAACGTCGGCCTCTTTGCACTTACGCGCTTGAGGCCGCAGCAAGGGCACAGCTTCGCAGGCGTGGACGCGCAGCCAGGCCAGTCCCCTGAAGAGAAGGCGGAGCTACTCAAGACTGGAGAGCTGCACCAAGCAACCCAGGAAGCTCAACTCCAAAACCCCGACGCTCGAATCACGCTCGACGAGGCTTCGGATCTGGAACTGCTAGGCAAGTACGCAGACGGACTCGCAGGAGTCATGACTGGGGACGCGCCTCGATACCAGCGTCAGTTCTGGGAAGTCTTGGAAGTAGGACCTAAATGGGTACCTCAGCAAACGACACAATCTGAGACGTGCGAGTTTGGCGGGCTGGAGTATGTCGTCGACTTCGATTTGGAGGCGCGGCAACTACGGGCAAGCCAGGAGTACCGGAAGAAGCTTCACTACTCCGACGCCCGCGGAACACAGGCACTCGGAAAGACGGGGGTTACGGTGAGTTCTATGGGGTCGCTTCCAGTATCCCTTTTTACAGGGACTCTCATTGACAACAACGCTGCGCTGATTCTCCCGCACAAACCTGAGTACCTCCCCGCGATCTGGGCGTTCTGCTCGTCGCCCAAGTACACTGAGGAAGTTCGTCGTATAGATCAAGCTCTGAAGGTCACTAACTCTTCGCTTGTTAAGGTCCCGTTTGACTTGCAGCGGTGGACGAAGGCCGCCCAAGAGCAGTACCCGAACGGTCTGCCGGAGCCGCACTCCGACGACCCTACTCAGTGGCTCTTCGAGGGCGACGTAGCCTCGTCTACGGACCCACTCCAGACGGCCGTCACCCGCCTGGTGGGCTACCGCTGGCCCGCCCAGTCCGACGACGACGGAAACGCCATTCCGGACGCACTCGACGCCCACGCCGACGACGATGGCATCGTCCCGCTCGTCGCCGTCCGGGGCGAGCCCGCGGCCGAGAAGAGGCTCCGCGACCTGCTCGCCACCGCCTACGGCGACGCCTTCTCCGTCGCCCGCGTCGAGGCCCTGCTGGCCGACGCCGGCTACAAGGGCAAGTCGCTCGACCGCTGGCTCCGCGACGGGTTCTTCGCCCAGCACCTCAAGCGGTTCAACAACCGCCCCTTCGTGTGGCACGTCTGGGACGGCCGGAAGGACGGGTTCGGCGCCCTCGTCCTGTACCACAAGCTCGACCGCGCGCTCCTCGAGAAGCTCGCCTACGGCTACCTCGGCGACTGGATCACGGCCCAGACCGCCGACGCCGAGAAGGGCGCCCCCGGCGCCGACCTCCGCCTGGCCGCCGCCCGCGACCTTCAGGACCGTCTAGCGCTCATCCTGGAGGGCGAGCCGCCCCACGACCTCTTCGTCCGCTGGAAGCCGGCGTCGGAGCAGCCCATCGGCTGGGCGCCCGACCTCGACGACGGCGTCCTGGTCAACGTCCGCCCCTTTGCCGAGGCCGGCGTGCTCCGGCGCAAGACGAAGGTCCAAAGCACCAAGGACCGCGGCA
Source organism: Rubrivirga halophila (assembly GCF_046845755.1). Classification (GTDB taxonomy): domain Bacteria; phylum Bacteroidota; class Rhodothermia; order Rhodothermales; family Rubricoccaceae; genus Rubrivirga. Next base: position 287,109 of record NZ_CP177357.1, read on the forward strand.
AGAACCCCGACGGATCGCACTGGGGCCCCGACCGCTACAACCGCTACGAGGACGTCCCCGCCGAGCACAAGCTCCGCGACGGCGACGGCAAGGTCATCCCCGAGCTCACGAACGCCGCCCGCCGCTACGCCCGCCGCCAGGCCGGCATCGACGGTTAGCCTATGTACGTCTTGGTCGACTACGACAACCTCCTCGCTGCCGACAAGGCCCGCCCGCTCCGGGACCTCTCCCAGCGGCTCGCCGACGCGGTATGTGCGGCGGCCCCGGAGCTCCCGGACGTCCTAGACATCCGGTTCTACGGGGGGTGGTACGCCCTCGACGCCGAGGCCGACACGCACGACCCGACACCGCGAGCCCAGGAGCTCATGGCCGCACTCACGGCCCCCGGCGACTTCCCGTTCGTCTACCGCTACGTCCTCCCCGACCAGCCGACGGCGTACGTCCGCGTCCGGGCCAGCCTCGCGCGGTCCTTGCTCGTGGATCCCGCCCGGGATCTCGTCCGAACCCTCAGGCCCAAAGCGCTATCCCAACTCCTTCGGCCCCGTTCCGTCCGCGAGCGGTGCGAGCACGCCGACACGGGCCAGTGCTGCTTGAGGGGGCTCCCCGGCCTCGTCAGGCACCGCGCCTGCCCCGACTGCTCCGTCCCCTCCGCCGACCTCGTCCGCCAGGGGGAGGAGCAGAAGCTCGTCGACACCATGATCGCCGTCGACCTCGTCTACGCCGCCGCCTCGCCCGGCGGCGCGGCGCTCGTCAGCAGCGACGACGACTTCGTCCCGCCCATCTGGCAGAGCGTGGCCACCGGCGGGACGGTCTACCACGTCCACACGCGCCCCGACCGGGTCCTCCGCCCGCACTACCTGCCCGCCGCCGGGCTCGACTACCACTCCCTCGCGCTCTAGCCCATGGACCCCGCCCGACTCGAACAGATCGTCCGAAGCTTCGCCGACCGTGAGGGCGACGTGACTCGCCAGGGGAGCCAACTGCTCGCCGACGTCCACGACGAGCCCATCACCCTCGAACTGTCGGACCGCGAGGGCGTCCTCTACTGCGCCGAGGATGGCGGGCCGACCATGACCGCCTGGCGGTGGGTCACCGAGCGCCTCGGCCGCCTCGACCTCCTCGCCCGGCGGATCGAGGACGCCGTCTCCTCCGACGACCGGACCATCGCCGTCGAGGCCGATGTCGTCGACGTCCTCGACCGCAACCCCGACGCCGAACCGAGCCACAAGCCCGACGCGCTCGCGGCCGTCAGAGAGCTGCTCGATCAGCAGCCCGCCGACACCACCCGCGTCGTTTACCTCACCTCCGACGCCGGCGAAGGCAAGACCAGCCTCATCGAGCAACTCGCGCTCGAGCAGGCCCAGCGGTACCGCGCGGGCGAAGCGTCATGGCTCCTCATGCCCGTCCAACTCGGGGGGCGCCCGTTCATTCGGCTCGACGACGTCATCGTCGGCACGCTCGCCAACCGCCTCCGGTTCAAGCACTACTACTACTCCAGCGTAGTCACGCTCGTCCAAATGGGCGCCATCGTCCTCGCCCTGGACGGGTTCGAGGAGATGTTCGTCGAGACCCGGACCGGTGAGGCCGTGTCCTCTCTCGGCGGGCTCCTCAACCAGTTCAACTCGAAGGGCCGGCTCCTGGTCGCGGCCCGGTCGGCGTACTACAACTACAACGACTTCGAGGCCCAGGCAAAGCTGTTTCAGAGCCTGAAAGACGTCAACGTCGAGTTCGCCGAGGTCAACCTCTGCCGGTGGAAGCGGCCCCAGTTCCTCGCCTTTGCCCAGCGCGCGGGCCTCAACGGAGAAGGCCAGACGCTCTACGACGGGATCGCCAGCCGGATCGAGGACGGGGCCGAGCACCCACTCCTGACGCGGGCCGTCCTCGCGCGGAAACTGATCGAGACGTTCGAGGCCTCCGACGAGAGGGACCAACTCATCGGCCAGCTCACCGAAGCGACCGGCGAGGAGTTCTTCGACCGGTTCGTGACCCAGCTCGTCAACCGAGAAGCCCGGAAGTGGATCCTCCGGAGCACGGACGGGCGGGCCGCCCGACCGATCCTCACCACCGACCAGCACCATGCCGTCCTCATGGCGGTGGCAGAGGAGATGTGGCGGTCGAACGTTGACGCCCTCTCCTTCGACGTCCTCGAAGTCGTTGGGGAGATGGCCACCGAAGGCATGGGCCTACCGGCCGAGGTCTCACAGCAGACGCAGATCCGGCTCCCCCAGCACGCCCTACTCCAGCAGGACGAGGGGGCTAGGGTCTTCCGGTTCGACCACGAGGAGTTCCGGAACTACTACCTCGGGCGACACCTCGCCGACCTTCTCGGTCAGTCTGAGGCCCAGGACCTCCGCTCGTTCCTGGACACCAGCACACTCCCCGACCTCACCGTCCGGGTGGCCGTCGAGCGACTGCTCCGGGTCTACGAGGTTTCCGTCGAGGACGTGCTCCAACTGCTCAGTCAGACGGCGCGCGGCGGGCACCGAACTTCGTATCTCCGCTCATCAGCAGGGCAAATCGCCCTCGCGCTTCTCGGCGCTCGGTCCCACCCGGACACCGTCGCTGTCGAGAACATCTACGTTCGCGCTCAACACGCCGCGTTCGGGGCACTCCGCGACGTCACGTTCCGGGACTGCGTGTTCGAGCGGTTCCCGTTCGACGGGAGTCGGCATTCTGGGCTCACGTTCGAGCGGTGCAGCGTCATGAACATGGTCCTCGACGTGGACCTCCGAGACGCCCAGGCGTCGTTCGACGAGCCAAGCATCCCGGCCGAGCTGTCCATGGTCTCAGACGAGGAGCCCGGCGGCTCCGAGGCATTGAGCCACTACGACCCCGCGTCCATCCGTGATCAACTCCGACACGCGGGGTTCGACCTCGGGGGGGACCGCACCTCGCAGCCTGCGGAGCCGCCACCCACGGCGGACGCCGAGCTTGCTCTCGCAGACCGGCTCCTGCGGCTGTTCCAGCGAGCCACCACGGTCCACGAAGGCGTCTTCGAAACCCACCTCCGACGGTCGTGGCCGCAAGCGCGTCAAACATTGGACGCGCTCTTGGAGGCGGGCGTCCTTCGCGAGCTTCCGAACAAGGTCGTGGGGGTGCACCGCCAGTTCCGACTGGCGCGGTCGTTTGACGAACTCGAAGCAGCCCAACGCAAGTCTCGTGGCGAGTTCGCTGCTTTCCTGGACGCCCTGCGCTGAGAGCCCCCCTGACGAAGGGATGGATCTGTCGGACTCTTTGTACATTACATACATCACGCGCCGCCGCTCCGATGGAACCCATGGTCCGCAAGCAGCTCTACCTCACGCCCGCCCAGGACCGGGCGCTCAAAGAGCGCGCTCGCCGAGAGCACCGCTCCGAGGCCGACCTCGTCCGCCAGGCCGTAGACCTGTTGCTCGACGACGGCGCAAAGGCCCAGGCGGCGGTCGACGACCTCCAGCGCTTCGTCGAGCGGGTCAACGCGGAGCACCCCGCCGAGCCCCGGGCATCTGGGGAGGGGCGCGGCTGGACCCGCGACGAGCTCTACGACGGCCGGCTCTCGCGGTGGTCCTGATGACGCCACGGGTCGCGCTCGATTCCAACGTCCTCATCTACGCCTTCGACTCCGGCGCGCCGGGCAAGCAGGCTCGGGTCCACGAGATCCTCGCCCGGTTCGGCGGGACGGGCGCCGTGGTCCCCGCCCAGGCGCTCGCCGAGTCGTCGCGCGTGCTGCTGGTGAAGCGCCGGCCGCCGCTGACGCCCGACGAGACGGCGGGCTACGTCCGGCGTCTCGCGGCCGTGTTCTCCGTCGAGCCGCTCACCGAGGCCGTCGTTCAGGAGGCCATCCGCGGCGTCGACGCCCACGGGCTCTCTTACTTCGACGCCCAGATCTGGGCCGCGGCCAAGAACGCGGGGGCGGCCGTCCTGCTCACCGAGGACTTCCAGGACGACCAGGAGGTCGAGGGCGTCCGGTTCGTCAACCCCTTCGCCGAGGCCTTTGACCTCGCCGCGCTCTAGCTGCCCGTGACCCTCCTCGACGCCCTCGCCGACGCCCTCCAGCGCGCCCTCGCCTCCACTCCGGGCGAGGAGGCGCTCCCCGCCGCCGTGATGTGGCCGGACGCCCTCGGGGCCTGGTCGTCCCTCGTCCCGCTCCTGCGCGAGCGGCTCCCCGGCCTGCTCTCTCTCGGCGACTACGACCCCGAGTCGGGCCGGGGCCCCGCGCTCTGGCTCCGCTGCGCCGTCGACGGCACGCTCGCCTCGTCTCCGGTCCCCGAAGGCACGACGCCCATCCTCCACTTGCCAGGCGTCGGCCGCTCCACGCTCCGCGTCGTCGAGGCCCTCCCGCCGGACCTCGTGGCCCTCGCCGACCTCCCCTTCCGCGGCACCGTCTTCGGCCCGGAGGGTGGCAAGGACTGGACGCCCCTCTCGTTCCTCCTCAACGCTCGCGACGGCCTGGGCCTAGATGTCGCCCGGGATACGGCCACCTCGGAGGCGCTCGCCCGCGCGCTCCCGGTCTTCGCCCGGGAGGACGTCGCCTCGATGAAGGGCAAGCGCCTTGACGCCGCGACCTTCGACGGCCTGATCGTCGAGGATCCGGCCCGCGACGTGCTCCGCTGGCTCGACGACCCCGAGGGCTTCCGAGCCGAGTCCGACGACGCGCGCTGGACCACGTTCGCTGGCGTCGCCCGCGTCCGCTACGGGGTGGACCCCGAGGCCGACGGTCCCCTCGCCGCTGCGCGCAAGCTGGGCGAGGCGGAAGGAGCCTGGACCGCCGTCTGGGACCGGTTCGCGGAGACGCCCTCCAGCTACAACGCCGTCCCGGATCTCCTCGAGAAGGCGGCACCGGCCACGCTTGGCGGACTCTTCGGCGCTCAGGCCGGTCGGTGGCCCCAGGTCAACGACGACGCCGAGGACGCCCTCCGCGACGCGCTCCTCAAGGTCGGCGGGCTCCCCGCGGAGGAGGCGGCTCCCCGAGTCGCCCACCTCGACGCCGAGCACGGCCCCCGCCGCGGCACGGCCTGGGCCGCCCGCCAACGCGCCCCGCTCGCCGTCGCCCTCGACGCCCTCGTCCGCCTCGCCCAGGCCACGGACCGGCCCCTTTCGGGCGACTCTCCGGAGGCGCTCGCCCTGGCGTACGCCGACGGCGGGCACGCGGCCGACGGCGCGGTCATGGACGCGCTCGCGGCCGTCTCGCGCCAGCCCGACCTCGACGCCGTCGCATCGGCAGCCCGGGCGCTCTACCTCCCGTGGCTCGACGCCCACGCCCGACGGCTCCAGGAGCTCGCCGGCGACACGCCGCCCCGTCCCGACCTCCCCGGCGACCTCCCGGACGGCACGGCCGTCCTCTTCGTCGACGGGCTCCGGGCCGACGTCGGCGCCCGGCTGGCCGAGGCCCTCAACGCCTGCGGCCTCGACGTCGAACGCGCGCACACCTGGGCCGCGCTCCCCTCCGTCACCCCCACGGCGAAGCCCGCCGCGTCCCCCGTCGCAGGTCGGCTCGGGCCGGGCGCGGACCCGCCGCCGAAGTTCGCGACGGCGCTCCCGGACGGGAAGGCGCTCACTATCGACCGCTTCCGGTCCGTGCTAGCCGACGCTGGAATCGAGGTGCTCCGGGCACCCGAGACCGGGAGCGGGTCTGGGGCCGCGTGGACCGAGACCGGCGAGATCGACAGCGCCGGCCACCACCACGAGCTCCGCCTGGCCCACCGGCTCCCGGACCTCGTCGAGCGCGTCACCGAGCGGATCGAGGCGCTCCTCTCCGCCGGGTGGACGGCGGTCCGCGTCGTGACCGACCACGGGTGGCTCCTCGTCCCCGGCGGGCTCCCCAAGCACCCGATCGCTCTCGCGCTCGCCAACGACAGGTGGGGGCGGTGCGCCCTCGTCAAGCAGGACGCCGACGTCTCCGGTCTCCCCGTCGTCCCGTGGCACTGGAACGCTGACGTCCGCGTCGCGCTGGCGCCCGGCGTGTGCGCCTTCACGGAGGGCTACACCTACACCCACGGCGGCCTCTCCCTCCAGGAGTCCGTCGTCCCCACGCTCACCGTGACCCGGGCGGCGGGGGAGGGGGGACACCCAGTCTTGGAGGACCTCCGCTGGGTTGGCTTCCGGCTCCGAGTCTACCTCAGCGAGACGGGGGGAGCCGTGACGGCCGAGCTCCGCACCCGGGCCGCCGACCCCGCCTCCAGCGTGGCCAGTCCCGCATCGTTCGACGACGCCGGCTCCGCGGCGCTCCTCGTCGAGGACGACCGGTTGGAGGGCGACCCCGCCGTCCTCGTCCTCCTTGACGCCGACGGCCGACTACTCCTGCAACACGACGTTGTCATCGCCCAGCCGTAGCGTCCAGACCCCTTCAACCCCTACCGATGAACGACGAGCTCGACACCCTTGCCGCCCGGGCCTTCGACGGGTACGTCGTCCGCAAAGACCTCGTCCGCCGGTTCAAGGGCCAGTACCCCGTCCCCACCTACGTCGTCGAGTTCCTGCTCGGCCGCTACTGCGCCTCGTCCGACCCGCAGGAGATTGAGGAGGGCTTGGCCGTCGTCGCGCGCCAGCTCTCGGAGCGGGCGGTCCGGGCCGGGGAGGAGGAGCTGTTCAAGAGCCGCGCCCGCGAGCAGGGTCGGATCCGCATCCTCGACATCATCACGGCCCGGCTCGACGCCAAGACCGACTCGTACCTCGCCGAGCTCCCGAGCCTCCGGCTCCGCGACATCCGCATCTCGCCCGACCTCGTCCAGCAGCACGAGCGGATGCTCACAGGCGGGTTCTACGCCGAGGTCGAGGTGTCGTACGACGCCGTGATCGCCCAAGAGGCCTCGGGGCGCCCCTTCGCCGTCGACACCCTCCGGCCCATCCAGCTCTCGCGCCGCGACGTGCTCGACCCCTTCTACGAGGGCCGAGCCCAGTTCAGCGACGCCGAGTGGCGGTCGTTCCTCCTCCGCTCCGTCGGGTTCGAGCCCTCCGAGCTCCCGGAGCGGGCATGCGATGTCCTCCTGCTCCGGATGATCCCGTTCGTCGAGCGGAACTACAACGCGGTCGAGCTCGGGCCCCGGGGGACCGGCAAGAGCCACCTCTACCAGCAGGTCTCGCCCTACGCCCACCTGATCTCGGGCGGCAAGGCCACGGTCGCCCGGATGTTCGTCAACAACGCGACGGGCCAGCGCGGCCTCGTGTCGCAGTACGACGTCGTGTGCTTCGACGAGGTGTCTGGCGTGTCCTTCGACCAGAAGGACGGCGTCAACATCATGAAGGGGTACATGGAATCCGGCGAGTTCAGCCGGGGCCGCGAGAGCATCCGGGCCGACGGCGGGATCGTCTTGGTCGGCAACTTCGACGTCGACGTCGAGCACCAGCAGCGCGTCGGCCACCTGCTCTCGCCGCTCCCCCCCGAGATGCGGAGCGACACGGCGTTCATGGACCGGCTCCACGCCTACTTCCCTGGCTGGGACGTCCCCAAGCTCTCGCCGGCCCTCTTCACGGGGCACTTCGGGCTCGTCAGCGACCTCCTCGCCGAGTGCTGGACGCGCCTCCGGAGCCAGAGCCGGTCGAGCGTCCTCGACGGGCGGGTCGCCCTCGGTGGCGCGCTCTCCGGTCGCGACCTCACGGCCGTGCGGAAGACGGTCAGCGGCCTCATCAAGCTCATGTCACCCGACCCCGAGGCCCCCGTCTCGGACGAGACGCTGGAGTGGGCCGTCCGCCTGGCCCTCGAAGGGCGTAGGCGCGTCAAGGAGCAGCAGAAGCGGATCGGGTCGGCCGAGTTCCGCGCGACCAGCTTCAGCTACCAGATGGGCGTCGACGGCGTCGAGGAGTTCGTGACGACGCCCGAACTCCGCGACCAGAGCCAGATCGGGGCCGACCCGCTCCCGCCCGGCCAGGCGTGGACGGTCAGCCCGGGGTCGGGGGACGACCTTGCCGGGCTCTTCCGCGTCGAGACGACGGAAGGACCCGGCAATGGCGTCCGGATCCTCAACCGCCCGGCCCCACCCCCGTTCTCGGAGGCCGTCCGGTGCGCCGAGCAGAACCTTTACGCGAAGGCCCAGGGCCTCGTCGGCGACCGGGACCCGCGGGCCCACGCGTTCACGGTCCAGCTCCTCTCGTTCGACGCGACGAAGACGGGCGGCGGCACGGGCGTGGCGGTCCTCCTCGCCCTCTGCGGGTCGCTCCTCGGCAAGAGCCTCCGGGGTGGGCTCGTGGTCGTCGGATCGCTCAACCTCGGCGGCTCCATCGAGGACCTGTACAACGCGGTATCCGTCGCCGAGATCGCCGTCGAGAAGGGGGCCGAGACCCTTCTCATGCCGGTCTCGGCCCGGCGCCAGCTCCTCGACCTCTCCGACGACATGGCCGCCCGGCTCAACGTCCAGTTCTACACCGACGCCCGAGACGCCCTGCTCAAGGCGCTTGCCGACTGACCATGGGACTCCGCGCCTGGAAGTCGTACCAGGCCCTCTGTAAGGAGGGCCACCACCCCCGCCGGATGGGGTTCCGCTGCGACCGCGGGGACCTCAACCGGTTCGAGGCTCGGGTACGCCTCGCGCACTCGTTCGAGGGCGTGCGTCTGCGAGGCTACAAGGAGGAGACCGAACAGGGCTACGGCTCGCTCATCCGTGCGGCCCTGGCCTACTCCGCGGTCGAGTCTCTCCGAGGTGCCTTGGGTTACAAGGCCGACCACGAGTTCGGCCCGGACCTCGGGGGCCACGACAGCGCCGAGGTGGTTCGGCGGTTCCGAGAGGCCGACATCGAGGACCGGTTCGGCCACTTCGTGCGGGACCGCGTGAACGACCGTCTCAAGCGTCGGCTGGAAGCGCTCTACGCCGACGGCCCGGGTCCCGACGCCAGCATGGTGCACCTTGGGGCGGGGCTACGGCACATCTTCGTCCACGGCCACCTCACGCCGTCCGCTCGCAAGGTGCCGCCCCGCCGAGCGGCCCAGGCCTGCGACGTCGTCACCCACGCGCTGCTCGGCTTTGTCGACGACGCGTTCGCGTCGCGCGTCGAGTCCTACGCCTCGGGGCTCGGATGCCAGAGTCACGCCGGACCTGCGAGCGCGAGGCCACGACACGCGTAGGTGGCCGGGCCGACTCGCGCAAGAAGGGACTAGAACGCCGAGCGAAGCGCTGGAAAGGGGGGTGTCCGAGGCGGGGGCGCCTGGCGGGGTTAGAGCGGTGGCAACCGCCGAGGCGCCGTTGCTCCCCGTAGAACGGCGTGTGAAGACTCGTTCACGTCTAATCCATAGCCTGAGATTGCAGGGAGACACCTGGCGCCAAGTTGGACCGATGTCCCCCATACGGCCTCCAATCCGCGTCGGGAAGGTTGGCGGGGCCAACGAGGCGCCAAGCCGGGACACATACTGGGGGTACCTCGCGGGCGCGGCGAGACGAGCGAAGCGAGTCGAGCTCTATCGGTACACACCAAAAGACAGTAGAGACCAAGACGACTGGATCTTCCAACCCTCGACGAGAAGACGAAGAAGCACTAGGTACTCAAGAGGCGAGAGGGACACGAGCCACGCACGTAGCAGGGCGCCCGCGGGCGCGCCCTCGCGAGGCCGCCGGTCGGTCTGGGGCGGGCGTCGCGTCGTGAGCCAACGACACACATACCCTTTCGGGGCGTGTCACCTCCGAGGGGGCACGAACAAGCCCGATCGGCGTGTACGGACCTGTACGCCCATTTCGCTTCTGGTCGGCCTCTGGGCCGCTCCGCAAACGAGGGGTACGACCGTCGTTCGCGAGGGGTACAGCCGTGACGGCTGAGGGGCACAACCGCAGCGCCCTCGGCAACGCTCTGCAGCAGGGACCGGTGGCGGTCTCGGAGACGATGGCCGAACGACGATAGGGGTTCGGTCGACTGCGTGACGGCTTCGGACGCCGGCGGGGTGGGCGCGGAGCAGACGTGGCAGACCTCGCACGGCTATCGCGGGACTCCAACACCTCGCAGGGCGCGGCGGGCCCTTTCTAAGGGCCGCGCTTAGCCCGGTCGGGCGACAAACCTTAGGCGCAGTCCGCTAAGATGGTCTCCGTGCTCACCGACCTACGACTCCTCAACGCCATGCCCCTCCGGATTGCCGAGCCTGCCGGCCCCCACCTCCCGTCCGGTCCCAGCGAGCTCGGCCTTGACCGCACGCTCGACCGCTCTCTCTCAGGCCTCCCGTTGGCCGTCTGCGTCTGTGACCACTGCAGCTACTGCGCCAACTTGATCTCTTCCGAGGACCTACCCGTGACCCTCAAGGTCCTGATGGCCCTCGACGGGGTGACGGACCCGCGGGAGGGAGAAATGAACTGGGATCTCCGGACGCGAGAGGTGACCTACCGGGGAGCGCACACTGGCATGTACCTCGACTGCACCGGTGCCCCGGTCCGGCCGACGGGCGAGCCGGTTGCTACGCCCCAGCGCCACGCCGCTGTCGGCCAGACCTACGAGCGCTGCCTGCGCGAGCGCGGCGGCTCCTCCGTGTAGACATGCAGCACGGAACCCCTATGTCTCCGCTCCGACCCCGCATCGTCGCCGAGCACCCGGCCCTCGACGCTTGCCGCGCCGTAGGCGTCGATCCGCACGCCCCTTCGGGTTCGCTGACGGCGGCGGAGCTCATCGAGGCGCTCGCCCGGCGGCTCGAAGGCCCGCCGTCGCCCGTCGTCCCCGAGTGGCTCCCGACACGCGAGGCAGCCCGCTACTGCCGGGTGAGTACGAAGACGCTCCAGGCGTGGGCAAACTCCTCCGACGTCATTGAAGTCCGACGCGGCTCGGGCCGGGCGCCCTCGCGCTACCTCCGGTCGAGCCTCGATGCCTACCTGGGGGAGAAGCACGACATCCCCACTCTGTGCCAGGCGGCCTAGACCTCTGAGTTGCCGGAGCCGTCCGGCCGCGCGAGGGCGCCGAGGAGCGATGCGTCGACCGAGGTGGTGTCAAACGAGGCTAAGTAGGTCTCCGTCGTCGATAGCCGCGACTGCGTGAGGATCTTCGACACGTCGTAAACGGGCACACCTTCCTTCCGGAGGTGGTCCGCCAGCGAGTGGCGCGCGGAGTGGAGGTTGATCCGCTTACCGCCGACGACGGGCCAGTCCCGCTCTTCGCGCTCGAGGGCGATATACTTCCGGGCGAGGGCCTTGGCAGCCGAGAGCTGGCGCGTGAGCTCGACCCGGTCCGCCTCGACACCCTCGGCGAGCATGCCAAACACGTACATCGACGGCTCGGTCCCGCCAGGGCCAGTCCGGGGGCGCCACCGGTCGAGGATGGTCTGGGCCTGGGGCGCGAGGGCCGCGTTGGCGCGCGCGCCGGTCTTCTGCGTCGAGATCTTGATCCGCCCACCGGCGACGTTGTCCCACTTGAGGAGGAACACGTCGCCGATCCGGAGCCCGCCGAGGAAGAAGGACGCGCACCACCAGTCCCGCGTGTCTGCGCGGCGGCCAGTGAGGTCATCCTCGAAATACTCCATGACCTGTTCGTAGCTGAGGCGAGGTTTCTCGACGGACACTTTCTTGACCTCGACGTCGAGCGCCGCCTCGTGCGCTTCTCGCGCTCCGTCGACACGCGCTTTCATTGCCCGGCGGAGCAGGGTCCGGACGATCGAGATCTGCTTCTCGACGTAGTTGGGAGCGTGGCCGCAGCCGTACCCCGGCCCTCCGGGGTGGCCCTTCGGGGGCTTCGGCGCTTCGAGCCGGTTGCGGTGGGCCAGGAGCACTGGCAACGTGAGTCCAGAGGCCGTCACCCGCACGCCGACGCCCTGGGCGACCAACGAGTCCCGCAGGTTGTTGACCGCGCTCGTGTAGGCCTTCGACGTCGTGACTTTGCCACGTTCCCAATACTGCTCGCGTACCTCGCGCTGCATCCAGTCGAGGATGGGTGGGGCGGGCTTCGGGGAAGCGGTCTGCGGATGGACGGCCTTGATGACGGCCTCTTTGATCCGGTCGACCGATACGTTCCGCCCCCCCGAGAGCACAGCCTCAGCGCCCGCCTTCTGGGCTCGCGCCAAGCGCTCCGACAACAACGCCGAGAGCGCCTCGTGGTCGCGGTGGGTGGCACGGAGCTCCTGGCGCTTCGGGTTCCAGTGCTTGGGCTCGACGCTAATGGCGAGCGAGACGAGGCGCTCCTTGCCCTCGTGGGACACCCGGACATAGACGGGCTGGGCGCCTTTCCGGTCGGACTTAGGCTTCTGGACGAGCGTGATCTTCATCGGGTCCGATCGTGGGGGATGGGTACCTGATAATACTCACGGTCGAGAGTCGAACTCTCATGGGTCTGACTCTGGGTCCGGCAGTAGTCACCCCATTGTTCCAACGGACTTCCGAGTGAAGGTGCCTAATGTGGCCACTAGACAGCAAAAAGCCCCGTAGCGAGGAGGTCGTCCAAGCTACGGGGCTTTAAGAGTGGAGATGCCGGGAGTCGAACCCGGGTCCGAGAGGCGCTACAGTCCAGGCGTCTACGCGCGTAGTCAGCGCTTCAAAATCTTTGCTCGCGGGGCGTGGCCCGCTGACGGGCTTCCCCGCGAGCGCAGGCTGGTTGGGTCTCGTCCGTCACGCTCAGCCGGAGCGTTCAGGACCAGCTCACTCTAGTCGGTGCCTCGTGAAACGATAGTGAGCGTCCGTCTCACGAGACAGCTAGCGGCGTGGTTACGCGGCCAGCGAGTAGGAGTAGTCGTTCGCAGCTACAATTGCGTTCCGATGGGTCTTGCGGGCGTATCGGACACCACCCGGCGCGCAGCCTGCCGCACACACTTCTCGTCGAAACCGTGTCATCCCCAAAGAACAGTCGCGGGCCGAGGCCCCCGATGGAGACACAACGTACGCACAGACGGTGCGGTGCCTACTCGGTCGCGTCTTCATCTCGGTCGCGTGGTGTCCCGAGCGGGACGAGGCCGCGCTCGGCGAGCGCCTCCGAAAGCGGCCCCAAGATTCGCTGGCGCATCGCGCCGTCGAGCGCGTACACCTTCGAGCGGCCTCCCAAAACGGACCGGCGCTCGGCGCGAACGTAGACGCGGACGAACCCGCCGTCGAGCGGCACCAAATCCAATGCGGCCGACGTCGACGACGTGAGGCCGGCACCGACGTCGCGCGGGGCGGTCGTCACGACGGCGGGGTCGAGCGACTCGGCGACGGTCCACCCGGCGGCCTCGGCGGCCTCCCGCAGTCGGTCCGTCACGTCCGCCTCCGTAGCGCGGACCTCGTAGTCGCGGTACGGCGGGCTCAGCCGGGGCGCGCACGCGGCGAGGGTGGCGAGGAGTACGAAGAGGGCGGCAGCGCGGACCATCATGCCCGAGGGTACCACGCGCACGCTACCGGTGGCAGGGACAAAAAAAAGCCGGGCGGACACGCTCACCCGTGCGTGTCCGCCCGACGTGTGCGGAGGCCGAAGCCTGATCGCACGGTATCGCTCTTTCACCCCGAGCACTGCCCGGTATGCTCCGCCCTTATACAATGGGCGTGCCAACCCGGCGTCCAGCGCCGTGAACAGCGCGGACACGCGCGAATCGATGCCCACGCCGACGGGCGCGCGGGTGTCTGTCCTGCACAGGGGACAGGCGCGTCGCCAATCCGCTACGCTGTGACCAGGTGCAATGGCTCGCGAGCGCCCAAAACGAGGCCTAAGGGCTTGTCTGTCCGGTCGCCGCGTGAAACCTCGGTCAGGAGACGCCCCTGGGCAGTCGGTACGTCCGCAGGGCCCTACCTTTGCTCTCTACGGCCCGTACCGACCACTCAACCAGCCTCGGCCAACCCTATGCCCTGCGGCAAAAAGCGCAAGCGTCACAAGATCGCGACCCACAAGCGGAAAAAGCGGCTCCGGAAGAACCGCCACAAGAAGAAGGGCCGCTAGGTCCCTCGGTCGCCTGGTTCACCGCAGGGGGCCCCTCCGAATCTGCCGAGCCAGGCCGTCTCCCAGGGTGGAGGCGGCCTGTTTCGGGATTGCCCCGGCCGGCCCGCCGTTATCTTGCGGGCCGTCCCCCCTCAGAACCTCATGAGTCAGCGTAGTCGAGCCGTCCGGGCCTCCATCTGGGGGTTCCTCGTTGGGAGTGCCGCCGGTGTCACCGTCGGCCTGCTGCTGGCGCCCGACGAGGGCCGCCAGCTCCGCCGCCGCGCCGCGTACCTCTTGGACCGGTGGGCCGGCGACCTCGCGGCCGTCGTCGACCGGCTCGACGGGTCGGGTGCCTCGAACGACGCCCGCGCGCGCGCCGACGCGCTCGTGGCCGACGCCCGCCAGCAGGCCGAAGACCTCCTGTCCGAAGCCGACGCCCTGATCTCGCAGGCCCGCCTCGGCCGCTCCGGCGACGGCGCCTAGCGCCCCGCCCTCCTCTCTCCCCGGCACACGTTGCGTTTTACGATTCTCCTCCCCAGCGCGGAGGGCAAGGAGCCGGGGGGGAATCCCCTGGCGCCCGACATGTTCGACTACCGCTCGTCGAACACGTTCAACTACTTCTCGGACCTCAACCCGGAGCGCCGCGCGCTCATCGACGCCCTGCAGGCCGAGATCCGGGCGGCCGACGACGCCGCGCTCGAAAAGCTCTTCGGCGTCAAGGGCGACACGCTGCAGAAGGCCGTCGACGCCAACCTCGGCATCTACCGGAGCCCGCTGATGGCGGCCGTCGACCGCTACGGGCCGGGCGTGATGTACGCCGCGACCGACTTCGCCGGGCTCCCGACGGGCTCCCAGCGCCGCCTCCTCGAGAACGGCGTCATCTTCTCGGGCCTGTTCGGTCTGCTCCGCCCGGACGACCTCATCCCGGACTACCGGCTCAAGATGGACGCCAAGGTGGCGGGCATCGGCAAGGCCTCGACGTACTGGCGCGAGCCGCTCTCGAAGGCGCTCAACAAGCTCGTCGACGGGCACGCCGTCTGGAACCTGCTGCCGGCCTCGCACGAGGCGGCGTGGGACGACGCCGAGACGTACGGCCGGATGATCCGCGTCAAGTTCTACCGCGAGGACGAGGCGGGCGAGCGGACGGCCGTCTCGCACGGCGTCAAGGAACTGCGGGGGGCGCTGGTGGCCTACATCGTCAACGAGACCGCCGACAGCGCCGACGCGCTCGACCTGTGGGAGCCGCCGGACGGCTACGAGGTCGACCACGAAGAGACCGAGCTCAACGAGGCCGGGGGGGGCACCGTCGTGATGGTGTCGAGCCCGGGCTGGGAGACGCGCCGCGCCGCCCGCCGCAAGGCCCGCGCCCAGCTCGAGGCCGAGGCCGCTGCCGCCAAGCGCGCCCGCGAAGAAGAGGACGACTAGCTCGCGAGGGACCTGGGGCGCTTGCGCGCGCCGCCGTCCTGCATCCCGCACCACCATGTCTGTCGTCATCGGGATCGCCGGGGGCTCCGGCTCGGGCAAAACGACCGTCCAGCGCAGGGTGATGGAGCGGTTCGGCACGCGCCGGATCGCGCTCCTCGACCACGACGCCTACTACCGGCCGCTCGACCACCTCTCGCCGGACCAGCGGGCGCGGTTCAACTTCGACCACCCGGACGCGCTCGAGACCGACTTGATGGTGGCCCACCTCGACCGCCTGCTCGCCGGCGAGCCCATCGAGAAGCCGACGTACTCGTTCGAGACGCACAGCCGGCTGGCGGCGACCGAGCGGCTCGACCCGCGGCCCGTCATCCTGGTCGAGGGCATCCTCGTCCTTGCCGAGCCGGCCTTGCGCGAGCGGATGGACGTCAAGCTGTTCGTCGACGCCGCGCCCGACGTGCGGCTGATGCGGCGGATGGAGCGCGACTTGCACGAGCGCGGGCGGTCCGTGGAGTCCGTCCTGGCGCAGTACCGGCGGACCGTCCGGCCGATGCACCTCGAGTTCGTCGAGCCGAGCAAGCGGTACGCGGACGTGATCATCCCGCGCGGCGGCCAGAACCAGGTGGCCATCGACATGGTGCTGGCGCGCGTCGACTCGCTGCTCGACCGCGACCGCGCCTAGCGGTTTAGTGGCGGGCCTCGATGACGCGCGTCTGGGCGATCCGGTCGCCCGCGCGGCGGCCGGCGGGGTCGACGGCCACCAGCACCGACTCGGCCGCGAGCACGGCGGCGCCGATGTAGAGCAGGACCTCGCCAAAGGGGATGCCCCGGTACCCGCCGATGAGGTACAGCACGGCGCCCAGCGCGACGGCCCCGGCGACGGTCGCGTTTCGGCGCGCGGAGACCGTCCAGTCCATCGGCTCGCCGCTCATGCGGTACGGGCGGATCCCGAGCCACCGCTTGCCCAGCGATCGCGAGCCCCACTCGGCGTACGGGAGGCCATCGCGGAGGAGGAGGTAGGCCGCGCCGAGCAGCAGGCCGACCCCGAACATCCGGCCCTTGAGCACGCCCGGCACGACGGCGGCGGGCGTGAGCGCGAGGAGCAGGGCGAGGACGCCGTCGAGGAGGGCCGCGGCGAAGCGGCGGACGCGGACCGGGCGGGCCGTCGGCATGGGGGGAGCGGGGGACCGCCCGGACGATACCGAGGCGCGGCGGCGGCGGCACGGAGATCTCGGAGAATCCTGACGCGACTGTGCGCGTCAGTGCTCTGAGCCTACCGGCCGGCGCGCGCGGGGCCGCCGTCAGTCGCCGAGGTGGCGCTTGAAAAAGGCGTAGGCCTCGTTGATCGCCTTCGTCTCCTCCTCAGCCAGCCGCTGGAGCTTGACCCCGAGCCCGACGCAGCGGTCGGGGTGATACGCCACGACGAGCCGGCGGTAGTGGACGCGGAGCACGTCGGCGGTGACAGGGCCGGGCGGGAGGTCGAGGACGGCGCGGTGGACGGCCTCGGGCGAGGGCGGCCGGACCGGCGCGCGGTCGGGGTGGGGCTCGGGACCGCTGGCGCCGGCCGCGACGCGGGGGCCCCGGGCCTTCTCGCGGCGCATCCGCTCGCGGTGGATCCGCTCGCGCATGGCGGTGGCGCGGGCCTCGCGCGAGCTGTAGAACGCCCGGCCCGATCCGTCGGCCGCGGCGCGGCTCTCACGCGCCGAGATCGACCCGCCCGACCGCTTGAGGTCGCCCAGCCAGCCGCCCACGACCGACACCAGCAGCATCGCGACGGCGAGGGCGGTACCGATGGTGACGAGGGACACGGCGGGGCTAGGCGTCGGTGGCGAGCGGGAGCGTGGCGGCGGGCACGGCGGCGGGGAGCGCGACGGGCGCGGCGGCGACGGCCTCGGGCCGGAAACAGGTTCGGCACCGCGGTTCGTACGCCTCGGCCTCCCCGACCAAGACGCGCGCGCCGTCGGCGACGATCCGCTGGGAGTGGTTGGCCGGCGCGCCGCACCGCACGCAGACGGCGTGGAGCTTGGTCACGTGCTCGGCGACGGCCATCAGCTGGGGGACCGGGTCGAACGGGCGGCCGAGGTAGTCCTGGTCGAGCCCGGCCACGATCACGCGGCGCCCCTCGCGCGCCAGGACCTGGACGACGTCGACGAGCTCGGGCCCGAAAAACTGGGCCTCGTCGATCCCGACCACACTCGCGTCGCCCGCCAGCAGCAGCATCGGCTCGGCGGTGTGGACGACCTCCGACGGCATGGCCGTCGCGTCGTGGCTGACGACCTCGGAGTCGTGGTAGCGGGTGTCGAGGGCGGGCTTGAAGAGGGCCACCTTTTGGCGGGCGAACCGGGCGCGCTTGAGGCGCCGGAGCAGCTCCTCGGTCTTGCCCGAGAACATGCTCCCGCACACGACTTCGACCCAGCCGCGCCGCTGGCCGTCCTCAGTTCGGGTGTAGACGTGGGGTTCCATGGCGGGAAGGTACAGGGCGGCGGCGAGGGCAGGACGCATCCGACGCGGATCCGTTGCCGCGGGGGGAGGACGACGGACGGCGGACCGCGGACGACGGCCGGTCCGGGGCAGGTGAGGTGTGGGTGAGCGCGTTGGGGGAGGGTGAGACCGCGTCTGGGCGCCGGCAGACGACATCTTGGCAGAGTCCGGAGGCATCTGGACGCGGTGAGACGGCGTCGGGGCGCTGTCCGAGAGCATCTGGGGACGGTCAGAAAGCATCTGGGCACCGCCAGGGGACTCGCACACGGACGTGCGTTCACCGGGAGCGGCTCTCTCGCGCTGGACGCGTTCCTCCTCCCTTGGGGAGGTGCCCGCGCTAGCGGGCGGAGGGGGGCCAGGCGAGCCTGGCCCCGGGCAGGCGGGGGGCGGAGCCAGCCCCTAGAGGAAGTGAAATCGGCAGGTGGCCTACACCTCGATGCCCTCTTACAAGGGCGCGACGGCGTCGGCGGGGGCCCAGCCCTCGGCGCGGCCGACGCGGACCGCGCGCCAGCCGTCGACGGCAGCGCCGACCTGGGCGGTCTCGCCGGCTCTGAGGCGAGCGACGGCCGGGGCGTCGGGCGACCGGGCCTCGACCACGACGGCGTCGGCGAGGGCGACGCCAAGCGGCTGCGTCGCGTCGCGGACGGTCCACGCGGCCGCCAGCACAGCGACGGCGGCGACGGCCCCCAGTCCCATCGAGGCGCGCGTGCGGCCGCCGAGCGCCAGCCCGAGCGCGCCGAACACAAGCGCCAGCGCCAACCCGACCACGCCGAGCGGCGTCACGATGCCGACCAACCGGCGCCAGACGTCGACGGCGGCCGTTGGTGGCGGCGCCCCGGCGCGGGCTCGCGCGAGGGCCACGTTGCGGGCAATCGCCGGGTCGGCCGGGTCGAGCCGGGCGGCGCGTTCGAGGTGCAGGCGCGCGGGGCCGGTCTCGCCCCGCGCCAGCGCGACCGTGCCCAGGTTGTGCTCGACGGCGGCCGACGCCCACCCCGTCGCCCGGGCGCCCTGCCACGCGGCGACGGCGCCCGACGTGTCGCCCTCGGCCACCAGGTCGACGCCGAGCCGGAACAGGCGGTCGGCCTCGGCCTGGGGCGCGAGCTGCAAGAGCAGGAGGAGCGCGAGCGTCACGAGAGGGCGTCGAGGTCGGTCAAGAGAGACTCGGCGCGGTCGGCGAGGGCGGCGGCGGGCGGGGCGCCCAGGCCGGGCGCGAACCGGCCCCGGGTGGCGTCGGCGAGCACGGCGAGCGTCTGGTCGCGGAGCGCGGGCGGCGCGGCGGCGAGCGTGGCCGCGAGGTCGTCGGGGCTGGCGACGGCCGGCGCGTCGAGCCGCTCGCTCAGGTAGCCCCGCACGGCGCCTTCGACGGCCGCGTAGCCCTCGGGGCCCGCCAGCCCCCGTGCCTCGGCGAGTCGGCGCGCGGCGTCGGCACGCGCGCGGCGGCGGCGCTTGTCCGGGGTGTCGGCGTCCAAGCGGCGGCGCCCGGCGCGGGCGGCGAGGAAGAGCCCGCCCGCAAGCGCGGGGAGCGCGAGCCCGCCGCCGAGCACGCCCCACAGCCAGCCGGGGGCGGCGGTGCGTCGGCTCCAGTCCGCGGACGTCAGGAGGTCGGCCGGGGCGGCGCCGGGCGCGGGCGTCGAGAGGAGGGCGGGGCCGTCGACGTCGACGCGGATCGGCTCCGTCCGCAGCGTCTTGTACTGGCCGTCGGCGGGGTCGAAGTAGGTCCACGGCGCCGACGGGATGTCGAGCGTGCCGCCGCCCTGAGGCACAAGGGTGTAGTCGAAGGTTTTGACGCCGCGCAACGTCTGGCCGCCCCGGAACAGCTCCTGCTCGGATTTCGGGTCGTAGGCGTCGACGCCCGGCGGGACCGCCAGCTCGGGCGCGTCGAGCGTCGCGATGTTGCCCGTCCCCGTGATGTCGACCCGGACGCGGACCGCCTCGCCCGCGTCGGCCGCCACCGCGGGCAGCGTGGTCCGGAGCTGGAATTGGCCGACGGCACCGGTGAAGGAATCCGGGGCGCCGTCGGGGAGCGCGCGGACCTCGACGGTCGCCTCGGGCGCGATCACCTCGCGGTCTTCCAAGCGCCGCGTGAAGGGCGAGAAGAACGGGGCGAACGGGTCGTTCGAGAAGCTCCGGTCGGTGCGCAACAGGTCGACCGAGAACGTCATCGGCGCGAGCGTCAAGGTCCCGGCGCGCGTGGCGAAGAGGGCGACGCGGCGGATCGTGACGGCCTCGTAGGGCGCGCCGCCGACGGTCGTCGGGCGTGGGTACGCGGGGCCGACATCCATCTCCTCGCGCCACGCCCCGGGCGCGTCCCACGTCCCGACCGGCGACGTCTCGCGGGGCTGCACCTGGGGTTCGAAGTAGAGCACGTAGTCGACGACGATCTGCTGGCCGACGACGGCGGTCCGCCGCGACGGCTCGGCGCGGATAAAGAGCTCGCGCCCGCCCGACGGCGCTGCGCGCGGGCTGGCGACGGGTGCCCCGCCCACGACGAGCACGGACTGCGCGGGCGCCGAGACCGGCACGCCGGCCACGCTCGCGCGGAAGCGCGCCACGCGGCCCGTCCCGGGCCGCGTGGCGCGGTAGATCCAGGCCACGCGCCGCTCGACCTGGCCGTTGAAGCTGGTCATGGCGTCGAGCACCGGCTGGCGCGAGACGAGCTCGAGCGCGCCGGTCGCCAGCGGGGGCCCGACGCGCTCGCCGCGCCCGCCCGCCAGCGTGACGGTGTACGTGACCGTCTCGCCGACCTGGATCCGGGTGGCGGACAGGCTCGCGGACGCCGACTGCGCCGCCGCGCCGACGGCGAGCAGCGCCGCCAGCAGGAGGGGCACGAGGGCGCGATGGAGTGGGGCGGTCACCAGTCCTTCTCGGAGCGCTGGCGCTGCGACGGGTTGCGGCGGAGCTCGCGCAAGAGGAGCTGTTCCTCACCGCCGACGGCGTCGAGAATGCGCTCGGCTTGCTCGGGCGTCATCGCGCCTTGCTGGGTGCCGGTCGGCTGGGCGGGCGCCTCGCCGGCGCCCGCCTGCTGGTCCTGCGTGCGCGTCTGGTCGGCCTCGGCGTCGGAGTCGCCCTCACCGGGCGGCGGGTCGCCCTCGCCTTCGGGCTCACCCTCGTCGCCCTCGCCGCCGTCCTGGGGCTGGTCCTGCTGGCCGCCGCCCTCGTCCTGCTCGTCCTGCTGCTGCTCGATCAAGTCGCGCAGGGCCTGGAGCTTGGCGTCGTCGGGGGCGAGCGCGAGCCCGGCCTGGACGGCCTGGAGCGCGCGGCCGGTGTCGCCGTCGATAAAGGCCTGCGCGCCGGTGTGGTAGAGGTCGCTGGCCTGAGGCGGGGGCGCTTGCGCGAGCAGGGCCAGCGAGGCGAGCAGGACGAGGGGTCGGATCATCGGACGGAGGTCTCGATCTCGGCGACGCCGCCGAGGCGCTGGATAAAGTCGGCATAGGCGGCGACCGTGGAGTCGCGCGCCAAGCCGTCCTGCATGACGGACAGGGCCGCCGGGTATTGCCGCGCGGCGACGAGCGAGTCGGCCTGCGCCTTGAGCCGTCTGGCGAAGTCGGAGGGCCCGGGTGGGGGAGGGGGCTCCTCGCCGATCAGGCGCCGCGCGATCTCCTGGTTGCGGCGCGCGCGCGCGAGTCCGGGGTCCAAGCGCAGGGCGACGCGCAGCAAGGAGTCGGCGCGCGAGGGCTGGCCTTCAAGAAGCGCGGCGGTCCCGGCGTCGGCCGCGAGCGCGGCGCGCTGGGCGGGCGTGTCGGCAAAGGCGAGGGCGGCGGTGAACGCGCTGTCGGCCCCGGCCCACCGCTCCTGGGCGGCGCGCGCGGCACCGAGGGTGTGCCACAGGTTCGCGCGCATCGGGCGCCCCAGATCGGGTAGTGCGAGGGCGGGGACGATCCGGGCCTCGGCGCCCTCGCCGTCGCCGTCGGCCAGCATCGAGATCGCCGCACGGCCGGCTCGCGCCGCCGGGGACACGGCGACGAACGCGTCCCCGCACCCGCTCAGCACCAACAGCGCGAGCCCGGCGGCGACCGGCGCGGTCGCGCGCGTCACGTCGGGGCTGGCGGGCGCGTCGTCGTCGCGCGTCGTCGGGGGGCGCAGGGCGACGAGCCGCTCCGCCAGCAGGAGCAGGAGCGCGAGCCCGAGGGGCCACTGGAACCGCTCGGCCGCCGCGGCCACTTCGTCGCGCGCGATGACGGCCCGGTCGAGCCGGTCCAGCGCCTCGTTCACGGCGTCCGCGGCGCTCCGGCGCTCGACGCGGAACAGCCCGTCGCCCGCCAGCTCGTCGAGCGCCCCGCTCGCGAACCGCGACACGACAGGCGCCCCGGTCCGGTCGGTCTTGACGCCGCGCCGCCGGCCGCGGTACACCTCGGGGACCGGGCCGCCCTCGTCGGTCCCGATGCCGAGCGCGAGGATCTCGACGCCGTTGTCGCGCAGCCGGTCGGCCGCTGCGCCCAGCCCGCCCTCGTGGTCCTCGCCGTCCGAGACGACGAGGAGGGCGCGCGGTCGGCGGTCGTTGTCGGCGCCCGCGTCGAAGGCCGCCTCGGCGGTGCGGAGCGCGCGCGCGAAGTCGGTCCCCTGCACGCCGACCTGCTCGGGGTCGGCGGCGTTCAAAAAGAGACGCAAGGCGCCCCGGTCGGTCGTCAGCGGGCTCTGCAGGAAGGCGTCGCCCGCGAAGACGACGAGCCCGACCCGGTCGCCGCGCCGGGCCTCGACGATCCGCTCGATCTCGAGCTTGGCGCGGTCCAGGCGGGACGGCGCCACGTCCTCGGCGCGCATCGAGTCCGACACGTCGAGGGCGATCAGCAGGTCCAGGCTTTCCTGCCGCCCCTCGCGAAGCTGGGTTCCCGCCCGGGGCCCCGCGAGCGCGATGGCGGCGGCGGCGACGGCCCCGACGAGCAGCGCCGCCCGAATCCGTCGGTGCCGCGCGAGCGGCCGCAGGGCCGACGCCCGCGCCTCAGCGCGGTCCCCCAAGAACAGCCGCAGCGCCTCGCCCCGCTTGCGCGCGGCGACGGCGAACGCGGCCACGACGGCCGGCACGAGCACGGCCGCCAGCAGCAGGAGGGCGGGGGAGCGGAAGGACATAGACGGAGGCTACCAACGCCGCGCGGGGTGCGCGCGTGCCCCGCCCATCCCCGCGCGCCGCCGCTCGTCACCCTGCCGCCCCGCCCATCCGAATCCGCCGGCCGCCGTCGGGGCCTCGCGGTAGTCTCGGGCCATGCCCCGACACCCCACCCGCACCCGCCTCTACTGGATCTGCCAGCTCGCCGGCTGGGCTGTCGGGGAGGCCGTGTTCGTCGGGCTTGCAGCGGCGACGGGGGGTATCGAGGGCTTCGCGACGCCCGCGCAGTTCGGGGTCGCGCTCATCGAGGGCTATGTCCTGAGCGTGGCCGCGACGCACGGGATCCACCTCGTGGCCGGGCGGTGGGGCTGGCGGTCGCTGTCGCTCGGGGCGCTCGTGCTTCGGTTGATCGCGGCGGCCGTCGTGGCCGCGTTCGCGACCCAGGCCGTCGGGACGGCCGTGTCGGCGGTGATCGACCCCTGGCTCGTGCCGGGCCGGCCGTACTCGGTCCCTTCGATCGGTGCCGCCGTGGCGAGCGCGCTCACGCTGTCCACCATCTACGTCGTCTGGGCGGCGGTGTACGCCCTGGCGGCGACGGCCTTCCGGCTGGCCGACGCCGAGCGCGAGCGGCTGGGCCTGCGGGCGGCGCTCGCGGAGTCCCGGATGCGGGCGCTCGAGTACCAGCTCAACCCGCACTTCCTGTTCAACGCGCTCAACACGGTCCGCGCGCTCGTCCGCGACGAGCCCGAGGAGGCCCGCCGGGCGGTGACCCTGCTCTCGGGCCTGCTCCGCCGGACGTTGGCGGCCGGGCGCGAGACGACGCACCCGCTCCGCGACGAGCTCGCCCTCGTCGGCACCTACCTCGACCTCGAGGCCTTGCGCTTCGACGGCCGCCTGCGCGTCCGGCTCGACGTGGCCGACGACGCGCTCGACGCGGCGGTGCCGGCGCTGCTCGTCCAGACGCTCGTCGAGAACGCCCTCAAGCACGGCGTCGCCCGGCGCCGCGACGGCGGCGAGGTCGTCGTCTGGGCCGCACGCGACGGCGACCGGCTCGCCCTCCGGGTCGAGAACCCGACCGCGAGCGGACCAGCCCCCGACGGGACCGGGACCGGGCTCGCGAACGCCCGCGAGCGCCTGGCCCTCCTGTTCGGCGACGCCGCCCGCCTCGACCTCGCCGTCGACGCGGAGCGCGCCGTGGCGTCCGTCACCCTGCCCATCGTCTCCGATGCCTGACCCCCGCCCCCTCCGCGCCGTCGTCGTGGACGACGAGCGGCTCGCCCGCCGCGAGCTCCGGACCCTGCTCGCGGCCCACCCCGAGGTCGAGGTCGTCGCCGAGGCCGTCGACGCCGACGCCGCCGAGGCCGTGCTCGCCGGGCTCGCCGCCGACGGCGCGCCCCCGGACGTCCTGTTCCTCGACGTCCAGATGCCGGGGCGGACCGGGTTCGACCTGCTCGACGGGCTCGACGCCGCGCCCGACGTCGTGTTCGTGACGGCCTACGACGAGCACGCGCTCCGGGCCTTCCGCGTGAGCGCGCTCGACTACCTGCTCAAGCCGGTCGACCCGGAGCGGCTGGCCGAGGCCATCGCCCGCGTGGCGGCCCGGGCGGCGGCGCGGCCGGCCGACGCGCCCGCAGTCGGCGGCCCGCTCGGGCCCGTCGACCGCGTGTTCGTCAAGGACGGCGACCGGATGCACCTCGTCCGGCTCGGCGACGTCCGCCGGTTCGAGTCGGTCGGCAACTACACGCGGCTCCACTTCGACGGGCCGGCCGGGCCGGAGACCGCCGTCGTGGCGCGGTCGCTGTCGGGCCTCGAAGACCGCCTCGACCCCGCCCACTTTGCCCGCGCCAGCCGGGCCGACCTGGTCGGGCTGGCGCACGTCGTCGGCATCGACGACGCGCTCAACGGCGGGCTGCTCGCCCGCCTCACCGACGGGACGACCGTCGAGTTCTCGCGCCGCCGCGCGGCGGCCTTGCGCGACCGTCTCCGCCTCTGATTCCCGCACCACCCCCACCCCGATGAAACTCGTTCTCCTCGCCCTCGCCCTCGCCCTCCTCGCCGCCCCCGCCGTCGCCCAGGACGTCGCCGAGCCCGCGCTCCGCGCCGAACTCGTCGACCGGCTCGCCGTCGAGCAGGACATCCGCCAGCGGCTGATCGCCACGGGCGCCTTCGCCACCGGCGCCCTCGCCGACCCGACGCCCGAGGTGGCCGCGCTCCTCGCCGAAATGATGACGACGGACGCCGACAACCTCGCCTTCGTCGAGGGCGTGGTCGACACGCACGGGTGGCCGACGCCCGCGCTCGTCGGCGCCGACGGCGTGAACGCGGCGTTCCTGATCGTCCAGCACGCCCCGCCGGACGTGCAGGGGCGGATGCTGCCGCTCGTGGAAGCCGCGTTCCGCGCGGGCGACCTGCCGGGCCAGAGCTACGCGCTCTTGCTCGACCGCGTGCTCGTCGGCCGGGGCGAGCCCCAGGTCTACGGCACCCAGGCCGCGCCCGGGCCGGACGGCGAGATGGTCATCGCACCGACGGTCGACGACGCGACGCTCGACGCGCGCCGCGCCGAGGTGGGGCTGGGGACGGCCGCCGAATACCTCGCGACGCTGAAGGCGGTCTACGCCGCGCCGTCCGAGTAGGCGACTCCACGTCTCGCCCCGGTCCGTCGGGGCGGGGTCAGGGGACCTCGCGCAGGCGCGACGTCGAGAGGGCGACCGCCAGCAGGAGGCACGCCAGCGCGGGCCACAGCGCCCAGGGGTACAGCTCCTCGACGTCGAGCAGGACGGTCTCCTCGATCTCGGTCCGCTCCAGCTCCGAGATCTCGGCGTAGATCTGGCGGAGCGCCTGGCGGTCGGTCGCCCGGAAGTACTGCCCGCCCGTCGTCTCGGCGACGCGCCGGAGCGCGGCCTCGTCGACCTCGGGCGCGGGCGCCAGGCCGAGCGACGCGAACGGCCCGCCGCGCCGCACCGGCCGGTCGCCGCCGACGCCGATCGCGTAGACCTTGACGCCGAGCGCCGCCGCCGCCTCGGCCGCCGTCTGCGGGTCGACCTGCCCCCGGTTGCTCTGCCCGTCCGTCAGCAGCACGACGACTTTCGACTGGGCTTCGGAGTCGCGCAGCCGGGCGGTCGCCGTCGCCAGCGCCGTGCCGATGGCGGTGCCGTCTTCGATGAGCCCCATCCGCACCTCTTGCAGCATCGTCAGCAGGAACGGGTAGTCGAGCGTGAGCGGCGCCTGCGTGTACGCTTGCGCGGCGAACACGACGAGCCCGATGCGGTCGGACTCGCGCCCGCGCACGAACTCGGCGGCGACGGCCTTGGCGGCCTCGAACCGGTTCGGCACGAAGTCGTCGGCCGTCATCGAGGTCGAGACGTCGAGCGTGAGCACGATGTCGACGCCCTCGGCCGTCCGCTCGACCGTCGCGTCCCGCTCCTGGGGCCGTGCGAGCGCCACGACCCCGAGCGCGAGGGCCGCCAGCAGCAGGGCGTCCGGCACGCGCCGCGCCCGTCCCCACCCGCCGCCCGCGACGGCGGCGGCGTCGTTGGCGACGGAGTACTGCACGCCCGGCGCCCGCCCGCGCCGCCGCCAGCCGGCGACCGCGAGCGCGGCCACGGCGAGCAGGGCGGTCAGCCAGAGGGGGGAGGCAAAGGCCATGGAGGAGCGAGGGGTGAGGAGTGAGGAACGAGGGCTTTGGGCCGCCGCAGTGATTTGGAGAGGCCGGCGAGCATCCGACTGATCTCGTCCGTGTCGCGGAGGATCTGCCGGACCTCCTCGGCATCCACGTACTCGCGGCGCCCGGCGATCCGGATCTGTGTCTCGACTTCGTAGAGCGAGCCCCGCGAGTAGCGGAGAAACTGGAGATACTCCTTCGTCTGCCCTCGACCCCA
Source organism: Rubrivirga halophila (assembly GCF_046845755.1). Classification (GTDB taxonomy): domain Bacteria; phylum Bacteroidota; class Rhodothermia; order Rhodothermales; family Rubricoccaceae; genus Rubrivirga. Next base: position 313,689 of record NZ_CP177357.1, read on the forward strand.
TCCCTCTGCGATGTTCGACGGGATGGAGACAGCTGCGCGGCGGAGCTGGGAGGCGAGCCCAAACGTCTCGTGCTTCGGAAACCGTGCGGTGCAGTCGTAGATGGCGTCGGCGAGAGCCATGGCGGCCTGCCAGACCTTGAGGTCTGTATAGGCGTCGACGCGTCCCGCCGCACCACTCGTTCCTCGATCCTCGCCCCTCATTCCTCTCGTCGGAGCGCAGCGACGAGCGAGGGGAGCACCTCACCCGCAAGCCCTCTCACCTGCTCGTTCAGCACGCCCGCGATGTCGCTCGGCGTGGGGTTGATCTCGGCCACGTACGCGCCCACCTGGCGCGCGAGCTGGGGGAGCCCGGCGGCCGGGTACACGACCGCGCTCGTGCCCACCGACAGGTACACGTCCGCCAGCGCCGCCGCCTGCTCGGCTCGGGCGAAGGCCTCCTCGGGCAGGGCCTCCCCGAACCACACGACGTCAGGGCGGACGAGCCCGCCGCACGCCTCGCACGTCAGCGCCCCGCCCTCGACGGCGGCGGCGTCCGCGGGCGTGCGGCAGTCGATGCAGTGGGACCGCGTGATCGAGCCGTGCAACTCGACGACGCGCTCGCTCCCCGCCCGGCCGTGCAGCCCGTCGACGTTCTGGGTCGCCAGCAGGAACTCGCCGCCGCGCCCCACCACCCAGCGCTCCAGCGCCGCGAGGGCGTGGTGGCCGGGGTTCGGCACCACGTCTTCCACGACCGCGCGGCGGTGGCCGTACCAGCCCTGCACGAGCGTCGGGTTCGCCAGGAACGCCTCGACATTCGCCAGCTCCTCGGGCCGGAACTGCTGCCACAGCCCGCCCGGGTCGCGGAACGTCGGCACGCCGCTCTCGGCCGAGATCCCCGCGCCCGTCAGCACGGCGACCGACCGCGCCTCGCGCAGGCGGCGGACGAGCGTCTCGGAAAACGGCGGGGCGACGGGTTGGTGCAAGGGGAAAGGGGAAAGGGGAAAGGGGAAAGGGGAAAGGGGAAAGGGGAAAGGGCGAGGCGGTCAAGGTTCCGGAAGTGAGATCTGCCCGTCCCTTAGTCTCCGTTCCTCGTTCCCTCCGGTGGCGCACCGTCGCCGCTGGCGGCCTCTCGGGCACGCTGGCTCGCCTCGACCGCCTCGACGGCCGTGCGCGTGTCCTTCCGCAGGCGCGCGACGGCGTCGGCGTCCGGCCGCTGGCGGGCGAAGGCGACGAGGTCGGCCGGGTCGAGCGCGGCGCGGACCGCGTCGGTCGCCGACGCGGGGACGCGGGCGTCGGCCGCGAGCCGGGCCGCCAACTCCGTGGTTGTGGCTTCCATCGACCGGACACCCAGCCGCGCGGCGAGAAAGCGGCGGAGCACGTCGCGGACGGCGACGACGTGCGCCTCGGTCTCGGCGGGCGGCGCGCCCGGGCCGGGCGCCTCGCGCTCCAGCGTCGAGAGCTGCGCGAGCGCGGCGTCGGCCGGCGACACCACGACGACCGGCTCGGGCCGACGGAACGAGCGGATCAGAAACCCGACCGTCGCCCACAGCGCCACGGCCGCCAGCAGCCCGAACGCGACCAGGAACGGGACCGCGCTCGGGAACGACGGCGGCTCACCGACCGGTGCGGGCTCGTAGGGCTCGGTCTCGCCCGACAGCACCGAGCGGACGGGCACCGTCGCGGCGGGCGCCCGCACCGTATCCGCGCCCACCGTCACTGGCACCGGGCCCACGCGCGCCGTGTCGGGCGTGAACACCAGCACCCGGTACAGCGCCGTATCGATCCGCGTCGCGCCCCGCACCGCCGGGGGACGGCGCTCCATGTCCAGCACCTCGGCCTCGCCGAGCGGCCCCTCCGGGAACGTGACCTGCGCCCCGGCCGGCCGCTCCACGACCACGGCCACCCGGAACGGCGCCCCCGCCGACGCCGAATCCGCCAGCACCGCCACGCGCGCCGTCTGCGCCCCAGCGGGCATCGCCAGCGCAAGCCATACCAGGAGCATGGCCGCCCGAATGAGCCCCTCGTTCCCCGTCCCTCGTTCCTCGGTCCCCCTCATCGAACCCGGTGACGGAAAAACGACGACAGCGGCTCCACGTAGTCCACGTCCGTCCGCAACGTCACGTGGTCGACGCGCGATTTCTTCAGGGCCGCCTCGATCCGCTCCGCCCGGCGCCCGGCGCGGTCCGCGAACGCGGCTCGGACGCGCGCACTCGACGTGTCGACGAGCGCCGCCCGCCCGGTCTCGGCGTCGACCACGTTCAGCAGCCCCACGGCCGGCAGCGCCTCCTCGCGCGGATCCACGAGCCGGATCGCGACGACGTCGTGGCGCTGGGCGGCGACCCGGAGCCCCTTCGCCACACTCGCCTCGGCCGCTTGCGGGATCAGGAAGTCGGACACGAGCACCACGATCGCGCGGCGGCGCTGGACGCGGAGCACGTGGTCGAGCGCCGCCGCCACGTCCGTCCCCCTCCCGCGCGGCTCGTGCGCGAACAGGTCGCGGACGAGCCGGAGCACGTGGCGCTTGCCCTTCTTCGGCGGCACGAACCGCTCGACCCGGTCCGTGAACAGCACCAACCCCACCTTGTCGCTATTTCGGAGCGCCGAGAACCCGAGCACGGCGCAGACCTCGGCGGCCAGGTCGCGCTTGGCGCGCGCGCTCCCGAAGCTCTCCGACGCCGACACGTCGACGACGAGGAGCAGCGTCTGCTCGCGCTCCTCCTCGAACAGCTTGACGTGCGGCTCGCCCGTCCGCGCCGACACGTTCCAGTCGATCGTCCGGACGTCGTCGCCGATCTGGTACGGCCGGACCTCCGCGAACTCGATGCCGCGCCCCTTGAACGCCGAGTGGTACTCGCCCCCGAACACGTCGTCGACCAGCCCGCGCGTGCGGACCTCGACGTGGCGGATCTTGCGGAACAGCTCCCTGGGGATCACGGGGAAGGGGAACGGGCGGCGGGGAACGAGGAACGGGCAGATTCCGCGTTCGGCAGCGGAGACCTCCTGGCCCGTCAGGTAGATTACCCACCGAGCCCAACGCGCACCGGGCGGGTGACTGTTCTCTGCCCGTTCCCCTTTCCCCGTTCCCTCATGGCCCGCATCGCCGTCCTCGTCTTCCCCGGCTCCAACTGCGACCACGACGTGTACCACGCCTTCAAGCACGTGCTCGGGCAGGACACCCGGTTCGTGTGGCATAAGGACGCCTCCATCGGCGACGCCGACCTCGTCGTGGTCCCCGGCGGGTTCTCGTATGGCGACTACCTCCGCGCCGGGGCTATCGCTCGGTTCTCGCCCGTGATGCGCGACGTCGTCCGGTTCGCGGGGACGGGCGGGCCGGTGCTCGGCGTCTGCAACGGGTTCCAGGTGTTGTGCGAGGCGGGCCTCTTGCCCGGCGCGCTCGTCCGCAACGCCAGCTTGCGGTTTGCCTGCCGCGACGCCCGCCTGCGCGTCGAGAGCACCGCGACGCCGTTCACGGCGGCGCTCTCCCCAGGCGAGGTCCTGACCGTCCCCGTGGCGCACGGCGAGGGCAACTACACGGCGTCCGACGACGTGCTCGACCAGCTCGAGGACGACGACTGCATCGTGTTCCGCTACGTCGACGCCGACGGCCAGCCGGGCGCCAGCCCCAACGGGTCCGCCCGCGACATCGCCGGCGTCCGCAACGCGCCCGGGAACGTCGTCGGCATGATGCCGCACCCCGAGCGCGCCTGCGACCCCACCCTCGGCCACACCGACGGCGCCCGCATCCTGCGCTCGGCGATCGAGTCGCTGGCGCTCGCGTAGCCCGCCCGCTGGCGCCTGTCGGTCCGCTGGCGCGAGCCCCGGACCCCCCGCCTGCCGGCCGCCCCCCTTACCTGAGGGGGGCTCTTTTTGTGTGGGCCGATCCGTTCGCCGTCGGCCTCAGCGCACGTCGCGGAGTCCCCCCTCCTTGAGTAAGGAGGGGGACAACCCGAAGGGTCGGCGAAGCCAGGGGGTGGTCTGCACGTGCTGGCGCAAGCCCGCCCGCTGGCGGCCCCCACCCCCCCTGGGGGGGGCATCGTCGTCTGGCCCGCAGAGCGCCCGGCTACTTCCCGAAGCCGTACTCGCGGAGGTGGCCCTCGCGGTCGCGCCAGTCGGCCCGCGTCTTGACGAAGAGCTGCAAGAAGACCCCGCGGCCCAGGAACGCCTCCATCTCCTCGCGCGCCGACCGCCCGAGCCGCTTGAGCGCCGCGCCGCCCTTCCCGATCAGGATCGCCTTCTGCGAGTCCCGTTCGACGACGATGTCGCACGCCACGAAGTCCTTGCCGTCGGGCCGCTCCTGGTACGTCACGACGACGACCTGGGTGGCGTACGGGACCTCGTCGCGGAACTGGTTGAAGACGGCCTCGCGGACGATCTCGGCGATAAAGAACCGCTCGGGGTGCTCCGAGAGCTGGTCGGCCGGGTAGTACGGCGGGCCGGGCGGGACGCGCTCCAGCACGAGGTCTAGTAGCGCGTCCGTGCCCAGGCCCGTCTTGGCCGAGATTGGCACGACGGCGTCGGGCGCGCGGCCGAGCGCCTCGGTGTAGACCTCGACGAGCGGGAGGGCCGCGTCGACGAGCCCCAGCTTGTCCACCTTGTTGAGCGCCAGCAGGACGGGCCCGTGCACGGCCGCCACGCGCTCGACGGCGTTCTGGGCGTCGTGCGTCAGGCGCCGCTCGGTTGCGTCCGCCATCAGGACGGTCACGTCCGCGTCGCCGAGCGAGCGGTCCACGTCGCGCATCATGTGCTGGTGGAGCCGGTACTTCGGCCGGACCACGCCCGGCGTGTCGAGCAGGACGAGCTGGTAGCCGCCGTGCGCCTCGGTCGCCTCCTCGGTCAGGATGCCCAGCACGCGGTTGCGCGTCGTCGAGGGCCGCGGCGACACGATGGACAGCTTGGTCCCCAGCCACCGGTTGAGCAGCGTCGACTTGCCGACGTTGGGGGCCCCGACGATGGCCACGTAGCCGCTGCGGTGCGGCGCGGGCCCGGCGGCCTCTTCGGGGATCGGGACGCCGTACGCGGCGGCGGCCTCGTCGGCCGAGACGAGCCGGCCGGCGGGGTCCGCCTCGGGCACGGCGTTGGCCGCCGGTGCGTCGGGAGCGGGGTCGGAGGGCTGAGTCAGGTCGGGGTCCATACGGGCGGGGGCGGGCGCGGCCAACGCCACGCCCGCCCCCCGGGGTCCGCTCGGCGGGTGGAGACCGCGCCTAGTCGTCGTCGCCGGTCGACTTCGCGTTCAGGGCGCACGTCCCGGCCAGGCAGCCGTGGGCGAGGTGGTCCGGCAGCTCCAGCGCGGAGACGTTCCGGTCCCACCAGTCGTCGCTGCCACGGCGGGGCTTGTTGCAGATCGGGACGAGGCCGCCGCCGGGGTCTGCGCCGGTGTCGCCACCGGTCGCGCCGCCGCCGCCGATCGGGCCGCCACCGGCCCCGCACGCGCCGAGGTAGTCCCCAGGGTGCGTGGCGTGCGAGGGGAGCGAGTTGCTGTTGACCCTCCGCGTGATTTCCGTGCCCGCGCCGTTGACGTGGCAGATCGTGACCATCTCGTTCTCGTCGTCGGGCACCCGGCCCTCGGCGGCCGTCTCGTGGTGCGAGCGGCTCGACACGAGGACCACCTCGTTGCCGTCGAAGCCCAGCTTGTCGGAGAGCTCCGAGATCTCGCCGATGTCGTAGGTCAGCGTCACGTCGCCGCCCATCGCCAGGGTCGTCCCGAAGGCCTCGCCGGCCGCGATGCGGGCGCGCCAGGCGGCCTCCTCGGCCTCGTGCGCTTCCTCCTCGTCGCGGCGCATGTGCCAGTAGAACGAGGCCTCGTAGAGCCGGGCGCCGTCGCTGGCGCGGAGGACGCGCAGGGCCAGCGAGCCGAGCCGGTTCCAGTCGTACCCGATGCAGACGGGGTAGCTGGCGCACACGGCCGGGTCGTCGAACGACTGCCGGAGCGCGCGCAAGCTGCGCACGTCGAGGTCGAGGTCGCGGAGGTCGCCGGCGCGGAACGGCTTCGAGAGCGTCGGGTCGGTGGCCTGGGCGAACGCCCCGAACCCGCGCTGGACCGTCCCGCGCGCCATCGGGTCCTCGCCGTCGATGTCGAGACCGAAGGTCGAGAAGCCGTGCTCGTTGGGGTTCGCGAACCGGATCTGGATGAGCTCGTCGGGGTCGAGCGAGTCGATAAAGGCGTCGAACCGCGTCTCGTTCTCGTGCCGCCCGTTGGCCCCGCCTTCTCGGAAGAACACCTGGTCGCCGCGCGGGGTCGCGGAGGGCGTGATGTCGAAGGCGTGGGTGTGCTGGAAGAACGGGTAGCCTCCGCCCCACGGCGAGCCCGTGACGTCGCCACCCGGCGCCGACGGGCTCATGCCATTCGCGTCGCGGTAGACCGACACGTCGAGGTGGCCGCCCGGCGCGAACGCCTGGTGCGCGACGACCAGCATGCCCGTGACGGTGACGCGGCCGAGCAGCGACACCGGGAGTACGTCCGCGTCGGAGCGGACCACGACGAGGCCCTCCCAGTCGAGCGTCCCGCCCGCCGGCACGCTCAGCGCGCCGTTCACCAAGAGCGCCCCGTGGCCGCTCACGCGGCCGGTGATCGTCAGGTTGCCCTCGACGTGCGTGATGTCGTCGCCCTGGCGGCGGCTACCCCACGTCTCGGTCCCGGTCACGAGCTGGTCGCCCGCCAGCGTCCGGTCGGCGGCCGTCATCTCGGCGACCGCGAGCTGGTAGAGGTCTTCGCCGTCGCTCACGTTGAGGTCTTCGAGCAGGCCGTCATCGCCGGTCCAGGCGGCGGCCTCGGGGATGGCGAGCGCGCTGCCGCCCGCCGCCGCGACGGCGGCGGCGTTGGCGGTCAGCTCCGCCAGCGGGACCAGGCCCTCCAGGTTGAGGTTGTCGTGCTTGCGGCGGTCCACGTGGACCGGGTGGTTGTCGGCGGTGCCCGAGATGGTCGGGCTCCCGACGACCGTCGAGACGACGTGGGGCACGTCGAGCCACAGCGGCCCGGGCGCGTCCATCGGGTCGAACCGGTACTCGCTCTCGACCGTGTGGATGGCGCCGCCGAACGTGCCCGTCACGCGGACCGTGGCCTCGGTCACGGGCACGCCCGGCGCGGTGGCGCCCGGGGAGTACTCGATCTGGAACTGGCCGCCCTCGTAGTCCTGCGCGTCGCCGAGCGCGGCCGTCGGGTCGATGAACCCGTCGTCGTCGACCATCTGGGTCAGCGCGACGCTCTGGCCGGCCTCGGCGATCTCGCGGGCGAGCACGTCGGCCTGCCCCTCCGCGTGGGCGCGGTCGGTGTCGGACATCGCGCCGCGCGTGCTGATCGTGAACACGGCGCCGCTGATCGCGGCGGCCATGACGAGCATGAGAGTGAGTCGGCCCATGGGGGTAGGGGAAGGGACGCCGGGGCGTCGGGGAATCGACCGTCGGAGGGTGCCGTTATCGGCAGGCGCCGAAGTAGTCGTTGCTGTGTGCGCGGTGAGACAGCAGTTGCGCGATGGTGCCTCGCAGGGTCTGCTGGTTGTTCGGGGTCACGTGGCAGATGGTGTAGAGGGGGGCGTCGCCACTCGTGCTGCCACCGCCGGTGTCGCCGGTGCCCGTGCCGCCCGTGTCGGTGCCGCCGGTGCTCGTGCCGCCGCCCGTCGTGCCGCCGGTGCTCGTGCCGCCGCCCGTCGTGCCGCCGGTGCTCGTGCCACCGCCCGTCGTGCCACCGCCCGTCGTGCCGCCGCCCGTCGTGCCGCCAGTGCCGCCGCCCGTCGTGCTGCCAGTGCCGCCGCCCGTCGTGCCGCCAGTGCCGCCGCCCGTCGTGCCGCCGGTGCCCCCCGCGCCGCCGCTGGGCGCGGCCGACTCGGGGAGGGCCGCCGCCGCGCCTGGGTCGCCGGGCAAGAGTGGGATGCCACCGGGCGTCGTGGCGTCGGGCACGGTCGGCCGCGCCGCTGCCATGGCGGCCGGAATGCGGATGGAGCGCGCGTGGCGCGTCGAGGTGGCGGCCTGGCCCGTCCGCGTGACGCCGAACGACGGCGCGGTGCGGAGCTCGACCTGGACGCGCGGCGGGGTCTCGGCCGTCGCCATGTCCGCGCCCACGTTCTGACGTTCGCCCTCGGGCGGGCCGCCGGTCGGGAACATCGTCACGTCGAAGTCGACGATCCCGTCGATCACGTCGGTCCAGACGACCGGGCCGCCGCGCCTGAACTCGTGCCGTGTCGCTCGGTAGAGCGCCCGCTCGCGGCCGTCGACGGTCGTCGTCTGGCCGGTCGGCTCGACGAGGTACGAGACGATGATGATGGCCGAGGCGCCGAAGGCGTCGGGGGCGGTGAGGGTGGGGAAGGAGAACTGGCTCGTGTAGACGCCGCCCTCGCCGTCGTCGGCCGTGCGCAGCCGGAAGCGGTAGGCCTCGCCCCCGCCCAGCGAAGGGAGGGCGGAGGCGGCGAACGCGTTCTCGGTCTCGGTCCGGCTCCGCATGTTCTCGATCTCGCGCTCCAGCGTCGTCGCGAAGCTGCCCGTCGACATCTGGGTGCGGTACTGCGCCGTCGCCGTGATGGCCGCGTCGTTGCCCCGCAGCTGCAGCACCAGCAGCCCGCTGAGCAGCACGCTGCCGACGACGATGGCGATCAGGTGGTCGATGAGGAACTGCATTACTGGAGGTAGCTGGCGACGCTGGCGGGGGTCACGACGCGCGTCAGCGTCGCCTCGGCGGGCACCCGGCCGATGTCCCCGTCGGGGACCTCGACGGCGCTCACGCGGATCTCCTTGGTCAGCGTGGCGGCGGCCGACTCGACCGTGGGCTCGGTGTCCCGGACGTATCGGACGGCGACTTGGACCCGGAACCGGAGGGAGTCGAGCCCGACGGGGACCGTCTCGGTCCAGGGGGCCACCGCGTTCCAGTCGTCGACGTCGTCGTAGGTGGCCGGGCCGGTCTCGTCGTCGTCGGGGCCGAGCGCGAGGTCGGAGGGCCGGGTGCGGACGCCGCGCTTGCCGGTGTCGGCCTCGTCGAACGCGAGCCGCTCCATGGCCGTCATGCGGCCCCGCGCCACGTCGACGGCGGCCAGCTCGGCTTCGATGCCCTGGGCATGGCGGTCGACGCTCTGGTCGTGCCGCTGGCGGCCCATCGCGAGGTACGCGAAGGACAGGATGGCGGCGAGAGCGAGGATGGTCTGCTGCATGGGGGGGCGGTGTGCGCGTCGCTCCCCTGCGAGACCCGTTCCGCTTTTGGACGATCGGCCTTTGGTGCCCCCCTTTGGGCATGTTTCCGGTCGAAAGCGGGACAGCCGCCGGAAAGAATGGAACGTCGGCGTTCCGTCGTCTCACGCTAGAGGGCGGGCGCCCGCGCGCGCCGGCGCGTCGGGGGTCGGTAGAGGCGTGCCCTGACGGGCCCCTTACGCCTCCTCGGCGATGGCGCAGTAGGCCCGCACGGCGGGGCCCAGCCCCATCAGCAGCGCGTCGGCGAGGAGGGCCTGCCCGATCGACACCTCGGCAACGCCGGGCACGGCGACGAGGTAGGCGCCCAGGTTGCCCAGGTCGAGGTCGTGCCCGGCGTTGACGACCAGCCCGGCGTCGGTGGCGGCCGCCGCGGCGGCCGCGTGGCGGGCCAGCTCGGCGCCGGCGTCGCCGCCGGCGTGCGCCCAGGCGAACGGGCCCGTGTACAGCTCGACGCGGTCGGCCCCGACGGCGGCGGCGGCGCGGACCGTCGCGGGCTCGGGCTCGACGAACAGGCTCACGCGGCACCCCAGCGCCCGGAGCTCGGCGACGACGGGCGCCAGCCGGCCGCCGTCGCGGGCGAGGTCCCAGCCGTGGTCGCTGGTGAGCTGGCCCGCCGCGTCGGGGACGAGCGTGGCCTGCGTCGGGCGCGCGGCGCGGACGATCTCGAGGAAGCCCGGGAAGGCGTAGCCGCCCGTCGTGCCCGGCCCAGCGAACGGGTTGCCCTCGACGTTGAGCTCGGCGCCGGCGCCGGGCGCCCACGCGGCGAGCGCCGCCACGTCGTCGGCGCGGGCGTGCCGCCCGTCCGGCCGCGGGTGGAGCGTCACGCCGACGGCCCCGGCCTCGACGGCGACGGCCGCCAGCCGACCCACGTCCGGGCGGCCCCCGCCGCGGGCGTTCCGCATGAGCGCGGCCTTGTTGAGGTTGACGCTGAGCTGGGTCACGAGTGGGAGGAGGGGCGGCGCGCAGCCAACCTACGCGCGGCCGGCGCGCGGCCGGCGCCTTGCCAACGTGCGCGCGGCGGGGGTACGTTGCGGGCCCGGCGCGTGCCGGCTCGCCCCCTCTCTCTCGCCCACCCCGCCTCCCGATGGCCACAACCGGCGCCAGCGGTTCCGACCTCGCGATCCGAGCCCTTCTCGGCCTCCTCATCCTCGCCCTCGTCGGGGTCCTCTACTTCGTGACCGTCGTGCCCGCCCAGCGCGCCGCCGCCGCGCAGTACGACACCGACGTCGCCCGCGAGCGGATGTCCGACGTCCGGACGGCCCTCATCTCGTACCGCGACTCCCTCGGGGTCTACCCCTCCTCGCTCGACTCGCTGGTCCTCTTCGCCCGCAACGACTCCGTGTTCGCGGCCCAGGCCGGCGCCGAGGAGGACCGCCTGCGTGCGCCCTCCGCCGACTCGCTCGGCATGGCGACGCGCTCGGGCCGCCCGTTCCTCTACGAGGTCGTCGAGGACACGACGGGCGTCCAGATCTACTGGCTCGCCGACCCCGACATGGAGGCCGACTCGATCGGCTCGCGCAGCCCGAACCCGGCGCTCCGCAACGCCGCCTCCTGGGAGTAGCGCGATGACCCCGGTCGCCGTCGCCGGACTCAGCGGCCGGACCCTCCGCTACGCGGAGGTCGACGGCGGGCTGCGCCGGCTCGGCGCGGCCGACTTCGCGCTCGATGTGGAGGCGGCCGTCTTCGAGACCGGCGACCCGGCGGCGCTCGCGGCCGTCGCCGAGGCGCTCGCGGCCGGCTTCGCCGGGGCGGCCGTCGAGACGCTCGTCGTCGCCGCGCACCCGACGGCGACCACGAGCTTCTTTTCGCGCCTCCCGGCCGCCTTGCCCGACGACGTCCGCGACGGCCAGCTCCGCCAGGAGACGGCGCTGCTGGCCGACCTCGCGCCGACCCAGCCCGTCCGCGTCCGCTCCCGCGCCGTCCGCACCGAGGGCGCCCACGCGTGGCACCACGTGGTCCACGTCGAGGAGGCCGTCCACGACCGGCTCGCGGCGCTCGCCGACGCCGTCGGCGCCAGCGGCTACGACCTCGCCGACTCGACGCGCGCCGCCGCGCTCGCGGCCGGCGGGCCGGGCGTCGCGCTCGTCGTGGGCGCCTTCGCCGGCCACACCGAGGTCGCCGTCGCCGTCGACGGCGTGTTCCGGTTCGGCAGCCACGGCCCCAGCACGGCCGCCCCCGACACGGCCTACTTCGCGCTCGCGGCCCTCCAGCAGGCCGGCGTCGAGCCCGCCGACGTGGCCCGCTTCCTCGCCTACGGCGACGACGCCACGGACGAGCGCCTGGGCCTGGCCGCCGAGTTTGTCGGCCGCGAGCGGGCCTGGCTCGACCCGTTCGCCCTGTTCGCCCGCCGCCCGACCGCCGACCCCGCCGAGCTGGCCGCCTTCGGTCCCGTCGTCGGCGCGGCGCTGTGAGGGCAAGCGGGGTGAGAGAGGAGGCCGGGATGGAGGCCTGGGCCAAGACGCCCCCATCCCTCCGCCCCGCATCCCGCATCCCTCTGTCGAGATGAGAATCACCGGCGGGGCGCTGGCGCGGCGCACGATCGACGCGCCCAAAGGCGACCGGACGCGCCCGACGACGGACCGCGTCCGTGAGGCGCTGTTCAACCTGTTGGGCGCTCGGATGGAGCTCCGCGACGCCCGCGTGCTCGACCTCTTCGCGGGCAGTGGCGCGCTCGGGCTGGAGGCGCTCAGCCGGGGCGCCGCCCACGTCACGTTCGTCGAGCGCCACGGGCCCACGCTCGCGGTCGCCCGGGCGAATGCGCGCCAGCTGGAGGTCGTCGACCGCGCCGCCTTCGCCAGGGCCGACGCGCTGGGGTGGCTGGGCCGGGCGGCGGGCCCGTTCGACCTCGTCGTGGCCGACCCGCCGTATGCGCTCGCCGAGCTGGCGGCGCTGCCCGACCGCCTACGACCGCTGCTGGCGCCTGACGGGCTGATGGTGATCGAGCACGACCGCCGCCACGCCTTCAACGACGCCCTGGGCCTGGTCCTGACCCGCGCCTACGGCAACACCGTGATCAGCGTGTTCGAGGGGTAGGGGAGAGGTGACCGCCGGCGCAGCCCCGGCCTCCGCAATTGCAGTGCCCGCCGGGAAGACTCATCTTCCCCAGTCCCCAGTCCCCAGTCCCCAGTCCCCCATGGACACCCTCGCCCTGTACCCCGGCACGTTCGACCCCGTCACGAACGGCCACCTCGACGTGATCGAGCGGGCGCTGGTGCTGTTCGCGCGCGTCGAGGTGACGGTCGCCGTCAACGCCGACAAGCGGACGCTGCTGCCGCTGGCCGACCGCGTGGGGCTCGTGCAGGCCTCCGTCGTCGGGCTCGACGGGCACGACCGGGTGACGGTCACGGCCTTCGAGGGGCTCTTGGTCGACCACGCCCTCGCGAGCGGGGCGACGGCGCTCGTGCGCGGGCTCCGGCAGGTCAGCGACTTCGACTACGAGATGCGGATGGCGCACGCGAACCGGCGGCTGGCGCCCAATCTCCAGACCGTCTTCGTCGTGCCCGGCGAGGCGAATGCGTTCGTGGCCTCGTCCATCGTACGCGACATCCACCACTGGGGCGGCGACGTGACCTCGTTCGTGCCGCCGGTCGTGGCCGAGGCGCTGGCGGCGCTGGACTAGTCCGATCGTACCACAAGCGCGCACGCCGGGTCGGTACGTTTCTGTGCCCCCATCTGTCCGTCCATGCGCGCCCTCGTCCTGTTTCTGATCGTCGCCGCGGCGGCGTCCGCCCAGACGCCCCGCCCGGTCGTCGTCGCCCCGGGGCCCGCCGCCAGCGCCGCCGACTCGGCGCTCGTGGTCGTCGTGCTCGACGACGGGACGCGCTTTACCGGCCGCATCGTCGCAGAGACCGCCGACACGCTGACGCTCGACACCGGCTCGGCGCGCGTCACCATCGAGACGGCCCGGATCCGCTCGCGCGAGCCGTTCGCCGGACGGCTGGTTGGCGGCCGGCCCGTCCGCACCGACCCCAACCGGACGCGCCTGCTCTTCGCCCCGACCGGCCGCGCGGTCCCTCAGGGGAGCGGGTATGTGGCCGACTACCAGGTCTTCTTCCCGTTCGTCGCGGGCGGGATGGGCGGGGGCGTCACGGCCGCCGGGGGCGTCAGCCTGTTCCCGACGTTCGAGTTCCAGCTCGTCTACGCCGCCCCGAAGGTGACGCTGGTGGACTCGGGGACGTCGTCGGTCGCGCTCGGCGGGATCGGCGTGGTGCCCGTCGGGTCGGGCGTCGACGAGGTGGGCGGCGTGGCCCTGCTCTACGGCGTCGGCACGCTGGGGCCGTCGGAGAACGCGGTCTCGGCCGGCGTCGGCTACGGGTTCGCCTTCGGCACGGCCGACGCGGACGGCGGCGTGGGCGTGGTGATGGTGGGCGGCGAGCGCCAGCTGTCCGGCAGCATCAAGCTGCTCAGCGAGAACTACCTGTTCCTGACGCCGAACACGCGCTACGACTGCCCGCGCGACGGCGGCCCGTGCGCCACGACGGCCGAGACCGAGACGACGACGATGTTTTCGCTCGGCGTCCGCTTTTTCGGCGAGCAGCTCGCGGCCGACGTGGCGGCCTTCGTGATCCCCGAGCTGGCCGACGAGGGTATCCCGTTTCTCCCTTGGCTCGGGTTCGCGTACAACTTTTAGTGGGAAAGGGGAAAGGGGCGAGTCCGTCGCCAGCATCCCTCGACTTGCGCGAGCCTCGCCTGCGACGTCCCCCTTTCCCTGTGAGCGAGGGACAACGCGCAGCGTCGGCGCAGCCAGGGTGAGGGGCAACCACGAACGCCCGACCGCTGGCGCCAGCATCTACCGACGACCGACGACCGACACGGGCAGCCCGCGCGGAGAACCCATCCCCGCGACCCGGAGACCGCTCTAGCTTGCGGCCGCTCCCCCCCGACGTCGCCATGCCCGCCGCCCTCGAGACCCTCAGCCCGGCCGTCGCGGCCATGCAGCCGTCGGCGACGCTGGCGATCTCGGGCCGCGCCGCCGCGCTCCGCCGCGAGGGCCGCGATATCGTCGCGCTGTCGGCCGGCGAGCCCGACTTCCCCACGCCCGCGCCGATCGTCGAGGCCGGCCACCAGGCGCTCCGCGACGAGCGGTTCCACTACACCCCGAACCCCGGCATCCCCGAGCTCCGCGAGGCGATCGCCGCCAAGCTCCGTGACGACAACGGGCTCGACGTGGAGATGGCGCAGGTGATCTGCTCGAACGGCGCCAAGCAGTCGGTCGCCCAGGCCATCCTGGCCGTCTGCGCGCCCGGCGACGAGGTCGTGATCCCGGCGCCGTACTGGGTGAGCTACCCCGAGATGGCCCGGCTCGCGAGCGCCACGCCCGTGATCGTCCCAGCCGGCTCGGCGGCCGGCTACAAGATCACGCCCGACCAGCTCGCGGCGGCGCTGACCGACCGCTCGCGCGTGCTGATCCTCAACAGCCCGTCGAACCCGACCGGCGCCGTCTACACGCCCGGCGAGCTCGAGGCGATCGCGGCCGTCGTCCGCGCGCACCCGCGCCTGTTGGTCGTGTCGGACGAGATCTACGAGCACGTGGTCTTCGGCGTGCCCGCCGCGTCGTTCGCGTCGCTCGACGGGATGGCCGAGCGGACGGCGACCGTCAACGGGTTCTCGAAGGCGTACGCCATGACCGGCTGGCGCCTTGGCTACCTCGCCGCGCCGCCGTGGTGGGCCGGCGCCACGGCCAAGATCCAGAGCCAGCTCACGAGCGGCCCGTCGTCGCTGTCGCAGTACGCGGCGCTGGCGGCGTTCACGATGGGGCCCGAGCCGGTCGCCGAGATGGTGGCCGCCTTCCACCAGCGCCGCGACGCCGTGCTCGCCCGCTTGCGCGCCATCGACGGCGTGACGTGCCCGACGCCCGACGGCGCGTTCTACCTCTTCCCCGACGTGTCGGCGGTCTACGGCCGGACCACGCCCGACGGCGACACGATCGCCGGGAGCGTCGACCTGTGCTCGTACCTCCTCGATGCGCAGGGCTTGGCGATCGTGCCCGGCGAGGCGTTCGGCTCGGACGCGGGCGTGCGGATCTCGTACGCGGCCGGCATGGACACCCTCGTGGACGGCTGCGACCGGTTCGCGGCCGGCATCGCCGCGCTGGGCTAGAGGCGACCCAACACAGCCGTCTCCCGACCCCTCACCCTGTCCCTCTCCCCAAGGAGAGGGAACGTGATCTGGATGGGCGGAGATGGCGAAGCGCACGCAACGCCTATGACGTCCCCTCTCCCGTCGGGTGAGGGACAGGGTGAGGGGCATTCCTGGCGCAACCCGGGACATGCCGCCAGCCCCGCGGGACACTGACGTCTTGGGCGGAGGCCGCCCCACGAACCCCGGTCGCCGGGCCGCGTACCCCCGCACCCCCCCGAGACGCCCTGTGGAGACCCCCCCCGAGCGCCCGCACGGCTGGATCGTCGGCGACGCCGACCCCCCCGGCGGTGGCAGCGTGCTGACCGACTACGAGCCGCCCGCGCCTGACCAAGACCGCGTCGGGCTCCATCTCGGCTTGTTCGCCGCCACGTTTGTCTCGTGCGTCTGGTGCGGGGGCCTGCTGGTGGGGCGGAGCGCGCTGTGGGGCCCGCTCGTGGCCGGCTGGCCCGTCGAGCTGGCGCTCCTGGTCGACCCGACGTTCCTGCGCGACGGGCTGATGTACGCCGTCCCGTTCCTGCTCTTCCTGACGGTCCACGAGTTCGGCCACTACACGGCCGCGCGGCTGCTCAAGACGCGCGTCTCGCTCCCGTACTTCATCCCGATCCCCTTGCCGGGCACGTTGGGGACGTTCGGCGCCGTCATCCGCATCAAGGAGCCGCTGCGCCGCACGCGCCAGCTGTTCGACATCGGCGCGGCAGGTCCGCTCGCCGGCTTCGTGGTCGCCGTCGGCGTGCTGGTGCTGGCGGCTATTCTCCAGCCCCCCGCCGAGTACCTCCTGGGCGTCGCCGGGCACGAGGACGTGGTCGCCGCGATCCAGGCCACGGGTGCGTTCCCGACATTCGACCCCGACGGCGTCGCGCCCGGCACGACGGCGCTCGTCTTTGGCGACACCGTCCTGTTCGGCCTGCTCAACGGGCTCGGCGACCTCCGCGTCTCGGGCGACGAGATCGTCCACTACCCCCTCTTGCTGGCGGGGTGGCTGGGGCTCTTTTTTACCGCCCTCAACCTGCTGCCGGTCGGCCAGCTCGACGGCGGGCACGTCGTGTACGCGCTGTTCGGGCCCGCCGTCCACCGCGTCGTGGCGCGCGTGGCGACGCTGCTGCTGCTGGTCTCGGGCACCATCGGGCTCGCGCTCGACTTGGCGTGGATGCCGTCGTGGACGCTGTGGGCGGTCGTCGCCCTGGTCTACGCGCTCGCGCTGGCGCGGCTGCTCGGGCCCGAGTACCGGCTGATCGGGCTCGGCGTCGCCGTCGGGACCGCGCTGACGGCGCTCGTCGTGCTGGCGCTGCCCGGGCTGGCGGTCCGCGTCGAGTGGACGGGCTGGCTGTTCTGGATCGCGATGATCCTGTTCGTGATCCGCGTCGACCACCCGCCGGTGCTCCGCGCGGAGCCGCTGACGCCGGGCCGCAAGGTCCTTGGCTGGCTGTGCGTCCTGATTTTCCTGCTGTGCTTCTCGTTCCAGCCGATCCAGTTTTACGGAGTCTAAGCGGATGATTCCCGGCTGCCTCGGCGCGGGGCGGGTAGGGTGAAACCTTGGGCCCTCCATATCGGGGGCTGTCCCCGGCGCCCGGACTGGCGGTAGGTTCGGGACCCCGCTCGCCAGACCCCCGCTCGACCCCGCCGGACCGCTACGCCGCCGATCTCCCTCCGCATGTCCGTAGCTCTCCGGCCCGTCGCGGCCGTCCTTCTGGTGCTCGCGCTGGCCGCGTGCGACGCCGCGCCCGGGTTCGCCGACTCGACCGCGCGGCCCGTCTTTGCCGAGGTCGCCGTCACGCCCGTCGACGTGGCGCTCGCAGGCCCCGCGCCGGTCGCCACGATCCCGCTCGCGGTCGTCGGGACGGTCGAGGCCCAAGCGGCCGTCGAGGTGACCGTGCTCGTCCGCTACGCCGAGACCGACTCGCTGGTGACGCGCGTCGGCGCCGCCGTCGAGCCCGGCGCGTTCACCGTCGAGGCCCCGATCACGCTCCCGCGCGGGGCGATTGGCGACTACAGTGTCACCGTGCTGACGGAGGGCGCCGACGGCCGAGCGGGCGACCAGGCCGCCGCCCTTCTCCGCTTTACGGCCGAGAACCTCGGCGCGCCGTCGGTCGCCGTCAACGAGCCCGCGCCCGTCACGCGGCCCTCGCCCGACGCGCGGGGCGCGGCGGCGACGGTCGACGTGCCCCTGATCGCGACGGTCACCGACCCCGACGGCCGGGCCAACGTGCGCCTCGTGTTCGCCCGGCTGGCGGACGGCGGCGGCGTCATCGGGCGGCTCTTCGACGACGGCCCCGGCGCGAACGGCCAGGGCGACGACGCGGTCGAGGGCGACGGCGTCTACACGGCCGCCATCCCCATCGACGCCGGGTTCGAGCCCGGCCGCTACGACCTCGAGGTGATCGCCGTCGACCGCTACGGCGCCGAGAGCGCCCCGACCCCCTTCTCGTTTACGGTCCGATGATGCGCGCCCTCTTCCTGCTGGCGGCGCTCGCGACGGTCGCGAGCGCCCAGACCGTCGAGACGGGCTCCGGGCCGGTCACGCTCTTGCCCGAGGGCGCCCGCACGGGCGTGTTCGTGCTCGATGCCGAGGACGGCGTCCTCCGGGCGGGCCCGCGGCTCGTCGAGATCGCCCCGAACGGCGTCGTTACGGTCCCCGGCCGTGACCCGGCGTTCGACCCCCAGACGGCGCTCGATGCCCGCGCCTTCACCATCGAGGCCCGTGCCGACCGAGTCGCCGTCGGGCTCGGGTTCAACGACACGACCGCCGACGCGGACCAGCCGCCGGCGACGGCCGCCGGGTACGCGGTTTCCACGAACGGCGGCCAGAGCTACACGTACCGCTTCCCGGCCCTCGACCAGAGCCGCGACTCGACGGTCCGCTACGGCATCTCGACGCTGCCCGCCATCCCGGTGACGATCGCCCAGGGCACGGCGCCCCTCGACCTCGCGTGGTCGCCCGGCGCCGACACGCTGTACTCGGCGTCGCTGCTTGCGGGCCTGCGCCGCAGCACCGACGACGGCGCCACGTGGCAGCGCGTCGTCCTGCCGCCGGACACGTTGCAGGTGCTCGACCCCCGCGAGCCCTACGACTTCGTCTACTCGCCCGACCTCCGCCAGCCGCTCGGCTTCGTCGACGGCGACCCGGACCAGCCCGTCCTGTCCGACTTCTCGACCAACTTCGTGGCCTACTCGGTCGTGGTCCACGAGTCGGGGACGGTGTGGGTGGGGACGCTCGGTGGGCTCAACCGCTCGGTCCGCCTCCCGGGCTCCGACGACCCCGCCTGGGTCCGCTACACCGACGCGCCCATCGGCGGCGCGCTGCCGGCCAACTGGGTGTTCGCGCTCGAGACGCGGCCGATCGCCGGTGCCCCGGACGAGGTCTGGGCGGCGTGCGTCAACTCGGGCAACCGCTTTACGAGCGCCGAAGAGGAGCCCGGCATCGCGGTCTGGCGCGGCGACGACGCCGACGGCCGGCCGATCTTCGAGACCGTCCTGCTGGGCGTCGACGTGATCGACCTCGCCTTCGACGAGGTCCGCGCCTACGCGGCCACCTCGGAGGGCCTCTACGTCTCCGACGACGACGGCGCCACGTGGCGCGTGGTCCGCACCTTCCGCCGCCCCGACGGCACGCCGCTCCCCCTCGCGAACGCCCGGACGAGCGCGGTCGCCACGACGCCCGGCGCGGTCTGGGTCGGGACGGCCAGCGGCCTGCTCAAGAGCACCGACGGCGCGCGGACGTGGGAGCTGTTCCGCGCCGACGTACGGCCGGGCGCCAGCGCCGACGGCGACCGGACGGTCGACGTCTACGCCTACCCCAACCCGTTCAACCCCCGCAACGGCGACCTCCGGGTGCGCCTCGACCTCGCCTCCGGTTCGGACGTGACGATCCGCGTCTTCGACCAGGCCATGAACTTGGTCCGCACGCTCGACGCGCCGGGCCGCCCGTCGGGCCCCAACGAGGTGTTCTGGGACGGCCAGACCGACGACGGCCTGCGCGTCGCGAACGGCGTCTACATCTACACCGTCGAGGCCGCCGGGGAGCGGTTCTCCGGCCGCATCCTGGTGATTCAATGAGAGGCCGGACCACAGACGACGGACGACGGACGACGGGCGCTGGCCGAGAGCTCGCGGCCTGGGGCCCGATGCGCTCCGTGCTGGCGCTGGCGCTGCTCGCCGGGCTGTTCGCTCCGGGCGCCTCGGCGCAGGACGCGGGCGCGTTCGCGCGGATCGCGATGGGCGCGCGGTCGGCCGCGTTCCCGGCCCAGGTTGCCGACCGGTCGGGCTACGCGAGCCCCTTTTTGAACCCGGCGCTCGCGCCGTTCCAGCCCGCCCAGGGTGTCGAGCTGTCGGCCGGCGCACTCGCGTTCGACCGCTCGCTGGAGACCGTCCAGGTGGCCGCGCCGCTGGAGCCGCGCTCGGGCATCGCCGCGGGCGTCGTCCACGGCGGCGTCGACAACATCGACGGGCGCGACGCGAGCGGCGTGCCGACCGACGGCCAGAACGAGGACGGCACGCTGCGGACCGACGAGTACGCCTTTTTCGCCACGTTCGGCACGCAGCTCTCGTCGCGCGTCTCGGCCGGCGTCGGCCTGCGGCTGTATCGCAACGAGCTGTTCGAGGGCGTCCGGGCCCCGACGGCCATCGGCATCGCGCTGGGCACGTCCGTCCAGCTCTCGCAGCGCCTGTCCGCGGGGCTGGCCGTCGACGACCTGTTCGCGCGCTACGAGTGGAGCTCGACCGGCTCGCAGCTCGCGTCGGTGACCGACTACTTCCCGACGCGCGTCCGGGGCGGGCTGGCGTACGCCGCCGGCGCCGTCGGCGAGCGGCCCCGGTTCACAGTCGCCGCCGAGGCCGAGCTGGCGGTCCAGCCGCGCGACGCGATCCGCCCCTCCGGCATCCGCATCGTCGGCACGTCGGCCGCCGCGCGCGACACGACGCTCGAGTTCCGCATCGCGGGCGTGACCGGCCGCGTCGGCGGCGAGCTGTGGCTGACGGACGGGTTCGCCGTGCGCGGCGGGGTCGACCGGATCGGCGCCGGCGAGGTCGGCGAGCTCCGCCCGTCGGCGGGCTTCGGCCTGGAGCAGCGCATCGGCGAGCTGGACCTGCGCGTCGACTACGCCGTCGTCGTCGAGCCCTTCGGCTCGGCCCTGATGCACCTCGCGACCGTCCGCCTCGGGCTCTGACGGGCGGACCCTCTGGCAGGCGCAAGCGTGAAACGGGTTCACCACAGGGAACGCCATGCAGCATGAGTTCGCAGCTGTCGTCGAGCAAGACGGGGAGTGGGTCGTCGCCTACGCGCCCGAGGTCCCCGGGGCGAACGGGCAGGGGCGCACGCGTGACGAGGCGCTCGCAAGCTTGTCGGAAGCCATCGCGCTGATCCTAGCCGACCGCCGCGAGGACGGCTTGCGAGGGGTCCCCGACGACGCCGAACAGACGACGGTCCGCGTGGCGGCGTGAAGCAGCGGGCGCTCCTCAAGCACCTCCGGCGCTTTGGCTGCCACCTCAAGCGTCAGGGACGGAGCCACGAGCTGTGGACGAACCCGGCGACGGGCGCCGTCGAGGCCGTCCCACGGCACACGGAGATCCCGAACGTGCTAGCGCGGAAGATCTGCCGAGGGCTCTCCGTCCCGGAGATCGGCCGCTAGCCCCCGAACGCGGTCATCAGCGCCTCCCAGCCGATCCCGCTGGCACCCGTGCGGTGGCGGAGCGTCGCGAAGAAATCCAGCGCCAGCATCTGGGCGGCGTGGATGGGGACGGCGATCCAGAAGCTCCGGCAGCGCCACACGAGCGCGCCGAGCGCCAGCCCGCCCAGCACCGACAGGTACGCCTCGGCCGCCGGCTTCTGGGCGTGCAGAATCGCGAACGGCACGGTCTGGATCACGATCGCCAAGGGGGCCCCGACGGCGGGCGCGGTCCCGAACAGCACGAACCCGCGCCACAGGTACTCCCAGCCGACCCAGTAAAACAGGAACAGCGCCTCGTACGCGAGGAAGATCCCCCAGTCCTCCTTGGCGCCGAAAAAGTGGGGGTACTGCGCCTGGAAGCCGGCGCCGTCGGAGAGCACCCACGTGCCGACGACGACGAGCGGGAGGTAGCCGAGTGCGAGCGCGGTCGCCAGCTTCCAGTCGCCGAGCCCGAGGCCGGCCTTCGCCGCCGTCCACCGGAAGCCGACGACCAGGAGCAGCGCCGGGACGACGAAGCCGAGCACGCCCTGCATCCCGAACCACCACGCCCAGGCGCCGAACGCGGGGTCGTCGAAGCCGAGCGCGTTGCCGAGCGTTCCGGTGTAAAACCGACGGTTGCCGATCTGGAGGTGGAGCAGCACCAGCAGCGTCGCCGCGATCAGCACAATCGCGGCGCGGCGGGCGTCGGGGGAGAGGCCGGAGACGGTGGCCCGCAAGCCTTGCCACTCGGCGCGGAGACGGTCTATCATCGGGTCGGGGGGCGACGGCGCCGGTCGGCGGGGAAGATACCCGGCCGCTCGGGGCGCGATGTCGGTGGTCCCCCCGTTCCCGCCCCTCCGTGACCCGTCCGATGCGCATCGCCCTGTCTCTCGTCCTCGCCGCCAGCGCCGCGCTGGTCGGCGCCGCCAGCGTGGGCGGCCTCAGCCTCCCGCCCGCCGTGGACCTCGCGGCCGAGGCGCGCGCCGACAGCCTGGCCGAGGTCGCCGCCGCACGCGCCGCTGAGGCCGCCCGCCAAGCTGCCGTCGACTCGCTGCTGGCGGCGTACGCCGGCTTCGAGGCGCCCCCTGGGGTGCCCGAGGCGGATGCCATTGCGTGGGCGGACGCCACGCTCGCCGAGATGACGCTGGAGCAGAAGGTGGCCCAGCTGTTCATCGTCGAGCTCGGCGCCGTGCGCGACCCCGACGGGCTGGCGCGGATGGGCGTCGGCGGCTTCCACATCCACCGCCGGACGGCGCCCCAGACTGTCCGGTCCACGACCGTGCGGCTCGGCGGGCGGGCGCCGGTCCCGCTGTTCTTCACGGCCGACTACGAGTGGGGCGTCGGCCAGCCGTCGACCAACTTTACCGAGCTCCCGGCGGCGATGGCGTACGGCGCCGCCGACCGTGAGGAGCTCGCCGAAATCGGTGGGGCAGTGACGGCGCTGGAGGCCCGGGCCATGGGCGTCAACGTCGTCTTCGCGCCGGTCGCCGACGTCAACAACAACCCGGCGAACCCGATCATCAACACGCGCTCGTTCGGCGAGGACCCCGCGCGCGTCGGCGAGCTGGCGGCGGCCTACGTGCGCGGCGCGCAGGCGAACGGCGTCCTCGCGACGCTCAAGCACTTCCCCGGCCACGGCGACACAGACACCGACACGCACGTCGCGTTCGCGGCCGTCGCGGGCGACTGGCCGAGCCTGTGGCGGACCGAACTGGCGCCGTACCGGACGGCGCTCGCGGCCCGGCCGGGCTTCGTGATGTCGACGCACCTGTGGGCGCAGGCGCTCGACGCCGACCCCACGCCCGCGACGTTCAGCCGCGCGGCGCTCACTGACGTGTTGCGCGACAGCCTGGGCTATGAGGGGATCGTGACGACCGACGCGATGAACATGGCGGCCGTGCGCGACCGCTACGGCCCGCGCGACCGCGCCGTGCTGCCCCTGCTCGCGGGCGCCGACGTGATCTTGAACGAGACCTCGCCGCGACGATCGATCGGCTACGTCGTGGCGGCCGTCCGCAACGGCAGTCTCCCCGCCTCGCGCGTCGACGCGTCCGCGCGGCGCATCCTGCTGGCGAAGGCGCGGCTCGGGCTGCACGTCGCGCCGGCCCCGTCGCGCGAGCGCCTGCGGGCGATGCTCACCGAAGTCCGGGGCGCCGACTTCGCCGACGAGCTGGCGCGCGCGGCCGTGACCGTCGCCCGGCCCGGCGCACTCCCGATCCGCCCGGCCGACCGCGTCGCGCTCGTCCAGCTCGCCAACTTCAACGCCGGCGCCCCGATGACGCGCATCGAGCGTGACTTGGGCGCCGACGCGCGCGTCCGCGTCTCGTCCGGCGGGGGCGGGCGCCAGCGGGCCGTCTCCGCCGCGCGCGGGGCGGACGTGGCCGTGCTGGCGGTCCACCTCCGCGTGCGCCAGGGCCGCGCGCCGCTGTTGACGACCGCCCAGCGCGGCGTCGTCGATGCGGTCGTGGCGACGGGCACGCCGGTCGTGCTCGTCGTGCTGGGGAATCCGTACGCCGCCGCGCTCGTGCCCCAGGCGGCCGGCGTCGTGGTCGCCTACGACGAGACGCTGCGGACGGCGACGGCCGTCACCGACGTGCTCCGGGGACGGCACCGGGCGACCGGGCGGCTGCCCGTGTCGGTGCCAGGGCTGAGGGAGGCGGGCGCGTCCGCGCAGTAGCACGCCCGACGGGACGCGCCTAGGCGGACGGCTCCCCGAGGAACGGTTCGCCCCACACACCAAAGACGGTCTCCGCCAGCGGGCGGCGGGGCTTGGGCGTGCGTGCGCGCTCGGCGAGGTCGTCGGGCACGACCGCGCGCGGGTCAGGGGCCGGGACGCCGAGCGCGAACCCGGCGACGGGATCGAATCCGTCGGGCACGCCGAGGGCCTCGGCGGCGGAGGCCACGTCGAGGCCGGCCATCCAGTGGATGCCCAGGCCGACGGCGTGGGCCGCCAGCGCCAGCCCGAACCCGGCGGCGCCCGCGTCGAACCGGCGGTGCGCGTTCGGTTTGCCGCTGCGGTCAAAGGTCTCGGCCGCCAACACCAGCCCGAGGATGGGCGCCGTCAGTGCCCACTCGGGATTGCGCCCCTTAAGCGCGTCGGCGATGGCCCGGTACACCGCGTCGCCGCGGCGGCCGACGACGAATCGCCAGGGCTGCTCGTTGTAGCTCGACGGCGCCCACCGGGCCACCTCGAACACCCGGCGCAGCGCGTCGTCGGGGACCGGCGCGTCGGCGTCGAAGGCGTAGGGGCTCCGGCGCGCGAGCGCCAGGCGGAGGAGGACGTCGTAGTCGGACACGGGGCGGTGGGAGGGGAGGCGCGGAACCGCCGACGCCCGGCCGCCGATCCCTCAGCTCGCGTCCAGCCCGACGGCGTCGGCCAGCGTCGCCAGCCCATCGCGGTCGAGCCGCTCGACGAGCCCCCGGTGGATGCGGCCGACCAGCCCGGGCCCTTCGTAGACGAGCGCCGTGTACAGCTGCACGAGCGAGGCGCCGGCTCGGACGCGCGCGTACGCCTCGTCGGCCGAGTCGATGCCGCCGACGCCGACGATGGGGACGGCGCCGTCCGTCGTCCGGTAGAGGTGCCGGGTCAGGGCCGCGGCGCGTTTCGCGAGGGGGCGTCCACTCAGCCCGCCGCGCCCGATCCGCTCGACCGCGCCGGCCTCGGTCGCCAGCCCGTCGCGGTCGGAGGCCGTGTTGGAGGTGATGAACCCGTCGACGCCGTGGCGCAGGCAGATGGCCACCAGCTCGTCGACCGCGCCCGCGTCGACCCCGCTCGCGGGCGGCGGCGACAGCTTGACGAGGAGGGGGAGCGGGCGGGGCGCCCGCGGGGATCGGCCATCGGCCATCGGCGATCCGCCCGACTCGGAGCCCCCCTGGTTGCCGGTCGGCGGTCGCCGGTCGCCGAGCTCCGCCATCACCGCCGCCAGCAGGCTGTCGAGCGCGTCGGCGTCCTCGAAGGTCTTGCCCTCGGCCGTGTTCGGGCACGACACGTTGAGCGCGAGGTAGTCGGCCTGGGGCGCGAGCGCGCGGACGGAGGCGCGGAAGTCGTCGATGCCCGCGTCGCCCAGGATGTCGGGGCTGTGCGTCTTGGCCACGTTCACGCCGACCACGAAGCCGGGCGGGCGCGGCGTCGCCGCCAGACGCGCAGCGACGGTCTCGGCCCCGTCGTTGTTGAGGCCCATCCGGTTGACGAGCGCGCCGTCGTCGGGCAGCCGGAAGGCGCGGGGGCGCGGGTTGCCGGCCGAGGCGCACGCGCTCACCGACCCGACCTCGGCGCTCCCCAGCCCCAGCGCCGCCCAGAACCGGACGAGTTCGGCGTTCTTGTCGAACCCGGCCGCCAGCCCGACGGGCGAGGCGAATCGCAGGCCCCAGACGGTCTGTGCCAGCCGGGCGTCGGCGCGTGGGAAGAGGGCGCGGACGACGCCCGGCGCGCGCTGCCCCAGCCGGGCCGCCCCCACGCCGAGCCCGTGCGCGGACTCCGCCTCGAACCGGAACAAGAGCGGGCGGAGCAGGCGGTACATCGGCGATGAGTCACGAGTGATGAGTGAAGGGTACGCGCCCCCGGCGCCGCGCCTCGGGCCGAGGGCTCGTCACCCTTTACTCTTCACCCATCACCCTTACCAGCCCGGCGAGATGTTGAACCCGAAGACCCCCTGGCCGGGCGAAAGATCGCCGTCGGTGTCCCAGCGCGAGAACGGGAGGGCGTAGTACGGCTCGATGATGATGGCGCCGAGCAGGTTGATCCGCGCCGAGACGCCGGCCGAGAGCACCGGCTCCTGGTTCTTGAGCTCGCGGCCGTACGTCAGCGTGATCTCCTGGCCCTCGGACGTGATGCCGCGGAAGTAGGGCGACTGCCCCCATGCGATGCCCGCGTCCGCGAAGAAGACGAGCTCCGTCGGGAGGTACGGGAACGAGATCAGCCCGAGCTGGGGGACGCCCAAGAGCGGGAGCCGGACTTCGGCCGAGGCCACGCCGACCCGGTTGCCGAAGAGCGACGAGACGTAGTCGTCGAACTGCTCGTTCGTGTTGATGTCGAACGACCGCGAGCTGTAGCCGCGGATGAGCTGGGGGTTGCCGATAAAGATGGGCGAGAGGCGGCCCGAGCTGGCGTCGTTGCCGTAGCGCCCGAAGTGGAGCGCGCGGACCGCCAGCGTGAGCGGCACGCGGCGCGGGAAGCCCGGCGCGCGGACGAACTGGTAGTGCCGCGCATCCGCCGTCACCGTCGCGAAGGTCAGCGAGCCCGCCGTGACGTCGGCGCCGACGCGGTAGCGCGAGCCACGGATCGGCGAGGTGAACCCGAAGAGCGACGTGTCGCCGACGTAGGCGACGCCGCCCTGGCCGAGGTGCAGCGGGTCGAGGTTCGACTCGAGCTCGCGGCGCTCCAGCGCCAGGTTGCCGCCGTCGGTCAGGAAGAAGGCGTCGTACTCGAGGTCGTAGCCAAAGCGGCGGTAGCCGACTTCGGCCTCGAACCGCTGGCTCTGGTTGAGCGGGTACGAGACGAGCCCGGTCGCCTGCGTGATGTACGTCCGGTAGTAGTAGCGCGTGAAGCCGGCGATGTCGACCTCGTCGGGCTCCTCCAGCGGCGGCCGGTCGTAAAAGACCTGGAGGTACGGGATGTGGCCGACGATGGCGCCGTACGTCAGCCGGTTGGCCCGGTTGAGGTAGAGCGCCTGCCCGCCGATGTCCTTGAGCGTGCCCTGCGCGGCCACGGCCACGCCGAGGACGTTGTCGCTGAGCTGGTCCGAGAAGAGGAACGAGATGCCGCCGTTGATGCCGAAGCCCGAGCTGTAGTACGGGTCCGTGCCGACGCCGACTGTCGGCTGGCTGATGTAGTCGAGCGACAGCTTCGAGGCGTAGCCCCTCGTCGGGAAGTCGGTCGCCTCGGGCAGCCCGCCGACCGCGTCCGCGATGTAGGTCTGGACGATCGAGCGCTCGTACGCGTCGCCCGGCGGCAGGATGGCCGCGCCGGCCGACCGCTCCTCCAACAACGGCGAGCCGACGGCATCTGCGGCGAGCGTCTTGTACACCGTGTAGCGCTGGCCCTCGAAGACCGAGTACGCCAGGTCGCCCGTGTCGGCGGCGACCGACAGGGCAGGGGAGAGGTCGGCGATGCCGGCCACGCCGGTCGCCAGCTCGGTCACCTGGAACGTCTCGCCGCTCGCCACGTCGAGCCGGTAGACGTCGTTGAACCCGGCGCGGTCGGAGATAAAGTACAGGCTGGCGCCGTCGGGGCTCCAGACCGGGTTGATGTGCTTCGAGCCGGCGAACAGGTCGAGCGTCTCGATGGACTCCGTGCGCGTGTCGTAGAGCGCCAAGCCCATCGGCGCGAAGGTCAGCCGCACAAAGTCGGTCCCGACCCCGCGGTCGGTCGAGAACGCGATCTGGGTGCCGTCGGGGCTCCACGCGGGCTGGAGGTCGGCGAAGCGGTCGTTGGTCAGCTGGCGGACCGTTCCCGTCTCCAGCTCGACGGTGTACAGGTCGGTGATGCCGCCCTTGACGCCGGCGAACGCGATCGTCGAGCCGTCGGGGCTCCAGGCGGGGTCCTTGATGGCGCCGATGCCCTCGACGGCGATCCGCCGGGTCACGTCGCGGCGGTCCACGTCGAGGAGCGCGATCTCGTTGTCGCCGCCGGCGAAGACGACATACGCGAACTGGCGGCCGTCGGGGCTCCAGGTGCCGGCGCTCTCGATAAAGCGCAAGGCGTCGAGGTGTGGGTCGGTCGTGGCCGACTCCAGCTTGGCGACGACCTCGCCGGTCTGGGCGTCGGCCAGGAAGAGGTCGATGCCGAACAGGTCGAGCTCCGAGAGGTACGCCACGTAGCGGCCGTCGGGCGAGAGCTGGGGCGCGATGTTGATGGCGCCGGTCTCGCGCTCGCGCGCCAGCAGGCGCGTGGCCGTCAGGGCCGGGAGCGAGTCGGGGTAGGCGAGGTAGCGCGGGCGCCGGACGCGGTCGCCCTCGGCGCGGGCTTGGGCGCGCTCGGCCCGCTCTTCGACGATGTCGGCGCGCTCCTCGTCGGTGCGCGGCGGGGCCGGGACCGACCGCCCGGCGGCCGGGGGCACGAGCTGCTCGCGGAGCGCCGTCGCCCAGCGCTCTGAGATCTCCTTCTCGGGGAGCCCGGTGACCGTCACGATCGCCGAGTCGAGCGGGCTCTCGAGCGCCGCGCGGAACATCTGGACGCCGGCCTGGTCGCCGTACGTGCCCGCGATGTAGGCCCAGAACGGCTGGCCGTACTGGTACTCGTTGTAGGCGCCCGTCCGCTGCAAGTCGCCGATCGTCGGGAAGTCGTCGCGCAGGAGCGCGTCGCGCATCCACATGGCCGTCAGCGCGTCCTCGCGGCCGACCGAGTAGTACTCGGCCATCCCCTCGATGACGAAGAGCGGGAGCCGGACGAACTGGGAGAACCGCCCGGACCGCTGGGCGATGTCGTACTGGAACTGGTGGACGAGCTCGTGGCCGAGCACGTGGTCGGTCTCGGCGTACGTCCCCGCCATCGGGAGCACGACGCGCTGGCGCGCGCCCTCGGTCACGCCCTGCGTGCCCTCGCCGATGTTGGCGATGTTGGTCTGGCGGAAGTCGGCGTCGTCGGCGTAGAGCACGATCGACTTGCGCTCGTCGAACTCGTGGTCCAGGATGTTGGAGAGCCGGTCGTACCAGCGCTCGGCCATCCGGGCCACGTCGCGGGACGCCTGCTCCATGCCCGCGTAGTAGTAGAGGTCGAAGTGCTCGGTCTCCAGGATGCGGAAGTCGAAGTCGTCGTAGCGGACCTTGTTGCGGCCGAAGTACTGGGCCTGGGCCGTCGGCGTGAGCGCGACGAGCGCCGCGGCGACGAGGAGGGCCGAGAGGAAGGAGCGCATGGGAACGTGGGCAGGGGAAGGGGTGGCCGTGGCGTCGGCGTGCGGCGTTACCTGGGGCACGGCCAATGGCCCCGGCGCCGACGGCGGATCGGGGGCCTCCCCAAGAACCCGTGCGGGCCGGGCGTGTTCTCCGGCGGAGCGCCGATGGGGCGCGTCCCCAGGGGCGTGCCTGAACAGGGCGGGAAGAACCCGCGCGTCTGCACGAACCGGGGCGAGTCCCCGTTCGTACCGCTCTCCCGTCAGGGCCCTCCGTTTGGCCCCACTCCCCCGGACCCGCCATGGCCACCGTTCTCGCCCAGACCGCTCGCGACGACGCGCGGCTCCGCTTCCGCGTCTTCAGCGCGCTCGTCATCGGGCTCATCGTCTTCCTGGGCGCGCGGCTGGTCCAGATGCAGATCGTCGACCGCGAGCAGTACACGACCGAGGCTGAGGGCAACGCCATCGAGACCAAGATCGTCCGGCCGGCGCGCGGCTACGTCTACGACCGCAACGGCATCCTGCTCGTCGACAACGAGACGACGGTCTCGGTCACCGTCGCGCCGCGCTACTTCGACGAGGCCGACCTCCCGCTCGTGGCCGAGCTGGCGGGCCGGCCCCTCGAGGAGATCGCCGGGCGCTACGCCGAGATCACCGAGCGCTCGGCGTACCAGGAGGACGTGCTCCTCGAGAACGTCCCGTTCTGGACGTACGCCCGGCTCCAGGAGAACCAGTACCGCCTGCGCGGGATCAACTTCCGCGAGGACCAGCAGCGCCGCTACAAGGGCGGCGCGCGGCTCACGCACGCGCTCGGGTTCGTCAACGAGATCAACGCCGACGAGCTCGACCGGATGCGCGAGCAGGGCTACCGGCTCGGCGACCGGATCGGCAAGTCCGGCCTGGAGGCCGAGTACGAGCCCGTGCTGCGCGGGCGCGTCGGGCGCGCGTTCGTGCTCAAGAACGTCCACGGCATGGAGGTCGAGGCCTACGAGGGCGGGACGGAGGACGTCGCCCCGCAGTCCGGCGCCGCGCTGACGCTGGCGGTCGACGCCCAGGTGCAGGCGCTCGCCGAGAGCCTGTTCGTCAACAAGCGCGGCGGGGCCGTGATGCTCGACGCCAAGACCGGCGGCATCATCTCGATGGTCTCGGCGCCCGACTACGACCTCGACATCTACCGCGACGGCTTTACCCAGGCCGAGGTCGACTTCCTGTACCGCAACCCCGAGCAGCCCAGCTTCAACCGCGCCACGCAGACGGCGCTGCCGCCGGGCTCAACGTGGAAGCCGTTCATGGCCGCGTGGGCGCTCGAGGAGGGCATGATCGAGGAGGACACCGACCTGTACTGCGGCGGCGGCTACCGGCTCGGCCGGTTCTACCGCTGCCACGGCGGCACGCACGGCAACATCTCGGTCCGCCGCGCCATCCAGGTCTCGTGCAACACGTTCTTCTTCCGGCTGATGAACGACACGTTCGTCAACGACCGCCACCCCGGGGGCATCCGGATGGACCTCGACCGCTGGGGCATGTGGGCCAACCGCTTCGGCTTCGGCCAGCTCGCGCCGGTCGACTTCCCGAACCAGGGCACCGGGCTCATCCCAGACTCGGCGTACTACGACCGCGTCTTCCCGGCGGGCTGGGGCCCCGGCTACACCGTCAACTTGGGGATCGGGCAGGGCAACATGGGCGCCAGCCCGCTCCAGCTGGCCCGCGCCACGGCCGCCATCGCGAACGGCGGCACGCTCGTCACGCCCCACCTGGTGATGGCGCAGACCGACCCGGCGACCGGCGAGACGCGCGTGCCCTCGCGCCGCCGCCCCCAGCAGATCCCCATCGAGCCGCGCAACCTCCAGGTCGTCCGCGAGGGCATGGAGCTGGTCGTCACCGCGGGCACCGCGCGCGTGGCCCAGATCCCGGCCTTCGGCGACTACCCCGAGATCACCGTCGCCGGCAAGACGGGCACGGCCGAGAATCCGCGTGGGAAGGACCACGCCGTCTTTATCGCCTACGCCCCGGCCGACGATCCCCAGGTCGCCGTCGGCGTCATCGTCGAGAACGCGGGCTACGGCTCGACCACGGCGGCGCCCATCGCCAGCCTGATGATCGAGCAGTACTTCCGCGGCGAGATCGCCGCGCCGAACCGCCAGGCCCGCATCGCCTTCGTCCGCGCCCAGCGCTCCGTCGGCCGCATCTAGCCGAGAGGGGCGAGGGATGAGGACCGAGGAATGAGCCTGCTCCCTCGTGCCCCCCTCACTCCTCGCTCCTCACCCCTCACGCCTCTCTGTTCATGCGTCCCTGGTACAAAAACCTCGACTGGGTGAGCCTCCTGCTGTGGGCCGCGCTCGTCAGCATCGGGCTGATCGCGATCTACTCGGCCACGCACGGGCCCGCGCGCGAGTTCTTGCTGGAGTCCGTCCAGCAGAACTTCAACCGCCAGCTCCAGTGGTTCGGCATCTCGGCCGTCGTGATGGTGGTGATCCTGCTGCTGCCGGCGCGGTTCATCGTCAAGCTGGCGCCGGTCGCGTATGTGGTCTGCCTCGGGCTGCTGGGTGCGGCGCTCGCGTTCGGGCGCGAGGTCAACGGCGCCAAAAGCTGGCTCTACATCGGGCCCGTCGGCCTGCAGGTCGCCGAGATCGCCAAGGTCGGGACCGTCCTGGCGGTGACGGCGCTGCTGGCGCGCAAGGAGGCCCGGCGCGGCAGCATCCCGCACCTCATCGCGGGGGCCGTGCTGATCATCATCCCGACCGTCCTCGTCGTCATGCAGAACGACACCGGGACCGGGCTCGTCTTCCTGTTCCTGATCCCCGTGATGATGTTCTGGAGCGGGGCCGTCCCGCTGCCGTGGATGGCGCTCGCGGGCTCGGCCGCGGCGGCCGTCTACCTCGTCATCGTCAACCCCGCCTTCGCCGCCATCTTCGTGGTCGCCGCGTCCGTCGGGATGCTGCTGTGGACGCGCTCGAAGGCGATGTCGGTGCTGCTGCTCGTCGGCGTGGGCGCGGTCGCGTTCACGGCGTGGTTCGGGCTGTTCAAGGTGCTCGAGCCGCACCAGGTCGACCGCCTGGTGGCCTTCGACGACCCCGAGGCATTCCGCTACGGCGCCGGCTTCCACGTGATCCAGTCGAAGGCGGCCATCGGCTCGGGCGGCGTCTTCGGGAAGGGGTTCACGAACGGGACGCAGACCCAGCTGGCGTACATCCCCGAGAACTCGACGGACTTCATCTACTGCGTCATCGGCGAGGAATTCGGCTTTTTGGGGACGATGCTCGTGCTCGTGGTCTTCGGGTTCTTGCTGATACGCCTCGCGAGCCTGGGCGTCCAGGCCGGGTTCGCGCTGCCACGGCTCTTTATCGCGGGCGTCACGGGCATCTTCTTCGTCCACATCCTGATCAACATCGGGATGACGATCGGGCTGATGCCCGTGATCGGCATCCCGCTCCCGTTCATCTCGTACGGCGGCTCGGCGCTGCTGGCGAACACGGCCATGCTGGCGATCGCCCTGAACCTCCACGCCAAGCGCGACCAGTTCGCGGTGTACAGCTAGCGGCTGACGCCGCTCCGGGAACGGGCAGAGGGTGCCAGCACGTGGCCTCTGCTCGTTCCCAGTTCCCCATTCCTCATTCCCGTAGCGCTGAGAGGGCCTCCTCCCGATACCGCGCTCTACGCGCTACCGATCGCGCCGGAACACCGTCCGCCGCCCGCGTGGGTCGACGACGTGGAGGCGTGGGCCGACAAGCTGGACCTCGGCCTCGCCCGGCAGACCGTTCAGCCGGAGCACGTGCTCGACGAGCACGCCCGTGAACAGCGCCGGGGCGCCCTGCCCCTCGCGCCGGTCCGCCCCGCGCAGGATGACGTGGCCCGTCGGGTTGATCACCAGGACTGTCGACAGCGTGCCGCGCGCGAGGTCGGCCGTCGCCCCGGGGTCGCCGACGACCTCGACGGCGGTCCACCGCCCGACGAGCGACACGCCACCGAGCCGGACGTCGCGGTCGGGCGCGATCTGGGCGCTGGCGGAGGCCGCGAGGAGGGCCGCGAGGAGGGCCGCGAAGAGGAGGGGGCGGAGCATGGGCATCGGGGCGGGCGGAGTCCGCGCCCGTCGGTCGGGACGCGTGCTCAGTCGGCGTCCAGGGTACGCACGGCGGACGCGTCGGGCCGTTGACCCGTGGGGCCTCGGTCGCGCGCCAGCACGCCGCCGGGCCGGACGAACGGCGCCACGACCGCCAGGGGAACGCCGATGTGGAACGCGCGCGGGTCGACGGCCGAGAGCTGGTTCGGGAGGACGTGGACCACGATCGAGTCCGGCGCCAGCGTCCAGTCGATCCGGCCCGCGCGCAGGGCGTCGAGGCCCGCCGCGTACGTGGCCTCCGCCCCGATCTGCTCGACGACCGCGCGCTCGACGGCGTCCGCCAGCGCCTCCGCCCACGGCGTCCCGGGCGCGAACAGGTCGGCGCTGGCGACCGGGCGGCCGGTCGTGAGGTCGTACGTCAGGGGCAGGAACGCCGTGTTGGCGTCCGCGCCGCCGGTAAAGACGGCCACCTCGACGAGGGCGCTGAACAGGTCGTCGGAGATCCAGACGCGCTCGGGCCCGCCGGTCACCCGGATCGGAAACTCGGGCGGCCCGGCGAGCGCGGGCGGCGCGGCCGGGCGGAAGTCGGCGGCGAACGCGGCGACGGTGTCCCGGATCGCCGCGTTCACGGCCCGGAGCGCCGAGGCCATCGGGGGCCCCGACATGCCCCGAATCTGGGGGTACCCGATCGCGACGGTGTGCCGCCGCTCGGGCTCGGCCCGGAGCAGGGAGTCGACGCCGACCGTGAACGACGGGCCCGAGGCGGGGAGCGGCGGAGTCGGGGGCGCTGCGGCGTCGGAGGGGGCGTCGGCGCACGCGGCGAGCGCGAGCAGGGCGACGAGGGCGAGGCGCATGTGAACAGCGGGCGATGGCCGGGGCCGTGCCTACGCCCCGGTTAGCTTGGCGGTCCACGCCGTTTGATGACCATGGAAGACTCGCTCGCCGCCGCCGTCCGCGCCGCCCTCGCCCGGTTCCCGGACTTGCCCGCCGACTTCGACCCCCAGACGGTCGAGGTCGCCTTCGAGACGCCCAACGACCCGAGCCACGGGGACCTCGCGACGAACGTCGCGCTCCAACTCGCCAAGCCCTTGCGCCGCGCCCCGCGCGCGATCGCCGAGGGCATCGCCGCGCACATCGCGCTCGACCCGGCGACCGTCGCCGCCGTCGAGATCGCCGGGCCGGGCTTCCTCAACATCCGCTTCGCCAGCGACCACCTGCAGGCCGGGCTCGCGGACATCCTGGCGGCCGGCTCGGACTACGGCCGGACCGAGGGGCACGTCGGCGAGACGGCGCTCGTCGAGTACGTCTCAGCCAACCCCACGGGCCCGCTGACGGTCGGCCACGGCCGCAACGCCGTGCTCGGCGACACCGTGGCGACGCTGCTCGCGTGGACCGGCTACGACGTCCGCCGCGAGTACTACTTCAACGACGCCGGCCGCCAGATGCGCGTGCTCGGCCAGAGCGTCCGCGCCCGCTACCAAGCGATCGTCCGGCCCGACACGCCGACGAAGACGCTCGACGACGGGCTCGTCGTGCCGGAATCCTTCCCCGAGGACGGCTACCGGGGCGACTACATCACCGAGATCGCGCAGGGGCTCGCGGACGAGCACGGCGACGCGCTCCTCGCGTCCGACGACGGCTGGAACGCGGCGGCCGTCGCCGAGGGGCAACTGCACCCGACCGGCGACCCCGACGAGGCCGGGCTGGCGCCCTTCAAAGAAGCCGCCGAGGCCTCCGTCTTCGGCGACATCATGGGCGCGCTCCGCCGCCTGGGCGTCCGCATGGACTCGCGTTTCAACGAGCGGACGCTGTACGAGGGCGAGCCGGGCAAGGTCTGGGAGGTCGTCGAGCAGCTCAAGGCCAAGGACCTCGCGTATGAAAAGGACGGCGCCGTCTGGTTCAAGACGAGCGCGCTCGGCAAGACGGTCACGACCGACGGCGAGGAGGAGGGCAAGGACGTCGTGCTCGTCAAGTCGTCCGGGGAGCCGACGTATCGGCTGCCCGACATCGCCTACCATCTCGACAAGCTCGACCGCGCCGACCTCGTGCTCGACGTGTTCGGGGCCGACCACATCGCGACCTACCCGGACGTGATCCGCGGCGTCCGCGTGCTCGCGGGCGACCACGCCGCCGAGCGCATCGACGTCGTCGTCTACCAGTTCGTGACGCTCGTCCGCGGCGGGCAGCCGGTCAAGATGAGCACCCGGAAGGCGACGTACGAGACGCTCGACGACCTGATGGACGAGGTCGGCGCCGACGTGGTCCGGTTCTTCTTTCTCATGCGCGCGCCCGGCACGCACCTCGAGTTCGACCTCGACTTGGCGACGGAGGCGTCCGAGAAGAACCCCGTGTTCTACCTCCAGTACGCGCATGCCCGCATCGCGTCGATCGAGCGGAAGGCCGCCGAGACCGTCCCGGCCGGCACGCCGGACCTCTCGCTGCTGACCCACGCCAGCGAGGAGGCGCTCGTCAAGACGCTGCTGCTGTTTCCCGAGGAGATCCGCCAGGCCGCCGAGGCCCGCGCGCCGCACCGGCTGGCGACGTTCCTGCGCGAGGTCGCCACGGCGTTCAACGCGTTCTACCGCGACTGCCGCATCGTCGGCGAGCCCGACGACCTCGCCACGGCCCGACTGGCGCTCGCGCGAGCGGCGCGGACGGTGATCGGGAATGGGCTGACCGTCCTCGGCATCTCGGCGCCGGAGTCGATGTAGGGTGCTCGCGGTGGCGTCCGTCTCCGGTGGATTGGGAGCGCCGTACCCGAACCCAGGGACGGGCGTCGTGGCCGTGCCGTACCGGGTGGCCGAAGCAGGCCGGGCGCGGGTCGTGGTGCTCGACGTGCTGGGCCGCGAGGTGGCCGTGCTCGCCGACGGGGCCCATGCGGAGGGCGCGCACCGGGCGGTGCTGGCGGCGGGGTCGCTGGCGCCGGGGACGTACGTTGTGCGCCTGAGCGCGGCGGGCCGCACGGAGGCCCGGACGCTCACCGTGCTCCGGTAGCGCCCATGCCGATCCGACTCCTCGTGCTCCTCGCTCTCACGGGCACGGCGGCGGCCCAGCCGTCGCCGCCCGACGTGGCCTGGGAGTTCGTCGGCCCGGACAGCATCGCGGTGTGGGACATCGGTCTCCTTGACAGCGGCGATCCGTTTGGGCTCCCGACAGACCCATACGCCGCGCTCCGCATCGCGTCGAGCCGCTACGAGAATGGCGTCTACCGACTCGTGAACCCGATTGGCGGACCGGCCGCCCCTGACTCCGGGGCGGCGTGGACGTTCACCGGGTTCGACTTTGTCGTCGACGCGCTCTACGCCGACACGTCGGGTCTGGTGCTCGCCGCTCACGGGACGGGTCCGCGTCCGTTCGTTCGCTCGGGGGACTTCGGGGCCACCTGGGACAACGTCGACACCGACGACTGCGACGGGTCCGGGGTCGACTCCGAGCTCCACCGGACGAGCGGGCCGGGCCGCGAGGGCACGCTGTGGCTCCTGTCGGGGCCGTGCCGGAGCGACGACGCCGGGTGGACCTGGACGAAGGTCCTGGAGTCGGCCCCGGAGTACCTCCGCCAGCTCGCCTTCGCCGAGGTCCCGGCCTCGGCGGCGTTGCCCGCCGGGCGGCTCCTGATGGGCGTCGGGGCCGGGGCGCTCTATTCCGACGACGGGGGCCGGACGTTCGCGGCGTCCTCGCTCTACGGCGACGCCTTCTGGATCGTCTCGGGGCTAGCCGTGGCCCCCGACGCGGGCCACCCGTACGGGGCCGCCGTGTACGCCGCCGCGCTCGGGCCTCGGAGCCGGGGCGGCGACGTGTACGTGTTCGCCAGCGACGACGGGGGGATCACGTGGGAGCGCCGGTCGGCGCTGGTCCAGGCCGACTACGGGTTCGACCGGCCCGACCTCGCTGGGGAGCCCGAGGTGGTCGCGCTGGGGGACGGGTCGCTCGTGCTGGCCGTCCGGCGGGTCGAAGGGGGGCCGTTCGGCCGGGACCGAGGGGCCGTGCTGTGGTCGGGCGACGGGGGCCGGACGTGGTCGCCGCTGGGCGGGCTGGCGCCGTGGTCGGGCGAGCGCCCCCCGACGGGGGCGTGCGGGTCGGCGCCGAGCGCGTGCCCGGGCGGCGTGTGGCCGGGGTGGGGCGCGTCGACGCTGGCGGTGGACGCGAGCGGTCGGGTGTGGGCGGGGACGGACAACGGGGTGTGGCGGACGACGGGCCCGGCGTGGGCGGTCGCGGGCGAGCCTGCGCCAGCCCCGAAATCCCTCTCCGTCGCGGTCTTCCCGAACCCGACCGCTGGCGGCGCGACGGTCGAGGTGTCGCAAGCCGCGCGGATCGTGGTCGTGGACGCGCTGGGTCGGGAGGTGGCGGTGTGGGACGGCGCGCGGCGCGTCGAGGTGGACACGTCGGGGTGGGCGCCGGGGGCGTATGTGGTGCGGGCGGTGTCGGCGAGCGGGGCGCGGGCGACGGCGGGGCTGGCGGTGGCGCGGTAGGGCTTGCGCTCGGCAGGCCCCCCGTCCGCGCGGCGACAAGGGGGAGGGGTTGACGCCAGCACTGAGCAGCCTCCGCCAGCATGGCACGACGCCACGCGGACTGGCTCCGCCGCCGCCAGTCCTCCCCAGATGGCGCTCCGTGTTGCGCGCCCAAGCGGGGGGTCTGCCGAGCACGGCGACCGTCGCAACACGCACGGCAACCAGTCAAAGGAAAACGGCAGCCTGCCGGACGCGCACGGTCACCGGGCGACTGAGCGCGGCGACCGCCAGAATGTCCACGACGACGGTGCAAACGAGCCCGGCGACCGGGTAAACGCGCACGTCGACTGGCGAAACGTCCACGGCGACCGGTCAAATGAGCGCGACGACCGGCGAAACGTGCACGGCGACCGGCAGAATGCGTACGAACACCGGTGATTGTGCGCGTCTTTGTGGTGCGCGAGTTCGTGTCAACGATGCGCGTCCGTGTCTGGCGGGGGATCGTGGGGCGGCGGTCGGTGGCCGCGGGCATCCGAGCAAGGCTCGCGAGCGCCGAGGCCCTGCGGAGGGGCCGCACGCCGGGGCGGCCGAACGGACCGCCGGGCCGGGCGTACCGTGCCGACCTCCCCCCGCGCCCATGACCGCCCGCCTCGCCGTCGTCCTCGCCGTCTTTGTCGCCGGGTGCGGCGCGTCCGGCCCTGCCGTCGACCCGACGCCCCGGTCAGCGCCGCCGACCCCGCCCTCGCCGCCGCGCACAGAAGTGATCGAGACGGCCGCGAAGACCGCCGAGGCACGGGCGGGCGTGACCGCCGCGCTGGCGGCGTGCCGGTCCGGCGGGTGCGGGGTCCCGGTCGCGAGCGGGGTCGAGCTGGAGGAGATCGCCGTCGTGCGCGACACGGTCGTCGTGCGGTTCTCGCGCGACCTCGGCGACGCGCCGATGCGGCCGGCGACCGTCGCGGCGTTCGAGCGGGCGATCGCGCGCGGCCTGCGGAGCGGGTATCCGGGCGCGCCGGTCCGCGTCGAGACGCGCGGCGACGCCCTCGCCGCGCTCATCCCCAACGCCGAGCGCGCGCCGCACGAGCGCGACGCGAGCCGCGTCTGGGCCCCGCCCGTGGACGGCCCGCCGCTGACGCAGGCGGACGCGGCCCCGCTTGCGGCCGGGCTCAGCGGGCGCCACGTCGCGCTGTGGCCCAGCCACGGGTGGACCTACAACGCGGGCGCGAGCGACTGGGGCTGGCAGCGCCCGCGCCTGTTCACGACCGTCGAGGACGTGCTGACCGTCGGCTTCGTGACGCGCGAGCTGGCGCCGATGCTGGAGCGCGCCGGGGCGGTCACGCTGCTTCCCAGGGAGCGCGACCCCCTGCCCACCGAGGTGATCGTCGACGACGGCACGCCGGGCTATTCCGAAACCGGGCTCTGGATCGACGGGCCGGTCGGGTTCGGCGCCCGCGCGCAGTACGCCGACGGCGTCTTGCCCTTCCGCGTCGGCCGCTCGCGCGCCGCCGCCGGGAGCTCCGCCGCCAGCACCGCCGCGACGTGGACGCCGGACCTGCCGCACGCCGGCGCCTACGCCGTCCACGTCAGCTACGCCGCCGGGCCCGACCGCTCCGACGCCGCGCGCTACCGGATCGCACACGCGGGCGGGACGACCGACGTCCTCGTCAACCAGTCGATGGGCGCCGGGACGTGGGTGTACCTCGGCACGTTCGAGTTCGAGGCCGGGCGGGCGGGGTCCGTCACACTGACAGCTGCGACCGCGGGCGAGACCGTCTCCGCCGACGCCGTCCGCTTCGGGGGCGGGCTCGGGATCGTGGCGCGCGAGGGCCGGACGAGCGGGCGCCCGCGCTGGCTGGAGGCGGCGCGCTACTACGAGCAGTTCGCCGGCGCTCCCGCCAGCGTCTACAACCTCACCGGCGCGCCTGACGACGACTACACCGACGACTACCGCAGCCGCGGCGAGTGGGCCAACTGGCTCCGCGGCGCGCCCTTCGGCCCGACCGACGACCGCGACAACCCGGGCCTGGGCATCCCCGTCGACCTCGTGCTCGCGTGGCACACCGACGCGGGCATCCGCCGCGACGGGCTGGTCGGCACGCTCGCGATCTACAACGTGCCCGGGATGGACTCGACGCGCGTGTTTCCGAACGGCGTCTCGCGGCTCGCGAATCGGGACCTCGCCGACGGCGTCCAGACGACGGTCGTGAACGACCTCCGCGCGCTGTACACAGAGGCCTGGCCGCGGCGCCCGTTGTGGGACCGCGCCTACTCCGAGGCGACGCGCCCGACGGTCCCGGCGCTCCTCCTGGAGTTGCTCTCGCACCAGAACTACCGCGACATGCGGCACGCCCTCGACCCGCGCTTCCGGTTCGACGCCGCACGCGCCGTCTACAAGGGCATCGGACGGTTTCTCGCCGAGCAGCGCGGCGAGCCGTTCGTCCCCCAGCCCCTCCGCCCGACGCACTTTCAGGCACTTCTCGGCGGCGCCGAGGTGGCCCTCGGCTGGCGCCCGCAGGCCGACCCGCTGGAGCCGGACGCGGCACCCGACGCCTACGTCGTCTACACCCGCGACGGCGAGCGCGGGTGGGACGGCGGGACGCGCGTCGAGGGTACGGGCGTCCGCCTGCCCGCGCCGCCGGTCGGCGTCGTGCGGAGTTACCGCGTGACGGGCGTGAACGCGGGCGGGGAGGGGCAGCCGTCCGAAGCCCTCGCGGTCGGCCGCGCGGCCGGCTCGGGCGGGACGGTCCTCGTCGTCGACGGGTTCGACCGCATCGCGGCGCCGGATGCTATCGACCAACGCACTCGGGCGGGCTTCGTCGACCCCGTCGGCGTGCCGGACGGACTGGGCGTCGTCGCCGTCGGCGCGCAGCGCGAGTTCGACCCGTCGGCCGAGTACGTCTCGGACGCCCGCCCGGGCTGGGGCGCGAGCGGGGGCGAGCTGGAGGGCCGGGCGATCCGGGGCAACGACCGCGACCACGCCGCCGCGCACGGCCGCGCGCTCCTGCAGGCGGGCCGCTCCTTTGGGTCGGCGTCCGACGAGGCCGTCGCCAGCGGGTCCGTCGCGCTGCCGGGCTTCGCCGCCGTCGACTTGGCGCTGGGACTCGAAAAGCGGACGCCGTGGCCGGACCCCGACGACACGCGACCGCCGGCCTTCGAGGCGCTCCCCACCGCCCTCCGCCAACGGCTCGGCGCGTATCTCGATGGCGGCGGCGCCCTCGTGGTGTCGGGCGCGCACTGGGCGAGCGACGCGGCAAGCGACCCGGCCTCGGCGGCGTGGGTCCGCAACCGCCTGGGTGCGGAAGCGGCCGGCGTGGCGGTCCCCGGCGAGGCGCCGGCGACGCGGGCGCTCGCGATGGAGGGCACCTTCGTGCCGTTCGTGACCGAGTACGGGCCCGACCACACGGCCGTCCGTGCCAGCGACGTGCTGGCGCCGGTCGGCGAGGGGCGGACGGTCCGCTATTACGGCGACTACGAGCGGCCCGCCGCCGTCGCGCGCGGCCGGACGGTCAGCTTCGCGATCCCCTTCGAGGCCGTCACCGACGACGACCTGCGCGCGGCGCTGATGGTCCACGCGCTGGGGCTCGCGGAGAGCGGCGAATAGGGGCGTTCCGCCGCGGCGGGGGCGATCGCAAGCCGCTACCCGAGCGCCTTCGCCAGCCGCCGGTACCGCCGGGCGACGGTCGCGCCGACCGCCAACTCATAAAACGGGAGCGCGGCGGCCCAGCCGATCACGGCCTGCTCGCGCCCGCCGTCGCGCAGATCCCGCAGGCCGCGGCGCAGGAGGACGGCGCCGATGCCGAGCTCGCGCGCCTCGGGCGCCGTCCCCATCGGGCCGAACCGCCCGCGCGCCAGCGGGGTGACGCTGTGGGCGGCGAACCCGAGCACGTGGTCCTCTCGCACGGCGACGTGGAGCGGCGGCGGGTCTTGGGCCAGCGCCCGGTCCGCCTCGGCCCGCCACGCCGGCCAGTGGGCGTCCAGGAGCGCCGCGAGCCCGTCGCGATCCGATTCGCGCGCCCGGTGGACGGACACGCCCGCCGCCGCCAGCCGCGCCTCGTCGTTGGCCGTGTCGAGTGGCTGGTCGAGGTCGGCAGCGAGGTCTACGGACTCGGCGAAAGGAGCGTAGCCGCGCGATTCCACGAACGCGAGCGCCTCCGTGGCGCGCGCGTCGACGCCGGGCGTGAGGTAGACCGGCGCGCCCTCGACGAGCCGCGCCTCCGTCGCGCCCCGCTGGCGCAGGTCGGTTTCGATCGCCTCCAGCAGCGCCGTGCCGACGCCCTGCCGCCGCGCGTCGGGGGCGACGAGCACGGCGCGGACGCTGCCTCGGACCTCGTCGGCGACGGGCCACAGCGCGCCCACCGCCAGCCCG
Source organism: Rubrivirga halophila (assembly GCF_046845755.1). Taxonomy (GTDB): domain Bacteria; phylum Bacteroidota; class Rhodothermia; order Rhodothermales; family Rubricoccaceae; genus Rubrivirga. The sequence goes on from NZ_CP177357.1 coordinate 355,322, forward strand.
ACGAGCCGGCCGTCGGACTCGGCCGCGAGCGCGTTCGCGCCGTCGCCCCAGAGCAGGTCTGCGAGCGCGTCCGGCGCCAGCGGGTAGAGTAGGGCGCCGGCGGACCACAGCGCGTGCGCGGCGCCGAGGTCGTCGGGCCAGAGCGGGCGGACGGTCACGCCGCCGCCGGCTCCTCCTTTTTCTGGCCGAACGTCGGGTCGATCTTGATCCGCGCGGTGACGAGGAAGCTTGGGATCGTCGCGATCAAGACCCAGACGAAGAAGCTCTGGTAGCCGACGATGTCCTCGAGCCAGCCCGAGAACATGCCCGGGATCATCATGCCGAGCGCCATCAGGCCGGTGCCGATCGCGTAGTGCGCCGTCTTGTGCTCGCCGTCGGCCACGTAGATGAGCACGAGGAGGAAGGCCGCGAACCCGAAGCCGTAGCCGAACTGCTCGAGCGCGATCGCCGCGTTGATGACCAAGAAGTTGTCGGGCCGGGCGACGGCCAGGAAGAGGTAGACGGCGTTCGGGAGGTTGATCGCGAGCACCATCGGCCAGAGCCACTTCCCGATCCCGTCGCGCGCGGCCAGGATCCCGCCGAGCACGCCGCCGATCGTCAAGCACAGCGCGCCGACGGTCCCGTAGACGAACCCGACCTCGCCGGTCGTCAGCGCCAGCCCGCCGGCCTCGACGGAGTCGAGCAGGAACGGCGCCGCCAGCTTGACGAGCTGGGCCTCGGCAAACCGGTAGAACAGCACGAACGCGACCGCGATGCCGACCTCGGGCTTCTCGAAGAACGACGTGATGGTCTCGGCGAACGGGCTGCCCGAGAACGGGAGCGCCCGGAACATGCGGCCCCACGGCCCGGTCGTGCGCGGCGCCACGAGCCCGGCGGCCATCATCGGGATCAGCAGGACGAGGAGCGTCGGGATGAAGAGCGCCAGGAAGGCGAGGTACTGCAGGATGCCGCTGCCGCCGCCCGCGCCGTCGGCGTTCGGCACGTCGACCGCCGGCCGGGGGAGGGCGACGGTGTGCCACGCCATGATGAGCAGGAAGACGCCCGCGAGCACGAAGAACGTGATGGACCACGCGAGCGGGATGTTGCCGGACGTCGCCCGGAACGTCGCCGCGGTCGGCGCATCGAGGCTGCGGTCGAGCTGGACGACGGCCAGGAACGGGCGGTCCCAGTTGGCCTCGGTAAACGTGAACCGCTGGCCGCCCTCGACCAGCTTCAAGCTCTGGTCGCCGTCCTCGATCCCGAGGTTGACGGCGACCTCCTCGCCGGCCGGCGGCGGGCCCGACAGTCGGAACGCGACGACGCCCACGTTCCCGGCCACGTCGGAGGCCGCCTCGCGCTCGGTCCCGAAGGCCGCTTCGAGCGCGGCGCCGAGCGGGCCCGAGATCGTGCGCCCGAACCACGACGGCCCGTCGTCGCTGGTGGCCGGCCCCTCGTCGACGGGGTAGAACCCGGCGGCGGTGTTGGCCTCCCGCGCCTGGGCGACGAGGGCGGCCGTCTCGTCGGTCGGGCGGAGCGCGAGCGGGATCGCGAGGTCGTCGGCCGAGGCCGACAGCGTCAGGTCGCCGCGCTCGGCGCCCGCGCCCGACGTCCGGTCGGTCGCCGCCAGCGGTAGCTCGGTCGCTTGCGCCAGCGAGTCGTCGGCGGCGGCCGGCACGGCGCGGACCTCCACGTCGACGGCGCCCAGCCCGGTCGAGCTCTCGAGCGCGCCCGCCAGCATCGGGACCAGACCCGAGACGGCGATGATGGCGGCCCGGTAAAAGGTGCTCCGGATGCCGACGTACCACGCCTGGTCGTGCTCGTCGAGCGCCAGCATGTAAAAGCCGTCGGCCGCGATGTCGTGCGTGGCCGAGGCGAACGCGAGCAGCCAGAAGAACGCCAGCGAGCCCTGCACCCAGAGTGGCGTCGGCAGCGTGAACGCGACGCCCGCCAGCCCGCCGCCGATCAGCACCTGGGTCGCCAGGATCCACAGCCGCTTGGTCTTGAGCACGTCGACGACCGGGCTCCAGAACGGCTTGATGACCCAGGGCAGGTACAGCCAGCTCGTGTACAGCGCGATGTCGGTGTTCGTCATCCCCATCCGCTTGTACAGGATGACGGCCAGCGCCATCACGGCCATGTAGGGCAGTGCCTCGGCGAAGTACAGCGACGGCACCCAGCGCCACGGGCTCCGCTGGTCCGGCGCGCCGGCCGTGTCGAGCCCGACGCGCGGGTCGCCGTCGGTGACAGTCGTGGCGGCGGAGGCGTCGGGGAGCGGGGCGTCGTCCATGCGAGGGGCGGGGGGAGAGGACCGATGGTACGGACGGGCCGCCCGCAAGCTCCACCGGGTCACGCGCTGCGTGCCTCGGACAGACTTCGTTGGAGATGTGGTGCTCGGCAGACCCCCCGCTCGGACGCGCACGGGGACAGCCAACCTGTGGAATTGGCGCGCCGCGTCCAAGCTGGCTGCGCCGCCGCTTCGCGGTGTCCCCCTTGCCAAGGGGGACAGTCCGCGCGGCGGCGTATTGGACTGGCGGGATGCCCCGGTGCTGGCCCCAGCGCTCCCTACCAGGCGTCGCGCGGACAGGGGTCTGCCGAGCTGAGCGCCTACTCGACGGCCACCACGCGCGCGGGCCCCTCCACGCCAGACGGCCCGATCGCCGACACGGCCACGTCGGTGACCGGCAGGCTGCCCGCCGGGAGCACGAGCGTCCCGACGTCGGCCGACACCACGTGCCACGTCCACGCCCCGCCCCGCCGCTCGCGGACGACGTAGCGGCGGACCGCGCCCGCGCCGCCCGGCTCGGCGATCACGTCGACGGCGCGGCCGCGGGCGACGGCCGCCACGCGCGGCGCGTCCGGCGCCGAGGCGTCGAGCCACGGCGACGCGGGCACGAGCGCGGGCTCGGCGTACGAGCCCGCCGCCAGCCGGTCGCCGAGCGCGCGGCCGGCGAACAGCGCCTTCATCGAGAAGTGGATCGTCCCCGTCGCCTCGGGGTCTCGGCGGACCAGCTCGACCTGGTCGACGATCTCGCCCGGCGTGTAGCCGCCCACGTCGGGCAGCGTGCGGCTGTCGTAGAGGCCGGGCCACAGGTGCCGCCCGCTCGCGTTCTCGGCCCCCCACCAGTCGAGCAGGGCGGGGAAGCTCTGGCCCCGGCTGTCGATGGCCCAGTACAGCTGGGGCGCGAGGTAGTCCAGCCAGCCCTCGCGCCACCACTTCCGCGCGTCGGCGTAGATCTCGGCGTACTGGTCGAAGCCGGTCACCGACGCCGGGTTGCCGGGCCGCCAGATGCCGAACGGGCTGATCCCGACCAAGACGTGCGGCTTCTCGGCCTTGACCTCGCGGTAGAGCCGCTCGATAAAGCGATCCACGTTCTGGCGGCGCCAGTCGTCGCGGCTGAGCGTCTCGCCCGCCGCGCGCGCCCGGGCGTAGCTGTCGGCGTCGGGGAACTGGACGCGGCGCCCGCGCGCGTTGACCGGGTACGGGTAGAAGTAGTCGTCGAGGTGGATCCCGTCGATGGCGTAGCGCCGGACGATGTCCAGGATGACGTCCATCGAGTGGTCGGCGGCGTCGGGCTCGCCGGGGTCGAGCCACAAGTAGTCGCCGTAGCGGCGGACCAGGTCGGGCCGCTGGCGCGCGATGTGGGTGATGTCGTGCGTGCCCGGGCCGGCCGGGTGGCCGGCGCGGTACGGGTTGACCCAGGCGTGCAGCTCGAGCCCGCGCGCGTGGGCCTGCTCGAGGGCAAACTGGAGGGGGTCGTACCACGGGTTCGGCGCGCGGCCCTCCTGGCCGGTGAGGTAGCGCGACCACGGCTCCCGCGCCGAAAAGTAGAGGGCGTCGGCAGCGGGCCGCACCTGGAGCACGATCGCGTTGAGCCCGACGGCGACGGCCCGGTCGAGCAAGCGCACCAACTCGTCTTTCTGCTGCGTGGTCGTGAGGTCGGGCGTGCTCGGCCAGTCGATGTTGGCGACCGACGCGACCCAGGCGCCGCGGAACTCGCGCATCGGCCCGGGCAGCGTGCTCGCGTCGACGATCTCGCCCCGCTCCATCGGGTCGGCCGGCGGCGGGGCGGGCGGCGCCGGTGGGGCGGGTGGTGTTACGACGACGGGCGGGGCGGGCGCGGGCGGCGGGGCCACACGCTCGGGACCGGCGCACGCGGCGACCGCCAGCAGGAGCAGAAGGGGGAGGCGACGGAGAGGCACGAGCACAGGGAGAAGGGCGCGGAGTCTACGCGCGCGCGCCACCGCCGCTCCCGGCCCCCGCCCACCTCGGCGCCGGGGTGGGCACACCCGCTTGCGTGACGCGTCTCTGCTCCGGCGCGACGGCCCCCCCTGTCCGAGCGCCCATCGCTGCACTCAGGGGCGCTCGGACAGGGGGAGGGGGGCGACCGCCGCCCTTTCTACCGCACCAGCGCCGCGTGGACGGCCGCCGCGATCTCCGCCCCCAGCCGCGCCGACCGCTCGCGGTCCGCGATCCCCTCCGTCAGGATCACCAGCACGTACGGGGCGGAGCCGCGCGGGTACACGACCGCCGCGTCGTGGTGGATCTCGGTGATCCAGCCCGTCTTGTGGGCCACGCGCGTCCCCCGGGGCAGCCCGGCGGGGATCATCTCGTTGAAGGCCTGGTCGTCGAGCACGTCGAGCATCTCGGCGTCCGCCTCGGGCGACACGGCGCGGCCGTCGCGCAAGGCCGCCAGCAGGGTCGCGAGGGCGTCGGCCGTGGTCTCGTTGTTGAGGCCGGCCTCGAACGCCTTCAGGTCCTCGACGCCCCGCAGCACCCGCATCCCGGGCGCCCCCAGGCGGTCGACGGTCGCCTGAACGGAGTCGGCTGTGACGAGCCCGATCAGCAGGTTCGTGGCCAGGTTCGACGAGGTCGTGATGGCGCGGTCGACTAGGTTGCGGAGCGATAGCGTCTGGCCCCGCACCTCGTACAGCGCGTCGTCGGTGTCGTCCTCGATGGCGTACGCCGACCCGTCGACAATCGACCGGAACCGGTTCTCGACGAGGACGGGGTCGTCCCAGGCGCGGCGCCCGTCGGCGACTTGGCGAAACGCCTCGATCATCACCGGCACCTTCATCGTCGAGGCCGCGTGGAACGGGCGGTCACCGAGGCGCGCGTACCGCGTCTCGGCGTCGCCGCCGCCCTGGCGCACGGCCACGGCGACCGTCGCCTCGGGGTAGCGGGCGACGACGGCTTCGACGGACTCCACGAGCGGTTCGGCGGGGGCGACGGGCACGGCGGCGGGGCCCGCGCAGCCGACGGCGGCACACGCAAGCAGGGTGAGGGGGAGGCGCATGTCGTGCACGTTACCCCCGCTGGCGCCAGCCGCCTGCTTACAGGCGCCCGGAGATCTCCATCTCCAGCCACCGGGGCAGCGGGTCGCCCGTCGGGTAGAGCTGGGCCCGCGAGCGGAACCCCTCCTCCGTCGTCGCCTGAACCAGGATGTCGGCCGTCTGCGCCGAGCCCCGGCGCGACGACGTGGTGATGACGACGCCACCGGCCTCATCGCGGTACGACTCGACGCGCACGCCGGTCTGCTGGAACGTCGCGCCGATGGCGTCGATGACGGCCTCGGGCGACCCCTCGAAGTAGGTCCACTCGAAGGGGTCGGGGCGGCCGACCGCCTCCTCGAACGTCGAGCAGCCGGCGGCGAGCACGGTGAGCAGGGCGAGGGCGGCGACGAGCGGGATGCGAGACATGACGGTGGAGGCGGACTCCGGCCTCAACGAGCGCCGCCCGTCTCCGGTGCCCGGATCCCCGCAGGGCTCAAAGCTTTGCCCATGCAGACGGCCGACGCCGGGCACAGGCCGGCAAACTCCGTCGACGCCCGGATCGCGGGTGGCGCGGTCTCGCGGTCGATCGGCGACCAGCCGAGGGCCTCGAAAAAGGGCGCGGCCGTCGTCGTCAGCAGGATCAGCTCCGTCAGCCCCGCCGCCCGCGCGGCGGCCTCGGCGGCCGTCACCAACCGTCGGCCCAGCCCGGCCCCGCGCGCCTCGCGTGCGACCGCCAGCGACCGCAGCAGCCCGGCGTCGCCGGTCGGCTCGACGGCCACGCAGCCGACGACGGCGCCGTCGCGGCGGGCGACGAGGAACCGCTCGCGGTCGGCGTCGGACAGGTCGGAGGAGGGCAGGCCGCTGGCGTCGAGCAGCGCGCGCACGGCGGGCCACTCGGCCGGCGTCGGGGCCGAGAGGCCGCCGAACTCGGCGTCGAGCCAGGCGGCGATCTCGTCGCGCACGGCGCGGAACGAGGCGGCGTGCGCGGCCTCGGGCGCCGCCGAGGGGTCGCGGAAGGCCTGGTGCACGTTGCGCTCGCGCGCCGGGAGGTACGGGCACGCCTCGCGGGCGTTGTCGCAGACCGTCACCACGACGTCGAACGCGCGGTCGCCGAGGTCGTCGATGGTCTTCGAGGTCTGCCCGCTCGCGTCGATGCCGACCTCGGCGAGCGCGGCGACGGCGCCGGGGTGGACCCCGCGCGCGACGGTCCCGGCGCTGAACGACTCGTAGCGGTCGCCCCAGCGCTCGCGCAGGAGCCCCTCCGCGAGCTGGGAGCGCGCCGAGTTGTGGGTGCAGACGAACAGGACGGAGCGGCGGTCAGCAGCAGACATCAGGCGTGAGGGAGTCGACGAAGGTGCGGAGGTGGGCGGCGAGCGCCGCCAGCGCGGCGGGGTCGAGGCAGTAGCATGAGCGCGGGCCGTCGGTCGTGCCGCAGATCAGCCCGGCCTCGCGCAACACCTTGAGGTGCTGCGAGACCGTCGACTGCGCCAGCCCGACGATCTCGACGACCTCGCCGCACACGCACTCGCCCCGCGTGCCGAGCACGCGCAGGATGGCGATCCGGGAGGGGTGGGCGAGGGCCTTGGCCTGGCTCGCGAGGCGGTCGTCGTCGGTCATGGGCGAGAAGGGGGCGGCGGGCCGGAGCCCGCCGCCCGCGTGATCAGCAGCAGGTGCGATCGTCGAGGCCGTCGGGGCAGCACTCGTCGTCGTCGCAACACGGGAGGAAGGTCGTCATGGGACCGGGGGTGTGGGTGGAACAAGTCCGATCGCTGATCGGCGATTAACGATAAGTCACCGCGCAGGCGATGTCAAGCCTCCGGTGGCGGTCCCGAAAAACGAGGCCCCCCGCCGGAGCCGGGGGCCTCGCGCCCGCCCGTCGGAGGGGGACCTCTAGCGGACGACGGTGACCGGCAGCGTCGTCCGGACGTGCAGGCCTTCGAGGACCAGCACGTACGCGCCGGTCGCCAGAGCCGACCCGTCGACCGACACCGTGACCGGTCGGCCCGCCTCGGCCGGGGCCGCGAACAGTATCTGGACGCGGCGCCCCATCGCGTCGTAGAGCGTGACGGTGACCGGCTGGGCCTCGGCGACGGAGAAGCTGGCGGTCGTCCGGGCCGAGAACGGGTTCGGGCGGGCCGTCAGCGAAACCGGCGCGTCGGCGGCCGTCGCGAGCGACGGCGGGCCGGCGTCGGCCGACGAGCCCGGGAACGGATCGCCGCTGGTGTTCTGGGTGCCCGGCGAAAAGTCGACGGGGTTCGTCGCGATGGTCGAGTGCGGGACGAACCCGCCCGTCAGGTCGGGCTCGCGCGCGAGCGCCTGGGCCGTCGCCGAGCCGTCCGGGCCGGCGGTCCCGTACGCGACGGAGGCCACGAGCACGCCGCCCGCGTCGCGCAGCTCGACGACGTCGCCCGTGTTGCTGAGGCCGTTCCCGATGGTCCCGTCGTCGACGAAGACCAGGGCGCCGCCGAAGAGCCCGGTCGGCGTCCCGCCGCCGAACAGGACCGCCGCCTGGTCCGGGCCGAGGATGGTGGCGGCGGGGAAGGTGAAGTCGCCCGCCGTGTCGTCGTCGCCGAGCGTGTAGCCCGAGAGGTCGAGGTCGGCCCCGCTGACGTTGACGAGCTCGACGAACTCGTCCTCGCTCGAGCTGCGCGTGCCGTCGCCGTTGGCGTCGCCGGCGGTGCCGGCGGGCGGATCGTAGAGGACCTCGTTGAGAACGATGGGCGCCGCGCCGGCCTCGAAGGCGCCGACGTCGTCGGAACCGTCGTCGCGGGGTTCGCCGCGCTGGTCGATGGTGAGCGCGGTGGCGCCGGCGTCGATGGCCGGGGAGCCGGCGCCGAGCGCGAGCGTCCGGGTCGGGCCGCCGTTGTCGGCGAGCATCTCGAGCAGCGGGTCGGTCGAGAGCTGGTCGTTGGCCTGGGCCGGGAAGGCGGCCGCGCTCGGGGCCGTCGAGATCACGTTGTGGTCGTCGGACCCGTAGCGGCCCTGGAGGTCGGGGCCCTGAAACCCGGCCGTGTTCTCGGCGACGATCGTGTTCTGGAGCGTGACGAACCGGTCGCCGCCGTTGTTCGGGTCGGTGTTGAAGAGCCCGCCGCCGGAGGTCCTTGCCGTGTTCCGGGCGACCGTCGCCGAGAGGAGCGAGACGACGGCCTCGTCGGAGTAGACGCCGCCGCCGAAGCGGGCCTCATTCCCGGCGACCGTCGAGTTGGAGACGGTCGCGGGGCCGTCGGCAAAGAGGCCGCCGCCGCGAAGCGCGTGGTTGGCGTAGACCAGCGACTCCCCGACGAACGCCCCGATGAGGACGCCGCTCGTCGCCTGGGCGTCGGCGCTGCGGCCGCGCGTCTTCTGGACCGTCGACCCTTCGGGCGGTGGCGTTTCGGTCACGGCCTGCTGGAAGAGCCCGCCGCCGCGCGGGGCCCGGTTGTCCGTCACCTCCGTTCGGAGCACGTCCATGGCGCCCGTGCTGGAGGCCCACAGCCCACCGCCCTCGTTCGCAGCCCGGTTGCCCGAGACCGTCGTGCCGTCGAGCGAGACGAAGCCGTCGCCGGTCATGTGGAGGCCGCCGCCGTTGCCGGGCGCGGTGCCCGCCACGTTGCCGGTGAGCGCCGTGCCGTCGGTGAGCGTGACCGTGGCCTGACCGAGCGTCTCGATGCCCCCGCCCGCGCGCGCGGCGCGGTTGTCCGAGATCGTCGCGTCCGAGATCGACGCCGAGCCCCCGTTGACGAAGAGGCCGCCGCCGGACCCCGAGGCGCCGGGTGCGCGGTTGTCGGCGATCGTGACGCCGGTCGCGAAAAGCTCGGCGCCGTCGACGTAGATCCCGCCGCCGCCCTGGTCGGAGGCCGGGCCGTCGGCGAAGTTGCCCGTGACGTCCATGCTCTCGAGCGTGAGGCTGGCCGAGCCGCCGACCCAGAACGCGCCGCCCTCCTGGGCGCGGTTGCCCACGGCCGACGACGGGCTGCCGAACCCGGAGACGGTGACGGTCGCGTCGCCCGCGATGTGGACCGCGCCGCCGTTGCCCGGGTTGGCCCCGGCGGTGTTGCCGATGAACTGGGAGTCGAGGATCGTGACGGTCCCACCGACGAGCTCGATGCCGCCACCGGCCCGCTGGGCGCGGTTGTCGGTAAAGGTCGACGCCTCAATGTCCACGTCGGCGACGTTCGGGCTGGAGATGGCGCCGCCCGAGCCGGACGTGCCGATCGCGCGGTTGTCGATAAAGGTGCTGGCGTCGACGAAGAGGACGCCGGCGTTGGAGTAGATCGCCCCGCCCCCCTGATCGGAGGCGTCGCCCCGTGCGCGGTTGCCCGTGAACGTGGAGGTGACCGCGCTGAGCGCGCCGCCGTCGGAGACCCAGATGGCCCCGCCGCTGCCCGAGACCCTGTGGTTCGAGAACACCGTGTCGGTGACCGTCAGCCGGGCCAGGCCCGAGAGCAGGACGCCGCCGCCGTCGGCGGGGTACCCCGTGCCCGCCGTGCTGCCGGCGCTCGTGACGGTGAGGTCGTTGAGGTCCACGTCCTCGTCGCTGGAGACCTCGAAGGCCCGGGCACCCGCGGCGGCCGAGACGGTCGTGGCAGCGGCCCCGTTGCCGGTGAGGATCAGCGCCTCGGTGATCGTGATCTGCGAGGTGAGCTGGACGAACGTCACGCCCGCGTCGAAGACGACGGTGTCGTCGGCGTCGTCGCCGGCCACGCACCCGCCGACGCCGGCGTCGGTGTTGGCGGACTCGATGGCCTCGCGCAAGGTGCACCCGCCGGAGCCGTCGTCGGTGTCGGAGTCGACGGTGATGGTGGCAGCGTGGGCGGGGGCCGCGAGCAGGACAGCGACGCACACGACCGAGAGAGTGGCGAGGCGTCGATAGGGGGTAGACGTGGACATCGGACGAACCAGTGAAAGGGAGGCCACAGGCCTGGCACCGTCACGGGGGTCTTCAAGGATACAGGACCGCGGGGAACTACCGAGCGCAGGGCGCCAGGAATTTCCTCCGACGTGCTTGTCCCGTGTGCTACGCCGCGGTCCGCTCCTGATCGGCGTACTGCAGTTCGTACAGGCGCCGGTACAAGCCGTCGGCCGCCAGCAGCGCCTGGTGGCCGCCCCGCTCGCGCACCTGGCCTTTGTGCAGCACCAAGATCTGGTCGGCGTGCTGGACCGTCGAGAGCCGGTGGGCGACGACGATCGCCGTTCGCCCCTCCATCAGCACGTCGACGGCGCGCTGGACCATCTCCTCGGTCTCGGTGTCGACCGACGACGTGGCCTCGTCGAGCACGAGCACGGCCGGGTCGTAGAGCAACGTCCGCACGAACGAGAGCAGCTGGCGCTGGCCGAGCGACAGGGTCGCCCCACGCTCGCCGACCGGCGAGCCGTACCGCTCGGGGAGGCGGTCGATAAACGAGTCGGCCCCGACGAGCGCCGCCGCTTCGGCCACGCGCTCCGCCGACACCTCCGCGCCGAGCGTGACGTTCTCCTCGATCGTGCCCGAGAAGAGGAACACGTCCTGGAGCACGAGCCCGACTTGGCGCCGCAGCTCGCCGAGCGGGAGGTCCTTTACGTCGATCCCGTCGATCGTGACGCGGCCGCGCTGGGGCTCGTAGAACCGCATCAGCAGCGACAGGATCGTGGTCTTCCCCGAGCCGGTCGCGCCGACGAGCGCCAGCGTCTGCCCGGGCTCCGCGGTAAACGAGACGTCGCGGAGCACCCAGTTCCAGTCGGGGGACGGCGCAGACTCGGTCTCGTCAGCCCCTTGCCCCTCGTCCCTTACCTCTTGACCCTCATCCTCCGGGAGCCGCTCGTACGCGAACCACACGTTCTCGAACGCGATGCGGCCGGCGCGTGCGGCGGGGAGGGCGGCTGGCTCGGCGGGCTCGGGCAGCGACTGGTCGTCGTCGAGCAGGTCGAACACGCGCTCGGACGCGGCGAACGCGCTCTGGATGGAGTTGAGCTGGTCCGACAGGTTGCGGACGGGCTCGAAGAACATCCGGACGTACTGCACGAACGCGATCAGCGTGCCGATCGTGACGGCCTCGCGCATGGCCTCGGTCCCGCCGAACCAGATCACCAGCGCCAGCGCCGCCGAGGCGATGATGTCGACGACGGGGTAGAACAGCGCGTAGTAGTGGACGGTCTGGATGTGCGCGTCGCGGTGGGCGTCGTTCACGGCCTCGAAGCGGCGCTGCTCCTCGGCCTCGCGGCCGAAGATCTGGACCACGCTCATGCCCGTCACGTGCTCCTGGAGGAATGCGTTGAGGCGGCCGACCTGCTTGCGGGTCTCGCGGTACGCCGCGCGCATCTTGCGCCGGAAGACCTCCGTCACGAGCACCATCGGCGGGAGCGCGAGCAGCGCCACCAGGCCCAGCTCGGGGTCGAGCGAGAGCATGAAGTAGCCGATGAACAGCAGCCGCGCGAGGTCGCCCAGGATGGTGACAGCCCCAGCCGACAGCAGATCCGCGAGCGCCTCGATGTCGGACGTGGCGCGCGTGATTAGCGTGCCGATCGGCGTGCCGTCGAAGAACGCCAGCCGCTGGCGCTCGATAAAGCGGAAGACGCGCGTGCGGAGGTCGTAGAGCGCGTTCTGCCCGACCCACTGCGTGAGGTAGCCGAGCGCGAAGTACGCCACCCCCTCGGCCACGAGCACGCCCGCGATGAGCCCCACGATGCGGAGCAGGCCCGGCAGGTCGCCCGTGACGATGTGGTCGTCGACGGCGGTCTGGACCAGGCGCGGGCGGAGCGGGCCCAGGAACGCGACGACGAGCGTCAGCGCGAGCGCCGCGGCGACGTGCCAGCGGTACGGCCACAGGAGCGCGCCCAGGCGCCGCGCCAGCCCGCGCGGGGGGCGCCAGGCGGGCGTCGCGGGGGTCGGGGAATCAGCCACGGGGGCCTACCCCGGACGGGGCGGGCGCGGTTCCGACCGCCCGCCGAGGGCGGCGGCGATCGGGCACGGCGTGGCGCCCCTCTTGACACGATGCCTCGGCCGACCTAACGTCGGCCGCCTCCACCCTCGGCTCCCATCGGTGACCCTCTCGACGTGTGTCTGGGTGATCATCGGGCTGGCCGCCACGGCCGCCGCGACCCCCTCTGCCGCCGCGCAGTCCTGCGAGCGGGCGTCTCGGCTGGCGTTCGTCGCGTCCTCCCCCGCTAGCGACCTCTCCGAGCTCGTCGCCCTCCTCGATGCCGGGGTCGGCATCGATTGCTACAGCACAGGCAAGACCGCGCTGATGCACGCGGCCCGGTGGAAGAGCCACGCGGCGCTCGCCCACCTCCTGGAGCGGGGGGCCGACGCCTCGCTCCGGAGCACGGACGACGGGTGGACGGCGCTCCAGTACGCGGTCTCGGAGAGGGACGCGGAGGCCTCGCGGCTCCTCGCGGGGCATCTTGGCGTCCCCGACCCGCTCGCCCCGGCGGACCCGCCCCGCCCCGTCCCGCCGCCGGCCCCGACTCCGGCCCCGACCCTCCCGCGGACCACCGGCGGCACCCGTTGGGCGCCGTTCGGCACGTACCGGGTCGGCGACCGGGTCCAGGTCTGGACCGCCGCCGGCTGGCGGTCGGGGACCGTTACCGACGTGGGCAACGCGACGAACGACGGGACCCTCGCGTCCCGGGCCTACGAGCGGAAGTACCGCGTCGCCGACGACCGCTTCGGCGGCGATGGCGACTGGTCCGACTGGGGCCTCGTGGCCGGGCTCGACCGGGAGCCCTGGTGGACGTCCCACTTTGTCGGGGTCTGGGCGCTCGGCGAAACGATGGCCGTGAACACGTACGCCGAGGGGCGGACGGAGACGACGGAGGTCTCGTACGGCGCGGCGACGGAGACGCTCCGGGTCGGGGCCGACGGCACCTACGTCTGGCGGGGGCACGAGCGGCGGCCGTCTCGCGGCCGGTGGGTCCCGGCCGAGGGCGTCCCGGGCGTCGTGCTCAAGGCCGGGCCGGGGGGGCGCGACTGGACCCTGTTCAACCAGTCGAACGCGACCGAGGAGAACCTCCGCCGGGTCGAGACGGCTCGGCTCTTCGCCGACGGCCAGATGAGCGTGGCGGCCAAGCGCTCCCTCGGGCCTTGACGACAGCAGCGACCTCAAGACCGACGCTCGCGGCGGCGCCTTAGCGCCGGACCTCGTAGCGCCGGAGCTCTTCGGCGGCCTCCGACTCGGGGAAGACGGCCCGCGCCTCGGCCACCAGGCCGTCCGTCTCGGCGTAGCGCGCCGAGAAGTGGGTGAGCAGCAGGCGCCGGGCGCCGGCGTCGCGGGCCACCTCAGCGGCCTGGCGCGCGGTCGAATGCGCGACGGCCTCGGCGCGGTCGGCGTGGGCCTGGGTGAACGTCGCCTCGTGGAGCAACAAGTCGGCCTCACGGGCGAGCGCCCGGCCGCCGTCGCAGGGGACGGTGTCGAGCACGTACGCGAAGGCCCCGCCCGGCCGGGGCGGCCCGACGAGCCCGTCCGGCGCGAGCTCGGTCCCGTCCGCCAGCGCGACCGTCTCGCCCCGCTTGAGGGCCTCGAACTGCCAGCCCTCCGTCACGCCCGCCGCCCGGGCCGCCGCCCCGTCGATGCTGCCCGGGCGCTCGCGCTCCTGGTACCGGTACCCCCAGCACGGCACGCGGTGCTCGAGGGGCCGCGCCTCGATGGTGATTCCGTCGTCCTCGAACACGACCGCGCCGTCCTCGTCGGTCAGCTCGCGGAAGGTGAGGGGGTAGGGGATGGCGGCGACCCCGGGCAGCGAGGCGATCCCGGCGATCCCCTGGGGCCCGACGACCGTGAGCGGCGTGTCGCGCTCGAGCAGCGACAGCGTCGTCAGCAGGCCGGGCAGGCCGAACAGGTGGTCGCCGTGGAGGTGCGTGACGCAGATGGCGTCGAGCGGGCCGCGCGTCAAGCCGCCCCGGACGAGCTGGAGCTGAGCGCCCTCGCCGCAGTCGAACAGCACGCTCCGGCCCTCGCGGCGGACGAGCGTGCCGGACAGGTGGCGCGAGGCGGTGGGGACGGCAGCGCCGACGCCTAGGGGGACGACATCGAACATGGCGGCGAGGGGGGCGCGTGCGTACCGCGCTCGGGCGCCGGTGATTCGTGCGGGGCGTCGGCCGGGGCTCGAAGACTCGGGAAATCAGGCGTCCGCGGCAACACGGGTGGGGGGGCGCGGGTTGGCGGCGCGGATCCCTCCCCGCCCGATGCGCTTCGCCGTTCTCTTCGCCGTCCTCGCCACCCTCCCCGCCTGCCAGGCCGTCCGCGCGGACCTCGCCGAGACCGAGCGCGAGGCGGTCCAGTCGGCGAACGCCGACCGGCCCATCACCGGGGCGCCCGCCGAGGCCCCCGAGGTCGACGCCGACGACCCGCTCCGCTTCGACGGCGAGCGCCACCTGCGCAACGTCCGCCAGCTCACGTTCGGCGGCAACAACGCCGAGGCGTACTGGAGCCCCGACGGCGACCGGCTCATTTTCCAGAGCGACTGGTCGGCCATCAACTCGCAGGGCTGCGACCAGCAGTTCGTGATGTCCGTCGCCGACGGGGCGGGCCCGGACGGCGACGGCGCGACGCTCGTCTCGACCGGGAGGGGCCGGACGACGTGCGGCTACTTCCTGACCGACGACCGCGTCGTTTACGCCTCGACGCATCCCGGCGGCCCGGCTTGCCCCGTGACCGCGGCCTCCCAGACCGGCCGCTACGTCTGGGACATTTTCCCGACCTACGACATCTTCGTCGCCGACGCCGACGGCTCGAACACCGAGCTCTTGATCGGCGGGCCCGGCTACGACGCCGAGGCCACCGTCAGCCCCGACGGCCGGTTCGTCATCTTTACCTCGACGCGCTCCGGCGACCTCGAGCTGTGGCGGTTCGAGGTGGCGACCGGCGAGCTCCTCCAGCTCACCGACACGCTCGGCTACGACGGCGGCGCCTTTTTCTCGCCCGACGGCACCCAGATCGTCTGGCGCTCGTCGCGCCCGACCGGCGCCGCCGCCGACGCCTACCGCGCCCTCCTGGCGAACGACACCGTCGAGCCCGGCGCGCTCGACCTCTACGTGGCCGACATCGACGGCGCGAACGCGCGCCGCGTGACGCGCCTGCCCGGCGCCAACTGGGCGCCGTTTTTCCACCCCTCCGGCGAGTCGCTCATCTTCGCGAGCAACCACCACACGATGGCCGAGGGCGGCCGCGAGTTCGACCTCTTCCTGGTCGACATCGCCTCGGGCGACCTCGAGCGCGTGACGTTCAGCGGCACCTTCGACGCCTTCCCCATGTTCTCGCCCGACGGCACCCGGCTCGTCTTCGCCTCGAACCGGAACCTCAGCCGCACGCCCAGCCGCGATACCAACGTCTTCGTCGCCGACTGGGTCGAGTAGCGGGGCGGCCCCGGGCCGCTGGCGCCGACCGGCCCGTTTCTGAGAATCGCGAGCGCTGGAGTCGGCTGGATCGCGGCGCGGGGTGCAGGCGTGACGCATCGGAATGCCGTAGCGCTGTCGCCCGTTACGGGGCCGCCCGAGCGCGAGCTTGCGGTCCCGCGTTCCCGCCGTCGCCGTGTCCCCGCCCGCCGCCTACCTCGATACCCTGGCCCGCTTCGCCGACTTCGACGGCCGGGCGTCGCGGTCCGCGTTCTGGGGGTTCTGGCTCGTCCACGGCGGCATCGGGCTGACGCTGCTGCTGGCGTCGGCCGTCGTCGCCGAGCAGGCGGCGCTGGGGTTCGTCGCGGGCGGGATGGTGTTCGCGACGTACGCCGCGCTCACCTTCTTCCCCGCGCTGTCGCTGATCGCCCGGCGCCTCCACGACGTCGGCCGGACGAGCTTTTGGGCGGCGCTCCTCTTGGTGCCCGTCGTGGGGTGGGCCCTGCTGGCGGCGTGGCTGGTGCAGCCCGGCGAGCCCGTGCCAAATGCCTGGGGGCAACCGGCCGATTGAGGCTAGCCCGTCAGCAGGCGGGCGGCGACGCCGGCCCGGCTCCCCACCTCCAGCTTGGCGAGCACGTTTTCGACGTGGTGCCGCGCCGTGTGCGGGCTGACGAACAGGCGCTCGGCCAGGTCGGCGTTCGAGCACCCCTGGGCGAGCAGCACGGCGACCTCGGCCTCGCGCGGCGTCAGCCCGTGGCGCTCGCGGACGGCCTCGGGGGGCGGCAGCGCCGGCGCGAGTGGCGGCTCCACGGTGACGAGCAGCGTGGGCTCGGCGCCGAAGAGGCCGGGGGGGAGGGCCGTCGCGCGGAGCGTATAGCGGCCGCAGCCGGTGGTCACGGTCGCCTCCCCGCCCGCGGCCGGGCGGGCGTCCGGGTCTCGGAGACGCAGCGCGTGGCGCCCGAGACGCGCCAGCGCTGGCGCGAGCGCCGATGCCTCGGCGGGGTCCGCGAGCAGGCGAGACAAGGCGGGCGTGCGGTGGCGCTCGCGCCCGTCGGGGCCGAGCGCCAGCAGCGGGGCGTCGATGGCGTCGAGCGCGGCCCGGTGCGTGCCGAAGCGGGCGACCGTGTCGAGGCCCGCGCGGAACGCGGGGAGCAGCACGGCCAGGAGCGCGTCGGTCCGCTCGGCGTGGGGGAAGGCGCCGTGGCGGCGGTGCAAGACCCACACCATCGCCTCGCCGTCGGGCGCGCGGTCCACCATGCCCACGAAGTCGCGGTAGCCCTGGCGGCGGAGCGCGTCGATCAGGAGACCCTGCCGGAGCTGCACGCCGTGCGCCTCGACGAGCTGGCGGTTGGCGTCCCAGCTGAACGTGTGGAGGGCCCGCTCGCGGCGGAGCCGGTTCCACAGGTCCGTCACCGGGTCGCTAAAGCGGACGCCGTCGGCCTGGACGGCGTCGACCATCGTCTGGAGACTCGCGACCACGTCCGTGGCGTCCTCGCTGGCGAACGGGAAGGCCTCGGACCCGATCTGGACGACGACGCCCGTGCCGCCGACGAGGTCGCGGACGGCGGCGCCGGCCGCGAGCAGCCAGGCCTGCGGGTCGGGCGCGGCGAGGGGGCTCAGCAACAGCTGGTTGGCGGCGCCGAGCCGGGCGAGGTCGCTCGTGGAGAGGCGCATGCGACGCGGGGCGCCGGGCACGCGGACCCCAGCGCAGGTGTCGGCCGCGAGTGTACGTCGCCCCGGGCCTGACTCGACCGCCGCACGCTCTCATCCCGCTGTTTTTACGGCGCGCTTTAGGGCCCCGAGCCCCGTCGACGCGCCTGGCGAGTCGCCGTCGGGAGGGCGAGGGTGAACGCCGCCCCCCCGCCAACCGCTCGCGACACGTCGATTCGCCCGCCGTGGCCGCGCACCACGACGTCGTGGGCGAGCGAGAGCCCCAGGCCGACGTGCCCGCTGCCGGGCGCCTTGGTCGTGAAAAAGGGCTCGAAGAGCCGGGCCCGCACCGCCTCTGAGACCCCCAGCCCGGTGTCCTCGACGACCACCTCGACCTGGCCCTCGGCCCCGGCCGTGCGGACCGTCACCTGCGCGCCCACCCGGCCCGGCGCGGCGGCGGCGTCGAACGCGTTCGTGACCACGCTGGCGACCGCCCGCCCGATCGACCGGAGGTCGCCCTCGACCTCCCCGGCCGACGCGTCGAGCGCGAGCTCGATCGCCACCTCCCGGTCCGGGTGCTCGGCGCGCCAGGTGCTCGCGGCGAGCGTGGCGTAGTCGGTCACGACGCCGTTGACGGGCGCCCGCTGGCGCGCGCCCGGCGCGCTCGCATGCGCCAGCATGCGGCGGACGATGGCGTCGGCGCGGCGGCCGTGCGCGGCGATCGCGCGGGCGTTCGCGGCGAGGTCGTCCAAGAGCCCGTCGGCGTCCGGGCCCGCGAGCCGGGTGCGCAGGTCGTCGGCCAGCTCGACCGAGAGGTCGGCGAAGTTGGTCACGAAGTTGAGCGGGTTCATCAACTCGTGCGCGATCCCCGCCGCCATCCGGCCGAGCCCCGCCAGCGTCTCCTGCTGGACGATCCGGTCCTGCGCCCGCCGCAGCGCCGCCTCGGCCTCGACGCGCTCGGTCATGTCGCGGGCGTTGACCACGAACCCCTCGTCGGCGCCGTCGGGCGCGAGCGTGCGGCAGTTGGCCTCGAAGTGGCGCCACCGACCGTCCTTGTGCCTGACGCGGTACCCGATGGTCAGGCTGGTCCCCGGCGCCGCCGCCAGCGTCCCCAGCGAGGCCGTCGCCTGGGGCACGTCGTCGGGGTGGAGGAAGCCGAGCGCCGGCTGCCCGGCGATCTCCTCCGGGGTGTAGCCGAGCAGGCGGTGGACCGACGGGCCCGTGTACACGATCTGGGCGTGGGCGTCGACGATCTGGATCATGTCCGAGGCGTTCTCGATGAGCCGCCGGAAGTGCTCCTCGCTGGCGCGTAGCGCGGCCTCCGCGTCGACGCGCTCGGTCACGTCATGCGCGTGGACGACGAGGTCCTCGTCGGGGCCGGCGGGCGAGAGCGTCCGGCCCCGCGCCTCCAGCACACGCCACCGGCCGTCGGCGTGGCGCACGCGGTACGTCGCGGTGCGCGTCGCGCCGGGCTCCGCGAGCAGCGCCTCGATCTCGCGCTGGATCGGCGCGCGGTCGTCGGGATGGATGTACGCGAGCGTGGACCGGCCCAGGAGCTCGGCGGGCGTGTAGCCGAGCAGCCGCTCGACGGACGGGCTCGAGTACAGGATGCCCGCCGTCGGGCTGACGACCTGGATGAGGTCGGAGGCGTTCTCGAGGAGCCGGCGGAGCGGCTCGTCGGGCACGAAAAAGGCGCCGCCGGACGCCGCCGGCGCGGGGGCGCGCCGGCGGACGGGGGGAAGGGCTGACGCCGACGGGCGGCGATGGGACGGGGCGGGCATGGCGATGGGGCGGGCGGTCAAGTCCGCCTCCGCGAGGGCACGATCACGATGGCGGCGGCGTGGCCCTCGCGCGGGCACATCGCGGCCACGGGCCCATCCACGAACACCTCGACGGTGTCGCCCTCGCGGACCTCGCCGATCCGCGCTGGCGCCAGCCGCCCCGACCGCAGGCGCCGCGAGACGCGCGTGTAGTCGTCGGCGACGGCCTGCAGCCCGCACGCGTCGCCGACGGGCTCGACGAGCAACCCGCTGGCGGTGGCGCTGTGCCGGACGGAGGCGACCACCCCGCGCACGGTCGGCGCGACCTCGGGGTACGGGTCGGCGTCGACCCCGGCGCACGCGGCGAGCGCCACGCCGAGCAGGGTCAGGACGAGCAGCGCGCGGAGGGCAGGACGAGGCATGGAGAGAGGGGGCGGACGGAACGCCTCAGTCTCCGCCGATCCCCCACCGCACCGCATGGGCAGATGTGCCCATTTGGCGGGCGGTCAGCCTGACGCTCACACAACGCGAGGGGGGACAGGCGTCGGCCCATCCCCCCTCCACAGAACCATTCTGGACTCCCTAGATGCCGAACCCGCCGTCGTCGACGCCGCCGCCCTGGGGCTGCTGCGTCGGGCGCCGCTGGTTGCTGCCGAACGTATACGTCAGCGTGAACGAGGCGCTCTGGATGCTCGGGTCGAACTCGGTGTTGCGCAGGAAGACGCCGTCGTTCGTCTCGAACTCGAACTTCGCCAGCCCGAACGGGTCGTTGACGCGGGCCGAGAGCCGGAGCTGCTCCGAGAGCGTCTGGTTGAGGCCGATGTTCGAGAACACGAACGCGCCGCGCCGGCCGTCGACCGTCTTTTGCGGGCCGCGGTAGAAGGCGAACAGCTGGACCTCCGTCCCCTCGCGGACCTTGAGCTGCAGGCTCGTCCGCGCGTCGTACGCGAGCGCCTTCGTGTCGGCCTCGCCCGGCTCCGGGTCCGTCGTCACCGACTGGTACAGGCTGGAGCTGACGAAGCCGCGGACGGCGCCGCCCAGGAACTGGCCGAACAGCGTGAGGTCGGCGCCGTAGTTGCTCTCCGCGTCGAGGTTGCCGGGCCGGAAGACGCTCACGCCCGTCTCGGCGTCGGTGAACACGCGGCGCGAGATGACGTCGGTCGTGCGGCGGTAGAACGGGGTCAGCGTCGCGAAAAACTTGTACTGGAGCGTGAGCTCGAACGAGTCGGTGTACTCGGGCCGCAGGTTGGGCGTGCCGACGCGGACGAACGTCGTGTCCGAGAGGTCCGGGAAGGGGTTGAGGAAGAACGTCCGCGGCCGCTCGATGCGGCGCGAGTACGAGCCCTTGACGAGCGAGCCCGGCTCGAAGGCGTAGGTCACGAAGGCGCTCGGGAACAGGCTCGTGTAGTCCTGCTCGGTCTCGGTCAGGTCGAGGCCCTGGCGGTACGCCTCGGGCACCTCGGTCGACAGGTCGAACGCGCGCCGGGCGTACTCGGCGCGGACGCCGGCCTGGACCTGGAGCGGCCCGAAGCCGCGCGCGCCCTGGAGGTAGACCGCCGCGATCTGGCGGTCGTAGTCGAACGCGTTCGTCTGGTTCGGGTCGACGACCAAGTCGTCCATCGTCGGGCCCGTCTCGACGCGGCTGTCGCTGGCGACCCACTCGGAGCTGAGCTTGGTGCCGACCTCGAGCTTGCCCGCGCCCAGCGGCTGGGTGTAGTCGACCTGGAACGAGGCCTCGTCATTGGTCTGGTCCTGGAGCTGCGACTGCAGGCCGGTGACGAGCCCGGTGTTGAAGTCGGTAAAGAGCCCGAGCCCGTCGGTGCCGTTGTGCGTGTAGCGCGTCTCGACGGCGAGCTCGTGGCCGCCCTGTGTGCCGCCGCCGCCGCGCGGGCCGCCGAAGCCGCCCCGGAAGCCGCCGCGCCCGCCGCCGCCCGTGCCGCCCGCCGCGCCCTGGCCGCCGCCCGCCGCCTGGAACTGCTTGCGGAAGACGAGCGCGAGGTCGCCGTTCATGCCGTCGCCGTCGTTGTCCGTCGCCCGCTCCGACTCGACGAGCTGGCCGTCCGTCGTGCGGTCGAAGTCGGTGAGGCCGGTCGAGCCGTTGGAGCGGATGCCCAGCGAGCCCTCGGCCGAGAGCGTCGTGCCTTGCGACAGCGTGTACGTCGCCGAGCCGTTGAAAAAGTTGGAGAGGTCCTCGTTGTCGTTGAGCCCGATCTGGCTCAGGATCGGGGTGCCGTTGACGAACCGCTGCGACGACGTGATCGACACGCCGCGCTCGCCGTAGCGCAGGCCGTACTGGCCGTTGAGGTCCCAGTCGCCGCTCTGGTAGCTGAGGTTGGCGCCCGCGTTCCCGCTCACCTCCGTGCCAGCACCGAGCGTGAAGCCGCCGGACAAGCCGCGGTTGGTGCCCTCGGCGAGCACGATGTTGACGATCCCGCTCATGCCGTCGGGCTCGTACTTGGCGCTCGGGTTCGGGATCACCTCGACGCGCTCGATCTTGTCGGCCGGGATCTGGCGCAGGAGCGCCGCCAAGAACGCCCCGCGCACCGGCGTCGGCCGCCCGTTGATCTGGATGACCACGTTCTGGTTGCCGCGCAGCGAGATGTTGCCGTCGGTGTCGACCTCGAGCGAGGGCAGCGTCTGCAACGTTTCGAGCGCGCTGCCGCCCGCCGTCACGGCCTGCTCCTGGACGTTGTAGACCGTCCGGTCGGCCTGCTGCTCCACGAAGTCGCGCTGGGCGGTCACCTCGGCCTCGTCGAGGATCGCCGCGTCCTCCGCCAGCCGGATCTCGCCGAGCGCGGCCGGCGCGCCGACGGCGACGGTGAACGTCTCGATCTGGGCCGTCTCGTAGCCGATAAAGCTGACGCGGGCGAGGTAGGAGCCCGGCCGAACCGGGTCGATGGTGACGGTGCCGTCGGCGACGGCCGCGCCGCCGGTCGCGAACGAGGTGTCGCGCGCGGCGTACAGCGCCAGCGTGGCCGAGGGCAGCGGCGCGCCGGTCGCGGCGTCGACGATGGTGGCCGTGACGGCGCCCTGGGGCTGGCCGCCCTGGGCAACGGCGGGGGCCGCCAGCAGCAGGGCGACGAGCGGGAGGAACGAACGGAGGGGCATGGCCGGGGGGATCGGGAAGGGGCCTCCGACGCGGCGCGCGTCGTGGAGTTGTCGCAGAGTGGCGTCAACCCTGTGAAGTCGGGGCGGACGCCGGAGGCCGTGCCCTACGGGGGCGCCGGGCCGCGGTTGCGCGGCGAACGGCCGTCGGGGCCGCCCTCGCATGTCTCCGGGCCGTCGCGAGCCAGTCCGCCGGAGGCCAGCGGCCCCGGGCCCCGCCGAGCCACTAGCTTGCGGCATGTCGCCCCCCCGCCTCGCGGCGCTCGCCGCCCTCGTCGGCCTGTCCGGCTGCGTCCCGTACGCCGTCGGCGCGCCGCCCGACACCGTCGCGCCTCAAGAGGTCCGGCCGTCGGTCGTGCTCCAGGTGGCCTCCGCCCGCCGCGACTTGCAGGCCGACGACGAGCCCGGCGGCGCGGCCCTTGCGGTCGGCAACGAGGCCCGGCTCGGGCTCGATGAGCGGTCCGACGTGGGGGTCCGCTTGGTCGGGCTGGGGAGCCTGACGGCGACCTACAAGCGCAAGGTGGCCGGGCCGCTCGGCTCCGAGGAGGGAGTCGCGGTGCTCGTCGGCGCGGGCGTGATCGGCTCGCGCCACCTGCACGCCGAGGCGACCGTCGTGGCCTCACCCGGCCCGCTCGCGGTCGCGCCGCAGGTTGTGCCCTACGGCGGCGTCCGGCTCCAGGACCTGACGCCGTTCGCGGGCGACGCGCTCGCGACGGCTCCGGCCCTCGGCTTGTTTTTCGGCGCGCGCATCGGGTGGCCGGACCTCGCGGTCGCCCCCGAACTGGGCGTCTTCTACAGCCCGTCGCCGCTGGCGGGCGACGGCGAGGTGGTCGTCGTGCCGTCGGTGACGCTGCACGGCGACCGCATCCGCAAGGCGCTCGGGCTCTAGGCGCGGCCTCGCGCGATTGGGAGCGCTTCCGGCGCGATCGGCCCGGATCGAGGCCCCGGCACCGGCCTAGCTTGCGGCCCGCTCCGCCGCCGATCCCGTGACCCTCGACACGCTCCGCCCGATCCTCGACGCCCGCATCCTGCTCCTCGACGGGGGCATGGGCACGATGATCCAGGCCGCCGGCGTCACCGAGGCCGACCTGCGCGGCGACCGATTCGCCGATTGGCCCGAGTCGCTCGCGGGCGCCAACGACCTGCTCGCGCTCACGCAGCCCGATCTCGTCCGCGGCGTCCACGCGAGCTATTTCGCGGCGGGCGCCGACCTCGCGACGACGAACACGTTTAACGCCCAGGCGGTCTCGCTCGCCGACTACGGGCTGTCGGACCTGGCGTACGAGCTCAACGTCGCCGCCGCCCGCCTCGCGCGCGCCGCCGCCGACGACGCGAGCACCGCCGACCGCCCGCGCTTCGTCGCCGGCTCCATCGGCCCGATGAACCGGACGCTGTCGCTGTCGCCGGACGTGGAGGACCCCGGCGCGCGCGCGGTCACCTTCGACCAGGTCAAAGAGGCCTACGCCGAGCAGGTCCGCGGGCTCGTCGACGGCGGCGCGGACGTGCTGCTCGTCGAGACCATCTTCGACACGCTCAACGCCAAGGCGGCCGTCGTGGCCTTGCGCGAGCACCGCCGCCAGCACGGGAGCCTGCCCCCGGTGATGCTCTCCGGGACCGTCGTCGACCAGAGCGGGCGGACCCTCGTCGGGCAGACCGTCGAGGCCTTTTACCACTCGCTCGCGCACGCGCCGAACCTGCTGTCGGTGGGCCTCAACTGCGCGCTGGGGAGCGCCCAGATGCGCCCGTTCATCGCGGAGCTGGCGGCGGCCGTGCCCGTGTACACGAGCCTGTACCCGAACGCGGGGCTGCCGAACGAGCTCGGCGGGTACGACGAGGGGCCCGCGTTCATGGCCCAGCAGGCGCGCGACTACGCGGAGGAGGGGTGGCTCAACCTCGTCGGCGGGTGCTGTGGGACGACGCCCGCCCACATCGAGGCGATTGCCGGGGCGGTCGAGGGGCTCGCGCCGCGCGTCCCGGCCACGCCCGTCCGGACGTTCCGCGCGGCCGGCCTGGAGACACTCGCGATCAGGCCCGACACGAACTTGGTCAACATCGGGGAGCGGACGAACGTGACGGGCTCGAAGCGATTCGAGCGGCTCATCACGGCCGGCGACTACGACGAGGCCTTGTCGGTCGCCGCGCAGCAGGTCGAGGCCGGCGCGCAGATGATCGACGTGAACATGGACGAGGGAATGCTCGACGGCCCGGCGGCCATGGAGCGGTTCCTCCTGCTGGCGATGGCCGAGCCCGACATCGCGCGCGTCCCCGTCGTCGTCGACTCGTCGTCGTGGGCGACCATCGAGGCCGGCTTGAAGTGCGTCCCGGGCAAGCCGGTCGTCAACTCGATCTCGCTGAAGGAAGGGGAAGCCAGCTTCCGCCAGCAGGCCGAGCGGGCGCGCGACTACGGCGCGGCCGTCATCGTGATGGCCTTCGACGAGGACGGGCAGGCCGACACCGTCGAGCGCCGCATCGCCGTCTGCGAGCGCGCGTACCGGATGCTGACAGACGAGGTCGGCGTCCCGCCCGAGGACATCGTGTTCGACCCGAATGTGTTCGCCGTGGCGACCGGGCTCGAGGAGCACCGCCGATACGCGCTCGACTTTCTCGAGGCTACGCGCTGGATCAAGACCCACCTCCCGCACGCGCGCGTCTCGGGCGGGATTTCGAACCTCAGCTTCTCGTTCCGCGGAAACGAGCCGGTCCGCGAGGCGATGCACGCGGCGTTCCTGTACCACGCCGTCCAGGCCGGTCTCGACATGGGGATCGTCAACGCCGGACAACTCGCGGTGTACGACGACCTCGACCCGGCGCTGTTGGAGGCCGTCGAGGACGTCTTGTTCGACCGCCGCGACGACGCGACGGAGCGGCTCGTCGCGCTCGCAGAGAGCTACCGCGTTCCCGACGCGGCGCAAGAGGCGAAGGCGGCGGCGTGGCGCGCGGGCCCAGTCGAGGAGCGGCTGGCGTACGCGCTCGTCAAGGGGATCACCGAGTTCGTGGACGCCGACACGGAGGAGGCGCGATTGAAATATGACCGGCCGCTGGAGGTGATCGAGGGGCCGCTGATGGACGGGATGAACCGCGTCGGCGACCTGTTCGGCGCGGGCAAAATGTTCTTGCCCCAGGTCGTGAAGTCGGCCCGGGTGATGAAACGCGCCGTTGCCCACCTCACGCCGTATATCGAGGCCGAGCAGGTCGAGGCCGTCGCCCGGACGAAGGTGCTCATGGCGACCGTCAAAGGCGACGTGCACGACATCGGCAAAAACATCGTCGGCGTCGTGCTCGGCTGCAACGGCTACGACGTGATCGACCTGGGCGTGATGGTCCCGTCGCAGACGATCGTGGACGCGATCCGCGAGCACGACGTGGACGTGGTCGGGCTGTCCGGCCTCATCACGCCCTCGCTCGACGAGATGGTGGCGGTCGCCAAGGAGATGGAGCGGGCCGGGATCCGGCTGCCGCTCCTGATCGGCGGGGCGACGACCTCGAAGCTGCACACGGCCGTCAAGGTGGCCCCGCACTACTCCGCCCCAGCGGTCCACGTGCTCGACGCGAGCAAGTCGGTCCCGACCGTCTCGGCGCTCGTCTCCACCGACCGCGACGCCTTCGCCGCCGACGTCACCGACGAGTACGCCGCCGTCCGCGAGCGCTACGCGGCCCGCCAGCGGGCGCAGACCATCCTCCCGCTGGCGGAGGCTCGTGCGAACGCCCCGGCGCTGGCGTTCGACGACGTGCCCGTCCCCCGCGCCCTCGGCATCACCCCGGACGCCGCGAGCACGGCCGACCTGCGTCCGTGGATCGACTGGGGTCCGTTTTTCGCCGCCTGGGAGATGAGGGGCTCGTTCCCCGCCATCTTCGACGACCCGGACAAGGGCGAGGCCGCCCGCAAGCTGTTCCAAGAGGCCAACGAACTGCTCGACGAGATCGAGGCCGACGACCTGTTCACGCCGCGCGCCGTCTTCGGCCTGTTCCCCGCACACCGCGACGGCGACGACGTGGTGCTCGACGCGGACGGCGAGGTGCGCCTGCACACCTTGCGTCAGCAGACCGCCAAGACGCCCGGCAAGCCGAACCGCGCGCTCGCCGACCTCGTGGCGCCCGAGGGCGACCACCTCGGGGCCTTCGTGGTGACTATCCACGGCGCCGAGGCGCTCGCGCAAGCGGGCCGCGACGCGGGCGACGACTACCGCGCGATCCTGGCGCAGTCGCTGGCGGACCGGCTCGCGGAGGCCTACGCCGAGCGCCTGCATGCCCACGTGCGCCGCCAGGCCTGGGGCTACGCGCCCGACGAGGACCTCTCGACCGACGACCTCGTCCGCGAGCGGTACCGCGGCATCCGCCCCGCGCCGGGCTACCCCGCCCAGCCCGACCACACCGAGAAGTTCACGATCTTCGACCTGCTCGACGCTAGGGAGCACACCGGCGCCGGATTGACGGAGCACCTCGCGATGACGCCGCCCGCGACGGTCTGCGGCGTCTACTTCGCCCACCCCGACGCGGCCTACTTCAACGTCGGCGTGCTCGGGCGCGACCAGGTGGCCGACTACGCGGCGCGCAAGGGGATGCCCGTCGCGGAGGCCGAGCGCTGGCTCGGGCCCGTGCTGGCGTACGAACCGGAGGACGAGGCTGCGCGTACGGAGCGCACCGCCCCCACCGCCTAGCGCCATGACCATCGTGACTGTCGTCTTTGCCGTCTGGCTCGTCGTCGGCGTCGTGCTCAGCGCCCGGTTGGGCGCACGCGAGGGCGGGCCGTCCAGGGGAGGGCGGTTCGCGGGCGCGCTGGCCGGGGCGTTCGTGGCGCTTCCGCCCGAGGTCAGCTGGACCGTCCTCGCCGTCGCTGCCGTTCTCTCCTGGACCGCCCTATGACCCCCGTCAACCTCGCCGCCGCCTTCCGCAGCTTCGACGCCACGTGGACGCCCCACGTCGCGGCCGACCTCAACGGCCAGCAGGTCAAGCTGGCGAAGCTGGAGGGCGCGTTTGTGTGGCACGACCACGCCGACGAGGACGAGCTGTTCTGGGTCGTGAGCGGGCGGCTCCGCATCGAGCTCCGCGGCCGCGAGCCGGTCGAGCTGGGGCCGGGCGAGTTCGTCGTCGTCCCGCGCGGCGTCGAGCACCGGCCCGTCGCGCTCCCGACGGCCGAGGTGGTCCTGTTCGAGCCGGCGTCGACGGCGCACACGGGGGCGGTCGAGACGGACCGGACCGTGCACGACCTCCCGCGGCTGTAGCCGCGCAACCCGCTGACGGTCGCGCCTGAGGGGGAGGGGCTCCGTAGGCCCCCGCAACGGCGCCGAGGCGCCGGATGCACGGTGTGAGAGCCATGTGTCTCATGGGTTTACAGGAGGTGCGGGCAGTCGCGGGGATGGGAACCGGGCCGTTCCGATCCGCCCTAGGGTTCAGCAGCGGGCGCCCCATGTCGATACCCTGACCCGCCCCGATCCGCCATGCGCCTTCTCGCCTTCGCCCTCGCCCTCGTCACGCTCGGCAGCGCCTCGTTCTGGGCGCTGACTGCCGGGCCGCTGGCGCCGTCGGCGGCGCACCCCGTCGAGGCCTTGCAACCCGTCGCCGCCGGCGACACGTGGTCGAGCAACGCGAGCGCCGCCGGCGGCCCCTCGCCCCCCGCCGCCCCACCGCCCCGGACCATCCGCTCGCGCATCTCGGCCCGCACCTACGCCGTCGCTGGGACGACGGAGCGCGAGGTGCTCCGCTCGCTCCTCGTCCGCGGCCCGCGCGACGGCGACGACATCTTCTTCGGGCTGACCCAGACCGAGCTCGACGTTCGCTACGAGCCGACCCCGATCTCGGGCGGCTGCGTCATCCGAGACACCGAAGTCGATCTCGACGTGGTCATCACGCTGCCCGAGTGGCTCCCGGCGACCGACCTCGCGCCGGACCTCCAGAGCGACTGGCGCCGCTTCCGCCGCGCGCTCGAAGCGCACGAGAACCAGCACCGCGCGATCGCCGTCGACGGCGCCGAGCGGGCGTTCGACGC
This sequence comes from Rubrivirga halophila, assembly GCF_046845755.1. Classification (GTDB taxonomy): domain Bacteria; phylum Bacteroidota; class Rhodothermia; order Rhodothermales; family Rubricoccaceae; genus Rubrivirga. The sequence continues at coordinate 383,361 of NZ_CP177357.1, forward strand.
CGTCGCCGAGCTCTACCGGTCGTCGTGTGAGGAGGCCAACTCCGAGGCCCGCCGCCGCCTCGAGGTGCTGGGCGTCGAGGTCAAAGCCGAGCACCGGCGGCTCGACGAGGAGACCGGCCACGGCAAGGCCGACGGGGCCGTGTGGCCGGTGGCAAAGGCCGAAGGCTGAGCGCGGCGAGGCGCGGAAGCCACCCAGGGAGGCGAGTCGCCCCTTGCCCCGCTACTCGAAGGCCGAGAAGTCCGGGGCGCGCTTCTCGAAAAAGGCCGAGAACGCCTCGGCGGCCTCGGGCGAGCCGAGCCGCTCGACGAACAGGGCGCCCTCGCGGGCGAACGCGTCGCCGACGACGTCGGCGGTGTCGTGGCGGAGGAGCGCCTTCGTCATCCGCACCGCCGCCGGCGGCTTCGACGCCAGCACGGCGGCCCGCTCCAGCGCCACGGCCTCGGGGGCGTCCACGACCGCGTTCACGAGCCCGACCTCGTACGCGGTCTCGGCCGAGAACCGCTCGCCGAACAGGAGCAGCTCCGCCGCGCGGACCTGCCCCGCCAGCCGGGGCAGCAGCACGCTCGACGCGGCCTCGGGGACCAGCCCGAGGTCGACGAACGGCATTTTAAAGACGGCGTCGGGCGCGGCGTAGGCGAGGTCGCAGTGGAGCAGCGCCGTCGTGCCGATGCCGATGGCCGGGCCGGCGACCGCCGCGATCAGCGGCTTCGGGAAGCCCGCGAGGGCTTTCAGGAACCGGAAGACCGGGCTGTCGGGGCCCGTCGGCGGGTCCATCATGAAGTCGCCCAGGTCGTTGCCGCCCGTGAAGACGCCGTCGCGGCCGCTGAGCACGACGGCCCGGACGCTCGCGTCGGTGACGGCGTCCGTGAGCGCGTCCGCGAGCGCGGCGTACATCGCGCGCGTGAGCGCGTTTTTCTTGGCGGGCCGGTCGAGGACGAGGTGGAGGACGGCGCCGTGGCGGTGGGCGGCGACGTGGGAGTCGTCGGACCCCGCAGGCGGGATTTGCAACATGAGGGCGGGGGAGGGGAGTGTCGAAGCTAACCGGGCTGGTCCGGGCGCCCGGGTCGGGGAAGACTGGAAGAGAAGAAGAGGGAGGGAGACGAGGCATGGGCACGTGCGCCACCTGTCCATCGGGAATCAGACTCCTCTGCTCATCTTCTCGCATCGGTGCCGAGCGCCCCCGCCCCGAGCCCTTGCGGACGCCCCCCCGTATCTTTCCCGACCCCACACGCCGCCGTCATGTCCCTCGCCCTCACCGCCCCGTCCGCCGCCTCCGTCGACCGCCTGCGCGCGGCCGACGCCCCGCTCGTGCTCCAGGCCGCGCTCGTCGTCGGCACGGCGCTGCTGACCGCGCTGCTCGCCCAGTTCGAGGTGCGGATCTACTTGTGGGAGGTCCCGCTGACGCTGCAGACGGTCGCCGTTTACGGCGCCGGGCTGTTTCTGGGCTCGCGCAACGGCGCGCTCGCGATGGGGCTGTACCTCGCGCTCGGGCTGGCGCTGCCGGTGTACGCGGGCGGCGCCAGCGGGCTGGCGCACCTGGCGGGCGCCTCGGCCGGCTATCTGTTTGCGTTCCCGCTCGTCGCGGCCATCGGCGGGGCCGTCACGCGCCGGCGGCGCGGGTTCGGGCGCTCGCTGCTGGCGCTCGCGGGCGGCTCCGTCGCCCTCTTCGCGTGCGGCGTGCTCGGGCTGTGGCTGGCGACCGACCTCTCGGCGGCCGAGGCCGTCGTCAACGGCTGGCTCCGGTTCGTCCCGTGGGACTTGACCAAGATCGCGCTCGTCGGCTCGCTCTACGCCATCGCGCGGCGCGCGACGGCATAGCGCACAACCGGCTCACCGAATCTCGACGCCCGTCCGGCACGTCCGGTCGGGCGTCGTCCGTTCTCGCCCGCCCCGTTACCCGGTCGCCCGCTTGCGCGGCTCGCCAGGTGCTCACGATCCCCCCCGACCCATGCCCCTCCGCCTTTCTCTTCTGGCCCTCGCCGCCGTCGCCCTCCTGGGCGCCTGCGATGTCAACGAGCCCTACTACGAAGACACCTCCCTGCGCGTCTTCGTCGCCGACTTTTCCTTTGACGCCCAGGACTACGCAGTGGGCGGCGACCTCAAGACGGCCACCTTCGACGCCCGCGACGCGAGCGTCAGCCGAGGCGACCTCGACGACGCGCTCGCGACGGCCGGCGACGGCGCGCTCGTGATGCTGTACATCGACGTCGAGCTGGTCTCGCCGGTCGAGGGCGCGTCGGGCAACCCGACGTACGCCGCGCTCCCGCTCTCGCGCTCGTTCGAGGAGATCGTCCTGGCCGACGACGGGAACGGCGGCACGACGACGGTCCCGGTCGTCGGCTACACGGCCTCCTACGAGTACTCGTTCGACAACCAGGACCTGTACTTCGATGTCGTCTCGTCGGCCCCGTACACCGACTTCTCGGCCGACCCGGCCGACTTGTTCGACTTTATCGTCCCGCAGCGCGTGCTCGGCGGGTCGAGCGACATCGACCTCCGGCTCGTGGTGATCCCGCAGGACCTGTACTTCGCGAGTGGCCGCGCCGGCGCCCGGATCGACCTGCGCGACTACGCCGCCGTCAAGGCCGCCTACAACCTGCCCGACTGAGCCGAGCCGAGGGGTGGGGCGGCAGGCATCGGATGCCCCTTGCCCCATCCCTCTTGCCTCGTGCCCTCTAAAACTCGTTCTCGGCCTTCCACAGCGTCGCCCGCTGGACGAACTCGTTGGTCGTCTTCAGGCCCAGCTTCTGCTTGATGTGGACGCGGTGCGTCTCGACCGTCTTGGGCGAGAGCATCATCGTGTCGGCCACCTGGGCGGTCGTCATGCCCGAGCCGAAGTGGCGGAAGACCTCGAGCTCGCGGTCGGTCAGGTCGGCCACGGTCGACTCGGTCGGCGTGGTCGTCGAGAGGTAGCTCCCCACGACGCGGTCGCGGACGGCGTCGGACAGGTGGAGGCGGCCGTCGAGGACGGTCCGGATGGCGTCCAGGAGCGTGTCCGAGGCCTCCTGCTTGGCGACGTAGCCGCGCGCGCCGGCGCGGACGGCGCGCTCGGCGTAGACGCGCTCGGCGTAGGCCGAGAGCGCGAGCACGTGGAGGTCGGGGTACATCGACCGGAGCTGCTTGGTGAGCTCGATGCCGTCGGACCCGTCGATCGAGATGTCGACGAGGGCGAGGTCGGGCTTGCTGAGCGCGATGCCGTCGAGCGCGTCCGGCCCCGACCCGGCCTCGCCGACGACCTCGAGGTCGCCGGAGGAGCGGATCAGGGCGCGGATGCCGTCCCGGGTGATCGGGTGGTCTTCGACGATAAAGATGCGGTGGGCCATTCGACAGAGGAGGGCGGGGTGCCAAACATAGCCCACATGGGGTGCCTCCCCCGCGTCGCACGTCCCCGGGCATGTGGGCACGGGTGGAACGCCGCGGGCCGTTCCCCGTGGGAGCCCGGCGGCCGGCCGGCCGCCCCTTCTCCCGATCCCATGCGCTTCCGCTACGCCGACTGGAACGAGGACCGCCACGGGTCCCCCAAGTCCACGTTCGACACCCTGCTCGACCTGTTCCAGCAGCTCCTCCTCCACACCGGCGGCGACGCCGACGAGGCGCTCCGCTGGCTGACCGCCATCGACAAGGAGTACGGGATCACCGACGAGGGGATGGGGCTGGGCGACTTTATCGAGGCGCTCAAGGACCAGGGCTACATCGACCGCGACGACGAGACCGGCGTCGTCTCGATCACGGCCAAGGCCGAGCGCGGGCTGAGGGAGCGGTCGCTCGAGGAGATCTTCTCCCAGCTCCGCAAGGCGGGCCGAGGCGACCACAAGACGCCGTTCTCGGGCGCCGGCTCGGAGCGCCAGCCCGAGACGCGCCCGTTCCACTTTGGCGACGACGTCCACGACCTCGACGTCACGGGCACGCTGCAGAACGCGTTCAAGCGCGGCGGCATCGGCGAGTTCTCGCTGGCGGAGGACGACTTCCAGGTGTTCGAGACCGACCACCACACGTCGGTCGCGACGGTCCTGATGATCGACCTCAGCCACTCGATGGTGCTCTACGGCGAGGACCGGATCACGCCCGCGCGGAAGACGGCGCTGGCGCTGGCGGAGCTCATCACGACGCGCTACCCCAAGGACACCCTCGACATCGTGGCGTTCGGGAACGAGGCCTGGGAGGTCGAGATGAAGGACCTCCCGTACCTCCAGGTCGGCCCGTTCCACACCAACACGCGCGCCGGGCTCGAGCGCGCGCGCGACATCCTGCGGCGGCGGAAGAACCGCAACAAGCAGATCTTCATGATCACCGACGGCAAGCCGTCGTGCCACTTCGTGAACGGGCGGATGTACCGGAACGCCTACGGGCTCGACCGCCAGATCGTCAACAAGGTGCTCGACGAGGCCGCCATCTGCCGCCGCGAGGGGATCACGATCTCGACGTTCATGATCGCCCGCGACCCGTACCTCCAGGACTTTGTCCGCCAGCTGACGGAGGTCAACCACGGCCGGGCCTACTACGCCGGGCTCGACGAACTGGGCGGCTTCCTGTTCGAGGACTACGCCCGCAACCGCCGCAAGCGGATGCGCTGAGGGCCTGACCACACGCGGGCGCCCGACTCGCGCCGGGCGCCCGCGGCCCCATGAAACGACCGGCAACCGCAAATCGCCGGAGCCCGGCGGGACCAACCGCCGGGACTCCCAACGTAGGGCGCGCGCGCTCCCCGGCCAAACGACGCCGCCGACTCCGCGCAGGTTGTCGCTCAGACCAAGAGCGGGCGGCGCGCGGCCTCCCGATCCTCGCTGCTACGGCTCGCTCCCGGTCGCCCCCCAGATCAGGGCGGGCTGAACGCCGTACGGCTTGGCCTCGTCGTTGATGGGGAACGGGAGCGCGCGGGCGTCGAAGGCCATCTGGGGCGCGAAGTTGGCGATGGCGACGGTCCCGCCGTCCGTGTTGGCCCCGAAGAGGCGGCGGACGTTGTTCATGAACGAGGGCTCGGCCGAGACGCCGCTGCTGGACGCCGCCTGGAGCGGCGCGAACGCGACGGGGATGTTGGGGTCGAAGGCCACGTTCCCCGACATCTCGCCGTCGAGGTCGTCCTCCACGTCGTAGAGGTCAAGCACGCGGTAGACGGCGCCGGTCCCGAACTTGCCCGCGACCACGGCGGCCTCCGGCGCGCTCTCGCCCCAGAGCACCCCGTTGAGGAAGAACAGGTTCTCGCGGAGCACCAGGTCGCCCATCCGGTCCTGGGGCCAGTCGTGCTGGAAGACGCCGCCGGGGTTGTACGCGAAGATGTTGCGGTCGAACACCATCTCGTCGAACGCGTCGCGGTGGTACAGCTTGACCGTCGAGACGTCGGCGGCGTCGGGGTCCGGGCGGTACGGGAAGTTGAGGAGGAACGAGTTGTGGCGGACGACCAACCGGCCGAACGGCGCCCCGACCCGCTGCCCGAATGTCTGGGTGTCGAACGCGCGGATGTTGTTGAGGAAGAAGTTGTTCTGGATGACCACCTCGCCCGACGTGCCGCGCGGCGGCGACGCCCCCAGCCGGAGCGCCCCGACGGCCCCGTTGATGAACACGTTGTCGGCGACGACCAGCCGCTGGACCTCGACGCCCGGCCCGCCGAACGACATGATCGGGTAGTGCCGCGACTCGCCCTGGAGCAGGCTGTTCGTCCGGGCGTCGTACTTGTTGGACGGGGACGCGTCCAAGATCAGGCCGCTCACGACGAGCTCGCGGAGCGACGAGCGGTTCTCCATCTGGACGATGGCGCCGTCGCGGCCCCAGATGGTCGGGACCCGGACGTGGAAGGCGAACGGCTGGCGGCCCGAGAAGTCGTCGTTGAAGCCGGCCAGGAGTTTGAGCGTCCCGTCGGGGTTGGTGATGCGGGGGATCTTCTGGACGCCCGCGCCGAACTCGCCGTCGTAGTCGCCCTGGGACACGCCCACGGTGACGGTGCGCTGGCCGCCCTCGTTGAGCAGCTCGGCCGCCTGCTGGAGCGCGCGCCACAGCTTGCGCTGGGCGAAGACGGTCGAGCCGTTCTCGCGGCTCTGGGCGAACTCGTAGGCCGGCGTCCCGCGCGGGCCGACCAGGATGATGGCGTCGGCCAGGGGGGCGGGGGCCGAGGGGCCGGCGGTGAGCAGGGCCAGCAGGAGGGCGAGCATCGGGCGGGGAGGGAGTCTGCCCATCCCTCCGCGAAGCGGGCGCCGGCGGGGTCACGCGGGTAGTCCGTTCGGACCAGAGGCCGGGGCGGCCCCGTCCCCTACACTCGCGCTCCCTTCAGCCGTCCCCATGCGTGCCCTCCTCGTCGCCGTCGCCCTGACCCTCGGGGCCTCGGCGCAGCCGGCTCCTGTCGACGCGTGGCTCAGCCTGGGCGTCGGGCCGGTGCTGGCGCAGCAGGCGGGCCCCGAGAACGACTTCTACCTCGCCGTGGCCGCTCACCTCGTCGAGGGCCCGTGGGTCGCGCGCCTGTCGTACGCCGAGGTCGACCGCGTGCGCCTCGACTTTAGCGGGGCGTTCGCCGGCGCGCGGGCCGGGGCGGAGCCCCCCGACATCGGTGGGAGGCCGTTCGCGCCGGACCGTTTCCAGACGCTGGCGGTCGGCCTAGGCCGGGCCTCGCTCCGTGACCGGACGGCACTGGCGGCGACCGTCGGCCCGTCGGTGACGTGGGGCGAGGACGGGGCGCGGGGCTACGACGGCTACGTCCGGGCGGGCGTGAGCCTGACGGGGCAGGGGGCGGTCCGGGTCGTGGGCCCGCTGTGGGCCGGCGTCGAGGCGGCGGGGACGATGGCCTCCGGGGCGTCGCACGCCGGAGGCGGGCTCGTGCTCCGCGTGGACCTCGCGCGGCGCGAGCGGTAGGGCGGCGGACCGGCGAGGAACGGGCGGATTCCCAAACGATCGCGGCGGCGCCCCCGGACAACCGTGATCTTCCCCCGTCCCCACGCCCCCGGCCCCGTGCTCCCCCGCGTCCTCGTCGTCACGTACTACTTCCCGCCCGCTGGCGGGCCGGGCGTGCAGCGCACGCTCAAAACGGTGCGCTACCTCCGCGAGACCGGCTTCGAGCCCGTCGTGCTGACCGTCGAGGACGGCGCGTTCCCGGCGACCGACCCGGGGCTGGTGGCCGACGTGCCCGAGGGCGTCCGCGTGGTGCGGACGCGGGCGCCGGACCCGCTGCGGCTCTACGGACGGTTGACGGGCAAGGGCGAGGTCCCGACCGGCGCCGTCTCGACGGCGGGGTGGGCGGCGCGGCTGGCGCTCTGGATCCGGGCGAACGTGTTCGTGCCGGACGCGCGTGTCGGGTGGGTCCCGTTCGCCAAGCTCGCCGGGCGCCGCGTGATCGGGCAGTCGCTGCGGATCGCCGAGCCCGTCGCCGCCGTCGTCACGTCGGGCCCGCCGCACTCGGTGCACTTGGTCGGGCGGCGGCTCCAGCGGATGGGCGTGCCCTGGGTCGCCGACTTCCGCGACCCCTGGACGGCCATCAACTTCTACGACGACCTCCCGATGTCGGGCCCGGCCCGCAAACTCGACGCGTGGCTCGAGCGGCGCGTGTTGAGGGGCGCGGACGCCGTCACGACCGTCAGCCCGACGTGGGCGCGGCACCTCGAGAACCGGGGCGGGATTCAGCGCGGGTCGGTGACGGTCGTCCACAACGGCGTCGACCACGCAGACCTCGGTGCGGCGGACGACGTGGCCGTCCGAGGCGACGCGTTCGTGCTGGCGCACGTCGGGAGCCTGTACGCGACGCGCAACCCGACCGCCGTGTGGGAGGCGGTCCGCCGCTTGCGCCAAGCGGGCGAGATCGACCGGCTGGCGGTCCGGCTCGTGGGCACGACCGATCCCGACGTGCTTCAAGCAGCGGAAGCGACGGGCGCGCCGGTCGAGGCCGTGCCGTACGTCACGCACGCCGAGGCCGTCCGCGAGCAGGCGCGGGCGGGGGCGCTCCTGCTCAGCATCGAGCCGTTCTCGGCCGACCGCGGCATGATCACGGGCAAGCTCTACGAGTACCTCGCGAGCGTCCGCCCCGTGCTCGGCGTCGGGCCGCCCGACGGCGACGCGGCGGCGCTGCTCGCCGAGACCGGCGGCGGCGACCTGTTCGCCCGCGACGACGTGGACGGGGTCGCGGAATGGCTCCGCCGGCACTACGCGGCGTGGGACGCGGGCACCCCCCACGCGGGCGCCGCGTGGGACGCCGTGGCGCCGTACACGCGGCTCGCGCAGACCGAGACGCTGGCGGGCGTCATCCGCCAGCTCAACGAAGACCGATGAGCCCGACGATCACGATCGCCGTGTGCACACGCGACCGGGCGGAGATCCTGGGCGAGGCGCTGGCGGCGCTGCTCGCCGAGGTCGAGGGGGGGGCCGGCGTCGAGGTGCTCGTCGTCGACAACGGGTCGACGGACGGGACGGCGGCCTTGCTGGCCGGGGTGGAGGGCGTGCGCGCCGTTCGCGAGCCGGTGCCGGGGCTGAGCGCGGCCCGCAACCGCGCGCTCGCGGCGTCCGACGCCGACTGGATCGTGTACCTCGACGACGACGCGTTCGTGTGGCCCGGCTGGCTGGCGGCGCTGCGCGAGGCGATCGCCCACGACGGCGTGGTGCTGGCGGGCGGCCCCATCGAGCCCCGGTTTCCGACACCGCCGCCCGCGTGGTTCGACCCCGCAAGCGTGCGCCGCACGTTCGGACCCGAGGGGCCGCTGCCCGACGCCGCCGCGCGCCGGGGATTTTCGGGCGGGAATCTGGCCGTCCGCCGCGACGCCCTCGCCGCCGTCGGCGGGTTCGACCCGGCGCTGGGGATGGTGGCGGGGCGGCTGGGGCTCGGCGAGGAGACCGAGCTGGCGGGGCGGCTGGTCGACCGGTTCGGGAACGCGACGTGGCACGCGCCCGCGATGGGCGTCGACCACCTGGAGCCGGCGTGGAAGCAGCGGCCCGGGTATGTGGCCCGGCGCGCGTTTGTGAACGGCCGCCAGGCGTGGCGCTACGCGGACGGCGGGCGCGGGCGGCAGGCCGGCTTTAGCGCGCTCAAGGCGGGCAAGCAGACGGCGCAAGGGCTGGCGCGGCTGGCCGGCGCCGTCGTCCGGCCCCGGCTGCTGCACGGCGCCATCCGGGGGCTGGCGACCGGCGCGGGCGCGGCGGTCGGCGTGGCGCGCGCGCTGAGGGGATAGGCCTCGGCTCGCGCAAGCGGAGGGCGCGCGCGTGCCGGCGGACACCCTCACCCTGGCTGCGTCGACCTGTCGGTGGTCCCTCTCCCGAGGGAAGAAGGGACGGCGTAGGTGGCTCGCGCCAGCCGTCCGATCACCCCCTGTCCCCCTCCCCGCAAGCGGGATCCGAGACCTCATCCGAGGAGGGGGGACGCCGTAGGTAAGGCTCGCGCGAGCGAGCGGATGTGCGCCAGCAGGGTCGTGTCGGGCGGGGCGCCAGCCTCACTCTCCATTCTCCCTCCGCCAGCCCCCGCCCCGGTACCTTCGCGCCATGCCGACGCCTCCCCGCCCGCTCCGCCTCGCCGTGACGAACGTGACCCTCGGGAACGGGGGCGACGCGGCCATCCTCTACGGCGTCGAGCGGGCGCTCCGGGCGGCGCTGCCGCCGTTCGAGATGACCGTCTTCGGGACCCAGCCCGAGGTGATGGCGCCGTACTACCCCGACCTCACCGTCGTGGCCGGGCTGTCGAGCGTGGCGTGGCCGCAGATCGCGCGCGGGATCCCGGCGCGCGCGCGGCGCGCAGCGCGCTGGTTCACGCGGTCGGCGCGCCTCCGGGCGGCGGCGCGCGCAGAGGCGGCGGGCAAGCGCGCGCTGGCCCACGCCCTCGCCGGTGCCGACGGCGTCGAGCCGTTCCGAGCGCTGGCGGACGCCGACCTCGTGGTCAGCTCCGGGGGCACGTACTGGGTGCCGGCGTACTGGCTGGGCCCGCGCCTGCTGGAGTTCGACGTGCTCCACGCGCTCGGCAAGCCGTACGCGCTGTACACCCAGTCCATCGGCCCGCTGTCGGACGACATGCCGGTCGGCAAGCTGGCGCGCATCTTCCGCACCGCCCGAGTGATCCTGCTGCGCGACGCGCGGTCGAAGGTCGAGGTGGCGGCCGTGGCGGCGGGCGCGCACACGTCGGTCCGCGCGGATGCCGCGTTCGCGCTCGCCGATGCCGAGACGCTGACGGCGGCGCAGTCCCGTGAGTGGCCCGAGTCCCCGACCGTCGCCGTGTCGGTGCGCGACTGGCCGCACTTTGTGACCGGCGACTCGGACGACGGCATGGAGCGCTACCGCCGGTCGGTCGCCGCGACCGTGACGGAGCTCGTCCGCACGCACGGCGCGACGGTCCGCTTTCTCTCCACCTGCCAGGGCACGCCGGGGTATCGCTACGACGACTCGGCGACGGCGCTGGCGGTCGTCGCGCACCTGCCCGAGGACGTCCGCGAGCGTGTCGAGGTCGACCGGGGGCAGTACTCGCCGCTCGGCGTGCTGGAGGCGTACCGGGCGTGCGACCTGGTGATCGCGACGCGGATGCACGCGGCGATCCTGGCCCTGTGCGCGGGGACGCCCGTGCTCCCGATCGCGTACCAGTTCAAGACCGAGGAGCTGTTCAGCGCGTATGGGCTCGGCCACTGGGTCGAGCACATCGAGACGACCTCGCCGGAGGGCATGGTCGCCCGCCTCGACCGCGTGCTGAAGGAGCTGCCCGGAGCGCGAGCCGGTCTGTTCGAGGGCGTCGAGCGGATGCGCGCCGACGCCATGGCGGCCGGGGCGCTCGTCGCCCAAGCGATGGCCGACGAGATCGCCGCCGCGAGGCGCTAGCCGTGCTCCGCCGCCTGTTTCAGCAGAGCAGCATCTACGCGATCGCCAGCGTCACGTCGAAGCTGAGCGGCTTCATCTTGCTGGCGTACTACGGCGACCCGGAGATCCTCGCGAAGGCCGACTTCGGGTACCTCGGCGCGCTCGACGCGACCAAGATGTTCGCGCTCCTGGTGGCCGGGCTGGGGCTGCCCCTCGGGATCCTGCGGTTCGCCTCGTCGCCGACGCTGAGCGAGGGGCAGCGCGCGGCCGTTCCGATGACCGCGCTGTCGGTGGCCGTCGTGGCCGGGGCCGTGGCGGCGGCGCTGGGGTGGGCGCTGGCGCCGCTCGCGTCGGAGCTGATCTTCGGGACGGCCGCGCGGGCCCACGCCGTCCGGTGGCTGGCGGTGTACATCGGCATCAAGACCGTCTCCGACGTGTCGTACACCGTGCTCCGCCAGCGCGAGAAGGCGGCGGCGTTCGTGCTCGTCGGCGTGGTCGAGGCGCTGCTGCTGGTCGCGTTCGTGGTGTGGTTCCTGGTGCGCGGCGAGGGGCTCGTGGGCGTGATGAAGGGGTACGCGGCGTCGGCCGCGGTCGTCGCCGTCGTCGTGACGCCGATGCTGATCGCGCGCGTCGACCGGACCGTCGACCGCGGGCTGATCGGGCCGATGCTGGCGTTCGGCGCACCGCTGATCGCGTCCGGCTTCGCGGCGCGGTTCCTGAATCTGGGGGATCGATTTCTCGTCCTCCACTTTCTGGGGGCCGAGGGCGCGGCGGTCTACGAGTGGGCCGCGCGGTTCGGGGGCGTCGTCAACTCGTTCCTGGTCCAGAGCTTCGTCCTCGCGTTCACCGTGCTCGGGATGAAGTCGCTCGACGAGACCGGCTCGCCGGAGCTGCACCGCCAGGCGTTCCGCCACTTTGCCGCGCTCGCGGGCTGGGTCACGCTGGGGCTCGGCCTGTTCGTCTCGGACGTGAGCCGGCTGCTCACCGACGACCCCGAGTTTATCGGGACGGCGGACGTGGTGATGCTCGTCGCGGGCGGGTTCGCGTTTTATGGGCTGTACTTCGTCGTCGTGAACGTCCTCTACACGGCGGGGCGGACGCGGGCCGTCGCCGTCAGCGTGGGCGCCTCGGCGATCCTGAACCTGGCGCTCAACGTGGTGCTGATCCCGGTGATGGGGATCGCCGGGGCGGCCGTGGCGACGCTCGTCGCGTACGCGGCGCTTGCGCTGCTGACGGCGCGGCTGGCGCAGGCGTCGGCGCCCGTGGCGTACCCGTGGCGGTCGCTGGTGGCGATCGGCGCGCTGGCGGCCGGGTTGTACGTCGTCGGTCGGCCGGTCGAGGGCTGGGAGACCGTCCCGCGGCTGGCGGCGCGCGTGGCGCTGGCGGCGGCGTACGTGCCCGGGCTGTTCGCGCTCGGCGTGTACCGGCGCGACGACCTCGCGCGAGCGGTGGGTCTGGTGACCCGGAGGGACCGGGAGGCAAAGGGATAGAGGCGCGGAGGTCTGGGGCATGGCGCCAATCGGCCCGGGTCCGTCTTCGTTCTCCCTCATCCCTCCATCCCGCATCCCTCTCATCCTGGGGCCGGGCGTTGGTGCTGGGTGTCGGGCGGCGCTAGATTGCCGGCCCGGCGCACGTCCGCGCCGCCCCCCCACTTTCACGAGTAGACAACATGCCCAACGGAGACATCGGCGCCGCCCTCGGAATGGTCGAGACGAAAGGCCTGGTCGGCGCCATCGAGGCGGCCGACGCCATGGTCAAGGCCGCCCGCGTCAACCTGATCGGGAAGGAGCAGATCGGCGGCGGGTTCGTCACCGTCATGGTCCGTGGCGACGTCGGCGCCGTCAAGGCGTCGACCGATGCCGGGGCCGCGGCCGCCGAGCGCGTCGGCGAGCTGGTCTCGGTCCACGTCATCCCGCGCCCGCACGCGGAAGTCGAGGCGATCCTGCCGGGCGAGTAGCTCCGGTGGCCGACCCCTCGCCCTACGAAGCGCTCGGCCTGCTCGAGACGCACGGCCTGGTCGCCGCCATCGAGGCGGCGGACGCGATGGTGAAGGCCGCCGGCGTGCGTCTGGTGCGCCAGGAGCGAACGAACCCGGCGCTGATTACGCACCTCGTGGTCGGCGACGTCGCGGCCGTCCGGTCCGCACTCGACGCCGGCCGCGCCGCGGGCGAGCGCGTCGGGACGGTCGTCTCGGCGCACCTCATCCCGCGCCCCGCTCCAGGCGTCTGGACGATGCTGGTCGGCGCCGAGCCGGGCGCGCTGCCCTCGGTCCGCAAACCGGCCGCGAGCGCGGGCGACGACCTCGGCGACCGGACGGTGAAGGAGCTGCGCCAGCTCGCGCGCGACCGCGACGACGACCGGCTGAGCGGCCGCGACATCTCGCGGGCCTCGAAGGACGAGCTGTTGGCCTTCTTGCGCGCGACGTCGTGAGCGGGGCGAGGGCGCCCCGCCGTCCGGCCCGCACGTTGCTCGCCGTCCGCGACCGGCTCCGGGCCCTGGCCCCCAGCGCGGCGCCCGTCGACGAGAGCGAGCCGCCCGGCGAGCGCGGGCTGGCGATGCTGCTGTCGCTCGTCGTGGCGCTGGTGATGTGGTTCAGCTTCTCGATGCGCGAGACCTACTCGGTCGAGGTGCGCCTGCCGGTCGAGATCGCCCAAACGCCCGCCAGGCAGGCCCTGCGCGAGCTCCCGCCGACCGAGGTCACGGCGACCCTCCGAGGCGAAGGCTGGACGCTGCTCTCGCTTACCCGGCGCCTGACCACCCTGCAGGTCGTGGCCGAGGACGAGACCGTCAACATGATGGCAGCGATCCAGGGTACGGGGCTCCCGCCCAACGTCGACGTGGTCGGCGTCGACCCGGAGGTGATCGCGCTCGCGCTCGACGTGCGCACCAGCCGGCGGCTCCCGATCCGCTTGCGGTCGTCCATCCAGACCGTCGCACCGTACGACCTGCTCCGCGCGCCCCGGCTCCAGCCGGACTCCGTGACCGTCACCGGCGCCCAGTCGCTGCTGGGCCGGCTCGACGACTGGCCGACCGAGGTGCTGCTCGAGGACAACGTGCAGGAGAGCCTGGCCCGGACGGTCGCCCTCGCCGACACGTTCGGCGGCCTGCTCACGCCGTCCGTCCGGGCCACGCGCGTGGCCGTCGACGTGGGCGAGTTCACCGAGGGCCGCCGCGTGCTCGACGTCGAGGTCACCAACCTGCCCGACGACATCGTCGGCGTCCGGTTCGACCCGGCGCGCGTGACGGCCATCTACCGCGTCCCGACCGTCGGCGACACCTACGAGCGGGCGCTGAGCACGTCCGGCTTCCGCGCCGTCGTGGACTACTTCGACATCCGCCGCAACCCGGCCGACGGCGAGGTCCCGGTGTCCGTCCGCTGGCCCGCCGACCTCGACGTCCGCGACGTGACGCTGAGCCCGTCGCGCGTCGAGTACTTCATCCAGCGCCGCCCGACGCCCTCCGAGGGCGAGGAGTAGCGGGCCGCCACCGGGTGGCCTTGCGCTTGGGTCGCCCCCTCACCCTGTCCCTCTCCCACGGGGAGGGGGACGCCGTAGGTCGGCGTGCGCCAGCCGGTTCGCGGTGGCCTCTGGCCCAATCGTCCGTCTCGTCCAGGGGGCAGAGGAGGGCGGCCGGCTTGCGCCAGCCCTGGCTCGCGCCCGCAACGGGGACCCCTCCCGGCTTCGCCGACCCTCCGGGGTGTTCCCCCTCCTCGAGTGAGGACGGGGGACTCCGCGAGCGGCGCCGAGGCCGGTGGGGAGCCTGGCGTCGCCAACGAAGCCGCCCCCCTCATCCGAGGGGGCCGGCCGGCAGGCGGGGGGGCTGAGGCCACCGCGGACCGGCTCCCGCCCGCGCGGGGGGCCGTCCCTCCGCGGAGTCCTCGGCCGGGATCCGCCCCCTCTCCACGGGGCGCCCGCTATCCTCACCGGCTCCCTCGCCCCGCCGATGCTCTACCTCGCCCTCGCCGTCGCCTGCAGCCTGTCGATCGCCGTCGTCTTCAAGGTGGCCGAGCGGCGCGACCTCGACCGGACGGCGCTGCTGACGGTGAACTACCTGGCCGGCGCGTTGCTGGCGATGGCGCTGCAGGGCGTCGCCCCGATGGGCGCGCTGACTGGCGGGCTGGTGGCGCTCGGCGTGGGCCAGGGCGTGCTGTTCATCGTCGGGTTCTGGCTGTTCTCGCTGGCGATCCGCGAGGCCGGGATGGGGCTGGCGGCGGGCGTGATGCGGCTGTCGGTCGTCGTCCCGTTCGTGGCCTCGTGGCTGGTGTGGGGCGAGGTCCCGACCGCGTTCCAGTTCGTCGGGCTCACGCTGGCCGGCGCGGCGTTCTTCCTGGTCGCCCGGCCCGCGGCCGAGCCGCCCGGCAAGCTCGGCCCGCCCGCCCGCGACACCGATGCCGAGCCCCACGTCGACGCCCCGAAGACGGTCGGGGTGCTGGCGCTGCTGTTCCTGTCCGGCGGGCTCGTCGACGTCAACATGAAGGTGTTTCGGGAGACGTTCTCGGCCGCCGCCGGCGGCGACACGCCCATCTCCACGTTCCTGCTGTTCGTGTTCGGCGTCGCGTTCCTGGTCGGCGCCGTGGCTGTGGTGGCGACGGGCGTCCGGACCGGACGCTGGCCGAGCGCCCAGGCGTGGGTCTGGGGGATCGGCCTCGGGGTCGTCAACTACGGCTCGGCCGAGTTCCTCCTGCGCGCGCTCGACGACCTCGACGGGACGGTCGCGTTCCCGGCCAACAGCGTCGCGATCGTGTTCGGCGCCGCGATCATCGGGCGGTTCGTGTGGGGCGAGGCGCTCTCGCGCGCGAACGTGGTCGGGCTGGGGCTGGCGGGCGTCGCGCTGGTGCTGTTGGCCGGATAAAGGCCTGTGCCTGTATCGTTTGTGTGCCCATCGTCGGCGCCGGACAACACGGAGCGGCCTCTCCGCGTACGTCGCCCATGACTCCCGACGACTCCTCTCGCTCGTTCCGTTGGTGGGCCCTCCTCGGGCTCGGCTTGGTCGCCGCGCTCGTCACTGCCGCCGCCGTGCTGATCACCCAGGGCGGGATCAGCGAGGACGAGATCCGGTCGACGGTGCGCACGACGATCGCGGCCGAGGCGGCCGAGGGCTTCGTCGTGACCGGGCGGCTGTCGTCGACGCTGTCCGGCTCGAGCGCGCGGCGCTGGCGGATCCGGCTGCTCGACATCGAGACGGGCCGGGCCGAGGTGGCCGTCCGCGTCCCGGCGACGATGACGTACGGGTTCTCGCTCGACGACTTCGGCCCCGACGACATCCGGTTCCGCCAAGACGGCGTCGTCGAGGTCGTGCTGCCGCCGCTGTCCGTGTTCTCGGTCGAGCCCGAGCTGGAGGACGCCGAGGTCGACATCGACCTGAGCGGGCAGGCGCGGCTGACGCCGTCGCTCACCGCGCGGACCGTCGAGCAGACGTTGCGCCGCGTCCGGCCCGCGCTCCGCGAGCAGGCCGAGGCCCACCTCCAGGCCTCCGACCAGCCCGCGGTCAACTCGGCGCGCGCCCTGCGCCGCGTGCTCGCGGCCCCCCTCGAGGCCGCCGGCGTCGATCTTGCGGACGTGCGCTTCCGGTTTGTCGTCGCGCCAGGCGACACGCTCGACGTCCAGCCCGAGGGCGAGCGCCGCTCCATCCCCGCCGAGTAAGTGAACCTGCCCTGGACGCGCGCCGCGCGCGAGACCCCCGCCTACGTCGACACCCGCGCCGGCCTTCTGGCGGCCGACGGCACGCGCTACCGCACGACGGAGCCGCTCCTGCGCGACTACGCCGGGCCCGTCGTCGAGGCGGTCGGGCTGGGGGCGCTCCTGGCCCGCGCGGGCATCTGGCTCCGCTCCCCGGCGACGTTGGCGGCGCTCGCGCTCCCGGCCCTGCTGGCGGTCCTGCCGTGGTGGACGGCGGCCGGCGTCGCGCTGGTGCTGTTCGCGCTGTGGGCGGCCATCGCGCCCGGCGTCGTCGCGCCTGGCCTGATCGGCACGCTGCGCGTGCTGGAGCACCCCATCGTCCAAGGGCTGCTCTACATCGTCGTGCTGAGCGCGTTCGCGAACGCGGGCCAGTTTGCCGCCGTGTGGACCGGCGTCGTCGGGTTCATCGCGCTCCGGCTGGGCCTCGTCGGCATCCTGCTCGGGCCGGTCGTCGATCCGATCCAGCAGATGTGGTACCCGCTCCCGCCCGCCGACCAGACGCTGCGCTCGCTGATCGTCCGCGAGGCGCTGCGCCGGGGCGTCAACCTGGCGGGGATGGAGGCCATCGAGGACCGCGTCCGCGCGTTCTGGCGCCGGGGGAAGTAGCGCTCAGCCGCCGCGCAGCTTCGCGAGCATGTCGGGGTCGAGCAGGTCCGCCAGTGACGAGCCCGAAGAGGCGGGCGCCTTGCCCTGGTCACGGCGGCCCGAGTCGCCCCGGTTGCCGCGGTCGTTCCGGTCGTCGCGCCGACGGGGCCCGCTCCCGGAACGGGGCTCCGACCGTGGCTCGCGCTCGGGCGGGGCGGCCGCCGGGGGCATCGGCGACGAAAAGTCGACCGTCTCGCGGATCACGGGGCCCGCCCCGAGCGAGCCGATCGACGGCTTGCGCGGCGGCCCGCTCGGCGGGCGGCCGGTCGACAGGTCGAGCGCCTGGCCCACGCGGACGGCGGGGTCGGGCACGGCCGGGGGGCGCGGCGTCGGGGCGGGCGGCGGCGGGGCCGCGGGGCCGGTCGAGAGGTCGAGGACGCCCTTGGGGAGGTCCGGGCGGGAGGCGGAATCGTCGGCCATCATCTTCAGGGGAACGGCGCCAAGCTAGCGCCCCGGCGCGCCCTACTGCGGGGCCGGGGCGCTGGCGCCGCCGACGACGTCGAACCCGGCCGCTTCGACGGCCTCGATCAGGATCTCGCGCGTGGCCTCGGGCCCGGCGTCGACGCGCGCGGAGCCGATCTCGACGGACTCGACGATGGCGTTCTGCACACCCGCCAGCGCGTCGCGGACGGCGCCGACGCAGTGCTGGCACGTCATCCCGTCGATCTCGAGCGTTTCGGTGTGGCGGTCGGGGGCGAGGTTGAACATGGGCGGAGGGGAAGAGAGAGGAGGGAAGGGGCGAGGGGCCCCGTGAATCACGCTGCGCGGAGGCGCAGGGCGTTGCCGATCACGAACAGGTCCGAGAAGACCATCGCGAGCGCGGCAAGCATGGGGGAAAGCAGGATGCCGAAGGCGGGGAAGAGCACGCCGGCGGCGACCGGGATCAGGACCACGTTGTAGGCGAAGGCCCAGAACAGGTTCTGGCGGATGTTGCGAAGGGTCGCGCGCGCCACGCCGACCGCCCGGCCGACCGCCTCGATGTCGCCGCCCGCGAGGACCACGTCGCCGGCCTCAATGGCCACGTCGGTGCCCGTCCCCATCGCCAGCCCGGCATCCGCGACCGCGAGCGCGGGCGCGTCGTTGATGCCGTCGCCGACGAACGCGACGGTCCGGCCCCCGGCCTGGAACGCGGCGACGGCGGCGGCCTTCTCGTCGGGCAGCACCTCGGCGCGGACCGTCTCGATGCCCAGCGTCTTGGCGACCGCTCGCGCCGTGGCCTCGGCGTCGCCCGAGATCAGCGCCAGCTCCAGGCCCTGCGCGCGCAGGGCGTCGAGGGCGGCCCGGGCGCCGGGCTTGATGGGGTCAGAGACGGCCACGAGTGCCGCCGCCACGCCGTCGACGGCGACGATGAGAGGCGTCTTCCCCTCCGAGGCGAGGTCGTCGGCCCGCTGGCGGTCGGCATCCGAGAGCGCGATCCCGAGCCGGTCCAGCAGGCGCGGGGCGCCGACGGCGACCGCCCGGCCCTCGACGGTGCCCGTGACGCCGAAGCCGGGCACGGCCTCGACCTCCGACGCCTCCGGCGCGTCGGCCACGTGCGCGAGCAGGGCACGGGCGATCGGGTGCTCGCTCTGGCGCTCGACGCCCGCCGCCAGCCGCAGCGCCTCAGCCCCGTTCGCCCCGCCCAGCCCGACCACGTCGGTGACCGCCGGGCGGCCCAGCGTCAGCGTGCCGGTCTTGTCGAACACGACGAGGTCGGCCTCGGCGAGCGCCTGGAGCCCGGCGCCCTCGCGCACGAACGCGCCCTTCTGCGCCGCCCGACCGGTCCCGACGAGCACGGAGATCGGCGTGGCGATGCCCATCGCGCAGGGACACGCGATGATCAAGACGGAGACGGCCGCGACGAGCGCGTACGTCAGCCGGGGCTCGGGACCCACCAGCATCCAGACCGCGAACGTGACGGCGGCAGTCGCCAGCACGACCGGCACGAACACGGCGACCACGCGGTCGGCGAGCGCCTGGATCGGCGGCTTCGAGCCCTGCGCGTCCTCGACCATCCGGACGATCCGCGCGAGCGCCGTCGCGCCCCCGACGGCGCCGGCCTCGACCGTCAGCGCACCCGTCCCGTTGACGGTCCCCGCCGCGACCGACGCCTCTTCCTCCTTCTCGACCGGGACGGGCTCGCCCGTCATCGCCGACTCGTCGACGAACGAGCGGCCCGCGACCACGACGCCGTCGACCGGGATGCGCGCGCCGGGGCGGACGAGCACGCGGTCGCCGACGGAGACGGCCGCCAGCGGGACCTCCTGCTCGCGGCCGTCGCGCACGACGATCGCCGTCGCGGGCTGCAGGTCGAGAAGCGCGCGGATGGCGGCGCCGGCCCGGCCCTTCGCGAGCGCCTCCATCCACCGGCCCGCGAGGATCAGGGTGATGATGGTCGCGGCCGCTTCGAAGTAGACGTGGTCGGCGCCGGCCGGCAGCACACCGGGCGCGAGCGTCGCCACGACCGAGTACCCATACGCGGCGGATGTGCCGAGCAAGACGAGCGTGTCCATCGACGGGGCGCCCGCGCGGAGCGCGGCCCAGCCGGCCCGGAAAAAGTGGAGCCCGGGCCCAAACTGGACGGCCGTGCCGAGCGCCAGCAGCGTCCAGCGCAGCGCCGTCTCGCCGACCGTCCGGCCGAGCCAGCCGCCGGCGCCGGGGACGAGCATCGGGCCCATCTCCAAGATCCAGATCGGGAGCGTGAGGGCGGCGGCCCACAGCGCGCGGCGGCGCTGCAAGGCGCGCTCGGCGTCCTTGTCGGCCTCGCGGTCGGTGCGGTCGGTGTCGGCGCCCGCCTCGAAGCCGGCCTTGCGGATCGCTTCGGCGATCGCGTCGTCGCTCAGCCCGGGCCGGGCCGAGACGGTCGCCCGCTCGGTCGCCAGGTTCACGCCGACCGACTCGACGCCCTCCATCCGCGACAGGACGCGCTCGACGCGCGCCGAGCACGAGGCGCACTCCATCCCCTCGACGCGGAGCGTGACGGTGCGGGCGGGAGCGGTGGTCTCAGGCATAGATGCGACGGTTTTGAGGGTGTACGCCCTGGACCCCGCTCCAGAGTTCCGTGAAGGCTCAGCGCCCTCGGAGCCTGGGCTCCGAAACCCTGGGTCCGGTGGCTCAAGGAAGGGCCGCGATACGCCTACGGCCGCGACCGCTCCGTCAATCGGCTGGTGCGGTGTCGTCCGCGAGCGCCGCCAGCACAGGACACTCGGCGCGCGTCGTCGCCGCGCCGCCGCAGGCGTCGGCGAGCGCCGCGAGTGCGTCGCGCGTCTTCGTCATCTCGGCGATGCGCGCGTCGATCTCGGCCACCTTGTCGATTGCCCGCTGGCGGACGGCGCCCGCATCGGCGTGCGCGTCCGACGACAGCGCGAGCAGGCCCGAGGCCTCGTCGAGCGTGAACCCCAGCGCCTGGGCGCGGCGCAGCGCTCGCAAGCGGCGGAGCGCGTCGGGCCCGTACTCGCGGAAGCCCCCGGGCGTGCGCGGCGGCGGCGCGAGTAGTCCGCGCTTCTCGTAGTAGCGGACCGTGTCGACCGGCACGCCAGCCGCGTCCGCAAAGGCCCCGATCCTCACAGCGCCGCCACGACGCGCTGGAGCCGGTCGCGGACCTCCGCGGCCACGCCGCCCAGCTCGGGGTTCTCGACGGCGGCCATGCTAGCGATCGGGTCGATGGCGGCCACCTCGGTCGTGCCGTCGCCCAGGTCGCGCAGGATCACGTTGCAAGGCAGCATCGCGCCGATGCGCGGCTCGGCCTGCATGGCCTGGTGCGCCAGCGGCGGGTTGCAGGCGCCCAGGATGCGGTAGCCCGGCACGTCGACGTCGAGCTTGGTCTTGAGCGTGGCCTGGATGTCGATCTCGGTGAGCACGCCGAAGCCCTCGTCGGCGAGCGCCGCGCGCGTGCGGGCCTCGGCGTCGGCGAGGTCGGCGTCGAGCGTGCGGGTAAAGGTGTAGTCGGCCATCGGAGGGAGAGGGGAGGGCCGGGGAAACGCCGGGCCCGGGGGGCGCCGTTCCCGCGAGCGTCGCCAAACGACGCGCGGCCCCCGCCCCGGCGTCGGGACAGGGGCCGCACGACCTGTCCGGCCCGGACTACATCGCCGCCAGCAGGGCGTCGCAGGCGTCGGCGCAGGTGCGGCAGCACTCGGCGCAGATCCGGCAGTGCTCGTGCATCTCGGCGTGCTCCTCGCACGACGCGGCGCACGCCTGGCAGGCCGCCTTGCACGCCTCGACCTGGGCGCGTACGACCGCGGCCGAGGGCTTGGTCTGGCGGGCGAGCACGCGCGCCGTCGCGGCGCAGATGTCGGCGCAGTCGAGGTCGGTGCGGATGCACTTGGAGAGGTCCATGTCGCCGCTCTCGGCGATGCAGGCGTCGGCGCACGACGTGCAACACTGGACGCAGTCGAGGGCCGACTCGATGGCCTTTTTCAGGGCGTCGAGGGTCGAGACCGGGGAGGGGTGGGCGTCGAGGATCTGGAGGGTCATCGGGAGAGATGGGGGTGGGAGGGGCCCTGATCGTACACCCTGGACCCGCCTCCAAGTTCAAGAGCAACGTGCACGATGGGGCGAGTCCCGATGACGTGCCCGGGTGGCCCCCGCTAGCGCCGGACGGCGCGGACGTAGAGCGCGGCGCCGACGACGAGGTCGAAGCTCAGGCACGTCCACACATACCACGCCGGCGACGTGCCGCCGAGCGCGAGGTCCCACACCGGGTGCAGCAACCACCCCGCCGCCAGCCACCCGGGCCGCCCCGACAGCCCGAGCCGCGCGAAGACGCCCGCACCAGCCACGCCGACGAGTTGGAGGAGGACGGCGCCCGCCCCGTCCCCGATCGCGAACCCGACGTGCAGGAGCGCGGCGACCAAGAGGCCGGTCGCCCACCACGCCCGCGCCCGCCGGCCGGTAAATCGGAATCCGACCGCGAGGTACCCCCCCGCCAGCACGGCGCCCAGCGCCAGCCAGCCGAGACCGGAGACGCTCGCGATCACGGCTGGACGACGGCCGTGCGGACGGTCCCGGCGCCCGCGTCGGTCCATGCCAGCAGCACCCGGTCGCCGAGGGCGACGACGCGGGGGACGCCGCTCGCGCGCCCCGCCTCCATCGTCGCGACGGTCTGCGTGTCGCCCGCCACGCCATCCGCGGCGAGCCTGCGGAGCCGGAGCTCGGCGGCCTCGCCGACCATCTCCAGCCAGCTCACAACCGCGCCGCCGTTCGGCAGGAACGCCACGCCGACGCGGCCGATCGGCATCCCGCCGTCGATGCGGACCGCGTCGGTCCACGTCGCCCCGCCGTCGGTCGAGAGGGCCGACTGCACCCGGCTCGGCTCGGCGCCCGTGTACCACGCCATCGCCACCCGGTCGCCATCGGCCGCCAGCGCCGGTCCGTTGACCGGGCACGCGTCGATCGTCCACCCGTCGGCGTGCGGAACGACGGGCTCCGTCCACGCGCCGTCGACGAGCCGGACGACGGCGACGTCGCGGACCTCCGCCTCGGTCCGGTCGCGATACGCGACGACGAGCCCCGATTCGGTGGCGACGGTCGCCGTCGGGCAGCAGTCGCAGGTGCGGGCGTCCAAGAGGGCTTCGTCGGACAGCGTGCCGTCGTTCGCGACCGTCGCCGTGCGCAGCGTCATCGCGCCGCCGCCGTGGTGGCCCGTCTGCTCGCGGCCGTCGAGCCAGACGAAGGCGGTCCGGCCGTCGGCGAGCGCGGCAGTCGAGACGAAGCCGTGCTCGGCGGCGCGACCGTCGTCGTGCAACAGCTGGCGGCGGCCACCGGCCATCACCGCGGCGTCGTAGGCGTAAGGCGAGTCGCCTTGGGGGTGGCGGACGAGCGTGTGCGCGACGAGCCCGTCGGCGGTCGGGACCACGCCCGGCGTGTCGGCCCAGTTCACGAACCAGTCGGCGCCCGCGTCGGCGGTCTCGGCCGGGCCCCAGCCGTCGCCGGTCCACCGGGACGCACGGAGGGCGTGCCCGTCGCCGTCGGGCTGGACCCACGACAAGACGGGCGTGCCGTCGGCGTCGAGGACGAGCCGGGGGGCCATGGCCCCGGAGTCGGCGGGCACCGTGACGGCGCCCAGCACCGTGCTGGCGATGGACGCCGGCGCGTCGGATTCGGGGGCGTCGGCGCAGCCCGCAAGCAGGGCGAGCGCCACGAGGGCGGGGCGGAGGCACTGAGTCATGTCGCAAGCCTACGGCACGCCCGGCTGACACACCACGGCCCGCGCCGATTGATCGGTCGCGGGCCGTGCGTTCCGTTGTCAGTCGTCGCTGGCGCTACGGCGCCGAGTTGCCGGGGACGGCCGCGAACACGGCGGCCTCGCCGGTCTCGCCCACGATCAGCACATTGTAGGCGTCCTTGCGGTCGCCCATCTCCATGCCCGGCGACCCGACTGGCATCCCGGGCACGGCCAGGCCCTTGGCCTCGGGGCGCTCTTCGAGCAGCCGCGCGACGTGCTCGGCGGGGACGTGCCCCTCGATCACGTACCCGTCGACCACGCCGGTGTGGCACGACGCCAGGTCGGACGGCAGGCCCAGGCTGTCCTTGACGGCCGTCATGTCGGTGCGGTCCTCGGTCACGACCGTGAACCCGGCGGCCTCCATGTGCTCGACCCACATCGAGCAGCACCCACACGTGGGGCTCTTGTAGACGGTCATGGTCGGCGCGTCGTCGCCGACGAGGGCGACGGGCATCGTGACGGCCGCGTCGTCGGCGGCGGCGTTGAGATGGAGCGCGGCCGTCTCGGGCGCGCTGGCCTCCATCTGGCAGGCCGCAAGCGCGAAGAGGGCGAGGAGGGGGAGGAGCTTGGTCATCGTTCGGTACCGGGGGTCAGCGCCTCCTCGACCTCGGTGGTCGTGTCGGAGGGGCCGGTGGTGGGGACGGGCTGCGGCGTCGGGATCGGCGCGGCGACGCCGTCGCCGACGGTGCCTGCGCTGCCGTCGAGCGGCTCGATCACTTCGGCTTCGACGAGGTCGCCGCCGAGCGGTGTCGCTTGCGGGCCGTACTCGCCGTAGTAGCCGTCGGAGGCGGAGTGGACGGCCTCGGCGCCGTCGGGGCGGCCCTCCCACATGCAGCCGGAGAGGCCGGCGACGAGGGCGAGGGCGGTGAGTCGGAGGGTCATCGGAAAGGCGGGGGTCTGAGTGTGGGACGCCCCCCCGTCGAACGGGTTCGGCGCGCTACTGGTCTTCGAGGTCGGCGATCAGCGCCTCCATCTCGGCAATTTCGCGGCGCTGGGCCTCGATGATCTCGTCGGCCAGCTCGCGGACGCGCGGGTCGGAGATCTGGGCGCGTTCCGACGTCAAGATCGCCAGCGAGTGGTGCGGGATCATCGCCTCCATCCAGTCCACATCGTCGACCGTCGTCTGGCTCCGCATCAGCCAGAACCCGACGGCGAAGAGCAGGACGGACCCGCCGACGATGGCGAGGTTTTTCGTCTTGTCGGTGTACATGTTCAACATGAACGCCAGCATCACGAGCGCCATCGCGGCGCCCATGTAGAGGGCCATGTACGACTTGGTGGCGCTCCACCACAGGTGGTCGACAGAGTAGACCGTCGTGTACATGAGGATGAGCATCACGATCGTCGAGGTGACGATCATGGTGAGAAAGCGGGGGTAGGAGCCCTTCATGTCCTTCATGGGCTTCTTGTCGGTCATCGCGTCGTTCATCGGAGTGGGGTGGGTGAGGGGAGAGACGGCCCGCCGAGTGTGCGGCAGGCACGGGGTACGCTGGCGGTCAGTGCACGTGGTCGTGGCCGTCGTCGGCGAGCACCGGCGCGGCGGCCGTGTCGGGCGGGGCGACGAGGGCGGCGTAGGCGTCGGGCGAGACGTCAGGGAGGCGACGCAGGAACGCCACGATCTCCCACAACTCCTCGTCCGAGTGCGTCGGCCCGTAGGCGGGCATCCCGGTCATCTTGAGGCCGTTGTCGAGGACCCAGAACAGCTCGCCGTCGGACCACTCGGCCGCCGCGTCGTCGAGGTGCGGTGGGGTCGGGGCGAGCCCCTGGCCGGTCACGCTGCGCTCGGCGCCCGGCCCGCCGTGGCACGTCTGGCACATCTGGGCGAACGCGACGGCGCCCGCGCGGACGGCCGCCGAGTCGATCGGGACCGCGGGCGCGATGCCGGCCGCCCGCGTCTGGATCGAGCGGCGCGACGTCGTGGACAGGACCCACTCTTCGAGTGCGCTGTCGCCGCTCGTCGCGGCCACGTTGTACCAGCCGGTAAAGGGGAACGCGAGGCCGAGCAGGCCGACGACGGCGAGCGTCGCCAGGACGGTGAGAACGGTTTTCATGCGGTGGGACCGGTGACGTGGGCCCAGTCGTGGCGGGCGCCCTCGACGAGGCCGAGCAGCAGGCGCCGCCTTGACTCGTCGAGGGCGAGGGCGCCGGCGATGGGGATTCCGGCCGACCGGAGCGGAGCGGTGTCGGGCGGCGGTGGGGCGTTGTCGGCGGGCGAGACGAACGAGGCCGCGAGCGTGTCGAGCAGGGCGCCCATCGCGCCGGCCGCGGCGTGGAGCGGGGCCGGGGGCGGCCGGTTGTCGCCGGTGACGGCGCCGAACAGCGAGAGCGCCTCGGCCAGCCGCGCGATCTGGACCGGGGCCGCGCGCTCGGGCTCGCGCTCGCCGAAGGCGTGGAGCACGGGGTACGCCTGGTGCTGGCGGTCGAGCTGCGCGAGGTGGTCCGCGAGCGTGGTCAGGACCGAGCCGAGCCCGTTGAAGCCGGCGCCGTCCCAGGCGTTGGCGACGATCGCGGCCGGGCTCTCGCCGAGCGCGCCGACGAGCGACGCGAGCCGCCGCCGGTGGACGACCGCCGACAGCACGGACGTGTAGTACGTGACGCCGAGCGTGATAAAGATCAGGCCGGTCGCCGCCGAGACGGTCGTGGCCAGCCGCCAGCCGGTCGTCGACGGGACGAAGTCGCCCAGCCCGAGCGTGATGACGGTGTAGCCGGCGAAGTAGACGCGCTCCCAGGCCGTCGCGGGCAGGTCCGTCGAGGCCGACACGACGGCGCCGGGCTCGGCCATGAACACGAGCGCCCAGCCGAGCCAGAACAGCCCCGTCCACAGCGCGGCGGTGGCGACGAGGGTGAGCGGCCCGGCGATCGGGTGGTGGCCCGTCGCGGCCCACACCGCGCGGCCGAGCGCGCGCGACAGTGGCCCGGCGCCCGCGGCCGCAAGCGTCGTCCACACCACGTCGACGACGGCGAGGACGACGACGAGGGCTCCCAGTGCCGCGACCATCCCGCTCATGCGTCGACCGTCAGGCTCCGGGCGTTCACGGCCACCACGACCGTCGACAGGCTCATCAGGACGGCGCCGACGGCGGGGCTCAAGATGACCCCCCACGGCGCCAGCACGCCGGCCGCGAGTGGGATCGCGACGATGTTGTAGCCGGCCGCCCACCACAGGTTCTGAACCATCTTGCGCGTCGTCGCCTGGGCGAGGGCGATCACGCGGACCGCCGCGCGCGGGTCGGAGCCGACGAGCACGACGTCGGCCGTCTCGACGGCCACGTCGGTCCCGGCGCCGGCCGCCATCCCCACGTCGGCCGTCGCGAGCGCGGGCGCGTCGTTGACGCCATCGCCGGTCATGGCCACGACGTGGCCCTCGGCCTGGAGCTCGCGGATGACGGCGCTCTTGCCGTCGGGCAGGACCTCGGCGATCACCCGGTCGATGCCGAGCTGGCGGGCGACGTGCTCGGCGACCTCGCGCTTGTCGCCGGTCAGCATCACGGCCTCCAGCCCCAGCTCGTGGAGCCGGTCGATGGCCTCCTTCGACTCGGGGCGGACCACGTCGGCCAGCCCCAGCGCACCCGCGAGTGCGCCGTCGCGCACGACGTAGACGACCGTCGTGCCCTGGCGGCCGAGCGCGTCGGCCTGCGCGGCGAGTGCGGTCGGCACGGCAATGCCCGCGTCCGCAAGCGCGCCGGGGCTCAGGATCTCGACGGCCCGGCCCTCGACCGTCGCCCGGACGCCGCGGCCGGTGATGGCCTGGAAGTCCGTCGCGGCGGGGACCGCCAGCTTGCGCTCGTCGGCGCTGCGGACGACGCCGGCAGCGATGGGGTGCTCGCTCCCGCGCTCGACGGCGGCGGCGGTCGCCAGCAGGTCGTCCTCGGCGACGCCGTCGGCGGGCAGGACGTCGGTGACGCCGAATCGGCCCTCGGTCAGCGTCCCCGTCTTGTCGAAGACCAGGACGTCGAGGTCGCGGGCGCGCTCGAAGGCGGCGCGGTCGCGGACGAGGAGGCCGTTCCGCGCCGAGATCGAGGTCGACACGGCGACGACGAGCGGGATCGCCAGCCCGAGCGCGTGGGGGCACGCGATGACCATCACGGTCACGGCCCGCTCAATCGCGAACGCGAGCGGCCCTTCGCTCAGCAGCCACCACGCCAGGAACGTCGCGGCGCCGACCGTCACGGCGACGATCGTCAGCCAGAACGCGGCGCGGTTGGCGAGGTCCTGCGTCCGCGACTTCGAGGCCTGCGCCTCGCGGACCAGCGTCACGACCTGGTTGAGGTAGGCGTCGGCGCCGGTCTTGATGACCTCGACGGTCAGCACGCCGGTCCCGTTGACGGACCCCGCGATCACCTCGTCGCCCATCGCTTTCTCGACCGGCACGGACTCGCCCGTCAGGGCGGCCTGGTTGACCGCGCTCCCGCCCTCGACGACCACGCCGTCGGCGGGCACCTTTTCGGACGCCTTGACCAGGATCCGGTCGCCGGGGCGGAGCTGGGCGGTCGGCACATCCTCGACGGCGCCGTCGGGCCCCAGGCGGTGCGCCTCGTCGGGCATCAGCCGCGCCAGCTCTTCGAGCGCCCGGCTGGCGCCCATCACGCTCCGCATCTCGACCCAGTGGCCCACCAGCATGAGGTCGACGAGCGTGGCGGTCTCCCAGAAAAAGAGGTTGCCCTCGAGCCCGAGCACGACGGCGACCGAGTACACGAAGGCGACTGTGATCGCGAGCGCGACGAGCGTCATCATGCCCGGCCGGCCCTTTGATAACTCGGCCTTGGCGCCGATCAGGAACGGCCAGCCGCCGTAGGCCCACACGACGGACGCCAGCGCGGTGAGCACCCAGACCGAGCCGGGGAACGTCCACTCGACCCCGGCCCACATCTGGAGCATCGGGCTCAGCGCCAAGATGGGGACGGTGAGCCCGAGGCAGACCCAGAAGCGGCGCTTAAAGTCCTCGACCATCATCGCGTGGTGGTCGTGGTGCCCGCCGCCAGCGCCGTGGTCCATCTGGGAGTGGTCCATCGTGCCGTGGCCCATCGCGGAATGGTCCATGCCGGCGCCCGCGGTGCCGTGGCCCATCGCCGCGTGGTCCATCTCGGAGTGGCGCGCGTCGGCGGCGTCGTGCGCCTCGATGGGCCCGGCGTGGCCGTCGGCGTGGGAGCCGTGCGGGCCTTCGTGGGCGGCCTCGCGGAGCTCGGCCTGCTTGAGACCGGGGGCGTCGGCGGGCGAGTCGTCCATGAGCGGAGAGGCAGGTGGGGCTGCCCGTCCAACGCGGACGGAGGCGTCGGGGTCGGACACCGAACCTGAAAAGGCCTTCAGGTTGGCGCTCCAGGCGCATCCCGCCACCGCCAGGCCAGCCGCCGACCTACGCCGTCGACCGGACCCGCGTCCCGAGCAGGTCCACGAGCATCGGCCGGGCCGTCCGGACCGCCCACGCCCCGGCCGCCGCGCACTCGCGGCGGGCGTCGAACTCGAGCGTGTGGATCGTCCGCTGGAAGTCGGGCCGGAGCGTGAGGTCGGCGAGCGCGAACCGGGCGGCGGCGTGGCTCCGGCTGGTGATGAAGGCGGCCCGCTGGAGCGCGTAGAACCCGTTGTCGATGGACGGCGCCGGGCGGCTCTGGCCGACGTCGACGGCGAGCACGGTCGGCGGGCCGATCTGGCGTGCGAGGTCGACCGGCGCGGGATCGGCGTAGGCGCCGTCGGCCAGCAAGAGGTCGCCGAGTTCGAGCGGCGGGAGCACGCCCGCGAGTGCGGAACTGGCGTAGACGGCGTCGGCCGCGTCGCCCTCGCGCATCACGTGGCGGGCGCCAGTCCGCAAGTCGGTCGCCGTGATGGCAACGGGGAGCCGGGCCTCGGCGAGGTCGCGACCGTCGGCCAGCGTTGCGAGCGCCTGGCGGCCCGCGTCGTTGGCGGGCACGCCGACGCCCCAGCCGGTCACGAGCCGGAGCGCGAACTCGGCGCCCAGCCGCCGCGCGCGGAGCCGGTCGAAGAGGGACGCCTCGGTCCCGTCGCCGGGCGGCGGCGGGAACGCCCGCGTGTCGATCGCGAGCACGGCGTCGTACCAGTCGTCACGCAGGACGTACGCCGCCGCCACGGCAGCCCCCATCGACACCCCGACAATGGCCGACGGCCGCAGCCCCTCGGCCTCCAGCGCGCGGAGCACGCCGACGTGGGCGAACCCTCGCGCGCCGCCGCCGCCGAGCAAGAGGGTAAACGGGCGGTGGGGACTCACGCGAGCGACGGGGCGTCGGGCCGGCACGCCCACAACCTAGTCGCGGGCCGACGACCAGTGGACGGCCGCGACGCGCCAGCCGGCCGGCGACTGGCGCATCACCAACAGCTCGGCTCGCTCGGCGCCGCCGATCCGCTGCGTGGAAGCGACCCAGGCGGCGTCGCCCGCGACGGTTGTCCGGCGGAAGACGGGCTCGGCGGTCTTGCCGGCGAGGAAGGCGGCGTCCCGGAGAAAGTGGTCCGAGAGGTACTCGGTCCGGGAGGCGTGGCCGGCACCCGTAAGCACGACGGCGTCGGGCGCGAGCAAGGCCTCGACGGCGGCGCGGTCGCCTGCGGCCAGCGCGGCGTGGAACCGGTCTGCGGTGGCGGAGGCGTCGAAGGCGGCGGGGCCGACGGCCGGGGTGGCCGGGCGCTCGTCGCCGTTGGGCGCGCCCGCGTTGCGGCGCTGCATCGCGACGCCCGCGGCATGATCCGCGCCCGCCCCGGCCCGGCCGTGATTCGTCTGGCCGTGGTCCATGCCCGAGTGGTCCATGCCGTCCATCTGCGAATGATCCGTCTCGGGCATCGCATCGTGGCCCATCCGGCCGTGATCCATCTGGTCATGGTTGCCCTCCATCTGGCCGTGGTCCATCCCCCCCGGCATGGTCTGCATCATGCGGTGCATCTCGGGGTCCGCCATCATCCGCTGGTGGACGGCTGGGGTCGCCATCATGCGGACGTGGGCGGCCTGCATCCGGGCCATAAAGGCGGCGTGGTCGGCGGGCGACATGGCGCCCATCCGCTCGCGCATCTGTGCCATCATGGCGTCGTGATCCATCGCGCCGTGGTCCATCCCCTGCATTTGGGAGTGGTCCATCTGGCCATGGTCCATGCCCGCGTGGTCGCCCGCCGGCATCCTGCCGGACATGAGAGCCTTCATCTCCGAGTCAGCCATCATCGCCGCGTGGATCTCGGGGTCGGCCATCATGGCCCGATGAAGCGCCATGAGCGAGTCGTGCGGAATCGCGCCGTGGTCCATCCCGGGCATGGCCGCGTGGTCTTGCTGCGAATGGTCGGTCTGACCGTGGCCTTGGTGCTGCTGGGCGAGGACGGAGGGCGCGGCGAGGAGGGCGGCGCCGAGGACGAGGCGTCGGGTCGTTTTCATCAGAGGAGGGGAGGAGTGGTGGGGGGTCAGCGCCACAGGCGGATGCCGAAGACCAGGAGCGCCTCGGAGGTGGACTCGCCCTCGGCGCGGGCGGAGTCGGCGGCGTCGCCGAACCGGTTGAGCCACGTCACGCCGACGTAGGGCGCGACCTCGCGGCGGACCTCGTAGCGCAGGCGGAGCCCGACCTCGAGGTCGTTGAGGCCCGAGCCGACGCCCCAGTCCTCGACGGCCTGCACGGCGACGTTGAGCTCGGCCTGGGGCTGGAGCACCAGCCGCTGGGTGAGCAGCAGGTCGTATGAGCCCTCGAACCGGGCCGACACGTCGCCGGCGTCGGAGATGAACAAGGCGGGCTCGACCTCGAAGAAGTAGGGCGCCAGCCCTTCGAGCCCGACCGTCAGGAACGGCCGCGCGCGGAAATCGCCGTCGCCAAACTCGGTGTCGACACGGACGCCGGCCTGGGCCTCGAAGTACGACGTGATCAGGCGGCTGTAGAGCGCCTGCGCCTCGATCTCGCCGGTGCCCTCAGAGAGGAGCCCTTCACCCTCGCCCTTGACGTAGAGCTTCCGGTAGTCGGTGCCGGTGCGGACGAGCCCCTCGAACCGGCCCGGCAGCCCGTCGGCGCCCGGCGCGAGCTCGAACTGGTCGAGGAGGGCGAGCGTGTAGCTCTTCGGGCCGTGGGCGGCGCCGAGCACGAAATGGGGGTACTCGGGGAAGGGCACGTCGCCGTCGTGGCCCTGGGCGGCGGCCGGGCCGCTGGCGACGGCCGCGAGGAGGAAGAGGGAAAGGCGGAGCATGGCGATCAGAGGGGACGTCAGAGGAGGGCGTGGGCTAGCCCTGGGGCGCGTAGCTGGCGGCGAGGGCCTCGGGCAGCACCTCGCCCGGGCGCTGGACCATCGCCACCCTGAACATGCCGAGCTCCATGTGGTAGAGCACGTGGCAGTGGAAGGCCCAGGGGCCGAGCGCGTCGACCTCGACGAGGAGGGACACCCGCTCGGCGGGCTTCACGACGATGGTGTGGACGCGCGGGATGTACTCGCCCTGCCCGTTCTCGAGCTCCATCCACATGCCGTGCAGGTGCATGGGGTGGTTCATCATGGTGTCGTTGACCATGGTGAGTCGCAGGCGCTCGCCGTAGACCATCGGGATCAGGGGCTCCTCGGCGTAGGTCTTGCCGTTGATGCCCCACATGTAGCGCTCCATGTTGCCCGTCAGGTGGAGCTCGATCTCGCGGTCGGGCGCGCGGCGGGGCTCGGGGTGGAGCGCCCGAAGGTCGGTGTAGACGAGCACGCGGCGGCCGTCGTCGCCCAGCCCGACGCCGGGCTCGTGGAGACGGGATTGCGTCTGCATCGGGGCCATCGCGTTCGCGATGCCGTGGTCGTCGGGCCCGTGCATCGTGGGCTCGGGGAGCGAGCCCGGCGCCCGCAGGCCAGAGGTGTCGATGCCGGGGGCCGCCATGTCGTGGCCCATCGCCGCGTGGTCCATTTGGGCGGCGGGGGCGTCGCCGTGGCCGCTGTGGTCCATGCCCACCGCAACACCAACGGCTGCGCCGCCGGACATGTCCATGGCCCCATGGTTCATGCCCTCGTGGCCCATCGCGCCGTGGTCCATGCCCATGTCCATCATGGTCAGCGTCGGGCGCTCGCGCTCGGCGGGGACCGGGGCCGTCATGCCGGGCCGGGGGGCGAGCGTGCCGCGCGCGTAGCCCGAGCGGTCCATCGACTCGGCAAAGAGGGTGTACGCCCGGTCGCCGGGCTCGACGATGACGTCGTACGTCTCGGCGATGCCGATCCGGAACTCCTCGACGGCGACCGGCTGCACGTGCTGCCCGTTGACCTGGACGACCGACAAGCCGAGGCCGGGGATGCGGACGTCGTAGAACGTGCCCGCGCTCGCGTTGATGAACCGGATCCGGACGCGCTCGCCGGGCCGGAACTGGCCGAACCACCCGGGGTCGGGCGCCTGGCCGTTCATGAGGTAGGTGTACGTGGCGCCCGTGATGTCCGAGATGTCGGACGGGTCCATCCGCATCCGCTCCCAGTCCAGCCGGTCGCCCAGCCTCATGCCGTCGCCCTTGAGCAGGTCGGCGACCGTGTTGCGCTGGTAGTTGTAGTAGTTCGCCCGCTTTTTGAGGTTGGCGAGCACGTCGTGCGGGTTCTCGAACGTCCAGTCCGAGAGCACCACGACCATCTCGCGGTCGAACGGCGCCGGCTCCGGGCCGGCGGGGTCGATGACGAACGGGGCGTAGTGGCCGAGCTGCTCCTGGAACGCCGAGTGGCTGTGGCACCAGTACGTCCCGTACTGGCGGATCGGGAAGCGGTACTCGAACGTGGAGCGCGCCGCGATGCCGGGGAAGTTGACGTGCGGCACGCCGTCCATGGCGTTCGGCAGGATGAGGCCGTGCCAGTGGATCGAGGTGTTCTCGTCGAGCCGGTTGTGGACGCGGATGACGGCCTCGTCGCCCTCGGTAAAGCGCAGGAGGGGGCCGGGGACGGTCCCGTTCATGGTGACCGCCGTGCCGGTCTCGCCGCCGAACGCAATCCGCGTCCGGTCGATGAAGAGGTCGTACTCGACCAGGCCCGGGCGACGGACCGTCGGCGCCAGGCCGGCGACGCGAGCGGGGCCCGCGAGGGCGGACCGTGCCCAGGCCGGGGTCAGGGCGCTCAGGCCGGCGAGCGCGCCGACGGCGCCCGCATTGCGGAGGAAAAGGCGGCGGTCCATCGGGGTGGGGCGTGAGGTGGTGGGGAAACGCCCGGCGCCCGCAGAGGTGCGGCGGATCGCCTTAAAAGGCGCTAAGGTGGGCGGCGAAGAGCTCACGAAGGGCCGGGCCGTCAGTGGCCGTGGCCCCCGTCGTGGTGCGCGTCTCCGTCCATGCGCGTCCCGTCCTCCATCGTGTGTCCATCGTGCCCGTCCATCGCGGGCGGGGTCTCGGCGGGCGGGGGAGGTGGCTCGACGGCCGGGGCGCTCGGCGAGGGCGCGGTCGGAGGCATGGGGAGCGGCGCGACGGGCGGGGCGGCGGCCGGAGCATCGGCCGGGACATCGACGGGTTCGTCCAGGACGGCCGGCTCGCCGACGTCGGACGAGTCGGCGGTCAGGGAGTCGGGGACCACGGCCGCGATCGCGGGACGGGCGTCTGCGACCGCCGGGGTCGTGTCGTCGGAGCCGCAACCTGAGGCGACGGCGAGGAGGGCGGTGAGGAGGAGCGGGCGCATGGGCCAGAGGGAGCGGCTAGAGCGAGCGGAGGGAGGGGGGCGCGAGCGCGCGGCCGACGGCGACGGTGGCGGCGACCAGGACGGCGGAGGCAGGGCGCCAGGACAACGGGCCAGCGGCCGTCATGTGAGCGCCGGCCAACCTGAAAAGGCGGACAGGTGCCGATCGCCCCTCCATCTCGTGCGTACCCCACCACGCCCCCCTCCCTGACGGTCCGCAAATGTGGGTTCTGGTCATCGAAGACGAAGCCCGCCTGGCCGACTCGGTCCGCCGCGGGCTCGAAGAGGAGGGTTACCGCGTGGACCTCGCAGGCGACGCCGAGGCCGGCGAGCGGTTGGCGCTGGCGAACGCCTACGACGCCTTCGTGGTCGACTGGCGGCTGCCCAAGGGCGACGGCAAGACCCTGGTCGAGCGGATCCGGGCGGCGGGCCGCGAGGAGCCCGTCCTGATGCTGACCGCCCTCGCGGACGTCGAGCACCGCGTGGCCGGGCTTGACGCCGGCGCCGACGACTACCTCCCGAAGCCGTTCGCCTTCGAAGAGCTGGTGGCCCGGCTCCGGGCGCTCCTGCGGCGGCCCCCGCTGTCGGACCAGGAGCGGGTGGTCGCCGTCGGCCCGCTCGTGCTCGACGGCGAGCGCCGCCGCGTCTCGGTGGACGGACCGCAGGGCGAAGCGGTCCTCAACCTGCGCCCCAAGGAGTACGCCATGTTGGAGGTGCTGATGCGGAGCGCGGACGCGGCCCTGTCCCGGACCGTCCTGGCCGAGCGCGTCTGGGGCGACGCCCTGTTCGTGACCGACAACGCCCTCGACGTGACCGTGAGCGGGCTCCGCCAGCGCCTCGCCGACGCCGTCCGCGCCTCGGGTGCCGGCGACCCGCCCCACGTTGAGACCGTCCGGGGCGTGGGGTACCGGCTGGCGTCGGGCGCGTAGGCCGGCCCCGGCGCGTTCTTGTGGCCATGGCCCGACTCCTCTCGCTCCCCATCTCGGCCCGGCTCGCGCTGTGGTACGCGCTGACGCTGCTGCTGCTGCTGAGTGCCTTCGCCGTGTTCTGCTACGTCGGCTTCCACGCGGCCGCGCACCGGAGCTTCGACCGCCACCTCGACCACGAGCTCGAGGCCGTCGCGCCGCTCCTGCGGGTGGCGCCGGACGGCGTGGACGCGAGCGCACTCGACGGCGCGTCGGCCGTGGCGACCCGGCTCGACGGGCCGAACGCGACGTTCGTCCGGGTGCTCACGCCCGAGGGCGACGTGGCGTACCAGTCGGCGAACGTCGGGGACCAGCCCCTGCTCGGCGTGGCGCTCCCCGACGGCAGCGCGGCGCTCCGAATCAGCCGTGAGTGGGGCGGCGAGCCCGTGCGGTCGCTCGTGGAGCCGCTCCGGGCGGGCGGGGCCGTCGTGGGATTTGTCGAGGTGACAGGCGTCGAGTGGAGCCGGCACGGCGAGCTGCGTGACCTGGGGCGGATGCTGGCGCTCGGTGTCGCCCTGAGCGTGCTCTTCGCGCTCGGCGGCGGGTGGTGGCTGGCGCGCCGCGCCCTGCGCCCGGTCGCCGTGCTGACCGACGCGGCGGGCCGGCTCGCCGCCGACGGCGCACGCCTCGGGGGGCGGCTGCCCTCGGACTTCGAGACGAAGGACGAGCTCACCGACCTCGCCGAGACCTTCAACGGCCTGCTCGGGCGGCTCGAAGCGTCCGTCGAGCGCGAGCGGCGGTTTACCTCGAACGCCGCCCACGAGCTACTCACTCCGCTGGCGACGGTCCGTAGCGAGGCCGAGGTCGCGCTCCGCCGCGAGCGCGAGCCCGGCGCGTACCGCGAGACGCTGGACCGCGTGGTCGAAGAGGTGGCCGAGATGACGGGGACGGTCCAGGGCCTGCTCCAGCTCGCGCGCGCCGAGTCGCTGCCCCGCCCCGCCGGCGACCGCCTCGACCTGGGCGAGCTCGTCGCCCGCCGTGCCGAGCGCGCCCGCGCCGAGGCCGAGGCCAAGGGGCTCGCGCTCGACGTCGAGGTCGCCAACGGCGTCCGTGTCCGCGCCGACGCGGCGCCGCTCGCCGAGGTCATCGACAACCTGGTCTCGAACGCCGTCAAGTACACGCCGGCCGGGGGCCGCGTGGCGGTCCGGCTGGCGCACGCCGGCGGGACGGCGCGGCTCGAGGTGGCCGACACGGGCGCGGGGTTCGACGCCGCGACGCGCGAGCGGCTGTTCGACCGCTTTTTCCGGGCCGACACGCCCGAGGTGCAGGCGCAGGTGGGGAGCGGGCTGGGGCTGGCGATCGTCCAGGCCATCGTGCGCGGCTATGGCGGCACGGTCGGCGCCGCCAGCGACGGGCCGGGACACGGCGCGACGTTCTGGGCCACGCTTCCGTGCCTCGGCGGCCGGGACTGACCGCGCGGACCGCCCCTTTCAGACCGTCCCGCGAGCAGTCTATACTGAGGGCCCACCGCCGCCCGACCGATGCTCCGCCTGCTCTGCCTCCTCGCCGCCCTCACGCTGCTGGCGCTCCCCACGTCCGCCCAGGTCGAGGTGCTCCCCGCGCTCGACGGCGACCCCGTCGTGCTCGTTGTCCACGGCGGCGCCGGGACCATCCGCCGGGCCGACATGACGCCCGAGACCGACGTGGCGGTCCGGGCCGCGCTCGAGGAGTCGCTCCGCGCGGGCCATGCCGCGATCGTGGCGGGCGAGTCGCCGCTGACGGCCGTCGAGGCCGCGCTGTCGATCTTGGAGGACAGCGACCACTTTAACGCGGGGAGGGGCGGCGTCTTCGCGGCCGACGGGACGGTCCGCCACGACGCCTCGATCATGGACGGCGCCAGCGGGCTCGCGGGCGCGTCCACGGGGACGATGCACGTCCGCCACCCGATCCGGCTGGCGCGGCGCGTGATGGAGGCCTCGCCGCACGTGCTGCTGGCGGGCGCGGGGGCCGAGGAGTTCGCCATCGGGCAGGGCCTGGAGATCGTGCCGAACACCTTTTTTCACACCGAGCGCCGCCGCCGATCGCTGGAGGCCGTCCAGGCGCGGGAGCGGAGCGAGTCGGGCGCGCTCTCCATCCCGGAGCCGTGGCAGATGACCGGGACGGTCGGCGCCGTCGCGCTCTCGGCGACCGGCGACCTCGCGGCGGGCACCTCGACCGGCGGGATGACCAACAAGCGCTGGGGCCGCATCGGCGACGCGCCCATCATCGGCGCGGGCACCTTTGCCGACCGCACCGTCGGCATCTCGGCGACCGGCCACGGCGAGTACTTTATCCGCCTCGGTATCGCGCGTGACGTGGCGGCCCGGATGGCTTACCTCGGCGAGAGCGTCGTCGAGGCGGGCGACGCCGTCATCCACACGGCGCTGACGAACGCGGGCGGAACCGGCGGCATCATCTCGCTCGACGCGACGGGCACCGTCGCCATGCCGTTCAACACGGAGGGCATGTACCGGGGCCACGTCACGCGGAGCGGCCGCGTGGTGACCATGATCTACGGGGACGAGGGGTAAGCGGCGGGCCCCACAGCGGGAACAGAGGGATGGGACTGAGCAGAAGGCGCCCCGCTTCGGGGAACCCCGCCAGGCCCGCCGTCGAACCCCGGTCCCCACCCCCCGACCCCCGTGATCACCGTCGATACCCGCGTCGAGCGCGCCCTGACCCTGCCCGTGTCGGTCGAGGAGGCGTGGGCGTTCCTCGTCGACGTGCCTCGGTGGGGGACGCTGTTTCCCCACGTCGAGTCCGTCCGGCCATACCCCGAGGGCGGCGACAACGCGTATTGGTGGACGATGGAGCCGCTCGGCCCGCCCGGCGCCCGTGTCGTCGTCGAGTACGCCTGCCGCTACCACCCCGACCCCGACGCGCTCACGATGCGGTGGGAGCCGGTACCGGGCACCGGCAACGCCCAGTTCGGCGGGTCGAGCACGATCGGCCCCGACGGCGACGGCGGCACCACGGGGACCCTGCGCGTCGACGCCGTGCTCGACATTGGGGTCCCCCGGCTCTTTCGGGCGATCGTCCGGCCGACGGTCGAGTTCGAGATGGGGCGCATGACCGATCTCTTCGTGGCGCGCCTGGAAGCGGAGGCCGGGCTGTAGGACAGACGCCGACCCGGACGTGGGTCTGGGACGGACGGTCGGATGGAATCTGTTGGGGCGCAATCAGATGTGGCGACGGTGAGGCGCGAGGCACCGAGAGGTCGGCCAACTTCCCTGCCCACGGAGAGTTGAGTGGATCGGACTCGAGTGATGGCGGGTCCGGCCCACCACGCCCCACCTCCCCATCTCATGACACGCGTTTCCCTCCGCCTCGGGCGCTTTGCGCTTGCCGCCGCCCTCGTCTCCCTCGCCGCCTGCGACAGCGGCGGCCCCACGACCGGCGGCGAGGTCGACGGCGCCGTCACGGTCGACGGTCGGGTGACCGACGACGCGGCCGCCGCCCGCACCACCTCCGCCGGCCCGGTCGACGGCGCCACGGTCGCCGCCGCCGCCGTCTCGGCCTCCGGCCAGACGCGCGCGCTGCCTGGCTCGGCCACCACGTCCGCCAGCGGCCAGTTCTCGCTGTCGACGGACGCGACGGCCGACGCCGTCGTCGTCACCGCTCGCGACGGGGCGTTCGCCTCCGCCTCGCTGATCGAGGCGGGCGGGTTCGCCGCCGGGACCGTCCGACCGGCCCCGATGACGACCGAGACCGCCGCCGAGGCCGACGTCTACGTGGCCGCCCGGCTCCGAGGCAGCCGCGCCCGCGCCGCCGACGCCGTCGCCTTCGTAACGGCGGCCGTCGCCGGCGAGATCGCCGCCCGCCGCACCACTGCGGCGGCAGTCGCCGCCGCGCTCGAGGCCTCCGTCGCGGCCGAGCGCCGCGCCGCCACCGAGGACACCGGCGACGGCGAGCCGGCGACGGACGAGCAGGTCGAGCAGGCCGACGACGAGCGCGACGTGCAGCACCGCCAGTACCGCCGCTCGCTCGCCACGGGCGCCAGCGCCGGGGCGGCGGCCAACGCCTTCGTCGACGGCTACGTCCGCGCGCAGGTGTCGGTCGGGATCTCGGCCACGACGAGCGCCCGCGCCGCTCGCGCCCGGTACCTCGCCGCCCGCCGCTTCGCGTCGTCGACGAGCACGGCCGCCGCCGCGTCCATCGAGGCGCACGCCGAGCTCGTGGCCGCCTCGGCCGCCGCGCTCGCCGTCGAGGCGCAGTTCGAGGCCCGCAGCGCGACCAGCGCCCGGATAGCCGCTCTGCGCGCCGCCCGCGCCGAGATGGTGGCCGCCCTACGCGGCGCCACCACTCAAGCGCAGCGCGACGCGGCGAAGGCGCGCTACCGCACGACGGCCGAGGCCGAGCTGTCGGCCGAGTCCGGCGTCAGCGCCAGCCAGCTGTCGATCGCCATGGGCGCCACCACGGCCGCCCGCGCCAGCCTCGACGCCTCCATCGACGCGGCGGGCTCCGGCGAGGCCGTCGGCACCGCCGTCGCCGCCTACTACCGCCAGGCGCGGACCGCCCTCGGAGGCGCGGTCTCGGCCGGCCTGGCCGTCGACGTGCTCTTGCTCCTGAGCGGGTTCTAACCCCCGCCTCCCGGCCCCGAGCGCCCGCCTTGCCAGGGAAGCGGCGCTCGGCCCCGCCGCCTCGCGACGATCGTCGCGGGGCGGCGGTCCTTTTTGGGGCGAGGGT
Organism: Rubrivirga halophila; assembly: GCF_046845755.1. Lineage (GTDB taxonomy): Bacteria > Bacteroidota > Rhodothermia > Rhodothermales > Rubricoccaceae > Rubrivirga. Next base: position 422,829 of record NZ_CP177357.1, read on the forward strand.
GGCGGCGGCTCGCGTCCCGGTGAGAGCTTGCGGGCCGATCCCCCCCGCCCCCACCATGTCGCTCCGCATCGTTCAGTTTGGCCTCGGCCCCATCGGCCAGGCCTGCGCCCGCCTCGCCCTCGACCACGGCCACACGATCGTCGGCGCCCTCGACCTCGACCCCGGCCGCGTCGGCCGCGACGTGGGGGAGGTGCTCGGCCGCGAGCCCGTCGGCGCGACCGTCCGCGACGACGCCGACGCGGCCCTCGCAGAGTGGGCGCCCGACGTGGTCCTCCACACGACGCTCTCGTTCCTCGACCGGATCGAGGGGCAGCTGCTGGCGTGCGTGGCGGCGGGCGCGCACGTCGTGTCGTCGTCGGAGGAGCTGTTCTGGCCGTTCGACCGCGACCCCGGCTTCTGCGAGCGCGTCGACGCGGCGGCTCGGGAGGCGGGCGTGTCCGTCGTCGGGACGGGCGTCAACCCGGGCTTCGTGATGGACCTCTTCCCGGTCGTGCTCGCCAACTCCGTCGTCGCGCGCGTCGACCGCGTCGACGTGTCGCGGTCCGTCGACGCCGGGCGGCGGCGGGGGCCGCTCCAAAAAAAGGTCGGTGCCGGGCTTTCGGTCGCCGCGTTCCGCGAGCGCGAGGCGGCGGGCGGGTTCGGGCACATCGGGATGGTCGAGTCGGCGAAGGCGCTCGCGGCCGGGCTCGGCTGGGCCGGCGCCGAGGTGACGGAAACGTTCGGCCCCCACCTCGCCGACGCGGACCACACGACGCCGCACGCGACGGTCGCGGCGGGCGACGTGGCGGGCATCCACCAGACCGCGACCGTCACCCTCGACGGCGAGACGCGGGCCACGCTTAGGCTGACGATGGCCGTCGGCGCGCCCGACGAGGACCGCGTGGCGATCGCGGGGGACCCGCCGCTCACGGTCGTCGTCGAGGGCGGGACGTTCGGCGACACGGCGACGGTCGCGGCGGTCGTCAACGCGGCGCGGCGGATCGGCGCGGCGCGGCCGGGCCTGCGGACCGTCCTGGACCTGCCGGCGGCGGCGGTTTAACTGCGGGCCGTCACGAAGGGTGGCCATCGGGCCGTCATGGTGTCCAGAGGGCCCCCGTGTCGGGGCAGGGGGGCGGATGTGGTCCCCGGCCAGCGGGGCTGACGCATGATGGGGCGCCGAGGCGGCTGTCGCCTCGGTCTGTGAACCCTCTTCGTCTGACGTCATGCGCATCCTCAAAGGGGTCGGCCTCGGGCTCGGCGCCCTCCTCGTTCTGGCCGTCGTCGCCGTCGGCGTCGGCGCGATGGTCGGCGGCTCGAACATCGACGCCGTCCACGACGTGGCCGTCGAGCCGCTCGCGATCTCGTCCGACTCCGCCGCGCTCGCGCGCGGCGCCCACCTCGCGGGCATCTACGGCTGCCGCGACTGCCACGGCGACGACCTGGCCGGGCAGGTGATGGGGGAGGGCGGCCCGTTCCGGCTCGTCGCCTCCAACCTCACGCCGGCCGGCGTCGGCGGCGAGTACGACGCGGCGGGCTGGGACCGCGCCATCCGCCATGGCGTCCGCGCCGACGGCCGCGCGGTGACCGTCATGCCGTCGGGCGCCTACCACAAGATGAGCGACGCCGAGGCGGCCGACCTCATCGCCTACCTGGAGTCGCTGGAGCCCGCGGGCGCCGACATCGGGCGGACCGAGTTCCGCTTGATGGGCAAGGTGCTCGCGGCCGGCCCCCTCGATCCGGGCGTCAACGTCTACGCCGAGCCGACGACGGCGACCTCGCCCCCGCCCGGGGCGACGGTCGAGTACGGCGAGTACGTCACCGAGATGATGTGCGCGTACTGCCACGGCGCGGGCGTGGTCGGGAAACAGCCGCCGGAGCCGGGGGCGCCGTTCGCCCCGGACCTCGCGGCCTCGGGGCAGTGGGCGCCCGAGCAGTTCCACGAGACGCTGACGACGGGCGTCCTGCCCGACGGCCGCGCGCTCGACCCCGAGGTGATGCCGTGGACCGCGACGGCCCGGATGACGCCCGACGAGCGCGAGGGCGTGCGGCTGTACCTCGCCTCGCTGGCGGGGCGCCGGGGCGCCGACGCCTGAGGGCCGGCGCGCGCCCGTGGCCTCACTCGCGGACGGGGCGCACCGGCGGGCCCGGCTCGGGCGCGGGCGCGGGCCGGTTCGCCGGCGCATACACATGGGGCCCACCGTCGACCTCCAACCGGAGGCTTCGATCTTCAGTCCCCGACTCGCTGGGGCGGATCCGGGGCCGCGCGGCGACCCATCGGTCGCAGTCTCCGTACCCCACCTCTCGGTCGCAGACGAGGAAGGACACCCGGACCTCCCCGCGCAGGCCGCGCCTCAGCTCGGACGTGGCCCGGAGCACGCCCACCTCGTCATGGTCTCGGCCGTCGATCCAGACCGCGACCGGCCCGGCCATGAGGGCGTGGCCCGTGTGATTCCGCGTGTCGTACACGCCCCGGTCCTCGGCCACCACCATCACGCGCAAGCCGTCGGTGGCGGCCACGACGAGCGTGCCGCCAGGGTTGAGGGCCGCGGCGAGGTCGTACGGCTGCCCCTCGACCTCGAACAGGTACTGGCCCCGCTCCTGGGTGACGGTCACGATGTGCGCATCGCGGAGCGGGACGGTCCGGCTCGGGTCGGGTTGCGCCGAGGCACAGGCGCACACCAAGAGGAGGGCGAGAGGGAAGACGCGAGTCATGGGGCAGCGGGGAGGGTGGAAAAGGCGGGGGACGAGCGGAAGTCGGCCAGCCACGGCGAGCGGTCGACGACGTCGCGGCCGAAGCCGCGGCCGAGCGCGCTGCGGAACCAGCGGGCGGCCTCGGCGCGCTGGCCGGCGATCTCGTGGGCGACGCCGACCGTGACGGCGGTCGACACGTCGAGGTCGTCGGGCGCGCTGGCCTGAGCGATCTCGGCGAGGGCCGCGCGGGCGCTGTCGCGCTGGCCGAGCACGGCGTAGGCCTCGGCCATCGTCACGAGGACGGCCGGCGTGCGGCCGACGGCGAGGTGGGCGCGGGCGAGGTCGAGCGTGGCGCGGTAGTCGGCGCGGGCGGCGGCGCGCTGGCCGGGCGACCACCACCGGGCCTCGGCGAGCTGGTGGCGGGCCGTGTAGTCGTCGGGCTGCAGGGCGACGGCGGTTTCGGCCGCCCGGACGGCGCCGGGGTAGTCGCCGAGCGTGGCGCGGACCGTCGCGAGGTTCGACACGGCGAACAGGTTGCGGGGGTCGAGCCGGGCCACCTGGGCAAAGGCGGCGGCCGCCGCCTCGAGGTCGCCGCGCGTCCACTCGGCCACGCCGAGGTTGATGAGCAGCGTGGTGTTGGCCGGGTCGAGCGCCAGGCCCCGCTGGAACTGGAGCGTGGCGTCGTCGGCCCGGCCCTCGTCGAGATAATAGACGCCGAAGCTGCTGTACGGGCGCCAGTAGTCCGGGGCGAGATCGATGGCGCGTCGGAAGGTGGCCTCGGCGTCGGCGGAGCGGCCGAGCATCCCGTAGGCCATCGCGAGGCGCCGCGTGGCCTCGGCGTGGTCCGGCGCGATGGCGAGGGCCCGGTCGAAGGCCGCCAGCGCCAGCCCGTACTCGCCCCGGCCGTCGTGGATCGCGCCGAGCACGGTGTGGACCTCGGCGAGCCCGTCGTCGAGGGCGAGGGCGCGCCGGGCGCTGGCGACGGCGCGGTCGGCCCAGGCGACGTCCGAGGTGGCGCGGTAGGTCTGCCATTCGGCCTCGGCGAGCCCGGCGAAGGCGAGCGCGAACGACGAGTCGATGGCGAGCGCCTCGGTAAAGAGCGCCCGGGCGCGCGCCAGGTCGTCGGCGCCCTGCTGCTGGCGGAGCTCGCCTCGGCCACGCAGGAAGAGTTCGTTGGCCTCGGGGTCGTCGGTGCCCCCGGCCGCCAGCGCCGCCTGCGTCTCGGCCCCGACCTCGACACGGAGCAGGTCCGCCAGCGCGAGAACCGCCGCGTCTTGGAGCGCGAACGCGCTGCCGCTGGTGTCGTCCACCTCGTCCGAGCCCAGCGTGTTCGGTGTCTCGCCGCCGACGTCGACCAGCGAGAGCGTGACGCGGACGCGGCCGCCCTCGGTCTGGACGGTCCCCTCCACGACGAGCGTCGCGCCGAGCTGGTCGCGGGCCTGCGTCGGCGTGAGCCCGGCCGGGACCTCGCTGGCCGGCACGATGCGGACGCGGTCGGAGACGGGGCCGACCTGCCCCAGCTTCCCCGTCACCGTCTCGACGAGCCCCTCGGAGAGCATCCCGGCCTCGGCGCCGACGGCCCGGAAGGGCAGCACGGCCAGGCGGTGCGGCTCGGCCACGGCGGCCTCGGGCCACAGGGCCACGGCGGCGAGGACGGCGACGAGGACGACGCCCGCCAGCATCGCCATGCGGGGGATCCGGCGGGCCCGGCTCGCGCGGTGCGCAGGCTCGGGGGTGGCCCGCGGCGTCGCCCCGGTCGGTGGGGGAGGGGGCTTGTCCCGGCCCAGGGCGTCCAGCGCCTCCGCAACCGCCTCCATCGACGCGGGGCGGTCGGCGGGGTCCTTTTCGAGACACGCCGCGACAATGTCCACCAGCCCGGCCGGGAGGTCGCCCAGGGGCGGGGTGGGCTCGTGGAGGACGGCATACGCCCTCGCGGCGGCGTAGGCGCCGTCGAACGGGCGCCGACCGGTCACCGTCTCGAACAGGACGACGCCGAGCGCCCAGACGTCGGACCGGGCGTCGGCGCGCTCGCCACGGAGTTGCTCCGGGCTCATGTAGAGCGCCGTGCCCAGGCTCTCGCCGTCCTGCGTCAGCTCGCCGCCGTCGAGGTGGGCGATCCCGAAGTCGAGCACCTTGACGCACGGGCCGCCGCCGGGCCCGCCGCGCGGCAGCAGCATCACGTTCGCCGGCTTGAGGTCGCGGTGGACGACGCCGGCGTGATGCGCCGCCGCCAGCCCCCGCGCGATCTGCGCCCCCAGCCCGGCCGCCTCGGCCGCCGCGAGCGGGCCTCGGTCGAGGCGCTCGCGCAGCGTCTCGCCGTCGTAGAACGCCATGGCGAGGTACGGCTGGCCGTGCGTCTCGCCGACGTCGAAGATCGCCGCGAGGTGGACGTGGTCGAGCGCCGCGACGGCCCGGGCCTCTTGCAACAGCCGCGCGCGCGCGGACTCGTCGGCGACCAGCCCCGGGGCGAGCACCTTGAGCGCCACCTCGCGGCCCAGTCGCGTGTCCGTCGCCCGGTACACGACGCCCATCCCGCCCGCGCCGACGCGCTCGACCACGCGGTACGGCCCGACGTCGCTCCCGACGAGGGGCGGCGGGGAAGTCGGTGGGTGGAAGGCCGACACGTCGGGGAGGGCGGTGAAGAGCGAATCGGTAGTGTACTATGGACTTAGTGAACCGAGACTAGTGCGTTCTCCCGATCCTGACGCCCGAGTAACCTGCGGCGGCCCCTCGGCTCGCACCCCCCTACCCCCGCTCTCGCGCCCCATGCCCACCCCCCCCGATGCCGAGCTTGCGCGGCTCCGCCGATCCGTCGACGAGCTCGCGCTGCTCAACGAAGTCGCCGTTGCGTTGGGGAGCGCCCGCGAGCTGGGCCAGGCCGTCCACACGCTCGTCCGCCGTTCGATCGAGGCGATGGGCGCCGAGCAGGGCGTCGTCACGCTCGTCGACCGCCACGCCGCGGGGGCGGCCGAGACGTTCGTGCGGACGGTCCGGGGCGCGCGGGAGGCGCTGCGCCCGGGCGAGGCGCTGCTGGGGTGGGTGGCCCACCACCGCCGGACCCTGCGCCTCGACGACCTCCGCGAGGAGCCGTTCGCCCAGTTCGACTGGGGCGAGGGCGTCCGCACCGTCCTGTGCGCGCCGCTCATCGCGCACGGCGAGTTCTTGGGCGTGCTCACGCTCTATAACAAGACGGCGGGCCCGTTCACGAGCGGCGATGCGCGGCTGCTGACGATCCTGGCCATGCAGTCCGCACAGACGCTCGACGCGGCGCGCCAGGAGGCCGAGCGCACGCGGATCCTGGACGTGTTCGGCCGGCACACCGCCCCGGCGGTCGTCGAGGAGCTCATCCGCCACGACGCCGACCCGCCCGGCCGACGCGTCGCCGCGTGCGTCATGTTCCTCGACGTCCGCGACTTTACCTCGTTCGCCGAGCAGGCCGAGCCGGAGGCCGTCGTCGCGTTCCTCAACCGCTTTTTCGGGCTCACGATCGACGCCGTCACCTCGCGCGGCGGGATCGTCCACCAGCTGCTGGGCGACGGGTTCATGGCCATCTTCGGCGCGCCCATCCAGTCGCCGGCGGACTGCGCGAACGCCGTCGAGGCCTCGCTCGACATCGTGGCCCGCGTCGCGGCGGAGGTGGAGGCCGGGCACCTCCGGCCGACGACGGTCGGGATCGGGCTGCACGCCGGCGACGTGGTGGCCGGGACCGTCGGCTCGGTCCAGCACAAGGAATACAAGGTGACCGGCGACGTGGTGAACGTGGCCGCGCGCGTCGAGGGGCTGAACAAGACGCTGGGGACCCAGGTGCTGGCGACGCGGGCCGTCTGGGAGCGTCTGCCGCTGGGGCGGTTCGAGGGCCAGCCGCTGGGCGAGGTCGCGCTGCGGGGCCGGGCGACGGCCCAAGAGCTGTACCGGCTCGTCTGAGCGGACGGCGCCGGGCCGTAGTTTGCGGCCCCACCCGAGCGCATGTCCGTCCCTCCCGACCCTGAGATCCAGCGCGCGGCCCGCCTTCTCGCCGAGGGCCGGCCGGCCGAGGCGGCGTCGCGGCTGGCGGCGCTCGTCGCCGAGGCGCCGACCTACGCGGCGGCCCACGTGCTCCGGGCGACGGCGCTGGAGGCCGCCGGCGAGATCGACGAGGCGCTCGTGTCGTGGGGGCGGGCCGCGGCCCTCGTGCCCCGGAGCGCGCTCGTCCACCGCGAGCGGGCGCGCCTGCTCGCGTCGCAGATCCCGGACGACGCGGCCCCGGGCCTCCCGCCGCCCGTCCCGGCGACGCCCGCGCCGGCCCCCGGTCGGGCGCCCGAGCCCGAGGCGACCGCACCTCCCGAGCCGGCCCCGCCAGCTCCCGCAGCGCCCGAGCCACCCCCACCCGCCACCGCGCCAGATTCGGACGCGGACCCCGCCTACGACGACGACTACGCCGACGGCCCCTTGCTCGGCTTCGGCGAGCCGGCGACCTTCGCGGCGGACGAGCTGGCGGGGGACCCGACGCCCACCGCCGAGGCGCCCGAGCCGACCGCCGGCGCGTCGGCTCCGCCCGGCCCCGCCCCGACGGCGGCCAGTTGGGGCGACGAGACGGGGCTCGCGCCCGTCCTCCCGCCGGAGGCTCACGAGGCGACCGAGCCCGCGCCAACGGCGCTCTCCCCGCCCGACGTCGACGCGCCGACCGAGGGCTGGTCGCTGGTCGACGAGGCCGACGTGCCCGCGCCGCCGCCCGCCGCCCTCGTCTCGCCGGACGTGATCGCGCCCGAGGGCGACCGCCCCCCGCCCGCCGACCCGGAGCCCCCGCCCGCCGAGGCGACCGTCGAGGACGTGCCCCCGCCGATGCCGTCGGTCGCCGACGAACTCGACTCGCTGATCGCCCAACTCGAGGACGCCCCGCGCATCAAGCCCGACCCCGCCTATTCCGGCCCGATCGTCGACCCCGACGCGGGCAACGTCGACGACCTCGCCTCGGAAACGCTGGCGAAGATCTACGCGGCGCAGCACCAGTACGTCGAGGCGGCGCTGATGTACGAGAAGCTGGCCGCGCGGACGCCCGAGTCCGCCGAGGACCTCTTGGAGCGCGCGGCCGAGCTGCGGCGCAAAAGCGGATGAGTGTGCTGCAGCGCCTCGCGCGCCCCGGCCCGCGCATCGTCGCCGGGCTGATGAGCGGGACCTCGCTCGACGGCGTCGACGCCGCCGTTGTGCGCGTCGACGGGACCGGGGCTGGTCTGGCGGCCGAGGTGCTCGGCTTCGTCAGCGAGCCGTATTCCGACACGCTCCGCGCCGCGCTTCGGGCGTGCGTCGAGGAGGCCACCTCCGACGTCCGGCTCGTGAGCCAGCTCCACGCCCGGCTCGGGCTCCACTTTGCGGCGGCCGCCCGGTCCGCGTGCGAGGCCGCCGGGCTCGCAGTGGCCGACCTCGACCTTGTTGGGAGCCACGGGCAGACGGTCCAGCACGTGCCCGTCGCCGAGGACTGCGCGGGCGTCCCGACGCGGTCGACGCTGCAGATCGGATGCCCGGCCGAGATCGCGACCGCCCTCGGCGTCCCCGTCGTGGCCGACTTCCGGGCGGGCGACCTCGCGCTCGGCGGCCAGGCCGCACCCCTGGCGCCGTACCTCGACGGGACGTTGTTCGCGCACGCCACCGAGACGCGCGTGCTGCTCAATCTGGGCGGCATCGCGAACGTGTCCGTCGTGACACCCGACGGCGTAGCGCTGGCGTTCGACACCGGCCCGGCGAACATGGTCTCCGACGCGCTCGCAGCCCGGCTCCTGGGCGAGCCGTTCGACCGCGACGGCGCGCTCGCGGCGGCCGGCACGCCCGATCCCGCGTTCGTCGACGCCGTGCTCGCGGAGCCGTACTTCGCGGCGCCCCCGCCGAAGTCGACCGGCCGGGAGGACTTCGGGACGGCGTTCGTGGACCGGCTGGTCGCGACGGGCCACGCGCCGGCCGACCTGCTCGCGACGGCCGCCGCGCTCACGGCCCGGTCCGTCGCCGACGCCGTCCGGCGGCACGCGCCGGGCGCGGCGCGGGTGATCGCGTCCGGCGGCGGCGTCCGCAACCCGACGCTGATGGCGGCGCTGCGCGAGGCGCTCGCGCCGATGCCCGTCGAGACGACCGCCGCGCACGGGCTCGACCCCGACGCCAAGGAGGCCGTGCTGTTCGCCGTGCTCGCGCACGAGTGGGCCAACGGCGTCCGCACCGGCCTCCCCGCCGTCACCGGCGCGCGCGCGCCCGCCTTCCAGGGCTCGCTGACGCTGCCGTAGCGCCTGCCCCTTCTCGACCCGACCGATGCCCATCGACATCCCCAAGCGCTCCCGCGTGGACCTCATCGAGTCCATCCAGGACTACGTCCGCGAGCACCTCGAGATCGAGATCGGCACCATCGCCGCCGAGTCCTTTCTGGACTACGCGCTCGACGAGATCGGCCCGGCGGCCTACAACAAGGGCGTCCGCGACGCCCAGGGCCGGCTGTCGGGCGTCATCGCCGACCTCGACATCGACTTGCGCGAGCAGGAGATGGGCTACTCGCTCCGCCGCCACGCCCCGGGCGGCCGGGGCCGGCACTGACCGGGTCGGCGCAACTCCACCCGCGCCGGGCCGAATACGGCGGGTCGCCGCCGGGCCGCGCGCGACCTCCCCACCCTCGATCCGATGTCCAGCACCCACTTCGAAGCGCACGACGGGCTCGACCGCCTCTCCTCCGACGAGCTCGAAGAGCAGGCCTTCGGGCCCGACCCCACCCGCAAGCGGACCCGGCGCGGGGGCTCGCGACGCTGGCGTCGGCAGCCCAAACCAGCGCCCGAACCTGCCGCGCTCGCCGTCGTCGCCGCGCCCCGCGCGCCCGCGTCCCGGCCCGTCGTCACCAAGTACTGCTACGCGTGCGGCGAGGAGATCGAGGCGAGGGCCGGCGTGTGCCCGACGTGCGACGTCCGCCAGCCCGAGGCGCCGGCCCGGCTCGTCGGCCGGGGCAAGGACAAGGGGACGGCGACCCTGCTCGCGCTGCTGTTCGGCGGCGTCGGCGCGCACCGGTTCTACCTCGGCCAGACCAAGTGGGGCGTCGCGATGCTCCTGTTCTGCTGGACGCTGATCCCGGTCGGCATCGGGATCGTCGACTTCGTGCGCTACGTGCGGATGTCGGACCGCCGCTTCGCCCAGCGCTACGACGGCGCCTCGCGGACGCTCCTCGTGCCGCCCCGCGAGCAGCGGATGCTGGCGCGGCCCGTGCGCGAGTCGGTGGAGATGGACGAGGACGAGGGGTAGCGTGGGCCTCGCGTTCGCCCTCTGTCTCGGCGTGGTCTCCGGTGTCTTCGTCCTCTTGGGCGTCCGCGAGTGGCGGGCGCCGGTCGACCTCGCGGACGACGACTGGGGGCACGAGGCGGGGTGGGCGGCGATGATCCGGGGCTACGCGGTGATCGCCGTCGTGCTCGGGGCGCTGGGCCTGGCGGTCGCGGTCGGGCTGGCCGTCGCCGGCTGAAGACGGTGCGGAGGCGCCGCCCCGGCCCGCACGGGTAGGTTTCGGACGTCCCCTCCGCCCCGACGATGTCCGAGATCCCCGAGTCCCAGCCGTTCACCCCCGTCTCCGAGGTCGGCGAGTTCGGCCTGATCGACCGGCTCACCGAGACGCTCGCCGACGCCACGAGTGCTCGCGACCTGGTCGTCGGCATCGGCGACGACGCCGCCGTGTACCGCGTCGGCGGCGCGGGCTCCGACGGCGCCAGCCGCGTCCACGTCGTCACGACCGACGCGATGGTGGAGGGCGTCCACTTCGACCGGACGTACGTGCCGCTCCGCGCGCTCGGCTGGAAGGCCATCGCGACCAACGTCAGCGACATCTGCGCCATGAACGCCCGGCCGCTCTACGCGACGGTCGTGCTCGGGCTGCCCAACAACCTGTCGGTCGAGGGCGCCGAGACGCTCTATGTCGGCATCGGGCAGGCCTGCGAGCGCTACGGGCTGGCCGTCGTCGGCGGCGACATCACGGCCTCGGCCCGGCTGACGATCTCGGTGACCGTCGTCGGCGAGGCGCGCGAGGACGAGATCGTGACGCGCGCGGGCGCCCAGCCCGGCGACCTCCTGTGCGTGACGGGCGACTTGGGGAGCGCCGCGGCCGGCCTCCAGGTCCTGATCGGCGGGAAGGAGGCTGCCGGCGAGTCGGGCGACGGCGCGGCGGACGTCCAGCCGGACCTGACGGAGTTCGCGTACGTCGTCGAGCGCCAGCTGATGCCGCAGGCGCGGCTCGACCGCGTCCAGCTCTGGGCCGAGGCGGGCGTCCGGCCGACGTCCCTCATCGACGTGTCGGACGGGCTGGCGTCGGAGGCCCACCACCTGTCGCAAGCCGGGACCGTCGGGGCCGTCGTCGACGGCGGGCTCCTGCCGGTCCACGTGCAGACGGCGCTCGTCGCCCAGCGCTACGACCAGCGCCCGGAGGCGTTCGTGCTCTACGGCGGCGAGGACTACGAGCTGCTGTTCACCATCGCCGAGGCGGACGCGTCTACGCTGGCGGCCGACACGTACGCCGTCGTCGGCCAGATCGTCGAGCCCGACGAGGGCGTCGTGCTGCGGCTCCCCGACGGCAACCGGGTGCCGCTCCACGCGGGCGGGTACAAGCACTACTAGAGCCCCTTCGGGATGCTCTGGGTAAGGGGCTTGAGGGAAGGGGGCGGATCGGACAACGCGGGCACGACTGGCGCAAGCCCCCCTACGTCGTCCCCTCGCCTTCCGGGAGAGGGGCCGCCGAAGGCCGGCGCCAGCCAACGCGCAGCCGCGAAGCGAGCCTGCCCCCGCGTAGGCGGGGGGCGCAGCCAGGGTGAGGGCCACATCACCGCAAGCCCACCTACCGGTCGCCCTCCCCCAACCCCTCCCGTCCGGGAGGGGAGGTCTGGCTCGCGAGCTCACGCGAATCCGATGGGGTGAGCCCTACCGAAGGCGTCCCCACTATCCTTTGTGATGAGGACCGCTGGGGCGGCCGTCGGCAACCCGGGCTGATGTGGCCCGTACGGTCCCGGCCTCTCGCCCCCGCCGCCGTGCTCGTTTCCCGCCTGACGATGTGGACGTTGGCGATCGGGCTGGTGGCCGTGGCGATCGCCGTGTGGCCCGAGGTGCCCGGCCGCTTCCCGACGCACTACGGGTTCGACGGCGTCGCCGACGACTGGTCGGAGGGCTCGCTGTGGGGGTGGCTGGCACTGCCACTTGTCGGCTTGGCGATGGCGGCGTTTCTGGAGTGGATGGTCCGCGTCGCCGTGTTCCGCCCCGGCGCGCCCGGCCTCAACCTGCCCAACAAAGAAGCCATCCTGGCGCTCCCACCGGAGAAGCGCGCGCCCGTGCTGGCCCGCGTGGCCGCGATGACGTACGCCACGGCGGCGCTGTGCGTCGTCGCCTTCGCGCTGATCCAGCTCGGCACGTGGGCCGAGGCGCACGGCGCCAGCGGGACGGGCTGGGTGCTGGCGGGCCTTGCCGTCGCCGTCGTGGGCCCGCTGGCGGCACTCGCGGTCGGGCTGGTGGCGATCCAGAACGAGGTGGACCGCCAGCAGGCCTAGGCGCGAGCGGACGGCGCCCGCCCGAACCCGTCCGCGGTCCTCCGGCCGCGGTCCTGGACTCCCCGGCCTTTGCCGAAGCTTCGCCAGCGAGGGCCGCCCGGTTCACGACGCCTCCAACGGCGGCGGGTAGCTTTCTGGCCTGTCCCCTCCGACCCGTCCAAGATGGAAACCTCCACGCCCACCGCGACCGGCACCGGCGACGTCCTCCAGGTTATCGGCCCCGTCGTCGACTGCGAGTTCCCCGCCGGCCAGGTGCCCGACATCCTCGACGCGCTCGAGATCGACCGCGAGACCGGCACGCTCGTCCTCGAAGTCCAGCAGCACCTCGGCGAGAACCGTGTCCGGACCATCTCGATGGACTCGACCGACGGCCTGACTCGCGGCACGCCCGTGCGCGGCACCGGCAAGCCGATCGCGATGCCCGTCGGCGAGGAGGTCCGCGGCCGCCTGTTCAACGTCGTCGGCGAGGCCATCGACGGGCTCCCCAAGCCGACCGTCTCGGAGTACCGCCCCATCCACGCGGACCCGCCGACCTACGACCAGCTCGCGACGTCCGTCGAGGTCTTGGAGACGGGCATCAAGGTCATCGACCTGATCCAGCCCTACGCCCGCGGCGGCAAGATCGGCCTGTTCGGCGGCGCCGGCGTCGGCAAGACGGTCCTGATCCAGGAGCTCATCAACAACATCGCCAAGGGCCACGACGGCTTCTCGGTCTTCGCCGGCGTCGGCGAGCGGACGCGTGAGGGCAACGACTTGATGCGCGAGATGCTCGAGTCGGGCATCATGACCTACGGCGACGCCTTCCTGCACTCGATGGAAGAGGGCGGCTGGGACCTCTCGAAGGTCGACATGGAGAAGCTCAAGGAGAGCCAGGCGACGTTCGTGTTCGGCCAGATGAACGAGCCGCCCGGCGCGCGTGCCCGCGTGGCGCTCTCCGGCCTGACGCTCGCCGAGTACTTCCGCGACCAGGGCGGCACGGACGTCCTGTTCTTCGTCGACAACATCTTCCGGTTCACGCAGGCCGGCTCCGAGGTCTCGGCCCTGCTCGGCCGCATGCCGTCGGCCGTGGGCTACCAGCCGACGCTGGCGACCGAGATGGGCACGATGCAGGAGCGCATCACGTCCACCAAGACCGGCGCCATCACCTCCGTCCAGGCCGTCTATGTGCCCGCGGACGACCTCACGGACCCGGCCCCGGCCACGACGTTCGCCCACCTCGACGCCACGACCGTCCTCTCGCGCGCCATCGCGTCGCTCGGCATCTACCCGTCCATCGACCCGCTCGACTCCACGTCGCGGATCCTGACCGAGGAGGTCGTCGGCAAGGAGCACTACCGCGTCGCCCAGGACACGATGGAGCTGCTCCAGCGCGACAAGGAGCTCCAGGACATCATCGCCATCCTCGGCCTCGACGAGCTGTCCGACGAGGACAAGCAGGTCGTCAACCGGGCCCGGCGCGTCCAGCGGTTCATGTCGCAGCCGTTCTTCGTCGCCGAGCAGTTTACCGGCACGCCCGGCAAGTACGTCAAGGTCGAGGACACCGTCCGCGGCTTCAAGATGATCTTGGAGGGCGAGCTCGACCACCTGCCCGAGGGCGCGTTCCTGTACAAGGGCGCCATCGAGGAGGTCATCGAGGCCGGCGAGAAGATGCTCGCGGAGGCCTAGAGGATTGTCGGTCGTCGGCGATCGGGTTTCTGATCCGCCGACGACCGGTCACCGATCACCGACCACCACTATGGCTGACTCCCTTCTCGTCGAGATCGTCTCCCCGGACCGCGCGGCCTACCGCGGCGAGGCCCGGGCCTTCCGCGCGCCCGGCGTCGAGGGCTCGTTCGTGGTCCTGCGCGGCCACGCCCCGATGCTCGCGGCCACCCAGACCGGCACCGTCGTCGTAACGACGCTGACCGGCGACCGCGTGTCGTTCGCGACGTCCGGCGGCTTTGTCGAGGTCCTGGACGACCACGTCATCATGCTGGCCGAGACGGCCGAGCCGGCCGGCGACATCGACGTCGAGCGCGCCCGGGCCGCCGAGGAGAGCGCCGCGGCGCGGCTCGCCGAGGCCACCACTCCGGAAGAGCGTGCAGCGTTGGAGGCCGAGCGCGACCGGGCCCGGACGCGCCTGCGGACGGCGATGGGCCAGGTCTAGGGCTTCATCCAGGGTTCTTGCCGCACCCGAATGCGGCGCGTACCTTGGGTCTCCGGCAGCGGCCATTCGTGGCCACACCGACTCGGGTTGAGCACGCCCAGCCCCGCCCTCCAGGGCGAGCTCCCCGACTGAGCGCCCGACGATTCGTCGTCGGGCGCTCTCTTTTTGTGCCCTCCTGCTGGCGTCCGGGGCGACTCCGAGCGAGACTGAGGCCATGCGATGGTCCGTCCCACAACTCCTGGGTGGGGGGTGCATCACCCTCGTCGTCGCGTTCGCCGTGATCGTGGTGGGTGGGATCGCGGCCCTGCGGCCGGACGTGACGGAGCGTGACCCTACGGTCCGTGCCCCCGAGGCGCCGCCTGCTCGCGTCGTCGACCTGCCGGGATGGACGGCGATCGTGCTCGATCCACCCGACGCCGACGGCCGCGTCCGGAAGACGTTTGGGACCGTCGGTGGCCTGGCGATCCGCGAGGCGGAGGGCGCGCTGCTGGTCCGGGGCCTGCGGTTCCGCAGCGGCGGGGGGGCGCCCGACACCCTGCCGACCTTACGGCTCGTACTCGACTCCCTCGTCGCGCAGCCAGCGACGCCGGCAGAATGGCGCGCGGCGGGTCCGGCAACGGGGGATTGCCCGGGTGCGTGGCGCGTCGAGGGAGACCCGTATCGAGACGCTTCGTCTCGTACTCGCCCGGCCGCCCCGGTCGCCGAGGCCGACCCCGACGCGATCGCCGGGGCTCACGTCGACGTGTCGAGCGGGGCGGCCGACGGGCGGTCGGAGGCGGTCGTCTCGGCCGCGGGCCCCCGAACGGACTGGTCGACTGGGCGGGTGGACCTCGACGGTCTCCGCTACCTCGACGTGGTCCCACTCGTTGAGGGCGCCCCGCACGCCGGACCGGTCCGCCTGCCCAAGGGCGCGGTGTGGGAGGCGCCGTGCTGGTCGCCGTCGGGCCGGTTCGTGGTTGTCCCCTCGCGGCCGAGCGTCATCCTGGGCCCGCCCGGCCCCGAGGCGGTGCGGCTCGCGGTGCTGCGCGTCGGGCCGTGACGGCGCGGTAGCTTGTGGGCGTCCCCCAACGCCCTCCCCGTGGCCCTTCCGTACACGCTCCGCGAGGGGCTCGCCGGCTTCCGGCGCGCCAAGCTGGCTGCCGCGACGAGCGTCGTGGCCCTCGCCATCGCCCTCGTCCTGATCGGCATCTTCGCCCTGCTCGGGTGGCAGGGCCAGAACGTCGCCGAGGCGCTCCGGCAGCGCGCCTCGGAGGTCGAGGTGTTCCTGGCCGACAGCGCCACGCCCGAGGCCGCCACGCGCATCGGCGACCGCCTGCGGTCGGTCGCCGGCGTCGACTCGGTCCGCTACATCTCGCACGAGCAGGCCGCCGCCATCTTCCGCGAGGCGTTCGGCGAGGAGGCCGACCTCTACGACGACGCCCAGTTTCTGCCGGCCAGCTACCGCGTCCAACTCGGCGGCGACTCCGCCAACCCCGACTCGCTGGCCGCCTTCGCCAGCCGCGTCGACGGGTGGACGGCCGTCGAGGACGTGGCCTACGACCGGGCCTCCGTCGAGGCCGTCGAGCGCAACCTCCAGCTGTTCTCGAGTGTCGGGCTGGCGATCGCTCTCTTGGTGGTCGTGGCCGCGTTGCTGTTGGTGGGCAACACGGTCCGGCTGTCGATCTACGCGCGCCGGATGCTGATCCGGACGATGAAGCTGGTCGGGGCGACGAACACGTTTATCCGGCGGCCCTTCCTGATCGAGGGCGTGCTCCAGGGGCTGGCGGCGGGCGTCGTCGCGGGGCTCGTGCTGTGGGGGCTCTACGACCTGTTCCTGCGATTTATTCGCTCGACCGAGAGCGGCGCGGCGGCCGTCGGGTGGCCGGGCGGGACGCCGCTGTGGTCGATGGCCGCGCTCCTCGCGCTCGGCCTCGTGCTGGGCCTGCTGGCGTCGAGCGTCGCCGTGCGCCGGTTTATCCGGACGGTCCGCGTGGGGTAGGGGAGAGGACCCTACGGGGCGGGTGGTGTGACGGACGGGGCGACGAATGCAGCCCCGGGGTGTCTTACGTGTGCCCTGCGCAAGGACTTAGCGGCCCACCCGTTGGGCTCCCCTGTCTCACCCGCCCTGTCGCCATGCGTCGCCCCCTCGTGCTCATCGCCCTTCTCGCGCCCCTGCTGGCGTCCGGCCCGCCGCTCGCGCTGCCGGGCGCCGTCGTCGGCGCCGTCACCGACGCCGCGAGTGGCGAGCCGCTGATCGGGGCAGCGGTCCAGATCGAGACACTTCGCCTAGGCGCGACGACCGACATCGACGGGCGGTACCGGCTGGCGAACGTGCCCGACGGGACGCACACGCTCGCGGTCCAGTTTATCGGCTACGAGCCGGCACAGGTCACGGTCTCCGTCGCGGGCGGCACGGTCCGCGCTGATGTGGCGATGACGGCGGATCAGGCTGGCCTCAGCGAGGTCGTCGTCACGTTCGAGCGGCCTCAGATGTCGCGCGACGCCGTCGGCGTGCCCCACCGGACGGGGGGGATTCACATGACGCAGATGGCTCCGCCGCCGCCGTCGTCGCCCAGCCCCGGCCCCGGCTGGCGCCACGCCCCGCCCGTCGACCGCGAGGGCTACGCGCCGGTCGACGAGGTCGGCTTCCGGACCGCCGCCGACGCCCCGCTCTCGACCTTCTCCATCGACGTCGACCGCGCCAGCTACGCGAATACGCGGCGCTTCCTGACCGACGGCACGCTCCCGCCCGTCGACGCGGTCCGCGTCGAGGAATTCGTCAACAGCTTCGACTACGGGCTCGACGGGCCGACGGGCCGCCACCCGTTCGCGGTCTCGACCGAGATCACGACCGCACCGTGGGCACCCGCGCACCACCTCGTTCGGATCGGGCTCCAGGGCCGCCGGATCGAGACCGAAGACCTGCCCCCGGCCAACTTGGTCTTCCTCATCGACGTGTCGGGCTCGATGCGGTCGCCGGACAAGCTGCCGCTCTTGCAGCGCGCCTTCCGCCTGCTCGTCCGCGAGATGCGGCCCCAGGACCGCGTGGCGCTCGTCGTCTACGCCGGCGCGTCGGGGCTCGTGCTGCCGCCGACCTCGGGCGAGGACAAGACCCGCATTCTGGACGCCATCGACGGCCTGTACGCGGGCGGCTCGACCGGCGGCGCCGAGGGCCTGCGCCTGGCCTACGAGGTCGCCCGCCGTCACTTCGACCCCAGCGCCACGAACCGCGTGATCCTGGCGACCGACGGCGACTTCAACGTCGGCGAGTCGTCCGACGCGGCCATGCAGCGGCTCGTCGAGACCGAGCGCGAGTCGGGCGTTTTCCTGTCCGTCTTAGGTTTTGGGACCGGCAACCTCCAGGACTCCAAGATGGAGACGCTGGCGGACCACGGGAACGGCAACTACGCCTACATCGACAGCGCGCGCGAGGCCGAGCGCGTGTTCGTGAGGGAGTTCGGCGGGACGCTCTTTGCCATCGCCAAGGACGTCAAGATCCAGGTCGAGTTCAACCCGGCGCGCGTCGCGGGCTACCGCCTGATCGGGTACGAGAACCGGGCGCTCGCGAACGAGGACTTCAACGACGACGCCAAGGACGCGGGCGAGTTGGGCGCCGGCCACACCGTCACGGCGCTGTACGAGATCGTCCCCGTCGGCGTCGAGGTCCCGACCGCGGGCGTCGACGGCTTGAAGTACCAGACGACGCCTGCGCTCACCGACGCCGCGGCGTCGGGCGAGTGGATGACCGTCGCGCTCCGCTACAAGCCCGCGACCGACGGCGGGACGTTCGCCGACACCAGCGTCCGGCTGGCGGTGCCCGTCGCGGGCGACGCCGTCCCGCTGGCGCGCGCGAGCGAGGCCACGCGCTGGGCCGTCGCCGTGACGGAGGCGGCGCTGCTGCTGCGCCAGAGCGACTTCGCGCCGGGCGCGGACTGGGACCACGCGCTCGCCCTCGCGAGAGGGGCGCGCGGCGACGACCCCCACGGCGACCGCGCCGAGTTCGTCCGCCTGGTCGAGACGGCCCGCGTGCTGGCGGAAAGCGCCGGTCCCGACGGCGACGCCGTGGCCTTGGGCGACTGACGGTGTGGGGGGCGCCAGCCATCGAAGCCCCGAGGCCTGGCGCCCCCACCGTTTTAAGCCGGGAAAAGTTGTTGGGGAAGCCAATACCCCTGTAATGAGTCATCCCCGCGCAGGCGGGGGGCCATACGGCGGGGCTCGGATGTCACCTCTGTGGCGCTTCACCCTGGCTACGCCGACCTTACGGTTGTCCCTCTCCTCGTGGGGGAGGGGACGCAGTCGGAGAGCTCGCGCCATTCCCGAAACAGGTTCTTACTAGGAAACTGTTTGGGGAAGGCACTCCTCGCCCTACAGCGTCATCCCGCACCCGAAGGGAAGGCGCCAGCCAACGCACGTGAGGGATCTCAGTACGGCCCTCAAGCCCATCCTGCCGCCAGTCGCAGCCTGGAAGGTCATGCTGAGATCCCTCGCGGGGCTCGGGATGACATGTTCTGTGAGCAAACAGCCATTCCCCCAAAGTCTCTAGGGCTACGACCGGCCCCTGTCAGGTCCAGAGGACCCGGTGCACGAGTGCCGGGCGGGAGATGTGGGCTCGGCGACCGGGCTAGCCGGCGTGACCGAACGCCGCGGCGAAGTCGGCCCGCTGCCCCTCGTCGCCGAACATGACGAGCGCCGTGCCGGGCTCGAGGACCGTGTCGGCCGAGAGGTCCGTCACGACGGCGCCGTCCCGCTCGATCCCGATGACGGTCAGCCCGGTCCGGGCGCCGATCCCGGACTCGGCGAGGGTCCGGCCGTGGAGCGCCGGGGGGGGCGGGATCGTGTACACGTCGATGTCCTCGCCGAGCACGACGAGCTCTTTTCGCCGGAGCACGGCGAGCACGGCCTGGACCCCGAGCGAGGCGTAGCTCAGCACGAAGTCGGCGCCGGCTCGGTGGATGGCCCCCGTGCTCCGCTCGTGCGTGATGCGGCTGACGATGCGGAGGCCGGGGTTGAGCTTGCGGCAGTACGCGGCGAGGTAGACGTTCATGGCGTCGTCGTGGCCCGTGAGCACGACCGTCGGGGCTTCCAAGAGGCCGGCCTCTTCGAGGAGCTGGTAGTCCGAGGCGTCGCCGACGAACGTCCGCGTGCACATCGGCGCGCTCCGGGGGACGAGCTCGGGCCGCCGCTCGATGAGGTGGACCGGGATCCCGCGGCCGTGCAGCGACCGGATGGCCGCCGTCCCCACGCGCCCGCCCCCGACGACGACGACGGGGTTCGGGTTGGCGCTGTAGATCGCGAGGATCTCGTCGAGCGTCGAGAGCTGGTCCTCGGTCCCGGTCACCAGGAGCACGCTGGAGTCGGTGAGCGGGGTGTCGGGCCGGGCCGGGGCGAGCTGCCCGCGCTCCCACACGCCTACGACGTTGATCCCCGTCGTCTGGCGGAGGCGGGTCTCCCGGATCGTCCGGTCGGCCAGGGGCGTCCGGTGGACGGGGAGCTCGGCGAGCGCGAGCCCCTCGTAGTGCCCGATGGGGTGGCACTGGGCGTGGAGGGCGTTGACCCGGTTCGCAAGGTGCTCGCCGAGCCACCGCTTGAGCGGGAGGACGTGGGTGGCCCCGCTGAGCTCGAGGACGTCGACGGCCTCGTCGGCGCTGGCGACGGCGACGACGGGGACCTCGGGGGCCATCTCGCGAATGGTCAGCAGGACGCTCGTGTTGACGGTGTCCTCGCGGTTGGCGAGGACGAGCCGCGCCCGGTCGAGCGCGAGCGCCTGGTACGTCTCGGGCGCGTCGACCACGCCGGTCACGACCGAGAGCCCGTCGAGGTGGAGCGCCGCGGCGACCTCCGGGTCCTCCTCGAGCACGACGTACGGGACGCCCTCCCGCTCGAGCCGCCTCACGAGCCCTGGCGCGACCGAGTCGTACGCGCAGATGACGACGTGGCCCTCGACCCCCGGCCCGACGCGGCGCGGCGCCCGCCGCCGGATCTGGGACTCGATCCACGGCGCGTAGAAGAACCGGATGAACGCGAACGGGAGGACGATCAGGAGCAGGACGATCCCAGAGATCAGGACGAGGATGCTGAACAGCCGCCCGAGGTCGCTCTCGAACGTGATGTCGCCGAACCCGAGCGTGCTCATGACCGTCAGCGTCCAGTAGAACCCGGTCACCCACGAGTGCTGCTTGCCCTCGTGGAGCATGACGAAGTGAAACGCGATGGCGTAGACGACGACGACGGCGACCACGAACGCGACGTACTTCAGCAGCGACCGCACGTTGCGCCGCATCGTCGAGTCGCTGAAGAAGTAGGAGAGCTGGGCGCCGACGAACTTCATGGGCGGCGGGAGGGTGGGTCCCCCTGACGATACGGCCCTCGACGGTGCGTCGGGCCGTCTTGTGGTGGACGGAGCGGGAGGCGCGGGGGAGGCCGACTGCGTAGCGACAAGGCCCGTCCTTCGCCCGTCTTGGCCGGGACGGTGGGCAGGCGAGGCGGCCGTCCGGGCGCGCGCCGTCCCGATGGCACGGGTTTGGATCTGGCGCGTTGATGCCCGTGCCCCCCGCCCGCCCGCCCGTGTCGCTTCGTCCCACCATCGCTCGCCCCGCGCCGTCGTGGCGCCCCGAGCCGGAGCCGCCGCCGACCCGCAACCCGTTCAAACGGTACTGGCAGGCCGTCACCGACGACGACGCCACGTGGGGCCGGCGGGTCGCCGTCGCCCTCGGCGTTCCGTTTGCACTCGGCACCGGCGCGCTCGCGCTCGCCGTGCTGGCCGTCGCGCTCTACGCGTGGTCGCTGCTGCCCGAGACGCCCGACGCCTACGCCTTGGCGCGCGCCACGCGCGCCCAGCCCAGCGTCGTCGTCGACGTGCGCGGCGAGCGGATCACCCAGTTCGAGCCCGACTTCCAGGAGTGGGTCCCGCTCGACTCCATCCCCGTCCACCTCGTCGACGCGCTGATCGCGACCGAGGACCGAGCCTTCTACGCGCACGGCGGCGTCGACGCGCGGCGGACCGTCGGGGCCATCTGGAACACCCTCAAGGGCGATCGGCAGGGCGGGTCGACCATCACCCAGCAGCTCGCGCGCAACCTGTTTCCGGATGAGATCGGCAACGCCGGAACGGTCGAGCGCAAGACCAAAGAGGCCATCGCCGCGCGCGCCATCGAGGCCGACCACACCAAGCGCGAGATCCTCGAAGCGTACCTCAACACCGTCCCGTTCCTGTACAACGCGTTCGGCGTCGAGATGGCCGCGCGGACGTACTTCGGCACGCACGCCCCGGACCTGACCGTCGCCCAGTCGGCGTTGCTCGTGGCGATGCTCAAGGGCCCCAACCAGTTCAACCCGGTCCGCCACCCCGAGGCCGCGACCGCGCGGCGCAACCTCGTCTTGAGGCTGATGGCCGACCAGGGCGTGCTCGCGCGCGACGAGTCCGCCGCGCTCCAGGCCGACTCGCTCGGCGTCACGCTCCAGACGCAGCCCTCGACGTATAGCGCCGCGCCCCACTTCACGGCCGCCGTTCGCGCCGAGCTCCAGGACTGGGCGCAGGCGCGCGGCTACGACGTCGACCGCGACGGGCTCGTGGTCTACACGACGCTCGACATGACGATGCAGCGCGAGGCCGAGGCCGCCGTCGCCGAGCGCGGCGCTCGCTTGCAGCGCACGGCCGACGCCGAGTGGCGCCGGGGCGTCCCCCGCGCGGCCCTCGACGCTGCCCTCCGCCGGACGGTCGAGTACGCGAACGCGACCGACGCCGGGCAGTCCGAGGACGAGGCGCTGGCGACGGTCCGCAGCGACGCCGAGGTGGTGGCTCGGGCCGCCGAATCCGTGCGCCGCGTCGAGGCGTCGCTGGTGGCGATCCAGCCCGAGACCGGCGCCGTCCGCGCGTACGTCGGCTCGCGCGACTTCGCCGTCGACGAGTACGACCACGCGGGCGTCGCGCGCCGCCAGCCGGGCTCGACGTTCAAGGCCTTCGTGTTCGCCGGCGCCCTGCAACGCGGGTACGGCCCCGACGACGAGATCGAGAGCGGCTCGGCGGCCGTCGAGCTCGACGACGGGACCACGTGGCGCCCGTCCGGCGGGTCGTCTGGCGGGACGCTGGCCGACGCGCTCGCGTACTCCAAGAACGCCGTCACGGCCCGGCTGACGCAGGAGATCGGCCCGCACCGCGTCGCCCTCGTCGCCCAGCGGATGGGCGTCACCAGCGACCTCGACGTGGTCCCCTCGATCGGGCTTGGGACCAGCCCCGTCACGCTTCTGGAAATGGTGTCCGCGTACGCGACGGTCGCGAACGACGGGCTGCGGCGGCGGCCCCGCTTGATCACGCGCGTCGAGACGGCGTCCGGGACCGTCCTCGACGAGTTCGGCGGCGGCGGCCAGCAGGCGCTCACCCGGCGCGACGCCCGCAACCTGCTCGACATGATGCGCGGCGTGGTCGACCGGGGGACCGGCCGGGCCTTGCGCGAGCTCGGCGCGACGGGCGACCTCGCCGGCAAGACCGGCACGACCCAGCGCTACGCCGACGGCTGGTTTATCGCCATGCGCCCCGGCCTGGCCGTCGGCGCCTGGGTCGGGTTCAACGACCAGCGCGTGACGTTCCGGAGCAAGGCGACGGGCGAGGGCTCGCGCTCGGCCCTCCCCGTCGTCGCCGACTTCCTGGTCCGCGTCCAGGGCCGCCTGCCGGACGTGGCCTTCCCGCCCCCCCCCGGCCGCTACGACGCGCTCGACTTCGACGCCGACGGCGACTCGCTCCTGGTCGACGAGCCGGACGTGGCCGACTTCGACGCCGACGACTACGAGAACGTGTTTGGCGAGGACCCCTACGAGCCGGCGCCCATCGAGGGGCCCGACCTGGAGCGCCCCGACGAGGACCGCCCCGTGCTCCGCGAGGCGCCGCCCGGCCAGCGCCGCATCGGCTGGGACGCCCCGCCGGAGCCCCGCGCCCCCGCCGAGCCGCCCGCCGCCCGCGAGCCGCCCGCGCCTCGCGCGGCGCCGACGCCCCGGCGCCCGGTCGGCGACCCGACCGTCCGCAACCCCAACAACCGGGGGGGGAAGACGGCCGAGGAGATCCTCCGCGAGGCCCGCGACGGCGGCGGCCGGTAGAGGCACCCCACCGGCGTTGCCCTGCGAGGCGTGTGCGCTCGGGCCGAGGCGTGCGGAGCCGGGCGCCGGCGGGGAGTCGGTGAATGGCGCGGCGCGGTGGAACGCCGCCGCGCGTCGGGCCCTTCACGCCCGGCCCCTCACCGCCCCCCACTGATGACTCGCGTCCTCCTGTTTACCGGCAAAGGCGGCGTCGGCAAGACGACCTGTGCCGCGGCGACCGCGCTCGCGTGCGCCGCGCGCGGCCAGCGCACGCTCGTCCTGTCGACCGACCCCGCGCACTCGCTCGCCGACGCCGTCGACACGCCGCTGGGGCCCGAGCCGCGCCCGCTCGCGCAGAACCTCGACGCGATGGAGGTCGACCTGTACTACTCGATGCGGAAGTACTGGGGCAACATGCGCGAGCTGGTCCGCAGCGTGCTCCGCTTCCAGGGCGCCGACGCCGTCGCAGCCGAGGAACTGGCGGCGCTGCCGGGCATGGGCGAGGGCTCGGCGCTGTTGTGGCTCGACGAGTTCTACCGCTCCGGCGACTACGACGTGATCGTGCTCGACGCCGCGCCGACCGGCGAGACGCTGACGCTCTTGACGCTCCCCCAGGTGACGCAGTGGTGGCTCCAAAAGGCGTTCCCCCTGCAAAAAACGGCCATCAAGACCGTCGGCTACGCGGTCCGCAAGACGACCGGCGTGCCGCTCGACCGCGGCTACGAGGAGCTCGATCGCCTGTTCGGCAAGCTCGGCGACGTGCAGGAGATCCTCCAAGACCCGCAGATCACCTCGGCGCGGCTCGTGATGAACCCGGAGCGGATGGTGATCCAGGAGGCCAAGCGGGCCTACACCTACCTCCAGCTCTACGGCTACGGCGTCGACGCGGCGATCGTCAACCGCGTGATCCCGACCGACGAGGCGGGCGGCGTGATGGCCAAGTACGTCCAAGCGCAAGCCGGCTACCTCGACGAGATCGAGCGCTCGTTCGCGCCGCTCCCGGTCCTCACGGTGCCCCACCTCGGCCAGGAGGTCTTCGGCCTCGACCTCTTGAAACAGATCGGCGACGGGCTCTACGCCGACCGCGACCCGGCGGCGGTCTACCACGCGGAGCCGTCGTACAAGGTCGAGAACGAGGGCGACGACTACACGGTCGCGCTGCGCGTGCCGGGCGCCGAGCCGGGCTCGGTCGAGGCCGAGCAGTTCGGCGACGACTTGGTCGTCCAGATCGCGAACCAGCGCCGGAACGTGACGCTGCCCGCGTTCCTGGCCTACTACCGGCTGGCGTCGGCGCGCGTCGAGGACGGCTGGCTCCGCGCCCACTTCGTGCCCGAGGGCTGACGAGCCGCCTGCTGGCGGTCCGCTCGCGCGAGCCGGTCCGCTTTCGCCTGCCGCGTCCCCCCGCCTGTCGGTCGACCCCCTCATCCGATGGGGGCTCCTCCGTTTGTAGTGCCTCGCATGGAGTCGGCCTTGACCCCCCTCGCGCGGCGGCGGGGCGGAGCGGCCTCGGAGAGGGCGCACCTCGGAGTCGATGCGCTCGTAGTCTCCCGCGTCTCCCCACCACAGCCATGCTCCGCACACTCGCCCTCGCCCTCGCCTTCGTCGCTGGCGCCAGTGCCCAGGACGCCTACTCCGAGTCGCCCATCACGTTCGACACCGCGCCGGGCGTCACGCTGGCGGCAACGCTGACCGTGCCGGCCGGCGACGGCCCGTTCCCGGGCGTCGTGCTCGTCTCCGGGTCCGGCTTGCAAGACCGCGACGGCGGGCCCGATTCGCCCGGCTTCCCGGCGGGCTACCGGATGTACCGCGACATCGCCCACGCGCTCGCCGCGCGCGGCGTTGCCAGCCTGCGCTACGACGAGCGCGGCGCGGGCGAGAGCACGGCGGGGGAGGAGCCCGACGCCGTCACCTCGTACGACTACGCCCAGGACGCCGCCGCTGCCGCTCGCGTGCTCGATGCCCGGCCGGAGATCGGTTGGGTCGGGATCGTCGGCCACAGCGAGGGCGGCGCCATCGCGCCGCTTGTGGCGACCGCCGAGCCGGCCGTCGACGGGGTCGTGATGGTGGCCGGGCCGGGCATCTCGGGGCGCAAGATCATCCTGGCGCAGAACCGGGGCGGGCTGGCGGCGCAGGGCGTGTCCCCAGCCGGCGTCGAGGCGTTCCTCGCGCCGGCCGACTCCGCCTTCGTCCGGCTCGCGGCGACCGCGCGCGGCGAGTTGTCGGACGCCGACCACGAGGCCGTGCAGGGCATGATCAGTCGCGCGTTCCTCGCCCTGCCCGCCGAGGACGCCGCCACGCTCGGGCTGAGCGCGCCGCTCGTGCCGATGGTCGTCGCCCAGCAGATGGCCGCGATGTCGGGCGCGTGGTTCCGCGCGTTCCTCGCCCTCGACCCGGTCGACGCCCTCGCGGCCCTCGACGTGCCCGCGCTCGCGCTCTTTTTCGAGCTCGACCAGCAGGTCGACCCGGCCCTCAACGCCGGGCCGGTCCGCGACGCGCTCGGCGCCTCCGCCAGCCCCGACTGGGCGGTCGTCACGCTCGACGGCCTCAACCACGTCTTTCAGCGCGCCGAGACGGGCTCGCCTGCCGAGTACGCCACGCTGCCCGGCACCGTCGACCCCGAGGTGACGGCGGCGATCGCGGACTGGGTGCTGGCGACGGCCGGCGAGTAGCAGCGGAACGTCGATTTGACGCGCGCGCCGCTTAATGCGCCGCGCGCGCAACCGATAGGGGAGGGGCGCTCACCGCCTTCCCCATGGCTCTCCCGATCGACTTCTCCGGCTTCGGCTTCGCCGACCCCACCGACCAATTCGTCCGCATCACCACGCAGGAGGACGACACCGGTCGCGCCCTCGTCGACGGCGTCGTGGCGATCCCCGGGCTGCCGGTCTGCCGCGTCCGCATGAAGACGGACATCGAGCGCGTCGCCCGCTACGGGCCGGGCCGGGCCGCCCTCTTGGGCTACGTCCGCGCCGCGCTCCACGAGGACGTGCTCGTCGAGCTCCCCTGGAACTGATCGGGGGAGGCCCCCCGCCGATGGCTACTGCCAGTCGGCCTCCGGGGCGGGCTCGCTGGCGCCGTCGCCGGACCCACCGCCCTTGAGCGCATCGCGCATTCCGACGCCGCCGCTGGGGTCGAAGTCGAGCGTCGTGATAGGGAACGGGATCGTCACGCCGGCCGCGTCGAACGCCGCCTTGACGGCCTTGACGGCCTCGGACTGCGCCTCCAGAAAGTCGGTCTGCTTGGAGAACGCCACCCAGAACCGGACCACGAAGTTGATCGACGAGTCGCCGAACTCGGTGAAGTAGAGCTGGACCGGCCGCTCGCCCTTGCGCATCGCCAGCCGCTCGATCGCCTGCACGGCGACCTGTTGGGCGTGCCCCAGGTCGTCGCCGTAGCCCACGCCGCAGGTCAGGTCCACGCGCCGCTCGCCGCGCGACGAGTAGTTGACGATGGGGTCGCCGTAGACCTTGGCGTTCGGCAGGATCACCTTCTGGCCGGTGAACGTGTCGAGGATGGTCGAGCGCAGTGAGATCTCGCGGACGACGCCCGTGAACCCGCTCGTCTCGATGATCTCGCCGACCACGAACGGGTTGCGGACGGCCATCAGGATCCCCGCGATAAAGTTGGACGCGATGTCCTGGAACGCGAAGCCGAGCGCCAGCCCGACCACGCCGGCGCCGGCCAGCAGCGTTGTCACGACGCCGTCGAGGTTGAGGACCCCGAGCGCGATGAACGTGCCGGCCGAGAGCACGACGACGTACGCCAGCGTCCCCAGCAGCCCGACGACGTTCTTGGCCTGGGGCGCGTGGCCGGTCGTGCGGTGGAGCAGCCCCTCGACGACGCGGCGGGCGATGCGGGCCACGAACACCGCGGCCACCACGATGAGGACGGCGACGACCAGGTTCGGCAGCAGGAGCACGAAGCTGTCGATCCAGCCGCCGATCTTGCCGAGCAGGCCGGTCGCGGCGTCGCTCACGTCGAGCGGCTGAGTGGACAGGGTATCGGCGGCGGTCGAGTCGGCTTGCATGGCGCGGGGGAGGGGCAGCCGGACCTACGCGAGCCATCCGGCGTGGGTCCCCCTGATGTGCCCTGTGCGGCCCGCGCCTACGCGGCCGGCGCCGTCGCCCGGTCGAGGGCCCGGACGAACGCCTCGATGGGCTGGGCGCCCGACAGCGCGAACTGGTCGCCGAAGAGGTAGAGCGGGACGCCGCCGATGCCGGACCGCCGGGCGATCTCCTGACTGGTGGCCACGTCCTTGCGGAAGCGGTCGTCGGCGAGCAGGGCGATGGCGTCGGCGCCGGGGACCCCGCCGTGCTCGGCGAGCGCCTCGAAGTCGGTCGTGTCGTGCAAGTCGCGGCCCTGGGCGAAGTAGCCGTCGAAGAGGGCGTCGACCATCTCCCACTCGCGTCCGTACGTCCGCGCCAGCAGGATCAGGCGGTGGGCGTCGGTCGTGTTGGGCGCGCCCGCGAGCTGCTCGAAGTCGAACGCGATCCCGGCCCGCTCGCCCGCTTCGGCGACGTGGGCGAACGCGGCCTGGCGCCGCTCGGGCCCGCCGAACTTGCGGTCGAAGAACGCGGCGTCCCCGCCGGTCGGGGGGAGGTCGGGCTGGAGTTGGAACGGCCGCCAGCGGCGCGTGACGCCGAGGCCGGGCCGCTGGGCCAGCGCCTGGGCCAGGTGGGCCTCGCCGATGTAGCACCACGGGCAGGCGATGTCGGCGAACACGTCGATGGTCATGGCGAGAGGCGGGTTGCTGCGCGATCAGGGGGCGTCGGCGCGGGTGGGCGTCGCGGGGGGCGGTACCAACACCCCTCGGCCGGCCGCAGATTCCCGTCACCCCTTCCCCGGCCTCTGAATCAGGGGCACTCCGCGCGGGCCCGGGAGTACCCTCCCCTCGTCCCCCCACCTGCGACCGATGTTTCTCCACGAGCTCTCGCCCGAGCAGTGCCGCGCCTTCCTCGTCCTCGCCCGCGGCGTCATCGACGCCGACAACCGGCTGGCGATCCAGGAGGTCGAGCGGCTCGACCGGCTCTACGTCGAGGCCGGGGTGCCCGCCGAGATGGCCGGCGCGCCGGCGGCCGCCGGCGACCTCAACCTCCTGTTCGGCACCGACCGCTCGCGCGTGGCCGCCCTGCTCGACCTGACGCTCGTGGCGTATGCCGACGGCAAGCTCCACGCGTCCGAAGTCGCCTCGCTCCGCTCGACGGCCGCCCACCTCGGCGTCGACGCGGGCACGTTCGAGGCCGTCCTCGACTGGGGGCGCCGCCACCAGCAGCTCATCGAGGAGGCCGCGACGATCGGAGCCGAGGTCGGCACGCCGTAGCGGTCGCCCGCGTTACCGCCGGCGGTCGGGCTCGACGCGGGCGCGGCGGACGAGGTCGCCCTGCAGGATCGCGTCGACCACGTCCTGCCCCTCGACCACGTGGCCGAACGCGGTGTAGCGGCCGTCGAGGTGGGGCTGCGGGCTGTGGGTGACGAAAAACTGCGAGCCCTCGGTGTCCTTCCCCGAGCTCGCCATCCCGATCGTGCCTGCCGCGTAGCGAATGCGGGCGAACTCGCTCCGGATGGGCGTCTCGGGCCCGCCGTAGCCGTCGCGGCGGACGTAGTCGCCGCCCTGAACCACGAAGTCGGCGACGACGCGGTGGAAGGGGACGCCGTCGTAGAGGTCCTGCGCGGCGGTCGTGGTGATGCGCTGGACGGTCTGGGGCGCGGCCTCGGTGTCGAGCTCGATCACGACACGCCCGCGGTCGGTGTCGAGGATGAGGCGGGGGTGCGCGCCGACCACACTCAGGTGGGCCCAGTCGATGGCCGTCGTGGCGGGCGAGCCGGCGGCCGGCACCTCCACGTCGACGCCGTCGCTGAGCCGCTCGTTGAGCGCGTCGCGGGCGGCGGTCCGCAACTCCTCCGGGCCCGTCAGCGCCACGCCGATCAGGAAGTCCATCTCGGCCCCGTCGCGGACCTTCCCCGTGGCGCCGACGATGGCGCGCATGGCCGCGAGGTCGTTGGGCGCGTCGAGTGTGCCGTAGACCTCGCGCAGGAGCGTCCCCGCGCCGAGCGCCCAGAACGCCGAGTCGGCGACGAGCGGGGCGGCGGTCGAGGCGCGGGCGGCGTCGCCGGTGCGCAGGGCGTCGGCGTAGGCGTCGTAGAAGCGGCGCGGGCCGTAGCCGCCGGCCTGCCACCGCTCGCCGAGCGCGCCGAGGGCGGCCGTCGCGAGGCGGGAGTCGGGTGAGCGGGCGTCGGTAAAGAGGCGCGTCAGGGCGGTCCCGTCGTCGGTGCGGGCGAGGGCGCGGAGCGCGGCTGCCTTGGCGAACGGGTCCGGCTGGCGGTCGGCCCACGCGAGGACGGCGGCGGGGTCGGCCTGGGCCACGGCTGGGAGCAGCGCGGCCTGCACGGTCCACGGCCGGTCGCCGTCGAGCGCCGCGCGCGCCAGGTCGAGCGCCTCCGGCCCGCCGGTCATCGCCAGCCCCTCGGCGGCGACCTGGGCCACGTGCGGGTTCGGGTCGTCGACGGCTCGGGCGAGCGCGCCGCGCGAGGGGACGTCGTCGCGACCGTCGAGCGCACGGGCGATCTGGACGCGCGTCTGCCAGCGCGTGTCGGTGCGGAGCGCCTCGGCCAGCCGGGCCGTGTCCTCGCGCTCGTCGAGGCGGCCGAGCGCCCGGGCCAGCGAGGCCCGGGCGGGGTCGCCGGCGAGCGCGTCGAACGCGACGCGGATCGCCGCCGCCTGCGCGCGCCACGCCGCGACGGGCGACCGGGTAAAGGCGTACGCGGCGTTGGCGCGGATCGCGGGATCGGGGTCTTGGAGGCGAGCGCTGAGGAAGGCCGCCCAGGCGTCGCTGGTCACGTCGCGCAGGCCGAAGCGGGCGAGCGCGAGCGCGCGGTGGGGCTCCAGGATGTCGGGGAGCGGCGTCTCCAGAACGGCGCGGAGGTCGGCCTGCCCGCCGACCTTGCCCAGCGCCTCCACGAGCTCCGCCAGCACGGACGCCGTGGCCTCCTGGCGCAGCGTGATCACGAGCGCGACGCCGGCCGACGAGTCCGCGGTCTGCCCGAGCGCGAACGCGGCGTCGGCGCGGACGGCGGGGACGGGGTCGTCGAGCAGGCGCCGAAGGCCGGTGATGGCTGCCTCGTCCTGCACGGACGCGAGCGCGAACGCGGCCCGGGCGCGGACGGTGCTGTCGGGGCTGGCGAGGGCGGTCGCCAGCGCGGCCCCGTCGCGGCGCACCTGGGCGTCGACGAGCGCCTGGAGGTCGGGCCGCGCGAGCAGCCCGTCGGCCGGGCGCGTGGTGTCGACCGTCGCCGGGGGCGGGGGGAGCGCGGTCGAGGCGCAGCCGGCGACGAGGAGGGCGGCGAAGACGAGGAGCGGACGCACGAGAGCTGTGGGGGACCGCCCGCCGACGTGCGGGCGCGATGAGTCAAACGGCCACCCGCGTCGGTTCGGGTGGGTGAGCCCGTCGAGTGGGAGAGGCGGGACTCGAACCCGCACGTCCTTTCGGACACCAGCTCCTAAGGCTGGCGTGGCTACCATTACACCACTCTCCCGAGAGCCGAAAGATAGCCGAGCCCTCGGCGGGCAGACCTCTCCTACGCCCCGCCCGGCGCCAGCAGGTCCACGATCGCGGGCGTCACGTCGAGCAAGGAGTGGCAGCCGGCAAACGCGCTCGCGCCGGGGCCCCAGGCGACGAGCGGGACGGGGTTCGTGGTGTGGCTCTTGGTGCCGAGCGCCTCGAGGTTGCCGTGGTCGCTCGTGATCAGCAGCGTCGCGTCGTCGGGCAGCACGTCGAGGAGCGCTGCGAGAAAGCGGTCGAGCGAGTGGAGCACGGCCGCGGCGCGGTCCGGGTCCTGGCTGTGGCCGGCCTTGTCGGTCAGGAAGTACTCCTGGAGCACGAAGGCGTGGGCGCCAAGCAGCGCCGCCAGCCGCCGCGCCGCCGCGGCCTCGGAGATCGGGCGGTGCGCGCCGTCGAGCAGCCGCGCCCACCCCGCGCCGGTGAGGTCGGCGGTGAGCGCGGTCCCCGCGAGCAGGTCGTCCGCCGTGCGGAGGCGGACGCCCGCCGACTTCGCCGCGAGTGTCGTGACCGTCCACCGCCCGCGCGCCTCCGCCGCCCGGAAAAAGCGGTCGGGGTAGGCGTTGCCGAACGCGAGTCGCTCGGCTGGAATCCCCGCTTCCACCAGTTGCACAAACACGCTGCGCTCGGCGACCGAGGCGCGGACGGTGGTCGGCGGGTACGGGCCGAAGTGGTTGCCGTGGGTCTGCGCGGCGTTGAGGCCGGTAAAGAGCGCCGATTGCCCCGTCCCACTCTGCGGCAGGCCCCCGACGTTGAGCGTCGCGTCGATGGGGACGAACGTCAGGTCGGACCGGCGGACCGGCTCGGCGCCCTCGACCCAGCGCTGGCCACCCCCCAGCCGCTCGAAGGCCGGGAGGTCGAGCGTCGCGAACGGGTTGTCGGGCTCGGGCCCCAGGCCGACGCCGTCGAGAAACAGGAAGAGGAGCATGGGGAAGAGAAGAGGCGCGGAGGAGCAGAAGAGAGGAAGAGGAGTTCAAAGGCTGTGGGACGGGCGGAGTCGGACCGTCGTGGGCGCCCCCTGCGATCCTCTACTCCTCTCCTCCTCTACGCCTCTTCTCTTCGTCAGGCGACCGTCTCGGCGACCGCACCGGCGTCATCGGCGGGCCGGGCTGCCTCGGCCCAGGGCGCGTCCGCTGGCGCCGGGGGGACGAGGAAGAGCGGGCGCTCGGCGTCGGCGGCCCAGGCCGCGGCGCGGGCCTCGTGCGAGCCCGCCGGCGGCGTGACCGCCAGCACGGCGCGGCCGAGCGCGGCCTGCACCATCGCCCGCTCGCGGTCGTCGTGGTCGAAGGGCCCGTGCGCCATCGGGAACGGCGACACCATCAGCCCGCCGCCTTTCGTGAGGGCCGTCGCGCCGGGCCGCATCGAGCGGTCGATCCGCGCCAGTCCCGCGCCGACGACGGCGACGGCCGGGACGCCCGCCCCGAGCGACAGCTTCTGCAACGCGAGGTCGACCCCGTGCGCGGCGCCGACGACGAGCCCGCGGCCCCGCTCCAGCACGCCTCGGGCGACGGCCTGCGCGGCCTCGAACGGCGGGGCCGCGAGCGGCGCCGACGCCAGCACGGACAGCGACGGCCACCGCAGCGCGGCGAGGTCACCGAAGGCGTAGAGCACAGCGGGCCGGTCGGCGCGGTCGAGCGCGTCGAGCCCGCTGGGCCAGCGGTCGTCGCCGGGCGCGAGCACGGCGATCCGGCGCCCGGCCAGCGCCTCGACCTGGGCGGCGGCCTGGTCGAGCGCGTCGTCGAAGGCGGGCGCGCAAACGGCGTCGACGATCTGGGCGGCGTGGGCGACGCCCTTGAGCCGGAGGAGCACCTGCTCGCGCGGGGCGGCGCGGACGGCCTCGGGCGAGGCGAACCGTTCCAGCAGGCGGTGCGCGGTCACGCGGCCGACGCCGTCGAGCGACAGCAGCGCGAGGGCGAACGGGGCGGGGGTCGGGAGAGCAGACATTGGGGCGATTCGGGCCCTCACGTTACGAATCGGGCCGGCCGTGGGGCGCCGACCGGCGTTTTCGCCCGGCGACGGGGACGGCGGCGCGGTGGCACGTCCGGCACCGGGTTTGCGGGATGGGGGCTGTTCCCACCGCCCGCATGTCCGCACCGCCCCGCATCCTGTTCGTCGCCGAGCCCTCGGCGGCCGTCGACGCCCTCCAGGCGGCCCGCGCTGGGGGCGCGCTGAGCGGTCAGCTCGCGCCGACCGCGGAGGCCCTCCGGCTGGCGTTGGCGGAGAGCGGGGCCTTCGACGCCGTCGTGTTCGTCCCGGGCGGCCCGGTGGAGGAGGTCGAGGTCGCCGTGTTCGTGCCCGACGACCTCCCGCTGTTCGTGGTCGCCGACGAGGTGCCGCTGCTGCTGACCGAGACGGCGGCCGTCGCCCTTCCCCTCGCCGCGCTGGCGACGCTGGCCGACCGCCTGACGGCCGCTCCGGCCGCCGCCGCTCCGCCGGCCGACGAGGCGCCCGAGCCGCGTCCGGCCGAGCCCGACTCTGCGGAGACCGTCCGCGCCCCGATCCCCGTCGCGGAAGCTCCGCACGCCGAGGCCGCTCCGCACGCTGACCCTGCTCCCGAGGCCGAGACCGTTCCCGACGCCGAGACCGCGCCCGACGCCGCTCCGCACGCCGACGCCGACGCCGAGACCGTCGCGCCGGCCATCGCCGAGCCTGCCGTGGACGAGGCGGTCGGGGCGATGCCGGCGCCGCTGGCGTCGCTCGCCGACCACCTCCCGGTGGGGCTCTACCGGAGCACGCCCGACGGTCGGATCTTGTACGCGAACTCCGCCCTCGCCATCCTGCTGGGCGCCCCGTCCGTCGAGGCCCTGGCCGACGTGGACGTGCGGACCGACCTCGGGTACCCGCGCGACGCGTTCACCTCCGAGATCCGCGAGACGGGCGCCGTCCGCAACCTGGTCGTGTCGTGGGTGCGGCCCGGCGGCGAGCGCGTCCACACGCGCGAGAACGCCCGGTCCATCCTCGACGCCGACGGCCGCGTCGTCGCCTACGAGGGGACGATGGAGGACGTCACGGCCGAGGTGGAGGCCCAGATCGAAGAGCGCGCCACGGCCCGCCAGCACCGGGCCGTCGCCGCGTTTACCGCCGCGGCCGCGCTCGCGGGCGACGCCGCGACGCTGCGCCGCGCCGCCGTCAGCGCCCTCGTCGAGGCGACGGGCGCGTCGTGGGCGCTGCTGGCGGTCCGCGAGCAGGGCATCCCCGCCGTCGCCGCGACGGCCGGGACGTTCCCGGCCGACCTGGCCGAGGTCTACGGCGCGGCTGCGGCGTTCGCCGATCTCCCCATGACGTCGGTCGCCGCCAGCTCGCCCGCCGAGCTCGGCGCCCCGCCCGACACCGCCGCCGTCCTCGGCGCCCTCGGCATCGGCGCGCTCGCGTCGGTCCCCGTGCTGACGGCCGGGGAGCCGGACGGCGTGCTCGTCTGGGGCCGCCCGCAGGGCGCCGCGCCGCCGGCCGAGATCCGGGGCGGCGAGGCGATCGCGTGGCACCTCGGCGGCCACCTGGCCCGGGCCGCCGCGCTCGAGGACCTGCGCGATTCGGAGGCCAGCCTGGCCGCCATCGCCGCCCACACCCCCCACGTGCTCTACCGGCTCCGCTACACCGATGCGGGGCCGGTCTACGACTATCTGAGCCCCGCCGTGGAGCGGCTGACGGGCTATTCGCGCGAGGAGGTCGAGGCGCGGGGCGGGCTCGGCGCGCTCGTCCTCCGGCGCGACGTGATCGACGGCGACGGGCTCGCGTCCGGCCCCGTCGACGGGGCCGACCAATACCGCGCGCTCTACCGGATGGCAACGGCCGACGGCGAGCGCTGGGTCGAGAACGCCGCCCGGCCGTGGTGCGACGCGACGGGCCATGCCGTCGGGCTCGTGGGCGTGCTCCAGGACGTCTCCGACCGCCAGCGCCGCGAGAGCGAGCTGGCCGACGCCGCCCAGGCCGCCCTCGACCGCCAGCGCGCGCTCGTCGACCTCGCCCACCTCGACGGCGCCGACGCCTTCGGCGCCTCGGCCGCCGCCATCGCCGCGGCCACGCTCGGCGCCACCGACGTCTCGTTCTGGGCCTGCGAGGGCGGCGCCAGCCATCCCCTGTACGCGCCCTCGCCCGTCGAAGCCGCCGAGCCGGCGAGCTTCGAGGGCGCCCTCGAGCACGTCGCCCGGCACCGCGCGCTCACCGTCTCCGACGCCGCCACCGACGACCGGATCGGGCCGCTCGGGCTCGAGCCGTTCGTCCGGGCGTACGGCGTGCGGGCCCTGCTCGTCGCCCCCATCCGCCGCCACGGCCAGGTCGAGGGGCTCGTCGTGGTCCACCGCGACCAGGCCCACGACTGGGACCCCGCCGAGACCGAGTTCGCCGCCGCCGTCGCCGACGCAGTCGCCCTCGCCATGGAGCGGGCCGAGCGCGAGCGCGTCGTCGCGGAGCTGGTCGACGCCCGGGAGGCCGCCGAGGTTGGGCGGGAGGCGGCCGAGCGGATGAACCGGCTCAAGAGCTCCTTCCTGGCCAACATGAGCCACGAGTTCCGGACGCCGCTGACCGGCATCCTGGGCTTCGCCGACCTGCTGGCCGAGGAGGTCCCCGAGCAGCACCGCCCCTACGTCGGGCTCATCGAGCGGAACGGGCGGCGCCTGCTCGACACCCTGAACAGCGTCCTCGACCTGTCGCGGCTGGAGGCGGGCGAGTACCCGGCCGCCCTGCGCCCGCTCGCGCTGGCGCCCGCCGTCCGCGAGGCCACACGCGAGATCGCGGCCGAGGCCGAGGCCAAGGGCCTGCGGTTCGACCTCGAGCTCGACGACGAGGTCGCCGCCGAGCTCGACCCCGACGCGCTCGCCCGCATCATCGGCCACGTCGCCGGGAACGCGGTCAAGTTCACCGACGCCGGCGGCGTGCTCATCACCGTCGAGCGGGCCAACGAGGCCGCCGTGCTGCGCGTGGCCGACACCGGCCTCGGCATCTCGCCGTCGTTCGTCGACCAGGTGTCGGGCGCCTTCCACCAGGAGGACTCGGGCCACGCCCGCAGCCACGAGGGCGCCGGGCTGGGCCTGACGGTCGCCGACCGGATGGTGGCGCTGCTCGGCGGGACCATCACCATCGAGTCCCAACGCCCCGGCGGCACCGTCGTCACCATCGCGTTCCCGCGCGTGGACGCGCCCGAGCCCGCGCAGCCGGCCCCGCCCCCCGCCTCCGCCCCCGGCGACGGCCAGATGGGCGGCTACCCCCCCGACCCCGCCGACCCCGCCGACCCCGGCGACCTCCTCGGCGAACCCTTCGACTTCACGTTCCTCTCCGCCCCGGCCCTGTCCGCCGTCGCCGAGACCCCCGAGCCCTCCTCGATCGACTCCCCCGCGCCCCCCCCGACCGACATGTTCGACTTCCGCTTCGGGCGGTCTTCTGACCCGCCGTCCCCCGAGCCTGTGGCTCCGCCCCAGGCGACCACTCCGCCGCAGGCCGACCCGGCGCCGACGTATGCGCCGCCCTCGGCCACGCCGGCGCCGCCCACTGCCGCGCCCGCGCCGCCTCCGCCTTCGGCCCCGCCGTCCGTCGCCGACCCGGTGATGATCGTCCGCAACCCGGACGCGGCCCCGGCCCCGACCATCCCGCCTGCCGCGGCCCCGCCGGTGGAAGACGCCGAGGTGGTCTCCGAGTCCGACCCGCGCCCGACGATCCTGGTCGTCGAGGACAACGACGACACGCGGATGCTGCTGGAGCGGATCCTGCGCTCGACGTACCGCGTGACGGCCGTCGGCGACGCCCGCTCGGCGCTGCTGGCGATGAACGCCCAGCGCTTCTCCGGGCTCGTGCTCGACATCAACCTGGGCGGCAAGGAGACCGGCGCCGACGTGCTCCGCATCGCGCGCACGCTGCCCGACTACGGCTCGGTCTTCGCCATCGCCCTGACGGCGTACGCGCTGCCCGGCGACCGCGAGCGCCTGCTCGAGTCCGGGTTCAACGCCTACGTCTCGAAGCCGTTTACGCGGCAGGTGCTCATGGAGACGTTGGCGGACGGGATCGAGGCCTAGCCTCGCCCCCACCGCCGGACGCGCGCGTTCGGGGCCGGGGGCTCTGGGCGCGCACCGGCGTGTCGCGTCGCTAGGTTTGGTCGTCCCCCCGTGCTCGTGCTCGACCGTCTCGCCCGCCTCTTCGGGGCCCCCGCCCCCGACGCTCCCGACGCCCCAGATGTCGCGCCGGGTGGGGGGGGAGGGCTCGCGCTCGCGCTCACCGGCGGCGGCGCGCGGGCGGCGTACCAGGCCGGCGTGCTGCGCGGCATCGCCCGGTTGGCGCCCGGGTTCCAGCCCGACATCGTGACGGGCGTCTCGGCCGGCGCGCTCAACGGCGGCTACCTCGCCGCCCACGCCGACATGCCGTTTCCCGAGGCCGTCGACCTCCTGGGCGACGTCTGGCGGGACCTCCGGGCCGAGCACGTCTACCGGCTCGACCGCCCGACCGTGCCGCAGGCGCTGGCGCGGTTCGTCCGGCGCCCGGCCGAGATCGCGCCGCCGGCCGAGGGCGGCTTCTTGGACACGACGCCGCTCCAGACGTTCGTGGAGGGCCTGCTGGGGCCCGTCGGGCGGCCCATGGAGGCGGTCGCCCGCAACGTGGCCGACGGCCACCTCGGCGCGTTCGCCGTCACCACGACCTCGTACACGACGGGCCAGTCGGTGACGTGGGTGCAGGGCGAGGGCGTCGAGACGTGGGACCGCCCGATGCGCCGGGCCGTGCGGACCCCGCTCCGGCCCGAGCACATCCTGGCCAGCGCCGCGCTACCGTTCTTCTTCCCGGCCGTCGCCATCGAGGACCCCGACCTCGGGCACGGCTGGTACGGCGACGGCGGCATCCGGCTCACGGCGCCGCTGTCGCCCGCGCTCCACCTCGGCGCCGACAAGATCCTAGTCATCAACACGCGCTACGGGCAGAGCAAGGCCGAGGCGGACGCGCCCAAGGTCACCGAGTACCCGCCCCCGACGCGCGTCCTCGGCGTGCTCATGAACGCCGTCTTCCTCGACGTCATCGACCGCGACGCCCAGACGCTCCACCGCATCAACGACCTGGTCGAGCACCTCGGCCCGGAGGCGTCGAACGGCTTCCGCAAGGTGGACCTCCTCGTGCTCCGGCCGTCGGTCGACCTGGGCGCGCTCGCGGCCGACGTGTCGCCGCCGCTCCCGCCGTCGATGCGACTCGTGCTCGGGGGCCTCTCCTCGGGCGACGCCGAAAGCCCGGACTGGCTCTCGATGCTCGGCTTCGACCGGGGCTACATCGACCAGCTGCTGGCGATCGGCGAGGCCGACGCGCTGCTCCAGGGCGAGGCCATCGAGGCGTTTCTCGCGGCGTAGGGTGGGGGCGCAGACACGGGGACGTCCCGCGCGGGTCGGCGGGCTACTCGCGGACGCCGCGCTCGCGCCGGGCGGGCGGGCGGGCGGGCGCGTCGAGCATGGGGGCCAGGTCGATCGCGTCGAGCGGGCAGCCGTCCACGCAGATCGTGCGCCGGTGCGCGCGGGCGAGCACCACGGCGCGGCGCGCGAGCGTGTCGAAGGCGGGCATCCCGGCCGAGACCCGGAGCTCGATGCGGCGGCCCAGTTCGTCGAGCCCGACGACGGAGAGCCCGCCGCCGCACAGGTCGAGCCGGCCGATCCGATTCCACGGCAGCGACCGGCGGCGGCCGGCGGCGTCGTGCCCGGTGAACCGATGGGCGGACAGCTCGACGCGCCACAGGCGGCGGTTCTCCCGGGCGAGGCGGAGCGCGACGATCCCGGCCGCCGCTGAGAGCAGGAGCCCGCAGGCCAGGGCGACGGCCGCCGAGTGCTCGCCGAACGCGAACGCGGCCACGGGCGCCGCCGCCACCAGCGCGCCGCTCACCACGGCGAAGGCGATCACGGCCCGCCGCGCGCGCCGTCTCGCGTCGGCGAGGGCGCGGTCGTCGTCGAACACGTGGGACCAGGGCGGCATGGGGACTCGAGACCGGTGGGCATCCGTCGGGCATCCTCTGTGGAACCCGTGGAGGATGTAGCCCTGATGAAGAAACCGGTTCCAGGTCCGGCCGGCTGTCGTAGATCTCCCGATGTAACGCCCGGGGATCTAGGGACTACGGGCAAAGGTCGGCGAGGGCATCGGCAGCTCGCGCCACGTCGTCGTCGCCGAGGTCGCGGTGGAGCGTCGCGCGGACGGCGTGTGCCCCAAACGGCACCATCCGGACGCCCGCCGCTTCCAGCGCCTCGACGGCCTCGGCGGCCGGGCCCGGCGTCTCGAACAGGACGATGTTGGTGTCCGGCTCGCGGACGAGCGCCAGCCCGGCGGCCTCCACGGCTCGCGCCAGCCGAGTCGCTCGCGCGTGGTCGGCGCGGAGCATGGCGCGGTCGTCGCGGTCGTAGTCATCGAGCGCGACGAGCGCCGCCGCCGCGAGCACGCCCGACTGGCGCATCCCGCCGCCCAACAGCTTGCGCGCGCGGCGCGCCTCTCGCATGTGCTCCGCCGAGCCCGCCAGCACCGACCCGACCGGCGCCCCGAGCCCCTTCGACAGGCAGACGTTGGCCGTGTCGAATCCCGCCGCGAGGGCGGCGACCGACGTGCCGAGCGCCACGGCGGCGTTCCACAGCCGGGCCCCGTCGAGGTGGAGCGCCAGCCTGTGCGCCCGAGCGGCCTCGACGACGGGCGCGATCGTCTCGGCCGGCACGGCCACCCCGCCCGCCTTGTTGACCGTGTTCTCCAGGCAGACCAGCCGCGTCCGCGCCTCCCAGTCGTGCGTGCCCTGCACCACACCTGCGAGGTCGGCCGCCGTCAGCACACCGGAGGCGTCGCCGACGGGGCGGAGCTGGACGCCCCACAGCGCGGCGGGCGCGGCGGCCTCGTAGTGGTAGAGGTGGCTCCGCTCGGCGACCACGGCCTCGTCGCCAGGCCGGGTATGGACGCGGATGGCGATCTGGTTGCCCATCACGCCCGAGGGCACGAACACGCCCGCCTCCATTCCCAACTGCTCGGCCACCCGAGCTTCGAGCCGGGCGACCGTCGGGTCCTCCCCGAAGACATCGTCGCCGACCTCGGCCTCGGCCATCGCGCGTCGCATCGCGGGCGTCGGGCGGGTGACGGTGTCGGAGCGGAAGTCGATCATGGCAGGAGAGGGATGGAGGGATGCGCGAGGGATAGAGGGGTGGGCAGAGTGCAGAGTAGGCCCTGTGTGTCGCGAAGACGGCCCCATCCCCCATGCCTCAATCCCGCACCCCTCTCCGCTACCACCCCATCTGGCGCATCCGCGTCTGGATGCGGGCCGAGGTTCGAGACTGGTCCTGGGGGCGCCGCGCGAGCGGGGCGGGCAAGACGGCCGCGAGCCGGGCGGCCTGGTCGCGCGAGAGGCTGGCGGCCGACGTGCCGTAGTGGTGGCTCGCGGCGGCTTCGATGCCGAACACGCCGGGCCCCCACTCGGCCACGTCGAGGTACAACGACAGGATGCGCTCTTTGGGCAAGACGAGCTCCGCCAGCAGCGTCAGCGGCACCTCGACCGCCTTGCGGACGGGGGACCGGTGGGTCGTCAGAAAGAGGTTCTTGACGAGCTGCTGGGTCAGCGTCGAGGCCCCGCGCATGGGCGCGCCGGTCCGCTCGGCCGCCTCGCGCGCGTCCCGGAGCTCCTCCCAGTCGAACCCGCCGTGCGTGTAGAACCGGGCGTCCTCGCTGGCCACGACGGCGTGCCGGACGACGGTCGCCTGCCCGGCCTGCCCGACGGGCCGGTACTGCACGTCGAACGGCGCCGCGTCGATGGCGGCCTCGACGGCGCGCTGGACCTGAACGGTCGTCGCGGGCGGGCTCACCCAGCGGTACGCGACCAACAGCAGCGTGCACGCAGCGAGGTACCCGAGCACGACCGCGAGCCCGAGCCGGACGGCGCCCCACAGGCACCCCCGCTTTTTCTTGGGCGTGGGCGTGCGGGCCATGCTAGCGGGGGGAGGGGGCGGCGCCCCGGGAGCCCGGCGCGAGCTGGCCGGTCCGGACCCCGGGTCCCGGAGTCACGCTAGCGGCTGATCTCGAGGATCTCGAACTCGACGACGCCCGCCGGCACCTTCACCTTGACGACGTCGCCGACCTCCTGGCCGAGCAGCGCCTTCCCGATCGGGCTCGACACCGAGATCTTGTTCTGCTTCAGGTCGGCCTCCTGGGCCGAGACGAGCGTGTAGGTCGCCTCGCGCTTGGCCTTCCGGTTCATCACCCGGACGTGCGACAGGATCCGCGACTTCGACGGGTCGACCTCGTCCTCGTTGACGACGCGGGCGTTGGCGATCGTCGTCTCCAGTTTGGCGATCCGCGCCTCGAGGTGGCCCTGGGCCTCCTTGGCCGCGTCGTACTCGGCGTTTTCGGACAGGTCGCCCTGGGCGCGCGCCTCGGCGATCTCCTGGGAGATGTGCTGGCGCTCCACCGTCCGGGCGTGGTGGAGGTCGTCCTTCAGCTTCTGGAGGCCTTCGGCGGTGAGATAGACGGTCGATCCCATGTCAGTCGAGGAGGTCCGGAGGTGGCCGGTACGGGGAAAAAAACCGCATCCCGACCAGGGGGCCGGGATGCGGAGTGCAGGTCGGAAGATAACGACGGCGGGCTGAAAGCCCACCGTCACAGGGCCGCGGGCTCTAGCCGCGCACGGCGGACGAGTCGCGCCGGGCGCCGGCGGGCGCGTTCAGGTTCAGGGGCGCCTCGGTGACGATCCGGCGCGACATCCAGTAGTAGCGGTTCCAGTACGACGAGTCGTCGAGGTTGGAGATCGTCACGCCCCGGCTGGAGGAGGCGTGGACGAAGTCGCCCTCGGAGAGGTACACGCCGACGTGGCGCGTGCCGCGGCGCCGGAAGAACACGAGGTCGCCCGGCTGGAGGTCGGCGCGGGACACGTCGACGCCCTCGTAGCGCTGGGTGGCCGTGGTGCGCGGGAGCTCGATGGCCATCGTCTGGCGGACGAACTGCCGCACAAAGGCGGAGCAGTCGATGCCGCGGCGCGTGGTGCCACCCCAGCGGTAGGGGATCCCGATCCAGTCCGGTGCAGCGCTGCGGAGCATCCGGTCGCGGCGGGCCAGGCGGAGCACGGCGGACTCGGCGCCGAAGGCCCGCATCTCGGGGCGCGACGAGACCGGCGTCACCGGGACGGTGATGGTGTCGGCGGCGGCGCGGCGTGCGGGCTGCGTGCGGGCGGGGGCGCGGTGGGCGCGAGGGACGGGGCGTCGGCGGGGCGCGGCCGTCTCGGAAGCATCCTGAGTGGACACTTGCGGGGCGGTCGGGCGTGCCTGGGACTGGGCCGGGGAGGCAAGACCAGTCAGTGCGACGGCAGCGGCGAGTGTCGCCGCGCGGCGTAAAGACGAAGGCATAAGCGGGAAAGAGCGGGTGTGGTGGGGGACTGCGAACATAACCCCCGGACGCGAGCGTAGGGGGATCCCTGTGCCCTGTCTCGTGCGAAAGCCGGGTTAGAGACCTGTGAACACGGGGAATGGGGGGATCGACCAGTCCGGCCGCAACGTTAAGCGGTCGACTCCCAAACCCATGCCCGACACCTTGCTCGGCCGGCTCCTGTC
The DNA here is from genome assembly GCF_046845755.1 of Rubrivirga halophila. Classification (GTDB taxonomy): domain Bacteria; phylum Bacteroidota; class Rhodothermia; order Rhodothermales; family Rubricoccaceae; genus Rubrivirga. Next base: position 465,289 of record NZ_CP177357.1, read on the forward strand.
GGTCCTCGCCATCTTCAGCACCGGCGTCGTCGTCGGGATGCTCCACGCGCCGCAGTCCGGCGACGCCACCCGGCGCCAGCTGGCCGGCTCCGCCCGGGACGCCGCCGACGCCGCACGCACGGCGGCCACCGACCTTGCCGAGCCGATCGCCGAGTCGGCCCGGGACCGCGCCCGCACGCTCGCCCAGCGCCACGTCCCGCTCTCCGGCGACCTCGACTTCGACGCCCGCGACATCTTCGACGACCTCGGGAGCGGGCGGGGGTAAGCTGCCCCCACGACCCCGCGTCCCTCCGTTCCACCGACTCTCTTCCATCGTATGCCGTACCCCGAACCGCTCGTCGCCCCCATGCGCGACGAACTCACCCGCCTGGGCGTCCGCGAGCTCCGCACCGCCGCCGACGTCGACGCGCTCCTCGCCGAGGCCCAGGAGGGCACCACGCTCGCCGTCGTCAACTCGGTCTGCGGCTGCGCCGCCGCGAACGCCCGCCCGGCCGTCGCGATGGTGCAGGGCGTCGAGCCCCAGCCCGACCGCGTCGTGACCGTCTTCGCGGGCCAGGACCTCGAGGCGACGGCCCGCCTGCGCGGCTTCCTGGCCGGCATCCAGCCGTCGAGCCCGTCGATGTTCTTGCTCAAGGACGGCGACCCCGTCTTCGCGATTGAGCGCCGCCACATCGAGGGCCGCTCCGCGAGCGCCATCGCCGCCGACCTCAAGGGCGCCTACGAGACCTTCTGCGGCGACGACGCCGACGCGCCCGACGACGTGCAGCGCCCGGACACGGCCCAGGCCCCGGCGCCGGGCCTGCCGAGCACCTTCCGCTCGATCTTGTAGTTCGACCGCACCGCTCCGACGACCTGACCGCCGTCCGCCCTGCTGGCGGGCGGCGGTTTTTTTGACGGGGACGAGCAGGCTGGCGCGAGCCCCGATCCCCCGCCTGCCGGCCGCCCTCCGATCCGGGAGGGCTTTCTCGTGTGGGCCGCTCCGTGTGTCGTCGACCTCGACGCAACTCGCGGAGTCCCCCCCTTCCCGCTTGCGGGGAGGGGGACAGGGGGTGGGCGACCAGCGGGCGCCAAGGGGCGAGTGCGAGCGCCGGTAGCTTGCCGCTCCCCTGCGCCGATGTCCCGCCTCCCCGCCTGCCCCCAGTGCGCCTCGGCGTACGTCTACGAAGACGGCCCGCTCTACGTCTGCCCCGAGTGCGCGCACGAGTGGCCCCAGGACGAGGTGGTCGCCGAGGCCGCCGAGACCGGCGTCGTCCGCGACGCGAACGGGACGCCGCTGGCGGACGGCGACGCAGTCACGGTCATCAAAGACCTCAAGGTGCGCGGCTCGTCGTCCGTCGTGAAGGTGGGCACCAAGGTCAAAAACATCCGGCTCGTCGACGGCGACCACGACATCGACTGCCGCATCCCCGGCGTCGGCGCGATGGGGCTCAAGTCCGAGTTCGTGCGCAAGGCGTGAGCCGCCGGGCCCGCGATCAGTCGTAGTAGGCGACGAGCAGCGTCTCGGACGGCGCCTCGCCGACGTTCCGGGCGCCGTAGTTCAACGCCGAGTCCCAGGCGATGGCCCCGGCGCGGCGCGCCACCACGCCGTCGGCCGTCGTGCCGGCAAAGCCCTCCGAGTTGTAGCGCTCGACGGTGTAGTCGTTGAGCGCGTAGACAACCCGGCTGAAGGCGGAGTGCGTGGGCAGGGCCGTGCCCGGCGCCAACGTCACCCGGGCGACCACCACGCGGTCGTCGGCGACCAGCACCTCGAGGGCCTCGTTGTCGATCTCGTTGAGGCGGGTCAGTTCGGCCGGGAATCGGAGGTCGGGGTCCTGCCCGGGCAGGGCGCGGTCGGGGAGCGGGTTCGCCCACCGCTCGAGGAACAGGACGCGAGCTGAGTCGGCGCCGACGTTCTCGATCCGCGCCGGCTCGGTGTACAGCACGGCCGACCCGGCCGCCCACGTCTCCGGTTCGCCGTCGACGCGGAGCTCGGCGTCCGAGAGCGCGTACGCGACCCAGTTTTTGCCGGTCCGGAGCGCGACGGCCCGGCCGGGCGGGAGGGCAAAGCGGGACACCTCGACGTAGGGGTTGGACAGCAGCCGCTCGGCGTAGACAGGCAGGTCGCCGCCCAGCGCCTCGGGGTCGACGGCGGGCGCCTCGGGCCGCGCCATGGGAGGCGCCGGGGCGTCCGGTACAGGGTCGTCTGCGGCGTCGGCGCAGCCCGCGAGCAGCAAAGCGAAGAGACAAACGAAGCGCATGGGGTCGGCGGAGGGCCGGCTAGGGACGGGCGCCCCCGCCGACACGTTCCGCGCGCGGTCGAGCGGCCGAGTGGCTACAGCATCTCCTCGTCGACGTAGCACCAGCCCCACGATTCGCCGGGCTCGATGCTGCGCACGACCGGGTGGCCCGTCGCGTGGTAGTGGGCCGTGGCGTGCTTGCCCGGCGACGAGTCGCAGCAGCCGACGTGGCCGCACGTCATGCAGACGCGGAGGTGCACCCAGCGGTCGCCGTGCGCCAAGCACTCTTCGCAGCCCTGGGCGCTCGGCGTCACGGCGTGGACGTGGTCGCCGTGCGAGCAGTCAGCCCCAGGGTCGGGCCGCAAGGTGACGGGTGTGGAGGTGTCGATCCAGTCGGCGCGCTGCGTGGGCATGGCAGGGAGGTCGGGGAGGCCGGGCGTCCCGGCGTCGGAGGTGCGGAACAGGTCGGCCGCGTCGATAAACGACTGCGCGGTGCCGCCGAACAGGACCTCGTCGCCGGCTTCGAGCCTGAACCCGCCCGTCGGCTCGCGGGTGACCGCGCCGTCGCGAGCGACCTCAATGGCGTGGATGAGCCGCTCGTCGAGCTGGAGGTCCGCCAGGGACTGACCCGCCACGCGGGCGCCGGGCCGGATGGTGACGGTCCGCGTCGAGAAGCAGTCGGCGTCGAGCTCGCAGCGGACGGCGGGCGTGTCCATGATCTCGTGGTCGAACGCCTCATACGTGCCGTGGCGCAGCGTCTCCTCGTGGCGCAAGATCTCCGCAGGCGCCACGCGGTAGTGCCGCAGGATGTCGTCGAACAGCCCGATGACCGCTTCCAGCTCGACGGCGATCGCGCGGTCGGCGCCCGCGTGCACCAGCTCCTCGGCGTCGTGCGGCGTCGGCGCCGCGGCGACGATGCGGGCCGTCGGCGCGAGCGCACGGGCGACCGAGACGACGCGGTGCGCCATCTGCGGGTTGTCGTCCGGGACGACGAGCAGCTTGGCGCGGTCGAGCCCGACGGCCTGCAGGATGTGGCGCTTGGCGTAGTCGCCCCGGAGCACGCGCAAGCCCGCGGCCTCGGCCTCTCGCGCGCCGACCGGCGACAGCGTCACGACCACGAACGGGACGCCGGAGCCGTCGAGCACGTGGACGAGCTTTTTGGCGGCGTCGCCGTATCCGGCCACGATCGTGTGGTTCTCGAGGTCCGCGAAGTGTGCCGGATCCGCCTCGGGCGCATCGGGCTCGCGCGCGTCCGCAAGCCCCCGGAGCCGGCTCGCGAGCCGGCCGGCGTAGGGCGCCGCGACCGGCGTGAGCGCCATCGACACGACGGTCGCGGCGATAAAGAGCGGCGCGCCGATGTCGTCCATCCCCAGCGGTGCCAGCCCGGCCTCCCGGCCGGAGCGCTCGAGCACGAACGAGAACTCGCCGACCTGGGCCAGCCACAGCCCGGTCGCCGCCGCCGCCGGCATCGCGCGGCCGACGGCGCGGACCGCGAGAAACGTCGTCCCGAACTTGAGAAGCGTCACGGCCACGAGCGCGAGCAGGACGAGCCCCAAGTTGTCCCACACGAACCCGAGGTCGAGCAGCAAGCCGACCGACACGAAGAACGTCGCCGAAAACAGGATCTGGAGCGGCAGGATCTCGCTCAGGGCGTGCTCCGAGAACCGGCTCTGGCTCACGACGAGCCCGGCCAGGAAGGCGCCGAGCGAGATCGACACGCCCGCCAGCCCGACCGCGTACGCCGTCCCAAAGCAGATCGCGATGATGGTCAGCAAAAACAGCTCGGGCGAGCACGTCTGGGCCACGTGCTCTAGGACCGGCGGCAGCACGCGCCGCGCCACGACGAGCACGAACACGATGATCAGCCCCGCCTTCCCCAGCGCCCACACCAGCTCGCCGCCCGTCATGCCCTCGCCGCCGAGCGCGGGCACGAGCAATACCATCAGGATGACGGCGAGGTCCTGGAAGATGAGCAGCCCGACGGCGCCCTGGCCGACCTCGGTGTTTGTCTCGCCCCGGTCGCCGAGCAGCTTGAGCACGATCGCCGTGGACGAGAGCGCGACCAGGAAGCCGGTGAAGATGGCCGGCCGCCAGCCGACGCCGAACGCCAGGCACAGCCCGGCCACGATCGCCGTCGTGAGCCCGACCTGGATCCCGCCGCCGACGAAGATGAGCCGCTGGATCCGCTGGAGCTTGTCGAGCGAGAACTCGATGCCGATGGTGAACAGCAGCAGCAGCACGCCGATCTCGGCCGCCGCGTCGATCAACTCCGGGTCCGTCACCAGGCCCAGCCCGCTCGGGCCGATCAGCACGCCCGCCAGCAGGAAGCCCACGATCGGCACCAGCCCCACGCGCTGGCTGAGGTACGCCACGACGGCCGCCGCCAGCACGATCGCGACGACCTCGACGAGGAACGGGGGGACGGCGCCGGCGGCGAGGACGAAGGGCACGTTTGGTACGAGTAGAGGACCGGAAGAAACGAGGAGAGGAGGGGGTGGGCGCGGGCGCGTCAGGAACGAGGGAGAGCCTGACGGGGGCATCCTCTTCTCCTCTACGTCTCCTCGTCCTCCTTCTCCTTGTGGCGCCAGCGTACGGCGAACCGCCTTTCGCTCCGTCGCGGATGCCGCTACGCTTGCGGCGGTTCCATCGACCCCGCCCGTGCGCGCCGTCCTCGTTCTCTTGCTCGCGCTCGCCGCCTGCGATGCCCCGACGATCTCGGGCGACGCCTTCGACGCGATCCCGCTCGCGCCCGGGATCTCGCGGGCCGAGCTGACGGACGACCGGGGCGCGACGGTGCGCCTGAGCCTGTCCGTCCCGGCGGGGCTGGCGGCCGGCGAGCGCGTGCCGCTCGTGCTGGCGCTCCACTGGGCCGGCGAGGTGACGCCCTATTTCGGGGAGACCTACCTGCGCGTGCTCGCGGCGCCCGGCTTCGACGAGGCGCGGGCCATCGTGGTCGCGCCCGACCGGATCGGCGGCGACTGGGAGACGGCCGAGTCGCGGGCGTTCGCGATGTCGCTCGTCCGCCGCGCCCTCGAGCGGTGGCCCGTCGACCCGGGGCGCGTGGTGGTGACCGGGTACAGCATGGGCGGGTTCGGGACGTGGCTCTACCTCGAGGACTACGACGAGTTCGCGGCCGGCATCCCCATGGCCGCCGTCCCGCTCACCGACGGCGGCGGGCGCCCGACGTACGTCATCCACGGCACGGCCGACGAGCTCTACGCCTTCCAGACCACGCAGTGGGCCGTCGAGAGCCGCCAGCGGCGCGGGCTGCCGATCGTGCTGGCGCCCGCGGAGGGGCTGGGCCACACCGAGCCCGCCGCCTACGTCCCCGCCCTGCGGGCGGCCGCGCGGTGGCTGGCGACCGACGTGTGGTAGCCCACGCCGCTGGTGGGGTCACGTGATTACCCGATGCCCAATTGGCTTGGTTTCAGTAGGTTGGGAATCCCGTTCCAGCGCTCACCCTGGACAGTCCGGCCCCGACTCGCGACCCCGCCATTCCGCCTGACGGGCGGATCGGGCGGTACCACGTTCTGGGGGAACTCGGCCGCGGCGGGATGGGCGTCGTGTACCGTGCCCAAGACCCGCGCCTGGGCCGCGAGGTGGCGCTCAAGGTGCTCCCGGAGGCGCTCGCGCTCGACCCCGAGGCCAAGGGCCGCTTGCTCCGCGAGGCCCGAGCCGCCGCCACGCTCGACCACCCCAACGTCTGCACCGTCTACGAGGTCGGCGAGACGCCGGAGGGGCGGCCCTTTATCGCCCTGGCGTGCTACGACGGGGAAACGCTCGACGAGCGGATCCACCGCGGCCCCCTCGAGGTCGCCGAGGCCGTCCGGATCGCGCGCGGCATCGCGGCGGGCGTCGCCACGGCGCACGCGCACGGCATCGTCCACCGCGACCTCAAGCCGGCCAACGTGTTCGTCGCCGCCGACGGCACGCCCAAGGTCCTCGACTTCGGCGTCGCGAGCGTGGCCGAGGACGGCCGGGCCGGGCCCGGCGAGGCGGTCGGGACGCTCACCTACGGGGCTCCGGAGCAGGACGCGGGCGCGGCCGACGCCCGGTCCGACGTGTGGGCGCTCGGGCTCGTGCTCTACGAGATGCTGACCGGGGAGAACCCGTTTGTGGCGCCGTACGCGGCGGCCGTCCGCTACAACGTGCTCCACGAGCACCCCCCGCCACCGAGCGCCCGCGCCGACGTGCCCTCGGCGCTCGACGCCGTCGTCCTGCGGGCGCTCGCCAAGGACCCCGCCGACCGCTACCCCGACGCCGCCGCCTTTGGGGACGCCCTCGCGGCGGCGACGGCCCCGGCGCCCCTGACGGCGCGCCTTCGGCCCCGATTCGCCGGGCTGGCCGTGCTGCTCGCCGCGCTCGCCGGTATCGGGGTGTGGACGGTTCAGCCCGGCGGCCCGTTTGCCCGGGAAGCCGTGCACCTCGCCGTGCTCGCGTTCGAGCCCGAGTCCGACGCGCCCGACGACCGGGCGTTCGCCGAGGGCCTGGCCGAGACGCTCGCCAGCGGCGTCGCCGAGGCGGCCCCGCCCGAGACCGGGCTCTGGGTGGTGCCCATGACGGAGGTCCGCGGGCTCGCCGTGACGACGGCGCGCGCAGCGGGGACGGTGCTCGGGGCCAACCGCGTGCTCAGCGGCCGGCTCGTCCGCGACGGCGGCGGGCTCGTCCTCACGCTCGACCTCGCCTCGACCGGCGACCGCCCCCGCACGCTCGACTCCAAGGCGCTCCAGATTTCGGAGGGCGCGCCGGTCCGCGGGCAGGCGCTCCAGGCCGTCGTCGAGATGCTGGGGCTGGCCCCCGTCGCCGGGCCGGCGGCCGAGCGCGGGACGGCCGACCCCGAGGCCCAGCGGTTCTTCCTGGCCGGCGTGGGCTACCTCGAGCGCGACCGCGAGGCCGAGGACCTCGACCGCGCCATCGACCTCTTCGAGCAGGCCATCGCCGAGGACCCCGCGTTCGCCGCCGCCCACGCCCGCCTGGGCGAGGCGTTCCTCGCCAGCTACGAGGCCACACGCGACTCGGTCTGGGTCGGGCGCACGCGCGACGCCGCCGCCCGCGCCGAGGCCCTCGACGACCGCGACCCCCGCGTCCACATCACGCTCTCGGCGCTCGCCGAGACCACCGGCGAGACGACGCTCGCGATGCACCACGCGCGGCGCGCCCTCGCCCTCGACCCGACCGGCGTGCGCGCCCACCTCGCCCTCGCCGCCGCCCAGGAGGCCGCCGCCGACCTCGAGGGCACCGAGGCCACGCTCCGCGGCATCGTCGACCGCCAGCCCGACGTGTGGACCGGCCCCTTCGCGCTCGGGGCCTTCTACCTCCGCCAGCTCCGCACCGACGAGGCCGAGGCCGCCTTCGCGCGCGTCGTCGCTCTCGCCCCGGGCAACTACCAGGGCCACTCGGGGGTCGGCGCCGCCCGCCTGCTCGCCGGCGACACGCGGGGCGCCCGGGCCGCCTACGAGGAGGTCTTGGCGCTCCGCCCCGACCTCCGCTCGGTCTACGTCAACCTGGGCACGCTCTTGCTCGCGGACGGCGACGCGCGGGGCGCCGTCCGACGCTACCGGCAGGCCCTGGCGCTCGACAGCTCGTCGCACGTCGCCTGGAACAACCTGGCGTCGGCGTACGCCGCCCTCGACGACTCCCTCCGGATCGTCCGCGCGCTGCGGGGCGCGCTCCGGCAGGTCGAGCGCGACCTCGCCGTCAACCCCAACGACCCCGTCGCCCTGGCCGCCGCGGCGACCTACCGCGAGGGCACCGGCGACGCCGCGGGCGCCCGCGACGCCGCCCGCCGCGCCGTCGCGCTCGCCCCGGCCGACCCCCAGGTCCAGTACGAGGCGGCCCGCGTGTTCGCCCTGCTCGAGGACAACGCCGCCGCCCTCGACGCGCTCGCCGCCGCCGCCGCCGCCGGCCACCCCCTCACCGAGGCCGACCAGGAACGCGCCTTCGCCGACCTCCTGCGCCACCCCCGGTTCCCCACGCCCCCCCGGTGATCGCCGCCCCCATCCCCTCCCGTTCCCCACCCCTCCATGAGTGACCCCTCTGCCCAGTCCACCCCCGCCGCCGGTGCCGCCCCCTCTCGCGAGCCCGTCCAGGTCCGCTGTGACGAGAAGGACGGCATCCCCTACGTCTACGTCGTCCGAACGCACGTCGGGAGCGCCAACCCCGCCAAGCTCATGTTCGTCGTTACCCAGAACTGTCCGATCGCTCTGGTCGACGTCGTGGCCTCCGAGAACTGCACGGTCTCGAACGTGCGGCCGCTCCAGAACGGGCGCCGGATGGAGGCCGACATCGCGTTCACCCTTGCCACGGGCGGCAAGGCGACGGTCGTCTTCGAGCTGTGGTTCGTCGGCCCCAACGGCACCCGGTGCCAGGCCTACGGTGGAGAGCCGGATGGGATGGCGACCGGCTGTGGGTTCCAGCCCATCTCCGGGCGGGTGCCCCCGAGCCCGCCGCCCAAGGTCGACTTCCCCTGACCGCTCCGATCCGACCCCCCGTGTCGGGCGCGCGGGGGGCTCGGCTCCGCCGCGCCCGGCCCCCAGATCCCCGACCGCTCATGAAGGACTCTGCCAACACCTACGACCCCCAGACCGTCCACGTCCGCTGCGCGACGAAAGGCAGCGACCCCTACGTCTACGTCGAGGCCGCCAACTCCGGCACCGTCGACGGGCAGGCCGAGCTCATCTTTAAAGTCCATCGCGACTGCGCCGACGCCAAGGTCACGCTCGTGGAGGTCCGGGCGGGGGACAACTGTACCCTCAATCGCCAGCTGGTCTCGACCGACGGGCAGTCGCTCGAGGCTGACCTCGGCTACAAGGTGTCGGACGGCAACCGGGCGTCGCTGACGTACGGGCTGCACTACCGCGACGCCGACGGCACGCTGCGGCAGGCCTACGGCGGGGAGCCCGAGGGCGCCGTCGACGACGTGCTGGCGTCGGGCGCCGGGTTCGCCTCGGTCACCAAAGCGTCAACGCCGAGCCCGCCCCCCAAGGTCGACTTTCCCTGAGCGCCCCGGCCAGCGACCGGCGGTGGCCACCCCCGCGTCTGGGCGTGCGCGTGCGCTCAAACACGGCTCCCCACCGTCGAGCCAACATGGGCCGCGAATCATGGGTGGACATGATGTGGAAGGGGAGGTCGTTAGGTGTACGTTGCGGTCCCGTCTGTGCCTTCTATGGACGTGCCCCCCCCTATGTCGCCTCGTGCCGCTCCGGCTCCGGAGCGGGTGGGGCGGTACCGGGTGCTCGGGGAACTGGGCCGGGGCGGGATGGGCGTCGTGTACCGCGCCCAAGACCCACGCCTGGGCCGCGAGGTCGCCCTCAAGGTGCTCTCCGACGCCTTCGGCCGCGACGCCGAGGCCAAGGCGCGGCTGCTCGACGAGGCGCGCGCGGCGGCCACGCTCGACCACCCGAATGTGTGCACGGTCTACGAAGTGGCCGAGACCGACGACGGCCAGCCGTTTATCGCCTTGGCGTGCTACGACGGCGAGACGTTGGCCGAGAGGCTGGCGCGGGGACCGTTAGCAATCGCCGAGGCGGTCCGTCTTGTGCGTGGCGTCGCGGCCGGCGTGGCCGCCGCGCACGCGCAGGGCATCGTCCACCGCGACCTCAAACCCGCGAACGTGTTCGTCACCGACGACGGCACGCCCAAGGTCCTCGACTTCGGGGTCGCCCAGGTCGCCGGCGACGCGGGGGCGTCGGAGGGGACGAGCGGGGGGACGCTGGCGTACGCCGCGCCGGAGCAGGCCGCCGGCGCCGCCGACGCCCGGTCCGACGTGTGGGCGCTCGGGCTCGTGCTCTACGAGATGCTGACGGGCGAGAACCCGTTCCTCGCCCCGTACGCCGCCGCCGTCCGCTACAACGTCCACCACGAGGACCCGCCGCCACCGAGCGCCCGCGTCGACGTGCCCCCGGCGCTCGACGCCGTCGTCCTGCGGGCGCTCGCCAAGGACCCCGCCGACCGCTACCCCGACGCGGGGGCGTTCGCCCTGGCGATCGAGGCCGCCGTCGTTCCGGACCGGACCGTCGCCCGGCTGCGGCCCCGCTACGCCGTGCTCGCCGTCGCGCTCGCGGCGCTCCTGGTGGCGGCGATGTGGAGCGTCCGCCCCGGCGGCCCGTTCGCCCGGGAGGCCGTGCACCTCGCCGTGCTCGCGTTCGAGCCCGAGTCCGACGCGCCCGACGACCGGGCGTTCGCCGAGGGCCTGGCCGAGACGCTCGCCAGCGGCGTCGTCGAGGCGGTCCCGACCGAGGCCGGGCTCTGGGTGGTTCCGGCGAACGTCATCCGCGACCTCGGCGTCGAGACCGCGCGCCAGGCCGACGCCGTGCTCGGGGCGAACCGCGTGCTCACGGGGCGGCTGGCGCGCGAGGGCGGGCGGCTCGTGCTCACGCTCGCGCTCACCTCGACCGGCGACCGGCCCCGCACGCTCGCCTCGCGCACACTCACCGTCGCGCCCGGCGGGACGGTGCGGGCGGCCGCGCTCCAGGCCGTCGTCGAGATGCTGGGGCTGGGCGGCGTGGCGACGGTCGACCGGGGAGGCGTGGCGTGGGGCACCGACGACCCCGAGGCCCAGCGCTTTTTCCTGGCCGGCGTGGGCTACCTCGAGCGCGACCTCGAGGTCGCCGACCTCAACCGCGCTGTCGGTCTCTTCGAAGACGCCATCGGTGAGGACCCCGACTTCGCCGCCGCCCACGCCCGCCTCGCCGAGGCCGCCGTCGCGAGCTACAACCGGACCCGGGACACGACTTGGATCGGACGCGCCCAGACGTCGGCCGCTCGCGCGCTCGCCCTCGCCCCCGACGCGCCGCACCCCCACATCGCCCTCGCCCACCTCCGCAACGCGACGGGCGACTATCCCGCCGCCATCGCCGAGGCCCGCCTCGCCCTCGACCTCGACCCCGCCTCCGCCGCCGCGCTCCGCGCCCTCGGCGAGGCCCAGGAGGGGGCCGGCGACCCCGCCGCCGCCGAGCAAACGCTCCTCCACGCCCTCCGCCTCCGCCCGGGCCTGTGGACCGGCCACGCCGACCTCGGCTACCTCTACTTCCGGCTCGGCCGGCTCGAGGACGCCGCCGCCCAGTTCGAGGCCATCATCGCCCTCGCCCCGGGCAACTTCCAGGGCTACTACGGCCGGGCCGCCTTCTTTCAGGCGACGGGCGATGAGGATGCCGCTCGCCGCAACTACCAAGCGGCGAACGCCATTCGGCCCAACTACGGGGCGTACTCGAACCTCGGTCTGCTCCTATACGACGCGGGCGACCAACGCGGTGCCGCCCGGATGTACCGACGGGCTCTCGCCATGGACAGCACCGACCACGTCATTTGGATCACGTTTGCCGATCTCCTTGATGAACTCGGAGACCAAGCCGGTGCACGTCAGGCCTACCGTCGCACCCGCCGCCGTGCCGATGCGGCGCTCGCGGTGAACCCCGCCGACGCCTACACACGGTCGATCCGTGCCTCAGCCGCTCTCGCTCTCGGTGACCGCGCCGCCGCCATCGCCGACGCCGAGCAGGCTCTACGCGAGGCGCCTAGCGATGTCCGTGTCTCCTTCCGGACGGCCCTGGTTTTCGCCGAGACGGGCTCGCCAGCCCGCGCTCTCGACGCGCTCACCGCCGCTGTCGTCAACGGTCACAAACTCGATTACATCGACACTGGCCGCCTGTTTGCTACCGCTCGCGCCCTTCCAGGCTGGTCCGCCCTCCGCGCCCAGGCCCAGGCGGATGGCCCCTGATTCGTCCCCCCCTTCTTTTTGCCCCAACCGTCATGCCGTGTACAAATTCACGTAGCAACGTCACGCGTATCATCGAGCAAAGCCCAGGCAACTTCGTGCCTACTGCGGTCCGTTCCAACAACAGGCCACATCAGCCTCTTCCACCACACTGGATGGAGGGGGAGCCAGGGTGTCGGTTGACTTGGGAAATAAACATTCGTCCAGAAAGCACAGTCACAGGCTGGAGCATGCCGTGTGGACTGCAGGAGCCGTCTCTGGACAGCGACAATACGTCGCAAGGACGGCGTCGGCTAGTCTATATTTTGGTAGTGGGCAATGGGATTAACTGTAGCGGAAAATATTCTGTGTTCATTAATCATCTGAGAGTAATGCATGAGGGTGATCATGATGGGGCCGGTGGATTGGCGTCAGACGTTCATGAAGGCCATTCCGAGGAGGACAAACATGAAGGCCATTCCGGGGAGATCAAGATCCCGCCGGGCTAAGCAGATCATTCACCCCGCTGGCGGCCGTCGCCAGCGGGGCTCCGGGCCTACGACGGCTCCTGGATACCCAGGCGCTCGCGGAGCTGGGGCTGGCCGTCGGTCGCGATCTCGGCGATCCCGACGAAGCGGCGGACCCGCGCCTAAGGCGACGCCCTGTCAGGCGCTCTGACTGACAGCCGTCAGCAAGGTGCGCATCGCGGCGAGCTCGTCGGCGTTCACGGTGTGCCCCATCCCGGGGTAGATCCGCGCGTCGACCTCGGCGCCGAGCTCGGCCAGCACGGCCGCCGTCCGCTCGACGCGGGCGAGGGGGATGTGCGGGTCGACGTCGGAGCAGCCGACGAAGACGGGCGTGCCGGCGAGGGACGTGTCGTAGTCGAACGCCTTGTCGGCGTAGCGGCCGCCGGCGCCGAGCAGCGTCGGCGCGTCGTCGGGCCCGGGGCCCGTCCCGAGCAGGCCGCCCGACAGGACGACCACGCCGCCCCAGCGCCCGCCGGTCCGCGCGGCGGTCTCGGCGGCGAGGCAGGCGCCCTGGCTGAAGCCGGCGAGGACGACGTGGGCGCGGTCGATCCCGGCCGCCTCGGCGGTGGCGACGGCGCGGAGCACGGCGGCGATGCCGCTGCCCAGCCCGGGCTCGTTCGCCGCGAGCGGCGCCAGGAAGCTCTGCGGGTACCACGCGTGGCCGGCCGCTTGCGGGGCGAGGTACGCGAGGGTGTCGGGCAGCTCGGCGGTCAGCCCCAGGATGCCGCGCGCCGAGTCGCCCCGGCCGTGGACGAGGACGACGGCGGCGGGCGCCTCGGCGAGCGGGGCGCCCGCGGCGACGAGGGGCTGGCGGTCGTGGGGGCCGGTCATGGAAGGCGAGTGATCGGAAAGGCGGCGGCGCGGCGGTCCCACGCAAGCACGAGCGCGGCGCCGTCGTCGTCGAAGGACCACGTCAGCCCTTCGACGGTCGCGTCGAGGGCGTGGGGGGCGACCGTGACGGTGACGAGGTCGAGCGCCGGGTCGTACTCGTCGGCGAGGTGGGCCCCGAGGCTGGCGTTGACGTGCAACGTCCAGGCGTCGGGGCCGGGCGTGACGAACAGGCTGTAGGCGCCCGGCGGCACCTCGACGCCGCCGACCGCGAGCGGGACCGTCGTCACGAGCTCGGTCGCGCGGTGGGCGCCAGCGGCCCAGACCGTCCCGTCGGCCACGAGCCCGCCCCAGACGGCGCGGCCCCGGACGAACGGCCGGCCGAACACGACCGACGCGTAGCCGCCGTCGCCGTAGCGGAGCCCGGCGCGACCGACGGCGCTTCCGGGCGGCGGGGCGGCCTCGTCGAGGCGCAGGCCGGTGACGACGAACGTCTCGGCGACGGCGGTCGCCTCGGCCGGGACGGGCGCGGGGTGCGCGTGCTGGGCGGTGGCGGCGCACGTCGTCAGGAGCGCGAGCGCGAGCGGGCGGAGCATGGGGTCGTGGGCGGGGGGGCGGCGTGGACGAACGCGAGCCCGGCCCGTACCCGTGTCCGGCGGCCTCCGTTCTCGCGCCTCCGAAAACAAAACGGGGCCGCCCGTGAAGGCGACCCCGTGGGTCGGGTCCCGCCGGCGGCCCGTCTCGTAGCCGCCAGCGGGGAGGGGCAGGGCCGGATGGCTCGTCCGGCCGGTCGCCCCCGATCAGCCGAGCCAGTAGCTCAGCTTGAGGACGAAGACGTTGGTGACGGGGTCGGTAAACAGGCCCGACACGTCGCGGTCGAACTCGAATCCGCCGTCGTTCGCGAACCCGCTCCGCTGCTGCTGCCAGACCAGGAAGAGCGCCGAGCCCGGCCGGTACTCCCAGCGCAGGACCGCATTCCCCTGGAGCGAGCGGACGGTAAAGTTGGGGTTGCCGAACTCGGTCGTCCCGCCGTCGGGGCCGGTCACGCGGTAGGCCTGGGGCATGGCCGTGGCCGGATCGGCGCCGTCTGCGAAGAGCGGCTCGATGGTGCCGACGTCGGCGCCGAAGCGCGGGAAGTCGAGCTGGCGGGCCTCCGTCATCTGGCTAAAGTTGGAGTACCGGCCGCGCGAGACGAAGGGCCGGGCGTAGACCTGAAGCGAGAGCTGGGGCGTGAACGTCCAGTCGACGCGGGTGTCGAGCGAGACGGTCGTCTGGTCGATCTCGCCGAACACGTAGCGGCGGCCGAAGGTGGCGTCGAGCCCGGGCGCGTCGTCGCTGGTGATGTACTGGCGCGGGTTGCCGGACAGGAACAGCTCGGGCCCGATGCGGACGGTGAGCGACGAGCTGGGCCGGATCTCGGCGCCGACCTCGACGCCGTTGAAGCGGCCGCCGAGCGCGTCGCGGTTGAGGCCGGTCCAGACGAAGGCCGAGACGGGCTTGCGGTCGTCGGTCCAGCCGTTGACGTTGAGGCCGTAGCCGCCGGGCGAGGCCGCGATCGGGCCGCCGCGCGTGAGCCGGTCGTTCGTGCTCGCGGCGTAGACCTCGCCGTTCGCGCCGAACCCCCAGAAGTTGTGGAGCCGGCCGTTGACGTTGCCGCCCGTGAAGAGGGCCGAGCGGTCGCCGTCGAAGTTGACGCGCGTGCCGGCGAAGAGGTTGGCGCTCCAGCGCTGGAACGGGCCCTGCGCCTGGTTCTGCTGGTACACGACCACGCTCCCGATGCCGAGCTCGTCGGCGCGGCCCTGGAAGCCGAGCTGGTTGGCGTCGAACCCGGGCGAGGTGAACTCGGCGTGGAGCGAGCCCACCCAGTGCTCGCCGCCCGACTTGAGCACGTTCATCTCGCCGGTCAGCCCGGAGATCGAGGTGCGCGTCGGGTCGTAGTCGAGGTGGTCGGCGTCGGGGCGCTGGAACAGGCGCGGGAACGCGCGCTGGACGCGGTCGATGGCCGAGGCGCTGCCGGAGACGTAGCTCCCCGCCAGTTGCCCGTTGATGATCCAGTCGTCGGTCAAGGCGTGCTCGATGTCGAACCCCAAGACGGTCCCCTGGCCGGGCAGGGTGCGCTCGATGGCCGGGTCGGCCGTGCTCCGGACGACGGACGTGCCGAGCAGGCCGATGATGGTCTTGCCGACCGTGGCCTTGGCGCGCGCGGCGGCGAAGTTGGTCGTCGGCTCGACGAGCGCGCGGTCGTCGGCCACGATCGCGCCGTCGCCGTCGATCCCCATAAAGCGCCCGTACTCCGGCCCGGTCACCGCGTCGAGCACGCCGACGGAGAACCCGCCGATGCGGCCGGACAGCTTGGCCGCGCCCAGGATCGTCGACTGCTGCGGCGAGTCGGTGTAGACCGTCCCGTTCTCGCCGACGGCGTCGTGGGCCTCGGCGGGCACGAAGTTCGAGCGCTGCGGATTGCGGCCGATGCGGCGCGTGTAGAGCAGGCTCGGCCGGTTCATCCCGAAAAAGCGCCGGGGCTGCATGCTGAACACGTCGGTGCCCTCGACGAAGAACGGCCGGCGCTCCTGGTTGAACAGCTCGAACCCGCCCAGGTTGACGCGCGACGGGTCGCCCTCGACCTGGCCGAAGTCCGGGTTGACGGTCGCCGTCAGGGTCAGGTCCGAGGTCAGGCCGTACTTGAGGTCGAGCCCGACGCGCGGGTCGAGGTCGTTGTCGGCGTAGAAGGGGTCGAGGTCGTCGCCCGGGGCGCGCGTCAGCGACGAGGCGACGTAGGGCATGACCTCGAGCTGGCGCGGCGGGCGCAAGTCGCGCAGGCCGGACAGCGTGCCGAACTGGGAGACCATGCCGTTCTCGTCAGGGCTCATCGGGCTCCAGAAGGCCTCCTCGCCCGTGCGGTGGTGCGTGCGCCCAAACTGCAGGCCCCAGTCCTGGGTGCCCTGGCCGGCGGCGTAGCGGAGCTGGCTGAGCGGGATCCGGAACTCGGCGGTCCAGCCGGTCTCGTCCCGGCTGGCGGCGCCGGCCCAGACGGCGTCCCACGAGTCGTCCTCGTTGACGTCGTCGTAGATGAGCAGGTCGCGCTGGACGCCGGCCGGGTTGAGGGCGAACACGAAGGCGGTGCGGCGGTCGTGGTACGAGTCGAGGGCGACGAAGGCCCAGTCGCCGGTGAGGTTGGCGTCGCGGCGGCCGAGCGGGGCGCCGATGCCGTCGGGGCGCGACTCGTGCATCCGCATCCCGATGTAGACGGCCGTCCCGTCGTAGAGCACACGCGCTTCGGTCGGCTCCGTCGCGGCGTCGCCGGGGGACGGGCGGAACTGGACGAAGCCGCTCGCGACGGGAGCATCCGCCCACGCGGCCTCGTCGAGCCGGCCGTCGAGGTCGACCGTGGCGGACAGGGGGGCGGCGGCCAGGCCGCGCGGGCCATCGGTGGCGGCGGCCGTCGTGTCGGAGCCGTCAGGGGAGGTGGGCTGGGCGAGGGCGGGCGCCGCGAGCAGGGCGGCGGCGGCGAGGAGGGTAGAGAGACGCATGGCGGGCAAGGAGTGGACCCCTTCCTGACGGGGGAGCGGGGCGGATGTTACTCGGTGTGCTAAAAAAATCGCAGGTGCAGATGATTGTGCCCCAACGACATAGGTGTGACGGTGTGTGCACATCGTTTGCGCGATCGGCACGGGGGGGCGGAGCGCCGGGCGGCACTCGCGAGCGGTCGATCCTGACGTGCCCCGGATCGGAGGGGCCTCGGGGGCGGGCGGCTCAGCCGCCGCGCCTCAGGTGCACCGGCCCGTTCTCGGCTCGGAGCACGAGGGCCGGGCCGCCGTCGCCGAGCAGAGTGTCGACCGCGTCGCCGGTCCACTCGCCGCGCTTGCGGTCGCGCTGGGGGGGCTCGAAGCCGGTGGTGTGGATGCGGCCCTGATGGGTCTCGGCCGAGAGGCGGGCCGAGTAGTCGTCGGGGAAGGCGAGGCGGATGGGGCCGTTGGTGGCCGTCACGTCCAGGCCCTGCCCGTCCCAGCGGTCACCGTCGAGCGTCACGTCGACGGGGCCGTTCGTGGCCGCCACCGCCACGTCGCCCGCGACGCCGGCGAGCCGGACGGGGCCGTTCGTGGCCGTCGCCCGCAAGCGCCCGCCCAGACCGTGGACGTCGAGCGGTCCGTTGAGCACCGTCGCCTCGAGGTCGGTGTCGGCCGGGGCGAAGACTTGGTAGCTCACCGACACCCAGCGGTCGCCGTCGTGCTCCGTCCGGGAGGCGTCGTCGCGGACGCGGCCGCCGTCAATCGTGATGCGCGTCTCGTCGACGAGACGCCCGGCCTCGGCCTGGGTCGGGGCCATCGCCAGCACCCGGCTCCGAACCAGGATGTCGCTCCGGTCCCAGCGCGACACAGTCAGGCTCCCGTTTGTGGCCGCGAGGTCGAGGGCCCGGGCGGCGATCACCTGCTCGCGGACTTCGCACGCGGTCTCGCGGTCGTCCGCCCAGCCCAGGGCGTCGTTGCACCAGTCGTCGGCGGGGAAGGCCGTGGCGGGCGGGGGGGGCGCCGTGCCGAGGGCGAGGAGCGAGGCGAAGACGAGAGCGAGCATACTCGGGAGGGGCAGGCGGCGGGCGGGAAGGGGGGGCATGATTCTAATTTTTTAACATTGATTGGGTGAGACCCTCCCTGTGAGGCAGGGAGCGGGGCCCTGGCGACGGGATCGTCGCCGGGGCCGCTAGACCGTGTCCGGGCAGCGCTCGCGGACGACGTGGACGGCCGGGGGGGCAGGCGGGGCCGGCGGCTCGGCGCGGACGGTCGGGACCACGCGCTTCGTCATCCGCACGGTTGGCGGGGTGCTCGGTCCGACCTGGGCGCGGAGGGTCGGCCGCGGCTCGGGGCGAGGCGCCGGCTTGACGTGGCTGCGATCGCGCGGGGCATCGCGACGGTCACGCTCGGCCTCGCGAGCCGCGTCGCGCGCGTCGTTGCGGCGCTCGCGCTCGGCCTCGCGGGCCTCTTTCTGCGCCTCGCGGAGGTCCTCCATCGACTCGCGAATGGACTCGCGGGCCTCCTCCATCGCCTCGCGCTGGGCCTCCGGCCAGTCGACGGCGTCGAAGGCCTGGCGCTGCGCGTCGCGGATCTCCTTCCAGTCGACCTCCTCCATGGCGCGCTGGGCCTCGCGGAGCGCCTGGTCCTGGCCACGGTGGATCTCGTCCCAGTCGACCTCGTCGAGGGCGCGCTGCGCGGCGCGCAGGCCTTCGCGCTGGGCCTCGCGGATGGCCTCCCAGTCGATCTCATCGAGGGCGCGCTGGGCCGCGCGCATGCCCTCGGCCTGGGCGATCTCGACCTCCGTCCAGTCGACCTCGTCGAGGGCGCGCCGGGCGTCGTCGAGGGCCTGGCGGCGGATCTCGTAGATCTCGTCGCGGGATAGGTCGGCGCGCGCGCGGTCGAGCTCGCGGCGGGCCCGGTCGACCTCGCGGCGGGCGCCGTCGAGGTCGGGGCGGTACCGGACGCGGACGGAGTCGGTGTCGGCGCGGACCGGGGCCGGCTCGAAGGCCGCGAGCGCGGGGGCGCCGACGGGGGCGATCTCGGCGACGGCGACGGTCTCGACGAGGGGCGTCGCCTCGAGAGCGCGGGCGACGGGCTGGATGGCCGCGAGCGGGACCAGCACGAGCGCGGCGAGGGCGATCGTCCCGATGCCGCCGATGCGGCCGAGCGCGCCTCGCTGGCGGTCGGCGTCGAGGATGGAGACGATGCGGCCTTCGAGCGGGCCGCGCCGCGCCATCGGGGCGAGGGCCGCCAGCGCGTGGGGCTCGCGCCGGAGCCCCCGGGCGACGGTCACCAGGTGCGCGGCGTAGTCGGACGGGCGGGCGCCGCCGGCGAGCACGGCGTCGTCGCAGGCCTGCTCGCGCTCGGCCAGGAAGTGGCGGTAGCCCCACCACGCGAGCGGGTTGAGCCAGTGCAGGGTGAGCGCCGCCTGGGCGAGCGCCTGCGTCCAAGCGTCGCGGCGGCGGAGGTGGGCCATCTCGTGGAGGAGGACGGCCTCGCGGCGGTCCTCCTCCCAGTCGTCGGCCGAGGCGGGCAGGACGACGGCCGGGGCGCCGTAGCCCCACGCGATCGGCACGTCGAGCGCGTCGGTGCGGAGCAGGCGGACCGGGCCCTCGATGCCGGACAGCCGGCGCGCGCGCTCGGCGAGCACGCCCCAGTCGGCGTCGGTCTCGGGGCGGGCGTCGCGGACGATCCGCCGCGCGGCCAGGTAGGCGGCCACCCACCCCAGGCCAACGACGAGCACGCCGAGCAGCCAGACGGCGCCGGCCCAGAACCCGGCGCGGCGGCCGGCGAGCGTCACCGACGGGGCGGGGCTCCGCGGGGCGAACGCGATCGCGGACGCGCCGACGCTCTCCATCTCGGCCTCGAAGGCGCTCATCTCGTGTTCGAAGGACGCCATCTCATGCTCGAACGCGGCCATCTCGGCCTCGACCTCGCCCTCATACGCGGCGACCTCCGCGTCGAACCGGGCGTCCGTCCCGTCAAACGCCAGCGCGGGGGCGGGCGGGGCGGCCGGCGGCATCGGCGGGTGGGGCGGCATCGGGGGCATCGGGGGCATCGGCGCGAGCGGCGCCATCGGGGCGACGGCGACGTGGGGCGCGAACGCGACCTGCTGAGGCTCGGCGGGCAGCACGCCCAGCGTCCAGTCCGGCCCGACGGCCTCCAGCACGGGCAGCAGGAGTAGGGCCCCGAAGGCCGCGGCCCAGACGCCGTGCCGGGCGCTGGCGGGGGCGCGGCGCAGCAGGCGCGCGGCGAGCATGGCGACGAGCAGGACCAGGAGGCCCTTGAGGGCGAGCGTCAGCAGGAGAGCGGTCATCGTCCTTGGGAGCGTGCACTCCGGATGAGGGAATCGAGACGGTCGAGGTCGTCGTCCGAGAGGTCGTCGGAGGCCTCGAGAAGCGCGGCGACGGCCCGCTCGGGCGCGCCGTCGAAGAACGTCGTCATCAGGTGGCGCAGGGCCGAGCGGCCGGCCGCGTCGCGCGCCTCGACGGGGAGGTAGACGTAGCGGGGGCCGTCCTGCTCGTGGCGCACGTGGCCCTTCTCCTCCAGGATGCGGAGGTGGGTGCGGACGGCGGAGTCGCTGGGGGGGTCGGCGAGCGCCTCACGGACGTCGGCGGCGCTCGCGCGGCCCAGGCGGTGGAGGACATCGAGCACCTGGCGCTCGCGACGGGACAGGGAGGGGACAGGCATGAGCGTGTGCTAAAAAGTTAGCGGAGTGTAGGGCGCACGCGGCATCAAGTCAAGCGGAGTGCCAATTTTTTAACAGTCGGGTCCCTCGGCTCGGGCTGGGCCCTCTTCGGACGCAGCGGCCGAAGGTTGCACCACCTGCGCGAGCCACCCGCCTGCGCGAGGCCGGACCCCCCGCCTGCCGGCCGCCCCCCTCATCCGAGGGGGGCTCCTTCGTTTCTGGCGCCACGTCCCTCCCAGACCTCCTACTTAGCTCGTGGAGTCCCACCTCCTCGAGAAAGGAGGGGGGCAACCCGAAGGGTCGGCGAAGCCAAGGGGTGGTCCCCTAGTTGGCGCAGGCCGGCCTGCTGGCGCAAGCCCGGTCGCCCTCCGTCTCCTGTCGAGAGCCACGTGGCCGCCCGCTCCTCGGTGGCGGGTTCCGTCCCGCGGCAATGGGAGGCGCGCCCCGCGCCGCCGTAGCTTCGTCCCGCAGACGGACGCGCCCGTCGCCCGCGTTTCCCGGACCTCCCGCCTCGACCATGGCCTTGCCCGCACAGACCTCCCTCCTCCGCAAGCTGCTCCTCGGCGTCGCCCTCTTGGGCATCGTCGTGGTGACTCACCTCGCGCTCCAGAAGGCGAACGGGTTCGCCGCCGGCTGCACCGGGCTCGGCGGCGTCGACTACTCGGCGGGCGCCGCCGTCACGGGCGAGGGCTCGGGCTGCGCGACCGTCACCGAGGGCGAGTACGCCGACTTTCTCGGCATCCCGAACGTGACGTTGGGCCTGCTGTTCTACGTCCTGATCGCCGGGCTCCGGCTGGCCTACATCGCCGTGCGCGACGACCGGCTGCGGCTGGCGTCGTTCGGCGTGGTCGGCGTGGGCGCCGCGTACACGGCCTACCTCGTCTACCTCCAGGCCGCCGTCATCGGCTCGTTCTGCGCGCTGTGCATGACCTCGGCCGCAATTGTCCTGACCCTCCTCGTCCTCCACGTGCTCGAGCACCGCCGCATGCCCTCCGACGCCCCCGCCCCCGCCGACGTCCCACGCCGCCGCCGGGCCACCGAGCCGACCGGCCTCGCCCTGTTCCGCCCGTACCTCCCCGTGCTGGGCGGCTTCGTGGTCCTGCTGCTGGGCGCGTTCGCCCTGGCCGCCCGCACCGCCCCCGACGACGGCCCGAGCTCCGCGCTGGCGTCCGCCTCCGGCGACACACCGACCGTCCCGACGCCCCGCATCCAGGACGTCACCGGCGAGTGCACGTACGACCCCGAGTACGATCCGATCGCGGACCTTTCCGCCTTCACGACGGGCCCGTACCTCGGCAGCGCCGACGCGCCGGTGACGGTCGTCAAGGTGTTCGACCCGAACTGCCCGCACTGCCGCGACCTGTCGGAGACGCTGGACGGCGTGATCGCGGAGAACGGCGAGGCTGCCAAGTTCTACTACGTGCCGTTCCCGCTGCGCCAGCAGTCGCTCGGCCAGGTCGTCGCGCTCAAGATGGCCCAGCAGGAGGGCAAGTTCTTCGACCTGATGCACGAGATGTTCGAGCGCCAGGACGCGACCTGGGGCATGACGCTGCCCGAGCTGGTGGCGACCGTCAACGCGGTCGGCATGGACGGCGCGGCGTTCGAGGCGGCGCTCAACGACGACGCCCAGCTCCAGGTCTACCTCACCGACATCCAGGCCCAGGCCGACGCCGTGACCGGCGCCTTCGCCCGGGAGGATGGCGGCATCTCCGTCCCCAAGCTGGCCGTCAACGGCCGGGTCGTTGCGTCGACGTTCGCGTCGTACAGCGAGCGCTGCCTCGGCCAGTTTATCGCCGAGGCCGAGTAGCCCGTGGCCCAGGCCACCGACGCCTTGGGCGACCGCGCAGGCGAGGCGCTCTCCGAGCTGACCGGGCTCGGGTCCGCGCTCACGACCGACCTGGTCTGGTCGGCCGTCCTGATCGTCGCCGTGTGGGCCGTCCGCCAGCTCGTCCTGCGGGGCATCCGCCAGCGGGCGCCCGACGATTCGCGCCGGATCTACCGCTGGCGCAAGGTCACGACCTACATCGCGACGGCCGTGCTGACGGTCGGGCTGTTCTCGATCTGGCTGTCGGAAGCCGGCGGGCTCGGGACCTTCCTGGGGCTGCTGACGGCGGGCGTGGCGATTGCGCTCAAGGACCCGCTCGTCGACCTCGCCGGCTGGGCGTTCGTCCTGTGGCGCCGCCCGTTCTCGACCGGCGACCGCGTCACGATCCGCCAGCACACCGGCGACGTGATCGACCAGCGCGTCTTCCAGTTCACGCTCCTGGAAGTCGGGACGCGGACGGGCGCGGGGCAGTCGACCGGCCGCATCATCCACGTCCCCAACGGCTGGGTGTTTTCGGACTCGGTCGTCAACCACACCGGCGCGTTCGCCTACGTGTGGCATGAGATCGCCGTCGTGGTCACGTTCGAGAGCGACTGGCGGGCGGCGAAGACGCTGCTCGAGGAAGTCGGCGAGGAGACGGCGGGGCACCTGTCCGACGACGCCGAGCGGACGCTGCGCCGGGCGGCCCGGGAGTACTTCATCTTCTACTCCAAGCTCACGCCGGTCGTGTACACGACGGTCGTGGGGGAGGGCGTCCAGCTCACGCTGCGCTACCTCGTCGAGCCCCGGCGCGTGCGCGGGAGCGAGCAGGACGTGTGGGAGGCGATCT
Organism: Rubrivirga halophila; assembly: GCF_046845755.1. Taxonomy (GTDB): domain Bacteria; phylum Bacteroidota; class Rhodothermia; order Rhodothermales; family Rubricoccaceae; genus Rubrivirga. The sequence continues at coordinate 488,405 of NZ_CP177357.1, forward strand.
TGGACCGGCTCGCGGTCCGCGACGACATCGACCTCGCGTACCCGACCTCGCGGCTCTTCCGCAACGACCTCGAGGGCAAGCCCGGCACCGGTGGCCCGGCGCCCGGAGACGCGGAAGGGGAGTCCTGAGCCGGACTCAGGCCGTCACCGCCCGGCCCGCCGTCGGCGCCGTCGCGCGGTCGGGGTGCCGCCCTTCGACGCCCGCCAGCAGGCCGTCGATGGCCGCCAGGTCGGCGTCGAGGTCGCCCGAGGGCACGAGCGTCCCGCAGATGCGGATCTCGCGGCGGCCCCAGTCGAGGCCGACCACGGCGATGGGGACGTCGGCCTCGACGGCGATCCGGTGGAAGCCGGACTTCCAGCGCGGGACCGCGCTCCGGGTGCCCTCGGGCGTGAGCGCCACGATCGCCGGCTCGGGCCCCCGCAGGCGCTCGACGCCCTGCGCGACGAGCCCACCCGGGGCTGCGCGGTCGACGGGCACGCCGCCGAACGCGCGCAACGCCCACCCGAGGGGGCCCCAGAACAGCTGGCGCTTGGCGAAGACGGCGAACGACAGGTCGCACCACGCGGCGGCCGCCAGCCCCACGAGCCCGTCCCAGTTCGACGTGTGGGGCGCGCCGACGAGCACCATCCGGGGCACGTCCGCGAAGCCGCCCGCGTAGCGCCAGCCCATCGCGGTGAACACCCACCGCCCGAGCGCGCGGAGCCAGCGCGGGTGGCCCCGGCGGGGCACAGCCGGTGGCAGGTCCGGCAGCAGAGCGGCCGTCGGCAGGGGCTGGGCGGTCGACGTGGGCATCTCGAAAACTAGGGGCGCGCGAGGTGGCGCGGCAGCGGCGGCGCACCGGGTCGGGCTCGCGGCCGGCGCACGCCGGCCGGCTCGTCCGGCGGGGCGCTCCGAGTTGCCCGGGCACCGCCCCAGCCGTCGTTACCTTGCGGCCGACCGACCGCTCCCCATGTCCACGACGTTCGAAGGCTCCCTCGTCTCGCCCCCCGACGCGCGCTACGCGATCGTGGCGGGCCGCTTCAACGAGGCCATCACCCGGCGGTTGCTCGAGGGCGCCGTCGAGGCGCTCGGCCGCCACGGCGCCGACCCCGACGCCGTCGACGTGGCGTGGTGCCCCGGCGCCTTCGAGATCCCGTTCGTCGCCCGCACGATGGCGGCCTCCGGGACGTACGACGCCGTGATCTGCCTGGGCGCCGTCATCCGCGGCGCCACGGCCCACTTCGACTACGTGGCCGGCGGGGCCGCGAATGGGTGCCTGCAGGCCGCCCTCGACACCGGCGTCCCCGTCTTGTTCGGCGTGCTCACCGTCGACTCGATCGAGCAGGCGTGGGAGCGGGCCGGGACGAAGGCCGGCAACAAGGGCGCCGAAGCCGCCGCCGGCGCCGTCGAGATGGTCAACCTCGCCCGCCAGCTCTAGCCCCCCGACGCCCCCGACGACCGGTACGCGCACTTTCTCTGCACCCCCATGCGGACGCTCCTCGCGCTCCTCGTCGCCGTCGTTCTCGCGCTCCCCGCCGCCGCCCAGGCGCCGGGCTGGCAAGCCTACCCCGCCTACAACGAGGTCACCGCGCTGACCGCGACGCCCGACGGGCTGTGGGCGGCGACGGCCGGCGGCCTCTTTTTCTACGACGTCGGCACGGGCGAGCTGGCGACCGTCACCTCGGCGGGCGACCTCCGCGGCGGGCCCATCGGCGCGCTGACGTACGACGCCGGCCGCGACGTGGTCTGGATCGGCTACCAAGACGGCGTGCTCGAGCGGCTCGACGCCCAGACGTTCGAGGTCACGGCGTTCTTCGACGTGCAGCGGGCCGACCAGTACGCCTCGCGCGGGATCCGCCGCGTCGTCGTGGCCGGCGAGCGCCTGTACCTGGCGACCGACTTCGGCGTCGTCGTGTTCGACGGCGACGCCGGGCGGACGGTCGAGGCCTACGCCCGGATCGGCGACCTCGAGGCCGGCACGCCGGTCAACGACGTGCTCGCGGCGCCGCTTGCGGACGGCTCGGACGGGCTCTACGTCGCCACGGCCGGCGGCGCGTACGCGGCCCGGCTCGGCGGCGTGCTCCAGGCGCCCGGCGCGTGGGCCCGGCTCGGCCTCGACGGCGGGGCCTTCAGCCTGGCCCTGGTCGACGGCGACCTCTACGTCGGGGGCGGGCCCGACGGCGCCCGCGACCTCTACCGCCGGACCGCGAGCGGCTTCGAGCGCCGGCTGTTCACCAACAACCCGATCGTCGATCTCGTGCCGGGCGACGGCGTGCTCTACGCGCTCGCGCCGGGCTTCGTGTACGCCCTCCCGCCCTCCGGTCCGTCGTCGTTCTACCGCGTCGCCGGCGCGAGCTCGCTGTCCGGGCTGGCGCTCGGGCCCGACGGCGCGCCCTGGGCCGCCGACGCTGCCGTCGGGCTGTTCCGGCTGACGCCGACGCCCGCGCCCGGGGAGAACAACGTGACGCCCGAGACGGTCGCCCCCCCCGGCCCGCTCTCGACGGCCATCACCGACCTGGACATCGGCGAGGACGGCGTGCTGTGGCTCGTCACCGAGCGGCTGGCGTCGGCGGGGTACGCGTCGGTCAGCCGGTTCGAAGACGGGACGTGGACCTCGTACCGCACGGACGACGGGTCGCTCGACATCGTCCGCTCGTCGCTGCTGTCGGCCGCCGTGGCGCCGGACGGCGCCTTTTTCGCGGGCTCGGGCGGCGGCGGCCTGAGCGTGTTCCGAGACGGCACCCCGACGACGTACACCGAGGCCAACTCGTCGCTCGAGGCCGCCCTCGGCGCACCCGGCTTCGTCGTCGTCCGCGACGTGGCCTTCGACGACGACGACCGGGCCTGGGTGCTCAACTCGTCCGGCGTCCCGCTCCACGTCTTCGCCGACGGCGAGTGGACCGGGCTGCAGTACCCGCCTGGCATCCCGGCGACGGCCGAGCCGTTCCGCGTCGCCATCGACGAGTTCGGCCAGAAGTGGATCGCGCTCGGCGGCAACGGGCTCGGCGCCTGGGACACCGGCGCCGACCCGCGCTCGGGTGCCGACGACCGCGCCGTCCGCTACTCCGGCGTCACCGGCGGCGGCACCGGCCTCCCCGACGCCGACGTCCGCGACGTCGTCGTGGACCGCCAGGGCCGGGTCTGGATCGGGACCGCGCGGGGCATCGCGTTCGTGTTCTCGCCCGGCTCCGCCTTCGCCGCCGACCCCGCGCTCGCGACGCCCCAGTGGCCCGTCATCGCCGACGGGCGGGACTACCTGCTGCGCGACGTCGAGGTGTTCGACCTCGAAGTCGACCCGGCGGGTCAGCTCTGGGTCGGGACCTCCAGCGGGGCCTACCTCCTCAACGCGGCCGGCGACGAGCTCGTGCGGACGGTCAACGCCGAGAACAGCCCGCTCCCGAGCGATCCCGTCTATCGGATCGCCGTGGACCCGTCGACCGGCCGCGTGTTCTTCGTCACCGACGAGGGCCTGTTCAGCGCGCCCGGCGACGCGACGCGGCCCGTCGTCGGGTCGAGCGCGCTCGTCACCGCGCCGTCGCCGTTCCGCCCGGCGACGGCGGCGGAGGGCGTGGTCGTGAGCGGGCTGCCCTCGGCCGTCTCCCGGGTCCGCGTGGCGACCGTCGCCGGTGACGTCGTGTTCGCCGGCGAGGTCCGGGGCGGCTCGTTCCGCTGGGACGGCCGCGACGCGTCGGGCCAGCTCGTCCCGTCGGGCGTCTACCTCGTCGCCGCGGCCGGCTCGGACGGGTCGACGACGGTCGGCAAGATCGCGGTGATCCGCTAATGCTGGCGCCCCGGCTCGCGTCCGCGCCCGCTTAGTCGGCCGTCGGCCGGGCGGCGAACGGGTCCGACCACCGCGGGTCGGTCGTCAGCGTGGTGTCGGTGAGCGTGTGGAGGAAGGCCACGAGTGCGGCCCGGTCCTCGGCGCTGAAGCCCAGGCGCTGCGGGCGGCCGCGGTGGCCGCGCAGGCGGAGGTCGAGAAACTGGCTGGGCTGGACGCCGGAGTCGTAGTGGTCGACGACGTCGTCGAGCGTGGCGAACCGGCCGTCGTGCATGTAGGGCGCCGTCAGCGCGATGTTGCGGAGCGTCACGACGCGGAAGCGGCCCCGCCCGGCGCCTCGGTCGGTCACGACCGAGTCGAGCCCGTTGCTGAGGATCGCGCCGCCCACGAACAGGTCGTTCGTGTGGCACTGTTCGCAGCGGCCGGGCCCGAAGAACAGCTCGAGCCCGCGGTTCTCCTGATCGGTGAGGCCGGCGAGCGGCTGGCCAAAGCGGGCGTCCGGGGCGCCGCGCGCGGCGTCGTACCGCGTGTTGGTGGCCACGATCGAGCGGACGAACTGGGACAGCGCCCGGGCCACGCGGTCGCTCGTGACCTCGGGCGTGCCGAAGGCGTCGGCGAACAGGCCGGGGTAGAAGTCGGTCGCCTCCAGCCGGGTCGTCAGATCGTCGAGCGTCAGCCCCATCTCGACGGGGTCCTGGATCGGCTGCAGGACGAGGTCCTCCAGCGTCCGCACCCGGGCGTCCCAGAAAAAGCGGCGGGCCCGGTCGTAGCGCGCGAGGGCGAGGGCCATCGAGTGCCGAGCGGTCGGCACGCCCTCGAACCCCGTGCTCCGGGGGCGGGGGTCCGAGAACCCGTGCTCCTGGCGGTGGCACGAGGCGCACGAGACGGCGCCGTTCTGGGACAGCCGGACGTCGTAGAAGAGGACGCGCCCCAGCGTCGCGCCGGCGTCGGTGACCGGGTTGTCGTCCGGTGTGGTGTCCCAGTCCCGGACCTCCTCCGGCATGAGGTAGTCCGGGAGGGCGACGCTCTCGTAGTCGTAGGGCGTCTCGGGCAGGACCGGCGTCCCGCCGATGCGGGCGGCGTAGGCGGCTCCGAGGAGGAGCGTGCCGAGGGCAGCGAGCGACACGGACCGGATCATGTCGGGGAGCGGTGTGGGGAGAACGTCTGCCTAAGATGGGCCGAAACGGCGCGAGGTGGGAGGGAGCGCCGCGCGGGCAGGGCGGACGGGAGGTCTGGAGGGCGGCGGGGACGCCTACGGACGCAGGCGCCCTGGGATGCGTCGGCGGCCATGGGGCCCCGGCGTTACCAACGGTCGGAAGGGGGGCGACGGCCTCGAGGTCGCCGGGGGCGTCTTGATGCGCAGGTGGCGCCGCGCCGTCGGGGGATTCCCCACAACCCGCTAGGCGGGGTGAATCCGCCCGAACCGGGCCGGCCTCGCGGAACGCTGGCGGACGCGTTCGGTGGAAGGCCCTCCCCTCTCCCATCCCCCTCTTCCCATGGATCGCACCACCATCCTGAACAACTACGTCACCGACATGGCGGCCGTCGAGACGCACATCCTCGAGGCCGTCGAGCGCCAGCTCGAGTCGGACGACACCGCTCGGTACCCCGCCGCGCACCGGTCGCTGTCGTCGCTCCGGAGCAAGCTCCAGAGCCACGTCCGCGAGCTCGAGGCGTACAACGAGCGCTCCGAGGGCGGCGGCGTCAAGGAGGCCCTCAAGGAGGCCGCGTTCGGCGCCCTCGGCGTCGCCGCCGGGTTCTACGACCAGCTCCGTCAGACCGACAAGGTCTCGCGCATGGTCCGCGACACGTACACGGCGACCGGGCTGGCCGCCATCAGCTACCACATGCTGTACACGACGGCGCTGGCCCTTAAAGCCGACGACCTGGCCGCGCTCGCGATCGGCAACCTGCGCGACCTGACGGCCGCCATCGGCGAGCTGTCCGAGGTCGTCTGCACGGTCGTCGCGGCCGAGCTGACCGACGAGGACAAGACGATCGACCCGACGGTCGGGCCGAAGGCCATCGAGGCGACCCAGGCGGCGTGGGCGCCCGCCGGCGCGTAGCGCTCCCGAGCCGCCCTCCGAGCGGGGCCGTCGCAGTCTGCGGCGGCCCCGTTTTTTATTCCCCCAGCCCGAGCGCGGCGATCTCCCAGCGCAGGCCGACGGTGAGCGCCGCGTTGCGTGTCGGCCCGCGCTCGGCGTCGTCGAGCGTGCGGAGCGTGGCCGCGAGGTCGACCGCGAGCCGGGGCAGGAGCTCGCGGCTGAGCACGGCCTGCACATCCCAGGCCGTCTGGCGGACGCCCACGAACGTCGGGGCGACGTCGTCGCGGCGCGTGATGTACGAGACGCGCGGGTCGGCGCCGACGTAGACGCCCTCGGGGTCGCGGCCCCGGCGCGTCCGGGCGACCGACAGCGAGGCCGTCGTGCGCACGTCGGGGCGGTAGCGGAGCGCGAGCGTGGCGCGGTCGGCGTTCGGGCCGGCGTCGTGGCCCAGCACGTCGTTGTAGTGGACGTAGGCGCTCGACTCGGTCCGGTGGCCCCACAGGTAGGGCCGCATCCGGGCGTACTCGGCCCGGGCTTCCAGCCCGGCCAGCCCGAGGTCGACGGTGTGGACGCCCGCCAGCAGGCCCCACTTGTTGGTGTGGACGTCGTCGAAGAAGCCGGCGGCGCGGAACTCGTCGAGGAGCACTTGGAGGTAGCTCCGCACGCCCCGGCCGCGCACCGAAATCCCCGCGCCCAGCAACGCGTTGTCGCCCGAGCCGAGCTCGCTCTCGACGGGCCGGAAGAAGATGACGGGGTTGAGGTAGCCCAGCTCCAGCCCGCGCCGGTTGCCGCGGAGCGTGTCGTCGTGGAAGACGACGGCCTCGAAGGCGTCGAGCTGGACGCGGCCGAAGGCGACCGAGAAGCGGTGGAACGCCGCGTACTTGGACGGCAGCACGGTGTCGTTGCCGCGCGGGTCACGGTCGGGCGTCGTCAGCCGCGCCACGGCCATCGTGTAGCGGACGGGCCCGGCGGCGGCGGCGATCCGGAGGTGGTCGTAGGCGGCCGAGTGGGCCGACAGGAAGAGCGTCCCGATCCCGGCGCCCCAGTCGTTGCGGTCGCGGGCCAGCCGCACGTCGACGAAGCGGTCGCGGTAGCCGACGGCGCCCGTCGCCTCGAGGTAGTCGTAGCCGTCGTCGCCGAGCCCTTTGACGAAGCCCAGGCCTGGCGCCGTCGCCCGGATCGAGTCGCGGGCGAAGACGAGCGGGACGCGCTGGTTCTCGGTCGCCCGGGTCTCGAAGTAGAGGCGGCCGAGGTGGCCGGCGGCACGCGCGCCCCGGGTGTTGCGGTACGCGAGCCCGTCGCCGGCGGTGCGCGCGGCGGGCCCGGCCGCCAGCGCCAGGACGGGCGCCGCTTCGAAGGCGTACCCGTCTCCGCTGACGCGCGCCACCGAAATGCCGTCGCGGTAGGCCCCCAGCGGGGCCGGGCGCCCGAACAGGGTAGCCGGCGTGTCGGAGCGGTAGCGCTCGACCAGCTCGCGGTCGGCGCGGGAGAGGGCGCTGAGGTCGTCCGCCGCGAGCGAGTCGACGAACGCGCGCGCCTCGCCGGCCGCGAGGGGGCGCGCGTCGCCGGCGCCCTGGGGGAGCCGCCCCGCCGTGGCCTGCCGCCGCACGAGATCGGAGAGCGGGCTCCCGGTCTCGAGCACGCCCTCACGCTGGGCGAGCGCGGACGTAGGCAGGAGGAGGAGGGCGACGGCGAGGGCGCGGAGCATCGGGCGTGGAGGGCGGCCCGCAAGCTACCCGCCGCTCCCGTCGCCGATGGGCCGCCGCGGCCCGCGAGCGCCGGGTCAGTCGCCCGTCACCAGCACGACCGGGTCGTCGTCGTCGCCGCCGGTCTCGTCGTTGTTGAGGATCATCGACAGGATGATGTACGGGATGATGGCGCCGCCCTGGCTGAAGATGGCCGCCAGCACCCAACCGATCCGGACGACCGTCGGCTCGAGCCCGAAGTAGTTGGCCATGCCGGCCGCCACGCCGGAGATCTTCCGGTTTTTGCGGTCCTTCATCAGCTTGGTGCGGCCCTCTCGCCGGGCCTTGGCGCGGCGGCGGCGGGCCTCGTCGGCGGCGCGGCTGGCGGCGTTCCCGGCGCCCCGGAGGGCCTTCTCGGCCTGCGCGAAGGCGCGCGAGGCCTGGCGCCCGGCGTTGTCCGCGCGCGCGCTCCGGCCGACCGTCTTGCGCTCGGTCGTCCGCTGCCGGCGCTGCTGCTTGCGGCGGCGCGCGGCGCGGGCGCGGGCCTTGCGGGTGCGCCGGGCGGCGGGGCTCCACGACAGCACCCCGAAGCCGGTCAGCATGATCAGCACGGCCGCGAAGATGGGGAGCACGGCCGCCAGCTGGCCCAGCACGGCGCTCCCGATCCGCAGCAGCCCCATCAGTTGGAGGCTGTACAAGGCGCCGATCCCGATCAGGCCCATCCCCGAGGCGGTCTGGAGGTTCCAGAACCCGGCCTCCTTCTCCTCGTGCGCCTCCTCTTCGAGCTCCTGCTCGGCCATGAACGCCACGATGTCGTCGTCCGAGACGACGCCGAAGTCGTCGTCGTAGACCTCCTCTTCGGACTCGGAGGACCGGCGGCGGGAACGGGTGGCCATGGCGGTGCAAGCGGTGGGCGGCAATCTACGGGGCCGCGCCCGCTGGGGATGCACCCGGGTCCGGCCTGCCATTCGCAACGCTCACTCTAATCTTATCCCCGGTCGTCCCCCCGCTCACGTTCCCTCCCGATCTCATGAACGCATCGACCCCTCGCGCCGCCTGGCTCGGCGTTGCCGTCGTCGCCCTCCTGCTCGCCGGTTGCGACGCGGCCTCGCCCGAGGCCGCCTCCGCCGACGCCCGCGCCTCGGGCGCCAAGGCCACCGGCAGCGGCCACTTTGTCGACACCCGCGTCGGCCTCCCCGAAGGCGACCAGTACCGCACCTTCTCGTTCAACGCTCAGGAGGCCCGGAACGGCGCTCGTGGGCGCTGGAACCTCAACGCACGCAGCTTCCCGGTCCGTTTGCGCGGCGACGTTACGTGCATCAGCGTCGACGGAAACCAGGCGTGGTTCGCCGGGCCCACGACGGGCTCCGATGACCCAGCCCAGGTCGGGGTCATCCGCGGCTTCCACGTGGTCGACAACGGCGAGGGCAACGGCCCGCCCGACCAGATCTCGTTCGCCGTCGCCCCGGGCGACGCGCAGCTCTGGTGCGACCTCATGCTCGACTCCGCGATCAACGAGGTCGAGAACGGCAACGTGCAGGTGCACTGAGGCCCGCCTCGGTTAGCACGGCGCCCCGCCGGCCCTCGGGTGGGCGGGGCGTTTTCGCGGGCTACGGCCTGGTTCGGATGGTCTCTGATTCCGTTAGTATGAGCTGTAGCCGGGCGTCGTGCGGTGCGGTCGGCAGCGCGTCCACCAGGGCCGCAGCCGGGACCACGCCGACCCGGAGCGCCGCCGTCTCGGCCAGGAACCGGTCGTAGTAGCCGCCGCCGTAGCCGAGGCGGCTCCCGTCGCGCCCCGCCGCCAGGCCCGGCACCAGGACGACATCGATCTCGCCCGGCGCAACCGCTCGCGCGTCCGCGGCGGGCGCCATCGTCCCGAAGGCCCCGGCCACCAGGCGGTCGGCCCCCTCGAACCGGCGGTGCACCAGCGACCGCCCCGTCACGACCGGGAGCGCGACCGTCCGGCCCTCGGCCGCCAGCGCCGACGCCAGTGCGCGGAGGTCGACCTCGCCGGGGAGCGGCCAGAACAGGTGGACGACGCGCGCGGCCTCGATGTCGGGCAGCGCCCGGGCCCGTGCCACGATCGCCGCCGAGACGGCGGCCGCCTGCGCAGACGGCGTGGAGGCGCGGAGCGCCCGGAACCGCTCGCGCGCCGCCGCTTTCTCCGCCGCCACGCCCGCCCTAGACATGTCCGAGACCCGCCTCGACCGCTTCGACGCCTACCGCGCCCGGATGAACGCCCGCATCCTGGACGAGGGCAGCCACCTCGGCGTCAAGCGCTTTTTTAACCTCGACACCGCCGCGTATCGCGACGGCGCGCTCGACGGCCGCACCAAGGAACTGCTGGGCCTGGTTGCCAGTGCCGTCTTGCGCTGCAACGACTGCATCGACTACCACATCGAGCAGTGCGCCGAGGCGGGGTACTCCGACGACGAGATGATGGACGCGATGAACGTGGCTCTCGTCGTCGGCGGCAGCATCGTCATCCCGCACCTCCGCCACGCCGTCGAGACGATGGACTTGCTGCGCGAGAGGGATGGGGGATAGGGCATGGAGGGATGGGCGGAGGGGCCCCGCATCCCTCTCGCATTCCGCATCCCGTATGCCTCTCACAGCTCCAGGTCCTGCCACGCCACGAGCGCCGGGAAGAGCGGCAGCAGGTAGCGCTGGCTCGTGACGAGGTAGGGCATCCCGCCGCCGCCCGTGCCCGAGCCGTCGTCGACGTGGCGGCGCACCGTCCGGCGGTGGACCGTCAGGAAGCTTCCATCGGAGGAGGCGTGCAGGGCGTCGTCCGTGGCCACGACGCGCTCCAGAATGTGGGCGAGGGCCGACTTCGGGGCTCGCGCCTGGAGGTAATAGGCGCCCGCTCGCGCCGCCGCCATCCCGTCGCGCCGTGCGTTCTCCGCGCTCGCGGCCGCCTCCAGGTCGGAGCGGAACGCCTCGACGGCCGCCGGCTCGGTCCCGCTCGCGCCCGCCGCCAGCCCCAGCGTCGCGCGGAACCGACTGACGGCCCGGTCCACGTCCTCAGCGTGGATGCGGCGGACCGACGGGGGAGGGGGGAGGTCTTCGCCCAGGTGGGGCAGCGACGCCAGCAGTTCGTGCGCGGCGGCGTCCAAGCGAGCGGCCCCGCTGGCGGGTGAGCCGGGTGGGGGGGAGGCCGCCTCGGCCCCGCCCCGGAGCACGACGGGGTCCGCCAGCGCCACGTGCCCGCACGGCGACCCGGTGTAGTGGCGGCTGAACGTGTCGCCGGGGAAGACGCGCAGGTCGAGGAGCGGCCCCTTCCCGAGCGCCCGCTGGATCAGCCGCAGGTGCGCCGCCTGGAAGCCCGACGACGGGACGAGGTGCTCGCGGAAGAGGGCGAACTCCAAGCGCGAGAACAGCACGTCGTCCTCGCCGTTGCGGCCCATCAGCTCCATGATCGGGGGGAGCAGCCGCCGCGCGGCGTGCCGGAGGCGGTTCGAGGCGGTGATCGCCGGGCGCCACACGGCCGCCGCCCGGCTCTCGGCGTCGTCGATCTCACCCTCCGCGAGGGCCAGCGCGACGCGGGCCGCCTCGGGCATCGCGCGGACGCGGTCGAGCGTCGCCGCCACGACCGCGAGGTCGAACGTCATCTGCTTAAAGACCACCTCGCACAGCTGGTGCACGATCACGAACGCCCGCTCGTCGGGCACCGACGACGCCGGGGTCCCGGCCGCCAGCAGGTCCCCGAGGCCGAGGTAGCCCGCGTAGTCCAGCCCCAGCCGCCCGTCCGGGCCAGGGGGGTTGACGAGCGGCGTGCCGTCGTCGTCGCGCAGGCGGTTCGCGTCTGGATCGGCGCGGGTGTCGGGGTCGAGGGCGAAGGCCCACCAGGGATCGGTCGTCATGCCGAAGGGTACGGCGGGCGCGACCGCTACAACCCGCCGACGGTCACGCGGGCGATCTCGCAGACGGCCCCGCACTGGACGCCGTTGGGGTACTGCGGCTCGTAGTCCGCCACGCCCGAGCCACGGGCCACGACAGCGCCGTCGCGCTGGACCTCGACGCGCAACGCGCCCCGCACCGGCTCCAGCGTCACCATCAGAACGCCGTCCTCGATCCAGACGCCCCGGCACTCGTCGCCGGTGTCGGTCGGGGCCGACGCCAGCGTAAACGAGCACGTCCGGGTCACGTCGCCCGACGCGCGGACGACGTAGCGGCCGTCGGGGGGCGGGCCGGGAGTGGCGACCCGGACGATGAGCGCGTCGGAGCAGCCGATCAGCGTGCACGCGACGGGGTCGCGCGTCGTGTCGCAACCGGCGACGAGCGGGAGAGCGACGAGGGCGGCGAGCAGGAGGGGTCGCATGGCCGAGAGGGAAGGGGGACGCAAGCTTGCAGCCGGCCGGCACCGCGCGCGACCCCATTCGGCGTCCCCGCCACGCGCCTCTCCGCGAGCCCGTCGCATATCCGCCAGCCCTTCACCGGCTCGCCCAGGCCGGCTCCCTACTTTTGTCATCGCCTCGTCCCGGACACCCCGGGCAGGGCTACGGCCGCACCGGTGGACGCTTCGGCACCCCGCGACCCCGCCCCGCCCGCGCGGCCCGCCAGAACCTCTGGCGCTCGCTGCGACCCCCACCGTCCCCCAGGCCCCCTCCGAATGTTCGAAACGCTGTCCGACAAGCTTGATGTCGCCCTGAAGTCCGTCAAGGGCGAGGGCCGGATCAACGACCTCAACATCGCCGAGACGATGCGCGAGGTCCGCCGCGCGCTCCTCGACGCCGACGTCAACTACCAGGTCGCCAAGGACTTCACCAACAAGGTGAAGGCGCACGTCACCGACGAGAAGGTGCTGCAGGCCGTCAACCCGGGCCAGCAGTTCGTCAAGCACGTCTACGACGAGCTCGTGTACCTGCTCGGCGACGTCCACGTCGACCTCAACCAAGCCAAGAAGCCGCCGACGGTGATCCTGGTGGCCGGCCTCCAGGGCGCGGGCAAGACCACGTTCGTCGGCAAGCTGGCGCTGTTCCTCAAGAGCAAGGGCCGCAGCCCGATGGTCGCCGCCGCGGACGTGTACCGCCCGGCCGCCGTCGACCAGCTCGAGACACTCGCCGGCCAGGTCGGCGTCCCGGTCTTCTCGATCCGCGGCGCCGACGGCGTGCCCGTCCAGGACGCCGTCGACGTGGCCCGCAAGGCCGTCGCTGAGGCGCGCCGGATGGGCCGCGACACGATCATCATCGACACCGCCGGCCGCCTGCACGTCGACGAGGCCATGATGGACGAGGTCGTCGCCATCAAGGCCGCGACCGAGCCCGACGAGATCCTGTTCGTCGTCGACGCGATGACGGGCCAGGACGCCGTCAACACGGCCAAGGCCTTCAACGACCGGCTCGACATCGACGGCGTCGTGCTCACCAAGCTCGACGGCGACACACGCGGCGGGGCCGCCCTGTCGATCCGCTCGGTCGTCGAGAAGCCGATCAAGTTCGCCGGCACGGGCGAGAAGCTCGACGCGCTGACGGAGTTCTACCCCGACCGGATGGCCCAGCGCATCCTGGGCATGGGCGACGTGGTCTCGTTCGTCGAGAAGGCCCAGGAGCAGTTCGACGTCGAGGAGGCCGAGAAGCTGCAGCGCAAGTTCCGGACCCAGGACTTCGACCTCCAGGACTTCTACGACCAGCTCCAGAAGATCAAGAACATGGGGTCGCTCAAGGACCTCCTGGGCATGATCCCCGGCGTCGGCAAGGCCATCAAGCAGATCGACGTCGACGACGACGCCTTCAAGCACATCGAGGCGCTCATCCAGTCGATGACGCCGTTCGAGCGGGCCAACCCCGACCAGATGAACGGCTCGCGCCGCCGCCGGATCGCCAAGGGCGCCGGCCTCGAGGTGCAGGACGTCAACGCGCTCCTCAAGCAGTTCCGCGAGATGAAGAAGATGATGAAGACGATGTCCAAGCTCCAGGGCAAGGGCCGCTCCGTCGACGCCTCCCAACTCCTGACCGGGCGCTAGCGCCCGCAGGGTTCGGGGCCGGAGGGCAGCGTTTGCCTGCTCCGGCGCCCCGAACCGATCCCCTCGACTCACCCAACCCCACCCCGAATGTCCGTCAAGCTCCGATTCCGCCGCATGGGCCGCAAGCAGCTGCCCGTCTACGGCCTGGTCGCCACCGACAGCCGCTCGCCCCGCGACGGCAAGTTTATCGAAGACCTCGGCCGCTACGAGCCGATCTCCGAGCCCGCCCAGGTCAAGTTCAACGCCGAGCGCATCCTGTACTGGCTCGGCCAGGGCGCCCAGCCGTCGCACACCGTCCGCAACCTGCTCCAGAAGGAGGGCATCCTGATGCGCTGGTCGCTCCAGAAGGCCGGGAAGTCGGCCGAGGAGATCGAGACGGCCGTCGAGGAGTTCAAGGCGCGCCGCGCCGAGAAGGCCGCCTCGACCGGCAAGAAGACGCGCGCCGAGCGCCGGGCCGAGGCGCTCGCCGCCGAGAAGGCCGCCGCCAAGGAGAAGGCCGCCGAGCTCGCCAAGGCCCGTGCCGAGCGCGAGGCCGAGCTCCAGGCCCAGCGCGAGGCCGCCGAGGCCGAGGAGCGCGCCGCCGCCGAGGCCGCGCGGGCCGAGAACGCCGCCGCCGCCGCCGATTCGGAGGCGCTCACGGAGGCCGCCGACGCCGACGCCCCGGCCGCCGAGACGACGACCGAGGAGGCCGTCGCCGAGGCCGCGCCCGACGAGACGCACGACGCCGCTGAGGAAGCCGTCGCCGAGGCCACGCCCGAGACGGTCGCCGAGGCCGCCCCGGACGCCGCCGAGGAGCAGCCCGCCGTGACCGAGGACACGACCGAGGCCGTCGCCGACGCCTCGGCCGCCGCGTTCGCCGAGCAGACCGAGGCCGGCGCCGAGCAGGAGGACGCCGTCGAGGCCGAGCCCGCGACGGTCGCGCCCGACGCCACGGAGGGCACGTCCGGCGAGGAGCCGGCCGGCTCCGCCCCGCCCGAGCCCGAGACGGTCGCCAACGCCGAGGCCGCCGCTGAGGAGGCCCCCGCCGACGCCCCGGCCGGCGACGCCGGCGCCGCCGACGACCTCACGGCGCTCTCGGGCATCGGCCCGAAGTACTCCGGCATCCTGACCGACGCCGGCGTCACGACGTACGCCGCCCTCGCCGACCTGTCCGACGAGCGGCTCCAGGAGATCTTCTCCGAGGCCGGCTCCTCGACCGGCGGCAACGAGGAGGCGTGGCGCGAGCAGGCCCGCCTGCTGGCCGCCGGCGACACCGACGGGCACGCCGCCTACGTCGAGTCGCTCAAGGCGTAGCGCACGCGCAGGATCGACGGGCGGGGCTGGCGCGTGCTGGCCCCGCCCGTTTTCTGTTCTCGGCCGTCCGCGATCGGCCGCCAGCGCCCGCCCCGGGCGTGGCCGCCGGTCCCCGACGACCGATCACCGACCCCTGTCCCCATGGATCCCGACCGTTTGCTCCTGATGGGCCGCGTCGGCCGCCCCCACGGCGTCCGCGGCGAGCTCAAAGCCGTCCCCGAGACCGACACGCCCGAGCGGTTCGCCGACCTCGAGCGCCTGTTTGTCGGCCCCGTCGAGCGCGCCCGCGAGATGGCGCTCGACGGCGTCCGCTTCCAGTACCCCAAGGGCCGCACCGTCCCCCTGCTCGCGTTCGCCGACGTCGACTCGATCGAGGCGGCCGAGGAGCTCCGCGGCGCGATGCTGTGGGCCGACATCGACGACCTCCCCGCGCTCGAAGAGGGCGAGGCGTACCTGCACGACCTGGTCGGGCTGGCGGTCTTCCTCGTGGATGAGGCCGGCGCCGAAGCCGACGAGCCGTTCGGCACCGTCGCCGATGTCTACGAGGGCGCCCAGCTGCTCTTCGCCATCGACCGCCCGGGCGCCGCGCAGGTGCTCTTGCCCGACGTGCCCGAGTTCGTCTTGCGCCTCGACCTCGCCGCCCGCCGCCTCTTCGTCCGCCCCCCGGAGGGGCTGATCGAGGAGTAAGAGGGATCGAGGCGTGGGGGATGGAGGCATGGGCTGATCCATGACCCGCATCCCTCCCTCCCGCAGCCCGCATCCCACTCCCCAATGATCCGCTTCGACCTCGTCACCTCGCTGCCCGGCCTCGTCCAGAGCCCGCTGCAGCACTCGATCCTCCAGCGGGCGCAGGACAAGGGGCTCGTCGAGGTGGCCGTCCACGACTTGCGCGACTGGGCGCCCGGCAAGCACCGCCAGATCGACGACATCCCGTACGGCGGGATGGGCGGGATGGTGCTCAAGCCCGAGCCGCTCTTCGCCTGCATCGAGGCGCTCCAGGCCGAGCACGGGCCCTACGACGAGGTCATCTTTTTGACCCCCGACGGCGAGACGCTGACCCAGCCGATGGCCAACCAGCTCTCGCTGACGGGCAAGCTGCTGCTCATCGCGGGGCACTACAAAAACGTCGACCAGCGCGTCCGCGACACGCTCGTCACGCGTGAGATCTCGGTCGGCGACTACGTGCTCTCCGGCGGCGAGCTCCCGGCCCTCGTGCTCATCGACGCGATCGCCCGGCTCGTCCCCGGCGTGCTCGGCGACGCGGGCTCGGCGCTCAGCGACTCGTTCCAGGACGGCCTGCTCGACGCGCCCAGCTACACGCGGCCCGCCGACTTCCGGGGGCTCGAAGTCCCGCCCGTCCTGCGCTCAGGCGACCACAACGCGATCCTGGCGTGGCGCGAGGCGCAGCGCCTGGAACGCACGCGCGAGCGCCGCCCCGACTTGCTGAACGGCCCAGCCGACGACGCGCTCGGGGCGGGCGAAGAATCGCTGTAGACCGTTCCGCGGCCGCCCCCCGGCCGATCCCCTCTCTACCTTTCGTGTTCGCGCCGACGGCGCACTCACCCCAGCCGATTCAGCCATGGCGACCGACCTCATGGGCCTCGTGGAGGCCACCCAGCTCCGCGACGACATCCCCACCTTCGACTCGGGCGACACCGTCCGCGTGCACGTCCGCGTGATCGAGGGCGACAAGGAGCGCGTCCAGCTCTTCGAGGGCGTCGTGATCTCGATCCAGAACGGCGGCACCGCCGAGAGCTTCACCGTGCGCAAGATCTCGAACGGCGTCGGCGTCGAGCGGATCTTCCCGTTCGCCAGCCCCCGCGTCGCCAAGGTCGAGGTCGTCCGCTACGGCCGCGTCCGCCGCGCCAAGCTGTACTACCTCCGCGGGCTCCGCGGCAAGGCCGCCCGGATTACCGAGCGCCGCCGCAGCTAACGGAGGGATCCGGCATGGAGGGAGTGAGGGATGTGGGGCGACTCCCGCATCCCTTTCCCACTCCGCATCCCCCATCCCTCTCCCCGATGCGTCTCGCCGTCTGGCCTGTCCCGCCCGCCCGCGCGCTCGCGTCGGCCCTGGCCGACCTGGTCACCGAGACCGTCGAGATCGAGCCGCACGAGGCGCGCGCGGCGCTCGAGGAGGGCGGCGTCGACCTCGCGCTCGTCCCGACGCTCGACGTGCTCCGCGCCCCGACCGGGCTCGCGTGCGTGCCGGGCGTCGTCCTCGCCGGCGAGCGGAGCCCCCGCCGCCACTTGGTCGTCGGCTCGGCGCTCGACGCCATCGAGACGATCGCGTTCGACCCCCGCGACACCCAGGAGGCGCTGCTGACCCAGCTCGTCCTGCGCGAGCACTACGGCAGCGCCGCCACGTTCGCGCTGTCCGACCCCGAGGCGCCCGTCACCGACGCGCTCGCGACCTCGTCGGCCGCGCTCGTCGGCTACCGCGACCCGGTCCCCGAGGGCGCCTTCGCGCTCGACATCGGGCAGGAGTGGACCGACTTGACGCTGCGCCCCTACCCCTGGGGCCTGCTGACGGCGCTGGCGGGCACGCTCGACACGGTCGCCGCGATGCGCATCCGGGGCGCCATCCGCGAGGCGGGCCCGGCGGGTCTCGACCACGACGGCGTGCTGGCGTACCAGCTCACGCTCGACGGCTACGCCAACGACGGGCTCGACCAGATCGCGGAGTACCTGTTCGCGACCGGGACGCTGAGCGACATCCCGGCCGTCCCGTTCTTGACGGTCCCCGAGGCGGGCGAGACCGACGACGAGGAGGACGAGTAGCGATGGCTGAGGGACGCAAGACCATCGCCACGAACCGCCGGGCCGGGTTCGACTACGAGATCCTCGACCGCTTCGAGGCGGGCATCGTGCTGACGGGCTCCGAGGTCAAGTCGCTCCGCCAGGGCTCGGCCCAGATCGCCGAGTCGTTCGTCAAGCTCACGCGCCAGGGCGCCGACATCGTCAACCTGACGATCCCGCCGTACGAGATGGGCGGGCACTTCAACCACGAGCCGCGCCAGACGCGCCGCCTTCTGCTGCACAAGGCCGAGATCGACAAGCTTCGCAAGGGGACCGAGCAGAAGGGGATGACCATCATCCCGACGAAGATCTACTTCAAGGGCGGCCGGGCAAAGGTCGAGATCGCCCTCGGCAAGGGCAAGAAGACCGTCGACAAGCGGAATACGATCGCCGAGCGCGAGTCGAAGCGTCGGCTCGACCGCGTGATGAAGGAGCGGTAGGGGAGGTCGAGACGCGGACGCCCGTCGCCCGCTGGCGGACGCTCCCCCGCTGGCGCAAGCGGATCAGGCGCGAGCCCACCCGTAAGCCCCAGGGCCGGTCGGGCACAGGTCCCCCCCGGCATGCCTTGACACGACCGCGCGGGGCCCCGACGTTGGGGCACCTCCCGCCCCCGGCACGTCCCGGCCCCCGATGCGCATTGCTCTCGCCCTCGCCCTCCTCGCGCTCGCCGTCGCGGCCCCCGCCGCGCAGCCCGCGACGCCGACGGAGCGCGGGCTCGAAGCCTACAGCGAGGGCCGCTTCGGCGACGCCGTCCGCCTGCTCGGCCAGGCCGTCGCGGCGTCGCCGGGCGACGCCGAGGCGCACTACCTGCTGGCGCGCGTGCTCTACGACGAGGACAACCCGGCCCGCGACGAGCGGCGCGCGGGCCACGAGATCGAGGCGGCGCTCGCGCTCGAGCCCGACAACGTCGTTTACCTCGTCGCCCAGCTCGAGCAGTTCCGGGCCGACACGTGGAACCTCCTCCAGGAGATCTACCGCGCGCGCCGCCGCCGCGAGATCGCCCAGCACCTGCTGACCATCGACTCCACCAACGCCTTCGCGCACGAGGAGCTCGGCGTCCAGGCCATCGTCGACTTCTACCAGTACCGCAACGCGCTCAAGTTCCAGGGCCTCGAGTTTCGGGACCCCGGCGTCACCGGCCAGGAGGACGGAGCCGATGCCTCGACGCTCGACAACGAGCTCGGCACGGTGGGCGTCGCCACCATCGAGGCCGCCGACGCCGGGGTCACCGGCGACCCGGGGGCGGCGCTCGACGGCCGGTTCGGGGAGGAGATCGCGGACCGGTTCGACATCAACGAGCTGCGCCGCCGGGGCGTGGCGGTCACCGACTTCGCGCCCCGCGCGGCGGCGTCCTACGAGACGGCCGTCTACCACCTGCGGCGGTCGCTGCAGTCCGACCCCCGCCGGCGGCCGGTCTACGACCACTCCGTGCGGCTGGCGACGCTCGCGGGGCAGTACGAGGACGCGCTCCCCGACCTCGCCGAGATGTACGTCCACTTCCCCGAGGACGCTGGGATGTGGCTCTACACGGGGATGGTGAACCACCGGCTCGGCAACTACGAGGCCGCCGACGTGGCCTTCTCGCAGGCCCTCGAGTTCATGGACGACGAGACCCGGGAGGCCTTTACCGACCTTACGCTGATCCTGCCGCCCGGGGAGTGGCGGGCCTTCCGCGACGACCCCGAGGGCTTCGCGAACCGCTACTGGACGAGCCGGGACCCCCGGTTCCTCAACGAGGTCAACGAGCGCAAGACGGAGCACTACGCCCGGCTGGTGACGGCCGAGCTGCTGTACCGCTCCGAGGACCTCGACATCGCTGGGTGGGACACCGAGCGGGGCCGCCTGCACGTCCGCTACGGCCTGCCCGAGACCGACGTGGTCATCGAGGGCGGGTTCGGCGCGGTCGTCGAGCAGTTCGCCGGGCGCAGCGGCGGGTTCGCCATCGACGAGGTGGACGCGGGGCTGCAGGCGGCCAACCGGTTCAACGTGTGGGACTACGGCGACGGCGTCCGCTTCGTGTTCGAGGACCCGGGGCGCAACGGCCAGTTCCGCCTGTATTCGCCGCCCGCCGACGTGTTCGCGCTCGCGGGCACGCGCAACCCTGGCGCGATGGACTTTGTGGAGCGGGCGCAGGCGGAGGTCCGCCGCCAGCCCGAGCGCTACCAGTTCGAGGCGCCCGGCCGCCAGGTGCAGCTCCCGTTCCGCGTGGCCGCCTTCAAGGGCGACGCGGGCCGGACCGACCTCTACGTCAACTACGGGATCCCCGTGGCCGCCGCGCCCGACGCCGACACCGCCGTTCAAGAGGACGTCGACGTGACCGTCAAGACGGGCGCGTTCCTGATCGGGCCGGGGCGCGACCTGCTCATCGAGCGGCGGCGGACGGTCTACGGCCTGCGCGGCGCCCAGATCGTGCCCTTCGAGCAAACGCGGCTGTGGACCAGCACCGAGCCGCTGACGGCCGTGCCCGGCGACGGCTACCAGGTGTCGCTCGAGTTCGAGACCGCCTCGGGCGGGACGAGCGCCGTCCAGCGCCGCGACGTCGACGTCCCCGACTTCTCGGGCGACCGGCTCGCGCTCTCGGACGTGCTGCTGGCGTACGACGCCCAGGAGGCGGATGCGGCGGTGCCGGGCCGTGTCTTCCGCGACGGCGTCTCCGTCCAGCCCGCCCCGTGGGGCGTCTTCGGCGTCGGCGACCCGATCTACCTGTTCTTCGAGGCCTACGGGCTCGGCCAGACCGACGGCCGGACCGACTACGAGGTCGAGGCGAGCCTGCGGCCCAAGGACACCGCGCGCGGCCTACGGCGGCTGGCGCGGCGCGTCTTCGGCGGCGACGGCACGGCCGTCTCCTCCGCCTTCGAGGTCCAGGGCGACCGCCCCGACGACACGGTCTACCTCTTCCTCGACGCGACCGGCCAGGAGCCGGGCCTGTACACGCTGACCGTGACGGTCCGCGACCGGGTCTCGGGCACGGAGGCCGAGCGCGAGACGGACTTGCTGCTGGAGTAGCGGAGGGGAGGCGCCCCGCCCATCCCGGTAGCGCCTCCTTTCCTCGGTTCCTCCTGTTGCCCGGGCAGGCCGGGGCGTGCTAGCCTCCAGACATGTCGCGCACCCGTCGGTCGATCCCGCTCCGAACGCGCCGGCGCCTAGCCATCCGACGGCTCCGCCAGCCGGCCCGCTGGCTCGTCGCGCTGGCGGTGCTGACCGTCGCCGTCGCGGGTGTGATCGCTGCGACGCAACGCCCGGACCGGACGTGGGCCGAGGCGCCGATCCGGGTCGGGCCCGACAGCACGGTCGTCGTCGCCGACCTCGTGCGGGGGGACCTCGCCCTGGCCGGGCTCCGGCCGGGCGACCGGGTGCTCGTCGTCGACGGCGACACGATCACGCGCGCCGCGGCGGCCCGGATGGAGACGCTGCGCCGCTACACGACCGTCGGCGACACGTTCTCGGTCGTCGTCGAGCGCGGCGGCGCCGAGCGGACGCTGGCGGTCGTCGCCGGGCGGCAGTCGACGGCCGACGCGCGCCGGTTTGGGCTGTCCCGGAGCGCCATGAGCGCGGTGGGCGACGCGCTGATGGTGCTGGCGCTGCTGGCCTTTATCGGGGCTGGGGCGACGCTGTTCGTCCGGGCGCGGGGCCGGGGCTACCGCGCCCAGCTCGGGACGGCGCTCGTCGCCGTCGCCGGCATGTTCGGGTTCGGGCCCCTCCAGAACACGGACTTCGTGGGGGCCATCGGGATGTGGGCCGTCGCCGTGGTGGGGGTGGCGGTCGTCGTGGCCGCGAGCGCGCTGCCCCTCGTGACGAGCGCGCTGGTCCGGTTCCCCGACGGCCGGTACGGGCCGCCGTGGACGCGGCGGACGGGGCGGATCGCGGCGGCGGGCCTGGCCGCGGTCTTGGGCATGGTGATCGCGGCCGACCTTCTCGACCTGCCCCGGGCCGCGTTCGACCTGGTGGGGCAGGGGCTCCTCATCGGGATCGTCGGGCTCCCGGTCTTGGGGCTCGTCCAGAAGTACCGCCGCTCGGCGGCGGCCGACGTCCGCCAGCAGATGAAGTGGGTCGTGCTCCCGCTCGGCGTGTTCGTCGCGATGCTGGTGGTCGTCCCGTACGCCCACGAGGTCGTGCCGGCGCTCGACCCCGCCCGCCGGGCGACGGGGTACCTGTTCCAGAAGGGCACGACGATCCTGCTCAACCTGGGGCTGGCGGCCGTTCCGCTCGGCGTGCTCGCGGGCGCGCTCAAGTTCCGGCCGTGGGACGCCGACCTGTGGATCGCGCGGTCCGCCGCCGTCGGCGCGGCGACGCTGGGGCTGGCGGCCGTCTTCGCGGGCGGGGCTGAGGCGCTCCGCGTCGGGCTCCGGGCCTCGATGGGCGACGGCGCCGACTCGGTCGCCGCGGCGCTCGCGGCCGTCGTGGCGCTCGCCGTGTTCAACCCTGTGAGAGAGTGGCTCACGAACCGGGCCGACGCGGACCTCGCGCGGGCGCGCGAGCGGATTACGGAGCGGCTGCCGCTCCTGCTGGCGGGACGCCAGGTCGTCGCGTCGCCGGGCGAGATCGGGCGCGTCGCGATCGCCGCCGTCCGCGAGGCGCTCCAGACGGACCGCGCCGCCGTGCTCGACCTCGACCCCCAAGGCTGGGAGGCCGTCGCCGTCGAGGGCGTGACGCGCGCCGAGGCGCTGGCGTGGGCCGAGACCACGCTCGACGCGGCCGCGCTGCCGGCGTGCTCGGAGCAGGTCTGGGAGGACCCCACGTTCGTGCTCCGCGTGCCGCTGCGGTCGGCCGAGGACGAGGTCGTCGGCGTGCTGGCGCTGGGGACCCACGGGCGCGGGCGCGGCTACAGCACCGAGGAGCGCCGGGCGCTCGATGCGGCCTCGCGGTCGCTGGCGGAGGCGCTCCGGGTGGCCGAGCGGCGCGAGGAGGCGCAGGCGCGGCAGTACGCGCGGCTGGCGACGCTCGTCGACCGGTTCGAGGGCGCGAGCGGGGACGGGGCGCCGCCCGAGCGCTGAGCGGACCGCTTGCGGGCATCTGGAGGTACACGTACTATTCGAGTCGTACCCTGTCGTTGCTCATGCGCGCGCTCCTCGCCTTTTGCCTCCTCGTCCCCGCGGTCATCGCGCAGCCGGCCGTCGGCGACCCCGCCCCGGAGATCGCCTTGGAGGCCGTGCTGGGCAGCGACGGCCCCGCGACGCTGGCGGCGCTGAGGGGGCGGGCCGTCGTGCTGGAGCTGTGGGCGACGTGGTGCCTGCCGTGCATCCCGGCGCTCGACCACCTCGCCGAGGTCGCCGCCGAGGTCGCTGACGAGCCCGTCTCGTTTCTCGCCGTCACCGACGAGGACCTCGCCACCGTCGAGCGCTTCCGGGCCCGCCGCCCGTCGCCGCTGCCCATGGGCGTCGACGCCGACTCGTCCGTGTTCGACGCGTACCGCCCCGGGGCGCGGCCCCAGACGATCCTGATCGCGCCGGACGGCCGCATCGCCGCGCGGACGATGCCGGACCAGGTGACGGCCGACGTGCTCCGCCGCCTGGTGGCCGGCGAGCCCCTTTCCGAGTTGGAGCAGGCCCCCGTGCGCCCGGACCGCGAGCGCGCGGGCGACCTCGTGGGCCGGATCGCCTACGACGTGATCGAGCGCGGCGAGCTCGACCGGCTCGACGAGGGCACGGTCTACAAAGCCATCATGCGGCCGTTCGCCGGGCGCGGCGGCGGCGGCATCTCGATCTACGACCGCGCCGACCGGCCGTTCGCGCACCGTCGGGTGACGTCGCGGGCCAACCCGACGGCGCTGCTGCTGTGGGCCGAGAACGCCTTCTCGCTCCGCCTCGACGACCGCGCCGGCCTCCCCCAGGTCCCGTGGTTCGCGGACGTCATCGTGCCCGAGGCGGAGGCCGAGCCGACGATGGCGGCCGTCCGCGCCGAGGCCGTCCGGCTCGTCGAGCGCACGTTCGGGATCCGCGTCCGGCGCGAGCTCCGCCCGACCAACGTGCTCCGGCTGGAGCGGATCGAGGGGGCGCCGTCCGGCGTCACGCTGGCGCGCGAGCGGGGGACCCTCGAGATGCGGGGCACGACGGTCGAGGCCGTCGGCCGCCCGTTCTCGGAGTTCGTGCGCTACCTCCAGTGGCAGGTCGACCGCCCGATCGTCGACCTCACCGGGTTCGACGACGGCCCTCTCCGTCTCTACGATTTCGAGATGGACGTGGTGGCCGGGGTCGACGGCGAGATCGAGCGCGGCCTGCGCGCGCTGGGCTTGCGGCTGGTCCCGGAGGACGCCCGCCCGCTCGACACACTCGTGATCGAGCCGACGGCCGACTAGCGGCGCTTACCCGGCGGCTTTCGCCTGCACCGACGCGTCCATCCCGGCGACCTGGTCGCGCAGGTCGGCCTTGTAGGCCTCGAGCGCGTCCACCAGCCCGGCGTCGGCCGTCGCCAGGATCTGGACCGCCAGCAGCGCCGCGTTCTTGGCCTGCCCGATCGCGACCGTCGCGACCGGCACGCCGCCCGGCATCTGGACGATCGACAGCAGCGAGTCCATCCCGTCGAGCGCGCGCGTCTGGACGGGCACGCCGACGACGGGGAGCGTGGTCGAGGCGGCGATCATGCCCGGGAGATGGGCCGCGCCGCCGGCCCCGGCGACGATCACCTGGAGGCCGCGCCCCCGCGCCGTCCGGGCATAGTCGGCCATCGCGTCGGGCGTGCGGTGGGCCGAGAGCACGCGGGCCTCGAACGGGACGCCGAAGGCGCGCAGCACGTCGGCGGCGGCCTCCATGGTGGGCCAGTCGGACTCGGAGCCCATGGCGAGGCCGACGAGGGGGGACGAAGACATGGGAGTGGAGGCGGGAGACCGACAAAATCGACACGCGTGCTGTCGGGAGGGAGCCAATTTGCCCCGTGCCTCAGAGCCGGATGGCGGCGGCGGCGGCCTCGGCGCGCTGGCGGGCCGTCGCGGCGTCGTCGGCCGTGACGGTCACGTGGCCCATCTTGCGCTGGGGCCGGACGGTGTCCTTGCCGTAGAGGTGGACGCTCGCGCCGGGCACCGCGAGCGCGTCGCCGATCTCGGGGGTCGTGTCGCCCTCGCGGTCGCCGAGCACGTTGACCATGCAGGCCGCCGGCACGCGCAGGCCCGGCTCGCCGAGCGGCCAGTCGAGGACGGCGCGGACGTGGTTCTCGAACTGCGAGGTGTGGCTCGCGTCGATCGTCAGGTGCGCCGTGTTGTGGGGCCGGGGCGCCGTCTCGTTGACGAGGACGGTGTCGCCGACGACGAACAGCTCGACGGTCGCCACGCCGGTCAGGTCGAGCGCGGCGACGGTCGCGAGGGCGACGCGCCGGGCCTCGGCCTCGGCGGCGTCGCCGAGGTCGGCCGGCGCGCTCGCGGCCCACAACCGGTGGTCGCGGTGCTCGCTGCGGACGGCCGGATACACGACGGCTTGGCCGCCGGGCCGCCGCGCGACCGTCACGGCCGCCTCGGCGCGGAAGTCGACGAACGACTCGACGAGGAGCCCGTCGTCGGCCGCGAGCGCCGCCCACGCCGCGTCGACGTCGGCGGGCGTGCGGCATGTGGCGTTGCCGTAGCCGTCGTACGAGCCTTCAAATCGCTTGAGGACGGCGGCCCCGTAGCTCGCGACCGCCGCCTGGGCCTCGCCTGCCGTCCGCGCCCAGGCGTGGTCGGGTTGGGGAAGGCCCGCGTCGGCGAACGCCGCCCGCTGACGCCCCTTGTGCCGGATCGTGACGAGCGGCGCGACGCCCGGCCGGACGACGGCGCCCGGCGCCGCCTCGACGAGCGCGTCGGCCGGGGCCCACTCACTTTCGACCGTGATCGCGTCGCACCCGCCCGCCCACTCGGCGAGGACGCCAGCGTCGCACCAGTCGGCGACGGTGATGTCGGCGAAGGCGCGGCCCGTCCCGCTCTCGTGGTCGGCGAGCACGCGGACCGAGACGCCCAGGCGGTTCGCCGCGAGCGCGGTCATGCGGGCGAGCTGGCCGCCGCCGAGGATTCCGAGGGTGGGGAGCACGGGCACACGAGGGGAGACCCCGCAAGCTACCGGCAGTCTCACGCCCCGCCCGCCTAGCTTGGCCGGACCCCGCCGCCCCTCCGATGTCCGACCTCCTCGACACCGCCATCGCCGCGCACGGCGGCGCCGAGAGGTGGCGCACGGTCGACACGCTCCACTTCCGGCTGCGTGTGTGGCGGCCCATCGTACTGCTCCGGGGCCGGTCCCCCCGGACGCGGGTGCTCACGGCGTCGCTCGCCGCCCACCGCGTCCACGCCCGCCTCGACCCGTTCCCCGGGCCCGGCCGCGTGGGCGTGCTCGACGGCGACGAGGTCTGGATCGAGGACGCCGACGGCACCGTCCTCCAGCGCCGCCCGCGAACGCCCGCCGGCCAGCGTCAGGGGCGGCTCTGGGACGCGCTCGACGAGCTCAACTTTCTCGCCTACGCGTTCTGGAACTACGGCACGACGCCGTTCCTCCTGTCTCATCCTGACATCCGGACCCGCGAGACCGGCCCCGTCGGCGACCTCCGCCGCTTGGTTGCCACCTTTCCGCCGTCGATCCCGACGCACTGCCGCGAGCAGACCTTCTACGTCGGCCCCGACGGCCTCTTGCGCCGCCTCGACTACACGGCCGACGTGTTCGGACCGATCGCCCGCGCGGCCCATTTTTGCCACACGCCGCGCGCGTTCGACGGGATCGTCGTGCCGACGCACCGGCGCGTGGTGCCGTACGCGCTGCGCCGGTTTCCGCACCGGGCGCCCGCCGCGATGGAGGGGTGGATCGGCGACGTGGAGGTCGTGCGGCGGGCCGGGTAGCGCGAGCCCGCCACGACCGATTCCGACGTCCGCTCGCGCTACGCCTCCGCCTCCTCCGGTTCGTCTTCCTCGATCACCTCGTCCGGCTCGTCGTCGTCGACCTCGCCGCCGTTGAGCACGTCGAGGTCGATCTCGCGGACGTTGAGGCCGAGCCCGCCCTCTGTCTTGGCGCGCTCCAGCTCCTCGGCGAGGAAGGGTGCCGTCGGCGTGTCCGCTTGCGCCAGCCCCTCGGGCGTGCCGGCGAACAGGATGTGCCCGCCGCCCGCGCCGCCGTCGGGCCCCAGGTCGACGACCCAGTCGGCCTGCTTGGCGACGTCCATGTTGTGCTCGATGACGAGGACGGTGTTGCCCTTGTCGACGAGCGCCTGAAGCACCAATAGCAGGTGCCGGACGTCCTCGAAGTGGAGGCCGGTCGTGGGCTCGTCCAGGATGTAGAGCGTCCGGCCCGTGCCGGGGCGCGAGAGCTCCTTGGAGAGCTTGATGCGCTGGGCCTCGCCGCCCGAGACCGTCGTGGCCTGCTGGCCGAGCCGGATGTAGCCGAGCCCGACGGCGTCGAGCGTGCGGAGCTTGCGGGCGATGCGGGGGACGGCGCTGAAAAAGTCGAGCGCTTCGGAGACCGGCATCTCGAGCACCTCGGCGATGCTCTTGCCCTTGAACTTGACGCCCAGCGTCTCGGCGTTGTAGCGCCGCCCCTTGCACGTCTCGCACTCGACGTAGACGTCCGGGAGGAAGTTCATTTCGAGCTTCATGATGCCGGCGCCCTTGCACGTCTCGCACCGCCCGCCCTTGACGTTGAACGAGAACCGGCCCGGCTTGTAGCCCCGGATCTCGGATTCGGGGAGTCGCGCGAAGAGGTCGCGGATCAAGCCGAACAGACCGGTGTAGGTCGCCGGGTTCGAGCGCGGCGTCCGGCCGATCGGCGACTGATCGATGGCGATGACCTTGTCGACGTGCTCCAGGCCGGTGATGTCGGCGTAGGGGAGCGGGACCGTGCGCGCGTTGTGAAAGTGCTGGGCCAGGATCGGCGCCAACGTCTGGTTGACCAGCGACGACTTGCCCGAGCCCGAGACGCCGGTGACGACGGTCAGCGTGCCGAGCGGGACCTCGAGGTCGACCGCGTCGAGGTTGTGGCCGCGTGCGCCGGTGAGCGCGATGGACGTGCCGTTCCCCGGGCGCCGCTCGCTGGGCGCCGGCGTCGGGACGGCGCGCAGGCCGGCGAGGTACGCCGTGGTCAGCGACTCGGGCGGGGCGCCGTCGCCCTCGAACGTCGAGATCGTCTCGGGCGGCCCAGCCGCCAGCAGGAGGCCGCCGAACTCGCCCGCGCCGGGGCCGAGGTCGACCACGAAGTCGGCCGCCTCGATCATCTCGCGGTCGTGCTCGACGACGAGCACGGAGTTGCCCAGGTCGCGGAGCGCGGTGAGGCTGGCGATCAGCTTGGCGTTGTCACGGGGGTGGAGCCCGATCGACGGCTCGTCGAGGACGTACAAGACACCCGTGAGCTGCGTCCCGATCTGGGTTGCGAGACGGATCCGCTGGGACTCGCCGCCCGACAGCGTCCGCGCGGGGCGATCGAGGGTGAGGTAGTCGAGCCCGACGTTGAGCAGGAAGTCGAGGCGCTCGCGGATCTCCTTGACGATGGGCTCGCCGATCGTCGCCTGCCGGCCGTCGAGTTCGAGGTCCGCGAACCACGCGCTGAGGGCGCGCAGGTCTTTCTGGACGAGGTCCGCGATCGACGCGTCGCCGTCGTAGGTGTGCGTGTTGCCGACCCGGTAGCTCAGTGACTCGGGCTTGAGGCGGCCGCCCTCACAGACCCTGCAGGCGTGGAGCCGCATGAACGCCTCGCCCCACTGGCGCTGCGACTTCGAGCTCGCGTTGTCGAGCGTGTGCTGGACGTGCCCGTAGACGCCGCCGTAGCGGTGCTGGTACGTCACCTGCCGGCCCTTGTAGCGGTACGCGATGTCGAACTGCTCGTCGCCCGCGCCGTCCAAGATGACACGGCGGTGGCCGTCGGTCAGGTCCTCGAAGGGCGTCTCGTAGTCGAACCCGTAGACCTCGGCGACGGCCGCGAGCTGGCTAAAGACCCACACGTCCCTCGGTTTGCCGAGCGGCGCGAGCGCGCCCTCGGCGATGCTCTTCGCGGGGTTGGGGACGACGAGGTCGGGGTCGATCTCCTTGCGGACGCCGAGCCCGTTGCACGCCGGGCAGGCACCGTACGGGCTGTTGAACGAGAACGAGTTGGGCGAGGGGTCGTCGTAGCTCAGCCCGTCTTCGGGCGCCGTGAGGTGCCGCGAGAACAGCGTGTCGCCCTCGGCCTGCGCCTCCGGGTCGCCGCTCTTGTCGACCTGGGCGATGAGCGTCCCGCCGCCCATGCCGAGCGCGATCTCGACGGCCTGCGCCACGCGCGGCCGGATCTCGGGCTTGACGATCAACCGGTCGACGACGACCTCGATGTCGTGGACCTTGTAGCGGTCGAGCTGCATGCCCTTGGTGATCTCGCGCACCTCGCCGTCCGTCCGGACGCGCTCGAACCCCTGCTTGGCGACCTGCTCGAACAGGTCGCGGTAGTGGCCCTTGCGCCCGCGCACGACCGGCGCCAGGATCTGGACGCGCGTGCCCTCGGGGAAGGCCGCAATCGCGTCGATGATCTCGTCGTCGGACTGCCGTCGCATCGGCCGGCCGGACTTGTAGGAGTACGCCTCGCCCGCCCGGGCGTAGAGCAGGCGCATAAAGTCGTAGATCTCGGTCACCGTGCCGACCGTCGAGCGCGGGTTGCGGGAGACCGTCTTCTGCTCGATGGCGATGACCGGGCTGAGCCCGTCGATAAAGTCGACGTCGGGCCGCTCCATGACGCCCAGGAACTGGCGGGCGTACGACGAGAGCGACTCCATGTAGCGCCGCTGCCCCTCGGCGTAGATGGTGTCGAAGGCGAGGCTCGACTTGCCCGACCCGCTCAGCCCCGTCACGACGACGAGCTGGTTGCGGGGGATGTCGAGGTCGATGCCCTGGAGGTTGTGCTCGCGGGCACCGCGGATCAAGATTCGGTCGTCCATGCGGAGGCGTCCGGGGAGAGGCGGGAGGCGGCCGGTGAGAACCGGCGGTGGGGGGCGCCGTTCCGTCCGGCGCAGCCGGAGAGCTAGCGCCGCCCGGTGCCCCCGTCGTGTCAGCCCCTCGGGATGTGTGGACGCTTCACCGAGGCGGGGGCCGCAGAGCCCGACGGCGGGTGTGGGAACGGCGCCCGTCCCCGCTACCGCCGGTCGACGTAGACCCCGCCGTTCGCCGACGCCAGCGCCCGCAGGAAAGCGGCATCCTGGTCCGGACCGAGCCCGATCGTGTGGATCACGACGCCGCCGCGGTTGAGCGTCCGGGTGCGCGCGACGATGTCGTCGGGCGTGGCGTCGGTCGGCTGGCCGTCGGTCATCAGGAAGACGGTGGTGACGCCGGGCGTGGCGAGGGCGGCCTCGAGCGCGCCCCGGATGGGCGTCCCGCCATTCGCGTCGAGCCCGTTCGTGTGCGTCATGGCGAGCGTCTTGTTCGAGCCCGAGGCCTCGACGAGCGAGGTCCGCCAGAAGTCGGTGCTCGCGCCAAACGTCAGGACCGAGAACCGGGTCGAGGCGTCGAGCCCGCGGATGACGGGGATCAGCTCGCGCTTGGCGACGCCGAGCTTGGTGGCCTCGCCGCGGACCTGCCCGCCGAGCAGCCGCCCGACGCGCCCGCCTACGGTGTTCTGGACGGCCTGGCCGGCCTCCTCAGCTGCTCGGCCCCGCGCATGGTCGGCGAGCGTCCCCTCCTGCTTGCCCTCCATGCTCCCCGACACGTCGACCACGAACAGGACGCCCTCGCCGGGGAGCGCTGTGTCGATCCCGTAGTAGTCCGACGAGGCCTGGACAGCGTAGCAGCCGGAGACGGCGGCGAGCACGACGAGGACGGCGATCCGGAGGAGGCGCAGCATCGGTGGGCGGGGCGGGGAGCCCCTCAAGTAAGGGCACCGGTGCGAATCCTCGAGCCGCTCGGCCCTCGATTATTTTCGCGGCGCCGACCCGGGCGGAGTCAGCGGAGCGTCAGACCGAGGCGGACCTCGCGGCCCGGCGTCGGCCACCCGACGACCAAGCGCTCGCCGCCGCGTCCGGGCTTGGTGCGGGCGGCCGTGTAGCCGCGCGCGTCGAGCAGATTCCGCACGTCGAGCCGGAGCGCGACGTCGCGGCCGAGCGCCAGCCCGGCGCCGAGGTCGACGACAGCTTGAGCGGGCAAGACGGCCGTGCTCGCGAGCGCGCCCGTCCGGTCGGACTGCGCCCAGACGCCGCCGCGCAGCGCGAGGGGGCCGCGCCGCGCTTGGGCCCACACGCTCGCGGCGTGGCGCGGCGCGAACGGGAGGCGCGTGCCCGGCGCCACGTTGTCGTCCTCGGTCACGACGGCGTCGGTGAACGCGTAGCTGGCGAGCGCCGTCAGCCCGCCGAGCTGGGCGCGGGCCTCGGCCTCGACGCCCCGGCTCCGCTGGCGGCCGGTCTGCTCGAAAAAGCCGCCCGGCGCGGCCGTGAGCGCGTCGTCCTTCCGGATCCAGAACGCCGCGACGGAGGCCGCCGCGACGGCGCCCTCGACCTTGACGCCGCCCTCGACCTGGACGCCGTGCGTCGGCGCGAACGGCTGGCCGTCGCGGTCGACCCGGTTGACGACGGGGTTGAACGAGGCGCCCGACGAGACGTAGAGCGCCAGGCCGGGCGCGGGCTCGACGACGAGCCCGGCCGACGGCGTCGCAGCCGTCACCGAGGCCGCCCGCTCGCTGAGGCCGGCCGGCGCGTCGGGCGTGTCGGCGAGCGCAAAGATGGTGGCCTCCGCCCGGACGTGCGACACGCGCATGGCGCCGACGGCGTGGACGGGGACGGCGCCCAGCACGACCGTCGCGCGGTCCTGAACGAACACGCCCGCGTCCAAGCCCCGAACGCGGGCGTCGAGGTAGGGCACGTCGCCTGCGCGGTCGACGCCGGTCGGGGAGGGGGCGTCGAGGGCGACGGGCGGAATCGCGGCGAAGGTGGCCGTGCCATCGTCGAACGTGAGTCCGGCTTCGCCGTCTGCCTGTGCCCAGGCGCGGATGGCCTCGGCGCCGACCGTGAGCGTGTGGGCGACGGAGCCCGTCTCGATGCGGGCGTCGGCGAAGGCGGCCCCTTTGAGGTAGGTAAACGCCAGCCGTTCGTTCCGGAGCGATCGGGCCACGAGCGGGGACCCCACGGCCGCCCGCGAGGTCAGGCTGTCGAGCGCGAGGAGGCCCCGCTCGAGCACGCTCCGGGAGACCGAGGCGTGGCCGCGCAAGCCCAGGTTGGGCCGGGTCGCATGCGCCGCATTCACGAAGACGCCGCCCGCACGCCAGCGGCGGGGCGCGTCGGGCTCGCCGAAGGTGCGGCCGTCGGGCACGGCGTCGAGCGCGGCGGTCCCGTCGCCGAGCGCGGCGATGCCGGGGTCGTAGTCGACGTCGGTCGCCTCGGCCTCGGCGTCGAGGTCGAGGAGGAGGCGACCGCGCGTGTAGCGGACGGCCGGCGCCACGAAGAGGGCGTCGCCGGTGACGCCGTCGCGCAGCGCGGTCCGCTCGGCGGAGGCGTTCAGGCGCGTCGCCAGCCCGCCGACGGGCGCGCCGAGGTCGACCGCCAGCTGGCCCGTGCCGACGGTGCCGACGTCCGCCTCGCCCTCGGCGTGCCGCCCGGCGCGGGGGCGCTCGGTGATAAAGTTGACGACGCCGCCCGGCTCCAGCCGCCCGTAGAGGACCGACGCCGGGCCCCTCAGCACCTCGACGCGCGCGACGTTGGCCCGGAGCCCGTCGCTCAGGTACGGCACCTCGACGCCGTCGCGGCGGACGCCGCCGCCGGTCTGGTCGGTCTCGAACCCGCGGAGCACGGGGATGGCGCCGGGCTCGCCGGTCGCCCGCGTCGTCGCGCCGGGCACGTTGCGGAGCGCATCGCGCGTGTCGCGCGCGCCCTGGGCCGCGAGCACGCTCGCGGGCAGCACCGACACGGCGTGCGGGACGAGCCGGACCGGCGACTCCGCGCGCGTCGCCGTCGCGCTCTGGCGGGCCTCGACGACGACCTCGGCGATGCGGGAGGTCTCGGGGCGCAGCCGGAGCGCCAGCTGGACGGACGCACCCGCAGCGAGCGCCAGCGTGGTGTCGAGCCGGGCGTAGCCGACGGCCGTGACGCGGAGCGCGAGCCGCCCGGCGGGCGTTTCGACCGTGAACCGCCCGGCCGCATCGGTCGCCCGGCCCGTCGTCGTGCCGCCGACGGTCGCCGCCACGACGGCGCCGACGACCGGCGCCCCGGTCTCGGCGTCGGCGACGGTGCCCGAGAGGCGGGCGCTCTGGGCACTGGCGCTTGACGCCAGAAGGGTTAGCGCGAGGGTGAGCGCCCGCACCTAGCGGCGCTGGACGACGATCGTCACGTCGCCCTGGAGGTCGAAGGGCAGCTCGCCGAGGATGCCCGTGACGATGCTGGCGGGCGCCGTCAGCGCGACCCGGTTGGAGGCCGTCGCGTCGGCCTGGAAGAGCGCCGCGACGCCGTCGGAGATGAGCACGAGGGTCTTGGCCGTCGACGACGCCTGGAACGTCCCGGTGATCGTCTCGTCGGGCCGGACGTTCTGGTTCACGACGTCCGAGAAATCGGCGACGAGCGTGAAGGTGCCGTCGGCGTCGAAGGTGACGCGCAGGTCGTCCAAGAGCGGCTCGGTCTGGCCGGTCCGGTCGCCCGTCGCGTCGGCGACGCTGACCAGGCCCCAGGTGCCGGTGTAGAAGGCGGCGTCGAGGGTGAGGGCGTCGTCGCCCGAGTCGCAGCCGGCGGCGAGCAGGGCGAGGGCGAGGACGGGGAGGAGGCGGAGGCGCATCGGGTCGGCAGGGGAACGCCCGAAGGTAGGGCGCCGCTACAGGCCCGACGACACGACAGGCGCCTCGTCGGCGGTCCGCCAGTCGAGCGCCGGCCACCACCGCTCGACGGGCGGCGGCGCGGCGACCTCGACCGACTGCCCCGGCCGGGGGACCGCGACGGGCACGCCGGCCGTGTCCGCAGCGACGAGCACGCGCTCGACGGGCTCCGTCCAACCGTGGAGCGCCAGGTTGAACGTGCCCCAATGGACCGGCACCATCACCCCGCCCCGGGCGTCGGCGACGGCGCGGACGGCCTGTTCAGGCCCCAGGTGCACATCCGCCCAGGCGGCGTCGTAGGCGCCGGTCTCGGCGAGCGTCGCGTCGAACGGGCCGAGCCGCTCGCCGATCTCGGCGAAGTGTGGCCCGAAGCCGCCGTCGCCCGTCGCGTAGAGCCGTGCCTCGTCCCCGAAGACGGCCCAGCCGCCCCACAGCGTCCGGTTGCGGTCAAGGAGTTGGCGGCCGGAAAAGTGGCGCGCGGGCGTGCAAACGAGCCGGAGCCCGGCCACGTCCGTCTCGTCCCACCAGTCGTGCTCGGTGATCCGGTCGGCGGGCACGCCCCAGCGCTCGAGGTGCGCGCCGACGCCGAGCGGGCACACCCAGCGCGGGACGTCGGGCGCGAGGGCGCGGACGGTCGCGTGGTCGAGGTGGTCGTAGTGGTCGTGCGTGAGTACGACGGCGTCGAGGTCCGGCAGCTCCGCGAGGGGCAGAGGCGGGGCGTGGAAGCGGGCGACGCCGAAGAGCCGCCCGGGCGAGGCGTGGTTGCTAAAGACAGGGTCGATGAGCAAGCGCCGCCCCTCGATCTCGACGAGCGTGGTGCCGTGCCCGAGCCACGTCAGCCGCAGGCGCTGCGGGGCGTCAAAGTCGGCGCGGACCCGGGGCTCGGTGGGCACCTCGGCGTCGGGCGTCCGCGTGTCGGCGCCGCCGGTGAGAAAGTCCCACATCACGCTCGGCGAGGCCGACATCGAGACGGGGAGGGGATTCCGGAACGCCTTGCCGTCCCACTGGGGCGAGCGGCGGACGGCGGCGCGGCGGTCGCCGGTGGCGGCGGCGCCGAAGACGGAGGGGAGGGCGAGCACGTACAGGAGGGGCGGAGGGGCCGATCTCAACGAGCCACGGGCGCCGTGCGGTCCGTCGTCGCCGGTTCTCCTTGGTCCGAGGGCGGTTCTGCCCGCTGGCGACCCGCCCGAGGTGGAGGGCGATGGCGACGGGAGGTGTCCAGCGGCGTGAACAGGCGGGCCCGATTCCGGGCCCTGCGGGGCGATGTGCGGCTTCGGTACGGCGGTTGTGTCACAGAGGTGTGACCTCACCCGGCCTTGTCGCGGCTCCCCTCGTGCGCCCCACCCAGCGCGACCGTGACCTCCCACCGCACTCTCCGTCATGAACCGATCCCTACTCTCACTGACCGCCCTGGCCGGGCTCGTCGCGCTCTCCGGTTGTGCTGGGCTGGGCGCCTACGGCGACCGCTATGGCGGCGACTACGGCGACTACCGCCGCGCCCCGAGCGGCAACTATGACGGCCGCTATGGCCGCACCCACAGCGACTACCGCCGCAACGTCGAGCGCGACGCGCGCCACTACGTCGACGAGCTTGACCGCTACCTCCGGATCTCGAACCGCGAAGAGCGCGCCATCCGCGACCTGCTGATCGACCGGACCTACCGGCTCCTC
This sequence comes from Rubrivirga halophila, assembly GCF_046845755.1. Classification (GTDB taxonomy): domain Bacteria; phylum Bacteroidota; class Rhodothermia; order Rhodothermales; family Rubricoccaceae; genus Rubrivirga. The sequence continues at coordinate 523,300 of NZ_CP177357.1, forward strand.
GACCAGACCTCCTACAGCCGCCACGGCAGTGTCTACCCGTTCCCGCGCCACGGGAGCCGCGCCCGTAGCTGGTGGGCCAACACGGACCGCGAGATCGAGCGGATCCTCGACCACCGCTATCGCGAGCCCTACGCCTACTACAACCGCTACGGCGGCACGCGCTACACCGAGTACTACCGCCACCGCCGCTACGACGCGCGCCGCGGCTGGTACGACACGCGCCGGGGCTATGACAATGGATACCGCGACGGCCGCCGCGCCGACGCCCGCCAGGACCGCCGCGCCCAGGAGCGTCGCGCCGATCGCCGTGAGGACCGTCGCGACGACCGTGCCGACCGCCGCGAGGACCGCCGCGAGGATCAGGCGGACCGCCGCCGCGCCGAGGCCCGCCGCGATGCTCAGCGCCGCCAGCAGGCCGAGCGCCGCCGCGAGGTCCAGCGGCGCGACGCCCGCCGTAGCAACGATCGTCGCGATCGCGATCGCGACCGCCGGACCGAGCGCAACCGCGACGACGACCGCCGCGACCGTGACCGCCGGACCGAGCGCGACCGCGACGACGACGACCGGGCCGAGTCGCGCCGCTCCTCGCGCCGCAACGACCGCCGCCGCGGCAACAACGACGACTAGGCCTCGGCCTCCGTCCCCCCCGCACGCGCCCGCTCCCCGGAGTGGGCGCGTGCGGGGGGGACGGTCTTGGACCCCGCCACCCCGCCCACTGGCGCGAGCCTGAGACCCCCCGCATGCCGGCCGCCCCCTCCTCCAAGGGAGGCTCTGTTGTCCGTGGCGCCTCGCTCGTCAGTAGCCGCGGCCCTTCTTTGAAGGCCCCGATCCTCAGATGAGGGGGGGGGGGGCTGCTGGCGCGACCCGGCGCAGGCCGAGCGCAAGCCCTCCTGCAGGCGCTCGCCCCCTGCCTGCTACGGCAGCCGCTCGCCTGCCGGCACGTCGGTCGAGAGCGTGTTCTCCGCCGGCGGCAACGGGCACGAGTACGAGGCGTTGTAGACGCAGTACGGGTGGTAGGCCCGGTTGAGGTCGAGCGCGTAGCGGCCCGTCGGCTCCAGCTCCAAGTCGAGGTAGCGCCCGCCGCCATACGTCGCGTCGCCGCTCGTCGCGTCGCGGAAGGGGACGAACAGGCGCGTGTCGCCGACCGACTCGAACGCCTCCAGCCGCCGCTGCACGCCGTCGAGCGTGAACACGAGGTGCCCTGCCGTGACGTGGCGCTGCAGCGCGCCGGTCGTCGTCGGGAAGGCGACCGTGTCGCGCGTCATCGACGGGACGAGCACGGCCGGGACGGCGTACGCCGGGTCGTAGTCGAAGTACGGGACGCCCTCGAAGTCGGGCAGGTCCTGGGGGAGGAGCGGGGAGACCTCGGAGCGGAACAGCGAGTCGCGCGCGGCGACCCACTCGGCCCAGCCGGTCCGGAGCGCGGTGTGGTCGAGCTCGGCCGCCGGGTCGGGGCCGCACGCGGCGACCGCGCTCAAGGCGCAGACAGTCAGCAGAAGGCGGAGCCGGGGCACGAGGTCTAGGGGCGACCCCCGCAAGCTACGCCCCTAGATTGGCTGGCCCGCCACGTCCGACGCCATGCTCCGCCCCGTCCTCGCCGCCGTGCTGCTGGTGGCCGTCGCCGCCCCAGGCGCCGCCCAGATCGCGCTCGTCGAGCCCGCCGTGCCCGGCGTCACCTTCCGCAACCCCGTCGGCGTCGAGATCGCGCCCGGCCAGCCGGACCGCCTCTACGTCATCGAGCAGGGGGGGGGCTCGGCCCCCTCGCGCATCCAGACCGTCGTCCCCGGCGACCCCGCCCCGACCGTCTTCCTCGACGTCTCGGACCGCGCCGTCGCCGGCGGGGAGGCCGGGCTACTGGGGCTCGCGTTCCACCCCGACTACGCCACGAACGGCCGCCTCTTCATCTCGTACACCGCCGACGTCCCCGGCGTGCCCGTCTTCGTCTCGCGCCTCTCCGAGGTCACTCGCTCGACGACAGACCCCCTGCTCGCGGACCCGGGCAGCGAGCGGGTCATCCTGGAGGTCGAGCAGCCCGACGACAACCACAACGGCGGGACGGTCCGGATCGGCCCCGACGGCCTGCTCTACTGGTCGCTCGGCGACGGCGGCGGCGGCGGCGACCCCTTCGAGAACGGCCAGGACCCGACGACCCTGCTCGGCACGATCGTCCGGATCGACATCGACGACGTGCCCGACGGCGAGCCGTACGGCATCCCCGACGACAACCCGTTCGCGGCGACCGATGGGCCCGAGCGCGACGAGATCTTCGCCTACGGTTTCCGCAACCCCTACAAGTTCTCGGTCCAGCAGAGCGGCCTTTGGGTCGGCGACGTAGGGCAAGACCGATGGGAAGAGGTCGACCTCGTGGTGTCCGGCGGCAACTACGGGTGGAACGAGGTGGAGGGCCCCGTGTGCTTCCGCCCCAGTTGCGACCTCTCGGCGTATGAGCCGCCCGTGGTCTTCTACGACCACGGCCCGCTCGGCGGCTTCTCCATCACGGGCGGTTACGTCGTCGAGGCGACCGACCTCGCGCTCTCCTTCCACTACCTCTACGGCGACTTCGTCACGGGACGCCTGTGGGGGCTGCCCCTCGGCTCCGACGAGCCCGTCCTGCTCCTCGACCCAGGAAACGACGACCTCCGCACGTACATCTCGTCCATCGACCCCGGCCCCGACGCCAACGACATTCTGCTGACGGATTACGTCGGCCAAACGATTTACCGGCTCGTCATTGCTGGAACCGGTGGGGAGGGGGCTCCCCGCACCGGCCCTGCGCTCGCGCTCGCGGGCCCGAGCCCGTTCCGCGACGCGACGGCCGTCCGCGTCGAGGGCCCGGGCGCCGTGCGCGTGTCGGTCGTCGACGTGCGGGGCCGCGAGGTCGCCGTCCTCCACGACGGCCCCGCCCCGGGGCGGCTCGCGGTCGACGGCCGGGCGCTGGCGCCGGGCGCGTACGCCGTCGTCGCCCGGAGCGCGAGCGGCACGGCGGTTCGCTGGGTCGTGCGCGCCCGGTAACCCGGTTGATCCGCCGGCCGTCCCGTCGATACCCCCCACCCGCCACCCCCCGACGATGCTGCGCCCGACCGTTCTCGCCACCCTCGCCCTGGCCGCCCTGGCCGTCGTCGTCGGGGTGCCGGCCCCGGCCGTGGCCAACTCGTCGGGCGCCAACCCCGGCTTCGCGGGCAACCTGACGCGCGGCGACGGCTCGCCCCAGGCCTGCACCGTGTGCCACTCGGGCGCGGACCTCAACGCGGGCACCGGCGCGGTCGCCATCGACGCGCCCTCCGCGGCCACCAGCGCGGACGTGGTGCGGATCACCGTGACGGTCGACAACCAGACCGACCCGGCCTCGGCCGGCTCGCGGCGCCAGGGCTTCCAGGCGACCGTCCGCGACCCCGCCGACCCGAGCGGGGCCGTCTGGGGCACGCTGGCGCTCGTCAACGCCGCCAGCACCCGCTTTTCCAGCTCGGCTGAGGAGCACGTTACCCACACCTCGGGCGGCACCGGCCAGACGGCGTGGCAGTTCGACTGGGCGCCGGGCGGCGAGCGCGAGGGCACGGCCCGGATCTACGTGGCGGGGAACGCCGCGAACGGCAACGGCAGCTCGTCGGGCGACCTCGTCTACACCGCGACGGCCGACGTGCTCGTGACCGCCGTCGCCACCGGCGACGGGCCCGACGCCGCGCGGCTCGGCACCGCGCACCCCAACCCAGCCCGCCGGGGCACACCGGTCCGCTTCGATGCGGCCGCGCTGGGCGACGCCACGGCCCGCGTGGTCGACGCGACGGGCCGGACGGTCGCGACGGTCGCGGTCGGCACGGGCCCGCTCGTGGTCGAGACCGGGGCGCTGGCGCCCGGGACGTACGCGCTCGTGGTCGACGGGACGATTCGGCGGACCCGGGCGCTCACCGTCGTCCGCTAGCGCGCGCTGGGGGCACGCACGGATTCCCCTAGGGATCGCTGACCGCGCGCGCTTCAGACCGGGCGGCGACCGGCCGATACGCGCCGTCCACCCCGCATCGACCCCTGACCCCCGCTCCCGACCTGCGGCCCTCTGCCCCGGCGGAGGCCGGCTTGCGCCTCATCGCCGACCGCCTGGGCGTGCCGGCCGCGCTGCTGTTTGCGACGGGCGCGGGCGGCGCGCTCCGGGCCGTCGCGGGCGTGGGCGGCTGGCGGGGCGACGCGGCCGCCTTGCACGACCTGGTCGAGGCGCTGGCCGCCGGCGAGGGCGACCTCACCGACGCCATCGAGGGGGCCCGCTTCGCGGCCGGCGCCCGGCTCGGCGACGGCGAGGGGGCGCTCGTGGTGCTCGCGCCCGATCCCCGGACGCCCGACGACGCCTGGAACGCGGCGTTTGGGGAATCGGCCCAGGCCGCGCTCGCGCTCATCCGGGCGGCCCCGGGCGCCGCCGAGCCCGGCCGCCTGCTCCACGAGGTCTCGGTCTACCCCGGGCCGTTCGACGCCCGCCTTGCCCTGGCGCTCGAGCGCATGGCCGGCTCGCTCGGCCTCGACGCCGCCGTGCTCGCCTGGATCGAGGACGGGACCTGGGCGCCGCACGCCGCCTTCGACCCCTCGGGCGCGCTCGTCCCTCGCGGCCCGGTCCCGCTCGCCGACACGTTCTGCGCCGTGACCTCCCAGGCCGACGGCCCGTACGCCGTCGAGGACGCGGCCCAGAGCCCGCTCGGCGTGGACGGGGCCGCCTGCTACCTCGGGGCCCCCGTGTTCGTGGGCGGCCGGTGCGCGGGGACGCTCAGCGCCGTCGCCGCCCGGCCCCGCCGCCGGGCGTTCTCCGAGGCCGAGCGCTCGCTCGTCGAGTCGCTGGCGCGGTGGGCCGGCTCGGCCATCGAGGGCCGGCGCACGGCGGTCGCGCTGGAAGCGCGCGAGGCCGACCTCGCCGCCTTTTTCGACGCGGCCCCGATGGGCATGGGCGTGGCCCGCCTGCTCGACGGCGACGTCGAGTTCGTCCGCGTCAACGCGGCCGGCGCGGCGGCGCTCGGCAGCACCCCGGACGCCTTGGCCGGGCGCCTCGGGTCGGAGACCGCGCTCGCCAGCCGGCTCGGGCTCGAGTGGCTCCACGCCTGCCACCAGGCGCTCGCCGACGGCCCCGCGCGCCGCTTCGACCTCGCCGTGGAGGGCGACGGGCCGGCCCGCACGCTCCGCACGACGGTCTCCCACATCGCCGCCGACGACGACGGCACCCCCCGCTTCGCCTTCGTCGTCGAGGACGCCACCGACCCCGACGCCCTCGCCTCCGCCAGCCGCGACGCCCTCCTCAAGGAGATCGACCGCGAGATCCGCTCGCCGCTCACCTCCATCCTGGGCTACGCCGACCTGCTCGACGAGCACTCGTCGCCCGCCGAGCTCGCCGAGGTCCGCGACGTGATCTCGCGCGCCGGCGAGCGCCTGCTCGTCGTCCTCGACGACCTCGCGCTCCTGAGCGACGGCGACCTCGTCGGCACCCCGGCCCCGACCGACGTGGTCGCGATCGTGGACGCGGCGGCCACCGCCAGCCGCCCCGCCGCCGAGGCCCGCCGCGTCTCGCTCAACCTGTGGTGCACGCTGCCCGACGAGCCGCTCCTGCTCGACGGCGCCCTGTTCGAGCGCGCCGTCCGCATCCTGGTCGGCGGCGCCGTCTCGACGGCCGAGCGCGTCGTGGACGTCCGCCTCCACGCCGAGGCCGACCGGATCGAGCTGTCGGTCGCCGGCGGGGCGCCCGGCGACGCGCCCGGCCTCCACGGCGGCCACCTCCCGCGCCTCGCCAAGGCCCTGGGCGGCGTCGCCGCCCCCCTCGACGGCGGTGTCGGCTGGACGCTCCGGCTCCCGCGGCGGATCGTCCCCGTCGTCGACCTCGGCTCGGACGGCCACACCGGCGCCGCGCCCGAGCTGGCGGACCTGGCGGAGGAGAGGGACGGGTAGAGGAGCGGAAGAGAGGAGGCGAAGAAGCGGGGACCGTCGGCTGCTGGCACTCGCCGGCACGTCACCCCACTGTGGGTCTTCTCCTCCCATCCTCTTCTCCTCTGTTCCTCCTCTCCTCATCCCTCCGCTAGCTTCCCCGCGCACCCCCAGCGCCCCCGTGGACACGCCCGAGCCGCCCGACGACGCCTTCGTCCCCGCCTACGCCAAGCCCGACGCGCCCGGCGTCCACATGGGCTTCGACAACACCGTGGCCCTGTACCACGTCGTCGCCCCCGAGGACTCGTTCGAGGACGCCGCGCAGGCCGTGTTCGGCTTGCTCCAGCAGGCCCAGGAGCAGTTCCCCGGCTGGCCCCGCACGTTCTACCTCGACGTCGCGGGCCACCGCGGCGACGCGGCCGGCTTCGACCCCGACTTCTACGAGTTCCAGCAGGACTTCCTGTTCTCGACGGTCGCCCCGTTCGTCCAGGCGCTCGAGACGCCGGTCACCGGCGGGCTCGTGAACCCCCAGCCCCAGCGCAACGACGTGCCCGACCGGCTCGACATCGGCGACGACACGCGGCCGCACTCCGGCCAGGTCATCGGCGATCACTAGGGCCGGTCACGTGGCCGCTGCCATGTGCAGAGCGCCGAGGCGGCTCTCGGCCGTTCGGGCCCCCCGTGGCGGGCGGTCCTCATCACAGGGGGATCGATACCCTCCCTCTGACGGACAGTGGGCGGGGTGGAAGGGACTGCCCGGAGGCTAGGCGGCGGGCTGGACCGGGTCGGGCTCCTCTCGCATAACCGACCGGACCCGCTCGGCGACGTCCGGGGTGACCTCGTCGAGGCCGTGGGCCTCGCGGGCGTGGTCGGCGACCTTCTGGAGAGCGTCGTGCTCGGTCTCAGCGCGGACGACGCCTTCGCAGTCGAACCCGACGTCGCGGCAATGGACGACCTTCATGGCTCACTCGTGGTTGGTGGGCGGGGGACGACGGGTGCTGGAAACGTAGGGGATGGCCCCGGAATCCGCAAGGAGCGACCGGGCTGCCCCCGTTCAGAGCGGCACCCCACCCCGTCAGCCAGTTGAGCCCGAGCCGAGGCGCCCAGTAGCTTGTGCCCGCGCCCTCCCCGCCGCCCGTGCCCGACGACCCGCTCGCCTTGTTTGCCCGCCTGGGCGCCGCCCTCGCCATCGGCCTCCTTGTCGGCACCCAGCGCGAGTTCCAGCACCGCCACGACGGCGACCCGGACCGCGGGCCGATTGCCGGCATCCGGACGTTCCCGCTCGTCGCGCTCGTCGGGGCGCTCGCGGCCCTCCTTGGCGCCCAACTCGGCAGCTGGGTGCTGCCCGCGACGGTCGTGGTCCTGGGCGCGATGGCCGTCGCCGCCTACCGCTCGACGGCCCGCCACGGCGACCTGGGCTTGACGACCGAGATCGCGCTCGTGCTCACGGCCCTCGTCGGCGCGCTGTGCGTGACGGGCCCCGTCGAGGTTGCGGCCGGCGTCGGCGTGGCGATGGCCGTGCTCCTCGAGCTCAAGCCCGAGACGCGCCGCTTTGTCCGCGCCCTCGACGACGACGACGTGTCGGCCGCCCTCAAGTTCGCCGCCGTCACCGCGCTCGTCCTGCCGATCCTGCCCGACCAGACGTACGGCCCGCCGCCGTTCGACGTGGTGAGCCCGTTCAAGGTGTGGCTGATGGTCGTGTTCATCTCGGGCATCTCGTTCCTGGGCTACGTGCTCGTCAAGATGCTGGGCGCCGAGCGCGGGGTCGGGCTGACGGGCATCGTCGGCGGGCTGGCGTCGTCGACGGCCGTGACCCTGACGTTCGCCGAGCGGAGTCGGGGGCAGGCCGCGCTCGCGTCGGCGCTCGCACTCGGCATCGTGCTGGCGTGGACCGTCATGTTCGCCCGCGTGCTCGTCGAGGCTGCCGTCGTGAACCCGGCGCTGCTGCGCGCGGTGTGGCCGGCGATCGCGGCGGGCGGGATCGCCGGGCTGGCGTACGCCGGCTTCCTGTGGTGGCGCGGGCGGTCGGCCGACCGCGAGCCCGGAGACGGGGAGAGCCAGCGCCAGTTCACGAACCCGTTCGAGCTCAAGAGCGCGCTCGCGTTCGGGGCGCTCTACGCCGTCATCCTAGTCGGCTCGAAGGCCGCCGAGATGTACCTCGGGACGGCCGGCTTGTACGCCTCCGCCGTCGCCAGCGGGCTCGCCGACGTCGACGCGGTCACGCTGTCGATGGCCGAGCTCAGCGCCGAGGGCGGGATCCCGGTCGAGACGGCCGCCCGCGCCGTCGTGCTCGCGGCCGCCAGCAACACCGTCGTCAAAGGCGGGATCGTGCTGTCGGCCGGGGCGGGCGCGCTCAAAAAGGCCATCGGGCCCGGCGTCGCCGTCATCCTGGCCGCGATGCTGGCGGTCGGCTTCCTAGTGTAGGCGGCACCGTGCGGGCGTGCCGCGCGTAGCCCGGGCCCACCCCCGCCCGGCCCGTGCGCGTCCTCGCCCTCCTCCTCGTCTTGGCCGCCCCCGCGCGCGCCCAGCTCGCCGTCGGGTTCGACGTGTCGGCCGGCCCGTCGCTCACCTCGGTCGGCGCCAGCGGGACCGTCGAGGCGGCCGGGCTGCCGATCCCGCTCGGCCACGTCGACATCCCTGCCGCCGTCGGCGTCGACGCCCGCGTCCGGCTGGCCGTCTGGGGCGGCCCCTGGGGCGGGCGGCTCGGCGTCGGCTACCTCGGCGCCAGCGACGTGTTCGACGGCGCCTCCGTCTTCCAGCAACGTGGTGTGGACCTGGGGTTCGCGCTCGCGTCCGGCGAGCTCGTGTATCGACACCCGGTGGCATTCGGGGCGCTCGGGTCGGGCGAGGTCGTGGCCGGGCTCGGGCCGGAGGTCCGCGTCGTGCTCGACGAGGGGACGGCGACCGACGGCCTGCTGGCACTGCTCGGCGACGTGCGCCAGAGCCACCTCGCCGTCGGCGCCTCGCTCGGTGCCCGGTTCCGCGCGGGCGGCCTCTGGCTCGGCCCCGAGCTCCGCGGCGGCCTGGCGCTGACGCCGTTTTCCGACGACACCGTCGACGCCTTCGGCGGCGCGCTCCGGCTCGCGGGCGACTTCCGGCTCCACCACGTCTCGCTCTCCCTGACCCTCGGGGTCGAATAGACGAGGCGGTTCGCCCAATGCTAGCCTCGGCCCTGCTCGCGCAGTTCTCTCGCTGAATGAGGTTTTAGATCCCCCTGTCGCAAGCAGAGCTTGAGACCTTAGCTAGTTGCATCTCAGAACTGTCATCCTGAGCGAACGCGAAGGATCTCGACGCAAGCGTTTGCGGCCGCCGGGACCGGATGTCAGGGCTCGGGGGCCCGCGTTGAGATCCTTGGCTACGCCGACGCTACGCGTTCGCAAGCTCAGAGACTGTTGGGGAATGGCGCAAGCCCTCAAAGGCGTCCCCTCTCCCGCCGGGAGAGGGACAGGGTGGGGGTGAAGGGCCGCGGAGGTGCCATCCGAGCCACCCCGTATGGATCCCCGCCTGCGCGGGGATGACTCAACGAGGGGGGGCGGCTTCCCCAAACAGTCTCTCAGGATGGCAAGGTGGATTGGATTGTGCTCAGCACTCGACAGCCCTTTTTCCGCAAGCGGGACTCCGGAGTCCGTCTGAGGGAGAGATCGATCGCGAGCCTGCCCGCTGGCGCGAGCGGCCGGTGCCCACCGATATCTTCGGCGCTCGCTCCCGCCCCGTCCATGCGCCTCGCCCTCGCCGCCCTCGCGGTCCTCCTCGCCGTCCCCGCCGCCGCCCAGGGGCGCCCGGCGCTCACCGTCGAAATGATCACCCAGCGGCCCGAGACCTGGGTCGGCGCCTGGCCGGACGAGCCGTTCTGGACCGTCGACGGCGACGCGGTCTACTTCCGCTGGAACCCCCAAGGCGCCTTCCCGGCCGACTCGCTGTACCGCGTCGCGCCGACCGGTGGGACGCCCGAGCGCGTGGCCCCGGCCGCGCGCCGCGCGCTCGCGCCCCGCTTCGCCGGCTACCCCGGCCGGGAGACCGCCCCCGACGGCCGCGTCGTCACCGCGAGCGGCGGCGACCTCACCGTCTACCACCCCGGGACGGACCGCGTCGAGCCCGTCACGCGCACCGCCGCACGCGAGTCGTCGCCCGTCTTCCTGGCCGACGGCTCGCTCGTCTACCGTGCCGGCGACGCCCTCTTCCAACTCGCCGACGGCGCCGTCCGCCAGCTCGTCGAGCTGAAAGAGGGCACGGAGCCCGCCGAGGCCGAGCCCGGCGAGGCCGAGGCCTACCTCCGCGACCAGCAGCGCCGCCTGCTCGACGTCGTCCGCGAGGGGATCCGCCGCGACTCGCTGGCGGAGATCGAGCGCGAGCGCGACGCCCCCGACGCCCCGCCGGTCTACTACATCGGGGACCGCGAGGTGGGCGCCCTCGACGTGGACGCGGGCGGCCGCTTTGTCGCCTTCACGCTCGCCGACGACGTCGACGCCGAGCGCACGCGGATGGTCGACTACGTGACCGCCAGCGGCGCGGCCGAGGAGATCCGCGCCCGGCCCAAGGTCGGCGGCCCCCGCGTCGGCGCCGACCTGTTCGTGATGGACACGGCCCGCGACACGACGTTGCGCATCGATCTGAGCACGCTTCCCGGCGCCTTCGACGCGCCCGACTACGCCGACGCGAGCGCCGACTCGTCGCGCCAGTTCCTGCCGTTCGTCGCGTGGAGCCCGACGCCCGGCGTCGCCGTCGTCGACATCCGGACCGTCGACAACAAGGACCGCTGGCTCGCCCGGCTCGACGCCGAGACCGGCGCGCTCCGCGTGCTCGACCGCCAGCGCGACGAGGCCTGGGTCGCCGGGCCCGGCATCTCGTGGTGGGGCGGCGGCAGCGCGGGCGGCTTCCTTCCGGATGGCCGCTACTGGTTCCACTCCGAGCGGACCGGCTGGAGCCACCTCTACGCCGCCAGTCTCGGCACCGGCGCCGTGACGCCCCTTACCGAGGGCGCCTTCGAGATCGAGGAGGCTACGCTAGCGGCCGACGGCACGTTCTGGGTGCTCGAAACGTCCGAGGGCGACCTCGGCCAGCGCCACGTCTGGACCATGCCGAACGCGCCCGGCGGCTGGGCCGACCGCCAGCGGGTGACGGAGGGCATCGGCAAGTGGGACGCCGCGCTCTCGCCCGACGGCACCCGGCTCGCGCTCCTGCACTCGTCGTCGACGCGCCCGCCCGAGGTCTACGTCGCCGGGCTCGGCGGGGACGCGACGCAGGTCACCGACTCCGTGACCCCCGAGTGGGCGGCGTACCCGTGGCGCGAGGCCGAGATCGTCGAGGTCCCCGCGTCGGACGGCGAGATGGTGCCGGCGCGGATCTACCGGCCCGAGACGCCGAACGGCGCGGCCGTCCTCTTCGTCCACGGCGCGGGCTACCTCCAGAACGCGCACCGCTGGTGGAGCGGCTACCACCGCGAGTTCCAGTTCCACAACCTGCTGGCCGACGCCGGCTACGTCGTCCTCGACCTCGACTACCGCGCCTCGGCCGGCTACGGCCGCGACTGGCGGACGGCCGTCTACCGGCACATGGGCGGGCGCGACCTGCAGGACTACGTCGATGCCAGCCGGTACGTCGGCGCGGAGTTCGGCATCGACCCGGAGCGCGTGGCGATCTACGGCGGCTCGTACGGCGGCTTCATCACGCTGATGGCGCTCTTTACCGAGCCCGAGCACTTCGGCGCCGGCGCCGCGATGCGGTCCGTGACGGACTGGGCCCACTACAACGACACCTACACGCGCAACATCCTCAACACGCCGCTCCAGGACCCCCAAGCGTACCTCCGCTCGTCGCCCATCGAGTTCGCCGCCGGCCTGGAAGACCCGCTCTTGATGACGCACGGGCTCGTCGACGACAACGTGCAGCCCCAGGACATTTTCCGGCTCAGCCAGCGCCTGATCGAGCTCGGCAAGCGCGACTGGGAGCTCGCGATCGCGCCGGTCGAGCCGCACGGCTACCGCGAGCCGACCTCGTGGGCCGACAAGCTCTCCCGCATCCTGGACCTCATCGAGCACGCCGTCGGGCCCGAGCGCGGCGGCGACCCGACCGAAGGCTGAGCACCGCGGGCGGGTGGGGGATAGGTTGAGGCCGTCCCACCCCGTCCGCCGTGACCCGCCTCGCCCCGCTCCTCGCCGTCCTCCTCCTCGCGTCCGCGTGCCGCGCGCAGCGGTCGCCCACGACGGGGCCCGTCCGCGCCGAGCGCGGGATGGTGGTCTCGGCCGAGGTCAACGCCTCCGCGGCCGGCGTCGAGGTGATGCGGGGCGGCGGGAACGCCGTCGACGCGGCCGTGGCGACCGGCTTCGCGCTCGCGGTCACGTTCCCCGTCGCCGGGAACGTCGGCGGCGGCGGGTTCATGGTGATCCGCTTCCCCGACGGCACGGCCACGACCATCGACTACCGCGAGACGGGCCCGGCGGCGGCCACGCGCGACATGTTCGTCGACGAGACCGGCGCCATCCAGCCCGAACTGAGCCGCCGTGGCGCGCTCGCCTCCGGCGTGCCCGGTGCCGTCGCCGGGCTGCTCCACGCGCATGAGACCTACGGCCGGGCGCCCCTCGCCGACGTGCTCGCGCCGGCGATCCGGCTGGCGGAGGGCTACCCGCTCAGCCGCGCGGAGGCCGAGCTGATGAACGCCTACGCGCCGCGCTTTGCCCCGTACCCGGGCACCGTCCGCCACTTTACTCAGGAGGGCGGCTACCAAGCCGGCGAGACGTTCCGCCAGCCCGAGCTGGCGGCCGTCCTGCGCCGGATCCGCGACGACGGCCGCGACGGGTTCTACACCGGCGAGACGGCACGGCTGATCGTCGCCGAGCAGGAGCGGGGGGGAGGCCTGATCACGCTGGCAGACCTCGCGGGCTACGAGCCCGTCGAGCGCGAGCCGGTTGTCGGTCTGTACCGGGGCCACCGGGTGATCTCGATGCCGCCGCCGTCGTCGGGCGGCGTCGCGCTGATCCAGATGCTGGATGCCGTCGAGCCGTTCCCCGTCGGCGGGCTCGGGTTCAACTCGTCGGCGACGGTCCACCTCATGGGGGAGGCCATGCGCCGCTCGTTCGCCGACCGCGCCCGCTACCTCGGCGACCCCGATTTTTCCGACATCCCGACGAGGGCTCTCATCGACCCCGCGTACACGGCGGGCCGGATGGCCGACTTCGACCCGGCGCGCGCCGACTCCAGCACGGGCGTCGACGGCGGGCTGGCGGAGTCGATGCAGACGACGCACTACTCGGTCGTCGACGAGGAGGGCACGGCCGTCTCGGTCACGACGACGCTGAACGGCGGGTTCGGGTCGCTGGTCGTGGTCGAGGGCGCCGGGTTCTTCCTCAACAACGAGATGGACGACTTCACGTCCGCGCCGGGCCAGCCCAACATGTTCGGGCTCGTGCAGGGCGAGGCGAATGCCGTCAGGCCCGGCCGCCGGATGCTGTCGTCGATGACGCCGACGATCGTGGAGGACCCCGAGGGCCGGCTTCGGCTGGTCGTCGGGAGCCCCGGTGGCCCGCGCATCATCACGGCGACGTACCAAGCCATCCTGAACGTGATCGACCACGGGATGGACATCCAGGAGGCCGTCGCCGCGCCGCGCGTCCACCACCAGTGGCTGCCGGACGTGCTGTACTACGAGAACCAGGGGCTGGCGCTCGACGCCGTCGTCGCGCTCATCGAGCGGGGCTGGGCCGTCGACGAGTCGGCCGGCTACTGGAGCCGCGTCGACGCCATCGAGGTCGTCTACGACGAGGCGCGGTCGTCGACCGACCCGTCGGGCCTGGACGCGGTCGAGGCGGGCACGGCGGGCCGGGTGCTGCTGGGCGGCGCCGACCCGCGCGGCGAGGACGCGGCCGTCGGGTACTGAGCGGCGCCCGCGGATCGGCGCCCCCCGTCCTGCGGGGCCAACGGGGCGGTACTCATGGATCGCCCACCTTCGCGGGCCGGAGCGCCCAGTCGCCCGGTTTGTGAGGACCCCGTGAGGGCGTGGTTATCGGGCCGTTAAACCGGCGGGGCTCATCCGATCTGCACCGGGCGGAGGCGAGGCAATGGATAGGTTCGCCGTGTCCTCCCGGTGTCGCTCCGGCGCCGAGTCTTCCGCCCCCCCCCGATCCTCCATGCGTACCTCTACGCTCCGCCGGCTCAGCCTCGCCCTCGCGGCGCTCGCGCTGTTCGCCGGCACCCCCACCGCCTCTGCCCAGGGCGTCACGACGGCCGCCATCAACGGCACCGTCGTCGACGACGCCGGCGTCGGCCTGCCCGCCGCCTCCGTCCTGGCCGTCCACGAGCCCTCGGGCACGCGCTACGGCATCTCGACGCGCGCCGACGGCCAGTACAACCTGCGCAACCTCCGCGTGGGCGGCCCCTACACGCTCACCGTCTCGTTCGTCGGCTACACGACGGTCCAGATCACGGACATCGTCCTGGAGCTGAGCGAGAACCAGCAGGTCGACGTCCAGCTGACGCCCGAGAACGCGACGATCGGCGAGGCCGTCGTCGTCGGGCAGTCGAACGCGATCATCTCGTCGTCCAACATCGGCACGGGCACGAACGTCTCCGAGGAGGAGATCGAGCGGCTCCCGACGATCTCGCGCAGCCTGACCGACTTCACGCGGCTCACGCCCCAGTTCTCGCAGGTCGGGACGGGCAGCGAGGCCGGCTCGTCGGTCGGCGGCACCGCCAGCCGCTACAACAACATCCAGGTCGACGGCGCGGCGCTCAACGACGCCTTCGGGCTCGAGAGCTCCGGCTCGCCGGGCGGCTCGTCCGGCACGCAGCCGATCTCGCTCGACGCCGTCAGCGAGTTCCGCGTGGCGATCGCGCCGTACGACGTGACGCAGGGTGGCTTCACCGGCGGCAACATCAACGTCATCACGCGCTCGGGCACGAACGCCTTCACGGGCTCGGTCTACGGGCTCGGCCGCAACCAGGACCTGGTCGGCTCCGACGTCGACGGCGAGGCCTTCGGCGACTTTACCGACGTGACGTACGGCGGCCGCCTCGGTGGGCCGATCCTGCGTGACAAGCTGTTCTTCTTCGGCAGCGTCGAGATCGGCGACACCAACGAGCCGATCGTCGCCACGTTCAACGACGTGGCCGCCGCCCAGGAGATCCAGAGCATCCTGTCGTCGCAGTACGGCCGCGAGACGGGCGACCTCGGCGCCTTCGACGCCGCCACGACCTCGACCAAGGTCTTCGGCCGGCTCGACTACAACCTGAGCGCCGCCAACAAGCTCACGGCCCGGTTCAACTACGTCCAGGGCCGCAAGGACGACGGCATCTCGCGCAGCGGCTCCTTCTACACCCTGGAGGACCGGCTCTACACGCGCCAGAACACGAACACCTCGTCCGTCGTCGAGCTCAAGAGCATCCTGGGCCAGAACATGGCCAACCTGTTCCGCGCCTCGCTCCAGACGAACCGCCAGCCCTCCGTGCTGGAGTTCCCGGCGTTCCCGTCCATCGAGATCCGCGGTCTCAACACCGACGGCCGCTCGACGATCGTCGCCGGCCCGGACCAGTTCCGCGGCGCCAACAACATCGACGCCGACGTGCTCGAGATCGCCAACGACTTCAACTACTTCGTGGGCGACCACGTCGTGACGGTCGGCACGCAGAACACGTTCTCGCAGTTCTCGAACCTGTTCATCCGCAACTTCTACGGGTACTACCGCTTCAACAACCTCGAGGACTTCCGCAACGCACGGCCCTCGCGCTACGAGCGGAACTACTCGGCGATCCCGGGCGAGGACCGGCCGCTCGCCGACTTCGCGTACGCCAACTTCAGCCTCTACGCTCAGGACGAGTGGTCCGGCATCGAGAACCTCAAGCTGACGGCCGGCTTGCGGGTCGACATGGCGAACTACTTCGACCAGCCGTCGCAGGCGTACGCCGCCAGCAACGGCGCCTCGTTCGAGAGCCTGTTCGGGTTCGACAACACCGAGGTGCCCAACGGCAACCCGGTCTTCCAGCCGCGCTTCGGGTTCAACTACTCCTTGCCGGAGACCGCGACCCAGGTCCGCGGCGGCACGGGCCTGTTCAACGGCTCCAACCCGGCCGTCTGGATCTCGAACTCGTTCTCCAACGACGGCACGCTGCTGGGCGGCGTCGCGGTCTTCAGCGCCAACGACATCGCGGCCGCTGGCGGCTTCCGGACCGACCCGGCCAACCAGTACACCGCCGCTGACTTCGGCTTCGCCGAGGGCTCGGCCGAGATCAACCTGACGGACCCCGACTTTAAGTCGCCGACCGTCTGGCGCTCGAACCTCGCCGTCGACCAGCAGCTCCCGGGCGGCTTCGTCGCCACGGGCGAGCTCCTCTACACCGACGTCGTCGACGGCGTCCAGTGGAAGAGCCTCAACCGCGAGCCGTTCGTGCTCGACCCGACCACGGTCGACGGCCGCAACGCCCAGCGCCGCGCCGCGATCTCGAACGACTACCAGGACGTGATCGTGCTCACGAACACGGACCGCGGCTACGCCATCAACGCGACGGCCCAGCTCCAGAAGCCGCTCGGCACGGGCGCCATGCCCGCGCTCGGCACCAGCCTGAGCTACACGTTCGGCGAGGTCAAGGACATCAACTCCGTGACCTCCAGTCAGGCGCGCTCGAACGTCCGCGACCTCACGATCGGGCTCGACGTCAACGACCCGCCGACGACGACCTCGAACTTCGAGGTGGCCCACCGCGTGCTCGCGACGGCCTCGTATCGCCTGAGCTACGCCGACCGGTTCGCGACGACGCTCTCGCTGATCTACGACGGCCAGGCCGGCCGCCCGTTCTCGTACGTCTACTTCCGGGGCGACGACCTCAACGGCGACGGCTTCGACCGGGCCGACCTCATCTACGTCCCGAACGACCGGAGCGAGGTGGTGATGAGCGACGAGGACTACGCCGCGTTCGACGCCTTTATCGAGGCGAACGAGGACCTCCGCCGCCAGCGGGGCCAGATCTTCGAGCGGAACTCGACGCGCGCGCCCTGGCTCCACTTCCTCGACGCCCGTATCGCCCAGAGCATCGAGACGCTGACGGGCCAGAACGTCGAGATCACGCTCGACATCCAGAACGTCTTCGACCTGCTCGGCTCCGACCTCGGCGACGTCGAGACGGTCGGCGACCGGTTCGACCTGGTCGACTTCCGGGGCTACGACGCCGACGGCCGTCAGATCCTGGAGTTCGAGACGCCCGAGACGGTCGCGGAGGTCAGCGACTTCGCCTCGCGCTGGCGGATGCAGCTCGGCCTGCGCTACAACTTCTAGCGCCCGACCGACGCGACCAGGCCGTGCGGCCCCGCCCTCTCCGGAGAGGGCGGGGCCGCACTCGTTTTAACGGGTTGGGCCAGGGCATCCCGATCCGCCCCGCACACAGGCCGCACCCGTGCCCTCACTTCACCCGGGCTCCCTAGCGTCCGGCGGAGGTCTGGATACATTCCGGTGTCCGGCCGCCTGGCGGCACCCACCGACTCCACGTTCCATGACGATCCTGCGGGCCGCGTTCGCGGCCGTGCTCCTGGCCTCCTGCGCCCTGCTGGCGCCCGCCAGCGCTCAGCCCTTCGAGCGCGTCGCCACCGACGTCGGCGACACGGGCCTGTCCCAGACGAACGTGGGGACGCTGGGCCGCCCCGGCGTCCGCAACGACCCCGCCGGGCTCCCGTCGTTCGAGTACCCGCTCGGGTCCGGCGTCGAGCACCTCTTCGAGGCCGGCCTGTGGGTCGGCGGCCGCCGCGCCGACGGCGTCATCACGGTCCGCACGGGCGCCGTCACGACCGGCGGCGGGTACACGCCTGGCGCGGCGGGCTTCGAGTTCGCGCCCGAGGCCGTCTTCACGCGGCAGTCGTCGCTGGCGACGAGCCCCTTTTTCTCGCCCTTCGCGACGAGCCAGCAGGACTTCCTGACGGTCTACTCCGACACGGCGGCCGTCCTGCCCGGCACGAACACGCCGCAGCCCGACGTCCAGAACAAGCTGGGGCTGACCGTCGAGCAGCGGTCGTACGCCTGGAGCTTCCCGTTCACGGAGTACTTCGTGATCGTCGAGTACAAGATCACGAACACCTCCAGCCAGCCCATCGACGACGTCTGGGTCGGGATCTGGGACGACTTGGTCGTCCGCAACGTGGTCACGACGACCGAGGGCGGCGGCGCGTTCTTCAACAAGGGCGCGCGCGGCGTCTTCGGCTACCCCCGCTACGACGCCGACACCGGCGCGCTCCTGGAGGCGGCGACCGACAGCCAGTTCGTGAGCTACGCCTTCAACGCGGGCGGCGTCGAGGAGAGCCTCAACACGTACGGCTCGGTCGCCTTCCTGGGCGCGGAGTGGGAGGACGCGGGCGGCGGCGGGCGGTCGGCCGCGACGCGCTTTTTCCACCCGTTCGTGGCCGACGAGTACGCCGGCCTCGGGCTCGCGTCGCCGGTCTTCAACCCGCGCTTCTGGCTCTTCAGCGACCCCACACCCGGCCTCTCGCGCCCGGCCGACGACCTCGAGCGCTACGAGCGGATGCAGCAGCCCTTCCCGGCCCCGGCGGGCTTCGACTCGCAAGCCGAGTACCTCGCCGCCCGCGATGCCTTCTACGGCGACGGCTCGGGCGAGGGCCAGCTCCAGACCGCCGGGCGCGTCGCCCAGGGCAACTGGATCGGGCTGAGCTCCGTCGGCCCGTTCCCGTCGCTGGCGCCGGGCAAGAGCGTCACGGCCACGTTCGCGCTCGTCGCCGCCCTCAAGCCCGACGAGTTCCAGACGGTCCCGGCCGGCCGGCAGGCCGACACCGAGGCCTCGCGCGCCCAGCTCCGCAACAACGTGTTCTGGGCGCAGGAGACGTATGCCGGCGAGGACGCCAACTACAACGGCCGGCTCGACGCGGGCGAGGACCTCAACGGCAACGGCGTGCTCGACCGCTTTTTGATTCCGTCGCCGCCGTCGTCGCCCCTGTTGCGCGTCGAGCTCGAGGAGGGCGCGGCCGTCTTGTACTGGGACGCCGCCGCCGAGGGCTCCGTCGACCCCGTCACCGGGCGGCAGGACTTCGAGGGCTACCGCATCTACCGCTCCGACCCCGGCGACGACCGCGACGGGAACGTGCTCGGCGAGGCCGGGCTCATCGCCCAGTACGACCGCCCGGGCAACGACGTCGGCTTCAACAACGGCTTCGAGGCCATCCGCCTCGACACGCCCGCGACCTTCCCCGGCGACGCGGCCACGTACGAGTACCGCTTCGTGGCCGACGGCCTGCTCGACGGGTTCCAGTACGCCTTCTCCGTGACCGCCTTCGACGCCGGCGACGACGTGTCGGGCCTGCGCTCGCTCGAGTCGTCGGTCGTCTCGAACGCCGTCCGCGTCTTCCCCGGCCCGGCGCCCGGAAGTGCGCCGACCGTCGGCGTCTTCCCCAACCCGTACCGCGTCCGCGCGGCGTGGGACGGGCCACTGGCGACCCAGCGCAAGCTGTACTTCACGGGCCTGCCGGCGCGCTGCCAGATCCGCGTCTACACGTTGGCCGGCGAGATCGTCACCGAGCTCGACCACGACGCCGCCACCTACACCGGCGACATCCGCTGGTTCAACGACTTTGCCGCGGGCGAGCGCGAGGTGGCCGGCGGCACGCACGCCTGGGACATCCTGTCCGACAACGCGCTCCGCATCTCGTCCGGCCTGTACCTCTTCTCGGTCCAGGACCTCGACTCCGGCGACATCCAGACCGGCAAGTTCGTCATCCTTCGCTAGGCGCCCCGGCGCCGTCGTCCCCCCGACGTCTTCTCACACCTCCCCCACACCATGCGACTCTCTACTCTCGCCGTCTTCGCCGCCGTGCTGGCGCTCGCCGCCCCGGCGGCCGCCCAGTGCACCGGCACGGCCGGCACCGACTTCCAGGACGTCACGATCCGTGACATCAACATGCTCCCGGCCGGCAACGTCGACGCCCTCGTGGCTGGCGGCGCGAGCCTGGAGATCGCCGACATCCAGGCGCTCACGGCGCCGGCCCTGTTGGGCGAGCGCGTCCAGTTCACGGCCGTCCTGCTCACGGACCCGTTCAAGTCGGGCATCCGCAGCCTCAACGGTCAGGGCATCCCCGGCGGCGTCCACACCTTCATGCGCGACGTGGCTGCGGCTAGCGACGGCGTCGAGGGCATGGGCACCCAGGTCATCGACTTCTCGGGCTCGGGCACGCTCCAGGCCTTCTTCCCCGGTGACGAGCTCGTCATCTGCGGCGAGGTCCAGGTGTTCACCGGCAGCGGGGGCTCGTCGAGCCAGCTCGCGGTCGAGAGCGCCACGGCCACGGGCACCGTCTACGGCCCCGAAGACCCGCTCATGCAGCCGGTCGTCGTGACCTCCGGCGATGTCCACAACACATTCAACGTCGACGGCGAGATCAAGTCGCAGATCGACTGGGCCCGCTACGAGGAGTTCAACGGCCAGTTCGTCCGCTTCGAGGAGATCGAGCTTCTCCAGGGCGTCAACGACGGGGACCGCCCCAACCTCCTCCTCTCGACGCCTGGCGAGGACGCCCAGATCAACACCTACGACACCTCGGTCTGCTTCCGGAACGACCGCGGCCCGGAGTACTTCCCGACGGCCGGCTCCGCCCCGGACTGCATCGACGAGCCCTTCGTGGCGCCCGCCTCAGGCATCGTCAACGTCCAGGGCTTCCTGAGCTTCCAGGGCGACGACGGCAACTTCAACTACGCCGTCCCGCGCGGCGCCAACTTCGTCGTCAACCCGTTCGAGGAGTCCGACTTCGAGATCGCCTTCGCGGCGCCGATCGTGGCCGTCGACGACCTCGGGCTGACCCGGCCGGGCGACTTCGTGGTGACGACGACCATCGTGCCGGGCACGCCGGGCAACACGATCGCGAGCGCCCAGCTGACCTACTCCGTGTCGAGCGGCGCCACGGGCACCGTCGACCTGACGAACACGTCGGGCGACGTCTACGAGGGCACCATCCCCGGCCTGGTCGCCGGCGACTTCGTGACGTTCTCGGTCACGGCGACCGACAGCCAGAACAGCGCCAGCCTGCCCACGGACGCCATCACGAGACTGGTCGTGGAGGGCGCCATCGACTCCATCTTCCAGGTCCAGGCGACCGTCGACGGCGGCGAAGGCGACAGCGGCGTCACGACGCGCGAGGCCGTCGCGTTCGACCTCGACGCGGTCGTGCAGACGGCCTACGCGTCGTCCAACTCGACGCCGCGCTTCCAGGCCACCATCCAGGACGACCCGTCGCTCGGCCCGTTCTCGGGCGTGCTGATCGACTTCGGCACGTCGGAGGACCCGGGCCTGACGGTCGGCGATCGGATCACGATCACGTCGGCGCGGGTGACCGAGTTCAGCGGCGCGACCCAGTTGACCGACGTCGACTTCACGGTGACGGGCTCCGGCGAGCCGTACGCGGCCAAGGTGGTCACCACCGGGCTGTTCAGCGGCGACGACGGCGCGGCCGCGGCCGAGCAGCACGAGGGCATCCTGGTGCGCGTCGAGAACGCCTCCATCGCGGACGTCAACCCGGATGCGCCGAACAACTTCGGCGAGTTCGCGATCGCGAGCGACGGCGAGGACGAGCTCCGCGTGGACGACACGGCCGCCGAGGTGGCCGGGATCAACGGCGACGTGGTGGTCGGCCAGGAGGTCACGGTCGAGGGGTACCTCACCACCTCGTTCGGCAACACCAAGATCGCGCTGGTCGACGCCGACGCGATCGTGCTCGGCCCGGTCTCGCGCGAGGGCGACCTGGCGACGGGCGCCGTCCGCATCGTGGGCGCCTTCCCGAACCCGGCCGCCGGCACCGCCCGCGTCCGCTTCGCGCTCGCGACGACCGCCGACGTGTCGCTCCGCGTGTTCGACACGACGGGCCGCCAGGTGATGACGCTGGCCGACGGCGCCCGCACCGCCGGCAGCCACGACGTCAGCGCCGACCTCTCGGGCTTGGCCTCGGGCGTCTACGTGCTCCGCCTCGTCGCCGACGGCGACGTGGCCACGGCGCGGATGGCCGTCGTCCGGTAACACGGACCCCTGCTTGCCGGCCGGCCGGCGTGTAACAGCGCCGGCCGGTCCTTTCTCTTCGATGCTCCCCGCCCCCGTGACTCGATCGACCTCTGGGTGTCCTACGCCGTCCTCTCTCCCCACGGGAGAGGGACAGGGTGAGGGCCGGTTCTCCTCGACGCCCGTGTGGCGGCTCGCGCCGCTCGCGCTGGCGCTGGTCGCCCTCGCCGCCTGCGACGCCGGGTTCGACGGCGCCGCCGACGGCAACGCGGCCCCCGAGACCGAGCTGTCGGTCCGCTCGACCGACCTCCGCGAGGACCTCGGCACGCGCCGCCTGATCTCGACGGTCGACGTCGCGTGGTCCGGCACCGACCCCGACGGTGTGGTGACGGCGTACGACGTCCGCTCCTTCCAGGTCGACGCCCCGCCGGCCGCCGAGACGGGGTGGGCCCGCACGACGCGCCGCGACTCGACGATCCGGCTCGAGATCCCCGCCGGCGCCTCGACCGCGGACGTCGTCGTCGAGGTCCGCGCCGTCGACGACCAGGGCGCGCTCGACCCGACGCCCGCCCGGACGGTCTTCCCGATCGTCAACTCCAACCCGACGCTGCGGCTCGTCGGCGCCGAGGCCCCGCCGGACTCGACGTGGCCCGTGATCTCGTTCTCCCTCGCCGCCAACGACATCGACGGCGAGGGCAACCTGTCGGGCATCGAGATCGCGCTCAACGACACCACGGCGTTCGTCCGCCTCGACCCCGACGTGACGTTCGTGTCGCTCGTCGCCGCCGACCCCCGCGCGAGCACGACGGACGCGCGCGTGTTTTCGGGCCGCGCCTTCCGCAATACCGGCCAGACGCTGCCCGGCCTGCACCTCGACGCCGACAACGTGGTCTACCTCCGCGCCGTCGACGCCGCCGAGGCCTTCAGCGCGACCGTCCGCTACCCCGCGCTCGACGTCGACGGGGCCCCGACCGGCGTGCTCTTCGTCCGCCGCGTGACGAGCGACGTGCTGCTCGTCAACGACGTCCGGCAGGGCGCGCCGGGCCCCGTGCTCGGCATCGCTCGCGACGCGCTCGCCGCGCAGGGGACGGCCTCGTACGACGAGTGGGACCTGTCGGGCACGCCGCTGACGGCCGCGGCGCCCCAGTTCTCGGCGGCCCTCCCGACGACGCCCGACCCGACGCTGCGCCAGGTCGTCGCGCTGTGGGACCGGATCTACTGGGTCTCGAGCGCGGTCACCAACACGTCGGTCGGCAATAACCTGCCGCGCGCGGCGAGCGTGATGGACCTCTTCTTCGAGAACGGCGGCCGGATCATGGTCCAGGTCCCGGTCACGCTGCCCCAGGGCACGGACGTGGGCGGGACCGCCAACGCGGCCATCGACATCCTGCCGCTCGGCGACTTGATCACGTTCCCCGACGGCGTCCGCTCGCTCCGCGCGAACGCGGGCACGCTCGTCCGGCCCCAGGAGCCCGTCCCCGGCGTCGGCCAGCCGCTGCCGACCCTCCGTGCCGACCGCCTGATCACGAGCGCGCTGCCGTACGCCGTCGGGCCCGACGACATCCCGCTGTACCGGATGTCGTTCTACGAGAACAACGTGCCGACCGACACCTGGACCGGGCCCGAGGTCGTCGCCTCGATCCGCGCCGACCGGCGCTCGGCGCTCTTCGCGCTCCCGCTCTTCGCCGGGCCCAACCCGCTGTTCGTCGCCGACGACGGCCGGAACGGCGTCGTCGCCGCGCTCGCGATGATGCTCGACGGCCTCGACTTCCCGACGGGCTCCGGCCGCCTCGCCACGCGCTGATGCCGACCTCCCTTATGACCCTCTCCCGTCTCGGCGCGCTCGCGCTCGTCCTGCTGGCGCTCGCCGCCAGCGGCCCGGCCGCCGCCCAGGGCGCCATCGCCGGCACCGTCGTCGACCCCGACAGCGGGTTCCCCATCATCAACGCCAGCATTTTCGTGCTCGGCACCACGCGCGGCGCGGCCAGCGACCTCGACGGCAACTACCGCATCGAGGGGCTGCGCGCGGGCGACTACACCGTCCGCGTCTCGTACGTCGGCTACGCGACCAAGGAGTTCACCGGCATCAACGTCCAGAACGGGCAGACGACCCAGCTCGACGTCGAAATGGAGGAGGCGTTGCTCGGGTCCGAGAACGAGGTTGTGGTCATCGGCGAGGCGCCGCTGATCGATGTCGAGCGCGCCGAGAGCGCGTACACGATCTCCGAGGAGCAGATCGACGCCCGGCCCGTCCGCGACGTGCAGGACGTGATCTCGAACCAGGCCGGCGTGACGCAGGACCCCACGGGCCTCTACATCCGCGGCGGCCGCGCGACCGAGACCGGCTACGTCGTCGACGGCGTCAGCGCCAAGGACCCGCTCGCGGGCACGGGCTTCGGGCTCGACTTGGGCGCGAACGCGCTCCGCGAGGTCGAGGTCGTCACGACCGGTGCCGACGCGAGCGTGGGCGACGCGACGTCGGGCGTGGTCTCGATCCGCACGCGCGAGGGGACCGACTCGTTCGAGGCCGCCGCCTCCATCCAGCGCGACGACTTCGGCGGCGACTGGGGCTCGTCGTTCAACGAGGACAACATCGAGGCGTCGATCGCCGGGCCGATCTGGCCGGGCAAGATCCGCTTCTTCGCGTCCGGCCAGGGCACCTTCGGCGACGGCTTCGAGCGGACGCTCACGACGCCCGACTCGTCGTTCTCCTCCGTCCCGGGCCAGGTCAACAGCTCCATCGTCGACGGCGACGTGTGGGCGCCGCGCCGGGGCAACCGGTGGAACGGGCTCGGCAAGCTGGTCTTCCTGCCGCGCGGCGGGATGAAGCTCGTCGGCAGCTACCAGCGGTCGCTGGCGGTTAACCAGAACACGCGGATGCTGCGGATCACGGGCAACGACGCCGTCGTCGCGCCGGGCTTCCAGTACAACTTCGCGCTCCAGCCCGACCAGGCCAACACGTACACCCAGGACGCCAACCTCGCGTACCTGCTGTTCACGCACGCCGTCGGCCGCCAGTCGATCTACGAGCTCCAGGTCTCGCGCCTGTTCACGCGGCTTCGCGCGGATGCCAACGGCCGCGACTGGCGCCCCGACAACGTCGACTCCGAGCTCGACCCGTTCTCGATCCCCGGCTTCCCCGGCTCCGTCTTCGGCGACCCCACGAACGTCCCCGCCGACACGGCGCTCTTCGTGCTCCCCGGCCCGGGCTTCTTCAACAACGGCGGCGTCGCGACCGACTGGCACGACCACTTCGCCGAGCAGGTCACGGCCCGGGGCGAGTTCACCCACTTCACCGCGTCCGAGGCCTACGAACTGACGGCCGGCGGCGAGGTGACGCTCAACGACTACCAGTGGATCGACATCTCGCGGCCCTGGGTCGGCGCCCCGATCCAGCTGCCCGACGGGACGTTCACGCAGTCGAACCGCCTGGGCCAGTCGTCGGACATCTGGCGCGTCAAGCCGCGCCGCGCGTCGCTGTACTCGACGCACCGGTTCCGCTACAACGGGCTCATCGCGAGCGTCGGCGCCCGCTTCGAGGGCTGGGCGGCCGGCAAGTACGTCGACGACCTGGTCGCCGACTCCGCGTTCACGATCCCCGTCGCGCTCCGCGAGCAGTACCTCGACGAGACGACCTCGCTGTTCGGGCTGCGCTGGAAGGCGCGGCTCCTGCCGAAGCTCAACGTCAGCTTCCCGATTCGCGACAACCAGGTGCTGTTCTTCAGCTACGGCCACTCGATGCGCCTGCCGCACCCGACCTACGTCTACACGAACCTCGACCCGTTCTACCAGGACCGCTCGTTCTTCTCCGACCTCGGCAACCCGACGCTCGACCCCGAGATCGACATCGCCTACGAGCTGGGCGTCCGCAACCAGATCACGGCGAACGACGCGCTCAACGTGACCGCGTTCTGGCGCGACAAGTTCGACTTTATCACCGTGGCCTCGGTCTCGATCGCGGATGCGACGGGCCGTGAGACCTCGCGCGCGCTCCGTGTCAACGGCGACTTCGCGCGCGTCCGCGGCGTCGAGGTGAGCTACACCAAGCGCGTCTCGGACTGGTTTATCGGCCAGTTCTCCGGCAGCTACTCGCGGGCGACGGGCCTGTCGTCGACCAACAACGACGCGCTCCAGGACCTCATCCAGGACGGCAACACGGACAACACGTTCGAGACGCCGCTCGCGTGGGACCGCCCGCTCGACCTCAAGATCTCGGGCACGTTCCGCCGCGACGCCGACACGCCCCTCCTCGGGATCCCCGGCCTCAACCGCTACCGCGTCTTCCTGCAGACGACGTTCCGCAGCGGCCAGCGCTACACGCCGGTCGAGTTTTTGGGCAACGAGGTCAACCCGTTCACCGGCGAGCGCGACTGGCGCCCGATCTACGAGACCGTCGACGACCCCGCGCTCCGCTTTTCCGAAGTCGGCAAGCCGTGGTGGTACTTCGACCTCCGGGTCGAGCGCAAGCTGGGCCTCGGCGCCAGCGATCTCAACCTGTCGCTCGAGGTCGAGAACCTGTTCAACCAGCGGAACAGCGTGATCATCAACCCGGTGACGGGCGAGGCCTACCCGGAGATCGAGGTGCCCGAGGGCCAGGACCCCCGCGCCTACCTCGAGTCGCTCCGCGGCGACGCCCGCTACGACGTGCCGGGCTTCCTGCGCGACCCCCGCTACGAGGACCCCAACTCGTCGGGCGTCCCGCCCTTCAACCCGGCCCGCTTCCTGGCCCCCCGGCACATCGTGTTCGGGCTGAGCTACAAGTTCTGATCGTATTGCGTGTTGCGTGTTGCGTGCCTCGCGGCGCGGATACGCAATACGGAACACGCAACACTCTGACCATGCCCACAACGCTCCTCCGCCTTGGCCTGCTGCTGGTGCTCCTCGCGAGCGCCACCTCTGGCGCCTCCGCCCAGCTCCTGCCCGCGTATGGCGAGGACCGGGCGGGCACGGCTGGCTTCCAGTTTCTCGAGGTGCCCGTCGACCCGCGCGGCGCGGCGCTCGGCGGGGCCGCCGTGGCGACGGCGACCGACGCCTCGGCGCTGTTCTGGAACCCCGCGCTCGCCGCGCGCGGCGCCCGGACGCAGGTCGCCGGCGCCACGCTCGCGTACTTCGCCGACGTCGACCTCAACTACGCCGCGGTCACCCAGCGCGTCGGCGCGTTCACGGTCGGCGCCCACCTCCAGACGCTCGACTCGGGCGACATGGCGGTGACGACCGAGTTCTCGGGCCCGAGCGGGACGGGCCAGACGTTCCGCTACATCGGCATGGTCGGCGGCGTCACCGTCGGCCAGGCGCTGACCGACCTGTTCTCGTACGGCGTCACGGCGAAGGTCGCGCGCGAGGCCGCCGCGGACGTGGCGATGACCGTCCCGCTCATCGACCTCGGGGTCGCCTACAGCGTCGGCACGACGGGCGCCCGGATCGGCGTCGCGATCCGGAACTTCGGGCTCAACGGACAGGCGTCGGGCGAGATCGAGCGCCAGACGGTCGAGGGCGAGGTCGTCGTCGAGGACCAGTTTGAGGACGTCGTCCCGCCGACGACGTTCATGCTGGGCGTCGGCTACGACGTGATGCGCACCGGCGACCATGCGCTGACGGTCTCGGGCCAGCTCACCAACCCCAACGACAACGCCGAGCGGTTCAACGTCGGCGCCGAGTACGTCTGGGCCGAGCTCCTGTCCCTCCGCGCCGGCTACCGCTTCGGCGCCGAGGAGGCCGTCCTGCCCACGCTCGGGTTCGGCGTCGAGGTCCCCGGCCTGGGCACGCGCCGCCTGCGCGCCGACTACGGCTTCGAGCAGCTCGAGCGGCTCGGCACGACGCACCGCGTCGGCGTCTCCGTCCAGCTCTGATGACGACTCCGGATCCGGCCCGCCCCGCAGCCCCGCTTTTGCACTCCGCCCCCATGCTCCGCTCCGCCGTTCTCCGCCCGCTGTCGGCCCTCGTCCTGCTCGCGCTCGTCGCCAGCGGGTGCGACGCCGTGCTCGGCTCGAAGCAGGACGAGACCACCGACGAGATCTTCGAGCAGGGCCAGACCGACCCGACGCTCGTCGACGACGTCGGCTACGTCCCGCTGAACCCGTTTTACACCCAGGGCTTTGGGGGCGTCTTTCAGAACCCGGTCGACGTCTACGTCGGCTACGACGAGTTCGTCTACGTCGCCGACGACCGGGGCGTCCACGTGCTCGACCTCGCCGGCCGGCCGCAGTTCCTGCTCGACACCGTCGAGGGCCAGCCGCTCCGCGACATCACGGCGATCGTGCAGGACCGCAAGCTGGACCTCTACGTCGCCGCGCGGCGCGACACGACCGTGGTCGGCGCGGAGTGCCCGTCGCCGGGCGGCCCGGAGGCCTGCGACTTGGCCGTCGTCTACCGCATTTCGGGCCTGACGACGGGCACGCCGCGCGTGGCCGACATCCTCTGGCATCCCTTCGACGACGGCAGCCGCCGCTTTACGCGCTTCGAACTGCCCGACGTCTACAGCACGGGCGCCAGCGACGAGGACGCCGAGTTCACGGGCGTCGCCACGCTCGCCGACAACCGCCTGTACGTGACCCGGCGGGGGCCAGTCAACGCGACGGCAACGGGCCGGCCGAGCCAGGCCTTCGCCCCCTTCAACGCCTTCATCCAGTACACGGCGACCGGCGAGTACATCCAGTACGTCCGCGCGCTCACGCCCGACCGCGCGTCACTCCTCAGCGCGTACTACCCGTCCGACGTGCTGACCTTCGTCGGTCCCCCGCAACGGGCCTCGATCTCGCAGAACGACAACTTTATGCTGGCGCTCGCGCCGCCCGCCGGCCTCCCCACGCCGACGTACGGCGTCGTCTCCGTCAACGTCGTCGAGACGACGGACGGGACCGAGTACCGCGTCGACTCCGGCCGTTTGGGCGCCGCTGGCAACCCGGACGCGGGCGACGGCGCGCTGTTCGAGGCGGGCCAGTTCGTCCGCCCCACGAGCCTCGCCTATGCGGCCGACCAGACGGGCTACACGTTCGTGCTCGACGCGGGCAAGGACAGCCTGTTCGTGTTCAACCCGAACGGCATCGAGGGCGTGGCCCCGCCGCCGGGCTCGGGCTCCACGCGCCCCGTCCGCGCCTCGTTCGGCGGCACGGGTGCCGGCCCGCTCCAGTTCGACAACCCCCAGGGCGTCGCCTACTACCAGCGCGTGGTCTACGTCGCCGACACCGGCAACGGCCGGATCGCGCGGTACCGCCTGAACACGGACTTCGAGTAGGCTCGCTGCGCTGGCTACCGCCGACCTCCAGTTCGCGGGATTAGGGCTTGGAAGGGTCACTGCCCTGCTGCGGATCCCCGGTCGCCCGCGGTCAATCCCTCCGCGTCGTGCCCTCGCTCCTCGGGAGAGGCCCGTTGAAGGCGTCCTGCTGGTGCAAGCTCACCGCTGGCACTGTGCCGATCGCCCTCCCCCGGCCCCTCCCGTCCGGGAGGGGAGGTCGGGGTTGAGGCGTCGGGCGGTTCCGCAAGCAGGGCGAACGCAAGCCTGGCCTACGGCGTCCCCTCTCCCCTCGGGAGAGGGACAGGGTGAGGGTGTCGGGCGGTCGACAGCAGGGCTCCAGGGCGCTGCTTGCGTTGATCCCGGACTCGACTCACCTTGCGCTCCTGCGCTCCTGCGCTCCTGCGTCGCAACCTGCTCGCGCCCGTCCCGTCCCACCGCCATGCCGACCCGCCCCACGCTCCTCGCCGCCCTCGCCCTTTTGCTGGCGGTGTACGTCGGGCAAACGCTGGCGGGGTGCGCCGGCGCCGAGCCCACCCCGCCCCCGCAACCAGAGGCAGACCGCGCGCTCGTGCTCGTCTCCATCGACGGGTTCCGCTGGGACTACCTCGACCGCGGCTTGGACACGCCCGCCTTCGACTGGGTCGCCGAGGGCGCGCGCGCCGAGCGGCTCGTGCCCGTGTTTCCGACCAAGACGTTCCCCAACCACTACTCGCTGGTGACCGGGCTGCACCCCGAGGACCACGGGATCGTTGGCAACACGATGCGCGACCCCGAGCGCCTCGTCGACGGCGAGCCCGCACGGTTCTCGCTCTCGAACCGCCAAGCGGTCGCGGACGGCCGGTGGTGGGCGGGCGAGCCGATCTGGGTGACCGCCGAGCGCCAGGGCGTGGCGGCGGCGCCCGTGTTCTGGCCCGGGTCCGAGGCCGAGATCGGCGGCGTTCGCCCCAGCCGCTGGCTGCCCTACGACGGGTCGATGCCCTACGCCGCGCGCGCCGACCAGGCGCTCGAGTGGCTCGACGAGGGCGCCGGCTTCGTCACCTTCTACGTCGAGGCCGTCGACAACGCGGGGCACCGCCACGGGCCGGACGCGCCCGAGACCGCCGCCGCCATCGAGGAGGCCGACGCGGCGCTCGGGCACCTGCTCGACGGCCTGCGCCAGCGCGGCCGTCTCGACGCCACCGACATCGTCGTGGTCAGCGACCACGGCATGGTGCCGGTCTCGCGCGAGCGCGTCGTGCTCCTCGATGACGCCGTCGACTACGAAACCGTCGACGTGGACTGGGGCGAGGTCGTCGGCCTGTGGCCCGACGCCGGCGTCGACGTGGACGCGCTCATCGCGCACATCTCGGCGCTCCCGCACCTGACCGCGATGCGCAAGGCGGATGTGCCCGCCCGGCTGCACTACTCGGACCACGCCCGCATCCCGCCCGTCGTCGTGCTCGTCGACCCCGGCTGGACGGCCTCCTCGCAGACCTACCTCGACCGCAACCCGGACCGGCCGTCGGGCGGCGCGCACGGCTACGACAACGCCGAGCCCGGCTTGCACGGCATCCTGCTGGCGCGGGGCCCGCACCTCCGGACCGGCGCCATCGGCGCCGTCTCGACCGTCGACGTGTACAACGTGCTGGCGGGCGCGCTCGGCATCACGCCCGCCCCGAACAGCGGCGACCCGGCCGTCGCGGCGCGGCTGCTCCGCTAGGTGTCCTCGGCCTGGATCTCGGCGGCCACCCGCTCGGCCTCGCGCAGCACGCGGAGGACATTCCCGCCCAGGATCTTGCGGACGTCGGCGTCCGAGACCCCGCGCCGCAGGAGCCCGTGCGTGATCCACGGCAGGCGTGTCACGTCGTCGAGCCCGGTGGGCAGGCGCGGGACGCCGTCGAAGTCGCTCCCCAGCCCGACGTGGTTGGCACCCGCCACGCGCACGGCGTGCGCGATGTGGTCGAGCGCCGTCTCGACCGTCGCGCCCGGCCCGAGGTAGTCGGCGTAGAGGTTGATCATCGCCACACCCCCGTTTTCGGCAAGCGCCGCCAGCATCGCGTCGCTCGCGTTGCGGACGTGCGGGTGGACGGCGCGCGCCGACGAGTGGCTCAGGATCACCGGGGCTCGCGTCACGGCGAGCGCGTCGAAGAACGTGGAGTCGGAGACGTGCGACAGGTCGACGAGGACGCCCAGCCGGTTCATCTCGGCGACCAGTTCGCGGCCGGTCTCGTTGAGGCCGTTCCAGCGCGCCCGGTCGGTCGCCGCGTCGGCGAAGGCGTTCGTGTTCGAGTGCGTGAGCGTCACGTAGCGGACGCCGTTCGCCGCCAGCTGGCGCAACGTCTCGGGCGAGGCCTGGAGGGCGTGGCCGCCTTCGAGCCCGAGCAGGATGGCGGTCTGCCCCCGGCGCCGCGCCTCAATCATCCCGTCGGCGGTGCGGACGAGCGCGGCGTCGTCGCGGCCCGCGAGCTGGCGCTGGACCGCGTCGATCATCGCGAGCGCCAGGTCGGTCGCCGCCTGCCCCTCGCCGTAGCTGCGGGCGACGTAGATCGAGAAGAACGCGGCGTCGAGCCCGCCCTCGCGCATCCGGGGCAGGTCGAGGTGGTCGTCGGCGTGCCGCTCGCCGACGTCGTAGCTCCGGTCGAGCATCAGCGTCGGCGTGTCGACGTGGCCGTCAACGACGAGCGCGTCGTAGTGGAGGCGCAGGGCGCGAGCCCACAACGGGTCGCTTGCGACGAGCCGGGCGGCCTCGGCCGCGTCGAGCGCGACGGCGCCGCCGTCGGACGTGTCGACGGTGTCGGCGGCCACGAGGCGCGGCGGCTCCGTGGAAGGGGCGGGCGGTGGGGGAGGGCGCTCGCACGCGGCGAGCGCCAGCAGGGCGGCGGCGACGAGAATGGCGGGCATGGCCCGAGTCTACGCTGGGGCCATTCCGAGCGCCCCCGCTCAGCGCGTGGAGAGTCGCTCTATGATGTCGTGTCAGACCCGATGCCGATGTCGCCCGTCCGTCTCTGCTCCTCCGTGTGTCTCCTGCTCACGCTGGCGGCGGTCGCGCGGGCGCAGGCCGTGCCGGTAGGCACCTGCGAGCCGGGGACGGCCCGGACGGTGCTGGAGACCGCGTCCCTACAGGTCCCCCTCTGGAACCATCAGTCGCTGTTTTTAGACCGTACCGCTCCTTGGTCTAGCCCCCAGAGGCTCCGGTACCTCGTCCCGAAGGCGGGCGGGGTGTCGCCTGTGTTTAGTGCCGACCTCCTCCTTTCGGGGTTCGTCGAGGACTCGCTCCGAACGGCGGGCTGGCTCTACGGGCCGAGCAACCTGTGGCCCGGACCCCTCCCCGACGCCGACGCGCCGCCTACCGACTGCGTCGCGTTCGACCGGATCTGGACGGTCTCCCGCGCCGACATCGAGCGGTATTACGCAACCGGCGAGGCGACGGCTGACCTCACCGAGTGGCCCGCCCACCTCGGCGCCCCGGTGCTCGACGGCGACGGGATCCCGGACAACTACGACCTCGCCGCAGGCGACCAGCCCGACCTCCTGGGTGACGTGGCGGCGTGGTGGGTGATGAACGATGCCGGCAACACGCACGACCTTGGAGGGAGCGTCCGAGGGACCGCGCCGCTCGGCGTCGAGGTCCGCGTGCTCGCGTTTGCGTTCGAGACGTCCCCGTTCCCCGGCGTCCCGCTGGACCCGCTCCGCCTCGCCTCGTTCGTCCAGTTCGATGTCGTCAACCGGCGGAGCACCCCGTTGGACAGCCTCCGGCTGAGCCTGTACGTCGACGCCGACATCGGCAACCCCAACGACGACTACGCTGGGGTCGACACGCTCCGGCACCTCGTCTACACATACAACGGGCAGGCCGTGGACGCGGACAACGGGGCGTACGACCCCGGGTACGGGCCGGCTCCGCCCGCGTGGGGCGTCCAGATGTTGCGTGGGCCCGTCGCCCTGCCCAACGGCCGAGACGACGACTACGACGGGGCCATCGACGAGCCCGGCGAACGCGCACGGCTGGCAACGGCCCCCCTCATGGAAGACGACTACGGGACGGGCAGCCCGTTCCACCCGGTGCAGGTGTACAACGTGCAGCGCGGGCTCACCGTGAGGGGGGAGGCGCTCAGGGGGCATGGCGTGGGGTACCCCTGCTACAGCCTGGCGTGTGAGCGCGCGCCAGCCACCGTCTTCGGGTTCACTGGCGACCCGGCCGAGCACGCGTTTTGGTCGGAGCTCAACGCCGACGGCCAGGGGACCGCCATGATCCCCGGCGACCGCCCGTCGATCGCGACGACGGGCCCGGCCCGTCTAGCCCCAGGCGAACGCGCCACGGTCCTGGTGGCTTTCCCGTTCGCCCGAGGGCCGGACTACCTCGCCTCCGTGTCGGCGCTGCGGGCGGTGGCGGCCGGGTTGCTCGCCGCCTTCGGCGACGGTGTCCCGTCCCGCCGCGTGGAGGGCCCACCGGCCCCGCCGGTGCCGATCGTGCGGGGCATCTCCGCCGTCCGCCCCAACCCCGGCGCCGGTGGCCAAGCGGCCCTGCTCGCGCTCCCCGGTGCCGCCTTCGTCGAGGCCGTCGTGATCGATGCCCTCGGCCGCCGCGTCGCCGTGGTCGCCCGCGGGGCGTGGGCGCCGGGCGAGCACCGGCTGGCGGTCCCCGACGGGCTCCCGCCCGGGGCCTACGTGCTCCGCGTGGCCGTCGAGCGCGGCCAGCCGGCGAGCGTGCCGTTCACCGTCGTCGGCCGCTGACTACTCGATGGTCCACGTGTCGCCGGACGCCAGCAACTCGGCCAGCTGGCCTGGGCCCTTCCGCTGGCGGACCTCCTCGACCTGCGCGTTCAGCATCGCGTCGTACGTCGGCCGGTCCTCCTGATAGAGCACGCCGAAGGGGCGCGGGAGGTCGGCGCTCCAGAACGTCTGGTCGGCGACCAAGAGCGCGAGCCCCTTGTCGGTCGAGTCGTAGACGAGGCAGTCGTCGGCGGTGCGGTCGCCGTCGAGATCAACCGCGCGCAACGTCAGGCCGTCGAGGACCAAGCCCTTCGTGCCGTTCGCGAACGTCATCGGCTGGCCGTCCTCGACCATCACCGTCCGCAGCGCCTTCGTGTCGCGCTCGGTGAACTCGAAAAAGGCGCCGTCGTTGAAGATGTTGCAGTTCTGGTAGATCTCGATAAACGAGGTGCCCCGGTGGGCGTGGCCCGCCTTGAGCACCGCCTGCATGTGCTTGGGGTCGCGGTCGAGCGTCCGCGCCACGAACGAGCCGTCGGAGCCCAGCGCGAGGGCGGCCGGGTTGAACGGGTGGTCGAGCGAGCCGTACGGGCTCGACTTGGTGACCTTCCCGACCTCGGACGTCGGCGAGTACTGGCCCTTCGTGAGCCCGTAGATCTGGTTGTTAAAGAGCAGCACCTGGAGATCGACGTTGCGGCGCAGCATGTGCGCCGTGTGCCCGGCACCGATGCTCAGCGCGTCGCCGTCGCCGGTGACGACCCACACGTCGAGCTCGGGGCGCGTCGACTTGAGACCGGTCGCCACGGCCGGCGCGCGGCCGTGGATGCTGTGGAAGCCGTACGTGTTCATGTAGTACGGGAAGCGCGACGAGCACCCGATCCCGGAGATGAACACGACGTTCTCCCGCGTCTCGGCGAGGTCGGGGAGGGCGCGCTGGACGGCCGCGAGCACGGCGTAGTCGCCACACCCAGGGCACCACCGCACGTCGGAGCCCGAGACGAAGTCCTTGCGCGAGAGCACGGGGAGCCCGAGCGCCGCGCCGTCGCCCTCGGGGTCGACGGTCCGCGCGGTCGGGGGCACGGCGGGGCGCTTGGCGCCGGGCGGCCGGGCGGGCTTGCGGACCGGTGGGCGCTTCGGGCCACCCGGCGGCGGACCGGCGGGCTTGGCGCCAGCAGGTGTGGGCCCCGACGGTTTGGCGCCAGCGGGCTGGGGCGGACGGCCCGTGTCGGGCGCGTCCTCCGGGATCGGCGGCCGGGCGGGCTCGCCGTCGGTCGCGGGCTGCGCGGGGGCGTCGACCGGCTTCCGCGTGCCGGCGGGCTCGGGCGTGTCGGGGCGGGCGCCCTCGGCGCCACGGGGCTGGGGCGGCGTGCCACCGGGCCGCGCGGCCGAGTCGTCGGGGAGGGGCATGGCGAGTGATGGGTGAGGAGGGAAGGGTGATGAGTGGGAAACGGGTGGGGCAGAGGGCCCATCACCCATTACCCGTCACTCATCACCCCCCGAATGGCGGCCTCGACTTCGCGGGCGGTGAACGGGATGCCCTGGACCTTGCTCAGGCCCTGGGCCGGAACGAGGAAGCGGTCGCGCAGGACGCGGACGAGCTGGCCGCCGTTGAGCTCGGGCACGAGCACGTGCTGGAAGCGGCCGAGCACGTCGCCCAGGCTGGGCGGCAGCGGGTTCAGCCAGCGGAGGTGGACGTGGCCGACCGCGAGACCACTGTCGCGAGCGCTCGCGACGGCCTTTTTGAGCGCGCCGTACGTCGAGCCCCAGCCGATCACGAGCACGTCGCCCGAGGCGTCGCCCTCGACCTCCAGGTCCGGGAACGCGTCGGCGATGCGGGCCACTTTTTGGGCGCGCGTCTCCGTCATCCGCTGGTGGTTCCCGGGGTCGTAGCTGACGCCGCCCGTCCGGGCGTCCTTCTCGAGCCCGCCGATGCGGTGCTCCAGCCCGGCCGTGCCGGGCTTCGCCCACCCGCGCGCGAGCGTGGCCTCGTCGCGGACGTACGGCAGGAACGCGCCGTCGTCGAGCGCGGCCGTCTCGGGCGTGGCGAACGAGACCTGGATGTCGGGGAGCGCGTCGGCGTCGGGGAGCTTCCAGGGCTCCGACCCGTTGCCGAGGTAGCCGTCGGACAAGAGCACGACGGGCGTCATGTACTCGAGCGCGATCCGGGCGGCGTGGAAGGCGGCGAGGAAGCACTCGCCGGGCGTCTTCGGGGCCAGCACGGGCGTCGGCGCGTCGCCGTTGCGGCCGTAGAGCGCCATCAGCAGGTCCGACTGCTCGGTCTTGGTGGGCATCCCCGTGCTCGGGCCGGCGCGCTGCACGTCGATCACGACGAGCGGGAGCTCGACCATCGTCGCGAGCCCGATGAACTCGCCCTTGAGCGCCATCCCCGGCCCGGACGTCGCCGTGACGCCCAACGCTCCGCCGAAGCTGGCGCCGATCGCCGACCCGACTGCGGCGATCTCGTCCTCGGCCTGGAAGGTCTTGACGCCGTACGCCTTGTACTTCGCGAGCGCGTGGAGCAGGTCCGAGGCGGGCGTGATGGGATACGTGCCGTAGAACAGGTCGAGCCCGCTCTTCTGGCCGGCAGCGACCAAGCCCAGCGCGAGGGCCTCGTTCCCGGTAATGGCGCGGTACGTGCCCGGCGGCAAGTCAGCCGGGGCGACTTCGTAGCGGGCGACGAAGCTCTCGGAGATGTCGCCGTAGTGGTAGCCCTTGTCGAGCGCGCGGCGGTTGGCGTCGCGGATGTCGGGGACGGCCGCGAACTTCTCGGCGATCCAGGCCCGGGCCGGCTCAATCGGCCGCGTGTACATCCACAGCGCCAGCCCGAGCGCGAACATGTTTTTGGCCCGGTCGATCTCCTGCTTGCTCAGGCCGGACTCCGCCAGCGCCTCGTGCGTCAGGCGCGTCAGCTCCACGTCGTGGCGCTCGTAGCCGTCGAGCGTCCCGTCGTCGAGCGGGCTCGCGTCGTAGCCCGCCAGCGACAGGTCGCGCGCGCCGAACGCATTCGTGTTGACGAGCACGGCGCCGCCGGCCCGGACGCGCGGGAGGTGGACCTTGAGCGCGGCCGGGTTCATCGCCACCAGCAGGTCGACCTCGTCGCCGGGCGTGAGCACGGCCTGGCTCCCAAAGTGGAGCTGGAAGCCGGAGACGCCGTAGAGCGTCCCCGCGGGCGCCCGGATCTCGGCCGGGAAGTCGGGCAGCGTCGCGAGGTCGTTGCGGGCGTGCGCGGTCGCCAGCGTGAACTGGCTGCCGGTCAGCTGCATCCCGTCACCGGAGTCCCCGGCGAACAGCACGACGACATCGTCGAGGGCGTGGGTGGGGATCGGGGAGTCGGTCATGGCGGCGGGTACGCGCGGCGGGTGCCCGTGATTCGGGGGCGGGCGGTACGTCGCAGGGGCGTCGCGGCACCCGCGAGCGGGCCTTTTCATGTGACCTGTGCAGCCGACGGCCGGCCGGGTCGGGCGCCTGTGCCCCCCAAGGAAGGGTGCCCACGCCCGACCGCGCGCACCGGCCGCCGGTATTCATGGAACAGCGGGCGCGTCGCGGCCGGTTAGACCTGTCCCGCCCCGGCGCTCGCCGCCGCCCCATGTCCGACCTCGTCCGCGACCTGTTCACCCGTCCGAAGCCCGTGGTCGCCGTGATCCACGCCGGTCCGTCGCCGGGCGTCCCCGGCTTCCGGAGCGTCCGCGCGGCCGTCGACCGGGCGGTCGCCGAGGCGCGGCTGCTGGTGGAGCTGGGCGTCGACGGGCTGCTCGTCGAAAACGCCCACGACGCGCCTGCCCTCGACGACGAAGAGACCGGCCCGGAAGTCGTGGCCTACATGACGCGGATCGCCGTGGCCGTCCGGCGCAACGCGGACCGGCTGCCCGTCGGGGTCCGCGTGCTGCGCGCCGACCGCGCCGCGCTGGCGGTGGCCCTCGGGGCCGGCTGCCACTTCGTCCGCGTCGACGGCTGGGCGAAGGACCCCACGCACGCCGCGCGCTTCCACCGCTACCGCGAGTCGCTCGACGCCTCGCCGATCCCCGTCTTGGCCGACATTCGGCCCTCTGGTCCCGACGACGTCGCCGGTCTGGTGACCGCCGCCGAGGCGGCCCGGCCGGACGGCCTGATCATCCTGGGCCCCGCCGTCGGCGAGCCGTCGACGCCCGAAGCGGTCGAGGCGGCGTGCCGGACCGCCTCGCTCCCGCTCTTCTGCGGCGGCGGCCTCGACGGCACCAACCTGCTCGACTACGTCGACGCGGCCGACGGCTTCCTCGTGGGCTCCGGCCTCAAGGAGGAGCGCCGGTGGCAGGCGCCGGTTTGCGAGCCGTTCGTCCGCCAACTCGTCGGGGCGGTCGAGTACGTGCGCGGGCAGGAGGTCCGGCAGTAGCGCAAGCGGACGTTGGACCGGCGGGGCCGCCTACCCGGCCTGCACGTGGATGAGCGTCCCGTCCGTGGCCGTCAGCTGGATCTCGGCGCCGTCGTCGCTGAGCCGGTAGCTCGCGATGGCGTCGGGGAAGACCTCGGGCGGGGTGCCCATGTGGAAAAAGGCGTCGGCGACGACGCCCCAGTCTTCGGGCGTCAGCGCGACCGTCGCCTCGCCGTCGGCAGCGACGTAGGGGTAGTACGCGAGCACCTTGTTGAGGTGGTTGATCGCCTGCTTGACGTGGAGGCCGGGGTCCATGGCGGGGGAGGAGAGGAGGGCGGGGGCACGAGGCCGTCCGGGGAAAGATCCGACCGCGCCGGCCGCCGGTGGTGGATACCCTGTGGGGAACGAGCGGTGCCGACGGCTGGCGCTCCCCCCCAACGCTCGGCATCTTGCGACCGACGACCGACGACCGACGACCGACGACCGACGACCGACGACCGACCCTGAGCCCGAAGATGACCGAGACCGCCGCCCCCACGACCACCTCTGCCGAACAGGCCTACCTCGGCGTCGTCGAGCGCGTGCTGGCGACCGGCGTCCGCAAGACGAACCGGACGGGCACGGACACCATTGCCAGCTTCGCCGAGCACTACAGCGTCGACCTCGCCCAGGGCTACCCGCTGCTGACGACCAAGAAGGTCTACTTCGGATCGATGCTCCGCGAGGTCCTGTGGTACTTGTCCGGCGCCGATCACATCCGCGAGCTCCGGCGCCACACCAAGATCTGGGACGCCTGGGCCGACGACGAGGGCAGGCTGCAAACCGCGTACGGTCGGTTCTGGCGCCGTTTTCCGGTCCCCGCCGCCGGCGTCGCGCTCGGCGACGAGGCCTGGGTCGGCGCCGACCACGCGCGCGTCCGCCGCGAGGCCGACGGGTCGCTGTCGTTCGATCAGCTCGGCCACGTGCTCGACCTCTTGCGCACGAATCCGATGAGCCGCCGGATGGTCGTCAGCGCGTGGCACCCGGCGAATGCGGCCGTCAGCCGCTTGCCGCCGTGCCACTACACGTTCTGCTTCCAGGTCACGCCCGCCGACGACGGCCCGGGCCGCCTCAACTGCCACCTCACGCAGCGCTCGGCCGACCTCGCGCTCGGCGTGCCCTTCAACCTCGCCTGCTACGCGCTCTTGACGCGCCTGCTCGCGGACGCCGCGGGCCTGCGCGTCGGCCGCTTCGCGCACACGCTCGTCGACGCCCACATCTACGTCGACCACGTCGACGGCCTGCGCGAGCAGCTCGCGCGCACGCCGACGCCCGCGCCCCGGCTCCACATCGCGCCCGGTCCCGACGGCGCGCCCCGCGGCCTCGACGACGTCGCCTTCGAGGACGTGACGCTGGAGGGCTACGACCCCCAGCCCGCCATCCGTTTTCCCGTCGCCGTGTAGCTCTCTCTACTCGCGGGAACGGGGCACTGGGAAAAAGGAACGAGCAGAGCGCCCCGTCGGGGCGTGGGCGCTCAGCGACGGACATCTTCCCCGTCCCCCGTCCCCCGTCCCCCGTCCCCCGTCCCCATGCCCGAGATCGTCGTCATCGCCGCCGTCGCCGAGGCGCCCGGAACGCCGGGCGACCGGCTCATCGGCGACGGGATGGAGCTGCCGTGGCACCTCCCGGCCGACCTCCAGCGCTTCAAGGCGCTCACCACGGGCTGGCCGCTCGTGATGGGGCGGAAGACGTTTGAGAGCCTGCTCCACCAGTTTGGCCGCCCGCTCCCGAACCGCGAGAACGTCGTGCTCACGCGCTCGGCCAGCCGCGTCGACCACCCCGGCATCCACGTCTACTCCGGGCTCGACCCCGTGCTGGAGGCGTTCGCCGACCGCGAGCGGCTCTTCATCGGCGGCGGCGCCAGCCTGTACGCGGCCGCCCTCGACGGCCCGGAGCCGCTGGCGGACCGGCTCGAACTGACGTTCGTCGAGGGCACCTTCACCGGCGACACCTACTTCCCGGCGTACCGCCACCTCGTCGGCGACGACGGTCCCTACCGGCGGGCGGCGAGCGAGCCGCACCCGGCCGACGGCGACCGCCCCGCGTTCCGGTTCGACACCTTCGTGCGGCGGTAGTCCAAGCAAAAGCGGCCCTCTCGCCTCGGCGAGAGGGCCGCTGTCTAGTCGGGATGGCGGGATTCGAACCCACGACCTTCCCGCTCCGCGGGACGCGCTACCACGAGGCCGCCGTCTCCAATACACGCCGTGGGGATTTGAGCGCTTTCAGCGCTCGCTCCGTTCGGACCGCCTCGGCGCGTGACTCAAAGGGGCGGGAGGCCACGAGAGCCCAGGGCCCTCGGCTGCGAGTCGACGGCGTGTGCCCGGACCGGTGCTCATGGAGGCGGCGGTCGAGGTCGGCCGTCTGGCCAACGTAGAGCCGCCCTGTGCGCTCGGAGCGG
This sequence comes from Rubrivirga halophila, assembly GCF_046845755.1. Lineage (GTDB taxonomy): Bacteria > Bacteroidota > Rhodothermia > Rhodothermales > Rubricoccaceae > Rubrivirga. The sequence goes on from NZ_CP177357.1 coordinate 563,860, forward strand.
AGAACGTAGACGTGACAGACCATCCCTCAAACAAAAGCGGCCCCCTCGCCGAAGCAAGAGGGCCACTCTCTGGTCGGGATGGCGGGATTCGAACCCACGACCTCCTCGTCCCGAACGAGGCGCGCTACCGGGCTGCGCTACATCCCGAGCTCCAACGGAAACCGCTGGCGGGACCCGAAGCTACGACGGCGGCGGCGGCACATCGCGCGAGGGTGCGGTGAAGCGCCCGAGAACCCGGAGGCCCTCGGCGCCGACGGCCCGCGGCGCCCGCTCGGATATGGGGCCGCCCCCCTTAGCACACCGGGAGGATCCTCGATACTCTGGGACGCCCCGCCGCTCGTTCCGCCTCGACGCCTCCATGGCCCCGACCGACCCCTTTCGCCTCTTCGTCGAGAGTTCGCCGACGCCCAAGGCCCTGTTCGACCGGCAGATGCGGTTCCTGGCGCACAGCCCGTCGTGGGGGGCGGACGTCGGGATCGAGCCGGGCACGCCCCTCCTCGGGCGGACCATCTACGAGGTGCACCCCCACGTCGAGCCGGAGTGGCGTCCGGTCTACGAGCGGTGCCTGCGCGGCGACAGCGAGCGGATGGACGCCGCGCCGATTGACGGGCCGACGGGGCGCAAGTGGGTCCGCTACGCCATCCAGCCGTGGCACGCGGCGCCGGGCGAGGTCGGGGGGCTGGTCATCGAGGCGGAGGACCTGACCGAGGAGGTCGCGACCGTCCACAAGCTCGGTCAGGACTCGCTGCTCCTCGACGCCGCGCTCGCGAGCGCGCCCGTGTTGGTGTTCGCCTTCGACGCCGAGGGGCGCATCACGCTCCGGCGCGGCCGCGTGCTCGACGCCGTCGGCAGCGGCCCCGACGAGTTCATCGGCGACCGCGTCGTCGACCGGTTCCGGGGCGACGACACGATCGCCGACGGGGTGGCCCGCGTGCTGGCGGGCGAGACCGTCCACTGGACGCTCACGGTCGCCGGGCGCGTGCTCGAAACGACCGTCGCGCCCCTGCTCGGCCCCGGCGACCGGGTCGAGGGCGGGATCGGCGTGGCGGTCGACGCTACGGCCCGGGTCGCCGCCGACACCGACCGCCAGCAGCGCGAGGCGCTCTTCGAGGCCGTCGGCGAAGCCGACGCCGTCGTGTGGGCGTTCGACGCCGACGCCCGGGTGACGCTGATGCGCGGCCGGCCGCTCGACGCCATCGGCATCGAGCCGGAGCGGGTGATCGGCGAGCGCGTCGATGTCCTCTACGCCGACTACCCCGAAATCCTGGACGGGCTCGCGCGCGTGCTCGCCGGCGAGCCGGCCGCGTGGGCCGTCGGGTTCGCCGACCATCGGTTCGAGACGTCCGCCCGGCCCATCGTGGACGACGACGGCGCCGTCACAGGCGGCGTCGCCATCAGCCTCGACGTCACCGAGCGCCACGCCGCCGACGCGGCCGCCGCCGAGCGCGAGCACCTGCTCGACACCGCGCTCTCGGGCGCGCCGATGGTCCTTTACGCCTTCGACGCCGCGGGCACCATCACCACCAGCCGGGGGCGGGGCTTGCGCGCGTTGGGCCTGGAGGACGACGAGACGGTCGGGGCTTCCATCTGGGACTTTATCCCGCCCGAGGAGCGCCCCGGCCACCCGTTCCACGACGTCCTCGCGGGCTCCCCTCAGTCCTGGACCGCCGACTACGGCGAGCACGTGATGGAGACGACGGTCGTCCCCATGGCGGGCGGCGGCGCCGTGGCGGTGTCGAACCTGGTGACCGAGCGCGTCCGCGCCGAGGAGCGGGCGGCGACCCAGGCCGCCCACCTCCGGCGCCTGCTCGCGACGACCTCCGTCGACGGGCCCCTCGGCGAGCGCGCCGGGGCCGTCCTGCGCGAGATGACGGACATGCTGGGCTTGCAGACCGGCGTGCTGGCGACCCTCGCCGATGGGCACTGCACCCTCCTTGCGAGCCACGAAGCTGAGGGCGAGCCGCTGGCGGTCGGCACGACGCGGCCCATCGGGCAGACGTACGGCGCCCTGCCCGTCGCCTCGGCCGCGCTCGTCGCCATCCCCGACCTCGTCGCGAGCGGGCTCGATCCGGCCGGCCGACTCCCCGAGGGGCTCCAGTCCTACGTCGGTGCGCCGGTCGTGGTCGACGGGGCGATCGCGGGCGTGCTCAGCTTCTGGGCGACCCACCCCACGGCTCCCTTTTCGGAGGCCGACCAGGACCTGGTCCGGCTCGCCGCGCTGTGGGCCGGGGCGCTGCTCGAACGGGACCTCCGCCAGCGCGAGTCCGAGGCGGACGTCGCGCGCATCGAGGCGCTCGCGGACGCCTTCGCGCTGCGCTCGGCCGACGACGTCGGCAAGGTCGGCGAGGTCCTCGAGACGCTGCGCGCCCAGCTCGGCCTCAAGACCGGCTTCTTCAGCCGGATCGACGAGGATGAGAACCGCCTCCAGGTGGTCGCGTGCGCGGCGCCGGAGGGCACCGAGCTGACGCCCGGCGACGTGTTCCCCCTCGACGCGACGTACGCGGACATCGTGTACGCGGCCAACGAGGAAGTGGTCGCCATCGACGAGATGTCGTCCTCGGAGCACTCCCGCCACCCGAGCTGGCAGAACTTCGGCCTCGAGGCGCACATCGGCGCGCCGGTCGTCGTCGACGGCGAGCGGTACGGGACGATCAACTTCTCGGCGACCGAGGCCCGGCCCCGCGGGTTCTCCGCCGCCGACCGCCAGCTCGTCCGGCTGGCGGCGCGCTGGGTGGGCGGCGTCGTCGAGCGGGACTTGCGCCAGCACCGGCTCGACGGGGCCGAGCGCCGCTACCAGGCCATCTTCCACTCGCAGTACCAGTTCCAGGGCCTCCTGACGCCGGACGGCACGCTCGTCGAGATCAACGACGTGGCGGTCGAGTTCTCTGGCATCCCGCGCGATGCGCTCGTGGGTCGCAAGTTCTGGGAGAGCCCCGTGTGGGACACCTCCGCTGACGCACGCCGGATGCTTCGCGACGCCATCGTCGAGGCCGCCGCCGGCGCCTTCGTCCGCTACACCGCCGAGGTGCGCGGCGCCGACGGGGCGATCGTCCCGGTCGATTTCTCGATCAAGCCGGTCCGCGACGAGGCGGGCGACGTGGTGCTGCTGATCCCCGAGGGCCGCATCATCACCGAAATGGTCGAGGCCGAGACGCGGCTGCGGGAGACGGTGGTGGCACTCGCCGAGGCCCGGGACCAGGCCGAGGTCGCCAACCGGGCCAAGAGCGCCTTCCTGGCCTCGATGAGCCACGAGATCCGGACGCCGATGAACGCCGTGATCGGGTTCGGCGAGCTGCTCTCGATGACCCCGCTCGACGGCGTGCAGCGCGAGTACGTCGGCACGATGCAGCGGGCGGGCGAGCGGTTGCTCTCGCTGATCGACGACATCCTGGACTTCTCGAAGATCGAGGCCGGCCGCATCGAGCTCGACGAGACGCCGGTCTCGCTCGAGACCGTCGTGGCGCGCGTGCTCGACGAGGCGTCGCCGGGCGCCGGGGCCAAGGGGATCGAACTGGGCTACACCGTCGACCCGGCCGTGCCCGCGCGCGTCCTGGCCGACGAGAAGCGGCTCCACCAGGTGGTGGCCAACTTGGTCTCGAACGCCGTCAAGTTCACGGCCTCGGGCGCCGTCGACGTGGCCGTCGGGCGGGCGGCCGCCGTCGAGGGGCGCGCGGCGCCCGCCGACGCGGTGTGGCTGGCGATCGCGGTGCGCGACACCGGGATCGGGATCGCGCCCGACCGGCTGGCGGCCATCTTCGACCCGTTCGTCCAGGCCGACGCCTCGATGACGCGCGCGTACGGCGGGACCGGGCTCGGGCTGTCGATCACGCGGCGGTTCGTGGAGCGGATGGGGGGGGCGCTGGACGTGGAGAGCACGCCGGGTGAGGGGAGCCGCTTCCAGGTCCGCCTGCCGCTGGCGCCCGCCGGCGCGGCGGGGACGCCCCGGGGCGCGTCGGCGCTCACCGGGCGACGCGCGCTCGTCGTGGGCTCCGACGAGGCGGCCCGGGGCGCGCTGGTGGCCCGGCTCGGCCGCTGGGGCCTGGACGTGGCCGCGACGGCCGACCCGGCCGAGGCGCTGGGCTGGATCCGGGCCGGGGCGCCGTTCGACATCGGCGTGCTCGACCTCGAGGTGCCCGCGCTCGACGGGCTCGCGCTGGCGGAGGCGATCCGCGAGCACTGCCCGCCGGCCGACCTCCCGCTCGTCGTCCTGTCGTCGGAGACGCCGCTCCGCCACGCCCCCGACGTGGTCGCGGCGACGGTCGCCAAGCCGATCACCGCGTCGGCGATGCACAGCGTGCTCCGCCGCGTCCTCGCGTACCGACCGCCGGCTGGCGCCGGGGCCGAGGAGGAGCCCCCGGCCCTCGCCGCGGGGCCGCCGGTGGCGCCCGCCCAGCCCGCCCTGCGCATCCTGCTGGCGGAGGACGAGCCCGACAACCAGGCCCTCGCCCTCCAGATGCTCGGCGCGCTCGGCCACCGGGTCGACGTCGCCGTCGACGGCGAGGACGCGCTCGCGCGGGTCCACGCGACGCCGTACGACGTGGTGCTGATGGACGTCATGATGCCCGGGCTCGACGGGCTCGAGGCCACGCGCCGGCTCCGGCAGGAGCTCCCCCCGGACCGCCAGCCCCGCGTGGTCGCGCTGACGGCGCGGGCGCTCCGCCGCGACCGCGAGGCCTGCCTCGCCGCGGGCATGGACGGCTACCTCACCAAGCCCGTCCGCATCGGCGCCCTGGCCGACGCGCTCCGCGCGCCCGACGCCTAGCGCGCCTCGTACATCGTCTCGACGAGGTCCCCGAACCGCTCCTCGATGAGCGCGCGCTTCAGCTTCATCGTCGGCGTCAGCAGGCCGTTGTCGGTCGTGAACGGCTCGGGCGCGAAGCGGAACGCCCGGACGCGCTCGTGGCTGGGGACCGTCTGGCCGTGCGCGCGGAGGACGGCGTCGAGGTGGGCGGTCACCGACGGCTCCGCGAGCAGGTCGCCGCGCGTGGTGGCGGGCCGCCCCTCGGCCTGGGCGTGTAGGCGCATCGCCTCGAGGTCGGGCACGACGAGCGCCGTGAGGTGCGGGCGCCCCTCGCCGACCACCATCACCTGCTCCACGAACGGGTCGCGCGCGAGCGCCGCCTCGATCGGGCCGGGATACACGTTCTTGCCGCCGGCCGAGACGATCATGTGCTTGATGCGGTCGGTGATCCGCAGGTAGCCCCCCTCGAACCGACCCACGTCGCCCGTCCGGAACCAGCCGTCGCCGTCGAAGGCGGCCGCCGACTCGGCGGGGCGCTGCCAGTACCCGGGCATCACGCCCGGGCCCCGGGCCAGGATCTCGCCCGGGCCCGTCGTCAGGTCGAGCGGGTAGTCGTCGCCGTCCGCCTCGGCCAGGATCCGGCCCGTGTCGAGGTCGCGGATCGCCAGCGTCGTGCCGGGCATCACCCAGCCGACGGTTCCGTAGACCGGCGCGTCGACGGGGTTGGCGGCCAGGATCGGGGCGGTCTCGCTGAGCCCGTAGCCCTCAATGAGCGGCACGCCGGCCGCTGCGAAGAACGTCCCGATCTCTTGGGGCAGCGCCGCGCCCCCCGAGATCGCGAAGCGGACGCGCCCGCCCAGCTTGGCGTGGAGCCCGGAGAAGACGGCCCGCTGCGCGAGCGCGTGCTGCGCCCGCACGTGCGGCGGCACCCACCGCCCGGCGGCCCGCCGCTCCGCGACGGCCTCGCCGACCCCGACCGCCCACGCGAACAGCCCGCGCTTGATCGGCGAGCCCTCGGCGACCGACCGCTGGATCGTCGTGTAGATCCGCTCGAACAGGCGGGGGACCGACACCATCACCGTCGGCGACACCTCGGGCAGGTTTTTTGAGATGGCGTCGACGGACTCGGCGTAGACGATCTGGGCGCCGGCCGCCAGCAGCGTCGTGTACCCGGCCGTCCGTTCAAAGGCGTGGCTGAGCGGCAGGAACGACAGGTGCACGTCGGTCTCGTCGACGGGGACGCGCGCGAGCGCGGCGTGCGCGTTCGACATCAGGTTGCGGTGCGTCATCACGACGCCCTTGGGCTCGCCGGTCGTGCCCGAGGTGTAGATCAGCGCCGAGGCGTCGTCCGGCGTGACGGCGGCCGCGAGCGCGTCGAGGTCGAGCGACTGCCGGGCCCCCTCGGCGAGCGCGTCCGCCCACGTCGTGATGGGCGTCTCGGGGCGGGCCTTGCGTGGCTCGGCCATCGACACGACGGCCGTCAGCTCGGGGCAGTCGGGGAAGGCCCGGTCGGCCTTGCGGAGCTGGAGCCCCGTCGAGACGACGAGCACCTTGGCCCCGCTGTCGGCCAGAATCGTGGCCACGCCCGAGGCGGGCGTGCTCGTGTACAGGGCGACGGTCGCCGCGCCCAGGACCTGAGTCGCCAGGTCCGTCACAGCCCATTCGGGCCGGTTCTCGCTCAGGATCGCCACCCGGTCGCCGGTGCGGACGCCCCGCGCGTGCAAGAAGCCTGCGAACGCCTCGACCTCGGCGGACAGCTCGTCCCACGTGATGTCGGTCCACGCTTTCGTGGCCTTGTCCTTGTAGCCGAGCGCCGCCTTGCCGGTCCCGGCGTAGTGGGCGGCGAGGCGCCGGGCGAGCTGGGCGGCAGTGTCGAAGGGGACGACGGCGGGCATGGGCGGGGCGGGGGCAGATCCCCGCAAGCCTACGCACGGGAGAGGCCGGGGTCCCGAGGCCCGGCCGACCCTCCCGCCGCCGCGGGAGGGCCGCGGCAGGCAGGGCGGGGCTGGGGAGCTTAAGTTCTTTACTATAAAGATGTTCTGCCCCCCAGATTCATGCTGGCCCTCCTCGCAGCCCTCGCCCTCGCCGCGCCCCCTGTCGTCCCCGACGCCCCGCCTGCCGGGCCCGACGAGCCCCGGGTGACCCTCACCGCCGCCCGCTCCAACTCCGCGCTCGACGGGGTCCCCGGCCAGGTCCGAATCCTGTTCGGGGATCAGGTCGAGATCACGGGGGAGATCGACAACACGAGCACCCTGAGCGGCGGGCCGTTCGACATCACCGAGGTCGAGATTGAGATCGAGGTCGTGCCCCTCGAGCTGATCGACGTGAATCCCATCTTCGTCGACGGGTTCGAGTCCGGCGACGCGACCATGTGGAGTACCACCTGCCAGCGGGGCGCGACGGGCGCCGGCGACGCCTGCTTCATCCGCCTGATCGTGGGGAACGTGGCGGCCAACGAGGTCCGCCCGTTCACGCTCACGCTCACGGGCCAGGCCATCGGGTCGGTCCGGCTAGACTGGCAGCTGACGCAGTTTGAGTTCGACCCCGACGGGACCAACAACGTCGCCACGACGGTCGTCGAGGTCGAGTCGGCTCCCCAGATCTCCGGCCAGAAGTGGTACGACCCCGACGGCGACGGCGCCCGCGACGACGGCGAGGGGCCCGTCGACGGGTGGCCGATCGACCTGCTCGCGGGCGACGGCTCGACGGTCGCCTCGACGGTGACCGGGCCGCTCGACCTCGACGGCGACGGGGCCATCGACCCGCTCGCCGAGCGGGGGATCTACGCGTTCCCGCTCCCCGCGCCCGGCACGTACACGGTCGCCGAGGCCCTGCCGTCGGGGTGGACGGCCGTGCCGGCCGGCGGCGTCCACGAGATCCAGGTGGCCGACCAGCCCGTCGGCGCGCTCGACTTTTTCAACCGCCCCGACGTCGCGCCCGACACCGACTGGGGCGACGCGCCCGACACCTACCTCACGACCGCGGCCGTGGGCGGCCCGGCGCACTTCCTGATGGGCTTCTTCCCGCCGATCCTGGGCGTCCAGGTCGACCCCAACGACGACGGCGTCCCGACGATCGACGCGTCGGGCGACGACCTTTTCATCCCGCCCGACCAGGTCGACGACGAGGACGGGCTCGTCGGCATCACGTTCGGGGCCGGGAACGCGGGCGAGCTGACCGTCGAGGCGCCCTTCGGCGGGACGCTCGACGCGTGGCTCGACCACGACGACGACGGGACGTTCAACCAGCCCGACAACCAGATCGTGACGGCCGGCGCGCTCGGGTTCGGCCAGACCACGTTCACGTTCACGATTCCGACCGGCGCCACGCGCGGCGGGATGTTGCGGTTGCGCGTCCACGACGTGCCCGGCGGCGTCGGCCCGGCCGGGCTCGTCGCCGACGGCGAGGTCGAGGACCACCTCACGCTCGGGCTCGACCTCGGCGACGCCAACCAGGACCCCCTCGAGATCATCCCCGGGATGCCGTTCGGCTACCCCGTCCGGATCTCGATCGACGGGGCCCGCCACCTGACCAACGACCTGGTCCGGATCGGCGAGCGCGTCGACGCCGAGACCGACCTCAACGTGGCGCTCGGCGCCGAGGTCGGGCTCGCCTCGAACACGGCGACGGGCGACGACAACCACCCCGACGACAACCAGAACGACGGCCCGCGCGACGACGAGGACGGCATCGCCTTCGGCGACGGGTTCGTCCCGTTCACGATTCAGCTCCCCGTCGGCACGGCCGAGCCGTCGGCCCCGAACCCGCTCACGCGCTACGGGCTCGTCGCCGGGACGACGGGCACGCTGACCATCTTCCCGAATGTCGACGGCGGCTTGGACGGGTGGTTCGACTGGAACCGCGACGGCGACTGGGACGACCCCGGCGAGCACGTCTTCGCGAACGAGCGGATCGGCCCGTCGACGCCGCCGCCCACGCTCGACGTGACGGCCCCGGCGACGGCCCCGCCCGGCTTCTACCACGCCCGGTTCCGGTTCAGCCGCAACGGCGCGCTCCAGCCGACGGGCGTCGCGCCCGACGGCGAGGTCGAGGACTACCTGATGGCCACGTTCGCGCCGATGGACTGGGGCGACGCCCCGGCGCCGTACCCCTCGGCCGCCGCCGACGGCGGCCCGAGCCACGCGGTCGGGCCGGTCCGGCTCGGGACGGCGGCCTCCGACGAGCCCGACGCGCTCGCGGCCGACGACGACGACGGCGTGACGCTCCCGGCCGTCCTCGGCCGTGGCGGCGACGCGACCGTCTCGGTCGTCGTCTCGGGCGACGCCCCGGGCGCGCTCTACGGGTTCGTCGACTTCAACGCCGACGGCGACTTCGACGACGCCGGCGAGGCCGTCCTCAGCGGGACGGCGCTCGCGGCCGGCACGCACGACGTGACGGTCGCCGTCCCGCTCGGGGCGACGCCGGGCCCGACGTGGGCGCGGTTCCGGGTCAGCCGCGTGCCGTTCCCATTTACGGCCGGCGGGCCGGTCGACGCGACGGCCGTGCCGTTCGTGACCGAGGGCGAGGTCGAGGACTACGCCGTCGAGATCTCGGCCAACCCGGTCGCCGACGAGCCCGCGCCCGACGAGACGGCGCTCGAGGGCGTCGGCCCGAACCCGGCGCGTGGGGCCGTGACGGTCCGGCTCGCGCTCGCGGCGCCGGGCGACGTCGGCGTCGCGGTGTACGACGCGCTCGGCCGGCGCGTGCTGCACGCCCCGGCGGGCGTGCATCGCGCCGGGCGCCACACCCTGCGGCTCGGCCTCGATGCGCTCCCCGCCGGCGTCTACGTGGTCGTGGTCGGCGCGGGCGAGGCCCGGTTTACGCGGTCCGTGGTCGTCGTCCGCTAGCGGCGGCGATGCGGGGGATGGAGACCCGCCGCCAGCAGGGCGGGGGAGAGGGACCGTCCGGCGCCCTGGGCTTCACCGGCCCTCCCCGCCCGCCTCGCTAGCTTCGTCGACTCCCTCCGCCGGGATCGCCCCCGGCCGCCGACGATGATCGAGATCCCCCGCGACCGCCACGCCACGCCCGCGACGCCCGACACCCCTGCCCCGGCCCCCCAAGACGGCCCCTACGAGCCCGAGGCCGTCGAGCAGGCGTGGTACCGGTACTGGGAGACCGGCGGCTTTTTCCACGCCGACCCTGACGCCGTCACCGAGGGCGGCAAGACGCCGTTCGTGATCCCGATGCCGCCCCCGAACGTGACTGGGCGGCTCCACATGGGCCACGGCTTGCAGGACACGGTCCAGGATCTGCTGATCCGCTACAAGCGGATGCAGGGGTTCGAGGCGCTCTGGATCCCCGGCATGGACCACGCGGGCATCGCGACGCAGAACGTCGTCGAGCGCCAGCTCAAAAAGGACGGCGTCGATCGCAAGGCGATCGGCCGGGAGGCCTTCCTGGAGCACGTCTGGGCCTGGAAGGAGCAGTACGGCGACATCATCCTGCAGCAGAAGCGCCGCCTCGGCGACTCGTGCGACTGGCGCTACGAGCGGTTCACGATGGACGACGGGCTGAGCCGCGCCGTCCAGGAGGTGTTCGTGACGCTGCACGAGCAGGGCCTCGTCTACCGCGGCGAGTACCTCGTCAACTGGGACCCCGACAACCAGACGGTGATCTCGAACGAGGAGGTCGACAACGTCGAGCGGCCCGGCCATTTGTGGACCGTCCGCTACCCGGTCGTGGACGAGGCCGGCGCGCCGACGGGCGGGTACATCGACATCGCGACGACGCGGCCCGAGACGATCCCGGCCGACACGGCCGTCGCCGTCCACCCCGAGGACCCTCGCTTTACCGACCTGATCGGCCAGCGCGTCCGCGTCCCCACGACGGACCGGACCGTCCCCGTCATCGCTGACGACAGCATCAAAATGGACTTCGGCGCGGGCGCGCTCAAGGTGACGCCCGGGCACAGCGAGGTCGACTGGGAGATCGGCAAGCGCCACGACCTGCCGACGCTGTCGATCATGAACTTGGACGGCACGCTCAACGACGAGGCCGGGCCGTATGCGGGGCTTGACCGCAAGCAGGCCAAGACGCAGATCGTCGCCGACCTCGACGCCGCCGGTCAGCTCATCAAGACGGAGGACTACACCGTCACGACGCCGATCTCGTCGCGCTCGAAGGCCGTCATCGAGCCGCTGCTGTCGCCGCAGTGGTACGTCTCCATGCAGCCGCTCGCGGACAAGGCGCTCGCGGTCGTCGAGGACGGGACGGTCACGTTCCATCCGAGCCGGTGGGCGAACGAGTACCGCCGCTGGCTCGACGACATCCGCGACTGGCCGATCTCGCGCCAACTGTGGTGGGGCCACCGCATCCCCGTGTGGTACCCCGTCGACGCCGACGGCGTGCGCGACGAGGAGGCGTTCGTGGTGTCGGTCGACTCGCCCGGACCCGGCTACGAGCAGGACGAGGACGTGCTCGACACGTGGTTCTCGTCGTGGCTCTGGCCCTTCGCCACGCTTGGCTGGCCGTCCGAGACCGCCGCGCTCAAGGCGTTCTACCCCGGGTCGGTGCTTGTCTCCGGCTACGACATCCTGTTCTTCTGGATTGCCCGGATGATCATGGCCGGGACGCACTTTACCGGCCAGGCGCCCTTCACGGACGTGTTCATCACGGGGATGATCAAGGACAAGCAGGGGCGCTGGATGTCGAAGTCGCTGGGCAACGGGATCGACCCGCTCGACATGATCGAGACGTACGGCGCCGACGCCGTCCGCTACACGCTGGCGAAGCTGTGCGCGCAGGGGCAGGACATCAAGCTGGACCCGGCGGCCTTCGAGGGCGGGCGCAACTTCGCCAACAAGCTCTGGAACGCGAGCCGCGTGTTCGGCCGCTTTGTGGAGCGCGACGACGCCGGTCGCCCGACCGAGGATCTGCGCCGCGAGCGGGCCTTCGCCGACCTCGACCTCTCGGAGCGCTGGCTGCTGACGCGGCTTGAGGAAACGGTCCGGGACGTCACCGAGGCGCTCGACAAGTACCGGATCTCCGAGGCCGCCCAGCTCGCGTACGACTTTGTCTGGCGCGACTTCTGCGACTGGTACCTCGAGGTCTCGAAGGCGCCGCACGGCGAGACGCCCGACCGCGAGACGCTGGCGCTGTCGGTCGAGGTGTTCGAGCAGATCCTCCAGCTGCTCCACCCCTTCATGCCGTTCGTGACCGAGGAGCTGTGGTGGACGCTGCGGCCCCGCCAAGCTGGCGACGCCCTCATCGCGGCCGACTGGCCCGCGCCGGCGGCCGACGAGACCGACGCCCAGGCCGCCGCGACGTTCGCGACCGTGCAGGACGTGGTGACCGCCATCCGGCAGGTCCGCGCCCAGTACAACGTGCCGCCGTCGCAAGCCGTCCGCGCCGTGTGCCGAATCGGGGACGCGGCGACGGCCCAAGCGCTCGACGGGGCGCGCGAGTACGTCGAGCGGCTGGCGGGGCTCTCCGACCTGGTGATCGGGGCCGACCTGGAGGCGCCGGCCGCGAGCGCGGCCGTCGTCGTGGGCGCGCACACGGTCTACGTGCCGCTCGAAGGGATGATCGACCTCGACGTGGAGCGCGCCCGGCTCCGCCGTGAGATCGAGGGCAAGCGCGGCTTTCTGGGTGGCGTCGAGCGCAAGCTGCGCAACGAGGCGTTCACGAGCCGCGCGCCCCAAGCCGTCGTGGCCAAGGAGCGCCAGAAGGCGGCCGACGCCTCGGCCGAGATCGCGGCGCTCGAGGCCAGCTTGGCCGAGCTGGGCTAGCGGCCACCGCCGCCCCGGCGCGAAACCGGGGCGGCGCTACGTTGTCCGGCCGCCCGTCTCCTCACCCGCCGCCATGCTCCGCCTCGCCCTGATCGCCGCCGTCCTCGTCCCGCTCGCGGGCTGCCCGGCGCCCGCCGAGACCACCCCCATCGAGCCGCCGGTGCTGCCGGGTGGCCCCGCCGCCGTCCGCGCGCCCGACCTCGACGCGGCCATGGCGAAGTGGGAGGCCGCCGACCTCGGCGCGTACACGATGACGCTCCGGCGGATGTGCTTCTGCCCGACGCCCGACTACACGGGCCCGTTCGCCGTGACCGTCCGCGACGGCGAGGTGGCGTCGGTCCGGCTCGACGGCGCGACGGTCCCGGCCGAGCGCGGGATGTCGGTCGAGGACCTGTTCGAGCTGCTCGAAGACGCCTACGACCGGGAGGCCGAGGTCGTCGAGGTCTCGTTCGACCCCGACCTCGGGTACCCGACGGCGATCAACATCGACTACAGCTCGATGATGGCCGACGAGGAGATCGGATACGGCGTCTCCGACCTCAAGGCGGCCGGCCGCTAGCGGCCCTCGCCCATTCTTCAGGCGCCCGTCAGGCAATGCGGACGCCCCGCGCCGTTGTTTAGGGGCCGCCCCCCGACTCTGCCCGTGACGCGCGCCTTCCTCCTCGCCCTCGCCCTCCTCATCTCCGCCTGCGGCGGGCCGGGCGCGCCTCAGGCCGACGTGACCGACCTCCGCCTGCAACGCAAGGGGACCGCGTACCCGACGCTGACGGGCGTGCTCGTCAACAGCGGCGACGCGCGGATCGCCTCGGCGGACGTGTTCGTGACGCTCTACGACGCCGACAACCGGCCGATGGAGGACGTGCTCGTCCAGGTCCGGAACGTGGCCGCGGGCGACTCGGCCCGGTTCGAGCAGCGGCTCGACCTGGCGGCCGGCGCGGCCAAGCTCAAGTACGTCGGCGTCAACTAGCGACGGGCTCCACCGGCCTCTCCGGCGTCCCTGTGGGGGGTGAGTCAGGGCCCTGCGGATAGAGCGCGAAGCGTGGGCGCGAGCGGCCGGCCGGTGGCATCTTGCAAACCAATTCCATCGATTCCATGACGCCTCGTGCCTACCTCGCCTGCCGGCCCCTCGACTTCGGCCACCAGCTCGACCAGAAAGGCGGGGTGGAGTGGATGAAGGCCGCGCTCGAGCGCGCGGCCGAGACCGACGACTCCATCGATGCCCACCGCGCCTCGCGGTACTACGACATCGTGTCGCGGCGGTCGAGCATTGAGGCGCGGCGGTCCGCCATCCGGGATTACCTCCACCGCGACTGGGACGCGATGGAACTCCACCGCCCGGCGACGGGCGAGGACGGGCTCCCCGCGCCGTGGTACCAGGCCCCGCTCGACCGCCGGATGGCGCTCTACTGCGAGACCGCCGAGGCCGTGGCCCGGGACGCTTTCGCCGACGACGAGACGCCGCCCGACATCGCCTTCCAAGTGTCGTGCACGGGCTACGACAGCCCCAGCGCTGTCCAGCGCGCGCTCGCCGACCGCGGGTGGTCCGAGCAGGTCCGCGTGCTGACCGTCGGCCACATGGGCTGCTACGCCGCGCTCCCGGCCCTCGCGACCGCTGCGGACGTGGTGACGGCCGAGGCCGCCCGCCAGCCCGACGGCCAGGCGAATGCGGTCATCGTCGACGTCGAGTTCTGCACGTTGCACCACTACCCGGCGACGACCGACCCCGAGCAGATCGTCCAGCAGTGCCTGTTCGCGGATGGTGCGATTCGCATCGACGTGACCTCGTCGCCCGACGGCGCCGAGTTCGCGCTCCTCGACCACCTCGAGGCCATCATCCCCGACACGCTTGGCGAGATGACGTGGCGGCCGGCCTCGGACGGCTTCCGGATGACGCTGAGCCGCGACGTGCCGAACCACATCCGCAGCAACGTCGCGGCCGTCGTCGAGGGGTTCCTCACCCAGCACGGGCTGGCGGTCGCCGACGTCGACGTGTGGGCCATCCACCCCGGCGGCCCGCGCGTGATCGAGAGCACGGCCGCCGCGCTCGGCGTGGACGACGCGGTCCGCGCCCGGCACAGCCACGACGTGCTCCGCGAGCGCGGCAACATGTCGTCGACGACGCTGCCCCACATCTGGGACCGGATCGCGAACGACGACGAGACGCCGGCCGGGGCGACCGTCTGCTCGATCGCCTTCGGGCCGGGCCTGACCGTCGTCGCCAACCTGATGCGCAAGCTCTAGACGCGGACAGGGGAGGGCTGGAGACCGCTTGCGCCGCAGGCCCTCCCCGTGGCCGGCGCCCCCGCTCACGCCGATGCCCCAGATCAACAACCGCTTCTACGACGACCTCGGCGACACGTGGTTCGAGGGCGACGACCACGCCATCGCGCTGCTCCGGGCGGAGGGCCGGCTCAAGCTGGCGTACACGCACGACGTGTTCGCCCAGCACGGCCTCGGGCCCGGCGCGCGCGTGCTCGACGTCGCCTGTGGCGGCGGCCTGATCGCCCTCCCGCTGGCGGAGGCGGGGTACCGCGTCGACGGCGTCGACCTGTCGGAGGGGTCCCTCGCCCAAGCCCGCAAGCGGGTCCCGGAGGGCGCCCACGCCACGTTCCAGCACGGCGACGCGACATCGCTCGACGCGCCCGACGCGAGCGTCGACGCCGTGTTGCTGTTCGACATGCTGGAGCACGTCGAGGACCCGGCGGCGGTGATCGCCGAGGCCGGCCGCGTGGTGCGGCCGGGCGGGGTCGTCCTGTTCAACACGTTCAACCAGACGCCGCTGGCGTGGCTGGTCGCCGTCCACGGGTTCCGGTTCGTGGTCCGCGAGGCGCCCGACCACATCCACGTCTGGCGCCTGTTCCTGCCGCCCTCGGACCTTGAAGCGATGGCCGGCACGGCCGGGCTCGACGTGACGCACCTGACGGGCGTGCGGCCCCGGCTCGACGGCCCGTTCCTGCGGTCCGTCCTGCGGCGCCGCCTCGACCCCGGGTTCGCGTTCACGACGACGGGCACGCTCGCGGTCGGCTACATGGGCACGGCCGTCAAGCGCGGCGCCTAGGCCGCTCGGGCGGCGCTGGCGACCACTCGGGCTGGAGACCCGGACGGGCTCGGCGCGAGCCGCTAGGTTCGCGCCGCCCCACCACCGACGGCCATGTCTCGGATCCCGCTCCTCGCTGCCGCTCTCGCCCTGACGCTTGCCGCGTGCGACTCGACCGGCGACGACTGGCCGTTCCCCGGGTCCGAGATCGACGCCGCCGTGGGCGTGGAGGTGGCCGACGCCGCGGCGCTCGCGGACCTTCGTGCCGAGTGGGTCGCGAGCCGGCCCGACGGGTACTGGCTCCGCTACGAGACGATCTGCTTTTGCGCCCCGCTCGTCACCGACGTCCGCGTGATCGGGGGCGAGATCGCGGAGGTCCGGATCAACGGCGAGGCCGCGCCCGAGGACCCGGGGCCCCGAGCGCTCACGGTCCTCGGCCTCTACGACCAGGCGGTCCAGGCCTACGCCGACGCCGACTACGCGCTCGCGCGCGTCCGGCCGGGGACGCCGCCGCTGCTCGTCTCGCTCTCGGTCGACGACGTGTTCGAGATCGCCGACGAGGAGGTCTCGTACCGCGTCGTGGCGTACGCCCCCCTCGAGGTCGCGGCGAACTAGGCGCTGACGACGGCGCGCGTCCGCGCGATCTGGCCCTCGTGGTTGAGGTCGTGCCCCGCCAGCAGCGTCGCGATGTCGCGGACGGACTCCTCGCCGCGCTCGGAGTGGAGGCCGACCCGGTCCCAGGCGTCGGCGGGCAGCGCGCGCAGGAGCGCGAGTGTGACGCGGCGGGCGTCGGCGTAGTCGAGGAGGGCGTCGGCGACGGCGCCCCGGTGGTACGCGAGCGCGTCGGCCCAGGCGTCCTGGTCATAGCCGGGGATCGGGGGGCGGTCGGCCGCGGCGATCAGCCGGATTCGGTAGCCGTAGACGATCTCGGAGTCGGCAAGGTGGCGGACGATCTGCAAGACGGACCACGCGCCGGGCCCCGGTACCTCGCGGGCGGCGTCCTCGGAGAGCCCGGCGACGGCGCGCGCCACGCGCTCAGGGGCGTGCGCCAGCAGCTCCAGGGGGTCGTGGTCGCCGACCAGGCTGCGGACGTGGCGGACGTAGGCGGTCGGGTCGGCGGGGTCGTAGCGCGGGGTCATCGGGCCGGGACGCGGGGGATGGTCGGGTCGGGGACGAGCAGGGTGTCGGCGGGGAGCGGGCCGCAGACCTGGAGCATGCGCCGGTGCGCCGTCGGCAGATCCAGCTCGACGGCGTCGACGTCGGCGACCACGTCGACGGGGCCGGTCGCCCAGGTCTGGGACGCCGCGGGCGGGACGTAGCGGAAGACGACCTCGCCGGTGCGGACCGGCCCCTCGAACACGCCGCTCTCCTCAATCGCGCCGCCCTCGAACCCGGGCACCTCGGGGATCCCGGCCGTGGCGGCGTCGAGCGGGCGCAGGACCGTGTAGCCGTGGTCCATCGTGCGCGCCAGCAGGGTCGGGCAGTCGGGCCGGAGCCGGTAGACCACGTGGGCGTCGACCGCCCCGCCGATCTCGCCGGGGCCGAACACGCCCGCGGCGGCGTCGAGGACCGTCGAGCAGCCCGAGCCGGTCAAGAGCGCCGCCAGCAGGCCGGCCGACCGGAGGGCTCGCGCTCCCCGGTCCCCGGTCCCCAGGCCCCGGTCCCCGCTAAACATGTCGTTCGGCGTGATACGAGCTCCGCACGAGCGGGCCGCTCTCGACGTGCTCGATCCCGAGCGCCTCGCCCTGCTCCTTGTACCACGCGAACGTGTCGGGGTGGACGAACTCCTCGACGGGGAGGTGGTGGCGCGTCGGCTGGAGGTACTGCCCGATCGTCATCACGTCGATGCCGTGCGCGGCGAAGTCGGCCATGAGCGACACGACCTCGTCCTTGGTCTCGCCGAGCCCGACCATGATGCCGGACTTGGTGCGCAGGTCGTACTCGGTCTTCGCCAGCTGGAGCACGTCGAGCGAGCGCTGGTAGTCGGCCTGGGGGCGGACGCGGCGGTACAGGCGCGGGACGGTCTCGACGTTGTGGTTGAGCACCTCGGGGCGCGCGTCGAAGACGGTCTCGAGCGCGCTCCGGACGCCGCGCATGTCGGGAATCAACACCTCGATGGTCTGGTCCTGGGCGTGGACGAGCCGGATCGTCTCGGCAAAGACCGGGGCGCCGCCGTCCTCGCGGTCGTCGCGGTTGATGGAGGTGACCACGACGTGCTGTAAGCCCATCAGGCGCGCGGCCTCGGCGACGCGGCGGGGCTCGTCCATGTCGAGCTCGCGCTGCTCGGGGCGGCCCGTGAGCACGGCGCAGAACGAGCAGCCCCGCGTGCAGACGTTGCCCAGGATCATGAACGTGGCCGTGCCCGCGCTCCAGCACTCGCCCATGTTGGGGCACCGCGCCGACGAGCAGACCGTGTGCAGGTCGAACTCCTCGATGGTCTTCTGGACGTCGCGGAAGGTCTCGCCGTAGGGGAGCTTGGCCCGGAGCCACTTCGGCCGGCCGCCGGGGCGATTCGCGACCTGGGGCTTCTGGACGACGGGCAGTTCGAGGGCGAAGCCGTCGCCTTCGGACTCGACCGCAAAGTCGGTGCCGACGGCGGCTTTCTTGAGGGCGACCTGTCCGGGGCGGAGGGGGGCCTTGGTGGGCGTGTCCATGCGGGCGGAGGCGGGGGGAAAGGCCGACGCGGCGTCGCGCCGAGACCGTACCCCGAAAGTACGGCCCGCCGTGTGCCGTTCGTGTGGAGCGGGGGCAAGGGCCCTTCGCTGGCATGAGCTGGCCGGCTGGCGCGAGCCCCGACCCCCCGCCTGCCGGCCGCCCCCCTCATCCGAGGGGGGCTTCTTCCATCGCGGCGTCGCGCTTCTCGCCGACCTCGACGCTGCTCGCGAAGTCCCCCCTCCTTAGATAAGGAGGGGGACAGGGGGTGGTCGAGTTGCTGGCGCAACCCTACCTGCTGGCGCCGACCATCTGGAGGCCCCGCTCACCGCGTGCGGCGGCGCGAGCGAGTGGACTCCCGGTCGTCGTCGACCTCGTCGAGGTCCATCAGGTCGAGCACGGGGGCCCGTGTCGCGAGCGGCTCGGCGGCCGTCGCCCGGGCGGTGCGCTGGGCGCGCGCGGCGACCGCCTCCATCTGGCGCTCGCGCGCGGACGACCACACCAGCTGGCGGCCGATCACGAAGACGAGCGCGAACACGGAGGTGAGGGCCAGGAAGACGGCCGCGTCGGCCTCGGGCCCGAACACGTTGAGCGTGAAGACGGCCGCCAGCACGGCGTTGACGGCGGCGATCGTGAGCAGGCTCTGCGAGTCCTTCCGGCGGTTCGACTGGATCCGCAGGCGGGCGTGGTCGCCGGAGGGCGAGAGCGTCGCGCGCAGGTTGCCGTTGCGCCAGATCCGCGAGGCGCCGATCCGCTCGACCTTGCCGCGCGCGCTGAACGTCTCCTGGAGGTCCGAGACGATCGACTCCCACAGCAAGTCGGAGGGCGGGGCGTCGAGGGGGGCCGAGCGGCGGACGCCGACGGGGACGCCGACGAGCGTCTCGCGCCTGTCGTCGGGCTGGCCGGAGGCCACGGCGCGGGCGGCGGCGGCGACGTGGGCGGGGTCGAGCCCGGCCTCGGCGCCGACGGCCTGGAGCTCCTCGACCGAGAGCCCGAGGTCGGTCTGGTGGTCGGCCTGCTGGGCGGCGGCGGCGCGCGCGAAGACCTCCTCGATCTCGGGCGTGGAGAAGCGGTGGGCGGGGTCCATGGCGGCGGTGGGGTGGGGCGGAGGCTACGGCGCCCGCAGGGCACGGTTGCGGGTGGGCTCCCGCCGCTCTTCTGCCATCGCGGGCTTCGCCGACCTGACGGTTCCGCTCAAGGGCGCTCGGGCTGGCTACGCCGACCTTCGGTGGGCCTCCTCACTTGTGGGCAGGGCGGCAACGTTCTAGCTCTCACCTTCCAGGCCCATCATCCTGAGCTTGCGAACGCGTAGCGTCGGCGTAGCCAAGGAGCTCGACGCGAGCCTTCCCATCCTGACATCCGGTCCCAAAGGCATGGAACGCTCGCGTTGAGATCCTTCACGTCCGTTCAGGATGACAACGATGGGCCGTCAGGCATAGCACGGAGCGGAGCGATGGCAGCGGAAGCGGGGGGAGCAGGGCACGAGAGGCTGTGAGGGCCGGGAGGGCGAGGATCCGGCCCCCCCGCCTCTATCTTGACGCCCTGCCGCCCGGAGACGCCCCACGTCGTCTCCCGCGCTCCACGAACACCGACCTACGTCCATGCAGATCATCGCGCCCGACCCCACCAAAGCCCTCCCGTCCGCCGACGCCGTCCGCGGCATCCTGGGGCGCCACCTGCTCACCGACGGGTACCCGATGGTGCTCGACATGGAGCAGAGCCAGGGCTCGCGGCTGCGCGACGCGCGGACGGGCAAGGACTACATCGACTTCTTCACCTTCTTCGCCTCCAACCCGCTCGGGATGAACCACCCGGGGCTGGCGGGCGACGCGCCCGAGGCCGTCGGCTTCCGCGAGCGGCTGATGGACACGGCGATCAACAAGGTGGCCAACTCGGACGTCTACACGCCGCACTTCGCGCGCTTTGTCGAGACGTTCGAGCGCGTCGGGATCCCGGCCGAGCTGCCCCACGCCTTCTTCGTGTCCGGCGGCGGGCTGGCCGTCGAGAACGCGCTCAAGGTGGCCTTCGACTGGAAGGTGCGGAAAAACCGGGCCAAGGGGTACTCCGGCGAGCGCGGCTCGAAGGTCCTCCACTTCCGCGAGGCGTTCCACGGGCGGACCGGCTACACCATGTCGCTGACGAACACGGACCCCAACAAGGTCGCCGGCTTCCCCAAGTTCGACTGGCCGCGCATCTCGAACCCCAAGATCCGGGGCGGCGACGTGGCGTTCCGCGAGGAGGTCTCGATCCGCCAGGCGAAGCAGGCCTTCATGGACCACCCCGACGAGATCGCGGCCATCATCCTGGAGCCGATCCAGGGCGAGGGCGGCGACAACCACTTCCGGCCCGAGTTCCTGCAGCAGCTCCGCGAGCTGGCCGACGAGCAGGACGCGCTCCTAATCTTCGACGAGGTCCAGACGGGCGTCGGCCTGACGGGCGCCTTCTGGGCGTGGCAGGGGCTCGGCGTGACGCCCGACATCATCGCCTTCGGCAAGAAGACCCAGGTCTGCGGCATCCTGGCCGGCCCGCGCGTCGACGAGGTGGACGACCACGTGTTCGAGAAGTCGAGCCGGATCAACTCGACGTGGGGCGGCAACCTGGTCGACATGGTCCGCTTCGACCGGATCCTGGAGGTCATCGAGGCGGAAAACCTGATCGACAACGTGAACACGCAGGGCGCGCACCTGATGGCGCGGCTCCGGGCGATGGAGGACACGTACGAGGGCGTGGCCGATGCGCGCGGGCGCGGGCTGTTCTGCGCCTTCGACCTGCCCTCGAAGGAGGTCCGCAACGGCGTGCTGAGCGCGGCCTACGACGCGGGCCTGATGGCGCTCGGCTGCGGCCCGCGCTCGGTCCGCTTCCGCCCGGCCCTCACCATCGGGCAGGCCGACCTCGACGCGGGCCTCGACCTCCTGGACGGGGCGCTGAGGGCGACGCTGGAGGGGTAGTCCGGTTCTCGGTGTTCGGAGGGTCGGACGGTGCGGCGGCGGTCTCTCGCGAGGGGGGGCGCCGTCGGTCGTTTGGGGGGCTGGCGCCAGCCACGGCACCCTCACCCTGGCTGCGCCGACGCTGCGCGTTGTCCCTCTCCCGAGGGGAGAGGGGACGTCGTAGGGAGGCTTGCGCTGCCTATGGCTTGCGCCAGGGGTGGCTGCGCGCGGCCGTCAGTCTCGGCCGACCGGCGTGGCGGTGGGCTCGCGGCGCTCGGGGGCCGGACGCGGGGTAGAGGGCGTCGGCAAGGGCGGGTCCGGGGAGCCGCCTCCGCCCGGCGGCGGGGTCCGGCGCTTGGAGGCGGCGACGGCGAGAAAGACGACCAGGCCGAACGAGGCGAGGCCCAGGAGGACGTAGAGGATGCCAGCGAAGGACATGGCGGGAGAGGAGAGGGCTGGATCTACGACCCCGGTGCCGGTGCGCTCCGTGCGAGGGGGCGAATCGGGCGCGGCCTGAGGGGTGCCGTCCGCGGTGACCTCTAGGGCATCCCCGGAGTCTGGAGGTCCTCGGAGCCCGGGTCCCACTCCCCCGTAGGTCCGTCGTTGCCCTTCCTGTCTGTCCCCCCGTCGTTTTGAAGTTGCTCTCCGCTCTCGCCGTCCCCGTCCTGCTCGTGTCGTTGTCGGCCTGCGCCGACTCCTCCGACGCCCCGAGCGAGGCGGCCTCCCCCGTGGCCGACGAGGAGCGGCACTGGTCGTACGAGGCCGGATCGGGCCCGGACGACTGGGCGGCGATGTCGCTCGACAACGCGGCATGCGCGGCGGGCCGCGAGCAGTCGCCGGTGGCCCTCACGAGCACGTCGGCCGCGGCGGCCGACCTGCCGTCGCTCGAGGTGGACTACGGCGCGGCCATGCTCGACGTGCAGGTGACCGACCACGGCTATCTCGCGACGCCGAACGGTGACCAGCGCGTCCGGCTGGGCGACGATGACTACAGCCTGCTCCAGTTCCACCCGCACACCCCCAGCGAGCACACGCTCGACGGCGAGCGCTACCCCCTGGAGCTCCACTTTGTGCACCGCGACGCCGAGGGCGGCCTGGCCGTCGTGGGCGTGATGGTCGAGGAGGGCGACGAGAACGACGCGCTGGCGTCGGTCGTGGCGGCGGCCGGAGCGCCGGGGGCGGCGAGCGAGGCCGGCGAGGGCGCCCAGGTCGAGGCCCTGGCCGACGTTCTCCCCGACGACCGCGACTACTTCACGTACGACGGGTCGCTCACGACCCCGCCCTGCACCGAGGGCGTCCGCTGGCTGGTGCTCGGCGAGCCGATCGAGATGTCGGCCGACCAGATCGCCGCGTTCGCCGACGCGCGCGGCTCGCGGTACCGCCCGCTCCAGCCCCTGAACGACCGCGCCGTCCGGATGTCGATGGCGAACTAGCGCCCGGCGGGGCCCGCGCCCCGCTCAGTCGCCGGGGATGCGTCGGACGACGTGGTACTGGGCGACGAAGGCGGGGTCGGCGACGAGCGCGTCGACGACGCGGTCGAGCTGCTTGAGGGGCTTGACGGCGTTGGAGTAGACGGTGTCGAGGTCCTCGGTGGCCGCGGTGCCGCTGGCGTCGGTCGTGTCGCGGAGCCCGGCGATGCGGACGAACTCGGCGAGGTCGGCGCGAACGGCGGTGAGCTGCTCGGCGGTGACCTCGAACTCGGTGAGCGCCGTCAGGAGGGGCTCGGCCCGGTTGAGGGCGCGGCGGGCCTGGGCGTAGAAGACGTCGTCGGGGAAGCGGTCCCAGTCGGAGCGGGAGTGGTCGAGGGCGGCGCGGAGGTCGTCGTCGCCGATCTCGACGGCGTAGGCGGTGACGCGCTTGCCGAGGGTGACGAGGCCCGTGGTGGCGTCGTCGCGGGCGTCGCCCTTGTCCTCGGTGAGGCCCGTCGTGTCGCCCTCGGCCTGGGCCGTCGCGGCGGCTTCGAGCGTGGCGTGGGCGTCGCGGATGGGGGCGAGGGCGCGGACGACGGGGGGCTTGGCGCTCCAGGCGTCGGGGTGCTCGTCGAAGTGGGCGACGGTGGCGCGGAGCATGCGGAGCCGGTTGCGGATGTAGCGGGTCATCGTGAGCGGGGGAGAGGGTGGAAGGGCAGCGATGGCGTGGTGGGTGGGTTAGCGGGCTGGAGCGCGATCGGTAGCCGCGGCGGGCTTCGCGGGCGCGCCTGGAGGCGTCGGGAGAGCATCTGGGCGCGCCGAGGAGGCGTCTGGGGCCACCGAGAGCACGTCTGGGCGCGTTGTAACGGCGTCTGGGCGCACCGCGCTGACATCTTGGCAGATCGCGGGGGCGTCTGGGTGCACCGTGTCCATTTCTGGATACACGGCGTCGACATTGTGGCAGATCGCGAGCGCGTCTGGGCGCACCGCGCGGCCGGCGCGGTCGGCCTCGGGCGGCGGCGGGGCCGAGGCGGGCAGAGGGGACGCGGGGGCATGGCGTCGGCGACGGTCTGCCTACATAGACCCGCGAGATGGCGGGATCTAACCTCGGGGCGCAGATTTTTTTGCGCGAGCGCAGTGTCGATGGGCTCGGCTCCGGGCTAGCCCATGAGTCACTTCATGGGGAGACTGTCCCTACATTTGCCAACCGGTCACTCCACGTGGTGACTCTCCCCGCCGCAGAAGTA
Source organism: Rubrivirga halophila (assembly GCF_046845755.1). GTDB lineage: Bacteria > Bacteroidota > Rhodothermia > Rhodothermales > Rubricoccaceae > Rubrivirga. The sequence goes on from NZ_CP177357.1 coordinate 587,600, forward strand.
GTGGTTATGCGGCCCTCCACCTGCTGAGATGACGCCTGAAGAGCGAAGAGACAATGTGCTCCGCACCCTGTCCCTCTCGGTGAGTGGTTACCAGTGCTTTGGCCAAGATGCCGGAGGCTTTGAGGCCGTCTACCCGATCAACGTCGTCATCGGGAGGAACAACTCGGGTAAGTCCACTCTCCTCGATCTGGTGGAAGTCGCCTGCGCGGGGCGGAAGGGGTCCCGCCTGGAAGCAAAGTCTGATCCGGGATCCCCTCCCTTGGTTCGATTGAAGCAGCCGATACGGGAGGAGCTACTTCACAACAACAATAAGGGGGTTATACCTGACTACACATCTCAGCATCCTCAGCGTTGGTCTGAGTTCAATGGGTTTTGGCTTGACAGACACGTTGTAAGCAACGACGGCCTCAACCATATCGAGATTGAGGGTGATATTCCTGAAGTTACTAAAAACTACGTTAGATACAATACCGGTGTTCAAGAGATAACTGGCAAGATCAAGAACGAGAACTACAGGAAGCTCTACTTCAACCCACTAGAAGGCTCAGTCTTCAAACGGTTGGGGGCCGAGCGGCGACTGAAACCGGAAAAGGACCAGGAGACCATTGACCTCTCGGAGACGGGCGACGGGGCAACGAACCTCATTCAGCACTTCGCCAACGACGCCGATAAGCCCAGGGAACTCGTCAAATCGAAGATCCTCGACGACCTGAACCGGATCTTCGAGCCCGACGCCAGCTTCGCCGAGATCGTCACCCGGAGGCTGAGTACAGGGGAGTGGGAGGTGTTCTTAGTTGAGGACCGTAAGGGGACCGTCGCCCTGTCCCGTTCCGGGAGCGGGCTTCAGACGGTGCTCCTCGTCTTAGCTTTCATCCACCTCGTCCCTGCCATCTCCGACCCGAGGAAACCGCGTCCCCTCTCCCAGTTCGTCTTCGCCTTCGAGGAACTAGAGAACAACCTCCACCCGGCCCTCCAACGGCGACTCTTCTTGTATCTCCGCGAGGTCGCTCTAGAGCACGGGTGCCGATTCTTCCTCACGACGCACTCGTCCGTCGTCGTAGACCTGTTTGCCGACGACCCCGAGGCCCAGATCGTACACGTCACGCACGACGGGGAGCGAGCCCGGGCCGCTACCGTCCTCACGCACACGGGCCGGCGGGGCGTGCTCGACGACCTCGACGTCCGCGCAAGCGACCTCCTCCAGGCGAATGGGATCGTCTGGGTCGAGGGGCCGACGGACCGGATGTACTTCAACCGCTGGGTTGAGTTGTGGTCCGGGGGAAGCCTCCGGGAGGGGGCTCATTACCAGTGCGTGTTCTACGGCGGGGCCCTCCTCGCCCACCTCTCGGGCGAGGAACCATCAGAGGAGGCGGAGGCCGTCGAGATCCTCCGGGTGAACCGGAACGCTATCGTGCTCATCGACAGCGACAAGACCTACCTCGCCGCCCCGCTTAACGAAGCCAAGAAGCGGGTCCGGGCCGAGGTCGAAGAGACGGGCGGGATGGTGTGGATCACGAAGGCCCGCGAGATCGAGCACTACGTCCCCCGAGAGGCCGTCGTGGGAGCCTACGGCGACTTAAAGAATGCAGACAATACCAAGTATCGGTTCGAGCCGTACGAGAAGTACTTAAACAGGCTGCGGCCGAAGCTCGGCGATGCTTACGCCCGGAGCAAGGTCCGCTTCGCTGAAAAGGTTCGGCCCTACATTGAACGCGAGCACCTCGACGCCCAGTACGACTTGGCCGAGAAGTTGGCGGAGGCGTGCACGCGGATCGAGGCTTGGAACAGGCTCCCCGCTCCAGCACCGGCAGGTCTGTAGTAGGAGCTTAGTACGATGGAGAACAGGCCGCAGAACCCGCCGCTGCAGGCCGACGAACGGCCTCAGCCCTATTGGCTCGTTCGGGCTTGGCAGTCTATGTTGCCTCGTTCACGCTAACAGCCGTGAGCCGTTCGCGGCTGAGCGGCCCGCTGTTCTACAGCCCACGACCACTGGCGGCCATGTAAACAAGCCCAGTTCAGTCCGTGTAGATTTGCGGCGCGGACGAGGTCGCCCTCCTGTACACCCATAGCCCATCAATGCGAGGAATTCTACTGCCCGTTCTCACTGTTCTAGCCGTACTCCTCGCCTGCGCTGAGTCCGGGCCTAGTAGTTCGGCTATGGAACAAGCACAACAGGACAGTCTCGAAGTAGCGGGACTGCTGACTGAGCTACAAGAGGCTGAGGGGTCTGAAGATCCTACTGCCGTCGTTGAGGCTGCGGAGGCAATCATCGCCCGCACACCGGGCACGCCCGAGGCGGATACTGCTGCGGCTTTCGCGGAACGGTATGCCGAGGCCGCCGCGGCGGAGCGCCAACTGCAGGCGGAAGAGGCGGAACGCCAGAGACTTGCTAGAAAGTGGAGCTACTCAACTAGCGAGGATGCCATGACCGGGGAAGTAACTCGGACCGCGACCATCAGATCGGAGAATACGGTATCGTTCGGATTTCCATATGAGGGGTCCCAGCATGGAACTCTCATGATCCGTGACCACCCGACGTACGGCCGGGACGTGATAGTAAAAATTGAACGAGGTCAGATTCTGTGCAGGTCGTACGAGGACTGCACTATCAGAATCCGCTTCGACGACGGATCACCTCAGTCCTGGCGCGCTGTAGGCCCGGCAGACAATAGCACAGAAACGATATTCCTACGCAACCAAGCCCGCTTCCGCCAGCGTCTCGCATCGTCAGGCATGGTTCGTGTCCAGATCCCCGTGTATCAGCAGGGCGAGCCTTTCTTCGAGTTTCTTGTAGGAGGCTACGACCAGGAGCGGTTTACCTCCGGATAGTTGATCGGGGACTACTCGTGCCAAGGGCGGTAGAACCCGCCGCTGTAGGCCTACCCGGGGCGCCAGCGTCCTCGGCTCGTCCGAACGCCAGCGCTACTTTCGCTTCGTCCCGTCACCGTGCCCTCAGTCCTTCGCGGTTGAGCGGCCCTCTGTTCTGCGTCTCCCATTGGACGTTCTGCCCCAGGGACAAGCAATGCACAATTTTAGCGCGGACCTAGAGATCGTGGCAGGCAACCCCTTTGTGTTCGTGCCGCAAGACATATTGGAAGCGTTGTTCGAGCGGGCGGGCAGAACGAAGGGGCCGATCCCGATTAGAGGCTTCGTCAACAGGGCGCCTTTCCAACAGACACTCGTCAGGTTCAAGGGCGCGTGGCGGCTCTACGTGAACATGACGATGCTCCCCGACTCCCCCCGGCGCGTCGGCGAGCGCCTCGCTCTGTCCATCGCGTTCGATCCGAGTGACCGTACGATAGAGCCTCACCCCCTGTGGGTAACGGCTCTGGAAAAGGACGACGCTGCCCGACGGGTGTACGACGGTCTGCCGCCCTCCCGTAGGAAGGAGATCGTCCGGTACCTCTCCCATCTGAAGACGGACGAGAGTGTTCGGCGCAACGTGTCGCGCGCGATCGAGTTCTTGCATGGGAATGGGCGCTTCATCGGGAGGGACAGTCCGACCGGCCCCTAATTCCATATCAACGCGGCGGCGTTCCGATGCTCCAGCAACGCAGAACCCGCGGCTGCAAGCGGACACCGAGCGCTCTTGCCTCGACCGGGCGCCGGCCTCTACGTTTCTCGCCCTCCCTTCCCGCCTGTCGCCCCGAGCCGCTCAGCGGGCAATGCTCTGTTGAGAAGCTCCCCGTCATCCTGAGCGAAGCGAAGGATCTCAGCGCCATCGCCCGAGCCTTCGACTAGCGGTTCCGCAGGCGATGAGCCTCGCGTTGAGATCCCTCGCAAGCTCGGGATGACGTTGATCGAGAGCTTCTCAACAGAGCAAGCGGGCAACTGTTCGGCCGCCTCCCGACTGCGGCAGACCATGACGCACGATCTCGACAGGCTCCGCAGCTACCTCGACGGGATCGGCCTCGCCGACGTCCAGCACACCCACGACGATCTGCTCTCGCACCTCGTGGGGACCTACCGGGAGCTCGCCCGACTGAACCTCCCGGAGCACGTCTCACGGGCGGGTCTTTTCCATTCCGTCTACGGGACCGAAGGCTTCCCCCGCCAGTCGGTCCCGCTCTCCCAGCGTGACGACGTCCGCGCCCTCATTGGCTCCGAGGCCGAGCGGCTGGCGTACCGCTACTGCGCGATGAGCTACGACTCCCTTCAGCGGAGCGTGGACGAGGGACGCCCCCTGCTCGACGACCGGTTCACCGGCGAGCCGATGAACATGACCCGTGCGGAGTTCGACGAGGTGCTCTGGATCAAGCTGGCCGACGCCGTGGAGCAGGCCGACGAGACGACGCCGCACAGCCGGTTCTTCCGCACCGTGGCGGACCTGCTCGGCCCGGACGGCGCGAGCTATTGGACCACGTTTGCACGTGCCTCCCACGCGGCCGGTTGACCCAGCCCTGCCGGCGTTGCAACCGCCGACCGCTTCCGTCGTAGGTCGGGATCCATCCCGCCCGAGGTCCCGATGTCGAAAGCCACCTTCGTCCTGCTTGCGGCCCTGGGCTTCGCCGTGGCGACCCTCGCGGTCGGGATCCGCGGGCTCGAGAACTGGGAGCCGTACGAACTGTCGGGCTACTACTTCTTGCTCGCGTGGGGGGCGTCCGACGTGTACCGCCGCCGCGTGGTGCCGGCGGTGGGGTGAGTCAGCGGGGCCGGTTGAATGGGGCGCGAGCGTGCGACTGTCCGGCACTCCGGCGACCGTTGTGGGCGGTGGTGCGCGTACTCTGGATCCCCGCCTTCGCGGGGATGACGTTGTCGGGAGCGCTCAGCCGAACGCTACGGCTTGGGCCCACCTCGGAAGACGACCCAGCCGAGGACGGCGGCGAGCACGAGCATCACGGCGCCCAGGATGCTGGCGACGAGGGCGGTGGGGCCCATGGCGGCTAGAGGGGTAGGCCCGCAGGCTACGCGTCGTCGGGGACGGGGTCCTCGTCCTCGTCCAAAAACGGGACGCGGGGCGGGGCGAAGGCCGTCTTGGCCTCGGTGTCGTACGTGCAGCCGGCCGCGAGCACGTGGACGCGCAGGCCGATGAGCGAGACCGGCTCGCCGTCGCGCGCGGAGTCCATCGACGAGTACGCCAGCTCGGACGGGTCGACGACGGTGACGGTCCCGGAGCCGATGACCTCGAACACGTCGTCGGGGCCGAGCACGAGGGCGGTGTCCTCGTCGATGCCGACGCCCGTCGCGAAGGGGTTGAACGAGACGGCGGTCAGGAGCCGGCCCAGGCGGTCGCGCTGGCGGAAGTGCTGGTCGATGACGAGCCGGTTGGTGAGGCCGAGGCCGGGCGCGAGCACGACCTTCTCGGTCGTCGGCGTGGGGCCGGTGCGGCCGGACGCGATCATGTGCTCGGGGATGACGGCGGCGCCGGCCGAGGTCCCGGCCACGACGGCGCCGGCGGCGTTCGCGCGGCGGATGGCCTGCGCGAGGGGCGTGCCGCCCAGGATGGTCGACAGGCGGAGCTGGTTGCCGCCGGTCATGAAGAGGCCCGTGGCGCGCTGGACGTTCTCGACGACGGCGGGGACGCGGGCGTGCTCGCGCTCGGTGATGGTGAGCACGTCGACGTGGCCGGCGCCGAGCTCGGTGAAGAGCTTGGCGTAGCGGTCGCCGGTGTCGGGGAGCTCGCTGGCGGTCGGCACGACGACGATGCGGGCCTCGGGGCCGCCGGCGAGCGCGAGCACGCGGGCGAGCACCTCGCGCGTGCCGGTCTTGGCCTCGGCGCCGCCGATCGGGATGATGGCGCCGCGCGGCGTGTCGGTGAGGGGGGAGGGCATGGGGGAGGAGGGGGGAAGGGAAGAGAAGAGGAGGGGAGGAGAGAGCGAGGAGAGGCGTCACCGGGAGGCGTCCTCTTCTCGTCGACTCGTCAGCCCTCTTCTCCTTTCTCAAAGGTGCCCCGGCGGACCGGGCGGCCGTCGCGGACGTGCCAGGCGCCGCGCGCCATCACGTCGGCGGGGCCGTCGTCGTCGCCGAGCACGACGAGGTCGGCGTCGGCGCCGACGGCGATCGTGCCCTTGCCGGGCAGGCGGAGGTAGCGGGCGGGCGTCGCCGTGAACGGGGCGAGGGCGGCGTCGAGCGGGACGCCGCGGTCGAGGACCGTCGCCAGCAGGTCGGCGAGGGCGCCGGACGTGGCGAAATCCATCCGCTGCAGGACGCCGTCGCGGAAGTGGGGGAGGCAGCCGCCGCCGTCGGACGAGACGGTGACGGGGACGTCGGCGTCGAAGGCGCGGACGAGCGCGTCGGCAGCCGAGACCTCGTCATCGGTGGCGAACGCGGGCGGGAAGGCGGTCACGTCGATGGTGACGCCGCGGTCGGCCGCGAGCGCGAGCGCCTCGTCGAACAGGCCGGACCGGCGGTTGACGTGCGTGGGGTGGAGCGTGCGGGCGGGGATCTCGGTCTCGGCCAGGATCTGGCGGAGCATCGCGAGGCCGCGCGCGCCGTCGCCGAGGTGGAGGTGGAGCACGCCGGCCTTGCCGGTCATCAGCCCGCCCACGTGGCAGTCGGCGGCGACTCGGGCGACCTCGTCGAGTGTCGGCTGGGACGAGCGGTGGTCGGAGAGCGCCAGCTCGCCGAAGCCGACGATCGGCTCGACGGTCGCGATGTCGGTGCGGACCGAGCCGGTGAGCGTGGTCGGCGGGAGGTGGTAGCCGCCGGTCCAGGCCCAGGCGCTGAGCCCCTCGCGGCGCAGGCCGTAGACCTGGCGGAGCAGCCCGGCCGTCGTGCGCGTGGTGTCGTCGGTGCCGAGCAGGCCGACGACGGACGTAACGCCCGCGAGCGTGTAGGCGCTGAGGGCGGGCGCGGGCGCCGCCGTCTCGGGCCCCGCCTCCCCGCCCCCGCCGGTCACGTGGACGTGGGCGTCGACCAAGCCGGGGATTAGGCGCCGGCCCTCCAGGTCGACCACGTCGACCGGGACGCCTGCGATCTCGGGCCGGTCTTGGGTGATGGCGACGACGCGGCCGCCGGCGACGAGCACGTGGCGCCGCCCGAGCGGGGCGGGCGCGTAGAGGTCGGCGTTGAGGAGGAGGGTCAGCACGGCGGTCCGGGGGGCGCGCAAGCTACCGGAGGGCGGGCGACGCCGGACGGAGAGCGGACGGAGAGGCCGACCAAGGTGTGTGCACGGGGGGCGCTCGCGCGGAGGCGTTCTGGGGGCCGTCGCTGGAGCCTCGCGAGGCCGTCGGAGAGGCCGCTCGCTAGCGGCGGGACGCCTCGGCCTCACGGACGAGGTCCAGCACGCGGTCGCGCTGGGCGAGCGCGAGCAGAATCGCGAGGTCGCCGGGCGCGAGTCGGTCGAGGATGTCGCGGGTGCCTGCGATGGGGTCGGCGAGGACGGTGCAGGCGTCGGCCGGGACGCCGCGCTCGGTGAGAAAGCGTCGCAGCAGGGCGGGGACGTCGCCGCGCTCCCGGCCTCGCAGATAGCCCGGGATGTCGACCAAGACGACGCGGTCGGGCCGCAAGCGGACGAGCCCGTCGGCCATGGCGGCGAGGTCATCGTCGGAGCGGTCGCCGGCGCTGCCGAACAGCACGACGCGACGGTCGGCGTCCCAGTGCGCTGCCAGGTCGGCGATGGCCGCCAGCCCGTGCGCGTTGTGGGCGTAGTCGACCACGACCGTCGCACCGCCGACCCTGAAGCGGTTGGCGCGGCCGGGGTTGTCGGTCTCGTCGCTCTTGAAGGTGCGCAGGCCGGCCGCAATGGCGTCGTCGGAGAGCCCGAGCGCGGCCGCGAGCGCCGACGCCGTCAGGGCGTTGCGGACCACGTGCCGGGCGGCCCCGCCGAGCGCGGCGGGAATGGCGTCGACCGGGCAGACGGCGCGCCAGCCGTCGTCCCCACGAAGCGCGATCTGCCCGTCGCGGACCGTCGCCGCGAGGCCGTCGGGCGCGTCGGCGCCGGGGTCGAGTGCGGTCCACGCGAGGCGGACGCCGCGCGCCAGCAGGGCGTCGCGCTGGCGGAGGACGGCGGCGGTCGCCTCGGGCTCGTCGGCCGGGGCCACGAGCGTGCCGCCCGCCATCAGCGCCTTGGCCACGACCAGCTTGGCGTCCGCCAGCGCCGCGACGGTCTCGACGCCGTAGTCGCCCAGGTGGTCGGCCGCGACGTTCGTGAGGGCGGCGGCGGTGACGATCGGGACCGGCACGCCGCGCCGCAGCAGCCCGCCCCGGGCCGACTCGCAGACGGCCATTGTGACGCGCTCGTCCCGCATCACGGCGCGCGCGCCGAGGGGCCCCGAAAAGTCGCCGCGCTCGACGACCTCGTCGCCGACGGTGACGGCGTCGGTCGTCGAGAACCCGACGGTGTGGCCGGCGGCGCGGCCCATCCCGGCCAGGATCCGCGTCGTGGTCGACTTCCCATTCGTGCCGGTGACGAGCGCGGTCGGAATCGCCGCGACGGCGTCCCAGTCGACGGCGGCGGGGTCCGGGAGGGCGTCGGGCGCAAACGTCTGGCCCCGCGCCCCGAGTCCGACGGTGATCGCGTCGTCGTCCCAGACGAGGGGTACGGCGCGGCGCTCGGCCTCGGCGATGAGCGCCGCCAACGGAGGGTCGGCCTCGTCGGCGGCGCTGGCGCGCAGGCGGGCAACCACGGCGCTCCTGGCTTCGGGCGGCGCGCCCGTCACCTCGGCGCGGGCGGCGTCCCAGGCGGCCTCGTTGAGGTCGGTCGCCGTGTACAGCCGGTCGACCGGCGCGCCGAGCGCGAGCGACAGGCCACGCGGAAACTCGCGGACCACGAGCGGCGCGTCGGCCCAGCCGAGCGCGTCGCACAGGGCGCGGGCGTGGCGGCGCCAGGCGTCGGCGGCGGCGGCGCGCTGGGGCTCGGGCACGCGCGCGTCGAGCGCGGCGCCGGGGCCGTCGAGCAAGTAGCCCGCGCCCGTCTGGCGGCGGCTGTCGAGGGGGGACATCGGGTGAAGGGTGATGAGTGATGAGCAGACGGCGCCGGGGCCAGACGGCGGCCCGACGACACGTCGCCGGAGTCGTGCCGAGTACGGGAAAAGGTGAGCGTGGCACCGCGGATGCCGCGCGATTGGTGGTGGGCAACCGCCCATCACCCATTACCCGTGGCCCTTCACCCGCGTCAATCCGCCTCCTCGTCCGAGGTGATCCGGACGCCGCGGCGGTCGCGGACGACGCGGTGGCCGCCGACCTCGAACGTCTCGCCGAGTTCGACGGGCGCCGTCACCGGGCTGTCGCCGGGCGCGTCGTCGCTGGCGCCGTCGTCGTCGGAGTGCGTCGGGGGCGAGATCGGGGAGGTCATCGCGGCGGGCTCGGCCGAGGCCTGCCCGTCGCCCGAGGGCTCCCCAAAGTGGACGATCTGGTCCCAGCACCGCTCGATCTGGTCGCCGAACACGACGACCAGGTCGCCGGGCTCCGCCAGCCCGAGCGCGTGGTCCACGGCCTCGGCCTCGTCGGGGATGACGGTGATGGCGTCGTCGGCGACGCCGGCGCCGGCGAGCGCGGCCCGGAGCAGCTCGGGGATCTCGCCCGGCTCGCGGCCGCGCAGGCGGTCGTCGCGTTTGCAGACGTAGTGGTCGAAGTGGCCGGCGGCGGCCTGCGCCATCGCCTCGACGTCCTGGTCGCGGCGGTCGCCGGGCGCCGCGAGCGCCAGGATGCGGCGCCCGCGCACGTCGAGCCGGTCCACGAGCCCGGCCATGGCCTCGACGGCCGCCGGGTTGTGGGCGTAGTCCAGGATGACGCGGAAGGGGTGGCCGTCGTGGACGTTGAGCCGGCCGGGCGCCTCGTAGAAGCTCGTCGTGAAGGTCTGGAGCCCGTGGCGGATCTGGTCGAGCGTGAGCTCGGTCGGGCCGTTGCCGAGCGCGTACGCGATGCCGGCCGCGAACATGGCGTTCTGGACGTTGTGCGTCGCCTTCCCGTCGATCGTCGCGGGGAGCAGGTGGGTCCAGACCAGGGGGAGGTGGCGGCCGCCGTCGTGGATCGTGATCATCTCGCCGGCGATGCCGCGCTCGAGGACGACGGCCCGGCCGCCCTGGCGGACGTGCTCGCGGACGAGCTCGTGCTCGGCGTCGAGCGTCACGTAGCAGATGTGGTCGGCGTCGGTGTGCTCGGCCATCGCGAGCACGCGCGGGTCGTCGGCGTTGAGCACGACGGTGTCGGTGGCGACCTCGATCGGGATCCGCTTGATCTCGGCCAGCTGGTCGAGCGTGTCGATCCGGCCGAGCCCGAGGTGGTCCGACGACACGTTGAGGCACGCGGCCACGTCGCAGCGGCGCACGCCGAGCCCGGAGCGGACGAGCCCGCCGCGCGCGACCTCGAGGACGGCCGCCTCGACGGCCGGGTCGCGCAGGACGGTCTTGGCCCCGACCGGGCCCGTCATGTCGCCCTTGACCGACAGCCGCCCGTCGACGAAGACGCCGTCGGTCGAGGTCATGCCGGGGACCATCGCGGCCATCTGCAGGATGTTGGCCACCATCCGCGTCGTCGTGGTCTTCCCGTTCGTGCCGGTCACGATCGCGACGGGGATCCGCGACGGCGTGCCCGGCGGGAACAGCATGTCCATCACCGGCCCGGCCACGTCGCGCGGCGTGCCCTCCGACGGCGCCACGTGCATCCGGAAGCCCGGCGCCGCATTCACCTCGACGATCGCCCCGCCGACCTCGCGCCAGCTCTGGGTGATGTCGTCGCTCAAAAAGTCGACGCCGCCGACGTCGAGGCCGACGGCGCGGACGGCGCGCTGGGCCATGTCGCGGTTGTCGGGGTGGCACACGTCGGTCAGGTCGATGGCCGTCCCGCCGGTCGACAAGTTGGCCGTCGAGCGGAGGTAGAACGTCTCGCCGGCGGGCAGGACCGTCTCCGGCCCGTAGCCCGCCTTCGCGAGCAGCCGCTCGGCCTGGGCGTCGAACGCCAGCCGCGTGAGCACCTTCTCGTGGCCGACGCCGCGGCGCGGGTCCTCGTTGACGATCTCGACGAGCTGCTCGATGGTGTGCTCGCCGTCGCCGACGACGTGGCCGGGCACGCGCTTGGCCACGGCCACCAGGTGCCCGTCGACGACCAGCATCCGGTGGTCGAACCCGGACACGAAGCTCTCGACAAGGACGCCCGAGCTGGACCCGTGCTGGCTCGCGTGGTCGAACCCCTTCTCGACGGCCTCGTCGGTCGTCAGCCGGATCGAGACGCCGCGCCCGTGGTTGGCGTTGAGCGGCTTGGTGACGACCGGGTACCCGATCCGGCGCGCGGCGCGGACGGCGTCGGTCGGCCCGTAGACCAGGGCTTGCTGGGGGACCGGCAGGCCGAGCGACTCCAACAGCGACCGGGTGTCCTCCTTGTCCGAGGCGATCTCGACGGCGATGTGGGTGGTCTGGCCGGTGACGGTCGCCTGGATGCGGTCCTGGTACTTGCCGTGGCCGAGTTGGACGAGCGAGTAGCGGTTGAGCCGGATCCACGGGATGTCGCGCTCGACGGCGGCGTCGATGAGCGACTGCGTGCTCGGGCCGTAGGCGTAGCGCTGGGCGCCCCGGATAAAGGCGTCGCGCTCCTCCTCCCAGTCGTAGTCGGCCTCCTTCTCCTCGTCGAGCATCGCTTGCACGTCGTCGGGCAGCAGCCGCAGGATCAGGCGTCGCGCCAGCTCGGACGCCTCCAGCCCCACCTCGCGCTGCTGGTACTCGAACACCATGTCGTACTCGCCGCGCGCGCGGCCGGTCGAGCGCGTCTTGCCGAACGTGACGTCGTGGCCGGCGATGCTCTGGAGCTCGAGCGCGACGTGCTCCCAGACGTGGCCCAGCCACGTGCCCTCGTCCTCGGTCATGCGGCGGATAAAGCCGCCGGCCGTGCGGTACGAGCACCCATGCTCCTGCAGCCCCGGGAGCGCCTCGACGAGCCGCTCGGCAAAGTCGCCCAGCTTGCGCGTCGGGTAGTCCTCCAGCGGCCCCAGGTCGATGGTGTGGCGGATGACCGGGAACCGGGCGTAGAGGTTCGGGCCGACGTAGACGTTGGTCGAGAGGACGCGCATGAGCGGGGGAGCGGGGAGAGCGTTCGGGCGTGAACGGGCCGTCAAGGTCGTCATCCCCGGCCGCGCCGCACAAGCGCCCCCCCGATCCGGCGCGGCGCTCCCAACGAATGACGCCCCGCCGGGTGGCGAGGCGTCCGCGGGGATGAGGTGGGAGCCCTCTCCACCGCGCTGGCAGGCCCCCTGGCGCCGCTCCTTCCCAGGGGCTACGGCGACGGGCAGCGACCGCCAGATGGGCGCGCGCTAGTCATCATCGAGCTTGACCTTCTCGGCGTACAGCGTCCCGTCGCGCACCCACCCCTCCGCCTCGGCCCGATGGCCGACGGCGAAGGCGTCGCGCGAGACCGACCGGTTGTCGTCGTCGAGCCAGCGCGTCGCGGCGTCCGTCGCGAACGTCGTCCCGGCGACCGTGATCGAGGCGCTGCCAATGGCGTCGATGCGGCCCTCGACCTCGACCTCGTGCTCGTCGGTGCCCTTGCCGTCGCCATCGTCGTCGTCGAGCTTGATCGTCTTGGCGCGGACCGTCCCGTCGGCGCGGGCGTGGCCCTCGGCCTCGACGACCGTGCCGACGGCGAACGTCGCGAGGGGGACGGGCCGGTTGTCGCGGTCGAACAGCCGCGTCTGGGCGTCGACCACGAACACGCGCCCGCGGACCGTCAAACGGTCGCCGTCGACGGCTTCGACGGCGCCGTGGACCTCGACCTCGCCCGCGTCGTCGCCGGAGCGCGCCGAGCTGCTCGCGGACAACCCACGGTCGGACGCGACGACGCGGCCGTCGACCTCGATGGTGGTCGACACCGGGGCGCCGTCGCGGGAGACGGCGCGCAGCGTGACGGCGTCGCCGGGGGCGGCGTCGAGCCGCGTCTCCCAGGTCCCGTCGGCCACGGCCGTCGCCGCCTGGCTGGGGGTGGTGTAGCTCACGTCGGCGTGGCCCTCGACGAGCAGGCGGACGGCGGCGGTGTCGCTCGGGGCGGCGTCGCAGCCGACGACCGCGAGCAGGGCGAGGGAGAGGAGGAGGCGTTTCATGGGGGGGATGTGGGAGTGGGCGGAGGGGCGGGCTAGCGGTCCAGCTTGACGATGCTGGCGTGGAGCTCGCCCTCCCGGACGTTGCCCAGGGCCGCGACGGGGAGGCCGACCTCGAAGTCGTCGGCCGACAGCTCGGAGCCGTCCGCGTCGAGCCAGCGTGTCAGCGTGTCGATCACGAAGAGGGTCCCGTCGACGGTCAGCGTCTTGTCGTCGAGCGCGTCGATGACACCCTCGACCGCCTTGGCGTCGCCGCTGGCAGGCGACCACAGCCGGAGGACGTCGGCGCGCACGGCCCCGTCGGCGCGCCTGCGGCCCCGGACCTCGACGCCCGCCCCGACGCCGACGGCGTCGAGCGTCGCGGCGACCCCGTCGACGCCGACGATCTGGGTGGCGCGGCCCGTGGCGACCTCGACGCCCGCGACGGTCCGCCAGCGGCCGCGCTCGGCCTCGACGACCCCGATCAGCACGACGGCGCGGGAGGCGGTGGGGGTGGCCCCCGTGGCCGCGTCGGCGGCGGTCGGGTCTGAGGGGGCAGTGGCGTCGCATCCGACGAGGGCGACGGCGAGCAGGAGGGCGGGGAGCAACCGGGTCATGGGAGCGGGAGGAGAGTGGACTCGCCCCTCTTTCAATGCCCGTGCCAGTCGACGAAACCCACCGATACGCGGCGTCAAACCCTGACCCGAGCACTCGCGACGCGCACCCGGTGCGGGCCTGTGCACGCTGTGCGCGAGCGCTTCGGGGAGCCGGAATCGGACCGCTCGCGGTGCCCACGGCCACCGAGTCGACGAGGCGCCGCGCGCGGTCGTGGGACTCCCGGGAAGCGCCTACAGGCGCACGCGCAGGGCGAGGCCCTGCGGCGTCGGGCGGACGCTGGCGGGCGGGCTCGGTGCGCCGGTCGCCAGCGCGTCGAGCGCGGCGGCGGCCCACACGGCGGCGGTGCCCACGGCCAGGGCGGCCCGCGTGCGGTGCCAGCGGTCGTACGCCGGGTACAGGCGCTCGGCGTCGGCGGGCGTGACCGCGGCGAGGTACGCGTCGCGCGCCGACGCGCGGGCGGCGCTGGCGGCTCCGGTCGCCGCGAGCGAGGCCCCGGCGGCAAGCGCGAACGCCCAGCCCTTGGCCCGGTCACCCTTGTGGAACTGGCCCCACCCGGGCAGCGCGAGCGACCGGAGCGCCGCGCCGGGCCGGCGGTCCTCCAGCACCACGTACCGGATCGTCGGGACGACGGGGCCCGCTTGCGGAGCCGCGAACTTGGCCTGGATCTCGTCGAAAAACTCGACGGTCTTCGGCGACACGAGCACGGGGTCGAGCGCGAGGGCCGGGTCGAGCGAGAGCGCGGCCTCGAACTGGCGCCGGGCCTCGACGGGCTCGCCGCGCGCGTGGAGCAGCACTCCGAGCGTCGTGTGGACCGTCACCAGCTGGTCGGGCGAGAGGTCGAGCGCGAGGGCCTCGCGCGCGCGCGCCTCGGCGGCCTCGGAGTCGAGCCGGGCGACGGCGTCCTCCATCGCGCGCAAGAGGTCGGCCGGCGCGGGCTGGGCGGCGGCCGACACCGCCATCAGAGCGAGCAGGGCCACGACGCGCCTCATCGCGCGACCGTCACGCGTGCGGTCGCCGTGCCATCCGGCCCGGCGAGCCGCACGAGGTAGAGGCCGGGGGGCACGTCCCCACGCCACGCGACGCGGACGGCCGTCGGGCCGAGCACGCGGTCCCAGAGCACGGCGACCTCGCGGCCCAGCACGTCGAGGACGGACAGTCGGGCGGGGCCGGGCCGCACCGTGCGGATCTCGAAGGCGGTGCCGCCGCGCGTCGGGTTCGCGCCGGCGACCGCCAGCGACGGGCCGGAATCGGGGCCGGGGCCCGTGGCGATGCCTTCGAGGGAGAGCTGGGTGACCGACGCCAGCACGCCGCCGAACGCGTCGGCCCCGCCGATCACGATCAGCTGGTTGCCGACGACGGCCGCGACTGCGCTCTCGCGTGGGGATGGAAGGCCCGGGAGCGCCGCCCAGGCGCCGTCGCCCAGCGCGAGGTGGTGCGCCTCGGCGCGGACGCCGTCGCCCGAGTCGCGGCCGCCGACCACGAACACGCGGTCGCCCCGCGCCGCCGCGGCGAGGCCGCCCCGGGCGACCGGGAGGTCGGGCAGGGCGCTGGCGCCCGCGCCGGGGTCGAACCGCTCGGCGCGCGCGAGCGGTCCGAGCGCGCTGAACCCGCCGACGACCACGAGCGCGCCGCCCGCTGAGACCACGCCGGCCTGGGCCCGTCCCGGCGCCAGCGTCCAGTCGTCGTCCTCGGACCACTCGCCGTCGTACGCCTCGACGGTGTCCAGCAGGTCTCCGTCCTCGTCGGCCCCACCGACGGCGTAGGGGACGCCCGCGACGACGGCCGCGCCCAGCCCCTCGCGCTCGGTCTCCAAGCCCTCGAACGACTCCCACCGACCCCGCACCGCGTCGTAGGCCTCGGCGTCGTCCAGCGCGTCGCCGTCGGTGTCGCGCCCGCCGAGCACCACGACCTGGCCGTCGATGACGAGGGCGGCGGCGTCCGCGCGGGCCTCGTCGAGGTCTTCGAGGGCCGACCACCCGACGCCCGGCGTAAACACCTCGGCGGCGGCGAGGGGCTTGCCCGTCGCGTCGCGCCCGCCGATCACGTAGACGCGGTCGTCGAGCACGGCGACGGCGGCCCCGGCGCGCGGCGTCGGCATCGGCGGGCCGGCCGACCACGACTGGGCCGAGGCCGTGAGGCCGGCCATCCAGAGCAGGGCTGCGAACAGGGTGCGCATGTCGGGGAGGATAGGGCGGGGCAGGGGGGACCTTGACAAACCCCGTGCCTACGGAGCATCGCCGAGCCGGACGCGGACGGTCCGCCGCTCGCCCGCGGCGACGCGCAGCGGCACCTCGCGCGTGCCCAGCGTCGGGTGCGTGAAGGTCAGCACGTGGTCGCCCGGCGCCAGCACGAGCGGGCGCGTCTGGGGCGGCACGGTGTCCCACGCTCGCCCGTCGACGGCGACCTCGGCCCACGGACTCACCTCGATGTCGATGCGGCCGACAAGGGACCACAGCGAGACGACGGCGTCGGTCCGCTCGCCCGGCGCCACGTTGATCTGGACGGTGTGCGGGGGGAAGTCGGGGTTCGTGAGCGTCAGCGTGTGCGCCCCGGCCGCGAGCTCGACGGCGGCGACGGGCGTCGTCCCCAGGTCGCGCCCGTCGACGGCGACGCGGGCCCACGGCTGGGCGGCGACGGTGAGGGTGCCCGTCGCGGGAGGGGCGGGGGCTGGCGGCGGCCGGTCGGCGGGCAGCGTGGGCCGGGCAGGCGTCGGAGCGGCGGGCGTCTCCCGCTCGTCGGGCTCTGACCGCGCCCGGCCGGGCTCGGGCGGCGGATCGGCGGGCGGCGGGTCGGCCGGATCGACCGGCTCCGCGAGCCGGGTCGGCTCGTCGAGAGGCGCCGGGTCGGTGTCGGCGGGGTCGGCGCGGGCGATCTCGACCGGCGCCGTCGCGGACGGCTCGGCCGCCACCGGGGCCCGATCGGCGGGGCGCCCGAGCCACCACGCGCCGACGGCGAGCACGGCGACGGCCGCGAGCGCTAACGCCCAAGCCTGCCGCGAGCGTGCCGGGCCTGCTGGCGGGGTGCCCACCGGCAGAGCGGGCGCAGCGACGGGCGCGGGCGGTCGCCAGCCGGCCGGGTCGGCGAGGTACGCGGCGAGAGACCCGGCGTCGGGGGCGCCGAGCGTCGGGAGCACGGCCGCCAGCGCGTCGGCGGCGTCGACCGCCGTGGCGGGGCGGTCGGCGGGGTCCTTCGCGAGCAGCGCCGCCGCGACGGCCGCGAGCGCGGGCGGCACGCGCGGGTCGGCCGCCAGCGCGGCGCCGGCGTCCGTGTTCACGACGGCGTCGAGCGTGGCGGCGGTGCCGTCGGCGGCGAACGGGGCTCGGCCGGATAGGGCCAGCGCCAGCACAGCCCCGAGCGAGAACAGGTCGGAGCGCGCGTCGGGCGCGTCGCCCCGCACCACCTCGGGCGCGATCGCGCCGAGCGTCCCCCGGACCTCGTCGTCGTCCGCACCGAGGGACGCCAGCCCGAAGTCGGTCAGCTTGACGGCGCCGTCGAGCCCGAGCAGCACGTTCGCCGGCGACACGTCGCGGTGCAGGATCCCGGCCGCGTGGACGGCCGCCAGCCCGAGTGCCGCGTCGCGCGCCACGAACGCGGCGAGCGCAGGCGGGAGTGGCCCCTGCTCGGCGACGACACGGCCGAGATCGGCGCCCTCGACCCACTCGGCCACGAGCGCGTCGGCGTCGGCGGCGAGGACGCGGACCACGTTCGGGTGAACGACCGTCGCCGCCAGCCGCGCCTCTTGCGCAAACCGCGCCCGCCGCTCGTCGTCGACCGCGCGGAGCTGCTTGAGTAGCACGACCGTCCCGTCCGGGTCGACGGCCTTGTAGACCGTCGCGACCGGGCCGCGGGCGAGTTCGGCGAACGGCCGGATGGCGGAGACGTCGGGGGCGATGGCGGGCGCAGGTGGGGGCGGCAACCTAGGGCCGGCTCACGTCGCGTTGCGCCCCCGCGCGGCGCCTCACACTCACCGCACGTGCGCGGCGCGGACAACGGCGACGTGTCCACCGCTCGCGGCTCGGACGACGTACACGCCCGCCGCCAGCGGGGCGCCTTCGAGGCCGAAGGTGTGCGCGCCTGCCGCGAGCGGGCCGCTGTGGAGGCGGGCGACCCGGCGACCCGATGCGTCGAACACGTCCAGCACGAGCGTCTGAAGCGGCCGCTCTGTCGTCACGGTCACCCCCGCCACGCCCCGGAAGGGGTTGGGCAACACCGACAGGGCGAGAGGGGGCTGCCGGCCGGGCGCGGGCTCCGACCGGACGGCCACGGCCTGGGCCGTCCGGAACAACCCCTTGGAGCCGAGCGCGGCCCAGAGGTGGCCCTGCCGGTCGAGGGTGAGGCCCACCGAGTAGTGGCTGGGGTCGGTCGGGAGCCCGTCGGCCAGGGGCGCCCACGTCTGCCCGTCGTCCGTCGACCGGACGATGGCCGGGTCGCCGTCGACGCCCGCGAACAGGACGCCCTCTCCGGTCTCGACGATCACGTCGACCTCGTGCCACGCTTCCCCCGTGGCGAGGTCGACCGTTTCCCACGTCGCCCCGCCGTCCACGCTCCGGTAGTGGAAGGCGCCGTGGCCCGTCGCCACGACGGTCCCGGTCGCCGTGACCGCGATGGCCGCCAGCCGAGCGTTGTATGAGTCGAGCACGGTCTCCCACGAGGCCGCGCCGTCGGTCGAGCGGACCACGCGGTTGTCGACGGCCGCCCACAGCGACCCGTCGCGCGCGACGGTGAACGACCGGGCCGACCCGGGGAGGTCGGCTCGGCGCTCCCACGAGCGCCCGCCGTCGTCCGAGCGGTAGATGGAGCGGTCGCCGACCCAGCCTGCCCCGACGACGGCCCACAGCCGGTGGTCGAGGTCCGCTTCGAGGAACGTGACGGCGAGGGGCGTCCCCCCGCGGTCGTCGAACGCGGGCGTCACGTCGGTCCACGTCTCGCCGTCGTCGGCGGAGCGGTACAGCCCACCGCCGATGTGGGGCAGGGAGATCCGCCGCTCGGGCGCCACGAAGAGGGTGTCCCCGGTGAGATGGAGGTCGTACACCCCGAGCGGCACGAACGGGAGGGGCGTCCGGTCCCACGTCTGGCCCCCGTCGAACGAGCGGTAGAGCCCGGTCTCGGCGTAGGTGTTCTCCGGGGCCGTGGCGAACACCCGCCCCCCGGCTCCGACGGCGACGTCCCCGAGATGCGCCCGGCCAAACCCGGCCGAGGCGTCGGTCCACGTCCGGCCGGCGTCCCCGCTGCGCAAGACGCCAGCGTCCAGCGTCGCCAGCAGCGTCTCGCCATCGATCCCTGGCGCCACGCCCTGGAGGCGCAACGCCAGCGGGTCCCACGTGAGGCCGCCGTCGGCCGAGCGGACGTTGGCCCCATAGACCGCGTCCGGGCCGACGTGGATCGCGTCCACGTAGCTCGCGTCGGGGTCGTCGACCGGTGCCCACGTGCGGCCGCCGTCGGCCGAGCGGAACAGGGTCGGGGGGCTCCGCTCCGCCTCGGCACGAACGGCGGAGCAGTAGGCGAAGGCGAGCGCGACATCGCCGGGAAGGAACGCGAGGCTGTAGGCGAGGGCGCAAGGCCACGCGGGGAGGGACACGGCCTCCCACGTCGTGCCTCCATCGGCGGACCGGTGCAGGATCGCCTGGTCGCCGCCGTACTCCTCGGTCCCCGCCAGCAGGGCGCCCTCCGGGCTCGCGGCGACCGACAGGGCGGGCGCGGTGAGGGCGGTCGGCTCCCACACCTCGGCTTCCGGAGCGAGCGCGTAGAGCCCGAAGGGCGTCGCCACGACGGCTGAGCCGTCGGGGAGCGCCGCGAGGCCCCGGACCTCGTTCGAGGGCAGTCCCTCCATGACCCGGGTCCACGTGCGTCCGCCGTCCGTCGAGCGGGAGAGCGCGTTGTCGGCCTCCCAGGGGGACCCGTGCGCCCAGAAGGACCCGTCGGCCGCAGTGACGAGCGAGCGGACATTGGCCGGGCTGTCGTCGACGGGCGTCCACGAGGTGG
Organism: Rubrivirga halophila; assembly: GCF_046845755.1. Lineage (GTDB taxonomy): Bacteria > Bacteroidota > Rhodothermia > Rhodothermales > Rubricoccaceae > Rubrivirga. The sequence goes on from NZ_CP177357.1 coordinate 607,143, forward strand.
CGCCGTCGGTGGATCGGAACAGCGTCGGCCCGGCCGACGCCACGATGACGAGGCCCTCGGACGTCGGGGCGCTGGCGATGGCGAGGGCCCATCCACCAAAGGGGCCGGGGAGTCGCTCCCACATCGGCCCCTCGCCCTGAGCACGCGCGGCGTCGGGCCCTGCGCAGAGCAGACCGAGCACGATCAGCGTGAGGGCTCGCTTCATCCGGGATAGGGCGAGAGGGAATCTGGGGTGAGATCTGCGCGCAGGATAGGGGAGGCCCCGCCGTCCCACAACCGTCGTCCCCGGACCCGCGCCCGCCCTGGGCGCGGGCGCGGGTCAGCCCTGGGCGGCCTCGTCGTCGGCCGCCCACTCCTTGAGGCGGTACTGGATCCAGCGCCGCGAGACGCCGAGCGTCCGCGCCGTCGCCGAGACGTTGCCGTCGCTCGCCGCCAGCGTCCGCTCGACCGCCAGCCGCTCGACCTCCTTCATCGTCATCCCGGCCTCGATGTCGGGCGCGCTGCCCGCGGACGCCGGGAGCCGCAGGTCCTCGGCCTCCACGCGCGTCCCGCGCGCCAGCACGACCGCCCGCTCGACGGCGCCCTCCAGCTCGCGGACGTTCCCGGGCCAGCGGTGCCCCCGGATCGCGTCGAGCGCCTCGGGCGCGAAGCCCTCGACCCGGGCGCGCGGGCCCGTCGCGAAGCGGTCCAGAAAGTGCGTCGCCAGCAGGGCCAGGTCGCCCCGGCGCTGGCGCAGCGGCGGGACCTCGACGCGGATTGTGTTGAGCCGGTACAGCAGGTCCTCCCGGAACGACCCGTCCTCGACGAGGTCGGCGAGCGGGCGGTTCGTGGCCGAGACCACGCGCACGTCGACGCGCCGCGAGACGGTGTCGCCGACGCGGCGGACCTCGCCGGTCTGGAGCACGCGGAGCAGCGCCGTCTGCAGCTTGGGGCTGAGGTCGCCGACCTCGTCCAGAAACACGGTCCCGCCGTCGGCGGCCTCGAAGAGGCCCCCCTTGTCGGCGCCCGCGCCGGTGAACGCGCCCTTGCGGTGGCCGAACAGCTCGCTCTCCAACAGGTCGTCGGGGAGGGATCCGCAGAACAGGGCCACGAACGGCTGCTCGGCGCGCGGGCCCTCGTAGTGGAGCGCGCGGGCGACCAGCTCTTTCCCCGTCCCCGTCTCGCCCTCGATCAGGACCGTCGCGTCGGTGTCGATCACCCGGCGCAGCGTCTCGAACAGCTCGTCCATCGCCGGGCTCGTCCCGACGATCTCGGCGAAGCCGTGGCGCTCGCGCGCCTCCGCCAGCAGCCGCCGGTTCTCGTCCTTCAGCGCGGCCTCGCGCTGGGCCCGCTCGACGGCGATCGCCGCCTGGTCGGCGACGGCGCGCAGGAACGGGAGGTGCTCGCGCGTGAACCGGCCTCGCGAGCGGACGGCGTCGAGGTAGATGGCCCCGATCTGGCGCGCGCGCAGCCGCATCGGCACGCACGCGATCGACTGGATGTGCTGGAGCACGACGCTCTCGACTCCGCCGTACCGCTCGTCGGCCTCGGCCTCGTAGACCAGCACGGGCTCGCCCGTCCGCAGCACCTCCTGCACCACGCTCGTCGACAGCGGCCGGACGCCCTCGAGTTCCTCGCCGGTAAAGTTGCGCTGGGCGCGGACGGCGAACGGCTCGTCGCCATCGGACTCCAGCAGCACGAACCCGCGCTCGGCGCCGAGCGCGTCGAGCGCCGCGTCGAGCACCACGTCGAGCGCGGCGTCGGCGTCGCGCGCCGAGTTGAGCGCGGCGGCGATCTCCGAGAGGGCCGCGAGCGCGGCGTGCGTGTCGTCGGGCGGGGGCATCGGGGGGAGGAGGGCGAGAAGAGAAGAGGAGGGGAAGAGGAGAGGGTGGAGGACAGGGGCTGGGCGGTAGCGAGCAGCGCCTCTTTTCCTCTGCTCCTCTTCTCGTCTCGGCTACGGCACTCGAAAGCCGGCCTCCTTCGACCGGCTCCGGTTGCCGGCCGCGTCGGTCACCCAGACGGTCCAGAAGTAGTCGCCGGGCGCGAGCGGTTCGGTCAGCGCGAGGGCCGTCTGCGAGGCGGGCAGGCCGTCGACGGAGTCGACCAGGTTGGGGATGCCGGCGCCGTCGATGAGGTGGACGTCGACGCGGTATGTGAACGCGAACGGGAGCTGGGCCGGGCGCCACGTCAGCGTCGGCGGGTTTTGGGCGACCGTCTCCAGGCCCTGGGGGCTGGCGGTCAGCGGCGTCTGCTCGATGACGCGGACGAGCGCCAGCGGTGGCCCGAGCGCCGTCCCGCCCGTCACGTCCGTCGCCTCGATGCGGAGCGACTGCCCCAGCAAGGCCTGGACCTGCCCGCCGGGCAGCGTCGCCGCGTCGAACGTCGCGGCGTAGCGGCCGGGCGCGACCTCCGCCAGCGCGGCCCGGAAGCTCAGCGCCTCGACCACGAGCGCCACGCCGTCCACGTCGGCCGGCCGGTCCGGGTCGGTCACGCTCGCCTCGACCTCCAGCCGGAACAGCGGGGACTCGGGAAACCACCGCTCGATGTGGACGGTCCGCGCCGCTTGCGCCTCCACCACAGGCAGGGCGTCGAGCCGGAGGTCCGCGGCGGTCTCGGCGCCGACAGCGACGGTCGCCGTGGTCGTGTCAGCGCGCAGGCCCTCGCCGTCCGCCATCACGGTGTAGTCGCCCTCGGGGAGCCCCACGAGCCGGTAGCCGCCGTCGGCGCCGGTCGTCGCCACGCGCTCGATGCCGCCGCCGACGGGCAGCACGCGGACGCGCGCGCCAGCGCGGCCTTGGAACGGCGGATAGATCCCCGTGACCCGGCCGGCGACCGTCCCCTCGGCGACGTAGCGGTCCGACAGCGGGTCGAGCGGGTTCTCATGCGGCGCGCCGTCCACACACCCGGCCGTGAAGAAGGCCAGTCCGGCGAGCGCGATCCGTGGAGCGAGGGTCATGGCGAAAAGATACCGGGCCATAAACGAACAACGGCGGGGCCCCCCGCGTCCGGGGGCCCCGCCGTGCGAGCGCGTTACGGCGCGCTAGCGGACGACGGTGACCGTCGTGGTGGCGAGGGGGCGGCCGTCGACGGCCACGCGGACGAGGTAGAGGCCGGCGGGCAGGCCCGCCGTGTCGAGCGCCGCCGTGGCGCTTGTCGTGCGGAGCCGGGCGACCTCGCGGCCGAGCGTCGAGTACACGGTGATCGTCACATCCGCGGCCGTCGCCAGCCCGATCTCGACGGTCGCCGAACCGGCGGTCGGGTTGGGGAAGACGCGCAGTGTCGCGGCGGCCGGGGCGTCCTCGGCGGCGACGGCGCTGGCGGCCGCGTACACGACGACGCGGCTCGCGAGCAGCCCGCTCGGCGACGACGTGCCGACCGCGCGGACGGTCTGGCCGCTCGCGACGGCGCTCGCCGAGAGCGCCACGCCAGCCGGCGTCACGATCCGGGCGTCGGGCGCCAGCGTCACGGCGACCCCGCCGACCGTCAGGCCCGCGCCGCCGGTCGCGACGACGCCCGAGGCGCTCGCGGCCGACCGGACCTCGACGCGGCTGGCAACGAGGCCGGCGGCCGTCGCCGTGGCGGTGATCTCGACGCTCATCCCGGGGGCGATGGCGTCGAGCGTGGTCGCGGCGCCGTCGCGGCCGACGAGGGCGGTGCCGGCGTCGATGGCGAACGGGACGCCGAGGGCGACGAGCGTGTCCGGGCGGACCGCCGTGACCGGCGCGCGCAGCTCGACGAACGAGGCGGGGCGGTCCTCGCGCTCGATCGCCGTCGCGACGAGGTCGCCTCCGACCTGGATCCGGGCGTGGATCTCGACCACGTCGCCGGCCGCCAGCCCGGCGGGCACGACGGCGCCGCCGCCGATCGCGAACGCCCGCCCGAGCGAGACCACGAACCCGTCGCCGACGGCGTCGAGCGCGGCCGTCAGCTCGACCTCGTCGTCGAGCCGGTCCTCGATCTGGATCCGCGTCGCCGTGCGGACGCCCGCCGCGTCGACCGTGCCTCGGACCTCGACGATCATCCCGACCGCGAGCGTCTCGAACGTGATCGGCTGGCGGTCGTCGTCGAGCACGACGGTCGCCTCGGTGACCTCGAACCGGAGCCCGGCCACGACGAGCGCACTCGCCTCGAGGGCGTCGATGGTGCCCGTCAGCTCGGCCTCGTCGTCGTCGAAGTCCTCGATCTCGATGCGGCGCGCGACGAGCGACCCGTCGGCCGCGTACACGGCGTGGACCTCCACGAGCTGGCCGAGCGCGAGGTCGGCGGTGGTCAGCGGCTGGTCGTCGTCGCCCTCGACGGCCGTGGCGTCGGTGATCGCGAACGTCAGGCCGGCGACGGTGAGCGACGAGCCGTCGAGCGCGTCGATGGTGCCGGTGACCTCCACGTCCTCGTCGTCGTCGCCCTCATCATCCTCGCCGTCGTCGCCGTCGTCGTCGACCTCGATCTCGGAGGCGACGATCTGGCCCGCGTCGTCGAGAAAGCCCTCGACCTCGACCCGGACGCCGACCCGCAGGTCGTCGCGCGTCGGGTCGCCGTCGCCCTCGATCCGGGTCGCGTCCGTGATGCGGACCGCGAGCGCGCCGACGACGATGCCCGAATCGGTCACGGCCGTGATGGGCCCTTCGAGCTCGATCTCGTCGTCGTCATCGCCGTCGTCGTCATCGCCGTCATCGTCTCCGTCGTCATCGCCGTCTCCGTCGCCGGAGTCGTCGATCTCGATGTGCGACGCGACGAGCGTGCCGTCGGCGGCGGTGAAGCCGTCGACCTCGACGGTCATGCCGACCGCCAGCGTGTCGGCCGAGACGGGGCGCCCATCGTCGTCCGTGACGGCGGTCGTGTCGGTGATCGCGAACGTCCGCCCGGCGACGGTGATCGAGCCGGCGTCGACGGCCTCGATGGGCCCGTCCGCCTCGACCTCGTCGTCGGCGTCCGCGTCGTCGACTCGGATGCGGTCGGCCTCCAGCGTGCCGTCGCTGGCGTAGTCGCCCTCGACCTCGACGTCGAGCCCGACCGCGAGCGCGTCGGCCGTCGTCGCGCCGCCGTCGGCGTCCTCGATCTCGGTGGCATCGGTGATGGCGAACGTGACGCCGTCGACCGTGAGGGACGTAGCGGTGAGAGCCGTGATGGGCCCGTCGGCCTCGACATCCGACAGGGCGAGGGCCGCCGGGGCGGCCGCAAGGAGGATCAGCAGGGCGCTGAGCAGGCGTAGCGAGAGGGTCATGTCCGGGGGAGGGGTGGGATTGGTCCTCCCCCTGTCAAGAGCAGTGCCAGACTCCCGAACCGCCCCTGCCGTGCGCTCCGGGCCGATCCGCTCGCCGGCGCCCGAGCCCGGGGTGCGCACGTGCGCACGCGGTGCGCGCCACGAAAAACGCCCCGCCGGGGAGGGCGGGGCGTCGGGGTCGGGGCGGCCGTCGGCTCAGCCTCGGGAGCCGGAGGGGCCGGCGGCGAGCAAGAGGAGCACGAAGAGGGCCGCCGGCACTGCGAGTTGGAGCGCGAGGATCATGGCGGCGGGGGGAGGGGACAGGTCGTCCTTCGTAAGGACGCCCCCAGAGTTGCGCCGGTCACGCCAAACCCCGCGAGCCGTCGCATCGCGCGCCGAACCGTGTCGGGGGCTGGCTGAGCCGCGAGCGTTCCGGGCCGCGGGCGGACCAACCGGATCCGCGCACGACGGAGACGGGTCCCTGGGGTTCGCGCGCCCCGGCCCTCGCCGGGCTCCCCGTCCTCTCTCCGTCGCCCCCCGCCATGCCGCTCGTCCCGACCCCCGTCCGCATCCCCGTCCCCGGCGGCAAGCTCATCGAGGAGCACGTCGGCCGCGTCGCCAGCGACACCGGCGCCGTCTCGGTCGCCCACATGGTGGCGCCGCCCGGTTGGGACGAGCCCGTCCAGACGCCCGCCTTCGACGAGGTCACGATCGTCATCCGGGGGACCATGCGCGTCGAGCACGCCGACGGCCACACGGACGTGGGGCCCGGCCAGACCGTGCTGTGCCGGGCCGGCGAGCGCGTCCGCTACCTCAACCCGTCCGCCGACGCCGAGTGCGAGTACTGGGCCGTCTGCGCGCCCGCCTTCGCGCCCGACGCCGCCGGGCGGGAGGACGGCCCGGCCGCCGCCTGAGCCGCCCCCCATGGCCTCCGACTTCTACGCCCGGCTCCCCGTCGTCGACCGCTTCGACCGGCTCGTCGACCCCGGCGCCTACACGCCCGTCCCCGACGACTGGACGGTCGTGCTGACCGACGTGATCGGCTCGACGACCGCCGTCGCGGCCGGCCGCTACCGCGACGTCAACTACGTCGGGGCCGCATCCATCGCCGCCGTCCTCAACGCCTCCGGCCGGGCCGACCTGCCGTTCGTGTTCGGCGGCGACGGCGCCACCCTCGTGGTGCCGCCCGAGCACCTCGAGACCGCGCTGGCGTCGCTGGCGGCCTTGCAGCGCCACGCCGAAGAACGGCTCGACCTGAGCCTGCGTGTCGGCGCCGTTCCGGTCGGGGTGGCCCGGGAGCAGGGCCACGAGATCGCCGTCGCCCGCTACCAGGCGTCCGCGACGTACGCCCAGGCCTTGTTTTACGGGGAGGGCGTCGGGTGGGCCGAGCGCCAGGTGAAAGACCCCGAGACGGCGGACCGCTGGGCCAGCCACGCCGAGCCGCCCGCCGACGGCGCCGACCCCTACGAGGGCCTGGAGTGTCGCTGGCAGGACGTCAAGAGCCCGCGTGGCGAGACGGTCTCGCTGCTCGTCGAGGCGGTCGGCGACCGCGCCGCCGAGACCTACCGCGAGGTGCTCGGCGCCATCGCCGAGGTCTACGACGACGAGACGGCCCACCCCGTGGCCCTCGACCGGCTGCGGCTGGCGGTCACGCCCGAGAAGTTCGGCCCCGAGGTCCGCCTGCGGCACCCCGGGCAGCGGCGCCGCGCGCGCGCCAAGCTTTGGGCTCTCAACCTGATCGGTCGCGTCCTCATCCGGTTCGGCATCGAGACGTCCGAGACCGATTGGGCCCGCTACCCGTCCCTCTTCCGCGACGCCACCGACCACCGCAAGTTCGACGGCGTCCTGCGGATGGTGCTCGCGGGCTCCCCGGCCGACCGCGAGCGCCTGGAGCCTCTTCTGGACCGCCTGTACCAACAGGGCCGCCTCGCCTACGGCCTCCACGTCTCCGACCGCGCCGTGCTGACGTGCCTGGTCTACGAGCGGATGGGCCAGCAGGTCCACTTCGTCGACGGCGCCGGCGGCGGGTACACGCAGGCGGCCGTCGGGCTCAAGCGCCGCCTCAAGGCCCTGGCCTGACAGAGGGGGGCGAGAGAGACCTCGCGCGGGCTCCTGCCGACCCGCTGGGCCAGCGGGCGGATTTCCGCCAGCGGGGCTCACCCTGCGTCGTGCTCGGCAGGCCCCCCGCGCTCGGACGTGCAGAGGGACCGCGCTGAGAGGGGACGGCCTGCGCGCCCCCCAACTCGGGCAAGCACCCGGCTCGCGCTTACGCCGCCCCACGTAGCATCGATACCAAGCGTGCCTCCCGCACACCCCGATGGTCCTTACCGAGACCCGCCCGCTCGCCCGCCCGTCCGAGGCGCCCGCCGTCACGCTGGCCCGCCTCCGCCGCCTGCTCGACGTGAGCGTGGCGCTCAACGCGCTCGGCGACACCGACCGCCTGCTCGACTTTATCGCCCGGACGACGACCGAGGTCTTGGGGTGCGAGGCCGCCTCCATCATGCTCTTCGACGAGGCCACCGGCGCCCTCCGGTTCGCCGCGGCGACGGGCGAGGCCGGTGCCCAGCTCGTCGGTGGCGAGGTGCCCCTCCGCGCCAGCCTCGCCGGGATCACCTTCCTCGAGGACCGGATCCTGCACGCCGCCGACGCCGAGTACGACGAGCGCCGCCACCGCGAGTTCGACGAGGCCACCGGCTTCGTGACCCGGGCCTGCCTCTGCGTGCCGATGCGCGTCGACGGCCGGCCCGTGGGCGTGCTCCAGGCCCTCAACCCCCGCGGCGAGGCCTTCGACCGGGCCGACGCCGAGGCCCTGCTCATCATCGCCTCCCAGGCCGCCGTCGCCATCCGCAACGCCCGTCACGAGGCGGCCCTCCAGCGCGCCAACGAGCGGATGGCCGGGCTCGACCGGCTCAAGTCCAACTTTATGGCCATCGCCTCCCACGAGCTCCGGACGCCCATTACTGCCGTCCAGGGGTTCGGTCAGATCCTGGCCGAGGAGCTCCGCGGCGACCTCCACGCCGATGCCATCGCCGTCGTCCGCGCCGGCGAGCGCATGATGGATGTCGTCGAGACGCTCGACGTGATGGCCGGGCTCGACGAGGACCTGGGCATCCACCCCGGCACGCTCACGTCGATGGCCGCCGTGCTGGGCGCCGCGGCCGACGCCGTCGCCCCGGCCGCCAGCGTCTCCCTGCCCGACGGGCCCCTCCTGGTCGAGGGCCACAGCACCCGCCTGCAGCTCGCGTTCTCGAACGTGCTCCGCAACGCCGTCCAGTTTTCGAGCGGGGGCCCGGTCCGGCTCGCCGCCGAGGTGGCCCACGGCGAGGTCCGCGTCACGATCGCCGACCAGGGCCGGGGGCTCGCCGCCGCCGACCTCGAGCGGGTCTTCGAGCCCTACCACCAGGTCGCCGACCCCGACTCCCGCGACCACGAGGGCCTGGGCGTCGGCCTGACGGTCGCGCGCGCCGTCCTCCTCCAGCACGGCGGGCGGCTCTGGATCGAGAGCCCCGGGCTCGGCCAGGGCTGCACCGTCCGCGCCCGCCTGCCGCTCGCCGCCGCGGCGTAGCGCACGTCGGGCCAGGGGAGGACCTCAGCCCCGCTCGGCGAGGAGCGCCGCCCCCGACCCGGCCTTGCCCCGGATCCGGTCCAACGCCGCCCGCGCCGCGGCCCCCGCCGCGGGCGTCAGCCGGTCGAACCCGACGCGCATCGAGAACGCCGTCGTCGAGGAGGAGCGCTCGATGCTGGACCGGCCTCCGACACGAGAGAAGAGCACACTCACGAGCCCGTCCGTGTCGTTCGCCACGGTGATCGTTTGGGTCGCCCCGATGGGGTACCGGAGCACCTCCGTCCGCCCCATGAGGCCACGGACGACGACAGCCCGCTCATTTGTCACCGCGTACCGCGTGGACCGGAGCAGGGCCCGCGACAACGCCGGGATCCCGAGCACGAAGCCGACGGCGAGCCCCCCGCTCGCGAGCAGGAAGACCGCCAGGATCCCGCCCGCGCCCTCCATCTCGTCCCGGTTGGCCCACCCCATCAGCAGGAAGAACACGAACAGGACGGCCATCAGGTAGCCGGCCCGGCGGACCATGCGCACGGCCCGGGTCCCCGTCCCCGAGGGGTCGGGCTGCCCCTGCCAGAGCAGCGTCTCGTCCGGGCGGAGCACGTGGCGAGGGTCGTGCGGGTGAGCGGTGTCGGACATGGGGGCGACGGGAGGGCAGGGACGGACGCGACCGACGGCCTCCCAGCCCCGCCGCGTGGGCGATCGAGGGGGGGAGGCCCGCCCCTCCCTCCGCGCTCCGGTCCCCCGCCGGGTCACTGCGCCCCGCTCGCGCACGCCGCCCCGCCGGCGCACGTCCCCCACCCGTGCGGCCCCCACCTGCCCCCTGCAGGCGACGCACTGCCGCCAGCAGGGGAGGGGCCTATTCGGTCGCGTCGTCCGTCGCCGTGTCCACGGCCGGCGCCGCGTCGGCCGGCATCGCCTCCAGGCCCGCCTCCGTCGCCTCGACCGCCGCGTCCTCGTCGTCCTCGATCACCACGCGCGCCACGTCCGCGATCGCGTCGTTGGCCTTGAGCTTGAGCACGCGCACGCCCTGGGTGTTGCGGCCGTACTCCGAGATGTCGGCGACGGCCATCCGGATCATGATCCCGGCCTCCGTCGCGATCATCAGCTGATCGTCGTCGAGCACGCTCTTGATGGCGACGAGCCCGCCCGTCTTGGGCGTCGTCTTCTGGGTCAGGATGCCCTTGCCGCCCCGGCTCTGCGTGCGGTACTCGTCGAGGTCGGTCCGCTTGCCGTAGCCGCCCTCGGAGATCGTCAGCACCTGGGCGCCGTCGCGGCGGACCGTGATCATGCCGACCACGCGCTCGCCGTCGGGCAGCTTCATCCCGCGCACGCCCCGGCTCTTGCGGCCCATCGAGCGGACGTCGTTCTCGTGGAACCGGATGGCCTGGCCGTGCGAGGCGCCCAGCAGCACCTCGGTGTCGCCGTCGGTCAGCTTGGCCTCGATCAGCTCGTCGCCGTCGACGATGTCGATGGCGATGATGCCCGTCACCATGGGCCGCTTGAACGCCGCCAGCGCGGTCTTCTTGACCAGACCCGCGCGCGTGGCCATCAGCACAAAGTGGTTCTCGAGGAAGCCGTCCTCGGCGTCGTCGCGGAAGTCCTCCTTCTTGATCGCCACGACGGCCCGGACGCGGTCCTCGGGGTCGATCTGGATCAGGTTGCGGATCGAGCGGCCCTTCGCCGTCCGCGTCCCCTCCGGCACGTTGTAGACGCGGAGCCAGTAGCACTGGCCGTGGTCGGTAAAGAACAGGAGGTAGTCGTGGGCGCCCGCCGTAAAGAGGTGTTCGACGAAGTCCTCGTCGCGCGTGCCCGTGCCGCGGTGGCCGGTCCCGCCCCGGTTCTGCGCGCGGTACTCGTCGATCGAGGTCCGCTTGATCAGCCCCTGGTGCGTGATCGTGACCACGACGTGCTCGTCCTCGATGAGGTCCTCGAGGTCGATGTCGCCGCCGCCCATGATGTCGATCTCCGTCCGGCGCGGGTCGCCGTACTTGTCGGCCACCTCGCGGAGCTCGTCGGCGATGATCTGCATCCGCAACGGGCGCGAGGCCAGGATCGACTGCAGGCGCTCGACCTCCTTGAGGACGTCGGCGTACTCGGCCGCGATCTTGTCGCGCTCCAGGCCCGTCAGGCGGCTCAGGCGCAGCGCCAGGATCGCGTCGGCCTGGGCGGACGAGAGCCAGGGGCGCGGCGTAAAGTCGTCGCGCGTCAGCGCGTAGCCGACCGACTGGCGCTCGCCAGTGATCGCGACCGGCGAGGCGTCGGGCAGGCCCAGCCGCTCGCGCTGCTCGGCCGTCAGCCGCTGCGGGTAGACGCCCGCCATCAGGTTGTCGCGCGCCGCGTCGGTGTCGGCCGAGTGGCGGATGATGGCGATCACGGCGTCGAGGTGGTCGAGCGCCAGCGTCAGCCCCTCCAGGATGTGCGCCCGCTCCTCGGCCTTGCGCAACTCGAACTCCGTCCGCCGCACCACGATCTCGTGCCGGTGCTCGACGTAGTGGCCGATCATGTCCTTCAGCCCCAGCGTCTTCGGCCGCCCCTGCACCAGGGCGATCATGTTCATCCCGAACGTCTGCTGGAGCTGGGTGTACTTGAACAGCTGGTTCTGCGTCACCGCCGGGACCGCGTCGCGCCGCAGCTCGAGCACGATCCGCATCCCGTCGCGGTCGGACTCGTCGCGCAGGTCGGCGATCCCCTCGATCTTCTTGTCGCGGACCGCGTTCGCGATCTTCTCGATGAGCGTCGACTTGTTGACCTGGTACGGGATCTCGGTCACGACGAGCGCATCGCGGACGACGCCGTCGCCGCCGCGCCGCTTGATCTCCTCCTCGTGCATCTTGGCGCGCATCACCACGCGCCCCCGCCCGGTCCGGTACGCCTCGCGCACGCCGCCGACCCCGAAGATGACGCCGCCCGTCGGGAAGTCCGGCGCCGGGATGTGCGCCATCAGCGCGTCGAGCTCGATGTCCGGGTCCTCGATGTACGCCACGATCCCGTCGACCAGCTCGCCCAGGTTGTGCGGCGGGATGTTCGTCGCCATGCCGACCGCGATGCCGCTCGCCCCGTTGAGCAGCAGGTTCGGCAGCGCCGCCGGGAGCACGGACGGCTCGTCGAGCGACCCGTCGAAGTTGGGCGTGTAGTCGACGGTCTCCTTGTCGAGGTCGCGCAGGAGCTCCTCGGCGATCCGAGTCAGCCGGGCCTCGGTGTACCGCATGGCCGCGGCCGAGTCGCCGTCGACCGACCCGAAGTTGCCCTGCCCGTCGACGAGCGGGCCACGCACGGCGAAGTCCTGGGCCATGCGCACGAGCGCGTCGTAGACCGACTGGTCGCCGTGGGGGTGGTACTTGCCCAGCACCTCGCCGACGATGCGCGCCGACTTTTTGTGGGCCCGGCCCGCCGCCAGCCCCAGCTCCTGCATGCCGTAGAGCACGCGCCGCTGCACCGGCTTGAGCCCGTCGCGCACGTCGGGCAGCGCCCGGCTCACGATCACCGACATCGAGTAGTCGATGTACGAGGACTTCATCTCCTCCTCGATGTTGATCGGGATGATCCGGGAGGAGCTGTCGGGAATCTCTGCCATGGGGGCCGTGGGGGGACGAAAACGGGCTCGGTCGATCTCAGCGAAGATACCGCCGCCCGGTGCCATCGGTCCGTCGCAGGGCGGGCTTGCGGGCACCCGCACGGGGTCTCCACGGGCCGTCCGCCGCCGCCGCGCGCTGGGCCGCAGCCTCGAGCGTCTCAGGGACTCCCTGAGGCCTCGATGGCGCGCCTTGGCCGTCCGCTCCGTACCCTCCAAGATTCCGCCCGCCTTTCCGCCATGGCCGACACGCCGACCCGCATCCTGATCGCCGACGACCACCCCATCGTCCGCCAGGGCCTCGAGCGCCTGATCGAGCCCGAGCCCGACCTCGAGATCGTCGGCGAGGCCGCCACGGCCGACGACGTGCTCCAGGCCGTCGACGACGGCGGCGTCGACTTCGTGGTCCTCGACATCGGGCTAAAAAAGGGCTCCGGCTTAGACGTGATCGGCCAGATCCGCTCGCGCCGCGAGGACTTGCCGATTCTGGTCCTGTCGATGCACCAGGAGCGCTTCTACGCCGAGCGCGTGCTGCGCGCCGGGGCCCAGGGCTACGCCATGAAGCAGTCCGACCCCCAGGAGATCGTGCCGGCCATCCGGCGCATCCTGGCCGGCGACCTCTACCTCAGCGCGACGCTCGCCGACGAGCTCGTGCGCCGGGCCGTCGAGGGCCGCGACGAGGGCGGTCCGGTCGCCGAGCAGCTCTCCGACCGGGAGTCCGAAGTGGTGCGCCTGATCGGCGAGGGCCTGTCGACACGCGAGGTGGCCGAGGAGCTCAGCTTGTCCGTCAAGACCATCGAGAGCTACCGCGCGAATGTCAAGCGCAAGCTGGGCCTCAAGAGCGGGTCGGAGCTGGCGCGCTACGCCTACGACTGGGTCCACCGCGCGATGGGCCTGGAGCAGGCGTAGCGGCTCGGCCGGCCGAGCGTAGGCCCCGGGAGACCTCGCTGCGCCCGTCGGTTTAGGCCGGGCCGCGGCCGGTCGATACCCCGTCGGATCCCCCTCCCGACCCATGCGCCTCGTCCTCGCCCTGCTGTTCGCCGTCGCCCTCGCCCTGCCGACGGCCGCGCAAGACCGTTTTGCGGCCACCTGCCTCGCCTCGGTCGCCGCCGACGCCCCGGCGGGCCTCGACGGCGCGGCCTTGTGCGGCTGCGCCGCGTCCGGCGCCCTCGCCCAGGGCGTCGCCCCCGCCGACCTCGACGCCTCGGTCGATATTCTCGAGGAACGGACCCAGACCGCGAGCCCGGCCGTCGAGCAGGCAGCCGTCGTGGCCACGGAGGCGCTCATGGCGTGCGCCGTCCAGAGCATGACGGCCGGCAGCACCGGCGGCACCGCCAGCACGGGCGTGACGGCCGAGGTCGTGGTCGGCGGCCAGACGATTACGGGCGCGGCGACCCTCAACATCACCCCCGCCGCCCGACCGCTCCCGGCCGGCCTGAGCACCGGGAATGGCACCGGGACGGCCCAGGGCCGCCAGATGGGCAAGGGCGCCCCGATCCGCATCACGAACCAGTAGGCGGGGGCGCTGCCCGTGGGGAAAGCGCTTACGCATTCCTCGGCTCGGCCCCCTGGGGCGTGTGTAGGTTGACGCCGCTCCGGCTTCCGGGGCGCCCGTCCACCCCCCGCACGCCATGGCTCGGCCCACCCCTCGTCGCACCAAAATCGTCTGCACGCTCGGGCCTGCGGTCTCCACCCAGGAGGGCGTCCGCGCGCTGATCGGGGCGGGCATGGACGTGGCCCGGCTCAACTTCTCGCACGGCAGCCACGACGACCACCGCCGGATGATCGAGATCGTCCGTGAGGAGGCGCGCGCGGCCGGCCGGATCGTGCCCGTGCTGCAGGACCTGCAGGGCCCCAAGATTCGCCTGGGCCTGGTCCGCGACGGCGGCGTGCTCATCCACAAGGGGAACGCGCTGGTGCTCACCTCCGAGCCGGTCGCGACCGGCGACGAGCGGCGCGTCCACGTCAGCTACGACGCGCTCGCCGAGGAGGTCGCCGAGGGCAACCGGATCCTGCTCGACGACGGCCACCTCGAACTCGTCGTCACGCGGATCGACGGGGCCGACGTGCACACCGAGGTCGTGGTCGGCGGGCCGCTCCGCAGCCGCAAGGGCGTCAACCTCCCCCAGCTCAAGAGCGCCCGGCCGTCGCTCACCGACAAGGACCTCACGGACCTCGCCTTCGGCCTCGACCACGACGTCGACCTTCTCGCCCTCTCGTTCGTCCGCTCCGGCTCCGACGTCGAGGACCTGACGCGGCGGATCGCGGCGGCGGGCAAGAGCATCCCCGTCATCGCCAAGGTCGAGAAGCCCGAGGCCGTCGAGGACTTCGACGCCGTGCTGGCGGCGGCGGCCGGCGTGATGGTGGCGCGCGGCGACCTGGGCATCGAGATCCCGATGCAGAACGTGCCGATCGTCCAGAAGCGGCTGATCCGCGCGTGCCTGGAGGCGAGCAAGCCCGTCATCACGGCGACCCAGATGCTGGAGTCGATGATCGACAACCCGCGCCCGACGCGCGCCGAGTCGACGGACGTGGCGAACGCCGTGTTCGACGGGTCCGACGCCGTGATGCTCTCGGGCGAGACGGCGGCGGGCAAGTACCCCATCCAGGCGGTCCGCGTGATGGACGAGATCGTCCGCGCGGCCGAGGCCAGCCGGGGCGAGCTCGGCGGGCGCGCGGCGCTCGTGGCCGTCTCCCACCAGGACGACCCCATCACCGACGCCGTCTCGTTCACGGCCGTCAAGCTGGCCCAGGAGACGGAGGCCGAGGCCATCTGCTGCCTGACGCACTCGGGCTCGACGGCGCGGTCCATCGCCAGCCACCGCCCCGACGTGCCGATCTACGCCTTCACCGACGACGAGACGGCGCTCGGGCGCATCGCGCTGACGTGGGGCGTCGAGCCGATCGCCATCGAGTTCCAGGAGCACACCGACGACGGCGTCCGCGCCGTCCACCGCGAGCTCCTCGCGCGGCCGGGCTTCGACAAGGGCGCCCGCGTCGTCGTGACGGCCGGGCTCCCGCTCCCGGCCATGGGGCGGACGAACATGATCCACGTGACGACGCTCGGGGAGGACTGGGTCTGAGGGGGGACGGGGGACGGCCGCTATTGCGGGTGCGCCCATCTCGGGCCCGAGGCGGAGAGACTGGGCCGAGCCTCCCGCGCTCCTGCGCTCGCTAGCTTGCGTCGTCCCCGCCCGACTCTGCCATGCGCCCGATTCTCGCCGCCCTCGTCCTCGTCGCCCTCGCCGCCGGCTGCGCCGAGAGCGGGCCGCCGTCCACGCCGCCCGAGGGCTGGGTGGCCGCCAGCGACACGCGCTGGTACCTGCCCGGCACCGACACCACGCGCGCCTTCCGCGACCTGTCGACGATTGAGGCCATGGGCGTCGCTCGCGACGGCGAGTTCGTGCGCTGGGTCCAGGAGCGGATGACGGACCTGTACCGCAGCGAGCCCGAGGTCGTCGACTCCGTCTTCGCCGCCGAGTTCATGGACGACGTCGAGGCGGGGATCCCCAACAGCGCCGACCAGGAAGCGACCGAGGCGCTCGTGAACCGGATCAAGACCGAGTTTTTCCAGCGCTACAACGGCTCGCGGTACCAGCCCCCGGCCGAGCCGCTCGCGCTGCCCGCCGAGCTGTCGGCGGTGAGCGGCCGCGTCGCCGCCCAGGTCTACGTCAACGAAGCAAACGAGCCCGTCGCGATCTGGCTCGTCGAGGGGACCGGCACGGCGGTCGACCAGCTGTTCATGCGCCGCGTCCTCGACGGGTCGTACTCCGACGCCTGGGTCCGCGAGCGGGCCGGCCGCGTGGGCGGGACCGAGATCGAGGGCTGGGTCCACGTCGAGACCGACTTCACGGGCGAGTGACGCTCGACCTCGTGCCCGGCCGGCTGGCGGTCGGCCGCCTGGCCCCCGACGCACCCGTCTCGGACTGGATGACGACCGGCGCCGTGTCGAGCGTTACCCGGACGGCCGCCGAGCTGTCGGTCGTCTGCGCCGAAGCTGCCGTGCCCCCGGACGTGGTCGCCGAGCGCGGCTGGCGGGCGCTCACCGTTCGCGGCCCGCTCGACTTTGCCCTCACCGGCATCCTGGCCGGGCTGGCGGCGCCGCTCGCCCAGGCGGGCGTCTCCATCTTTGCGCTCTCGACCTACGACACCGACGTGCTGCTCGTCCGCGACCGCCAGCTGGCGCAAGCCGTCGCGGCGCTCCGGGCGGCGGGGCACGAGGTGGAGGAGAGCAGAGGAGACGATGCGTAGAGGAGACGAGGAGGCTTGTGACGTGGCCTCTGCTCTTCTTCTCGTCTGATCCTCTTCTCCCAAACCCTCAGCGGCGCCGGATGGCCTCCGGGACGGCCGCCAGCCAGCCCGCGTCGAGCACGCCCCACAGGCCGATGGCGATGGCCTCGGCGGCGTCGTGGCGCAGGCTCCCCTTGGGCCGCTTGGCCCCGCTCCACTCGATGACGGCGCGCGCCAGCCCGTCGGCCGCCTCCTTGGCGCCCGCGCCCGACCGCTGCTCGCGGGGAAGGAGGAGCGCCTGCCGCCAGACGTGGGCGTCGATCACGCGCGCCCGCCGCCCGGCCTTCTCGGCGGCCCGCTGCCAGATCTCGGCGATGTCGCCGCCGCCCTCGAGCACGACGCGCTGGGCCTCGGCGTGGTCGTGGAGCAGCGACCCGGCGGCGCGCCGCAAGCGGGCGCGGCTGCCCAGGTTCTGCGAGCGGTACGAGACGAGCCGCCCGTCGCGGCCGTAGAGCGCGAAGCCGGTGCGGAGCCCGAGGTCGACGGCGAGGAGCAAGGCGGGCGGGGGAGGGGGAGCACGGCGTCGCCGCAGAGAGCGGGTAGCGCGCGAGGGCAGCGAGGGTTCCGACGCGCGCACCGTGGCGGGCCGAGTCGTGATTTCGCAGGGGGCGATGGCACGACGCTACGGTCTGAGGCCACCTTCCGTCCCCCGTCCCCCGTCCCCCGTCCCCCGTCCCCCGTCCCCCGTCCCCCGTCCCCCGTCCCCCGTCCCCCGTCCCCCGTCCCCCGTCCCCCGTCCCCCGTCCCCCTGACCTCCCGCCCCCTCGTCCCGGCCCTCGCCGTCGCCGCCGCGCTCATATGGGGCTATGGCGCGCTCGACCCGGTCGCCTTCGCCGAGGCCGGCGTGAAGTACTACGGCCCGATGGCCGAGGCCGCGCCCGGGCTCGACCTGGGCCAGAACCAGCCGTACGTCTTCCGCTGGCTGGGCCCGTGGCTGGCGGGGCTGCTCCCGCTCGCGGTGCCGACCGCGTTTTACGCGTGGGCCGTCGTCGGCTCCCTCGCGCTCGCGGCGCTGACGTACGCCGTCTGCCGGGCGAATGGCGCGACCGCCGGCGCCTCGGCGCTGGCGGTGCTCCTCCTCGCGGCGAACCCGTACCTGTTCGGGTTCAACGTCTTCAACATGTACCAGCTCGGCGACCTGCTGGCGCAGCTCGGGCTGGGCGCGGGGCTGTGGCTGCTGTGGCAGCGCCGCTACGCCGCGCTCGCCGTCGTCCTCGCCGTGACCGTGCTGGCGCGCGAGCCGGCGATCTTGATGGCGCCCGTCGCGGCCGTTCACCTGTGGGAGCGGGGGCGGCTGAGAGAGGACGGCTGGCGGCTGGCGCTGGCGCTCGTCCCGGTCGTGGTGCTGTTCGCCGTCCCGCGCCTACTGCTGACCGAGCAGGAGGGCCCACACCTGGTCCAGACGTTCCTCAACGCCAGCGGGAAGGCCGCCGACCCCGGCACGTGGGCGCGGCTGTTGGTGAACGCCTGGGTGCCGGTCGTGGCCGTGCTGGCGGTCTTCCCGCGCGAGACCGTGGGGTGGCTGCGCGGCCACCTCCACCTCGTCGCCCTCTTTGGCCTGACGCTCGGGAGCGCCTTTTTCGGCGGCGACCAGGAGCGCCTGATGCAGCCCGCGATCTGGGCCGTCTACCCCGCCGCCGCCGCCGTTTTTTCGGATCGCTGGCGGGCCCGACCCGTCGCGACGGCCGTGTTGCTGGCGGCGGCCGCGCTCACGAGCCTGCACCACATCACCGCCCGCTTCCCGCTGCCCGACCGACGGCTGACCGCCGTGCTCGCGGCCGTGGCGCTGGCGCTGGCGTTGGGCGCCGCGCTCTGGGTCCGCCGGCGCCCGTCCCCGGCCGCCGCGCGCTGAGCGGCCTAGGCGAACAGGACGGGAGCGAGGAGGCCGAGCGCGAAGAGGATCGGCGTCCAGGACCGGACGGGGATGAGCATGAACGTGTGGACGGTCCCCTTCACGGTGAACGGCTCGCCCGTCTCGGCGTCGACCACCGCCCGGCCGGGCGAGTCGGGGAACCGCTTGGCCAGCGCGGCGACCAGCGCCCCGGCCACGATGAACCCGAGGGCCATCGGCCACGTGTGCTCCTGGTAGTAGGCGGGGTCGCCGGTGGCCCCCTCGACCGCCGCCTCGGCCGCGATCAGGCAGCCGAAAGCGATGAGCGGGACGAGCAACCCGTGTCCGGTCCAGGCGATCATGGCCGGCGCTTAGCCGAGCAGCACGCCGGCGATCGTCGCCGTCATCAGGTTCGCGAGCGTGCCCGCAAAGACGGCCTTGACGCCGAGGCTCGCGATCTCGCCGGTCCGCTCCGGCGCGAGCGGCCCGATCCCGCCGATCTGGATGCCGATCGACGACAGGTTCGCAAACCCGCACAGCGCGAACGTGGCCATCACGATCGTCTTGGGTTGGAGCGAGCCCGCGCCGAGCGCGTCCGCGAACAGGCTATAGGCCACGAACTCATTCGCGATCACCTTCGTCCCCAGAAAGCTGCCGAACGTGGTGATGTCGACGGTCGGGACGCCGATGAGCCAGGCGATGGGGGAGAGGACGACGCCCAGGATGCCCTCCAGCGTCAGCTCGGCGCCGAACAGGCCGGCGCCCCAGCCCAGGATGCCGTTGAGCATCGCGATGAGGGCGAGGAACGCGATGAGCATCGCGCCGATGTTGAGCGCGAGGTGGAGCCCGTCGGCGGCGCCCGTTGCGGCCGCGTCGATGACGTTCTTGGGGCCCTCGTCGACCAGGTCTTCGATCGTGGCCTCGGTCGCGAGGTCGCTGGCGGTCGAGGGCTGCGTGGCCTCGCCGGCGTCTGTCACCGGGACGACCGTCTTTTTTGTGTCGAGGTGGTCGGGGGCGGTGAGCCGGGCCTTTTCAGGGACCAGGATCTTGGCCAGCACAAGCGCGGCCGGCGCGGCCATCACGCTCGCGCCCAGCAGCTGCTCAGCGAAGAGCTGCTGCCCGGCCTCGACGGCGATCCCGGCGACGCTCGCGTAGCGCTCGCCCAGGAACGCGACGTAGCTCGCGAGCACGCCGCCGGCGATCGTCGCCATCCCGCCGGTCATCACGGCCATCAGCTCCGAGCGCGTCAGGTTCTTGATGTAGGGCTTGATGACGAGGGGCGCTTCGGTCTGCCCCACGAAGATGTTGGCGCTCACCGACAGCGACTCCGGGCCGGACGTGCCGAGGGCTCGCTGGACCACGAAGGCCACGCCCCGGACCACCCACTGCATGATGCCGAGGTAGTAGAGGATCGACATCAGCGCCGCGAACACGATGACGGTCGGGAGCACGTAGGCGAAAAAGAAGAACCCCAGCGAGCCCTCGGCGCCGGGCGACAGCGCCAGCGACCCGAACACGAACGTCGCGCCGGCCTCGACGGCGGACAGGAACGCCACGAACAGCCCGGCGACCGCCGCAAACGCGGCCTTCGGCCACCCGAACGGCGAGAACACCTCGGCGAGCGCCTCGCCCTTGAGGAACAGGACCGCAAACACGAGCTGGAGCGCCAGCCCGGCCCCCACGGTCCGCCAGCGGATGGCGCGGCGGTCGGAGGAGAAGACGACGGCGAGGGCGACGATGCCGGCGAGGCCGAGGAGGCCGCGGCCGATCGAGACGATGTCCATGCGGGGCGGGGGGCGAAACCGCGAAGATAGCCGGGGTCCGGCCGTACGCGGCCCGAGCGGCGGGCGCGGAGCGCGGGTGATCCATTTGTAGGTGGCAGAGAGGGCTCGTATCTGGCATCATGGGTTGGCGGCCCTGCTGCCCGCACAGAGAGCGGAGGGGCTCGCCTCCCTAGCCACAGACCCGATACGAGATGCGCAGCGCCCTCCGCCTTTCTCTCCTGCTACTCGCGCTCCCCGCCGCAGCCCAGCCCGATTGGCTGGCGTTCTTCCCGGGAGCCGAAGGGGACACGTGGACCTACGACTACGCGCGGACCGACTGCGACCGTCCGCCGGGCGGCTGCACCTCGGTCTACGAGACGGTGACGATCCGCGTGGTCGGGACTACCGACATGGACGGCGTGGTGGTGCCGATCGTCGAGGGGCCCGGTGGGCGGGCCGCCTTTGGAGTCAACCCGGCCGACACGACGGTCGTCCGCGAGGTCCTGGAGGACAATGGGTCGGGCCTGCCGATCACGCCGCCGCCTGCGTGCAACCTTCCTCGGATCGTCCAGAACGCCAGCGCTGAGCCGATGGAGGTGCGAATCGGAGAGCGGACCTACTCGCTCCGCTGGGCAGGCTTCAACTGCTCGCCCGGCATGCAGTATTCCGAGGGCGTCGGCCTGGTCCGGTTCGACTGGAGCCGCAACAACGGGGGGGGCGCCAGTGAGTTTGAGCGATGGAAGCTGAGAGGCGCCGTTATCGGCGGGGAGAGTTACGGGAGTTACGCGACCTCGGCGTCGCCGCAGGTGCCGGGGGCAGACGCCTTCCGAATCAGCCCGAACCCGACGACGGAGCGGGCCACCGTTCGCCTCCACCTCGCCACGCCGGAGGAGTCCGTCCACGTCGAAGTGATTGACGTGCTCGGGCGGGTCGTCTGGCAGTCAACCCCGACGGCGGCCGGGGTCGGGACGATTTCGCTCGAGATCGACCTGAGGTCGCTATCGGCGGGGGCGTATGTCGTCCGGGCCGTGGCGGGGAGCCAGACGGTAGACGTTCGCCGGTTGACGAAGGCCCGGTAGCCGGCTCCAGGCGGGCGGGCGCAACCTCCGGAACGGCCTGTCGTAGCGCGGGCGCCGGCTCGCCGCCACGTACCTTGGGCCTGCTCCCCGCCACCCCGTCATGAGAGTCCTGCCCGTCCTGGCCGCCGCCGCCGCGCTGGCGGTGTCCGGCTGCGCCCCGACCGCCGCCCTCGACACGTCCGCCCCGCCCGCCGACGCGCCGCCGGCCATCGACGCCGACCGCGTCGCCGAGCTCGAGGCGCTCTACCGCGCCCGCCAGCAGGCCGACCTCGAGCGCTACTCGGCCGACGACGCCGCGTTCATGGCGGGCATGATCCACCACCACGCCCAGGCGCTGGTGATGGCCGAGATGGCGCGGCGCAACGGGCCCGGCCCGGCCGTCGCCCGGCTCGCGGCGCGGATCGACAACGCCCAGCACGACGAGATCGCGTCGATGCAGCGCTGGCTCGCCGACCGCGGCCTGCCCGTCCCGGCCGTCGCCGAGGACGGGACGACCTCCATGTCGATGGACCACTCGGGCATGGACCACGGCGCGATGGACCACGCGGGCATGGACCACGGCGACGGCATGGCCGCGATGCCCGGCATGTTGACCGCCGCCCAGCTCGCCGAACTCGACGCCGCGCGCGGGCCCGACTTCGACCGCCTGTTCCTGACGTTCATGATCCAGCACCACGCCGGCGCCGTCGCGATGGTCGAGCACCTGTTCGCCCAGGACGGCGCGGCGCAGAACGGCAACACCTTCAAGCTGGCCTCCGACATCCAGGTCGACCAGCGGACCGAGATCGCGCGGATGCAGCTGATGCTCGACGCGATGGCCGATTAGGCCGCCCGCCCCCTTCGTTCCCCCACCCCCAGCCACTCTCCCTCCTCCCAATGCGTCTTTCGACCCTCTCCTCCACGCTGGCCGTGGCCGCCGTCCTCCTGGGGACCGCCGCCTGTGCCCAGCGGCCCATGACGGCGCCGATGCAGGCCCCCGCCAGCGCCACGATGTCCGTCCCGGCCTTCCCGACGATGGCGCCGAGCCCCGACCCCCGCGTCGGCTTGGCGGCCGGGCTCTTCGACGCCGAGGAGGCGACCTGGAACCTGCGCGTCGTCTCCAAGACGCCGCCGCCGCCCGACTTCGTCGGCGTCACGAACTCGGACCTCGCCTTCCAGGGCGACTACGCGTTCCAGGGCAACTACAACGGCATCATCGTGTGGGACCTCAGCGACCCCGCGAGCCCCGAGCTCGTCACGGAGTACGTCTGCCCGGCGTCGCAGAGCGACGTCTCGGTCTACGGCAACCTGATGTTCGTCTCGGGCGAGGGGCTCGGCGGCCGCCTCGACTGCGGCACCGAGGGCGTCTCCGAGGCCGTCAGCCCGGACCGCCTGCGGGGCATCCGCATCTTCGACATCTCCGACATCCGCAATCCGGAGTACGTCTCGAACGTGCAGACCTGCCGCGGCTCGCACACGCACTCGGTCTTGAAAGACCCCGACGACGACGACAACGTGTACATCTACGTGTCGGGCTCGGCGGGCGTCCGCCCGGCCGAGGAGCTGCCCGGCTGCTCCGGCGCGGCGCCGGATGAGGACCCGAACTCGGCGCTGTTCCGGATCGAGGTGATCCGCGTGCCGCTGGCCAACCCGACCGCCGCCGAGATCGTCAACTCGCCGCGGATCTTCGAGGGGCTGACGGAGGCGCCCAGCCACGGGCTCGCGCCGGCCGACATCGCGGCCATCGAGGAGGCCAAGGCGCGCGGCGCCTACGTCCTGTACTTCGGCGGCCAGGACCGCATCCTGCCCGACCGCTTCGTGCGCATGTTCCTGGCCGAGATCGTCGCCGAGCGCGGCGGCGAGGGCGAGCCGACGGCGGCCGACTCGACGCTGCTCCGCGAGCGGCTCCCCGCGCTCGTCCAGGAGCGCTTCGGGATCACCGTCGGGAGCGACGACGACGACGACGGCGAGCCCGGCCCGGGGCCGAACCAGTGCCACGACATCACGCTGTACCCGGCCGTCGGGCTGGCGGGCGGCGCGTGCGAGGGCTACGGCTTGTTGCTCGACATCTCCGACCCGATCGCCCCGCGCCGGATCGACGCCGTCGCCGACTCGAACTTCTCGTACTGGCACTCGGCGACGTTCAACAACGACGCCACCAAGGTCCTCTTTACCGACGAGTGGGGCGGCGGCGGCCAGCCGAAGTGCCGCGCGACCGACCCCTACGAGTGGGGCGCGAACGCCATCTTCGAGCTGACCGACGGCCAGATGGACTTCAAGAGCTACTACAAGATGCCGGCGCCGC
The DNA here is from genome assembly GCF_046845755.1 of Rubrivirga halophila. Taxonomy (GTDB): domain Bacteria; phylum Bacteroidota; class Rhodothermia; order Rhodothermales; family Rubricoccaceae; genus Rubrivirga. The sequence goes on from NZ_CP177357.1 coordinate 630,705, forward strand.
AGACGTCCGAGGAGAACTGCGTGGCCCACAACGGCTCGCTCATCCCGGTCCCCGGCCGCGACATCATGGTCCAGAGCTGGTACCAGGGCGGCATCTCGGTCTTCGACTGGACCGACGCGTCGAACCCCATCGAGATCGCGTTCCACGACCGCGGCCCGGCCGACGCCGAGCAGATGGCCTCCGGCGGCAGCTGGTCGGTCTACTGGTACAACGGCGACCTGGTCAGCTCCGAGATCTCGCGCGGCCTGGACGTCTTCCAGCTCACGCCGAGCCCGTACCTGACGCAGAACGAGATCGACGCGGCCAACTCGGTCGAGCTCGACTACCTCAACGCGCAGGGCCAGCCGGTCTACGAGTGGCCCGCCACGTTCGCCCTGGCGCGCGCCTACGCCGACCAGCTCGACCGCACCGACGCGATGTCGGACGCCGAGCTCCTCCTGGTGCGGACGGCGCTCTACAACGCCGAGATGGCGTCCGGCGCCACGCGCGCCCGGACGCTGACCGAGCTGGCCGACGGCATCTCGGGCATGGCCGCCGCCTCGGGCGACCCGGCCAAGGCGCGGATGCTGGCCGACGCCGTGCGCATGCTCGCGCAGGGCTAGCCCGCAGGCTCCGTTCGGACGCTTCCGCCCCGTTGGCACGCGCCAGCGGGGCGGAGTGCGTTTGGGATGGCGAGTCGGCGGCACGTCCCGCCAGCGGGGAGTGGCGACGCGTTTGAGTTCGCGAGCGTTTGGATCACATGTGGCTTCCCTTCCCCGTGAGGAGAGGGCGTGCGTGAGCCGCCGCTCGCGGGTCGGGCTCGCCGGCGAGGCCGCGTGCCCTACGATGCAGGGCCGCGCTGTTCGCGAGCGTCTCCGTAGCCCCTCCCGATATGCCTCCAGGACCCTGGGACGACCCGACCATTCAGGCCTATCTCCGCGAGTGGCGCCGCAACGTCGAGCAGTGCATCCGGGCGGTCCACCCCCGGTGCACCGTCGACCCGTTCGGGCGGATGATCGGGGTGACGAACGCGGGCGGCGTGATCACCCTCAACCGCGACCCGGACCCGATCCCCGACACCGTGATCCCGACCTCGCGGGAGTATTACTACATGTACTTCCACGCGGCGACGGGCACGCGCTTCTACCCACTCACGGGCAGCCAGTACGTCCAGTCGCGCATCGAGGGGGCGTCGCCGGGGGCGCTCACGGGGTGCACGCCGTAGCGAGGACCATTTGGCCGTGCAGGGCGTGCGCCGTACCCTGTCCTGCACATCCGGCGTGCAGTCGGAATCGGCGGTCGTTGAGTCCGTGCCGCCGATGCGATGATCGATTCGAAACAGAAGCCGGGGCGCAAGGCCCCCGCACCGCCGCCGCCCGCCGCCGCGCCCGCGCCCACCGACGGGGGCGGAAGTGCGGCCCAGGAGCGCGAGGTGAGCCTCGCGATTCCGGCCGCCCCGGGCGCCGAGCCGGAGGGGGCCGAGCTCGTAGCGACCGGCCCCGACGAGGAGGAGACGTTCGCCCTGCCGGACCGGGTCGGCGCCGCCGTGGCCACCTCGGAGGACGCGGTGAAAGCGGCGCTCTCGAAGGCCCACTCGATCGCTCGGGGCGGCTCGGCGCCGTCCGGGTTCGGCGTGACGAGGTCGTCGGTGAGCGTGACCAACACCACGGTCACGCACAAGCGCACCCCGACCCCCGTCTTCCGGGTCCGGGCGAAGCTGAAGAACACGATCACGTGGCAGGTCCGGACGGGGGCCGGGCCCGGCGGCGAGACTCACATCGGCTCGGCGCGGGACCCTGGGCTGACGGCGGCCGACTACGCCACGGCCGTCTCCGACCTCACGCCGGACATGAGCGACCTCAACGGCCGCCCCGGTCCCAGTTCTGGGCGCGCGACCTGACCCGGCGGCACGAGAAGTTCCACATGGGCGACCACAAGACGGAGGGGCGGCCGACACGGACGCCGTGTTCGAGGCGGCCGGTCTTGCGCTCACGCACCGCGCCGAGCCGGTGCGGGCAGAGGCGCAGCGGCAACTCACGGACGAGCTGGCGGAGCGGGCGCGCGCGGCAGTCCGCTAGGCGCCCGCGCTACGCCAGCCGGCCGGCGCGCAGCGAGCGCTCCAGCCAGACCCGCTTTTTGTCGAGCGCGACGATGCTGGCGTCGGCCTGCGCCTGCCCGCGGACCTGCCGCTTCCACGCCGCGTGGACCTCGCGGACCGAGACGTCGGCCGCGTACGACAGCTCCTTGGCGAGGTCGGCGCAGGCCTGACGAAGCTCGCGCTCGCGCGCGGCCACGTCGATGGCGACCGGGCGGGCCTGCTCCTTGGGCACCTCGCGGTGGAACTGGTCCGACGACCGGTAGCCCGGCATCTGGTCGAGCGACAGCGTCTGGCTGGTCCCCTGGCGGACCGACTTGAGCTCCCACACCGACGCCTCCGACGGCTCGACGGTCGCGCCCTCGCCGCCGCCCGTCCCGTTCTTCGACTTCTTCGTGCCCATCGTCTCCTCGGCCGCGATCCAGCGCAGCGTCTCGGCCACGCCCGAGTCCTCGGCGGCGTAGAGGTCGCAGGCATTCGCCGCCTCGGGCCAGTCGGGCACGTAGCGCATCCCGCGGAAGACCTGCTGCATCGTCTTGCCGACCGCGCGGACCAGGTCGGCCTTGACGAGCACGGAGATCGGCTTGATGTCGGTCCCCTCGCCGATCATGTCGACCTGGACCATCACGTCGAGGTCGCCGCCCCGGTAGGCGTCCAAGAGCTGCTGGCGCTCGGCGGCGGGCACGTCCTGGCCGATCCGGGCGGAGCGCACATCGGGGTGGCGGCGGCGCACGAAGTCGAGGATCGCGGCGGCGTGCGCGTTGCTCATCGCGATGACCAGCATCTGGTGGTCGCGGTAGCCGGCCCACCCGCCCGACCGTGCCATCTGCCGGGCGAGGGCGCCGCGCTTTTCGGCGAACCGCGTGAACGCCGGCCCGAGCAAGGTTTCGAGGTAGACCTCGTGGAAGCGGAGCTTGCGCCGCGCGAGGTACGCGTCGACGTCGCGGGACGCCTCGGGGTCGTCGCGGAGGTCGGTGAGCGAGACCTCGACCTCCTCGCCCGTGTCGGTCCGCACCATCCGGACGGCGTAGTCGACGACGTGCGCCTCGACGCGCTTCAGGATGCCGCCCTCGGCGTGCGCCTCGCGCATCCCGACCTCGTGGAGCGCGTCGTAGTACTCGAACCCCTCGGCGTCGGTCGTCGTCGGGACGCCGAAGAGCGACTTCGAGTCGCCCCTCATCGGGGTGCCCGAGAGGGCGACGGAGGCGGCGTGGGGGAACCGCTCGATGGCCTGCGCCCACGTTCCATCGTGCGCGAGGTGGTGGACCTCGTCGAACACGAAGAGCGCCTTCGACTGCCGGCAGAACGCCTGCAGCGCGTCGTTGCCGCGCTCGCCGGACGCGTACTGGTAGGTCGTCACCACGACCTCAGTGCTCAGGTTCTTGAGGAAGACACGGTCCGAGTCGGCGGCGCAGAACGAGACGGACTCGGCGCCGAGCCAGTGGAACACCTGCGCGAGCTCGTCGACGTCGGCGTACTGGTCGCGCAGGTTGCCGCGCGGGACGAAGACCACGAGCCGGTCGGCGACGCCGAGCGCGCGGGCGACGACATACGCCGCGAGCGCGGTGATCGTCTTGCCGTAGCCGGGCACGAACACGCCCAGCGCGTTCCGCTCGGTCCCGCGCAGCAGATCCGCCCAGCGCTCCAGAAACACGCGCTGCCCCTCGCGGAACGCGAACCCGTCGCGCAGGCGGACGCCGGGGAGGGCGTCCGTGCCGGAGGGCAGCGGGCGGGCGGGGGACGACAACGGGGCGGTCTCGGGGGGGCGTCGAACCTACGCGCGCCCCCCGCGACAGCGGCGCGTCATCCCGCTTGAAAACCCCGCGTCACTCGCCGGCCGACCGCTCGAACCGACCGCGCAGCCCGCCCTCCGGGCCGACGACGTCGAGCCGGACGAGCCCGGCGTCCCAGCTCCACCACTCGACGGCCGTGCCGCCGGGGTACCCGACGACCGGCGTCTCGATGCGGATCGCCGAGAACGTCCCGGCCGGGACCGTCACCGACTCCGGCCCGGTGGCCGGGAACGTCGGGCCGGTGAGGGCGCCCGAGTGCCCGCAGTTGTTGATGTCCTGCACCGTGCCCGCCCGGTTCGGCACCCGGATAAACGCGAGCCGCCCGCTCGACCCTCCGCTCACCCAGCCCCCGCCCGAGCAGTCCACGTCGACGACGACCGCCAGCCCGTCGTCGGCCACCTCCACATCCGCGTCGTCGAGCGGAAGCTCGAACACCGACTGGAACTGGGAGAGCGTAAAGTCCGGCGCGGCCGTGTCGCGCCAGTCGACGTAGCGGTCCGTGCGGCGCCAGTCGGGCGAGGCGACGATCCGCATCTCGAGCGCGCGCGGCGTGGCGGGGACGGCGGCGTACGTGCCCTCGGCCGCGACGCCCCAGGTGTAGATCGAGTCCGGCCCGGGCGTGTAGTCGAACACGGCGACCGCGCCGGCCTCGGTCCACGCGGGGTCGGGCGTGCCGCCGAAGGCGTCGCAGCCGGCGACGGCGAGGAGGGCGAGGAGCAGGGCAACGCGCATGGCGGGGTGGGGGGGGGGCAGACCGGGGGAACGGAAGGTCGGACCCCGCATCCGCGTTGCCCTAGTCTTCCCGTACCACATCGCCCGCCGCCCATGCCCCACCGCCCCTATGCCGTCGCCTACATCGCCGCCAGCGTCGACGGCTTTATCTCCAGGCCCGACGGCGGGCTCGACTGGCTCCCGACGCCGAGCGGCGACCAGGACTACGGCTACCACGCCTTCGTGGCCTCCGTCGACACGCTCGTGCTGGGGCGGAAGACGTACGAGACCGTCCACGGCTTTGGCGAGTGGCCGTACAGCGCGTTCCGGGTCGTCGTGCTGAGCACCGGCGCGCCCGACACGGCCGGCGTCGACGTCGAGGTGCTCGCGCTGGCGCCAGGCGCCCTCCTCGACCACCTCGGGGCGACCGGGAGCCGGGGCGTCTGGGTCGACGGCGGCGAGACGCTGCAGGGCTTTCTCCGAGCGGGCTGCCTCGACGAGCTCATCGTGACGCGCGTGCCCGTCCTGCTCGGCGACGGGATCCCGCTGTTCGGGTCGGTCCCGGCCGACGTGCCCCTCCGGCACGTCGAGACGCAGGCCTTCGACGACGGCCTGGTCCAGACGCGGTACCGATTGTCCTGATACCAGCGGGATGGCGGAGCGGGGGCTGGCAAACGCGGACATCCCCCACCCCTGCGGGGCACCCCCTTCAAAGGGGGACTGTTTTCGGGTGGGCGGTCTCACCAACGCCCTCCTTTGAAGGGGGACGCGGAGCGGAGCGACGCCGGGGGCTGCCGAGCACTTCGCTCGCGCCAGCAGGCGGGCTCACGCCCGGGATCGGGAAAACCCCGCGCACCGGGGCGCGTCCGACCGGCCACCCCCCGGACCGATGTTGCAAATCCCGCCCACGGGGCCCGACCCCGACGCCCCGACCGCCAGTTCGCTCGTCCTCGACCTCTGCGGCGTCGTCAAGCGCTACCGCGAGGGCGACGCCACGCGCGACGTGCTCCAGGGCGTCGACCTCGCCATGCCGCGCGGGACGGTCGGCGCGCTCGTCGGCCGCAGCGGCGCCGGCAAGTCGACGCTCTTGAACGTGATGTCCGGCATCGACCGGCCCGACGGCGGGACGGTCACCGTCGACGGCGTCGCCCTCGGCACGCTGTCCGAGCGCGACCGGACGCTCTTCCGCCGCCGCCACGTCGGGTTCGTGTTCCAGTTCTACAACCTGGTCCCGACCCTGACGGTCGCCGAGAACGTCCGCTTCCTGCTCGACCTCGACGGCGCCCCGGACGCGCACGAGCGCGCCGCCGCGCTCCTCGACGAGGTCGGGCTGGCCGACCGCGCCGACACCTTTCCCGACCGCTTGTCCGGCGGCGAGCAGCAGCGCGTGGCGATCGCGCGGGCCCTCGCCCACGACCCCGCTCTCGTCCTGGCCGACGAGCCGACCGGCGACCTCGACGCCCGGACCGGCGAGCGCATCCTGGACCTGTTGGAGACGCTGACGCGCGAGCGCGGCCGGTCGCTCCTGATGGTCACCCACGACGAGTCGACCCTGACCCGCGTCGACACCGTCTTCCGGCTGGCGGACGGGCGCGTGACGGAGACGCGTGGCACAAGGGCCGAGGCATGAGCCGGCCGCTCTTCCGCTCCAGCCGGCGCTACCTCACGCGGCACCCCCTGCTGACGGTCCTGTCGATTCTGGGCGTCGCGCTCGGCGTCGCCGTCAGCGTCGCCGTCGACCTCGCGAACACGAGCGCCCTGCGTGCCTTCGAGCTGTCCGGCGAGGCCCTCACCGGGCAGGCGACGCACCAGGTCGTCGGCGGGCCGGGCGGCGTGGACGGCGGGCTCGTCGCCGAGCTGGTGGCCTCGAACGTCGGCGCCGTGGCCCCGGTCGTCGAGGGCGACGCACGCGTGGCGCGGCGGCCGTCGCTCGTGGTCTCCGTGCTCGGCGTCGACCCGTTCGCCGAGTCCGCCTTCCGGCCGTTCGTCGGCGGCCCGTCGTCGGGCCTGGACGCCGGCGCCTTCCTGACCGTCCCCGGCGCGATCCTGCTCTCCCAAGGCACCGCCGTCGACCTCGGCGTGGCCGTCGGCGACACGCTCGGGCTGACCATCGACGGCCGCGACGAGACAGCGCGCGTCGTGGGCCTGCTCACGGCCGACGACGACCGCAGCGCGAGCGCCCTGCAAAACCTGCTGGTGGCGGATGTGTCGACGGCGCAGGAGTGGTTTGGGATGGGGCACGGGGGACGTGGGAAGGGGCAAGAGGCAGAAGACTGGGAGACGACCGCAAGCGTGGTGGGCGAGGAGCCCCTTGGCCCTTCCCCCATGCCCCTTGCCGCCGCCAACGGCGGCCGCCTCTCCCGCATCGACCTCGTCCTCGCCTCCGACGACGCCGTCGCGGCCGTCCGCCAGCGGCTGCCGCCCGGGACCGAGGTCCGCCCGGCGTCCACGCAGGCCGAGGCGCTCTCGACCATGACCGCCGCCTTCCGGCTCAACCTGACCGCGCTGTCCCTGCTGGCGCTCGTCGTCGGCGTCTTCCTGATCTACAACACCGTCACGTTTGCCGTCGTCCAGCGGCGGCGCGTGCTAGCGACGTACCGCGCGCTCGGGGTCACGCGCGCCGAGGTGTTCCGCGCCGTCCTCGGCGAGGCGCTCGTCGTCGGCGTGGTCGGGACGGCCGTCGGGATCGGGCTGGGGGTTGTGATGGGGAGCGGGCTCGTCCGCCTTGTTACGCAGACGATCGGCGACCTGTACTTCGTCGTCCGCGTCCGCGAGCTCGACGTCTCGACGCTAGCGCTCGCCAAGGGCGTCGCGCTCGGGCTTGGGGCCACGCTCATCGGTGCGCTGCGGCCCGGTTGGGAGGCCGCCTCGACCGCACCCGCGACGGCGCTCCGCCGCTCGACGCAGGAGGAGTCCGCGGGCGCGAATGCGGCCCGGCTGGCGCTGGCGGGGCTGGCGACGCTCGCGGCGGGCGTCGGCGTGTTGTGGATCCCCGCCGGGGTGGCCGGCGCGTACGCTGGGATGCTCGGGATTCTGGCCGGGACCGCCCTCGTCGTGCCCTGGCTCACGATGCAGTGGGCCCGGATAACGGGACCCATCCTGGGCGCGCTGCTCGGGCCCGTCGGGCGGATGGCCGCGCGCGGGATCGCCGCCAGCCTCAGCCGCACCGCCGTCGCCGTCGCCGCGCTCGCGGTCGCCGTCGCCGCGACGGTCGGCGTCGCCACGATGGTGTCCTCGTTCCGCACGACCGTCGCCGACTGGCTCGGCGCCGTGCTCGTCTCCGACGTCTATGTCCAGCCGCCCGCGACCGTCTTCCGTCGGGGCGGCGCCGTGCTCGACGACACGCTCGCGGCCCGGCTCGCGGCGCTCGACGGCGTCGAGCGCGCCGACGCCATCCGCGTCCGGACGCTGGATATGGGCAGCGGGCCGTTCGACCTCGTCGTGAGCCGGATCGACGGCACCCGCGCCGGGATCTACCGCTACAAGCAGGGTTCTGCCGAAGCCGTCGCCGCATCCGCCGACCGCGCCGTCGCCGTCTCCGAGCCCTTCGCCTTCCGCTTCGACGTGGCCGTCGGCGACACGCTCACGCTCCCGACCGACCGCGGCGACCGCCGCTACCCGATCTCCGGCATCTACTACGACTACGGCAACGACCTCGGCGTCGTGCTCATGGACGAGGCCCCGTTTTTAGAGGCGTACCGCGACCCCGGGTTCGCCGGCACGGCCCTGACCGCCGCGCCCGGCGTCGCGCCGAACGATCTGGTTGCCCGGGCCCGCGCGCTCGCCGAGGCGTCCGGCCAGCGCGTCATCGTGCGCTCGAACCGCGACCTGCGGCAGGCCAGCCTCGAGATCTTCGACCAGACGTTCGTCGTCACCTCCGTGCTGCGCCTGCTGGCGGTCGCCGTCGCGTTCGTGGGCGTGCTGTCGGCGCTGATGGCGATCCAACTGGAGCGCACGCGCGAGCTGGCGATGCTGCGCGCCCAGGGCATGACGCCGTGGGAGGTCCGCAAGATGGTGGTCGCCGAGACCGGCGTGCTCGGCCTGTGGGCCGGGCTGCTGGCGGTGCCCCTGGGGCTGGCACTCGCGGCCGTGCTGGTGTTCGTGGTCAACGTCCGCTCGTTCGGGTGGACGCTGGCGTTCGAGGTGTCGCCCGCCGTGCTGCTGCAAGCCGTCGGGCTGGCCGTCGGCGCGGCGCTACTGGCCGGCCTGTACCCGGCGTGGAAGATGTCGAAGACCGACCCCGCGCTGGCGCTGCGCGGCGAGTAGCGCCGCCTCTGGACGGGGTGGGGGAGAGGAGCGCTCGCACGAGGTCGTGCTCGGCAGACCCCCCGCTCCCTCTTCCGGTCGCTGCGCTCCCAGGTCAGGGAGCTGTCCCCCTTGCCAAGGGGGACAGTTCGCGCGGCGTCGTGCCGGGTGGTCGTGGCGCGCGGCTGCTGGCGCCTGCCTTGCGTAGGGGCACCGCGCGGACGGGGGGTCTGCCGAGCACCCCGCCTGCTGGCGCCCGGCGACGTCGCCCGCGCTCTTGGCGCCCCTAGCGGACCCGCAGTACCATCGGATCCCACCCCACCACCCCGATGCGCGTCGTCCCCGCCCTCCTGCTGTCCCTCGCCCTCGCCGCCGGCGCCGGCGCCCAGACGCTCCTCTTGCGCCAGCCGACCGTCAGCGACCGCCACATCGCCTTCGCGTACGGCGGCGACCTCTGGACCGTCGGCCGCGACGGCGGCCAGGCCCGCCGCGTGACCACGTTCCCCGGCGTCGAGGCCGACCCGCACCTCTCGCCCGACGGCGCCTGGCTCGCGTTCTCCGGCGACTACGATGGCAACACCGACGTCTACGTCGTGCCCGTCGGCGGCGGCGAGCCCCAGCGGCTGACCTGGCACCCCGGCGCCGACCGCGCGCGTGGCTGGACCGACGACGGCCGCGTCCTCTTTATCTCGGGCCGCGACAACGCGCCCCGCCCCGAGTCGGCGTTCTTCACCATCGCCCCCGGCGACCCGATGCCGGCCCGCCTGCCGCTCCCGCGCGGCTTCGAGGGCGACCTCCGCGACGGGCGGCTCGCCTACGAGCGGATCGACCGGTGGGACCCCGAGTGGCGCGGCTACCGCGGCGGCCAGGCCCAGCCCATCCGCATCCTCGACCTCGACACGCTCGACGAGACCACCATCCCCTGGAGCGGCACCGTCGACACCGAGCCCGTCTGGCTCGGCGAGACGGTCTACTTCCTGTCCGACCGCGACGACGCCGCGAACGTCTGGAGCTACGACACGGCGACCGGCACGCTCCGCCAGCGGACGTTCCACGCCGACTACGACGTCAAGCACCTCGACGCCGGCGGCGGGACCGTCGTCTACGAGCAGGCCGGCGGTCTCCACCGCCTCGACCCCGACGGCGAGCCGCGCCCGCTCGCCATCACTGCGACCGGCGACCTCCCCTGGGCCCGCCCCCACTGGGAGGCCGTCGACGACGCCGTCGCGCGCGTCTCGCTCTCGCCGACCGGCCAGCGCGCGCTCGTTGAGGCCCGAGGCGAGGTGTTCACGGTCCCCGTCGAGCACGGCGACTGGCGCAACCTCTCGCGCGCGTCGGGCGCCGCCGACCGCGACCCGTCGTGGTCGCCCGACGGCCGCCACGTCGCCTGGTTTTCCGACGCCTCCGGCGAGTACCAGCTGATGATCGGGGACCCGGCCGGCGTCGAGCCCGCCCGCGCGCTCGACCTGCCCGGCCCGGCGTTCTACTACGAGCCCGAGTGGGCCCCCGACGCCGCCCACATCGCCTTTACCGACACCGACCGCAACCTGTGGGTCTTGGACGTCGCCTCGGGCGCCGCCCGGCGCGTCGACGGCGACGCCTTCGCCCACCCCGAGCGCACGCTCGCGCCCCGGTGGTCGCCCGACGGCCGCTACCTCGCCTACGCCCGGCGCGGCTCCAACCAGCTCCGCCGCGTCGTCGTCTACGACACCGAGACCGGCGACACGCACGCCGTCACCGACGGCCTCTCGGACGCCTACTCGCCCGCCTGGGACGCGTCGGGGAAGTACCTCTACGTGCTCGCGAGCACCAACCTCGGCGTGGCCTCGGGCTGGCTCGACATGAGCGCCTTCGGCCCGGACGTCACGGCCGCGCCGTACCTCATCGTCCTGGCCGCCGACGAGCCGTCGCCGCTCCTGCCCCGGAGCGACGAGGAGCCGGTCGCCGCAGGCGAGGACGACGATGAGGAGGGAGAGGACGAGGAGCCCGCGCCCGTCGAGATCGCCTTCGACGGCATCCTGCACCGCACGGTCGCGCTCGACCTCCCGGACGCGCCGTACACCGAGCTGCTCGCGGGCCCGGCGGGCGTCCTGTTCCTGGCCGAGGCTGGCGACGACGGCGCGACGCTCCACCGTTGGAGCCTGGAGGACCGCGAGGCGGCACCGTTCCTGACCGGCGTCACCGCCGCGTCCGTCTCCCACGACGGGTCCAAGATGGCCGTCGGCGCGGGCGGCGGCTGGCGCGTGGTCGGCACCGAGGCCCCGCCGGAGCCCGGGGACGGGGCGCTCGCGCTCGGGCTCCGGGCCGAGGTCGACCCCGCCGCCGAGTGGGCCCAGATCTTCGACGACGCCTGGCGCTTCCAGCGCGACTACTTCTACGCCCCCAACCTCCACGGCGCCGACTGGGACGCCGTCCGCGCGATGTACGAGCCGTGGCTGGCCCACGTCCGCCACCGCAGCGACCTCACCTACCTGCTCGACGTGCTCGGCGGCGAGACCTCGGTCGGCCACTCGTTCACCGGCGGCGGCGACGAGCCCGACGTCGAGCGCGTGGCCGTCGGCCTGCTCGGCGCCGACGTCGAGGTCGTCGACGGGCGGTACCGGCTGGCGCGGATCTACACGGCCGAAAGCTGGAACCCCGGCCTGAGCGCCCCGCTCGCGGCGCCGGGCGTCGACGTGTCGGAAGGCGACTTTCTCGTCGGCGTCGACGGCGTCGAGCTGACGGCGGCGACCAGCCTGTATCGGCCGTTCGCGGGCACCGCCGGCCGACAGACCGTCCTCCACGTCAACGACCGCCCGACGTTCGTGGGCGCGCGGCGCGTGACCGTCGTGCCGGTCGCCAGCGAGGCCGGGCTCCGCCAGCGGGCCTGGGTCGAGGACAACCGCCGGTTCGTCGACGCGCGCTCTGGCGGGCGCCTCGCCTACGCCTGGGTCCCCGACACCGGCGACAGCGGGTACGAGTCGTTCAACCGCTACTACTTCGCCCAGCAAGACCGCGACGGCGCCGTCGTCGACGAGCGCTACAACAACGGCGGGACGGCCGCCGACTACATCATCGACGTGCTCGCGCGCGAGCGGTACGGCTACTTCAACAACCCCGTCGGCGACCGCGAGCCGTGGTCGACGCCGATGGCGGGGATCTGGGGCGCCAAGGTCATGCTCATCAACGAGATGTCCGGCTCTGGCGGCGACCTCCTGCCCTACATGTTCCGCGCGCGCGGGCTCGGCCCGCTCGTCGGGACCAAGACGTGGGGCGGACTCGTCGGCATCTGGGACACGCCGTCGCTCGTCGACGGCGGCTACATCACCGCCCCCCGCGGCGGCTTTTATGACCTCGACGGCCGGTGGTCGGTCGAGAACGAGGGCGTCGCGCCCGACGTCGAGGTCGACATCACGCCGCGCGACTGGGTCGACGGCCGCGACCCCCAGCTGGAGCGCGCCGTCGACCTCGCGCTCGAAATGCTGGACGCGAATCCCGTCGAGCGGCTCGCCGAGCCGCCCCCGCCTGTCCGCTCCATCCGCCCCGCCGGCCGCTGACCCGCACGTCGGTTCGCGCCGCCTTCCCAGATCACGTCCCCTCTCCCGGTGGGAGAGGGACAGGGTGAGGGGGGCGACCTCGAGCGCTGCTCCCTACCCACATGCACATCGCCTTTCTCGGCCTCGGCGCCATGGGTGCCCGGATGGCCGCCCACCTCGACCCCGCCGCCCTCACCGTCTGGAACCGCTCGCCTGGGCCGACGGCGTCCTTCCACCAGCGAGGCGCGACGGTCGCCATGACGCCGCGCGAGGCCGCGACCGGCGCCGACCTCGTGATCGCCATGGTCACCGACGACGACGCCTCGCGCGCCGTCTGGACCGGCGCGGACGGTGCGCTCGCCGGGCTCGCGCCCGACGCCGTCGCCGTCGAGTCGAGCACGCTCACCCCGGGCTGGGTCCGTGAGCTGGCGGGCCTGGCGGAGCAGCGCGGGGCCCGATTCCTCGATGCCCCCGTCTCCGGCTCGCGCCCCCAGGCGGACGCCGCCAGCCTGGTCTACCTCGTCGGCGGCGACGCCGACGCGCTCGCCGTCGCCCGACCCGCGTTCGACGCGATAGGCGGGGCCGTCCACCACCTCGGGCCGGTCGGGCAGGGCGCGCTCGTCAAGCTGGCCGTGAACGCGCTGATGGGCGTGCAGGTGGCCGCGGCGGCCGAGCTGCTGGCCGCGCTCGCGGCCTCGGGCGTCGACCGCGCGACCGCCGCCGAGGTCTTGGGCGCGACGCCCGCCGCGAGCCCCGTCGCCGCGACGGCGATGCGGCTGATGGCGGCGGGAGACGACGACCCGCTCTTCCCCGTGGACCTGTTGGAAAAGGACCTGCGCTACGCGCTCGGGATGGCCGCCGCCGCCGGGGTCGACGCCCCGGCCGTCGACGCCGCGCGGGCGACGTTCGCGCGTGCCCAGGCCGCCGGGCTCGGCGACCGCAACATGACCGCCGTCGCCCGGCTTTACACCGACACGCCGTAGAGCCGCCCCATCTTCGCCCGGGCGTACGCCAGCCACGGCTCGGCGTCGAGCCCCGTCCCCGTCGCGCCGACCAGGATCTCGTCCGCCGTCTTCGCCCGCCCCCAGCGGTGGACGTGCTCGCGCAGCCACGCCAGCAGCGGCCCGAACTCGCCCGCCGCCATCTGTCCGTCGAGCCCGCCGAGCGCCGCGTCGGCCGCATTCCACAGCGGCACCGACATCAGGGTCCCCAGCGTGTAGGTCGGGAAGTAGCCGACGGCGCCGAGCGACCAGTGGATGTCCTGGAGGCAGCCGTCGGCGTCGGTCTCCGGTACCACGCCGAGCAACTCGCGCATCCCGTCGCGCCACGCGTCGGGGAGGTCGGCCACGGCGAGGTCGCCCGCCAGCATCGCGCGCTCCAGCCGGAAGCGGAGCAGCACGTGGAGGTGGTACGTCAACTCGTCGGCCTCGACGCGAATCAGCGACGGCTCGACCTTGTTGATCGCCCGGACGAACGCGTCGCGCGCCACGCCCGCCAGCTGGGGGAATCGGCGCTGGAGGCCCGGGTACGCCCACGCCCAGAACGGCGCCGACCGCGCGACCAAGTTCTCATACAACCGCGACTGGCTCTCGTGGACGCCCAGCGAGGCCCCGTCCGCCAGCGGCGTCCGCGCCAGCTCCGGCGCCAGCCCCTGCTCGTAGAGCGCGTGGCCGACCTCGTGGACGGTCCCGAACAAGCCCGTCGGGAAAAACGCGGGGTCGACGCGCGTGGTGACGCGGACGTCGGTGTGCCCGAAGGCCGCGGTGAACGGGTGCGCGGCGAGGTCCTGCCGCCCGTGGTCCAGGCTGTAGCCGAGCGCGGTCGCCACCTCCAGCCCGAAGGCCCACTGGGCGTCGGCGTCGAACGGCGCGTGCAGGAACGCGTCGTCTGGCGCGGGCGCGTCGGCGACGGCGGCGACGAGCGGCACGAGCCCGGCCTGAAGCTGGTCGAACACGGCGGCGACGCTGGCGGTCGAGGCGCCGGGCTCGAACGCGTCGAGGAGGGCGTCGTAGCGGGCGTCGCCGGGCGAGGGCGTGTAGGCGGGCCCGCGCTCGCGTGCGACGAGCGGCGCGACCGCATCCGCCTCCTCGCGGGCGAGGGCGAACACGGCGTCGAGGTGGGGCGCGAACAGGGCGAACGCGTCGGCCTCGCGCGCCGCCTTCCACGCCTCCATCGCGCGCGCCGACGCCTCGGCCTTTTCGGCGACGAGCCGCGCGGGTACGAGCGTCGCCCGGTCCCAGTCGCGCTGCGTCACGCGCACGAGCGCCCGGTCGAGGTCGGTCTCGGGCGATGCATTCGCCAGCCACGCGCCGACGGCCGGGTCGGTAAACCGCTCGTGCGCGACGCGGCGCAGCGTGGCGATCTGCCGCCCTCGCGCGCCCGCGCCGCCGGTCGGCATATACGTCTCCTGGTCCCACTCCAAGACGGCGGCGGCGTGGGAGAGGTCGGCGGTCTCGGCCAGGCGGTCGCGGAGGGCTGGGAGGGACATGAGGCGGGAGGGGAGGGCGGAGGCAACCCCCCGGCCCGGGCGCGGATCCGGCGCCGGCGGCAACCGGGCCGCGCCGCGTCGCGTTTGCTTGGCGCAACAACCAATGGAGACCATGGAGCTCGGCCTCTTCTCGTTCGCCGAAGTCCCGCCCTCGGGCACCCCACGCTCGCGCCTGCGCGAGCTGGTCGAAGAGGCCGCGCTCGCCGACGCCGTCGGGCTCGACGTGTTCGGCGTCGGCGAGCACCACCGGCCCGACTACGCGGCCTCCGCCCCCGCTGTCGTCCTCGCCGCCATCGCCGCGCGGACCGAGCGGATCCGCCTGACGAGCGCCGTGACGGTGCTCTCGTCCGACGACCCCGTCCGCGTCTTCCAGCAGTTCGCCACGCTCGACCAGCTCTCCGACGGCCGCGCCGAGATCCTGGTCGGCCGCGGCTCCTTTACCGAGTCGTTCCCGCTCTTCGGCCAGGCGCTCCAGGACTACGACGGCCTGTTCTCGGACAAGCTGGACCTCTTGCTCCGCTTGCGGGAGTCCGAGCGCGTGACGTGGAGCGGGCGGCACCGGCCGGCGCTGACCGGCCAGGGCGTCTACCCGCGTCCGGTCCAGGACCCGCTGCCCGTGTGGATCGCCGTCGGCGGCACGCCCGCGTCCGTCGTGCGAGCGGGCCGGCTCGGGCTCCCGCTCGCGCTGGCGATCATCGGCGGCCAGCCCCACCGTTTCCGCCCGCTCATCGACCTGTACCGCCAGACGGGCGCCCAGGCGGGGCACGCGCCCGAGACGCTCAAGGTCTCGATTAACGGCCACGGCTTCCTGGCCGACACCGCGGCGCACGCCGCCGAGGTCGCCGTCGGGCCGTTCATGGAGACGATGGGGCGGATCGGGCGCGAGCGCGGGTGGCCGCCGCCGTCGCGCGCCCAGTTCGAGGGCGAGATCGCGCTCGAAGGCGCGCTCGTGCTCGGCAGCGCCCAGCAGGCCATCGACAAGCTCCTGTACCAGCACGAGCTGTTCGGCCACGACCGGCACCTGCTCCAACTCACCGTCGGCCCGCTCCCGCACGCCGAAGTGCTCCGCGCCATCGAGATTTTTGGCGAGGAGGTGGCGCCCGTGGTTCGGCGGGAGGTGGCGGCGCGAGCGGAGGCCGCATAGGTCCGCGACCGTTGGACTGTGTCATCCTGAGCGAAGCCGCGTAGCGGCGCAGTCGAAGGATCTCCGTCGCGCACCGCCCGGCTACAACGCGGACGCGGCGCTGTGCTCGGCTGAGATCCCCGGATCTAGTCCGGGGCAGGCTCTTCGACTCGCTTCGCTCGCTCAGAAACTGTTTGGGGAAGCCGGTCCCCTGCAATTGAGTCATCCCCGCGCAGGCGGGGATCTATCCGGCGGTGCTCGGATGGCACCTTCGCAGCCCGTGCCCCTCACTCTGTCCCTCTCCCAAAGGGAGAGGGGACGCATTTGGAGGGCTTGCGCCATTCCCCAAACAGTCTCTCAGGATGACATGGTCGAGTTGTCACGGCCAGGAGGGAGGGATTCTAAAAAGGAGAGGAGGTGGGTCATCAGCCAAGGCCGCCGCGCGTAGAATCGCGCAGCTCGCATCTTGCGCCCCATGCAGATCCGCGTCGACGACCTCACGCACCCGGCCGTGGTGGCCCTCGTCCGGTTCCACCGCCGCGACGCACTCGCGCGGACGCCGTCGGTGGGGAGCGCGCACGCGCTCGGCGTCGAGGCCCTGCGCCGCCCCGAGATCACGCTGTGGACGGCGTGGGACGGCGACGACGTGGTGGGGTGCGCCGCGCTCCACGAACTGGACGCCGGGCACGGCGAGGTCAAGTCGATGCGGACGGCGCCGGCGTTTCTGCGCCGGGGCGTGGCGGCGGCGCTGCTGGCGCGGCTGCTCGACGAGGCGGAGGCGCGCGGATACGCCCGCGTCAGCCTCGAGACCGGGGCGGGCGACGGCTTCGTCGCCGCGAGAGCCCTGTACCGCCGGTTCGGGTTCGTCGACTGTGGCCCGTTCGCCGACTACCCGAACGACCCCCAGAGCGTCTGGATGACGCTCGCGCTGCCGCGCTGACCCGCTTGCGTTGGGTCGGAGCCTGGCGCCCACGTGGGGAGACGCCGCGAGGACGCCCGGCCCCGGTGCGCGCGCGAGCCGCGAGCGGTAGCCTCGCCCGTCGCCCCTCTCGCCCATGACCGACAAAGCCCCGCCACCGCTGGTGGCCGTCCTCGCCGCTTTCGCCGCCCTCTACGTCATCTGGGGCTCGACGTACCTCGGCATCCGGTTCGCCATCGAGACGATGCCGCCGTTCACGATGGCCGGCATCCGGTTCGTCGCCGCCGGGGCGATCCTCTACGGGTGGTCGCGAGCACGCGGCGCCGGGCGCGCCACCCGGGTGCAGTGGAAGACCGCCGTCATCGTCGGCGCGCTGCTGCTCCTGGGCGGCAACGGCGGGGTAACGTGGGCCGAGCAGTTCGTGCCCTCCGGCATCGCCGCCCTCATCGTGGCCTCGACCCCGATGTGGATGGTGCTCCTCGACGCCGTCCGCCTGCGCGA
Source organism: Rubrivirga halophila (assembly GCF_046845755.1). Taxonomy (GTDB): domain Bacteria; phylum Bacteroidota; class Rhodothermia; order Rhodothermales; family Rubricoccaceae; genus Rubrivirga. The sequence goes on from NZ_CP177357.1 coordinate 648,074, forward strand.
GTGGCCGCGCCCGGCCGTGCTCGCCGGCCTCGTGCTGGGCCTGGTCGGGATCGCGCTCCTGGTCGGCCCGCAGCGGCTGGGCGGCGAGCCCGTCGACCCGGTCGGCGCGCTCGCGGTCGGCGCGGCGGCGTTTTTCTGGGCGCTCGGCTCGGTCTACCAGCGCGGCGCGCCCAAGGCCGCGTCGACGCTGCTGAACGTCGGGATGCAGATGCTGGCGGGCGGCGTGCTGCTGCTGGCGGTCGGCGCCGCGGTCGGCGAGCGGCTGGTGTGGGCGGAGGTGTCCGCGAAGTCGGCCGGGGCGCTGGCGTACCTCGTCTTCGTCGGCGCGATCGTCGGGTACTCGGCGTACGTGTGGCTGCTCAAGGTGACGACGCCCGCCAAGGCCGCGACGTACGCCTACGTGAACCCGATCGTCGCCGTTTTGCTTGGGTGGGCCCTCGCCGACGAGCCGCTCGGCCCGCGCGTGGTGCTAGCGGGCGCCGCCGTGGTCGCCGCCGTCGCCCTCATCACGACCGCCCGGGCGGCGGGGATGCCGCCGCGGGGACGGGGCAAGCGGGAAGGGGCGGGAGGCTAGAGGCACGCCCCGGGCTTGCGCCAAACGGTGGGCGCGACGGCGTCGGAGGGCTGACAGGGCGCGGAGGCGGGCATTCGCCCCTTGCCTCATGCATCCCCCTTCCCGCGAACCGCAGGTCGGCGGAGCCAGCGCAGCGAGCCTTACGCCCTTTCCGCCAGCTCGGCCCACCGGTCGACGTCGGCCTCCAGCTGCGCCGCGAGCGCCGCGAGCTCGGCCGACAGGGCCACGATGCGCTCGCCGTCCGTGGCGTGCTCCACCAGCGCCGCCTCGATCTCGGGCTGGCGCGCCTCCGCGCTGGCGATCCGCTCCTCCAGCATCGTCAGCTCGCGTTTTTCGTTGTACGACAGCTTCTTGCCGGCCGGAGCCGCAGGCGCCGGTGGGGGAGGGGCCGCAGCTGCGGCGACCGGCTTCGCGGACTTCGCCGCCTCGGCCGCCGCCGCCTCGCGCGCCTCGATCTCGGCCCACACGCTGTACGAGCCGGGGATCTCGCGGACGCGCCCGCCGTCGCCCTCGATGCGCAGCAGGTGTCCGACGGTCCGGTCCAAAAAGTAGCGGTCGTGCGAGACCACGACGACGGCGCCGTTGAACGAGTCGAGGTAGGTCTCGAGCGCGACGAGCGTCGGGATGTCGAGGTCGTTGGTCGGCTCGTCGAGCAGCAACACGTTCGGCGCGCCGAGCAGGACGCGCAACAGGTAGAGCCGCCGCCGCTCGCCGCCCGAGAGCAGGCCGACCGGCGTGTAGTGCTGCTCGCGCGGGAAGAGGAACCGCTCCAGCATCTGGGCCGCCGAGATAAACGACCCGTCGGGCATCGCGATCGTCTCGGCAATCTCCTCGACGTAGTCGATCATCCGCTGGTCGGCGCCCTCGGTCGCCGCCGCCGCCATCGCCCGGCTCTGCTGGTCGTAGTAGCCGATCGTGACCGTCGGGCCGCGCTCGATGGTTCCGGCATCCGGCTCGATCCGGCCCGCGAGCAGTTCGAGGAGCGTCGTCTTGCCCGTCCCGTTCGGCCCGATGATGCCGAGCCGGTCGTCGCGCGTCAGGGTGTACGTGAGGTCCGAGAACAGCGTCGTGCCGTCCCACCCTTTCGCCACGTCCGCCAGCTCGATCACCTTTTTGCCGAGCCGGGTGCTGACCGACTCGATGGCGATGTCGCCCGGGCCCGCCTCGGGCTTGGCGTCGAGGAGGGCGTGCGCGCGGTCGATGCGCGCCTTCGACTTCGAGGTCCGCGCCTTGGCGCCGCGCCGGAGCCACGCCAGCTCGCGCGTGGCGAGGTTCTGCCGCTTCGACTCCTCGGCCGCCTCCACGACCGCCTGCGCCGCCTTCTGCTCGAGGTAGTCGGAGTACGAGCCGACGTAGCGCTGGACGCCGCCCCCGCCGACCTCGATCATCCGGTTCGTGACGCGGTCCAGGAAGTAGCGGTCGTGCGTCACCAGCATCAGCGCGCCGGTCCACGAGGTCAATAGCCCCTCCAGCCACTCGATGGTCTCGGTGTCGAGGTGGTTCGTGGGCTCATCCAAAATGAGCAGGTCCGGCCGCTCGACGATCGCGCGCGCCAGCGCGACCCGCTTGCGCTGGCCGCCGGACAGCGTGCGGACGACGGCCTCGGGGTCGGTCAGCCCCAGCCGGTCGAGCGTGGCACGCGCCCGAGACTCGAGGTCCCACCCGCCGACGGCGTCGAGCTGGGCCGACAACCGGGCGATGTCGGCGCCGGCCGCGTCGTCCCCGCGGTCAAGGCGCGCGAGCGCGTGCTCGTAGTCGCGGACGGCGACCGCCGCCGGGCCGTCGCCCGCCACGACGGCGTCGAGCACGGTCCCGGCGTCGTCGAGGTCGGGCCGCTGCGCGAGCACGCCGATCCGGGCGCCCCCCGCCGTCAGGATGCGCCCGCCGTCGGCCGGCTCGGTCCCCGCCGCCAGCCGCAAGAGCGTCGTCTTGCCGGCGCCGTTCGCGCCGACCACGCCGACGCGCTCGTCGGCCTCGATGACGAACGAGACGTCGTCGAGGAGAGGCTTGGTGCCGTAGCTCTTGTGGACGCGGTCGAACGTGAGGAGGGCCATCGTGCGGCGTGCGGGGGGGACGGAAGATCGGGAGGCGTGGAGGAGAAGAGGCGTAGAGGAGAAGAGGACGGGAGGAGAAGAGGCTGGGATCCGAGCGGGCGGGGGTGGGCCCATCGACTCACGGCCGAGGTCGACCGCGCTGCGCCGGTTCGCAAGCCCTCGACGCACGCGAAGCTCCCGTTGGACGCCTCCTCTTCTCCTCTGCTCGTCCAGTCCTCTTGTCCTCCCGGACCGCCGTACCATCGACCCCATGCCGCGTCTCCTCGCTGTGCTCGCGTTCTCGGTCGCCCTCGGCGCGTGCGACCCCGCCGCCCCCGCCGCCACCGGCAGCGACGCGGTGACGCTGACGTACTGGACGAGCCAGAATCCCCAGGAGCGCGCCTGGGCCGACACGCTCGTCGCCCGGTGGAACGCGACGCACGACGTGCAGGTGGTCGCCCAGCCGCTGCCGGCGGGGCAGTCGAGCGAGGAGGTCCTGCTGGCGGCCGTCGTGGCCGGGACCACCCCCGACCTGTGCTCCAACGTCTGGCCCGGCGTGCTGAGCGACCTCGTCCGCGCCGACGGCGTGCTCGCGCTCGACCGGATGCCCGGCTTCGACAGCCTCTTTGCCGCCCGCATCCCGCCCGCGCTCGCGCCCCGCTTCCGCGCCGCCGACGGGCACGTCTACCAGATGCCCTGGAAGACGAACCCGATCCTGATGCTGTACAACGTCGACCTGTTCGCCGAGGTGGGCGTAGAGCCGCCCCGGACGTACAGCCAGTACCTCGCCGCCGCGGCGCGCCTGACGGCCGACACCGACGGCGACGGTCAGACCGACCGCTGGATGGCGGCCCGCGACATCCGCCCGATCTGGTACCAGCGCTACTTCGACGTCTACCCGCTCTACCTCGCGGCCTCGGGCGGGCAGACCCTGTTCGGCACCGATGGCCGGCTCGCCGTCGACCGCGCGGCGCTCGAAGGCGTCTACGGGCTCTTCCAGACGCTGTACGCCGACGGACTCTACCCGCTGTCGACGCTGCAGGGCAACGCGTTTGCCCAGGGCCGTGTGGCGACCGAGCTGACGGGCCCGTGGACGGCGGCGTGGCTCGACGAGAACGCCCCCGACGTCCGCTACGACTACGCGCCCGTTCCTGTCCCGGACGGCGCGCCCGCCGACGGCCCGGCCGTCACGTACGGCGACTACAAGAACATCGCCGTCTTCGCCACGACCCAGCACCCGGAGGCCGTGTGGGCCTTTGTCCAGTACCTCGTCTCCCCCGAAGCCGACCGCTTGCTCCTGGAGATGACCGGCCAGATCCCCGTCCGCGACGGCCTGCTGGCGGACCCCGCGCTCGCCGACCTGTTCGCCGCCCGCCCCGTCTTGCGCCGGTTTGTCGAGCAGGCCCCCCACACCCAAGGTGTCGACGCCGTGCCGTCGCTGCCGGAGACGTTGGACGCGATCGCGCAGAGCTTCGAGCGGGCGATCTACGGGGTCCAGACACCGGCGCAAGCGGTCGCGAGTGCGCTCGACCGCATCGAGGTCATCCAAGCCTGGGCCCGCCGATGACGCCCGCTTCCGGATCCGCTCAGCAGGTGGAGCAGGCCGCCGCGCTCGCGTCCGTCCCCCCACGCCGCCCGTGGCACCGCCGCGTCGACTGGCGGGGCCCCGCGCTCGCGGCGCCCTACTTCCTCCACCTCGGGCTGTTCTTCGGGTACCCGCTCGTGTTCGCGCTCGTCTTGGTCTTCCACCGCTGGGACGTGGTCACGCCGATGGAGTGGGTCGGGCTGGGCAACCTGGCGCGGCTCGTTGCTGATGACCTGTTCGCCCGGGCGATGCTCAACACGGGCGTGTTCCTGGCGCTCCACATCCCGCTCCAGATCGCCGTCGCCCTGTTTTTCGCCGAGCTGTTGAACCAGAAGCTCCCCGGCCGCGCCTTTTTCCGGGCCGTCTACTTTCTGCCCGTCGTCGTCTCCGGCGTCGTGGTGACGATCCTCTTTGGCCAGCTGTTCGCGTTCGACTCCGGCTACGTCAACCGGATGCTGGTGGCGCTCGGCGGCGAGCGCGTGCCCTGGCTGGTGTCGCCGGCGTGGGCGATGCCCTCGATCGCGCTCGTGGCGACGTGGAAGAACGTCGGGCTCTACGTGCTACTCTTCCTGGCGGGTCTGCAGAACATCCCCCGAACGCTGTACGAGGCCGCCGAGGTGGAGGGCGCGACGCGCTGGCAGACCTGGCGGCTCATCACCCTCCCGATGCTCAACCCGCACCTCGTCACCGTCGTCGTGCTGTCCACGATCGGCGGGTTCTCGCTCTTCGTCGAGCCCTACGTGCTGACCGGCGGCGGGCCGCTCAACAGCACGCTGTCGGGCCTGCTCTACATTTACAACCAGGCCTTCACCTTCAACAGCATGGGCTACGCGGCCACGCTTGGGCTCGCGTTCGCGCTGATGATCTTGGTCGTCGTCCTCTTGCAGCGCAAGGTCGTGGAAACCGAATGAGACGCGCCCTCACCTACCTCGCCCTCGTCGTCGGCGCCGTCGTCTTCGCGTACCCGTTCGTGTGGATGGCGCTGGCGACCGTCACACCCGAGGCCGAGATCGGAGCGCTCGCGCCGATCCCGAGCGAGTGGACCGGCGAGAGCTACCGGCTCGTCTTCGACGCCATTCCGCTCGGCCGCGCGTTCTGGAACAGCGTCGTCGTGACCAGCTTGGTGACCGTGTTCGCGCTCGTGTTCGGGTCGCTTGCGGCGTACGCGCTGTCGCGGCTGGCGTGGCGCGGGCGCGAGGCCGCTTTCGGGGTCGTCCTGTTCTCGATGATGGTCCCGTTCCTCGTCTTGCTCATTCCGCTGTACACGCTCGTCGTCGGCTTCGGGTGGACCGACTCGTACGCCGGCCTCGTCGTCCCCTTCATGATGAACGCGACCTCCGTCCTCATCCTCCGCCAGCACTTTCTGTCGCTGCCCCAGGGGCTTGTCGACGCGGCGCGGATCGACGGGGCGGGGGAAATCCGGATCCTGTTCCAGATCGTCTGGCCCCTCTCCGTGCCCGCGCTCGTGACGGCCGGGATCCTGGTGTTCGTCGGGAGCTGGAACGAGATCCTGTGGCCGCTCCTCGTGGTCCGCGAGGAGGCCATGATGACGATGCCCCAGATGGTGACGCTGTTCGCGGTCGGCGGCGGGGCGGAGAGCCGGCTCGGGCCCCAGCTTGCGGCCGCGCTCTTGCTGGCGGTGCCCGTCGTGCTGGCGTACCTCGTCTTCCAGCGCCGGTTCGTGGAGAGCCTGGCGACCACGGGGTTGAAATGAGAGTGCGCGGACCACGGACGGCAGACGGCGGACATGCGGACGTGTCCTACAGAGTCCCCCTCCTGGACAGGAGGGGTGCCGGTAGGCGGGGTGGTGGACCGGGTGGGGCGTCGGCGCTCGGTCGGTCCACCACCCCTGGCCCCTCCTGTCCAGGAGAGGGACTGGCGTCTTTGCGCGTCGTGCTTGCGCTGGCGCTCGCACTCGCCGCGTGTGTGCCCGCACCGCCGTCGTCCGAGCCGCCCAGCGCGAGCGTCGAGGCCGGGCTCGCGAGCGTCGGGTTCAACCTGGCCCACCTCGACTTTTTAGGCGAGGACGTCGTCGTCGACGGCGACACGCTCCGCTTGGTCCACATCTACGCCGAGGCGCCCGACTGGCGGTTCGTCGGCGACGACGACGAGGGGATCGCGTGCGTCGACGACGCGGCGCGAGCGGCGGTCGTGTACCTCCGCCATTTCGAGCGGACCGGCGACGAGCGCTCGCGCCAGCAGGCGGTCAAGCTGCTCCGGTTCGTCCGACGACTGCAGGCGCCCAGCGGGCTGTTCTACAACTTCGTCTGGGACCGCGCGCTCCGGATCAACACGACGCACCCTAACAGCGTCGCCGACGAGGTCTCGTGGTGGACGGCGCGGGCGGTGTGGGCGCTCGGCGAGGGCGCGCGCGTGCTGGGGGCGACCGACCCTGACGAGGCCGCCCTCGCCGTCGCCGCGCTCGACCGCGTTGCGCCCCACCTCGACCGGCTGCTGGCGCGGCACCCCGAGACGGTCGACGTGACCGGCGACGGCTCGCGCGTCTTCCCCGCGTGGCTCATTCAAGAAACCGCCGCCGACGCGACGAGCGAGCTGCTGCTCGGGCTGACCGCGCTCGCGGACACGGCCCCGACGCCGGCGCGAGCCCGCCGGGTGCGCCTGTTTGCCGACGGGCTCGCGGGCCTGCGCTTCGGCGACCTCGCGACCGCCCCGTACGGCGGGCACGCCTCGTGGAGCGGCGGCTGGCACGGGTGGGGCAACAGCCAGACGCAGGCGCTCGCGGAGGCGGCGCACCTGGGTCTCGCGGGGCCTGACGCGCTCGCGAGCGCCCGGGGCGAGGCCGAATCACTCTACGCGCACCTGCTCGTCGAGGGCTGGCTCCACCACCTCGACGACGAGACCGGCGAGGCCGTGCGGTTCGAGCAGATTGCCTACGACGTGCGCCCGGCGGCCGTCGGGCTGACCCGCCTCTTCGAAGTCACGGGCGACGAGCGCTTCGCCGTGATGGCGGGGCTCGCAGCGGCGTGGTTCCACGGCCTCAACCCGGCCGGCGCGACGATGGCGGACCCGGCGACGGGCCGCGGCTACGACGGCGTCTTGGGGCCGGACCGCACGAACCCGAACGCCGGCGCCGAGAGCACGATCGAGGCGCAGTTCACGCTCCTCGAAGTCGGCGCGCACCCCGAGGCGGCAGCGTGGGCCTGGGCGACCGCCGACGATCCCGAGTCGCGGACGTGGAAGGGGCGGCCGGTCCGCTCACGCCGGTTCCACGGGCCCACGCTGGCGGTCGTCGTGCTCGACCCCGGGGCGGACGCCTCCCACGTCTTCCTCGGCCCCGACGCCCAAGCCTTTCTGGCGGACTCGTGGACTCGCTGAGAGAAGAGGACGAAAGGCGAAGAAGAGAAGAGGCCCGATTCGAACGGCCCCCGCCCGCTCTGCCTGACTGCCCACGCTTCTGTTCCTCCCCTCGTCTTTTCCTCTCCTCGTCCCCTGATGGACCTCTTCACCCGCCTCCCCGTCCCCGTCGTCGCCCCCAGCCCCGAGGCGTGGTGGGCCAGCGGGGCCGCGTTCAACCCCGGCGCGGACCTCGCGCCCGACGGCACCCTCCGACTCGTGGTCCGCGGCGTGCCCGCCGGGTACCGCCGGGTCGAGACCCCGCCCGGGCCGGACGGCCAGCCCGGCTTCCCGTACCGCGACTACATCTCGCACCTCGGCCTCGCCACGCGCCAGCCCGACGGCACGTTCGCGCTCGACGCTGAGCCCCTGCTCTCGCCCGCCAGCGAGGTCGACCGCTGGGGCGTCGAGGATGCGCGCGTGACGCGGCTGAACGGCACGATCTACCTCACGTACACCGCCCTCGCCGAGCCCGCGCATGCCGCCGACGCTGGCGTGGGCATCGCGCTCGCGTCGACGGCCGACTGGCAGACCGTCGAGCGGCACGGCCGGATCGGGCCGCCGAGCCGCGACAAGGACGCCGTGCTGTTTTCGGAGTTGGTGGGGGGGAGGGTGGCCCTGCTCCACCGCGTCGAGCCCGACATCCAGGTGGCGTACTTCGAGGACGAGGGGCACCTCCGCAACCCCGGCGCGGACTACTGGGAGCGCCACCTCGCCCACCTCGACCGCCACACGCTGCTGCGCCCCGAGCAGCCGTGGGAGGGCACCAAGATCGGCGCCGGCCCGCCGCCCATCTTGACCGACGAGGGGTGGCTGCTCGTCACGCACGGCGTCGACGCCAACCACGTGTACCGCGCCGGGCTCGTCCTGCTCGACCGCGACACGCTGCAGGTGATTTCCCGGACGCGCGGGCCCGTCTTCGAGCCCCGGCTGGCGTTCGAGCGCGAGGGCGACATCCCCAACGTCGTCTTCCCGACGGGCGCCGTGGTCGAAGGCGACGACCTCACCCTGTTCTACGGCGCCGCCGACGCGTGCGTCGGCCAGGCCTCGGCGCCGCTGGCGGACGTGCTCGCGCGGCTCCACGACGACCGCTCCGACGGGCCACCGCCGCCCCGCGTGCTCGGCCCGCCGGCGGTGCCGGTCGACCGCCTCCACGGCGGCCGGCCCATTTTGGAATCCGTCGCCGACCACGCATGGGAGAGCGGCGTCGTTCTCAACCCGGCCGCCGTCTTGGTCGACGACCCCGCCGAACTGGCCGGCCTCGCGGAGACGTGGGGGCTCGATGCCGACGAGCGCGAGGTGCTGGCGGAGGGCGCGTGCGTGATGGTGTACCGCGCCCAGGGAATGGCGTACCCGCGCGAGACGCCCGCCGGCCCGCTCGCGGCGTCGTCGCTGGGGCTGGCGGTGTTCACGCCCGACATGCGCCTGGTACGGCGCTGGCCGGACCCGGTGATCGCGCCCGACGCTCCGTTCCACGACCTGGGCGCCGAGGACCCGCGCTGCACGCGCGTCGGGGAGACGTACCACCTCGTCTACACCGGCTACACGAGCGCCGGGCGCGCGCCCGGCACCGCCGGCCGCGTCCAGCTCTGCCTCGCCACGACGACCGATTTCGTGGCGTGGGACCTCCGGGGCCCGCTCGCGAGCGACGGCGCGCAGGGCGTCAACGCGGTCGACGACAAGAACGGGGCGCTCTTCCCCGAGCCCGTCGACGGCACGTGGTACCTGTGGCACCGGCCGATGGCGGGGCCCGGCGCGATGGCGATGCACCTCGCGTCGGCGCCGTCGCCCCAAGGCCCGTGGCGCTCGCGCGGGCCGGTGCTGGCGTCGGACCGCTTTGCCGGGTGGGCGTCGTCCTGGGTCGGCGCGGCGGGCCCGCCGGTCGCCCTCGGCGGCGGCCGGTTCCTTGCGTTGACGCACCACGGCCACCGGGACGCCGCCGGGCAGCGGTTCTACCATCTGTCGGCCGCGCTCGTCGCGCCGGCGGCCGACGTGCCCGTGCGCGCCCGACTCGCGCCCCTGCTGCTCCCCCAGGGCGATGCCGAGCGGCTCGGGGACCCCGCTCTCGGCGTCGACGACGTGGTGTTCTCGTGCGCCGCGGTCGTCGTCGGCGATCGGCTCGTGGTGCCGTACGCCGGGGCCGACAGCCGGATCTTCGCGGCCTCGGCCCCGCTCGCGACGCTGGTGGCCGCGCTGGGGCGCCGCGAGCGACAGAGGTAGGCGCCGGTGCGAGGTCACGGTTCACGGGGTTTTCGGCCGCGCCCGTCTTCCCGTCCCGGGGGCCGGTGCGTAGGTTTCGGCCTCACGCCGGGCCCCCCGGCCGTCGCCAACGTAGCTCAGGGGTAGAGCAGCTCACTCGTAATGAGCAGGTCGTCAGTTCAAATCTGACCGTTGGCTCCACGCGCCTCTCCTAGCCCGGGGGGGGGGCGCGTTTCCATTGGCGCCCTCCGCAGACGGTGGACCCCGTCGATCAGCGGGGTGGCCCGTGGGGGCTGGGGAATCCCCCCAGGTCCGGCGGGCCTGGCACACGACGCGGACGGCGACGTTGAGCAGGGCCCCCGGGCTCCCACCACACACCCCCTCGGGGCACCGCCCCCCGTGTTGAAGCAACCGACGACGAGATCTCGCATGTCCTTCCTGAGCCGCGTCCGCCTGGCATGGTGGAAGGTGGGGCTGACGCCCACCGCCCGCCTCCGACGGGCCCGGTTCCACGAAGCCGTCCGCGATGGGAGGGGCACGGAGAACAGTTTCCGGATCGCCAGTCGGTCTGCCACGTGGTGATCGGGACGCCAGGTGGCCCCGCCCAACGCGGGGGATCGTTTTGAGACGGCGTGCGACTGTGGCTTGTAGAGCGGTCAAGAATAAGGAGGGTCCCCACTAAAGTCGGACAGAATTGACCGAGCATGGGAGCCAGGTCGACATATGTTGTCGGCTTCCGCCGCCGCTGCCCCGCGTGCAGACGCCGGCCGCTCGTCCCCTCCAGCTGTGAGCCCCATGCCAACGCCGACGCCGTTCCCCCCGGAGACTTTTGGCCCCCCTGCTCAGGCCCCCGACTATTCGCGGGCAGGCTACGGCTACGGGCCGCCGAGCCGTCCGCCGACCGACTTTGCCGCTCAGATCCGTGAGTGGACCGACGTGGTCGCGCGTGGGCGTTGGCTCATCCTGGCCGCGGTGCTGGCCGTGATGATCCCGGTGGGGCTGTACCTGCTGCTGGCGCCCGACGTGTACGAGGCCTCGACGCAGCTGTACGTCGAGACCGAGTCCGGCGGCCCGCTGAGCGGTCTGCTTCCGGGCGGAGGCGATGTGGGCGGAGGCCGTGGGATCTCCGACGAGCTCTACATCTTGCAGAACGCGGAGGATCTGGCGGAAGCGACGGCCGCACGGCTGATCGCGGAAGCCGAGATGCCCGACGCCACGGCGTTCTCCGTGCTCGAGACCGAGAGCGGCGAGATCCCCAGCGTCAAGGTGGTCGCTGCCCGGATCACCGGCTCGTACCTGCAGATCCGGCAGGACGGGAGTGGCGCGAACGGCGTGCGGCTCTCGGCCCGGAGCCAGATCCCCGAAGAGGCCGCGATGATCGCCAACCTCTACGCGAAGGCGTACGTCGACCGCACCCAGAACTCCAGCCGGGCGTCAGTCTCCGCCAGCCGTGAGTTCCTGGAGGCCCAGGCCGATTCCGTGGCGACCGAGCTGGCGGCGCGTGAGAACGCGGCGCTGACCTATATGGACGAGCAGGACGCCGTCCGTTTGGACGACGAGGCCGCCAACATCGTCAGCCAGCTGGCGGCGCTCGAGGCCGCCCGCGACCAGGCCCGCGTCGAGGCCGGCATGGAGAGCTCGCGGATCACCGAGCTCCGGTCGCAGATCGCCCAGCTCGAGGGGACCGTCGCTCAGCGGATGGGCTCGGGCACCGACCGCGCCCTGCGCGCCGACGAGGAGCGGCTTGGCGCCCTCAAGGGGCAGCTCGAGGCGATCTACCTCCGCGACCCCGCGCTCCGCGACCAAGCCGACGTCCCCGCCGATGTGGCTACGCTCCGCTCTCAAATTGCCCGGGTCGAGGCCCGCGTCCGCCAGCAGAGCGGCCAGCTCGTCGAGGAGTCCATCGCCGCGGGCGGCGTCGACGCGGCGACCGAGGGGCTGCCCCGGCTGTCGGCCCTGCGCGACCGCCTGACGGCGGCCGAGGTCTCGCTCCGCGGCTACCGCTCGCGCGTGGACATCTTGAACGGCCGGATCTCCAGCTACCGCAGCGAGCTCGACCGTATTCCCGGCCAGACCGTCGCCCTCGCCCGGCTCGTCCGCGAGCAGCAGAGTGCCGAGCGGCTCGCGCTCGGGCTCGACCAGAAGCTCCAGGAGGCGCGCGTCGCCGAGAGCGCCGAACTCGGCTACGCCGAGGTCGTGAGAACCGCCGGTGTGCCTGACACGCCTGTTGCGCCCAACCGGCCGCGCTTGGCCATCCTCGGCCTCTTGATTGGCCTCGGGCTCGGGCTCGTCCTCGCCGTCGGGCGGTCCCAGCTCGACCAGGCCATCCGCCGCCCGAGCCAGCTCCGCGAGCTCGGCCACCCCCTCCTCGGCGTCATCCCCGACATGACGCGCCTCATCGAGGAGGACCACGAGGGCGCGGCGGCCATGGGCATCAAGGGCTGGGAGGTCGACAGCCGCATCGTCACCATCATCAACCCGATGTCGACGGCCGCCGAGGCCTTCCGCGGCTTGCGGACCAGCATCCAGTTTTCCCGTCCCGATGCGCCCGTCCAGACCATCCTGGTGACGAGCGCCAGCCCGGGCGAGGGCAAGAGCACCGTCGCGGCAAACCTCGCCGTGGTGATGGCCCAGGCCGGCCGCCGCACGCTTCTGGTCGACGCCGACCTCCGCCGCCCGCGCGTCGACAAGCTGTTCGGGATGGCCCGCTCGCCCGGCCTCTCCGACTACATCTCGGGCAACGCCGACGAGCGCGACCTCACGGTCGCCGACGACTTCGACGTGCTCCCGGCCGGGACCACGATCCCCAGCCCGGCCGAGCACCTCGGCTCGCGCGCCTTCCGCGATCTGCTGGAGACGTTCAAGGGCGCCTACGACCTCGTCATCATCGACGCCCCGCCGGTGCTGGCGGCGACCGACCCCGTTCTGCTCTCGACGCAGACTGACGCGGTCGTCGTCGTGGCCACGGCTGGGAAGACGAAGGACTTCGAGCTCAACTACGCCGTCGAGGAGGTCCAGGCCGTCGGTGGCCAGGTGATCGGCGTGATCCTCAACCGCTTCGACGTGACGCAGGAGTACGGGTATCGCTACCAGTACTCGTACAAGTACGGGAACAAGTACACCTACGGGGCTGACGAAGCATGATCCGACTCTCCATCGTTGCGCTCACCCTTGTGCTGGCGGCGCCCCTGGGGGCCCAGACGTACGCCCCCGTCACCGAGGTCCAGGCCTCGACCCCCGGGTACTTTACCTTCGCCCGCCCCGGCGAGCGCGTCGTCACCGTCACGACGGTCGGTCTGCTCACGGCGACCGGCCGGTTCGCCGTCGGCGAGGGCACGACGGTGACGGAGCTGCTGGCGCTCGCCGGCGGCGTCCCGTCGGCCCAGGCCTCGACCGCGATCGTTCGCGTGTACCGCGAGGGCGGCCGCGCCGTCGAGTCGTCGGTCCGCGAGCTGTACCGGGGCAACACGCCTCCGGTGCCGCTGCGCGAGGGCGACGTGGTCGAGGTGGTCGGCCTGACGACCTCGGCGCCCGGCTACTACGTCCACTCGTCGCCCGACGCGGACCCTGTCGTGGTGACCGCCGCAGGCGCCGTGACTGCGCCCGGGCGGTTCGTCGTCGACCCCGGCACGACCGTCGCCGACCTGCTCGCGCTCGCCGGCGGGACGCGGACCGGGGCGCTGGACACGGCCGTCGAGACCACGACTACGGTGCGTCTCCATCGCGCCGGATCCGTCGCTTTCGAGGCGTCGCTATCGGACACCTATGCACGACCGACGCCGGCCCTCGAGCCGGGCGATGTGGTCGAGCTTGAGACGGTCAACCGCCGCCGGTCGTCGTTCACGTGGCGCGACGGACTGAGCCTAGTGACGACGGGCTTGGCGATTCTGATCGCCGTCGACCGGCTTCAGTAGCCCTCATGAGCGTTGACATGCCCGCGCCGATGGACGAGATGCGCACGTGGTGCGTGACCGGAGCCGCCGGGTTTATCGGCTCGCACCTCGTCGAGCACCTGCTTCGTGGGGGGCAGCGCGTGGTGGGGCTCGACAACTTTTCGACAGGGTCGCGCGCCAACCTGGACGACGTCGCAGAGCAGGTGGGCCCGGAGGCCTGGGCACGCTTCCGGCTCGTCGAAGGCGACCTCCTCGACCTCGACGCGTGCCGCGAGGCCGTCGAGGGCGCCGACTTCGTGCTCCACCAAGCCGCCCTCGGCTCGGTGCCCCGCTCGGTCGCCGACCCGCTCGCGACGCACGCCGCGAACGTCGACGGCTTCGTCCACATGCTCGTCGCCGCCCGCGACGCCGGCGTCCAGCGGGTCGTGTTCGCGTCGTCGTCGTCGGTCTACGGCGACCACCCCGGCCTCCCCAAGGTCGAGGACGCGATCGGCACGCCGCTCTCCCCGTACGCGGTTTCCAAGCGGGTCGACGAGCTGTACGCCCACACCTTCCAGCAGCACTACGGGCTGCAGACCGTCGGCCTCCGCTACTTCAACGTGTTCGGGCCCCGGCAGGACCCGGCCGGCGCGTACGCAGCCGTCATCCCGCGCTGGATCGGCGAATTCCTCGACGGCGAGACGCCGACGATCCACGGCGACGGCGAGACGAGCCGGGACTTCTGCTACGTCGCGAACGTGGTCCAGGCCAACCTCCGCGCGGCGCTGGCGCCGGCGACCGACGAGGCGGCGCTGTACAACATCGCGTACGGCGAGCGGACGACCTTGCGCGAGCTCTACGACCTGATCGCGGCCGGCCTGCGGGACGTCCGGCCGGGGACGCGCACCCCGGAGCCGGCGATGGGGCCGTTCCGCGTCGGCGACGTGCGCCACTCGCTCGCCGACACCTCGCGGGCGCGGGAGGCCTTCGGGTATGCGCCCACGCACGCCGTGCGCGAGGGGCTTCGGGAGACGGTCGCCTGGTACGTCCGGGCTGCCGTCGAGACGCCGTCGTGAGCCGGCCGGCCTCGGACCGCGTCTGGCGTGCGTTCTACACCCGGCCTCGGAACGAGAAGAAGGTGGCGGCTCGGCTCACCGAGGCCGGTCTCGAGGTCTGCCTGCCCCTGCGCACCGTCCTGCGCCAATGGTCGGACCGGAAGAAAACGGTCCGTGAGCCGCTCTTCCCCAGCTACCTCTTCGCCCACGTCGACGAGCGCGAGCGGCTGGTGGTGCTGACCGACGAGGCGATCGTCAAGACGGTCTCGTTTGGCGCGCGCCTAGCGGAGGTGCGGGACGCCGAGATCGAGATCCTGCGCGCGCTCGAAGCCATGCCCGGGCAGGTCGAGGCGGTCGCTCGGGACGCGTTCCCCGAGGGCACGCCGGTCCTGGTGACCGACGGCCCGATGAAGGGCGCGCGCGGGACGGTCGCCGGCTCGCCCCGGCCGCTGTACCTCACGCTCGACATCCCCTCGATCCGCCAGTCCATCCGCCTGCAGGTGCCGGCCGACTGGATCATGCGCACCGAGGCCGCGCCAGCAGTGGGGTAGGACCCCTCCCCACGCCAGGTTCGACTGCGGAAGGTCCCGTCAGGCAGGACGAACAAGGCGCAATCTTGACAGGGTACGGGCCCTGATGCCACAGGTGTGCTCCCGTATGTGTCGGTAGCTTGGGGGACGCCTGCCCAGCCTGTCTGGGGCGGGCTGTCTCCTCCGCCGCCGCCGTCATCTCCCCATGGGACTGACGCGGCGAAGCCGTATCCCGCGACCACGCGATCTCTCGATGACCGACCCCACCACCCCCCTCTCCACGCTCCTCGGCCGCATCGAGGCGGACACGGCGCGCGTGGGCATCATCGGCCTCGGCTACGTCGGCCTCCCCCTGGCCGTCGTGTTTGCCGAGGCGGGCCTCCAGGTCGTCGGCATCGACGTCAACGGCGCCGTCGCCGAGGGCATCAACGCCGGGACCTCGCACATCGAGGACATCCCGGACAGCCGGCTGGCGCCGCTCGTCGAGGCCGGCCTGCTCTCGGCCACGACCGACTTCGGCGTGCTCGCCGGCTGCGACGGCGTCTCCATCTGCGTGCCCACGCCGCTCCGCAAGACGGGCGACCCCGACATCTCGTACATCCTGGCGGCGACGGAGCAGATCAAGACGCACGTCCACCCCGGGATGGTCGTCGTGCTCGAGAGCACGACGTACCCCGGCACGACGCGCGAGATCTTGCAGCCGGCCCTCGAGGAGGGCGGGCTGCGCGTCGGCGACGACTTTTTCCTGTGCTTCTCGCCCGAGCGCGTCGACCCCGGGCGCGAGGACTGGACGACGGTCAACACGCCCAAGGTGATGGGCGGCGTCACGCCGGCGTGCGTCGAGGCCGCGACGGCGCTCTACGGCCGGGCCGTCGACACGGTCGTGCCCGTCGCGAGCCCCGAGGCGGCCGAGATGGTCAAGCTCCTCGAGAACACGTTCCGCGCGGTCAACATCGGCCTGGCGAACGAGATCTTGCTCATGTGCGACAAGCTGGGGCTCGACGCGTGGGAGATCATCGACGCGGCGGCCACCAAGCCGTTCGGGTACATGAAGTTCACCCCGGGCCCGGGCCTGGGCGGGCACTGCATCCCCATCGACCCGCTCTACCTCTCGTGGAAGCTCCGGTCGCTCAACTACACGGCGCGCTTTATCGACCTGGCCAGCGAGGTCAACACGTCGATGCCGGCGTACTGGGTGCAGAAGGTGCAGGACGCGCTCAACGACGCCGGCAAGGCCGTGCGGGGCAGCCACGTCCTGGTGGTCGGCGTGGCCTACAAGAAGGACATCTCGGACATGCGCGAGAGCCCGGCCCTCGACGTCCTGCAGCTGCTCGCGGAGAAGGGCGCGACGCTGGGCTACCACGACCCGCACGTGCCGTCGCTGGCGCACGAGGGGCTCGACCTCCAGAGCACCGACCTGGGGGCCGGGCTGGAGCAGGCGGACGCGGTCGTCGTGGTGACCGACCACGCGGGGACCGACTGGGACGCGATCGCCGAGAGCGGCGCGGCCATCGTCGATACGCGGGCCGCCTTGCGCACCCGCCCCACCGCCGCGTAGTGGACCGCGTGCCCTCCCTAGTGCCGATGCATCCGGCGAGGTCCCCTCTCCGGGTGGGTGAGGGGTCGGCGGTCGTGCTGGCCGAGGCGCTTGGCGATGTGCGGGCCTGCCCTCTTGTCATCCTCCGCTCCGCTCAGGAAGACGTGCTGGGAGGAATGGAGGTTGACGGGAGGCGTCCTGCGGTGAGGAGGGGAGAGGATGAGCGGGCGACGTACAGGAGTCATGGGGCGAGCGGTGAAACTCGATCACCGGCGCTGATTGGGATTTGGATGGGCCGTCCTGGCAACCCGGGAGGGAGGATGCCCTTGACAGGTTTCGGGCGTATGGCGTTGACTGAGGTCGAGTCCGTGTGCGACGAACGGCCACGACACCGCACGCCGCTCGACCGCCGCGCGCCCCTTAGGATGCCCTTAGGATGCCTACAGGATGCGCATGGGACGGCCGGGGCCGAGGCGACGTGGCTGGGCGCACGGGGAGCCGACGCTCCGTTCTTCCCATCTCTCCCGAGGTACCCCATGGCCACCGTCAAACTCAACCCCATCCTCGAGCAGCTCCGCGGCAAAGTCGGAGACCTCGTCTTCAAGCGCTACGGCGACGGCACGGTCGTCAGCCGCACGCCCGATTTTTCCGACCACGAGCCCACGGAGGCCCAGCTGGCGCACCGCGACCGGTTCCGCCAGGCCACCGTCTACGGGCGCGTGGTGATGGCCGACGAGGAGGCCCGCGCCGTCTACGAGGCGGCGGCCGAAACGCGGGGCAAGCCGATCTTCAGCCTCACCGTCGCCGACTTTTTCAACGCCCCCTCCGTCGACGAGATCGACGTGTCGGGCTACACCGGCGCCAGCGGCGACCCGATCGTGGTGCGCGCCTCGGACGACGTCGACGTCCAGCGCGTCGTGGTCGCGCTGACCGACGCCGACGGCGCGGCGCTGGAGTCGGGCGAGGCCGCGGCCGATGCCGGCCATTGGGTCTACACGGCGCAGACCGACGTGGCGCCCGGGACGACCGTCCGCATCGGCGTGCAGGCCGTCGACCGGCCGGGCGGCGTCGGCGAAGACGACACCGAGATCCAGACGCCCGCCTAACCCCGACCCCTGCGGGCGCGCCTGGCGGAGGCGCTCCCCGCAGGCCTCCTACTCTATGACCCCTCAGACACTTCTCGTGACCGGCGGCGCCGGCTTTATCGGCTCGGCGCTCGTCCGGCACCTGCTTCGCGACACCGAGCACCACGTCGTCAATGTGGACGCCCTCACGTATGCGGGCAACCTGGACTCGCTGGCCGAGGTGGAGGGCCACGCGCGCTACACGTTCGAGCCCGTCGACATCTGCGACGCGGAGGCCATCGCCCGGCTGTTCGAGACGCACCGGCCCTCGGCCGTGCTGCACCTGGCGGCCGAGAGCCACGTCGACCGCTCCATCGACGGCCCGGATGCCTTCATCCGGACGAACCTGGTGGGGACCTTCACCCTCCTCCATGCCGCTCGCGTGCACTGGCAGGCGTTGCCCGAGGCCGAGCAGGAGGCCTTCCGCTTTGTCCACGTCTCGACCGACGAGGTCTACGGCGAGCTGGGCGAGGAGGGCCTGTTCACGGAGGACACGCCCTACGACCCGAGTTCGCCGTACTCCGCGTCGAAGGCGGGGAGCGACCACCTCGCGCGGGCCTGGCACCGGACCTACGGGCTGCCCGTGGTCATCACGAACTGCTCGAACAACTACGGGCCGTTCCAATTCCCCGAAAAGCTGATCCCGGTCGTGATCCTGAAGGCGCTCGCGGGCGAGCCGATCCCGGTCTACGGCAAGGGCGACAACGTCCGGGACTGGCTCTTTGTCGACGACCACGTCCGCGCGCTCACGACGGTGCTGGCCCAGGGGACGCCGGGCGAGACGTACAACATCGGGGGCCACAACGAGAAGACCAACCTCGAGGTGGTCCACGCCATCTGCGGGTTGATGGACGAGATGGACCCGGCGCGCGCGCGCCACGCCGACCTGGTCTCGTTCGTGACCGACCGCCCGGGCCACGACTGGCGCTACGCCATCGACGCGTCCAAGATCGAGCGGGAGCTGGGCTGGACGCCGCAAGAGACTTTCGAGACGGGCCTCCGACAGACCGTCCGGTGGTACCTCGACCGCCGCGACTGGTGGGAGCGCGTGCTCTCCGGGGCGTATAAAATGGAGCGCCTGGGCGTCTCCTCCGACTGACCTGACCCGACGCACGACATGAACAGAAAGGGCATCATCCTGGCCGGGGGCTCCGGCACCCGGCTCTACCCGATCACGCGGTCGATCAGCAAGCAGCTGCTGCCGGTCTACGACAAGCCGATGATCTACTACCCGCTCAGCACGCTGATGCTGGCGGGGATCCGCGAGATCCTGATCATCTCGACGCCACACGACCTCCCACTCTTCCGAGACCTGCTGGGCGACGGGAGCCAGTGGGGCCTGGCGCTCTCGTACGCGGAGCAGCCTCGCCCCGAGGGGCTCGCGCAGGCGTTCATCATCGGCGCCGACTTCGTAGGCGACGACGCGAGTTGTCTGATCCTGGGCGACAACATCTTCTACGGCCACGGCCTGACCGACCAGCTCCGACGCGCGAGCGCACAGCCGTCGGGGGCCACGGTCTTCGGCTACACCGTCAAGGACCCCGAGCGCTATGGCGTCGTGTCGTTCGACGCGGAGGGACGGGCAGAGACCATCGAAGAGAAGCCCGAGAAGCCGAAGTCGCGCGTAGCGGTGACTGGTCTGTATTTCTACGACAACGCGGTCATCGACATTGCGGCGTCCATGAAACCGTCGCCGCGTGGCGAACTGGAGATCACGGATGTGAACCGGGCCTACCTGGAGGCGGGGTCGCTCGACGTGGAGGTGATGGGGCGGGGGATGGCATGGCTCGACACGGGCACGCACGAGTCGCTGCTGCAGGCGGCCAACTTCGTCGAGACCATTGAGCAGCGTCAAGGGCTCAAGGTGGCGTGTTTGGAGGAGGTCGCGTTCCGGTCCGGCTGGATCTCG
The DNA here is from genome assembly GCF_046845755.1 of Rubrivirga halophila. GTDB lineage: Bacteria > Bacteroidota > Rhodothermia > Rhodothermales > Rubricoccaceae > Rubrivirga. The sequence continues at coordinate 667,846 of NZ_CP177357.1, forward strand.
TCGGACGAGCTGGCGGCGCAGGCCGCACCCCTCGCCAAGAACGGCTACGGCCAGTACCTGCTCGACCTGCTCGACACGGAGGTGACCGCGTGACCGTCACCGAAACGGAACTCGACGGCGTGCGCCTTCTGGAGCCGCGGGTGTTCGAGGACGAGCGCGGGCGGTTCCTGGAGACCTGGAACGCCGAGCGCTATGCAGAGGCGGGCATCCCTGGCCCGTTCGTGCAGGACAACGTGTCGGTCTCGAAGCGAGGCGTGGTGCGGGGGCTGCACTTCCAGACGCCGCCACATGCGCAGGCCAAGCTCGTTCAGGTGCTGGAGGGCTCCGTGTACGACGTGGCCGTGGACCTTCGGCGCGGCTCGCCGACGTTCGGCCAGCACGTGGGCGTGGAGCTGTCGGCCGAGAACGGCCGCCAGATGTACGTGCCGGCGGGCTTCGCACACGGGTTCGCGGTGACGAGCGAGACGGCGCTGTTCACCTACAAGTGCTCGGCCCCTTACGCTCCGCACCATGAGGGCTCGCTGCGCTGGGACGACCCTGCTCTGGGTATCGACTGGCCCGTAGAGCGGCCGCACCTGTCCGCCAAGGACCGCGCCGCGCCGCCGTGGGCCGCGGTTTGCGAGACGACTCCCTTCACGTTCGACGGCGCTGACGTCCCGACGCTGTGATCCCATTCAGCAAACCCTCTGTCGGACCCGCCGAGCAGGCCGCCGTCGCCGCGGCGCTCGGCAACGACGTGCTCCACGGCGACGGCGCCGTGAGCCGCCGCGTCCAAGCCAAGCTCCGCGAGTGGCTCGGCGTCGAGCACGCGCTGCTGACGACGTCGTGCACGCACGCCATCGAAGTGGCGATGCTGGCCCTCGGCCTGGGGCCGGGCGACGAGGTGATCCTGCCCAGCTTCACCTTCGTCTCGACGGCCAACCCGGTCGTGCTCCGCGGCGCCACGCCGGTCTTCGCCGATGTGGACCTCGGCACCATGAACCTCGACCCCGAGGACGTGGCCCGCCGCGTGACGCCCCGAACGCGGGCCATCATCCCGGTCCACTACGGCGGCGTCGCCTGTGACATGGACGCGCTCCAGGCCATCGCCGACCAGCACGACCTCGTGATCGTCGAGGACGCGGCCCAGGGCGTCGACGCGACCTACAAGGGGCGCCCGCTCGGAACCATCGGCGACATCGGGTGCTACAGCTTCCACGACACCAAGAACCTGATGTGCGGCGAGGGCGGCGCCTACCTCACCAACAGCGATGAGCTGGCGCGCAAGGCCGAGCTGGTGCGCGAAAAGGGCACCAACCGCGCGGCATTCCTGCGCGGCGACGTGGACAAGTACACCTGGGTGAGCCTGGGCAGCTCCTACATCCAGTCCGACGTGCTGGCGGCGCTGTTGGAGGCGCAGCTCGACCGCCGCGACGAGATCAAGCGCCAGCGGATGGCCGTCTGGGACGCCTACCGCGCCGCCTTCGCGCCGCTCGTCGAGGCCGGCCGGGTCTCGCTCCAGACCATCCCGGAGGGCGCCGCCCACAACGCGCACCTGTTCTACTTCCGGACGGAGACGCCCGAGCTGCGCGGCGCCGCCATCGACGCCCTGCGGGCGGCCGGCCTCCAGGCCGTGTTCCACTACGTCCCGCTGCACTCGTCGCCGTTCGGCCGCGAGAACGGCTGCGACTACGACCTGCCCGCGACGACGCTGGGCGCCGAGACGCTCGTCCGCTTGCCGCTCTTTCCTGACCTCGCACCCCAGGCGGGCGAGGTGGCCGCGCGCGCCGTTGAGGCCGTGGACTGCGTGGTTCGCTCCGTCTCCGCCATCTAGGATGATCATCGGTCCCGTGTCGAGAGACGTGTGGTGGGCGGTCGCTGAAGCGTGCCCATACGCGACCTTTTTTCACTCCCCGCTGTGGGCAGAGCTTGCCGAAGCCGCTGGTCTGGCTGAAGAGTCCTGCACCGTCGGTATGGTGGGGACGAACGGGACGGACTACGTCCTTCCTACGGTGCGCGTCCCAGGTGCCCTGCGGGAGTACCGATCTACAGCTCGTAGTAACTACGGGGGAATCGTTGCGAACGGGCCTGTCGACCCGGCCGACGTCGACGCGCTGTACGCTCATTCTTTTTCCGGTCCGCTCGGTACCCACCTAGTCACCGGCAACCCACTGTGGGTGACTCTGGACCGTAGCCCTGCCCCCGACTCCGATTGGGGACGGGCCACGCAGGGTTCAACACACATTTTGTCTCTGCCTGACACTTCGGACGGCCTCATCCCGGGGTTCTCGAAGGGCCACAAGAGCAGTCTGAAGAAAGGAGTCAAGATGGGTGTCACATGCCGTAAGGCGGACTGCATTCAGGATTTCCAGAGCTACTACCAGGCTTATCAGGCATCGCTTGTGCGGTGGGGAGATAAAGCGACAAGTCAGTATGAATGGAGTCTCTTCGAGGCTGTATTCAAAATGGCGACATCTCATCCGGAACACGTACAGTTGTGGCTCGCTGAGCGCGACGGTGTACTCGCCTCCGGTGCGCTCATGTTCTATTGGAATGACCACGCCGTCTGGTGGCACGGTGCGGCGCATGAGGATCAGTTTGAGTGCTATCCCAACAATGTGCTAATACCTCATTTAATGAAGCTATGCATCGAGCGGGAAATTAAATACTTCGATTTTAATCCAAGCGGAGGCCATGAGGGGGTTGCCCGATTTAAGGGTCGCTTCGGCGCTGAAATCTGGCCGTTTCAGCTCTACTGGCAAGAGGGCATCGCCACGAAGGTGGTGTCTGAGGCGAAGGGAGTCGCCCGAAGACTGCTTGGCCGATGATGCCCAGGAGGGTCATCCGAAACGCGCTCGTGACCGTGGACCAATTGGTCGTTGGTGAGTCGTCGTCTCCCTCAATGCCCCCTTTGTTTGTGGTCGGGAGCCCGCGCAGCGGAACGACCGTGGTGACCCAGCATATATTTAATACTTTCGAGTTTGCTTATATATCCAACTATGTAAAAAAGCATTTTCGGATTCCAGCTATTGCCTCTGTAATTTCTAGATTGAAAGGTGTATCGAATCGTGCTTATGATAGTCGCTTGGGCGTTGTCAAGGGGGAAACGTCAATCAGTGACGGGTGGGCGCTGTTCGAGCAGTGGTTTCCAGGGTTTAACTACCATGATGCTGATGGTTCTGGATTTCTGAGGACGGCAAATCCGAACCGACTCGCGGCCCTGCTAAGGTTTATAGAGCGAATATATAGCGCTCCTGTTCTCGTCAAAAATAACGGAAATTCTTTGCGAATTGACTCATTGTCTAATTTGTTTCAAAGCGCTATATTTGTGCACGTTGAGCGTGATCTTGTTTCGACTAGCTCTTCCCTGATTAGGGCTCGGCACAAGAGGGGGGTGGGAAAAGGTGACTGGTGGACAACCGTCCCTGAGCCCATCCTTAGCCTCAGCTTTGAATCGGAGGCAGAGCGGGCCGTGGTCCAGTCTTGGGCCGTCCGTGAAGCGGCGCGGCGGAGCTTGACGGCGCTCTCACCAGATCGCTACATCACCATCGAATACGACGCATTCTGCGACGACCCTGACGGTGTGATTCGTTGGGTCGAAGCGAAATACCTAGCGCATGCTGTCCGACTCAAGCGCGTGTCCAACTGCTTGGACCCGACCATCGAGAACCGCGCGCCGCCTCCCCTGGTCTCCGAAGCGGACGTGGAGCGGTTTGTCGCTCGAGCCAAACGGCAGCTAGCTGCCACGTGACGCCCCCAGATACGGATTGGGATCTGGAGAACGCTCCGGTGCCGCGCCCCACGCAGCGCGATGTGGTCAAAGCTCTAGGGTGGGCGGCGGCGCCCAAACTACTAGTTCAGCCGCTGACGTTCGGCGTCGGAGTCGTGCTGGCTCGTTTGCTGTCCCCGGAGGACTTCGGGTTGGTTGGCATGGTAACTGTACTGTCCGGCTTCTCCCTGATGTTCGTCGACAGCGGCTTTGCATCCGCGCTGATCCAGCGGGACACAATTACGGACCGGGAAACTTCGTCTGTATTCTGGCTCAATCTGGGTGTGGGTAGCGCGCTGGCGGTGCTCATCGCCGCGCTGGCTCCGCTCGTAGCGTCGTTCTACAAGGAGCCTGAACTGTTGATGCTAACCCGAGCGGTCGCTCTGCAGTTTGTGCTCAGCGCCCTCGCCGTAGTGCCGGCAGCACTGCTCCGCCGAGATCTCGCCTTCAAGGCTCTCGGACTCCGAGACGTTGCAGCGGCGGTCGCTGGGGGGGGCGTCGCGGTCGTGATGGCTCTCTCCGGATACGGCGTCTGGAGTCTGATCGGTCAGATTCTTGTCAACGCACTCGCGACGGCGGTCTTGGTGTGGGCTGCATGCCCGTGGCGACCACGATGGACATTCGATTGGGCCGCCGTGCGGGACTTGCTGGGCTTTAGTGGCAACGTACTGGGGTTCAACGTGATCAACTACTGGACTCGTAACGCCGACTACCTGATCATCGGCCGGGTGATCGGTGCCGCGAGCTTGGGCCTGTACACGCGCGCGTATCAGACCATGATGCTGCCCATCACCCAGTTGACCGGCAAGTTGTCTAGCGTCCTGTTTCCTGCGATGGCCCGATACCAAGACGATCTACCCCGGCTCAAGCGCGGCTACCTTCGGGCCATAGGGATCACTGGCCTGATCACTATCCCACTGATGGTGGGATTGTTCATTCTGGCAGACCCATTCGTCCGAGCCGTCTACACAGACAAATGGGCTGGTGTCGTCCCCATCCTGCAGATCCTGTGCCTTGTCGGCATCAAGCAACCCCTCGGATCCATCACTGGAGTTTTGTATCTCTCTCAAGGGCGAGCGGACCTGCAGTTCAGGTGGAATCTTGTGATCAACGTCTCCGCGGTCGCGGCGTTTGCTATGGGAGCCCAGTGGGGAGTCCTGGGAGTAGCCATCGCTTATGCGATTCACCAATACGTGTTCTGGTATCCATCAATTCGGATTCCAGGCGCGCTGATCGGTGTCTCGTTCTATGACTTTGTTCGCTCAATTAGTGGTGTTATAGCTTGTTCGGCGCTGATGGCTACTGCGATGCTGGGCGTAGACAGATTTGTCGGCGACTGGTCGAGCCCTTGGATCGCCCTCCTTTCATTGACCGCAGTTGGGGTCGGTGTGTTTGGGTCTGCGGCTGCTACTTTTCAGCTGAAACCCTATCGCGAAGCGCTCTCGATTTTAAGAGGTCACGTGGTTTCCTAGTAAGATTTAAATCATAAATCATGAGTCGTTGAAAAGTGACTTGTGTTTAGTATCGTGAGCTATAGAAGTCTGTCCTGCCTTATATTGATCAATAATTACAATGTGCAGTGGGCGCGCGGCAAGTACGTCGAGACGCCCCGCGGCTTTCGCGCCGACACCGACCACGTCCGCGTCCGCTCGCGGATGATGGGGGACCTGAGCGGGGAGGCCCACAGCGACGTGCTCCGGGGGCCCGCCCTCGGGATGCTGGCTGGGCTGGGTTGCGGCAATGTGCCGCGTTACCAAGTACACCAACCCCATGTCGCCAACATCGTTTGCACCAGCTTGCCCGCGGGCGCGCACGGCACCGCGCACCTCGGCGTTCAGGACGAGGTCAACCGAGGCACCCCTTGGACGACGCCTGGGTGGACGCGCTCCTGGCGATCGACGTGCTGGAGCACCAGTGCGATCCAGGGCGGTTTTTCAGCGCGACGGCGCGCGTGCTCCGCTCCGGCGGGACGATGATCCCGGGCGTGCCGTTCCTGTACTGGATCCATGAGACGCCCCGCGACCATCACCGCCACACGCGCTTCAACTCGGACAAGTGGAGTGCCGACCACGTCCTGAGGATGGTGAGACTGTCGGAGTACGGCGGTCCGGTCGCCGTGCTGTTCGACCTAGTCGGCAAAACGATCCCCGCAGGCCCGGCTACGCATGCCCTCCGGAGCCTCGCGCGGCGCACGATCCGGTGGGCACCGGTCCGCCGCGTCGACAGTTTGCGAAGTGCGACGTACCCCCCGGGGTACGGCCTCGTCGCGCGAAAGCCTTCCTGATGCTACCGGTCGTCCACAGTACGCCCGTCTGGCTGCCGCTGACCCAGCTCTGGATGCACCAGCTGGTGGCCGGGACGGAGGGGCTCGGGCCAGGCCCGATCTCCACCACCGTCGTCTGCGAGCAGACGCGCGACCTCGACCGGTTCCCGGTCGCCGACCTGCGCGTCGCGCCGCCGGACGGCGCCGGGGGGCGGCTGCTGCGCCGCGCCCGCCTGCGTCGCTCGCCGCCCCTCCTGGCTCAGACGCTCCGCCAGCGGGCCGCTGAGACGGGAACACCGGCCCTGCTGCACTCCCACTTCGGCGATGTCGGCTGGACCAACCGTGCCGCCGCCCGTCGTGCGGGGTCGCCCCACGTGGTGTCCTTCTATGGGATGGACGCCTCGCTGCTGGTGCGGAAGAACCCGCGCTGGCGCCGCCGCTACCCCGAGCTGTTCGCGAGCGCGGCGCGGGTGGTGGTCGAGGGGCCGGCGATGGGCGGGACGCTGGAAGCGCTGGGGTGCCCGGCCGACAAGCTGGCCGTGATCCGGATCGGCATCGATACGGCGGCGGTGCCCTTCGAGCCTCGAAGCCGCGCGGCCGGCGAGCCGCTGCGCGTGCTGCTGGCGGCCAGCTTCCGCGAGAAGAAGGGCTTCCCCGACGCCGTCCGCGCGCTGGGCCTCGTGGCGCGCGAGACGCCGGTCGCGCTCACCATCATCGGCGACGCCAGCCGCGACGCCGCCAGCGACCGCGAGAAGCGGGAGATCCTGACGGCCCTCGACGAGACCGGGCTCCGCGCGCACACGCGCCTGCTCGGTTACCAGCCGCACGCCACGCTCCGCGCCGAGGCCTACCGCCACCACGTCGTGCTCCAGCCCAGCCGCGTCGCGGCCGACGGCGACTCCGAGGGGGGCTCGCCGGTCGCGCTGACCGAGCTGGTGGCGACGGGGCTGATCGGCGTCGGCACGCGCCACTGCGACATCCCGGAGCTGCTCATCCACGGCGAGACGGGCCGCCTCGCGGATGAGGGCGACGTGGAGGGGCTCGCCCGCGAGCTCCGCTGGGTGGCGGACCACCCCGACGCCTGGGGCGGCCTCGCCCGTGCCGCTCGCCACCGCGTCGAGGCCGAGTACGACCTCGCTGTGCAATGCGCACGAATGGCCTCCCTGTACCACGATGTCGCACGGGCGGCCACCTAGCTTCAGAGATGTCCTCGCTCCCCCTTCCCATCCGCGTCCGTCGGCGACTCGCCAAGGGTGTATTCGACGCCGCAGGCCGCGCGCTACCCCTTGTTCGCCAGTTCGACCCGCTGGAGAACCTGATCCTGTGCAGCGACCCCCGGGGCGGGAGCACCTGGCTGGGCGAGGTGATCGGGTGCGTGCCGGGGACGGCGACGCTGTGGGAGCCGCTTGACATCGCCGCCGTGCCCCGCGCCGCGGCCCTGGGCTTCGGCTGGCGCCAGCATGTCGACGAGGCGGACGACTGGCCCAGTGCGGAACAGTTCTTCGGCGACGTGTTCGCGGGCCGTGTGCTCAACGGCTGGACGTTGCGCGCGACGACGCCCGTCGAGTGGCTCCGCGCCGAGCGGATGGTGGTCAAGTTCTGCCGCGCGACGGCGCTCTTGCCCTGGCTGACCCGGCGGTTCGCGTTCCGCTACCGGCCCGTCCACCTGGTCCGCCACCCGTTTGCCGTCGTGGCGTCGCAGCTGGCCTACGGCGCCTGGGACGCGCCGTTCACCGGCTTCGAGCAGCCCGTCGGCCCCCACACGGCGCTCTGGGATGCCCACGCCGACTATCTCGCGACGCTGACCACGCAGGCCGAGGCGCTCACGGCCACCTGGGCGCTCACGAACGGCGTGGCGCTCGGCCATCCCCGCGCCGGGACCGACTGGACGACGGTCCACTACGAGCGGCTGGTGATGGACCCCGAGCCCGAGATCGCGCGCGTCTTCGACGCCTGGGACCTGCCCGTCCCTGCCGCCGCCGCCGAGCAGGTCCACCGGGCGAGCGCGACGACCAAGACGGCCACCTTCCAGCAAGGGCCGCAGGCCCAGCTCGCCAAGTGGCAGCGCCACCTCGATCCGGCCGATCAGGACCGGATGATGGCTGTCCTCGACCACTTCGGCGTGACGATCTACGGCCGCGACGTGCTCCCGACGCTGTGACCCGTCGACCGATCCGCGTGGCGCACTGCCTGGAGGAGCTGTACTCGGGCGGCGTCGAGCAGCGGCGGCTCCACCTCGCGCGGCACCTCCCGTCCGACGAGTTCCGCCAGCTGGTGATCTGCACCGAGGCCAAGGGGCCCATCGCAGACGACATCCGGGCGGCGGGCGCCGAGATCGTCGAGACGGGGCCGGTTCGGAGCTTGCTCGACCCGGCACGCTACCGTCGCGTCGCGGCCGCGCTGGCCGGTGCGCTGCGCGCTCTCGCCCACGCCCCGGCACGCCGACGGCCGCTCGGCGAGGCCGGGCGCGCCCGCGCCGACGCACTGTTCTCGGCCGAGCGGTACGCACAGGATGTCGCCGGCCTCTACCGAGAGCTCATCGCCGAGGGCGGCCCCCTGCAGGGGGGGGCACCGGCCCCGCGCGCGCGGCCCTCGTGGATGCCCTCGCCTTCCGTCCCCGGACTCGTGAGCGTCATCGTGCCGCTCTACAACCGGGCGGACTTGATCCGGTCGGCGGTCGAGTCGGTCCGGCGCCAGCCGTATCGCCCGGTCGAACTGATCGTCGTCGACGACGGTTCGACGGACGACGGCGCCGACCGCGTCGAGGCGTGGGCCGTGGACGTGACCTCGCCCTCGTTTGACGTCCAGGTGATCCGCCAGGCCAACGGTGGGGCCCCGACGGCCCGAAACGCAGGCCTCCAGGCCTCACAGGGGGAGTTCATCCAGTTCCTCGACTCCGACGACCTGCTGACCCCGGCCAAGCTGCCCGCGCAGGTCGAGGCGCTCCGTACCGACCCGGCCCTGGATTACGTCTGGTCGCATTCCACGCATCAGCCGACCCCTGAGATGCCGTCGGCAGGGCTCGCCGGTCCGGGCGCCGCCGCCGAGGTGTTCCGTGGAGACGGCCGCGTGGCCGCGCCTATGCAAGTGGTGCATGGGCTCTACCGCCGCCACGTCTGCGCCGCGGTGGGGCCATGGACGCCGGGCCTGCCGCGGTACCAGGACTGGGAGTACAACGTCCGCGCGCTCTCAGTATGCCGCGCTGTCGCGTGCGTCGATGTGCTGGGCTACATCGTCGTGGAACACGACCGGGGCCGGATCAGCACGACCAGTCGCCGGACTTACGCCGCCCAGATCCGCCGGGCCGTCCAGTCGCTCGACACCTACCGAGACCGGCTGGACCCGTACCTCTGGCGCTACCTCTCGGCGCAGGCGCTCTCGGGGGCGGCCATGCTGCTCGCCCTCGAAGGCGACTACGTGGGCGCGCGTACGGCTGCCCGCCACGCGGCCCGACGCGCGCCCGTGTCCTCCTTCAAGCTCAAGGCACAGGGATTCGCGGCTCTAGCGGCCATGGCCCCCTCCGCGGCCCGGTACATCGCCCGCCGTCTCTCCTCCGTTCGGACCTGACTCATGCGCATCCTCTTCGTCTCCTGGGACGGTCCCGGCACCGACTACATGACGGGGCTGTTCCTGCCGATCTACAACCGCCTCCAACTTGAAGAGGGTCACGAGTTTCACGTCCTCCAGTTCACATGGGACACGCCAGAGAGAACGCACAAGGTCGCCGAGACCGCCCGCGCGATGCAGATCAGGTACCGGGCCGTCGAGGCGTGGCGGCGACCTGTCTACCCGGCCACGGCCGCGACCATCGCCAACGGCGTCCGCGAGGTGGCCCGCTACGCGCGTGAGCACCAGATCGACGTGCTGATGCCGCGCAGCGTCATCCCGGCCACGATGTGTCTGGCGGCCCGCCCGTTCCTCCCCGGCACCCGGATGGTCTACGACGCCGACGGGCTGGCGGAGGAGGAGCGCGTCGGCGTCGGGCGAATGCGCCACGGCGGCTGGCAGTTCAAGCTGGTGCGCGCCGTCGGGGAACGGGCCGTCCGAGCCTCTGCCGCCGTGGTGACACGGACGGAGTGGGCGCGGGAGGACCTCGCGCACCGGGCGGGCGTCTCGCCCGAGCGCCTGTTCGTGGTCACCAACGGCCGTGACCCGTCGGTCTACACGCCCGGGACGCCCGAGCGCCGCGCGGCCCTGCGGGCGGAGTATGGGATCGGCGACGACGCGCCACTGCTGATCTATGTGGGGTCGATGGGCGGGAATTATCGCCCGGATCTGGTCTCCGGCTTCGCCCGCTACGCGCTGCGCCAGCAGCCGGACCTCCACGTGATTGCGCTCACGCCCCAGAGCGACGTCCTCCGCGACGCGGTCGGGGAGGACACCTACTCCGGCCGGCTCCACATCACGACCGTCGGGCTCGACGAGGTGGCCGCCCACGTCGCCGCGGCCGACCTGGGGCTCGGGTTCCTCGCCGACCGCCGCGCGACGCGCGCGCGGAGCCTGGTCAAGGTGGGGGAGTATCTCCTGTGTGGAACGCCCGTCGCGGCGACCGTCGCAGTGACGGAGGGGAGCGGGCCGCTGGCGGGGGCCGGGGTCGGGACGGTTCTCGACGACACGGCGGCCGGCCTGACCGACGAGTACGACCGCATCCTGTCCTGGGTGCTCGAGGACGTGATCCCCAACCGGGAGCACTACCGGGATGCATGTCGGCGAGCCGGCGTCGAGCGGTTCACCCTCGCGAAGTCGGCCGAGCAGTACGCCGCCGCGCTCCGCTACGCATCCTGAGGGTGCGACGGGGGGCTTGTGCCTCGGGGATCGGTCGGGCAAAAAACGAAAGACGCGGCGCGCACCCCGACTCCGCGTCCATCTTTTTCCTCTCCGGGGACGGTAGGCGACGGCTTTTTGCAGTCGGATTGCCCCCCCTGAGGGGGATCCCGCGCAGCACGAGGGGGTGTTGGAGTCGTTTGGAACTGCCGCAAGCCCCCCGTCGGCTTCGCCGCCATCTTCCCCGGACGGGGTGTCTCCACCCGTCACCGCATGTTCAACCCTCGCGACATGGACCTCGTCAAGCTCTACGGCCGACTGCCCCTGGCCTTCAAGCGCGCTGCGACGGCAGCCCGGGGGGCGCACTTCGCCCGGCTCCGCTACGGCTCCGAGTACCGCCGCACGCTCGTCATGCTGCGCGAGTCCGAAGGCTGGGCGCCCGACACGATGGCCGCGTGGCAGCGCGCCCGCCTCGGCGCGGTGCTGGCTGAGGCCGTACGCACGACCGACCGCTATGCCGGGCTCGATCCCGAGGCCGTCGCGCATGCCGTGCGGACGCTCGACCTGTCGGGCCTGCCGCTGCTCGACAAGGCGACCTACAAGTTGGAGCAGCCGTCGTTCGTCAACCGCGAGCGCCGGTCGGTCTTCGTGTCCAAGACGAGCGGCACGACGGGCAGCCCGATGGTGGTCCTCTACGACCGCGCGTCCGTCCAGCAGCGCGTTGCCTTCGTGGACCGCCAGCGCGAGTGGGCCGGCGGCGACGCTCGGGGGCGCTCCGTCCGCCTCTCCGGCCACCATCTCGTCGACCCGACGCGCCAGCGCCCGCCCTTCTGGATGGTCAACCCGGCCGAGCGGCAACTCTTGCTCTCGACCTACCACCTCGGCCCGGTTCATCTTCCGGCGATCATGGATCGGCTGGAGCGGTACGCGCCGCAGTTTGTCGACGGCTACCCGTCGTCGGTGCGGATGCTCGCCCGGGGCGCGGCCGCGCTGGGTCGGCGGCTGCCCTCGCTCCGCGCCGTCATCACGACCGCCGAGGCGCTCGACCCGGACGCCCGCGCGGAGATCAGCGACGCCTTCGGGGTGCCCGTCCTGGATTACTACTCGGCCAGCGAGGGCGTGCCGCTGATCCAGGAGTGTGTCGAGGGGCGCTACCACCTCCGGCCGGAGTCGGGCGTCTTCGAGTTCCACCGCTCCGACGGGACGCCCGCCGGGCCTGGCGAGCGCGCCGAACTGGTGACGACCAGCTTTACCCAGATGATGATGCCCCAGGTGCGGTACCGTTCGGGCGACTACGTGGTCCTGGACGACGACCCGCTGGCGCCGTGCGCGTGTGGCTGCCGGCACCCGACCGTCGCCGGGGTCGACGGCCGCCGGGAGGACCTCGCGCTGGCGCCCGACGGCCGGTGGATCGGGCTCCTCAACCACCGGACCCTGAAGACGTTCGAGTCCATCCTGGGCTCGCAGGTGGTCCAGACGGCGCCGGATGCCTTTACGCTGCGGCTGGTCCCGGGCCCGGCGTTCGATCTCGACGCGCTCCGGCCTCAGATCGCGGCCAAGTTCACCGCCGCGCTCGGGCAGCCGGTGACGCTCGACTACGACTTGGTGGAGGCGCTGCCCCGTGGGGCCAACGGCAAGTTCCGATCGGTGATTCGCGCCTTCGAGGTTGAGGCGCCCGGCGCGGACGTCTAGCCGCCCGGTGAAGACGCGCAGCGGTGGCGCCAGCTACTGCCCGCCCGACCCATCTTGCCCGCCGACTCCTCTCCTCAACGCTTTGCCCATCGCCCCCCGCCCCGATCCGGCCCCACTCGACCTCAACGTGCTCTTTCTGGCGATGGGCACCCAGACCCCGGGGTCGCGCTTCCGAGTGCAGCAGTTCTTCCCGCACTTCCGCCGACTCGGCGTCCATCCGACGCTCCGGACCGCCTACGGCGACGACTACAACGTCCATTCCGCCCGGCGCTACGCCCCTGCCTACAAGCTTGCCAGCCGCCTTCGTCGGTCGGCGTACGCGGTGACGGCCGGGCGCTACGATGTGGTCTACGCTCATTCGACGGCGCTCCGCTACACGGCGCTTCCCGAGCGCCTCTCGGCGGCGCTCAACCGGTCGCTCATCCTCGACATCGACGACGCGGTCTACCTCGGCAGCACCGGGCAGCCCAACCGCTGGGCATCGGGGGCGTTCGACGCCGCTGTCGCTGCGGCGGCCCACGTGGTGGTCGGCAACGAGACCCTGGCTGAGCGGGCGGGCGTCCCCCACAAGACGACCATCATCCCGACGGTGATCGACACCGACCGGTACACGCCGGCCGGCACGGTCTCCGCGGGTCCGTTTCGGCTCGGCTGGATGGGAACGTCCGGCAATTTCCCCGTGCTCGCGGGTGTCGTTCCGGCCGTCGAGGCCTTTCTCGCCTCCCGGCCAGAGGCTCGCTTTCGGATCGTGTCCAACCGGCCGTTCGCACCTCTTGCGGGGCACCCTCAGGTGGAAGAGATCCCGTGGTCGGCGGAGCGGGAGTTGGATCTGCTGCGGTCGTTCACGGTCGGCATCATGCCCCTCACGGACACGGCTTGGAATCGGGGCAAGTGCGCTTTCAAACTGATCCAGTACATGGCTGTTGGAGTCCCTGTCCTGGGCTCGGCGGTCGGGGCCAACCGCGAGGTCGTGGCTGATGGGGAGGTCGGCTACCTCGTCCCGACGACCGATGACTGGCTGGACTCCTTCGAGCGGATCGAGGGGGACGACTTGGTCGGGATGGGGCTTCGGGCTCGGTCTCGAGCGGTGTCGCACTACTCCATCGACAGCGTGCTGCCGACCTACTGCGACCTGTTCCGCCGCGTCGCGGCGAGGTGAGATGCCATGCTCGCGCAGTCTGGCCCCGGCGGGGGGAGGGCACGTGGGGCCGGATTAAGAGAGTGCAAGATCGGAACCGGACGGTGAGGAGCGACGGAGACGCACGTACCATGAGCGGCCTCGCCTTCCTTCCGAATGGGACGTGCTCTCGGTCTTGTCATCTTCTTTCTGATCGTCAACTCAGCCGGGGCGGGGAGGGGGGCACGCATGTGGGGAAACTGGGGCCGTCGCTTGGAGGGAGCGGCCCCCTCCCTGCTCCGGCTGCTAGAGCAGGGGGCCCGCGCTCTGGTGCGACGCCGCGCCACCCCTTCCATCATTGGCACGATGGGAGCGCGCCACCGCGGAAAGCAGACATCGGATCGGAGCGTGGGGGGACCCTCGGTTGCTGGGGCCTGCCGCTCCCCGATTCCTTTCAATGAGGGCTGAGATGGAACAGATCTTGGGGGTCGGGCTTGTCGGGGTCGTCGCGCTACTGTGGGCCTTGCATATCGGGCGGTCGGCATACTCGCACCAGGTGAAACGCCTCCTGCTGGTCGGCCTGTTGCTGCGGCTGGTCGGTGGGCTCGCGTATCTCTACCTGATTGGCAACTTGTACGGAGGAGGGGACTACCTCCTGTATATAGGCCAGGGTGGCGAGTTGTCGACCTCGCAGGGCGCTGGAGGCGTCGCGCGCGTGTGGGACCTGAACTCATGGGTAGGAGGGCGCTGGTGGGGCGTGTCTTTCGTAAGCCACATCGTCGGCCTTCTGTTCGCTCTCGTCGGTCCCACGACGGTCGGAGGGTTCATGGCGTTCTCCATGGTGAGCTACGTCGGCATCGTCTCGCTAGCCCTCGCGTTTCACCGTACGTACCCCACCATCCCCCTGGAGAGTTATCTGGTCTGGATCGTGCTGTTCCCCTCGCTCTGGTTCTGGCCGGCCGCGTTGGGGAAGGACGCCATCGTGCTCTGCGGCGTAGGGCTCGCGACACTTGGTTTCGTAGGCCGGGCGGGACACCCGCGCTGGCTGATGATGATCTTGGGTACGGGTCTGGTGTTCGGCATCCGCCCGCAGGTTGCGGCCGTGCTCGTGGTGTGCCTAGCCGCAGGGCAGTGGGGGGGGGCAGGCGGTACGTGGGACTTGAAGCGGCTCGTCCAAAGCGCTTTGCTGATCGGTGCTGGGGTCGGTGCGGTCTACCTCGCTAGCGGCCAGCTCGGGTTCAGCCTGTTCAGCACAGACGAGGTTGAGGTTTATTTTGCGTCCAAGTCGGCCGCTGTCAACAAAGGCGGAAGTGCGCTGGGGATGGATACGGTCTCCCCCTGGATGGCTCCTGTCAATGTGTTGTTTCGGCCGTTCGTCTGGGAGGCCAACGGGTCCACCGTGCTGATCTCGGCCATCGAAATTCTGTCCGTGTGGATTTTGGCGTGGGCGCGCCGCCGTCAGATCGCCGCCTTCATCCGCCTCCACCGGAAAACGCGGCTGTTCTGGTTCGGGATTGCGTTCGTGGCCTTGTATTCCGTGGCCCTTGGCCTGTCGCTCACGAACATGGGCATCGTCGCACGGCAGCGGGTTCACATCCTCCCGTTCCTGTTCCTGGCGTTTGCGGGGCCGAGCCCCGCGGCGGCGCGCGCGACCACGTGGAGGAAGCCGAGCGCCCCAGGGTACCCGCGCGCGGGCCTTTCGGCTGTGCAATGAAGGAGACCGAGCAGCGTCCGCGACTCCTCTACGTCGTGACCCACCCCATGACGGCCCGGCATCTCCTCCAGGGCCAGTTGGCAGCGGCGGCGGCCCACGGCTTCGAGGTCGCCGTGGCCAGCGCGCCCGGCGCGGACCTCGACGCCGTCGCAGTGCGGGATCCGGTCACCATCTTCCCCATTGCGATGGTACGGGAGATCGCTCCGATCGCGGACCTCCGCGCGGTCGTGAAGCTGGCGGAGGGGATGCGCCGGTGGCGACCCGACGTTGTCAACGCCGGGACGCCGAAGGCGGGACTCCTGGGGATGATCGCCGCTCGCCTCGTGGGCGTACCGGTCCGCATCTACACTCTCCGTGGCTTGCGGCTGGACACGACGACCGGTCGTACGCGAGCCCTCCTCTCTGCGACAGAGCGGCTCGCTGCGGCGTCGGCCCACCGCGTCGTCGCCGTCAGTCACAGCCTCGCCGAGCGCGTCGTGGAGCTCGGGTTGGCTTCTGCCGAGAAGGTGACCGTCCTAGCAGAGGGGGCTTCGAACGGTGTCGACGTGGAGCGCTTTGCGAGCCCCGACGTCACGGCCGTCGCGGGCCTCCGAAAGCGGATCGGCTTGCCTGACGGCACCCCCGTTGTCGGCTTTGTCGGCCGCTTTACCCGGGACAAGGGCATCGCGGAGCTGGTCGAGGCCTTCGAGCGGGTGGGGGAGGCCCGCCCCGACGCCCGCCTTCTGCTGGTGGGCGACTACGAAGACGGCGACTCCGTCGGCGACGCCGTGCGTGCGCGCATCGAGGCCGACCCCCGCATCGTCCGCGCCGGCTTCCTCCCGGACGCCGCGCCGGCCTACGCGCTGATGGACGTGCTGGCGTTCCCGTCCCACCGCGAGGGGTTTCCGAACGTGCCGCTCGAAGCCGCGGCCGCCGGGCTCCCCGTGGTCGGCGCGAGTGCGACCGGGACCGTCGACGCCGTCGTGCACGGGGAGACCGGGGCGCTGGTGCCCGTCGGGGACGCCGACGCGCTCGCGGCGGCGCTGGGACGTTACCTCGACGACCCCGGCCTCGCCCGGCGGCACGGGGCGGCGGGCCGTCGCCGGGTCGAGGCGCACTTTACAAATGAGCGCGTCTGGGCGGCCCTCTTCGACGAGGTCGACCGGCTCCTCCACGCTGCCGGGCTCCCCACCGCCTGATGCGACCCACTCTCTATACCGGCGGTGGCAAGCGGGCGCTCGACGTAGCGCTGGCGGGGATGGGGCTGCTGGTGCTGAGCCCGGTCCTGGCCGTTGTGGCCCTGCTCGTGCGGACCCGGCTCGGGTCGCCCATCCGCTTCCGGCAGGTGCGCCCCGGTCTCCACGGCGAGCCGTTCGAGATGGTCAAGTTCCGGACCATGACGGACGCCCGCGGGCCGGACGGCCGGCTTCTCCCGGACGCCGACCGCCTCACGCCGTTCGGCCGGTTCCTCCGCAGCTCTAGCCTCGACGAACTCCCCGAGTTGTGGAACGTGCTCAGGGGCGAGATGAGCTTGGTCGGCCCCCGGCCCCTGCTGGTGCGCTACCTCGATCGCTATACGCCGGAGCAGGCGCGGCGCCATGACGTGCGCCCGGGCATCACCGGGTGGGCCCAGATCAACGGCCGCAACGCCCTGTCGTGGGACGAGAAGTTCGCCCTCGACACGTGGTACGTGGACCACGCCTCGCTCGCGCTCGACCTCAAGATCCTGGCGCTCACGCTCAAGAAGGTGCTCGTCCGTGAGGGCATCGCCGCCGACGGCCAGGCCACGATGACGGAGTTCATGGGCACCCATCCTGAGGGAGGCTCGGCATGAGCGTGGTCGTCGTCGGTGGGGGAGGGCACGCCAAGGTGGTCATCGCCACGCTGGAGGCGTCGGGCCAGGCCGTCGCCGGAGTCTACGACGACGGCCTCGCGCCCGGCTTCGAGGTGCTCGGCGTCCCGGTCGTGGGGCCGACGGCGCTGCTGGCGGAGTGGGACGGCCCGGCCGTCCTTGCCGTCGGCAGCAACGCCGCTCGGCAGCGGCTGGCGCAGGCGCATCCGGGCGTCGAGTGGGCGACCGTCGTGCACCCGTCGGCCGTCGTCCATGCCAGCGTCGTGCTCGGCCCCGGCGCGGTCGTGTTCGCGGGCGCCATCGTGCAGCCGGACACGGTCGTGGGCGCGCACGCCATTCTCAACACGGCCTCATCGGTCGACCACGACGGCGTGCTCGGCGACTTCGTCCACGTCGCTCCGGGCGCGCATCTCTCCGGAGCGGTCACGCTCGGGGCGGGTGCCTTCGTCGGTGTCGGCGCGGCGTGTGCCCCCGGCGTTCGCGTGGGTGCCTGGACGACCGTCGGCGCGGGTGGCGTGGTCGTCCGCGATCTCCCCGACCACGTCGTCGCGATCGGCGTCCCCGCCCGTCCGCACCGGTCCGCGTAGGCCCTTCCAACCCTCCACCCCCACGGCGAGGACTGGCCGCTGCCGGAGGGCGAGCCGACGGTGGTATGCTGGCGACGGGTCCGAGGCCGGGCTCGCTGCAGGCCCCCGGGCCTGGCCGATCTTGCTCCGATGAAGAACTTCGCCCTCACCGGCCTGGCCGGGTACATCGCGCCGCGCCACCTCCAGGCCATCCGGGACACGGGCCACCGGCTCGTGGCGGCGATGGACGTCCACGACTCGGTCGGCATCGTGGACGCGTACTTCCCGGAGGCCGCCTTTTTTACCGAGTACGAGCGGTTCGACCGCCACCTCGAGATGCTCCGCCGGGGCCCGGCGAGCGAGCGCGTGGACATCGTCTCGGTGTGCTCGCCAAACCACCTCCACGACGCGCACGTCCGCCTCGCCCTCCGCGTCGGGGCCGACGCCCTCTGTGAGAAACCGCTCGTGCTGAACCCCTGGAATCTCGACCAGCTCGCAGAGCTGGAAACCGAGCACGGGCGGCGCGTCTGGACGATTCTCCAGCTCCGCGTGCACCCGGCGCTCGTGGCCCTCAAGGCCCGGATCGACGCGGAGCCCGAGCGGCGGCACCAGGTCCGGCTCACGTACGTGACCCGCCGGGGCACGTGGTATCGCTACTCGTGGAAGGGCGACCCCCACAAGTCCGGCGGGGTGCCGACGAACATCGGTGTCCACTTTTTCGACCTGCTGCAGTGGCTGTTCGGCTCGGTCGACGAGCACGAGGTGCACGTCCACGAGCCCGAGCGGGGGGCGGGCCGCCTGACGTTGCCCAAGGCGGACGTCGAGTGGTTCCTCTCGCTCGACGGCGCCGACCTTCCCGACGGGGTCCGCGGCGAGCAGCCCACATACCGATCCATCACCGTCGACGGCGAGGAGATCGAGTTCTCAGGTGGCTTCCGCGACCTCCACACCCGGGTCTACGAGCGGACGCTGGACGGCGACGGCTTCGGTATCTCGGACGCCCGGCCCGCCATCGAGCTCGTCCACTCGATCCGCCACGCGACGCCGCGCATCCCGTCGGGCGGCGCGCACCCGTTCGTACAGGGCGCGTCGCGCACGGTCGAGGCCCTGGCCCAGTGAGCGAGCGCGTCACCAGCCTCCCGGGCGTGCGCATCCACGAGAGCGCCTACGTCGACGCCCCGGCCGAGATCGGGGAGGGCACGGCGATCTGGCATTTTAGCCACGTCCAGCCCGGCGCTCGGATCGGGCGCGGCTGCTCGTTGGGCCAGAACGTCTACGTGGGGACCGACGTCGTGGTTGGCGACAACGTCAAGATCCAGAACAACGTCTCGATCTACACCGGGGCCGTGATCGAGGACGACGTGTTTCTGGGGCCGAGCTGCGTGCTCACGAACGTGACCAACCCGCGCAGCCAGGTGGTCCGGAAGGGGCTCTACGAGACCACGCGGTTCCGTCGGGGCGCGACGGTCGGCGCGAACGCGACCATCGTGTGCGGCGTCACGCTCGGCCGGTACTGCTTCGTGGCGGCGGGCAGCGTGGTGACCCGGGACGTGCCCGACTACGCCCTCGTCGTCGGCAACCCGGCCCGCGAGCAGGGTTGGATGAGCCGCCACGGCCACCGCCTGCGCCTCGACGCGAGCGGGGAGGGGACCTGCCCGGAGTCCGGCTTCCGCTACCGGCAGGACGGCGACACGCTCCGCTGCCTCGACCTCGACGAGGACGCGCCGCTCCCCGACGCGCACCGCGTGGGGGCCCGTTCCTACGACAGCCTCAAGCGCCGGTGACGGAGACGACCCTCCCCATCCTCGACCTGCAGCCCGAGATCGAGCAGCACTGGGACGCCCTCAACGAGGCGTTCCAGCGCGTCCTGCGCTCGGGCCGCTTTATCGGCGGGCCGGAGGTGCAGGCCTTCGAGGCCGAGGCGGCCGCCTACCTGGGCGCCACGCACGCCATCGGCCTCAACTCGGGCACGGACGCGCTCGTGGTCGCCCTGCGCGCGCTCGGGATCGGGCCGGGCGACGAGGTGATCACGACGCCGTTCACGTTTTTCGCGACGGCCGAGGCGATCTCGCTCATCGGCGCCACGCCCGTGTTCGTCGACGTCGACGAGCGGACGTTCAACCTCGACCCGGCGTTCCTCGAGGCCGCGATCACAGAGCGAACGCGGGCGATCCTGCCGGTCCACCTCTACGGCCAGCCCGCGGCGATGGCGCAGATCCTGGCGATCGCCGAGCGCCACGGGCTCCGGGTGATCGAGGACTGCGCCCAGTCGTTCGGCGCCCGGTACCAGGGCGACTGCCCCGACTGCCGGGGCGCCCACTGCGACGAGGCCTACCGTCGGCGACTCTATGGCCGGATGACCGGGACGATGGGGGACGTTGGGACGTACTCGTTCTTCCCCTCCAAGAACCTCGGGGCCTTCGGCGACGCGGGCCTGCTGGCGACCGACGACGACGCGCTCGCGGAGACCGCCCGCAAGCTCCGCGCGCACGGCGGCGCGCGCAAGTACCACAACGAAATGCTGGGCTACAACTCCCGGCTCGACGCGCTCCAGGCGGCGCTCCTCCGGGTCAAGCTCCCGCACGTCGACGCGGCCAACGCGGCGCGCCGCGCGGCCGCCGTCCGCTACACCGAGGCGCTGGCGGACGTGCCCGGGATCGTGGCGCCGGAGGTGACCGACGGGCACGTGATCCACCAGTACACGGTCCGCGTGCTCGACGGGCGCCGGGACGCCCTCGCGGATGCGCTCGCCGAGGCCGGCATCCAGACGATGGTGTACTACCCGGTGCCGGTCCACCGCCTGCCGGTCTACGCCGAGGCGGGCTTCCCCGCGATGCCGGTCGCGGAGCGGCTGGCGGGCGAGGTGCTCAGCCTGCCGATCGGGCCGGGGCTCACCGTCGAGGATCAGCGGCGAATCCTCACGGCGCTCCTACGCGCGGCTCGAGCTTGACGGGTCCACAGCGCTCGCGGGCGTGGTCCGAGACCTTTCGGCCGGTCAGGCGTTCCTCCGTCCGTCTCTCGCTCCCAGACGGCCCCTCCTTTTCCGTCGTTCATGGCTCGCCTCTTTCTTTCGCCCCCCCACATCGGCCCTGACGAACTGGCGCTCGTCACCGAGGCGTTCGCGACCAACTGGGTGGCCCCAGTCGGCCCCCACGTCGACGCCTTTGAGGCCGAGTTCGCTGCCTACGTCGGGGCCGGGCACGCCGTGGCCCTGTCGTCCGGAACGGCCGCGCTCCACCTTGCCTTGCGCGACCTCGGCATCGGGCCCGGCGACGAGGTCGCCGTCTCCGACCTGACGTTCTGCGCCAGCGTCAACCCGATCCTCTACGAGGGCGCCACGCCGGTCTTCGTGGACAGCGAGCGGCGCTCGTGGAATCTGGACCCGTCGCTCGTCGAGGACCTTTTTCGGGATCGCGCCGCGAGCGGGCGACAGATCAAGGCGCTCGTTGCCGTCCACCTCTACGGCCAGACCGCCGACCTCGACGCGCTCACCGCGCTGTGCGAGCAGTACGGCGTGACGCTCATCGAGGACGCGGCCGAAGCGCTCGGCGCCAGCTACCGTGGGCGCTCGCCGGGCGTCGACGGCCGCGCGGGCATCTTCTCGTTCAACGGCAACAAGATCATCACGACGTCGGGCGGGGGGATGCTGGTGACCGACCGGGCCGAGACGGCGGCGCACGTCAAGAAGATGGCGACGCAGGCGCGCGAGAACGCCCCGCACTACGAGCACGCCGAGATCGGGTTTAACTATCGGATGAGCAACCTGCTGGCGGGCGTCGGCCGGGGCCAGCTCCGCGTGCTCGACGACCGGGTGGCCGCGCGCCGCGCCGTGTTCGCCGCCTATCAGACCGCGCTGGGCGGCCTCCCCGGCATCGCGTTCATGCCAGAGGCGGAGTGGGGCCGCGCCTCGCGGTGGCTGACGTGCCTCACCATCGACCCCCGTGCGTTTGGTGCGACGCGCGAGGACGTCCGGCTGGCGATGGAGGCGGCCGATATCGAGGCCCGGCCGGTCTGGAAGCCTATGCACCTCCAGCCGGTCTACGCCGGGGTTGAGGTGGTCGGCGGGGCCGTCGGGGCCGACCTGTTCGAGCACGGGCTGTGCCTGCCGTCAGGCTCAGCGATGACCGAGGCGGACATCGCCCGCGTGTGCGCCGTCGTGGCCGCCTGTGCGGACGAGGGCCACGTCCCGGCCGCTCGCCATGCCTAAGACAACCGGTGGCACCCTGCCGCTGGGCGCGCGGCTCGACTGGCGCGTGGGGGTAGCGGCCGTCATCACCGGCCTCGGGCTCGCGACGCTGCTGGTGCCCCTCGCGAGCCTGCCGCCCCTCGACACGCAGGCGTGGATCGGGCTGGAGGTCGAGGTGGTGGCGCACCTCGCGCTGAGCGCGGGGGCCGTGGTACTGTGGGCGTGGGCGCGGCCCCGCCTGCCGCTGGCCATGCTCACGGCGCTGGCGCTGGGCGTCGCCGTGGGGACGGAGGTGGTTCAGATGCTGCCGTCGGTCGTGCGGACGCCCGAGGTCGCCGACGCCGGGTACAACGTGGTCGGCATCGCAATTGGGCTCGTTGTGATCGCGCTCGCGCGGGGCGTCCGCAGCGGTCGGCGCGGGGGGCTCGCGCGCCAGCCGGGCTGACAGCGACCGATTTTCGACGAGGCTAGGCCTCCCGTCGGGCGCGGGGCTGGGTAGAGGGCGCTCCACCCTTGCAAGCGCCGAGGGGCACTCCCTGGCCGCTTCGTGGTCCTCGCCCTGAAGGACGACGGTATGTACACACCGTGCTCCTGGAGCGAGACCGGGCGTTGAGATCGGAGGGGCTGTTTTAAGCCTCCCCTCCCGGACGGGAGGGGGCGGGGGAGGGCGATCGGCAGAGCGTCTCGCCCGAACGCCGCCCTCACCTTGGCTTCGCCGACGCTGCGCGTTGGCTGGCGCCGGCCTTCGGCTGTCCCACTCTCGGCCGGGAGTGGGGCCCTCCTAGGAGGGCCGAGCCTCCTCGCCGACCCGCCCCGGCCTGGGAGTACACCGTATCCCGGCCGGGAGGCACCGGGAAAAAAGTCTGGCGGGCGCCAGCCAGACCCGCTGGCGCGAGCAGGCGAACTGGCGCCTGCCATTCGACCACCCCCCATCACCCTCCCCGAAAGTGGGATCCGAGACCCCAGCCAGGGAGGCGACTCCGCGAGCGAATCCGGGGCTGATGACGAACAAGGCGCCATACACGAAAGAGCCCCCCTTGCTCTGTTGAGAGGCTCCCCACGCAGTCATCCTGAGCGAAGCGAACGCGAAGCGTCGGCGTAGCCAAGGATCTCGGCGCCATCGCCCGAGCCTGCGACAGGCGGTTCCGCAGGCATCGAGCCTCGCGTTGAGATCCCTCGCACGCTCGGGATGACGTTGACCGAGAGCTTCTCAACAGAGCAAGCCCCCTCTGATGAGGGGGGCGGCCGGCAGGCGGGGGGGCTGGATCGCGGCGGCGGACGGCTCGCGCCAGCGATGTGACCACCCCCTGGCTTCGCCGACCTGCCGGTTGTCCCCCTCCTCATCCGAGGAGGGGGGACTCCGCGAGCGACGCCGAGCCAGAGTCGCTAGCGCACACCAAGAGGCGTGAGCGCCCACCGTAGGTAGACCTGGGGCGCGACGACGCCGGAGCGCCCCTCCAGCTCGTCCTCCACGACGTGAAACTGGAGCGCGAGGCCGGCGGTGGCGTCGGGCAGGAGGCGGACGGCGGCCCCGAGGCTCCCCGCGAAGACGCGCTGGCGGACGCCCTGCAGCGTCGGGTTGGGCTCGGGCACGCGGTCGACGTTGGGGCGCGCCGGGTCGGACCCGTAGTTCAGGGTGTCGGTGTTGCGGCCGCGGACCGTGCGCACGAGGTCGGCCGAGAGCTCGACGTCGCGGCCGGGCCGGTGGACGACGCGGAGCGAGAGGTCGGACGCGTTTGGGCCGGCCGGGTGGCCGATCGTGTCGCCGTAGTGGACGGCCGAGGTCAGCGAGTCGCGGTGGGAGTAGGTGTAGGGCCGGATCCGGGCGTACTCGACCCGGAGGTCCGTATTCGCGATCCGGCCGAGCCCGGGCACGACGGGGTCCGCGAGCTGGGCGCCGAGCACGAGCCCCCACTTGTTGGTCCAGGCGTCCTCGAAAAAATTCGCGGCCACCAGCTCGTCGATGATGCCTTGCCCGTAGACGCGGTACCCGCCGCCGAGCGTCCACGCGGCGCCCATGCCCAGGAGCACGTTGTCGGGGCTCCCGAGGTCGCGCTCGACGGCGCGGTACAGGGCAAAGGGGACGAGATACGCCGGCTCGAACCCGTTCCGGTTGTCGTCATCGCGGTCGCCGAACAGGACGGACTCGAACACCTCGACCTCGAGCCCGAGGCCCGCCCGGATGGCCAGGCGGTGGAACACGCCGTAGCGCAGCTCGACGACGCCGGCGGCGTCGGACACCCCGCGCTCGCGCGGGTCGAGAAACCGCGCGTAGACCGCCTGCGCCGAGACCGGGCCGACGTCGAGCCGGACCTGGGCGTGGTCGTACTCGGCGGCGTAGTCGCTCAGGAGCAGGCTCCCCCGCGCGAACCCCAGGCGGTTCCGGTCGCGCCCGGCGCGGAGCTCGACGAACCGGTCGCGGTACCCCACCAGGCCCGTCGAGCGGACGTAGTCGTAGGTCGGGTCGTCGGTGCCCGTCGTGACGACGTTCGCGAGCCGGGGGGCGGTGGCGAAGGTGCGGGTGCCGAGCGGGACGAGCGCCTGGTTCTCGGTCAGGCGCGTCTCGGCGAAAAAGTGGCCGGCGTGCCCGGCGGCCCGGACGCCGCGGGAGAACGTCCAGGCGGTCCCGCGCTCGGTCCCCGTGGCCGGCCGGTTGATCAGCGCCGGGCCCCCGGTGAGGTCGATGAGGGGGGACAGTTCGAGGCCGTACCCGTCGCCCAACGCGCTGAGGAACGATCGCTCGTTCGCGTACAGCGGCGTCGATGCGGCGGCGCGGTTGCCGAGCACGCCGGCGGTCGACCGGCCGAGGTAAGCATCGATCAGGTCCCGGTCGACGGCCGACAGGTCGGGCGCGAGCGCAGCGGAGTCGAGGAGCGCCAGCGCGTGGCGCGTGTTGAGGGGCCGGGCGCCGGCGTCGAAGTCGGGGAGGCGGCCCAGCGCGTGCTGGCGGAGCACGAACCGCTCGAGCGCGCTCTCGGTCTGGAGGACGCCTTCGGTCTGGGCGCTGGCCACCGACGCGAGGACGAGCGCCAGCAGGGGGAAGAGTCGAAGCACAGGCTGGAGTAGGGGAGGAGCGTGCAACCTACCGTCGCGACGGCGCGGTGTCGGTGCCCCCGCGGTGCGGCGCTCCTCGTTCGGAGCCGGGGCGATCGACGGAATCAGAGGGGAAACTTCGAAAGGCGTGGACTGACTTTGTATGCCGTGGATAGGAAGCGATGCATATGTGTCACGTCTCGGTTGGGCCGTGATGGACTCGGCCGCCCGCCGGTTCAAACCCCCACTCTTCTGAAGTGGTAATCCGCGTGGGTCATGGCGTTGAAGTTGAAGTTGTCGGGTGGCGAAGAGGGCACCCGCGTCGACAGGGGACGCGCGATGCGGCGAGGTGAGGGCGTGTCCGTGTCTGCCGTCGCGGCGCGACCATGGGCCGGCGGCGTGACGCGGTGCAATCCTGCCCAGGACGAGGTCTTCTCCCATCGGCGGACAGATCCTGTCGATTGGGACGGGGCCTCTTGCGGCAAAGGGCGAGTCCAGAGCCATGGGGCTCGCGACCCGGAACAGACGGTCCTTCCCACGGCGGCGGTTGCCTGAAGAGGACGGTGAGTGGGGCCGGGTCCCCGCTCGGATCCGCTTGCGGCCGGCGTCCCGGAAGGCGCGCCCGACCCGTCGGCTGGAGGCACTCGTGCGCGGTGGACATTCTCAGAAGATTCCGTATGTGTACCGCCCGGCGGTCTCTGGGGCGTGGCACGACGCGACATCCGCTCGCCCCGTCCTCCGGATCCAGAGGCTTGCGGCGAAATTCGGTGGCGCCTGTGTAGGGATTCAAATATCTTTGAGGCCAACCTCCCCAGGCTCCGGCCTGCGGCAGCTCCGCGCGCCACCGCGAGCGGCCATCTGGATGGTCTCCCCACGTGACGCACCGACGATGACGAATAAGAACACCCAGCGATCGAAGTACGCGATCGACCTTGGCGCCTGGGTGGCCGCGGCGCCGCTCGCATTTTTGCTCCGCCTCGAGGGGAACGTGGGCGCCTTTGCCCAGGGGTTGGTGGTGTACGCCCTGGTCGGGGCGGTCCTGAAGGGCGCCGCCATCCGCTACTTCGGGCTGCACCGCCGGCCCTGGCGCTGGGTCGGCGTGAGCGACCTCTACGTCCTCATCGTCGCCACGGGGGTGGTGGGAACGCTGCTGTTTGGGGGTGTCCTCCTGCTCGACGGGGTCGGGGTGCCCCGGAGCGTGCCCATTATCGAGGCCGGTCTGGCGGTCCTGATGCTGAGCGCGGCGCGACTCTCGCGGCGGCGCAAACACGAGCGGACTCGGAGGCCCAAGGACGAGGACGTCCGCCGCGTGCTCGTGGTGGGCGCGGGCGACGCCGGCGTACTCCTCGTCCGTGAGCTGCTCCGCCAGCCCGACACGGGCCTCCTGCCGGTCGGCTTCCTGGACGACGACACCACGAAGGCCGGCCAGCTCCACCTCGGCCTGCCCGTGCTCGGCCCCCTCGCCGACCTCGGCCGCGTCGTGGCCGACCACGACATCGACGAGGTGCTGCTGGCGATGCCGACGGCGCCGGGTCATGTGATCCGCCAGATCGTCCAGGACGCCCGCCACGCCGATGTCCCGAGCCGCGCGGTGCCGCGCCTGGGCGACATCGCGGCCGGGACGGTCCGCATCAGCCAGGTGCGCGAGGTCGACCTCGAGGACCTCCTGGGTCGCAAGCCGGTCCGTCTCGACACCGACCCCATCCGCGACTACGTCACCGGGAAGTGCGTGCTCGTGACCGGGGCCGGCGGGTCGATCGGGTCCGAGATCGTGCGCCAGATCGCGCCGTTCCGCCCGTCGTCGGTGATCCTGCTGGGGCGCGGCGAGAACAGCGTCTACGAGATCGACCGCGAGCTCGCGCGCGAGTGGCCCGACCTGGCGCGCCACGCCGTCGTGTGCGACGTGCGCGACCGGGCCTCGCTGGCGGCCGTCTTCGAGCGGTTCGGGCCCGACGTCGTGTTCCACGCGGCGGCCCACAAGCACGTGCCATTGATGGAGGCGAACCCGGCGCAGGCCGTGCTCAACAACGTGCTCGGGACCCGGAACGTGGCCCAGCTCGCGGCGGCCTCCGGCGTCGACCGCTTGGTCAACGTCTCGACCGACAAGGCCGTCAACCCGACGAACGTGATGGGCGCCTCGAAGCGCGCCGCCGAGATGGTGGTCGCCGAGGCCGGCGCGTGTGTGGACTGCGCGATGGTGTCGGTCCGGTTCGGGAACGTGCTCGGCAGCCGGGGGAGCGTCGTGCCGCTGTTCCGCGAGCAGATCGCGCGCGGCGGGCCCCTGACGGTGACGCACCCCGAGATGGTCCGCTACTTCATGACGATCCCCGAGGCCGCCCAGCTCGTCCTCCAGGCCGGCGCCTCGGCCGAGAACGGCCGCGTCTACGTGCTCGACATGGGCGAGCCCGTCCGCATCGCCGACCTCGCGCGCGACCTCATCCTGCTCTCCGGCCTGGAGCCCGGCGTCGACGTCGAGATCCAGTTTTCGGGCACGCGGCCCGGCGAGAAGCTCTACGAGGAGCTCCTGATGGCCGAGGAGGGGACCGAGCCCGGCCCCCACGAGAAGATCCTGATGGCGCGCGGGCTCGTGGCCCCCGGCGACCTCGGCCCGCTGATCGACGACTTGGAGGCCCAGGCACTCGCGGGCGACGGCGAGGCGATCCGCGCGGCGTTCGCCCGGCTGGTCCCGACGTTCCGCCCTGAACAGGCGGCGGCGGTGGGCAGCGGCAAGGCGCAGGGCGACGGCGCGGCGTCGTCGGCGCCCGAGGTCCCCCAGGCGGACCAGGAGCGCGTCGCGGCCTAAGCGACGGTCTGAGGAAGCGGCCGGCGGGCTCACGGTTCAGTGCCGGCGCGCCCGAAGAGTCGGGGCTGGGTCTGGCGGCTCGTCTGCGCAGAGGGACGATAGGAAGCCGGCCGTCGCCAGGGCGTCGCCAACCGGCCGCACGATGGCCCCTGGCCCGGGACCAGGGCCACGTACAGCCCAGGCAGGCGGAACGAATCGGGGACGCCACAGGCGGGCGAAGCGGCGGCCACGCAGAGGGGACGGAGTATTGTATTGCGAGGGCTTACGTGCCCGCATCGCTCCCCCGACGCCCATGCTCTGCCGCCCGATCCTCGCCGTCCTCGCCACCATCCTGCTGGCGGGGGCGGCCGGGGCGCAGCCGGTCTCGCTCGCCGACAGCCGGACTGCGGCGGCGGCGCCGGACCTGGGGGCCTTCTACCTCGAGGATGCCGCCGACGCCACGTTCGACCTCCCCGTCGCCGTCGCGTTCGCGCCCGGCGGGCTGATGTTCGTGGTCGAAAAGCGCGGCGTGGTCTGGACCGTCCGCGACGGCGTGCTCGACCCCGTCCCGTTTATCGACCTCCAGGACGAGGTGCTCAACCACCACGACCGGGGCCTGCTGGGGATGGCCGTCGACCCGGCGTTCGCCGAGACCCGCCGGGTGTTCTTCGCCTACGTGGTCGACGTCGGGCCCGAGACGGACGGCTCGCGCCGCGACGCCTTCGCGCGCGTCACGCGCTACACCGCGCGGGCCGACGACCCCGGCCGCGCCGACCTCGGCAGCCGCCGGGTGATCCTGGGGCGCCGGTTCTCGGACGGCATCCCGGCCTGCCACAACAGCCACACCATCGGCACGCTCGCCTTCGGCCGGGACGGGATGCTGCTCGTCGGCACCGGCGACGGCGCCAGCTACAACGAGCCCGACGCGGGCGGGCTCTACGACGACTGCTTCGGGCCGGGCAAGCTCGACCCGTCCGAGGACATCGGCGCCTTCCGCTCGCAGCGGCTGGAGAGCCTGGCCGGCAAGATCCTGCGCGTCGACCCCCGCAACGGGCGGGGCCTGCCCTCGAACCCGTTCTGGACCGGCGACCCCGACGACGTGGCCTCGAAGGTGTGGGTGCTGGGCGTCCGCAACCCGTTCCGCTTCGCCGTCGACCTCCGGTCGGGGCGCAGGATCCACCACCGGGGCCGCCCGGGCACCCTCTACGTCGGCGACGTGGGGTGGAACGACTGGGAGGAGATCAACTCGGTGATGGGCGGCGAGAACCTGGGGTGGCCGTGCTTCGAGGGCCCGGCGCCCCAGCCCGACTACCAGCCGCTGACGCCCGCCACGAACGGCTGCGACGGGCCGCTCGAGGGGACGCTGGAGGCGCCCGCGGTGACGTGGCACCACTCGGACCCGGACCGCTCGGTCCCCCAGGGCCGGACGGGCGCCTCGGTCGTCGGCGGGGCCATCTACCCGGGCACGGCCTACCCCGCGTTCTACCAGAACGCCCTGTTCCACGGCGACTACGCGCGGGGCTGGGCCGCCGTCACACGCGTCACGAAGGGCGGGCAGATGCGCCGCGAGCGGACCCTGAGCGACGCGCTCGGCCCGGTCGTGGCCTACGCCTACGACCCCGAGTCGGACCTCATGCACCTCGTCGACATCGGCGCGGGGCGCGTGTGGCGGCTCCGCTACGGGACCGGGGGCGAGGTGCCCGTGGCCGCGGCCGCAGCGGCGCCGGCGTCGGGCGGGCTCGGCGCCGGCGGCTTGCGCGTGCAGTTCTCCCCGGACGGCTCGGCGGCGCTCGGGGGCGGGGCGCTGACCTACGCCTGGGCGTTCGGCGACGGCGCGACGTCGGCGGAGCGCGCCCCGGTCCACACCTACACCGCGGCCGGCGACTACACGGCGACGCTGACGGTCTCCGACGGGGCGCAGTCGGCCACGGCGACCGTGCCCGTCGTCGTCCGGCCCGGCGCCGCGCCGACGGTCCGGATCCTGTCGCCGACGCGGGCGGCGCGGGGCGAGACCGGCACGGCGATCGCGCTGGCGGCCGAGGTCGCCGACGCCGACCAGCCGGCGGATGAGTTGTTCACGCGGTGGACCGTCGTCCAGGTCCACGACGGCCACCTCCACCCGGACGTGTTCGTGTCGGACGACACCGAGGCCGCGTTCGTCGTGCCGGAGCACGGGGCGCCGGGCGACCGCGTCTCGTACCGCATCACGGCCGAGGTCCGCGACGCGACCGGCCTCACCACCTCCGCCGAGGCGGTGCTGACGCTGGGCGACTGGCGCGAGCTGGCGGTCGCCGGAGCGGCCTCCACCTCCCAAGGCGTCGGCCCGGACGAGCGCGGTGCTGAACTCGCGGGCGTCGTGGTGGACGGCGTCACGCCGGCGCCCGACGCTCCTCGCTGGCGCCACGTCTCGACCGACGGCGGGGACGCGAGCTGGGTCCAGATCGAGACCGACGGCGCGCGCGCGTTCTCGGGCGTCGCGTTTCAGGAAGGGGGGGCGTTCGCCGACGGCGGGTGGTTCGAGGCGAGCCCGCGCGTCGAGGTCCGCCAGGGCGGCACGTGGCGCGCCGTGACCGGCCTGACCACCTCGCCAGCGTACCGCGCCGACGACGGCGCCCCGTTCGACACGTACGCGCTGGCGTTCGCACCCATCGACGGCGACGCCATCCGCGTGGTCGGCCCGGCGGGCGGCGCGAGCCGGTTCGTGACGGCCGCCGAGGTCCAGCCGCTCGCGGTCGCCGACGGGCTCGGCCCGCTCCCCCCCGGCTGGTCGTCGGCCGACGTCGGCACGCCGGCCGGGGCCGGTTCGGCCGGAGCCGTCGACGGGGCGGTCGTGGTCGTCGGCGGCGGCGACCTCGCGGGCTCGACCGACGAGCTCCACGCCGCCACGCGCCCGCTCGCGGGCGACGGCTCGGTCGTGGCCCGCGTCGACGCGCTGTC
This sequence comes from Rubrivirga halophila, assembly GCF_046845755.1. Lineage (GTDB taxonomy): Bacteria > Bacteroidota > Rhodothermia > Rhodothermales > Rubricoccaceae > Rubrivirga. The sequence goes on from NZ_CP177357.1 coordinate 698,479, forward strand.
GCCAGAGCCCGTGTGGGCGAAGGGGGGCGTCACGTTGCGCGCCTCGCTCGACGGGCAGGCCCAGCACGCCACGCTCGTGCTCTCCAACCTCGGCCTCCACCTCCAGGCGCGCACCGGCCCGGGCGGCGACAGCGACGACCACCGCGTCAACCAGTGGAATCGAACAGCCCCGATCTGGCTCCGCCTCGACCGTGTCAGCACGACGGTCACCGCCTACGCGTCGGACGACGGGGCGACCTGGGAGACCGTCTCCAGCGTCGAGGTCCCCGGGCTCAGCGGGACCGTCCGCGCCGGGCTGGCGGTCGCCTCGGCCGACTTCGGCGACGGCGACACCTCGGAGGCCCACTTTTCGCACGTCACCGTCTCGGACGCGCTTGCGGCCCCGTGGACCTCGACCGACGTCGGCACGCCGATCACGCCGGGCGCTGCCCGGATGATCGACGGCGACGTCGCGATTACGGCCGGCGGCGACCTGTGGAACCGCGCCGACGCCGGGCACCTGGTGAGCCAGCCGCTCGCGGGCGACGGCTCCGTCGTCGCGCGTGTCGGCGCGCCCGACGGGCCGTGGGGCTGGGGCAAGGCCGGTCTGACCGTCCGCGCCTCGACCGATGCCGACGCGGCGAACGCGTGGCTCGGGTTCGCGACGTGGGGCCTGTACTTCCAGCACCGCCCCACATCCGGGGCGCCGACGGCGTTCGCCGCCCAGGCGCTCGGCGACCCCGGGCCGAGGTGGCTCCGCCTCGACCGCGCCGGACCCACGATCTCCGCCTTCCACTCCGACGACGGCACCACGTGGACCCCGTTCGGCACCGCCGAGGTGCCCGGCCTGGGGACGGGCCCCGCGCTCGTCGGGCTCGCGGCCTCGTCGTCCGACGACGGCGACGGCACGACGGCCGAGGCCCGGTTCCAAGGTGTCGCGGTGACGACGGGGAGTTCGGCGACGGCGGGGCTGGCGGTCGGGTTCGGGCTCGGCGCCGTGTATCCGAACCCCGCGCGCGCCCGGGCGACCGTCCACGTCACGCTCGCGCCCGGCGCCGAGGCGACGCTCGAGGTGCTCGACGTGCTCGGCCGCCGGATCGCCACGGTTCACCCCAACGCGTCGGGCCCAGTCGCGCTCGACCTCGACGGCGTCCCGGCGGGGACGTACCTCGTGCGTCTGCGCGAGGGCGACCAGCGCGCGACCCAGCGGCTGACCGTCGTGCGGTAGGGGGCGGTCGCCGTTACCGCGGGGCCGAGGGTCGTGCTCGGCCGACATCCCCCGGCGTCGCTCCGCTCCGCGGCTCCCTTCAAAGGGGGACGTCTGAAAAATGGTCTCTGACGGAAAAAAGTCCCCCTTGGAAGGGGGGGTCCCGTAGGGGCGGGGGATGTCCGCACGGGGCACGGCGGTGGATCCGACCGTCGTCCTCGGCCCAGTCGTCCTGGAGCACACCGGCGGGGGCCCGAGTGACACGGGGCGTCCACCCAGGCCCTGTCCCCCGTATCCTCCGCGCGCACCCGCCGCTCGCGCCTTGACCGTCCGCTTCGCCGCCGCCGCCGTCCTCGCCGCCGCCTTGGGAGCGTGCGCCTCCGCGCCGCCCGCCGCTCCGTCGGCGCCCGCGGCTCCGCACGCCCCGGCGCCTCCCGGCTGGCGCCAGCACGACATCACGCGCCCCGCGCCGCCGCGCGTCGAGCCGGCCCCGCAAGCGCTCCCCGTCGCCCCGCCGTCCGACGCCGTCGTGCTCATCGGCCCGGACGGGACGGGGCTCGAGAACTGGACGAGCGGCGACGGCGAGCCGGCCCGCTGGCGGACGGAGAACGGAGCCCTCGTGGCCACGCCGGGCGCCGGGCCCATCCGCACGCGCGCCGCGTTCGGCGACGCCCAGATCCACATCGAGTGGCAGCCCGCCGACGAGCCCGAGAAGTCGAGCCAGAACCGGAGCAACTCGGGCCTCTTCCTGATTGACGGCCGCTACGAGGTCCAGATCTTGGACAACTGGGAGAACCCGACCTATTCCGACGGCCGCGCGGGGGCCATCTACGGTCAGTTCCCCCCGCTCGCGGACGCCACCCGCCCGCCGACCGAGTGGCAGAGCTACGACGTGGCGTTCCGGATGCCGCGCTTCGACGCCGCCGGAAACGTCCTCACGCCCGCCCGGCTGACCGTCTTCCACAACGGCGTGCTCGTCCAGAACAACGAGCTCCTGCCCGGCATGACGATCTGGCTGGAGTCGCTGCCGTACGCCGCGCACGGGCCGGGCCGGATCGAGCTCCAGGACCACGGGAGCCCGGTCCGCTTCCGGAACCTGTGGGTCCGGCCGACGCCGGAGCGCGAGCCGCCGCCCGCCGGGTACGCCGCGCTCGCCGCCGTGGCCCTCAGCGACGCCGAGCGCGACCGGCTCGTGGGCCGCTACGCCCGAGAGGGCGGCGGCACGTTCGTGATCGAGCGGCTCGGCGACGGGCTCGGCCTGTCGATGCCGTGGCGCGCGGGCGTGCTGCCCATCGTCCCGCTGTCGCCGACGCGCCTCCAGCTCCGCAACACCGACGGCGTCTTCGACGTGGCGCTCGGGGCCGACGGCGCGGTCTCCGGCCTGACGTTCACGATGGGCGGGGCGACGTACCGGGCATCAAGGGAACGGGGAGCGGGGGACTAGGGAACGGGCTTCGGCTCGCGGGGGCTCGTCGGTGCCGCGGGCGCGGGCGGTGCCCGCCGAACCCGCCGACCATGCGGGACGGGACGGTCAAATCTGCCCCGTTCCCCATTCCCATTTCCCCGTTCCCTAATCCCCCGCGCCCCGCTAGATTCCGACGTCCCCCCACCGCCATGTCTCGTCCGCGCGCCCGCCTCCTCGTCAGCGGCGACCTCCACCTCGGGCGGTACCCGTCGCGCGTGCCGCCGGGCGACCCCGCGCTCGGCGTCGAGGCCGTCGTCCGCGCGCTCGTCGACCAGGCCGTCGAGCGGCGCGTCGACGCGGTCGTGCTGACGGGCGACGTGGCGGACGAGAGCAACAAGTTTTTCGAGGCGTTCGGCGTGCTGGAGCGGACGCTGCACCGGCTGGCGGACGCCGGGGTCCCCGTCTTCGCCGTCGCCGGCAACCACGACCACGACGTGCTCGGCGCGGTCGCCGATGCGGTCGGGAAGGGCGTCCGCGTGCTCGGCCGGGGGCAGACGTGGGAGACGGCCGACCTCGAGGTCGACGGCCGCGTGGCGCTCCGGTTTTGCGGGTGGTCGTTTGCCGGGGCGCACGCCTCGGCGCTCCCGCTCGACGGATTCCCGCCCGCCGGCGACGTACCGCTCGTGGGCATCGCGCACACCCAGATCGACGACGCCGCGAGCCCCTACGCGCCCGTGGCGCTCGCGGACCTGTGGGCGACCGGCGCCTCGGCGTGGCTGCTCGGCCACGTCCACGGGCCCCGCGTCGAGACGCTTGGCGGGCGGCTCGTGCTGTACCCCGGCTCGCCCCAGCCGCTCGACCCCGGCGAGCCCGGCGCGCACGGCGCCTACCTCGTCGAGATCGCCGAGGACGGGACGGCGACGGCCGAGCTGCTCCCGCTCGCGACCGTCCGCTACGACGGGTTGACCGTTGACGTGGGGGGGGCGGAGCGCCCTGCGGACCTGCGCGAGCGCGTCGCGGCCGTGCTCCGCCACCACGCCGAGGCCGTGCGCGATGAGGCGCCCGAGGTCCGCCGCGCCGTCGTCCGGCTGACGCTGGCGGGCCGGACCGCCGCGTACCGCTCCGTCGAGGCCGTCGCCGCCGAGCTGCTCGACGCAGGCGAGACCGCCGCCTCCGGGTTGGTCGTCGCCGTCGACCGCGTGGTCGACCGCGCGCGCCCTGCGCTCGACTTGGTGCGGCTGGCGGCCGGGAGCGGGCCCGTCGCGACGCTCGCCGGTCTGGCGCGGCGGCTCGAGTCCGGCACGCCGTCGGAGAGCGACCTGGGGCTGATCCGCCAGTCCGTCGAGGCGCTGCAGCAGGCGCGGCGCGCGCGCGTGTTCGATCCGCTCGCGCGCGACGGCCGGCTCGACGGCCCGCTCGAAACGGAGGCCGTCGCCCGGCTCCAGCGGCAGACGTATCGCTTGCTCGACGAGGCCCTCGCCCAGCGGCCCCACGACGCCATCGATGTGCCCGCCGCCGACGCCAGCGGGGACGGCGTGGCGTCGGGCGCCCCCCCCGCCGCTCCGTCCTCATGATCGCCCGCGCGTTCCGGTCCGCCCGGCAGGCCCCGCTCCCCGCCCAGGCGTGCTACGCGCTCGCCGCGCTCGCGGCCGGTGGGCTCCTCGTGATGGGTGCGGTAGTCGCTGTGGCGGTGAGCCCGCTCGAAGGGCTCGGCGTCCTCATCGCGTCGCCTCCGGCCCTCGCCGCCGCCGCCGCGTTGTGGGCGCTGGGTCGGATCTGCCAGGACGTGGCGGCGCTCGTCGCACGGGGCTCGGCCGACGCCAGCGACGACCTCGATCCGCCCGAATCCCCTCACCCCATCCCTCTCCCGCGGGAAGAGGGGACGCCTTAGACAGGCACTGCCTCGCTGACTGACCCACTGACGGACCGACCCACCGACCGCCCGGCTCCCATGGACCGCTTCGACCTGACCGCCCTGTCCGTCCGGACGTTCTACGGCCACCCGCAGCCCGGGCTGGCGGCGCCCGCGCTGGGGCCCGGCGTCAACGTGGTCTACGGGCCGAACGGGCAGGGCAAGACGACGATGGCGCGGGCCATCCACGGCGTGCTGTGGCCCGAGACCGTCGCGGCCGCGCGTCCGACCTATACGGCCGCGTTCACCTTCGGCGGCGACCCCTGGAGCGTCGACGTCGAGGGCGGCGTGGCGCGGTACCTCCGCGACGGCCAGCCCGCCGACCGGATCCCGCTCCCCGACAGCTCGTTCCGCGACCGCTACGCGTTCTCGCTCGGCGACCTGCTGGCGGCCGACGGCGACGCCTTCGCGGATGTGATCCGCCGCGACGCCGCCGGGGGCGTCGACCTCGACGCGGCGCGCGAGGCGCTCGGCTTCCGCGCCGCGCCGATGCAGCGGCTCAAGCTGACCGGCGAGGCCGAGGAGGCCGCGCGCGCCGTCCAGCGCCGCCGCCAGGCGCTCGACGGCTTGCGTGCGCGTGAGGACCGCCTCGGCGAACTGGCCGACCGCGCGACTGACGCCGCGGACGCCGCCGAGCTCGCCGACCTCTACCGCCAGCTCGACGAGGCCGCCGCCCGGACCGAGGCCGCCCAGGCCGCCGACCGCGTCGTGGGCTCGTTCGACCCGGCGCTGGCGGCCGTCCAAGAGGACACACTCGATCGATACCACGCGCTCGGCGCGGCCGTCCGCAAGGCGGAGGCCCGGCGCCAGGAGGTCGAGGAGGACCGGGCCGAGGCGCGCGCGGCGCTCGCCGAGCACGGCTGGGACGCGGTCGAGGTGCCCGAGCCGGCCGAGCTGCGCGCCCGGGCCGCCGAGGCCGACGCCGCCGCGCGGGTGCTGGAGACGGCCGAGGGCGCCCGCGCGACGGCCGCCGAGCGCGAGCGCCGGGCGCGCGAGACGCTGGGCGGCCACATCGAGACGGCCCCAACTGTCGACGTGACGGCGCTGGGCGACATCGCGGCGTTCGCCCAGAAGGCGGGCAAGCTGCGGAGCCGGGTCGACGAGTACCAGGCCCGGAAGTCGGCCGCCAAGGCACGCCTCAACGCGGTCCGCTTCCACGACGCCGACGAGCTCCGCCGCGCGGCCGACCTCTTGCGCCGGTGGCTCGCGCACACCACCGAGGCCGAGGCGCGGCCGCCCGGCCTCGCGCCGACCCCGATCTGGATCGCCGCCGGCGTCGTGGCCGTCGCCGCTGTCGCGCTCGCCCTCCTGCTGACGCCGTCGGCGTGGTGGCTGCTGGGCGCCGCGCTCGCGCTCGCCGTCGTCGCCGTCGTGCTGGGCCGCGCCGTCGACCCGCCCGAGAGCCCGGCCGTCGCCGCGCGCGACGCGTTCGGCGCGCTGCCCGTCGCGGCCCCGGCCGAGTGGTCGATCCCGGTCGTCCAGAAGCTGCTGGACACGATCGAGCGCCAGGCCGTCGACCAGAAGGAGCGGGCGATGTGGCAGGACGCCGTCGACGAACTCGACCGGGCGCTCTTGCTGCTCGAGGACGAGAGCCGCCGCCTGGAGGCCGAGGCCGCCGCGATCGGGGCCGAGCTCGGCATCGGGACGCCCGACACGCCGGAGGCGCTCCACCTGTTGACGCGGTCCGTGCTCGCGTGGCAGGAGGCCGCCCGCGACCTCGGCGTCGCGGACGCCGCCCGCGACGCCGCGCGTGGCGCACTCGCGACGGCGCTCGACCTGTTCAACCACGCCCTCGACGGCGTCCCCGTCGAGCCCGCCGTCGACGCGGCTGGGGCGGCCGGCGCCGTCGCTCGGGTCGAGCGCGAGACGGCCGAGCGCGACCGCCTGCGCGCAAACGCGGCCCGCCTCGACGACGCGGCCGGCGCCGCCGACGCCGCCCTCGACGAGGCGACCGCCGAGCGCGACGCGTTCCTGTCCGGGCTCGGGCTGGCGGAGCCCGCCGCCGAGGGCGTCGCGTCGTTGTGCGCGGCCCGGCCCGCGTATCGCGCCGCGCTCGACGAGGCCGCGCGCGCGCACGCGCTCGCCGACGAGGCGGCGACGCGCGCCCACTCGCACGCCCGGTGCACGCCCGAGGCGGCGGCCCTCGGCCGTGCGGCGCTGGCGGAAATGCTGGCCTCGGCGCAAGCCCGCGCCGCCCGGCGCGACGAGTGGATCGAAGAGAAGACCCAAATCCAAACCCTCGTCGCCCAGGCCCGGACGGCCGACGAACTGGGCGCGGCCCACGCCGAGCACGCCCGCGCGCTCGACGCGCTCGAGCGGACGTATGAGGAGCAGGCCGACGCGCTCGTGGGCCACGCCCTCGCCGACCACGTCGCCGCCGAGACGCGCGACCAGCACCTGCCGCAGGTGTTCAAGCGCGCCCGCGAGGTCCTCGCCGACATCACCGACGACCGGTTCCGGCTCGACTTCGACGCCGCGTCGACGGCCTTCCGCGCCTTCGACGCCCGCAAGGGCCGCGCGTTCGGGCTCGACGAGCTGTCGTCGGGGACCCGCCTTCAGTTGCTCCTCGCGGTGCGCCTCGCGTTCGCCGAGCAGCAGGAGGTCGGCGTGCGGCTGCCGCTCCTGCTCGACGAGGCGCTCGCGAACTCCGACGACGACCGCGCCGGGGCGATCGTCGAGGCCGTGCTGCGGCTGTGCCGCCAGGGCCGGCAGGTCTTCTACTTCACGGCGCAAGCCGAAGAGGTCGCCAAGTGGCGCCGGCTGGCGGCCGACCATTCGGACGTCGAGTGCCGCTTTCTGGCGCTCCCCGACACGTCGGCGCTCGTCGCCGTCGACCTCGACGCGACGCCCGCCCCGGCGGCGTCGCGCCCCGTGCCCGACCCGGACGGCGCCACGCACGCCGACTACGCCGACGCCGTGGGCGTCCCACCGTGGACGGCCTGGGACGATCTCGACGCGCTCCACGTCTGGTACCTGCTGAGCGACCCGGCCGACGTGGCGGCCTGCCTGCGGCGCGGGTACGCGACGTGGGGCCAGCTCCGCGCCGCCGTCGAGCGCGGGAAGCCGTCGCCCGTCGCCGACGTCGACGCGCTCGCGCTGTGCGCGCGTGCCGTCGCCGCGTGGCGGGCGGCGTGGCGGCAGGGGAGGGGCCGGCCCGTCGACCGCGACGTGCTCGAGCGCTCCGGGGCCGTCACCGACGTGTTCATCGACGAGATCACCGCCCTGTGCGGCGACTGCGGCGGCGACGCCCAAGCGCTGCTGGCGTGCCTCGACCGGGGCGACGTCGGCCGGTTTCAGGAGCGCCAGACCGAGCGGCTGGCGTCGTTCCTGGGCGCCGAGGGCTACGTCTCGCCCGACGACCGGCTCGACGACGGGGAGGTGCGGCGGCGCGTCGCCGAGGCCGTCCCGCCCGACGTGCTCGACGCCGCGCTCGCCGCCCTAGAGCGGATCCGGGGCCGCGCCCACGCCGTCGCGGGGTAGCCCGGTTGCACCAGGCAGGAGGCCGGCCGAATAGCGACCTTTGAGCCCCATCCCTGGCTCCCATGCTCCGCAACACGTTTACGCCGCCCTGCGGGTTTGACCTCGCCACGACGACCGTGACCGGCGCGCCGCTCGGCGACATCGCGTACTGGGGCTACCGGCTCGTCGTCCACCCGGACGGGACGTGCTTCGTCCACGAGACCTACTACGACCGCCGCGAGGGCGTGCTCGGGATCGCTCGGGAGCCGGCCCGGCCGTGCGGGTCGGAGCCCGGCGACGTCCTCGACGAGCTCCACAGGATGGAAGAGGGCATCTCCGAGCCCGCCCTCCGCTTCCGCGACTACGCCGCCGAGCCGGCCTCGTCGGAGGGCGACGGCACCAGCGGCGAGGTCCCGGAGGTGGGGTAGGGGCCCAAGGTCAAAATGTCTTGCCGAAATAGACCGCGTTGAGCAGGAGCCCGTCGGTGCCGCGCCAGAAGGCGCGGAAGGCGGGGTCGAAGTCCATCAGCACCACGCGGCCGCCGCCGAGCCGGCCGGCCTTGAGCGCGGCCGCGCCGGGCAGCCGCGCGAGCATCTCGCGCGAGGCGTAGCCGCTCAGCAGCGGCGCGGCGCTGTAGACGCCGACGTTCGCGCCGGTCTGCGGGTCGGACGGCTCGAACAGGCCAGTGCCCCGCTTGAACACGGCGACGGCCTCCGGGTAGCCGTACCCGAGGGGGTGCGTCGGGTCGAGCGTCATCTCGACGATCGAGCCGCCGAGCGCTTGCGCGCCCCGCGCGGCGTCGAGCTCGGCGTACGGGCGGGCCGTCGAGTCCGTCGGCGTCTCGCGGAGCTCGGCGGTGAGGAAGCCCGCGCGCGCGGCCCACTGCGCGCCGCCCTGGATCCCGACGAGCACGCCGCCGTCGCGGACCCAGCCGCGGATCCGGGCGGTCGCCGTCGAGTCGAGCGTGCCGTAGCCGCCGTCGGCCAGGATCAGGACGGTGTAGCGGTCGAGGTCGGGGAGCGCGGCCGGGTCGACGAGCGAGACGGGCTGGCCGAACCGCTCGGACAGCAGGTGCCACACCTCGCCGACGCCGTACACCGACGCGCCCTCGCCCGCCAGCAGGGCCACGCGGGGCGCGTCGAGCACGGCCCACGCGCGGCTGCCGAGGTCGTTGCCGACCGGCGTCCGGCCCGAGTCGAGCGCGAACGCCTCGACGTGGTCGAGCCGCGCCGCCCGCGCCACAACCGCGTGGACCGAGTCGGCCGACGCGCCCGACTGGCGGACGGCCACGACGATCGTCCCGCGGTCGAAGCTGCGTCGGGCCCCGCCGGCCTGCGCCTCGAACGGCGACTGCGCGAGCCGGACGACCGCGCCGGCGTCGTGGAGCCGGCGGAGCGCGCGCGGCGCGAAGTAGCGGTCCCACGGGATCGCGTACGCCACGCGCGCCCGGCCGCCGACCACGCGGCCGCCGTCAAACGCGGGGTCAACCTGAGCTCCGATCGCGGGCGCCCGCGACGTTTCGGCCGTGACGGCGCCGTACGCGAGCGGGAAGGTCCACGCGGAGACGTCGTAGAACAAGCTGTCGCCGTACTCCAGCGTCCGCTCCATGGCTGCGCGGACGAGCCGGCCCTGGGCCTGGTCGAGCGGCACCACGAGCGTTTGCCCGGCCGCGAACCGGCGGCCCTCGACGGTCACGTCCGCGTCGAGCGCGTGGACGCGGACGCGGCTCCGGGCGAGGGCTTGCGCCAGCGCCTGCCCGCGCGTGCGCCGCTCGTCGAGCGCGATGAGGTAGGCGCCCGACGGGCGCTCGCCGTAGAACGCGCGGGCGTTCTGCAACAGCCGCTCGCGCAGGGCCACGGCCGCCTGGAGCGTCGAGACGGACGTGGCGACCTGGTTGCGGACCGTGAACGCGTAGCCCAGCTCGCCGTGCGCGTCGGTCTCGCGCAGGAGCGCCCGGCTCGACGCCTGCTCGAACAGGATGCCGACCGCACCATTGACATCGGGATATGTCGAGCCTTTGCCATAGTAAAAATCGTCGAAGCTCTCCTCGGAGTAGTACAGCGACCCGATGCGGTCGAGCTCGTCGGCGTGGTAGCCGGCGATCGCGCCGGTCAGATCAATCGTCGCGGCGGGCGTGTTGGGGTTGTCGCGCGAGGGGATGCCGGGCTGGAAAAAGAACGTGGCCTCCGGGCCCATCTCGTGGTGGTCGGTCGAGACCTGGGGGCGCCAGCTGTGCCACCACGCCATCCGGCCCCGGCTCTCCTTCAGCTCCGTCGGCAACCAGTCGCGGTTGAGGTCGAACAGGTAGTGGTTCGTGCGGCCGTACGGCCAGACCTCGCGGTGCTCGCGGTCCTGGGGGTCGGCGAGGTCGGCCGCGCCGCGCCAGCCGTTGACCCAGTCCGCGAAGCGGTCGCGGCCGTCGGGGTTGAGCATCGGGTCCAGCAAAATCACGGCGTTTGCCAGCTGGCGGTCGATCTCCGTCCCCTGGGCGGCGGCGAGGTGGTAGAGGTAGACGAGCGCGGCCTCGGTGCCCGACGCCTCGTTGCCGTGGACCGAGTAGCCCTGGTACACGACGACCGGCATCGCCGTCAGCGTCGCATCGTCGACGGCGTCGGGCGCGTCGCTGAGGCGCAGGTTCGCGGCCTGGATCGCGTCGAGGCGGGCGTGGTTTTCGGGCGCCGTCACGACGGCGTGGACCAGCCGCCGGCCCTCGTACGTCGTCCCGTGGAACCCGACGGCCACGCGCGGCGACGCGGCGGCGACGGCCTCAACGTACCGGACGACCTCCTCGGGCCGCGTGTGCCGCTCGCCGATCGTGTAGCCCAGGACCGCCTGGGGCGTCGGCACGGCCGGGTCGTACGAGGCGGTCCCCTCGACGGTGTACTCGATGGCGAGCGGTACGGCCGGCTGGGCGCTGGCGGAGAGCGCCAGCAGGGTGAGGACGACGAGGGCGGTGAGGCGGGGCATGGGCGCGGGGAGGGACGGCCCCGAACCTATCGCCAGCCGGGCCCCGCGTGCCGCGCTACCGGCCGGGCGGCGGCCACAGGCCCAGCCGCTGGCGGAGCGCCACGACCTGCCCGAGGTGGTACGCGTTGTGGTCGGCGGCGAGCATCAGCTGGCGCAGGAGCGTGTAGCCGGGCGCCCACGGCAACTCGTCGAACAGCTCGCCGGTCTCCGCCAGGTCGATCAGCTCGTCGAGGTCGGCGACGAAGCCCTCGCTGGCGCGCGTCCAGTCGGCCGGGGTGGCCGGCTTACGGGGCCAGTAGTCGGCGGGCCACGCCTTGGCGCGGTACCCGGGGTCGGTGGCGTACTCCAAGATGTCGGCCTGCGCGCGGGTCAGGTGCTCCACCAGGTCATAAAGCGAGTGCTGCGTGCCCTCGGGCCGCTCGTTGACGCGGTCGCCGGGGATGCCGTCGAGGGCGCGGTGGGCGTCGACGTGGGCCTGGCGGCCCTGGAGCAGGGCCGCGACCTCGTGGCGGAGCCGGTCGTCGGGGGAGAGGTCGCGGGGCGGGCGGTCCATGTCGGGGCGTCGAAGGAGAAGGTGGTGTACGCCCCTCGGCGCGGGCGGATCGGGAGGCTCCAAAACCGCCTCGGCGCGGGCCGCGTGGGGGTGGGCGCCTCCGTCGCGGTGGGCCTAGACTTCGGCTCCCCCCACTCTGCCCGATCCGATGTCCCGCGACCTGACCGCCCCGCTCACCGCCGAGACCCAGGCGGCGCTCACGCCCGCCGCCGTCCTCCAGCTGATGAAGGACGGCAACCGGCGCTTTCTCGCCGCCGAGCCCGTCGAGCGAGACTTTCTCGCCCAGGTCCGCGCGACGGCCGCCGGGCAGTACCCGATGGCCGCCATCCTGGGCTGCATCGACAGCCGCGTCCCCCACGAGATCGTCTTCGACAAAGGGGTCGGCGACGTGTTCTCGGCGCGTGTCGCCGGCAACTTCGTCAACACCGACATCCTGGGCTCGCTCGAGTTTGCGACGGCCGTCGCCGGCTCGAAGCTGATCGTCGTCCTCGGGCACACCGAGTGCGGGGCCGTCAAGGGCGCGTGCGACCACGTCGAGCTGGGCCACCTGACGAGCACGCTCGCGAACATCGCGCCGGCCGTCGACGCCGTCGAGGCCGACGGCGAGCGGTCGTCGACGAACCCCGACTTTGTGCAGGCCGTCGCCGAGGCGAACGTCCGGCGGACGGTGCAGGCGATGGTCGGCCGGAGCGTCGTGCTGCGCGGGCTCGTCGCCAGCGGGGCGCTTGCGATCGTCGGCGCGATGCACGACGTGGCCACGGGCGCGGTGACCTTCTACGAGGACGCGATGCTGACGGCAGAGACGCTGGTGGGCTGACCCGAGCGCGCGTGCGAGGGGAGGGCGGCTCGCACGCGCTTCACGGCACACAGGCGCCGGTCGGGCGTAGGCCCGGCCCCCTCCGCACGCCGATGCCGACCGACACTGCCCGCGCCGCCGCGACCGCCGCCGACTTGCCCGCCGACCTCGACGCCCGCCTGGGCGAGCCCGGCGCGTTCCCGTTCACGCGCGGCGTCTACCCCGAGATGTACCGGACGCGGCTGTGGACGATGCGCCAGTACGCCGGCTTCTCGACGGCCGAGGCCTCGAACGAGCGGTACCACGCCCTGCTTGCGGCCGGCGCGCGCGGCCTCAGCGTCGCCTTCGACCTGCCGACCCAGATCGGCTACGACCCCGATGATCCTATTGCCGAGGGCGAGGTCGGCAAGGTGGGCGTGAGCATCGCGTCGATCGAGGACATGCGACGCTTGTTCGACGGGATCGAACTCGACAAGGTCACGACCTCGATGACCATCAACGCGACCGCGCCGATCCTGCTCGCGCTTTACGTGGCCGTCGCCAAGGAGCAGGGGGCGGACCCGAAAAAGCTCGGGGGCACGATCCAGAACGACATCCTGAAGGAGTACGCCGCGCGGGGGACCTACATCTACCCGCCGCGCCCGTCGATGCGGTTTATCACCGACACGTTCGCGTGGTGCGCCGAGCACACGCCGCGCTGGAATACGATCTCGATCTCGGGCTACCACATTCGCGAGGCCGGCGCGACGGCCGTCGAGGAGCTCGCGTTCACGCTCGCCGACGGCATCGCCTACGTCCAGGCCGCGCTCGACGCGGGGCTCGAGGTGAACTCGTTCGGCAAGCGCCTGAGCTTCTTCTTCAACGCCCACAACGACTTTTTCGAGGAGGTCGCCAAGTTCCGCGCGGCCCGGCGGATGTGGGCCACCATCATGCGCGACCGCTTCGGGGCGACCGACCCCAAGGCCCAGATGCTGCGCTTCCACACGCAGACGGCCGGCTCGACGCTCGCGGCCCAGCAGCCGCTCGTCAACGTGCCCCGCGTGACCCTGCAGGCGCTCGCGGCGGTCTTAGGCGGGACCCAGTCGCTGCACACGAACGGCTACGACGAGGCGCTCGCGCTCCCGTCCGAGCAGGCGGCCACGCTCGCGCTGCGGACCCAGCAGGTCGTCGGCTACGAGTCCGGCGTGACGGACGCCGTCGACCCGCTCGCGGGCTCGTACCACGTCGAGCGGCTGACGGCCGAGATCGAGGCGGCGGCGACCCGGTTGATCGAGGAGGTCGACGCGCTCGGCGGGGCGGTCGCGGCCATCGAGGAGGGCTTTTTCCAGGACCGCATCGCGCGCTCGGCGTACCAAGCGCAGCAGGCCATCGAGTCGGGCGAGGCCGTGGTCGTCGGCGTCAACCGCTTCCAGAGCGACGGGGACGAGGCGGAGATCGACTTGCTCCGCGTGCCGGACTCGGTCCGCCAGGAGCAGGTGGCCCGGATCCAGGCCTTGCGCGAGCGCCGCGACGCGGGCGCGTGGGCGTCGGCGATGGACGGCGTCGAGCGGGCGGCGCGGGGCGACGAGAACGTGGTGCCCCACGTGCTGGCGGCCGTCGAGGCGCAGGCGACGGTCGGCGAGATCGCTGGGCGCCTGCGCGAGGTCTGGGGCGAGTTCGAGGGCTGACCGTCCCGGGCGTCAGGCCCCACCGCGAGGAGGGCCGAGGGCGTCGGCGAGCGCGCGCCGGAGCCGCGCGTTCCGCGTCGTCCGCGACGTGGCCGCGCGCGCGTAGACCACGAGCACGCCTCGGGCGAACACCTCCTGCCCCACGCGCGGCCGGATCTCGGCGCGGAGGCGGGTCAGCCCGCCCGCCGCCTCCGCCTCGGTGTCGAACTCGAAGACCTCGAGCACGGCGGGGCTCGCGTCGCCGATCACGCGGTACGTCGCGGCGGTCACGAGCGGGATCGTCGACGTGGTCAGCCCGGCGGGCTCGACGAGGAAGCCCTGGTCGGCGAGGTAGCCGAGGAGGGCCTCGGTGCCGTCGAGGTCGACGGGGTCGGCGACCGGGCTGGACGTGGCGCAGCCGGCCAGCAGGACGGCGAGAGCGAAGAGGCGCATGGGTCGGGGAAGCGACGTGGATGACAGCCGCGGCATCTATGCGCAAAGCAACGCGCGCACCGAGATCGGCGCCACCCCCGTTTCGGTCAGAGTCCGACCGCCAGCGCCAGACCGGTCGGCGTCGGCCGGAGTCGGGCGCGGCGGGCGTGGGCGCCTGCCGAGACGAGGTCGAACGCCGTCCCGCCGAGGGAGATCAGGGCGCCGTTGGCAAGCAGGACGATGGCGACCGTCCGGTCCTCGGTGATCACGTACCCCGCGGTCGCGCTGGCCACCCCGACCGCGCCGCCGAGCAGCCGGAGCCCGATGCCGAGCAGCGCCCCCCGCGCGTTGCCCACCGCCACGTTCCCCGCCGACGGGCCGAGGACCACCCCTGCCCCGACCAGCGCGGCCGTCCGGGCATCGGTCCCCTCCGGCTCGGTCGACTGCAGGGCCCCGCCGATCAGCGCCCCGGTCACGCCGATCGAGATCAGCACGGCACCGGTCGGGGACACCGTGGCCCGCCGTGACGGCGCGAACTCCCCCACCGAATGCAAGCGGGCACCGGCGTCCCCCACGTCGACGCCCTCGGGCGACCGGATCGCGGTCGGCTGCGCGGACGCGGAACCCGTCGCCAGCAGAAGGCCGAGCACGGCGAGGGGTGAGAGGAGCACGGGTGGGGGAGAGGGAAAGGGGCGCGAGCGGCGGCTTAGAGCCCGACGCGGACCGCCAGCCCGGCGCCTGCCGGGGCCACCTCGACGCGGCGGCGTGTCGACGGCCGGGCGGCCGTGACGAGGTCGTAGCCGGTCCCGGCGACGAACGCCGCTCCCCCGGCGATCGCGAGCCCCGTGCTCAGCGCGTCCCCGCCGTTGTCGCTGAAGGCCCGTGCGAAGGCGACGCCCACCGTCGCCGCGCCCGCCACGCGGAGCCCGGTCCCGACGAGCGCCTCCGACCAGTCGCCCTGGGCCAGGTTGCCCGCCGAGGGGCCCACGAAGAGCCCGCCGATGAGCAGCGCCGTCCCCACGGAACTGCCTTCGGCCGCCGTCGCGCCGATGGCCACGGCCACGATCGGAACGCCGAGCGAGAGCCCGAACGCGGCGCGCGGCGAGGTCGGCTCGCGGGGCTCGGCGGGCTGGGCCGCCGCCGAGGCGGCCAGCAGGAGGGACAGCAGGAACGGGCGCATCGGCGTCGGGGACAGACAGCCCGACCAGGGTAGCGGGTCAGGGCATAGGCGGCCTGGGGCAGACGGACTAGGCCGCATATGCCCACGGCGCGGCCCCGTCGGGGCGGCTACACGCCTCGCGGCGTCCCAAAGGCGCGGGTGAGCGCCAGCCGCAGGGTGGGGACCCCGCCCCGGACGGCGACTACAACGCCGTCCCGCTGATACAACTCGCCAAAGAGGCGCGACCGCTTGAGGGCATCGATCCCCGCCTCCGCGTCCTCTGCCGACTCGAACGTGTAGAGGTCGACCGTCGCCGGGCCCGGGGGGCGCGGCCCGATGGTGCGTGCCGCGAGCGGGTCCAGCGGGCGCCCCGGAGGCTGCGTGCCGGTGACGGCGTACGACGCCGTCAGCGCCTGCTGGAGGCCGGCGTCGAAGTCGGTCTCGGCCGGGCCCGGGAGCAGAACGACCTGGAGGTTGCGGCCCTGGAGATACGTCTCCAGCGAGGCCGCGTCGGTCACGTCGGCAGCGGGGCCGGCGGTGCCGGCGGTGCCGCAGGCGGCGAGGGCGAGGGCGGCGAGGAGCGAGAGGGCGCGCATTGGAGCGGGGGAGAGGTACGGAGTCGGCCGCAGGTCGGGTGTCTGGGGTAACGGCGGATCTCTGCGCGAGTTCGCTACCCCATCGCGTCGAGCGCGTCGAGCACCTGGCGCGCCGAGGCCCGCTGCGTGTAGTCGGCCTCGACAAAGGCGGCGGCGATCGTGCCGTCGCGGCGGACGACGTACGTGGCCGGGACGGGGAGCTCCCAGGCGCCCTCGACCGTCGCGTCCGCCGGGTCCGCGTTGTAGCGCGCGAGGTCGACGCCGACCGACTCGTAGCGCTGGCGCGTCGCGTCGTCGACCCGGAAGACGAGGCCGTACTCGCGCGAGACCCGGTTGCCGACGTCCGACAAGACCGGGAACGCGAGCGCCGCGCGGTCCGCCAGCGCCGACGAGCTGTCGGGCGCTTGGGGCGAGACGGCCACCAGCCGCGCGCCGGCGGCCTCGAGCCGGCCGAGCGCCTGCTGGTAGTCGCGGAGCTGGGTGTTGCAGTACGGGCACCACGCGCCCCGGTAGAACGTCAGCACGACGGGCCCGTCGAGGAGCAGGTCGGAGAGCCGGACGGTCTCGCCGCCGACGCCGGGGAGCGCGAAGTCGGGGGCCCGGTCGCCGACGCCGAGCGCGCCGGCGGCCGCCATCTCGGCCGTGGCCGTGTCGCGGTCACTCGCGGAGGTGGCCGGGGCCGCGTCGGCCGTGTCCGGGGCGTCGGCGCAGGCGACGAGCGCCAGCAGGGAAAGCAGGAGGAGGGATCGCATGGGGCCAAGATCGGGCGGGAGAGCGGACGCGGCGGTCTGCGCCCGACTTACCCGGTTTCGCCGATCCGCCACGCGCTCTCCCCGGCCCGTTCGCGGCGCGAGCCCGCGCGCCGCGTCTCACGGTCTCCACCCTCGCCCACGGCCATGACTGCCCTCACGATCGACCGCCTCGACGCCCGCATCGCTGGATGGATGGACCGCTGGGGCATCCGCCTACTCCGCTACGCCGTCGGCCTCGTCTTTGTCTGGTTCGGCGCGCTCAAGCTCGTCCCCGGGCTCAGCCCCGCCGAGGAGCTGGTCCGTGCGACAGCGCCGTTCGGCGACGGCTTCCTGACCGTGCTGGCGGTGTGGGAGATCGCGATCGGCGCCCTCTTGATGGTGCGGCCGACCGTCCGTGCGGCGCTGCTGCTGCTGGCGCTCCAGATGCCCGGCACGTTCCTGCCGTTCGTCGTGCTCCCCGAGGTGTGCTTTTCGACGTGGCCCTTCGTGTCGCCGCTCGACGCGGTCGCGCTGACGCTGGAAGGCCAGTACATCGTCAAAAACGTGGTGCTGATCGCCGCCGGGCTCGTCGTCGGCGGGGCCGTCCGCCAGCGCGAGCGGTTGTAGGTCGCGCCGCCCCGAGCGCTAGAGGTCCGGCAGCACCTCGGCGCCCGGGGGGACGCCGAACGCCGACGCAGGCGTCTCGGGCACACTCTGGAGATCCGTCACCATCCCGCGCGCCTTGGGCTGGCCGCTCGCCGACAGGAACGAGCGGAACCCCTCCTGCACCGTCACCCCGCCGACGGTCTGGGCGCCGTCGTAGAGCATGAGCGTCTCGGGCGTGTGGCCGCCGTCGGGGTTGAAGGGGCCGTACGAGACGACGTAGCGGACGCCGACGACGCGGTCGGTCGCCGGGTCGAGCAGCAGGTCGTAGTAGTCGTCCGGCGCGTCGCCCGTGCCCGGCTCGAACGTCACGCGTACCACGTCGACCGCCCGGCCCTCGACGGTGTCGGGCGGCGCGAGCGCGAGCCGGGCGCCGGGGTCGGCGAAGACGAACGGGACCGACACGAAGTAGTACGGCGTGAGCGCCCAGAACCGCGCGTCCGTCGGGAGCTCGGCGCCGGCCGGGCGGGCCCACGCCTGCGCCCCGGTCCAGCCGAACGAGACGGACGTGTCGGCCGCCAGCGTGTGGACGGCGCGGGCGCTCCACGTGTCGACAAGCTGGTGCGTGTCGAGCGCGTCGCCGGCTGGTGCGCCCGTGCTGTCGAGGCGGGTGTAGGCGTAGCGGAAGCGGAGGGGGCCCAACGCATACCACGGCGCCAGCCCGCCGTGTGCGTCGATGGCCGCGAGCACGCGCCGCCCGGCGTCGGAGGCCTCCAGCCGCGCCGTCGCGTCGGCGACGCGGGCGTCGACCTCGCGGTCCGAGGGGTGGGCGAGATCCGGACCGCACGCGGCAAGGGCGAGGGCGAGGGCGAGGGCGAGGGCGAGCACGAGGCGGGGCATGGAGGCCGGGGTGGGGCCGGGAGGACCCGCGCGCGCGCCGTGCCGTTCCCGCGCCTCTCCGCGCGCGCATGGCCACGTCTCTGTCCGATTCCGCTCCCCTCCTGGAGGCCGTCCACCGGGCCTCGTTCGACTACTTCGCGCGCGAGACCAACTGGTCGAACGGCTTGGTCGTCGACAGCACGCTCCCGGACAGCCCGGCGTCCATCGCCGGGGTCGGGCTCGGCCTCTCGTCGCTGGCGGTCGCCGTGACGCGGGGGTGGGTGCCCCGCGCGGCGGCGGCCCAGATCGCCCTCGCGGCCGTCCGCTTTTTCCGCGACGCCCCCCAGGACGGCGCGCGCGACGGCGTCGGCCATCGGGGGTTCTTCTACCACTTTCTCGACGTCGCCCAAGGCCGCCGCGCGTGGAAAAGCGAGCTCTCGACGATCGACACGGCGCTGCTGACGGCCGGGCTGCTGTGCGCCGCCGCCTTTTTCGACGGGCCCGACGACGCGGAGGCCGAGATCCGGGCGGGCGCCGAGGCGATCTACCACGCCGTCGACTGGGACTGGGCCCGCGACGGCGGCGAGACCGTTACGATGGGGTGGACCCCGGAGCGCGGGTTCCTACGCTACCGGTGGGAGGGCTACACCGAGGCGCTGATCTTGTACGTGCTGGCGGCGGGCTCGCCGACGCACCCCATCCCGGGCGCCTCGTTCGAGGCCTCGACGCGCGGCTACCGCTGGAAGCGGATCTACGAGCACGACGTGCTCTACGCCGGGCCCCTTTTTATCCACCAGTTCCCGCACCTCTGGCTCGACCTCCGCGGGCTCCGCGACGCCGCGATGCGCGAGGCCAGCGCCCGGCTCGCGAGCCCCACGGACTACTTCGAGAACAGCCGCCGCGCCACGCTCATCCACCGCGAGTACGCCCGCCGCAACCCGCGCGGCTTCGCCGGCTACGGCCCCGACGCCTGGGGACTGACCGCGAGCGACGGCCCGGGCCCCGGCATCCGCCCCGTTGACGGCCGCGAGCGGCGGTTCTGGGGGTACCGCGCCCGGGGGGCGCCGTTCGGCCCCGACGACGGGACGTTGGCGCCGTGGGCCGCGCTCGCCAGCTTGCCGTTCGCGCCGGACGCCGTGCTGGACTGCCTCGCGTGCCTCGCCCGCACCCACCCCGCCCGCGCCGACCGGTTCGGCTTCGAGGCGTCGTTCAACCCGACGTTCCCGACGGAGACCGGCGGCGCCTGGGTCTCCGACCACCACTACGCGCTCAACCAGGGGCCCATCGTGCTCGCGGCCGAGAACCACCGGACGGGCCTCATCTGGGCCCTCATGCGGACGTGTGCGCCGATCGTGGACGGCCTGCGGCGGTGCGGGTTCACGGGGGGCTGGCTCGGCGACGGGTAGGGGCACCCCCGGGTCTCCGCCGGCCGCCGAATCTGGACCTCTGGAGCGTCTAGCTTGCCGCCCCTCGCCCCCCTTCTCTCCGTGCCCGGACCGACCGTCGAAAGCCTCTTCAAGCCGGTCCACCTTGCCGAGCACGCCCGGCGGCTGGCGCGGACGCAGGCCGTTGAGATGGACCCGTCGCGGGGCCGCCCGCTCCGGCCCCTGCTGCGCGACGCGCTCGGCGACCTCGCCGACGCCTACCGCGCGCTCGCCGAGGCCGGCCGTCAGGGCGAGACGCTGACGCCGGCGGCCGAGTGGCTGCTCGACAACTACCACATCCTGCGGGACCAAGCGCGCGACGCCGAGGCCGCCATCCCCCGGGCGTACTACCGGGTGCTCCCCAAGCTCACCGCCGGGCCCTACGAAGGGCTCCCCCGGGTCTACGAGATCGTCGAGAGCCTGGCCGAGCACGCCGACAACGGCGTCGACCCGGAGCACCTCGAGCTGTTCGTGGCCGGCTTCCAGGAGGTCGAGCTCTTGACGCTCGCCGAGCTGTGGGCCCTGCCGATGATGCTCCGGGTGGTGCTGGCGCAGCGCGTGGCGTCGCTGGCGCGGCCGCTCCGCGAGGCCCGCCGCGACCGCGAGGCCGCCGAGGACGTCGCCGTCCACGTGAACGGACTCGACGGCCCCGACGAGGTCGGCGGCTACCTCGCGACGGTCGCCCGCGAGCAGGCCCCGCTGTCGGGGCCGTTCGCGCTCGCGCTGGCGGCGGCCGTCCAGGCCCGCGGTGGCCATCCGCTGGCGATGGCGTGGGTGGAGCACCGCCTGCGCGCCCGGCGGCTCTCGCTCGACGACGTCGAGCGCATCCAGACCCAGCGCGAGACGCAGTGGCGCGGCTCCATCGCGAACGCCGTCGGCTCGCTGCGCGCGGCGGCCGAGGCCGACTGGACGGCCGTCGTCGAGCGGCTCTCGGCCGTCGAGCAGACGCTGCGCGAGGACCCGGCGGGCGTCTACGCCGCGATGGACAAGGCCACGCGCGACGCCTACCGCCACGTCACCGAGCGGATCGCGCGGCGCTCGGTCGAGACCGAGTTCGGCGTCGCCGAGCGGGCGCTGGCGCTGGCCCGCGAGGCCGCCGAGGCGGGGCCCGACCCCGGCGGCGCCGCGACCGACCACGTCGGCTACTGGCTCGTCGGCGAGGGAGTCCGCACGCTCGGCAAGGCGGCCGGCTACCGGGCCCGGCTCAGCCGCCGCCTGTACTGGCTCGCCGAGCGGCGCCCCACGGCGGTCTACCTGGGCGGGATCGCGACGGTCACCGCGCTCGGCCTGCTGGCGGCCGTCCGCGTGGCCGACGCGGGCGGCGCCGACGCCGGGTGGCTCGCGCTCACGGTCGCCGCGGCGTTCCTGCCGCTCCTCGACTTTGCCGTCACGTTCGTCAACTGGAACGTCGTCCGGTTCTTGCCGCCCCGCCAGCTTCCCCGGCTGGCGTACGAGGACGGCATCCCCAGCCAGGTGCGCACGTTCGTCGTGGTCCCGACCCTCATCACGTCGCCGGCGCACGCCCGCGAGATGGCCGAGCGGCTGGAGGTCCATGCGCTCGCCAACCCGGACGCCGCGCTCCGCTACGCCCTGCTCACCGACTGGGCCGACGCCCCGGCCAAGACGGTCCCGGGCGACGACGCGACGGTCGCGGCCGCCCGCGGGGCCATCCGCCGGCTCAACGAGCGCTCGCGCGCCGCCCGCGCCCAGGGCGACGGGGCCGACCTCGGCGACCGCTTTTTCCTGCTCCACCGCGAGCGGCTGTGGAATGAGGCGCAGGGCGTCTGGATGGGCTGGGAGCGCAAGCGCGGCAAGCTCGAAGAGTTCAACGACCTCCTCCGCGATCCCGACGCCCAGACCACCTACGTCGCCGTCGAGGGCGACTTCCGGGCGGCGACCGAGGGCGACGCCGTCCGCTACGTGCTGACGCTCGACGCCGACACGCGGACGACGCCCGACGGCGCGCGCGCGCTCGTGGCGACGGCGGCGCACCCGCTCAACCGGCCCCACGCCTCGCCCGAGAAGGGCCGCGTCGTCCGGGGCTACGGCGTGCTCCAGCCCCGCGTCTCGATCTCGCCCGAGAGCGGGCGCCAGACGCTCTTTGCCCAGGTCTACGCCGGCCGGCCGGGCGTCGACCCCTACACGACGGCGGTCTCGGACGCCTACCAGGACCTGTTCGGCGAGGGCATCTACACCGGCAAGGGGCTCTACGACGTCGACGCCTTCCGGCGGACGCTCGACGGCGCCGTCCGCGAGAACTCGGTCTTGTCGCACGACCTTCTTGAGGGCAACCACGCCCGCGCCGCGCTCGCGACCGGCGTCGAGGTCTTCGACGACTTCCCGTCGAGCTACGCCTCGTTCGCGCTCCGCCAGCACCGCTGGGCGCGGGGCGACTGGCAGCTGCTGCCCTGGCTGCTGCCGCGCGTCAAGGACGCCCGCGACACGTGGAAAAAGAACCCGCTGTCCGTCGTCGGCCGGTGGAAGCTGTTCGACAACCTGCGCCGGAGCCTGACGCCGCCCGCGCTGCTGGTCTTCCTGCTGCTGGCGTGGACGGTCCTGCCCGGCTCGCCGTTTGTGTGGACGCTGATCGCGCTATTCGTGCTGGCGTTCCCGATCTACGCGCCCGCCGCCCACGGCGTCCTGTTCCAGCCGCACGACACCGTCACGTCGAGCTGGCTCCGCGTGCTCTGGGCCGACGCCGTGATGCACGCCCGCCAGATCGGGCTGTCGGTCGCCTTCCTGGCCCACCAGTCGGTCGTCATGCTCGACGCCATCGCGCGGACGCTGTGGCGCATGACGGTCTCGAAGACCAACCTCTTGGAATGGACGACGGCCCAGCAGGCCGAGGAGTCCACGCGTGAGGTGCCGCGCTCGATGTGGGCGTCGGTCGGGTGGGGCGCGGTCGTGCTCGCGTCGGTGACGCTTGCGGAGCCGATCGCTTGGATCACGGCGCTGCCCTTCGCGGCGGCCTGGATCGCCGCGCCCTGGATCGCGCGGTCGGTCAGCCAGCCCGTCGAGCGGGAGGACTACCGGCTGACCGGCGACGACCGGGTCCGCTTGCGGACCGTCGCGCGGCGGACGTGGCGCTTTTTCGAGGAGGTCCTGACCGAGCGCGACCGCTGGCTCCCGCCGGACAACCTCCAGGTGCAGCCCGCCCAGGGGCTCGCGCGGCGGACCTCGCCGACCAACATCGGGCTGGCGCTCAACGCCGTCCAGGCCGCCCGCGACCTCGGCTACCTCACGCGCACCCAGGAGGTCGCGCGCATCGAGGCGATGCTGGCGTCGGTCGAGGCGCTGGAGCGCTACCAGGGGCACCTCTACAACTGGTACAGCACCGAGACCGGCGACGTGATGGCCCCGCGCTACGTCTCGACGGTCGACTCGGGCAACCTCGCCGGGGCGCTGATCGCCCTCAAGCAGGGGCTCTTGGAGGTGACGGAGGCCCGGTGGCCGGGCGCGCGCCTCTTGGACGGCTTCCGCGACACGTTCGCCGAGGTAGCCGTGACGACCGGCCCGGCCC
Organism: Rubrivirga halophila; assembly: GCF_046845755.1. Taxonomy (GTDB): domain Bacteria; phylum Bacteroidota; class Rhodothermia; order Rhodothermales; family Rubricoccaceae; genus Rubrivirga. Next base: position 721,747 of record NZ_CP177357.1, read on the forward strand.
GGGACGCGCACGACGCCGTGGCCCGGGTGTTGGCGGAGCGGGCGCCCGCTGGCGTCCGCGGCTGGCACGGCCGCCTCGGCGAGCTGGCCCGGCGCGGCGCCGCGCTCGCGGCCGCCGTCGCCGACGAGCCCGAGGCCACGCGCGAGTGGGCCGCCGCCTTCGCCGACCAGGGCCGCGCCTACGTCGACGAGCTAGAGGCCTTGGCGCCGTGGCTGACGACCGACGTCCTGCCTTCGGCCGTCGCCGCCGACCTCGACGCCGCGACCACACTCGGCGGGCTGGCAGTCCGGACCGGGCTCGCGCTCGACGGCGAGCTGGGGGCCCCGGCGCGGGCCGTCCTCGAGGCCTCGCGCGAGGCGCTCGCGGCGCTCGTCGACGCCGCCCGCGCGCTCGCCGACCGCGCCGACCGACTCGTCGGCGAGATGGACTTCCGGCCGCTCTACGACTCCGACCGCCAGCTTTTCCGCATCGGCTACGACGCGGGCATGGCCCGGCAGGACCCGTACACCTACGACCTGCTCGCGTCCGAGGCGCGGCTGGCGTCGCTGCTCGCCATCGCCAAGGGCGAGGCCCCGCCCGAGCACTGGTTCCACCTTAGCCGCCCCACGCGCGTGACGCGCGCCCGGCGCGCACTCCTGTCGTGGAGCGGGACCATGTTCGAGTACCTCATGCCGGCGATCTACACCCGGCTCTACGAGCGGACGCTGCTCGCCGACGCGTGCTACAACGCCGTCTCGCTCCAGCGGATGTACGGCCGCACCAAGGACCGGCCGTGGGGCATCTCCGAGAGCGGCTACGCCCTGCTCGACCTCCACCTGACCTACCAGTACCGCGCCTTCGGCGTCCCGTACCTCGGCCTCAAGCGCGGGCTCGGCGACGACTACGTGGTCTCGCCGTACTCGACGTTGCTCGCGCTCCTCGTCCGCCCCGACCGCGCGCTCTCGAACCTCGCCAAGCTCGACGCCGCCGGCGCCTTCGGACCCCTCGGCTACTACGAGGCCGTCGACTACACGCCGAGCCGGACCTCGGGCGAGGCGACCTCGATCGTCCGGTCGTACATGGCGCACCACCAGGGGATGGGCCTGCTGGCGGTCGCGAATGTCCTCGACGGCGGGCGCTTCCAGGACCGCTTCCACCGCGACCCCCTTGTCCGCTCGGTCGAGATCCTGCTGCAGGAGCGCGTGCCGACCGTCGTCGACAAGGTCGACCCGCACCCGCTCGACGAGAACGAGGTGGACCCCGTCGAGATCGCGCCCGTCGAGGCCCGCGTCGAGCACTTTGCCGGCGGCGGGGCGCCCGACGAGCCGGCCCCGCACGCCGCCCTTCTGTCGAACGGCCGCTACGCGACCCTGCTCACGACGGCCGGGACGGGGTACTCCCGCGCCAATGGCGTCGCCCTCACCCGGTGGCACGGCGACCGCACGCGCGACGCCGACGGGTTCTTCGTCTATGTCCGCGACGTCGAGACCGGGCGGTTCTGGTCGGCGACCGAGCAGCCCGTGCGCTCGGCAGAGCCGCCGGACCGCTACGACGTCTGGCTCCACCTCAACAAGGTCGAGACGGCGCGCGTCGACGACTGGATCGAGACGTTCACCGAGGTCGTCGTCTCGCCCGAGGACGACGTCGAGGTCCGCCGGGTGACGGTGACGAACTACGCCGACCGGCCCCGGACGATCGAGCTGACGAGCTACGCCGAGGTCGTGCTCCAGTCGCCGGTCGCGGACCTCGGCCACCCGGCGTTCTCGAAGCTGTTCGTCGAGACCGAGTACCTGGCCAAAAACAACGCCCTGCTGGCGACGCGCCGGCCCCGGGCCGAGGACGACGTGCGGCGGTGGCTGGTCCACGCCGTCGCCGACAAGGGGCTGGCGCGCGCCGACCGCGGCGTCAAGACGCCGCTCCAGTACGAGACCGACCGGATGCGCTTTGTCGGCCGCGGGCGCACGCTCGACGCGCCGGCCGCGCTCGACCCGGGCGCCAAGCTGTCGCGGACGGCCGGGGCCGTGCTCGACCCCGTCGTCTCGCTGCGGCGGATCGTGACGCTCCAGCCCAAGCAGACCGCGCGCGTCGTGTTCTCGCTGGCCATCGCCGACTCGCGCGAGGAGGCCGAGCGGCTCGCCGAGCGCTACGACCACCCCGACGCCGCCCAGCGCGCCTTCGAGCTGGCGTCGACGTACGGGCTCGTCGAGCTCGGCCACCTCGGGCTGACCGGCGAGGAGGCCCTCAACGCCCAGGAGCTGGCGGGGCGCCTGCTCTACGCGGACCCCCGGCTGGCGTCGCCCGCGGCCGTCCGCGAGCGGAACGTGCGGCCGCAGTCCGGGCTCTGGGCGTACGGCGTCTCCGGCGACCTGCCGATCGTGGTCTTCCGGATCGCCCGGATGGAGCAGCTCGACGCCTTCCGGCTGCTCCTCCGGATGCACGCCTTCTGGCGCCGCCGCGGGCTCGAGGTCGACGTGGTGGTCCTCAACGAGCACCCGCCGAGCTACGCCGACAGCCTGCAAGAGGCGCTCACGCAAGCCGTCGAAGGCTCGCCGGTGCGCGGGCTGCTCGGCCAGCGCGGCGGCGTCTTCCTGCGGCGCTCCGACGGGATGCCGGCCGAGGACCTGACGCTGTTCCTGACCGCCGCCCGCGCCGTGTTCGACGGCGAGGTGCCGAGCCTGCTGGCGTCGGCGACGGCGCCCGAGGCGGACGGTGCACCCCTGCAGATCGACGCCCAGGACATCGCCGCCGACCTCGCGCGCCCGGAGCGCGCGCTCCCGGCCGCCGTCCCCGCGACGGACGCCGAAGCCCCCGCCCGGCTGGCGGGGGCGGAGATCCACGCCCAGACGCCTGCGCCCGACCGCGAGCCGCTCCAGTTCGACAACGGCTACGGTGGGTTCAGCGACGACGGCCGCGAGTACGTCGTCCGCCAGACCGGCGGGGACGCCGCCACGCGGACGCCGCTCCCCTGGATCAACGTGGTCGCCAACCCGGCTGTCGGGTTCACGGCGACCGAGAGCGGGGAGGGCTACACCTGGGCCCGGAACTCGCAGCAGAACAAGCTCACGCCGTGGTCGAACGACCCCGTGACCGACCCGGCCGGCGAGGCCATCTACCTCCGCGACGACGCGGCCGGCGTGTTCTGGACGCCGACCCCGCGCCCGGCGCCCGCGCCCGCGCCCTACGAGACGCGCCACGGCTGGGGCGCGACGTCGTGGACGACGGCGTGGGGCGGCCTCCAGACCGAGACGACGGCGTTCGTGCCCCGGCGCGACCCGGTCAAGCTGGTCCGCTTGCGGATCACGAACACCTCCGACGCGCCGCGCGAGCTGTCGCTGTACCGCTACGCCGAGCTGGTCCTCGGTGAGCGCCGCGAGCCGAACGCGCCGTACGTGATCGTCGAACGCGACGCCGAGTCCGGGGCCATGCTGGCGCACAACCCGTACAACCAGACGTACGGCCAGCGGCTGGCGTTCGTGGCCGTCGCCGGGGCCGAGGTGGCGTCGGTGTCCGCGAGCCGGGCGGCGTTCCTGGGCCGCAACGGGCACGCGAGCGCGCCGGCCGCCGTCGCCGCCGGCGGTCTGCTCGACGGGTCGTTCGACACCGGGCTCGACCCGTGCGCCGCCGTCCACGTCCCGCTCGCGCTGGCGCCGGGCGAGACGCGCGAGGTCGTGTTCCTGCTGGGCCAGGCCAAGACGGTCGCCGAGGTCCGGACGCTCGTCACGCGCTACGCGACGACCGAGGCGGCCGACCTGGCGCTCGCCGAGGTGACGGCGTTCTGGGAAGAGACGCTGGGGGCCGTCCAGGTGGAGACACCCGCGCCCGACCTCGACGTGCTCGTCAACGGGTGGCTGCTCTACCAGAACCTGTCGTGCCGGCTGTGGGGGCGGAGCGCGTTCTACCAGAGCGGCGGGGCGTACGGCTTCCGCGACCAGCTCCAGGACAGCCTGGCCCTCGTCTACGCGCGCCCGGATCTCACGCGGGCTCAGATCCTGAAAAACGCCGCGCACCAGTTCGAGGAGGGCGACGTCCTCCACTGGTGGCACCCGATCACCGGCGCCGGCATCCGCACCCGGTTCTCGGACGACCTGCTGTGGCTGCCCTACGCCGTGGCCTTCACGCTCGCGACGACGGGCGACGAGACACTCCTCGACGAGGACGCGCCGTTCCTGTCCGCCCGGGCCCTCGAGCCCGGCGAGGACGAGGTGTTCCTGACGCCACAGCCGTCGGGCGAGTCGGGCTCGATCTACGAGCACGCCGCGCGCGCCATCGACATCTCGCTGACGAAGGGCCGCCACGGGATCCCGCTCATGGGCTCGGGCGACTGGAACGACGGCATGAACCGGGTCGGCAATGAGGGCGAGGGCGAGAGCGTCTGGCTCGGCTTTTTCCTCGCCCACATCCTGGAGCGGTTTATCCCCATCGCCGAGGCCCGCGGCGACCGCCAACGTACCGCCCGCTACCAGACCTACCGCGACGACCTCGTTCGCGCGCTCAACGCCGACGGCTGGGACGGCAAGTGGTACCGCCGCGCGTTCTACGACGACGGCACGCCGCTCGGCTCGGCCCAGAACGACGAGTGTCGGATCGACGCGATCGCCCAGGGCTGGTCCATCCTGTCCGACGTCGCGGGCGACCGCACCGACCAGGTGCTCGACGCCGTCGACCAGCACTTGGTCGACGAGCACGCGGGGCTGATCCGCCTGCTCACCCCGGCGTTCGACGTGACCGACCACGACCCGGGCTACATCAAGGGCTACCTCCCGGGCGTCCGCGAGAACGGCGGGCAGTACACGCACGGCGTGCTGTGGGCCGTCCGCGCGTTCGCCGAGGGCGGCCGGCCGAACCGCGCGGCCGACCTGCTCCGCATGATCCTGCCGGTCAACCACGCGCGCACCCAGGACGCAGCGGACACCTACAAGACCGAGCCGTTCGCCGTCGCCGCCGACGTGTACTCCGTCGAGCCCCACGTCGGGCGCGGGGGGTGGACGTGGTACACCGGCTCGGCCGGCTGGATGTGGCGCGTCTCGGTCGAGACGCTGCTCGGGCTCCGCCGCGAGGCCGAGGCCCTGTGCCTGACGCCCCGCGTCCCGGACGACTGGCCCGGCTACACGCTGCGCTACCGGACCGACGCGCGCGGCACGGTCTACACCGTCCGCGTCGTCCGCGACGGCCCGGGCGGCGCGAGGTCGGCCCAGGCCGACGGGGAGGCCGTGCCGGTCGACGACGGGACGGCCCGCATTCCGCTCGTCTCCGACGGCGCCGAGCACACGGCGACCATCCGGTTGGGGACCGCCGACGGGTAATCCGATGCCGGGTATCGGGCCGCACCTCCGGCGCGCGGCCAACAAAAAAAGGCCGCCGCCCCGAGTGGGAGCGGCGGCCTCTGGTGTCGGACGGGTGGCTCAGGCGGCCTTCGCCAACTCGGCCTCCTCCACGGCGAGGCCGTCCCAGATCGGGTAGTCGGTGTAGCCCTCAGCGCCGCCGCCGTAGAACGTGTCGGAGTCAGGCTCGTTGAGGCCGGCGTCGAGGCCGGCGGCCTGGGCGGCAAAGCGAATCGGCAGGTCGGGGTTGGCCAGGAACGGGCGGCCGTAGCAGATGAGGTCGGCCGCGCCGCGCGCGAGCTCGGCCTCGCCGCTCTCGCGGTCGTAGCCGCCGTTCGCGATGACGGCGGCCGGGAAGTGGTCGCGCATGAGTTGGACGGCGTCGTAGCCGGCGTCCGGGCCGACGCGGATGCCGTGGAGGTAAACCAGACCGGCGTCGCCGAACAGCTGGGCGACGGCCGCGAACGTCTCCTGGGGGTTCGCGTCGGTCACGCCGTTTGTGCCCTGGCCGAACGAGATGCGGGCGCCGACGCGCTCGGCGGGCCACTCGGCCAGCACGGCCTCGGTCACCTCGCGAACGATGCGGAGCCGGTTCTCCAGCGACCCGCCGTAGGCGTCGGTCCGCTCGTTCGAGCCCGACGACAGGAACTGCTCGAGCAGGTACCCATTGGCCGCGTGGATCTCGACGCCGTCGAACCCGGCTTGCTTCGCGAGCCGCGCCGCGCGGCCGTAGTCGGCGACGGTCTCGGCGATCTCGTCGGTCGTCATCGCGTGGGGCGTCTCGAAGTCGACGAACTGGAAATCGGGCGTCATGGCCTTGCCCTCGGCGGGGATCGCCGACGGCGCGACGGGGAGCGCGCCGTCGTGGTACGACGAGTGCGACACGCGGCCGACGTGCCACAGCTGGAGCACCATCCGCCCGCCGACGGCGTGGACCAGGTCGGTGACCTCGCGCCACGCCTCGACCTGCGCGTCGGTGTAGATGCCGGGCGTCTGCGGGTAGCCCTGGCCGCGCGGCGAGATCTGCGTGGCCTCGGCGATCATCAGCCCGGCCGACGCGCGCTGGGCGTAGTAGGTCGGCGCGAGCGCGGTCGGGGTCTGGTCCTCGTGGCGGCTCCGGGTCAGCGGCGCCAGCACGACGCGGTTGGGGAGGGCGAGCGGGCCGAGGGCGAAGGGGGAGAGGAGCATGGGGGAGGGGAGAGGTGTCTGTCGTAACAACCTTTCCGGCGAGACCCCCGTTCCGCCCTCACCGGAAACGCAACGAGGGGGCCACACGCCCGCGCAGCCCCCTCGCGAGAAGTCCTTGACGCCGGCCCTGCCCGGTCAGGCGACGACGCCGAGCGCCTGGAGCGCCGCGACGACGTCGGCCGGCTCGGCCCGCTGGGTGTAGTCCGGGTCGACGAAGGCGTACCGGACCGTCCCGTCGAGGTCGATCACGAACGTGGCGGGCATGGGGAGCTCGTGGGTGGCGTCGCCATTCGCCGCCTCGAGGTCGATTCCGAAGCCCTGGTAGGTCTCGACAAGGTCGGCGGGCGCCTCGAAGACGAGGCCGTACTCCCGGGCGACGGCGTTGCCGACGTCGCTGAGGACGTCGAACGACAACGCCTTCTTCTCGGCCGTCGAGAGCGTCGCGTCGGGCGTCTGCGGCGAGATGGCAACGAGGCGGGCGCCGGCCTCGGTGATGGCAGGGAGCGCGTCCTGCAGCGCCTTGAGTTCCAGGCTGCAGTACGGGCACCAGCCGCCGCGGTAGAACGTCAGCACGACGGGGCCCTGCGCCAGCAGGTCACCGAGGCGGATCGTCTGGCCGATGGCGTTGGGCAGTTCGAACGAGGGCGCCGAGTCGCCCACGGAGACGGCGCCGGCCGTCGGGTCGGCGGCGGTGAGGGCCGCTGTGGCACGGTCGATAACCGCGAGGGCGGGGGCGGGGATCTGGGCCCGGTTGGCCATGTTGGCGGCGGCGAGCTGGTCGGTGAGGGACATGTGGGAGGGGATCTAATTGGTTGTTGCCACAACCAACCAGCCGCGCCCGTCGTTGCCCCCGTCCCACGTCTCCTCGGAGGCTCCACCGCCCCTCTGCCGTCCGTCCGTTTCCCGCCGCCTTAGCGCCGCGCCGCCAGCAGGGGCCCCGCCAGCACCCGCTCCAGTTGGAGGTCGAACGCCGTCCGCTCGCGGCCGACCTTGAGCACCACGAGCGTGGGCCGTCGGAAGACGCGGACGCCCTGGCCCGCCGCCCGCTGGCGCAGCAAGACGGCGTCGCGGTCGACCGCACGCGCGGCCTGGGCGGCCGAGGCGTAGTCGTAGACGACGAGTGTGCGGCCCTCGACGATGTACGCCGTGCCCTCGCCGATGACGCCTTGGGGGCGGACGGCTTGCAGGGGCTCGGTCGTCCACCCGTGCGCGAGCAGGGCGCGGACGAGGTCGTGCCGCGTCTCGGCCGGGGCGTCCTCGGGCAGCACCGGCGCGCAGCCGGCGGCCAGGACGACGAGCAGGGCGGCGATCCGACGCATGGCGGGCGCTCTTGAGTCCCCATCGAACGCGCCGCTTCCCGTCGCGTTCACCGAGATCCAGGGCCAATCCCTCTACCTTCCGAAAGCGCTTCCGATCGACCGACCATGCCCTACACGCCCGAGCACCCCGTCCGCTTCGTCACCGCCGCCGCCCTCTTCGACGGCCACGACGCGGCGATCAACATCATGCGGCGGATCCTGCAGGCGCAGGGCGTCGAGGTGATCCACCTCGGCCACGACCGCTCGGTCGACGACGTGGTCCGGACGGCCATCGAGGAGGACGCCCAGGGCATCGCGATCTCGTCGTACCAGGGCGGCCACGTCGAGTATTTCAAATACATGGTCGACCTCCTGCGGGAGCGCGGCGCCGGCCATATCCAGGTCTTCGGCGGCGGCGGCGGCGTCATCGTGGCCGACGAGATCGCCGAGCTGGAGGCGTACGGCGTCGCCAAGATCTTCTCGCCCGAGGAAGGGATGCGGATGGGGCTTGAGGGCATGATCGAGTCGATGGTTCGGGCGTGCGACTTCGACCCGATGGAGGCGACTGGCGACCGGCGATCGGCCATCGGCGAGTCGGACGAGACCCTGGCAGTCGCCTCGGCGTCGGACGTGCAGACCGTCGCCCGCGCGCTCACGGCCGTCGAGCAGCGCTCGGCCCGGCACGCTGGCGACGGCGCCCCGACCCTCGCCCCCCGGTCGCCGATCCCCGATCGCCGGTCGCCGGTGCTCGGCATCACCGGGACCGGCGGGGCGGGCAAGTCGACGCTGACCGACGAACTGGTCCGCCGCTTTTTGAACGACTTCGACAACGCCACGATCGCCGTCCTGTCCGTCGACCCCACGCGGCGGAGCACGGGCGGGGCGCTCCTGGGCGACCGGATCCGGATGAACAGCCTGTACGGCGAGCACGCCGACCGCGTCTACATGCGCTCGTTCGCCACGCGCCAGGCGCACCGGGCCACGTCGGGCGCGCTCGCCGAGGCCGTCGACGTGTGCCGCGCGGCGGGCTTCGACCTCGTCATCGTCGAGACCGCCGGCATCGGACAGTCCGACACCGAGGTCGCCGAGCTGGTTGACGTGTCGCTCTACGTGATGACCTCGGACTTCGGGGCGCCGACGCAGCTCGAAAAGATCGGGATGCTGGACGTGGCGGACCTCGTGGCCCTCAACAAGTTCGAGAAGCGCGGGGCGCAGGACGCGCTCCGCGACGTGCGCAAGCAGGTCCAGCGCAACCGGGGCGCCTTCGCCGAGTCGCCGGACGCGATGCCCGTGTATCCGACGATGGCGGCGCAGTTCAACGACCCCGGCGTCTCCGCGCTCTACCTCGCTGTCCTGGAGCAGCTTGCGCCCCACGGCTTCGACCGGACGTCGTCGCTGTTCGACGCCGCCGCGCTCCCCGAGCTCGACCCCGCCGAGCTGGCCGTCATCCCGCCCGCGCGGCAGCGCTACCTCGCCGAGATCGCCGACACGGCGCGCGACTACCGCGCCTGGGCCGAGGCCGAGGTGGCGACCGCCCGGAAGTGGGGCCAGGCCGTCGGCGCCCGCCAGCAAGTCGACGCCTGGGCACCCGAGGACCGCGAGCAGCTCGCGGGCCGCCTGGACGAGATGGCCGCGCACTGGCGCTCGCGCCTCGACCCCCGCTCGCGCTCCATCCTCGACAACTGGGACGCCGTTGCCCAGCAGTACGGCGGCGACGAGCTCGTCTACTCGGTCCGCGGGAAAGACATCCGCCAGCCGCTGACGCGCGAGACGCTCTCGGGCACCAAGATCCCCCGCGTGGCGCTGCCCCGGACCGAGGACCCCGGCGAGCGCTTGCGGTACGCGCTGTTGGAAAACCTGCCCGGCCACTTTCCCTTCACGGCCGGCGTCTTCCCGCTCAAGCGCGAGGGCGAGGACCCGACCCGGATGTTCGCCGGCGAGGGCACGCCCGAGCGGACCAACAAGCGGTTCCACCTGGTCAGCACCGGCCTGCCCGCCAAGCGCCTGTCGACGGCCTTCGACAGCGTCACGCTGTACGGCCGCGACCCCGACCGCCGGCCCGACATCTGGGGCAAGGTGGGCACGTCGGGCGTCTCGGTCGCCAGCCTGGACGACATGAAGAAGCTGTACTCCGGCTTCGACCTGTGCGCCCCGACGACCTCGGTCTCGATGACGATCAACGGGCCCGCCCCGGCGATCCTGGCCATGTTCTTCAACACGGCCGTCGACCAGCAGGTCGAGGCGTTCCTCAAGGCCGAGGGGCGGTGGGACGCCGCCTCGGCCCGGATCGCCGACGAGCTCGGCGACGACCGCCCTGTGTACGTCCCGTACGAGGACGACGGCCTGCCCGAGGGCCACGACGGGGCTGGGCTCGGCCTGCTCGGCACGTCCGGCGCGGAGCTGGCGGCGTGGGGCCTCTTGACCGACGACGAGTACCGAACGATCCGCCAGCGGGCGCTCCAGTCGGTCCGCGGGACGGTCCAGGCCGACATCCTGAAAGAGGACCAGGCCCAGAACACCTGCATCTTCTCGACCGAGTTCTCGCTCCGCTGCATGGCCGACGTGCAGGCCCAGTTTATCGAGGAGGGCGTCCGCAACTTCTACTCGGTCTCGATCTCGGGCTACCACATCGCCGAGGCCGGCGCCAATCCGATCTCGCAGCTCGCGTTCACGCTCGCGAACGGGTTCACGTACGTCGAGGCGTACCGGGCGCGGGGGATGGACATCGACGCGTTCGCGCCGAACCTGTCGTTCTTCTTCTCGAACGGGATGGACGCCGAGTACGCCGTCATCGGCCGCGTCGCCCGGCGGATCTGGAGCGTGGCGATGCGCGAGCTCTACGGGGCGTCGGAGCGGAGCCAGAAGCTGAAGTACCACGTCCAGACGTCCGGCCGCAGCCTCCACGCTCAGGAGATCCAGTTCAACGACATCCGGACGACGTTGCAGGCGCTGCTCGCCATCTACGACAACTGCAACTCGCTGCACACGAACGCCTACGACGAGGCGATCACGACGCCGACGGAGGAGAGTGTGCGCCGCGCGATGGCCATCCAGCTCATCATCAACCGCGAGCTGGGGCTGGCGCAGAACGAGAACCCGATCCAGGGCGCCTACATCATCGACGAGCTGACGGACTTGGTCGAGGAGGCCGTGCTCCGCGAGTTCGAGCGGATCTCGGACCGCGGCGGCGTGCTCGGCGCGATGGAGAGCATGTACCAGCGCGGCAAGATCCAGCAGGAGTCGATGCTCTACGAGCACCGCAAGCACTCGGGCGAGCTGCCGGTCGTCGGCGTCAACACGTTCCTGCCGCCCGAGGGCGCCGAGACGGCGACCGAGGTGAAGCTCATGCGCGGGACGGACGCCGAGAAGCAGCGCCAGCTCGACGGCGTCGCCCGCTTCCACCGCCGCCACGCCGACGACGCGCCCGCCGCGCTCGCCGACCTCCAGCGCGTGGCCCGGACCGGCGGCAACGTCTTCGAGGCCCTGCTCGACACGGTCCGCGTGGCGACGCTCGGCCAGATCACGACGGCCCTCTTCGAGGTCGGCGGGCAGTACCGGCGCAACATGTAGTCCGGCGTGACCCCTGGCGGGGCGGGGCGTCGCACGGGGGGAGGCACTCGTCTGTCGCGCTATGCCGTCCCGCCTCCTTCTCGGCCTTCTGGCTGCCGTCCTGCTCGTCCCGTCCGTCTCGGCGCAGACGCCGCCGTCCGAAGCCCGCATCCGCGCCGACGTGCTGGCGCAGGTGCAGCCCACCGCCACGTCCGTCACGCTGCGGGGCAACGGCGCGCGCGAGTGGAATGCCGGCGTCTGGGAGTTCGTCCACTCCATCACCACGCGGAAGCCGTACGACGAGATGCCCGGCGTCGAGATCGAGAGCTACGGCGACGTGGTCTACCAGTCGCATGGCTCGACGTACCAGTACGACCGCTACCGCGTCGGCGACTGGCGCTACTTCGGGATCCCGGACCCGAGCCCCGACGAGGTCGAGGCGGTGCTCGGCACGGACCCCGTCTCGGTGTACCCCGGCAACACGCTCGACGCCGACCGTGCGCTGGCGGTGCGGATCGAGGACGGCACGTATTGGCACAACCCGACCTCGGTGACGGTCAAGGTGGGCGCGCGGTACCGGACCAAGGAGGGCCCCACCGAGATCGCCGACCACGAGGGCGTCTTCGACGTCCGCCTCTACCGGGACGACGTGGACGGGCCGTGGACGGGCTTCGTGGTGATGGGCCGCGAGGAGACCGAGCTCGGCCGCGAGACCCGGCCGGCGCACGAGATCGCCGACCTGCGGACGCTGGACCTCGCCGCCGCGATCGCCGGGCTGGAGGCCGAGGCCGCCGCCCTCCCGGACGTCTCCGTCCCCGACTTCGCCAGCGCCGAGGACCTCGCGCGGTTCGTCTACCGCGTCGCCCGGGAGAGCGACGCGCCGACGCTGGAGGCGTACCTCCGGGCCCTGCTGGCGCCCCGCCACTTTGTCGACGGGACCGACGGCGCGCTCGGGGTGCACGCCAAGGCCGAGATCGTCGACCCGGCGCTCGCGGCGGCCCTGGGCGGGCGGATGACGTTCCGCGAGCAGACCTGCGAGGCGCCCGTGCTCCACGAGGAGCGGACGCGGCGGAGCAACAACCGGGTCTACTTCCACAGCGCGCTCACGGCGCCCCCGCGCGGCGGCGGGTCGGCCGTGGCGATGGAGGTGGCGGTGGAGCAGGCGCCGGGGGGCTACCGCAACGGCCAGGCGTTGCCCGGGCGGCTCGCCGTCGGCGACCTCAAGATCTACGTCAGCGACGACCCCGACGACGCCGCCTGGATCGCCTCGTTCGACGACCCCGCGGCCATGTGCCCGGGGCCGGCGGGGCAGGCGGCCGACGAGGCGCAGGGCGCGGTCGAGGGCGCCGTCGAGGAGGGCCGGCGCCGGCTGGGGCGGCTGCTCGGGCGCGGCAACTAGAGGAGCGCTGCCGCTCGCGCGAGTCTGCTCAGCCCCGCCCGCACCGGGACGCCTCGCCCGGGGAAACGGGGCGTCTCACTCTGGGCCGGCCGGCCGCCCAAGCTGGCGCGACCGGGCGGCCCGGGGCGGCGATGGTGCGCTGGCGTGACATCCGGGGGGAGTGATGCGCTGTGGCGCAGGCTGGTCGCGGCCATGCAAGCATCGTCGGCACACCCCGCCCGAACCCTCCGCTGCAATGTCCCGCGACCCCAAACCGCCCGCCTACGTCGAAGCCATGATCCGCGAGGCCGTCGCGCACGTCGAGGCCTGCATCAAGACGCCGCTCGCCGACCTCGGCTACACAGGGCCGGAGTCCGGCCTCGACCTCACCGACGGCCAGCACGACTTTCTCGCGGGCTACATATGGGGCGGCCTGCAGCGGCTCCTGGAGATGGGCGAGCTGACGTCGGAGGCCGACGTCGAGCGCGCGGCGAACCGGCTCTACGCCCGCCTCATCGGCCCCTTCGACCGCGACCTGCGCCCGTGGCACCAGTGGGTCGTCCGCGAGGCGCTCCAGCACATGCAGCGCCCGCACGCCCTGCTGGGCTACTGCGCCGGGCGCGGCGACGTGATGGAGCGGATGCGGGCGACCGAGTTCCGCGCGGCCCTCGGGCCGGCGCTGGCGAACCTCACCGGGACCGACCTCGGCCCGGCGCAGACCGACACCCAGATGGATTGGTAACGGGTGATGGGTCAGGGGCGATGAGTGATGGGCCTCTCCGATGAGGCCTCGTCGCCAAGGTGCCTCGTCCCCGTCCGCCGTCTCTTCCCGGAACGCGGAGCGGTGTCGCGGGCTCTACACCCCATGCTCGCCGACGCCCTCCGCTCTCCTGGGACGGTCCTCCTGGACGCCCCGCGCCCCGACGCCGACTCCGGCCGTCGGGGCGCGGTGTTGTTTGCGGGCCCCCGGCGCGAGCTCCGGGCCGACACGCCGGCCGAGGTGGGGCCGCTGCTCGACGGAATCGACGCGGCACTTGGGGAGGGCCGGCACGTCGCCGGCTTCCTGAGCTACGAGGCCGGCGCGGCGCTCGTCGGGCTCGCGCCCGGGCCCCCGGTGCCCGGCGTCCCGCTCGGCTGGTTCGGCGTCTACGATGCGCCGCTCGAGGTGGCGCCCCGGGCGCTGGCGGAGGCGCTCGATTCGGCGGGTTCGCCGTCTGTCGTCGACGTCCAACTCGGGGTGAGCGAGGCGGGGTACCGGGCGGCGTTCGACACCGTCCGCGCCCACATCCGGGCCGGCGACGTGTACCAGGTCAACCTCACGGCGCCGCTCGGCTTCGCCCTCGACGGCGACGCGCTCGCGCTCTACGCCGCGCTCCGCCGCCGCCAGCAGGTCGCGTACGGCGCCTTCCTCCGCCTCGACGGGCTCGCGGTCGCGTCGGTCTCGCCCGAGCTGTTTTTCCGGATCGACCCCGACGACGACGGCCGCACCGTCACCACGCGGCCGATGAAGGGGACGGCCCCGCGCGGCGCCACCGCCGACGCCGACCGCGCCCTCGCCGCCGACCTGCTGGCGAGCCCGAAGGACCGCGCCGAGAACTTGATGATCGTCGACCTGCTGCGCAACGACGTGGCGCGCATCGCCGAGCCCGGGAGCGTCCGCGTCCCCGCCCTCTTCGAGGCCGAGCAGTACGAGACGGTCACCCAGATGACCTCGACCGTGACCGGCCGCGTGCGCCCGGACGCCCGCCTCGGCGACGTGCTCCGCGCGCTCTTCCCGTGCGGCTCGGTGACGGGCGCGCCCAAGCGGCGCGCGATGGAGGTGATCCGGACGGTCGAAGGGGGGCCGCGCGGCGTGTACTGCGGGGCCATCGGGACGGCGTCGCCGGACGGCCGCGCCGCGTTCAACGTCGCCATCCGGACGGCCGTCGTCCAGGGCGGCGAGGGGCGCTACGGCGTCGGGAGCGGGGTCGTGTGGGACAGCCGCGCCGAGGCCGAGTACGCCGAGTGCCTGTTGAAAGGGCGCGTGCTGACGGATCTCGCATGAGCGCGCCGCGCCTCCTCGAAACGATGCGCGCCGTCGACGGCCGCGTCGCCCTGCTCGACCGGCACCTCGCGCGGCTGGCGGCGAGCGCGCGCGCGCTGGGCTACCCCGTCGACCCCGACGCCGCCCGCGCCCTCGTGGCCGACCGGACAGGGGAGGAAACCGAGGCCCTGCGCCTGACGCTCGGCCCCGACGGCGCCCTCGACCTGACGGCCCGCCCGCTCGCGGACGACCCGTTCCGGACGGTCTGGATCGACATCGACCCGCTGTGGGAGGCCGGGACGTGGCGGTGCGTCCACAAGACGACCGCGCGCGACCACTACGCCGCTCGCGCCGCCCGCGCCCGCCGGCACGGCGCCGACGAGGCGATTCTGACCAACCTCTCGGGCCACGTCATCGAGGGGACGCGGACGACGGTCTGGGCCGAGATCGACGGGCGGTTGTGGACGCCCCCGCTCGCGGCCGGCGGGCTGGCGGGCGTGATGCGGGCCCACCTGCTCGAGACGCGCCCCGAGGCCGGCGAGCGGACGCTCGCGCCCGCCGACCTCCGCGCCGCCGACGCGCTCTTCCTGTCGAACGCCCTGCGCGGCTGGATGCCCGTCCGCCTCGTCGTGAGCGCGCCGCGGGGGGAGGGGCCGCCCGACCCTCCTCGGGGTTACTCGCGATAGACGAGCCCCTCGAGCGCGACCGTGTACTCGTTGGCCTCGGCGTCGAAAGCGGCGGTGTAGCGCGTCGGGTAGTAGCCGGGCCCGGGGTAGCGCGCGGGCGTCGGGATGGCCTCGTCCACGGCCGCCCGGCTGGCCACGAAGGCGTTGGTCAGCATCGGCTCGACGAACGCCATCTGGCCGTCGTAGAACCCGTAGATGAGGACCTCCGTGAACGAGCCGCCGGGGGCGTAGGTCGGGTCCGCCGTGTCGATCCAGTGGGCGCCCATGCGGGGGACGCCGCCCGGCGTGGGCACGTAGCCGGTGGGCACGAACGGCCCGTCGGGCATCGCGGCCAGCTTTTCGCCCCAGGCCGGGTCGGCGGGCGAGATGGCGTCGCGCTGCGAGGGTGAGAGCAGGTAGAAGTGGACGTCGACGTGCGGCCGGTCGAACAGGCCCGGCGGCTCGTGGCCCTGGGGGTTCCAGTCGAGCGTGACATGGTCGAAGGGGAGGCCCTCGACGTCGGGGAGGTCGAGGGGCAGCTCGAACATGCCGTGCATCGGGTCCTCGCTCGGGGTGTGGGCGGCGAGGAGCGCCGCGAGCGCGTCGGCTCCAAAGGTGACGCCGACGGCCGTGGGCGTGCCGTCTTCGGCCGTGCGGACCCACGACCGGGCCTCGGCGTCGCCGAACGATGCGCGCTCCCCGACGGTGAGGCCGGGGTCGGGCGTGGAGCCGTCGCAGGCGAGGAGGCCGACGGCGGCGAGGAGAAGCAGGGAATGGCTCATGGTTGGGGGAAGCTGGGGCAGGGGTCCATGCGCCGCCGCCCGCCGGGAGGGGTCAGCCGGGGGGCAGGGCCAAGCCCGGACCCCGCCCGACCCGTCCGGGGTACTGTCTCCGTCCGTACTCCTCCTCCCGCCGCCTCTCGCATGAACAGCATCCTCGACCTCCTCGCCGACCACATCGGCGGCGACAACATCGGCCAGATCGCGGGCGCCATCGGCGCCGACAAGGGCCAGACGCAAACGGCCGTGGCCGCCGCGCTCCCCGCCATCCTGACCGCGCTCAACCGCCAGACCAACACGACCTCGGGCGCCGGCGCGCTCGCGAGCGCCCTCGAGCGCGACCACGACGGCTCGCTCCTCGACCACCTCGGCGGCTTCCTCTCGGGCCAGGTCGCCGGCAAGCAGGCCGACGGCGGCGGCATCCTGGGCCACATCTTGGGCGGCCAGCGGCCGACCGTCGAGCAGGGCGTCGCCCAGGCCTCCGGCCTCGACATGGCGCAGGTCGCCAAGCTGCTCCCGATCCTGGCGCCCATCGTGATGGCCGCGCTCGGCAAGCGCAAGCGCCAGGCCGGGCTCGACGAGGCCGGCCTCTCGGGCATCCTGGGCGAGGACGCCACGCGCGCCCGCCAGGCCGCCCCGTCCAGCGTCATCGGCGCGCTCTCGGGCTTCCTCGACCGCGACGGCGACGGCTCCATCCAGGACGACCTGATGGCCCAGGCCGGCAAGGCCGCCCTCGGCAAGCTCTTCGGCCGCTAGAGACCCGACGAGAAGAGGAGGGGAGGAGGCGAGCCCCGCCTCCCGTCCTCGTTTCCTCCGCGCGCCAGTTGGCATTCATTGCGAGGGCTGGGCCGTCGGTTCGCGGTACTCTCCGGTCTCCGACCGCCCCCGCCCCCGATGACCGGCCCCTATCGCATCGCCCCCGGCGAGACCGTCGACCTCGCCGACCGCGCCACCGACGACGACGGCGGCCTCGACGAAGACGCCGCCCGCGAGCAGCTCAAGGAGAACGTCCAGAAGCTCCGCGAGCTCCAGGAGCGCCTCTACGCCGAGGGCGAGAACGCCGTGCTCGTCGTGCTCCAGGCCATGGACGCCGGCGGCAAGGACTCGACCACCAAGCACGTCTTCGGCGCGCTCAACCCCCAGGGCGTCCGCGTCGCCAGCTTCAAGGCGCCGACGGACCTAGAGAAGGACCACGACTTCCTGTGGCGCGTCCACCACAAGGCCCCGCGCGCGGGCATGATCCGCGTGTTCAACCGGTCGCACTACGAGGACGTGCTGATCGTCAAGGTCCACGAGTGGGCCTCGCCGGAGACGATTGAGCGGCGCTACGGCCACATCCGCGCGTTCGAGGAGCTGCTGGCGGACGCCGGCACCCGCGTCGTCAAGGTGATGCTCCACATCTCGAAGGACTACCAGCTCGAGCGCTTCCGGCGTCGCCTGGAGCGGCCCGACAAGCACTGGAAGTTCAACCCCGACGACTTGGTCGAGCGCGAGCTCTGGGACGACTACATGCGCGCCTTCGAGACGGCCATCGAGCGGACGAGCACCGAGGCCGCGCCGTGGTACGTCGTCCCCGCCGAGACGCGGTGGTACCGCGACTTGGTCGTGAGCCAGATCCTGCTCGACACCCTGGAGCGGATCGACCCGCAGTACCCGGCGCCCGACTTCGACCCGCACGACTACCCGCCGGACGGGATCGAGTAGGCGTCAGTCGGCGAGCGTCCGTGCCAGCGCGAGGGCGCCTTCGACCGGCTCGGCCTCACATTTCGAGACGGCCCAGCCGGGGAGGTGACGGGCGAGCGCGTCCGCCAGCGCGGTCCAGTACACGGGCTCGCCCGCCAGCCCGCCCGAGACCGCAAGCCGCGTGCGGACCGTGTCCCCAGCGCGCGTCGCCAGCCACCCGGCCTGCTTGGCGAGCGCGTTCGTCTCGGCGCGGAGCGCCGTCTCCGCCGCCCAGTCGCCGGCCTCGACGGCCGCGAGCAACAGGGGCGCGAACGTGCTGAGCGGCCGGGCGTCGTCGTAGACGGCGGCGACCACGTCGGCCGACGTGGCCAGGCCGTGGTGCTCGGCGGCGATCGCGGGGAGCGCCGAGGGCGGGCCGCCGTCGAGCGCCGCGAGCAAGGCCCGGAGCGCGTGGCGCCCGAGCGCGGCGCCACTGCCGTCGTCGCCGAGGGCGGGGCCCCAGCCCCCCGCGCGCAGCGTCTCGCCCGCGTCCGTCCGGGCCAGCACCAGCGAGCCGGTGCCGACGAGCAGGACGGCGCCGCCCTCGTCGCCCCACGCCGCCCGATACGCGATGTCGGCGTCGTGCGTGACCACGAGCGGGGCGTCGAGCCCGAGCGCGTCGGCGATCGCCGTGCACACGTCGGGGCGCCCGGCGCCGGCCAGCCCGACGGCGACGCCCGCGAGCGGCACGTCGGGGAAGGCGTCGCGCGCCCAGGCGATCACGTCCGCGAGGGCGGCGGCGGCGGCGGCCGCGCCGTCCCGCGCGGCTTGCGCGCCGGGCCCGGAGAACGTCTCGCGGCGGGCGCCGGCCTCGGCGAGGGCGGCGGTCTTGGTGCCGCCGGCATCGACGCCGACGAAGAGCGGATCGGTCACGAGGCGGGCGTCAGGCGGAGGCGGGCGGCGGGCATCGGGGCGCGGGCGTCGAGCGAGAGCGTCCGGCCCTCGGGGCCCGCCAACTCCACGGCGTCGACCGCCCCGCGCAGCGCGGGCGTCCGGATCTCGACGCGGCTGCGCGCCAGGTCGGTCCGCACAGTCCACACCGCGAGCGGGGCCGGGACGCCGTCGAAGACGAGCGACGGGCCGGGGCGGAGCGCGGTCGGGTGCCCGCCGGGCGGGCCGAAGCCGTCGCGGAACCGGCGCGCGGCGCCGCCGCCTCGGCCGCCGAGGACGGGGAACTGCGGCCCGCCCTGGAGCCGACCCCAGCGCCAGTCGGTCGGGAGCGGCCCGTAGCGGTCGCGGAGCTCGGCCCGGGCGATCCGCAGGGTCGAGGGCAAGAGGGCCGCGTCGAGCGAGTCGGCGGGGTCGGGAAAGTGGCCGGTGAACTCGCGGTGGGCGACCAGCCACCACTCAAAGAGCGACGGGGCGATGGCGTCCGGGGCGTAGGCGCCGTCCCAGCCGTTGAGGTAGGCGTACGGGCCCTGGAGCACGTCTGCCAGCGAGTCGCGCGCGCCGAGCCCGCGGACGAGCGCCGTGATCTGAGACCGCGCCCAGCCGCTCACCACGTCGCGCGTGCCCGGGCGCAGCGTCCCCGACGAGTCGGCCGCGACGGTGTCGGGGGGGGCGTCGCTCGGCCGCTCGCGCAGGGCCAGGACGGAGAGGGCGTACCGCGCGAGTGTGTCGCCGGCAACGAGGACGGCGCCGCCGGACTGGCCCGCGACCGTCGGGCGGCCCAGGACGCGGAACGCGCCCCGACGCGCCAGCAGGCCTGCGCCGTCGGCGATCGAGAACGGGATCGTGCGGCCGGCGCGCAAGGCCGCGAAGGCGGCGAGGTCGGTGCCCAGCCCGAAGCCGGCCCACTCGACCCGCCAGCCGGACGAGTCGGCAGCGGTCGAGTCGGTCGCCGCGCGGCTCGCGCGGAGCACCAGCCCGGTCGTGTCTCGGGCGACGGCCAACAGCGTCTCGTCCCCGTCGCGCTCCACGATCCGGCTGTGGACGACGGGCGGCAGCGCGCCCGAGTAGGGGACGAGCCGCACGCGCGAGCCGGTCAGCATCGCCCAGCCGAGCCCGTCGGCGACGCCGCCCGGGGCGGACAGCGTGCCCGGTGTGGTCAGGGCGACGGCCGCGCGCTGCGGCGTCCGCAAGATCACCGGGGCGATGGCGGCGAGCGCGGAGGTGCCGCCGCCGATCTGGTGGACGAGCGTGCCCGTCGGCAGGGCATAGGCCCGGTCGAACCCGCCGCCCGGCGCGCCCAGGAACGCGCGGAAGGCGGAGTCGGCGGTCAGGAAGCGGGCGACGGCGGTGTCGGCGCGGGCGGCCCGGCGCCACGTGGAGTCGGCGGCCGGCGCGGGCGCGGCGAGGTAGGCGTGCAGGCGCTCGGCCGCGAGCGCGTCCCACGGGTCGGACGGCCCGGGCACCACGTCGGCGGCCAGGAAGCCGTCGCCCTGGACGACCCCGGGCTCAGCGAACCCGGCCGAGACGCCCCGGGCGTAGGCGTCGAGCACGGCGCGGTCGGCCTCGTCGAGCTCGGCGTAGGTGCGGCGCGCGAGCGAAGCGAACCCCAAGGTCCTGGCGTGGAGGTCCAGCGCGCGGCCCTCGTCGCCGAACCACTCGGCCAGGGTCCCACGCGCGGCTTGCCGCCAGATGGCGACGGTCCACCCGTGATCGGCGGCGTGCGCGTACCCGAGTCCGGCCGCGAGGGCGACCTCGTCGGGGCCCTCCACCCAGACGCGCCCGCTGTCGTCCCAGGCCACCTCGGCGGCCCCGGTCAGCCCGGCGATTTCCAGCGTCCCCTCGCGGGGCGCCGTGGTGCCGTAGGCGAGGAACCACGCCGTCGTCGCGAGCAGGGCCACCAGCGCCACGACGGCGCCGACGATCAACAGGAGACGAGCCACGGGCGGGGGGAGAGGGGAGGGGAAGCTAGCGGTGTCGGCGGGTCGTACTCACGAGCGCCGTCCGGGTTGTCAGTGGCCCGCGTTGTCAGTGAGCGGTGGGACGGTCGTCGGTAATCCGGTACCGGCCCCGCCAAAGGGTCTCATGCTTGCGGAGGTCAATCCGAGATTTCCGACGACCGACGACCGACGACCGACGACCGACGACCGACGACCGACGACCGACGACCGACGACCGACGACCGACGACCGGCTCACCGGTCACCCAGCCACGTCGCCAGCTCGTCGGCCGATTTCGCCGTCAGCGAGTCCGCCGCCGTGAGCCCGCCCTTCTGCGCCGAGGCCACGCCCCAGCGCGTCGCGTCGAGCCCGTCGACCGAGTGCGCGTCGGGGTTGATCGAGACGGGCACGCCGCGCTCGACGGCGCCGCGCACGAACCGCCAGTCGACGTCGAGCCGCCAGGGGCTGGCGTTGAGCTCGACGGCGACGCCGTGCTCGGCGCACGCATCGAGGACGGCCTCGTGGTCGAGCGGGTAGCCCTCGCGGCGGAGCAGGAGCCGCCCCGTCGGGTGCCCGAGCACGTGGACGTGCGGGTTCGCGACCGCCGCGACGACGCGCGCCGTGGCCTCGTCCTCGGTCATGTTGAACCCCGTGTGGACGCTGGCGACGACCACGTCGAGGCCGGCGAGCACGTCGTCGGGGAAGTCCATCGCGCCCTCGTTCAAGATGTCGACCTCCGAGCCGTGGAAGACGCGGAAGTCGACGCCCTCCGCCGCGTAGTCGGCGTTGAGCTGGCGGACCGCCTCGCCCTGCTGGTCGAGCTCCTCGATGCTGAGCCCGTGCGCGATCTGCAGGCTCCGGCTGTGGTCGCAGACGCCGAAGTACGTCAGCCCCCGCTCGCGGGCCGCGTCGCACATCTCGCGCAGCGTGTGCGCGCCATCGCTGGCCGTCGTGTGGTTGTGGATGGTGCCCTGGAGGTCGGCCGTGCGGACGAGCGTGGGGAGCGGGCCCTCGGCGGCGACCGTCAGCCAGTGCGGGTCGTCGCGCAACGGCGCGGTGATCGGCTGGAGCCCGGCGGCGGCGTAGATCGCATCCTCGTCGCCCGCGTCCGCCAGCGGCGCGAGCGCGGCCACGGCGTCGACGTGCTCGGCCGGCCCGGTGCGCTCGAACCAGACGCGCCCGAACGCCGCGTCGCCCGAGGTCCAGACCGTCAGGGGCAGGCCGAGCGGCAGCGTCGCCGTCACGCGGTCGTCGGCCGTCTCGGCGTCGAGGCCAAGCGCGGCCGCCACCTCCGTCGGGGTGCCGACAGCGACGAGGTCGGCGCGGTCGACGACGTTGCACTGGCGGCGGACCGGGCCCGCCATCTCGGCGCGGAGCCCGGCGGCACGGAGGCGGTCGCGGACCGCGACCGCTTCGAGCGCCACGTCGCGCAGGTGCGCCTTGCCCCGGTACGCCTTGAGCGCCTCGACGCCCGCCAGGATGTTGACGACGGTCTTGGCCCCGAACCCGGGCAGCGCCGCCAGCCGCCCGGCCGCCGCCGCCGTTTCCAGGTCCTCGATCGAGGTCACGCCGGCGTCCTGCCACAGCACGCGGACCTTCTTGACGCCCAGCCCCTTGACGCGGAGCACCTCGGGGAGCCCGGGCGGCAGCGCCTGGAGCATCGTCTCCGTGACGCCCATCACGCCGGTCGCGGCGAACTCGGCGATCTCGGCCGCGAGCCCCTTCCCGATCCCCTGCACGCCGACGAGCTCGCCCGCTTGCGCCAGCTCGACGGCCGACTCTTCCAACCGCTCGACGGCGCGGGCGCCGGACGCGTAGGCGCGGGCCCGGAACGGGTTGCCGCCGGTCAGCTCGACGAGGTCGGCGGTGAGCTTGAGCTGCTGGGCGACGGCTTTGTTGGTCATGCGGAGGGCGGGCATTTTTGGGGTCGGGAGGTTCCTCGCGCGAGCGGCAAAGGTTCCTCCCGGTGCGCGCGGCGCGGCCGCCGTGGGCGAGAATCGGAGGGCGCAAGCGCTGGGGAGGCACGGACGGGCCCGCGATGCCGATCTTGAAAGGACTGAGAACCGCCGCGCCGGCGGCCGGGCTGGCACCAACGCCACCCACGCGCCGTTGGAACTGCCCCCGCCCCCCGCACGCATGCTCCGTTCCCGCTTTGCCCCCATCCTCGGCGCCGGTGCGCTCGCCGCCGCCCTCCTGGTGGGCGTCCAGGTCCAAGACGCCGTCTCCGGCTCCGAGGACGTCGAGCAGCTCCGCAAGATCGAGGAGGCCTACGAGTACATCACCCGGTCCTACGTCGAGGAGGTCGACTCGTCCGAGCTGGCCGAGGCCGCCATCGAGGGGATGCTCGCCGACCTCGACCCCCACTCCATCTACATCTCGACCGACGAGATGCGCCGCGTCCGCGAGAGCTTCAACGCCAGCTTCGACGGGATCGGCATCTACTACGAGTTCATCGAGGCCGGCGACGCCGACACGCTCGTCGTGCTGATGCCGATTGCGGGCGGGCCGTCGGACGAGGCCGGCCTCCACGCGGGCGACCGGATCGTCGAGATCGGCGGCGAGAGCGCCATCGGGATCGACACCGAGGGCGTCCAGAGCCGGCTCAAGGGGCCGCGCGGCACGACCGTCGACATCGTCGTCGAGCGCCCGGGCTACTCCGAGACGCTCCGCTACACCATCACGCGCGACCGCATCCCGCTCGACACCGTCATCGCCAGCTACATGGTCGACGACCGGACGGGCTTGATCAAGCTCCAGCGCTTTGCGCGGACCAGCCACGACGAGGTCCGCGAGGCCATCCGCGACCTCAAGCGCCAGGGCATGGAACGCCTCGTCTTCGACCTGCGCGGGAATGCCGGCGGGCTCCTCGATCAGGCCTACGCCATCGCCGACGAGTTCCTGGGCGCGGGCGAGATGATCGTCTACACCGACAGCCGCCACGCGGCGAACCGCCGCCAGTACCGCGCCACCTCGGGCGGCATCTTCGAGGACGCCCCGGTGATCGTCCTCATCGACGAGAACTCCGCGAGCGCGTCGGAGATCGTCGCGGGCGCGCTCCAGGACCACGACCGCGGCTACCTCGTCGGGCGCCGCTCGTTCGGCAAGGGGCTCGTCCAGCAGCAGTTCCCGATGTCCGACGGCTCGGTCCTGCAGATGACCGTCTCGCGCTACTTCACGCCGTCGGGCCGCCTCATCCAGACAGCATATGAGGTCGGCGAGGGCGACGAGGCGTACTTCGAGGCCAAGCGCGACCTGCGCGGCACCGTCGAGGGCCAGCTCGCCGAGACCGGCGGGGCCGTCGACTCGCGCGTGTTCGGGGCGTCCGTCCCGGACTCGCTGACGTTCAAGACGGCCGGCGGCCGCACCGTCTTCGGCGGCGGCGGCATCCTGCCCGACTACCTCGTCGCGCGGGACTCGCTCTCGCCCGCGCTCCGGACCGTCATCGGCAAGCGCTACGACGACGTGTTCGCGCGTGAGGAGGTCGAGCGCCGCGGCGAGGCGTTCCGCACGTCGTGGGAGGGCCGCCAGCGGGCCTTCGCGACCGAGTTCCGCCTGAGCGACGCCGACTTCGAGCGCTTTCTCCAGTTCGCCGAGGCGCAGGGCACGCCCGTCGTGGCCACGCGTCCCTCGGACGGCGAGGAGGACGTGCTCGTCCGGTCGGAGGCGCTCGCGGTGCGCGAGGACATCGAGACGCGGATCCGGGCCTTTATCGCCCGCCGCTTGTACGACGCGAGCGCCTTCTACCCCGTCGTCGGCCAGCTCGACCCGGCGCTCCGCGAGGCCATGCGCCACTGGGACGACGCGGTGACGCTGGCGCAGGCGCAGTAGACCCGCCTTGCCCGGTTTCGAGCCCCGGCCGGCGCCTCCGCCGGCCGGGGCTCCTTTATTTGGTGGCCCAAGCATCAGGCGGGCGGCGAGGTGTTGGCCGGAGAGAACGCGATCCCGAGGCCCAGGGCAACCTTTGCGCAAGCTGGCGGTCTTCCCCCCGGACCCAGACGCTCCACCCTCCCGCCACACCCGCTTCGCGTCGCGTTGACATTCCCGGGGGCGGTAGGGATATTGACAGCCCGTGTCCGGCGCCCGTCGGCGCCCCCATCCGCTTGCCCCGGGGCTCACCTGGCGGCCCCCAACTCTCCCCACCCGAGGTACCTCACCCATGACGCTTTCCGCCTTGCTCCTCCTGCAGGACGCTGCCGCTGACGGCTTCGCCAACGAGCTCGTCTACCGCTTCAACGAGGGCGGTGGCTACATGTGGCCCGTGCTCATCACGCTGATCATCGGCCTCGCCATCGCCTTCGAGCGGATCCTCTCGCTCAACCGGGCCGACATCAACACGCCCAAGTTCATGGCCAAGGTGAAAGAGGCCCTCGATAACGGCGGCGTCTCCGCCGCCGAGGACGTCTGCGCCAACACGCGCGGCCCGGTCGCGTCGGTCGTCCAGGCCGGCCTCACCCGCTTCGACGAGGGCATGGACGCCGTCGAGAAGGCGGTCGTCTCCTACGGCTCCATCGAGATGAGCTTCTTGGAGCGCGGCCTGGTCTGGCTCTCGCTGGGCATCTCGCTCGCGCCGATGTTCGGCTTCCTCGGCACCGTTGTCGGGATGGTCGAGGCCTTCGACGCCATCGAGGCCGCCGGCGACATCTCGCCGTCGCTCGTGGCCCGGGGCATCAAGATCGCCCTCCTGACGACGGTCTTCGGCCTCATCGCGGCCATCATCCTGCAGGTGTTCTACAACTACTGCGTCTCCAAGATCGACCGGATCACGGCCGACATGGAGGAGGCCTCGGTCGAGCTCATCGACTCGCTGGCGATGATGTCGCTCGGCCGCCCGGCGCTCGGCGCCCGCACGCGGGGCACGCTGCCGCGCGCCGGCGGCGCGATCGGCACGGGCGACGACCCGGCCATCACCGACATCCCGTAAGCCCCGGCCGGGCCCGCCGCACGCCGCGCGGGCCCGGCCTCTCTTCTAGCCTCCCCACCCGATGGTTACCGCCCTCGTCTACCTCTGCCTCGCCATCATCGGGATCTCGGTCCTGATGATGGTCGGGTTCGGGCTCAAGAACGCCGGCTCGACGCTCGCCCAGAGCAAGCTCGGCCTGGCGGCCTTCGCGCTCCCCGTCCTCATCTTCGTCGTCGCCTTCGCGGTCGACGGCACGATGACCGGGGCCGCCGTGGCCACCGCGATCGCGCTCACGATCTCGGGGCTCGCCGCCCTGCTGATCTCGGGCGCCAAGAGCCTCTTCAGCTAAGGGCCCGGCACCCGCCGACCGCCCCGAGCCTCCACTCCCGCCTCCCATGCCGCTCCTCAAACGACGCACCAAGCGCGACGCGGAGATCCCCTCGGCCTCGATGGCCGACATCGCGTTCCTGCTGCTGATCTTCTTCCTCGTCACGACGACGATCAACGCGGACAAGGGGATCTACATGCAGCTCCCGCCGAAGCTGCTCGAAGACAACCCGCCGCCGGAGATCAACCAGCGGAACCTGCTCAACGTGCTCGTGGCCGCCGACGGCCAGGTCCTGATCGACAACGAGGTCACCAACGTCGACGCCATCCGCGAGATCGTCAAGCGGCACATCTTGAACAACGGCCGCGAGCCCCAGCTCTCGGTCTCGCCCGACAAGGCGGTCACCTCGTTCAAGACCAAGCGCGGGCTCCCGTACGAGATCTACATCGCCGTGCTCGACGAGATCAAGTCGGCCTACAACGACGTCCGCGACGACGCGGCCCGCCAGGAGTACGGCGTGACGTACGGCGAGTACAAGGCGCGCCTCGACGACGAGGCGACCGACGAGATCGCCGAGCGCTACCCGCTCAAGATCTCGCTCGCCGAGCCGGATCCGGACTGAGTGATGCGTGATGGGTGAGGGGGCGCTGACCCCTTCCCTCTGCCCGTCACGAGTCCTCTTCACTCATCACTCTTTACCCATCACTCGCAATGTCCGCCCATTTCAAGAAGAAGAGCGCCGGCACCAAGCAGGAGATCCCGACGGCCTCGATGCCGGACATCATCTTCATGCTGCTGATCTTCTTCATGGTGACGACGGTCCTCCGCGAGACGGAGCTGCTCGTCAACGTGTCGATCCCGCAGGCCGAGGCCATCGAGAAGATCGACCAGAAGCGCCTGATCCAGTACGTCTACATCGGGCCCGAAAAGCTCGAGGGGGGCGGGCTCGGTGAGGCGGCCGTCCAGATCGACGACGCGATCGTGCGCGAGCGGGCCAACATCCGCCAGTTCATGTACCGCGCCCTCCGAGACGAGCCCCGGACCATCGTCTCGATGCGGATCGACAAGGAGGTCGAGACCGGCCTGCTCTACGACGTCCAGCAGGAGCTCCGCGAGGCCGAGGCCCTGCGCGTCAACTACTCGACGACGCGCGAGGCCGAGTAGGTCTCTCGGCTCCGACAGGTCCGCCGGGGCGCTCGCAAGGGCGCCCCGGCTTTTTTGGTCCGGCCGCTCCAGGGTCCGCACCGACGGGGATCGGGCCGGGGGCTGGGAAGGCGACCGGCTTCGAGCGGTCTCCGCGCGAACGGGGGCACCGCGCCGCGGCGCCCGCGTTTCGACCGGACTCCACGCCGAGGGCCCCAGCGCCCCGGCTAGCTTCTCCGCTCACCGCCCCGACCGACCGATGCCCGCCATTCCCGCTACCCTCATCCCCGGCGACGGGATCGGCCCCGAAGTGATGGAGGCCGCCGTGGCCGTCGTCGAGGCGACCGGCGTCGCGTTCGACTGGGACCGCCAGGAGGCCGGCATGGACGCCTTCGAGGAGACCGGCGAGCCGCTCCCCCAGGCCACCATCGACTCCATCGAGCGGACGCGGTTGGCGTACAAGGGCCCGCTGACGACGCCCGTCGGCACCGGCTTCCGGAGCATCAACGTCAAGATCCGGCAGCTTTTCGACCTGTACGCGAACGTCCGCCCGTGCGAGACGCTGCCCAACACGAAGGGCCCGTTCGAGAACGTCGACTTGGTGCTCTACCGCGAGAACACCGAAGGGCTGTACGCGGGCATCGAGTACTTCGACGAGAAAAACCAGATCGCCGACTCCATCGCCCGCCACACGCGGACCGGCTGCGAGCGGATCATCCGGTTCGCGTTCAAGGACGCCCAGCTCCGCGGCCGCAAGCGGCTCACGCTCGTCCACAAGGCCAACATCTTGAAGCAGACCGGCGGCATGTTCCTGTCGATCGGCCGCCAGATCGCCGAGGACAACCCGGGCATCGCCTTCGACGACCGGATCGTCGACAACATGGCGATGCAGCTCGTCATCCACCCGGAGGACTACGACTCGATCGTCACGACCAACTTGTTCGGCGACATCCTGTCGGACCTGATGTCTGGGCTCGTCGGCGGGCTCGGCGTCACGGGCTCAGCCAACATCGGCGACGATTGCGCGGTCTTCGAGGCCGTCCACGGTTCGGCCCCCGACATCGCCGGCCAGGGCATCGCCAACCCGACGGCCGTCATCCGCTCCGGCGAGATGATGCTCAAGTACCTCGGCAAGGACGCCGCCGCCGAGGCCATCCGCAAGGCCCTGCACGACGTGTACTCCGACCCGTCGGCGCTCACCGCCGACCTCGGGGGCACGGCCACCACGGCCGACTTCGGCGCCGCCGTCGCCGACCGCGTCCGCGCCCACATCGCCGCGTAGCGCGCGTCTCCCACCGACCTCCGACCGACCGATGATCCAGCGGATCCAGACCTTGTACCTCGTCGCCGGCGCCCTGCTGCTGGCCCTCTTCGTCGCCGTGGGCGACACGTGGGCCGGCGCCATCGCCGACGAACGCGCGTGGCTGGGGACGCTGGCGTACGTGCTCGCGGGCGTCACCGCGCTCGTGGCGCTCGTGGCCGTCGGGCTGTACAAGAACCGCGAGCTCCAGCGGACGGTGATCGGCGTGGCGCAGTGGCTCGACCTGGCGCTCATCGTGGCCGTCCTCGTCGGGCTCTACCTCGCCTTCGACAGCTCGGCGCCGACGGCGCCCGTCGGCTACTACCTCGTCGCGATGCAGCCGATCGTGGCGTACGTGCTGCTGCGGATGGCGCGGCAGCGGGTCGTGGCCGACATCGCGAAGGTCCGGTCGATGGACCGGATCCGCTAGGCGCCGGGCGTCGGTTTCGGGTATCGTTCGGCCCCACCCACCGCCCGGTCCATCTCCGCCTCCTCGACTCTGCGCGCCCCCGCATCGGTCTGGGCCGCGCTAGCGGTCGGCCTGCTCGCGTTCGGCTCGTCGCCGATCCTGATTCGGCTGGCGGGCGACGCCCCGGCGTTGACGCTTGCCGCGTGGCGGACGTCGGCCGTGGCGCTGGCGCTGGCGCCGGTCGCGCTCGGGCCCAGGCGAGCCGAGCTGGCGGCGCTCGGCCGCCGGGACTGGGCGCTGGCCCTCGGCGCGGGCGTCGTGCTCGGTCTCCACTTTATGGCCTGGATCCTGTCGGTCCAGCTGACGAGCATCGCCAGCGCGGCCGTGCTGGTGACGACGAGCCCCCTCTTTATCGCCGTGCTGGGGGCCGTCTTCCTGCACGAGCGGCCGTCGCGGCGGACCGCCGCGGCGATCGGCGTGGCCGTCGTGGGGGCGGCGCTGCTCGGGCTGTCGGAGGGCACCGGCGCGGCGACGTATCCGGCCCCGGCGCTGGGGAACGCCGTCGCGCTCGGCGCCGCCGTGCTCGTGTCGGTGTACCTCCTCCTTGGCCGCGCCGTCCGCCAGCGGGCCTCGTTCGTGGCCTACTTCTGGCCGGTCAACCTCGCGGCGGCAGCGACCTGCGTCGTCGGCTGCTGGGTCGCGGGCGCCCCGCTCGCGCTCCCGCTGCCCATCGCGGGGCTGGCGCTGGCGATGGGGCTGGGGCCCGGGCTGTTGGGCCACGGGTCGTTCGCGAACGCGCTCGGCTACCTCCCGGCCGCCCTGCTCGGCCTCCTCGCGCTGAGCGAGCCCGTCCTCGCGTCGGCCGTCGCGGCCGTCTGGTTCGGCGAGGTCCCGTCGGCGCTGGGGATGGTGGGGGTGGCGATTGTGCTGGCGGCGATCGCGGCCGTCGTCTCTGTGCGCGACGACTAGCGCCAGCCTAGAGCGAAGCCGGAGGGGGGCAGCTCCGAAAACCGGCGGCGGCCACGGAGCATCGCGTCGACGGCGATCGAGCCGCGATAGGGGGGGAGCACAGGCGCCTCGTCGGCGGGCGGCGGATCGACGGTCCGGATCCGCTGGGCGGCTTCGGCGCGGCCCTCGCGAATCGCGTCCGCCAGCGGGCGGTCGCCCCGGAGCAGCGCCTGCGCGATGGCCGCCGTGTCCAGCACACGGCGCTGGCGGAGCGCGCGCCGAGCCTCGGGCGGGGGCAGGTTCTTCGCCAGCATCACCAGGCTGTTGCGGACGTTGAGGAACGTCTTGCGGGGCCCGACGGGCAGCGACGCCCCGCCCAGGTGGTAGACCTCCGAGGCGGGCTCGACGCGGATCCGCCCGCCCGCGCGCTGCAGCCGCCAGCACAGGTCGATCTCCTCCATGTGCATCCCGAACGACTCGTCGAACCCGCCGACGGCCTCGAATGCGGCACGGTCGACCGCGAGCGCGGCGCCGGTCGCCCAGAAGACGTCGCGCGCGTCGTCGTACTGACCGCGGTCGGGCTCCATCGTGTCGAAGATCCGCCCCCGCGTGAACGGCACGCCTGCCGCGTCGAGGAATCCGCCCGAGGCGCCCGCGTACTCGAACCGGTCACGGTCGCCGTGCTGGAGCAGTTTCGGCTGGACGGCCACCACGCCGTCGCCGAGCGCGTCCACGAGGGGCCCCAGCCAGCCGGGCGGCACCTCGACGTCGTTGTTCAGGAAGCACAGCACCGACCCGCTGGCGGCGGGGACCGCGAGGTTGTTGCCGCCCGCGAAGAGCGCGTTCTCCGGGTGGCAGACGACCACGACGTCGGGGTGCTCGGCCGCTAGCCACGCCGCCGTCCCGTCGGTCGAGGCGTTGTCGGCGACGACGACCTCGAGGTCCGGGTAGTCCGTCGCGAGCACGCTCGGCAGGAACCGCTTGAGAAGCCCGAGGCCGTTCCAGGTGACGACGACGACCGAGACGCGGGGGGCGGGCACAGGGAGAAGCGGAAGCGGTCGGGGGCAGCCTTGAAGCTACCCCCGACCGTCGTGCCGTCCCGAACACACACCGGCGCGACCCATGCGACTCCACCACGAGTCTCGGGCCGCGCCGGCTACCACCATCCGTACAAACCGCAAAGCGGTAAGCCGTTCGGCACCTACATAGACCCGCGAGATCGCCAGACATAACCTTTGATCTCAAGTTTTTTTTCGGTACCGCCCCTGGCGGCGCCTCAGGGCCGATCCGGGGCGGGCGGTACTTTCCAACATGACGCCCGAGATCCCTGACTCCGCGCTCCACGCGCTCCGCGAGGTCTGGGGCCACCCGGCCTTCCGGCCCGGGCAGGACGAGGCGGTCGCCGCGGCGATGGCGGGCCGGGACGTGCTGGCGGTGCTGCCCACGGGTGGCGGGAAGTCGCTGGTGTACCAGGTCCCGGCGGTCGCAGCCGGCGGGCTGGCGCTGGTCGTGTCGCCGCTCGTGGCGCTGATGCAGGACCAGGTCGAGGCGCTGGCGCGGCGGGGCGTGCGCGCGGCGGCGCTCCACGGCGGGCTGGGGCGCCGCGCCGAGGACCAGCTGTGGACCGACGCCGAGCACGGGCTGTACCGCGTCGTGTACCTGACCCCGGAGCGGTTGCAGACCGACCTCTTTCTCGCCCGCGCCCCGCGCCTCGACGTGACGCTGCTAGCCGTCGACGAGGCGCACTGCGTCTCCGAGTGGGGCCACGACTTCCGGCCGGCGTACCGCCAGATCGCCGACGCCCGCCCGCTCGTCACGACCGCCGCCGGCGATCCGGCCCCGCTCGCGGCCGTCACGGCGACGGCCACGCCCGAAGTGCGCCGCGACATCTTGGACCAGCTCGCGCTGAGCGACCCCGCGGTCGTCGTGCGCGGCTTCGACCGGCCCGGTATCACCTGGAGCGTCCACCACGTCGACGACCCCGTCGGGCAGGCCGTGGAGGTGTTTCAGGCCGTGCCCGGGGCGGGCCTGGTCTACGCCGGGACGCGGCGGGCGACCGAGGCGACGGCGCGACGGCTGGCGCACGCGGGCATCTCGGCCGAGCCGTACCACGCCGGCCTCGATCGCGACCTCCGCGCCGAGACGCAGCGCCGCTGGCTCGACGGCCGGACGCGCGTGATCGCGGCGACGAGCGCGTTTGGGATGGGCATCGACAAGCCCGACGTCCGCGCGGTCGTCCACACGGCGCTGCCGCCGACGCTGGAGAGCTACTACCAGGAGGCCGGCCGCGCGGGCCGCGACGGCGAGCGCTCGTTCGCCGCGCTCGTGCTCGGGCCCGACGCCGAGCGCGTCCCCCGCGCGCTGGTCGACCGCAGCCACCCCACGCCGGCCGACGTGCAGGCCGTGTACCAGGCCGCCGGGAGTCTGGGCCAGATCGCCGTCGGCAGCGAGCCCGAGGCGCCGGTGACCGTCGACCTCCGGACGCTCGCCGAGGTCGCCGGGCTCACGCCCTCCGTCACGCGAGCGGCCGTCGACCGGCTGGCAGCCGACGGCGCGTGGCGCGTGGTCGAGGGGCGGGAGGGCGAGATCCGCTTGCGCCTGACGCGGGGCCGCGAGGGGCTGCTGGCGTCCGTCGAGGGGGCGTCGGGCGCCGTCCTCGACTTTGCCGACGCGCTCGTCCGCCGGCTGCCGCCGAACGCCGCCGAGGGCGTCACGCTGCGCCTCGACGACCTGGCGGAGACGGTCCGATTGACGCCCGACCGACTGGACGCCGGCCTCGACTTTTTGGCCGCCCGGGGCGGACTCGAGGTGACACGCCCCGGCGCGGGCCTCACCCTCGCGTGGTCCGGCGCCCGTGCCTCGCGTGCGCCCGTCGACGCCCTCGCGCTCGACCGGGGCCGCCGCCGCGCGCACGCCCGCCTCGACACCGTCGTCCGCTACGCGACGGCCGTCGGCTGCCGTCGCCAGCACCTGCTGGCGTACTTCGGCGAGCCCGCGCCCTCGCGCTGCGGCCGGTGCGACGTGTGCCTCGGCCGCCACCGCCCGGCCGTCGTCACGCCCGACGACGAGCCGGCGCTCGACGCCATCCTGGACGCCGTCGAACGCGGCGAGCCCGCGCTCGCGCCCGACGCCCCACGCCACGCGCGAGCGCTCGCGGACTGGCTCGTCTCGGAAGATCTGTTGCGGCTCGCCGACCCGCTGGCGGGCCGCTTCGAGCTGACCCCGAAGGGCCAGCGCCGCGTGGGCCGGGACTAACCGACCCGCGCGGCCATCGGACTATCGCGTGAGCACGACGCGGCGCGAGACCTCGAACCGCTCGCCGACGACGCGCACGATGTACACGCCCGCCGGAACGGACGCGGCGTCGACGGTGAGGGTGAGCGGGCCGCTGGCGGCGACGGGCCCGTCGTACAGGTCGGCCACCAGGCGGCCGGCCACGTCGTAGAGCCCGGCCACGACGCTCTGTGCCGTGTCGACGGAGAGCGACAGGCGGGCGACGCCGGCGGCCGGGTTCGGGCGCGGTGCCGTCAGCGCGTAGCCCTGGGACAGGTCCGGCTGCTCATCGTTCGCCACGAGCAGGGCCGGATCCGGGCGGAGGACGAACAGGCCGTACGTGTCGTCGTTCGCGATCACGAGCCCGCTCTCGAAGTACGGGTAGTTGCTCCACTGCCCGTTGAACGAGATCACGTTGCCGTTCGGGTACGTGTCGAAGAACGCCGCCTCCGTGAGCTGCCCGGCCTCGATCTGGCGGAGGTCGACGATCCGCAAACCCGACTCGTAGTTGCTTTGGTAGGCGTAGTCGCCCCGGACGTACTGGTTGTGGTCGATCGTCGTGAGGCCCGAGGTGTAGGCGAACGCGAACTCCGGGTCGTCGAGGTCTTGGAAGTCGATCACCAGGCTCCGCTGGCTCGGCGTGAGCCCGTTGATCTCGTCGAGTTCGTCGTCGGTCAGGAAGTAGCGCTGGTCCGCCGTCAGCCAGCCCTGGTGCGTGTACGAGAAGTTGGGGTACGAGGCCTGCGAGAGGATCCGGACGTCTTCCTTGTCGCTCACGTCGAAGACCGTGACGACGTCCTCGTTGGCGGCGAAGCAGAGTTCCTTGCCGGCGTGCTCCGTGTCGGGGCCGCTATACATCACGCACTGCGCGTCGTGCGTGTAGCCCCGGCTCCGGGGGCCCGTCTCCAGCGCGGCGTCCGAAAAGCAGCCGGCGAACGTCGGGTTCTTGGGGTCGCGGATGTCGATGGCGTGGAAGCCCGGGAGGTCGCACGACGCCGGGAGCCCGAGGGCCGCCCGCCCGCCATCGGGGTACCGGAAGCCGACCGCGTACGCGAAGCCCGAGTCCTCGTTGATCACGATGTTGTGGGCCGAGCGGATGCCCGTGTACACCGCGTCGGGCGCGAGCGTGACCGCGTCGCCGCTGAGCGAGCGGAGCCGGGTGAGGTCGAAGATCTGGACGCCGTGGTCGCGCGAGGCGTCGGCGACGATGAACGCGTGGTCGGCGTAGACCTTGACGTCGCGCCAGACGGGGTTGAGCTCGTTGGCCGTCGGGATCTTGCCGACCAGACGCGGAAAGGCGGGGTCGGAGAGGTCGACGATCCCCAGCCCGTTGTACGACCCCACCAGCGCGTACTCGACGCCGGTCTGCGGGTCGGTCCAGCCCCAGATATCGTTGTTGCCGTTCGCGGCCGGCGACCCGGGCGTGGAGATGGACCCGACCGAGAGGTAGCCGACCAGGTCCACGCGGTCGCACGGGAAGGCGCCGACGTCGGCGAGCGTGGCGACGCCGTTCAGACACGCCGCGCGGGGCGTCTGGGCCTCAGCGGCGACGGTGGCGAGGAGCGCCGCGAGGGCGACGAGGGCAAAGCGGAACGACATCGGCAGGGGGACGGTGGGCTCGAAGAGTACAACCCGCCGCCCGCCGTGATTGGCGCTCGAGAAGGCAAAAAGCGAGCGGGGGCCCCGGCGCTGTGCCAGGGCCCCCGCAAAGGCAAAACGCAGGGCGTTCCTTACATGCCCATCGCCATCGCCGCGCCGCGCGGGCGGAGCACGAAGAAGCCCGTGTTCGAGTCGCTCGCGACCACCAGGCCGCTCTCGAAGTACGGGTAGTTGCTCCACTGGCCGCCGAAGCTGATGTCGGTGGCGTCGGGGTACGTGTCGAAGTAGCCGACCTCGGTGAGGTTGCCGTTGAGCACGTCCGAGTGGTCGAGGATGCGGAGCCCGGAGTGGTAGTTGCTCTGGAAGCTCAGGTTGCCGACCACGTAGAGGTTGTGGTCGATCGTCGTCAGGCCCGAGTCGTAGATGCCGATGAACTCGGGCTCGTCGAGGTTCTCGACGTTGAAGAGCAGCGTCCGCTGGGTGCTGACGTAGCCGTTCGTCTCGTCGAGCTCGTCGTTCGCCATGAACGCGCGGCGGTCCTCGGTGAACCAGCCCTGGTGCGTGTAGGCGTCCTGCGGGTAGGCGGCCATCGAGATGACGCGGACGTTCATCTTGTCGGTCACGTCGAAGAACGTGACGACGTCCTCGTTCGAGCCGACGCAGATCTCGCTGCCGACGTAGTCCTCGTCGGGGCCGTCGTAGTTGATGCACTGCGCGTCGTGCGTGTAGCCGGGCGCCGAGACGGGGCCGACGTCCTTGGCGGCGTCCGAGAAGCAGTTGACGAACTCGGGGTTCTTGGGGTCCTGGATGTTGATCACGTGGAAGCCCGGCGCGCCGCACTCGGCGGGCAGGTTGTCGCCGCGCGAGCCGGAGCCGACGGCGTAGGCGTAGCCGGAGTCCTCGTTGATCACGATGTTGTGGACGTTCGTGACCTGGTCGTAGTGGGCGTCGGCCTCGAACGTGCCCTGGTCGGCGGTCAGCCCGCGCAGGCGCGTCAGGTCGAAGACCTGCATGCCGTGGTCGCGCGCCTCGGAGACGATGAACGCGTGGTCCTGGTAGACCTTGATGTCGCGCCAGACGGTCGAGACGGTCTGCGTCGGGAGCTTCCCGAGCATGACGGGCATCGACGGGTTGGAGATGTCGATGAACTCGGTCCCATTCGCGAGGCCGACGAGCGCGTACTCCTTGCCGGTCTGGGCGTCGGTCCAGCCCCAGATGTCGTTGAGCTGGTCGGTGTCGAAGTCGGCGAGCGGGATGTGGGCGACGAGGTCGACGTTCGAGCACTCGAACGTCATGCCGCCGGCCGTGGCGGCGCCGTCGACGCAGGCGGCGGCCATGGCCATGTCGTCCATCGGCGGGTTGCCCGTGCCGTTGGTCATGGCGCCCATGGAGCTGGAGCAGCCGGCGGCGAAGAGGGCCAGCGCGAGGGCGCCGGGGAGGGACAAGCGGGTCATGTGCAGGGGAGGGTGGGGAGTGAGAGCGTGCGGGGGGCTAGGCCTGGGACGGGACCGCCTCGAATCGGTTGCGTTCGCGGTCCTTGCGGACGGCGAACGGGTCGAAGACGCGCCCGTTCATGGCAACGTACGCACCGGGCGGAAGCGTCTGTGCGGCGGCCGCGGCGAAGCCGACGTTGAACTCGGCGTCGCTGGCCTTGAAGCGGGCCGGCGCGAGCGAGCCCACGAAGACGGCCGTCGTGTCGGAGCCCGCGTCGGCGAGCGCTCGGGCCACGACGCGCGCCGTCTCGGCCATCGTGTCGGTCCCGTGCGTGACGATGACGCACCGCGCGTCGACGGCGACGACGCGCTCGGCGATGTGGTGGCGGTCGGCGTCGGTCAGCTCCAGGCTGTCCTTGCGCATCAGGGCCTCGACCGAGTACGGGAACGTGACGCCGGCCTCGGCGAAGAGCCCCCCGATCTGGGGCTCGCCGATCTCGTACGCGCTCTTGGCGTCGAAGTACTCCTTGTCGATGGTGCCGCCGGTGGTGAACACCTGGACGGCCGGGGGCGCGGACATAGAAGGGGAGAGGAGACGGGGGAGGATAGAGGACGGCCGCCTGGCGATACCTGCCTGCGGCCATTCTCCACCCTCACTCCTCCGTCCGCCCCTCGCGCTCGGCCAGGATGCGCTCGCCGAGCGCCTCGTACGTCACCTGCACCATCCCGGGGTCGTCCGCGAGCGCGTCGAGCCGGGCCGCCAGCGCGGCGGAGTCCAGCCCGTGGGCTGCGAGCGCGGCGTCGCGCAGGCTGTCGGCAAACGTGTCGCTGGCGGTCGAGTCGAGGGCGGCGACGGCGTCGGCGAGGTGGAGCTCGACGAGCGCGTCGACGAGCGCCGGGTCGGGCTCGGGCCGCTCGGGCTCCGACGGCGCGCAGCCCGCCAGCAGCGCCAGCCCGGCCAGCGCCAGCCGCCTCACGCGGCGTCCGGGCCGTCGACCTCGAGCCGCAACAGGTGCGCGGCGTACGTCTTGCCCTGGGCGTCGAGCTTGAGCGAGACCGTCCCGCCGCCGCCGAGCGCCCCGTGGAGCATGAAGTTGAGCGCCGACAGGTTCGGCAGCTCGAACCGCTCGACCTCGCCGGTGCAGCGCGGCCCGAAGTGCTCCTTGACGACGTCGGCGGTGACGGTCTCGCGGAGCCAGTCGTAGTGCGCCGGGTCGCGCGCGATCAGGCCGACGTTGACGGCGTCGCCCTTGTCGCCGGAGCGGCCAAAGCAGAGGTCGAGAAGGCGAGGCATGGAGGGGTCGAGGGGTGGGAAAAGGATGCGGGGAAGCTACCGACGCCGTCCACCAGACTTCGAGGCCGGCGGTCTTGAGGAATTGGGAAGGAGGCGAGCGGCTGCCCATCCCTCCATCCCGCATCCCCCATCCCTCTCGCCGCTAGGGAATCATCTTGTTGAGCGGGTACTCGATGATCCCCTCGGCGCCGAGCCGCTTGAGCTCCGGGATCAGCTTGCGGACCTGCCGCTCCTCGATGATGGTCTCGACGGCGACCCACTCGTCCGAGAAGAGCGGCGAAATCGTCGGGTTGCGGAGCGCGGGCAGCGTCTCCACGACGGCCTTGAGCTCCTCGCGGCGGACGTTGAGCTTCAGGCCCACCTTGCCCTCGGCGCGGATGGCGCCCTCGAGCAGAAGCGCGAGGTTCTCGATCTTCTCGCGCTTCCACGGGTCCTGCCACGCTGCCTTGTTGGCCACGAGCTGGGTGTTCGAGCTGAGCAGCACCTCGACGATCCGCAGCTTGTTGGCGCGCAGCGAGTTGCCCGTCTCGGTCACCTCCACGATGGCGTCGACCAAGTCCGGGGCCTTCACCTCGGTCGCGCCCCACGAGAACTCGACGTCGGCCGTGACGCCGTTGTCCGCCAGCCAGCGCTCCGTGAGCCCGACGACCTCGGTCGCGATCCGCTTGCCCTCGAGGTCCTGGACCGAGTGGATGTCGGAGTCCTCCGGGACCGCCAGCACCCAGCGGACGGGCCGCATCGAGGCCTTCGAGTAGATCAGGTCGGCGACCACGTGGACGTCGGCGCCGGTCTCGGCGATCCAGTCAAGCCCAGTGATGCCGGCGTCGAACACGCCGTCGGCGACGTACTTGCCCATCTCCTGGGCGCGGACCAACATCGCCGTCAGCTCGTCGTCGTCGATGGACGGGAAGTAGCTGCGCGAGCGGACGGAAAAGCCGTAGCCGGCCTTTTCCAAGAGGTCGAACGTGGACTCCTGCAGGCTGCCCTTGGGCAGGCCCAGGCGCAGGACGTTCGTCGGGGCGGCCTCGTCGGTCGCGGCGTCGGTGGGGGCAGTCTGTGTGGCCATTGGGGGGACTAGGGAAGAAAAGAGGAGGGGAGGAAAGGAAGGGCAGAGGACGGAGAGTGCCTCGTTACTCCTGCGGGTCGTTGGGCTCGGTTTGCAACGTGAAGGCGATGGCCTCCATCTGGCGGAGCAGCTTGCGTTTGTCGAGCGTGCGGTCGGGCGCGAACGTCATCCCGTAGTAGACGAACAGGCGGTCCGACGCATCGTCGACGATCGTGTAGCGGACGTACGAGCCGCCCATCACGTCCTCAGTCATGTACCAGAAGCCGCGCTGCTCGCGCGCCGGGCGGCCGCCGACGGAGGTCGTGTCGCGCTCCATCGGGCGCTGGTCGTCGAGCTGGACAAACGAGCCGTCGTACGACCCCAGGGCGAACCGCTCCAGCAAGCCGTTCGTCACGTCGTCCATCTCGTCCTCGGGCGGGAGCGCCGCGACGCCGTCCTGCTGGAAGACGAAAAAGTCGCGCCAGGTGTCGGAGAGCACGCGGCGGAAGCGGATGAACGTGCCCGTCCGGCCGGCGACGGTGACCGTCGTGTCCTGCACCGGGACGTAGTCGTGCTGGATGCCGATGGCGAAGCCGTGGCGCTCGAAAAGGTCGGCCTCGACGTCGGTCTGGCGAAGGCGCGAGAACATTTCGGTCTGGGTCCGGCGCCGCGCCAGCTCCTGGTAGCGGCGACGGAGCTCCGGCCCGCGCGCGCGGATCTGGGACGCCAGCAGCGAGTCGCTCGCGGCCGTCGCGACGGTCACGAGCTGCTCGCGCGCCCACAGGTCGTCGCGCAGGTTGATCGCAGCCGACTGGCCGGCGCGGACGGACGCGAGGTTCTGCTCGCCGACGCGGGACCGCAGAAAGTCGCCGATCGGGCCCTCGGCGTCGATGGGCGCGGCGAAGACGAGGTTCGGCTGGATCTTGAGCGCCTCGAAAAAGCGGTTCGTCAGCGGCTGGAAGCGCAAGCGGAACGCGCCCTGGTTGCTGGGCAGCGTCACGATCGGCTGGCCGAGCGTCTCGCGGAGCGCGTCGCCGACGGGCCCGGCCCACGTCGCCGAGTCGGTCGCGACGATGATCTCCTCGCCGTTGCCCCGCGCGGTCGGCGCGGGCGGCGTGACGGACTCGCAGCCGGCCAAGACGGCCAGGGCGAGGAGCGGGAAGAGGAGCGGTTTCATGGGCGTGGTTGGCGGTCCCGACCCGTTTTCAACTGGTAAGCCCAGTCGCCGATGCGGGCGCGGCGTGCGGAATCGGTGAGGTCTGGGTCGTCCCACAGCGCCTCGGCCCGGCGGATCAGCGCGCTCCCGACGATGAACCCGTCGGTGTGCGCGCCCAGGCGGGCGGCGTCGGCGTGCGTCGAGATCCCGAAGCCGACGAGCAGCGGTTGCTCGACCAGCGACCGCGCGCGTTCGAGGTACGCGTCCGTCGCGTCGGCCGCCCCGAGCCCGGAGCCTGTCAGGCCCGTCACGCTCACGGCGTAGACGAACCCGGTCGAGCGGGCATCGACCAGGCGGACCCGGTCGTCGGCGGTGTTGGGGGCGATCAGGTGCGTGACCGAGAGCGAGTGGGCGGCGGCGGCGGCCTCCAATTCCTCGGACTCCTCGGGGGGGAGGTCGGGGAGGATGAGGCCGTCCACGCCCGAAGACGCGGCGTCGGCGCAGAAGTCGCTCACGCCGTACCGAAAGACGGGGTTGGCGTAGCCCATCAGCACGACAGGCGTGTCGGACTCACGCCGGAAGGCGGCGGCCGTCTCGAACGTCCCGGCCATCGTGGCCCCCTGCGCGAGCGCCCGCTCCGACGCCTGCTGGATCGGGAGGCCCTCGGCGACGGGGTCGGAGAACGGCATCCCGAACTCCACGAAGTCGGCGCCCGCTTGGTCGACGGCCTGGAGGACGTCGAGCGTCGCGGCGGGCGAGGGGAAGCCGGCGGTCAGGAAGAGGCCCATCGCCGGCTCGCCGCGCTGGCGGAGACTTTCGAGGTGGGCGCGCAAGCGGAGCATGGGGAGGAGAGAAGAGGAGGGGAGGAGCAGAAGAGAAGAGAAGAGGGAGGGATGAGAGAGGACAG
The DNA here is from genome assembly GCF_046845755.1 of Rubrivirga halophila. Lineage (GTDB taxonomy): Bacteria > Bacteroidota > Rhodothermia > Rhodothermales > Rubricoccaceae > Rubrivirga. The sequence goes on from NZ_CP177357.1 coordinate 762,212, forward strand.
AGGGATCCTCTTCTCCTCTATGCCTCCTCTCTGCTCGTGTAGAGACCGGGGCGGTCGATGGTCATGAACCGCTCGGGGAAGGGGCAGCGCTCGAAGCCGAGCCCCTCGTAGAAGGGGTGGGCGTCCTGCGTCGTCAGCAGCCAGCGGCGCAGGCCCTGGAGCTCGGGGTGCGCCAGCAGGCACTCCATCAGCCACCGGCCGAGCCCCTGGCCCTGGTGCGGCTCTAGCACGTAGACGTCGCAGACGTAGGCGAAGGTGGCGCGGTCGGAGACGACGCGCGCGTAGCCGATCTGCGGCCCGTCGGGTGCGTAGAGGCCGACCGCCAGCGACCCGGCCGCCGCTCGCGCGACGACCTCCTGGGGCACGCCCGGCGACCAGTACGAGCGCGTCAGGTACGCCCAGACCGCGTCGAGGTCGAGGCGGTCGGGGTCGTCGCTGGCGACGAAACCGGAGGGGTGCGTCCAGGTCATCCCGTCTCGGCCCCGAGGCCGGCGGGGTCGAGGTCCCCGGCGTCGAGGTGGGCCGAGATCGTCGCCATGTCCTTGTCGCCGCGGCCAGAGCAGCTGAAGACGAGCGTACCGCCCGCGCCGATCTCGCGCGCGAGGTCCGGCAGCACGGCGACGGCGTGCGCGGTCTCGAGTGCCGGGATGATGCCCTCGGTCGCGCTCAGCAGCGACACGCCCCCCAGCGCCTCGGCGTCGGTCGCCGTCCGGACCTCGACGCGGCCGGTGCTCGCGTGGTGCGCGTGCTCGGGCCCGACGCCGGGGTAGTCGAGCCCGGCCGAGATGGAGTGGGCGATCTCGACCTGGCCGTCGGCGTCCTGCAGGAGCTTGGTCAGCGTGCCGTGGAAGACGGCCGGCTCGCCGCGCGTCAGCGTCGCCGCGTGGCGCCCGTCGAGCCCCTCGCCCGCGGCCTCGACGCCGATCAGCCGGACATCCGCGTCCCCGAAGAACGGCGCCCAGATGCCTATCGCGTTCGACCCGCCGCCGACGCACGCCACGATCGCGTCGGGCGTCTCCGAGCCGGTGTGCTCCACCAGCTGCGCCCGCGTCTCCTCGCCGATCACGCGGTGCAGGTCGCGGACCATCATCGGATACGGGTGCGGGCCGATCGCCGAGCCGATGATGTAGTAGGTGTCGGAGGGGTTCGAGACCCAGTCGCGGAACGCCTCGTTGGTCGCGTCCTTGAGCGTCTGGCTCCCGCTCGTCGCCGCACGGACGGTCGCCCCGAGGAGCCGCATCCGCTGGACGTTGAGGTGCTGGCGCTCGATGTCCTCGGCGCCCATGTAGACGACGCACTCGACGCCGAAGAGCGCGCACGCGGTGGCTGTGGCGACGCCGTGCTGGCCGGCACCGGTCTCGGCGATGATCCGCCGCTTGCCCATCCGCCGCGCCAGCAGGACCTGCCCGAGCGCCGAGTTGATCTTGTGCGCGCCGGTGTGGCACAGGTCCTCGCGCTTGGCCCAGATCGTTGCGCCGCCCAGCCGCTCGGTAAGCCGGTCGAGCCGGGTCAGCGGGGTCGGGCGGCCGACGTAGTCGCGCAGCAGGCGGCGGTACTCGGCCTGGTACGCCGGGTCGTCCTTGGCGTCGTCCCACGCCTGGCGGACCGCCGCGAGCACGGGGTGCAGGATCTCGGGCACGAACGCGCCGCCAAAGTCGCCGAAGCGACCGCGGGCGTCGGGGAGGGTGGGCGTGGACAGCGTGTCGGGGAGCATCGGGTCAGTCGGCAGCGGCGGCCGCGTGGAAGGCGGCGAAAAAGGCGTCCAGCTTGTCGAGGTCCTTGACGCCCGGCGACGCCTCGACCGACGACGACAGGTCAACGGCGTACGGCCGCATGGTGTCAATCGCTTGGGCGACGTTGTCGGCCGAGATCCCGCCCGCCAGGAACAGGTCGACCTCCGACGCCAGCTCGCGCGCGACGCGCCAGTTGAAGCTCTCGCCCGTCCCGCCCCACAGGCTCGTGTGGTGCGTGTCGAGCAAGACGAAGTCGACCACGTCGAGGTACGGCTCCACCATCGCGCGGACCTGCTCGGTCGAGGCGTCGTGCTGGACGGAGATGGCCTTGATGACGGGCACGTCGACGGCCGCGCAGACCTCAGGCGGCTCGTGGCCGTGGAGCTGGGCGAGCGTGAACCCGACGCGCGCACAGACCTCGTTGACCGCCTCCGCACTTTCGTTGACGAACACGCCGACCGGCTCCGGCCCGCGCACCCAGCCGATGATCTCCTGGGCGACGTCGGGCTTGACGTAGCGCGGGCTCTCGGGGTGCTGGATAAAGCCGAGGAAGTCGGCCCCGGCGACCGCCGCCGTCCGGGCGTCGTGGAGCTGGGTGATGCCGCAGATTTTGACTTTGGTCATGGGATCGGAACGCGTGGAGCGTGGGCCCGTGTGGGAAGGCACGTGGCTCGCGCGCTAGGCCTCGGCGGGGCGGGGGGTAGGCTGCTGGGCGATCAGGACGGCGGTCTCCCGGCGCAGGGCCGCGAGCGCTCGGCCGGGGTCGGGCTGGCGCATGAAGTGGGTGCCGACGAGGAACGCGTCGGCGCCGGCGGCGCGCAGGCGAGCCGCGTCGGCGGGCGTCCGGATCCCGCTCTCGGCGACGCGGACGATCCGGTCGGGGAGGTCGGCGAACACGCGCTCGGCGCGGCCGAGGTCGACGTCGAACGTCCGAAGGTCGCGGCTGTTGACGCCCAGCACGTCGACGGCGTCGAGGTCGAGCGCGTCCACCTCGGCCGGGTCGTGGACCTCGACGAGCACGCCCAGGCCGAGCTCACCGGCTTGCGCCAGCAGGTCGGCGAGCTCGGCCGGGTCGAGCGCAGCGGCGATCAGCAGCACGGCGTCCGCCCCGTAGGCGCGCGCCTCGATCAGCTGGTAGCCGTCGACAACGAAGTCCTTCCGCAGGACCGGCAGATCGACCGACTGGCGGACCGTCACCAGGTCGTCGAGCGAGCCGCCAAAGTGCGCCGGCTCGGTCAGGATCGAGATGGCGGCGGCGGCGGCGTTCTTGTAGCTCCGCGCGATCTCGGCCGGGTGGTACTCGGCGCGGATGGTCCCCTCGGAGGGGCTGGCGCGCTTGCACTCGGCGATAAAGGCGGGGCCGTCGGGGCGGCGGAGCGCGCGCGCGAGCGACAGCGTCGGCGCGTGGAACGCCGGGCGCCGCTCAAGGGCGGCGGCCGGGACGAGCGTCTTGCGGTCGGCGACGAGCGCGCGCGTGTCGGCCAGGATGGCGTCGAGGATGGTCGCCATCAGACCGTGGCGAGGTCGCTGGACACGGCGACGAGCGCGTCCAGCTTGGCGAGGGCAGCCCCGGAGCCGATGCTCTCGCGCGCGGCCTCGAGGCAGTCGTCGAGGTCGCCAAAGTCGGCCGACGCGAGCAAGGCGTAGGCGGCGTTCAAGAGCACGATGTCGGCCTGGGGGCCGCCCGTCCCGGACAGCACGCCGCGTACGATCTCGGCGTTCTCCTCGGGCGTCCCACCCTGGAGCGCGGCCGCGGAGACGCGCGCCAGCCCGAACCGCTCGGGCACGACCTCCTGCTCCAAGAGCCCGCCGTCGTAGGCGTGGCTCCCGGTCTGGTAGATCGTCGTCGGGCTCGTGGTCGAGAGCTCGTCGAGCCCGTCGTGCGCGTAGACGACCACGACGTGCTCGCTGCCGAGCCGCATCAGGATCCGCGCCATCTGCTTGGCGACGGGGTCCGAAAACGCGCCGACGAGCTGGCGCTTGACGCTGGCCGGGTTGCACAGCGGGCCCAGGATGTTGAAGAAGGTCCGGACCCCGAGCGCGCGGCGGACGGGGCCAACATGCTTCAGCGCGGGGTGGAACTGGGGCGCGAACAGGAACGCGATCCCGGCCTCGCGCAAGCACTGACCGGCGGCCTCGGCGTCGAGGTCGGCGCGGACGCCGAGCGCGGACAACACGTCGGCCGAGCCGCTCGACGACGAGACGCCCTTGTTGCCGTGCTTGGCGACGGGCACGCCCGCGCCGGCGGCCACGAAGCTGGCGGCCGTCGAGATGTTGAACGAGCCCGAGTGGTCGCCGCCGGTCCCGCACAGGTCGATCGGGTCGAGGTCGCCCGTCTCGACCGGGATGGCGAACGCGCGCATGACGCGCGTAAAGCCGGTGAGCTCGTCGAGCGTCTCGCCGCGCGAGCGGAGCCCCATCAGCAGCCCGGCCACCTGCGCCGGGTCGGCGTCGCCCGAGAGCATGACGTGCATCGCGGAGGCGGCCTGCGCCTCGGTCAGCGTCTCGCCCTCGGCGACGGCTTGAAGGATCGGTTTGAGCGTGGTCATGAGGGGGCGGTGGTGGGGTACTCGGTACGGGGTACGAGGTACGGGTCGTAGGGCTCGCGCGTGGTATCGGCGTGCGCCCGGTTGTGACGAGCCAGGGCGACGGTTGCCCGCGAGATGCGGGTTGCGAGCGCGTAGAGGTCGTCGAAGGTGTCCTGCTCGATGGAGCCGAGGTCGAGTGGCGCGTAGAGTTGGGAGCGGACCTCCCCGGCAGATCCCCGTGCGATCAGGAGGATGCGGGCGAAGTCTTGTGGCGAGCGACGCTCGAACCCCTCCGCGATGTTCGAGGTGATCGGCACGGACGCCCGCTGAATCTGGTCGCGGAGCCCGAAGTCGCGCGCGAACGAGCTCCCCCGTGTCGCTTCGTAGACGCGACGGGTCAGCTCGCGGCCGAGCTGCCAGGCGTCGATGTCCTCGAATCGGCGGATCGCGCTCATCCTTCTGTACCCCGTACCTCGTACCCCGTACCCCGCGCTGCAAGCGCGGAGCGCACCCAGTTGCGGACGAGCCGCGGCCCCTCCGTCGTCAGGATCGACTCGGGATGGAACTGGACGCCCTCGATGGGGAATGAGCGGTGGCGCAGGCCCATCACGACGCCGTCAGCGGTCTCAGCGGACACCTCGAGGACGTCGGGCAGGCTGGCGCGGTCGAGCACGAGCGAGTGGTAGCGGGTGGCGACGAAGTCTTGCTCGACGCCGTCGAAGACGGTCCGGCCGTCGTGGTGGACGCGCGAGGTCTTGCCGTGCATCAGCGTCGGCGCGTGGACGACGCGGCCACCGAAGACCTCGCCAATCGCCTGGTGGCCGAGGCACACGCCCAGGATCGGGGTCGCCTCGCCGAACCGCTCGATGACGGCCTCGCTGACGCCCGCCGCGTCCGGCCGCCCGGGCCCGGGCGAGATCAGCACGCCCGCCGGCGCCAGCGCGGCGATCTCGTCGAGCCCGATCTCGTCGTTGCGGACGACGCGGACCGCGTCCGTCACCCCGGCCACCAGGTGGACGAGGTTGTACGTGAACGAGTCGTAGTTGTCGATGACGAGGATCACGGGGGCGGGGATCAGTTGAGAAAGCCGACGGCGTCGCGGACCTCGCGCATGACCTCCGAGGAGCGCCGGCGGGCGGCGTCGGCGCCGGCGGCCAGGACCTCGCGGACGCGCTCGGGGCGGGCCGCCAGCGCGCGGCGGCGCTCGCGCGCGGGGCCGAACTGGCGGTCGATCATGCCGAGGAGGGCCTTCTTGGCGTGGCCGTACCCGTAGCCACCGGCCCGGTACGCGTCGGCGATCTCGGCGCGCTCGTCGTCCGTTGCGAAGTGGCGGATGAGCGCGAACGTGGCGTCGCCTTCCGGGTCTTTGGGGTCCTCCAGTGGCGTCGAGTCCGACAGGATCGACATGACCTTTTTCTTGAGCGCCTTGCCCTCGTCGAAGATGCCGATCGTGTTGCCGTAGCTCTTCGACATCTTGCGGCCGTCGACGCCGGGGATGACGGCGACCTCGTCGAGGATGAGCGGCTCCGGAATCGGGAAGAGCGGGGCGTCCTCGGGGCGGAACGCCTGGTTGAAGCGGGCGGCCGTGTCGCGGCTGATCTCCAAGTTTTGCTTCTGGTCGGCGCCGACGGGCACGATCAGCTCGCGATCTGGGGTCGAGTACGCCAGGATGTCGGCGGCTTGCAGGATCGGGTACGTCAGCAGCCCGCCGTTGGCGCCGAGCCCCTGGGCCACTTTGTCCTTGTACGAGACGCCCTTCTCGAGCTGGGAGGCGGGCGTCAGGCACAGGAAGATCCACGTCAGCTCCGCCAGCGCCGGCACGTCGGACTGGACGAACAGGTTGGCCTTGTCGGGGTCGAGCCCGAGCGCGAGGTAGTCGAGCGCCACGTCGAGCGTGTACCGGCGGAGCGCGTCGGGGTCGCGCAGCGTCGTCAGCGCGTGGTAGTCGACGATGAACAGGTAGGCGTCCTCCGGCGCGGCCGCGGCGTTCGCGAGCGCCACGTTCTGGCGGATCGCGCCGAGGTAGTTGCCGAGGTGGAGCGTCCCGGACGGCTGGATGCCGGAGACGAGGACGGGGGAGGCGTCGGGCATGAGAGCGGCGTGCGGCTGGCGGCGTGCGCCAGCGGCGGTCGAGAGCACAGAGCGGCCGGAAGGGCCGCGAGCAGGGCGCGCGCTAGCGCGGGAGGTCGGCGGCGATGCCGCGCAGCAGGTCGATGCGGGCGGCCGAGGCCTCGGCGTTGTGATTGAGGATGGCGCGCGTTCGCTCCTGGTGGTGGACCACGTCGACCTCTTGGGCGAGCGCATCGCTAAAGCCCTTTTCGGCGTCGAGCAGGGCGTCCACGCGCGCGCGGGCGTCGCCGGTGACGGGGGCGATGGGTCCCCGGCCGGCGCCGGTCGGCGGCGCGGCGCCCAGGCTCAGGATCGTCTCGGAGATCTTGGCGACCTCGGTCCGCAGGTACGGCATCATGGCGTCCAGCCGGGTGCGGCTCGGGCCGTCGGGGAAGTCGGCCATCGCGGCCGTGTAGGTGTCGAGCAGGTCGAGGTGCCGCTCGGCGACGGGCATCAGGCGCTCGGCGCTCTCCTGGCGGGAGACGTAGCGGCCGGCGCCGCCTTTGTTGAGGAGCGGGCGGAGGGCAGGAAACATGAGGCGAGAGGGAGAGGGAGGGATGCGGGATGGAGGGGTGAAATGCGGATGCCGCATCCCGTGTCCCCCCATCCCTCTACAGCAGGTCGGACGTGGCGGAGCGCATGGCGGCGAAGAGGGCGGCGGCCTTGGCTTTCGTCTCCTCGAACTCGGCCGCGGGGTCCGAGTCGGCGACGACGCCCGCGCCGGCCTGGACGTAGGCCGTGCCGTCCTTGACGACCATCGTGCGGATCGCGATGCAGGTGTCGAGCGCGCCGTCGAACCCGGCGTAGCCGACGGCGCCCGCGTAGGGGCCGCGGCGGACGGGCTCGAGCTCGTCGATGATCTCCATCGCCCGCACCTTGGGGGCGCCCGAGACCGTCCCGGCCGGGAAGCACGCCGCGAGGACGCTCGCGGCGGGCCGGTCGGCCACGGCGCCGCTCACCGACGACACGATGTGCATGACGTGGCTGAACCGCTCGATCTCGGCGTAGCGGTCGACGGTCACGCTCCCGACCTCGGACACGCGCCCCAGATCGTTGCGGCCGAGGTCGACCAGCATGAGGTGCTCGGCGCGCTCCTTGGGGTCCGCCAGCAGGTCGGCCTCGTTGGCGGCGTCCTGGGCCTCGGTCTCGCCGCGGCGGCGCGTCCCGGCGATGGGCAGCACGAGCGCGCGGCGGTCCGGCCCGCGCGGGTCGACACGCGTGAGCACCTCGGGCGACGAGCCGACAAGCGCGAACTCGGCGCCAGGCGCGTCGAGCCCGTCGACGTCGATGTAGAAGAGGTACGGACTCGGGTTGACCTGGCGGAGCGCGCGGTACAGGTTGAACCGGTCGCCCGCGAACGGCATCGCAAAGCGCTGGCTGAGGACGACCTGGAAAACGTCGCCCTCGACGATGTAGGTCTTCCCCTTGCGGACGGCCGCCTCGTAGTCCGCCCGGGCCACGGACGAGGCGGGCTCGGCCGCCAGCAGGCGCACGGGCTCGCCGGGGATCCCGCCCTGCAAGAGGTCGTCCTCGAGCTCGACGAGCCGCTCGGTCGCCATCGCGAACAGCTCGCGGAGGTCCGAGTCGGCGTCGACGAAGACGGTCGCCATCAGCACGAGCTGGTGCCGGACGTGGTCGAACGCGGCGACGGTGTCGTAGAAGCCCCAGACGCCGTCGGGCAGGCCGAGCACGTCGGGCGGGCCGGGCGGCAGGGCCTCGAGCTGGCGGACGGCGTCGTAGCCCACGAACCCGACGGCCCCGGCGGTCAGGCGGGGGAGCCCCTCCACGACGGCCTGCTCGGTCTCGGCCAGGAGCCGGTCGAGCACCTCGAACGTGTGGCCCTCGACGGGCTCGACCTCGTGCGGCGCGCCGTCGCCGGAGTACCCACCCGCCGGGCGGTGGAGCCGCGTCCGCGCGCCCCGGCTCTCGACGACGAGGTAGGGGCTCTTGCCCAAGAACGAGTACCGACCCAGCCGCTCGCCGCCTTCGACGGACTCCAGCAAGAACCCGAACTGGCCCTCTTCGCGCAGCGCCAGGAACGCGGACACCGGCGTGAGCAGGTCGGCCGAGCGGCGGACGAAGACCGGCACCGCCAGCCGCCGGCCGTCGGCCGGGAGCTGCTCGCGCACGATCGTCTCGAACTCGGTGAGGGTCACGGTGAGGGGGGGAGAGCGGGTGGGGAAGAGTAGGGGGCGGCGGCGCGCGAAACCGAGAACCGACGGCTGAGAACGGGGGACCGCATAAAAAAAGCCCCCTGCTCGGCTGAACAGTGGGCTCGCTACGGAAGGCGCGATCGCGTCAGGCCACAGGCCGTCCGCCCACTGAAACGGTGGGATGCCACGAGGGCCAGACGGTGTGGAGCGCGGTCGGCGTCATGTGGGCAAGCTACTCGCGACCGGAGGGGAGGGCAACCGCCGGGAGGTCCGGCGTGTCCTGAGGGCGCTCGGGCCGGACGATCATCATCTCCGGGGTGTGGAGGTCGGGGTACGGGACCCAGCGGTCCTGAAGCTCATAGGGCTCGACGTCGCGGAGGAACCGATCGGCGCCCGGGACCGCCGGGTCGAGGCGCTGGAGGAGCGCCGGGTCGACCTGCTCGCGGAAGACGTCGAAGCGCCGACGGAGCCGGTCGAGGTCGGACATCGGGACGGGCCCTTCCCAGATCCGCACGTCGGACGGGGCCGTGTCCGCGCGGAGGGCGACGACGGTCGACGGGCCGCACAGGTTCGGCATTGGGACGGGCTCCGGCCCGGACAGCTCGGCGGTCGCCTCGGCCGCGCCGGGCTCGGCCGGGAACGGCGTCGGCATCGGGGCGCCGTCGTCGCACCGGCTGGCGGGCGCCGTCTGCGCGCTCGCGGCGCTCGACAGCAGGACGGCAGACAGGAGGAGCGCGCGCATCGTGATTATCCGGTGGTTCGTCGGTCGTCGTCGGTGGTCTCCGAATCCAGCCCGAGCGCAGCCGCCAGGCGGGGGTCGTAGCCGTACGGGTCGGCGAGCATCCGCAGGCGCCCGTCGGGCTCGGCGACGGCGGTGAAGTACGTGAAGTGGCTCAGGAACGGGCGCGCCAGCCCGACCCCGCGCCGGGGCCCGCGCCGCCACGCCGCCTCGGCCTGCCCCGGCTCCCAGCCGTTGACAGTCGTCAACAGGTACTCTGCCAGCACGTCCGGCGCGCCGGCCTGCACGCACCCGCTCGACATCGACGAGCCGGCGCCGTCGTCGAACGTGTAGCGCTTGTTGGTGTCGTGAATCAGGATCGCGTACGGGTTGTGCATCAAGAACTTGACGCGGCCGAGCGGATTTCCCGGGCCCGGCCGCTGCACGAACCGGAACTCGCCGACGGAGACCGAATCCCACGGCACGAGCCGGCTGTCGACGGCGGCGCCGTTGCGGTACACCTCGAAGCCGGCCCGCCACAGCGCCAGGCTGTCGGCGACGGCCATCGGGAACACGTTCGAGGCCGCGAGCGAGCGCGGCACGTACCATGCGGGCTGGAACTCGACGGTGTGGATGGAATCGGTGATGACGGGCGTCGTCCACCCGGCCGTCATCGCATTCCCGATGTTGACCGGCATCCGCAGCGCCTCAACGTAGGGTGCGCCGAGCGCCGCCCCGCTGTCGCGCTGGACGACGCGGAGCTCGAAGGCGGGCAGGTTGACCCACACGAAGTGGTCACCGAGGTCGTCGGCGAGCCAGCGCCAGCGCTCCAGGTTGAGGGCGATCGTCGCGCGGACAGGCCCGAGGTCGGTGTTGAGCGCGTCGGTGGCGGCGGCATCGAGGACGGCGTCGGGGCCGAGCCCGTGGTCGGCGCGGAAGCGGCCCAGGGCGGCCGCGAGCGAGTCGTCGAAGACGTAGGCGTCGGGGCGGGCCCAGGCGTCGAGCGTGTCGGGCCGGACGTAGCCCCACGCCGCCAGCCGGTCGCGGACGTGGGGCACGCGGACCGACCGCTGGCCGGGGAGCAGCGTCGCGCCGTCGGGCACGGGCGCGAGGCCTGTGGAGAGCGCCGCCAACCGCGCGCGCAGGCGGCGGTACCCGTCGTGCGGCGGGCGCAAGCCGTCGAGCGCCCGCGCGGTCTGGGCCGGGTTGCCGCCGCGCATCGCGTCCGCGAGCGCGTCGAACAGGGCGCCGGTCGAGTCGCGGGCGACGGGGAACCACGAGTGCGTGTACAGGCGCGCCGGGTCGGCGCGCCGGCCCCGGAGCGCGTCGCCGGCGCGCAGGAGCGCGTCGCTCAGCGCCACGTCGACGGCGGCCAAGAGGGCGGGGCGGGGGTCGGCGAGCGTATCCCTCGCCTCGCCGTCGAGCGCGGCCCACTGGCGCTCGGCGCGGGCGAGCGCCCGGCGCAAGGCCGGGACCACGTCGGCGTGGACGTCGGCCGCCGGGACGCCGTCGGACTCGACGTCCTCGAGAAGGCCGGCGACGGCGGCGCGGTCGCCGGCGGTCGCCCAGCGGAGCGCGGGCGCGTCGTAGACGGTCGCGAGCGCGGGGTGCCGCGCCGGGTGCGCGAGCCGCGCCTCGACCTGGGCGGCGACGGCGTCACGAGCGGGCGGGCGGACCTCGTCGGGCCCGCCGAAGAGGTCGCCGAGCAGGCCCCAACCCAGGAGCGACGCGAAAACGAGCGAGAGAATCGGGTGCAGCATAGGCGTGCGAGTCGAACGAAGACTCGGGCGGCAAAAGTACGCGGGGCCGAGCGCTCGGCCGTCCTGTGCGGGGGGCATTCCGCCGGACCCCCGGCCGCGCCCGCTCGTACCGTGCGCCGCCGCCCCCGATCCCCGATGCCCGCCCTCCGCCTCGACTTCGACCCCGCCCGCGACGGGTTCGCCTTCCGCAACTCGTTTACGTGGACCGACGACGACCTCGGCCTGCTGGCGCGGCGGCTGCGCGGGGCCTCGGCCGTGCCGGTCGCGCTGGGCGCCGCGGCCGGCGGGGCCGCCAGCGGGGCGCGGGGCGGGGTTGCCGGGCTCGTGGCGGGCGCCGCGCTCGGCCGGCTCGGCTGGGGCGACGGGATCGTCCGCGCGATCGCCCGGCGGTGGCCGACGTTCGGGCTGTGCGGCGGGATGGCGCTGGCGGCCGTCGAGCGGTGGCCGAGCCGAGGCACGCCGACCGCCGACCTCGCGGCCGGGCCCATGCGGGCGCTCCTGCGCAAGCGGCAAGAAAGGACGCTGCGCGCCTCGCTCCCGACGTTCGCCGCGTGGTGGCTCCGCGCGCTTCGCGCCGGCGAGCAGGGCCCGTTCGCCGACGCCCTCGAGCGCGAGCTCGACGCCGTCGAGGCCCGCTTGCGCGAGGGCCGCCCCGCCGTGCTGGGGCTCGTCGGCGACGCGCCGGACCCGTTCGCGCTCCACCAGGTCGTCGCCTTCGGGATCGACCGGACGGGGCCGCTCGCGGCCACGCTCGCCGTCTACGACCCGAACGCCCCGGGCCAGACGCGCACCATCTCCACGGCCCCCGGGGACCGCCCGGGCACGACGGCGCTCTCGACGACGATGCGCACGGGCCGCGGCCCCGACGGCCGTGCCCACGTCTCGACGCGGGCCGGCCACCTCTCGCACCTTTTCGTGGTGGACGTGTAACGTCGGTTCGGAACTGGCTTCGGGGAGGCGACTGCCGTGGTCCGCCCGGGCGGTGGCCCCGTCCCCTGGCTCAGTCCCGGTCCGACGGCCGCGCGACGGGCGGCGACGCGTCCGAGACCCCATCGCCGCCGGGCGTGGGGACGCCGGGCGGCGGCACGAGCGCGTCGGTGGCGAGGCGGTCGCGGCGGTCCGCGGCCCACGAGAACGCGGCGGCGGCCGAGATGCAGGTCACCACGACGAGCAGCGAGAGCCACGTCGGCAGGTGGACGCCGAACGGCTCCAGCAGCATCTTCGTCCCGATAAACACCAAGACGGCGCCCAGCCCGATGTGAAGGTAGCGGATCCGCTCGATGACGCCGGCCAACAGGAAGTACAGCGCCCGCAAGCCCACGACGGCCATGATGTTGGAGCTGTAGGCCAGGAACGGGTCGGTCGTCACGCCCAGGATCGCCGGGATCGAGTCGACGGCGAAGACCACGTCGGTCAGCTCGATCATGACCAGGACCAGGAACAGCGGGGTCACCCAGAGCCGGCCGAGCTTGCGCAGGAAAAAGTGCTCGCCGTGGTAGCTCCGGGTCACCGGGAGCACGCGGCGGAGCAGGTTGAGCACCTTGTTGTCGCCCACGTCGGCGACCTCGTCGTTGTGGCGGAACATCCGCAAGCCGGTGAGCAGCAGGAACGCCCCGAAGATGTAGAGCACCCAGTGGAACCGCTCCACGAGCGCCACGCCGAGCAGGATCATCGTGGCCCGCATCACGATGGCCCCGAAGATGCCCCAGAACAGCACGCGGTGCTGGTAGCGCAGCGGCACGGCGAAAAAGCCGAACAGGACCGCGATCACGAACAGGTTGTCGACCGACAGCGACAGCTCGACGAGGTAGCCGGTCAAGAACGTGAGCCCGGCCGTGGTGCCGTAGGCCCACCACACGGCCCCGTTCACCAACAAGGCGGCGGCGACGAAGAACGCCGACAGCCTCGCGGCCTCCCGCCACTTGATCTCGTGCGCCCGCTTGTTGAACACCAAGAGGTCCAGCAGGAGCAGGACGACCACGTAGCCGTTGAGCGCGGCCCAAGCCCAGGAGGGGACGTCGAGGTGAGACATGGGTCGTCAGAGGTGGCGCTCTAAACGCGGGGGGGTGTCCGGGGTTCGTCCCGGGCGGGGCTTCATGGCGCCGTCACGCGGCGCGGCGACGGTCTACGATTCGCTGAGGTCGCGGTGCCCGAAGTAGTACAGGCAGTACTCCAGCTTCATCGCCTTCATGGCGCCGAACCCGGGGAGCGCCTGGGCCCGCTTCTCGACGGCCCTGGCGTCGCCGTCCGCCCAGATCCGCCCCGCGTCGCCGCCGTAGTCGTCGGCGACGCGGCGGGCGACGGCCTGCGTGGTGTCCACCATCTTGTTGGTGAACCGGTGGACGGCCGGGGTCTGGACGAAGACCTCGGCGAACGCCTCGCGGTCCATGTCGGCGATCCGGGCCATGTCGAGGTGGCCGAGCCGCTGGTGGAGCTTGTGGGGGCCGGCGAAGGCGGTCTCGGCGAGCACCCGCTGGTCGTACAGGAGGCCGAGCAGGACCGCGTTCGGCTCGTCGCGGAGAAACTGGTCGATCTCGGGGTCCTTGGTCGCCGTGCCCTCGGCCTGCAAGCGGTCCAGCATGCGGACGAGGCCGCCCTCGAGGGCGGAGTAGTCGGAGGCGTCGAGGGGCATGGGCGGCGATCGGCGGGGGGGGAGGCCTGCTGTCCACGCGCATCGGGCGACCGGCGATCCCGGCGCGACGCCGGAGCTAGTACGAGACGCTCAGGCGCACGCGGGCCGGGCGACCGATCTTGCGCGTCCCACATGCCCTCCCCCCAATGCGCCGACTTCCGCTCCTCCTCCTCGCCCTGTCCCTCACCGTCGCCGGCTGCGACTCCGACGACCCCGCCGGCGCGACCGCCGACGTGCGCGTGATGACGCAGAACCTGTACCTCGGGGCCGACCTGTTCCTGGTGGCCGGCGAGCCGAACCCGAACCTCGTCCCGGTCCGCGTGGCCGAGCTCTACGGGACCGTCCTCCAGTCCGACCCCGCGTCGCGGATGGCGGCGATCGCCGCCGAGATCGTCCGCGTCGGGCCCGACCTGGTCGGCCTGCAGGAGGTCTCGACGTATTACATCCAGAGCCCCGGCGACAACCTGCCGGGCCAGGCGGCAACCTCGGCGACCGAGGTCACGATCGACTTTCTCGACCTCCTGATGGCGTCGCTCGCGGCCCAGGGCGGCGACTACCGGGTCGTTTCGGTCTCCAACAACGCCGACGTCGAGCTGCCGGGCACGACCGACGGCGCGACGTTCTTCGACGTCCGCTACCAGGACGCCGACGTGATCCTGGCCAAGGCCGGCGTCTCGACGAGCAACCCGACCGAGCAGTCGTTCCGGACCCTGCTGACCCAGCCCGTCGGCGGCGTCGACCAGACGTTCGTGCGCGGCTACCAGACGGTCGACGCGACGGTCGACGGGCTCGCGTTCACGTTTATCAACACGCACCTCGAGGTGGGCGGCCCGGCCGAGCCGCTCCAGGTGCTCCAGGCGGGCGAGTTCCTCCCGGTCTTCAGCAGCACGACGGGCCCGATCGTGTTCGTGGGCGACATCAACTCGGACGGGAACGCGAACGGGACAAGCTACCAGACGCTGACCGGCCCGCTGACGGATGCCGTCCCGGCCGGCGCCGCGCCGACGTGCTGCCAGGACGACGAGCTCCGCAACGAGGTCTCGGCGCTCCGGACGCGCATCGACGTGGTGTTCTACCGCGGCTTCGACAGCGTCGTAGAGGCCGAGGTCGTGCTCGACGAGCCGTCCGACCGCGTCGGCGGGATCTGGCCGAGCGACCACGCCGGCGTCTGGGCCGAGCTCCGCGCCGTGGTCCTGTAGCGCGGGCCGCTGGTCTCCACCTCCGCTCACGCAACGTGTCGTTCTGAGCGAGCGGAGCGAGTCGAAGGGTCTCCGTCAAGCACACCGCCGTGCCCGACGGAGACCCTTCGACTGCGTTCGCCAGGGCTCGCTCCGCTCCGGATGCCACCGATGTCGAGTGTGTGCCGGCGGGCTAGATCCGCCGCCACTCGGGCCCGCTCGGCGTGTCGACCACCTCGACGCCGAGCGCGGCCAGCTCGTCGCGGATGGCGTCGGCGCGGGCCCAGTCCTTGGCGGCCCGCGCCTCGGTCCGCTGGACGACGAGGGGCTCGACCTGGGCCGCGAGCGCGTCGTCCGGGCTGGCGTCGTCCGCCGGCGCGGCGTCCATGCCGACGATCCCGAGGAGGGCGTCGATGCGGCCGAGGTACGCGAGGGCGGCGCGGCCCGACGCTGCCGAGAGGGGAGAGTGCGCGCCTTCGTTCCGGATCGTCTTCGCGCCTCGGAGGGCCGCCGCGATGGCCTCCGGCGTGTTGAGGTCGTCCGCCATCGCCCGGAGCGCATCTGCGTAATCCGCATTGAGCTTTGGCATGAGGGTGTCCGCTCCCGGCCGGTCAGACACGTCGGCCGCCCGCGCAGCGGCGAGGGCATCCGAGAAACGGGCGCGGTTTTTGGCGGCGTCCTCCAGCCCCTTCTGCGTGAGGTTGAACGGGCGCGCGTAGTGGCCCGAGATCAGCGCGAGGCGGAGCGCGAGCGGGTCGAGCGGGGCGCCCCAGTCGGCCCGCCCGCCCGTGTCCGGCTCGGCGAGGAAGTCGCGGACGGTCAGGAAGTTGCCCTTCGACTTCGACATCTTCTCGCCCTCGACCTGGAGGAATCGGGTGTGCATCCAGTAGCGCGAGAACGGCTGGCCGGTGAGCGCCTCGGCCTGGGCGATCTCGCACTCGTGGTGGGGAAAGCGCAGGTCCTCGCCGCCGCCGTGCAGGTCGATGGTCTCGCCGAGGTACTTCTGGGCCATCACCGAGCACTCGAGGTGCCAGCCGGGGAAGCCCCAGCCGTCGGTGCCGCCCTGCGTGAACGGCGAGTGCCACTGCATCAAGTGGCCCGCGTCCTTTTTCCACAGCGCGAAGTCGCGCGGGTCGCGCTTGCCGTCGTCGCGGACGACCTCGCGCGAGCCGTCCACGAGCGCGTCCGCGTCGGTGTTGCCGGACAGCTTGCCGTAGTCGGGGAAGCTCGGGACGTGGAAGTAGACGCCGTCGTCGGTCTCGTACGCGTGGCCCGAGGCGATCAGCGCCTCGACGGCCAGGATCTGCTCGCGGACGTGCTCGGTCGCCCGGGGGCGAATGTCGGGCTCGCGCAGGGCGAGGGCGTCCCAGTCGCGCTGGAGGGCGGCCGTGTAGTGGCGCGCGAGGTCCCAGACGGTCTCGAAGGCCTCGCCCTCCTTCGACGCCAGCGCCCGCGCCATCTTGTCCTCGCCGGCGCCGTCGGCCACGTCGTCCTCGGTGAGGTGGCCGACGTCGGTGACGTTCGAGACGTAGCGGACGGCCCAGCCGAGCGCGTCGGCCGTTCGGACGAGCAGGTCGGCGGTCAGGAACGTGCGGAAGTTGCCGACATGAGCGTAGCTGTAGACCGTCGGGCCGCAGCTGTAGAACCGCAGGAGGGGGCGGCCGTCGGGCGCGTGCGCGGCCGGCTCGATCGTCTCGAGCTGGCGCGACAGCGTGTTCGTCAAGCGGAGGGCGGGCGTCTCGGGCATGGGTCGGGGGGCAGGCCGCAAGCTACCCGGCCGAGGGGGCGGGGTTCGCGCGCGCGCCCTCCCGCGGCGGCCGGTCGCTGCGCTCCCCATCCGGGGAGACCGGGGCTGCCCTCGCCCGAGCCCCGCTACCAGCGCCGCTCCGAGACGGTGAACCCGACGAGCACGCTCGCGCGCGGGCCGTCCTGCCCGAACACGACGGCCACGTTCATCGGGATGCCGACCTCGCCGACTGCCGTCGTGGTGCCGACGGCGATGGCGTACGCGGCGCCGCCGAGCGACAGGTTGGGCCCGACACCGACCTCGAACCCGCCCGGCGCGCGCAAGCCGGCCAGAAACGTCAGGCTCGGCAGAAACACGCCACGGTCGGCGCCGCCCAACAGCACGACCCACTCGGCCAGGCCGGTCAGGCCCTCATCCGTCTGGAACAGGCGGTTCTCGAACTGCCACCCGAACTGCGTCACCACAGGGAAGTCCTGCGAGATCCGCGCGTCGCCGTCGCCGGTGTCGTAGGCGTCGTTGATGCGGTCGACGGTGCCGGGGCTCAGGATGGTCAACCCGGTCCGGGGGCCGCCAACGCGGCGCGGGCCGCGGTCGATGCGGGCCTGGGCGACGGCCGTCCCGGGGCGGACGACGGTCGGCTCGGGCGCCGGGCGGGGCGTCGGCGCCGGGCGCGGCGCCTCCGTCGGCCGCTCGGCGGGCTCGGGCTCCAGCGGGACGCCCTGGGCGAACGCGGGGGCGGAGAGGGCGAGGGCGAGGAGGACCGTACGAAGCATGGCGTCGCGTGGGGGTGTGCCGGCCAACTTGGGCAGATCGGAGCGCCGGCCCGTAGTGCGATCGTACCAGGGCCCGCCTGAGCGGCCGCCCCGGGGGACCACAGGCGCCGGTCGCCGAGTTTCCCCGGCCCTCTTCTCGGATCCGATGCCCTCCACCCCGCCCGGCCTGCGCTACGTCGACGACGCCCGACCGGGCATCACCCGGGTCGGCCGCGGGACCGGCTTCTCGTACCACGGCCCCGACGGCGCGCTCGTCTCCGACGCCACGCGCGAGCGGTGTGAGGCGCTCGTCATCCCGCCCGCCTGGGAGGACGTCTGGATCTGCCCCTCGGCCAACGGCCACCTCCAAGCGACCGGGCGGGACGCCAAGGGCCGCAAGCAGTACCGTTACCACGACGACTGGACCGCTCACCGCAACCGGCTCAAGTTCGACAAGATGGTCGGGTTCGGGGAGGCGCTGCCCGGTATCCGCGCGCGCGTCGAGGCCGACCTGCGCCAGCCGGCGCTGGGCCGCGAGAAGGTGCTGGCGCTGTGCGTCCGGCTGCTCGACGAGACGCTCGTCCGCGTGGGCAACGAGCAGTACGCGTCCGAGAATGGGTCGTACGGGCTCACGACGGTCCGCGACAAGCACGTCTCGTTCGCGGGCTCGGCCGTCACGTTCGCGTTCGTGGGCAAGAGCGGGAAGGCCCACGAGATCACCGTCGACGACGCGCGGCTGGCGCGGCTCGTCAAGGCCTGCCGCGACATCCCGGGCTACGACCTCTTCCAGTTCTACGACGAGGCCGGTGACAAGCAGGACGTCGAGAGCGGCCACGTCAACGGGTACCTCCAGGAGACGACGGGCGAGGCGTTCACGGCCAAGGACTTCCGGACGTGGGGCGGGACGGTCGCCGCGGCCGAGCAGCTGGCGGCGGTCGAGGACGCGAGCGAGCCCGACGCCTGCATCGTGGCGGCCATCCAGGAGACTGCGGGCGTGCTCGGCAACACGCCCGCCGTGTGCCGCCAGTACTACGTCCACCCCGACGTGCTCGACGCCTTCCGGGCAGGCGACCTCCGCGACCGCGTCCGCCGGCGGAACGCGGGCAACACGCCCGACGGCCTGCGCCCGCCCGAGGCCGCCGTCCTCGACCTCCTGCGGGAGCGAGCCGACTGACCCAGGCGCCCGCAGGGGAGGAGCGGGCTAGGCCGCCTCGGCGCCGACGGCGGGGCCGCCGACGCCCGCGCCCACCAGCTCGCGCGCGGCCCGGACGAGCCCGTCGGGACCGATGCCGACCTCGTCGTGGAGCTGGCGCTGCGTCCCGTGCTCGATGTAGTGGTCCGGCAGGCCCAAGCGGACGACGCGCGTGCCGTCGATGACGCCGGCGTCCGAGGCCCACTCGACGACCGCCGAGCCGGCGCCGCCGTCGCGCACGCCGTCCTCGACCGTGACCACGGCCGTGTGCCGCTCGAAGACCTCCGCGAGGAGGGCCGCGTCGAGCGGCTTGACGAACCGCAAGTCGTAGTGGGCCGCCTCGATGCCCTCGGCCGCGAGCCGCTCGCACGCCTCGATGACGTACTGCCCGATGGCCCCGTAGCTCACGAACGCCAGGTCGGCGCCGTCGCGGACGCGCTGGCCCGTCCCGATCTCGATCGGCGCGAAGGCGTCGCGGAGTGGCATCCCGGTCGCCGCGCCACGCGGGTAGCGGATCGCCATCGGCCCGTCGTGCTGGAGCGACGTGTACAGCAGGTCGCGCAGGTCCTGCTCGTGGAGCGGGGCGGCGCAGACGAGCCCCTGGACGGGGCGGAGGTAGGCGATGTCGAGCGCGCCGTGGTGCGTGGGCCCGTCGGCGCCCGCGACGCCCGCGCGGTCGATGCAGAACGTGACGGGCAGCTTCTGGAGCGCCACGTCGTGCACGACGCCGTCGTACGCGCGCTGCAGGAACGTGGAGTAGATGGCCGCGAACGGACGGAGCCCCTGGGTCGCCAGCCCGGCCGCGAAGACCACGGCGTGCATCTCGGCGATCCCCACGTCGAAGGCGCGGTCGGGCATCGCCTCCATCATCTTGCCCAGGCTCGTGCCCGAGGGCATGGCGGCGGTGACCCCGACGACGCGGTCGTCCGCCTCGGCCAGTTCGATGACGGCGTCGCCGAACACGTCCTGCCACTTCGGCGGCTTGGTGCCCGAGGCGGTCGGCTTGGCTAGGCTCTTGCCCGTCACCTTGTCGAACGGGCTCGACTGCGCGTGCCACTTGACCTGGTCGACCTCGGCCGGTGCGAAGCCCTTCCCCTTGACCGTCAGCGCGTGGAGCAGGATCGGGCCGCCGAGCGCGCGGAGCTTTTTGAGGTGCGTCGCCAGCTCGACCACGTCGTGGCCATCGACCGGCCCGATGTAGCGGAAGCCGAAGGCCTCGAACAGCATCCCGGGCGTGAGGACCGCCTTGAGCCCGTTCTCGACGCGGCTCGCGAGCCGCTGGAGGTGGCCGCCGCCCAGCCCCTTCATCTTGTCGAACAGCTCCCAGACCTCGCCCTTGAGCGCGTTCCACGAGCCCGACGACGAGACCTTGGCGAGGTACTCGTGGAGCGCCCCGACGTTCGGGTCGATCGAGATCCGGTTGTCGTTGAGGATGACGAGCAGGTCCGACTTCGACACGCCCGCGTTGTTGAGCCCCTCGAACGCGAGCCCGCCCGTCATCGAGCCGTCGCCGATGACGGCGACGACGCGGTGGGCCGAGCCCAGCAAGCTCTGCGCGACGGCCATCCCGTGCGCCGCCGAGATCGACGTGCTCGCGTGGCCGACGCCGAACGTGTCGTACTCGGACTCGGAGCGCTTGGGGAAGCCCGAGAGCCCGCCGTACTTGCGGTTCGTGGGGAACGCCTCGCGCCGGCCGGTCAGGATCTTGTGTCCGTAGGCCTGGTGGCCGACGTCCCAGACGAGCTGGTCGTCGGGCGTCTCGTACGCCCAGTGCAGGGCGACCGTCAGCTCGACCACGCCCAGGCTGGCGCCAAAGTGGCCGCCGTGGACGGCCACGATGTCGACGATAAAGTCGCGGAGCTCGTCGCAGAGCTGGGGCAGCTGCTCGACCGGGAGCGCGCGGACGTCGGCGGGGCTGGCGATGGTGGCCAGGAGGGGGCCGGGCGTGTGGATCGGGGCGCTCTCGGGCATACGTCGGGTCTCGGGTCGGCCGATGGGTCCGGGGGTAGACCGGCGAGGCCGGGGACCGGTTTCAACGGACAGTGAAAGGCGCCGCGAAGACGGGCTAGCGGGCGATCGTGAAGCGGACGGCCCCGGCCGCGGTGCGGACAGCGTACGTGCCGGGCGCGAGCTCGGGCGTCGCGAGCGCGCCGTCGAGCCGGGCGACGACGCGGCCCCGCGCGTCGACGACGACGCCGGTGACGGGCGCCGAGAACCGGGCGCCGCGCCGCCCGGGGTTGCCGAGCACGCGGAGCGGCGCGGGCGCGGGCCCGTCCTCGTCCGCCGTGTTCACGGGCCGAGGCGGGGCGTCGGCGGCGGCGGCGACCGCCAGCTCCAGCCCAGCGTGGTTGAGCCCGAGCTGGTTCCAGTGCGCATCGTCGGCCATGAGCCCGATCTCGGGGAACGTGTGGGCGTGGTCGCAGACGAGCGAGTACCCGGCCGCTGCCTCGCTGTCGGCCTGAACGGCGCGGACCTGCTCGAACCCGGGCGTGTCGCCGCTCGCGAGGTGGCCGATCTGGACGACGTAGATCGGGACCGGGTAGCCGGCGCGGGCCGCGAGCGTGTCCGCCAGCGCCGTCAGCGTCGCGCGGAAGTCCTGCCGGTAGTCGGCCGTCCGGATCCGGCCGCGGTCGATCTCGTGGGCGTCGGTCTCGCCCTGGATCCAGAACAGCCCGGCCAACCGGAGGGCAGGCATGCCGTCGGGGGCGTTCTCGAGGAAGGCGTCGAGCAGGTCGATGGCGAGCTGGAAGCGGTTGGGGCCGCCGCCGGCACCCGGCCCGAGCTCGCGCGCGCTCCAGTGGCCCCGCCCGCGGTCGGCGGCCGCCACGTTTGAGGTCCCCCCGAAGGCCGTCTGGAGGAAGGCGGTCGGCCGGCCGGTCCGCTCGGCGTACTCGACGGCGAAGGTGGGCAGCGCGGTCCCCCCGACCAGCGTGTTCGGGCGGACGGTCACGAGCTCGACGAACGGGCCGCCCTGGGGCCCGAGCGAGTCGGTCAGGACGCGGACGAGGTACGCCGTGCCGCGCGCCGGGGTCGGCGCCAGGGCCGGGTTGCCGCCGGCGCCGACCGCGTTCGACTGGCCCGCCATCAGGAACAGGTCCAGCGAGTCCGGGAACGCCGGCTGGGCCGCCGGGACGGCCGCCAACGCGAGCGCGAACGCGAGAGGGAAAAGGCGGAGCATGGGGGACCGGGGGCCGCGCCAAGGTATCCGACCGGCCGGACCTCCGCACACCCCGACGGGGTAGTCTCGGCGAATGCCTGCCCCACGCCCGTGCCCTCCGATCGCCCCGTCCGCGTCCTGTTCGTCTGTCTCGGCAACATCTGCCGGAGCCCGCTCGCCGAGGGCCTGTTCCAAGACAAGGTGACCGCCGCCGGCCTGGCCGATCGCGTCGTCGTGGACTCGGCCGGGACCGGCGGCTGGCACGTCGGCGCCCCGCCCGACCGCCGCATGACGGCGACCGCCGCCGCCCATGGCACCGACCTCGCGCGCTTGCAGGCCCGTCAACTCGTCCGCCACGACCTCGACGACTACGACCACGTCTTCGTGATGGACAAGGACAACCTCCACGACACGCTCGCCCTCAACCCCGACGGCGACCACGGCACGCGCGTCCGCCTCTTCCGCGAGTTCGACCCCGAACCCGGCGACTACCAGGTGCCCGACCCGTACTACGGCGGGGCCGACGGCTTCGAGACGGTCTACGCCATCGCCGACCGCACGACGGACGCCATTCTGGACCGGCTCCGCGCGGTCTACGGCTGGGGCACCTCGACCTGAGCCGTGCTGCCGTCGCCGCCCGGCTCGACGGACGCGGCGGGCAGGACGACGGTGATCCGCGTGCCGCGCCCCGGCGCCGAGTCGACGTCGACGCGGCCGTGGTGCAGCGCGACGATCTGCTGGACGATGGACAGGCCCAGCCCCGTCGACGGCTCGCCGGCCGTCGGGGTCGCCGCGAGCCGGGCGAAGGGCTCGAACATGCGCGCCTGGTCCTCGACCGGGACACCGGGGCCGGAGTCGCCCACGCACATCCACACCTCGTCGTCCGTCCCCCGCACGTCGACCTCGACCGTGCCGCCCCGGGGCGTGTACTTGACGGCGTTCGAGACCAGGTTGTCGACGACCTCGGTGAACCGGTCCACGTCGAGCCGGGCGAGGTGGCCGCGCGGGGCGCGGACGGCCAGGGTCTGCCCCTTGGCCCGGGCGCGAGGGGCGAACGGCTGGGTGGCCGCGTCGACGAGGGCGCCCAGGTCGAGGGGCTCGAGGACGACGGGGAGGTGGCCGCCGTCGAGCGCCGCCGTCACCAGGAGGTCGTCGATGAGCCGGAGCAGGCGCCGCGCCTCGCGCCCGATGTGGTGGGCGTGGTCGGTCACCTTGGCGGACCGGGTGGCCGCGGCGACGAGGTCGGCCAGCCCGAGCACGTTCGCCAGCGGCGTCCGGAGGTCGTGGGCGGCGAAGCCCAGCAGGTTCGACCGCAGCTGGACGGCCTCCTCGAGCGTCGCCGCGGCGGCCTCGGCCTGCTGGCGCTGCATCTCGGAGGCCGCGAGCGCCGAGGACGCCTCGGCGCGGAGCGTGCGGAGCCGGGCCACCCGCCACGCGAGGGCGACCGCCAGCAGCAGCGCCTCGAAGGCCAGCCCCGCCTGGACGGCCTCCATCGCCCAGTCCACGGGAGGCGCGCCGAACTGGGGCGCGACAAAGCCGGCGGTGCTCCCCGCCAGCACGGCGAACGACGCCAGCAGCAGCGCCGACGGGGCGTACCCGCTCCGCCACCCCCGCCACATCGCGGCGACGGTCACGGCGATCAGCGCGAGCACCAGCCCGGACATCCACAGCGACCCGGCCCGCCAGCCCAGCGCGGGCGTCACCACGAGCCCCGCGGCGACGGCGGCCGCCAGCGCGAGCAGGGCCCGGTCGAGACGGGGGCCCACGCGCTCCGGCCCGAGGAACGCGCGCACGAACAGCGGGAAGCACGCCAGCCCGACGTGCAGCGCGACCGTCTGCACGACGGGCGACCACCCCAGGTCCGCCGGCCAGAAGGCGTCGAACCCGTAGCGGTAGACGGTCAGGAAGTACAGCCCGATGCCGCCGACGTAGCCGACGTAGTACAGGAAGCTGGCGTCGCGGAGGGCGACGAGCATCGCGAGGTTGAACAGGGCCAGCGCGAGCAGGGCCCCGAAAAACAGCCCGTTCCACAGCGCCAGCGACCGCCCCCGCAAGGTGGCGTCGGCGGCGCGCACGATCCGGATCGGGCGGAGGTGCGGCGTGGCCTCGGACCCGTAGGGGTCGTGCGCGACGCGGACGTGCAGGGTCCGGCGTTCGCCCGCCGCGAGCGTCAGGAGCACGGTCCCCGGGAAGCCCTGGTCGAGGTCGCGCTCGGCGGCCGGCACGTCGATCCCCGCAACGCGGTGCTGGCGCCGGCCGCCGGCGCCCGCCCAGTACACGTCGATGCGCTCCGCCTTCGTCTCGAGGGCCCACGCGCTCGGGGCGTCGGCGGGCGCCTGAAGGGTCAGGCGGAGCCAGACGGCCGGGGCGGCCAGCGCCGGTCGACCCAGCACGGGCGCGACGGGCCGGTAGGCCTCAGACTCCGCCGCGTCGTCCACGCTCAGCGCGCCGGTGGGGTCGACGAGCGCGACGAGGTGGCCCGCCAAGTCGGGCTCCGGCCCCGACAGGGGGAGCACGGGCTGCGCGGCGGCGACCGCACTCAGCAGCAGGAAGGCGACCAGCGTGGGCAACGTCAGGGCAAGGGGCGGATAGATCAAGGGACGGACCGGGGCATCGGCCGATCCTGAGGAGAAGCAAAGATCTAGTCTACCTTTGTACCGAAGCATTTGTCACCTGGCAAGACAGAATAGATGGTCGGGGACAACGCCATAGTCTCGGGAGGTTTGCCCCCAGGAAGATCCTCCTGGGTCCGGGCCGCCGCGGGAGGACGGGCCCCAGGCAGAGGGACGCCCGTACCATCGGATCCCGTCCTTCGCCCCCGCCCCGTGCTGTACCCGTTCCAGCTCTCCTTCAAGATCCTCGCCGTCGCGCCCCAGATCCGCGTGACCGACGCGACCGGGTCGCCGTTCATGTACGTCCACCAAAAGGCGTTCAAACTGAAGGAGGCCGTCACGGTGTACCGCGACGAGTCCAAGGCGACCGCCCTGTACACGATCGCGGCGGACCGCATCCTGGATTTCAACGCGGCCTACGAGATCCGCGACGGCCACGGCCGACACGTGGGGACGCTGGCGCGCAAGGGCCGCCGCTCCCTCTGGCGGGCCCGCTACGACGTGCTCGACGCCGACGGCCAGACGGTCTACCGCATCCACGAGGACAACGCCTGGACGAAGGTCGGCGACGCGCTCTTCCGCGAGATCCCGCTGCTGGGCGCCCTCGGCGGCTACATTTTCAACCCCAGCTACACCGTCGAGGCCGACGACCCGGCGACGCCGGAGCAGGAGGGCGCCCCCGTCTTCCGGCTCTCTAAGCAACCCGCGCTGTGGGAGGGACGCTTCGAGCTCGAGCGGCTCGACGCGACGCTCGGTGCGGAGCAGGAGGAACTGCTCGTGGTGTCGCTGCTCATGATGCTCCTGCGCGAACGCACCCGGGGCTGATGCTGCCCGACGCCGTCCGCGCCCTCGTGGAGTCGGCCGCTGGCGCCGTCCGGTCGGCGGCGCCGGTCGATGGCGGCGACGTGTCGCAGGCCGCGCGCGTCGAGACCGATGCGGGCGCCGTGTTCGTGAAGTGGGGGAGCGGGGCGGCGGGGGAGACGTACGCCGCCGAAGCGGAGGGGCTGGCGGCGCTCGCGGATGTGTCGGGCGCGGACCTCGTGGTGCCGCGCCCGCTCGCGAGCCGGACGCCCGACGCCGAGGGCCCGGGCGCGCTCGTGCTTCCGTGGCTCGATCGCGGCCGGCCGGGCCCCGACGCTTGGCGCCGGTTTGGCGCCGCGCTCGCAGCCCTCCATCGGGCGCCAGCCCCGGGGGACGGCTACGGGTGGGACGTCGACAACTGGATCGGGAGCAAGCCCCAGCGCAACGGGTGGCTCGGCTCGTGGCCCGCGTTCTTCGGCGAGCGGCGCCTGCTCGCGCAGGCCGAGACCGTCCGCCAGCGCGGCGCGTGGGACGCGGGGTGGGACCGGTGGCTCGACCGCCTCGTCGCCCGGCTGCCCGAGCTCTTGCCCGAGGCTCCCGCGCGGTCGTTGCTGCACGGCGACCTGTGGGCGGGCAACGCGGTCCCGCTGGCAGGTGGCCAGTTCGCGATCCTCGACCCCGCCGTCTCCGTCGGCCACCGCGAGGCCGGCCTCGCGATGACGCGCCTGTTCGGCGGCTTCGACGCGCCGTTCTACGACGGCTACCGCGAGGCGTGGCCGCTGGCGCCCGGCTTTGAGGAGAGAGCCGAGGTGTACAACCTCTTCCACCTCATCAACCACCTGACGCACGGCCCCGGCTACCGGGCGCCCGTCGAGCGGACGCTCCGGCGCTTTGGCGGCTAAGCGTCGGCGTCCGCGAGCGCGGCGTGGGCGGCGGCCAGCCGGGCGACCGGCACGCGGAACGGCGAGCAGCTCACGTAGTCGAGGCCGACGCCGTGGAAAAAGGCGACCGAGGCCGGGTCGCCCCCGTGCTCGCCGCAGACGCCCACCTTGAGGCCGGGCACGGCCGCCCGGCCGCGCTCGGTCCCGAGCCGGACCAGCTCTCCGACGCCCTCCCGGTCGATGGTCTGGAACGGGTCGTCGGCCAGGATCCCGTGCTCGACGTAGGTCGACAGAAAGCGCCCGGCGTCGTCTCGACTTAGCCCGAAGGTGGTCTGGGTTAAGTCGTTGGTTCCGAACGAGAAGAACTCGGCGTGCGCGGCGATGTCGCCGGCCGTGAGCGCGGCGCGGGGCAGCTCGATCATCGTGCCGACGAGGAACTCCAACTCGACGCCTCGCTCGGCCAGCACCTCGTCGGCCACCTCGCGGACGACGGCAGCCTGGTTCTCGAGCTCCGCAGCGACCGACACGAGCGGCACCATCACCTCGGGCTGCACGTCGACGCCGTCCTCGACGCAGTCGGCGGCGGCCTCGAACAGGGCGCGGACCTGCATCCGGGTGATCTCGGGGTAGAGCAGGCCGAGGCGGCAGCCGCGCAAGCCGAGCATCGGGTTCTGCTCGCGCAGGCGCTCGACCTGGCGGAGCAGGGCGCGCGCGGTGTCGGCGTCGTCGAGCAGGCCGTCCATGGCGCCGAGCGAGTCGGCGCGACGGAGCGCCAGCTTGGTCTCGGCGAGCTGGTCGTGGAGGTCGACGAGGTCGGGGAGGAACTCGTGGAGCGGCGGGTCGAGCAGGCGGACCGTGACGGGCAGGCCGTCCATGGCGCGGAACAAGCCGTCGAAGTCGGCACGCTGGAAGGGGAGGAGGGCTCGAAGTGCGGCCTCCCTGCCGCCCGCCGACTCGGCCAGGATCATCGCGCGCATCGCCGCCAGCCGCTCGTCGCCGAAGAACATGTGCTCGGTCCGGCACAAGCCGATGCCCTCGGCCCCGAACTCGCGCGCGGTCCGGGCGTCGGTGGCCGTGTCGGCATTCGCGCGGACGCGCAGGCGGCGGAGCCCGTCGGCCCAGCCCATCAGCGTGTGGAAGTCGTCGCCGAGCACGGGCTGGACGGTCGGGACGCGGCCCAGCAAGACGCGGCCGGTCGCGCCGTCGACGGTGATCCAGTCGCCCGCCACGACGGTGTGACCGTCGACCTCCAGCCGTCCCTGCGCGGCGTCGATCGCGAGGGCGTCGGCGCCGGCGACACACGGCGTGCCCATGCCGCGCGCGACGACGGCGGCGTGGCTCGTCATGCCGCCCCGCGCGGTGACGATGGCCTGGGAGACCACCATGCCGTGGAAGTCGTCCGGCGAGGTCTCCTGGCGGACCAGGATGACCGGCTCGCCCGCGTCGGCGCGCGCCTCGGCGTCCTCGGAGCTAAAGGCCACGCGGCCCGTCGCGGCGCCGGGGCTGGCGGGGAGCCCGACCGCCAGCACGACGGGCTCGGCGGCGGGGTCGATGGTCGGGTGGAGCAGCCCGTCGAGGGCGCCAGGGTCGACGCGGCGGACGGCCGTCGACTCGTCGATGACGCCCTCGGCCACCATGTCGACGGCGATGCGGACGGCGGCGGCGCCCGTCCGCTTGGCGGTCCGCGTCTGGAGCAGCCACAGCCGCCCCTGCTCGACGGTGAACTCGACGTCCTGCACGTCGCCGTACGTCGTTTCGAGCCGCTGGGCGATGGCCCGGAACTCCTCGAACGTCTCGGGCAGGTCGCCTGCCATCTCGGCAATCGGTCGGGGCGTGCGGACGCCGGCCACCACGTCCTCGCCCTGGGCGTTGAGCAGGTACTCGCCGTAGAGTCCCGTTTCGCCGGTCGAGGGGTCGCGCGTGAAGGCGACGCCGGTCCCGGAGTCGTCGCCCATGTTGCCGAACACCATGGCCTGGACGGTCACGCCGGTCCCGATGCCGTCCGGGATGCGGTGGACGCGGCGGTAGGCGCGGGCGCGGTCGTTGTCCCAGCTGTCGAACACGGCGGCGATCGCCATGCGGAGCTGTTCCTCGGGGTCGTCGGGGAACGGCTGGCCGCGCTGCTCGCCGAACACGATCCGCTTTTCGTCGGCGACGAGGGCGCGGAGCGCGTCGGCGTCGAGGTCGACGTCGCGGGTGACGCTGGCGCGGTGCTTGGCGCGGTCGAGGGCGGCGGCGAACCGCTCGCCGGGCACGCCCATCACCACCTCGCCGAACATGGCGACAAAGCGGCGGTAGGCGTCGTATGCGAACCGGGCGTCGCCGGTCTGGGCCGCGAGCGCTTCGACCGTCTCGTCGTTGAGGCCCAGGTTCAGGACCGTGTCCATCATGCCCGGCATCGACACGGCGGCGCCGGAACGGACGGAGAGCAGGAGCGGGGCGTCGGCGCCGCCGAACGTCCGGCCGGTGTCGGCCTCGACGGCGGCGAGCGCGTGGCGCGCCTGGCTCCACATGCCCTCGGGAAAGTGGTGGCCGCGCGCCTGGTACGCGACGCACGCCTCGGTCGTGATGGTGAACCCGGGGGGGACGGGGAGGCCGGCCGCCGTCATCGCGGCGAGCCCGGCGCCCTTGCCGCCGAGCAGCGCCTTGTCGGTGGCCGGGGCGTCGGCGAAGGCGTAGGCCCAGCGGTGGTCGCGGTCGGTCGGGTCGGGGGCAGTCGGCATCGGCGGTGGGGAAGGGGCGACAGGCCATACCCGCGAGCGGCGTCGGTGTGCCGCGCTGCGGCATGTTTAGGTGTCGGGGCCCCAGCGTCGCCACGCCGCCCACGTCAGCACGACCGCGAGCGCCCACCCGGCGATGACGAGCGCCAGCCCGACGCGGGACAGCCCCAACGTTCCCGGCGGCCGGCGGTCGGCCTCCACCCGCGCCTCGGCCATCACCTCGGGCGGCACCATGCGCAGCGCCAGCCACAGGCCCAACGGGACGATCACCACGTCGTCGAGGAGCCCCAGGATGGGGATGACGTCCGGGATCAGGTCGACGGGACTGAGGGCGTACGCCACGGTGAGCCCGATCACGACGCGGGCGGCGCGCGGGACGCGCGGGTCACGGCGGGCGATGGCGAGCGCGTCGACCTCCAGCTTCAGACGACGGGCGGCGGCGCGGAGCCGCGCGGTCACGCGCGGAGCGTGTCGAGCGAGAAGGCCTCCAGAGTGTCGAGCACGAGGTCGGCGTCGGCCAGCTCGTCGGCCGAGTAGCGGCCCGTGGCGACGGCGACGGCGAACGCGCCGGAGGCGTGGGCGCACGCGATGTCGCGCGGCGTGTCGCCGATGATGACGAGCTCCGAGGTCTCGATCGTGCGCCCGAGGTGGTCGCTGGCGCGCCGCGCGCCGATCGCGGGGAGCGCGTCGCGGTCGGCGTGGTCGCTGCCGAAGGCGCCGAAGGGGAAGAGCTCGCGGCCGAGGTCGATGCGGGCCACCTTGTCGTAGGCGATGGCCTCGATGTTGCCGGTCAGCAGGCCGATCTCGGCGCCGTCGCCCGCGAGCCGGCGGACGAGCGCGACGGCGCCGGGCAGGGCCTCGACGGTCGCCGACGGCAGGCGCGCCTCCATCTCGCGAGCGTAGAGCGACAGGAACGCCTCGGGCGTGGCGCCCTCGACCGCGAGCCCGTGACGACCGGCCGCCTCGAGCACCTCGCGGAAGATCTGGGGGTCGGTCTTGCCCGAGAACGTGACGTCGGAAAAGTCGAACGTGTCGCCCACCAAGTCCGCGAGCGCGGCCGTGACGGAGCGGCGGCCGACGCCGTGCGACTGCAAGAGCGTGCCGTCGATATCGAACAAGAGGACAGGGGAGGCGGGCATCGAGCGGTGGGGGGGGACGTGGTGCCGAGAACCCGGGTGGGGGAGACAAGCTCCGGCCGGCCGGTGCGCTGGGGAATGTCCCGAGCCGCCAGCGGGGCCGGATCTGCACTTCCTAACCGTGTTGAATCACCCTCAGGTGGTGGTGGACGATGTCGACGGCTTGGGGACTGATTCCCGGGGGGTGGTGACCGATTGCTGGGGCTTGGTGACCGATTTCGGAGGCTTGGTGGACGGTTTGGGACCCCGGGGAACGATGTTGAGGGCTTGGTGGACGATTTCCGGGTGGTGGTGAGTGATGTTTGGGCCTTGGTGGATGGGTTTGGCGTGGCGGTGACCGATGTCGGGGCGTGGGTCAACGAGTCGCCGCCAGCGGCGTCGCGAGAACTGGGCGCCGAGAGCGCGACAGCGACAACCCGTCGGCACCGGTCGGCGTTAGCGTGTCCCGACCGTTTCCGAAGCCCGCCCGCAGCGCCCCGATGGCCGACCAGCCCAGCCTTTTCGACACCGCCCGCCTCGACGTCACGCTCCCCGACGACCTCGACGACCCGCTCGCGGCCGTCGAGTCCGACGCCGGCCGCGAGACGCTCTTCCTCGCCGACGCGATGGCGCTCGCGTACCGGGCCTTCTTCTCGATGAAGAACGCTACCCTGTCGGCGCCGGACGGGACCGACACGCGGACGCTGTACGGCTTCACGACAGCGCTCTTGAAGCTGCTGGAGGACGAGCAGCCCGAGCACATCGCCGTCGTGTTCGACGTGATCGGCGGCGGGCCGACGTTCCGCGACGAGCTCTACGCCGACTACAAGGGCCACCGGCCCCCGATGCCGCCCGAGATCAAGTCGAACATCCCGCTCCTCAAGCGGCTGTGCACGGCGTTCGACATCCCGGTCTTGGAAGTCGACGGGATGGAGGCCGACGACGTGATCGGGACGCTCGCGAAGCGCGCCGAGGACGAGGGCGTCGACGCCGTGATCTTCTCGGCAGACAAGGACTTCCGCCAGCTTCTTTCGGATCGCGTCTCGATGCTGCGGCCGCCGTATCAGGGCGAGGCGTTCGACCTGGAGACGCCCGAGACCTTCCGCGCCAAGTACGGCGGCCTGGAGCCGGCCCAGTTTGTCGAGCTGCTCGCGCTGATGGGCGACAGCGCCGACAACGTGCCGGGCGTGCCGGGCATCGGCGAGAAGACGGCCATCAAGCTCATCGAGGAGTACGGGACGGTCGAGAACCTGATCGAGCACGCCGGCGACCTCAAAGGCAAGCGCGCGCGCGAGGGGATGACGACGTACGCCGACGACGCGCGCCTCTCGAAGCAGCTCGTCACCATCCGCTGCGACGTGCCGCTGACGGGGCCCGATGGGCACGAGCTCGACTGGCACACGCTGCGCCGGACGGACCCCGACCTCGACGAGGTCGAGGCGCTGTTCAACGAGGTCGGCTTCGGCTCACGCCTGCGCAACCGGGTCCGCGACTATGCCGCCGGCCGCCAGCGCACGGCCACGACGACGACGCTGCCCGATGAGGACCCGTCGCTGAGCTTCGACTTCGGGCCGTACGAGCCCGTCACGGCTCTCGACGCGGGCGGGGTGAACTACGCGACGGTCTACGAGGCCGAGGACATCGGGCTCGCGACCGAGGCCGTCACCGACGCCGACCAGCTGTCGTTCGACACCGAGACCACGTCCGTCGACCCGATGCACGCCGAGCTCGTCGGCGTGGCGCTGTCGAAGGAGGAGGAGACGGCCGTCTACCTGCCGACGCCGCTCCCCGACGGGACGCCGACGGCGACGGCGCTCGACGCGATCCGGGCGGCGCTCGAGGACCCGGACCTCCCCAAGGTGGGCCACAACGTCAAGTACGACCTCAAGGTGCTGGCGCGGCACGGCGTGACCGTGCGCGGCGACATCTTCGACACGATGGTGGCGCACTACCTCATCAACCCCGAGGCCAGCCACAAGCTCGACGACGTCGCCAGCTTCCACCTCAACTACCGCCCGCAGCCGATCACCGACCTGATCGGGACGGGCAAGAACGCGATCACGATGCGCGAGGTGGCCGTCGAGGACGCCGGACCGTACGCGTGTGAGGACGCGGACGTGGCGCTCCGGCTCGTCCCGATCCTGACCGACGCGCTCGAAGCGGTCGACGACGGCGAGGGGCGGCTGTTGCAGATCGCCAACGAGATCGAGTTCCCCCTCGTGCCCGTGCTGGCCGCGATGGAGATGGCGGGCGTCAAGGTGGACGAGAAGGTGCTCGCCGACATCCGGGTCCAGCTCGACGCCCAGATCGAGGAGCTGGAGGGCCAGATCTTCGAGCAGACCGGTCGGGAGTTCGGGATCGGGTCGCCCAAGCAGATCGGCCAGGTCCTGTTCAACCCGCCGCCGACCGACGAGGACCAGGCGGCCTACCAGACCTGGCTCCAGGACATGCGGGACTACGACGCGGGCGAGGTGGCCGGCGACCCCGACGCCAAGCCCAAGACCAAAAAGCAGCTCGCCGAGGAGGCGCCGACGTTCGGGCTCGGGCTGATCCCGCTCGGCAAGACCAAGTCCGGCCAGCCGAAGACGGACGAGAAGGTGCTCAGCGAGTTGGCCCAGGAGCACGCGCTCCCGGCGCTCATCCTGGACTGGCGCAAGGTCTCGAAGCTCAAGAGCACGTACGTCGACAAGCTCCCCGAGCTCATCCACCCCGACACGGGACGCGTCCACACCGACTTCAACCAGACCGTCACGGCGACCGGGCGGCTGTCGTCGTCGAACCCGAACTTGCAGAACATCCCGATCCGGACGGATCTCGGGAAGGAGATCCGCCGCGCCTTCGTCGCCGAGCCCGGCCACGTGCTGATGGCGGCGGACTATGCCCAGATCGAGCTCCGCATCATCGCCTCGATGTCCGGCGACCCCGACATGACGGCGGCGTTCGCGGCCGACCAGGACATCCACACGGCCGCCGCCGCGCGCGTCTTCGACGTGGCCTACGACGAGGTGACGCGCGCCCAGCGCGACCGCGTCAAGCAGGTCAACTACGGCATCCCGTACGGCATCTCGGCGTTCGGGCTCGCGAGCCGGCTGCGCATCGGGAACGCCGAGGCCAAAGAGCTGATCGACCAGTACCGGGCCTCGTACCCGCGCGTCATCGAGTTTTTGGACGGCCTCGTCGTCGAGGCGCGCGAGCGGGGCTACGTCGAGACGCTGCTCGGCCGGCGCCGCTACCTCCCGATGATCGGGAGCCGCAACCCGAACGACCGCGCGTTCGCCGAGCGCGTGGCGGTCAACATGCCGATCCAGGGGACGCAGGCGGACATGATCAAGATCGCGATGCTGTCGATCGCCAGCGGCCTGCCGGACGTGTCGGCCGGGACACGGATGATCTTGCAGGTCCACGACGAGCTCGTCTTCGAGGTGCCGGAGGCCGACACCGACGCGGTCTCGGCGTTCGTCCGCGAGCAGATGGCGACGGCGTACCCGCTCGGCGACGTGCCGGTCGTGGTCGACATCGGGGTCGCCGACAACTGGCTCGACGCGCACTGACCCGGGTGGGGGGGGCGGCCTCGGTACCGTGGCGCACTCCACACGTGACGCACCTATATTCTGCCGTCCCTGTTTCTCTGCCGATGTCCGTTCCCACCACCGTGCGCGCGCCCTCGGGCGTCCCCGGATTCGACGTGCTCCTGAACGGGGGCTTTCCCCAGGGCCGGATGTACCTCCTGGAGGGGCGCCCCGGCACCGGCAAGACGACGTTCGCGCTCCACTTTTGCCGGGAGGGCGTCGCCGCCGGCGAGCGCGTGCTCTACGTCACGCTGTCGCAGCGGGCGGAAGAGCTGGCCGAGATCGCGGCCTCGCACGGCTGGACGCTCGACGGCATCGACGTGATCGACGCCCAGACGGGGGGGCTCGACCTCCACGCCCGCGGCCACACCCTGTTCGAGACGGACGAGACCGACCTCGAGGACATCATCGACCGGGTGCTCGCCGAGGTCGAGCGGCTCCGGCCGTCGCGCATGGTGCTCGATTCGGCCGCCGAGATCCGCCTGCTCGCGGGCGACGCGCTCTCCAGCCGGCGCCGGTTTTTGGCCCTCAAGCACACACTCGGCGCGGCGGGTGTGACGACGCTCCTGGTCGACGACTACACCGGCCAGCCGGGCGACGGGGCCGTGTACTCGATCATGCACGGGGTCGTCCGCCTCGAACGCGACGCGCCGGCCTACGGCGACGTGTACCGGCGGCTCGAGATCCCCAAGATCCGTGGGGTCAACAACCCGACGGGCTTCCACGACTTCCAGATCGAGCCGTCCGGCATCATCGTTTACCCCAGCTTGTCGATGCGCCTCGCCGACGGGGGCGTGGCCGACTCGGAGGGCCGCAGCGGGGCGGCGGCCGCGCCCGCCACGACGCGGGCCGACGGGCTCGACGCGCTGCTCGGCGGTGGGGTGGACCGGGGCTCATCGTGCGTCGTGATCGGCGTGTCCGGCACGGGGAAGTCGTCGCTGGCGGCGTCGTACGCCATCAGCGCGGCCGAGCGCGGGGAGCGCGCGGCGATCTACACGTTCGACGAGCGCCGCGAGACGCTGGTGACGCGGATGGCCGGGCTCGGCTACGACTGCAGGGCGGCCGGCGACCGGCTCGAGATCCGCCAGCTCTCGGCCTCGGTGATGACGACGGGCCGGTTCGTCGAGGAAGTCCGGGCCGCCGCCGACGACGGCGTCGGGGTCGTCGTCATCGACAGCCTGAGCGGGTTTACCGACTCGTGCCCGAGCCCGGGCCGGGCGGCCACCCAGCTCCACGACCTGCTCGCGTACCTCGGCGACCGCGGCGTCGTCACGTTCGTGACGGTCCCGCAGCACGGCATCATCGGGGCTCAGGCGTCGTCGGAGATCGATGTCAGCTACATCGCCGACACGGTGCTGTTGCTGCGCCAGTTTGAGGCCGAGGGCCGCGTCCGGAAGGCGCTCGCCGTCGTGAAGCGGCGTCAGGGCGGGCACGACCAGCGGGTCCGCGAGTTCGTGATGAGTGACGCCGGCCTCGAGGTCGGGGCCGAGATCTCGGACTACCAGGGGGTGCTGAGCGGGGCGCCGGTGCTCTTGGGCGGCCCGGTCGCCTAAGCCGGCCCGAGGGGAACTCCCCACATCCCCGTGACCGGGACCCCGCGCCGGGCCGGACCGTCGGAACCGGAGATGTCTATGCCTCCCGTGCCCGGCCCCCTGGTGGTCGTGGTCCTCGCCCCGGTCGGGCGCGACGCCGCGCTCGCCACCCACGTTCTCGGAGACGCCGTCCCGGTCGTCTTGGTCCAGGATGCGGCCGGGCTGGCCGAGGCCGTCGGCCGGCCGGACCTCGGGGCCGTCGTACTGACCACCGAGGCGCTGGCCGTCCCCGGCGTGGTCGAGGGGTTGTCGCGCGCGGACCGGCCGGCGTGGTCCGAGATCCCGGTCGTCCTGTTCGTCGATGACGACCAGAAAGCGGACCGCTACCTCGCGGCCGCCGACCGGTTCGGGCCGGGCGTCCACCTGACCCTGATGACGCGGCCGATCGGCGCGGCGGCCTTCCGGTCCGTGGTCGCCCTCGCCCTGCGCGGGCGGCGCCAGCAGCTCCGGGTCCGCGACCTCCTCCAGCG
Source organism: Rubrivirga halophila (assembly GCF_046845755.1). GTDB lineage: Bacteria > Bacteroidota > Rhodothermia > Rhodothermales > Rubricoccaceae > Rubrivirga. Next base: position 797,631 of record NZ_CP177357.1, read on the forward strand.
GCTCGGCCAGTTTACCGACGAGCTCGAAGCCCGCGTCGACGCCCAGACGGCCCAGCTCCGCGAGCGGGCCGACGAGGCGCGCGCGCTGGCCCGGGCGCTCTCGCGCGCCGAGGACCGAGAGCGCGAGCGCGTGGCCCAGCTGCTCCACGACGACCTCCAGCAGGTGCTGGTCGGCCTCAAGATGCACGTGTCGCTGCTCGGCACGCCCGGCGCGACGGCCGATCTGCCCCAACGGATCGCCGGCTTCGCCGACGAGGCCATCACCCAGACCCGGAACCTCTCGGCCGACCTGGGCCCGCCGAGCCTCGACGCCGAAGGGCTCGGCGGCGCGCTCCGCTGGGTCGCCGACGACGCCGAGCACCGGTACGGGCTCGTGGTCCACCTCGACGTCGTCGACGACCCGGCACCGCCGGCCGCGGCCCGCGCAATGCTCACCCGGGCCGCTCGCGAGCTGCTGCTCAACGTCGTCAAGCACGCGGACTCGGGCGAGGCGTGGGTGCGGACGTGGTGCGAGGACGACGAGTGCCGGCTGGAGGTGCGCGACCGAGGCGCCGGTGCCCCCGACACCGAGCGCACCGGCCGGGGACTCGGCGACCTCCGGCGGCGGGCGACGCTGCTAGGCGGGGAGGTCGAGGTCCGATCCGAGCGGGGGGTGGGGACCGCCGTCCGCATCTCGGTCCCCATGGCCGAGTAGCCGCTTACCGGGTTGCCAGCCGCTCGACCTCGGCCCAGACGCGCATCGTGTTGCCACCGAGCACCTTGCGAATGCCCACGTCGGAGTAGCCGCGCCGCAGCAACTCGGCCACCAAGTTGGGATACGTCGAGACGTCCTCCAGCCCGACCGGCAGCGTCGGGCCGACGCCGTCGTAGTCACTTCCCAGCCCGACGTGGTCGATGCCGACAAGGGTCACGACGTGGTCGATGTGGTCGGCCACGTCGGCGACCTCCGCCAGCCGGAGCGGGTTCTCGGCGTCGAACGTCGCCTGGAACGCGTCCGCCTCGGGGGATCCGGGCTCGATGCCGCGGGCGTCGAGCTCGGCCGCGAACCGCTCGCGCAGCGCGGCCCGGTCGTCCTGGACGCGCTTGAGCAGGAACGTCGAGCCAAAGTTGATCTGGAGGACGCCGCCGGCCTCGGCCAGCCGCACGATCATGTCGTCCGACATGTTGCGCTCGAAGCCCGGCGTAAAGTGCCGCGCCGACGAGTGGCTGGCGATCATCGGCGAGGTGGAGACCTCCAGGGCGTCGTCGAAGGCCGCGTCGGACACGTGCGAAATGTCAACCATGAGGCCGAGCGCGTTCATCTCGCGGACGACCTCGCGGCCGAAGTCGCTGAGCCCACCCCACGTGCCGGTCTCATCGTAGGACGAGTCCGAGATCTCGTTGTCGCGGCTATGCGTGAGCGTGATGTAGCGGATGCCGCGGTCGCGGAAGTGCGCCAGAGAGGCGAGGTCGCCCTCGACCGGCGCGCCGTTCTCCATGCCGAGCGCGAACAGCACGCGGCCCGGCTGGCGCAAGCGGGCGACGTCGGCGACGGAACGGACGACGGCGAACTTGGCGGGCGCGGCGTCGGCGATCTCCTCCATCATGTCGATCAGCGAGTCGGCATACGCGCGCGCGCCGCCGGTCTCCTGATAGCTCGCCGGCACGTAGATCGACATGAACGCGACGTCGAGTCCGCCCGCGACGGCGCGGGGGTGGTCGAAGTCGCCGGTCGCGGTCGCCTGCGAGACGTCCTCGAACCGCTCGCGCAAGCGGTACGGCACGTCGATGTGGGTGTCGACGACGAGCGCGTCGTGGGCGAGGGCGATGGCGCGGGCGTCGGGGGCGTCGGGCATCGGGGAGGGCGCGCAGCACACGGACCCGGCGCACCCGGTGAGGGCGGCGGCGAGGAGGACGAGGGCGAGGCGCATAGCGGAGGGCAGGGGAGGAGTCCAAGGTTACCGCCCGCTCGCTGCGTCACTGCAGAAAGTCCTCCACGAGCGCGGCCGTCTCGTCGGGCACCTCCATCATCGGCGCGTGGCCAACGCCGGGCAGGAGACGGAGCCGGGCGTCGGGCAGGCCGTCGGCCCAGATTGGGGCGGCGGACGGGCTGAGCACGCGGTCCTCGGCCCCCCAGATCACAAGCGTCGGCACGGTGATCTCGGGGAGGCGTGGCCGCAGGGCGTCGCCCTCGGCGCCGAGCGACTGGAACAGGCCTGTGAGAAACGGCTCGCGCGCGACGTTGTCGGCCGCGAGCACGTCGCGCGCGGGGCCGGGGATGTCGGGGTCGCGCGAGAACGTCAGGTCGACAAAGCGGTCGTACTCGGCGCGGGTCGTCGGGATCAGCCCGACCTCGCCGCGCGCCAGCAGGGAGTCGAGGCCGGACGGCTCGGGGCCGGCGACGCCCGCCGGGTCCATCACGACCAAGCGCCGCGCGCGGCCCGCCAGCGCCAGCCGCGCGGCGACGGCGCCGCCCATCGAGTTGCCCGCGATGTCGACCGGGCCGGGGGCGACCGTGTCGAGCCACGCCGCGACCTCGGTCGCGTAGCGCTCCGTGCCGTACGGCCCGATCGCGGCGGGCGAGTCGCCGTGGCCGGAGAGGTCGGGCGCGAGCAGGCGGCGGCCCTCGGGCAGCGCGTCCGCCAGCCGCACCCACGCGTCCTTGTTGGCGCCGAACCCGTGGAGCAGCACAAGGGCGGGCTCGCTGCCGGGCCGTTCGAGGTAAGCGACGGTCCGGCCGTCGACGGTCGCCTCGCGGACGTCGAGCCCGGCATCGGCGCGGAGGGCAGCGACGCCAGCCGCCACGGCGGACCGCTTGAGGGGCGCGCACCCGGCGAGGGCGACGAGGGCGAGGACGGCGAATCGGAGGGGCATCGGATCGGAGGCGCGAGCGAGAGACGGGTGAAGCCTGTCCGCCCGGTCCCGGATTCCCGTCCCCCGAATCCTCACCCGACGTACTCCACGTCTGCAAACGCCGTCAACCGGCTCGTCGTCCGGGTAAACTTCTCGGCGATGGCCGCCTCGACGCCGCTCCGGCCACTCGCGGCGAACCACTCGGCGGGCGGGGTGGGGGAGGAGAACGACAGCGTCGGCGGGTCCGGCAAGGCGTACAGGTCGTCGGCCACGCGCAGCAGGCGCAGGGCGTCGTCGGTGTCGTCGACGCGGACGCCGTCCAGGAACAGGGCGCGCGCCGAGCCGAGGTCTTTCGCGAGCCGGGTCCGCTCGGTCTCGGTCGTCAGGCGGATCAGGTCGTCGAAGCCGAGCCAGCGCTTGGGCTCGGGCGCGGCGTCGTAGGCGGCCCGGAGCGCGGCCGTCGCGGCGTCGGCCTCGCCCACGAACGCGCGGCCCTCTTTGTCGAGCCGCTGGCGAAAGTCGTCGCCGCCGACGAAGACGACGTGGTACTGGGTCTCGAACTCTTCGGAGATGAACCGCTCGAGCCGGTCCCGGCCCAGGCTGGCGCTGACAAACTTTTCGGGCTCGGCGTTCGAGGTCGCCGCCAGCAGCACACCGCGCTCGCGCAAGGCCCGGAGCACGGCGATCAGCCGGACCTCACCGGCCGGGTCGTCGAGCTCCACCTCGTCGACGCACAGCACGCGCGCGCGGTCGGCGATGGCCTGCGCCCAGACCTCGGGCGGCTCGGCCGCGCGAAACAGCTCCGACGAGTGGACATACGCGCACGGGACGGCGTCCTTTCCCGGCGGCGGGTCCGCCAACTCGTGGACGATCGACGCCAGCAGGTGCGTCTTGCCGGTCCCGACCGGACCGACGAGGTAGAGCCCGCCCCTGAGGCCGTCGTCCCGTTTGAACATCCGCAGCCACGCGGGGCGCGCGGCGCGGACGCGGACGAGCCGCACGAACGCCCGCGCCTTATCGCGCGCGGTCGCCTGCCCCGGCGTCTGGGGGACGTACGAGTCGAGGCGGGCGTCGTCGTAGCGGGCGGGCGGGGCGAACGTGGGCAAGACGGCGGGGGGACGGGGCCGCTCCGTACGCGCGCGCCGAGCCCCCCGATCCGCCGGGCACCGCCGCCGGGTTAGACCTGCGCCCCGGGACGGTGGGCCGAGTGCTCGCCGGCCTTGCCGGGGACGGCCGGGCGAGCGGGCGCCAGCCGGTGGCCGTGGCCGAGGTGCGTGTCGCCGACGGCGCCATTGTGGCTCAGTTGCCGGTTCTCGTGGCTCCGGGCGCGGAGCGGCGAGTCGAGGAACGAGCGGCGGGGGATGGGGACGTGGAACATGGGAAAGGGGGGAGGGGGGAGGCGCGATCTCGCCAGCCCACACGCCTTCCTGCTCGCAGCGGACGCTGCGTCTCGAAAGGGGCGGGCGGTCGTGGCCGAGCCGGGGCGTCTCGCGGGCTCCGCGTCGGTGCGGAGGGCGGGAGGCCCGGCCCGGGTCCGGGGGGATCGCCGGGGGGAGTGTGGCCCTCGACGGGGTCCCCGCCTCGAAGTTGCAGGATGTGTTGTTTTTTTAGCGACCGCCCGTCGCGCGTCTGGGCTCGGCCCTCCCATCGGCGAGGGGGAGCGACACGAGGTTGGCGTACGCGCGCCACGCGCCGGGCACGAGCGCCGCCAGCTGACGGTACCACCCGAGCGGGGAGTAGACGTACGTGCCCGCGCCGTGCGACGCCAGCAGAAGCGCCGTGTCGAGCGGCGCCTCGCCGGGGTCGCCGACCGACAGCAGGCGCTGGTACCGACTGTCGACCTCGGTGGGGAAGTACAGGCCGCGCTCTTGCACCCAGCCCTCCCAATCCGCCTCGGTCAGCGCGTGCGGCGACCGGAACAGCGGGTGGCCGGGCGTGAGCACGGCGACCGGCGCGTCCTCGTGCGTCACGCGGTCGCGTCCCAAAGTGAGCGGGAACGGCGCCAGCCCGCCGTCGCCGTTCCACTCGAACGTCTTGTGGTAGCCGACCACGAGGTGCCCGCCGCGCTCGACCCAGTCGACGAGCCGCTGGCGGTGCTCGCGCAGGTCGCCGCGCTCCAGGAGCGCCCGGATGTCGACCACGATCGTGTGAAGATCAGCGAAGTCGCTCGTCGCGAGGGCCGTGCTGTCGAGGGCGACGACAGCCGCGCCCATCACCTCGAGGGCGCGTGCCGTCGTGCCGTCGTAGCTCTCCACGAAGCCGACGCGCAGGCCGGGGGCGGCCGCCACGTCGGGGAGGACGGCGGCGGGGCGCGCGACGGTAAACCACGGGAGCCCGCAGCCGGTCGTCCGGGCGGACGCCTCGACGCGGTACGCGCCGGGCGCAGCGTCGGGCAAGTCGACCGGGAACGTCGTCCCGCCATCGCTCGCGGCGACGGGGCGGACGCCGAACCACACGGCGCGGTCGCCCCGGTACACCATCAGGCCCACGTCGACGGTGTCGCTCATCGCGTCGAAGACGGTGAGGTCGACCGGGATCTCGTTGCGGCCGGCGACGAGCCGGATCGGCTGGGCGTCGAGGTCGACCGTCGCGGGCGGGACGACCTGGACCGGCAGGCGCCCGCCGGCCACCAGAGCCCCGCTCGCATCGCGGACGGCGTAGAGGAGGGGCGCCCCGCCCGTCATCGTGCCGTACTGCTGGCGATAGGCGGGCGCGGTCGGCGTCGTGCCCGAGGGGATCGGCACGCGCAGGCGGCGCGCGCTCGCGTCGGCCGTCACGGGCTCGGCGGCGAACAGGCCCTGCGTCGGGGCGCCCGGCGGTGGGTACACGGTGATGGTCGCGCCGGGGAGCGCGTCCCACGTCACGAACACCTCGCGGCTGGGCACGACCGTCTCCGACGACACCGCGAGCGCGGCGGGGGAGAGACGGCCCGCGTCGACGAGCGTCGCCAGCTCGAGGTCGCCGGCGGCCGGGTTGGGCGCGAGCCCGGCGGCGAGGTCCGTCGCGCCGTCGGGGAGCGCCGGGGCGCCGGGGGCGGACGCGATCAGCCGGAAGTAGGTCGCCTCGCGGCGGAAGCGGGGGGCGAACACGTCGAACCCCTGGCTGACGTGCTGGGCGGCCGCGGCGACGGCGCGGTCGGCGCAGGCCTCGGCGGGGCGCACGGCCGTCGGAGCGCAGTCGTCGGCGACCGGGATCCGCACGTCGTACGCGTCGGGCGTGCCGCTCGAAAAACCGCCGACGCGCAGGAAGAGCCGCTGGGGCTGCCACAGGCCGACGCCCACTTCGTCCAGTTGCTCGGGTCTGTAGTCGGGGTCGGCCGCCAGCGAGAACGCCTGGAACGACGAGATCCCGACGGCCTGGTGGTGGCCGTGCTGGGCGTCGGGCCACGCCGTCGTGGTGTCGTGGTTGGTGAACATCACATCTGGCTTCAACAGGCGGACCAGCCGTACCACGTCCGCGACGAGCGTCTCGCGCCCGGCCTCCGGCCCCACGATCGCGTCGTCGGTGTCCCAGAAGCCGGTCCGCGGGCGGCTCCACTCGCCGAACGCCTCGCTCGCGGCCTTCGAGAACCCGAAGTCGAAGCGGTCGAGGTAGACCACGCGGCTCCCGACGATGCGCGCGGCGGCCTCGGTCTCGGCCGTGCGGATCGCGCCGAGCCGCTCGTAGAGGTCCGGCCCCGCCTCGTTCTGCCCGCCCTCACCCCGCGTGTAGACGACCGAGTAGACGACGGCGTCCTGGTTGCCCCGGTAATACGCCATCGTCAGGCCGTCCTCGTCGTCGGGGTGCGCGGCGAGGTTCATCACCACGAGCGGCCGGTCGGGGGCGTCGAGCGCGGCCGCCGCTGGGGCCGCGGTCTGGGCGCAGGCGGGGGCCGCCAACCCACACAGGGTCGACGCAGTCAGCACGAGCGAGAGGGCGCGGAGCATGGGGGCGAGGTCGTTTGCGGCAACGTACCGCGCCCGACCCGGCACCGATCCGACATCCGGCCGGTCTCTCGGAGAGTCCACGCCCCCACCGCGGAGGCCGGGAGTGGCCTGCCTCCTATTGGAGCGTGAAGCCAAAGTCGAGGTTGGCCTCGTCGTCGAGCACGCTCACGTCGAATGTGCCGCGCTGCCGCCCGCTGGGCGTCTGGAACGGGCAGGCAAAGGTCTGGCCGACCTGGATCTCCGCGGCGTCGGGGACCGGGCACTCGACCGAGATGTCGAGGCCCGCCCGCTGCTTCATGGCGTTCTGGATCGTGCCCTCGACGTAGCCCCGCGTGAGGAGCCCGACGATCTTGGTCTCGTACCGGACCGGCGGGAGGACGCGGCCCAGGATCGGGCGCTGGGTCTGGGGGGCGAGCCGAACCAGGACCTCGAACGGGACGTCGCCCGTGCTCGCCGTGCACGCGTAGGTCTCGCCGACCGTCTGCGCGTCGAGCGCGGCGGGACAGTCGATCGTGGTGACGTCGACGCCCGCGTTGTTGGCGAGGTCGAGGGTGAGGTTCGCCTCCATGTTCTGGGAGTAGGGCCCGAAGTCGGGCAGGACGAGGACCGAGTCCGGCGTCGTGCCGTCGTCCGCGTTGTGCACGACGCGGACGGCCCACGTCGCAGGCACCGACCCAATGGTGGACGTGCAGGGGTACTCCCCGGCCTCCTTGCGAACCGCCGAGCAGTCCGGCGGCGTCTGTGCCACGTTCGGGCCGACGATGACGCCGATCAACTCCTGGGCCCGCTCCTGCGTGCGGATGTCGACCTCGTCGACCGAGTCGCCGCAGGCAGCGACCGCCAGCAGGACGGGGATCAGGACGGCGAGGTGAGGTCGGAGGGAGGCCATGAGAGGGCGGGTTGGGAGAGCGACATCGAGGGAGCGGCAATCAGCGCCCTAGGTCCGGATGGCGACGGCCGGAGGCGAGGAGACCGGGGCACCCGTCCCTACGGAAACGGCGTCCCTCTGGGGTCGCGCGCGGCTCTGCCCGAGGCGGGCCCCGGAAACCCGGTCCGGGGGGGCGCACGTTGAGACGCTCCCCCCGAACACCCCGACGCATGGCCCTCTCCGACGACGACCGCACCTTCCTCTTCGACCTTCTGCGCACGCCCTCGCCGACCGGGTGGGAGGCCCCCGGCCAGCGCCTGTGGGCCGCTCGCGCGAAGGCGAGTGCCGACCGCATCGACTCCGACGCCTACGGCAACGCCTGGGCCACGCGGGAGGGGAAGGGCCCGACCGTCTTGCTGGAGGCCCACGCCGACGAGATCGGCTTCGCCATCAAGTACGTCACCGACGAGGGCTTCCTGCGCCTCGACCGGATCGGCGGCAGCGACCACGCCGTCGCCCGCGCGCGGCGCCTCATGTTCTTGGGCGACAACGGGCCCGTCCCCGGCATCATCGGCAACACGGCCATCCACATCCGCGACCGGAGCAACGGCGACGAGAAGGTGCCCAAGGTCGAGGAGTTGTTCGTCGACGTCGGCGCGTCCTCGCCCGACGAGGTCGCCGCGCTCGGCCTGCGCGTCGGCCACCCGGCCGTCTACACGGATGCGGCGGACCTGCTGACCGAGTCCCGCATCGCCGGCCGCGCGCTCGACAACCGCCTGGGCGGGTTCGTGCTGACGCAGGTGCTCGCGCAGCTCGCCAAGAAGAAGGCGAAGGCGACCGTCGTCGCGCTCAACGCCGTCCAGGAGGAGATCGGCGGGAACGGCGCCAAGATGGCGGCTTACGCCATCGAGCCGGACGTCGCCGTCGTCCTCGACGTGACGCACGCGACCGACACGCCGGGCATCGAGAAGGCCAAGCACGGCTCGGTCGAGCTGGGCAAGGGCCCCACGATCACGCACGGGACCGTCAACCATCCGGCCGTCGTCGCGCGCTTGATGGAGGTGGCCGAGGCCGAGGGGATCCCGATCCAGCACGAGTCGTCGAGCCGCTACTCGGGGACCGACACCGACGTCATCTTTACCTCGCGGCGCGGCATCCCGAGCGCCCTCGTCTCGATCCCCCTCCGCTACATGCACTCGACCGTCGAGACCGTCGACGTGGCCGACGTCGAGGCGACGGCCCAGCTGCTGGCGGCGTTCGCGCGCTCCGTCAAGGCCGACGACACGTTCCGGACCGCGATCCTCTGATGCCCGAGACCTCTCGCGAGATCAGCCCGCGCTGCCTCAAGTGCGGCTCCGACGCCATGGTCCCCGACGTGCGCGTCGTGGACCGGGGGCAGAACAACCACCGCCACGACTCGGAGCTGGGCCTGCACGTCCGCCCGGACGCCCTCCTGTTCAAGCGCGAGGTCCGCGTCGGCACGACGGCGCAGGTCTGCGGCGACTGCGGCTTCGTCGAGATGTACGCGTCGGACCCTGCTGCGCTGTGGGACGCCCACATCGACCGGCTCGCCAACGACCTCGACTAGGCCCGTGCCTGAGACCGACCCCGCCCTCTCGCCCCGCTGCACGCATTGTGGCTCCGACGCCGTCATCCCGGACGTCTTTGTGGTGGCTGGCGCGAACACGATTCCCGCCTTTAACGTCGGCGTCTACACCCGCCCGGACGCTCGCGTGATAAAGCGGCCCGTGCTCTCGGAAGGCGGCTACCGCGCCTGCGGCGATTGTGGCTTCCTCATGGCATTCGCGGCCCACCCGCACACCCTGTGGGACGCGCACATCGACCGCCTGGCCAACGACCTCGACTGACCCCATGCCCGAGACCGACCCGACCATCACGCCCCGCTGCTCGCGCTGCGGCTCCGACGAGATGATCCCCGACGCCTTCCTGTATGCCGAGGGCTACGGCGGGCCCAAGATGTCCATCGGGGTCAACAAGAACCCGAAGGCCCGGGTGCTGAAGGGCCCCGTGCGGACGCCGCTCCGCTTCAAGGTGTGCGGCGACTGCGGACTCGTCGAGACCGAGGCCGAGGACCCGCACGCGCTGTGGGAGGCCCACGTCGAGCGGCTGACCCGGGAGTTCGAGGACTAGCGCCGCGGCGAACGCCCGCTCCGTTGGCCCTCGCACTCGCGGGAAGGGAGAACGGAGGCGGACGGTCGCACGCCATCGGCTCCGCGACCGGTGACACAACGGCGCCCCGGACGCGGGTACCCTGACCCGTAACCACGACCCTTCGATTTTGGCCGGATACAAAGGGCACCTCGCCGGCGCCACCGTCTTTTTCGGCGTCTACCTCGCCGGGCTCGCGCTCGTCTACGCCGTCGACGAGGCGTACCTCCAGTTTTCCGAGTTGGAGCTGATCGCGTACCCCGTGGCCCTGTTCGGCCTGTGCCTGATGTTCGGGCTGTGGCCCGACGTCGACACCAACTCCAAGGGTCAGAACCTGTTCTACGCCCTGTTCTTCCTGGCGGATGTGGCGCTCATCGCCACGGAGCAGTTCCAAGAGGCCGCGTACCTCGGGCTGTTCTGCATCCTGCCCGCGCTCGGCAAGCACCGGGGGTGGACGCACACGTACTGGGCGATGGTGCTCATCCCGAGCCCTCTGCTGGCGCTGCCGTACATGCTGACGCCCGAGCGCCCGCTCGCCGGGTTGCCGTTCTACCTCGCGGCTGTCGTCGGGTACTTCAGCCACCTGGTGATGGACGGGCTCGTGTTCCGCCTGCCCGGGCGTCGCAAGCGAGCGGGCTGGTAGCGGAGGGCGCCTGCGCCGTCGCGATATCGGCCGAACCCGCACACGCTGGCGGTCGGGCCCCGGTACCTTCGGCGCGCACCACGAACGGCCCATGCGCGCGATCGTCGTCGGGGCCGGGGACGTCGGGTACGACGTGGCCCGGCTCCTCTCCCTCCAACGCCACGACGTCACCGTCGTCGACACCGACCCCGAGCGGATCGAGGCCGTGCGCGACACGCTCGACGTGCTGGCCGTCCTGGGCTCGGGCACGTCCGCGGCGACCCTGCGCCAGGCCCGCATCGAGGACGCCGACCTGCTCGTCGCCGTCACCAACGTCGACGAGGTCAACCTGATCGCCTCGATGCTGGCCGAGCGCGTCGGCAAGTCGAGCGCCGACACGACGACGATCGCGCGTGTCCGGAGCGACGAGTTCTCCGGCGACCGCGCCGTGCTGAGCGTCCGGGACTTCGGGATCGACCACATCATCCAGCCCGAGCAGTCGACGGCCAACGAGGTCGTCTCGCTGTTGCGCCGCGCCGCGGCGACCGACATCGTCGACTTTTGCCAGAGCCGCGTCCAGCTCGTCGGCATCCGGATCGACCGGGACTCGGAGCTGGCGGGCACGTCGCTCGTCGAGCTGGCGCAGCGGAGCGCGCTGCCGTTCCGCGTGATGGGCATCTCGCGCGGCGTCCGCACGATCGTGCCGACCGGCGCGGCGACGATCCAGGGCGGCGACCAGGTGTTCGTGCTCGTCGAGAGCGGCCGCGTCTCCGAGGTCGCCCGCGTGCTCGGGAAGGAGGCCGGGCGGCTGCGCCACGTGATGATCCTGGGCGGCACGGCCGTGGGCGCTAGGGTCGCCGCCGGGCTCGTCCGTCGGTCGCGCAAGGAGGCCGGCATGGAGGTCAAGATCGTCGAGGCCGACCGGGCCCGGGCCGAATACCTCGCCGAGACGCTCGAGGGCGCGCTCGTCATCCACGGCGACCCGGCCGACATCGACCTGCTGGCGCGCGAGGGGCTGGCCGAGACCGACGCGCTCGTGGCCGTCACGCCCGACGAGGAGTCGAACCTGGTGGCGTGCCTGATGGCCAAGCACCTCGAGGTCCGCAAGACGGTCGCGCTGCTGTCGAAGAGCGCCTACATCCCGATCTCGCAGTCGATCGGCCTGGACGCCGCCGTGAGCCAGAAGCTGGCCGTCTCGCGCGAGGTGCTCCGGTTTCTGCGCGGCGCCCACGTCCGCTCCGTCGCGACGGTCCACGGGCTCGACGCCGAGGTGCTCGAGATGGTGGCCGACGCCGGGTCCCGGATCACGCGGGCCCCGCTGGCCGAGCAGACGCTGCCCTCGGGCGTGCTGCTCGGTGCCGTCGTTGGCCAGCGCGTCGAGATCGCCACGGGCACCACGCACGTCCAGCCCGGCCAGCGCGCCGTCGTCTTTGCCACGCCCGAGCGCGTCGACGACGTCGAGGCCCTGTTCACCGCTTGATGAGGGAGGAGGGGGGACCGATCGGGCCGCCGTGCGTGGCCGCTCGCCCATCCCTCCTCGCTCGGTACTCTTCACCTCGATGATCCTCGACTGGAAAGCGATCGCCGGCATTCTGGGCGTGCTCCTGGCCGCGCTCGGCGTCACGCTCGTCGTGCCCGCCCTCGTCGGGCTGGCGTACGGCGAGGCCGAGTGGTGGGCGTTCGCCGCGACAGCCGCCGGCTCGCTCGCGCTGGGCGGCGCGCTGTGGGTCGGGTTCCGGCCGAAGGAGGAGCTGCGCGTCCGCGAGGGGTTCGCGATCGTCGCGCTCGCGTGGTTCGTGTTGTCGCTCGTCGGGGCCCTGCCGTGGGTGATGACCGGCGTGCTCGCCGAGTACGCCGACGCCTTTTTCGAGACGATGAGCGGGTTTACCACGACCGGCGCGACGATCCTGGGCGGCGCCGACACGCCCCAGATCGAGGCCGTCCCGAACGCCTTTCTGCTGTGGCGCTCACTCACGCACTGGCTGGGTGGCATGGGCATCATCGTGCTCACCATCGCCGTGCTCCCGCTGCTCGGAGTGGGGGGGATGCAGCTGTTCAAGGCCGAGGTGCCCGGCCCGAGCGCCGACAAGCTGACGCCGCGCGTGACCGAGACGGCCAAGCGCCTGTGGGCGATCTACGTCGCGCTGACCCTCGTCCAGACCGTCCTGCTGCTCCCGGCGATGTCGCTGTTCGACGCCATCAACCACGCGATGGCGACGTTGGCGACGGGCGGGTTCTCGACCGAGAACGGGTCGGTCGGCCAGTACGGAAGCGCCTACGTGGACTGGGTGGTCACAACGTTCATGGTGCTGGCGGGCATGAACTTCGCCTTGCACTACCGCCTGCTCCACCGCGACTGGGCGGCGACCAACAACGAGGAGCTCAAGGTCTATTTCGCGATCCTCGCCGCCGCGACGGTCCTGCTCACGCTCACCCTGTGGACGCCGACCAGCGAGCTCCTTCCGCCGCCGGTCACGCTCGACGGCGAGGTCGTGACGCAGCAGAAGGTCGACGAAGTCGTCTCCGGGGGCGCCCGCGTCGACGAGACCGTCGGCGGGGGCGCGGGCGCGGCGAGCGAGCTCGCGCCCGCGTCCGAGCGCGGCCGCACCATCGTCCACTACGACGGCCTGCTCGACGCCTTCCGCTACGGGGCCTTCCAGGCGGCCTCGATCATCACCACGACCGGCTTCGCCACGGCCGACTACGAGGTGTGGCCGCCACTCGCGCTGGTCGTCCTGTTCGCGCTGTTCTTCGTGGGCGGGATGGCGGGCTCCACGGGCGGCGGCGTCAAGGTGGTCCGCGTGCTGCTGATCCTGAAGAACTCGTTCCGCGAGCTCCGCCAGCTCGTCCACCCCCGCGCCATCCTGCCGATCCGGCTCGACCACCGCGTGGTGCCCGAGGGGATCGTCCGCAACGTCCTGTCGTTCATCGTGTTCTACATCGGGCTGATCGGCGTCGGCACGCTGCTGATGGGGATCCTGGGGCTGGACATCTGGAGCGCCTTCAGCGCCACCTTCTCGTGCGTCGGCAACGTGGGCCCGGCGTTCGGCGCGATGGGCCCGACGGAGACCTACACGCACGTCCCGATCGCCGGGAAGTGGCTGCTGTCCGTCCTGATGATGGCGGGCCGGCTGGAGATCTTTACGGTCCTGCTCCTGTTTACGCCGGGCTTCTGGCGGCGGTAGGGCTCGCGGATAAGAGGACCGGGGACCGAGGACCGGAGACCACGGACTGGTATCGGGGGGGCTGCCGCCCGCCTCGGCGCCGAGGTCGACCGGGGTGATTCTGCGCTCCGGCGCGCGCATCTTCCCGTCCCCCGTCCCCCGTCCCCCGTCCCCCGTCCCCCGTCCCCATGCACCTCGACGCCTTCCGCGACCACTGCCTCGCCCTGCCAGGCGCCACCGAAGACCTGCCGTTCGGGCCCGACACCCTCGTCTTCAAGGTCGGCGGCAAGATGTTCGCGCTGATGGGGCTGGAAAAGGAGCCGCCGTTCGTCAACCTCAAGTGCGACCCGGAGCGAGCCGTCGAGCTCCGCGAGCGCTACGCCAACGTCACGCCGGGGTGGCACATGAACAAGCGGCACTGGAACTCGGTCGGGCTCCGCGGCGACGTGCCAGGCGAGACCATCTGCGAGCTGGCGGACCACTCGTATGCCCTCGTGGTGGGCTCCCTGCCGAAGGCGGCGCGGGCCGCGGTGGCGGCGGGGAGGGGGGAGGGCTCGGCGTGAACTGCACGCAGCGTGCGGCGTTGGCGGACCGGACCTCCAAACCCCTCTCCTGATGCGCCCCGTCTTCTCTGCCCTCACCGCTGTCCTCGTCCTCGCTGCATGCGCCGACTCCGAGGCGCCCGCTCCGCCGCCCGCCACGCCAGCCCCGGCCCCCTCCGGTCCCGAGCGGGCCGTCGCCGACCTCGCCGAGGTGGCCGGCTCCGGCGTCAGCGGCACCGTTCGGTTCACGGCGCTCGACGACGCCGTCGAGATCCGCTACGACCTGGCGGGGCTGGCGGCCGGCGAGCACGGCTTCCACGTCCACCGGACCGGCGACTGCGGCGCCGATTCGACGGGCACGCCGGCGGGCGCGGCGGGCGGCCACTTCAACCCGCTCACCAGCGAGCACGGCGCGCCGTCGGCCGCCCGGACGGACCGCCACGCGGGTGACCTGGGCAACATCGAGGCGGGGCCCGAAGGCCGCGCCGTCGGCGTGCGCGTCGACTCGGTGCTGGCGTTCTCCGGGCCGACCTCGCTCGTCGGCAAGGCCGTCATCGTCCACGCCGGGCGCGACGACCTGGAGAGCCAGCCGAGCGGCGCGGCGGGCGACCGCGTGGCGTGCGGCGTCATCGCCAGCGGCGACAGCGAGTAACGGCCTCGGCCCGGCGACCGACCGTTGACCGGCCCGAGACGACCGTTCGGCGGACGGGGGGGCGCACCGCGCGAGTGCCGTGCAGCGTGCATCGGAGTGGCTGTAGACTCCGGCATCTTCACGCCCCCTCCACCTCGCCGATGCCCCTCTCTACGCTGAGGGCCGCGCTCGCCGCCGCCCTGCTGGCCTTGCCCACCCTCGCCGCCGCCCAGGGCACCGTCCGAGGGACGGTGACCGACGCGGACTCCGACCTCCCCATCATCGGCGCGACGATCTTCGTCGCCGCCAGCGCCATCGGCACCACGACCGACATCGACGGCCGCTACGAGCTGGCGCTGCCGCCCGGCCAGCGGACGTTGACGGTGTCGTTCGTCGGGTACCGCTCGCAGACCATCGTGGTGCCGGAGGGCACGACGGTCCTCGACATCGAGCTGTCGGAGGACCTGCTGGGCCTCGACGAGGCCGTCGTGACGGGCCTCGGCTCGTCGGTCCGCCGCGAGAACCTCGCCAACTCGATCGAGACCATCTCGGCGCGCGAGCTCTCCGAGATCTCGACGCCCCAGACGCTCGACGGCGCGCTCAACGGCAAGATCACCGGCGCCGTCGTCAACTCGAACTCCGGCGCGCCCGGCGGCGGCATCAACGTCCGCCTGCGCGGCATCACCACCATCAACGGCAACAGCCAGCCGCTCTACGTCGTCGACGGGGTCATCATCTCCAACGACGCCGTCTCGAACGGCATCAACGCCGTCACGGCGGCCTCGGGCGGCGGCAACGCCTCCAGCCAGGACAACCCGGCCAACCGCATCGCCGACCTCCCGCCGGAGGACATCGAGTCGATCGAGATCTTGAAGGGCCCCTCGGCCGCCGCCATCTACGGCGCCCGCGCCGCGAACGGCGTCGTCGTCATCCGCACGAAGTCGGGCCAGGCCGGCCGCACCGAGGTCCGCCTTTCGCAGACGGTCGGCGTGACGCAGATCTCGCGCAAGCTGGGCACGCGCCAGTTCACCGCCGCCACGGCCGAGCAGGCCTTCGGGACCGCCGGCCGCGACCTGTTCAACCAGGCCGGCGGGCAGACCTTCGACTACGAGGAGGCGCTCTACGGCAACGACGGGCTCCTGCTCACGACCGACCTCTCGGTCTCGGGCGGCAACGACCGGACGCAGTTCTACCTCTCGGGCATCCTCAAGGACGACGAGGGCATCGTCGAGGGGACCGGCTACGAGAAGCAGTCCGGCCGGCTCAACGTGACGCACCGGCTGAGCTCGATGTTCGAGGTCGACGCGAACGCCAACTTTATCCGCTCGGTCGCCGCGCGCGGCATCACCGGGAATGACAACTCGGGCACGACGTTCGGCGTCGGCTACGTCGCCACGCCCAACTTCGTCAACCTCTTCCCGAACGCCGACGGGGTCTACCCCGACAACCCGTTCAACTCGTCCAACTTCCTCCAGACGCGGGACCTCGCGACGATCGAGGAGACCAACAACCGGTTCCTCAGCTCGGGCCGCCTGACGGTCAACCTGCTGACGACCTCGACCCAGTCGCTCCAGCTCATCGGCATCGGCGGCGTCGACTTCTACGCGCTCGACCAGGTCAACCTGTTCCCGGTCGAGCTCCAGTTCGAGGACGACGACGGCCTGCCGGGCACGTCGGTGCTGGGCCGGACGACGAACCTCAACACGAACATCCAGGCGCTCGCGGTCCACGGGTTCGCGCCCGAAGGGCAGGACTTCTCGTTCACGACCCAGGTCGGGCTGACGGCCTTCGACCAGGACTTCAACAACGTGTCGAGCGTGGCGCAGGGGCTGATCCCGAACCAGCAGAACCTCGACCAGGCCGCGTCGCTGCAGACGAACCAGGGCCGCCTGTTCCAGAACGACCGGGCCGTCTTCGCCCAGGAGGAGGTCAACTGGCGCAACGCCGTCGTGGGCACGATCGGCGTCCGCGCCGAGAAGTCGTCGGCGAACGGCGACGTGGACCAGCTCTACGCCTACCCTAAGGCCGGGCTCTCGGTCAACCTCAACAACCTCGGCCTCTTCCAGAACTCGATCGTCGACCTGCTCAAGCTGCGCGCGGCGTTCGGCCAAACCGGCAACACGGCGCCGTTCGGCTCCAAGTTCACGACGTTCGGGACGCTGGCGGTCGGCGGCAACATCGGCCTCAACATCGGCGGCCAGCGCGGGCTGGCCGACGTGGCGCCGGAGCGCGCGAGCGAGATCGAGGGCGGCTTCGACCTGACGTTGCTCGGCGGCCGCGTCAACCTCGAGGCCACGGCCTACTCCAAGACGGTCAACGACCTCTTGCTGACGCGCCAGGTCCCGCTGTCGTCCGGCTTCGCCGTCGAGACGTTCAACGGCGGGCAGCTCCAGAACAACGGCGTCGAGCTCGGCCTGAGCCTGATCCCGGTCGACGGCCCGATGGTCCGCTGGATCTCGCGGACGAGCTTCTGGCTCAACGACGCCGAGGTCACGCAGCTCGACGTGCCAGCCTTCCAGGCGGCCGGCGGCGGGTTCGGGACGACGCTGGGCTCGATCCGCATCGAGGAGGGCAAGAGCCCGACCCAGATCGTCGGCATCGACGACGGGGCCGTGGTCGCGCTCGGCGACGCCTCGCCGGACTTCCAGATGTCGTTCTTCAACGACGTCACGATCGCCCGGCGCCTGCGCGCGACGGCCTTCCTCCACTGGAAGCAGGGCGGCGACATCATCAACCTGACGGAGCTGCTGTTCGACCTCTCAGGCACGACCCCGGACTACGACGACGACGACGACGGCGACGGCGTGATCAACGGCGAGCAGCGGGTCAACGCGCTCGGCTCGACGGCCCGCCAGTTCGTCCAGGACGCGTCGTACCTCCGGCTCCGCGAGGTCCGGCTCGACTACGACGTGGCGCCGTCCCTCTTCGGCCCCTTCGCGAGCACCCTGCGCAGCCTGCGCCTGGGCGTCTCGGCCACCAACCTGTTCACCATCACGCCCTACAAGAGCTACGACCCGGAGGTCAGCAACTTCGGCAATCAGCCCGTCGCCTCGGGCGTCGAGGTCACGCCGTTCCCGTCGTCGCGGAACCTCTTCTTCCACGTCAACCTCGGCCTCTAATCCTCCCCTCCGATCTCTCTCTGTAGCCCCATGACTGCTCTCCTCCGCACCGCCGCGCTCGCCGCCGCCGTGCTCCTGGCCGGGTGCGACCTGGCCGACATCGACGACCGGGCGAACCCGAACGGGCCCGCCCTCGACGACATCATCAACAACCCCACCGAGGCCAACATCGCCAACCTCGCCGTCGGCGTCGAGGCGTCGTCCCGGCTCGGGCTGGGGACGTATCTCGTCGACGTGGGCGTGCTCGGGCGCGAGTACTGGCGGGTCAGCCCGTCCGACCCGCGCTTTACCCAGGACCTCCTGGGCCGCGCCGAGTCGACGCTCGACAACAACACGTTCTACATCACGACGCCCTGGGCGACGCGGTACGCCACGATCCGCAACGCCAACACGATGCTGGTCGCCCTCGAGGGCAACACGACGCTGTCGGGCGCCCAGAAGTCGGCCGCTCGCGGCTTCGCCAAGACCTGGATCGCGTACCAGTACCTGCTGAACCTCAACCTCACGGGCGAGAACGGGATCAAGTTTATCGCGCCCGGCGACGCCGAGGCCGGCCCGATCGTCGGCTACGCCGAGTCGCTGAACCGGATCGCGGCGCTCTTCGACGAGGGCTACGCCGACCTCCAGGGCGGCGCGGCGTTCTTTTTCCCGACCTCGATCGGCCAGGGCGTGCCCGGCACGACCGCCGGCTACGCCCGGATCAACCGGGCGCTCGCGGCGCGCGTCGACGCGTACCGGTCCGACTGGGCCGGCGTGCTCGCGGCGCTCGACAACTCGTTCCTCGACGCGTCCGGCGCCCTCACCGACGGGGCGTACCACACGTTCTCGACGGGCGCGGGCGACATCCAGAACCCGTTCTTCTTCCCGCTCGACGGCGGCGGCGACGGCGTGCTCGCCCACCCCTCGTTCGTCGACGACATCGCGCCGGACGACAACCGGATCTCGAAGGTGGCCGCCCGGACCGACCCGCGCACGTTCGACGGGCTGACCTCGGCGTTCGACACCGACGTCTACGCGTCGGGCTCGGCGCCCCTGCCGATCATCCGCAACGCCGAGCTGATCCTGCTCCGCGCCGAGGCCCGCGCGCAGACCGGCGCCACCGGCGGCGCCGTCGCCGACCTCAACGTGATCCGCACGGCCGCGGGCCTCGACCCGTACGCGGGGGCGACCGACCAGGGCTCGCTGATCGACGAGGTGCTCCGCCAGCGCCGCTACGAGCTCTACGCCGAGGGCCACCGCTGGCTCGACCTGCGCCGCTACGGCCGCCTGGGCACGCTGCCCATCGACCGGGCCGGCGACGACGTGTTCGACCGCTTCCCGGTCCCGGACAGCGACAGCAACTAGCGCGGCGTCGGACCCGCTCGCGAGGCCCGCTCCCATTCCGGGGGGCGGGCCTCGTCTGTTTGTGCCCCGCTCGCGCTGCCACGCAAGCGGTCGGGGTGACCCGAGTGTGGCACCGGCCACCCCTAGTTTGCACGGCCAGGACCGAGAGACCGCGTGCCCGAGCAAAACGACCTCTTCCTCAGCGACGCCGACCGCAAGCGCCAGCACCTGACGCCCCTCATGCGGCAGTACTGGAAGATCAAGGACCGCCACCCCGGCGCGCTCCTGCTCTTCCGGATGGGCGATTTCTACGAGACGTTCGAAGACGACGCCGTCGTCGTGGCGGACGTGCTAGGCATCACGCTCACCAAGCGCGGCAACGGCGCGGCCGAGGAGATCCCGCTCGCGGGCTTCCCGCACCACTCGCTCGACCAGCACCTGCCCAAGCTGGTCCAGGCCGGCCACCGGGTCGCCGTCTGCGAGCAGCTCGAGGACCCGAAGATGGCGCGCAAGATCGTCAAGCGCGGCGTCGTCGAAGTGGTGACGCCGGGCGTGGCGTTCCGCGACCCGCTCCTCGACGCCAAGCGCTCGACGTACCTCGCGGCCGTCGCCTGGGGAAAAGGCAAGGACAAGGCGACCGTCGGCGTGTCGTTCGCGGATGCCTCGACGGGCGAGTTCTACGTCACGGAGGCGCCGGTCGGCCGGCTCGGGAGCCTGCTCCAGACGATCGCCCCGGCCGAGGTCGTCGTCGACAAGCGGCACGTCGACCGCTTGCGGCAGGCCGTGTCGGCGGTGCAGGGCGGCGCGCTGCCGTTCGCGGTCACCAAGCAGGAGGACTGGGTGTTCGGGCTCGACTTCGCGACCGAGACCCTCCTTCGCCACTTCAAGACCCACAGCCTGAAGGGCTTCGGCGTCGACGGGCTGACCGTCGGCGTGACGGCGGCGGGGGCGGCGCTGTACTACCTCGGCGAGACGCAGAAGGGGCGCATCCCCCACGTCCGGCGGCTCCAGCGCTACCGCGCCGAGGACCACATCGCGCTCGACCCGGCCACCAAGCGCAACCTCGAACTCGTGGCCTCGATGCACGACGGCCGCCGCGACGGCTCGCTCGTCGGCGTGCTCGACGCGACGCTGACGCCGATGGGGGGGCGGCTGCTCCGCCAGTGGCTCGTGCGCCCCCTGCGCGACGTGTCGCGGATCAACGCGCGGCTCGACGCCGTCGCCGCCCTCAGCGGCGCGCGCTTCCGCCGGGCCGTGCGCGAGGAGCTGCGCCACGTCGGCGACCTCGAACGGCTGGCGGGCAAGGTCTGCACCGGCCGCGCCGGGCCGCGCGACCTGGCGACGCTCGGCAACACGCTACGCCGGGTCCCGACGCTCGCCGGCACGCTCGTCGACGTGCCCGACGGCCTGCTGGCGCGCCTGCGCGACCGACTCGAGCCGTGCGACGACACCGTCGACGACATCGCGACGACGCTCGTGGACGACCCGCCGGCCCAGCTCAAAGCGGGCGGGATGATCCGCCCCGGCGTCGACGCCGAACTCGACCGCCTGCGGGCCGTGGCGGGCGACGGCAAGGCGTACCTCGCGGACCTGCAGGCGCGCGAGGCCAAGCGGACCGGCATCACCAGCCTGAAGGTGGGGTACAACCGCGTCTTCGGTTACTACCTCGAGGTCTCGAACGCCCACAAGGACAAGGCGCCCGCCGACTGGACGCGCAAGCAGACGCTGACGAACGCCGAGCGCTACATCACGGCCGAGCTCAAGGAGTACGAGGAGACGATCCTGACCGCGCAGGACCGGATCGGGACGCTCGAGACGACGCTGTTCGAGGACCTGCGCGTCCGCGTCGCCGAGGCCGTCGCGCCGATCCAGACGAACGCCCAGGCGCTGGCGACGCTCGACGTGCTGGCGGGCTTCGCCGAGGTCGCCGAGCGCAACGGGTACGCGCGTCCCACCGTCGACAGCTCGACGGTCTTGGACATCGTCGACGGGCGGCACCCGGTCGTGGAGCAGATGCTGCCCGCCGGCGAGGCCTTTATCCCCAACTCGGTCCGGCTCGTGGCGCCGGGCAGCGACGAGGCCGGCTCGCAGATCCTGCTCATCACCGGGCCCAACATGGCGGGCAAGAGCGTCGTGCTCCGGCAGACCGCGCTCGTGGTGTTGCTCGCGCAGGTCGGCTGCTTCGTGCCCGCCGCGAGCGCCCGGGTCGGCGCCGTGGACGCCCTCTTTACGCGCGTCGGCGCGTCGGACAACCTGGCCGCGGGCGAGTCGACGTTCCTGGTCGAGATGAATGAGACGGCCAACATCCTGAACAACGCGACCGAACGGAGCCTCATCCTGCTCGACGAAGTCGGCCGCGGCACGAGCACGTTCGACGGGCTGTCGCTGGCGTGGGCGATTGTCGAGCACCTGCACGAGACGCCGGCGTGCGCGGCGCGGACGCTCTTTGCGACGCACTACCACGAGCTCGACGCGCTCTCGGAGCGGCTCGACCGGGTCGCCAGCTACAGCGTCCGCGTCCGCGAGCACGAGGGCCGCGTGGTGTTTTTGCGAACGCTGGTGCCGGGCGGCGCCGACCACAGCTACGGCATCGAGGTGGCCCGGATGGCCGGCCTGCCGACGTCAGTCGTCGACCGCGCCAAGTCGGTCCTGCGGCACCTCGAAGCGCACGACGTGGCGGCCGAAGTGGGCGTCGGCGGGGCGCCCTCCGGCGACGGGCTGCCCGGCGCGAACCGGCCGTCCGTCGGCGCCCTCCCGGCGCCGTCGGCGGTGCCCGTGGCGCTCGCGGCGCCCGACCCCATCGCAACCGAGATCCTCGACCACCTCGCCGCGCTGGAGCCGGACCGGATGACGCCCATCGAGGCGCTCATGGCCCTCGCCGACCTGAAGAAAACGGCCGAGCGATAAGCGACGCGCGCGGCGGCTGGAGCTGGCCCGACTGGTGCGCGGGATCCCGCTTCGGGCGCTATCGGCCCTGCGCGGCCATCGGGAAGCGCCTGTTCTGACGGCAGGGTGTGGCGCTCACTTCACAATAGGGGCCACTAAACGGGCGATTCCGGAGCGGAATGGGCGTCGTGCCCCGAATGTGTGAACACCGTGTGGAGAGCTTGTGATTGTGCGCGGTCCAGATCGGGGTATGTTGTGAGCGCTCCCGTCGGGAGCCCGGCAGTCGCCGCATATCGCTCGCGTCGCCCGCCGGTTGGTTCACCCCACACCCCTATCACAATGCGCGCATTCATTCTGGCCCTCGCCCTCACGTTCACCTTCGGCCTCACGGCCTGCGCCGACTCCGCCACGGAGGAGGCCTACGAGGAGGGCGCCCCGGCCGGCGACGAGGCTGACGTCATCGGCGACGGCGAGATCTTCGACGAGCCCGGTGAGCCCGACGCCGACGTCCTCGGCGACGGTCTCGACGACACCATGAACGAGATCGAGGCCGACGCCTCCGACATGGCCGACGAGGTCGACGCCGAGCTCGACGGCGACATGGACGGTGACGGCATGTAAGTCGGCCCTGCCGATTTCATGAGCGCCCCCCGGCTTCGGCCGGGGGGCGTTTTTGTGTCTACCGCGCACGCGGCACCCGGACCGACGTCCGGGCGTAGGCCCCCCATGAGCCGAGCCTTCGTCAAAGAGGGCGCCCCCGAGGTGCCCGTCGTCGTCCCTCCCCGCCCGCCGCTGCCGGCCGGCGTGCCCAACTACGTGACGCCGGCCGGGCTGGCGGCGCTCCGCGCCGAGCGCGCCGAGGTCGAGCGCCAGCGGGCCGAGATCGACGCCGAGGACCCCGACGCCGGCCGCACCCGCGAGACGCTGACCGGCCGCCTCAAGCTGCTCGTCGAGCGCATCGCGCGGTCCCAGGTCGTCGACCCGGCCGCGTCGGACCGCGACGATGTCCGCTTCGGGGCGACCGTCACGGTCCGCGAGGCCGACGGGTCGGAGCGGACCGTCCAGATCGTCGGCGTGGACCAGGCCGCGAGTGGTGGAGACACGGTCGCGTTCACGTCCCCCTTCGCCCGCGCCCTCACCGGCATGCGCGTGGGCGACACGGCGACGCTCACGACGCCCTCAGGCGACCGCGAGCTGTCGGTCGTGGCCGTACGCTACGGCTAGCTACTTCGGCGAGAGTTGGATGCCCGGCGTCGCGTCGCCCGCCACGTCGTGCACGTCGTCGGCGAGGTCGTGCGTGGGCCCCTTGACGCCCGCGCGGTCGGCGTGATCGCTGTGGCGCGTCGCGCTCGGCGCGGTGTTGACCGTGCGCAGCTCGGGGTCGCCGGGCGTGGGGTGCGTGTCGGTCGAGATGCCCTCGATCTGGTCGGCCCGCGTCCCACCTGCGAGCGCGATCCCAGCAGCTTTGAGGTAGCCGCCGAGCCGCAGGAGCGGGGCCTCGAGGTGGTCCTCGTCGATCGTCGAGGCCGCCTCGGCGGTGTGCGCGCCGAGCGACTGCATCGTCTGGCCGACCGCCGAGGCCGAGGCCGTCTCGTCCTCGAGCTGGTCGGCGAGCGTGGTCAGCCCGTCGCGAATGCCCCCGAGGTCGGAGCGGTCGGTCGCGTCGATTTTCTCGGCCCAGCCCCGGCAGACGCTGGCGGCCGCGGGGCGGGACAAGGTGGAGGTGAGCCCGTCGCGGAAGGCGTCGAGCGTGCTGAACAGGGAGATGCCGTCGGGCGTTGCGTGGTCGGACATGGGAGAGGGGATCCGAAGGAGAAGGGAGGTGCGGGTGCCGCGCCCGCGTCGTCAGCGGCAGGGCGTCTCGGAGCGGGCGGGCT
The DNA here is from genome assembly GCF_046845755.1 of Rubrivirga halophila. Taxonomy (GTDB): domain Bacteria; phylum Bacteroidota; class Rhodothermia; order Rhodothermales; family Rubricoccaceae; genus Rubrivirga. The sequence goes on from NZ_CP177357.1 coordinate 821,590, forward strand.
CAGCCCCCGAGCGCGCCGCCGGCGTGGCGCAAGAGCGAGCCGAGCCGGCGGAGCCCCGCCTCGAGGTCGGCCGTGGTGTCGCCGGTCGTCGGCGGGCCCACGTGGTCGGCCGAGGCCTCCGTCTTCTCGCCCAGGCTGACCAGGATGGCCCCGACGCGAGCGCCGTCGATGCCCTCGCCCACGAGCGCCTGGTGGAGCTCGCCGAGCGCCGCCGCGATCGGGAGCAGCTCCTCGCGCTCGGTCGCCTCGATCTTGCGCTTCCAGTCGTCGATGCGGTTGATCGCCTTGGAGAGCGGGAGCGCCGTCAGGCCGCGCTCGACGTCGTCGACCGTCGCGGTGACTTCGGCGGCGGCGGTTTCGTTGGGGATGGTGTCCATGAGAAGGGGAAGGGGGAGGAGAGGGCGGGAGAGGAGAGGGGCGCGCGCGACGGGAAGACTCAAGCCGTGGTCTCGTCGGGGGCGGAGGGGACGACGCCGGCGGGCAGGCCGTCGCCCGACGACGGCGGGAAGTCGTGCTCGGGGATCCCGCCGAAGAACTCGGCGCGGGCGGCCTCGGCCACCTTCTTGGTGACGTACCCGTCGCTGGCGGCCCCGATGAAGCCGCCCACGAGCGGGATGCCGCGGAGCATCTTGCGCTGGACGCGCCCGGCGACCACCTTTTTGGCGCCCCACTTGGCGGCGCCTGCCAGGCTCGACACGACGACGTTGAGGCCACGTTCGGCCAGCTTCAGCCCGACGCGATCGAGCGTCTCCTGCTCGGCGTCGCGGGCGGGGTCGGCGGGGCCGGAGCCCACGAGCGTGTTGAGCACCCGCTGGCGCGTGCCCGGCTGGCGGGGGTCGTGCCCGGCCAGGACGGCCATCGAGGCGCCCATGTGAAGCTGGACGCTGGCGACGGCCGCCAGGTTGGCCGGCAGCGCGACCGGGAGCGTGAGCCACCCGCCCAGCCCGGAGACGAACCCGGCCGACGACGCGAGCGCGAGGTGGCGCAGAATGAGCCGGTCGACCTGGTCGTCGACGGACCCGCCGCCGGCGCGGGCCTCGGCGGCGCGCTCCTGAGGGGTGCCCAGGCCGGGGACGCCGTCGAGGACGGTCGGGTACAGCCGGTCGAGGACGAAGCGGCGGACAGTGGTGGTGGCGGACATGGGCTTAGAGGATGGGGGCGAAGCGGTCGAGTTCGGCCTCGATCTCGCGGCGCAGCAGGCGGCGGAACGGACGGGCCCGCAGGCCCAGCGTCGCCACGACGGTGACGGCGTCGGGGCCCGCGAGCAGGTGCCCGCGGATGCCGCGCCCTTCGACGTGGATGGTGTCGCCCTCGCGCCGCGTGCGGACGCCGTGCTCGCGCTCGAGGCGGTCGGCGACGGCCACGGCGGCGGCCAGGGCCCCGTCGGGGCCGAGCGCGTGGGGGCGGGAAAGCTCGATGTCGGGCATGGCCGTGGTACGCGACGCCGCCCGGCTCGGTTCGTCGGCCGCCGGGGGGAATCCCCTGACGCCGGCCCCAGGGCGCGCCGCTCCATGGCCCCACCCGCCGCCGCCCCGACCGCGCGACCATCGCGCGGCCCGGCCCGCGCACCCGAGATCTCCTGGCGCCCCCACCGATCTGAGGGCACCTTCGCTCTTCCGCTCTTCCGCTCTTCCGCTCTTCCGCTCTTCCACGCGTGCTCACCCCCGACCTCCTGCTGGCGGCCTACCACCAGGGCATCTTCCCGATGGCCGACCCCGACGGCGAGATCGGGTGGTACGCCCCGGACCCCCGCGCCGTCCTGCCGCTCGGCGCGTTCCACGTCCCGAAGACGCTCGCGAAGACCGTCCGGCAGGGCCGCTTCGAGGTCGCCGTCGACCGTGACTTCGAGGCGACCGTGCGGGCGTGCGCCGCGCCCGCGCCGGGGCGGGAGGACACCTGGATCTCCGACGAGGTGGTCGAGGCGTACGTCGCGCTCCACCGCGCCGGGTTCGCGCACAGCGTCGAGTGCTGGCGGGAGGGCCGGTTCGCGGGCGGGCTCTACGGCGTGGCGCTACGGGGCGCCTTTTTCGGCGAGAGCATGGTGTCGCGCGAGCGCGACGCCTCGAAGGTGGCGCTCGTCGCGCTCGTCGAGCGCTTGCGCGCGGGCGGGTTCGAGCTGCTCGACACCCAGATGTCGACCCCGCACCTCGCCCGCTTCGGCGTCGTCGAGATCCCGCGCGGCGTCTTCGAGCGCCGGCTGGCGCTCGCCCTGCGCGCCCAGGGCGACTGGCACGCCATCGACCGGGCCCGGTAACACTCGCCCCCCTCGGGCGTTCATCGCAGGCACGCCCTCCCCGACCCGATGCTCCGCCTCGCCCTCGTCACCGGCCTCGCCGCCCTCGCCGCCTGCGGCTCGCGCTCGGCCTCCGACACGCCGGTCTCCGCCCCTACGACCGTCGCCAGCGCGGACGTGACGCCCGCCGCGCCGCCCGTGTCGAACGCCGCGCCCGTCGTAGCCGCCGAGGCCGCTCGCGCCTCGGCCGACACCGTCGAGGCGGCCCGGAGCGAGACCGAGGCCACCTTCCGCCGCATCCTGGACGAGGCCGCGGCCCAAAACGTCGCCCAGCGCCCCTACGGCGAGATCATCCAGTGGGTCGGCGAGCAACTCATCGGCCGGCCCTACCTCGCGGGCATGCTCGACGCCCCGGCGACCGAAGTGCTCGTCGTCGACCTGACGGCCTTCGACTGCGTCCTCTACATCGAGAACGTGATGTCGCTGGCGCGCATGATCGCGCTCGACGAGTCGGCCTACGACGCGTATGCGGCGGGCGTCCAGACGCTCCGCTACCGCGACGGCGACCTCGACGGGTACTGCTCGCGTCTCCACTACTTCTCGGACTGGATCCGCGACAACGAGCGCCGCGGGGCGATGACGAACGTCACCCGGGCCATCGGCGGGGCCCCGTTCGAGAAGCGGCTCTCGTTCATGGGCGAGCACCGCGAGGCCTACCCAAAGCTCGCCGACGACGGCACCTACGCCTGCATCATCGACATGGAGGCCTCGCTGGCGGACGCCGAGCTGTTCTACGTCCCCCAGGCCCGGATCGCCGACGTCTACGCTCAGCTCCAGCCTGGCGACATCATCGCCACGGCGACCAGCATCGGCGGGCTCGACGTGACGCACACCGGGTTCGTCCACAAGACCGACGCCCACACCGGCTTCATGCACGCCTCGCTGTCGTCGGACGCCGTCAAGATCTCGCCGGACCTGGCGAGCTACGTGCAAGGCATCTCAAGCCAGATCGGCGTCGTCGTCGTCCGCCCGACGGACCCGCGCGGGTAGCGGCTGAGGGGCCAGATCGGCCGTCGGGGATCCGGCCCGGGGAGCCCGCGTCCTACGGGCCCCTCTCCCCGACGCGCCCGCATGGCTTCCATTTCCGCACAGATCGCCGACCTCCTCGCCGGCACCGAACCGTTCGACGTCCTGACCGACGAGGAGCGCCAGTCCCTCCTCCAGAAGATGACGCTGGAGCTGTACTCCCCGGGCGAGGTCATCTTGCAGCAGGGCGACGACATCCACCGGGCGCTGTACATCGTCACCGAGGGGCTCGTCCGGCTCCAGGAGGCCGAGACCGGCCGCGTCGTCGACATGGCCGGGGCGGGCTCGCAGTTCGGGTCGTACGGGCTGCTCCAGGGCGGGGCGCTGCCCTACGAGGCCCGCGCCGTCGAGAACACGTCGTGCGCGCTGATCGCGGCCGACAGCTTTAAGCGGCTGCTCGACTCGAACGACGCCTTCCGGGCCTTTTTCGAGGCCGACATCAAGCGCTACGTCCGCACGCTCGACGAGGACATCGACGCGTCCGGCGCGTTCCTGCTCTTCGACACGAGCCTGGGCGACGTGCTCCGGGCCGAGGCCACGACGATCGACGTGTCGGCGACGGTCCGCGACGCGGCCCAGGCCATGTCCGACGGCGAGACCGACGCCGTCGTGCTCGTGCAGGACAAGGTCCCGATGGGCGTCATCACCGAGGGCGACCTCGTCAAGCGCGTGCTCGCCAACGACGGCGACCTCGACGGGCCGGCGATGGCGCTCGTCGACCGCCCCCCGATCGCGCTCCGCACGGCCGACCGCCTCTACGACGCGATGCGGACCATGATGCGCGAGCGGATCCGCCGCATCGTCGTGGTCGACGACGACGGCGGCCGCCTCCGGGGCCTGCTCTCGGCCGAGGACGCCAGCCACTACCGCGGCCTCGACCCCGTCGCCACGACCGAGCGCCTCGAGCGGGCCCAGTCCGTCGAGGAGCTCGCCGGCCTGCGCGCCGACTCCAACCGGCGCCTCTACCGGCTCTACCACCAGGGCATCCACGCCGACGACCTGCTCGACCTCGTCACCGAGATCGACGACCAGCTCAAGCGCCGCGTGCTCACGACCGTCGAGCGCGACGTCCGCGCCGAGATGGGCGCCGACGCCTACGACGGGGCCTGGGCCTGGCTCACGTTCGGTGCCGCCGGCCGCCGCGAGTCCGTGCTCCGCGCCTGGCAGGACAACGGGCTCGTCTACGCCGACCCCGCCCCCGGCGACGCCGACCGCGCGGCGGCCTACTACAAGACGCTGGCGACGCGGGCCGTCGCGGCGCTCCGCGAGTGCGGCTACGGCGACCCCGAGAACGGCGTCGACGCCAGCGCCGAGGCCTTCCGCCAGCCGCTCAGCGCCTGGCGCGCCGCCTACGACGCATGGGCGTCGGGCGCCGACGCCTCGGCCACGGCGAGGGCCGCGCTCTGCTTCGATGTCCGCACGCTCTACGGCGAGGACGAGCTGGGCGCCGCGCTGTGCTCGACGATCGCCGAGCACCTCCCAAACAAGCGGCTCGCGACCATCCTGGCGCGCGAGGGCGCCAAGGCCGACATGCCGCTCACGATGCTCGGCCGCATCGAGGTCGAGGAGGTCGGCGGCGTGACCGGGCTCGACCTCCGGTCCCGGCTCATCATGCCGGTCGTGCGGATGGCCCGGGCGATGGCGCTCGACGCGAACTACCTCGAGTCGGCGGGCACGTTCGAGCGCCTCCGGTTCGTGGGCCAGTCCGACCACCCGCTCGCCGCCCAGGCCAAGGGGCTCGTGCCGGCGTTCACGACGCTCGTCGACCTCCACCTCCGCGGCCAGATGCAGTCCGCCGAGCGCGGCGAGCGGCCGGGCGACTTGGTCGACCCGGACACGATGCACAAGAGCCAGCAGAACCTCGTCAAGGAGACCATCAAGTCGGTCCAGAGCGCGCAGTCGGCCGTCGCCAGCCACTACGGGATCTAAACCGGGCGCGGGGGAATCGCCTCCCGCGCCGCTACGGCACGAACGCGGACACGCACCCCTCGATGCGCTCGGCGACGGCCGCCGCGAGCCGGTCTCGGAGCTCGTCGCGGGCGTCGGCGCGGGCCCGGTCGGCCGCGTCGGGCGCGAAGGCGCGCCGCGCCCCGCGCGACAGCTCCAGCTGCCGCCAGTCGCCGGGGTAGCTGACGAGATCGACGCGGGCCCGCGCCGCGCGCGAGACGCGGCGGTCGCAGACGGACCGCCAGGTCCCGGACGCCACCACCAGCACGTCCGCCTCGGCCTCGATCTCGACGGTCAGCTCGCGCACGGTGTACGTCGCCCGCCCGCCCGATTCGAGGTCGGCCGTCCGGGTCTCGGCCTCGCCCCGGACCTCGCGCGTCGCCAGCGGACGGATGAGGACGACGACCCCGAAGTCGGCGTCGAGGTCGATCGCGGCGTCCGCGAGACGGCGGGGGCTGGCGGAGAGCGCCGGGCCGCGGGAGCGCCGCGCCCAGCTCCGCACGTCGGCTGGGTCGGCGAACAACAAGAACGGGTCGTTGGAGACGAGCGCTTCGTCGTACAGCACGTCGGATACGTCGCGCGCGAAGAGGTCGTCGTCGCCCTCGGCGGGGAAGACGGCCACCCGGAGGGCACCGAGGTCCAGCACGCGCCGGCGGAGGTCCGCCAGCCGCGCCGACGCCCCGAGCGAGAGCGCGTCGTCGGCGTGCGTGAGCGCCGCCCGGTACCGGCCCGCCGACAGGTCGGCCTCGGCCCACGCGGCGTAGGCGTCCCGGGCGACCCGGTCGAGCGCGACGGCTTGCGCGTCGGTCATCGGAAACGCGCGGGCGCGGCCGGTCAGGGCGACCGCGTCGGAGGGCGCGGCGGCCCGGCTCGCGGCGTCGGTCAGCGACCGCACGGCGGCGTCGTAGCGGGCGTCGCGGTCGGCGGCGAAGGCCGCGGGGCGCTCGAGGTCGACGCCGACCGCGGCGGCCCGGACGACCAGCGCGTCGGCGCGGTGGTACGCGAGCGCGGCGCCCTCGGCGTCGAGCCCCTCGGCCGCCGCGAGGTGCTGGCGGACAGCCCCGCGCCCGGCGACCGCCAGCCGCCCGGCGACGTTCGGGAGCGAGCGGTCACGTTCGAGCGCCGTCGCGTACGCGTCGGCGGCGCCGACCAGGTCGCCGCTCTGCTCCAGCGCCATGCCGTCGGCGTAGGCCCCCTCGGCGCTGGCGCACGCGAGCACGGCGGCGGAGAGCAGGAGGGTGAGCGCGAGGCGGGAACGCATTTGGATAGGGGCCGGGGAGGGGAGGATAGAGCGCCGGGCCGGAGTGGAGACGTCGGACCGAACGGAGGGGCCGGGGCCGTGCGCGTCGGCGTCGTGCTGTCCGTCCAGTCCATTGCTGCGCCGGGCGATGGCAGGTGGCCGCCGGGCGCTCCGAGGTTGTCGGAGACGTCGCGATAAGCCTTCGTCCCCCATCGCGTCTGGTGTGTGCGAACGTTGTTCTTCGCTACGGTGAGCCGGGATTGTGGCGGGGCAGGGGGGTGGGTGTTGCGGGCCAATGGTAATTGAGTACTATTGGGTACGGAGGCAACACGGACTTCCGCACTACCACCCCCCCTCTCATCATGGCTAAGAGCCGCACCGCCCGCAAGAGCACCCCGTTCGATTTTCAGACCCTCTCCAAGACGGAGGCGACCGAACGCCGCAGCGCCAAGGGCACCCGTCGGAGCAAGTATTCCCCCATCGGAGATCGCTTCCGCGAGCTCGATTCGGAGGAGGTCCTGGCCTTCCAGGCGACGAAGAACGAGGTCCAAGGCGTCCGCAACTACATGCGGCGCAACTTCGAGGGCGACCATCAGGTGAACAGCCGCCGCACGGACGGCGACATGTACGAGGTTCACATCTCGCGCGCCAGCTAGGGCCGCGCCGCGCCCCGCCCTTGAAGGGCCGCCCGTCGCCACACGAGGCGGCCCTTCGGTCTGTCCACCCCACGGCCCCCTGGCGGCCGGGTGAACGCACGGCGGGCGACGGTGGCACGGACTTGGCCGGAGGGCCCGGCGAACGCCCGCCCCTCCATGCGCATCCTCCTGACCGGCCACGACGGGTACATCGGTACCGTCCTCGCCCCGATCCTCCAGGCCGCCGGCCACGACGTCCGCGGCCTCGACACCGGCTGGTTCGCGGCCTGCGCCTTCGGTCCCCAGCCCCCGGCCCCCCCGTCGCTCCGCCTCGACGTGCGCGACGCGACGGCCGACGTGTTCGACGGCGCCGACGCCGTGGTCCACCTCGCGAACCTGTCGAACGACCCGCTCGGCAGCCTCGACCCCGGCTTGACCGACCGCGTCAACGCCCAGGCGACCGTCCGCTTCGCCGAGCGCGCGCGCGACGCCGGCGTCGGCCGGTTCGTCTTCGCCAGCTCGTGCAGCCTGTACGGCGCCGCCGGCCAGGACGCCGTCACCGAGGAGGCTTCGTTCCACCCCGTCACGCCGTACGGCCGCGCCAAGGTCGACGCCGAGAGGGGCTTGCAGGCGCTCGCGGGCGACACGTTCTCGCCGGTCTACCTCCGCAACGCGACCGTCTTCGGCGCCAGCCCCCGCCTGCGGTTCGACCTCGTCGTCAACAACCTGACCGCCTGGGCCGTGGCGACCGGCGCCATCCGAATGCTCAGCGACGGGACCCCGTGGCGCCCGCTCGTCCACGTCCAAGACGTGGCGCACGCGGCGCTCGCGGCCGTCGAGGCCCCGCGCGAGGCCGTCCACGACCAGGCCTTCAACGTCGGCCGCGACGGCGAGAACTACCAGATCCGTGACGTCGCGACGCTCGTCGGCGAGGCCGTGCCCGGCTGCCGTGTCACCTTCGCCGACGGCGCCTCGCCCGACGCCCGCAGCTACCGCGTCAGCTTCGCCAAGATCGCCGAGTGCCTGCCCGCCTGGCGCCCGCGCTGGACCGTCCCCGACGGCATCGCCCAGGTCCGCGACGCGCTCGCCGGCCTCGACCTCGCGCCCGCCGTCTTCGAGGGCCCCCGCTACTCGCGCGTCGCCCACCTCACGCGCCTGCTCGAGACGGGCGCCCTCGGCCCCGACCTCCGCTGGACGAGCGGCGACGGCGCCTCGGTCGACGTCGCGGCCACGCTCGCCGCCCGCGCGTGACCCCCATGCAGATCCTCGACGCCCCCCGCGCGCTCCCCGCCGAGGCCCCCGACCAGGGCTTCCCGTGCCGCGCGTGCGGGACGCCCGTCCGGTTTTCCGTCGTCGACCTCGGCTCCAGCCCGCCGTGCCAGAACGTGGTGCAACCCGAGGACCTCGGGGCAGGGGAGACGTTCTTCCCCCTGCACGCCTTCGTCTGCCACGCGTGCTCGCTCGTCCAGATCGACGAGGTCGTCCCCCCCGAAGCGATCTTCGCCGGCGAGTACGCCTACTTCTCGTCGTACTCCGACTCCTGGGTCGCCCACGCCGCCCGCTACGTCGACGCCGTCGCCGACCGGTTCGGGCTGACCGGCGACTCGCTCATGGTCGAGATCGCCAGCAACGACGGGTACCTCTTGCAGCACGCCGTCGCGCGCGGGATCCCGTGCCTGGGCGTCGAGCCCGCCGCGAACGTGGCCCAGGCCGCGCGAGAGAAGGGCGTCCCGACGCGCGTCGCCTTTTTCGGCGAGGCCGAGGCCCGCGCCATGCGCGCCGAGGGCATCTGCGCCGACCTCATCGCGGCCAACAACGTGCTCGCGCACACGCCCCACCTCAACAGCTTCGTCGCCGGCCTCGCGGTCTTGCTGGCGGATGATGGCGTGGCGACCGTCGAGTTTCCCCACCTGCTCCGGCTCGTCGACGAGAACCAGTTCGACACCATCTACCACGAGCACTTCTCGTACTTCTCGTTCACCGCCGCCGAGCGCGTGTTCGCCCGCCACGGGCTGACGCTGTTCGACGTCGAGGAACTGCCCACCCACGGCGGCTCGCTCCGCATCTACGCCCGCCACGACGCCGACGCCTCCAAGCCCGTCACCGACCGGGCGACGGCGCTCGCGGACAGGGAGCAGGCCTGGGGCGTCGACGACCTCGCGACCTACGCCGCCTTTGCCGAGCAGGTGCGCGAGACCAAGCGCGGGCTCCTCGACTTCCTCATCGCCGCGCGGCGCGACGGCAAGACCGTCGTCGGCTACGGCGCCCCGGGCAAGGGCAACACCCTCCTCAACTACTGCGGCATCCGGACCGACCTCCTCGACTACACCGTCGACCGCAACCCGTACAAGCAGGGGACCTACACGCCCGGCGCCCGCATCCCCGTCTACGACCCGTCGCGCATCGCCGAGACGCGGCCCGACTACGTCCTCATCCTGCCCTGGAACCTGCGCGACGAGATCGCGAGCCAGATGAGCCACATCCGCGACTGGGGCGGCCGGTTCGTCGTCCCCATCCCCCGCGTCGAGGTGTTTTAGAATGGAGTGCGGGCGGAGGGAGTGGGGAGGGGGCCTACAGGATCCCGCCGTTCCCCGGTCCCCGGTCCCCAGTCCCCGGTCCCCAGTCCCCGGTCCCCATGGTTCTCGACCCCACCCCGATCCCTGGCTGCCACGTCGTCCGGCCCGAGCGCCACGCCGACGACCGCGGCCACTTTGCCCGGACGTGGGACCCCGACGCCTTCGCCGCCGCCGGCCTTGACGCGAGCGTCGCCCAGTGCTCGACCTCGTTTAACGCGCGTGCCGGGACGCTCCGCGGGATGCACTGGCAGGCCGCGCCGCACGGCGAGCAGAAGCTCGTCCGCTGCACGCGCGGCGCCGTCTACGACGTCTGCCTCGACCTCCGAACAGACTCCCCGACGTTCCGGCAGTGGCACGCCGAGACGCTGACGGCCGACAACGGGCTCGCGCTCGTCGTCCCCCCCGGCTGCGCCCACGGCTTCCTGACGCTGGCCGACGACTCCGAGGTGTTTTATACGATGAGCACGCCTTACGTCCCCGACGCCGGGCGCGGCGCGCGCTACGACGACCCCGCGTTCGGGATCGCCTGGCCGCGCGAGGTCACGGTGATCCACCCCCGCGACGCGGGCTACCCGCTGGCGGGGTAGGGAAGGGGGCCGCTCGCGCGAGGTCGTGCTCGCCAGACCCCCCGTCCGCACCGCGCCCCGCACGCGGGGCTGGCGCCAGCAGCCACGCGCCGCGAACACCCAGCACGCCGCCGCACGGACTGTCCCCCTTGCCAAGGGGGACAGCGTCCCGACCTGGGAGCGCAGCGACCGGAAGGGACGCGGGGGGTCTGCCGAGCACCACCGTTCGCTCGCCAGACCCCCCGTCCGCGCGGCGCCCCGCACGCAGGCTGGCGCCCGCACCCGCGCGCTCAGAGCGACGCCGCGCGAACTGTCCCCCTTGTCAAGGGGGACAGCCCGAGGCGCCCTGAGCGCAGCGATGGCGCCGCTGGCGGGGGGGCTACCGAGCACACGCACCCCGCTCGCGCCCGCCCCCACGCGATCCTCCCCTCCAGCCTGTCCCCGCGCAGGCAGGGAGGAGGGGCCGGGGGCGGGTGATCGCCTCATGCCGTTCGCGTACAGCAGTAAGTTTCCGGTCAACCATACTAGCCGTGAACGAGCGCCGGACCTCTACTCTCGCGGGCTGAAATACATGATTGTCTACAAAGAGACGAAGGCGCAGTTCGTGGGCGACGTATTGTCGAACGACATCGCGGGGGTCATTCACCGGAGGGTCCAGCAGGTCACAGGGGGGCGCGTGAGCGAGAGCGAGGTGATGTCGTGGGGCAACTCGCTCCTCTACATGAACAACGTTCTAGCGGACGAGGCCATCCCCGATGATGCTCGTGTTTCTATCGAGTACCACCTCCCCCGGTCCTCCAAACGGGTGGACTTCCTCCTCTCAGGTCGAGATGAGACCGGGCGGGAGAACGTAGTGCTGATTGAGCTGAAGCAATGGTCGGAAGCCGAGGCGACCGAAATGGACGGGATCGTGAGGACGCGTTTCCGGCGGGGATGGGCTAGCGTCAGCCACCCGTCCTACCAAGCTTGGTCGTACGCGGCCCTCCTCGAGAGCTTCAACGCCACCATCCAGAACGAGGGGATTGGGATCTGGCCTTGTGCCTACTGTCATAACTATGACCCCAACCAGGGACCCGAACCTGCTCTCGATCATCCGGCCTACGACGACCATAGAGAGCGGGCCCCCCTCTTCCTCAAGCCAGACGCGCTTCGGCTCCGGGACTTTATCAAGCGGTACGTCAAGTACGGAGATGATGCGGATGTCATCTATCGCATCGAGCACGGGGAGATCCGGCCCTCGAAGAGCCTAGCCGACGCCCTGGAGTCGATGCTGCGTGGCAATGAGGAGTTCGTCATGCTCGACGAACAAAAGGTGGTGTACGAGAAAGCACTTGCGCTCGCGGAACGCGCTGGCTCCGACGACAAACACGTGTTGATCGTCGAAGGCGGGCCGGGGACAGGCAAGTCCGTTGTCGCCGTCAACCTCCTCGTCGCACTCACGTCGGGTGGCCACGTCGCGCAGTATGTCACGAAAAACGCGGCCCCGCGCGCGGTCTACGAGCAGCGGCTCGTCGGCTCCCACAAGAAATCAGCGATCTCGAACCTCTTCACCGGGTCCGGCGCGTTCCAAGGAGCATCCCCTGGCGAGTTCGATGTCCTCATTGTTGACGAGGCCCACCGACTGAACGAGAAGAGTGGGCTCTATAAGAACCTCGGCGAGAACCAAGTCATGGAGCTCGTTCGGGCAGCGGACCTCTCGGTGTTCTTCCTCGACGAGGACCAGCGGGTCACGTTCGACGACATTGGTGAGCGCGTAGAGATTGAGCGGTGGGCCGCAGAACAAGGGGCGACCGTGCACTCGCTCGAACTCTCCTCGCAGTTCCGGTGCAACGGGTCTGACGGCTATCTCGCTTGGCTCGACCATACGCTTGGTATCAGAGAGACGGCCAACCCCGTCCTCACCCCAGACGAGTTCGACTTCCGGGTGGTCGACTCCCCCGCCGTACTCAGGGACTTGATCCGAGAGAAGAACGATGAGAACAAGGCCAGGATGGTGGCGGGATACTGCTGGCGATGGGTTAGCAAGAAGGACCCATCGCAGGACGACATCGTGTTCCCCGAGTACGGGTTCTCTCACAAGTGGAACCTGACGACCGACGGGAGCCTCTGGATCGAGTCCCCGGACTCCATCGGTGAGGTTGGATGCATCCACACCTGCCAAGGGCTCGAGCTTGACTACGTAGGGGTCATCGTCGGTCGCGACCTTCAAGTCCGAGGAGACGAAGTGGTGACGGACGCGAGTGAGCGGGCGAGCTACGACAGTTCGGTCCGAGGCTACAAGAAGAAGTTGAAGGAAGACCCGGAAGCAGCCCGAGAGTTGGCTGACCGCGTGATTAAGAACACGTACCGGACTCTGCTCACGAGAGGAATGAAGGGGTGCTACGTCTACTTCGTCGACGACGAGGCTGCCGACTTCTTCCGGTCTCGAATGGCGTCAGCTGCGGCTATGTCAGGGCCGGACACAGCTACTGCCGACAGCCGATACCGGATCGGATAGGTCTCGAGGCCGAACAGCTTCGAACCTTTAGTTACCCGCCCGGCGGAAACGCGAGCCCCTCAGCGCCCCCGCCGTCGCCCGCCGCTTCCACAACGCCCGCCGCGACGTCGTCGCCGACCTCCTCGACACCCCCGCCGAACTCGGCCAGGCCCGTCACGCCGACACCTTCGCCGCCTGACGCCTCGGGCGACGCCCCGCTCGGCAGACCCCCCGCCAGCGGCGCCATCGCTTCGCTCAAGGCGCCTCTGGCTGTCCCCCTTGGCAAGGGGGACAGTCCGCGCGGCGTCGTCCGGGGTGTTCGCGGCGCACGGGTGCTGGCCCCCGCCTGGCGTGCGGGGCGCCGCGCGGACGGGGGGTGCTCGCGAGCGAACGGGGGTGCCCGGCAGACCCCCCGCTCGGACGCGCGTAAGGATCGCAAGCCGAGCAGGGTTGGCGTGGCGCGTCCAAGCTGTCCCCCTTGCCAAGGGGGACAGTCCGCGCGGCGTCGTGCCGGGTGTTCGCGGCACATGGGTGCTGGCGTCCGCCTGGCGTGCGGGGCGCCGCGCGGACGGGGGGTCTACCGAGCACGACCTCGCCCCAGCGATCCGCCCGCCCGTGGAGCGCCCCCGCCGTTGCTTGCGTCGTCCCCGACGCCCGCCCCGTGCCGCTCTACAACCGCCGCCCCTACCGCACGCTGCGCCGCCGCTTGCGCAGCCACGGCACGCCCGCCGAGGCCGCCCTCTGGACCCTCCTCAAAGCCCGGCGTCTCGACGGCTGGCGCTGGCGCCGTCAGTTCAGCGTCGGCCCCTACATCCTCGACCTGTACTGCCCTGCCGCTCGGCTCGCCATCGAGCTCGACGGCGCCGTCCACGACGCCCCCGCACGACGCGACTACGACGCCGACCGGACCCGCCACCTCGCCGCCGTCGGCATCCGCGTCCTCCGATTCGAGAACCGCACGGTCTTCGACGCCCCCTCCCAGGTGCTCGACGCCATCCGAGCCGCGCTGAGCACCTCCGGCTCAGAGCCGGGCGAATAGGTGCCCCGCCAACGCCCCTAGCCGCCCACCGAGCGCCCTTCGCCCGCGCGCCCCCCGCAGTGCAAGAGGCCGCACGCGCTCTGCAAGAGGCCGCACGCGCTCTGCAAGAGGGCACACGCGCTCTGCAAGGGGTCGCACGCGCTGTGCAAGAGGTCGCACGCGCTGTGCAAGAGGTCGCACGCGCTGTGCAAGGGCCCGCACGCGCTGTGCGAGAGGGCGCACGCGCACTGCAAGAGCCTTCCCGCGCTGTGCGACGGCTCTCTCCCGCAACGCGCCCCGGAGTCAGCCACCGCGCCCCCCACGCCGGATCGCCCCTGCGTCGTGCCCCGCACCCGTGCAGGCCCTTGAACGGGAATGACGGGTGTCCTACTCTTTCCTCCGACTCCACCGCCCCCGCTATACGGTCCACACCCCCTCGTCGTCATGTCCAACTATCGTCGCCTCCCCATCCCCGACCTCGTCAAGGAGTCGCTCACCCTCTACACGAACGCCGCCGACGACCCCGAGATCGCGGCCCTCCTCGCCGACCCCTACGGCTACGCCCCCGAGGACTTCGCCGCCGGCCTCGCCCTCCGCCAGGCCGTCGTCGACGGCTCCGAAGAGACCGGCGCCGAGACCGCCGACAGCCGCCTCGCCACCGGACAGGTCAAGCGCGCCACCCGAGCCCTCCGCGCGCAGTTCGTGGAGCACCGCGAGGCCGCCCGCGACCGGTACCGCCGCGACTCCGAGACCTGGAGCGCCCTCCGCCTCTCCGGCGACACCCCCGACAGCCGCGCCGCCATCATCGAGGCCGCCCGCAGGTTCTACGGCACCGCCGAAGAGCGCCCCGACCTCGTCGCCGAGATCCGCGGCCTGACGCCGGCCATCGTCGCCGAGTCCCAGGCCCTCATCCAGGCCGCCGAGACCAGGGACTCCGCCCAGGACGACGAGGCCGGCGAGGCCCGCACCGCCTCGGAGTCCTACAAGGCCGCCGTCGACGCCCTCCGCGAGCACGCCGCCGAGCTCGCCAACACCGCCGAGCGCGCCCTCAAAGGCCGCCCCGGCCTTTTGCGGAAGCTCGGCCTGTAGCGGCCTCGGTCCCCCGGCTCGCGCCCGCCGGCTCGCGCGGGTGGAAACGGCCCGCCTGCTCGCGCGTCTAGGGCGCTCCACCGCCCTTCTCGACCAGACGTGAGCCCCGACACCTCTCCATGAGTTGCGTCGTCCTCGTGGGGTCGCGGCGTCCAGCGGTCGAGGCGGTCCGCCGGCTGGGGCTGCGCGCCGTGCTCGTCGCCGACCGCGCGCCCGGCTCGCGCACGGCCGCGCTCGTCGCCGACGTCGTCGAGACCCCGTTCGACGCGCCCCTGTCGCACTGGCAGGCGCTCGCCGAGACGCTCCGCCGCCACCGCCCCAGCGCCGTCCTGGCGCTGACCGAGCGGGCGGTCCTGCCGGCGGCCCACCTCCGAGAAGCGCTCGGGCTCGACGGCGTGAGCGTCGCCACCGCCCGGCGGTGCACCCACAAGGGCGCCATGAAACGGGCCGTCCGCGACGCCGGGCTCGCGTGCGCCGACTTCGTGCTGGCGGAGGAGGGGCTGGGGCGCGAGGCGCTCGTCGCGCGGCTCGGCCTCCCGCTCGTCGTCAAGCCGTGCGTCGGGTCCGGGGGGCGCGGGACCGAGGTCGTGCGCGAGAGGGGGGACGTGCCCGAGCGCTTGCCCCCAGGCTGGATGGCCGAGGCGTTCGTGACGGGGACCGAGATGAGCGCCGAGGGCATCGGGTGGGGCGGCCAGATGCGCTGGATGAGCGCGACCGACTACGTCGTCCCGTGCGAGGCCAGCCTGGTCCCGGCGCCCCTCGACCCGGGCGCGGCGTCGGCGATCCGCCGGCTCCACGGCGCCGCGTGGCGCGCGCTCGGCGTCGAGCGGGGCCTGACCCACCTCGAGGTGTTCCTCGGTCCCGAGGGGCCCGTCTTCGGCGAGCTCGCCGTGCGCCCGCCGGGCGGCCACTTGATGCGCCTGATCGGTCTGGCGTACGGGATCGACGCCTGGGAGGCGTGGGTCCGCGTCGAGTGCGGCGAGCCCGTCGCCCTGCCCGAGCGCGCCCGCCGGTCGGCCGCGGTGTGGATCTGGCACCCCGGCGCCGGCGTGGTGCAGGAGGTCGAGGGGGTCGACGCGGTCCAGGACCTGCCCGGCGTCGTCGAGGCGACGGTCCGCGTCGCGCCGGGCGACGCCGTCGGCCCGCGCGAGGGGTCCGGCCAGGAGGTCGGCCACGTCGTCGTCACCGGCGAGGCCCCCGACGAGGCCCGCGCCCGCCTCGACGCCGCCCGCGACGCCGTCCGCATCGCCATCGACCCCGCCGGGATCGAGCGGGCGTAGACCGCGTGCGGCAACGCCGCGCGGTGTGTCCTCCAGCGCGGCCGTTCAGGCGTCCCCTATGCCCTCAAGGGAGGTGGTCCCCAGGGGTCGGAGAGTGTCCGTATGAGCCCGGCTGCTGGACGCCCCTCACCCTGTCCCTCTCCCGCGGGGAGAGGGGACGCATCTGGAGGGCTCGTGCAGTGTGCCAAACAGTCCTCCCCCTGGACAGGGGGAGTTAGAGGGGGTAGATCGGCCGGTGCGCGGCGTCCACCGCTACTATCCCTGGCTGCGCCGACGCTGCGAGACGTCCAGGAGGGAAACTCTCGTCGTCTCGGACGGCCTCTCGGACGTCCCCCTAGGAAGGGGGACGCGGAGCGGAGCGACGCCGGGGGATGTCGGGCCGAGCACGACGACCGCCCACGCCTCGGACGCCGCCCTAGTAGCCCGCGTCGTCGAGCATGCCCTGGGCCACCTCCGCGTTCCAGCCCTCCATCGCGCGGAGCCCGACGGCCACCAAGGGGATCCCGCCCGTCCCGCCGCGCGCCGCGTACTCGCGCTGGCCCTCGGGGTCCTTCTCGATGTCCACCACCCGGTGCGGCACGTCGTTGTCGGCCATGTACTCGCGCGCCTGGGCGCAGTACGGGCACCACTCGGTCACGTAGAGGACCACCTCGGCCTTGCCGTCGACCGTCGCCGGGTTCGTCAGCGCCGCCGGCGGCGGGGGCGGCTGGGTGCCGGGCGGCGGCGGCATCTCGGGCAACGCGCCCGGCGGGACGCCCGCCTCGGCGGCCTGCGCCGCGTCCATCGGCGGGCGCGACTCGAGCCGGCAGCCACCGACGGCGACGACGAACAACAGGGCGAACAGGGCGAACCGCATGAGTCGAGAGGGGAGACGACGAAAGGTATCGGCAGGGGAGACCCTCAGACGTAGCCGCCCCGCGCATTCGTACCCCGCGCCCGCCCACCGGCCTCCTGTCTCGGACCCCTCCCATCCTCTTCTCCTCAACTCCTCTCCTCTTCCGGGGGGGATCCGTGCCCGGCCGGGCCCGTACCCGCGCGCCCCCCTCCGCCCCGCATGACGCCCGCCACGCTCGCCCCGGACACCGACGCGCTCGTCGACCACCCCGCCTTCGAGGCCGTCCGCGCGCTCGGCGGCGTCGAGGAGTACCGGCACCGCGCGAATGGCCTGACCGTCCTGCTGGCGCCGGGCGCCGCGGCCCCGGTCGCCGCCTTCCAGGTCACGTACCGCGTCGGCAGCCGCAACGAGGGCGCCGGGCTCACGGGCGCCACGCACTTGTTGGAGCACCTGATGTTCAAGGGGTCCGAGCGGTTCAACCGGGACCTCGGGACGTCCGTCTTCCAGGTGCTCCAGTCTGTCGGCGGCCAGATCAACGCGACGACGTGGTACGACCGGACCAACTACTACGCGCTCCTGCCGAGCGAGCACCTCGGGCTGGCCGTCGAGATCGAGGCCGACCGGATGCGCGGCGCGCGCGTCCGCGACGAGGACTTGCTCTCCGAGCGGACCGTCGTCCTCAACGAGCTCGACCGGGGCGAGAACGAGGCGCTCCGCAAGCTCATCCACGCGACCTACGCGACGGCCTTCCAGGCCCACCCCTACGGCCACCCCGTCATCGGCTGGCGCTCCGACGTCGAGGCCGTCACCGCCGACGGGCTCCGCCACTTCTACGACACCTACTACTGGCCGTCCCGCGCCACGGCGACCGTCGCCGGCCAGTTCGACCGCGCCGAGGCGCTCGACCTCATCGAGGCGCACTTCGGCCAGATCCCCGCCGACGCGAGCGGCGACCCCGACGCCCCGGCCCCGCTCGTCCACCGCGACCCCGACGCCGCCGTCACGCGCGAGCCCGAGCAGCGCGGCGAGCGCCGCGTGACGGTCCGCCAGGCCGGCGAGCTCGGCGCCGTCCTCCTCGCGTACAAGGCGCCCGCCGGACTCGACGAGACGGCCGACGCGCTCGACGTGCTCGTCCAGATCCTGGCCGCCGGCAAGTCGGGCCGCCTGTACCGCGCGATGACCGACCAGGGGCTCGCGACCTCGTCGTCGGCCTACTATCCGCGCCTGCGCGACCCCGGCCTGTTTATCGCCTACGCCACGCTCGCGCCCGACGTCTCCCACGAGGCCGCCGAGGCCGCCCTGGAAACCGCCCTCTACGCCATCGCCGCCGAGGGCGTGACCGACGAGGAGCTCGCGCGCGCCCGCCGCCAGGTCGTCGCCGACGAGGCCTTCGGACGCGACGGACCGTATGCCGTCGTGTCCCAACTCAACGAGGCCATCGCCGTCGGCGACTGGACGCTCTTCGCCGAGTACCGCGACCGCATCGAGGCCGTCTCCGCCGCCGACGTCCAGGCCGCCGCCGCCGCCGTCTTGGACGACGACCGCCGGACGGTCGCCTGGTACGTCCCCGAGTAGACGGGCGTCGGTCGAGGGGGGAGGCCCGAGGCTGTCCCCCCGTTTCGCATTCTCTGATCCCCTGCCCGCTGGTCCCCTGTCCACTGCCCCGCTGACCCTCGCCGATCGCGTCCACGACGCCGCCGCCGGTCCCGCCCGCCTGCTCGCCCTCCCGACCGAGGTCCCCGACGTCGTCAGCTTCCGGGGCTCGTTCGAGGCCGCCCCCGACCTCGCCGACGCCGACGACGTCGTCCAGTCGCTGCTCGCGAACCTGCTCGACAAGGGGACCGAGGCGCACGACCGCTTCGCCATCGCAACCGCCCTGGAGGGCCGCGGCGCCCAGGTCTCGTTCTACGCCGACGGCCTCCGCCTCGGCTTCGCCGGCCGCGCCCTGCGCGACGACCTCGACCTCGTGATCGGCCTGGTCGCCGAGCAGCTGATGACGCCCGCGCTCGACCCCGACGAGGTCGAGAAGGCCAAGGTCCGCGCCGTCGCCGGCGTCCGCCGCTCGCGCGAGTCGACGGGCGCCCAGGCCTCGGGCGCGCTCTCGCGCCGGATCTACGGCCCGGCGCACCCCAACCACGTGCTCGACCCCGACGCCGAGATCGCGCGCGTCGAGGCCGTCACCCCGGACGACCTCCGCGACTACCACGCCAGCCACGTCGGGTCGGAGGGCCTGACGGTCGCCGTCGTCGGCGACGTGGACCCGGACGCGGTCGCGGCCGCCCTCGCCCACGCCTTCGCCGACCTCGCCCCGCACGGCCGCCAGCCCGTCTTCACGGCCCAAGCGGGCTCCGACACGCCGGGCCGCGTCGTCATCGAGATGGCCGACCGCAACAACCTCGACGTCCGGCTCGGCCACGCCGTTGACTTGCGCCGGGACCACGACGACTTTCTGGCGGCGTACGCGGGCGTCTTCGCGCTCGGCGGCAACTTTTCGGGCCGCCTGATGCAGACCGTCCGCGACGAGCAGGGCCTGACGTACGGGATCGGCGCCGGGCTCGGGGCCCCGTCGGTCCGCTACGACGGCCACGTCGGCATCAACGTGACGCTGAGCCAGGAGAACCTCGACCGGGGCATCGCGGCGACGCGCGCCGAGGTCGAGGCGTTCGTCGCCGAGGGCGTCTCGCCCGACGTGCTGGCAGGCGTGCAGACCACGCTCGCGGGCCGCCACGTCGTCGGGCTGGCGACGACGTCGGGCGTCGCGGCGCGCCTGCTCGTCAACGCCGAGCGCGGGTTCGCCGTGGACTACCTCGACCGCTACCCGGCCCTGGTCTCCGCCCTGACCGCCGACGAGGTCACCGCCGCCGTCCGCCGCCACGTCCGCCCGGCCGCGTTCCACGAGGCCGTCGCCGGCACCCTGCCCGAGGCCGCGTAGAGGGCTCGGGGGCGAGGCGATCGCCGGTCCCCCTTGCCCGCCCTTCTCATATTTTCAACGCGGGCGCGGGGCGAGGGCGGGCGCGCCGTGATAGCTTGGGGGGACCGTGCTCGCACGGATACGGAGGCTATAGCTCAGTTGGTTAGAGCGCCAGGTTGTGACCCTGGAGGCCGTGGGTTCAATTCCCACTAGTCTCCCTCCGGCTCCCAGCGGAGTCTCCCCGCCGCGTTCATCTAGGGGTTAGGATGCCACCCTTTCACGGTGGTCACACGGGTTCAAATCCCGTACGCGGTACGCCCTCGGGGTGCGGGCCCCGGTCAAGACGACCGCGCGGGAGTGCTCAGGCCGCGCGCGGGAGCGTGGTGCGGTCCCAGTCGCGAGCGAAGCCCAGGAAGCCCGGCAACGTCGCGGGGAGCTCGGACAGGCGGACGAGGCCCATCGCCCAGCTCCCGAACAAACGGCCATCGGGCCGCACCACGCCCGACCGCCGGGCGGTCGCCGACACGGGCCCCCGCGCCAGCGTCTCCACGTCGAAGTGCCGCGGGTCGGCCTTGATGCGGGCGTACAGGCCTTCGACCGCGGGCTCGGGCCCCTCGATCCACTGCACGAACTCGCCGGGCGCGCCGGGCACCGCGGGCAGCTCGCCGTAGAGCAGCAGGCCCGTCACGTCGATCGTCGGGTTGTGCGCCTCGGCCGTCGCGATGATGGCGTTGAGGTCGGGGGCGAGGAGCCCGGCGCGCGCGCGCGAGCGGTAGAGGACGGTGTGCATGGGCGGTCTACGCCGCGACGTCGGGAAACGACCCGCTACGCCGACGGTTCAGGAGTTGCACCGCCTGGCAGGGGGGAGGCCCCCCACACGCGCGCCCCGGCGCGGACGGCGACCAGGACCGCGAGCGGCAGCACGGCCGGGTGCATCGGCTCGGGCAGCACGGCCCACAGCGCGACCACACCGGCGGTCACGGCCGCGGTCGCGATCGCGTACGGACGCCAGCGGCCCAGCTCAGGCCGGCGCAACACGACCGCAAAGGCGAGGTGCGTCGGCCACATCCAGAGCAGCTCGAGGTTGGCGCGCGTCACGTAGTGCTCCGTCGCCACCCACAGCAGGAGCAGGATGAGCCCCACGGCTCCCACGACGGCGAACAGCGCCGAATCGAACGCGCGGGCGGCCCGGCTCGCGGGCGTGCGCCAGCCCCACGCGGTGACCAGGAGCCCCAGCGCCAGCACCCCCCACCCGACGGCCGTCGGCCACGGAAACGCGGGCTCGACGGTCCCGGCCCCCTCGACCCAGAACAGCGTGTCGCGCGCGGCCACCAGCGGCCGGCCGCCGACCGTCGCGCCGTCGGCGGCCGCGAGCAAGGCGTCGGGCAGGAAGATGGCCTCGCGCGGCCCGGCGACGCGGTCCATCGGGAGCCCCAAGCCGAGGTTGGTGCCCAGGTCGATGATGGGCTGACCGAGCGAGTACGGCCCGACGAGATCGCGGAACGTGGCGTCGCCGGGCGGGGCCGGCAGGTCGATGCGCGGCTGGCCGGTCGCCACGAGCGCGGCGTCGAGCACGTCGATCAAGCGCGTCGAGCAGTTGTCGCGCAAAAAGTCGTAGCGGTACGCCCGGTTGGCCGGGAGCGCGTTGATCTCCAGCAAGTCATAGAGCGCCCGGACCGTCTCGGGCGGCAGGTCCAGCCGCTGCTCGATAATGGGCCGGCCGAGCGAGCGGTACCGCGCCAGCTCGAGGGCGAACGGCGCCGTGCCCAGGATGTAGTCGAGGCGGCCGGACATGAACCGCAGGACGAAGTTGGGCTGCTCGAAGCTGAACGTGCCGTAGTTGTACGTCCGGTCGAGCCCCGCGGCTGGGTCAACGATCCGGAGCGCATTGTGGCCCCACAGGCTGTAGACCTCGTCGCCAGGCACCATCGTGAGCAGCGACACGCGCGCGGAGTCGGACAGCCCGATCGGGGCAGGGGGGGAGGACTGGGCCGCGGCGGGCGCGGCGGCGACGAGCAGCGCGAGGACGAGGAGACGCATGCCGCCAAGCTACCCGCCCCCTCGCGCCACGCCCGGGCCTGCTTCCGCACGGGCGCGAGACACGAACCGTCGCCGAGGACCGGCGCGCAGGGGCCTCGTCCCAGCCGACTCGCGCCCGGTCAGCGACGCCTACCCCGCCGACTCGAAGCGGAGGGCCTCCAGTTCCTCGGGGTCGGTCACAGTCGTCACCAACCCCCCGCAGTCCCGGCACACGTAGGCGACCGTGGACGGGCGCGGATGCGTTCCGGTGAGGAACCGAAGCCGGCGGAGCCCCGCGTAGAGCCTCACCGCCTGGGCGCTGGGGTGGTCCCGGTCGTGCCCGCAGACGCACGGCTCGGTCGGAGCCGCCACGGCTGGGCGCGCCGCCGCCGCCCGATCGGCCGACCGCGGACGTCCCCGCAACTCGCGGGCGTGCGCTTCGACGACCGCTGCCTCGTTGGCGGCCTCGCGGTCGGTCCACCGCTGGACCGCCTCGTCGAGCGACCACGGGCCGCTGCCCCACACGCTCAGGACGGCGAGCACCACTGCCACGAACGCGGCGAACGCGAACTCCTGGCTGAACAGCCCGTCGGCGGGCAGGTGCACCAGCAGCCCCGCCCCGACCAGGATCGGGAGCTGGGCCAGCGCCGCGATCCGCGTCAGCAGGCCGAGCGCGAGCAGGAGCCCACCCGCCGCGTGCGACAGGCCAACGTAGTGCATCAGCGCGAGGGCGGCGAACGGACTCTCCGCCCCGCCGGGCAGGAGCGACGTGTACGCCCCTGGGTCGGAGAGGAACAGGGTCCCCCGAACGGCCAGGCCGACCCCCACGTAGATGCGGATCAGGTCGAGGGCGACGGCGCGGTGAGCATCCGTCCACGTGACGAGGTCGCGGGTCATGGCTCGTCGGGGTTGTTGTGTTTGTGGAACGTAGGTGGGTGGCGGTTCCGTTCCCCAGCGGTCCTCCCCGCGCGGGCTCGCCCGGCCGGAGCCCCCGCCGGTACCTTCGAGGCCACCGCCCGAAGACGCCCCCGTGACCCGGAAAACGAAAGCGGCCGTCGTGCTCGACCGCCTGCGCGACGCCATCCCCGAGCCCGAGACCGAGCTCGACTTCCGGAACGAGTTCGAGCTCCTCGTCGCCGTGATCCTGTCGGCCCAGTGCACCGACAAGCGGGTCAACCTCGTGACCCCGGCCCTGTTCGAGGCGTACCCGACGGCGACGGCGATGGCGGACGCGAGCCCCGACGAGATCTTCGAGCTCATCAAGTCGATCACGTTCCCCAACAACAAGGCCAAGGCGCTCGCGACGACGGCCCGGATGCTCCGCGACGCGCACGGCGGCGAGGTCCCCCGCGCGCATGCCGACCTGGTGAAGCTGGCGGGCGTCGGGCGCAAGACGGCGAACGTCGTCGTGCAGGTGGCCTTCGGAGAGGCCGCGATCGCCGTCGACACGCACGTCTTCCGGGTCGCGAATCGGATCGGGCTCGTGGCCGACAAGCCGACGCCCCTCGCGGTCGAGGCCGGCCTGCGCCGCGTGCTCGACCGCGAGGATTGGGGCGAGGCACACCACCTCCTCATCCTGCACGGCCGGTACACGTGCCTGGCCCGCACCCCCGCGTGCGACCGGTGTCCGCTCACCGACGTCTGCGACTACTACGCCGCCCTCCAGCGCCTGCCCGCGCCGATCCCGGGGCTGGCGAAGAACAAGGGGCGCTACTACTCGAAGACCGCCGACCGCTACTTCGACGAGCCGGCGCTCAAGACCGACCGCGCCGGCGTCGAGCAGATCGCCGACCCGTGGACGGGCTCGATGAACGTCTACGACACGAAGACCGGCCGGACGACCAAGCGCGTCAAGGACTACCGGATCTGAGGCGAGGGGCGAGGCCGCAGCGAGCCCAGCGAGGGGCCGGCCGCCCCCGGCTCGCGCTCCGGCCGGCCTGCATTCCGCTGGCGCTGACCGCGATCTCGGGGCACCTTGCTCTCCCGCTCTCCCGCTCTCCCGCTCTCCCGCTCTCCCATGAGCTTGCTCTCCGAGTTCAAGGCCTTCGCCCTCCGGGGCAACCTCGTCGACCTCGCCATCGGGTTCACCGTCGGCGCCGCGTTCACGACCGTCGCCCGCTCGCTCGTCGACGACCTGCTGATGCCGCCGCTCGGCCTCATCCTCGGGTCGACCGATTTTTCGGACTACTACTGGCTGCTCCGGGAGGGCGAGGGGGCGCCCGCGCCGTACGAGACGAAGGAGGCCGCCGAGGCGGCCGGCGCAGTGACGCTCGACTACGGCGAGTTCGCGACGAGCCTGCTGTCGTTCCTCGTCATCGCCCTCGCCGTGTTCGTCGTCGTCCGCCTCGTCCTACGGGCGACCCAGGCTGTGCAGGACGAGTTCGGCCAGGCCGACGACCAGGCGGCGACCCCGGAGTCGAAAAAGTGCGCGTACTGCCGCGAGTCGGTCCCGTACAAGGCCAGCCGGTGCTCGCACTGCACCTCGTTCCTGGGGACGCATGGCGGCCCCCTCGCGCCCGACGCCTCCATCACCCCCGGCACGCCCCCCGTCGCCGCGTAGGGGGCGTTCCGCCCGTCCCGCCTTGCGCCGGCCCCGGGTGCAGGCTCTCCTCCGTCTTCCTCCCCCCGGTCCCCGCCCGTGCCTCATCTCCTCCTGATCCTCGACGGCTACGGCATTGCCGAGGACCCCTCGGTCTCCGCCGTCGACGCCGCGCGCACCCCGTTCCTCGACGCCTTTTTCGCCCGCACGCCGGGCTCGACGCTGGAAGCCTCCGGCCGCGCGGTCGGGCTGCCGGCGGGCCAGATGGGCAACTCGGAGGTCGGCCACCTCAACCTCGGCGCGGGCCGGGTCGTGTACCAAGACATCACGCGGATCGACAAGGCCATCGAGGACGGGTCGATGGCCGAGAACGCCGTGCTCCGCGCGGCCGTCCAGCACGCCCAGGCGAACGGGACGACGCTGCACCTGATGGGGCTCGTCAGCGACGGCGGCGTCCACGCGCACGTCCGCCACATCGGGGCGTTGTTGGAGCTGGCGGCGCACGAGGGGCTCGAGCGCGTCGTGATCCATGCCTTTACCGACGGCCGCGACACGGCGCCCGACGGCGGCGCCGAGTACGTGCGTCAACTCGAGGCCGTCGCGGATGCCGCGGGCGTCGGGACGGTCGGGTCCGTCGTCGGGCGGTACTGGGCGATGGACCGCGACCACCGCTGGGAGCGGACCGAGAAGGCGTACCGGCTGCTCACCGACGGGGTGGGGGAGACGTACGCCGACCCGGCCGCATTCCTCGAAGAGAGCTATGCCGCCGGCGTCACCGACGAGTTCTCCGAGCCCGGCCTGCGCGCCGACGCGCCCCGCATCTCAAGCGGCGACGCCGTCGTGTTCTTCAACTTCCGCTCCGACCGCGGCCGCCAGCTCACCGAGGCGTTCACGTCGCCGACGTTCAACGGCTTCGACCGGGGGCCGCTCCTCGACCTCCACTACGTCACGATGACGCGCTACGCGGACGCCTTCGACGTGCCCGTCGCCTTCGACAAGGCCGACCTCAGTGACACGTTGGGGGAGGTCGTCTCGCGAGCGGGGCTGACTCAGCTCCGTGCGGCGGAGACGGAAAAGTACCCGCACGTCACGTTCTTCTTTAACGGGGGCCGCGAGGTCCGGTTCGAGGGTGAGGACCGCATTCTGGAGCCCAGCCCCAAGGTGGCGACCTACGACCTCCAGCCCGAGATGAGCGCGCCCGCGCTCGCAGCGAGGGTGGCCGCGTCGATCCGGGAGGACCGCCCGGACCTGGTGATCCTGAACTTTGCCAACCCCGACATGGTCGGCCACACGGGCGTCTTCGAGGCCGCCGTCGCAGCGGTCGAGGCCGTCGACGCGGCGGCGCGCGTCGTGGTCGAGGCGGCGACCGAGGCGGGGTACACCGTCGAGGTGCTGGCGGACCACGGGAACGCCGACAAGATGCGGAATCCCGACGGGAGCCCGCACACCGCGCACACGACGGCGCTGGTGCCACACCACATCCAGGCGCCCGGCGTCACGGCCGTCCGCCCCGGCGCGCTCGGCGACGTGGCCCCGACCGTCCTCGCGCTGATGGGGATCGCCCAGCCCGACGCCATGACGGGCCGCTCGCTGGTCGACGCAACCCCGGCGCCCGGCGACGGGTAGCCTCCGCCGCTCACCCCCGCCGATCTGATGGACCTGATCGCCCAGTACGAGATCCCGTTCCTGCACCCCTTGCTGGTGCACTTCCCGCTCGTGCTGATCCTGCTCGGCGCCGGGGCCGCGACGTTGTACCTCGTGTTCGGGCGCGGCGTGTGGCGGCAGGCGGCCCTTCTGTTCTTCGTCTTCGGCGCGGCCGGGTCGTGGGCGGCCGCCGAGACGGGGCACGACCTCCGACAGGCCGTTGAGGGCGACCCGATCGTCGAGGAGGTCGTCGGGCGCCACGAGCAGGGCGCGGAGTGGACGGTCTGGCTGTCGGTCGCCTCGGCGCTCGCGTTCGGGCTCGCGAGCGTGGCGCGGATCCGGCGCACGCCCACACCGACGGAGGGCGACGACGAGGCGCCGCCCACGCCCCGGTCCCGACGCGAGGCGCTGTGGGGGCGCGTGCTCGGCTTCGTGCTCGCGGCCGCCGCCGCCGGCGCGGTCGCTTGGACCGCCCACCTCGGGGGCATCATGGTCTGGGGCATCGCGCGGTAGGCAGGTCGCAGGGCGCTCGGGGGATCCCGGAGTTTCGGGCCGCACATCACGGTTACATGAACACTCGTCCAAGCGGACGACCACACCGCTAGATTCGTTCGCTCCCCCATGGCCGACCCCTCGACCCTCAGCGACCGCCAGCAGGACGTGCTCCGCCGCGTCGTGCAGCACTTTATCGACACGGCCGCACCGGTCGGGTCGAAGACGCTGGCGGAGGCCGTCGAGCTGTCGAGCGCGTCGGTCCGGTCGACGATGCGGGACCTGGAGGCGGCCGGCTACCTCGGCCACCCCCACACGTCCGCCGGGCGCGTGCCCACCGAGCGCGGCTACCGCCTCTACGTCGACTCGCTGATGGACGTGGCCGGGCTGACGGACCGCGAGGCCGGGCTGCTGCGCGAGAGCGTCGCCCGTCGCCTCGGCGACCTCGAGGCCGTCGCCCGAGACACCTCGCGCGTGCTCGGGCGCTTGAGCCAACTCCTCGGCGTCGTGCTCACGCCCCGGCTGGCGGCGGGCGTGCTCGAGCGCATCGAGGTCGTCCCGATCGCCGCGACGCGCGTCCTGTTCGTGCTCGCGCTGCGCGGCGGGATCGCGCGGACGTTGCAGGCCGAGGTCGACGTCGACGTGACGTCGGCCGACCTCGACGCCGTCGTGCGCCTGCTCAACGAGCGGCTGGCAGGTTTGACGCTCGACGAGATCCGCCGGACCGGACGCGAGCGCGTCCGCGACCTCGCCGACGACGACCGGACCGGCATCGTCCGCGTGGTCCTGCGCGACGGGCCGCACCTCTTCCGCGAGGCGACCCCCGAGCGCCGCGCCCAGATCAGCGGGGCCCAGCACCTCGTCGCCCAGCCCGAGTTCGCGCGCCCCGAGTGGGTCCGCGACGTCGTCGAGCTGGTCGAAAGCGAGGACGTCGTCGTGCACCTGCTCGAGCGCCCCCGGCTCGTGGCCGGGACCGAGGACGGGGCGGCCGTCCTGATCGGCCGCGAGCTCGGCCGTCCGGACGGCGGGCCCTCGTACTCCGTCGTGACGGCCCCGTACCGGATGGGCGACAGCGTGGGCGCCGTCGCCGTGCTGGGCCCGACGCGGATGGACTACGCGCGTGCCGTCGGGCTCGTCGAGTACGTCGCCTCGCTCCTGGGCGACGGCCCGGCCGACTGACCCTTTTCCCACCCCTTTCGTTCGACCCCGGCGCCCCCGCCTCCGATACTGGGGGGCCCGGCAATCTTCCCCGCCGCATGTCCGATCCGACCTTGTCTCCCTCCGACGCCTCGTTCGACGACGAGTCCGTGCTCGAGCCCGACGCGGACCTCGCCGAGGAGACCCCCGACCCCGACGCCTCGGCCGCGCCCGCCGACGCCGAGATGGCGCGACTCAACGAGCGCCTGCTCCGCGTCACGGCCGAGTACGACAACTACCGCCGCCGGTCGGTGACCGACCGCCAGGAAGCGGTCCGCCAGGGCCGCCAGACGGCCCTCGTGCCCATGCTGGAGGTGTTCGACGACCTCACGCGGTCGCTCGACGCCGCCCGCCGCGCCGCCCAACAGGACGCCGGGTCGACCGCGTTCGAGGCCCTTTCGGAGGGCGTCGAGCTGGTCCACCAGAAGTTCCAGGACGCCCTCGCCAAGGTCGGCGTCGAGCACATCGAGGCCGTCGGCGAGCCGTTCTCCGAGGACCTCCACGAGGCCATGATGCAGCAGCCGGCGCCCGAGGGCACCGCGAGCGGCACGGTCTTGGCCGAGATCCAGCCTGGCTACCGCCTGGGCGACCGCGTCCTGCGCCACGCCCGCGTCATCGTCGCCGAGTAGCGCGACCCCCCTCCCCCCGGATCCTATGACTGCCGAACGCGACTTCTACGAGGTCCTGGGCGTCTCTCGCTCGGCGACGCCCGACGAGATCAAGAAGGCCTATCGCAAGCGGGCCCTGCAGTTCCACCCCGACCGCAACCCCGGCGACGCCGAGGCCGAGTCCAACTTCAAGGAGGCCGCCGAGGCCTACGAGGTGCTCTCCGACGCCGACAAGCGGGCGCGCTACGACCGCTTCGGCCGCGCCGGCCTCAACGGCGGCGGCGGCCAGGGCCCGGCGGGCGGCTTCGCCGACGTCTCGGACATCTTCGCGGCGTTCTCGGACATCTTCGGCGGCGGCGACGGCCGGTTCGAGGACGTCTTCGGGCGGCGCCCCGGCCAGCGCCGCCAGGGCCGCCCCGGCACCGACCTCCGGGTTCGGCTCGCACTCTCGCTCGAAGAGATCGCCGAGGGCGTCGAGCGCCAGCTCAAGCTTCGCAAGTACATCGGCTGCGACCACTGCGAGGGGACCGGCGCCGAGGACAAGCAGGACGGCTACACGACGTGCACGACGTGCCAGGGGTCCGGCGAGGTCCGCCAGGTGTCGAGCTCGTTCTTCGGCCAGTTCGTCAACGTCCAGCCGTGCCCGACGTGCGAGGGCGAGGGCCGGACGATCGACCAGGCCTGCACGGTCTGCACCGGCGAGGGCCGCGTCAAGGGTGAGGAGACCGTGACCGTCGAGGTGCCCGCGGGCGTCTCGGGCGGGCACTACCTCCAGATCCGGGGCGCCGGCAACGCGGGCGTGCGCGGCGGTGCGGCCGGCGCGCTGCGCGTCGAGATCGACGAGCGGCCTCACGAGCACTTTACCCGCGACGGGCTCGACGTCGTCCACGACCTGTTCCTGTCGTTCCCCGACGCCGCGCTCGGCGCCGAGGCGACGGTCCCGACCCTGCGCGGCCGGGCCAAGCTCCAGGTCGACCCCGGGATCCAGTCGGGCCGTGTGCTCCGGATGCGCGGCCGCGGGCTGCCCGAGGTCGGCGGCGGCCGGCGCGGCGATCAGCTCGTCCGCATTCACGTCTGGACGCCGGAGTCGATGTCGGAGTCGCTGCGGGAGGCGCTCGAGCAGCTCCGCCTGGAGCCCGAGCTCCAGCCGGCGCCGGGCGAGAAGCAGAAGAAGGGGTTCTTCGGCCGCGTCAAGGACGCCTTCGTGGGATAGTGCCCCGAGCGCGCTGGCGCGGCCCCTCGTGGTCCCCCCGAGGGATGTCGCGGCCGGGACCCCGGACGCCAGCCCCTCGTCGTAGGACCGCCGCCCCCGACGATCCGTGACGACCCCCCCCCTCGACCTCGCCCGCCCGGACGCCCTGCCTGCCTCGGGCGAGGCGCTGCGCTCCGTGCTCCGCGACGTGCCGAGCCCCGTCGTCGTCGTGACGGTCGAGGGCGCCGACGGGCCGCGCGGGGCCACCATCGGCTCGTTCACGAGCGTCGCCCTCGCCCCCCCCCTCGTGTCCTTTAACGTGACGCAGGGCACCCAGCTCCACGCCGCGCTGGGGGACGCCCCCGCCTTCGCCGTCCACCTCTTGGACGCCGGCCAGGCCGACCTCGCCGAGCACTTCGCCCTGCCCGACCTCGACGGCGAGGCGCAGCTGGCGCCGTTCGACCACGTCCGGGGTGGGGGCCCTCCCCTTCTGCGAGGCGCGCTCGGCATTTTGCTGTGTACCCCGCACGCGCGGTTCGAGGCGGGCGACCACACGGTCTTCGTCGGCCACGTCACGCACGTCGTCGAGGGGTCCGGGCACGACCCGCTCCTCTACGTCCGCCAGTCGTACCGCGGGATCGGCGAGCGGGTGGCGTGACGCGGGCGCCGGCGGGGCGCGCTACTCACTCGCGGGGATCTCCTCGCCGCCGTACGCGCCGAGCCCGAACAGCGCGTAGTCGTAGCGGCAGGGGTCGGCGGGGTCGAGCGCGCGGCACACGTCGGTGAGCTCCTGGACGGCGCGCCAGTCGTCGTAGGTCCGCGCCAGCAGGCCCAGGCGGCGCGCCTGGCGGCCCGTGTGGACGTCGAGCGGGATGACGAGCTGGCTGGGGTCCACGCCCGTCCACAGGCCGAGGTCGACCGGGCCGGGACGCGTCATCCAGCGGGCGTACATCGCCAGCCGCTTGCACGCGCTCCCCGTCGACGGCCGGGCGAGGTGCTTCGAGCGGACGCCGCCCGCCGCCAGCAGCGTGTCCGACAGCCGCTGGATCCCCGGGCCGATGTCGTCGCCGGGCGAGAGCCCCGACGCCACGAGCGCGCCCAGCGACCCGTGCGCCTCCAGCGCCGCGCGGACGCCGACCGCCAGGCCGAGCGCGTCTTGCGAGTTGAACGTCCGGTGCTTAAACCCGTCGAGCGCGGTCGAGCCCGGCGTAGCGGTCCGCACGAAGCGGTGCGGCTGCCCGTCCATCCGGTCCACCAACTCCGCCAGCTTCGACAGAATCACGGACCGGCGCCCCCACGCGATGACGGCGGCGAACAGCCCGATGACCTCCTGGTCCGCCGGGTCGTCGAAGGCGTGGACGACCGAGATCGGGTCGTCGTCGATAAACGCCGGCCGCTCGTAACGGTCGACGAACGGGTCCAGGTGGGCGCGGGCGGCGTCGGCGGTCATGGCGAACACGACCGCGCCGTGCCCACCGGAGCGGGCACGGCGCGGATCCGAGGGGCGAGCGGGCTACTTGCCGACGGTCTTGTCGGCGCCCGCGTCGGCGTCGTCGCCGCTGGCGCCCGCGTCGGGGGCGGTGCTGGCGGGCGGGGCGTCGTCGGTCCGCTCGATGACGAGCGTGATGTCGGAGACGAGGGCAGCGAGCGCGCCGACGGCCGACAGGACCGGGTTGAGCAGGAGCGCGGCGGCGCCGGCGCCGACGCCGACGGTGAGCGGGATCTCGAGGAGCACCTTGCCCTCGCGCTGGATGGTGATGCGCTTGACGTTAGCGTCCTCGATCAGCTCGCGGACCTTGTCGACGACCTGGTTGGAGGCCACCTTGAGTTCTTCGGCGGCGTCGGAGGCGCGGGCGCGGGCGGCGCCAGCGAGGCGCTGGGCCTCGGACTGGAGAGTGGGTTCGGGCTTCGGCGTGGGATCGGGCATGGGGAGAGGGGAGAGGTGTGGCGTGCCCACGGCCGACGGGCCGGAGGGTTCCGCGTTGCGCCGCGGTCCGGGGCATTCCTCCCGCCCCGTTTCGATTCGGAACCTGGCCCTCGCCCGAGCCCGTCGCCGCCGTCGCCCGCGCTCCTGCTTCGAAATGGGCGTTAACCGTCGGAATCCGGGCCCGGACGTGACCGTCGGCGGGGGGTGAAGGGGGCGGAGCCGGGCGGGGGGGCACTCCGGCACGGGGCTGGCACGAGCCCCCTCCGAACCCGAGCCGGTGACCCCCGCCGGCCGCTCAATCGCCCCGACACGGGGGCACTTACCCACCCGGGGCGCCCCCGCTCCACCACCAACACCACACCATGGGACAGCAGCAGCTCCTCCTCCTCGTTCTGGGCATCGTCATCGTCGGCCTCGCCGTCGTCGTCGGTATCCAGGCCTTCTCCGAGAACCAGCAGAAGGCGAACCTCGACGCGATGGTCAACGACGGCGTCCGCATCGCCTCCGACCTCCAGGCCTGGTCGCTCAAGCCGCAGGCCTTCGGCGGCCCCGCCGCCGGCACCACGGACCCGTGGACGACCGCCGACTTCGGCGACCTCGGCTACGAGCTCGGCGGCAACGGCTGCGCGGCGACCGAGTACGGCAACCTCAACGGCTGCTACACGCTCGCCGCCGGTGTGATCACCGCGGAGGGTGGCCCCGGCGCCGACCCGAACAACAACCGTGTCCGGATCGACGTCGGCGGCACGAGCCCGGGCGACATCCAGACGCAGACGGCGGCGGATGGCACGCCTCCGAGTGCCCCGGCCGCTCCTGCGACGACGACCTAATCCACAAGCTTCTGGCTTACCGGATGGCCCTCCCCGAGTTCGCTCGGGGAGGGTTTGTTTTGTGAGGGGGAAGCCTGCCGTTGCGGCTGGTCTGCCTTTTGCTTCAGGCCCTGTTGACAGGAGGTCAGACCTGCCCGCTTCTGGTTGTGGAATGCCGTCACGTGAGTACACCGCGAGAACCCGGACTGACTTTGTAACCAAGGTCTTCGGGATCGACACGCGTGCCTTGGCCGCGTTCCGAATCGGTCTGGGGTCGATCCTCCTCGTCGACCTCGGTAATCGGGCGGCCGACTTGGTCGCTCACTACAGCGACGCGGGCGTTCTCCCTCTGAGTGCGCTCGACGCCCTCGCCCCGGGCATCCAATTGTCGTTCCATGCGTGGAGTGGGGCCGTGGAATGGCAAGCCTTCCTGTTTGTGCTAGCCGGCGCGTTCGCCACAGCCTTGCTCGTCGGATACCGTACGCGATGCGTAACGGTTCTCTCGTGGGGGTTCATGCTCTCGCTGCACCACCGGAACCCCTTCGTGATCAACTCCGGGGACAGCATCTTCCTAGTCCTGTTGCTCTGGGGGTGCCTCCTGCCTCTCGGCATGCGCTGGTCCCTTGACGCGCGCAGAATGAGAAGGGCCCCACGCGATCAGACCGTTTTCAGCGTCGCGACGGCTGGCGTCCTGCTCCAACTCTACGCTGTCTACCTGTTGTCCATCGTCTACAAGACGGGGGCCACATGGCGCGAGGACTTTACAGCCGTCTACTACGCTCTCCAGCTAGACGCCTACACGACCGCATTGGGTCAGGCCCTGGGCGATGCCCCCCTTCTGGTGCTCCAGGCGGCGACCGTCATGACCCTCGTCGTCGAGTTCGCGGGGCCGCTCCTGGCGTTGTCCCCGTTCCGGTCGGGGGCCGCACGCACGGTCGCGGCATTCGCACTGATCGGTTTCCATGTGGGGCTGGCCACCACGATGACGCTGGGCATCTTCCCGTTCGTCTGTATGGCGGCGTGGCTTCTGGTTCTGCCCGCGCCGTTCTGGGACCTGCTCGGTCGCTGGGCATCTCGTGCGATACCCTCGATTCAGGGGCGCACAATCGAAGGCTGGAGACCGCACGGTACAGGCCCGCCCGCGGCCGAGCCGACAGCGCTTGTGTCTGTGGTGGCGTGCGCTCTACTCGTGATGTCCGTGCTGGTAAGCTGGCGAGCACTCGACCCGCTAGGGACGGGGTTCACATTCGGTCGGTCGGTCCTTGTCGTCGATCGACCCGCGTCGGCGCTCCTGTTGAAAGGGAGGTGGGGGATGTTCGCGCCAGACCCCAGTGTCGATGACGTGTGGTACGAGACCGTAGGCCTGACGGCTGAGGGCGAACAGGTCGACCTTGCAGATGGGCGACCTTACCGGCCTGTGCGCGCGGACGAGGCGTCCTCCAGGTACCGAACGCAGCGCTGGCGCAAGCTGCTGTTCGAACACTTTGGCCGTGACCCATTCTCGCCCCACCGGGGCCACTACGCAGCCTTTCTGTGGTCTGATTGGCACCGTCAGTTCCCGAACCGCCCCCTACAGTCCATAGAAGTCGCGACGCAGACCGAACCGTCTCCCGCGTGGGGGGAGGCCGCTCAGATCGATCGGCTTGTGCTAGTCCGCTACAGGCCTCGGCGGGCGCGCCTTCAAGCCTCTCGGACCTGGGGCACTTGAACGCGCGCTGGGTGGCGACCCAGTGACCGCGATATCCAAGACAGTGTGGCCTGGGGTTTGTGTTCTGGGTGCCGACCGTCCCCCCGGCGCTCGCTCGCCTCGATTTGGCCTTTCCCCGTCCCCCTTCCGTGAGGGGCCGGCACTTTTCGTAAACCCCCCGTACCCATGGGACAGCAGCAACTCCTCCTCCTCGTCATCGGCGTCGTCCTCGTCGGCCTCGCCATCATGGCCGCGTACCCGATCCTCACGAAGAGCTTCCATCAGGACGAGGCCGACGCCCTGCTCGACCGCGCGCTCGCGATCACGGGCAACGCCGTCCAGTGGAAGATCACGGGGGACCCGTACAACGGCGGCAACCAGTCGTACGAGCGGCTCGCCGCGAGCGGGCTCCGGACGCTCGGGCTCGACTCGACCACGGTCCGCGGGCGGTTCCGGATCACCGAGGCAACCCCCACGACGCTGGAGGTGACCGGCGTCAGTGACCGCTATGAGGGGATCGCCGTCCGGGTCTTTATCAACCAGTACGACGTGGTCGGCAGCGACATCTCCTTCGATGGCGAGATCTCGCTCGACGACGAGCCCGACGGCGGCGGCTGAGCCGGCGCCGGCCCGGCGATAGGTCGGCCTAAAGCCCCCCTTTCGATGACGATCCCCCCGAGTTAAACCCGCCGTCCCCTCCCGACGATACCGGGATCCCCCCCGAGACCTCCATGCCCGAGTACCGATTCAACGGCGTCGCCCAGGGCGGCCAGACCGTCCAGGGGACGGTCTACGCGCCGTCCAAAAAAGCGGCCCAGAAGAAGGTCACCGGCCTGTCCGAAAAGCACGCGTTCGCGCTCCGCGACATCGAGCAGCGGATGATCTACAAGTACAAGATCAAGCACCCCTCGGGCAAGATCGTCAAGGGCGAGCAGAAGGCGTACGGCGAGGAGGAGATCCGGGGGGCCCTGGAGCGGATGGGGATGGAGGTGGTCTCGATCCAGAAGAACCTCATCAACTACACCCCGAAGCCGCCGACGGGCGACGTCATCATGTTCGTCCGGCTCGCGGCGAACCTGCTGATGGAGAAGATGGCCTTTACCGAGGTGATGAACCTCCTGATGACCGACATCTCGTCGAAGTCGCTCAAGGGCGTCCTCCGCGACATCTCGTCCGACCTCAAGGGCGGCATGGAGGCCAAGCAGGCCTTCATGAAGCACCAGGACGCGCTCGGCCAGTTCACGGCCTACATGCTGGGCGTGGCCAGCCAGTCCGGCAACATGGCCGAGATCTACGAGGCGACGGCCCGCTTCCTCGAGCGGCGCGACGAGTTCAAGAAGAGCATCAAGAGCGCGCTGATCATGCCGTCGGTGACCATCCTGGCCACGGTCCTGGTGTTCGTGTGGTACGTCTGGTACATCGTGCCGGAGACGGCCGGGCTGTTCGCTTCCTTCGAGGGGATCGAGCTGCCCCCGCTGACGACGTTCTCGCTGGCGATGAGCGCGTTCCTCGACAAGTGGATGGGGGTCATCGGCGCGATCGCGCTCGTCGTGTCGGCGGGGGCCTTCGCCTGGGCCCGGTCGCCGAAGGGCCAGTTCTTCATCTCGAAGTACATGATCAAGATCCCCGTGATCGGGGGGCTGCTCCACAAGCTCAACATCGAGGTGTTCTGCCGGGTGTTCGCCATCCTGTACTCCGGCTCGGGCGAGAACCTCGAGGTCATCAAGGTGGCCGCGGAGGCGTCGGGCAACAAGTACATGGAGCACCAGATCAAGACGATCACCATCCCGGCCATGATGGGCCGGGGCGCCGGGCTCGTGGAGTCGATGGAGGCGTCCGGCGTGTTCACCCAGATGACGCTGTCCCGGTTCAAGACCGGCGCCGAGACGGGCGCGGTCCGCAAGAGCGCCCAGCAGATGGCCGACTACTACGAGCGCGAGACGTCGCTCAAGCTGAAGACGGCCGTCGAGACGATCCAGACGTTCGTGGGCCTGTTCATCGGCGTCATGGTCGGGTTCCTGACCGTGCTCTCGGCCGAGACCGCCCTGATCCGCCCGTCCTCGAACGACATCATGGGCATCTAAGCCCATCGGGGCCCCGCCCCTGACCCCCACCGCCATGCCCCCGCTCACTCCACCCCTCCGCGCTCCCGCCGCCCCGCCCCCCGGTGGCGACGGGGCCGGCCGCCCGCCGGCCGCGCCGGTGGCCCGGGCGCCGGGCCCCCCCACGGCCCCGCCCCCGCGCCCGGCGGCGACGGCCGTCGTCCGCGGCGCGGGCGCGGCGCCGGTCACCCAGGGCGGCGCGTACTCGCACGTCTCCGACCGGGTCGTCCAGGCGCTGCTCCGGCGCGGGCTGGTGACGGTCGAGCAGGTCACGCAGGCCGAGGCCGACCGCAAGCAGCGCGGCGGGCGCGAGCCGCTGTGGCGGCTGCTCATCGGCGTCAAGGGCGTCGAGCGGAACCACGTCTTCGAGCAGGCCGCGGCGACCTACGCCTTCCGGCTGGCGCCGGTCAAGGACCGCGAGCCCGAGGCCGAGTTCGCCAAGACCGTCATCGAGTCGTTCGACGAGGGGCTCGGCGACAAGCTCGTCGAGCTCAAGGCCGTCCCTTACGCCTACGCCCAGGACCAGCCCTCGGGCATCTTGAAGCTCGTCTTCATCACCGAAGACCCGATGCGGCCCGAGCTGCAGAAGGTCATCAACGGGCTGGAGCTGGAGCGCTTCGAGCTGTGCTACGCGCCCGGCGAGATCGTCGACCGCGTGCTCCAGGAGGCGTTCCCGCGCAAGAACGAGTACCTCGAGCGGCTCTCCCAGGACACCGGCGCCGACCTCGACTTCGGCGTCTCGTTCGAGAGCGGGGAGAAGGGGCTCGTCGACGAGGACCAGCTCGAGGCCGAGATCTCGCAGTCGGCGCTGCTCAACCTGACCGAGGCGATCCTGATCGAGGGGGTCCGCATGGGCGCCTCCGACATCCACATCTGGCCGAACGCCAAGCGCCAGACCGAGGTGCACTTCCGCGTCGACGGCCGGCTCGCCCACTGGCACACCGAGGACCGCGGCCACCCCGAGGCGCTCCTCGCCGTGTTCAAGGACACGGCCATGAACGTCGACCGGTTCGAGCGCGACATGGCGCAGGACGGGTTCATCCAGCGCAAGGTCGACGGGACGCTCATCCGGTACCGCGTGAGCATCCTGCCGATCGCGAACGCCAACCCCGAGGTCCGCGCCGAGTCCGTCGTCATCCGAATCCTGGACGACCGCAAGGTCATCACCGACCTGGGCAAGCTGGGCCTGCTCGAGGGCGCCCTCGCCCAGTTCAACAAGGCCATCGCCCGGCCGCACGGGATGGTCATCTTGACCGGCCCGACGGGCTCGGGCAAGTCGACGACGCTCGTGGCCGCGCTCTCGAACGTGGTCACGCCCGAGGTCAACGTTCTCACGGTCGAGGACCCGGTCGAGTACATCATCCCGGGCGTCCGCCAGATCAAGCTCAGCCACAAGCTCTCGCTCGAGCAGGCCCTGCGCGCCATTCTGCGCCACGACCCCGACATCGTCATGGTCGGCGAGATGCGCGACAAGGACACGGCCGAGCTGGCCATCAAGCTCGCCAACACGGGCCACCTCACCTTCTCGACGCTCCACACGAACGACGCGCCGAGTGCGGTCTCCCGGCTCTACAAGATGGGCCTCGAGCCCTTCCTGATCGCCTACGCCATCAACCTGGTCGTCGCCCAGCGGCTCATCCGGACGCTGTGCCCGGACTGCAAGCGGCCCGAGCAGGAGCACGACACCCTCCTGCTCGGCGAGCTCGGGTTCACGCCCGAGGAGATCGCCGCCGGCGGGATCTACGAGGCCTCGCGCGGCACGTCGTGCCCGACCTGCAAGGGGAAGGGCTACAAGGGCCGCCGCGCCTGTGCCGAGGCCCTGTACTTCTCGCCGGCCATCCAGGCGGCGATCGTGGGGGCCGGCGGCGAGATCAACGAGGAGGAGATCCGGCGGATCGGCGAGTCCGAGGGGATGCTCACGCTCCAGGCCTCGGCCCGCGTGCTCGTGCTCCGCGGCGAGGTGTCGGTCGAGGAGATGCTGCGCGTCACCGCCGGCGAGCACTGACCCGAGGGGACGTTCGACGAGCGGCGCGTGAGGCCGGCCCGTGCCGAACACGGGCCGGCCGCCTCCGATGGCGGCGAAAGGAATGGGGGCGCGCCATTTGGCGCCGTGTGGTTGAGGGGGGTTCAGGGCGGGTCGATATCTCGATCCCCCGCATTGGCTCTCCATGCCCCAGACCCTCCTCGCCCTTTTCGCCCTCGTGCTGGCGTCGTTCCTGACGTTCAACCAGCAGCGGCTGACGCTCCGCGCGCAGACCAACATGGTCACGAGCGAGGTGGAGCTGGCCGGCGCCGGCGTGGCCTCCGAGGTGATGGCGCTCGTCGAGTCGATGTCGTTCGACGAGAACTCGACGCCCGACGCGATCTACGCCGCCCAGGAGGTGCCCAGCGAGTCCAACGAATTCAAGTCGTCGAGCGCCTTCGGCGCGACGGACCGGGGCGACGCCGGCTGCAACCTGATGGACGTGCGCTCGACCCCGGACTGCGACGACGTCGACGACATCCACGGGCTCGGCTGGCAGCCCTACACCATCCGCCTGGCCGACGAGATCGACCGGGACCCGGTGACGGGCGACCCGATCGCCGGCGGGGCGCGGCGGCTGCGCGAGCTCGCCTTCGAGTACCGCGCCACGGTCTACTACGTCGTCAACCCGCAGAGCATGGCGCCGGCCTCGGGCCGGACGCTCCACAAACGCATCGTGCTCGACGTGCGGTCGCCCTACATCGACAACGACGACGAGGGCCGCGTCCGGCTCACGCGCGTCATCTCGTACGACCCGATCAAGGCCGAGATGGACTACGAGAACACCGATGGGTACGGGCCCATCGGGAACGAGTCCAGCGGCTCCGGCAGCGGCACGGTGAACATGTAGGCCGCCCGGCCCGCACCCCGCCTCACTCCCCCACAGGCCATCGACAGGTCGTAACCCATGCAGTTCCTCCTCGACCATCTCATCTCGGTCGTTGTCGCAGGCATCCTGATCCTCATCCTCCAAGTGGGACAGATCCGGACGCAGCACGCCGACATCGAACAGGTGACGTCCCACTCGGTCAAGGCCAAGACCCTCATCTTCGGGCGGTGGGTCGAGGACGACATCATGAACATCGGGGCCAACTTCGGGACCAACCTGTATCGGTTCGAGGCCCCCACGCTCGAGGCGCTCACCGGCAACGCGCTGCGCTGGGAGTTCTACTCCGACTCGACGCAGGACGACGGCACCAAGAGCCGCATCTTCAAGCGCTACCGCTTGGTGGAGAACGGCGTCGCCCAGTTCGAGCAGCCCGAGGCCACGTTCCGGATGTACCGCGTCGAGCGCGACTCGGTCGTCGTCGACTACAGCCCGACGGGCAGCGCGCCGACGCTGGGGGGGCTGGCGGAGTCCGCCTGGGTCCGCTCTGGAAACAGCATCGAGACGGTCTCCTTCTTCAAGATCGAACTGCTCGACCGGTTCGGCGAGACGCCGCTGACGGCTTCGGGCGACGTCGACGTGCTCAAGGCCGACTACATCCGCGTTCGGTTCGGGGTCGTCCCCGAATACGTCCTGTCGACCGACGGGGACTCCCGGGGCAACACGCTCCGCGAGCTCTACTGGTCGAAGACGCTCAAGGTGCGGCCCTACTGGGTCCCGCCGCCGTCCCAATCCTGACCTCCTCCGCTCCCTCGATCCCCACCATCGACCCCTCGACCCATGGGCAAAACCCTTCTACTACTCGTCCTCGGCTCCAGCGTCATCCTCGGCCGGCAGCTCCTGAGCAACGTCGGCCACGAGGTCGAGTCCAACAAGGACCAGCAGGAGTACCAGGAGGAGGTGATCGCGCGTGAGATCGCGGCCTCCGCCTTCAACATCGCCATGGGCGAGGTCCGCTCGCACGGCGAGGACCTCCACACGGCCGTGACGGCCTTCAACGGGGCCGCCGGCGGCCGGAGCGGCACATTTACGACGGGCCGGTTCACGGGCGGCTCGTTCGAGTCCGAGGCCAAGCTGACCTCGGGCCACAGCGTCCAGGTGATCGCCGTCGGCAAGTACGGCCGGGCCGAGTACACCATGCACGACGAGTACCGCATCCCGGTGCTCATCGCTCGCGAGGACGGGCTGATCGAGGTGGACATCCCCAACGACCCGGCCATCGACCCCGACGCGTGCACGGCCCTCTTCTACCAGGCCTACCCCATCGGCACCGACCCGGCCGCCCTCCCCGCACCTGAGATGGTGATGGCCTCGTGGAACGGCGTGCGCGACAAGGACCACCTGCTCCAGACGATCTACGCGTCGGCGGGGACCCAGATGAACTTCTTCCTCGCCGTCGACTCGGACTGCTCCGAGCGCCCGCTCGCCGTGCCGAACACGTGTGAGGCCCGGGCCGACGCTCGGGACCACACCTATGACGCCAGCACGTGGGAGTTCATCCACCACGCGCTCGTGATCGACCCGGACGACGTGGACCAGGCGGAGGAGGGGCCGTGGGCCTACGTCGAGCAGGACGCCTCCGACCGCCAGTCGTGGCGCATCTCGTGGGAGGACACCCCGAACTGGGACGCCCCCAACTCGACCGACCCGCTCGCCAGCCTCCAGGCCCTCGCGACGCTCGGCTACAACGGCGGCGGCTGGTCGTTCGCGTCGGGCACCGGGTACATCCTCCTCCAGGACCTCGGGCTCGGCGCGCCCGACTACGCCGACCAGTCGATCGTGGTGACGGTCTACGAGGCCAGCAACCCCAACTTCCACGGGAAGCAGCGGAGCGCGCTCGCCAAGCAGAAGGAATGCGGCGAGGAGTACGACGAGCCCATCGACGGCGGCGGATACGACGTCGACGGGGAGACTGGGGACGGGGAGACCGACGTGCCCCCGGCGCCGCCGGACGAGTCCCCGGACCAGCCCGAGCCCGACGACGCCGAGTACCCGGACGACGACGGGTTCACCTCGGACGAGATCACAGCCTACGCCTGCAAGTGCACGAACAACGGCCGAAAGGACCACAAGACGGCCATCCTCCACCGGCCTCCGGGCAACGAGGCCAACGAGCACCTCATCTGCATCGGCAACCCGGCCGTGCCCAGCCACTTCGACAACCACAACGACGTGTTCCCGACGTGCGAGAGCGGGCGCGCGGTCCAGAACAACAACAAGAAGAAGTAGCCCACCTGCGGGTCGACGTCCCTCGGGGGCGGTCTCTTCGGAGGCCGCCCCCGAGCCCGTTTGGGGCGTCCCGGCCGGGAGGAATGGGGGAGGAGAGAGGCACGCCCGGGTTACCAATCGTGCCCCCGATGGGTCGAAAGCGCGCCGGTTCGGGGCGCTGGACGATACGGGCGGGGCCCAGAGCCCGCCCCACCCGCGTGGCCCGGGGCTTGCCCTCCCAGGACCGATCCGCCCTCCGCCCCGTGACCCCGACGTCCGAGTTTCCCCAGGCCCCCGCCGCGCCCACCGCCCCCGGGGGCGCCCCGTCGTGGTCGACGCCGCTCGGCGCGCCGGCGGCCCCCGCGCCCGGCGGCGCGCCGTCGTTCGGTTCGCCGTTCGGCGCCCCCGCCTTCGGCGCCCCGGCCGCCACGCCCGAGCCCGCGCTGGCGGACCCCGGCTTCGGCGAGGTCGACAGCGACGGGTTCCACCGGATCCCGCCGTTCGTCCGCCAGCTCGCCAAGACCGCCCCCAAGCTGCTCGTCGGCGAGGACCGGCTGAAGTTCTACGCCGAGCAGATCAGCCGGCTGTCGGTGGCCCACCGCGAGCAGCTCCGCGCCTTTATCGAGCAGTACGTGTCGCGGATGCACGCCATGGGCGCGAGCGACCTCGACATGGGCGGCCCGGCCACGCTCGGCCGCGTCTGGTACCGCGTCGACGGCGAGAAGACGCCGCACTTCGAGCTCGGCATCGGGTCCAACGACGACGTCGACATCCTCATCCTGAACCTCCTCTCCGAGCGCCAGATCGACGAGCTCTGGGAGGTCCAGTCGGCCGACTTCTCGTACCAGATGACGGGCGAGGGCGGCGGCCGCAAGCGGTTCCGCTGCACGACGTACTACGACAACCAGCACCTCGGCGTCTGTCTGCGCGCCATCAACGAGGAGGTCCGCCCGCTCGACGGGCTGGGCTTCCACCCGATCATCCAGAAGGGCGTCCTGTTCTCGAACGTGCGCTCCGGGCTCATGCTCGTGACCGGCGTGACGGGCTCGGGCAAGTCGACCACGCTCGACTCGGTGATCGACGCGAACAACCAGGACTTCGACGGCCACATCGTCATCATCGCCAAGCCGCTCGAGTACGTCCACAACCCGCAGCGCTGCATCATCCGCCACCGCGAAGTCGGCCCGGACGTGCCGTCGTTCAAGATCGGCGTGAGCCAGGCGCTCCGCCAGGACCCCGACATCATCATGATCGGGGAGATGCGCGACCCCGAGACGATCGACGCGGCCATCGAGGCGGCCGACACGGGCCACAAGGTGTTCTCGACGCTCCACACGGCGTCGGCCGTCGAGTCGCTCGACCGCATCGTGGCCGAGTACCCGCCCTACGAGCAGGAGCGCATCCGCTCGCGGCTGGCCGACGTGCTCAACTGCGTCGTGTCGCAAAAGCTGCCGCCCAAGATCGGCGGCGGCCGCGTGCTCGCCAAGGAGGTCCTGTGGGTCACGGCGTCGGTCAAGGCCGCCATCTACAACGACAACACCGGCGAGATCTACCAGATGATGTGGGAGAGCGGCCGGCAGGGCATGATCACCCTCGAGCAGGACCTCTTCCGGCTCGTCCGCGAGCGCAAGATCACGCCCGACATCGGCCTCCAGTACTCGAACAACAAGCGCCGTTTCCAGCAGCTGATGCAGACGGCCTAGGCCCGACGCGGACCCCCCGCCCCCTATGAGCGACTCCTTCATCTTCCCCGACGACCCGGACGGCTTCGGCCCCGAGTTCAGCGACGGCGACGCGCCGGGCGGCCCGACCCCCGCCCCCGACGGGCCGGCGTTCGAGGACGCCCCGTTCGAGAGCCCCGACCTCGGCGCGCCGGCCTTCGGCTCGTTCGAGGAGCCGGCGTTCGAGGCCCCCGGCTTCGGCGACGCGGGCGCGTTCGAGGCCCCCGGCTTCGGCGAGGCCGGCCCGTTCGACCCGGCCCCGGCCGACGCCGAGGCCCCCACGTTCGGGGGCGCGTCCGCCTCCGAGTTCGCCAGCGGCGAGGCCGATGGCCTGTCCGAGGACGGCGTGTTCTTCGGGGGCGGCGCGTTCGATGCCCCCGAGGCCGTGCTCGACGGGTTCGACCCGCCCCCCGGCGGCGACGGCGCGACCGACGTGGCCTTTTCCGAGACGTTCTCCGACGGCAACGCGGACGACGAGGGCGGCGACGAGGCGCCCAGCCCCAAGGCCAAAAAGACGGCCTCCAAGCGGGGCCGCGCCAAGGACGCCCTGGTGCTCGGCGTCCACGTGACGCCCAAGCAGGTCTACGGCGTCTTGGTCCGGCCCTCCGGCGACGGCTCCTACGAGCCGCTCCGCCAGTTCGTCCGCAACCGCGCCGAGAGCCAGTTCGGCCAGACCGCGCTGAGCCCCGACGACGTCCAGCTCGAGGAGGCCACGCTCGAGATCGGCGGGGACGACCCGACGATCCAGTTCGGCGGCGCCGGCGAGATCGACTTCTCGGCCGAGTTCGCCGGCATGGGCGTCGTCACCGACGCCGCGCTGGACACCACGGCCACGGCCGGCGCCATCGAGGACGCCGCCCAGCCCATCATCTTCGAGCTCCGCGACATCTTGGAGGAGTGCGCCAAGGCCGGCTTCGCCCGCCCGATGCTGGCGTTCGCCGTCGACGCGCCGGACGTGGCGTACGCCGAGATCACCGTCCCGCCGGAAAAGAAGACGAAGGCCAAAAAGCCCAAGAAGGCCAAGAAGACCGACACCGAGTCGGCCGACGGCCTCAAGGAGAGCGCCGCCGCGCCCGTCAAGCACGAGCGCCTGATGGAGCTCGTCCCGGACCTCGGGACGAGCTACGACAAGGAGCGCACGCGGTTTATGCCGATGTCGCCCCGCGACGGGCTCCGCCGTTACCTCGCCGTCGCGCCGACGAGCAGCGAGCCGGTCGCCGAGTCGATCACGATGCTTCGCGAGCAGTCGGCGCACCGCAAGACGGTCGTCAAGACGCTCGAGGCCGAGGTGCCGCTCCTGGTCGGCCTGGTCCGGCTGACGTCGTCGCCCGAGAGCCACGAGAACACGGCGGTCGTCCGCGTCGGCGCCGAGGACACGATCGTGCTGTTGCTGACCGGCGGCGAGCTCCACCACTACGAGCCGATGCAGTCGGTGACGGCCTTCGATGGGCCGGACACGATCTGCTCGCGCGTGCTGCTCCAGCAGGACGTCCAGGGCGTGGGCACAGTCCACAACGTGGTCGTGGTGTCGGAGGAGCGCGAAAAGGAGCTCGTCCAGGGGTTCGCGGCGTTCTACCCCGAGGCCCGCGTCGAGACGCTCCGCGAGGGGCTGGCGCGGCACGGCCTGGTGGGCCCGTACGGCCCGCTCGCGCCCGCGCTCGTCGAGGCGGCCGGCGCGGCCGTCGCCGGGCACCGCGCCAAGGACAAGCACAGCCCGTTCCCCGAGGTCAACCTCCTGCCGGCCTCGCTGCTCAAGAAGCGGCGCAAGGTCGAGTTCTCGTTCGGCTGGCACACGCTCGTCGTGGCGATGCTCCTGTTCCTGAGCGTCCTCTACTTCAGCTACCTCTACGTGTCGCAGGAGGGCGCCATCGCGCAGGCCGAGCAGACGCTCGCCGAGTTCCCGCCCGAGGCCCAGCTCTCGGTCCCGGTGCTGGAGGCGCGGATCGACAGCCTGCGCCGGCGCCAGGTCGCGCTCTCGGCCACGCTCACCGCGCTCGACTCGCTCCTGGTCGGCACCGACCGGTGGACCCAGACGCTCATCCGCACGACGCGG
Source organism: Rubrivirga halophila (assembly GCF_046845755.1). GTDB lineage: Bacteria > Bacteroidota > Rhodothermia > Rhodothermales > Rubricoccaceae > Rubrivirga. The sequence goes on from NZ_CP177357.1 coordinate 866,589, forward strand.
GCGGCGGCCCAGACGGGCGGGGTCTGGATCGAGGAGTGGAGCCCCTCGGGCAACAAGGTCGAGCTGGCCGGCTACGCCACGACGCGGCAGAACGTCGTCGGGCTGGCGCAGCGGCTCAACGGCACGATCGAGGAGGTCACGTTCCAGGAGGTCCGCGAGTACCCGGTCTACCAGTACCAGATCTCGTTCGACCAGCCCCAGGAGCTCCCCCAGATCACGCGGGTCCTCCGCGAGCAGGTCGGCGACGCGCCGACGGTGACGCCGGAGGGCCCCCTCGCCGACGTCGACGCTTCCGCCCTTTAATCCGACCGACCCCATGTCTACCGACGTCCTCAACACCCTCCTGCTCTCGGTCTTCCTGGCCGCCGCCGCCGGCGGCGGGTACTACGTGACGCAGAACGTCCAGCCGAGCGAGCTGGAACAGATCGAAGGCGAGATCGAGGCGCTCCAGAACCGGGAGGCCGAGGTCGAGACGCTGATCGCGCAGGAGGCCGCCGCCAGCGAAGGCGCCGCCTCGACGCTCGCCCAGTGGAACACGCGCTACAAGGTGCTCCCGCCGGAGCTGCCCTCGGCCGAGATCGTGGCCTACCTCAACGCGCTCTCGGCACGCGGCTTCAACCGCTTCGACCTGTCGCTGACGGGTCTGACGCCGGGCCCGGTCGCCTCGTACTACACCTACCAGGTCACCGGCGAGGCCTACTTCGAGAGCTTGTACGCGTTCATGTGGCACCTGGAAAACGGCCGCGGGCTCTACCGCGTTCGCGACCTCTCCATCAAGAAGCGCGTGACGACCGTCGGCGGGTCGGACGACGCGCCGGGCCGCCAGGTGATCCTGGCCGAGTTCGCCTTCGCCGTGGACGCCTTCTTTAGCGCCAACAGCGACATCTCGGCGCCCGACAGCGCGATCACGCCGCCGCCCGCCGCCTACCCGGTCCGCCGCGCGGCCGTCAACCCGTTCTTCCCGTTCATCTTGGAGACGCTGCCGCCCAACACGGACGACCTCATCGACCTCGAGACGGACCGGCTGGTCAGCGTCATCGGGCGGACGGCCGTCTTCGAGCGGGACGGCCAGCTCCGCGAGCTCCGCCCCGGCGACCGCGTCTACCTCGGCCGCATCGGGAACGTGGACCCGACCCAGGCCCTCGTCACCATCGACTTCAACCGCGGCGGCATCCGCGAGCGCGTCGAGATCGGCCTCGACACCGGCGAGCGGTACCGCCAGGCGCTCGGCGGCCAGACGCTCTCGTCGGCGCGGGGCACCGTGCCCGCCGGCCCCACCCTCGAGACGCCGCCGCCGGCCCCGGGCACGCCGGAGGCGATCCGCGCCGGCACCTACGAGTCCGCCGACATCGTCCCGCGCGTCCCCACCAACTAGCGCCCGCTTTACTGGCGCCCCGACCGGCCGATCCCTAGCGAGACGCCCCGCGCGCTCCCGACTCTCCCCCCGACCCATGACCCCGACCTCCCGCCTCCGCTTTGGTCCGATGCTCGCCCTGCTGGCGGCGCTCGCCGTGACCGCCCCCGCGATCCCGGCCGCCCACGCCCAGGTCGTCCGCGGCTACGTCCCGGCCGACGAGCTCGTCTCGTTCCCGGCCTCGACGCCGATCAGCCAGTTCCTGCGGCTCGTCAACCCGACGTTCCAGCGGGTCACCGGCAAGAGCGTCGTCGACCCGCAGGACCGTAGCGACGCCATCGGGGTGGCCCTCAACGGGGTCCACTTTATCGACGCCTTCGAGCTCGTGCTCGACCGCCACGGCCTCGACTTCTCGGAGTCGAACGGGTACTTCATCGTGACCGAGCCCCAGGTCGTGGCGACCACGACCGACGGCGCCAGCAACGCGGCGATCGGGGCCGCGGCGGCCATCGCTCCGGCCGGCGACCTCGCCCAGCTCCCGGCCACGGCCGACACGCGCGAGATCCGGGTCGACGCGGTCATCTTCCAGCTCAACTCGACGCGCGCCCGCGAGGTCGGCACCAACTGGTCGGCCCTCTTCAACCAAGCCCAGACCACGACCGGCGGCACTCAGTTCTTCGTCAACGCCGGATCGTTCTTCGACGCGCTCGACGGCTTCCTCGAGGCCTCGTCGGACCGCGTGGAGCTCACGACGGTCCTCAACCTGTTCCGCTACTTCGAGGAGGAGGGCTATGGCCAGACCGTCGCGACGCCGTTCACGGTCGTCCAGAGCGGCTCCGAGGGGCGCATGCAGAGCGGCCAGGACTTCCCGGTGACCGTCCGCGACTTCCAGGGCAACGCCATCACCCAGTTCTTCTCGACCGGCACCATCATCGACGTCAAGCCGACGCTCGTGGTCGACGAGCGCGAGGGCGCGCCCGTCGAGTTCATCCACCTCGAGGTCAAGGTCGAGAAGTCGACCGGCGTGCCGACCTCGGGCGGCGTGGCCATCAACAAGGACGACATCCAGACGCAGCTCCCCATGCTCTCGGGCGAGATGCGCGCCATCGGCGGGCTGACCTCAACCGACGAGACGGTCTCGCGCAAGGGCGTCCCGATCCTGCGGAGCATCCCGATCCTCAAGTACCTCTTCTCGTACGAGCAGACGCAGGTCCAGCAGAACGAGATCATCATCGTGCTCCGCGCGCGCGTGGCCGACGACCTCCGGACGCGGATGGGCCGCGAGCTCCCGCGCGGGCTCTACGACGACGAGCGCCGGGACGCCGACGACCGCGTCCGCCAGTTCGGCGTCGAGCCGGCCGACCGCCGCGAGACGGGCGTCGAGGTCGACGCGGACCGCCGTTAGCGGTCGCCCCCTGTCCGACGACTCCGCCGAGGCGGGCGCCCCCGGGTGCCCGCCTCGGCGCGTTTGTGGGGCTCAGCCCACGCGGCGGCCCTTCCAGGCGACGGCGCCGGCGCGGTGGACGCGGGCGGAGTCGAGCTGGAGCGCGGCGCCGAGCGCGAGCGTGAGCGGCGCGAGCGCGCTGACCCACAACGGAAACCGCCCGGCCCGGTCGATCGCCAGCTTGATGCCGACCAAGCTCGCGAGCGCCCACAGCCCGGCCGCCCCGCCGAGCCACAAGACACTGGGGAGGACCCACGACACGGCGTAGAGCACGAAGAAGATCACGAACCCGGCCGTGATCGGCTGGCCGGGCCGGCCGCCCGCCAGCAGGGCCGCGTTCTTCTGGAAGCCCGCCCAGGCCTCGCCGAACGTCCGGTACATGGTCACGGCGACCTCGCCGGACAGGTCCTCGAACCACAGCCGGACGCCGGAGCGCTTGAGGTACCGTCCGATCTGGACGTCCTCGAGCACCTCGGCGGCGACGGCTTGGTGCGGCGCGAGCCGGGCGTAGTCGGCGGCGCCGAGCACCCAGATCTGGCCGTTGAGCGCGCTCAGCGACGGGGCGGCCGTGCGGGGGACGAGCGGGACGGGCAGGGCCGCGAGGACAGCGAAGGGGACGAGCGAGGTCATCAGGGCCGCCGGGCCCCGGTCGAGGTAGCGGGGCAAGCCCGTCAGCGCCGTGCCGGCGCCGCCGCGCGCGACGTGGCGGCCGACGAGCCGGGCGAGCGCGCCGTCGTCAGTCAGCTGAGCGTCGGCGTCCAGAAAGACGTAGACGTCGCCCGTCGCCCGCTTGGCGGCCTGATAGAGCGCGTGCGGCTTGCCCACCCATCCGGCGGGCGGGCCGGATCCGCGCACGGCGACGAGTCGGTCGTCGGCGTGCGCCTGGAGCACGTCCCACGTTCCGTCCTCGCTGGCGTCGTCGACCACGACGATCTGGAGGTCGATGCCGCGCTGGGCGAGCAGGGTGGGCAAGAGCGTGGCGAGGTTGCCTTCCTCGTTCCGCGCGGGGACGAGGACGCTCACCGACGGGATCGTGGCGGGCATCGCCAGCCGTCGCCCGTACGCGAACGCGAGCAAGTTGACGACCTCGACGACGGCCACGCCGAAGTGGATCGCCAGGACCGCGAGCAGGAGGGCTTGCCAGAGTCCGGTCACGGAGGGTCGACCAGAAACTGGCGGAAGAGGCGGGGCGGGCGGCGCGCCAGCAGGGCGCTGCGCAGGCGGTCGCCGGCGCCGGGGTCGAGGCGGCGGACGGCCATCCAGATCCAGACCTCGGCCTCGAACGGGTGGATGCCGGGCACGCCGCGGCGGCCCAGGCGGCCCCGGAGCTGCTCGAACGTCTCGCGCGCGGCGCGGACGTCGCCGCCGAACACGCGGGGCTTGTAGTAGAGGCCCTGCCCCTTGACCAGCAGGGCGTACGGCTCGGCGGGGTCGCGGGCGAGCGCGAGGTCGAGGATGCGCTCGGAGCGGCGGCCATACGTCGGGAGGTGCCAGGCCGGCCCGGCGGCGGCGCGGTACGCCCACAGCGCCGAGATCAGCGCCAGCTCGCGGGCGGACGTGACGCCGGCCTCCGTGGGGATGTCGTCGAGGTAGCGCTCGTCGAGCGTCATCGGGTACAGCCGGTAGCGGCACAGCAGCCGCTCCTCGCGCGTGCGCGCGCCCCGGTGCAGCCGCTCGACGGCCGAGGTGTCCTGGCGGGCGTAGTAAATCGCCAGCGAGTCGCGGACGGGCGACGGCGGGGCGGTCGCCGCAGGGGCGGCGGGGCTGGCGCTGGCGGGGAGGCTCAGCAGCAGCCCGAGCAGGAGGGCGGTCATCGCGGGAGGGGGGACGCGCGAGCGGAACGGGAAGCTAGCGGGCGGACGTGTGGAGGGGGGGGCGGGGACGGCGGAGGGTTGGGGCGGGCGGCTACTCTCGACTCCCGAACGTCAGGCGCTCAAAAAAGGGCGCGAGCCGCGACAGGTCCCATCGCTCGTCGGCGCCGGGGCGGCCGTCGAGGAGCACGCGGGCGTCGTTCGCCAGGTCCTCGGGGCGCGTCGCTCGCGCGAGGTCGAGCATCACCGCCAGCCGGGCGGGCTCGTCGCCGTCGGGCCGGTGCGCGTCGCCGACGGCGAGCACGGCGGTCGGGCGGCTCTCGCCCCACCACGAGGTCGTGATCCCGACCGGCACGAACTGCGCGTCGTCGGGGAGCACGCGGGCCAGGCGCGGGAGGTCGGTGGCGAACGGGCCCAGGCCGTCCTCGGGCACGCGCATCTTGCCCTCGGGGTACAGGTACAGCGCGGTTTGGGGGTCGTCGGTCATCCGGCGCGCGGTCTCCCGGATGGTCCGCATCCGACGGCGGGCGTCGCCGTCGGGGAAGGGGAGGGCGCCGACGGGGCCGAAAAGGGGCGCGCGGTCCCAGGCCTCCATCCAGACCACCATCGGGCGGCGCCAGACCCGGGTCGTGAGGTGCCACAGCAGGAAGCTGTCGGGGTAGACGTGGTGGTTGGCGTAGAGCACGAGCGGCCGGCCGGGGGCGGGGTCGTCGGCCCCGACGCCGACGACGCGGCGCAGGGCCGCCAGCTCGCCCCGGATCGAGCGCTCGGCGAACCGGCGCGCCAGCCGGGCACCCCAGCCGTCGGGCCGGGCACTCATGCCGTCAGCCCGTCGCGGCGGCGGGCGTAGCCGTCGCGCGCGAGCGCGGCCAGCTTGCGGGGGAGCGGGACGGCGGCGCGCTGCGACAGGTTGTCGTAGCCGTTCGCACGGACGCCGTTGAGGAACTCGCGGTACATCCGCGAGGCGCTGCGGATGCCCCAGCGCGCCCGGCGGCGGAGCGCGCCGATGCCCCGGCCGCCCTCGTCGTAGAGCCGCTCGGCGTCGCCCATCAGGGACTCCACGAGCTCGGCGTAGGCGTCGGGCACGGGCGGGGCGGCGGCCACGAGCGCGCCGATGTCGAGCCCGCGCGCGGCGAGGTCGGCGGCGGGGAGGTAGCAGCGGCCCAGGTCGCGCCAGTCTTCGCCCACGTCGCGGAGCACGTTCGTGATCTGCATGGCATTCCCCATCGCTCGCGCCGGGGCGTCGAGGCGGGCGCGGTCGGCGCCGTCGCGGACCAGGAACGGCAGCATCGCGGCGCCGACGGACCCGGCGACGAGGTCGGCGTACGCGAGCAGGTCGGCGCGCGTCTCGACCGGCCGGCCGCGCAGGTCCCACCGGGCGCCGTCGAGCAGCTGGCGGAGCGGGTGGGGGTCGAGGCGGTAGCGGGCGTGGACGTCGGAAAACCGGCGCCACAGGAGCGCGTGCTCGCCGTCGGGGGGGCGCCCGGCGAGCGCGCCGTCGAGCCCGGCCTCGAGCGCGTCGACCTCCGCGAGCGCGGCGCCCGCGCCGATCTCGGCCGAGCGCTCGTCGGCGAGCGTGTCGACGGTCCGGCAGTAGTGGTAGAGGACGGCGACGGGGAGCTGGACCGGGCGGGGGAGCAGCCGCGTCGCGAGCGAGAACGTCCGGCTGTGGTGGCGGAAGGACCGGCGGAAAAAGCGGTCCTGCTCGCGCGGCGACCCGCCGACCGGCGGGGGCGTCGGGGCGACGAAGGCGGCCGAGGCGGGCGGCCCGGTCACGACGCCGCCAGCGACCACGGCGTCCGCCAGCGGACCGCCGCGAGCGCGGCACCGAGGGCCCCCAGCCCGATCACCCCGGCGACGGGCAGGCCGTAGAGCAGGCAGATCGAGATGGGGAAGAAGACGTTCAGCGCGTACGCGATCGGCGCCCATCGACGCGTCAGACTCGTCGCGGCCGGCTTCAGCCCCCCGAGCACTTCGAACGCGAACGCGATCGCGACGGAGGTGACCGCCCAGCCGATCCAGTTCACCCACGGCATCCCGAAAAAGGCGCCGCCGCCGGGGTACTCCCAGAACACGAACGTCCCGCCGCCCTGGTTCATCGCCGGGTCGAGCGAGACGTCCCAGACGATCATCAGCGCGGCCGTCGCCAGCGCGCGGCCGACGCGCGACGACGAGATCCGGCCCCCGAGGTCGAAGCTCAGCAGCCCGAGCGCATACCACGACGTGGGGATGAAGTACGGCACGTCGCCCAGGATCTTGGCGCCCAGGCGGTCGGTGTAGAGGTACTCCCCGAACGGGATGCCCGTGTTCGTGCCGAGCAGCTCGGCGCCCGCCCCGATCACGCTGGCGGCGACGACGAACAGGATCGAGCGGCGCGGCCCGAGCACGTCCCAGTACAGCGCGAGCGTGACGACCGGCAGCAGGGCCATGTACGTCCACGTCGGGGCCGCGACGAGCGTGTCGTAGTAGGGCAGGAAAAAGTCGCGGACGGGGCCGATAAACAGCGACAGCGTCCCCAGGATGGCGAACGCGATGGTCGCGGCGAAGACGCCGATGGCGAGGTGGAAGGCGCGCGTGGAGGTCAAGGGCGGTCGACAGGGGAGGGGCCTGCCGGACGGCGCTACCATCGTTCGCGTTCCACCCCATGCCCGTGATCGCCGTTCGCCCCCCTGAGTTCGCCCCCCGCCTCGAGTACGCGGCCCTTCTGCTGACGGCCGACTGGGTCGTCTTGGCCGACACGTTTGCGTTCAGCCGGCAGGGCGGCCACAACCGGACGCGGATCGGGACCGGGCAGGGCCCGCAGTGGCTCACCGTTCCCCGACGCCACGGCGGCGTCGGCGTCCCGATGACAGAGGTGCCCGTGGTCGACGACGGCTGGCGGCGGCAGCACCGCGCGGCGCTGCGCGCGGCGTACGGGCGGGCGGCGTTCTACGAGCACGTCGCGCCCGAGTGGGCGGCGGTGCTGGAGACGCAAGGATCACTCGCGGATCTCGCCGTGGCGTCGGTCCGGTTCGCGGCGCGGTGGCTGCGCGCCGACGCCGAAATCGTCCGGGCGTCGGCGCTGCCGGGGGCGCCGGACACGCTGGCGGCGGTGCTTGCGCACGCCGACGGCGAGACGTTGCTCACGCTGCCCGAGTCGGCCGGGCGCGACGCCGAGGCCGCCGGAGCGGTCGCTGTGCTCCGGTTCACCGAGCGCCCACGTCGGCAGAGCCACGACGGGTGGACGCCCGGGCTCGGCGTTCTCGACCTGCTGATGGCGCACGGCCCCGCTGCCGCCGATGTGTTGCGCGCAGGGATCGACGGGGTGACTCGGTAGACTGACCCGTTATTGCAATCCCCCGGCGGTGACGTACGCGGTGTCCGCGCCAGCAGGGGAGGGGCCCGGGTTCGCCCGCTCGCGCTCGGGGTAGCTTGCGGGCCCCCCGACGCCCGCCGTGCCCGACGCCTTCCCCGACCTCGGGGCCCTCCCGTTCCGCCGCCGCCGCGATGCCGGGGACGTGCTCCGCGAGACGGTCGGCTTTCTCCGGGCGACCGCGCGCGAGCTGGGCCGGGCGTACCTCGCCGTCGTGGCGCCCGTCGCACTCGCGTCCGGGCTGGCGGCGGGGCTGTACCTCGCCCAGGTTGGCGACGCGTTCCTGGACCCGGCGGCGCTCGAAGCCGACCCGTCGGCGATCCTGACGCCCGCGTACTGGGGCGTGGTGCTGTTCGGGCTGCTGGGCTCGGCCGTGAGCGTGGCGGCGGCGGCGGGCTACGTCCGCCTCTACCGCGCCGGGCACGCGGGCGACGTGACCGCGGCGGCGCTGTGGGACGAGACGCGCGCGCTGCTCCTGCCGATGCTGGCGCTGGCGCTGGCCTACTCCATCGGGCTCGGCGCGACGACGGCGCTGTGGTCGGTCCCCGTCGTGGGGCCGCTGGCGTGGCTGGCGCTCGCCGTGTGGTCGGTGCCGTACGTGGCCATCGCGATGGCCGCCCGCGCGCTCGACGCCGAGACGCTCGGGGAGGCGTGGCACCGCTCGCGGGCCCTCGTCGCGGGGGCGTGGTGGGTCACGTTCCGGTCGCTGCTGCTGGTGGCGGTGATGTTCTACCTCGCGGTCATTGTCGCTGTCGTTCCGCTGCTGATCGTCGCGTCGGCACTCGGGGCCGGGCCCCTCGCGCTGGCGCCGCTACAGGTGGTCGTCTTCGCCGGGTACCTCCTCCCATATATGGCCGCGTTTATGGTCCACGGGTCGCTGTCGGCCCGCGCGGCGGCGGCCGCCGACGACCCGCGCCGGAGTGCCGCGTGATTACCCGTGTCCGCGCCGGTCACCGGGGGGCGTGGGATGCGTGTACTAGTGGTGAGGTGCCCGAAGATCGTGGCGTAAGCGTCCGTCCTACACGGCGTTCGGTTCACGGTTACTTCACGGAAGGAGGTAAACGCGACGCCATGTGCGGGGATGGGCTCGGAAGGGGCACTCGGAAGGGCCCTGGGACCTGAGGATCGGGTGAGGCTTCGTGTGAATGAACCGTTGGGGTTGTGTGAACGGGGCATGTGCCTCTACCGTGAATCCCATGGCCCCGGCGACCCCCCGCCGCGGATTCCCACCACACCCCCCTCTTCCATGACCCTTGGATTCTCACGCCACGCGGTGGCGTTCCTGCTCGCGCTCGCGCTCGTCGGGCTGGCCCCGTCGGCGGCGGCCCAGAGCGCCGCGCTGACCGACGCCTTCGACGCCCTCGAGCGCGTCGAGATGGACCCGACGACCGACGCGCCCATCTTCCTGGCCGGTGACCTCGGCGCCGTCACGCCCGCGAGCGCCCCGCAGTTCTTTATCGCGCACGCCGCCGCCTTCGGGTTTTCGACCGCACCCGACGTGCGGGTCACGCGCGTCGAGACCGACGATCTCGGGCTGACGCACGTCCGGGTGCACCAGATGGTCGACGGCACGCCCGTCTGGGGCGCCGAGAGCGCGCTCCACATCGGCCGCGACGGCCGGGCCTACGCCTGGGGCGGCACGCTCCTGCCCGACGCCGACGTGGCGCGCGGGATGGACCTCGGCCGCACCTCGGCCCTCGCCGCCGCCCGCGCCGACCTTGGCGACGTCCGCTACCGCGCGTCGGTGCCCGCCGACGCGCTCGGCGAGGCCATCGACTGGACGCCGACCGCGGAGGCCGTCGTCTTCCCGCACAACGGCGGCTTCGCCCGCGCTTACCACGTCCGCCTGTTCGTCGACGCCCCGACGCCGGCGAACTGGGAGGTCTTCGTGGACGCCGCGACGGGCACGGTCCTCCACAAGTTCAACTCGCTCCACACCGCCGGTCACGGCGCCACGACGGCGACGGCCACCGGCGGCGCGCCGTTCGTGACCGCGGCCGGCGCGGCCGGGCCCACGACAGGCACCGGGACGAGCCTCTACGAGGGGACCAAGACGATCCCGACCTACCTCTCGGGCTCGACCTACTACCTCTACGACACCACGCGCGGCCCGTCCTACATCCGGACGATGACCGGCAACAATGGGACCTCGCTCCCGGGCTCGTACGTGACCGACTCGAACAACAACTTCTCGGCGACCAACCAGCGCGCGGCCGTGAGCGCCCACTACGGCGCCGTCACCACGTTCGACTACTACAAGAACACGCACGGCCGGAGCAGCTACAACGGCGCGAACGCGAGCATCACGAGCACCGTCAACCACCAGAGCAACTACAACAACGCGTTCTGGAACGGCGCGCAGATGGTCTACGGCGACGGCGACGGCGTCACGTTCAGCCCGCTCGTCGAGCTCGACATCGTGGCGCACGAGCTGACGCACGCCGTGACCGGCTCGTCGGCCGGGCTGATTTACCAGAACGAGTCGGGCGCGCTCAACGAGGCCGTGAGCGACATCATGGCCGTCATGGTCGACCGGAACGACTACACGGTCGGGGAGCAGAGCTACACGCCGGGCACGCCGGGCGACGCGCTGCGCAACATCCAGAACCCGCCCGCTGGCGACCAGCCGGACCACTACGCCGACCGCTACACCGGGACGGGCGACAACGGCGGCGTCCACATCAACTCGGGCATCGCCAACAAGCAGGCGTACCTGATGATCGCCGGCGGCACCTTCCGGGGCGTCACGACGACGGCGATCGGGCGGAGCGCCACGGAGAAGATCTGGTACCGCGCGCTGACGGTCTACTTCACGCAGTCGACCAACTTCGCGGGCGCCCGCCAGGGCACGCTGTCGGCCGCCGCGGACCTCTACGGGACCGGCTCGACGCAGTACAACGCGGTCGCCGATGCCTGGGCCGCGGTCGGCGTCGGCTCGGCGTCGGGCGGCGGCGGCGGTACGGGCGGCGGCACGCCGGAGTGGCGCTACGAGACGGCCAACGCTCAAAGCCCGCACCCGTACCCCAACAACTACAACAACACCAAGACGTACTCGAAGCCGGGCGCCGACCGCGTGGCGATGTACTTCGAGCAGTTCGACACCGAGGCGAACTACGACTTCGTCTACATCAAGGACGCGAACGGGACGACGCGTGCGACCTACACCGGCAACAAGGCCGCGTTCTGGGCCGTCGTCGACGGGTCCGCGATCTCGGCGAACCTGGTGACGGACTACTCGGTCCAGCGCTACGGCTACCGAATCACGCAGGTGGCCTACTTCTCGGACCGCGCGCTGCTGGTGGCCGACACGAACCCGGTCCTGGGCTACGTCCCCGAGGCCCCCGCCAGCGACGTGCTGGACCCGCTGGCGCTCGGCAAGGCCGAGGTCGCCGAGCTGGCCCTCGCGGTCGGGCCGAACCCGGCGCGGAGCGAGGCGACGATCCTGGTCGACATGCCCCAAGCCGGCCTGGCGCGCGTCGTCGTGCTGGACCTGCTGGGCCGCGAGGTCTCGGTGCCCCACACGGGGACGCTGGACGCGGGCCGCACGCCGGTCCCCGTCGCCGTCGAGGCGCTGCCGGCGGGCGTCTACGTGATCGTGCTCGACGCGGACGGCCGCCGTCTGACCGAGCGCTTCACCGTTGTCCGCTAGCCACCCGCGGACGACTTCGGGGTGACCACCACCGCCCTGGCACTCGGGGCCTCCGTCTTCGGACGGGGGCCCCGTTTTCTGGGTCTCGCCGGCGCCCACGCCGCGCCAGCGGGGGCGGTCAACTGCCGAGCGGGTCGGCGGGGACCGCGAGGTGGGCGTGGCGGTCGAAGACGCCGAGCGCGTGGAGGCTGTCGAGCGTCGTCGTGGCGGCGGGGTTGCCGATCCGGGCCTGCTCGCGCAGGCTGGCGAGCACGCGGCCGCTGTAGTCGAAGAGCGGGGCACTCTCCGCGAACCCGGACGCGAGGGCGCGGGCGCGGCACGCCTCGGTCACGTCGATCTCGGCCGCGACGGTGACCGCGGCGCCGGGCGGGGTGTCGCGGGACTCGGCCCAGAACCGGAAGACGCAGGCTTGCGGGTCGCCCGCGTCGGCGGCGGCGTCGAGGTGGGCGCGGTAGGCGCCGTCGTCGTCCAAGCGCTGGGCGAGGAAGGCCAGCCGCAGGCGCTGGTCGTCGTCGACGCGGGCGTCGAGGCGGTCGTAGATGGCGCGGGCGGAGTCGAGGCCGCCGGTGGGGTACCGCCACTCGCCGTCGATGTGCTGCCGGACGAGGTAGCCGTCGGCGAGGCGGAAGAGGGCGTCGGCGTCGCCTGCGTCGGCGCGCCGGCGGACGGTGTCCACGTAGCGCGCCTGGGTGATGGGCCCGCTCCAAGGCATCGTGCGGATCGGGAGGTGGACGCTGCCGCCTTCGCGCCAGCCGGCCTGGAGGTAGCCGCGCCCGTAGGCGTCGGACAGCCAGCCCAGGGCGTCGAGGTCGCCGTGCGCGGCGGCGTCTTGCAAGAGCGCGAGCGCGGTGTCGGCGTCGCCGGCCTCCAGGGCCTCGGCGTACCCCTCGGGCCCGTCGCCGTGCGTGCCGATGGGCGTGCCGAGTGGGATGGGCGTGTCCGGAGAGAGCGGCCACGAGCATCCAGCGAGCAGGGCGGCCAGGAGGAGAACGCGAGACATGGCGTGCGATGGGGGGACAGATCCGGTATCGGGACGGGCGCCCGCAGGTGACGCGGCGGCGGTATGGGCGGCCGGGGCGTCGCGTCGGCGTGTCGCTAGCGCGGAGTGTCGGGCACATCGCGCGCGCGCCTTCGTCCACCGGGCCCCGACTCCCGCGCCGATGAACCGCCTCGCCGACACCAACAGCCCGTACCTCCTGCAGCACGCGACGAACCCCGTCGACTGGTGGCCGTGGACGGACGCGGCGTTCGAGGAGGCCCGGCGCCGGAACGTGCCCGTCTTCCTGTCGATCGGGTATGCGACGTGCCACTGGTGCCACGTGATGGAGCACGAGTCGTTCGAGGACGCGGAGACCGCGCGCGCGCTCAACCACGCCTTCGTCCCGATCAAGGTGGACCGCGAGGAGCGGCCCGACGTCGACGGGGTCTACATGGCGGCGGCGCTGGCGGCGACGGGGCGCGGGGGGTGGCCGCTGACGGCGCTGCTCACGCCCGACACGCGCGAGCCGTTCTGGGTGGGGACGTACCTGCCGCGCGAGAGCCGGGGCGGGCGGATGGGCGTCCGCGAGCTGGCGGCGACCGTCGCGCGGTTCTGGGCCGAGAACGCCGACGGCGTGCGCGAGTCGGCCGCGAGCCTGACGGCCGCGGTGCGCCAGCTGGCGACGGCCGCGCCGGGCGACGCGCTCGGCGAGGCGGACGTCGCGGCGACGGCGGCCGCGCTGCTGGAGCGGTTCGACGCCGGCTTCGGCGGGTTCGGGATGGCGCCCAAGTTTCCGACCCCGCACCATTCGTTGTTTCTGATCCGGCGGGCGGCCGTCACCAGCGACGAGGACTTGCTGGCCGTCGCCGTGGCGTCGCTCCGGGCGATCCGCCGCGGCGGGGTCTACGACCAGGTCGGCGGCGGGCTGCACCGCTACTCGACCGACCGGGCGTGGCTGCTGCCCCACTTCGAGAAGATGCTCTACGACCAGGCCGGCTACGCGATCGCCTGTGCCGAGGCGTGGGCGGCGACCGGCGCCGGCGACGTGCGCGAGGCGGCCGAGACGACGCTGGCCTACGTGCTCCGCGACCTCCGGGGCGACCACGGCGCCTTCCACGCCGCCGAGGACGCCGACTCGCTCGACGCCGACGGCCACCGCGAGGAGGGCGCCTTCTACGTCTGGACGACGGCCGAGCTGGCGGCCGTGCTCGGCCCCGACGACGCGGCACTCGCGGCGTCTGTCTGGGGCGCGACCGACGCGGGCAACTACCTCGACGAGGCGACGCGCCAGCGGACCGGCGCGAACGTGCTCCACCTCCCGGCGCCGGATCTTTCGGCGGAGGACCCGCTGGCGGATGCCGCCGCCGCGCTCGGGCTCGACTCGGCCGATCTCGAGGACCGGCTCGCCAGCATCCGCGAGCGCCTGCTGGTGGTCCGCAGTGAGCGCCCGCGGCCCCTCCTCGACGACAAGGTGCTGACCGACTGGAACGGCTTCGCGATCGCCGCTTTCGCGGTCGCCGCGCGCGCGTTCGGCCGCGAGGACTACGCGGCCGTGGCCACCGAGGCGGCGACGGTCGTGCTCCGCGAGCTGCGCACCGAGGCCGGCGACCTGCTCCACCGCTGGCGCGACGGCGACGCCGGCATCGACGGGCTGCTCGATGACTACGCGTACCTCGTGTGGGGGCTCGTCGAGCTGTACCAGACGACGTTCGACGAGACCTGGCTGGCGACGGCGCTCGACCTCCACGGCCGGATGCGAGTGCGCTTCGAGGACCCCGACGGCGGCTACTTCGTGTCGCCCGCGGACGCGCCCGACCTGCTCGTCCGCCAGCGCGCCCCGGACGACGGGGCGATGCCGGCCGGCGCGAGCGTGGCCGCGCTCAACGGCCTGCGGCTGGCGGCGCTGACCGGGGACGAAGACCTGCGCGAGGCGGCGCTCCGGGCGCTCCGGGCGCCTGAGGTGGTCCGCCAGCACCCGTCGGGCTTTACGCACCTGATGGCGGCGGCGGCCTTCGCGGCGGGCCCGTCCCAGGAGGTCGTGATCGCCGGGGATCGGGGCGCGAGCGACACGGCGGCGATGGTCGACGCGGTCCGGTCCGTGTACGCCCCGCACGCGGTCGTGGCGCTGCGGACGCCGGGGACGGGGGAGGCGCCGCTGTCCACGCTGGCGCCGTTTGTCGCGGAGCAGACGGCGATCGACGGGGCGGCGACGGCCTACGTCTGCGAGCGGCACGCCTGCCAGGCGCCGACGACGGAGCCAGAGCCCGCGGCCCAGACGCTGGCGGCGAGCGTCGGCCGCTAGTTGACCTCGACCATCACCTCGACGTCGCGCTCGATCTGGCGCGCGGCGTCGCGGTGGTGCTGGCGGAGCTCGCGGCGCGTCTCGTGGGCGTGCCGGTGCGCGTGGTGCTGGTGGTGGACGCGCTCGACGCGGTGCTCGTGGTGGTGGCGGGCCACCTTGCGGAGCTGGCGGACGGCGACCGTCACGAACAGGATGATCAGGAGCGGGACGGCGACGCGCTCGAACGTGCGGTTGCGGGACAGCGGGCTGCGGGCCATGACGACAGGGGGGAGGAGCGCGATCGGAACGGGCGACCGGCGCGCTACGTCTGCCCGGCTCTCAGGTTGCGCCGTGCCCGACCCGCTCCCCCCGTCCTACTTTGCCCGCCCGACGCTGGAGGTCGCCCGCGACTTGCTCGGCGCACTCCTCGTCTACGACTCGCCCGACGACGGCCGGCTGGCGGGGCGTATCGTCGAGACCGAGGCGTACCTCGAGGACGACCCCGCGATGCACGGCTGGAAGGCGGTCTTCGGGACCGACGGCCGCGTCCAAGAGGCGGGCCGGGCGGCCGGGCTCTTCGCGCCGCCGGGCACGGCCTACGTCTACAAGATCTACGGCGCGCACTGGCTGCTTAACGTGGTAACGGAGCCCGAGGGGACGGCGGGCGCCGTGCTGATCCGGGCCGTCGAGCCGGTCGAGGGCGAGGCGGCGATGGCGGCGAACCGGCCCCCGTCCGTCCGCCGTCGGCGCGACCTGACGAACGGGCCGGGCAAGCTGACGCAAGCGATGGGGCTGAGCGAGGCGCCCGACGCCGTCCGGAGCCGGTTCCATCAGACCAATCTCACGACGCCGCCGCTGTTCTTCGCGGCGGGCGACGCGGTGCCGGACGCGGCCGTCGCGAAGACCTCGCGCATCGGCATCTCGCGCGGCATCGACCTCGACTACCGGTTCGTCGTCGCCGACAGCCCGTTCGTGTCGCCGGGCGTCCCGAGCGACCTCCGCGTCGCCCGCAAGACGCACCGCCGCTAGCGCGGGCGCTAGATCACCGTGCCGTCGGGCAGGATGGCGTTCTTGGGCAGCACGATCACGCCGTCGCGGATGTACCAGCCGTCGCCGTCGGCCTCCTGGACGCCGTCGGCGTTCGTGATCCGGCAGTCGGCGCCGATCTGGACGTTCTTGTCGATGATGGCGCCCTCGACGACGCTGTTGGGCCCGACGCCCGGGTGCGGCGGCGGGTCCACGCCGGGCCGCTTGCTGGCGTCGCGCCAGGGGTGGTAGTCGGCGCCCAGCATGACGACGCGGCGGAGCACGGCGCCACCCGAGATGAACGACCGGATCCCCACGACGGAGTCCTCGATGGTCGCCTCGGTGACGACCGACGCCTCGGCGATCATCGCGTTGCGAAGCGTCGCGTTCTGGATCTTGGCCGGCGGCAGCATCCGGGCGTTCGAGTAGATCGGCGCCTCCTCGTCGTAGAGGTCGAACGCGGGGTCGGGCTGCGCGAGCGCGAGCGTGGCCTCGTAGAACGAGCGGACCGTCCCGATGTCGGACCAGTAGCCCGTGAAGGGGTAGCTGGCGACCCGGCGCCCGGCAATCGCGGACGGGATGATCTCCTTGCCGAAGTCCTTCTGGTCGGGGTCGGCCGCGAGCACCTCGCGGAGCACGCCGCGCTCGAACATGTAGATGCCCATCGAGGCGAGGTAGACCCGACCCTCAGCCTTCATCGCGGCCGAGACCGGGCTCTCCAGGCCGTCGAGCTGGTCGCGCGCCGGCTTCTCGTGGAACTCGGTGATGATGCCGTTCGCGTCCGTCTTCAGGATGCCGAAGGCCGGCGCGTCGTCGGCCGTCACCGGGATCGTGGCGACGGTGAGGTCGGCGCGCATCGAGCGGTGGTGGTCCGAGAACGTGTTGAAGTCCATCCGGTAGAGCTGGTCGCCCGACAGGATGAGCACGCGGCGGTGCGGGTACGCGTTGATGTGCGGCTGGCACTGGCGGACGGCGTCGGCCGTCCCCTGAAACCACTCGTGCGAGTCCGGGGTCTGCTCGGCCGCCAGGACGGTCACGAACCCGCGCCCAAACCGGTCGAAGCGGTACGCCCGGGCGACGTGGCGGTTGAGGCTGGCCGAGTTGTACTGGGTCACCACAAACATCCGCATCAGCTCGCTGTTGACGCAGTTCGAGATCGGGATGTCGATGAGCCGGTACTTGCCCGCGAGCGGGACGGCGGGCTTCGAGCGGTGGTGGGTGAGCGGGAAGAGCCGGGTCCCGGCGCCGCCTCCGAGGATGACGGCCAGCGTGTCGGTCATGGGGGCGGGGAGTCGGAGGGGGGCGGAGGGCAGGCTAAGAAGATGTGGGCGCCGGGATTGATCCCAACCGCAAAGGGGGCGGCCGAATCGCCGGCGCCATCGATCTCGGGTTGTCTCGCTTCGGCGTCCTCAGCCGTCTCGGACGGTGCCTGACCCTTCAAACGTTTCATCCTGAGCGGAGCCGCGCAGCAGCGGAGTCGAACGCGAAGCGTCGGCGCAGCCAAGGATCTCCGTCGCGCACCGCCCGGCTACTAGCGCGGACTCGGCAGTGTGCTCGGCTGAGATCCTTCGACTCGCTGCGCTCGCTCAGAGACTGTTTGGGGAATGGCGCAAGCCCTCCAAAGGCGTCCCCTCTCCCACTGGGAGAGGGACAACGCGCAGCGTCGGCGCAGCCAGGGTGAGGGGCGATGGGCCGCGAAGGTGCCATCCGAACACCGCCGGATGGATCCCCGCCTGCGCGGGGATGACTCATTTGCAGGGGAATCGGCTTCCCGAAACAGTCTTCAGGATGACAATGTGGGGCGGGTCTGGACATACCCCAACGCCCCTGCTCGCGCGAGACGGGGGCCGCCACCGCCTGCTGGCGTCATGGCACCGGCTTACCGCACGCCGTCGTACAGCGCCGCGTACGCCTGCGCCGAGCTGGCCCACGAGTGGTCCGCGCGCATCCCGTTCTGCTGCACCCGGGCGCGCGCGTCCGCGTCGAGGGCGAGGGCGTGGTCGACGGCATCCGCGAAGGCGTCGCCGGTGAAGGCGTCGAAGCGGAGCCCCGTCCCCGTTGTCCCGTCCCAGGGCTCGACCGTGTCGCGCAGGCCGCCGACGGCGTGGACGATCGGGACGGCCCCGTAGCGCATCGCGTAGAGCTGGCCGAGCCCGCACGGCTCCTGCTTCGAGGGCATCAGGAAAAAGTCGCCCGCGCCGTAGAGGCGGTGCGCGAGCGCCTCGTCGAAGGCGAGCGTGAGCGAGAACC
The DNA here is from genome assembly GCF_046845755.1 of Rubrivirga halophila. Classification (GTDB taxonomy): domain Bacteria; phylum Bacteroidota; class Rhodothermia; order Rhodothermales; family Rubricoccaceae; genus Rubrivirga. The sequence goes on from NZ_CP177357.1 coordinate 884,735, forward strand.
GGCCGGCGGGCGCGGCCTCGGCCCGCTCGCGCAGCGCCGCCTCGTGCTCGGCGTAGCCCGACCCGAGCACGGCGACCGCCGCGTCCGTCCGGTCCAGGATCTGCGCCAGCCCCTCCGCGAGCACGGTCGCGCCTTTTTCCGGGGTGAGGCGGCCGACGAAGACGAGCAGAGGGCGGTCCGGGTCGAGGCCGAGGGTATGGCAGACGGCGCGCTTGGTGGTCGCCTTGCCGCCCAGGTCGTCTGCCGAAAAGGGGGCCGGGAGGTGCGGGTCGGTCGCCGGGTCCCAGAGCGCCTCGTCGACGCCGTTGACGATGCCGCTCAGCCGGTCGCCCGCCAGGCGGAACGCGTAGTCGAGCCCGTGCGAGGGCTCGGGCGAGGCCGCCAGCTCGCGGGCATACGTGGGGCTGACGGTCGTCACGCGGTCGGCGTGCTCGACGCCCGCCTTCAGGCTGTTGACGCGGCCGAGGTGGTCGAGCGAGGCGTGGTTCGGCACGGCGACGCCGACGTGGGCCCAGCGCGTCCACCCGATCTCGCCGTGGTGGTCGGCGCTGTGGACCGTGAACACGGTCGGCACGTCGCGGATCGCCGCGTTCGCGGGGTCGTGCGCCAGCAGGACCGGGATCAGCCCGCCGTGGTGGTCGTGGAGGTGGAGCACGTCGTCGCCATCGAAGGGCGTGTGCTCGGACCGGAGCCAGTCCAGCACCATCAGCTGGAAGACGAGGTAGCGCACGTCGCCGCGCGCGAACCACGCCTTGTCGGCGTCGCGGAAGTAGACGCCGTCGTCGCCGAAGTGCTCGGGCTCGTGGACCAGGTACAGCGGCACCACGGCGCCGTCGCCGGACATCGCCTCCGACCGGAACACCTCGAACGGAAACCACTCGCCTTCGAAATACACGACGCCGGTGTGGACCGACGCCAGCGCCCCCGCTTTCCCCGCCAGCCGCCCCTCGGGCCCCCCATAGAAGGGCATGACCACCGCCGACGCGACGCCGCTCGCGCTCAGCGCAGCGGGCAGCGCGCCGACGACGTCGGCCAGCCCGCCGACCTTGGCGAACGGGGCGCACTCGGCGGAGACGTGGAGGACGGGCATCGCGGGCGTCGAGAGAGGGGAGACCCCGAGCCTACGCACCCTGCCGGCGTCGTGCGCCGTCCGCCCCCGCTAGGGCTGGTCCGGAGGCGTGTACACGTTTCTAGCCCCCACGGCCGCGCCCACCGACGCGGTTAGCGCCGTGGTCGGCACGCCGGTGACGACGCCGACGACGAAGGCGGCGGCCGGGGGCGTAAACCAGTCGTTGCTCGGGTAGGTCACCAACGTGATGCCCGCGGCGACGGCGGCGAGGAGCACGCCGACGCCAGCGCCCTCCAGCGCGCCTCGGCCGTGGTGGCGAAACTGGATCCGGGCGACCTCGGCGGTCGGCGCCGAGCGGAGGTCGCCGGTCGCGGCGTCGAGCCAGGTCGTCACGTCGGGCGCCACGTGGAGGTGGCGGGCCGTGGTCGTCTCGCCGGACGCCAGCGCGAGCAGCGCCGCCTGGCGCTGGCCCTGGGCGTTGATCTCGGCGGCAGCCCCTGGCGACGTGGCGTCGAGCGAGCGGTTCGAGGTGCAGCCCGCGAGGAGCGCGGCCGCGAGCAGGATCGTGCGCATGGGGGCGGGGGAGACGGGCGCGCAACGTCGGCGCTGCCCGGCCCGAGCGCCTGATGCAATCGGACCACCGCACGCGAGCCGTCGAGGGCCCTGCCGTCCGTCTCGCCCGGGACGCACTCGGCGGAGGCCAGGGCTCGCGGGCGGGGTCGGGGAATCTCGCCAGCCTCGCCCCCCGGCGCTTGCGGAGATGTCCGGGTCAGACGGTCGGCTCTCCGGCCCGCTCACGTCAGCCCTCTCCTGAGCGGAGGAGGGTTGGCATCGACCGCCGTCCATCACTCGCCGTCATTCCCGCGCAGGCGGGCCCCCGCGAGGGAAGGCGCCAGCCAATCCAGAGTGACGAGCAGGAATGGGGTAGAGATCGGCGGATGGCTGCAGGGGGGTGCCGGGACAGGCTCGCGTTGTCCGGGGCGCATCGAATCGGCGGGGTTGTCTTTCTCTGTACCTGGATTGGCTGACGCCTTCCGGGGGGCCGCCTACGCGGGAATGACGGCAATGGGGGACTGCGCTCGGCGCAGGCCTGCAGAGCTGTTAGGGCCGCCTACGAGCGGACCTTGAACCCCAGTCGCTCCAGCAGCTCGGGGCGGTCGCGGAAGGCGGCCTTGGCGAGGTCGCGGTACCGCGCGATCCATTCTTCGAGCGCCTTCACAGCCCGGTCGCGCCCGTCCGTCGCGTCCTGCGCCTCGCCCTGCTCGCCCGTCCGCGTGCCGCGGCCGAGGCACACAACGCTCCGCCCGAGGCACGCACCGTGACTTCCGAGGCATGCCGTGCCTCTCCCTAGGCCCGTTGACTCCTCCCACATCCGGCCTGAGGCAAACGTGCCACCGTGTAACAGGGGGCCGCTTAGCCACCTGGGGGGATTGGCGGGAGGGGAGGGCGGGCAACGAAGACGCTGGTGCTCGGCCGAGGCAAGAGCGCTTACGCCCCGGGTCGAGCTACAGCGGCGGGTTACACGGGCCCGCCGCCCGAACCGCGTTGGAGCCGCTTCTCCTCGCGACGGTGTTTGATGTCGAGCGCGACCCCCATGGTGGCCGCGCTCGTGAAGCCGACGAACGAGACCCGAGCCAGCGTCCCTGAGGTCGACCAGTGGAAGTCGAAGAGGAGCATCAGGCTGACGGACAGCATCCCGAGCCCGAACAGGAGGCGAGCGAGCAGGCGTTCGTTCATCGAGACCAGAGTCGGGGCAGGAGAGTTGCTGGGTCGTGTAACCAGTGACCGCTCAGCCGCAGCATGCTGACGACTGGCGGGTGGGACGAAGCAAGGATAGTGATGGCGTGAGGACGAGCCGAGGACGCTGAAGCGTGCTGTCGGCCTGCAGCGGTGGGTGCTGCGGCCAGAAGGCCGTCTTGTGAAGCGGACGCGAGCTATCCCCTCAAGCGGCCGTCAGGCAGACAACAACGACAGGCTCACGACCACCGAGTTCATCGTCACGTGCAGAGCCAACGGATACCCGAAGCCGAAGGCCACCCTCGTATACCCATAGATGACCGCGCTGAACAACTGAGGCAGGGTCAGGATCGGAAGCAGGAGCACCGTGGTCAGCGTGACCTCGTACTTCGTGATGTGCATCCAGGCGAAGACCACGCACGAGAGGTAGAAGATGACCCGGAAGTGCTGTGCCCAGAACGCGGACACCCGATCCGCCACCCGCTCGCGCCGGAGCAACGGGAACAGGACGACGCCCAGCAACCCCGACACGGCCACCCGGACCGCGAAGCTCTCGTCCACCATCGAGATCTTGGTGCCGTACACCGCCTTCGTCAGGACGTAGTACGTGAGCACACTCGCGGTCACCGCCAGGTACGTCGGCCGGAACACCAGGGACAGCCGGAACCCCACCTCCTCGAAGAACGGAAGCACCAGGCCGGCCAGCAGCAGCAGCACCGCCGGAGAGAAGCGTTCGGCCATACTGGCGCTTTGCACGTTCTCTGGGTCATGCACCAGCGCGAAAAACAACGCCACCGGGACGAGAGCGACGATCTTGAGGACGTACAGCCCGATCGTGTCGTACACCTTGAACCGGGTCGACTTGTCCGTTCTTGGTTCGAGGTGGGGTCGCTTCAGGAACGCGACGACGTCCTTCAGCAGGGAGCGGTAGTACCCCGGCTTCACCAAGGGATAGGTCATGTGGCCGAGGATCTGGATGCCGACGGGGCGGCCACCCGAGACGCGACGGTTCGACGATTGTTACAACGCGTGCGCGCGGCGTCCTCCAACCGAACGGACGGCCGCCACACCGACCGTCCCCTCCAGCGCTCCTGCTATTCCGGAGCGGAGCCACTACGTTGGCGCCCTCGGTCCGCCTGCCGCGGCGGGTTCTGCCGCCCCAGTCAGTGGTTTACTAGAGGGGCAGTCGCGATGACCTGGCAGTCACGCACTGCAGCTATCCCTTCCCAACTGGGCCACCATCCTTCAAAGATCCAGAGTGTCGCGCCTTCCTCCGCTGCCGCTTCCAACGCTGCGATCTCATCGCGGGCGATAGGACCATGGACGGGTAGCTCGTACAACTCGGCCGCTGGTATGCCTGACATGTCACCCACCGCGATGTCGAGTTCCCCTGGCGCGACGGTCCGCTTAAAGCCCTCCACGTAGTGCGCGCACCCACCAAGGTTCTCGCTATCACAGCGCCTCAACTCGGACGTTTGGGAACTGGCGCAGCCTCCGAGAGGAACCCCCAGCGCGAACAGAAGGACGGCCGGTTTCAATCGAGCGCAGGTCGGTAGAACAGATGGCGGCTCAGCCGCAACGGGCAGCGACCGCGAACGGTGGTGAGGGCAGCGTAGACGCCGCGGCCCGAACAGAGCAAGAGCGCCGAGCCCGATGTCGGCTGCAGCCGCGGGTTACAGCTACTTGGGAGGGTGTTGGTTCTGATGAACGATCTGCTGAACACGCTCGAAGGCTGCTGCCCTCGCCTCAACGGCCTCGGCCGATGCGAATCCTCGTTCACGGAGGAAAGGCAACTTCCGGGCGGCGCGGTCAGCCTCGCGCTCAACTTCGCGTTCGAGCGCTTGCAGAAGCGCACCGTGCTGGCGGTCGAGGTTCCAGAAGCGCTCTGTGAGGTCGTCGGTCCATGACGCGAGCCTGGCAACGCGCTGGTGGACCAGATCTAGGGTCGGTGGCTCCGAAGTCTCGGAGAGCGACGAGAAGAGGACGCCGCCCCCGATAGCGCCGTAGTCGATGTAGAACTCTGCAGCCCCCTCGGTCACGGTCCACTCGAAAGGCTCTCCGACTCCCTCCGCCAGCGCGGCCTCGACTCCGTCAAGCTCCGCCCGTGCCTCGTCCGTCGCGGCGCACCCGACAAACCGGAGCGTGAGGATCGAGGCCGCATCTGGCTTCGTCGACTCGGGGTCGGTATCGACCACCACGCTGAGGCGGTCGTCCTCACGCTCGAAGCCGAGCAAGACGGGGAGTACCTCACGCGCGCTGCTCATCTGGCAAGATGGTGGGGTAGCTGTATACGAGATTGCGGCTCACCCGCGTAGGGCAGCGACCGCGGACGGTGGAGGAGGCAACGTAGACGCCGCAGCCCGGACGAAGCAGGGCGCTCGCGCGTGCGGTCGGCCTGCGCGGTGGGTTCTACCGCGCGGTGGACTACGACGGCTCTGCGCTCTTCCGGAACTCGCGCCACACGACCACCACCCCCGAGACGAACATGACAGCCGACATCAATGCGATGGCGACCCCGACCTCACCCGCGTCGGTGCCGCCTACCGCAAGCGCCGACTTCAACCAGACGTAGAGGTCCTGGAAGCCGCCGAGGATGATGACCGGCAGCATGAGGACGAAGCCAAGGGCAACCCGAACGTTCATAGATGAGCAGGAAGGGAGCGCGGTAGAACAGTGGACCGCTCAGCCGTCCCAAGCTGAGGCTGCGGCGGTGGGGCGAAGCTACGGAGACACAGAGGCCCGATGGAACCGGGAGCGCTGGCGCTTGGGGTCGGCTTGCAGCGGTGGGTTCTACGGCCCCGAGCACAGCGTTGGGCTAGTGATACTCAGCAGCTTCGAGCGGAGTCATCATGCGAGGTGGGGAGTTGGGTCCGAACACGATGCCGTTGACATAGCTTTTCGAGATGAACCACCACCAGCGGCGGCTCGTCTTGAAGTGGATGTGGTGGCCGAAGTCGAAGGCGTAGTGCCAGAATCCAATCGGCACCTCCTCTCCATTCACTTCGCGTTTGACGATTCCATACTCCGGCCGCTCCAGCAGTTCGTCGGGACTGAGCACCAGCAGATCGGCTGCCAGCCCGTCTACGATCTCCTGATACTGCCGGTCGATGTCACTCATCTTCGATGCCGTAGAACAGATTTCCGCTCAGCGGCCGAGGGTAGAGAGCACGAAGTTAGATCGGAGCACCGGAAGCGCCGGTGTCTCGACAACACGAGAACGCTGACGCCCTCGGTGCGCCTGCAGCGGCGGGTTCTACCGCGCGGGGCCGGGCTACTCCAACCGCACCTCAAACTCGTTCGAGACCGCCACCGAGTCCGGGAGTGGGCACGCCCGGAGGTCCTCGCACCTCGCCGCCTCGTACGTAAGCCGCATCCGGCCGGCCAGTCGCCCGTCGTAGCTGCCCGCCGAGCCGATCAAATGCGGGCCGAACACGGCCAGCGTGTCGGTCCGGCTCCGGCCCGGGCCCACCGCCAACGAGACGCCGTCCGCCCCGAAGTCAAGGACCGAATACGCTGTCCCATCGATGGAGAACGCGGGTCGCAGGCCGTTCCGGTGTCGCCGGAGGTAGACCGTGTCCGGCGTCGTGTTCGTGAAACGGGCGACGAGGTCGAACGAGTAGGAAGAGACGCCGCCCGCAGGCCCGCTCGCGAGGGCGGTGTAGGTGACTCTGTCCGTCTGAATGGAGGCCGACGTGTCGCGCTCGATCTCCGGCTCACCCGCGAACGAGCACCCGGCGACGGTGAGGAGAGCGACCAGACGGAGCATGAGGGAAGCGCGGTAGAACAGATGGCCGCTTAGCCGCACGGGGCTGAGGGCAGGACGGTGAGCCGAAGCTATGACTGGCGATGGCGCTGGGACGGGCCGAGGACGCTGGCGCCCCGTGTCGGCCTACAGCGGCGGGTTCTGCTGCCCCCGGCACGATGCTACGAGACGAGGCCCACGATCAATACCGCGGCGACGACGACGTACCCGGTAGCGACAGCGATCCCGCTCCGCCGGACAAGCCCGAACACCAACACGCCCGCGACGCCGAGAGCCGCCAACCCGCCCGTGAGCATCCGGCTCGCGTACGCCTCGGCCGTACGGTAGTGGTCGCCGCCGTGCCCGACCATCGCCTCCGACCCGAAGTGGTAAGCCTCAACGGTGGCCGGGTCCGCCTCGACGCCGACGGCGTGCCACTCAGACAGGAACGCGGCGGCGAACAGGAGCACCGCGAACAGGCCCGGCACCGCGATCCAACGGGCGTTCCTTTCAAGCCAGTCGGGCATCAGCGTTCGCAAGGCAGCAGAACCAGTACTTCACCGGACCCGGGGTCCGGGGTAAGAGCGAGATCCGTCAGTATACGGGACTCGTGATCCCGGGTATGTACCGCTTCCAGGGCTTACTCCGGACCCGTTCTTGTCCACCGGGAGAATCGACCACGTGACCCGCTCACCCCACCCCGCCAGCAGGGTCGCCGACCTCGGCCCCCCACCGCCGCACGAGCGCGTGCGTGTAGGCGAGGGCCCGCTCCAGGTTCTGGACCGAGTTCCACTCGGCGCGGCTGTGGAAGTCGTGCCCGCCCGTGAACACGTTCGGCGTCGGGACGCCGAGCTGGGTCAGCCGGGCGCCGTCGGTGCCGCCGCGGATCGGCTCCAGCGCGAGCGTCGCCCCGATCGCCTCGCCCGCCGCGAGGGCGACCGAGATCGTGCGCGGGTCGGCCGCCTCGATGGCCTCGCGCATGTTGCGGTAGCTGTCGGTGACGGTCACGGAGACGGTCGCGGTCGGGTGCCGGTCGCCGGCCTCGCGCGCCAGCGCCTCGACGCGCGCGCGCTTGGCGTCGAGCCCGTCGGCGTCGAAGTCGCGGAGCAGGACGTGGACCGTCGCCGCTTCCGTCGTGGCCTCGATGGTGTGGGGGTGGAGATAGCCCTCGCGCCCCGCCGTCGTCTCCGGGGCCGGGTCGTCGGCCAGTGCTGTCACGATCTCGGCCGCGATCTTGGCCGCGTTCACGAGCACGCCCCGGGCATAGCCGGGGTGCACGCCGACGCCCTCGATCGCGAACACGGCCTCGGCCGCGTGGAAGGTCTCCACGTTGAGCGTGTCGGTCCCGCTGCCGTCGAGCGTGTAGGCGAGGTCGGCGCCCCAGCGGTCGAGGTCGACGTGGTCGGTCCCGCGCGCGATCTCCTCGTCGGGCGTGAACAGCAGCCGGAGGTGGGGGCGCGGGGCCGGGCGCTCGCCGCGCGCGACGGCGTCGGCCTCGTCGCGCACCAAGTCCTCCGCGAGCTGCATGACGATGGCCACGCCCGCCTTGTCGTCGGAGCCGAGGAGCGTCGTCCCGTCGCTGGTGATCAAGTCGTGGCCGACGTGGGCGGAGAGCGCCGGCTGGCGGGCGGGGTCGAGGACGAGGTCCGGGTCGCCGGGGAAGGCGACGGGGCCGCCGTCGTAGGCGGGGTGGAGGTGGGGGCGGACGTTCTCGCCCGGCGCGTCGGGCGACGTGTCGACGTGGGCGCACAGCCCGACGACGGGCAGGCCGTCGACCGGCGTCGGCGCGGGAAGGTCGGCGTAGACGTAGCCGTGCGCGTCGAGCTCGGCGGCCACGTTGAGCGCGGTCAGCTCCTCGACGAGCATCCGAGACAGCGCCAGCTGGCGGTCAGTCGAGGGGACGGAGTCGGAGGCCGGGTCGGAGGTCGTCCACACCTCGGCGTAGCGGCAGAAGCGGGCGACGACGGGGGGGAGGGCGGCGACGTCGCGCCAGGGGAGAGGCATCGGGCCGAGGAGACGAGGAGGGGAGGAATAGAGGAGAAGAGGATAGGGTCGGGCCGGCGGTCGGAGATCGGCTCCGCTCGGCGTGGCGGGTCGTGAGAATCAGGGGTCGCACTGGCGCGGCTCGGTCGCCAGCAGAGGGTGTCTCGTCGGGCGCCGCCTCTCCTCCTCGTCTCTTCCGCTCCTCCACCCCTCTTCTCCGTCCCGCCCTGCCGCTAGCTTCCCGGCCCGCCCCGCCGTCCACCGTGCCCGACGCCCCGATCGCCCCGCCCGCCCGTGCCGAGACCTCCGGCGACTTGCGGCGGCTCATCCTCGAGCACGCCCGGCACCTCCTCGTCGTCAGCGGCTACGAAGCGCTGTCGATGCGCAAGATCGCCGGCTCCGTGGGGTGCAGCGCGACGAGCATCTACCTCCACTTCGACAACAAGGACGCCCTCACGCACGCGCTGATCTCCGAGGGGATGGACCGGCTCCACGCCGCGCTCGAGGCCGCCGAGGCCGGCCACACCGCGCCGGCCGACCGGCTCGACGCGCTGTCGCGCGCCTACGTCCAGTTCGGGCTCGACAATCCCGAGTACTACGAGGTGATGTTCCAGCTCCACCCCGAGCGGATGGCGCGGTACCCCGTCGAGGACTACCGCCGCGCGCGGCGCAACGTCCAGCGCTTCGGGACGGCGCTGGCGGACGGCGTCGCCGACGGGAGCTTGCGGTCGCCGTCGGACCCGGACGTCGCCTCGGCGGTCCTGTGGACGGCGCTGCACGGGCTGGTGTCGCTTCACCTCGCGCGCCGCGTCGACGTGCGGATCGCGGGCGAGGAGCTGGTGGACGCGGGCGTGCGCCAGGCGCTCCGGCCGTTCGGGGTGGGGGCGTAGCAGAGCCTGCTGGCGGGAGGGCAAGGAGGAGCGGTGCCCGGCAGACCCCCCGCTCGGACGCACGTAAGGATCGCAAGCCGAGCAGGGCTGGCGTGGCGCGTCCAAGCTGTCCCCCTTGCCAAGGGGGACAGCCAGACCGCGCGCTGAGCGGAGCGATGCGCGGGCTGGCGGGGGGTCTGCCGAGCAGTTCGCCAGCGCGAGCGACGCCGGACGCCAGCAGAGGCCGCTAGGGGGATTTCGTCCCCCGCCCTCAGGGATCGCCGGAACCGGACGCTTCCGTTTAGCTTCACACTCGTTCCCCGGACCGCCCCGCTCCTCCACCCCCCGCCCATGGCCCTCCAGATTCATACCGCCGCGCCCACCACGAAGGGCGAGGTCGTCCTCGGAAAGACGATCCCTCAGCTCCTCGACGACGCCGTCGAGAAGTACCCGAACGCGAAGGCCTTCAACCAGCCGACCGAGACCGGCTGGCGGACGATGTCGAATGCCGAGCTCAAGACGGCCGCCGACGAGCTCGCGCTGGGGCTGCTCGAGAACGGGCTGAGCCGCCGGGACCACGTCGCCTTCTTCATGGACAGCGACCTCCACTTCGTCCTGGCCGACTTCGCGACCCAGATCGCCGGGATCGTCAACGCGCCGCTGTACACGACGTACGCGCCGGACAACCTGGTCTACGTAACGCAGCACGCCGAGGCGAAGGCCATGTTCGTGACGAACGAGGAGATGCTGGCCAACTTCGCCGGGTGGGCGGCGCAGGTGCCGGACGTCAAGCTGGTCGTCCTGTTCGAGGGCACGGGCGCCGGGGCCGGGCTCCCCGACGGCGTCACGCTCAAGACCGCCGACGCGCTCCGCGCCGAGGGACGGGAGGCGCTCAAGGCCGCGCCGAACCGGCCCGACGAGCTCCGAGACCAGAGCGAGGCGACGGAGCTGGCGACGCTGATCTACACCTCGGGCACGACCGGCATGCCCAAGGGCGTCATGCTGTCGCACCAGAACATCTCGTCGAACGTGCTCGCCGGCCTGCCGACATTGGGCGCGCTCGGCAACCAGGAGGAGACGATCCTGACGTTCCTCCCGATGACCCACATCTTCGCGCGGACGCTGACCATCGGCCACGTCGCCTGGGGCCAGTCGCTGTACTTCACGAACCCCGACCAGCTCGTCGCCCACCTCGCCGAGGTCCGCCCGACGATGTTCTCGACCGTCCCGCGCGTGCTCGAGAAGGTCTACGACAAGGTCTCGCTGGGCGTCTCGGAGGCGACCGGCCTCAAGCACAAGATCGGCAGCTGGGCGCTCGGGCTGGCGCGCGACTACGACCTCGCCAAGTCCGACGGCGGCGTCCCCGGTTGGAAGCACGCCCTGGCCGACAAGCTGGTGTACTCCAAGCTCCGAGAGAAGCTGGGCCTGACGCGCGTCAAGACCGTCGCGACCGGCGGCGCCGCGCTCCGCGCCGACCTGGCCCAGTCGTTCACGGCCTTCGGCATCCCGATCGTCCAGGGCTACGGGCTGACCGAGACGAGCCCGATCATCACCATGAACACGCCGACCGAGAACCGGGCCGGCACGGTCGGCCAGCCGATCGCTGGCGTCGAGGTCGCGATCGCCGAGGACGGCGAGATCCTGTCGCGCGGGCCGAACACGATGATGGGCTACTACAAGCAGCCCGACAAGACGGCCGAGGTGATGGACGACGACGGCTGGTTCCACACCGGCGACATCGGCGAGTTCACGCCCGACGGGTTCCTCAAGATCACCGACCGCAAAAAGGCCCTTTTCAAGCTGTCGACGGGCAAGTACGTCATCCCGCAGCCGATCGAGAACACGCTGACCGAGAGCGCGCTCATCGAGCAGGCCGTCGTGGTCGGCAACTCCCAGAAGTTCTGCACGGCGCTCATCTTCCCGAACATGGAGGCGCTGCCGGTCTGGGCCAAGCAGAACGGGATCACCGCCACGGGCGAGGCGCTCCTGAAGGACCCGGCGGTCCACGCCGAGTTCGAGCGGCTCGTCGCCGAGGCGAACCAGGGGATGGACAAGTGGAGCCAGGTCCAGCGCTTCCGGCTCGTCCCCGAGACGATGACGGTCGAGAACGAGATGCTGACGCCGACCATGAAGGTCAAGCGCGGCGCCGTCAACAAGGAGTACAGCGACTCGATCGACGCGATGTACACGGCGTCGGTGGACCAGGGCAAGACGGTGGCCGTGGTGGCCTAGCGGCCATCCGCCCCGGATCGATGAATCGATGTAACGGACGGCCCGGGCGCCAGCGCTCGGGCCGTCCGTGCGTCGTGGCGGCCGGGCGGGCGGGCTTCACGGAACGCCGCCACCCGGGAGGCATCCAACACTCGGCGGGCGAACCTGTCCCGCTTAACAGTGTTAACCGACACCCGCCGCCACGACCGCCATGGAGACCCCGACGCCCGACACCGCCCACGACGCCCCGGCCGGCGGCGACGGCGCCGCGCCCGACGCGCTCTCCGCCTTGCGCGCCCGCGGCGTCGACCTCGACAAGCTGGCGGCGGCGTACAGTGGCCTCGACGAGGCCGCCGTCGCCGCGTCGTACGGCGCCGTCGCCAAGTCGGCGCCGCGCCCGCCGCGGCCCACCTACGACCCGCCTGCGCCGAACGGCGACTTTTTCGACATCGACGGCCTGATCTCAGAGGAGCAGCGCCAGAAGATGGCCGAGCTCCGGGCGTTCATGGAGGCCGAGGTCGAGCCCATCATCAACGAGGCGTGGCTCGGCGACCGGACGCCGCTCGACGTCCTCGTGCCGGGCTTCCGCAAGCTGGACCTCCTGATGCCGATCTACGGCGAGGACCTTGAGACGCGCGAGCCGAACGGCTCCGTCATGGAGGGGCTCCTGACGATGGAGCTCGCCCGCATCGACGTGTCGACGGCGACCTTCTTCGGCGTCCACTCCGGGCTGGCGATGCAGTCGCTCTTGGTCTGCGGGAGCGACGAGCAGAAGGCCGAGTGGCTGCCTCAGATGCGCGCCTGGGACAAGATCGGCGCCTTCGGGCTGACCGAACCGCATGTGGGCAGCGCCATCAGCCGGGGCGTCCAGACGACCGCCCGGCGCGACGGCGACGGCTGGATCTTGAACGGCCAGAAAAAGTGGATCGGGAATGCCACCTTCGCCGACCTGGTCGTGATCTGGGCACGCGACGAGGCCGACGGCGCCGTCAAGGGCTTCATCGTCCGGCCGAAGGAGAACCCCGGCTACAGCGTCGAGAAGATCCGCGGCAAGATCGCCCTCCGCGCCGTCGAGAACGGGCTCATCACGCTCACCGACTGCCGCGTGCCGGAGTCCGACCGCCTGCAGAAGTGCGACGGGTTCGCGGACGTCGCCGAAGTCCTCAAGCTGACGCGAGCGGGCGTCGCGTGGCAGGCCGTCGGCTGCGCGATGGGCGCCTACGAGAAGAGCCAGCAGTACGCCACGACGCGGATGCAGTTTGGCCGCCCGATCGCCGAGTTCCAGCTCATCCAGGACAAGCTGGTCCACATGCTGGGGAACGTGACGGCGCTCCAGACGATGTGCCTGCGCCTGAGCCAGCTCCAGGACGCCGGCGAGATGACCGACGCCCAGGCCTCGCTGGCGAAGGTCTTTACCGCCGCCCGGTGCCGCGAGGTGGTGGCGCTGGCGCGCGACCTCCACGGCGGCAACGGCATCCTGATCGAGAACCACGTCGCCCGCGCCTTCGCCGACACCGAGGCCATCTACTCGTACGAGGGCACGAACGAGATCAACTCCCTCATCGTCGGCCGCCACGTCACCGGCCTTAGCGCCTTCGTCTAGTCGTGGAACGTTGAAGGTGCGGCGTTGAACGTTCAGACGCCCGCCCAAACAGTCCACCTTCCACTTTCCACCCTTCCACCCCTCCGATGGAAACCCCGACCCTCGACTCCAACGCCACCGCGCAAGCCCCCGCGTGGGCCTACCGCCCCTTCCGCACCGCCGCCGTCGTCGGCGCGGGCGTGATGGGCAGTCAGATCGCCGCCCACCTCGCGAACGCCGGGCTGGAGGTGCTCCTGCTCGACGTGACGCCCGAGTCGATCGGCCGCGAGGGTAAGAAAAACGATCTGGTGGAGGGCGCCTTCAAGGCGGCCACCAAGATGAAGCCGGCGCCGTTCATGACGCCGGCCGCCCAGAAGCGGATCACGCTCGGCAACTTCGACGACGACTTCGACAAGATCGGCGACGCCGAGTGGGTGATTGAGGTGGTCATCGAGCGGATGGACATCAAAAAGGACGTGCTCGCGCGGATCGAAAAAGCCGCCAGCGACACGGCCGTGATCTCGTCGAACACCTCGGGCCTGCCGATCGCCGAGATGTCGGAGGACCTGGGCGACGGCTTCAAGGCGCGCTTCCTCGGCACGCACTTTTTCAACCCGCCGCGCTACCTCAAGCTGTTCGAGGTCATCCCGACGCCCGACACCGACCCCGAGGTCGTGGCCCGCGTCACCGCCTTCGCCCGCGTCCACCTCGGCAAGGGGATCGTGATGGCGAAGGACACGCCCAACTTTATCGGCAACCGGATCGGGACGTACGCGATGCTGGGCGCCGTCGAGCAGTACGAGAAGAACGGGTACTCGATCGAGGAGATCGACGCGCTGACGGGCACGTTGATCGGCCACGCCAAGAGCGCCACGTTCCGCACCGCCGACGTCGTCGGGCTCGACACGTTGCGCCACGTGACGGCCAACCTCTATGAGGCGATCCCGGACGACGAGTCCCGCGACCGCTTCCAGGTCCCGGACGTCCTCCAGCGGCTCGTCGACCTCAAGCACCTCGGTGCCAAGTCGAAGGCTGGGTTCTACAAGAAGGAGGGCAAGGCGATCAAGAGCTTCAACGCGGTGACGGGCGAGTACGAGGACGCCGCCGAGCTCGGGTTCGACCCGAAGTCGTTCCGCGGCGGCTCGCTTGCCGAGACCCTGCGCAACCTGTGGGCCGACACCGGCCGCGCGGGCCAGTTTTTCCGCGACACCACGCTCGACCTCATCGGCTACACGGCGCGGCGCACGCCCGAGATTTCGGACAGCCCCGCCAACCTCGACCGCGCCCTGCAGTGGGGCTTCGGCTGGGAGATGGGCCCCTACCAGATGTGGGACGCGCTCGGCATCGACGCCGTCCGCGACGCGCTCGACGACGCCGAGATCCCCGTCCCGGCCTGGGTCGCCGACGTCCCGGTCCAGGGCTTCTACCGCGACACCGAGTCGGGCGTCCCCGAGGTGTGGACGCCGGGCACCGGCCGCTACCAGAGCGACCCCCGCCCGGCCGACGAGTGGGGGCTGACGTACCTCAAGGAGGACGCGAACAACACGCTGTGGGAAAACAGCGACGCGGCCCTTCTCGACGTGGGGGATGGGGTCGCCCTCTTCGAGTTCCGCTCGAAGTCCAACAGCCTGGGCTCCGAGGTCATCACGGGCGTGATGGAGGCGATCCAGAAGGTCGAGGACGACCGCGACCTGCGCGGGATGATCATCGGCAACGAGGGGTCCAACTTCTCCGTCGGCGCCAACCTCGGCGAGGTCGCGATGGCCCTGATGATGGGCGAGGTGAGCGACCTGGAGCCGTTCATCGCCACATTCCAGGAGGCCGTCTTCAAGATCCGCTACGCGACCAAGCCGGTCGTCGTCACGACGCACCAGCGCGTGCTCGGCGGCGGCTGCGAGATGACGATGGCGTGCCCGCACCCCGTGCTCGCGGCCGAGACCTACATCGGGCTCGTCGAGCTCGGCGTGGGCCTCATCCCGGCCGGCGGCGGCACGACCATGATGGCGGCGCGCGCCGCCGAGCTGGCGGCCGACCAGGATCGACCGAGCGAGATCCAGCCGTTCCTGCGCCAGCACTTCGAGACGATCGCCATGGCGAACGTGGCGACCTCGGCGTTCGAGGCGCGCGACAAGAACTTTATCGACGACAACGCCATCATCGTGATGAACGACGCGCGGCGGTTCCACGTCGCCAAGGCCGAGGTCACCCGGCTCAGCGAGCAGGGCTACCGCCCGCCGGCGGTCCGCTCGGCGATCCCCGTGCTCGGCGCGCCGGGCCGGGCCCAGTTCGAGATTGCGCTCCACCAGTTCGAGGAGGGCGGCTACGTCTCCGCGTACGACCACTACCTCGGCTCGCGCCTGGCCTGGGTGATGACCGGCGGTGATCTCACCGCCCCGGCCGAGGTCCACGAGGACTACCTGCTCGAGCTCGAGCGCGAGGTCTTCCTGTCGCTCCTGGGCGAGGAGAAGACGATGGCCCGCATCCAGAGCATCCTGACCACCAACAAGCCCCTGAGGAACTAGAGGGATCCGGCATGCGGGATCGAGGGAGGGGCAGAGCGCCCGCCCTCGGCCCGCATCCCTCCGTCCCCCATCCCCCCATCCCTCTACTGACATGCAAATCAACGAAGCCTATATCGTCGCCTCCGTCCGCACGCCGGTCGGGAAGGCGAACCGCGGCGCGCTCCGCAACGTCCGCCCCGAGCACTTGGGCGCGGTCGCCCTCAACGGCGCGATCGCCCGCGTCCCCGGTCTCGACCACGAGCTGATCGACGACGTCGTCCTGGGGTGCGCCTTCCCCGAGGGGCCCCAGGGCATGAACATGGCCCGGGCCATCGTCCAGAAGGCCAAGCTGCCCGACTCCGTGCCGGGCGTGACCGTCAACCGCTTCTGCTCGTCGGGCGTCCAGACCATCGCCCAGGGCTACAACTCGGTCGCCATGGGGCAGGCCGACTGCATCATCGCCGGCGGCGTCGAGTCGATGTCGAGCGTGCCGATGGGCGGGTTCTACTTCGCGCCCGACCCCCAGCTGGCGGTCGACGACCCCGAGTTCTACGCCTCGATGGGCATCACGGCCGAGAACGTCGCGAGCCAGTTCGACGTGAGCCGCGAGGACCAGGACGCCTTCGCCGTCGAGAGCCACCGCCGCGCGCTCGACGCCATCGAGTCCGGCCGGTTCGACGCCGAGACGGTCCCCGTCCCGGTCGAGGAGACGACGTATGACCCCGAGACCAAGACCGCGACCACGCGGACGTTCGAGCACACGACCGACGAGGGGCCCCGCGCGGACACCTCCGCCGAGGCGCTCGCGCGCCTGCGCCCGGCGTTCAAGGTCGGCGGGTCGGTCACGGCCGGCAACTCGTCGCAGATGAACGACGGCGCCGCGGCGACCATCATCCTGTCCAAAAAGCTCGTCGACGACCTCGGGGTCACGCCGCGCGCCAAGATGCTCGGGTTCGCCGTGGCCGGCGTGCCGCCGGAGATCATGGGCATCGGGCCTATGAAGTCGATCCCAAAGGTCTTGAAGCAGGTCGGGATGGACCTCAAAGACATCGACCTCATCGAGCTCAACGAGGCGTTCGCCAGCCAGTCGCTCGCCATCATCCGCGAGCTGGGCATCGACAAGGACAAGGTCAACGTCAACGGCGGGGCGATCTCGCTGGGCCACCCGCTCGGGTGCACCGGCGCCAAGCTGACGGCGACCCTGCTCCACGAGATGGAGCGGCGCGGCAACCGCTACGGGATCGTGACGATGTGCATCGGCGGCGGGATGGGCGCCTCGGCCGTCTTCGAGAACCTGATGGTGTAGTCGACCGCGCCCGCCTCGGCACCGAGGCGGACCCAGCGACGTGGGCGTCGGGGCGAGAGCTCCGGCGCCCGCGCTGCGTTGGGGGAGGGCAGATCCCGAAGGCGGGTGGACGGCGCTAATCTCCGGGCGGTCATTTCCACCCCTCCCGCATGGACTCCACCGACGCGCCCGCCCCCGCCGCCTCCTCGAACGGCCTCCTCGGCTGGATCGAGCGGGTCGGCAACCGGCTTCCCGACCCGGTCTTCCTGTTCCTGTACCTCATCCTGGGGCTGATCGGCATCAGCCTGATCGCGGCCGGGGTCGACTGGTCGGCGCTGCACCCGACGGCGCTCGGCGACGACGGGGCACCGCTGCTAATCGCGGCCGAGAGCCTGCTGTCGGCGGCCAACATCCAGCGGCTGTGGGTCGAGATGCCGACGACGTTCACGCACTTCCACCCGCTCGGCTACGTGCTCGTCGTGATGCTGGGCGCGGGCGTCGCCGAGCGGACCGGCCTGTTCGGGACCGCCATGCGCGCGGCCGTCCGCAACGCGCCGACGCTGCTGCTGACGCCGGTCGTCGCGCTCGTCGCCATGATGGGCAACCTGGCCGCCGACGCGGCCTACGTGGTGCTGATCCCGCTCGCGGCCGTCATCTACCACGCCGCCGGGCGCCACCCCATCGCGGGCATCGCCGCGTCGTTCGCCGGTGTCTCGGGCGGGTTCTCAGCCAACCTGCTGCCGGGCCAGCTCGACGCGCTGCTGTTCGGGATCACCCAGGAGGCCGTCGAGACGATCGTGCCGACGTGGCAGGCCAACATCGCCGGCAACTGGTACTTCATCGCCTCAATGGTCGTCGTCGCGATCCCGGTCATCTGGTACGTCACCGACCGCATCATCGAGCCGCGCCTGGGCGCCTACGTCCCCGAGGGCGACCACGCCGGGGACCCGGACCCGGACCAGGAGATCACGGCCGACGAGAAGAAGGGCCTGCGGTGGGCCGGGCTCGCATCGCTGGCTGTCGTAGCGGTGTGGGCGTTCTTCACCCTGGGCCCGGGCACGCCGCTGATCGACGAGGCGGCGACGCCCGAGGCGCGCCTGTCGCCGTTCTACCGGTCGCTCGTGGCCGGCTTTTTCGTGCTGTTCCTGGCGGCGGGGTGGGTCTACGGCGCGGCCGTCGGGGTCGTCAAAAGCCACCGCGACATCGTCAAGATGATGTCCGGGGCGATGGAGGACCTGGCGTACTACCTGGTGCTGGCGTTCGTGGCGGCGCACTTCGTGGCCATGTTCAACTGGTCGAACCTGGGGCTGATCGTGGCGGTCCACGGCGCGAATGGCCTGGAGCAGATGGCGCTCCCGACGCCGATCCTGCTGATGCTGATCGTGCTGTTCACGGGCCTGATCAACCTGTTCGTCGGGTCGGCGAGCGCCAAGTGGGCCCTGCTGGCGCCCGTGCTCGTCCCGATGCTGATGCTGGTCGGCATCAGCCCGGAGATGACGACGGCCGCCTACCGCGTCGGCGACGGGGCCACCAACATCATCACGCCGCTGATGGTGTACTTCCCGCTCATCCTGATCTTCTGCCAGCGGTGGCAGAAGGGGTTCGGGCTCGGGAGCCTGGCCGCGCTGATGGTGCCGTACTCGTTCGGGCTGATGATTGTCGGGCTGGTGCTCGTGGGCGCCTGGGTGGCCTTCGACATCCCCCTCGGGCCGGGCGCGACGGTCGACTATGTCCTGCCCGGCGCGCCGGTCGCGCCCTAGTCGACAGGGGGGGCTGGCGCTCGCATCGAGTCCGGGCCGCTCGCGACACGACGAAACAGACGGCGGGGCCGCCCTCCGAAGAGAGCGGCCCCGCCGTCGTCTGTCGTCGCCCGGCTGCCCACCATGGCGGCGGGCGGCGGGTCGGACTAGCGCACGACCGTCAGCCGCGTCGTCGCGACCTCCGTGCCGGCCGTCACGCGCACGACGTAGACCCCGGACGGGAGAGCGGCCACGTCGAGCGTCGACGCGTGCCACCCGGCCTCGGCCGTGCCACGCGTTGCGGCGACCTCCCGGCCCCGCACGTCGTATACGACGACCGAGAGCGGCCCGGCCTCGGGGAGGCCGAGGCGCAGGGTCGCCCGGTCGCGGGCCGGGTTCGGGTACGCCGTCCCGAGCGTGAGCGCCTCCGGCGCTGCCACGGTGGCCGCGGCCGTCGGCGCGACGGCCGCCTCGGGCGTCGCCGCCGTCTCGCGCTCGTCGGCCTCCGTCGGACCGTCGGCCGACTCGGTCGCGGCGTCGGTCGCCAACTCGCCGTCGGCGGCGTTCCCGGCCAGCATCGCCGCCTCCGGAA
The DNA here is from genome assembly GCF_046845755.1 of Rubrivirga halophila. Taxonomy (GTDB): domain Bacteria; phylum Bacteroidota; class Rhodothermia; order Rhodothermales; family Rubricoccaceae; genus Rubrivirga. The sequence goes on from NZ_CP177357.1 coordinate 904,045, forward strand.
CGGCCGAGAGGGCCGTCGCGAAGAGGGCCGTCACGCCGTCGTCGAGGTCGACCTTCTCGCCGACGAGGACGCCGACGAACCGGGCCCCCTTCTTGAGACGGACGTGGGACTCCGGCGCCACGATCTGAGCCGCGACGGCGGTGCCGTCCTCGAACTCGACGTGGCCGTCGGCCACGCGGAACGTGAGGTAGCGGGCGTCGGCCTCGCCGAAGGGCATGGGGCTGACCGCGCCGCCCTTCTTGACCTCGAACTTGTCCTCGACCTCGACCATGACCGGGCCCGTCGCGAGCACGGCCTCGATCCGGCCGCCCTGTTCGACCTTGATCTCCTCGAAGGCGTACGCGCCCGAGGCCAGGGTGAGCACGGCGTCGCGGCCGACCCGGAGCTTCCCGTAGGAGCCCGGCGCCAGCGCCTGCGTGGCGCGGTCGGCGACCCGGACGTCCGCGCCGCCGGCGAGGACGGACACGGCCGGGAGCTCGACGCGGGCGACGGCCGCCTCGGTGACGGTCCCGGTCACGACCGCGTCGCGCTTGATGTCGACGTCGGGGGCCGTCACGTCGCCGTCGACCCGCTGGTCGTCGTGGACCTTGAGGTCGTCGGCCGACGTGAGGTCGCCGACGTGGAGGCTCGGGCCCTCGGCGCCGCGGAGGCCCTTCTTAAGCTCGAGCTTGTCGTTCGAGTGGACGGCCCCCTCGGTCCGGACCTGCCCGTCGATCTTGACGTCGCGCTCGGCCAGGATGAGGTAGGCCGAGGCCACCGCTGCCGCGTCGTCGACGACGGTGACGGTGCGGGTCGCCGAGGCGGCGTTGCCCGAGGCGTCGGTCGTCGAGTACGTCAGGACGTAGCTGCCGGGGACCGTGGTGTCGACGGTGCCCGAGACGGTCGTCGCGAGCGCCCCGTCGCAGGCGTCGTCGGCCGTCGCGCCGGGGTCGGCGAAGGCGCCCGAGAACCGGACGTGCTCGACCGCGGCGGCCCCCAGCACGGTCACGAGCGGCGCCGTCGTGTCGACGACGTCGACCGTGCGCACCAGCGCGCCAGACGTGTTGCCGAACGCGTCGGTGGCCGTGTAGGTCAGCGTGTAGGTGCCGAGCCCGGACCCGACCGTGCCGGCGACGGAGACCGTCGGGGCGGCGTCGCCGTTGTCGGAGACCGTCGTGCCGGGGTCCTCGAAGGTCGCCGGGCACTCGAGCGTCAGGGCGTCGGCCCCGACGAGCGCGAGGGCCGGGGCCGTCGTGTCGACGATGGTGACGACGACCTCGTCGTCGTCGGTCAGCCCGGCCCCGCTGCCGTGCCCGGTGCCCGTGCCGACGGGGACGCCGCCGCTCGTGAGCTCCTCGGCCCGGTGGATCAGAGTGTGCGTGCCGACGGGGAACGCCAGCGTCACCTCGGCGCCGTGGGCGAGGTGCTCTTCGGTCCCGTCGGTCAGGACGCGGATCCAGTGGAGCTTGAGGTCGTCGCCGTCGGGGTCGGTCGAGCCGCTCGTGAGCGTGACCGGCGTGCCGGCCGGGTCCGTCGCCTCAAGCGTCTGGTCCGGTCCGCCGTCGGCGACGGGCGGCCGGTTGGCTGGCAGGATCGTGAACGTGAACGTGACCGGCCCGAGCTGGGCGCCGGCCCCGTCGGTGACCATGGCGTCGAACGCGTCGGACGCGCCGTCGTGGACGTGGCCGGCCTCATACGTGAGCAGGCCGGCGTCGATGTCGGCCTGGGTGAAGGTCGACCCGGTGCCGAGGCCCGTTCCGCCGAGCGCCAGCTGGCCCTCCGTCGGGTACGTGACCAGGGCGAAGGTCAGGTCGGCCGGGCCGTGGTCGGCGTCGGTCACCTCGAGCTCGGCCGTCGTGATCGGCTCGGTCGTCAACTCGACGAGCGTGAGCCCGGCGTTCGTCGCCAGGACCGGGCGGGCGTTGACGAACACGGTGATCCGGCGGGTCGAGCGGTCGCCGTTGAGGTCGTCCGCGACGAACTCGATCAGCGTCGGGCCGGCGTCCGCTGCCGTCGGCGTCCACGAGAACGTCCGGGCGACCGGGTTGCCGAAGGCCGACGGGAGCGACCCGAACGAGGCCCCGGCCGGCAGGCCGTTGACCTGGAGGAAGCGTACCTGGTCGTCGGGGTCGGCATCAGCGATCTCGACCGGGAACGAGACCGACTGGCCGGGCTCGACGTCGATCCGGGCGTTGTCGGCCGGCGTGGCGCCGACGAACTCCGGCGCTTGGCTGACCTGGATGGTGACCGCGGTCGAAGTCTGGACACCGATGTTGTCCTGGGCGGTGAACTGGACGACAGACGTGCCGAGCTCGGCCGTCGTCGGAGTCCACGTGAACCGGGACGCGACGGGGTTGCCGCTGGCGGGGAGCCCCGGGCTCAGCGACGCGTTGGGCGGGAGGCCCGCGGCGCTCAGGCGGATGTTGTCGCCCAGGTCCGCGTCCGTCGCCCGCACGTCGAACACGACCGGCTGCCCCGGCCGGACCTGGATGGCCGAGCCGGCGGCCGGCGTGACGGCGTAGTCGAACGCCGGCGCCACGTTGGACGTCTTCGGGATGACGTTGATGAGAAAGTCGACGGTCGAGCGAGAGATCACCTGGTTCGACCCCGTGACTTCCTCGACGACGACACCAGCGCCGTAGAGCCGGCGCGCGAGGCCCGTGGTGTTCATCGTGACCTCGCCGGTGGTGGCGTCGACGGAGAACCCACTGAGCGGGGACACCCCGCCGCCGAGGTCAGCGGAGGTCGCCGCCCGGAACCGGATGGTCCCGAGGCCATCCGAGTCAGAGACCGGGACCGTGAACCGCGCGGCGGGCGTGTTTTCCTCGAGGTTGACGATCGGCTGGAGCGCGACGGTCGGCGAGTTGTTGCCAGGCGTCACGAGGGTCCGGAGGTTGAAGCTGCCTCCCCCGTTGCCAAGCGAGATCCGGCAACAGCTGTCGAAGTACGCCGTGTAGGGGCCGGTCCCAGGGTAGGTGTACCGGACGGTCATCTCGCCGAACAGCCAGTCCGCCTGGGTGTCCACCGCCGTGACACGGAGTTGGACCGGGACCTGGGCGGACCCGTCACCGAACCTGAAGAACGAGGTCGTGAATGTCGTTCCGCCTACCGGCGTGTTGAAGGCCGAGTACCGCCAGGCCTGCTGGATCTTGAACTCGACGGTGTTGCCGGAAACGGTGCGGTACGAGACGTTGCCGTAGCGGAAGTGGGAGGCCTCGGCCGGCGCCGCCGCGAGGGCGCCGAGGAGGAGGGGGAGCGCGAGGAAGAGCGCGGATCGCAAGTGTCTCATGAGGTCGTGAGCCTGGAGTGAATGAGTGGGAGATGTCCCGAGCCAGGGACACGTCCTTGTGCAGAGTGGCACACCAGGAACATCTGGGGCAGAGGGGGTATGGGACTGGAGAATGACCGCCGCCCACCGGACATTCTCCGCCGCTGATCGGACATCCGACCGTTTGGGCACCGAGCTGGCTCTGGCGCCGGCGTACGGGTTCCCGGTGTCGTTACCGGCCGCGGTACTGCTGTGGGGACAGGCCATAGGCCGCCCGGAACGCGGACCGGAACCCGGAGTCGCTGGCGAACCCGGTGAGGTAGGCGACCTCCTTGACGCTCCGCGAGCGGTCGGCGAGAAGCGCCGCGGCCCGCTCCAGGCGGAGCCGGCGGAGGAGCCCCGCGGGCGTCTCGTCCGAGGTGTCCGCCAACCGGCGGCGGAACTGGCGGGGGCTCAGGCCGACGGCGTCGGCGAGCGCACGAGCGCCGAAGTCGGCGGCGCCGAGGCCCCGCAGGGCCGCCTCGAACACGTCGCCGAGAAACGCGGCGTCGGGCGTCGTGCGGGCGGGGCGCCGGGCGGGGCGCCGGGCGGGCGCGCCCGACCAGGCCTCAGCCCGGACGACCGCCGCCAGCCATTCGGGGACCGTGTCGGAGGCCGAGGCCACGATCACCGGGATGTGGGCCGTGCAGGCGGCCTGGGCGAGCGCCGCCGCCAGATCGCCGCCGGTGCCGTCGGGCAACCAGGTCTGGGCGACCACCAACGTCGGGCGGAGCGCCTGGGCCGCGGCCTCGCCCGCCGCGCGGTGGGGCGCGACTTCGACGGGCAGCCCCGGCGGGAGCCCGGGGCGCAGCGCGGCGGCGAGCCGCGTGCCCACGACGAGCGTGACGGCCGGCGGCTGCGGGGCAGGCGGAACAGAGACGGAGTCGGGAGCAGCGATCAACGGGGCGGAGGGGTGCGTCGATACCAACTGCGTAGTTCGCCAGTCCCACCTGCCACGACGCCCCCAATCTCCGGTAGATACACGAGGGGCCGATTGGGGGCGCCGGGCTCGCAGAGCGCGGTCGGCGCCCGCAGTGGCGGGCTCACAATTGCAGCGTTAGTATCGGCGTGCCCACCTGTCGTTGCTCCGTCCCAGCGAGCCCCTGCCGACCCCGCCGCGCCCGCTTTCCGACCCGGAGCCCAACGCCGTCTCGGCGTTGTTCGAGCGGATGTACGCCGAGCTCTGCCGGACGTCGGCCGGCCACGTCAGCGGCGAGTGGGGGGGCGTGACGATCTCGGGCACGGAGCTCGTGCACGAGGCCTACCTCAAGGTGGCCGCCGGCGACCCGACGTGGACGGACCAGGCCCACTTCGTCGCGCTCGTCTCCCGCGCGATGCGCCAGGTCCTCACCGACCGGGCCCGCCGGCGGACCGCCCGCAAGCGGGGGGGCGAGCACCGCGACGAGACGCTGGGCGACCACGCCGCCGCCGACGATCGCGCCGCTGCGGATCGGGCGCTCGCCGTGGACGCTGCGCTGGGCCGGCTGGCGGCGAAGGACGCGCGGTTGGCGCAGGTCGTCGAACTCCGCTTTTTCGCCGGGCTCGAGATCGTCGAGATCGCCGAGGCGATGGGCGTCAGCGAGCGGACGGTGGCGCGCGACTGGGCCCGCGCCAAGGCCCACCTTCGAGCCCTCCTGGTGTAGCGATGGAACTGCCCTCGACCTGGGCGCGCGTCGACGCTGCGCTCTGCCACGCCCTCGACCTCGACGGCCCGGCTCGAGACGCGTATGTGGCCACGCTGGACGCGGCCACGCGGGCGGCCGTCGAGCCGCTGCTCCGCGACGCGCTCGCGGACGACCCGGTGCTCGACCACCCCGAGGCGGCGCTGGCGTCGCTCGCGGCGCCCGACGTCTTCGGCGGGGAACGGGTGGGCCCGTACCGGATCGGGGCGCTGGTGGGAGAGGGCGGGATGGGCCGCGTCTACCGGGCGCACCGCGCCGACGGCGCCTTCGAGCGGACGGTCGCGCTCAAGGTCGTCCGCCAATCGCTCGCGCTCGCCGGCGCCGACGTGGCCGCCCGGCTCCGCCGCGAGCGCGACCTGCTGGCGGCGCTCGACCACCCCGGCATCGCCCGCCTCATCGGGGGCGGCGAGACCGACGACGGCGTGCCCTACCTCGTCACCGAGTTCGTCGACGGCGCCCCGATCACGGCGTGGGCCGACGCCCGCGGCCTCGGCGTCCCCGACCGGGCCCGGCTGCTCGCCGAGGTGGCCCGGGCCGTCGACCACGCGCACCGCCGGTTCGTGGTCCACCGCGACCTCAAGCCCTCGAACGTGTTCGTCACCGAGCGCGACGGGGCGCCCCGACCGGTCGTGCTCGACTTCGGGATCGCCAAGCTGCTCGACGCCTCGGGCGAGGAGTCTGGCACGTTCCCGCTCACCCGGACCGGGATGCGCCTGCTCACGCCCGCGTACGCCGCGCCCGAGCTGTACGAGCCGGCGGCGGCCGTCACGACGGCGGCCGACGTGTACGGGCTCGGGGCCCTCCTCTACGAGCTGCTGACGGGCTGCCGGCCGCACGCCGACACGTCGACGGCCGGCCCCTCCACGTCCGAGCCGACGCGGCCGTCGAGCCGGGTGGCTCGGCCCGGCGGCGGCGCGGCGCCGGAGGCGCTCGCTCGCTCGCGCGCGTTGCGCGGGGACCTCGACACCATCTGCCTCAAGGCGCTCCACCCCGACCCCGCCCGGCGCTACGCCAGCGCGGCCGACCTGGCCGACGACCTCGACCGCCACCTGGCCGGCCGGCCCGTCGAGGCCCGCCCCGACTCCGTGGCCTACGTCGTCGGCCGGTTTGCCCGTCGGCACCGGTCCGCCGTTTCGGGGGCGCTTGTCGCGCTCGTCGCGCTCGTGGCCGCGCTCGTGGTGTCCCTGGTCTCGCTCCAGGCCGAGCGCGAGGCGCTCGACCAGTCGCGGGCGTCGGAGGCCCTGGCGGACGAGGCGGCCGACCTGCTGGCGGGCGTGTTCGCCGACGCCGATCCGTACGTCACCGACGGCCGGGAGGTCACGCTCCGAGAGGCGTTGGACGCGGCTGTCGGGCGGGTCCGAACCCTCGCCTCCGACGAGCTCCGCGGCGACCTGCTCTGCGTGTTCGCCCACGTCCACGCGCAGTGGGGGGACTACCACGGCGCGGACACCCTGTACGCCGAGGCGGTCCGGGCGCTGAGCGGGTCGGGAGCGACGCCGCTGGCGCTGGCGAAGGCGCGGTACGGGCTCGGCCGCGCGCGTGGGGCCACCGGCCGCTACGACGACGCGCTCCGCCAGTTTGAGTCGGCGTCGGCGAGCGCTGGAGACGGGCCGCAGGCCGCCGCCTTCCGGTTCCGAGTGCTCCGGGACGTCTCGTGGATCCAGCGCGAGCAGGGCCGTCACGGCGAGGCCGTGGCGACAGCCGAGGCGGCGCTCGAGATGGCGGGGGCGCTGGACGAGGAATCGCGCGTGTTGGCGCTCTACGAGCTCGCCTCGTCGCTGCTGGCGGCCGGGCGCACCGACGAGGCCGAGCCGGTCGCCAGGGAAACCCTCGCCCGCGACGAGGCGCTGTACGGGCCCGGCCACATCGAGACGGCGCACGCCATGACGTTGCTCGGCGAGGTTCTGGTCGCTCGGAAGCGCCTCGGGCAGGCCGAGGACGTCATTCGCCGGGGACTGCGGATCAACGAGCGGGCGCTCGGGACGTCTCACCCGTACACCGTCGAGAGCCGGCTGTCGCTCGCGTCGGTCCTCTTGCAGCGGGGCCGGCTCCGCGAGGCACAGGCGACGGTCTCCGCCATCGACCCGTCGGCGGTCGACGGCGAGGGGTCGGCGTGGCAGACGGCCCGTCAACTCCAGGCGGCCCTCGACTCGGCGCGGGCCGTGCGTGGCTAGCGCGAGGCCGTCGGGCCGCGGTCGGGGAGGGTGCCCCCGGCCGCGCGCAGCGTCACGAGCGTGAGCTCGGGCCGGCAGCGGATCCGGACGGGGACGGTCGAGAAGCCGATGCCGCGGTTGACGTAGAGCCGGTTACCGGGCGCGCCGATCGAGTCGGCCGCCCAGCCGTCGGCGACCACCTCGCCGGGGCGGACGACGTCGAGCCAGCTCCACGTGCCGGTCCCGGGCAGGCGGATCTGGCCGCCGTGCGAGTGGGCCGCCAGCGCCAGCGGCGCCTCGTCGGCGGCGACCTCGCGGAACGCCTCGGCGTTGTGCATCAGCCACACGCGGGGCGCCCCGGCGGGGACGGCCGCCAGCGCGGCGGCGGGCGCGGCGTTCTCGGCCCAGACGGAGCCCACGCCCGCCACCCACAGCGGGTCGCCGTTCGCCGCCTCGACGGCGACCGCGTCGTTCTCTAGCACCGTCACGCCCGCCTCGCGAAGCTGGGCGGCGAGGTACTCCGCCATCGGCGGGCGCTCGGCGCTGTCCTTCTTCATCAGCGAGTAGTCGTGGTTGCCGAGCACGGCGACCGTCGGGATCCCGGCGGCGACGAGCGGGCGGACGTACGAGACGGCCTCGCGGACGGTCGCCGAATCGGGCTGGTACACGAAGTCGCCCCCGATCAGCGCCAGCGCGGCGCGCTCCTCGATGGCGCGGCCGACCGCCGTCTGCACCATCCCGCTGTTGTCGAGCCACATCCCGGTTTGGAAGTCGGCGACGAGCGCGAGGGTCTGGCCGTCCCACCCGGTCGGTAGCCCGGGCACCTCCGCCTCGATGGCCTGCTCGTCGAGCAGGAGCCGGGGCTCGATGGCCACGCCGTAGGCGACAAGGAGCATCAGGAACAGGGCGACGACGCCGAGGGCACGCAACATGGCGGGGGAGGAAGGGGAGAGAGCATAGGCCATACACAAAACGGGGGGTCCGGGATCGCCTGAGTCTGGATTGGGGTGGCGCCCCGATGGGGGCGACTCTGGACCTTCCCGGCCTCCTGTCCATTCAACCCCTGCCCATCTCATGGGCCCTCTCTCACCCACCCACTCTGATTCATGGCCAACATTCCTGTCGAACGCTCTGCCGGTACGCCCTGGTGGCTCTGGCTCCTCGGCGCCCTCCTGCTCGGCGCCCTCCTCTGGTTCCTCATCGGCGCCTTCTCCGACGACGACGACGTCGACGACGCTTACGTCGACGACACCGAGATGGTCGAGGACGTGGACCCCGTCGTCGTTGCCGGCGACATGGACGCCGATGCCGGCATGGCCCTCGACATGAGCAACCTCTACGTCACCCGCGTCACGGGCGACCGGACGTTCTTCGTCGCCGCCAGCGACGACCCGAACGCCGCCGAGACGCTCGTCATCCTCAATGAGGAGGCCTCGGCCGCGCCCGGCATCGAAGGGCAGGTCGACATCAACCCCGGCCAGCGCGTCTCGCTCGCCGGCGCCGACTACGGCGCACTCGGTGACATGGACCTCTTGAACATGGGCATCCCGGACGCCGACCTCAACGCGATGACCTCGGACACGAACGTGATCCGCGTCGACGGCGACGAGGTCGAGATCCTCGAGGCCGACATGGAGAACGTGGAGGCCGGCGAGTAGTTCGAATCTCTCCCGCTCGGCCCGGCGCCTGCCGGCCGAGCGGGGACGTCTGATCTCTCTACTCCACCCATCCCCTAGTTCTCATGGCCAACATTCCTGTAGAAAAGACCTCCGGCACGCCCTGGTGGCTCTGGCTCCTCGGCGCCCTCCTGCTCGGCGGCCTCATCTGGTTCATCGCCGAGGCCTTCGACAACGAGCCCGACGCCGACGAGATCGCCGGCACCGACGACAACGTCGGCGTGCTCGACGACTTCGAGATCGAGCCCGGCGCGGACGAGGTCGACGGCAACGTCGTCACCTCCGCCGAGCAGCTTTACGCCGACGACGACGGCCTCTTCGAGACCGACGCCGAGATGGCCGACGGCCCCGGCGGCCGCGACGACGCCAGCGACCCACTTCCCGACGCCGGCACGCTCGAGGGCGTCACCGTGACGCGCATCCAGCCTGGCACGCGCGTCGACGTTGACGACGCCCGCGTGCTCCGCGTGGTCGGCGACTCGACGTTCTGGATCGGCACCGACGAGCTCCGCAAGACGCTCGTCGTGCTGGTCGGCCTCGGCGAGTCCGAGACCGGCGCCGGCGGCACCGACGGCGTGTTCGACATCGATGAGGGCGACACCGTCTCCATCAACGGCGCCTTCGCGCGCTACGCCGACGGCGAGCGCGGCCTGTCCGAGCTCACCGACGACGACACGGCGGCGCTCCGCAGCCGGACCGTCTTTATCCGCGTCAACTCGCGCGACGACATCACCGTCGTCGAGTAGCGCCGCCGCTGGCGACGTCGCCACGGCACCCCCTTTCTCCACTCAGACCCCTCTTTTCATGCACCGCATCAAACTCTCCGAGACCTCCGACTGGGACCTCGAATTCCCCGACGACCAAGACGTGCGCGGCTACCGCGTGCTCGACAAGGACGGTGGCGACACCGGGCTCACCGTCGTCGACATGATCGTCAACACCGACCAGAAGATGGTCGACGCCGTGACGCTGTCGGACGGCACCGAGTACCCCGCTCGCGACCTGTCGATCGGCGACGGCGTGATCTACGCCACCGATGGCACCTACGACGGCACCCGCCGCACGGCCGACATCGAGCGCTACGGCGCCGTCGTCCCGCGCTCGCGCGCCTAGCGCATCTGCGCGGACCTCGACCCGGCGTGGGGGCTTCGGCCTCCACGCCTTTTTTCTGTCCCGCCCATGGCCTTCGACCACGTCTTCCTCGCGCCCGTCCTGCTCACGAAGGGCGGGATGACGCCCCACAAGTTGCCGTTGCCCGATTCGGTCGCGGAGCCTCTGCGGGAGGCCAAGGTGCGCCGCCTCGTCGGGACGATCGCCGACGCGCCGTTCCGCCTAGCGCTCCACCGCCACGGCGACCTGTCGTTCATCGCGCTCAGCCGCGACCGGATGAAGACGCTGGGGCTGACGGCGGGCGACCTCGTCGGCGTCGAGCTGAGCGCCGACCCCGACCCGGACCAGGTCGAGCCAGGCGCGGAGCTGGCGGCCGCACTGGCCGACGACGCCCAGGCGCGCGCGACGTGGGACGACATCACGCCCGGGATGCGCCGCGCACTCGCGCACCGCGTGACGAGCGCCAAACGCGAGACTACCCGCCGGGACCGCGCCACGGAGGTGGCGGCCCGCTTGCGCGACGGCACGCACGAGACGCTCAAGCGGCGCTGGTGAGGCCGACTAGTCCTTGCCGTTGGCGCCCAGCACGGACCCGATGATCCCCGCCAGCAGCCCGTAGCCGAGGGCGCCGATGACGGCCGCGAACGCGCCGTCGACGGTGAACCCATCGAGGAACGAGGCCGCGAGCCAGAACATGACAGCGTTAATGAGGATCGTCAGCAGGCCGAGCGTCAGCCAGCGGAGCGGGGTCGTGATGAGTTTGACGACCGCGCCGATGGTGGCGTTGACGAGCCCGACGACGAGCGCGGCGATGAACGCGGTGCCGATGCTGGCGATGCCGACGCCGGGCACGAGGTAGGCGACGATCAAGAGGGCGGCGGCGCTGGCGGCCCAGCGGAGGAGGAGCTTCATCGGAGTCGGGGGGACGGGCGCCCGCCTACGGGCAGGCGGGCGGTGGGGTTCAGGCGTTGAAGGGCCAGGTTGCCCAGGTCGCCCTTGGGTCGATGGCGATGACGGGGATCCCGTCGAGCGCGGCCGCCTCGACCAGCCCGACGCCGAGCCCGGTCTCGCCGGAGCCGGTCATCCTGACAATGAAGGCGTGCGTGGTGAGGTCAGTCGCGTTGTACAAGACGGGCACCACCCCGCCCGTCGCGGGGTCGGCGTCGCGGCCGAGGTAGAACACGCCGAGGCCTTCGAAGGGTGCGGACATCCGGGCAGGGGAGGGGACCGCCCGGAGTCTGGCGCGGCGCGTGCGCGCATCCGGCCCGTGTCGTGGGCGCTAGGCAGCGAGGGCGAGCGGCATCGTCTCGCTGGTGAGCCGCTCGCACGCCTCGAACAGCGCCGCCGCCGTGGCGCGGTCCGTCGCTTGCGAGGCGACGTCGGCCGGGCCCGGGGCGCCGCGCATGTCGCGGAAGCCCTGCGGCCCGACGTAGGCGCTGCCTGCCACGTCGGGCGACGCGGCCGCCACGAGCGACGGGAGCGCGCCGCGCCACGCGGGCATCGCGATTAGCGGCATCACCGCGTTCGCCGCGAACGCCATCAGCCGCGAGCCGCCGACCATATCGTCCATCAACTCGGTCGACGACACGCCCGGGTGCGCCGCGAGCGAGATCGCCGACGTGCCGTCGAGCCGGCGGTCGAGCTCGAACGCGAGCATGAGGTCGGCCAGCTTGCTCTGCTGGTAGGCCCGCCACGGGTCGTAGCGCCGCTCGCCGTTGAGGTCGTCGAGCCGGATCTTGCCGTCCTTGTGGGCGATGCTCGACAGCCAGACCACGCGCCCGGCGTCCGCCGCCAGCACCTGGCGAAGGAGCCGGACGGTGAGCGCGAAGTGGCCGAGCACGTTGACGCCGAACTGCGTCTCGAAGCCGTCCTGCGTCTCGGTCCGGGTCGGGACGGCCATCACGCCCGCGTTGTTGACGAGCACGTCGACCGGCCCGTCGAGGCCGTCGGCGAAGGCCCGGACGGAGCGCAAGTCGGCGAGGTCGAGCGCGCGCACGTCGAGGTCGGCGCCGGGGACGCTCTTGAGAACGTCGGCGGCGGCGGCGGCCCCGCGGCCCGTGTCGCGGCAGGCCATGACCACGCGCGCGCCCAGGACGGCGAGCCCACGGGTCGTTTCGAGGCCGATCCCCGAGTTGGCGCCGGTCACCACGGCGGTGCGGCCGTGCTGGCGGGGGAGGTGTTGGAGGGCCCAGGAGGCGGCGTCGGACATCGGATTGGAATCGTGAGAGGTAGAGAGACCCCCGCAGGGCGGGCAGGGTTCTCCGGACTTGCCGCACCGCGTCGAAAGGTTTACACTGTTAACCCCCCTTCCCGCCACGGTCATGGACCTTCTCGATTCCCTCCACGGCGCGCTCGCCGCCGTCACGCCCGGCTGGGCCGCCGCCGTCGGCGTGCTGCTGGTGCTGTTCGCGCTCGGCTTCACGGGCGCCCCGCTGGCGGTCTGGGCCCTGGCTGGCCTGGTCGCCCTCGTCGGCTTCGGCGCGCCGTGGGCGCTGACGGCCGTTTTCGTCGTGCTCGCGGCCGTCTTCCTGATCACGCCGATCCGCCGGTTGCTGTCGGCGGGCGTGATGAAGGCGATGGAGGCGATGCAGTTCCTGCCCGTCATCTCGTCGACCGAGCAGGAGGCCATCGACGCCGGGACGGTCTGGGTCGAGGGCGAGCTGTTCTCGGGCAAGCCCGACCGCGAGCGCCTGCTGGCGCAGGGCTACCCCGGCCTGACCGAGGCCGAGCAGGCGTTCATGGACGGCCCCGTCGAGGAGCTGTGCCAGATGGTCGACGACTGGGAGGTGTGGCAGCAGCGCGACCTCCCCGAGGCCGTGTGGCAAAAGCTCAAGGACGACCGCTTTTTCGGGCTCATCGTGCCCGAGGCGTACGGCGGCCACGGCTTCAGCCCGAGCGCCAACAGCGCCATCGTCGCCAAGGCCTCGTCGGTCTCGTCGACACTCGGCATCACCGTGATGGTGCCAAACTCGCTGGGCCCGGCCGAGCTGCTGGCGCACTTCGGGACGGACGCGCAGAAGGACCATTGGCTGCCCCGGCTGGCCTCCGGCGAGACGATCCCGTCATTCGCCCTCACCGAGCCCGGCGCGGGCTCCGACGCCGGCGCGATCTCGTCGAAGGGCGTCGTCTTCCGCGACGCCGACGGCGACCTTTCCGTCCGGCTCGACTGGCGCAAGCGCTACATCACGTTGGCCGCGATCTCCGACGTGCTCGGGCTGGCGTTCAAGCTGGAGGACCCCGAGGAGCTGCTCGGCAAGGGGACGGACCTCGGCATCACGTGCGCGCTCGTCCCGGCCGACGCCGAGGGCGTCGTGCTCGGCCAGCGCCACGACCCGCTCGGCGTGCCGTTCTGGAACTGCCCGACCGAGGGCCACGGCGTCGTCGTCAAGCTGGAGGACGCCGTCATCGGCGGCGCGGCCGGCGCCGGGCGCGGCTGGCGGATGCTGATGCAGTCGCTTGCGGCCGGGCGCGGGATCTCCCTCCCCGCCAGCGCCACGGCGGGCGTGCTCCAGTCGGCCCGCGTCGCCGGCGCGCACGCGCTCATCCGCAAGCAGTTCGGGCTGTCGATCGGCAAGTTCGAGGGGATCGAGGAGCCGCTCGCGCGGATCGGCGGCTGGGCCTACACGCTCGACGCCGCGCGCCGCTACACGAACGGCGCGCTCGACCAGGGCGCCGCCCCGGCTGTCGTGACGGCCATGATGAAGTACAACGCGACCGAGCTCTTCCGGAAGGCGGTCAACGACGCGATGGACATCCTGGGCGGGAATGCGATCTCGCGCGGCCCGCGCAACCCGATCGCCCACGCCTACATCGGCCTGCCCGTTTCGATCACCGTCGAGGGCGCCAACATCCTGACGCGGACGCTGATGATCTTCGGGCAGGGCGCGATTCGCTGCCACCCGTACGCCCTGCGCGAGATGCAGGCGCTGATGGCCGGCGACGCCAGGGCCTTCGACGCCGCGTTCTGGCCCCACATCGGCCACGTCGTCCGCAACGCGTTCCGCGGGATCGGCCTGTCGCTCAGCCGCGGCTGGCTCGCGGGCTCGCCGGTGAGCGGCCCCGCCGCGACGTACTGGCGCAAGATGTCGTGGGCGTCCGCCACGTTCGCCTTCCTCGCGGATCTCGCGATGGGCACACTCGGGGGCGACCTCAAGCGCAAGGAAAAGCTCACCGGCCGGTTCGCCGACATCTTCTCGTGGATGTACCTCGGCACGGCGACGCTCCGCCGCTTCGAGGCCGAGGGCCAGCGGCCCGAAGACCGCCCGTTCCTCGACTACTCGATGCAGTACGCCTTCGCCCAGATGCAGGACGCCTTCGACGGCCTGTTCGCCAACCTCCAGGTGCCGGGCGCGACGTGGCTCTTCCGCGGCCCGCTCGCGGCGTGGTCCCGCTTCAACCGCCTGTCGTCGCTCCCGTCCGACGCCGTCGGCGGCCAGGTGGCTGCAGCCCTTCAGGTGCCCGGCGCCCAGCGCGACCGCCTGACCGGGCTCGTCTTCGAGTCCGACGACCCGACGCACGCGCTGGGCCGCTTCGAGACGACGATGAAGCTGTGCTACGACGCCGAGGCCGTCGTGTCGAAGCTCAAGGCCGCCATCAAGCGGCGCGAGCTGCCCCGCCAGCACCCGGCCACGCTGATCCCCCAGGCCGTCGAGGCCGGGATCCTCACCCCGGACGAGGCCGACCTGCTCCGCCGCGCCGAGGAGGCCCGCAACGACGCCATCCAGGTCGACAGCTTCGACACCGAGGACTACTTCGCCAGCGCCGTCAAGCCCGCGTCGGTGACGTCGGAGACCGGCGGCGACGGCGTCGCACTCGGCACGGTCGGGTTCGGCGGCCCGGCCGACACCGACACCGGTGCCACGACGTGGTCCGGCGGCGTCGTCACCGAGGACCCCGCCGAGGGCACGGCCTAGCGATGCAGCCGCCCGCCCGCCGCCGCCCGCTCTGGCCTCTCGTCGGAGCGGGCGGCTCCGTGGTTGCGGGCGGTCGTCCTTCCACATCCGCCCGGTCCGACCGCGGCACACGCCGGGCCCGAGCGGGTAGGTTGTCGCCGTGATGTACCTCGACCACGCCGCCACGACGCCGCTCCGCCCCGAGGCCCTGGCGGCCATGCTGCCCCACCTCCGCGCCGTCGGCAACCCGTCGTCGCTGCACGCCGCCGGGCGCCGCGCCCGCGTCGCTGTCGACCGCGCGCGGGGCACCGTCGCCGACGTGCTCGGCTGCGAGCCCGGCGAGGTCGTGTTCACCTCCGGCGGCACCGAGGCCGACAACCTCGCGCTCAGGGGCGCGCTCACGGCGTCGGACCGCCCCGGGTTGGTGACGGGCGCGACCGAGCACAAGGCCGTGCTCGCGACGGCGACGTCGCTGGCGCGAGCCGGTCACCCAGTCGCCATCGTGCCCCCCAGCCCCGACGGACGGCTGGCGCCCGGGGCGGTCGCCGACGCGTGCGACGCCGCGACCGGGCTCGTGTCCGCGATGTGGGTCAACAACGAGACCGGCGCCGTGAACCCGGTCGCCGAGATCGCCCGCGCTGCGCACGCGGCGGGCGCGCTTGTCCACACCGACGCCGTCCAGGCCGCCGGCTACTTCCCCCTCGATGTCGACGCGCTCGGCGTCGATCTGTTGTCGCTGTCGGCGCACAAGGTCGGTGGGCCCCAGGGCGTCGGCGCGCTCTACGTCCGGGCGGGGACGCCGTTCGCGGGGCCGCAGACGGGCGGCGCGCAGGAGCGCGGCCGGCGGGGGGGGACCGAAAACGTGGCGGGCATCGTCGGCTTCGCGACGGCACTCGCGCTCGCAGAGGCCGAGCGGGAGGGGACCGCCGCGCGCATCGACGGCTTGCGCCGGGACCTGCTGGCCCGGCTCCGTGCGGCCCTCGGCGACCGGCTCCACCTCCACACGCCCGACGCCTGCGCGCCCCACATTCTGAGCGTCTCCGTCGCGGGCGGGCTCGACGGCGAGATGCTGCTCGCCGCGCTCGACCTCGAGGGCGTCGCCGTCTCGGCCGGGAGCGCCTGCACGTCCGGCGCGCTGGAGCCGAGCCACGTGCTGCTCGCGCTCGGCGTCCCGCGCGCGCTCGCCGCGGCGACCCTGCGGCTCTCGCTCGGCCGGGCGACGACGGCCGACGAGGTCGCCGGGGCCGCCGACGCCGTCGGCCGCGTCGTCTCTCGGATGTCCGCCCTGACCGCCTGATGCCCGACGCCATCGCCTGGAGCGGGCCGCTCGCACCATGGGCCGAGGCGCTCGGCGCCGTGCGGCCCGTCGGCGCCCCGGCCGCGCTCGGCTTCGGGGACGCCGACCTTGTCGTGCTCGCGGGCGGCACCGACAACTTGGCCGACTGGCTCCGGCGGCCGCGCTCGCGCCCGCCCGTTCTTGTAATCGCGGCGACGCCCGCCGACGAGGACGCGGCGTTGCAGGGCGGCGCCGACGGCGTCGTCGCCCCGGACGCGAGCGCGCCCGAGGCGGTGCGTGCGGCCCGCCACGCCCGTGCGCGACACGCGCATGCCCAGACTGACGCGGACCTGTACCGCCTGATGGTCGAGTCCGTCGCCGACCTCGTCACGGTCGTGGATGCGACGGGCCGGACGGAGTACGCCAGCCCGGCCGCCTTCGAGCAGACCGGCCGGACGGCCGAGCAGATCGTCGCCGATCCGACGTTCGCGACCATCCACCCCGACGACCTCGACCGGGTGCTGGCGGCGTTCGCCGAGGGCTTCCTGAGCGGCGACCGGACCACGCTGCGCTACCGCGTGATCGACCCCGAGGGCCAGACCCGGGTGCTGGAGAGCCGGGGCCGCGCAGTCGCCGGGCCCGGCGGCGTGCCGTACGGGATCGTCACCTCGCGCGACGTGACGGCCCGCACCGAGACCGAGCGCCGGCTTGTCGAGTCGGAGTCGCGGTACCGGACGGTCGTCCGCGCCCTGCCCGACGTCGTCTCGCGCCTGCAGGCCGACGGGCTCGTGCTCGACTTCCACGTGCCGGCGCAGTTCGAGACCGAGTTCGCGGCCGACGCGCTCATCGGAAAGCGGCTGCAGGATGTCATCCCCCGCGACCTGGCCGACAAGTTCGAGGCCGCCGCCGCCCAGATCGCCGCCCGCGGGGAGCCCGTGGCGTACGACTACGAGACGGCCGCCGACGGCCGGCGGCTGTTCCGCGAGGTCCGCATGGCGCCGCTCGGCGACGGCGAGCTGCTCTCGATGCTCCGCGACGTCACGCCGCTGCGCGAGCACGAGCAAGCGCTGGAGCGCTCGCGCGCCGAGCTCCGCGCCCTCGCCACACACCTCCAGGACATCCGCGAGGAGGAGCGGACCCGGCTCTCGCGCGAGGTCCACGACGTGCTCGGCCAGCAGCTCACGGCCATCCGCCTCGGCATCGGCTGGTTCGGCCGCCACTACGCCGAGGACGCCCCGGCTCTTAAACGCCTCGAGAGCGTCCGCGAGACCATTGATGA
Organism: Rubrivirga halophila; assembly: GCF_046845755.1. GTDB lineage: Bacteria > Bacteroidota > Rhodothermia > Rhodothermales > Rubricoccaceae > Rubrivirga. The sequence continues at coordinate 921,399 of NZ_CP177357.1, forward strand.
GACGATCCGCCACGTCCGCGAGATCGCCTCCGACCTCCGTCCGGGCGTGCTCGACGACTTTGGGCTGGCCAGCGCTACCACCTGGCAGGCCAAGCGGTTCGAGGAGCGCACGGGCACGACCTGCCACGTCGACGTGCACGGCGCCGTCGAGCCGCCGGCCGACGTCGCGACGGCGGCGTTCCGCGTGCTCCAGGAGGCGCTCACGAACGTCGCCCGTCACGCGGACGCCGGCCACGTTGCCGTGACACTGGTGCTGGCGCCGACCGCGCTCCGGCTCGTCGTCGCCGACGACGGGCGGGGCTTCGACCCGGCCCGGACGCGACGGCGAAGCCTGGGGCTGGTCGGCATGCGCGAGCGGGCGGGCGCGCTCGGCGGCACGCTCGACGTCGACGGCACGCCCGGCCAGGGCACCCGAGTCGAGTGTACGTTTCCGCTCCCCACCGCCGACGCCCCATGACCCGCATCGTCATCGCCGACGACCACGCCCTCGTCCGCCGCGGGTTGGTGGAACTGCTCACCGAACTCGACGACGTCCGCGTGGTCGCCGAGGCGGACTCCGGGGACGCCCTGCTGACGGCCGTCCGCGACCACCGCGTCGACGTGATCGTGATGGACATGAGCATGCCGGGCCCGAGCGGGCTCGACCTCGTCAAGTCGCTCAAGGCGGAGCACCCGCGCGTGCCGATCCTGGTGCTCTCGGCGCACCCCGAGGACCAGTACGCCGTCCGCGTCGTCCGGGCCGGGGCCATGGGCTACCTCACCAAGGAGAGCGCCGAGGCCGACCTGGTCGAGGCCGTCCGCCGCGTGGCCTCCGGCAAGCGCTACCTCACGCAGGCGCTCGCGGCGTCGCTGCTCGACGCGCTCGACCTCGACCCGGACCAAGACCCCCACACCGCGCTCTCGGACCGCGAGTACCAGGTGCTCCGGCTGATCGCGTCGGGGATGACCGTCGGCGCCATCGGGGAGCACCTCTCGCTCAGCGTCAAGACGGTCTCGACGTACCGGAGCCGGCTGCTCCAGAAGATGGGGATGTCCAACAACGCTGAGATCACGCGCTACGCGCTCGAGAACGGGCTGATCGACTAGGGCCCCTGCCGCGCCGCCTCGCAGCGGCGCCGGGGCGAATCGTGGACCCCGGAGCGGGCAGAGGGATGGATTCCAGAATCGTGTAGGCCATGGCCTACACGATCGTGCCGCGCCGTCCCACGTGTTGTGAGGCGCTCTGGGCATCCGGGGAGCGGCCGGCGCGCCCGGTTTGCGCGTACGATTCGGGTCCCCTCCACACCGATGCCCTCGACCCCCGTCCGCGTCCTCCTGGCCGACGACTCCGACCTGCTCCGCGGCCTCCTGCGCGACGCCATCGACGAGGTCGAGGGCGTCGAAGTTGTCGCCGAGGCGGCCGACGGGGCGCAAGCGGTCGTCGGCGTCGGGCGGTACCGGCCCGGCGTGGTCGTGCTCGACCTCCAGATGCCCGTGATGAACGGGCTCGCGGCCCTCAAGGCGCTGCGCCAGGCCCGGGCCGCGGCCCGCGTGATCATGCTGACCAACCACGCCGACGACCTGTACCGGGAGGCCTGCCTCGCGGCCGGCGCGGACCATTTTCTAGACAAGTCGGCCGGCGTCGAGCACGTGCTGGACATCCTGCGCGAGTGGGCGCAGACGGCCGAGGCCTAGTTCAGCCGGGGGTCGTCCGGGAACGTCGACAACAAGGCGTACTCGCCGCCGAGCTGGCGCAGGATCTGGCGCCAGAGCGCGTCGTCGCCGTCGGCGAAGATGAGGTCGGCCGAGCCGGGGACGACGATCCAGGCGCCCTCGTCGACCTCGGCGTCGAGCTGGCCGGCGCCCCATCCCGAGTAGCCGACCAGGAACCGGACCTCGTCGGGGTCGGCCCAGCCGTCGGCGATGGCGGTCTGGAGGGCCTCGAAGTCGCCGCCCCAGAAGACCTCGTCGAGGACGGGGAGCGCGCCCTCGAGGTCGCCGTAGGGGTGGAGAAAGTGCAGCGTGTCGGGCTGCACGGGGCCGCCGACCCCGAGTTCGGCGTCGAACCCGAGCGCCTCGTCGGCGGCTTGCGCCAGCGACAGGCCGGTGGGGCGGTTGAGGACGAGGCCGAACGAGCCGGCCGTCGTGTGCTCGCACAGCAGCACGACGGTGCGGCGGAAGTTGGGGTCCGCCATGGGCGGCTCGGCGACGAGGACGTCGCCGGGGACGGGGGTGGGCATAAGAGGGGAGACGAGCCGGCCTGCCAACGACGCCGGCCGCGCGCGGGTCCTGCCCGGCGGTGCGGATCCAGCCGTCCCCACGGTCCGGCCCTCCCCCGGCCCCCGCTACAGCCCTCGGGCCCGGAGCGCCTCGCAGTGGGCCACGAAAAAGGCCAGCGAGTCGAACGTGGCCGAGGGGCCGAGCCCGATCTGGCGGGCGTGGTCGGCGGCCAGCACGCCCAGCCGCTCGCCCCAGTGCATCGACGCCGTCGGCACGATGCCGTCGTTGAGCCCCGCGAGCCCGTGCAGGATGCGGTTGGGGACCATCAGCGGCGGGTACATCGGGACGTCCGTCCCCTTGCCGGCGTGCGCGGCCCACGACGCGCACCACGCGCCCGGGATCGTCTCGTCGGGCGAGAACAGGGCCTCGACGGCGTCCCGCGTCAGCTCGGCGAGCGCGGCCTCGGCATGCGGCGGGGCCGACTCGTAGGCGGCGCGGCCGACGAACTCCATGACCCCGACCGCCCACGTGCGCAGCCACTCCGGGCGGCCGAGCACGAAGTCGGCCAGCGGGGAGCCGCGGTGGGGCGTCGAGACGGTGACCAGGCTGGCGATTTGGTCGGCCCAGCCGTCGCGCGCGAGCTGGCGCGCGTCGAGCCCGCCCGTCGAGAAGCCGACCAAGTTGACGCGCTCGGCGCCGGTCTCGTCGAGCACGACCGCCAGCCGCTCCGCCCACGACCGGGCCCGCACCGCGACCGTGTCGTACGGGTTGACGTGGGGGGCGTACGCCCAGACGCCGCGCGCCCGAAGGTGCATGGCCTCGGCGTGGAGCACGCCGCCCTGCATCAGGTTCGCGAGGGCTCCGAACCCGTGGAGCAGCACGACGGGGTACCGCGTCGGCCGGAGCGGCGGCTGGGGCAGCGGCTCCAACTCGACGGCCCGTCGGGCGACCGCCTCGGCCGCGCTCGTCAAGCGACCCATCCGACCGCCAGCATCGCCAGCCCCGACAGGAGCGGCACCCGGAAGTTGTCGTTGACCGGGATCGGCAGCGCCTCCACGGCCGCCCCGACGACGGCGCCGACGGCGCACGCCCCCAGACTCAGCTCGGCGCCCGGCCACGCCACGACGGCGAGTCCCATCGCAAACGCAGCGACGACGTACGCGACGCTGCCCTCGACCGACTTCGGCGAGCGCGGCCACTTCGTCCGCCCGAAGCGCCGGCCGACGACCGCCGCCGCGCCGTCGCCCACCATGAGCATCGCGAGCGCCGCTGCGCCGACGCCGGGCGGAAAGAGCCAGATGCACGCCGCGGCCGACAGGCACATCCAGACGGCGCCGTTGAGCACGATCGGGCCGCCGACGCCGGTGAGCTCCTCGGGCCGCATCATCCAGCCAAACCCGCGATCCACGATCACGTGGTGCACGGCCGGGATCCGCTGCCGCGCCACGTCGAGGGCGACGGCGAGGGCCGCGAGCACGGTCAGCCCCGTCCGGGCGGTCGGCGTGGGGAGCGCCAGCATCGCGGCCGGGAGCACGAGCGCGCCGAGGTGGATCGCCTTGCGCTGAAGCTCGGCGCGGTACGAGATGGCGGGGGCGGTGTCGCTCACGGGACGAACATACCCCGCGGGCACCTCGGCGGACGGCTCACGACGGCCGCCCGTCGATCGCCGTCCGGAAGGCTCGCGCGGCGGCGTGCGGGTCGGGGGCCGTGCTCACGGCCGTCATCACCGCGACCCCGTACGCGCCGGCGTCGAGGCACGCCCGGACGCGGTCGGGCGTGATCCCGGCGATCGCGAGGACCGGGATCGACACGGCCGCGCACGCGTCGGCCAGCCCGCGCAGCCCCTTGACGGAGGCGGGGGAGGCCTTCGAGCGCGTGGGGAAAACGGGCCCGAACCCGATGTAGTCGGCCCCGTCCGACTCCGCCGCGCGAGCCGCGTCGGCGGTCGTGGCCGTCGCCCCGACCACGAACGGGCGGCCAAGGTCGGCGGCGACGCGGCGGGCCGCGGCGACGGGCAGGTCGAGCGCGCCGAGGTGGACCCCATCGGCCCCGGCCGCCAGCGCCAGGTCGAGCTCGTCGTCGACCAGGCACAGCACGCCCGCCGCCCGGCACGCCGCGACGGTCTCGGTCAGGTTGGCGAAGCGATCGCGCACGGTGCCCCCCTTCTGGCGGAACTGGATCGTGTCGGCCCCGCCCGCCACGGCCGCCGCCGCCAGCTCGGCGTGCGACCGGCGCTGCTGGAAGTGAATGTCGGTCAGGACGTGGAGGCGTCCGAGGGGCGGCGGCACAGAAATCGGCGGGGCGGAGGCAGAAGATCGTCAGCGTGGTGCAACGCTGGGGCCGTTGGGGCGTTGGACCGGTCAGTCCCTCGCATCCGAATGTCCGATCACCCCACTCGCGTCCTCGTCGTCGACGATGAAACCGACGTTCAGTTCTTGTTTACTCAGAAATTCCGCCGTGAAGTTCGGAGCGGGTTGATCGAGTTTGTGTTCGCCGAAAGTGGCGAGGAGGCGCTGGTCAAGCTCCGCACCGGCGAGGCGGCCGACGTGGTCGTGGTGCTGTCCGACATCAACATGCCCGGCATGAGCGGGCTCGACCTGCTGGCGGCGATCACGACCGAGTTCCCCGACCTCCAGGTCTACATGGTGACGGCCTACGACGACGGGCAGCTTGAGACCTCCGCGCTTAACGGCGGGGCTCGGGGCTACCTCACCAAGCCGATCGATTTCGGGACGCTCAAGGGCGAAGTGTTCGGGATCGAGGCGGCCTGATGGCAGCGTCCTAGGGAGACCCCGCCAATCGCCGCCGCGAGCGGCCCGGGCTCGCGGGTGCTGAGGTGGTGCTTTATCATCCTGTTATGTCGCACCGTGTTCTACTCGTCGACGACCACCCCCTCATCCGCGAAGGGTACGCGAGCCTGATCCGTTCGGAGCGGGGCCTGGAGGTCGCCGGCGAAGCGTCGTCGGCGGAGGAGGCGTTCGACCTGGCGACGCGCGTCGAGTTCGCCGTCGCCGTCGTCGACCTGACGCTGCCCGGGGTCAATGGGATCGAGTTCATCAAGCGGCTCCGCTCGCTCCATCCAGACGCCCGCATCCTGGTGGTCTCCGGCCACGAGGAGACGCTCTACGCCGAGCGGTGCCTGCGCGCGGGCGCGCGGGGCTACCTGATGAAGCGCGAGGCGAAGCACGCGTTCATCCCGGCCCTCCGCACGGTCCTGGCGGGCGAGACGTACCTCGGCCGTGACCTCCGCGAGCGGGCGGCGGCCGCCGACGGCGGCGACGACCGCGTCCCGCTGAGCGACCGGCTGACGGATCGCGAGATCGAGGTGTTCGAGCACTTCGGGCGCGGCCGCTCGACGCGCGAGGTGGCCGAGGTGATGGGGCTGAGCCTCAAGACCATCGAGTCGCACCGGGCCAACATCCGCCAGAAGCTGGGGCTGGGCGGCTCGGCCGAGTTCGTGCGCCGGGCCGTGCTTTGGGTCGAAGACCCCATGGGCCCGAATTGACGCCGCAGGGCGCCGGGTGACTTCACCGAGTCTCGGTGGAGGGGACGCTGCGGGCGGCCTGTATATTGGCTGCCCGGCCGTTCGCGGTCGGTGTTGGTCGAGTAGCTCAGTTGGTAGAGCAACGGACTGAAAATCCGTGTGTCGGCGGTTCAAGTCCGCCCTCGACCACCCTACGGCGTTGTAATCGCCGTTTGGTAGACAGCTTTTGCGCAGACTGCTGACGCATTGCTGACCCTCTGGACCCAAAAGAGGTACAACCGGAGGTACGGGGAGCCCGGAGGTACCGGTGAACCACCAATCGGGGGTTCCGGTCTGGAATGGGAGATTGAGGTGTCGAGAGGTCGGATTCCAATCACAAGAATCCGATTTCGAAATGAGCAGCCTCGTACGCGCGAGCAACCGCAACTACTACCTCCAGTTCTACGACGCCAGCCGGGAGCCGAAGAAAAAGTCCGTCCCCCTCAAGACCAAGAGCCGCCGAGTCGCCGAGAAGGTCCGCGTCCTCGTCGACGAGATGGTCCTCACCGGCAAGCTGGACCCCTGGGTCACCACCGACTTCCAGCGACTCATCCTCGGTCCCCAGATCGAGACGTGGGCGCTCCGGGACGGCATGGACGCCTTCGTCGATGCGAAGTCTTTGACCCGCTGGACACCGGCGACCCGGCGGACCTACGAGCAGGTCCTCGACCAGTTCGAGGGGTATCTCAAGGACCATGAGCCGTCCGTCCGGCTCGTCACCGACGTGACAGCGGACGTGATCTCGCGTTGGCTCGTCTCGACGAACGCGAACCCCACAACGCGTCGGAAGAACGTCCGCCACCTCAAGGCGTTTTTTACCTGGATGACCAAGGAGCGTGGGATGGTCGCGCCAGATGGCACCACGTTCGAGAACCCCGCCAGCGGGGTCGACCTCCCAAAGGCGCAGCAGCGCCACCCTCAGTACCTCACGCCGAAGGAGGTCGACGCGATCACGCAGGGGATTGATGCGTACCACGAGCGGGAGAAGCTCTCGAAGGACATTCGCTGGATCGCGCCGGTCATCCGGTGCAACGTCGAGCTAGGACTCCGGGCGGCGGAGGTCTGCGGGCTCCAGTGGTCGAACGTGTCGTTCGCTGATGGGGTGATCCGCGTCTACACGACGAAGGGGAGCACGGACCGGACCGTCCCGATGAGCCCGCACGTCACTGAGATTCTCCGAACGATCCGCGCAGAGCGCGCCGAGCATCTCGGCGTCCCAGAGGATGAGGTGCCCCGGTCGGACTACGTGTTCAAGACCTCGCACGACGCGGGAAAGCTCTGCCCCCGTCTCCTGTCTCGTCGGTTCAAACACTTCGCCCGGGAGGGACTCGGCGAGGAGCGAGGGGGCGAGGTCAAGTTCCACACGACTCGCCATACGGCGGGGTCCATGCTCGCCCAGGCGAACAAAAGTCCGGAGTTCATCCGCGAGTACCTCGGGCACAGTTCGATATCCGTTGCTTTGAAGTACATGCACCTCGCGCCCTCCCAGGTGCGCGCCGAGGCGGTCGAGGTGTTCACGGACCTCGAAGCGGAAGCGCAGCGGCGACGGGAGAAGGAGTCGCTCTCAGCGGATTAAGAGCGAGTCGGGCTCCCGGTCTCCATGTCGGCTGGGCGCCTGACCTAACATGTCGGAACTCGAACCACCGGCGCTCTGGGGCGTTGAGACCCTCGGCTCAACCCGCGCTACGATGGATTACAACGACCGTCCGAAAACCGACGCTGAGTTGGAAGACGAGGGGTACACCTTCCACGACACCCGTTCTGAGTACGGGGTGAGCGGAGTCGACGTGTACGACATCTGGAAGAACGACGACGGCGAGACGTACGAGAAGCTCCAGTACAGCGAGAGTTCCGCGTCACTAGGCGGCTTCGATAGCGAAGAGGATTGGGAGGACAATACGTTTTAGCCATCAGTCGAATCCGCATCACTCCTCGTGGATACGTCGCCAGATCCCAGACAGTTGGGCTTGAGCTTCGAGTCCACTGAGGACGACATCCGGCGCCAGGAGGAGGCGAAGGCTCAAGAACTCAAGTTGGAGGCGAAGCGCGACGACCTCCGCCATCGCGTCTCCTCGTTCGACCTCGACACCATCGAGCACCGCGTCGCGTGGGTGCTCAACAGCGTCCCTGCCACGAGGGACTCCGACAAGGAGTTGTTCGCCGAGTACTGCCGGACGTTCGCGCGCGAGATCGCGGGGTCCGGCGTGATCCGGCTCGAACATATCAAGGACCTCCCGAACTTCTGGAGCATCGACCGCGCTCGGCGGAAGATTCAGAACTCCTACGGGATGTATCAGGCGTCCGTCGAAGTCCAGCGCGAGCGGGGCGTCATCAGTGAGGAGGAGGCAGAGCGCCGCGCCGGGGAGAAGCCCCCGGCGCCCTCGCTTAATGTGTTCGCGGACGAGAGCGGGAAGACCCAGGGGCGCCTCGTCGTCGGGAGCGTTTGGTTCGTCGTCCCGAGGAACGTCCCTCGCCTGCTCACCGAGTTTGAGGAGTGGCGGACCGAGGTGCTACGCGCCTCCGAGGTCCACTTCAAGCGGATCTCCTCGACCAACTTGGACCGCTACAAGATGCTCGTCGACCGGTTCGTCCGGGACGACCCGTTCATGGGGTTCAAGGCGCTCGTCTGGGAGCGGGAGGGGATCGCGGACGTGCCGGTCGCTCTCGCCGAGATGTTCGCCACGCTCCTCCGGCTGGGCATCGAGCACGAAGACGAAACCGGGCGGGCGTCCCTCCCCAGGCGGCTCTACTTCACGAAGGACGCCGAGTCGCCAGGGTTCGATAGACGAGTCTTGACCGGCATCCGGGAGCGTCTGGAGAACGCGAGCGCCGCCGTGTTCGACGGACGGCTAGCTATCGGCGACCTCGACGCTGAGGACTCCGAAAAGTCCCCGTTCCTCCAGGTCGCCGACTTGTTCACGTCGTCGGTGGGTCGGATCGCGAACGTCGATGGGGACGGTCCCAAGGACGAGTTCGCCCGCTACTTCCTCGAAGCTGTCGGGGGAACCCTCGACGATCCTGGGTCGGATCGGGCGGTGGTGCTCACTTGACGTCGTGAGCGTGCCCCGGTGCGTTTCCGCAGCTACGCCCCGGTCACAAGACCGGCAGCCCGGAGGTAGTTGCCGAATCGGCGGACGACGTAGACCTCGGCGGCGTCCCTGCACTTGTCCGCGATCTCGGTCAACGCCGCCAGGACTTCGCCGAACGTTGCATCGACCGAGACCAAGGCGGGGTTCGTCTCCTCCTCGAAGAGGGCTATCAAGTTGCGCCTGAGTCTGTCGGGCGTCTGGAAGTACGCCTTCTGGCACTCGACCAGGACCGTCAGCCCGTTTGCCTCATCGACGATCTGGAGGTCGGTCGCACCCCGCCGTACCGAGTCGCGTGCGTCCTCATCGAGGAGGTCGAACTCCGAGCGGACCCGGATGTCGCCGTACTCCTTCTCCATCCCCTCGGTGAACCGGAAGGCGACGAACCGTCCGCTCCCCTCCGAGAGTCGCTCCACCTCGGCGGGTGCGTCGAGGTGGATGAGGACCGGCTCCGTCGAAGAGGGCACGTAGCCCGACGCGAGCGGAGCCGCTCGGAGGACCACGCGCTCGACGAACTGGCGAACGCGCTCCGGCGCGAGCCCCTTCAAGACCAGTGCCAGCGCGCGGGCGGGCTCGTCCGAGTTGATGACGGTGTCCAAGTCGTCGAAGGGCGGTCCGGGCTTGCTCGCGTCATGCGCCTTCCGCGTCATGACCTCGGCGGAGCTCTGCGGGGGATAGACGAACGAGACGGGGGCGTTCGCGACCCTGGACGTGAGCCGGACGATCCCGTCAGGAGTGGGCGTGGCGTCGCCTACCCGCGTCCCGTCCTCGCCGGGGACGACGAGCACGCCGTTCGTCTCGGGACCGCAGTACAAGAACGGCGCGCCCCCGAGCCTCTCCGTCAACTTTGCCAGTCGGGCGAGGTCGACCCCTGGAACGAGGTAGACCCGGCTAGGACGGGACGCCTCAGGATGAACGTCCAGCAGAACGAAACCGAACTCCGGGAGGCACCGCTCGACCGTCCTGAGGATCTCTGTACGGTCCACCGGCTTTGCCCAAGGCTCGGGGAGCGGGAAGAGCCCGAACGACGACACGCCGTCCCCCAGGGCGCTCTGGAGCGCGAGTGTGAGAGACACTTCGGTGAGGTGACGCGTGTCGAGGTGGTCCCTGGAGTGTTCCTCTGCGTTGAGAACGTCGGCGTACGTCAGCCGCTCCGACTCGTCTCGGTCCGTCACGACTCGCTCTCGGAGGGGTCTGGTTGCTCGTCGGTGCGGAGGGCGTCGAGGTTTCCCTCGGCGAGCGCGAGCAGCTTGACGGCGTCCAGCTTCTCGTCGTTGACGAGGCGGCGGAGCTTCGACAGGGCGCGGGACCGGGCGATGTTCTCCTTGCCAAAGACGAGCTGGTCGGGACTGGTGTACGTGAAGCGGTCTGTCCGGCGTGGTCTCTCGTCGCTCATTGGAGGAAGGGTTCGGTGGGGTCGACCGAGTCGGGGTCGCCGCCGGTCAGGGCGAGGAGGTCGAGGAGCGTGCGCTCCAGGTCGTGGACGGCGCACTCAGGGGTGGCGCCGCTCAGGGCTCGCGCCTCACGCTCGACCTCGTGGAAGAGGGCTTCGAAGTCGGAGATCTCGTCGGTCTCGTCGGAGACCTCGCAGGGGTCGTGGGAGTGGTCGATATTGCTGACGGAGTCCGTCGGGCTGGAACAGTCTGTATACCGGGATTCCGAACGATTTGTTACACTGTCCCTGTCCACAGAGGCGACCCCTCTCAGACCACCGTCAGTCTTCTACCAGAGCATCCCGAGTAATTCGTAATATTCCATTTCATGATGCTATCACTAGGCAATTTGCTCACATATGCATATTCAAGAAGATTTATCGATGTGCAAATATTAGATAGTTCAATAGATGTGTTAGATATTGCTCAGAGAAGAATGGGATATGACAAATTTTGGTTCGATTGGCTTCCGTCTAGAGTTATTAGTCTTGACGCGCAGATAAACAACTCGGGCAGAATTAGTCATAAAATGATTGAGCATTTAAGGGAAAGCAAAGATGCAAAGCCGGGCGACATGATATCGTCGATGTTTGAGTTCGGAGATGATTTGTTTGAAGACTATTCCCGGGAGGCGTTAAAAGAGCTAAGTAGCATTCGGATTCGCGATGTCTACGGTGCTGGGGAGCAGTTGGGATCATTTGCTGGCGGGGCGTTGGGAAGAAAAACAGTGATATCTGTTGTGGCATCTATTTCGGGCTCTTCGCCGATTCGGAACTACGAATTTAAGCTTTTTGACCTCTTTTGCTATTACCGGTTAATAATGTTACATTTTATATTGCTATATTATTGCTTCATCATAGAAGAGGATAAATTTTTAAGATTGACCCTAGCTGATCGCATAAGAAACAGCTGGACATCGGTGTATTCATTTGAAAATCTAAAAAAACACGTAATGGATCGCGTTGTGGAAAGCCTTCGTTCTGACAGGTGGTCCCATGTGGGATTTATAGATACTGATCCCATCAGGTCTAAAAATTCTGATATTTATATGCTCTATGATGATTCAATTGTGTCGGGTATGGGATTTTATTCGGGCATAAAAGCAGAAGTAGAAAAATTCAACTCAAAATATAAGGATGTTATCGGTTCAAGCTTTTAAATCTAATTTGTTAAACTTAGTTAACATTGTGTGATCTAGACTAGTTTGATTCACGATTGTCGAGACATCTGATTGATCCGGCAAGATCGGAGCGTGATTCTAGATTGCGACACCCATTCTTGACGCCAGCACGCGGTCTATGAGCTGAGCGATCCCCTGAAGGAAGAATCGAATTGATGGCACCCAACTTCCAAGACAAGGCGTCCTTCATCTGGCAAGTCGCCGACGACCTCCTCCGGGGGACGTTCAAGCGCTCCGAGTACGGCGACGTAACGCTCCCGTTCGTCGTCCTCCGCCGCCTCGACTGCGTGCTGGAGGAGCGCAAGGAGAACATCCTTGCGACGTACGAGGGGTTCAAGGACCAGCTCACCGAGGACCAGCTCGACGGCGTCCTCCTGAAGACGAGCGGGATCGGGTTCTACAACACCTCCCGGTACGACCTGGAGCGCCTCGCCGACGACGCGAACAACATCGAGGTCAACGTCAACGCCTACCTCGGCGGGTTCTCGCCGAACGTCCGCGAGATCCTCCGGCACTACAAGCTGGAGCCGATCATCGACAAGCTGGCGAAGAACGACCTCCTGTTCCAGCTCGCGGACAAGATGACGGAGGTCGACCTCCACCCCTCGAAGGTCTCGAACCACGAGATGGGGTACATCTTCGAGGAGTTGCTCCGCCTCAGCTCAGAGTTTTCGAACGAGACGGCAGGCGAACACTATACGCCACGCGAGGTGATTCGGCTCATGGTCCGGCTTCTCCTCGACGGGCACGAGGACGACGTGTCGGGCGAGGGCGTCGTGCGGACCGTGTTCGACCCGGCGTGCGGGACGGGCGGGATGCTCACGATGGCGCAGGAGCAGGTTCACGAGATCAACCCGAAGGCGCGCGTCCTCCTCTTCGGTCAGGAGATCAACGACCAGTCGTACGCCATCGCGAAGTCGGACTTCCTCGTGACCGGCGAGGACCCCGGGCGGATCCGGCTCGGGTCGTCGCTCTCGCAGGACCAGTTTCGGGGCAACCGGTTCGACTACATGCTCTCGAACCCTCCATTCGGGGTCTCGTGGAAGAAGGAGCGGTCGTTCGTGGAGGAGGAGGCGCAGACGGCGAGCGGGCGGTTCTCGGCGGGGACGCCGCGTGTGAGCGACGGAGCGCTCCTCTTCCTCCAGCACATGCTCTCGAAGATGGAGGCGAAGGGGAGCCGCCTCGCCGTCGTGTTCAACGGAAGCCCCCTGTTCACCGGTGATGCGGGGTCCGGCGAGTCCGAGATCCGGCGGTGGATCATCGAGAACGACTGGCTGGAGGGGATCGTCGCGCTCCCCGGGGACATGTTCTACAACACGGGGATCTCGACGTACGTCTGGGTGCTGACAAACCGGAAGGCGGAGGACCGGCGCGGGACGGTCCGCCTCGTGGACGCCTCGGGGGTGTCGACGAAGATGCGGAAGTCGCTCGGCAACAAGCGGAACTACCTCACCGACGCCCAGATCGAGGAGGTCGTCGGGCTGTACCTCGGCGACGGCGAGGACGACCGGGTGCGGGACTTTGAGAACGAGGCGTTCGGGTACACGAAGGTCCGCGTCGAGCGCCCCCAGTTGAAGAAGGACGGCTCGCCGAAGACGGATCGACAGGGCAACCCGAAGCCGGACACGAAGCTCCGTGACTACGAGCGCGTCCCGCTGGTGGACGACGTGGACGCGTACTTCGAGCGGGAGGTGAGCCCCCACGTACCGGACGCGTGGATGGACAGGGGCGCCGACAAGGTGGGGTACGAGGTCAACTTCACTCGGTACTTTTACCAGTACGAGCGGCTCCGGAGCGTGGAGGAGATCACGCGCGATATCCTGGCACTCGACGCCGAGACGGAAGGCATGCTGAAGGAGGTGCTGGAGGCGTGAAGCACTACTCTGATTACAAAGCTAGCGGATTTGAGTGGCTCGGCGAGATCCCCGAGCACTGGACGGTTTGCGCTTTCAAGCACTGTGCATCTATCGATAGCGGTCTTGTCGACCCTCGACTCCCCGAGTACGTTGACCTCCCTCTGATCGCGCCGAACCATGTCGAGTCTGGGACAGGTCGCCTACTGGCGCAGGAGTCGGCTAAAGACCAAGGCGCCGACAGCGGGAAGTACCTCTTCGAGCGAGGTGCGGTCATCTACAGCAAGATCCGTCCCGCGCTTGCGAAGGCGTGTATCCCCCCATCGGGGGGGCTCTGTAGCGCCGACATGTACCCGCTCACTTGTCGGGAGGACGTGGACCCGAGATTCTTGCTTTACGTCCTCATATCGGACTTCTTCACCGATCAAGCAGTCCTGGCATCGGAGCGTGTCGCGATGCCCAAGGTGAACCGCGACACGCTGGGGGAATTTCGGGTCGCGCTCCCGCCGCTCGACGAACAGCGTCAGTTGGCGGACTACCTCGACCGGAAAACCGTCGAGGTGGACCGGCTCATTGCGGAGAAGCGGGCTCTCCTCGTTCGCCTCGGGCAGCTTCGGGCATCAGTCATCTACACCGCAGTGACTAAGGGGCTCGACCCGGACGCGCCGATGAAGGCGTCGGGTTGGGATTGGATTGGGGGGGTGCCAGACCACTGGACCGTTCCCAAGATCAAGTTCGTGGCGCGGGTCGAGAGCGGGCATACGCCGAGCCGGAAGAAGCCGGAGTACTGGGAGAACTGCACTATCCCCTGGGTTACCCTCGGCGACGTGTGGCAACTCCGGAACGGGCGGACCACCGTCATCACAGAGACGAAGGAGAAGATCAGCGAGCTTGGGATCGAGAACTCGTCCGCGCGTCTCTTGCCGGAGCGGACCGTCATCCTCTCGCGGACGGCGTCCGTCGGGTTCTCCGGGATCCTCGGGAGCGAGATGGCGACCTCGCAGGACTACGTCTGCTGGGTGTGCGGTCCGACACTCCGTCCGACGTTCCTCCTGTACGTGCTGCGCGCCATGAAGCGGGAGTTCCGGCGGCTCCTCATGGGATCGACCCACAAAACGATTTACATGCCGGACGCCAGCGAGTTCGTCACGACGCTCCCGCCCGTCGAGGAGCAAGACCAGATCGTCGCGTACGTCGAGGACAAGACGCGGAGCCTCGACGCTCTGATCGACAAGGAGACGGAGGCGGTACGACTCCTTACCGAGTTGCGGTCGTCCTTGATTTCCGAGGTCGTCACCGGCAAGATCGACGTGCGAGAAGATGTGCCTGTCGAGATGGTCGCATGATTCACTAGCTGGACTCGTCGTAACCTCCGCGTGCACCAGTCACCAGACTCCTGAACTCGATGGGGGACGTTTACGCGGAATGCGGCGAATGCGACGGCAGCGGGGAGGTCCGGATCGGCGACCTCCCATCGGCAGACCGCGAGCTGGCGAAGCGCGACGCGCTCGAACACGACGGCGAGGTCGCCAGCGACGACGACCTCGTCACTTGCCCCAAATGTGGCGGCGACGGCGAGGTGTGGGTGCGCTGGGAGGAGACCCCCTGGGAGGCAGGGGGCTTCGATAGCGAGGAGGATTGGGAAGACAACATGTTCTAGCCTGAGTCTCCGAATGGTGACCCCTCGAACTCGATGAGCACGAAGACTTACCGCGAGCAGGACTTCGAGGACCACGTCGTCGAGCACCTTTCGGCGTCCGGCTATCGTCTCAGCGTCTCCGCCGACTACGACAAGCGGCTCGTCCTTCTCCCGGACGAGGTCGTCCGGTTCATCCGCGACACCCAGCCGAAGGGGTACGAGAAGCTCCGCCAGCAGTACGGCGACCAGACCGACGAGAACATCGTCTGCCGGATCTCCGACGAGGTCCGCCGCCGGGGGACGCTCGACGTGCTCCGGAAGGGGGTGCCCGACCGGGGCGTCAAGCTCCGGCTCGTCTACTTCCGCCCGTCGAACGACCTCAACCCCGAGCACGGCGCGCTCTACCGGCAGAACCGGTTCACCGTCGTCCGCCAGCTCCGGTACTCGCAGGAGGTCGACAACTCGCTCGACCTCGTCCTCTTCGTCAACGGGCTCCCCGTCTTCACCGCCGAGCTGAAGAACAGCGAGACCGGGCAGCTCGTCGGGAACGCGGTCAAGCAGTACAAGAAGGACCGGGACCCGCGCGAGCCCTTGTTCGCATTCCGCCGGACGCTGGCGCACTTCGCCGTCGGGAACGAGGAGGTCTTTTACACAACACGCCTGCGCGGAGACAAGACGTTCTTCCTCCCGTTCAACAAGGGGACCCAGGACGGTGGGCGCGGCAACCCGGCGAACCCGGTCGGGCACGCGACGCACTACCTCTGGGAGGACGTGTGGGCGCCCGACACGGTGCTTGACCTCTTGCAGAACTACCTCCACGTACAGGAGACGACGGAGAAGGTCTGGGACGCCAAGAAGGGGGAGGTCGTCGAGAAGACGAGCGAGACGCTCATCTTCCCCCGGTACCACCAACTCGACGTAGTCCGCTACCTCCTCCAGAGGGCGGAGGCAGACGGTCCGGGGCACTCGTACCTCGTCCAGCACTCGGCGGGCTCCGGCAAGTCGAACTCCATCGCCTGGACGTGCCACGGGCTCCGTCAACTCTACGACGGCGAGGGGGGGAGGGTCTTTGACACGATCATCGTGGTTACCGACCGCCGGGTCCTCGACAAGCAGCTCCAGAACACGGTCAAGCAGTTCGAGCAAACCGCCGGGACCGTCGTCCCGATCACCGAGACCTCGCATCAACTCCGCGAGGCGCTGGAGCGCGGGCGGGACATCGTCATCACAACGATCCAGAAGTTTCCCGTCATCTCGAAGTCCATCGGCGACCTCGGCGGAAATGCGTTCGCCGTCGTGATCGACGAGGCACACTCGTCGCAGTCGGGCGAGAGCGCGAAGAAGCTCAAGGAGACGCTCGCAGACGCCGCTGGCGCGCCCTCTGGCGCCGCCGAGGACGCACCCGACCTGGAAGACCTCATCGAGGCGGAGGTGCGTCTGAGGGGGCGTCAGGACCACGTGAGCTACTTCGCGTTCACGGCGACGCCCAAGGGCAAGACCCTGGAGATCTTCGGGTGGAAGGACCCGGACGGGCGGTTCCATGCCCACCACCTGTACTCGATGCGCCAAGCCATCGAGGAGGGGTTCATCCTGGATGTGCTGAGAGGCTACACGACCTACAAGCGGTACTTCAAGCTGGTCAAGGCGGTCGGGGACGACGAGGAGTACGAGACGAGCCGGGCGGTCCGCGCGCTCACGTCCTACGTCGATCTCTCGGACACCGCCGTCGAGGAGAAAGCCCGGATCGCGCTCGACCTGTTCCTGAGCACGACGGCGCGGCACCTAAAGGGGCGCGGGCGGGCGATGTTCGTGACGCGGAGCCGCCTCCACGCCGTCCGCTACTTCCTCCAGTTCAAGAAGCTGATGCAGGCGCGGGGGCTGGCGTACGCCCCGCTGGTGGCGTTCTCGGGCACCGTCCACGACCCGAAGACGGGGGCGGACCACACGGAGTCGTCGCTCAACGGTCTCCCGTACCGCCAGAAGATCGAGGACGCGTTCAAGACCCCAGACTTCCGACTCCTCATCGTCGCCAACAAGTACCAGACCGGGTTCGACGAGCCGCTCCTGACGACCATGTTCGTCGACAAGGTGCTGGGCGGCGTCCAGGCGGTCCAGACCCTCAGCCGACTGAATCGGCAGGCGTCGGGGAAGGAGACCGTCGTCCTCGACTTCGTCAACGAGCCCGACGCGATCCTCGACGCGTTCAAGCCCTACTATCAGGGCGCCGTCCTGGAGGAGGAGACGGACCCGAACAAGCTCTACGACCTCCAGCGCCAGCTCGCAGAGTTCGAGATCTACACGCCGGGTGACGTGGAGGAGTATGCGCTCGCGTTCTTCGATCCGTCGGTGAGCGGCGAGAAAATCCAGCCCCCGCTGATTCGCGCCCTCAACCAGTGGCGGGCACGTCGCGAGGAGGAGCGCGAGGACTTCCGTTCCTCACTCCAGTCGTTCGTCCGGCTCTACGCCTACGTCTCCCAACTGGTCACCTTCGTCGACACCGATCTGGAGAAGACCTACGTCTTCGCGCGGAGCCTGAACAAGAAGCTGGACCCCCGCGAGCACGGCGGTCTCCCCGAGGGCATTCTCGACTCGGTCGACCTCGACTCGTTCCGGATCCAGAAGACGTTCGAGGGGGAGATCGAACTGACGCCTGACCTGACGCCGCTTCCCGGCATACCCACCGAGGCGGGCGGGGGTGTGACCGAGCCGGAGACCGACTACCTCTCGAACATCATCACAAACCTCAACGAGACGTACGGGATCGACCTGACGGAGCGAGACCGGGTACGCGTCGAGGAGATCGTCGCGGACGTGCGCCAGTCCGACGAGGTCCGCGCCGTGATGACCGGCAACAACACCCGGTCCGGTCAGAAGCATGTTGTCGACAAGGTGATCGACGACCGGGTGTACGAGGAAGTCTCCCAGGGTGTCGACCTGTTCAAGAAGCTCTCAGACCCGAAGGCGAACCGGGTGCTCAAAGCGCGGTTATTTGATATCTTGATTCGAGAGTTCTCCCAAGCCGCGTAGCCGATGTTTCTCAAAGGTCTTGTTCTGTTGATCGCCGTGTTCAGTGTCCCGCTCGAAGTGACCGCACAGGAGGCTGTCCCACCCTGGCACAACCCGACTGCCGGTCCTTTTGAACCCCTTCCCCCAAGCGAAGCGCTCAGCGTCCTATACGCCGAGAATGCGATGGAGAGGATGGACGAGTGGGAACGCCTCACTGATGAAGGAGCAAACGGGTACGGGTGGACTCTGGAGTCCTTTCCGATGTGGCAGAGTGTGCTGGAAGTGGGTCTGCCGGTCACTATACAGGAGACGAATCGCGGTGTGAGCTTCCAGGGCGATCCAGCCCGGCACGTGATCCGAATAGACATCCCTGGAGGTGTTGGATTCACGGGCACTGTCCGCGAGTATCCGATTTGGTTCGGTGGGGAGTACGGAGCGCTAGTTGACGCATTCAGTCTTTTACAGAACACGGAGGGCATCGCCAGGGCAGAGTTAGGAATTCCCATCCGTGCGGTCCGCGAGTTGATAACCAATCCGACTTGGTATACGCCGGTGCGAGGCGAGGAGGTTGACTACGAAGTGATTACGCTCTTCGCCACGCCCCACTACACCGAGGGTGGGTGGTCGCCAGAGCGCTACACCGGGACGCCAGGTCTCTTTCGCGAACCGCTCCAGACGGAATTCGAGGTCGTGATGGGTGGCTCGAACATCTTCCTCCGGGCATACCGTCGGGTTGCCATCCGGAACGACTGACCGCAAATTTAAAACCAAATAACGGTGTCAGCCAAAGACCCCTTCCCGAAGATCCTCGCGACCGTCGCAGTCGGAGCCATCGTCCTGATGGGGTCTCTCTCGCTGCTAGCGTACGGATCGGTAATCCCGCATTCTGAGGACCTCGCGCCTACCACATCTAATAGATCATTTTTAAATTCCTTGGCGTCGATATTGGAGAAAGGGCGGACTGTCGACGCTGGGAGGGTTCAAGTCCTTATCCCCCTAGTGGATGTGCATAGGGTCAACGCGACGACGGTGGGCTATTCAATTCCGGGCATATTTTCAGGGTGGAGAGAAGAGTTCCATTTCAGAGGAGACATGTTGTTTTTTCCATATATATTGGACATTGGACCGGATGAGGATCCAGTGTTAAAGGTTGGATTCAAAAACATCGAGGATAGTAGGGGGGATCTGACAGGGGTGGCGTTTGAGGTTGGAGGGGGTAGGTACTCCTTCGAGACACCAAGCGTCGTTGGACCGCCCCGTGTGATAAACGGCTTCAGGCAATACCGGTCGAGGGAATCCTCTTTTGGATTGATGTATGGGATGGGCATCACACTTCTGCCGCGTTCCGTCGCTGACACGGATCTTCCAGTGGACCGCTTGGTCGACTTCCTTCGTGCAGTCAATTCAACCGACGCTGAGGGCGAGATTTCCTACGAGCTGACGATCCGTCTTGACTCAGGTGAAGATCACATAGTTAGGGGTTCAATAGGGACGGGTGCGCTGACCCGAGTTCGCACTATCCTCGACCTGTATGATGCCCTGGGGGGACGGTTGGATTGATTATATACCAGTAGCATTGTCATAGTCTTTCAATGTCGTATGGAGTGTCTATTGCGATATCCTTAGGTTGGGAGAGCCGGACCTGGCGCTCCCATACTGTCTCATCGGGATCCAACCGGAGCCATGATTGATACGGACACAGTCCAGGCGTCGTCTCCCCCCACGTCTCTAACGCACCCCTATGACCCTCTCCGTGTCCCCGTCTCACTGACCTCCCGTCGCGGCGGGTTGTAGACACTCTGCCTGGACCGCGCGCTCAGTGGGCACCGACCCGCTACGGTTCTCGTATTGTGACCCAAATTCGGCACGTGTGAGATGTGTCGGGCGATTATGGGCGGCTTGAGTCGGTGAATCCGCCAATAAAGGTCCCTCCCTGTCTCCCCCCTAATCCAAATACAACTGAATAGAGAGAGGGGATGAGGAGATCGAGAACGGAACGCCAGTCTCACGAAGGACGGCTTCCTGGAGTACCTCGACATCGACCGAGTTATCTGAGACCCACCCGTCGAAGCACAGGAGCGATACGTTTCCGCCCCGAGCGAAGGTCTCCAGCACCGCCGTCTGCGTCGCCAGTGCCTCGACGCCCGTAAGTTGGTGGGAGAGTAGACCCCACTTTGAGACCTTCTTCCCGTCCTCGTAGAGGCGGCGCTCGCGCCTCATTGCGTTCCGGATCCGTCCGCCGTTGTACTCCGCCGAGGCGAGTACGGCGTCCCTCGCTTTAGACCGCTCGTCGAAGAGGGGCTTGACCGACGGGTGCTCGATGAACTGGCGCACCGTCTCGCTCCGCCCGCCGAAGGTTTGGAAGAGCGGCGCTTTGTAGTGCGTCGACCTGTGAGCGCCGTAAAAGATGGCGGTCAACGCCTCCTTGACTTGCCTCACGGGCGCACTGATGTCGAGGGCGACCGCCCGGCGGATGTCGGACTTGTTCTCGACGTACTCCAGGGTCGCGCCCGCGTCGTATCCGCCCGAGAGTGCGAGGTGATAGAGCGCGCGTGGGTGAGCGGCGTCGAGGTCTCGGTCGACGGTCGTCGCATCGAAGCCCAACGCCACGGCTCGTACCTCGCGGGACATCCCCTGGAGGTGGGCGCCAACACCGAGTAGGCGTGCGTTCCGTTGCTCTTCGTAGCGCTGGATGAGAACGCCGTCCTCGCCGGTCACAGCGCCCGCCAGCCGGATGAGGACCACGCACTGGTTGAACCGGGCTTGGACTTGTCCCAGGGTGAGTCTGCGTCCACTGAGTGGGCAGTCAAAGAACAGCGCCCCGGTCGAGAGCCACGACCTGTAGACACCGGCGAGCGTTCGGAGCCCGTCCACGTTGATCGTGACGAGGGGAGTGAGGTCTCGGATGAGGGACTTCGCCGGATTCCGGTTCACGTCGCTCCGGTACACGGCGGACCCCTGGACCCGGCTCGACACCGGGCGCCCCGTCCACCCGTTCACGAGCGGATCACCTTCCGTCTCGGCGAGGTGCTCGATCACGGCGCGCTCGACGTGGGGGAGGAGGACGCTCTTCTTCGTGAGCCCTGGGCTGTACCCGCAGAGACCCTCGGGGCGGTAGAAGGCGGCGCGGACTACGGCTTGGTAGTTCGCGCCGAGCGTGCGTCGGAGGAAGTCCTTCCCAAACGCGGCGGCGTTCTCGCCGTGGTCGCTGTCCTTGTGTCTCCGCTTGCCAGTCATCCACATGACGACGAGCCGTTGGAGACCGAGCTGTTCCCGCTGGCGCATCTGGTTGAACCCGCACACGGACACGCGGAGGGCGGGGAGGATGTCGGGGATCGGGTAGGCGTTCGGCTTCCGCTTCATGGTGGTCTCGTAGTCGATGTGATTCGCGGGACGCGCGCCGTGCCGGGGTCTCCTCAGACCTCCAGGCGCCTCGGGGTAACCGTAGGACCCCCCGTCCCGCTCACACTCCACATCGCGAGGACCGTGCCGAACCCGCCTCCACACACCATTTCGCGTTACTAGGGAGTCGGACCCGCCCCCAAAGGGGGGGACACGCCGTCTTCGTGTCGAGGTCGATTTTTCGGAGGCGCCGATTTTGACAGACGAACGCCCCGCCCGTCGAATAGCGCTCCTCCATCTGATCCGGTCGCTGACAGGAAAGTGGGCTCCGCCTCCGAAAGAGGGTTCGCGACGGGTACATACTCATGGACACCGGAAGCGCCGGTGCATCCAAACGACACAAGACAACTAAGATCATGCTTTCAATCATCGAATTTCAACGAGCCGTCCGCGACGGCGTCTGTCCCACCTGCGCGCAGAAGGCGGCACCCCGCGCCGTCCTCGACTTCTACGGTCGGACTTTCGACTCCGTCCGAGAGGTCGGCGACGCCGCCGAGACGCTCACGCAAGCCATCGGGGAGAACGGGGACTATGGGATCTACGAGGACGAGGTCGACGACCTCATTGACTCGGTCCGCCGCCTCCCTGGGATTCTCCAGGCTGTCCTCCTCCGCCAACTGGGGTGCGAGGCGTTCTGCTACGCGGGCTGATCGGAGCGGGGCTCTTCGCGCCGCGTGGACGTTGCGAGAAGAGCCCCACCGAACGACACACGGACTCCGAGATCCCCGTAGTCCGAGCTACCTTACTACGTGTGGCAGTCGCACTCCCCGCGAGGGGCGCTGTGAACCAAACTGCCCACGTAGTGCCGATCTTTCGACGCCTGAGTCTTCCAGACTGCCGGATCTCGTCCGGCAAATCCCGCTGGAACACCCCGAATCGAGGGTTTTGCCCCGACATCTACTTTGGTAGAGCAACGGACTGAAAATCCGTGTGTCGGCGGTTCAAGTCCGCCCTCGACCACCCCGCTGGGGACCCAGCCGTTCGCGGTTGAAGATCCAGCGGAGCGCGCCCCCGCGCTCGTCGGGTCCCATCCCCGGCGGTAGATTGGGTGCACGGCCTCGGCCCGGTAGTTCAGTTGGTTAGAACGCCTGCCTGTCACGCAGGAGGTCGCGAGTTCAAGTCTCGTCCGGGTCGCCCGAGTCAACGCCCCCGCTTCTCTGGAAGCGGGGGCGTTTTTTTGTGCGGAGCCGCGAGCGTCCACTGGCACGCGCCAGCCGGCCGAACCGGCTAAAACACGCCGCCCTGGCCCCACGAGAGCTTGTCGCGGATCGTCCCGAAGTAGTCGCGGTCCGGGAGCGTGACGAGGCGGACGGCGTGCGCGCCCCGGCGGATCCGCACGACGGCGCCCCCGTCAAGAACGGCCGAGACGCCGTCGCACGCGAACGCGAACGGGTGGTCGCGCGTCTCGACCCGGAGCACGAGCTCGGCGTCGCAGGGGAGGACGATGGGCCGCGCCGTCAGCGTGTGCGGGGCGATCGGGGCCACGACGATCGTCTCGGTGCCCGGCGTCAGGATCGGGCCGCCGACGGAGAGCGCGTACGCCGTCGAGCCCGTCGGCGTCGCCACGACGAGCCCGTCGGCCCAGTACGTGTTGAGCCATTGCCCGTCGACCGTCGCCTCGACCTGGATCATGCTCGTCGTGCCCGATTTGTCGACGACGACGTCGTTGAGCGCCCAGCCCGGCACGCCGGACGTGTCGCCGCCCTCGACGGTCACGTCGAGCGTCATCCGCTCCTCGATGCCCGTCTCGCCCGCCTCGACGGCCCGGAGCGCGTCCTGCACGTCCGCGACCTCGACCTTCGTCAGGAAGCCCAGCCGGCCCACGTTGACGCCCAGGATGGGCACGTCGCCGACGGCGTGCGCGGTGCGCAGGAGCGTGCCGTCGCCGCCGAACGACAGGACCACGTCGGCGCCGTCGGCAAACGCCTCCGTCGCCCGGTCGCCGACGTCGGTGCCCCGCTGGCGCAGGCCGTCGGCGAGGGCGGGGTCGAGGCGGAAGGGGAGGGCGTGGGCGTCGAGCCAGCCGACGAGCGCTGCGAGCGGCTCCCAGAGCCGGTCTTTCGTGGGGTTGCCGGTAATGCCGTAGGTCATGAGCGCGTCGGGGGACGGGCGTACGTCCCGGACCGGGCGGCGTTCTGACGGTCCGCAATCGGCGAGCCCGCTATCCTCCGAGCCCCAGTCCCCAGCCCCATGCACGTCGTCGTCGTCGGAAACGGGATCGCGGGCGTGACGGCGGCGCGGCACGTCCGCAAGGCCGACCCCGACGCCCGGATCACGATGGTGTCCGAAGAATCGCGCGAGCCGTTCGCGCGGACGGCGCTGATGTACATCTACATGGGCGTCCTGACACGCGCCCACACGCACCTCTACGACGAGCGGTTCTGGGCCGAGTCCCGCATCGACCGCGTCCTGGGCACCGCGCGCGCCCTCGACCCCACCCGCCAGCGGCTCGCGCTCGACGACGGCAGTCTCGACTACGACCGACTTCTCGTCGCGACCGGCTCCACGTCCGTCGTCCCTGACTGGCCCGGCGTCACCCTCGACGGCGTGCAGGGCTTGTACCACCTGTCCGATCTCGACCGGCTGGAGGCGTCGTCCAAACACGCGCGCCGCGCGGTCGTCGTCGGGGGCGGGCTGATCGGCGTCGAGCTCGCGGAGATGCTGGCGACGCGCGGCGTGGCCGTCACGTTCCTGGTCCGCGAGCCCCGGTATCTCGCGCCGGCGCTGTCGGAGACCGAGAGCGCGCTCGTCGCCGCCGCCATCCGACAGCACGGGATCGACCTGCGGCTGGGCACGGAGGTCGCGAGCGTGGAGGGCGAGACGCGCGCCGAGGCCGTCGTGACGACCGACGGCGAGCGGATCGGGGCCGACGTGGTCGGCGTCGGGATCGGCGTCCGCCCGAACGTGGGCTGGCTCGACGGGGCGCTGGCGACCGACCGCGGCGTGCTCGTCGACGACGACTTGCGGGCGTCGGCGGAGAATGTGTGGGCCGCCGGCGACTGCGCCCAGCTCCGGACGCCGCCGCCGGGCGTCCGCGCGGTCGAGCCGATCTGGTACACGGCTCGTCTCCAGGGCGCGACGGCCGGGCTGGGCATGGCCGGGCGGCCCCGCGCGTATGCGCCGCCGGTCTTTTTCAACTCGGCCAAGTTTTTCGACCTCGAGTGGCAGCTCTACGGCGACCTCGCGGGCCCCGCCACCGACTGGGAGCGCTCCGACGGCGCGCGCTCGGTTCGCATCCGCCACCGCGACGGCGTCGTGGTCGGGGTGAGCGGGCTGGGCGTCCGGCTCCGCCAGGCCGTCTGCTCGCGGTGGATCGAGGAGCGGTGGCCCCTCGACCGCGCCGTCGCCGACCTGCCCGCCGCCCGCTTCGACGCCGAGTTCACGACCGCGCTGGCGGGCTGACCGGCCCCCGAATCCACTGACCAACCGATCTCCGACTTACTGACTCCCGATGTCCGTTTCCAACCTCCCGCTCTACAACCCCGAGGCCGACCTCGCGCTCCTGGGCAACCCGTCGTTCCGGGCGACGGCCACCGAGCGGGCGGGGCTGGCGCTCGCGGCGCTCGGCGGCGTCGCGTTCGTGGTCGCGCTCGCGAGCGGGATCGGCGCGAGCTACCCCGTGGCGATGGGGCTCGTGGTGCTGGCGGGGCTGGGCGGTGGCGGCGTGCTGTACGCGCTCGGCGGACTGGCGCGGCCGGCGGGCGTGCGCCTGGAGGGCACGATGACCTCGTCGAACCGGGCGCGCGGGGCCATCGGCTGGGCACTTGGGCTGGCGCTCACCGGCCTGTACATCGTCCTGTACTTCTGGCCCGCCGGACTGGCGGGGCTGATCCCCCTGGGGAGCCCGCTGTCGGTCACCCTGCGCGGCGTCCCGGCGACGCTCGACAACGGCGGGCAGTGGTGGCTCTACACGACGCTCTACACACTCGCGGTCGGCGTGATGGGTGTGCGAGCCCTCGTCCGCTACCGCCACAGCCGGTACCACACGATCCGGACGCTGAGCGTCGTCTTTTTCCAGACGATCATCGCCTTCGCGCTCCCAGCCATCTTGGTCCGCCTCCAGCAGCCCGAGCTGTTCCTGCACTACACGTGGCCGCTCGACTACGACCTGTTCTTCCCCTGGAAGATCGCCGAGCTGCGCGCCGAGGGGATGCTGGGCGTCGCGATGGTGGTCTGGGGCGTCGTGATGATCGCGCTCGTGACGCCCGTGCTGACGTTCTACTTCGGCAAGCGGTGGTACTGCTCGTGGGTGTGCGGCTGCGGCGGGCTCGCGGAGACCGCCGGCGACCCGTACCGGCACCTGTCCGACACGTCGGTCGGCGCGTGGCGCGTGGAGCGGTGGATGGTGCACGGCGTGCTCGCGCTGATCGTGGCCGCGACGGCGCTGCTCTGGGTGGCCGCGGCCGTCGACGCGGCCTGGCTCGACGCCGTCGCCGGGACGGTGAGCTGGCTCTACGGGCTCGTCATCGGCGCCGTGTTCGCGGGCGTCGTCGGCGTGGGCTTCTACCCCATCTTCGGGACCCGGATGTGGTGCCGGTTTGGCTGCCCGATGGCGGCGGTCCTGGGCCTCCAGCAGCGGTTTTTCTCGCGCTTCCGGATCACGACGAACGGCGGGCAGTGCATCTCGTGCGGCCAGTGCTCGGCGTACTGCGAGATGGGGATCGACGTCAAGTGGTACGCCCAACGCGGGCAGAACGTGGTCCGCGCAGGCTGCGTCGGCTGCGGCATTTGCGCGACCGTCTGCCCCCGCGGCGTGCTCCGCCTGGAGAACGGGAAGGACGCCGGCGCCAGCCGGGCGGGCGTCGACACCAACAACCTGATCACCGACCTCGACATCCTGGGATAGGGGCAGGCGAGTCGAATCCGGCGGTGTACAGTCGCGCTCGCGGTGGGTCCACGGGCTCCGGGGCTGGGGATGGACGTGACGGGGCGGAAGATCTATGTTCTGCGAACACAGCAGCCGCCGCCATGCGCCTCGCCGTCCCGCTCGCCCTGTTCGCCGCGCTCGTGCTCGCGGCGTACGCCCCGACGCCCGCCCCCCGCGCCCTGGAGACGGCGCCCGCCGACTCGACGGAGTGGGTCAACCTCCAGATCCTGCCCGACTCGCTCACGCGCGACGAGCTCATCGGCCGGATGCGCGGGTTCACGGCCGCCCTCGGCGTCGGGTGCGACCACTGCCACGCGCGGGGCGACGACGGGCTCGACTTCCCGTCGGATGCCAACCCGCACAAGGACGTCGCGCGCGGCATGATGCGCATGACGTGGCAGATCAACCAGGAGATCCTCCCAGCCATCGACGGCCTGCACGGCGAGGGCGACATGCTCGTGACGTGCTACACGTGCCACCGGGGCGCGGCGAGGCCCGAGACGGTGGCGCCCCCGCGCGAGCCCCAGGGGTCCCGCCCGGCGCCCGAGCCGGAGCACAACCATGGCGACGGTTCGCTCCAGAACTAGCCGACCGGCTGGCGAACCGCTCGCGCGCCGCCTCGTCCCATCCGCCCCCACCTCCGTCGGCTCATGTCCACGAAACCCGCCCCCCGTCCTGTCACCGCCGGCCGCGCCGTCGGCCTGTTCGTCCTCTACACCGTCGTGTTCGCCGTCGGCGGTGGGCTGGCGGCGGGGATCATGGCGTTCGTGTTCGAGGCGGTCAGCGCCGAGGCCTACGACCCAACGGTGTACGGCATCACGTTCGGCGTGACCGGCTTCATCGCGTACCGGCTGGCGCAGCGCGTCGCCGAGGGGTAGCCCAGGGAGCCCTCAAGGCCTGTTTGGCCAAAAAAAGTCGGGGCGCAGAGGTTATGTCTCGTGAGTTCGCGGGTCTAAGTAGGCTCTGCCCCGCGAGCCCATGCTATCCCGCGTCTGGAGCAGCGCCGTCGTCGGCGTCGACGCGCTGCCCATCGAGATCGAAACGCACATCGAGCCCAACATCCCGCGGTGGACTGTCGTGGGCCTGCCCGACGGTGCCGTCCGCGAGAGCCGCGACCGGGTGTGGGCGGCGCTCAAGACGTCCGGCCTGCCCGTCCCGCGCGGCGCCGTCACGGTCAACATGGCGCCGGCGGACGTGCGCAAGGAGGGCTCGGCGTACGACCTGCCGATCGCGCTCGGCCTGCTGGCGGCGACCGGCGATGGGCTCATCCCGCAAGGCGTCCTCGACGAGGTCGTGATCGTGGGGGAGCTGGGGCTCGACGGCGCCGTCCGGCCCGTGCGCGGCGTGCTGCCGATGACCGTCGGCGCGCGCGACGACGGGCGGCGCGCCGTCCTGGTCCCGCCCGAGAACGCGGCCGAGGCGGCGGTTGTGGCGGGGGTCGACGTGTACCCGGTACCGTCGTTGAACGAGGCGTTCGGTCTGCTGGCGGAGCGGGAGGGGAGGGGCACGCCCGAGCCGCCGCGGTCGCTCGTCGGCCACGCGCGCGTCGAGGGCGGGCCGGACCTCTCGGACGTGCGCGGCCAGCAGGGCGTCAAGCGCGCGCTCGAAGTGGCGGCGGCGGGCGGGCACAACGCGTTGATGGTGGGCCCCCCCGGCTCGGGCAAGACGATGCTGGCGCGGCGGCTCCCCACGATCCTGCCCCCGCTGACGGCGGCCGAGGCGCTCGAAACCACCAAGATCCTGAGCGTCGGCGGGCGGCTGGACGGCGCGGGCCGGGGCGGGCTCGTCGCCGAGCGGCCGTTCCGGTCGCCGCACCACACGATCTCGAACGCCGGGCTCGTCGGCGGGGGCCCCAACCCGATGCCGGGCGAGATCTCGCTCGCCCACAACGGCGTGCTGTTCCTCGACGAGCTCCCGGAGTTCGACCGGCCCGTCCTCGAGGTCCTCCGCCAGCCGCTCGAAGAAGGGGAGGTGACGATCGCCCGTGCCCGAGCTACGGTCCGTTATCCTGCCCGCTTCATGCTGATCGCCAGCATGAACCCGTGCCCGTGCGGCCACGCCGGCGACCCGACGCGGCGGTGCGTCTGCGCGGCCGGTCAGGTGCAGCGCTACCTCGCCAAGGTCAGCGGCCCGCTCTTGGACCGGATCGACCTGCACGTCGAGGTCACGCCAGTCCCGTTCGACGCCCTCAGCCGCCGTGCCGACGCCGAGCCCTCGGCGGCCGTGCGGGCCCGCGTGGAGGACGCGCGCGAGCGGCAGGCGGCGCGGTTCACGGGGCAGGAGGGGAGATTCTGCAACGCCCAGATGACGCCGCCCGAGGTCCGCCGGTGGTGCGCGCTCGACGCCGCAGGTCGTGGCTTGCTCAAAGCGGCCCTGACCCGGCTCGGCCTGAGCGCCCGCGCCCACGACCGGATCCTCAAGGTGGCCCGGACGATCGCCGACCTCGCGGGCGACGACCGAGTCGGGGCGGCCCACCTTGCCGAGGCCATCCAGTACCGCTCGCTCGACCGGGCCGCGTGGGGGAGTTAGGAATCTTTGGCTCGGGGGGTAACGGTCGCCGCTCTATGTTGATTCGACCCGCCGCTGAACGTCCCCCGGCACTCCCTCTGGCCCCGTCGACAACTATGCGCCGCTTGCTCGCCCTCGCCCTCGCCCTCTCGCTCGCCGCCGCGGGCGCCGCGCAGACTCCCGACCCCGCCTTCTCCAAGGCGTTCAGCCCGGACGAGATCGGGCCCGGGAGCGCCTCGCTCCTCACCCTCACCATCGACAACTCGGCCTCGGCGACCCCGCTCACGGGGCTGGCGTTCACCGACGCGCTCCCGGGGCCCGTCCAGCTCGCCGACCCCGCGGCCCTCTCGACGTCCTGCGTCGGCGGCTCGCGCGACGGGACGGTGCCGGTCCTCACCGGGGGCCCCGGCGACACGACGTTCTCGCTCTCCGGCGGGTCGGTCCCCGGCGGCGCGACCTGCACCGTGACGGTGTACGTGACGACGGACGTGCCCGGGACCCACACCAACACCACGTCGCCCCTGTCGTGGGTGCGGGACGGGAGCCCCGGCACGAGCCCGGCGGCGACCGACGTCCTCACCGTCTCGACGGACCTCCCCGGCGTCTCCAAGGCGTTCTCCCCGTCCACCGTCGCGATCGGCGGGCGGACCACGCTGACCGTCACGATCGACAACAGCGCCAACGGGTCGGTCGTCCCGAACCTCGACTTTACCGACGCGTTCCCCTCCGGGCTCGAGGTGGCCGACCCGGCCAACGCCTCCACCACGTGTGGCACGGCGACCATCCCCGCAACGCTGACGGCCACGCCGGGCAGCTCGACCGTGACGCTCGACGCGGACGGGACGTTCGCCTTCCCCGCCGTTGCGGCCGAGGCCACGTGCGAGGTCGTCGTCGACCTGACGGCGGTCGGGGGCGGGACCCAGACGAACGTGGTCGAGGTGCTGGCGCAGTTCGAGTCGGCGGGCCTCGCCCTCGCCGAGCTCGAGGTGGTCGCCTCGACGCTCGCCCTCCAGAAGAGCTTCCTCGACGACCCCGTCGCGCCGGGCGGCCAGACGCGGCTCCGGTTCCGGCTCCGCAACCTCGCGCGCGAGGGGGCGGCCACCGACGTCGCCTTCTCCGACGACCTCGATGCCACGCTCAGCGGGCTGACCGCGACGGGCCTGCCCCAGACCAACGTGTGCGGGGCCGGCTCGACGGTCTCTACCTCGGACGGCGGCGCGAGCATCGACCTGACCGGCGGGACGCTCGCCCCGGGCGAGCAGTGCTCGTTCACCGTGCTCCTCGACGTCCCCGCGGGGGCGTCGACGGGCGTCTATGAGAACGTCACGAGCGGCGTGACCGGCACCATCGACGGGTCGCCGGCGGCGGGCGTGGAGGCCCGCGACGACCTCTTCGTGGCGGCCGTCCCGACATTCTCCAAAGAGTTCACCGATGACCCCGTGGTCCCCGGCGGCACGGTCACGCTCGAGTTCACGATCGGCAACTCCAGCCCGACCTCGACGGCGACCGACATCGCGTTCGACGACGAGCTGACGACGTTCCTGCCGTTCCCGCTCTCCGTGGACCTTCCCCCGTCGCCGGACCCGCCGTGCGGCGCGGGCTCGTCGCTCGCGATCGTCTCCGCGGGGACCAACCGGCAGGCGCTGCGGCTCGCCGGCGGCGAGCTGGCGGGCGGCGAGAGCTGCACGTTCTCGGTCGGAATCAACATCCCCGACGACCTCCCGGGCGGGACGTACACCAACACGACTGAGCCCATCACGGCGACGATTGACGGCGGGGCCGTCACCGGCGGCCGGGCGAGCGACGAGCTCACGGTGATCTCCGCCCCCGACTTTGCCAAGTCGTTCCGGAACTCGCCGGTCGCCCCGGGCGGGACGGCCCTGGTCCGGTTCCGCCTCGCCCTCGCCGACGAGGCCGCCGGCCCGGCGACGGCGGTCACCTTCTCCGACGACCTGAGCGCCGTCCTCCCGGGCCTGGTGGCCACCAACCTCCCGCTCACCGCGTGCGGCGGGACGGCCGCCACGACCGACGGCGGCGCGACGTTCACGTTCGCCGGCGGCACGCTCGCGCCCGGCGAGGTCTGCACGTTCGACGTCCACGCGTCGGTGCCCGCGGGCACGGCTCCGGGCACGTACACCAACACCACGTCGGACCTCGAGGCGACTGTCGAGGGGTTCGCCGTCACGACGCCCGCCGCCGAGGCCGAGCTGGTCGTCGTCGCCGTGTCGTTCACCAAGGAGTTTGTCGACGACCCGATCCCCCCGACGGGCACGGCGACGCTCCGGTTTACCGTCGTCAACGACGGGTCCGTGGACATCAGCGCCTTCACCTTCCAGGACGACCTCACCGCGATGCTCGCGGGCGCCGTCGCCACCGACACGCCGGTGAGCGCGTGCGGCGGGACGCTCACGGGCACGTCCACGCTCTCGTTCTTTGGCGGGCCGGTCGCCGCGGGCACCTCGTGCTCGATCGACGTCACCGTCGACATCCCCGACGGCACGCCCTCGGGCCGGTACCGCAACCGCACCAATCGGCCGACCTTCACCGTCGGCGGCGAGACGTTCTCGCTCCGGCGCGCCACGGACTTCCTCCTGGTCGACGCAGGGGGCCTTCCGCCGGCCTTCTCGAAGGCGTTCGCGCCGGACGACATCCCGGCCGGCGGCACGAGCGTGCTGACCTTCACCATCGACAACGGCGACAACGTCGTCGCGGCCACCGGCCTCGACTTTACCGACGTGTTCCCCTCGGGCCTCACCCTCGCCTCCCCGGCGAGCGCGTCCACGACGTGCTCTGGCGGGACGCTGACGGCGCCCGACGGCGGCACCACGGTGAGCTACACCGGCGGGTCCGTCGCGGCGGGCGAGGCCTGTACGGTCACCGTCTCCGTCACCGCCGCCGCACTTGGGTCGTACGACAACGTCTCCGGCGACCTCACGTCGTCGCGCGGCAACAGCGGCCCGGCGGAGGCTACGCTCACCGTCAGTGACGACCCGATCGCCGTCACCAAGACCGATGCCCTCTCCGGCGACGCCGACGGCGACGACCGAGCCGACATCGGGGACACCATCGCGTACACCGTGGTCATCACCAACAACGACCCCCGGGAGGCCCCGGCCATCACCTTCGACGACACGCCCGACGCCCAGACGTCGATCGTGACGGGCTCGGTGGCGACCGATACGGGCACCGTGACCTCGGGCAACGGCCCCGGCGACACCGCCGTCGCGGTCGACGTCGGGGTCCTCCCCTCGGGCGCCTCGGCGACCATCACCTTCGAGGTCCTCGCCGACGCGGTCGACTCGGCGCTCGTCTGCAACCAGGGGACGGCCACCAACTCGGAGGGGGCCACGCCCACTGACGACCCGGACACGCCCGTCTCGAACGACGCGACGTGCACGGACGCCGACCCCAACCAGCCGCCCGTCGCGGACGCCGGGCCGGACCAGACGGCCGAGTGCGTGGGCCCCGACGGCGCCGTCGTCCAGCTCGACGGCTCGGGCTCGTCCGACCCCAACGGCGACGCGCTCACGTACACGTGGACCGGCCCGTTCTCTGAGGGTGGCGGGACCGTCACGGGTGTCTCACCCCTGGTCACGCTCCCGGTCGGCGTCCACACCATCACGCTCACCGTCGAGGACCCCTCAGGGGCCACCTCGACGGACACCGTCGAGATCACCGTCGAGGACACGACGGCGCCGGTCGTCACCGTCGGCGCGGCGCCGCTCGAGCTGTGGCCCCCGAACCACGAGTACGTGACGGTCTACCTCGCCGATCTCGGCGTGACGGTCGCCGACGCGTGCGACACCAGCGCCTCCGCCGCCGACGTGGTGATCGCCCAGGCCACCAGCGACGAGCCCGAGAACGGGGCGGGCGACGGCAACACGCTCGACGACATCGTGATCGCCCCGACGTGCGACAGCGTCGACGTCCGCCGCGAGCGGCAGGGGAGCGGCAACGGCCGCGTCTACGAACTGACGCTCGCCGTCGCCGACGGCGCGGGGAACGTGGGGACGGCGACCTACGACGTGGCCGTGCCCAAGAGCCGCAACCGCGCGGCCGTCAAGGACGCTCCGCAGTACACCGTCGCGGGGTGCGCGCCGCCGCCCCCGTTCGCGGACGGCTCGGACACGTCGGACGGCCCGGTCACCGCCGCCCCGATCTTCGGGGCATCGACGGCGGCCGTCCCGGACGAGCTCGCGCTCGGGGCCGTGTTCCCGAACCCGCTCGGCCGCTCGGCGACGGTCGCCTACGACGTGCCTGAGGCCGGGACCGTCCGGGTCGCCGTCTACGACGCGCTCGGCCGCGAGGTCGCCGTGCTCGTCGACGGGGCCGTCGCGGCCGGGGCCCACCGGGCCACGCTCGACGCCGCGGCGCTCCCCTCGGGGACGTACCTCGTGCGGATGACGACGCCCGGCGGGTTCGACGCGAGCCGCCCCATCACCGTCCTGCGCTAGCGGACCGCCCGGCCGGGGACGTCTCCGGCCGGGCTTGGGCGCGACGCCGTCGGGCGCCCCGACGTGGCACCGGTGATCGCCCCGCTACCGTCCCTGCCCTGGACGTCGCCGACCGGCGGTCGGCCTCCCCCCGGAGCGAGAGGGGCATCCGGGAGCCTGGGCCCGCACGCTGGACGGTGAGGCGCGGGGGGCTCGCCCCGACTCCGCTGGCCCCCAGCCTACTCCGCGCTGGGCGCCCGGCCCTCCGTGGCGATGGAGACGCGCATGTCCAGCGACGCGGCGGCCGAGGCCACCGTCGCGAGCCCGCCGACGGACGCGCTGCTGTCGGCGTAGACTGCTAGCGAGCGGCGCCCCTCGCGGACGGCCTCGATGGCCGCCGTCAGGCTGTCCGCCGTCACCTGGCGCTCTTCGACGAAGAACGAGCCGTACCGGTCGATGGTGACGGCCACGTGGACCTGCTCCATCGGCGCCGCCGAGGCCACGTCGGGCAGGGCCACGCGGATCGCGTTCTGCGTCACGAACGACGACGTGAGCAGGAAGAAGATGAGCAGCAGGAGGACGATGTCCGTCAGCGACGCCAGGCTGAACGCCGTGAGCGCCTTGCGGCCGGTCCCGAAGTCGAAGGAGGCCATGCTAGCGGCGGTCGGCGGGCGTCTGAAGGAAGTCGATAAAGTCCGACGACGCGCGCTCGAGCCCGTTCACGAGCCGGGCGATCCGGCTGATCAGCAGGTTGTAGGCGAACAGCGCCAGCAGGCCGACGGCGAGCCCGGCGGCCGTCGTGACGAGCGCCTCCCAGATGCCGCCCGCCAGTTGCGACGGGTTGGCGAGCCCTTCGTAGCGCTGGATCTGGCGGAACGCGCCGATCATGCCGGTGACCGTCCCCAGGAAGCCCAACATCGGGGCGATGGCGGCGACCGACGCCAGCAGGTCCATCCGCTTCTCGAGGTCGAACGCCTCGCGGCGGCCCGCCTCGTGGACGGCCCCCTGGATCTCGTCGATGGGCCGGCCCAGCCGCTCCAGCCCGCGCTGCAAGATGCGGGAGGCGGGCGTGTCGCGGTCGCGGCAGTACGCGACGGCACCCGGGATGTCGCCGGAGCCCACGAAGTCGGCCACGTTGCGCGAGAGGGCCTCGGGGTCGCCGGCGGCGCGGCGGAGGGCGCGGATGCGCTCCCAGATGATGGCCACCATCAGGATCGACAGGAGCACGATGGGGTACATCGACCAGCCGCCCAGGAACAGGAGGTCGAGGCCGCCCTGGAGCTTTTCCGTGAACGTCGGGTCGGCCTCGACAGGCTGGAGGGCGGGCGCGGCGGCGGCCGCCGTGTCGGCAAGGGTTTGGAGGAGGGGCATTTAGAGCGTGCGGAGGTCGAGGAGCCAGGTGTCGGCCGGGGCCTGGGGGCCGATCCGGTCGCGCAGGCGAAGGGCTTGGTCGCGGGACGAGAACTGGCCGATCACGACCCGGTACATGGACCGGCCGCCGACGTCGGCAGTCAGGACGGAGGTGCGGTAGCCGGCGCGGCGCCAGCGGACGGCCAGCCGCTCGGCCTCGGCGAGCGCGGGCGTCGACAAGACCACGAACGAGTAGCCGCCCGCGCGCGGGGCGATCTCGTCGGGGCCCGAGAGGGCGTTGACGTCGCGGACGTCGAGCCCGGCCAGCCGGGGCGGGAGCATCGCGAGGCCCGCCGCCGGCGCGCGGCCGAGGGCGGGCTGGATGGATGCGTCCCCGTCGTCGTCGGCGCGCGGCGCCGGGCGGGAGGGGGCGGGCTGCGGGCGTGGCGAGGCCGTCTCCGCTGGCGGGGCGGGCTCGGCGACCTCCGCCGTGCCACCGGGCCGAGACTCGTCGGAGCGGGCGGCCCCGTCGGGAGTCGGCGAGGGCGGGAGGCCGGCCCCGACAAGCGAGTCGGCGGGGTCGGGGTCCTCCGGCACGGCGAACGCGGGCGCCGTCGAGGCATCGGTGCTCGACGCGCCCCCCGCCGACGCCGTGTACGTCTGTCCTGGCGCGGGGCGATCGACGAGTGTGGCGATCTGATCCCAGAACGCGACGGCGGCGACGGCCGCGAGCACGAGCAGCACTAGGAGCGCCCAGGGCCAGACTCGACGCGTCGCCGGCTCCGGCGCCCGATCCGGGTCGGCGAGGGGGGCGGCCGTCGGAGGCCCCGAGCCCACCGGGGGCCCGACCGTCTCGATCGGGACGGGCGGCGCGGCGGCGGGCTCGCCCGGAGCGCGCGGCGTGGCCGGCGCGTCGTCGAGGGAGCCGACGACCTCGGCGGGCGGGGCCGGCGGCTCGGGCGAGCCGTCCGGCGCGGTCACGGGCTGCCCGAACGTGTGCGTAAAGGCATCGATGCCGGGCGCCAGGTCCTCCGGCTCGTCGAGCCCGGGCACGACGACGTCGAAGTCGGCGTCCTCGATGGGGAGCTCCGTCCCCAGGTCTGCAGCGGCGCCGGTAACGGCGGGGGCTGCCCACGTGTCGTCGCCCCAGTCCTCGTCCGCTTCGGTCGGCGTCGGCGGGAGCACCTCGGGCAACGGCGGGGCCTCGGGCCCCCCGAATGGGACTGCGAGGGGCGTCTCGGTCGGGTCGCCGTCGGGGCCGTCTGGCGCCGGCGCCTCGGCACGGTCGAGGTCGGTTGCAGCGTGGGGCCCGTCGGCCGACGGGGGCGCGCTGAGCGGGGCCGCCCGTGGATCGTCGGACGCCGAGGGGGGCTCCGTCGGCTGGTCTGGCACGGGCGGGCCTGTCGCAACCGGGCCGTCGGCCGGCTCGGCGTCGGGCAGGGGGGCGTCGACGCCGTCGGCGTCGGTCTCGAACGCCGCGTCGAGTGGCGACGCCGCAGGGGGGGCGGTCGATTCCGAGGCCGCCGGGGCCGTCGGCTCTCGGTCGGGGGCTTCGGTCGGGGCGGGCTCCTGGGCGGGCCTGGCAACCGAGGGGGGGGCGGGGCGCATCGCGGCGGGCCCCGGGGCCGCCGTCGGCGTCGCGACGGGCGTGAGCCCCTCGTAGCGTCGGTTCACCGCCGCTAGCAGGTCCGCCTCGACGCCGAGCACCACGCCGCCGCTCGTCCGGCGGAGCAGGCCGACGCCGACCAGGCGCACCTCGCCCGTCGCCGAGAGCACCGCCTCGATCTGGTCCATCGCCTGGGCGTACGCGGCGTCGGCGCGGTCGGCGGGGATGCCGCTGAAGGCGGCGAACGGCTGGGCCAGCGAGTCGGCGCCGGCGTCGGCGGGGCCGAGCCCGATGGTCTCGCCGGGGGGGAGCAGCACGCGCGTGCCGTCCGGCCGCTCCTCGACGCGCGACGGGACGTGCTGGCGGACGAGCGTGCCCAGGCCAGGCAGGGGCGCGGGGCGGCCCGCCAGCAGGCGTTCGCGGAGAGCGGCGGCGACGGCGTCGAGTGGGGTCACGGCAGCGGGGGAGGGACGCGGGAAGGTAGCGGGATCATCGCTGGAGCCGCAGGCCGAGCAGGAACGTCCGGGGCCGGTGGTCGAGGGCCGGCCAGACCTGGGCCTCGCCCGCCAGCCGCTCCGCCCGGGCGACGACCGCGAGCGGGCCGAGCACGGCGTAGCTGGCCTCGGCGCTGACGAGCGCGAAGGCGGGCGCGTCGGAGGTCGCCGAGCGGTCCGTCGGGCGGGCGCCCTCGACGTGGGCCGCCGCCCCGAGCCGGCCGCGGCCGTTCGCGAACGGCACCTGCACGCCGGCCGTCGCCACGAGCGGCGACCAGTACGGGATGTCACCGCCGTCGTCGGTGCGCCCGGCCCGCACGGCCAGGCTGGCCGTCGCCGACACGCCGCTCTCCGCCACGAGCGCGATGTCCGCACCGAGCCCGAACGCCGACACGTCGAGGTAGACCTCTCGGATGTCGACCGCGCTGGTCGTCGTGAAGGGGCCCGAGGACTCGAACGCGAGGAAGGTCGGCGCGCGCAGGGCGAGCGCGTACACGCGCGCCCGCGACCGGCCGAACGCCGTCGCCAGCCCGGCGCGGGCGTCGACGGGCACGAGGTCGGGGGCGACGATCGGGCCGAGCGCGACGTAAGGGTTTTGCGCCGTGAGGTCGGCGAGTGACCGCGGCGTCACGTGGGGGTCGTTGGTCGCGAACAGCGACACCGTCGGGCCGAGGGGGACCGCGAGGTCGACGATGGGGCCGATGCTGGTGGCCGCGCCGTCGCCGGCCGTCGCGGCGGCATCGTAACCGAGCACGCGCGCGCCGATCTGGACCCTCGTGCCGTCCTCGCGCCCGAACGAGACGGCCAGCCCGGCCGCGCCGTAGCGGAGATCGCTCCCGACGGACCCCGCCCCCGCGACGCCGCCGGCGGCGTCGGCCGCGAGCCACCCGCGCGCGATCCGGGCCGCCGCGTCGACGCGGGTCTCGGTCGACTCGGGCTGATTGGAGGTCGCCAGCTTGCCGGACTCGAAGCCGAGCGTGGCGCGGTACGCCGTCGCTCCCAGCCCTTCGATCCCGGCCTGGGCGCCCACCAGCTGCCGCGTCCGCTCGCCGTCCAGCACGGGGTACGTCTCGCGCTCGAAGGCGCCCTCGATCCCGATCCGGCCCGGGCCGAACGACTGCCCCCCGGCGCGGAGCGCGATCGTCTCGAACCCGACGGCGTCCCCGATCACGTCCGGGTTGCTCCCGTCGTCGTCGTAGTCGGCGTCGACGAAGAACTCGCCGCCGGCCCCGCTCGCGGCGAGGTCGATCCGGCCGTACATCGTGGACTCGGTGCCGGCGCCGGCCTCGGCGCGCAAGCGGTTGACGACGAGGTCGGAGGGAGCGGGCGGGAGGGGCGGGGCGAGCGCGAGAGAGGGGAGCGCGTCGGGGTCCGGCGCGAACGGGAGCGTGTTGGGCTGGCGGTCGGCGGCCACCTGGAAGCGGCGTGGGAGCGGGCCGAAGCCGGAGAGCGGCTGGCGCTCGACCTGGGGCAGCGTCACGGCGACGGTCCCCCGGCTCTCGAAGACGGCCGGGGTCAGGCTCGGCAGCTGGGACCGGTCGACCGGCTGGGCGAGCGCGACCGGAGCGGCGAGGAGCGCAAGCAGGGCGGGGCGGAGGGCGCGCATGGCTTAGCGGGGCTGGCCGTCGGACGAGCCGCGGGGGGTGTCGGCCGGGGAAGGCGCGAGGTCGGGGCGGTCGCGCAGGGCGGCCTGGGCGGCGGGCGAGTCGGGGTACGTCTGGATCAGTCGGCGGAGGGCGGCGTCGGCCTCGTCGGCCCGGCCGAGGTCCTGGAGCGCGAGGGCCTCGAGGGCGAGCCCGTCGGCGGCGCGGCCGGGGTCGGCGGCGGCAAGCGGGCGGGCGGCCTCGAGGGCGCCCGCCGCATCGCCGCTCGCGAGCAGCGCCTCGGCGAGGCGGAGCCGGGCCTCGGCGGCGAGCGGGCCGTCGCCGTCGCGCGCGAGCATCCGGCGCAGCGCGCGGACCGCGTCCGAGAGCCGGCCCGTCGAGGTGTAGGCGCCGGACAGCGCCAGTAGCGCCTCGCTCTCCAGCGACGTCGACAGCGGGCCCGCGAGCGCTTCTTCGAGGTAGACCACGGCGACGGAGTCCTGCCCGGCGGACAGGGCGTAGCGGGCCCGAGCGTAGCGGAGTCGGGCGCGCCCATCGAGCCCGGCGAGGGAGCCGTCGATCTCGCGGAAGACGCGGTCGATCTCGTCGCCCCGGCCCTGGGCGTCGAGGGCGTCGGCCAGGCCGGAGAAGGCGTCGTCGGTGAGGGGGCTGGCGGGGTACCGCTCGTAGACGCGGCGGTAGGCCGCCTCCGCGAGCTGCGGGCGGCCCGTGTTGAGGAGCACGTCGCCGATGCCGAGGAGCGCCGCCGCGCCCTGGTCGGGGCGCTCGTTGAGCACGCGCTCGTACGCGGCGACGGCCAGGCTGTCGTCGCCGCGCGCCGAGTACAGGTCGCCGCGCGCGAGCAGGGCCTGGGCGTAGCGTTCGGAGCGCGGGTACTCGGTCAGAAGGCGGGCGTAGGTCTGGAGCGCGTCGTCGGTGCGGCCCTCGCGGCCAAACGCCTGGGCGGTCTGGAAGAGCGCGTAGTCGCCGCCGCTGCGCTCGGGCGTGGCGGCGGCCACGCGGCCGTAGACCTGTCGCGC
Organism: Rubrivirga halophila; assembly: GCF_046845755.1. Taxonomy (GTDB): domain Bacteria; phylum Bacteroidota; class Rhodothermia; order Rhodothermales; family Rubricoccaceae; genus Rubrivirga. Next base: position 960,601 of record NZ_CP177357.1, read on the forward strand.
CTCGGCGTAGCGGCCGAGCACGGTGTACAGGTCGCCGAGTCGCAGGAGCGCGTCGGCGTAGTAGGGGACGAGCTCGCCGGAGCGCGAGTAGGCCGAGAGGAACCGCTCGAAGGCGTCGGCGGCGGCGCGCGTCTGGCCCCGCTGGTACAGCGTCCACGCGATGACGTAGCGGGCGGCGTCGGCGCGGGGGTGGCCGGGGGACTCGCGGATCAGCCGTTCGAGGATCGCCTGGGCGCGGACAAAGTCGCGGGCCTGGAAGGCGGCCTCGCCGGCCCAGAACAGCGCCTCGCCTGCGCGCGGCCCCCCGCCGTCGGCGACGGCGACGAGGGCGGGCACGGCGCGTTCGAAGCGGCCCTCGCGGAACTCGGCGTAGGCGTCCTGGAAGGCGACCTCGGCGCGCGTCTCGGCGGTCGCGGTGCCGAGCGACTCGGCCAGCTGGAAGGCCTCGCGCGCGCGGCGCGTGTCGCCGGCGGCGGCGTACGCCTCGCCCAGCATCCGCGCGGCCTCGCCGGCGTACGGCCCGCGCGGGCTCTGCTCGATGAGTGCCGACAGCGCCTGGGCGGCCTCGGCATACAGGCGCCGCTCGTAGCGGAGCACGCCGAGTTCGAGGAGCGCGGCCTCGGCGTACGCGCCGTCCGGGCGGCGCTGCGCCGTCGCCTGGAGCGCGGCCTCCGCGTCGCCGAGCTGGCCGAGCCGGCGGAGCGCGAGGGCCCGGTAGTACCGGGCCTCGTGGGCGACGGCGTCGTCGGTGTCGCCGGAGCCTGCGCTGGCGATGGCCAGGAGGTCGGCGGCGGCGGCCCAGTCGCCTGCGTCGGAGGCGATGCGGCCCCGGCCGAGCGCGGCGCGGTCCGCGTAGCGGCCGTCCGGAGAGACGGCCGCGAGCGCGGCGTCGGCCGGGGCGCGCTGGCCGAGGAGGAGGCGGGCCTCGCCCTCGATCAGGGCGGCTCGGTCGGCGGCGTCGCCGGTGAGCGCGGGGCGGCGGCTGGCGGCCTCCTCGGTGGCGTCCGCGTAGCGGGCGGTGCGGAACAAGGCGTCGGCGAGCGCCAGCCCGGCGGCCGCGTCCTCCTGCGCGTCGGGGTAGCGCGCCCGGAGCCGGCCGAGCGCGTCGGCGGCGGCGGGCCAGTCGCGGGCGTCCGTCGCGAGCGCGCCGATCGCGTAGAGCGCCTTGGGCGCCCACGGCGTGTCGTCGACGGCGCCGCGCTCAAACGTGGCGGCGGCGGCGGCCGGTCGGGTCTGGCGGGTGTAGACCAGGCCGAGGAGGTAGTGGGCCTCGGCACGTGAGACGGCCGGGCCCTGCGTCGCGGCCGACAGCAAGGCGTCCTCGGCGAGCGCATCGTCGCCCGACGCCACGTAGTAGCGGCCGAGCGCGAGCCGGGCGCGGGGGGCGAGCGGGCTCGTGGGGTAGCGCGCGGCGAACGTGTTGAAGAGCGCCGCCGCCGCGCGGTCGTCGCGCGTCGCGAGCGCGGCCTCGGCCTGGCGGAAGAGCGCCTCGGGCGCGCGGACGTCTCGGGGGTGCCGCTCTAGAAAGTCGGCGAAGGCGCGCTCGGCGGCGCCGTAGTGGCCGCCGTCGAACAGGACGCGCGCCGCCTCGAAGTCGTGGGCGGGGCGCTCGGGCCGGGCCTCGGCGCGGGCGCCGGGGGTCTGGGCCGCCAGCGGGGCGGCGAGCGAGAGGCACGCGAGCAGCGCGCCGAGGCGCGGCAAAGACCGGACGAGCATTGGGGGGACGGGATCCGGCGGAGACGGGAAGCTACGGGCCGAACGCGCTGCGCCCTAGTGCCCGCGTCCGAAGGCGAGGCGCGGGCGCGGGGCGCGGACGCACGGAGTCCCCACACGATTCCAGAAACAAAGGGGGGGCGCCGGATCGTATCCGCCCCTCCAGATCCCGCCAATCCCCTCCCCTCATGGCCGACGACTCCAAGAAGCCCGCCCCCGACACCGACCTCGCGCCGGGCGTCCCCGACCCGAACCCGACCGTCCCCGACGCCTCGACGGAGCCCGCCGCCCAGGCCGTCGCCGAAACCGCCGCGACCGTCGCGCCGCCGCCCTCGCTCGACGAGATGCCCGACGACTACGCCACCGACGACCCCGTCGCCACGGCCAAGGCCTGGATCGACGCCAACCCCGGGATGGCCGTGCTCGCCGCCGCGGGCGTCGGCCTGCTCGCGGGCCGCCTGCTGACCTCGCTGTTCCCGTCGCCCCAGCCGCCGTCGCTGTCGGACCGCGTCGAGAAGCGCGCCCGCCAGCTCTCGAAGAGCGCCAAAAAGCAGAGCAAGGCGCTCCGCTCGGACGCCCGGGGCTACGTCGGCGACTCCGGCGACGCCCTCCAGGACAGCCTGCACCGCGCCGCCGAGGCGCTCCGCGAGGCGGCCTCGACCGCCGGCGACGTGGCCGGCGACGGCTACGAGCGGACGAAGGACTTTGCCGAGACCATGGCCGACGCCGCCAAGGTGGCCATCACCGGCGTCATGGCGACCAAGATCGATGACTGGGTCAAGAAGGTCCGCGACTAGTGCGCGGCGCTAGCTTGCCTGCGGCCGGGGCGTCTCCGCGTGAGGTGCCCCGGCCGTCGTTTTGTCCGCCCCCCGCGTCAGTCATGAGCATCCTCGTCGTCGGAACCGTCGCCTTCGACACGGTCGAGACCCCGTTCGGCCGCGCCGAGCGGATCCTGGGCGGGTCCGCCACCTACGCCGCGCTCGCGGCGCGCATCGTCGGGGCCCCGGTCCAGCTCAACGCTGTCGTGGGGAGGGACTTCCCCGAGGCGCACGTCGAGGCGTTCACCTCGCGCGGCGTCGACATCGAGGGGCTCGTGCGCGACCCCGACGGCGAGACGTTCTTCTGGGCCGGCCGCTACCACTACGACCTCGGCACGCGTGAGACGCTCGCGACGCACCTCAACGTGCTGGCGACGTTCGAGCCCGACCTGCCGGCGGCGTACCGCTCGCCCGCCGTCGTCTGCCTGGGCAACCTCGACCCGACCGTGCAGGGCTCTGTCATCGACCAGGCCGGCGCGGGTGCGCTCGTCGTCGCCGACACGATGAACTTCTGGATCGACAACACGCCGGACGCGCTCGCGGAGACGCTGCGCCGGGTCGACGTGCTTGTCGTCAACGACGAGGAGGCGCGCCAGCTGGCGGACGAGTCGAACCTGGTCCGCGCCGCGCGCAAGATCCGGTCGCTTGGGCCCGAGACGCTGATCGTCAAAAAGGGCGAGCACGGCGCGCTGCTGTTCTGCGGCGACGACGTGTTCTCGGCTCCGGCCTACCCGTTGGAGGACGTCGTCGACCCGACGGGCGCGGGCGACACGTTCCTGGGCGGCCTGTGTGGCCACATCGCGCGTGCCGGCGCCTCGGACCCGGAGACCATGCGGCAGGCCGTCGTCGTCGGGAGCGCGCTCGCCAGCTTCGCCGTCGAAGCCTTCGGCCCCGAGCGGATGCTGGGCGTCACGCCCAACGACCTTAGCGCCCGCATCGAGTCGTTCCGCCGCCTGTCGGCCGTGCCCCACATCGTGACGGTGGACTGACCGCCCGGGACACGCCGCCGCCGCGGGTGTGGGGGGGGCGCTAGCCCGCCTGCTTCGAGTAGCGCGAGAACAGGGCGGCCTGCGCCTCGAAGACCCACTGGTTCATGATCGTCTCTTCGGAGACGCTCACCCGGGTGCTGATCCGACGGGCCTCCCCGCGACCCCACTGGGCGATCTCTTCGAGGGTGAGGACCCCCTCCAGATAGAGGAGGCGCTGCATGTCATCGTCGATCGTCGAAATGACGGTCAGGTCTTCGGCCCCATCGGGGATCGGGGCGGCCTCGGGCGCGGCGCCCTCTGCGAGGCCGGCCTCGGCCGGCTCCGGGGCGACGTCGGCGGCCGGCTCGGGAGCGGCGTCCGCCAGCGGCGTGGCGTCCACATCCGTCGTCGGGACGGCGTCGGGTTCGGAGGGGGCGGCCAGGGCGTCGAGGTCGATCAGGCCGGTCTCGGGGGCTGCGGTCGGCTCAGGGGTCGGCTCCGGCGGCGTCTCGGCCGTCGGGAATACGAAGTCGTCCATAGAGGCGGTCTGCGGCACGGCGTCGGGGCCATGCGGGCGGCCCGGGCGGGCGACCCAGGCCCCCTCGGGCGAGGAGGGCTGCAAGGCCTGCCCGTGCGGCTCGCTGGCGGGCGCGTCGGCCACGGGAGTGACCGCCGGCGCCTCGACCGGCGTCACGGCCTCGGGCGTCCACTTGTCGAACGCGTCGCCCGCCGGGGCACTGTCGCCGCCGATGTGCAAGGACGCCGCTGCAAACGCGTCGTCCGCCGGGGCCGGGCTGGGGGAGGCGACGCGAACGTCGTGGACCGAGGGGGCGGGTGGCGCCGGGCTCATCGCCAGGACGTCCTCGAAGGAGGCCTCTTCGAATGGCGTCTCCTCGAAGGACGACTCCTCGAAGGACGACTCCTCGAAGGACGACTCCTCGAACGGAGCTTGCTCGACGCTCGACGGGTCATCAGGGGCGCCCTCGGGGTCCGGGGCCTCGAACGAGAGCGCGGCAAAGGGGTCAGCGTCGGGAGCGGCGGGCTCGGTCTCGAAGCTCGGCTCCTCGAAGCTCGGCTCCTCGAAGCTCGGCTCCTCGAAGCTCGGCTCCTCGAAGCTCGGCTCCTCGAAGGCTGGTCCCTCCGGGGCGGAGGCCGGCTCCGCTTCGGGCCGGTCGACGCTGGCGTCCTCGAAGGCCGGCTCCGCGAATGTCTCCTCGGAGAACGAGAGGTCCGGCTCGGCCGGCGGCGCAGTGGGCGGCTCGGCCGGCGGCGCATCGAACGGGGTGTCGGGGGCCGACGAGAGGGGAGAAGGCGCAAAGGTGGTCTCCTCGATCATCGGGGCGCTCGCGGTCTCGCGCGGGGGCTCCGGAGCGGCCGGAAGCGCCGGCCGGGCGGCGGCGGGGAGCGCGCCGCCGCGGGCGATGGCCCCGAGTTGCTGGCGGATCTCGTCGAGTTCGGCGTCGCGGCGCTGGACCTCGTGGCGGAGCTCGCTGCGGAGCCCGTCGACCTGGGTGCGCTGGCCGTCGACCGACTGGCGGACGCTGTCGAGCTTCTGGGCCATGAGCTGGCGCTGGGTCTCGCCCTGGACGCGCTGCTCGGCCATGGCCCGCTCGATCTGCTCGCCGATGGCGCGGACCTCCTCGGCCACGGCCACCGGGGCGCTTTGCGAGGCGATGTGGGCGCGCACAGGCGCCGCCGCTTCCCGGGCGCGAGCGCGGAGGTAGGCGAACACCGCCAGCCCGACCGTCAGGGCGGGGATGGTGATGAGGGCGATCCAGAGGAGAGGCGACATGGGATTAGTCGGTAGCGGGCGGCTCGGCGACGAGCGTCAGAGCGTGGGGGCCGACGCCGGTGCCGACAGTGAGTCGGCCGGCGGCGACGGCGTCCTCGAAGAGGCGCTCCAGAAGCGCCCCGCGTGCGGTGGCGAGGGCGGGGTCGGGGGCGGTGACGGCGACCCGGAAAGCATCCGGGTTCCACTCGAACCGCGACGCCATGCGGTAGACGTACGACCGCAAGGTCGGTTCGAGCACGGCGCCGCGGCGGCCGAACCCGTGCTGCATGGCGTCGAGCAGGCGCGAGAGCTCGACGTCGAGCGGCTCCTCGCTGGCGGCTTCCAGACGCGTGATCAACTCGACGGGGATCGGGGTGGGCTCGGCCGAGAAGGTGGCCGGCGCGCGCTCGGGCGCCGGCGCCGCCGCCGTCTCGGCGACGGGCGGGGCGGCGACGGCCTCCGTCGCCTGGGGCTGGAGCGCGAGCGCCAGGGCGATCGCCAGCACGCCGCACAGCAGGGACAGCCCGCCGAGAAGCACGATGCCCCAACTGGGCATCGGCGGCGCGCCCACACCGGCGACACCCGGGGGCACGTCGGCGGGAGCCTCGGGCGCGGGCCCGGGGGGGAGGGGGAAGCCGTGGTCGGCCCCGTCGCCGTCGAGCGCCTCGACGTGGAACGGGCGCTCCGGCGGGGCGGGCGCGTCGGGCGCCGCGTCCCGCGTGGGCGAGAACGGAATGCGGTCGAGTAGATCGGTAATCGGCACGGTATGGAGGGGGGCGTCCGGGAACGACCGCGTGTCACGAGAGCCGATTGCAAGGGCCGTGCCGCGGCGCCGGTCGCCGGCCCCTCCGGGCGGGGCGCCCGGTATCTTGGGCCGTCGCTCCCCACCGCCGTGCGCGTCCGCACCGTCGCCCTGCTGGCCCCCGCCGCTCTCGCGCTGGCGTACGCGCTCGCCGCGTGCGGCGGGCCCGAGCCCGTCGCGGCCGCGGACGCCGGCTGGACGTACGTCGGCGACGGGGCCTGCCAGCAGTGCCACGCCGACCTTGCCGCGTCGTTCGCGCGGACCGGCATGGGCCGCTCGCTCAGCCGCTTCGACCCGGCCACCGCCCCCGAGCGCTTCGGTCCGGACGGCGCCGGCCCCGTCGTCTGCTCCGACGACGGGTGGTGCTACCAGCCGTTCGTCCGCGGCGACACCTTGTTCCAGCGCGAGACCCGGCCCGACACGCCCGGTTACGCGCGCGTCGAGGCCGCCGACTACGTGGTCGGGTCGGGCAACGCCACGCGCTCGTACCTGATGGCCGCCGGCGGGGCGCCCGGCGCCGACGCCCACGGCGCCTACCTCACCGAGATGCCGCTGACGTGGTACGTCGAGCGCGCGCTCTGGGACCTCAGCCCCGGCTACGACGCGCGCAGCCTGCGCTTCGACCGCCCGATCACGCTCGACTGCCTGACCTGCCACGACGCGCGGCCGGGCCACGAGCCGAGCCAGAACTTCTTTACCGACGTGCCGCTCGGCATCTCGTGCGAGCGGTGCCACGGGCCCGGCTCGGCCCACGTCGCCGCCTTCGAGGCGGGCGGCGCGCCGTCGGACTCGCGCATCGTCAACCCCGCGTCGCTGAGCACCGACCTCCAGCTCGACGTCTGCCAGCAGTGCCACCTCACCGGCGAGACGGTCTACGCCCCGGGCCACGACGCGACGACGTACCGCCCGGGCCGGCCGCTCGCGGCGCACCGCGCGGTCTTCGTCTCACAAGCCTCGCTCGACGATCCGGTCCAGTTCGGGATCGCCAGCCACGCCGAGCGCATGATGCGCAGCGCGTGCTTTGTCGAGAGCGCGGGCACGGGCCGCGAAATGACGTGCACGACCTGCCACGACCCCCACACGCCGACGGCCGAGCTCCCCGCCGACCACTTTAACGCGACGTGCGCGAGCTGCCACGGCCCGTCGGCCCACCTCGACGCCTGCTCGCGGCCCGAGGCGACGACCGTCGAACTGGCGACCGCGGGCGACTGCGTGAGCTGCCACATGCGCACGGCGGGCACGTCGGACATCCCGCACGTCTCCTTTACCGACCACTGGATCCGCCGCGACCCGCCGCCCTCGCGAGCCGCGACGTCCACCCAGACCGACGTGCGGGGCCCGACCCCGTTCACGCTCGTCGACCTCGCGGGCGACCGCCGGTCCGGGCCCGAGGCCGAGGCCGACCTCGCGGTCGCCACGTTCGCGCTCTACGAGACGGTCCACCCGCTCCCGGCCTACCTCCCGCGCATCACGCGGCTGGCGCGAGCGGCGCTGGCGGCGGGCGTCGAGCGGACCGACGTGCGCGTCGCGCTGGGCCGGGCGCTCGCCGAGCGCGACTCGCTGGCGGCGGCGCGCGAGGTGCTGGCGCAAGCGGCCGCGCGCGACCCCGCCTCGGCGTCGGCGGCGCTGTGGCTGGGCGTCGTCGAGAGCCGGCGCGGGCGGCACCTCGAGGCGGCCGAGGCGCTGCGCGACGCGGTCCGGCTGGCGCCGCGGCTGACCGAGGCCCGCGTCCGGCTGGGGACGGCGCTGCTCGACGCGGGGCGCGCGCGCGATGCGGCCGGGGTGCTCGCCGAGGCGGTCGCCCAGGACCCGCTCCGCCACGCCGACGCCTGGAACGCGCTCGGGCTGGCGCACCTCGGGCTCGGGGCCACCGCCGACGCCGTGTCGGCGCTGCGCCGGGCCGTCGCGCTCGACCCCCGCCTCGCGGTCGCCCGCGCCAACCTCGGCGCGGCGCTGTTGGCGGCCGGCGACCCCGGGGCCGCGCGCGCCCAACTGGAGGCGGCGTTGCGCATCGACCCCGACGAGCGTTCGGCGCTGGGCAACCTGGGCGTCGCCCTCGGCCGACTGGGCCAGACCGCGGAGGCCCGCGAGGCGCTCGAACGACTCCTTCGCCTCGACCCGACCGACGCCCGCGCCCGCGCCGCGCTCGCTGCGCTGCCCCGCTGAGGTTGACGGCGGATTCGGCAGGGAGGGGGGCGCCCGTGTGGCGATCGGGGCGTGCGCATCTTGGCGCCCGCCGTCTCCCCGCCAGTCGAATGTTCCGCCCCCTCGTTCTCGCCGTGCTCGCGGCCGTTCTCGCCGCCTGCGGCGGCGGTGGCCCCGTCGACGTGGCGACCGCCGACGCGGCCCCGCTCCGGCTCGACCGCGACGCCCCGGAAAAACTGCTCCGCTCCGTGCTCGGCCCCTATGCCGGCGGCGACCCGTTCGCCTCCGGTCTCGTGGCCGGCGACGGCGACGACCTCACGCTCGCGCTCGACCGACTCCCCGCCGCCGCGCGCGCGGCCCTCGTCGACGCGAACGGCGACGGCGTCATCGACTGGGACGAGCTCGCGGCGATGCTGGAGGCGACGTATGGCGCGGCGACCGGCGTCCCGGCCACGCTCGCGGGCGTCCGACAGCAGGCCGACTACCTCGGCGGCGAGCCCGACTGGTTCACCGTCAACACCGACGGCGTGATGACGGCGGCGCGGCGGCGGATCCACGTGCCCGTCGCGGCGCTGCGGGCGGCGATGGAGACCGCGGCCAGTGGGGGAGAGCTCGTGTACCCGGCCGAGACCTGGATCGTCGGCGAGCACCTCGTCGACGGGGCCGTCGTGGAGACGACCGCCAAGCGCAAGCGGGCCGACGGGTTCTGGGACTTCGCCGTCTACGACGCTGACGGCCGCCTCGCGCCCGCGACGCAGACCGAGCCCCGCGCGCTCCGCGTGCCGACGCAGTGCACGGGCTGCCACCTCGGCGAGCGCCGCTTCGAGCCTGAAAAGAGCTTCCCCGGCCACGCCTCCGACGGCCCCTTCGGCCCGCGCGCCATCCACGTCCCCGAGGCGTGGCGGAGCGCCGACGCCACGCGCCGTTTCGACGAGCACGCGAGGCGTGCCGACGGCGTGCTCGGCCTCTACGCGACGCTCTACGCCGGCCGGCTCATGGCCGAGCGCGAGCGCGGCCCGCTCGCCCCGGACGACGCTGCGCTCCTCGACCGCCTGGGGCTCTGACCCGCCGCCCAGCGCGGGGCGATCTTTCCCGACCCGCACCGCGACGACACCTCCGACCCCCCGCCCGATGCCCACCCTCTCGACGGTCCGCCTGGTCAACGCCGTCTTCTACGCGCACCATGGGGTGATGGAGGAAGAGCACCGGATCGGCGGTCGCTACGAGGTCGACGTGGCGATGTCGCTCGACGTGCGGGAGGCGGCGGCGACCGACGACCTGACGAAGACCGTCGACTACGAGCGCGTCTACGCCTTGGTCCGCGAGGTGGTGACGGGCAACTCGTCGTTCCTCATCGAGCGCGTCGCGTGGCGGATCGCGGAGGCGGTCGGCGAGGCGTACCCGGCCGTCGCCGAGGTCGAGGTGACCGTCCGCAAGCCGAACCCGCCGGTCGGCGGGCCGTGCGACCGGGCCGAGGTCGTGGTCCGCCACACCCCGTGAGACGCGCCTACGTCGGGCTCGGCGCGAACGTGGGCGACCGGCTGGCGGCGCTCCAGGGTGCCGTCGCGGCGCTCGACGCCCGGGCCGACACCGACGTCGTCGCGCGGAGCGAGGTGTACGAGACCGAGGCGCTCGTCCGGCCCGGCGCCGCGGCCCAGCCCGACCATCTCAACGCGGCCGTCGCCCTCGACACGACGCTCCGCCCGAGCGCGCTGTTGCGCGTGCTCCACGCCGTCGAGCGCGCCGCCGGGCGCCGGCCGGACGCCCCGCGCTGGGCGCCGCGCCCGCTCGACCTCGACCTCGTCCTCTACGGCGACTGCCGCGTCGACCGGCCCGGCTTGCACCTCCCGCACCCCGGGCTCGCGACCCGCCGCTTCGTGCTCGCGCCGCTCGCCGACATCGCCGCCGGCCGCCCGGTCCCCGGCCTCGACCGCACGGTCGCCGACCTGCTGGCGGCGTGCGAGGACGGGCTTCGTCTGGAACGGACGGATTTCCGGCTGTGACGGCCCGGCGTCACCCGTAGAGCCCTACGCTGGTATCGGGCGGCGCGATCTTTCGGCCCCCCACCTGAGCCCATGTCTGCCCCGACGATCCCCGCCCATCTCGCCTACGTCGCCGTCGAGGGCGTCATCGGCGCCGGAAAGACGACGCTCGCCCGCATGCTCGCCGAGCGCGTCGGCGGCAAGCTGGTGCAGGAGGAGTTCGAGGAGAACCCGTTCCTGGGCTCGTTCTACCAGGACCGCGACCGCTGGGCGCTCCAGACGCAGCTCGCGTTCCTCGCCAGCCGCTTTAAGCAGCAGAAGGCGCTCGCGGCGCGCGACCTGTTCGTCGACCACGTCGTCGCGGACTACACGTTCGACAAGGACCGCATCTTCGCGCACGTGACGCTCGACGGCGACGAGGTCCGCCTGTACGAGACGCTGTACGGCATCATGGAGCCGTCGGCGCCGATCCCGGACCTGGTCGTCTACCTCCGCTCGTCGGTCGACCGGCTGCTCCACAACGTCGCGCTGCGGGGCCGGAGCTACGAGTCGGGCATGGAGCGGGCGTACCTCGCAGAGCTGGCGGAGGCCTACGACCGCTACTTTTTCCACTACTCGAAAAGCCCGCTGCTGATCGTCGACGCCTCGCGCATCGACTTCGTCAACCAGCCCGGCACGTTCGACGAGCTCGTCCGCCAGATCGCCAGCGTCAAGGGCGGCACGGCGTACTTCAACCCGCCCCAGACGATGCAGCTGGCGTTCTGAGGAGTGAGGGAAGAGGAGTGAGGATCGAGTGGACGCTTCGGGCGGGCCTCACTTCTCGCTCCTCACCCCTCGTTCCTATCACTCCGGCGGGTCGAGGGAGACGGTGATGAAGGCGAAGGCGCGGACGCGCTCGCCGCCGTCCCGGGCGGGGCGGAAGACGTGGCGCCGGGCGGCGTCGAGAATCGCGGCCTCGAAGACGTCCGGGAACGCGTCGACCGACTCCTCTCTCCCCCGGCGGAACGTCGTCCGCTCGACGATCTCGGCGTCGGTGACGCGGCCGCCCTGGCTGACGAGAACCTTGACGCGGGCGCGGCCTCTAAAATCCGAGTCGGCGCCGCGGGGGTAGACGGGCAGGGCCTGCCCGCTGAGCGTCGGGCTCCGGTCCGGGCGCTCGACGATGCGGTCCGAGGCGGGGGCGGGGCCGGAGGGCGCGGGCGGCGGCGGCGCGGGCGGGGCCGGCGGTCCGGGCGGGGCGGGGGTTGAGGGGCGCCGCGTGGGCACCGGCGTCGGCGGGGGCGGGATGTCGAGGTCGCGGACGATCTCCTCGACCACGCGCTCGTCGGGCACCTCGACCGGCGGCAGGCGCGACTCGACCGGGAGCGGCGGCGGGGCCGGCGGGAGGTTGTCGGGCGGGGGCGGCTGGCGTGTCGGCTCGATCATCTCCATCACCACCATCTCGCGCTCGGGGAGCTCGTTGGGCAGCTCGGGCGCCAAGTCGACCGACGGCCACCACAGCAGCGCGGCGTTGACGAGCGCCAGGCTCACCGCGAGCGCGGCCAGCGCCCGGGTCGGGGCGTGGCGGTCGCGGGCGGAGGGGGGCGTCGGGGCGGGCACGGGGACGGAACGGGCGACGGCGAGGATACGCGCCCGTTCCGCCCCGCCCCAAGCCCTCCCCTACGCGCGGGGACCTACTCCGTGTACGGGTCCGCGCAGATCAGCCGCATCCCGCTGGCCCCGTCGGCGGTGCCGCCAAGGAGATCGCTCGACGGCGTGAAGTCCAGCTCGACCCCGACGGCGACCTCGCCCGACGGGCAGGTCCGCTCGGGCCGCCAGTCGTGGCAGTTGGTCCGCTCGAACTCCTCGCCACTGAGCGAGGAGTCCGAGGTGACCCGGCCGTCCTCGTCGATGTGCGCGCCGGACAGGCGGATGCCCTTGATGCGGTCGTCGTCGCGGTTGACGCAGGCCTCGACGGCGTTGACGGCCCGGATGTCGCCGATCTCTGCGTCCGGGATGTACGTGATGGAGGCCACCTCGACACCAGGGAGCAGGCGCCCAGACGGGTCGGTCCAGGCGACCGCGCCGCACCGGCTCGCTTCCGTGGAGAAGTGGCCCTGGCGGACATCCGCGTCGTTGTTGCGGTACCAGAAAAAGAGGAACGCGCACGGGACGTCGCTTTCTTCCTGGACGTACATCCCCAGCAGAACGGCCCCGTTTCCGGGCCTGCGCGTCTCGGGAAGGCTGGTGCCGCTGTGCCCGGAGGTGGCGGTCTCGCTCAACGCGTCGCCGTCGTAGTACAGGCCGGTCGGGTTTGGCGAGGCCGAGGGCTCGTCGCTGTTCGGCCTCGCGACCGGCTCGTCGTCGTCGTCGGTCCCCACGGGCCCCGGGAGGTCCGGCGCGGGGCGCTCGAAGGTGCCGGGGGCGTGGCGCCCGCCCTCGTCCGGGACGGGGGAGAGGTCCGGCCGGCCGGGGCGGCTATCGCGGGGCCCGGGCGTCGGGTCGGCCCCGGGCTCGAAGCCGCCGCCGCCGACCGTCCCGCCCGCGGTGGCTCGCCCTCCGCCCCCCTGGCCGGGCCCCACGGCGTCGCTCGGGTCGGCGGGCGGCGCAGCGGCGGCTCCGCCCTGTTGCTCGCGGTAGCGGCGCATGGCGCGGCGATAGCAGTCGAGGGTGTCGTCGCACCGCTCGACCATCTCGGCCTGCACGTCGGGCGGGAGCGCGGCGAAGGCTTGCGCCAGCCGCGGCGGCATCGCGAACGGGACCTCGACGGCGGGCGGGGCGAACCCGATCGAGCCCCCGTGCGGTTGTGACCCCGCTGACAGGCGGGGCGACCCGGCGGCGTCCTCGTCGGGCTGGCCCCCGACCGGTCGGATCCGGTCGCCCGGGCGGGGGGCGCCCACGACGCCCACGGGCGACTCGCGGTCGGCGTCGCGGCTGGCCTGTTGGCGGTAGCGGCGCATGGCGTCGCGGTAGCAGCGGAGCGTCTCGCCGCACTCGTCGATGAGAGCGCGCTGGACGTCCGGGGGGAGCGCTTCGAAGGCCTCCTTGGCACGGGGCGGGAGGTCGGCGGGCGAGCCGGCGGGGCCACCGGCACGGCCCTGAGCGGCGGCGGCGGGGGCCAGGAGGACGAGCGCGAAGCTGAGGGTGGCGAGGCGTCGGAGCAGCATGACAGGAGGGAGGAGGCCGCTCGGTCGTGCGTCGCCGACGCGGGGGAGGGGTCACCTCCGGTGAAGAACCGCTGAGCCCCGGGGACGCCTTGCCCCCGTTCCTCGGGGGGCGGTACCTTGGCCGGAGCCAATGGCCGCCATGCCTTTCGTCAGCATTCCACCCGTTTCGCCTTCCTCTGAGCGGCCCCCGCGCCGTTAAGCCTTCCGTTTTTCGGGAGGCTTTTTTTATACCCAGCACGATGACCGAGACCCCTGCCAAGCTGGCCCTTGAAGACGGCACCGTCGTCACCGGCGTCGCCGTCGGCGCGCCCGGCGAGACGACCGGCGAGCTGTGCTTCAACACCTCGATGACGGGGTACCAGGAGATCCTGACCGACCCGAGCTACGCCGGGCAGGTGATGCTGATGACGTACCCCCACATCGGCAACTACGGCGCCTTCGAGGCGGCGACGGAGGCCGACCGCCCGCACGTCGCGGGCTTGGTCGTCCGGAGCTTTTCGCGCGACCCCTCGAACCACGCCGCCGAGGAGACGCTCGACGCCTACATGGCGCGCCACGGGCTCGTCGGCATCTCGGGCGTCGACACGCGCCGGCTGGTCCGCCACATCCGCCAGGCGGGTGTGATGAACTGCGTGATCTCGTCGGTCGACCTCGACGACGCCTCGCTGGTGGCCAAGGCGCAGGGCGTGCCGAGCATGGCCGGGCTGGAGCTCGCCAGCGGCGTCACCACGGGCCAGGCGTACGACTTCAGCGAGACGGGCGACCGCCGCGTCGCCGTCTACGACTACGGCGTCAAGCGCAACATCCTGCGGTCGTTCGCGCACCTCGGCTGCCGCGTCCGCGTCTTCCCCGGTGACACGCCGTTCGCGGAGGTGCTGGCGTGGAAGCCCGACGGCGTGTTCTTCTCGAACGGGCCCGGCGACCCCCGAGCAATGCCCGAGGCGGTCGAGACGGCGCGCGCGGCCATCGACTCCGGCCTGCCGATCTTCGGGATCTGCCTCGGCCACCAGCTGCTGGCGCTCGCAGAGGGGCTCGAGGTCTACAAGATGAAGGTGGGCCACCGGGGCGCCAACCACCCCGTCCTCAACCTGACGACGGGCCACGTCGAGATCTCGACCCAGAACCACGGGTTCGCGGTCCGCGAAGAGGGGCTGGCGGGGGTCGCGCGCGTCGACCACCGCAACCTCAACGACCAGACGGTCGAGGGCCTGCAGTACGACCGGTTCCGGGGGTTCTCCGTCCAGTACCACCCCGAGGCGTGCCCCGGCCCGCACGACAGCCGCTACCTCTTCGACCAGTTTCTCGGCCTGATGGACGGGGCGACCGCCGAGGCGGCGTGATGCACCTTGCCCAGATCAACGTGGCCCGGCCGCTCGGCCCGCTCGACGGCGCCAAACTGGCGGAGTTCGCGCGGGCGCTCGACCCGATGAACCTGCTCGCGGAGCGGTCGCCCGGCTTCGTGTGGCGGTTCGTGGATGAAGACGCCGAGGGCACGGCGCTGCGCGTGTTCGAGGACGGCCAGATGCTGGTCAACCTGTCCGTCTGGCGCTCGGTCGACGCCTTGCGCGACTACACCTACCACAGCGGCCACGCCCACTACGTCAAGCGGCGCAAGGAGTGGTTCTCGGCTTTTGGCCGTCCGCACTACGCGCTGTGGTGGGTCGAGGAGGGCCACCAGCCCTCGGCCGACGAGGGCCGCGACCGGCTCGACCACCTCCACGAGGAGGGGCCCTCGCCCCACGCCTTCACCTTTACGAACCTCTTTCCCGCCCCCTGATATGGCCATCCAACGCCGCGCCCTCGTCGTCCACTACGCGCCCGGCCACCCGGCCGAGACGGTCGACGAGCTGACCGCCCTCTTGAACGACGACTGGCGGCTGATCTCGACGGCCGCGATGGGCGGGACCGGCGGTGCCACGGCGCCCGCCCAGTTCGCCTGCTTGGTCGTCGTCGAGCGTGACCCCCAAAAGACCGTCGGCGGCTTCGCTGCCCAGTAGAGGGATGCGGGATGAGGGATGCGGGATGCGCACCCCTCTCCGCCCATCCCTCCATGCCCCATTCCCAATCCCCCCCCGATGCCCAAGCGCACCGACATCGAGACGATCCTGCTCATCGGCTCCGGCCCCATCGTGATCGGGCAGGCCTGTGAGTTCGACTACTCCGGCACCCAGGCCGCCAAGGCGCTCCGCCAGGAGGGCTACCGCGTCGTCCTCGTCAACTCGAACCCGGCCACCATCATGACCGACCCGATGACGGCGGACGTGGTGTACCTCCAGGAGCTGACGCCCGCCAGCATCAAGGAGATCGTCGCCAAGGAGCGGCCCGACGCCGTGCTCCCGACCATGGGCGGACAGACGGCGCTCAACCTGGCCGACACGCTGCATCAGGAGGGCTACTGGGAGGCCGAGGGCATCGACGTGATCGGGGTCGACATCGACGCGATCCACATCACCGAGGACCGGCAGGCGTTCCGCGACCTGATGGAGTCGATCGGGCTCGACCAGGCGCGCTCGCGCGCGGCGAAGTCGCTGCTGGAGGCCAAGGAGATCGCCCAGGAACTGTCGGGTGGCCACGGCTTCCAGCCGATCGTCATCCGGCCGAGCTTTACGATGGGCGGCGCGGGCGGCGGCATCGTCTGGGAGGCGGCGGACTTCGACCACAAGGTGCAGCGCGGGCTCGAACTCAGCCCGGTCCACGAGGTCCTGATCGAGGAGTGCCTGTTCGGGTGGAAGGAATACGAGCTGGAGCTCTTGCGCGACGCGAACGACAACGTCGTCATCGTGTGCTCGATCGAGAACCTGGACCCGATGGGCGTCCACACCGGCGACTCGGTGACGGTCGCCCCGCAGCAGACGCTGTCCGACCCGCAGTACCAGGGGCTTCGCGACGCGGCGATCAAGGCGATGCGCTCGATCGGCACGTTCGCGGGCGGGTGCAACATCCAGTTCGCCGTCGACCCGGCGACGGGACGGCTCGTCGTCATCGAGATCAACCCGCGCGTGAGCCGGTCGTCGGCGCTCGCGAGCAAGGCGACCGGGTACCCGATCGCGAAGGTGGCCGCCCGCCTGGCGGTCGGCTACACGCTCGACGAGCTGCCCAACGAGGTGACGGGGACGACCTCGGCGTGCTTCGAGCCCGCGCTCGACTACGTGGTCACCAAAATCCCGCGCTGGAATTTTGACAAGTTCGAGGGCGTCGACGAGGAGCTGACGACCCAGATGAAGGCGGTCGGCGAGGTGATGGCGATCGGGCGGACGTTCGCCGAGTCGCTCCAGAAGGCGTTCCAGAGCCTGGAGCAAGGGTTCTCCGGCCTGGGCGCGGACGGGCCGCTGCCCGACCGGAGCGTGGTCCGCGAGCGGCTGGCGAAGCCGTACTGGGACCGCCTGCTCCACATCCGCAACGCGTTCCGCCTGGGCGCGAGCGTCGCCGAGGTCCACGACGTGACCAAGGTCGACCCGTGGTTCTTGAACCAGGTCCACGACATCGTGGCGCTGGAGCGGGCGACCGAGGGCCGCGTGCTGGCGGAGATCGACGCCGACGACATGCTCGACCTCAAGCAGGCGGGCTTCTCGGACGTCCAGATCGCGTACCTGACGGAGACCGAGGAGGGGCAGGTGCGCGAGCACCGGCAGTCGCTCGGCCTGCGGCCGACGTTCCGCGTGGTCGACACGTGCGCGGGCGAGTTCGAGGCGCTGACGCCGTACTTCTACTCGACGTACGACCAGGGCGAGACGGAGTCGACCCGGAGCGACCGCGAGAAGGTGCTGATCCTCGGCTCCGGGCCGAACCGGATCGGGCAGGGCATCGAGTTCGACTACTCGTGCGTCCACGGCGTGCTCGCGGCCAAGGAGATGGGCTACGAGGCCATCATGATCAACTGCAACCCGGAGACGGTCTCGACCGACTTCGACATCGCCGACAAGCTGTACTTCGAGCCGGTCTTCTGGGAGCGCGTCAAGGACGTGATCGACCTCGAAAAACCGGCGGGCGTGATGGTGCAGCTGGGCGGCCAGACGGCGCTCAAGCTGGCGCGCAACCTGCTGGCGGCCGACGTGCCCCTGTTCGGGACGCCGTTCGAGAACATGGACCTGGCCGAGGACCGGGGCAAGTTTTCCGGGGTGCTGGAGGAGCTCGAGATCCCGTTCCCGCCGTACGGCATGGCGCACACGGTCGAGGGCGCGGTCGAGGTGGCCGAGTCGATCGGGTATCCGATCCTGGTGCGGCCGAGCTACGTGCTCGGCGGGCAGGGCATGCGGATCGCGATCAACAAGGACGAGGTGGCCGACTACGTGGCCAACATCCTGAAGCTGTTTCCGCACAACGAAATCCTGCTCGACCGCTTCCTTGAGGATGCCATCGAGGTGGACGTGGACTGCCTGAGCGACGGCGACGAGGTGTGGATCGCGGGTGTGATGCAGCACATCGAGCCGGCGGGCGTCCACTCGGGCGACTCGACGGCCGTGATCCCGCCGTTCTCACTGTCGGACGCGACGGTCGAGGTGCTCAAGGACACTGTCGTCCGGATCGCGAAGCGCCTCGGGGTCGTCGGTCTGATGAACACGCAGCTGGCGGTGCAGACGGTCGACGGGGAGGACCACGTCTACGTGATCGAGGCGAACCCGCGCGCGAGCCGGACCGTCCCGTTCGTGGCCAAGGCGACCGGCGTGCCGGTCGCGGCGATCGGCGCGAAGCTGATGCTCGGCGCCACGCTCGCGGAGTTCCGGGAGGCGGGCGCGCTGGAGTCGTCGCTGGTCGGGTTCGCGGTCAAGGAGCCCGTCTTTTCGTGGGACAAGTTCCCCGAGGTGACCAAGGAGCTCGGCCCGGAGATGAAGTCGACCGGCGAGGCGATCGCGTTCGTGGACGACATCACGGACGCGCACATCTCGAAGCCGTTCGAGATGCGGAACCTGTACCTGTCGCGCTAGCGCGCGCGACGGGGGACCGGGGACCGGGGACCGGGGACCGGGGACGATGGTGCCAGCAGGTCGAAGCGGTGCGCCTGCCTCGACCTGCCGGCGGCGGGGCGAACGAATCGGGCGGTGGGCCGTTGACCCGGCGAACCCGCCTCCCGCACCATGACCGACCGCCCCGACGACACGCCCGCTGACGACCCGCTCGCCGACGACCCCGAGCTCTCCAAGGACGAGGCGCCGCAGGCGATGCACCTCTTTACTGAGCCGACAGAGCCCGACGAAAAGCTGGACCCGAACCTGGCCGCCTTCGACCGGGTGCAGAGCGCGAAAAAGGTCGATGAGGAGTACCAAGCCGAGTACAACCGGCGCTACGTGAAGGAGCACGGCGACCACCACGGGAACGAGCCGGGCGTCGGTGAGGACATCTAACGGACACGAGAACGGGGCGCGCGGCGGTTGGGACGCCATGCGCCTCGCCTGCCTCGCCGTCCTGCTCGCCGTTCCGGCTGTCGCGTCGGCGCAGCTCCGGATCCACGCGGCGGCGAGCGAGGCGCCAGCGGATGCAGCAGGATGGACGGCGGAGACGCTGCCGTCGGGCGAGCCCGTTTGGATCGGCCCCGTCGTGCTCGACGTGCCCGCCGACGGCGTCGAGACGGTCGGGCTGGAGGTGATCGGCGACCGGGCGGACGTGTCGCTGTGGCTGTCGCAAGCCGTGGCGCCCGCCTTGTTCGACGTGACGGCGGGGGCGGTCGGCGAGGTGCTGGCGGTCGTGGTCGACGGGCGCGTGGTGGCGGCGCCGGCCGTGCGGTCGGCGGTGCCGAACGGGCTGGTGCTGGTGACGGGCCTGCGGGTGGCCGAGGCGGAACGGCTGGCGGCCGCGCTCCGCGAGGCGGACCGCGTGACGATGGGGGCGCCGCATGGGGATCCGCCGGGACGCCCGGCGAGCGCCAGCGGGCTGGACCGGCCGGACGGGCCGTCGGCGCCGGCCGAGGCGGAGCAGGCGGCGCTGGCGTTCGTCGACGCGGTCGCCCGACGGGACTGGGTGGCGGCGGCGGACGCGCTCCACCCCGAGTCGACCGCGGCGTTGCGTCCTGCCGCGCTCGGGCTGGTCCGGCTCGACGGGGCGACGGCGTACGCCCGCGACGGCTTGCGGGAAGCCACGTTTCCGGTGTCGGGCATCGCGCCGGCCGGCTCGACGGACGCCTTGAGTGACCGCGACCTCGCGCTCCTCTACGTCGCGGCGCTCGACGCGCTCGGCGACTGGGGGCCGATGTGGGAGGGGCGCACCGTCGTGGGCCGCGTCGCGGATGTCGACCGGGTGCACGTGCTCTTGCGGCCGCGAACGGGGGCAGCAGGGACCTCCGAGATCGCCGTCGTCACGGTGCGGCGCGACGCGCAGGGCCGCTGGCGGGCGATGCTGACGGAGGCGCGGGGCTACTGACCCGCGCGCTACTCGTCGTCGTTGCGGTCGTGGAGCTGGAGGTCGATCTCGAAGGGGTCGAGGTCGAGGGCGACCTGCTGGACATAGCGGCCGCGCAGCAAGAGCGCACCGAGCGTGAGCGGGATGGTGGCGAGGGTCAGGGCCGTCGCGGCGAGTTGGCGAGTCGTCATCGGGTACGGGGAGTGGTTTGAGGGGTGTATGACGCGTCGCGGCATTTGTTCGCCGTCATGCGGCAATCGGGCGCTCCCCGAGGCCTGGGAGGGCCGATGCCTGAGACTTCACCGCGCGTCCCCAACCCGTTGGCGCGGCAGCCGTTGGCGAGGCACCCTCCGAGACTGCGATGAACGCGTTTGGACTCCCGCCCGGCACCCGTCCTCACGTCGTCGTCGTCGGCGCCGGCCACGGGGGGCTCGCGTGCATCGAGGCGCTGGAATCGGCGGCGGTCGACGTGACGATCGTGGATCGCAACAACTACCACAAGTTTCAGCCGCTGCTCTACCAGGTGGCCACGGCCGGGCTCGGGGCCGACGACATCACGCAGTCGATCCGCCACATCGTGCGGCGCCAAGAGAATGCGGATGTGTTGATGGGGCTCGTCGTCGACGTCGACACCGAGGCGCGCGTGCTGACGCTCGACACCGGCGACACGGTCGGGTACGACGCGCTCGTGCTGGCGGCCGGGGCGTCGACGGCCTACTTCGGGGTCGAGGGCGCGCAAGCGCACAGCTTCCCGCTCAAGAACGTGCCCGACGCGCTCGCGCTGCGGAGCCACGTGCTGTCCCAGTTCGAGGCCGCCGCGCGCGAGCCGTCGCGGGTGGGGGAGGGCGTGCTAACGGTTGTCGTGGTCGGCGGCGGCCCGACGGGCGTCGAGATGGCCGGCGCGCTGCGCGAGCTGTCGCGCGTGCTCGCGAAGGACTTTCCCCGGCTCGACGTGAAAGGGGCTCGCGTGGTCCTCGTGGACGGCGAGACGCTGCCGCTCGGCGGCTACGACCCGAGCCTGCGGACGTACACGGCCGACGTCTTGGAGGAGAAGGGCGTCGAGCTGCAGATGGGCCAGAACGTCGAGCGCGTCGACGCGCGCGGCGTGACGCTGGCGGACGGGTCGCGGATCGAGGCGCAGACCGTCGTGTGGGCGGCGGGCGTCCGGGCGGTGCCCCTCGCCGACGCCGTCGGCGTGGAGCAGACGAGGGCCGGGCGGATCGCGGTCGACGCGACGCTGCGCGTGCCGGGGCACGACCGCGTGTTCGTGATCGGCGACCTGGCGGGCGCCCGCGACGCCGAGGGCGAACTGTACCCGCAGGTCGCCCAGGTGGCCATCCAGCAGGGCCGGCACGCGGCGGCGCTCATTGAGGCGATGGACACGGGCGCTCGCGCGGATGCGCCGTTCGAGTACCGTGACCTGGGGCAGATGGCGACGATCGGGCGGAGCGCGGCCGTGCTCCAAACGCCCGGCGGGCTGACGATGACCGGGCTCGTCGCGTGGCTGGGCTGGCTAGCGGTCCACCTCGTCGCGCTCGTCGGCTTCCGGAACCGCATCTCCGTGCTGTGGAGCTGGTTCTACAACTACCTCACGTACGACCGCGGCCCGCGCCTCATCCTGACCGACGGCGGCGGGCCGCGCCCGGTGCTCGCGACGGCCCCGACGACCGGCGACGCACGGGGCGGCTCGCACGACCCGGCGCTGGCCGACGAACCCGGCGAGGAGTACGACGGCGCGGGGAACGCCTAGCGCTCGCCACCGTCACCCGGCCCATGACGACCGTCCACGACACCCCCGACCTCGCCGCCGTCCGCGACGCCCTCGTGGCCGCCGACCGCGTGGTGATCACCTGCCACCTCCGGCCCGACGGCGACGCCATCGGCACCGAGGTCGCGATTGCCCGCGCGCTCCAGTCGCTGGGCAAGACGGTCACCATCCTGAACGCCGACCGCGTCCCGCGCAACCTCGACTGGCTCGCCGACGAGCAGCCCACGGGGCTCATGCAGGTCTACGAGTCGGGCGACTTTGCCCAAGCCGAGGCCGTCTCGCAAGCGGATGTGCTGCTGGTCTGCGACGCCAACGCCGAGCACCGACTCGGCGACGTGGGCGGCGTCTTCCGCAAGGCCGGCAAGCCGGTCCTGCTCCTCGACCACCACCCCGATCCCGAGACCTGGTTCGACCTCGCGTGCGTCCGCACCGACGCCTCGGCGGCGGCCGAGATCGCCTACGACCTGATCGCCGGGATCGACCCCGACCTCATCGACCGGGCGGTCGCGACGGCGCTCTACGTCGGCATCATGACCGACACCGGCTCGTTCCGCTACGGCGCCACGACGCCCCGCACACACGCCATCGTCGCCGACATCCTGGAGCGCGGCGACCTCAAGTCCGAGCCCATCCACGTGGCGCTGTTCGACGGCCGCAGCCGGGAGGGGCTCGCGCTGCTGAGCCTGGCGCTGACGACGATCCGCACGCACTACGGCGGCCGGCTGGCGACGCTGTTCGTGACGCAGGACATGATCCGCCAGTCGGGCGCCTTTTTCGACGAGACCGAGGGGCTGATCAACTACGGGCTGTCGCTCGACGGCGTGCTGGCGGCGGTGATCGCGCTCGAGCTGCCGTCCGGCGTCAAGCTGTCGTTCCGGTCCAAGGGCGACTGCCCGATCAACAAGTGGGCAGGTCAGTTCGGCGGCGGCGGCCACCCGAACGCCTCGGGCGCCTTCGTCAAGGGCGGGCAGCTGGCGCGGACCATCAAGGACGTGGTCGACGCGGCGCCTCCGCACGTCGCCGCCGACCCAGACGCGGTCGCCGAGTCGGAGGGCTCGCTGTCCGACGCCGACCTCGCGCTGCTGGCCCAGTTCAAGGGCGGGCTCGATTAGGGGCGAGGGACGAGGATTGAGGCACGAGGGATCTCCCGGCCGGAGCGCTTCGATGACGTTGGGCTGGCCGCTCGAATCGACCGTGTCTTTGCCTTGCCCCCCTCATTCTGATTCCTCTTTCCTCCTTCCTCGCCTTTCATGACTGACGTGTTTTCCGGCGACCCGCTCGCGCGCGGCGCCGACCTGGTGGCCTTCGTTCTCGATGCCGACGCGGCGCCCGACGACCCGGCGCTCGCGACGGCGCTGGCAGACGCCAAGACGTGCAAGAGCGCCGCGCTCGTCGTCCGCGCCGACGGCTCGCGCACCGCCGTCGTGGTGCCCGGCGACCAGCCCGGGCTGGAGCGCTGGCGGTGGGCGGGCGCGAGCGCCGCCAAGGCGGCCGCGAGCGTCGAGGCGGGGTCCGTCGTGGTCGTCGCGCCCGAGGGCGCTGGCGCCGACGTGACGGCCGCGCTCGTCGAGGGCTTCCGCCTGGGCGCATACCGCTACGACGATTTCCGGACGGGCGACCGGCCCCCGACGGCCACGCTCGCAGTCCGCGCGAGCGACGTTCACGCCGATGCCATCCGTGCCGCCGACCTCCGCGCCGAGGCCACCAACTGGGCGCGCGACCTGGTCAACACGCCGCCCGACGCCAAGATGCCGGCGGCGCTGGCGGACCGGATCGCGGCGAAGGTCAAGGGGACCGGCCTGACGTGCCGGATCTGGGACGAGGACGAGATCGCCGAGCACCAGATGGGCGGGCTCCTGGGCGTCAACCGGGGCAGCTTGGACCCGGCGCGGTTCGTCATTCTGGAGTGGGCGCCGGAGGGGCACGCGACCGATGCGCCGGTCGTGCTCGTCGGAAAAACGGTGACGTACGACACGGGCGGGCTTTCGCTGAAGCCGACCAAGAACTCGATGGACAAGATGAAGGCCGACATGGGCGGCGGTGCGGCCGTGGCGGGCGCGATGCTCGGCGCGGCGATGCTGGGCCTGCCGGTCCGCGTGATCGCCCTGTTGCCGATGTCCGACAACCGCCCCGGCGGCCGGGCCTATGCGCCGGGCGACGTGCTGACGATGCACTCGGGCGCGACCGTCGAGGTCATGAACACCGACGCTGAGGGCCGGCTCCTGCTGGCGGACGCCCTCAGCTACGCCCGAGAGCTGTCGCCGGCGTGGGTGCTCGACGCGGCGACGCTGACCGGCGCCCAGGGCGTGGCCCTCGGCGAGCGCGTCGCCGCCGTCATCGCCCGGCCCGACGACCGCGACCTCGCCGACCGCGTCCACCAGGCCGGTGAGGCGACGGGCGACCTCGCGTGGCCGCTCCCGCTGTACCCGCACTACCGAGAGCAGCTCAAGAGCGACACGGCCGACCTCAGCAACGTCGGCGGCGCGATGGCCGGCACGATCACCGCCGCGGCCTTCCTGGAGGCGTTCACGCGGACGGACGACGAACCGGCGTACCCGTGGGTCCACGTCGACCTGGCGCGCCCCGCGTTTCTGGACGCGGCGTACGGCTACCGGCCGAAGGGCGGGACCGGCTTCGGCGTCCGCCTGGTGCTGGACCTGCTGGCGGAGGCGTAGCGTTCCCGTGTCCCTCACCACCGACCGGATGCGCCTGCTCGCCCTCGCCCTCCTCGTCGCCGCCGCCGGCTGCGCGACCGACCCCGACGCCGCCGGGACCTCGAACCCCGGCGTGACGACGCCCGCCGAGGCGCCCGTCGAGGCCGCCGCCCCCGACTCCCCGCCGGTCCCGGCCGACTCCGCGACCTCTCTCGACCGGTGAGCCGGCCCCTGCTCGCGCTCACCCTCGGCGACCCCAACGGCATCGGCCCCGAGGTCGTCCTTAAAGCCGCGCGCGGCGCGTTCGACGCCGACCTCGTCGCTGTCGGGAGTGTCGGCGTGCTCGCGGCGCAAGCGGACGCGCTCGGGCTGGGACCCGTCGTCCGCGTGGCCGACGCGGAGGAGGCGCGAGCGGTAGGGGAGGGGTTGGCCGTCCTCGACACCGGCGACGGGGCGGCCGAGCCCGGCACGATCACGGCCGAGGGCGGGCGGCTCGCGATGGAGGCCGTCGCGAGCGCGGTCGACCTCGCGCTCGCGGGCGCCGTCGACGGGGTCGTGACGGCGCCGATCTCGAAAGAGGCTATCCAACTCGCGGGCTACTTGGTGCCCGGGCACACCGAGTTTTTGCAGGAGCGGACCGGCGCCGAGTCGGTCGTGATGGTGCTGGCGGCCGACCTCACGGCGGGCCCGCTGCGCGTGGCGCTCGTCACGATCCACGTGCCCGTCGCGGCCGTCGCCCACCTCGTCACGGGCCCGCGCATCGCGAGCGTGTGCCGGACGCTGGCGGCGGGGCTGGCGGACCTGGGCGTCGACGCGCCCCGCCTCGCGGTCCTGGGCCTCAACCCGCACGCGGGCGACGGCGGCGTCATCGGGCGCGACGAGATCGAGACGATCGGTCCTGCCCTCAACACGTTGCGCGCTGAGGGCCTGGACGTGACCGGCCCGTTCCCCGCCGACGCCTTTTTCGGGCGCGGCGGCTGGCGGCACGCCGACGCCGTCGTGGCGATGTACCACGACCAGGGGCTGGCGCCGTTCAAGGCGCTCGCCCAGGGCGCCGGCGTCAACGTCACACTCGGCCTGCCCATCGTGCGGACGAGCCCGGACCACGGGACGGCGTTCGACGTCGCCGGGAAGGGCGTCGCCGACGCGTCGTCGATGGCGGCGGCGATCCGGATGGCGGCGCAGATGGCGGCCCGGCGCGCGGCTCGGTGAGGAACCGGTCAGGCCTCGCGCCCGCCGTGCCGCGCCCGACCGACGGCGCGATCTTGCCCGCATGACCGACGCCTCGCCCTACGACGCCCTCGCCGCCGGCTACGACGCCGTGATGGCGCATGTCGACTACCCCGCGTGGGCGGCGTACGTCCAGAGCTTGATCCGTCGGCATCACCCCGAGGCCGAGACGCTCGTCGAGCTCGGGTGCGGGACGGGCGCGCTGGCGGTCGCGCTCCAGCCCCAGGGCCCGCCCCCGAGCGGCTACGACTACCGCGCCTTCGACGGGTCCGAGCCGATGCTGGTCGTCGCCCGGGAGGCCGCGCGGCTGTCGGGCCGCCGCGTCGCGTTCGCGCCGCTCCGTTTTGGCGAGCCGATCCCCGGCGACCCCGCGGATGTCGTGGTGTTGGTCTACGACGGGCTCAACTACCTCTTGTCGATCGTCGAGGTCGAGGCCCTGCTGGCGTCGATCCGCGACGCGCTCGCGCCCGGCGGCATCGCGATCTTGGATCAGTCGACGCCCGCGAACTCGGTCAACCACGCCGACGGCTTCCACGACGAGGGCGAGACCGACGCGTTTTCGTACGTCCGCACGAGCAGCTACGACGAAGACACGCGGCTCCACACGACCGGCTTCGAGTTGACGCTCGCCGACGGGACGGTCGCCAGCGAGACCCACGTCCAGCGCGCCTACACGCTCGACGAGGTGGCCGAGGCCATCGAGGCGTCGGGGCTCGCGGTCGAGGCCGCGTACGACGGCTTCGGCTCCGACGCCGCCGACGAGACGGCCGACCGCGTCCACTGGGTGCTCCGGCGGGCGGGCGAGTAGACCGGCACGAAGGACGCACGCCAGCGCAAGCGCTCCTGCGTTCCGGCGCTCCCCGGTCGCGCCTACCTTCCCGCTCCCCCCCGACCCCCGCCCGTGGACCCCGTCGTCGAACGCGTTTCCGATTCCGCCCCCGCGACGCCGCGCGAGCGGCCGCTCGTCGAGCTGAAGAACGTCGCGGCGGGCTACACCGACCCGTCCGGCGCGCGCGTCGAGGTCGCCTCGGACCTCAACCTGACGCTGAACCGGGGCGAGATGGCCTACCTCATCGGGCCGACCGGCAGCGGCAAGTCGACGCTGCTCAAGCTCCTCTACATGGACGTGATGCCCGAGTACGGGCTCGTCCGCGTGGGGCCGTACCAGTCCGACACCACGAAGTCGCGCGACATCCCGCTGTTGCGCCGGATGCTGGGGATCGTGTTCCAGGACTTCCAGCTGCTCCCCGACCGGAGCGCCTACGAGAACGTGGCGTTCGCGCTGTACGCGACCGGCGTGCGGGGCAAGGAGGTGAGGGAGCGGGCGCTCCAGGCGCTGGCGCAGGTCGGCATCGGGCACCGCGCCAAGGCGCTGCCGCACGAGATGTCGGGCGGCGAGCAGCAGCGGGCCTGCATCGCGCGCGCGCTCGTCAACCACCCGCGCCTGCTGCTGGCCGACGAGCCGACGGGCAACCTCGACCCGCGTGTGGCCGACGAGATCCAGAAGCTGCTCGTCAAGGTCCACCGCCAGGGCACGGCGCTGCTGATGGCGACGCACGACTACCGGCTCGTCAAGGCCTTCCCGGCGCGGACGCTGGCGCTCGTGCGCGGGCGGCTCGTCGAGGTCGACCCCGACTCCCTCTAGCGATGGCACGGGCGGGACTCCTGGCGTCGCTGGCGCTCCTCATGGCGGGGTGCGCCCTCGAGACGCCGCCGGCCGACGATCCGCCCGCCGACCCGGCGACGCTCGGCCAGGCCTTCGATGACTGCTCGTCGAGCGACCCGGCGACGGGCCTCGCCGTGCTCGATGCCGCGCTCGCCCGCTCGCCCGGCGACGCCGACGCGCTCGTGGCGCGCGGTCTGTGCCACTGGGCCGCCTGGGCCGAGGACGAGGACACGGACGCCGCCGCCCGCGCCTACGACGACCTCACGGCCGCCATCGCCGCCATCGAGGCCGGCGCCGACGCGCAGACCCCGCTCGACGTGGTGTACAGCCACCGCGCGTTCGTGGCCCACGCCCTCGACGGCGCCTGGGTCCGCACGCTCGAAGACCTCGACCGCGCCGCCGCGCTCGACCCCGACGAGCCGCGCCACGCGCTCGACCGGGGCGTCGTCCGCTCGTACGCCGGTGACACGGCGCTCGCGCGCGCCGCCCTGCGCGAGTACCTCGCCCTGGCCGACTCCGCCGGCATCGCCGCCAGCGACGCCCGCCGCGACGTGGTGGAGGCGCTGCTCAACGACCTGGCGCCAGCCGGCGCGAAGGAGGAGTAGGCGGAACCTGCTGGCGGTCGAGTCGGAGGAGAGTCTCCTCCCAGCGGGCTGGCGGGAGTAGGTACCGCTCGCAGACCCCACCCGCCGTCATTCCCGCCTTTGTGGGAATGACGGCATTTGTACGATTCTGGCCGACACCTGCCCTTTCAGTGTGGGAGAGGGGACGCACTTGGAGGCTAGCGCCGTCTCCAATCAGTCACTTGGGATACGGGGTGTCGAGCTCCCGGCCCACGAAGGTGGCCGGCGCACCGTCCCGAGAACGTGACGGCGCCGCCGTAGGGAGCGGCCCTATCTTCGACGCCCTCACACGCCCACGCCCGACGCCGCCCCATGGAGCTCCTCTCCGTCGTTATCGACGCCATCAACAACGTGCTCCGGTACCCGCTGGTTATCGGGCTGCTCGGGACCGGCCTGTTCCTGACCATCAAGCTCGGGTTCGTCCAGTTCCGCCGCTTGGGCCACGGGTTCGCCGTCGCCACGGGCCGCTACGACGACCCCGACGAGCCCGGCGACGTGAGCCACTTCCAGGCGCTCACGACGGCCCTGAGCGCGACGGTCGGTGTCGGCAACATCGCTGGCG
Organism: Rubrivirga halophila; assembly: GCF_046845755.1. Taxonomy (GTDB): domain Bacteria; phylum Bacteroidota; class Rhodothermia; order Rhodothermales; family Rubricoccaceae; genus Rubrivirga. Next base: position 988,782 of record NZ_CP177357.1, read on the forward strand.
TCGCCCTCGCGATCCACATCGGCGGGCCCGGCGCGCTGTTCTGGATGTGGGTGACGGCCCTGCTCGGCATGGCCACCAAGTACTCCGAGGTCACGCTCGCCCAGCAGTTCCGCGACGTCCACGTCGACCAGGACGGGAAGGCCTGGGAGGGCTCCGTCTCCGGCGGCCCGATGTACTACATCGAGCGCGGGCTGGGCAAAAACTGGAAGCCCGTCGCCATGTTCTTCGCGTTCGCGCTGATGCTCACGTCGTTCATGACGGGCAACGCGGTGCAGGCCAACACGGTCGCCACCCAGGTCTTCGACTCGTTCGGCACGCCCGTCTGGATCACCGGCCTCATCACGGCCAGCATCGTCGGCGTCGTGATCCTGGGCGGGATCCAGCGCATCGGCAAGGTGACCTCGATCGTCGCCCCGATCATGGCGGCCATCTACGTGGCCGGCGCCCTCCTCATCCTGGTCCTCAACGTCGGCGACATCCCGGCCGCCTTCGGCCGCATCTTCGGCGAGGCCTTCAACCCCACCTCCGGCGTCGCCGGGACGGGCGCGGGCGTCTTCCTGCTGACGATGCTCTACGGCGTCCAGCGCGGGCTCTTCTCGAACGAGGCCGGCCAGGGGTCGGCCCCGATCGCGCACTCGGCCGCCAAGACCGACGAGCCCGTCTCCGAGGGTGCCGTGGCGCTCCTCGAGCCGTTTATCGACACCATCATCATCTGCACGATGACGGGCCTCGTCCTCATCACGACGGGCGCCTTCGAGGCGACGGCGCCGGCCTCGTTCGACCTCACGAATAGCAACATCTCGGTCGTCGAGGGCGACCGCGAGGTCGGCTACTCGACGGTCCTGGGCGCCGAGCCGCTCGCCTACAACGAGGGCGTCCCGGCGACCGCCGACGGCCCGCGCATCGGCCGGTTCAGCGTCGGCATCGACACGCTGTTCGTCGACGAGGCCCAGACGGTCCCGTTCACGGGCACGATTGACGCCGACACGCGCGCGGCGCTCGACGCCGACGGCAACGTCCTGCAGACGTTCTACGGCAACACCGTCCGCACCTCGGCGCCCCTTACCACGCTCGCGTTCGAGCGCGGGCTCGCGCCGATCGGGTGGGGCGGGCTCGGCCGCTACATCGTGCTGCTCTCGGTCGTCCTGTTCGCCATCTCGACGTCGATCTCGTGGAGCTACTACGGCGACCGCTGCGCGAACTACCTCTTCGGCACGAAGGCCATCCTGCCCTACAAGGCCGTCTTTGTGGTGATGCACTTTGTCGGCGCCGTCCTCGCGGTGACGACGATCTGGGACCTCGGCGACGTGGCGCTCTCGCTCGTGACGCTCCCCAACGTGCTCGCGCTGCTCCTGCTCTCGGGCACGCTCAAGAAGCTGACCGACAGCTACTTCGAGCGCAAGCCGTGGGTCGAGAACGAGGAGGCCCACAAAAAGGCCAAGGCCGAAGGCCGCCTCTGAGGGAGGAGGAACGGGTGACGGGCGATGAGCCCGTCGCCCGCCTGTCCCCCATCACTCCGACCCCATCCCCGCCTTGCTCACCGTCGTCGACCACCCGCTCCTCCGCCGGGCCCTCTCCACGCTCCGCACCGCGTCGACGCCGTACGGCGACTTCCGGCGGACGCTCACCGACGTGTCGTCCATCCTGGCCTACGAGGCCCTGCGGACGCTGCCCGTCGAGGAGACCCGGATCCAGACCCCGCTCGAGGAGACGGCCGGCTACCGGCTGGCCCGCGAGGTCGTGGTGATCCCCGTGCTCCGCGCCGGGCTCGGGCTCGTCGACGGGTTCGTCCGCTACGTGCCGGAGGCCCGCGTCGGCCACCTCGGGATGTACCGCGACGAGCAGAGCCACGAGCCGGTCGACTACTACTCGAACGTGCCGCCCCAGGTGCGGGACGCCCGCGTGTTCGTGGTCGACCCCATGCTGGCGACGGGCGGGAGCGCCTCGGGCGCCATCAACCACCTCAAGAGCCGGGGCGCGCGGGACATCACGTTCGTGTGCCTGGTGGCCGCGCCCGAGGGCGTGGCCCGGCTGGAGGAGTACCACCCCGACGTCCAGATCGTCACGGCCGCCCTGGACCGCGAACTGGACGAGAACGCGTTCATCCGGCCCGGCCTCGGGGACGCCGGCGACCGCATCTTTGGGACGGAATGACGCTCGCACCGTGTAGGGGACTGGGGACTGGAAACGGCGGATGGTGGGCGCGCTCCCGATCCGTGTGTGCTCGGCTCGCGCTCGCCGTCTTGCTGGCGATCGGCGCCGGCGGCGTGCAGGCGCAGGACACGGTCGCCGAGCCGAACGCGTCCGCCGCGACGACGCTCGCGCAAGACGTCGGGGCGCCCCAGCCCGACTCGTCGGCCGCCGACGCGCCCGTCCTGCTCGACGCGCCCGCCGACGCGTACGGGGAGCCGTCGGTCGTGGAGGCCGCGCCGGCGGAGGACGCCCCGCCCGACGTCGGCTGGCTCTCGATCTTGCCCGCCCTCCTCGCGATCGCGGCGGCGCTCGTCTTCCGCCAGGTCATCGTGGCGCTGTTCCTGGGCGTCTGGCTGGGCGCCTGGATCGTCACCGGCGACCCCTTGATGGGCTGGGCGACCGGCCTGTTCGCCACCATCCAGACCTACATCCTGGCGGCGCTCGCCGACGACGACCACGCGGCCATCATCCTGTTCTCGATGATGATCGGCGGGACGGTCGGGCTCATCCAGAAAAACGGCGGGACGGCGGCGATTGTCGACACCGTCACCAAGTGGGCCCGGACGGCCGGGCGCGGCCAGTTCGCCACGGCCCTGCTCGGCGTGCTCGTCTTTTTCGACGACTACGCCAACACCCTGATCGTCGGCGGAACCATGCGGCCCATCACCGACCGCTTGCGCATCAGCCGGGAGAAGCTGGCGTACCTCGTCGACTCGACGGCAGCGCCCGTCGCCTGCCTTGCCTTTGTGACGACCTGGATCGGCTACGAGGTCGGGCTCATCGGCGACGCCGTCGACAAGCTGCCGGGCTACAACGAGGCGGCGTACTCGGTCTTCCTCGGGTCCATCCCATACTCGTTCTACCCCATCCTGGCCCTCTTCTTCGTGTTCACGATCGCGCTCACCAAGCGCGACTTCGGGCCGATGCTCAAGGCCGAGCGCCGCGCCCGCCAGACCGGCCAGCTGTTCCGCCCGGGCTCGTCGGCCGAGGCCGCCGAGGCCGAGAACGAGCTGCTGGAGCCACCCCCGGAGGCCCCCAAGCGGCTGATCAATGCGCTCCTGCCCATCGCCGTGCTCGTGGTCGGCGTCCTCGTCGGGCTGTGGATCACCGGGCGCGCGGCGGTCCTGGAGGGCGGCGGCGAGATGACCATCAAGAACGTGATCGGCGAGGCCAACTCGTACACGGCCATGATGTGGGCGTCGCTGGCGTCGGTCGTCGTGGCCGTCGCGCTGTCCGTCGGGCAGGGGATCTTGTCGCTGGAGCAGGCCATGGAGGCGTGGTTCGCGGGGATGCGCTCGATGCTGCTGGCGATCATCATCCTGATCCTGGCGTGGTCGCTCTCGAACGTCAACGACGCGCTCGGCACCTCGCAGTGGCTCATCGACCGGCTGTCGGGCACGCTGTCGCCCGGCATCGTCCCGGCGCTGGTGTTCCTGCTGGCCGCCGCGACCGCCTTCGCGACGGGCTCGTCGTGGGGCACGATGGGGATCCTGATGCCGCTCGTCATCCCGCTCGCGTGGGGCGTGCTCGCCGCCGACGGCCTGCACACGACGGGCGACTACACGCACATCATCTACTCGACCGTCAGCGCTGTGCTCGCGGGCTCGGTCTGGGGCGACCACTGCTCGCCGATCTCCGACACGACGATCCTGTCGTCGCTGGCGTCGCAGTGCGACCACATCGACCACGTCCGGACCCAGCTCCCGTACGCGATGACGGTCGGTGTCGTGGCCCTCCTGCTCGGCACGCTGCCGACGGGCTACAACGTGCCGTGGTGGGTGATGATGCCGATCTGCGCGGCCGTGCTGTTCGCCGTGGTCCGCTTCGTCGGCGAGCCCGTTGACGACCCCGAGGCAGTCGCGGAGGCGCCCGAAGGGACGCTCGTTGGGTAGGGACACCCCGCCGGCGCGTCCCTTAGGCGGTGCCGAGCCCTGTCACAGGACGGCAGAGGGATTTCCCAGGCCTGCAACGCCTCTGGGTAGGCCTGCAACGGCATTTCCAAGGCCTGCAGGGGCCGTTTCCAGGCTCGCGCGAGCCGTTTTGAGGGACGCAGTGACCCCGATTAGGGATTTGCCCCCACTTTGCGTGCCGTCGGTGCTTGCGGCCGGTGCCCGCGAGCCGCTCCGGAGGCGCGTCGGGGGCGGTCGCGCGTGGGAAGTCCGGGAGCGCCAGCCTCCTGTCCGGTCGCCGGCGGCAGGATCGGGGCTGCGCCGTCGGGCGGAACCGGCCGCCGGCCGTCGCCGTCGCCCAGCGGTGACCCCGCTCTACCTCGACAACCACTTGCTCGTCGTCTCGAAGCCGCCCGGGATGCTGGCGCAGGGCGACATCACCGGCGACACCGACGTGGTGACGTGGGCGAAGGCGTTCCTCAAGGAGCGCTTCGACAAGCCCGGCAACGTCTTCGTCGGGCTCGTCCACCGGCTCGACCGGCCGACCTCGGGCGTGCTCGCGCTGGCGCGGACCTCGAAGGCGGCGGGGCGGCTCAGCGAGCAGTTCCGCCAGCGGGCTCCCGAGAAGCGCTACCTCGCCGTCGTGGCGGGCCGGCTGCCCGACGCGGGCGAGGCCGTCGACGGGCTCGACGACTCGGGTACGAGCGTCCGGATCGTGCCCGCGGGCCGGGGCAAGCGGGCCATGCTCCGCTGGCGGACGCTCGCACGCGCAGGCGGACGCGCGCTCGTTGAGGTGACGCTGGAGACGGGCCGCAAGCACCAGATCCGCGCCCAGCTCGCGGCCCGCGGCGCGCCGATCCTGGGCGACCTCCGGTACGGGGAGGGCCCGCCGTTTGCCGACGGCCGCGGCATCGCGCTCCACGCGTGGTCGCTGGCGCTCGACCACCCGACGCGGCGCGAGCGGATGACGTTCGCGGCGCCGCCGCCGGACGCCTGGCGCGGCCTGTTCGACCGCGAGATCGCCCGGCTCGTCGCGAGCGCCCCTGCGATGCCGCAAGCGGGATAGCGGGCCAGGGGGAGGCCTCTGTTTCTGGTCTCCCCTCCCAGACGGGAGGGGCCGGGGGAGGGTGATCGGCTGGCGCCAGCTTGTGGGCTCGACGCCGCGAAGGCGACGGCGCTGCGGGGAGCACCGCCAGCCGGTAGGCGTGCGCTCGGTTCGCCCTCACCCTCTCCCTCCTCCAGAGGGAGAGGGGACGCACGGGGCAAGTGGCGGCATGTCCCGGACCTCTTCAATGACCTCGATTCGGCTTGCGCTCGCAAGCTGGTGCCACCACCTTCCGTCCCCCGTCCCCCGTCCCCCGTCCCCCGTCCCCCGTCCCCCGTCCCCCGTCCCCCGTCCCCCGTCCCCCGTCATGTCCCGACCCACGCTCGACGCCATCGAGGCCCGCGTCGCGGGCGCCCTCGCCGAAAAGGCGCTCGCCACGCCCGACCACTACCCGCTGACGACGAACGCCTTGGTCGCCGCGTGCAACCAGAAGTCGTCGCGCGAGCCGGTGACGGACTACTCGGAGCGCGAGGTGAAGGACGCCGCCGAGCGGCTGATGCGGCGCGGGCTTGCGGGGACCACGGCCGGGGCCGGCCACCGGGTCGCCAAGTTCCGGCACACCCTCGACCGCTCGCTCGACCTGTCGAAGCGCGAGCTGGCGGCGCTGTGCGTGTTGCTGCTGCGCGGGCCCCAGACGCCCGGCGAGATCCGCACGCGGACGGCCCGGCTCGCCGACTTTGCGAGCGTGTCGGACGCCGAGGAGGCGCTCTGGATGCTGGGCGACCGCGACGACCCGCTCGTGGTGAAGCTCCCGCGCGAGCCGGGTCAGGCCGCCGACCGCTACGCGCACACGCTGTCGGGCGACGTGGAGCCGGCGCCGCTAGCAGAGGACAGGAACGACGACGAGCATACCGTCCCCGTCGCGGGCGGGCCGACGCTGGCGGAGCGGGTCGCCGAATTGGAGGCGGAGGTCGAGGGGCTGCGGGCCGAGATGGAGGCGTTCCGGGCGCAGTTCGAGTAGGGGAGAGGCTCCCCGCCGAGGCCCTTTGGAGAGGGGGCGGACGGCGGCGTCAGCGGGTCCGTCCGGATCGGCGCAAGAGACTGTCCCACAGGGATGTTCGTGTGACAGACAGGTGGCACCGGCGTGTCGCATCTTGGGCCACATTGACCTGAGATCCCATGCTTCCGATCGGACCGACCAACATCGAACTCGCCGACGCGCTCGACCAGATGGGCGAGGTGCTCGTGCGCCAGGGCGAGCCGAACCCGTACCGCATCCAGGCCTACCTCCAGGCGGCCGCCATGGTGCGCGACCTCGACGAGCCCGTGGCCCGGCTCTACGGCGAGGGCGGGCGCGACGCGCTGACCGAGCTGCCCGGCATCGGGGTGAGCCTGGCCCACCACCTCGCGCAGTACATCGAGACGGGCCGGATCGGCCTGCGCGACCGGCTCCTCCGAACGAGCGACCCGGCGGCCCTGCTGGCGACCGTCCCCGGCGTCAGCGACCGGCTCGCGCAGCGGCTCGTCGACGAGCTCGGCATCGAGTCGCTGGCGGACCTCGAGCGCGCGGCGCACGACGGGCGGCTGATGTCGCTCGACGGCGTCGGGCCCCGGCGGACCGAGGCGATCCGGCTCCAGCTCAACTCGATCTTGAACCGCTCGGCGCGTCGCCGCGCCCGTCGCCTGCGCCGCCAGGTGGCGCAGCTGGCGGCCGTCCAGCGCCGGGCCGAGATCGCCAGCGAGCACGCGGCCGAGGCGGTCGCCGAGGCGTCCGAGCCCGCCGCCCCGGTCGCCGAGGAGCGCCCGGTCGCGACGATCTACTCGCTCTTCCCGCCCGCGGCGGCGTAGCGGGGGACGACGGACCGGGGACCGCGGACGGCGCGGCCCACCTCGGCAGGAGCGCCGGAGTGGGCCGTTGCCGGGCGGCGTCACTCCGTGATCGAGAACGACGCGTCTCCGTCGCGGTGGGATCGGCTGACCATCTGGGGCGGAGGTGTGCTCTTGCGGTCTGTGGTCCGCCGTCTGCGGTCCCCGCCTCTCACGCGCCTCTCCGCTCCGCGAAGTCCAAAAACCGGTGCGCAAGCGTGCGCGCGAGGTCGGGCGTGTTGCCCCACGCGCGGTTGTTGCCGATGACGTTGAGGACGACGCCGGCCTCGGCAGCCTGGTGCATCAGCGCCGTCGTCTCGTCGATCATCCGGCGCGCGGCGGCCGTGTCGCTCAGTCCGGCGGCCGGGCCGTCGAAGGGGTACGCCAGCCGCCACGAGGTCGCGTAGTCCATGTCGCGCGGCTGGACGAGCCGGACGATGGCCTCGCCGGACGCCGACGTGAACCGCTTGCCGGCGAGCGCCCATTGGTCGATCAGCGGCGGGAGCCACTGCCACTGCGAAAAGCAGAACCCGAGGTCGCGGTTTGCCAGCCACTCGAGGTAGGCGGGCGAGAGCTGGTGCGCCGAGCGGACCTCGAGGTGGTACGGCGCCTCCGGGACCTCGGAGATGAACCGGTCCCACTCGGCCACGAACGCGTCGGGCGGCGGGCTCTCGGCCGCCCGCTCGTACGACTGCTCCAGGAGGACCCCCGCCAGCTTAACGCCCAGCTTGTTCTGGGCGGGAATCAGAAACCGGGACGTAAACGCCTCCGCATCCAAAAAGTCCGGGTTCTCGACGTACTGGAACCGGCCGTCGACCTTGCGGCGGAGCTTGCGGGCGAGAAACTGTTGGGGCGCCTTGAGCACAAACCGGGCGTTCGCCGGCGAGGCGTCGGCGTAGTGCTCGAGCGTGAACAGGTTCGACGACGGCTTGCCGGTCGCCTCCAAGAGGGGCCGGTAAAACGTGAAGTCGATCTCCAGCACCCCGAAGTGCTGGAAGTAGTCTTCGACGGACGCGACGGGCAGGAGGCGCTCCTCGAAGGGCTGGCCGCCGACGTTCTTTTTGCGGGTCGTCACCTCGCCGGCCCACACGTCGCGGGGGTAGACCTGGTCGATCCACGCCGCATAGCGGTCGGAGGCCGACCCGAAGCGGAGCACGGGGTGGATGCGGCGGAGGTCGAAGCGGTCGGCCTCGGCGCGGCGGTCGGCGACGGGGCGGGGCGTCACGGGGCGTCGGCCCCGTCGGGCCGGGGTGCGGACACGTCAGGGAGGATGGGATCGTCGGGCTCGGCGGGTGGCGTCTCGCCCGCGAGCAGGGAGCGCACGGCGCCGCCGGCCACGAACAGGCCGAGCGTCAGCACGCCGTAGTAGGCGACGGCCCGCCACGCGAGCAGGGCCGGGCCGCCGTAGCCCGAGGGCAGGAGCGGCGCGAGATACAGCATGTAGAGCGCCTCGATACCGCCCGACCCGCCCGGCGTCGGCATCGCGAGCCCCGCCAGCCACAGCCCGGCCGTCCGCATCACGAACAGGACGTGCCGGAACTCGCGCCAGAAGCTGAGGGCGACCAGGAAGACGATCCCGTAGCGGCCGGTCCAGTACAAGATCGTGTAGCCGGCGCCCTGGAGGTAGAACGACAGCGGCTGCCCCCGGAGCACGGTCGCCTGCTGGCGGAGCTTGCGGGTCTCCCGGCGGACGGTGTCCTCGAAGCGCCGGAGCCATCGGAACTGCACGATCCGGTTGGCGACGCGCTCCAGCACGTCCGGGCGGAACAGTGTCGCGTACGCGAAGAAGCCGATGTAGATCAGCATCCCGCCGAGGTAGGCGGCGACCGTCCCGATGCCCGCGGCGCCGAGCGCCGTTGGGAAGACGGGGATCCAGATGGCTGAGACGTACAGCGTCACGATCAGGATCGCGAACCACAGCTGGTCCATCAGCATCGTGAACAGCATGACGGCCGTGATCTGGCCGTACGCGACGCCGTTCTCCTTGGCGATAAAAAAGGCCGCGAACGGCGCCCCGCCCATCGCCGACGGCGTGACGGCGCTCATAAAGTCCCACGTGAGCTGGGCCCGCAAGCCGCCGACCGCCGTCAACGTGCCCCGGCTGACGTGGCGCAGGCGCAGGCCGCCGGCCGTGATCTGCAGCATCAGCGCCCCGATGGCGAGCGCGAAAATGTCGGGCCGGAACGTGCTCCGGACCGTCGCGAACGCGCCGGGCTCGTACGTCAGCCACAGGATGACGCCGACGGCGCCCAGGCTGAGGGCGACCGGCACCAGCAGGTCCCGCTTGCGGAGCCGCCGCGCGGGTGGGGCCGGGGCCGACGGAGAGGGGAGGGGAGCCGGGACGTCCATGCGCTCGCGAAGATAGACGGCCGCTACCCGGCGCCCCGCACCGGGGGTGCGCGCGTCGGCGAATCGCCGGTGGATCCGTTGCGCGGGGCGCCGGGGAGACGAAGAGAGTGCGAGAACCCGGCCCGCCGGGGCGCGCCAGACGGCCCGCGCAGGGCGTCGGATCCGATCCGGCCGGGCGGCATCGGAGGGGCGCGGCGCTCGGTCGCCACCCGGTTGTCCGCGACGCGCGGGGGCCGGTATCTTGGCGGTCCCTCTGCGGGCGACGACGCCCGGCCTCGGCCTCCCTCACCCGACCCTTCGTGGAAGCCTTTCTCTTTTTCGTGTTCGCCGTGTTCGCGGTGGCCGGCGCCGTCGGCATGCTCGTCTCGCGGAGCCCCGTCGCCAGCGCCCTGTGGATGGTGACGACGATGCTCGCCATCGCGTGCCTCTACCTGTCGCTCAACGCCGCCTTTATCGGCATCGTGCAGGTGCTGGTCTACGCCGGGGCCATCATGGTCCTGTTCCTGTTCGTCATCATGCTCCTCAACCTGGAGCAGACGCCCCGGCTGAGCGCGGTCACGTGGCCCCGGGCCGCCGCCTTCGTCGGCGCCGTCGGCGTGCTGGCGCTCTTGCTGACGGCCGTCGCCGGACAGGTCGACCTGCTCCCGGACCCGACCGCCACCGAGGTAGCCGTGGTCGACCCGGCCGGCCCGGCCGTCGTCGTCGGCCCCGACGGCGAGGCCGTGGTTGTCGAGCCCGGCGAGGCCGCGCTCGTGCCTCTCGACCCGACGTCGGTCGAGAACCTGGGCATCGCGCTGCTGACGCGGCACGCGTTCACCCTCGAGATCATCGGGGCCCTGCTGCTGGCGGCCACCATCGGCGCCGTCCTCCTCGCCAAAAAGCGCTTCGTGTAGAGGTTGTCGGCCGCGAGCCCCCGGGGCCCTGCCGAACACCGATCCCCGACAACCGACACCCGAATGGACCTCACCTGGTACCTCTCGCTGAGCGCCGTGCTCTTCACCATCGGCGTGCTCGGCGTGCTGCTCCGGCGCAACGTGATCGTCGTGTTCCTGAGCATCGAGCTGATGCTGAACGCGGTCAACCTGACGCTCGTCGCCTTCAGCCAGGCCTTCGGCGACGTCGACGGCCAGATCCTGGTCTTCTTTGTGATGAGCGTGGCCGCCGCCGAGGCCGCCGTCGGGCTCGCGATCGTGATCGCCATGTTCCGCAACAAGCTCACCGTCAACATCGACGAGCTGCGCCTTTTCCGCGGCTGACGCCGCCCCTGATTCGTGATCCGTGGGGCGTGACGACCGCGCCCATCACGCATCACCCATCACGCATCACCCCCAATGGAACTCCTCGTCCGGCTCATCCTGCTCCCGCCGCTGCTCGTGGCCGCGTTCAACGGGATGATGGGCCTGTTCGCCCCGGCCTACCGCCAGCGCGAGATGCTCATCGGCGTGCTGGGCACGCTGGCCGTCGCCGTTCCCTTCGCCGTCACGATCGTCCTGTTCCTGGGGTATGAGAGCGCCGAGGTGGCCCGGTACTTCACCTGGATGGCCGCCGGCGACTTGCGCGTCGACTTCGCGTACCGCATCGACGAGCTGTCGCTGCTGATGACGCTGATCGTGACGGGCGTGGGCTCGCTGATCCACATCTACTCGATCGGCTACATGCACGGGGACTCGGGGTACTGGCGGTTTTTCGCCTATCTCAACCTGTTCATCTTCGCGATGCTCAACCTGGTGCTGGCCGACAACCTGCCGGTGCTGTTCCTCGGGTGGGAGGGCGTCGGGCTGTGCAGCTACCTCCTCATCGGGTTCTGGTACACCGACCTCAAGAACACCGCCGCCGCCAACAAGGCCTTTATCGTCAACCGCGTCGGCGACTTCGCCTTCCTGCTGGCGATGTTCCTCATCTACCAGACGGTGACCGGGGCGCCGGGCTTTGTCGGCCCCTTCGGGCTCGACTTCGCGACCATCCTCAGCCCCGACACGCTCGCGCTGTTCGGCGCGCCCGCTCTCTTCGGGTGGTCGATCGGCACCTGGGTGGTCCTCTTCCTCTTTATCGGCGCGACGGGCAAGAGCGCCCAGATCCCGCTCTTCGTCTGGCTCCCGGACGCCATGGCCGGCCCGACGCCGGTCTCGGCGCTGATCCACGCCGCGACGATGGTGACCTCGGGGCTGTACCTGCTGGCCCGCCTTTCCAGCATGGTGATCGCCGTGCCCGGCGTCATGGCCGTCATCGCCATCGTGGGCGCCCTGACCGCCATCATGGCGGCGACCGTCGCGATCACGCAGAACGACATCAAAAAGGTGCTGGCTTACTCGACGGTCAGCCAGCTCGGCTACATGTTCTTGGCCGTCGGCGTGGGCGCGTGGTGGGTCGCCATCTTCCACGTGATGACGCACGCCTTCTTCAAGGCCTGCCTCTTTCTCGGGTCAGGCTCCGTCATCCACGCGATGCACCACGTCGAGCACGACCTGGAGCACAGGGGGGTGATCCCCAAGCGCCACGGGCACCCCGACACGCCGCACGACTCGGAGGCGTCGCAGAACACGCTGCGCCACAACCCGCTCCCGTACGACGGGCCGTTCGACGCCCAGGACATGCGCACGATGGGCGGGCTCAAGAAGTACATGCCGTCGACGCGCATGACCTTCCTGATCGCGACGCTCGCCATCGCCGGCCTGCCGGGCCTGTCGGGCTTCTTCTCCAAGGACGAGATCCTCTTTAAGGCCTTCGAGTACGGCTACGACGGCCACCTGGTGGGCTACCTCGTGTGGATCGTCGGCCTGGTGACGGCGCTGCTGACGGCGGTCTACATGACGCGTGCCTACCTGCTCACGTTCGAGGGCGAGCCGCGCTGGCCCGCGGCCCTCGACGTCGAGGCGCACGAGAGCCCGTGGACCATGACGGTCCCGCTCTGGGTGCTCGCCGGCCTGTCCGTCGTGGGCGGCTGGATCGGGCTGCCGCCCGTGATGGCGAAGGCGCTCGGCGACGAGGGCGTGCTCTACAAGGTGGGCGGCTGGCTCCACCACTGGCTCGGCGCCGACTACGGCGGCCCGGTCGCCGAGCTCCACCACGAGATCCTTCCCCCGACCGGCTACGCCTGGGGCCTGCTCGCGCTCGGCGCGGCCATCGCCATCGGCGGCGTCGCCTTCGCGTGGCTCGGGCTCCGGTTCGGCAAGCGCGGGCCCGAGGCCGACCGCAAGGTCCGCAAGGGCATGGGCTGGGTCTATGCCGGCGCCAGCCGCGTCTGGTGGTGGGACGCCGTCTACAACGCGACGGTCGTCCGCGCGACGGTCGAGGGCGCCCGCAAGGTGTTCGCCCCGTTCGACAAGAACGTCGTCGACGGCGGCGTGATGGGGCTGGCGCACGGCGTCCGCACCGTCGCGAGCCGCCTGCGCACGGTCCAGACCGGCGCCGTCCAGACGTACGCGCTGGCCATCGTGATCGGCGTCGTCGGCGTCGTCGCCCTCATCCTGTTCGTCTAAAGCCCGCTCTGACGCCCCTCCGGCTCACACTCAATGGCTGACATTCCCGGGCTGCTCTCGCTCGTCATCTTCCTGCCCGCGCTCGGCGCGCTCGCGCTGCTGCTCGCGCCGTCGGTCAACGCCGTCCGGTGGGCCGCGCTGGCGACGACCGTCGTCACGTTCGTGGTCTCGATCGGGCTCTGGCTCGGGTTCGACGCGTCCGTCTCGACCGCGCTCGCGCCCCAGCTCGCGACGCGGCTGCCGTGGTTCGGCGCCGTCGACATCACCTACTTCGTGGGCGTCGACGGGCTCAACCTGCTGCTGATCCTGCTGACGACGCTGCTCGGGCCCATCGTCGTGCTGTCGTCGTGGACCTACATCGGCAAGGCGCACAAGGGCTACTACGCCTTGCTGCTGCTCTTGGAGACCGGCGTGCTCGGCGTGTTCGCCGCCTTCGACGTCTTCCTCTTCTACGTCTTCTTCGAGCTGACGCTGATCCCGATGGTGTTCATCATCGGCATCTGGGGCGGGGAGGACCGCGTGTTCGCCGCCGTCAAGTTTGTTCTCTACACGCTCGTCGGCTCGCTGCTGATGCTGGTCGGCGTGCTGTGGCTCGGGTTCGCGGCCGGCGACGCCGTCAACGGCGGCGTGTTCACGACCGACTGGTACAAGCTCGCCAGCTTCGGCGTCCCGATCGGGACCCAGATGTGGCTGTTCGCCCTGTTCGGGCTGGCGTTCGCCATCAAGGTGCCGCTCTTCCCGCTCCACACCTGGCTGCCCGACGCGCACACCCAGGCGCCGACCGGCGGCTCGGTCGTCCTCGCGGGCGTGCTGCTGAAGATGGGGACGTACGGCCTGCTCCGGTTCGTCGTCCCGTTCTTCCCGAACGCGAGCGCCGAGCTCGCGATGCCGGTTGCCATTCTGGCCGTCGTCGGGATCGTCTACGGGGCGCTGGTCGCCTTCGCGCAGACCGACGTCAAAAAGTTGGTCGCCTACTCGTCCGTGTCCCACCTCGGGTTCGTCGTGCTCGGGCTGTTCGCCTTCGACGTCGTCGCGCTCCAGGGCTCGCTGATCCAGATGGTCAACCACGGCATCTCGACCGGGGCGCTGTTCCTCATCATCGGGATGCTCTACGAGCGGCGCCACACGCGCGCGATGGCCGACTACGGCGGGATCGCCAAGTCCGTCCCGATCCTGACGTTCGCGATGCTGTTCAGCGTGTTCGCGTCGGCGGGCCTGCCCGGCCTCAACGGGTTCGTAGGCGAGTTCATGATCCTGATCGGCTCGTGGAACTCCCCGACCGTCGGCAACCCGCTCCTGATCGCCGTCGCCACGACGGGCGTCATCTTCGCGGCCGTCTACCTCTTGTGGATGGTCTACCGGACCTTCTTCGGCGAGATCACCGACGAGGCGAACGCGACGATGAAGGACCTCAACGGGAGGGAGATCGGGCTCCTCGTGCCGCTCCTGGGCCTGATGCTGCTCTTGGGCTTCTGGCCCGCGCCGTTCCTGGAGAAGTCCGAGCGCGCCGTCCAGTCGCTGCTCGACACGTCGATCGCCAAGGCCGCCGCCGTCGAGGCCGCCGACGGCGAGGTCGTCGTCGTGCCCGTCTCGTGGCCTGCCGAGGTCGCGACCGTCCCCACCCCCGCGCCTGTGGCGGACCCGGCCAACTAAGCTCACCCTCACGCCATGCCTCGGATCGCCCCGTTCCTCGCGCTCGTCCTGGCCCTGCTGGCGTCGCCTGCGCTCGCGCAGGACGCCGTGGACCAGCCGACGCCCGCCTCCGAGGCGCCCCCCGCAGCCGTCGAGGCGGCCGAGGAGATTCAGGAGACGCCGCCGAGCGTCGAGGCGCTCGGCATCGGCGACGACGCGGCGGCGATCGGCGCGGCCGGCGAGATCGCCGACGAGGCGCACGGCGACGGCGAGGGCCACGGCGAGGACGGCGGCAGCCACGGCCCGCTCCCGCCGGTCTGGCTCGTCATCCCGTTCGCCCTCCTGCTGGGGATGATCGCGACCGGCCCGCTGTTCTACCCGCACTTCTGGCACCACCACTACCCCAAGGTGGCCGGCGGGCTCGGCATCCTGGTGGCTGTGTACTACCTCGCCGTTTTGAACAACGGGACGCCCATCCTGCACGCGGCCGAGGAGTACTTCGCCTTTATCGCGCTCCTGGGTTCGCTGTACGTCGCCTCGGGCTGCATTCTGATCAAGACGGACTACGCCGGGACGCCCAAGGCGAACGTGATCCTGCTCTTGGTCGGGGCCGTGCTGAGCAACTTTATCGGCACCACGGGCGCCTCGATGCTCCTGATCCGCCCCTTTATGCGGCTCAACGCCGGGCGGCTAAAGGCGTACCACATCATGTTCTTCATCTTCATCGTCTCGAACGTCGGCGGGGCGCTGACGCCGATCGGTGACCCGCCCCTCTTCCTGGGCTTCTTGCGCGGCGTCCCGTTCTTCTGGACGGTCGTCCACATCTGGTACATCTGGCTGCCGACGGTCCTGCTGCTGGCGGTCGTGTTCTACGTGATCGACAGCCGCAACAAGGACGTCAGCCTGCGCGGCGCGGCCGAGGCCAGGGGAGCGGACGTGGTCCCCGGCGACCTGCCCGGCGTCGACGCCGTCCCGGAGGCCCCGGGCGTGCAGGACGTCGACGACATCCACGCCGACGAGGCGACCATCGACCTGACCCAAGGTGGGGCCAACCCCAAGCAGCTCGAGATCGAGGGGAAGGTGGGCTTCGCCTGGCTCGCGGTCATCATCGCGGCCGTCTTTATCGACCCCAAGGTGATCCCCTCGCTCAGCGGCACCGCGATCGACCTCCACCACTTTGGCGTCCCGTTCGGGATCCGCGAGGTGATCATGGGGCTCGTCGCGTTCGGCGCCTACAAGACGGCCGACCGCGCGATTCTGACGGGCAACGATTTCAACTTCGAGCCCATCAAGGAGGTCGGCTTCCTGTTTATCGGCATCTTCCTGACGATGCAGCCCGCGCTCACGCTCATCGGCGCGTTCGCCGCCGAAAACGCCGACGCGCTCGGCGTCTCGGCGTTCTACTTCGGGACCGGCATCCTGTCGGGCGTGCTCGACAACGCCCCGACGTACGTCAGCTTCCTGTCCGCCGCGATGGGCAAGTTCGGGATGGACGTCAACGTGCCCGAGATGGTGACGGCGTTCTCCGTCGACGGGACCGAGGCGTTCTACCTCCAGGCCATCTCCGTCGCGTCCGTCTTCTGGGGTGCGCTGACCTACATCGGCAACGGGCCCAACTTCATGGTCAAGGCCATCGCCGAGTCGAGCGGCGTCGACACGCCGTCGTTCGTGGGCTACATGGTGAAGTACTCGCTCCCGATCCTGGTCCCGATCTACATCGTGGTCTGGTTCGTGTTCTTCTCGGGCTACGTCGTCCCGCACCCGCCGGACGCTGCGGCCGCCGCCGCTGTGATCGAGTCGGCCGGCGTCCTCCTCCGGTTCTAGCCGATGCCCGCCCGTACGCCGCTCTCCGACGCCGCCATCGACGCCGCCCTGCCCCCGGGCTGGCGCCGTGAGGGCGACGCGTCGGGCAACCGGATCGTCCGCGACCTCGCGTTCCCCGACTTCCGGGCCGCGTTTGCGTTCCTGACGCGCGTCGCGTTCGAGGCCGAGGCCATGGACCACCACCCCGAGATCCGCAACGTCTACGGCGACGTCTCGCTCGCGCTCGCGACGCACGACGCGGGCGACCGCGTGACCGACACCGACCTCCAGTTTGCCGCCCGCGTGAACGAGTGGGCCCCGGCCGCCCGCTAGCGCCGCCCCGTTCCGCCACCCGCCCCATCGGACTCCCGTCCACTCTCGATGTACGACTCCTTCCCCGCTGACCTCGCCGCGACCGGCCCCATCCTGCTGGTGGCCCTGCTCGGTGTGATCGTCGTCGTCCTCGACGCGTTCCGCAACGACGACGCGATGATCCCCTGGGTCGCCGGCCTCGGCCTGGCGGCGGCGGCGGTGTGGACCGGTTTCCAGGTCGGCGTCAGCGGCACCGCCTTCGAGGGCGAGGTGTACGTCGGCGGGGCGGCGGCGGTCGCCAACCTCGTCGTGCTGATCGGCGCCGTCGGCAGCCTGGTGCTGACCGTGCCCTACCTCTCGCGCCTGGGCCGCAACTACGGCGAGGTCCACGCCCTCATCCTGTTCGCCACGGCCGGCATGATGACGCTCGCCAGCGCCGGCAGCCTGGTCACCCTCTTCGTGGGTCTGGAGACGATGTCGGTCTGCCTCTACGTGCTCACGGGTCTGGTCCGCGAGGAGTCGACGGCGAACGAGAGCGCGCTGAAGTACTTCCTGCTCGGCGCCTTCTCGACAGGCTTCTTCTTGTACGGCCTCGCGCTCCTGTACGGCGCGACGGGCACGATGCAACTCGCGGAGCTCGCGCCTGGCGTCGCCGCGAGCGGCCAGACCGGGCTGTTCCTGGCCGGCGTCGGCCTGCTCCTGGTCGGGTTCTTTTTCAAGGTGTCCGCCGTCCCGTTCCACATGTGGACGCCCGACGTGTACCAGGGCGCGCCGACCTCGCTGACGGCCTTTATGTCGACGGCCTCGAAGGCCGCCACGTTCGCCGCGCTCGCCGTCGTGCTCGCGCGCGCGCTCCCGCCCGACCTGGTCGACGGCACGGTCCAGCTCACGCTCGCGATCGTCGCCGCCATCACGATGGTGGTCGGCAACGTCGTGGCGCTCGTCCAGTCGAACGTCAAGCGGATGCTCGCGTACTCGTCGGTGGCCCACGCGGGCTACATCCTGGCCGGGCTGGCAGCCGGCGTGGTCGGCTACAGCGCCGCCCTGTTCTACCTGCTGGCGTACACGCTGATGAACGTCGGCGCCTTCGGCGTGATGGGCGCGCTCGAGTGGGACTCGGAGCAGGGCGCCGACCAGGACCTCGACAGCCTGGCGGGCGTCGGCTACCGCAAGCCGTTCCTGGGCGTCATGATGGGCGTGTTCATGTTCGCGCTGACGGGCTTCCCGCCGCTCGCGGGCTTCATCGGCAAGTACCTCGTCTTCGCCGCCGCCGTCGACGCCGGGCTGACGTGGCTGGCGATCGTCGGCGTGCTCGCGTCCGTCGTGTCGGGCTACTACTACCTCCGCGTGCTCGTGGTGATGTGGATGAAGAGCCCGGACGAGGCGCCCGCGAACGCGCAGCAGCCGTTCCCGGTCGGCCGCGCGACGGCCGCCGTCGTCGCCGTGTGCGCCCTCGCGCTCCTCGTGCTCGGCATCCTGCCGGGCCACGTCATCGACCTCACGACGGCCACGTATGCCGTCGACGCCGTCGCCACGACGCTCCCGTAGCCGGGACCCGCGCCCGACGGCCGGCGTCCCACGGGCATGACCGACCTGTTGCGCGAGTACCTCCCGACGGCCCCCGACCTCGGGCTCTACGTCACCCCGGACATCCCGCCGGCCAAGCTCCGCGCGGCCCTCGCCGACTACGCGCCGGACGTGGATGAGGCCGACGTCGTCGCCCTTTTCGACGCGACGCGTCTCGGGTCCGCCAAGGACGGCGCCGTGTTTCTGGCCGACCGGTTCGTGTTCCAGAACAACGACCTCCAGGCCGCCCGGACGGTCCGATACGCCGACATCGTGGGCGTCCGCGCCAAGCGCAAGCTCTTGGGGGGAAAGGAGGTGCTCGTCGACCTCAACCGCGCGCGCGCGACCGTCACCGAGACGCTCGACTTCTCCGCGCAGGCGGGCGCCGCCGAGTACGTCGAGCGGTTCCTGCAGCAGGTGCTGGTCGCCGCCCCGCGCCCCGCGCCCGACCCGACGGCCGACGGCGCGACGGACGTGCGCGCCGTCGAAGAGGCCCTCGACCGCTTGGTGGCGCTCGGGCGCCTCTCGGGCCTCGACCGCCAGCGGATGCTCGACGCGCTGGCGTAGCGCTCGCCGAAGCCCCGAAACGAGCGACGCCCGGCACCACGAGGGCGCCGGGCGTCGACCGTCGTGCCGTCCCGAGGTTATCGGACGACCGTGACCGTCCGCGTCGTGTCGAACGACTCGCCGACCACGCGGACGACGTAGATGCCCGTGGGCAGCCCGTCGGAGACGAAGGCGATCTCTTTGTCCTGGCCGCCGGCGATGGCGCCGTCGTGGAGCGTCCGGACCGTACGGCCGAGCGCGTCGACCACGTCGACCGTGACCTGCTCCGTGCGGGCGACGGTGACCTCGAAGGTCGAGCGGCCCGTGATCGGGTTCGGCGCGACCGGCGTGAAGGCGTAGCCCTCCGCGAGCGCATCGGGCTCCGTGGCCGTCGGCGGCGGCGGCGGCGGCGGCGGGGCCGCCCCTTCGTCGCCCGCGTTGATGGGGAAGTCGGGCGTTTGCTCGAAGGCGAAGCCCTTCAGGCGCGCCTGCGTGGAGCTGGCGACGTCCATCTTGATCCACGCAAAGTGCGTCGACGCGCTCGGGGTCCCCGCGTTGGCGGTGAAGCGGACGCCGATGTACTTGTCGGTGACACCGCCCTGCCAGCTGCCGTACGGGGTGCCGTTGAAGGAGCTGGTGAGCAGGAAGTCGTCGCGGTTGCCTGCCGAGCCGACGTTCGTGTTCTGGATCGTGTTCGACCCCGAGATCGCCTCGCCCATGTCGAGCGGCGTGGCGTAGAAGTAGTTGTAGTTGGTGGTCACGGGGCCCATGCCGACCACACCGGCGCCGTTGGATTCATCGGTGAAGATGAGGGCGCGGGTGAAGCCGGCCCCGGGCGAGTCGAGCACGAGCTGCGCATCGACGTTGCCGTCACCGTCGAAGTCGAAGTCGCGCGTGGAGCCTGTCGTGAGGGGCTCGTCGACCTCCGTGTGGGAGATCTGTGCGTCGGCCGCCACCGGGGCGAAGGCGAGGAGGGCCCCCGCTGCGGCTGCGGAGTACGCGGCGAGCCGGTCGCTGGAGGGCGAATCCGGAAGGGAGTAGCGAGTGTTCATGCTGGAGGAGGGAGGGAGGACGGAGGGTACGCCGCGCGGCGGCGTCGTGGCAACTCAACAATCGAGAAGTGCCGGGTGCCGCGCGGCCCGCTCGCTACCGCCCGGGCCGCTCCCGGTCCTCCGGGCGCTGGGCGACGGAGCGGGCGTCGGCGCTGGACGGGGCGCCAGCGAGCAGGCGAGCGGCGTCGACCGGGCGGTCGAGGTGGTCGCGGTACACCTCGGCGAGCAGGAACCGCGCCGAGGCCAGGCTCGGCCGCTGCGCCAGCGCGAGCTCGAGCGCCTGGGCAGCCGGGGCGGGCTGGCCCGTCGCGAGCAGGGCTTGCGCCAGCGTGTAGTGGCCGGCCGGGTCGAAAAAGCGGAGCGCGAGCGCGTCCAGCATCAAGTCGCGGGCGGCCTCGGCCCGGCCCGTCAGCAGGAACACGTGGGCGAGGAGCCGGAGCGTGGGGGGCTGCTCGGGGTCGGCCGCGAGCGCCCGGTGGAGTACGGCCTCGGCGTCGTCGAGGCGCCCGACGGCGAGGTAGGCCTCGCCCAGCGTGCGGAGGAACGAGCCGGTCGTCCCGCCCACCGACGCCGCGCGTTCGAGCAAGGCGATGGCCGCGTCGCCCTCGCCGCGCGCGAGCCGGAGCCGCCCCCGGACGAGGTCGAGCCCGGGGACCGGCCGGTCGGGGGCGAGGCCCCCGTCCCGGACCGACGCTTCGAGGGCGTCGCACAGCGCGAGCGCCTCGTCGACGCGGCCGAGCTGCTCGTAGGCCTGCAGGAGCGTGAACCCGTAGCGCTCGGCCCGCACCTCCGCCCAGATCGGCTCCACGAGCCCGACGGCCTCCTCGGGCCTCCCCTTAGACAGGTACACCCGGGACAGGTAGTACGCGGACTCCTGCCGGCTGACGGCGGCCGTCACCGTGCCGTCCTCGTCGGGGGCGTCGACGTAGCCGAGCGCGACGAGCTGGTCCATCGCCGCCTGGTCGGCCCAGGGGTCGCTGTCGCCAGCGTCGAGGCGAGCGGCGTCGCCCGGGACCGCCTCCCAGCTGGGGATGCGGTCGACTGGGCCCTCGTCCTCGAAGATCGGTGTCAGCACCCGGCCGTCCATGTCGTCGCCGACGGGGAGCCCGAGGATGGTCAGCAGCGTCGGGGTGATGTCGAGCAAGCTGGCGCCGTAGACCGGCTCGCCGGAGCGGAGGCCCGGGCCGGCGGCGATGAACACCCCGAAGTCGCGGTGCTCGGCGGCCGGCCCCGCCGGCTCGTCCGGAGTCTCGGGGATCCGCCGGGCCCCCGACTCGAAGCCGTGGTCGGAGACGAGCACGACGGCCGTGTCGTCGTCGACGAGCGCGAGGAGCCGGCCGAGCATCATGTCGTGGAACCGGTAGATCCCTGCGACGACCTCGTGGTACCGCGCGAACTGGTCGTCGGGCACGAACGACAGCTGCGGCGGGTGGTACGCCATGAACGAGTGGCAAAAGTGGTCGATGCCGTCGAGGTAGAGCGCCGTCACGTCCCACTCGGTCTCCTCGACGGCCCACGTCGCGACCGCGTGGACGGTCGCCGTCTCGGCGAGCATCCGGGCGATGGCGTCGGCGGCCTGCTGCTCGCCGTCGGTCTGGGGCGGCGACTGGGCGAACGACGGCACGAACGGGATCACCAGCTCGGGCGTGATCTCGTCGGGGTGGACGCGGAGCGCCTCCAGGAACGGCGCCAGCTCGGGCGGGTGGACGGCCCCCGGCGTCGGCGGCTGCGGCGCCCAGACCGGCCCGCTCACCCGGTGGAAAAAGTTCGACACCATCACCCCGTCGACCGGCTCGGCGGGGTGGCTCGGCCACCACCCGATGACGTTCGACCGCAGCCCCGACTGGTGGGCGATGTTCCAGAACGCCTTGGCCGTGCGCGACGTCCCGAGGACGGGCTGGACGCCGTCGCCGTCGGCCTTGGGCTGGGTGAACCCGAGGACCCCGTGCTTCTCGGCCGTCTTGCCGGTGGCGACGCTGGTCCAGAGCATCGGGGAAAAGGGCGGGTCCAGCGTCGCGATGTTGCCGCTGACGCCCCGGTCGATCAAGCTCGCGAGGGCCGGGAGCTGGCCGGCGTCGAGGAGGGGGCGGAGGACGTCCCAGTCGGCGGCGTCCCAGCCGATGACGAGGACGCGGCGGGCGAGGCGAGGCATACGTTAGGCGCGCTGACGGTGGAGGGAGCGGTCGACGGCGGCCGCCATGGGGGCCGGGTCGAGGCCTCCGACGAAGGCGGCGACGCGCCGGGCCACGCCGGCCGGGTCGGCGATGGCGTCGGCGTAGGGGATCGAGAGCCGCTCGGCGCCGGGCGTCTCGTCGGCCCAGGCCCGGGCGGCGGCGAGCCGCTGGGCGTAGACGGCCCGGAGCACATCGGGCGGCGCGGGGGTGTGGCCGCTCGCCGTCAGCATGGCGGCCTGCGACGCGAGCACCTCGTCGAGGTCCCGCTCCATCATCACGACGCGGTACCTCGCGCCGGGCGGGAGGAAGGGCAGGAGGGGGGCCACCACCTTGACGACGTGGCCGTCGGCCTCGGGCACCCAGGCGCGGTCGCGCGCGAGCCCCTTGACGCGGGCGTGCTCGTAGTAGCCCCGGGGGTTGCTCGCGTCGGCGGCGCGGGCCTCGTCGGTAAAGGCGGGGAGCCCGCCGGCCGTCAGCATCTGCATCATCATCGAGGTCCCCGTGCGGGGGAGGCCGGAGACCACCACGAGGGCGGCGCCCGCGAGCGCGGCCGGGTCGGGCTCGTGCGTGGGGTCGGCCTCGGTCCGGCCGCCGCCGACCTCGCGCCGGAGCTCCTCGCGCCAGACCGTCCCGCGCGCGGCGCGCCAGGCGACCACGCCGCGCCAGCCGTACGCGAGCAGCCCGAGCGACCCCTCGGGCGGCACATTCGAAAGCGGGGCGTCGGACTCGGGCACGGCGGAAACGGGGGCGGGGGGACTCCGTTGAAGCTAGCCCACTCCCCACCCCGACCATGGCCTTCGAGCTCCCGCCCCTCCCGTACGACTTCGACGCCCTCGAGCCCCACATCGACGAGCAGACGATGCGGATCCACCACGGCAAGCACCACGCCGGCTACACCGCCAAGCTCAACGCCGCCCTCGAGGGGACGGAGTGGGCCGACCAGCCCGTCACCGAGACGCTGGCGAAGCTCGACAGCCTGCCCGTCGACAAGCAGACGGCCGTCCGCAACAACGGGGGCGGTTTCCTCAATCACGGCATCTTCTGGACGATCATGTCGCCGAACGGCGGCGGCGCGCCGACCGGCGAGCTGGCCACGGCCATCACCGACGCGTTCGGATCGTTCGACGCCTTCAAGGAGCAGTTCGAGACGGTCGCTAAGACGCAGTTCGGCTCGGGCTGGGCGTGGCTGGGCTACAGCGCCGAGAACGGGCTCCACCTCCACGGGATGCCCAACCAGGACAGCCCCGCGCTCCACGGCCACGTCGGCATCCTGGGCCTCGACGTCTGGGAGCACGCCTACTACCTCAAGTACCAGAACCGGCGCCCCGATTACGTGAGCGCGTTCTGGAACGTGGTCAATTGGGACGAGTGCGATCGCCGCTACCGCGAGGCCAAGGCGCAACTCGGCTAGGCGCCCGCGCCTCCGATCCGTCGCGCCCCGCCCGGTCCGCCCGGGCGGGGCGCGCGTCGTTTGGGCGAGCCGCGAGCAGCGGACACGACAGGGCCGATTGTGGAAGCGCTTACCTTCCGAGCCCCTCTCTTGACCCCCGGATGCAGCCCCTCTCGTTCGAGTTCGACGTCGAGACCGTCGTCGGCAACGGCCGCTTGATCGCACGCGCGACGGCCTCGGAGGGCCGGTTCGTCTTTGCCGGCCCCGCCCAGGCCTACCGGCTGACGCTCGACGGCGAGCCGCTAGCGGACGCCCGCACGGAAGTGCGCCCCGGCCGCGTCCGCTACCAAACGCCGCGCGGGGCCGCCACGCTCGCGGCCCAGCCCGACGCCGTCGTCTACGCCGTGCTCGTCGAGGGCGCCGGGACGTGGACGCTCGCGCTCGACGGGGAGGGGGAGGGCGTGGCGACGGCCTGGACGCCGGACGGCGCGGCGTCGTCGCCCCGCGAGCGCGTGCCCGCCGACGCCGACGATCAGCGGACGCTGACGCTCGCCGAGGGCGGCCGCGGCGCGTTCCTGCTCGGCGACGCCCACGCCATCGCAGCCATCGCCGACCCGTTCGACGCCGTCGAGGCGTGGGCCGAGCGGACGGCCGGGCGCGGCCTGCGCCTGCGGACGCCCGCGCCCGACCTCGACCGCGCCGTCGAGTTCGCCAAGGCACACCTCGTCTTGGGCTACGACTGGAATCCCGACGCGACCGGCGCGCCGGGCGGCGAGGGGTCGAAGCTGGTCTGCGACGTGTTCCGCTGGCGCGACGTGTGGAGCCGCGACTTCGGCTCCGGCTTCGGACCCGGCGGCGTCGCGGCCGGCCTCATCGACCCCGTCCTGGCAACGCTCGACTACGAGGCCGAGCGGTACGGTGCGCACCCGCCGGCGGGCCTCAAGGTGTCCGACGACACGAGCCAGGGCGGCTCCGCCGAGGCGCTTGGCTGGGTGCTCAAGCTGGTCTGGCGCGTCTACAAGCACACGGGCGACCGGGCGTGGCTCGCGCGGATCGTGCCGGCGTTCGAGCCCTGGGTCGAGGAGTGGATCGCGCGCGACGCCGACGACGACGGGCTCGTCGCCGACGTCACCGAGTGGATGGACCACAGCCGCTTTCTGCGCCTGCCCGAGGGCCAGCGGACGCTGTACTCGAACGTCCTGTACTTCGCGGCGCTCCGCCGGATGGCCTACCTCTGCGACGCGCTCGGCCGCCCCGCCGACGCCGAGCGCTTTCTCGACTTGTCCAACCGCTCGCGTCAGTCGATCCACGACGCGTTCTGGAACGAGGCCGGCTACTTCGACAACGCCGTGATGTGGGGCGTCCCGGACACCGCGCTGATGCTGGCCGACAACGCGCTGGCGGTCGTCGAGAAGGTCGCCAGCCGGAACGAGCGGTACCGGACGCTGCGCGCCATCCGCGAGCGCCTCTGGCGCACCTTCGGGACGGTCACGGTCGACCCGCCGATGCGCTACCTCGACGCCGACAACGACCACAACGGCAAGGTGTGGCCGTGGTGGATGGCGCTCGAGGCCAAGGCCCGCTTCCAGGCCTTCGACGCCGAGGGCGGCCTGCACGTGCTGGGCAAGATCGTCGACACCTTCGCCCGGCCCACGCTGCCGGGCCTGTGCGAGGAGTACCTCGAGCCCGACACCGGCGAGCAGGACGACGTGGTCGGCCACGCCTTTATCACCGGCTCCGGCGCGCTCTTGGACGCCGTGCAGTACGGGATGCTGGGCCTGAGCGTCCGCGAGCCCGGCGAGCGCACGATCCGGCTCGCGCCCGCCGTCCCCCGCGACTGGGAGACGTGGGGCGCCGACATCGACCTCGTCGCCGGGCGCCTCATCCTCGACCAAACCGACGACGGGCTGACGGTCGCGCTCGACGCCACGAACGTCGAGACGCTCGAGCTCCGGGTGCCCCCGCGCGAGGCCGTCGAGCGCGTGGTCGTGGACGGGGCCGAGGTGGAGCCGGAGCGCGTCGAGGACGGCGCCAGCCTGATCTTGCGAGTCACGCTCTCGGCCGGCCAGCGGCACACCGTCGAGATCGCGTACGCGGCGCAGCGGGTGTGGAACGGGAAGCTGGCGATGCCGCCGCTCCCGCCGCCCGCCGTCGTCGCCCGGCCGCACCTCATGGACGACCCGCGCCTGTTCGCGCCCGTCTTGCAAGACTTTGTCCGATCGACGGCGAAGTATTTCGGCGCGGTCCACCACATCCGCGTCGACGAGATCGACGGGCTGGCGGGGGAGGGCGACTGGCTGATCCTGGTCGGCAACGAACTGCCGTACCGCACGAAGGACGGCGCCCTGGTCCCCGACGCCATCGACGGGCTGCTCTCGCGCGGCGGGTCGATGCTGCTCCTGGGCCCCCGCTTCCCGCGCATCGACATCACGGCGCACTACCACCGCGGCGCGCAGATGGGCGAGCAGGCCGGCATGTTCTGGTGGAAGCTCTGGGAGGACGGCGTCTGGCGCGACTACAGCCCCCGCCTCGACCAGACCCTCGATGCGCCCGCCCCGACCGGGACGGTCTACTGGGGCGACGGCCCGCTCTTCCGGCCCTGGGAGCACGGGCTCGGCCTGTTCGGCTTCGAGACCGACGCGCGTGGCGTGTTCGACGTCGACGGCGAGGTGGTCGTCGACGCCGAGCACCCGGTCGGGGTCGTCTATACCGACTGGGCCGTCCGCAAGCCGTGGTCCTTTACCCCGCTCGCGTTCACCCAGCGCACGACGCCGCTCGTAACCGGCCCGCGGACCGAGCGCTACCCGTGCGCGGCGCTGCTGGCGAACGCGGACACGGGCGCGCGGATCGTCGTCGTGGCGCCGTCCGTGTGCTCGCGGCCGGATCTCTTGCACGAGGTGCTCGGCCACGTCGCCGTCCCGAGCAAAGCGGGTTGAACCCGGCCCGGGGGCGTGAGAGCTTGCGGCTCCGCCCCGTGCCGCCATGTCCACGCTCCGCACCGCTCGGCCCGACGACGTGCCCGCCCTCGCGGCCCTGATCGGGCGGTCGGGGCGCGGGCTCCGCGACGGCTACACCGAGGCGCAAGCGGCGGCGCTGACGACGCACGTCTTCGGCGTCGACTCCCAGCTCGTCCGCGACGGGACGTATTTCGTCGTCGAGGACGGCGGCGCGATCGTCGCGTGCGGCGGGTGGAGCCGGCGACGGACGCTGTTCGGCGGCGACCAGGCGAAGGCCGGGCCGGACCCGCTTCTCGACCCGACGACGGAGCCCGCCCGCATCCGGGCCTTTTTCGTGGACCCGGCGCAGGCCCGCCGGGGGCACGGCCGGCGCCTGCTGGCGGCGTGTGAGGACGCCGCGCGAGCGCACGGCTTCACATCGCTGGAGCTGGTGTCGACGGCGCCCGGCGAGCCGCTGTACCGGGCGGGCGGATTTGAGGTCGTCGAGCGGTTCGCGCTGCGGCTGCCCGGAGGCGTCGAGGCGCCGGTCGCCCGGATGCGCAAGCCGCTGGGATAGGGGCTACCGCGCGTGCTCGGGGAAGAGCTCGGCGAAGCGGGCGACCATGCGCGCGGCCTCGTCGGCGTCGGCGCCGGTCTCGGAGGCGTACGTGGCGGGGTCGCCGCCGGTGCGCGCGAGTGTCCAGTAGTCGTCGGCCCGAGCCAAGGCGCTCTCGAAGGCGTCGGCGTCGAGCAGGACCTCCGGGTCGTCCAGGAGCGGCTGGCCAAAGAGGGCACGGGCCTCGGTTTCGGAGAGGCCGTCGGGGCCGTAGCCGGCGTGCGAGGCGTCGTCCTCCTCGACGCCGACGCGGAACGCCGGGTGGTGCAGGAGGTCCTCAAAGCCCACGACCGGGTGGCCGGTCTGCTGCGCCATCTCGATCTCCTCCGGGAGCATGGCCTGCCAGTGGATCTCAGCCGTCTCGAGCAGCC
Organism: Rubrivirga halophila; assembly: GCF_046845755.1. GTDB lineage: Bacteria > Bacteroidota > Rhodothermia > Rhodothermales > Rubricoccaceae > Rubrivirga. Next base: position 1,016,001 of record NZ_CP177357.1, read on the forward strand.
CGTCGAGCCCCATCATCTCGTCGTCGCCGACCTCGTCGCCGACGAGCTGGGCCGCGAGCGCCGAGCGTTGGTGCGCGCGCTGGGCGGGCGGGAGCGAGAAGAAGGCCCACAGCACGCGCGCCGTCTCCAACAACGCGACCGTGTCGTCGCCGACGGACTCGGGGTCGGCCCGCAGCCGGAAGGCGTCGCCGGCGTCGAGGTCGTAGAGCCCGAACAGGGGCTCGGCGAACAGCGCCAGCGACTCGTAGAGCACGCCGGTCTCGCCTTCGACGAGCACGCGGCTCAGGCGGGCCTTACGGGTGGCGAACGCCTCGGCGGCGGCCCCGTCGAAGGCGGCGACGGTGTCGGGGTCGAGAGGGGCCTGGTCTGCGTCGGACACGGGGGAGGGGTCGTCGGGAAGAGGGGGCGGACTAGACGCTAATCCCGCGTTCGGGGGTTCCGGGCGCCGGGAGAACCTCCGGCGAGGTCGGCGGCCACGCGCGCCAACGCGGCGGCGGGGTCGTCGGTGAGCCCGGTCCGGACGGGCAGTGTTTGGAGCGCCGTCGACCGCGTGGCCGTCAGAAAGTGGAACCGCTCCGACGGTGGGAGCCGCCCGATCGGCCCGGCCCCAGCGCCGCCCCGGGCGACGGTCTCAAACGCAGCGACGGCGCGCGCCAGCAGGTCGGGGTCGAGGCTCAACCGAGCCGCAGCCTCACTTGTCTCCCCGAGCGCGCAGTCCAGAAACCCGGCCTGGCGGCAGCTCAGCACGGCGCCGACCGTCACCGCGTCGCCGGTCGGGACGTGGACGGCGCGGACCAGGGCGTAGTCGAACGCTCGGCGCGCGCTCATCGCCGGTACGCGAGCGCCGACGTGTCGGGCGCCTCGGCCTGGGCGCGAGCGGCCTCCTCGGCCCAGGCGCGGGGCCCCGCGAGCCGCTGGCGGAAGTAGTCGGCATACGCAGAGCGGCCCGCGTCGGCGGTCTCGAACGGGGCATCGCGGCCCGGCGGCGCGTCGGTCAGCAGCGCGTCGGGCACGGCGGCGAGCGCGTCCGTCACGACGGCCTCGGTCAGGAGCGGCGCCAGCCGGGCGTCGGCCGCCAGCAGCGACGACGCGACGGGCAGCAGCACGTGGTCGCGGATGGCCGGGAACGGCGCCGCCGCTTTCGCCGCGTCGACGGTCGCCCAGTTGTGGTGGAAGTACAGCGCCGCGCCGTGGTCGATGAGCCACAGGTCGGGGCCGTCGTCGCCCCGGGCGACGAGCAGGTTCGGGTTCCGCGCCGTCCGGTCGATGTTGGTCGTCAGCGCGTCGAGCCAGACGACCGCCGCCGCCGTGTCGGGGTCGACCAAGTCGGCGTGTGCGACGGGGTCGTAGGCGAAGGCGCCCGGCACGAACGCCAGCCCGACGTTCGGGCCGCCGCTGGCGCGCAGGATGTCCTGGATCTCGGGGTCGGGCTCGGCCCGGCCGAACCCGTCGGCGAGCGTCACGACGGCGAGGTCGGGGAGGGGGAGGCCCAGCGCCGACGCCAGCCGGCCGACGACGACCTCGGCGATCAGCGCGCGCGCGCCCTGCCCGGCGCCCCGAAACTTGACGACGTAGAGCCCGCCGTCGGTCTCGACGAGCGCGGGGAGCGAGCCGCCCTCGCGCAAGGGCGTGACGTAACGGAGGGCGGAGTGGGTGTCGATCACGGGCGGCTCACGGCGCCAGCGGCGTCGGGTTCCGGAAGACGGGGGACGGGGGCAGCCGCTATTGCAATGTGACTCTCCCCGCATCGACCCTGCGTCTGCGCTCTACGCCAGCCCCGGGCCGAACCGCCGCAGCAGCGCCAGGAAAAACGGCACCCCGCAGATCGCCGTCAGCACGCCGACCGGGACTTCCTGGCCGGGCAGCACGACGCGCGCGGCCAAGTCCGCCAGCAGCAGAAACACGGCGCCGCCGACGAACGCGAGCGGCACCAGCCGCCGGTGGGTCGCCCCGGCCACCAGTCGGACCGCGTGCGGCACGATGAGCCCCACGAACCCGATCACACCCGCCGACGCGACGAGCACGCCCGTCACGACGGCCGCGAGCGCGACGAGCGCGCGCTTGAGCCCCTCGACCGGGACACCGAGGGACGCGGCGGCCTCCTCGCCGGTCGTCAGCAGGTCGAGCGGGCGGGCGAGCAGCCACAGCCCGCCGCCGGCCGCGAGCGCCACGACGGCCGGAAGGAGAGCCCGGTCCCACCGCGCGCCGGCGAGGGAGCCGAGCAGCCAGAACAGCACGGCGCGGAGCTTGTCGGGCTCGGGGCTGGCGTAGGTGATGAACGCCGTGACCGAGCCGAGGAGGGCCGACATCGCGACGCCCGCCAGCAGCAGCCGCGTGGTCGAGAGTGTCGGGCCGCGCTTGGCGGCGGCGAAGACCGCGAGCACGGCCAGCCACGCCCCGGCCGTCGCGGCGACGGGCATCGAGACCGCGCGCGAGACGGCGAGGGGCACGAACCCGAGGTAGAACAGCGCCGCGCCGGCGCTCGCGCCCGACGACGCGCCCAGGATATACGGCTCGGCGAGCGGGTTGCGGACGAGCGCCTGCATCGCCACGCCCACGACCGCCAGCCCGCCGCCGACCGACAGCGCCAGAATCGTGCGCGGCACGCGCAGGTCCCACACGATCGTCCGGTCGGTGAGCGCGCCGCCACCCGTCAGCGCCGCCCAGACGCGCGCAGGCCCTAAGTCGGCGCTCCCCCAGACCAGGCTCGCGGCGATCGCCAGCACCGCCGCCGCAAGCATCAGCGCGCCGACGGCGACGGGCCCCAGTCGAGGGCCGCTCGCGGTCAGTTCTGTGGAATCGGGAGGGGACAAAGGGAGAGGGAGACGGCCGCCCGGAGACTACGCGCCCGCCCGCTGGCGCAGGGGCTCAGGCTGGCATCTGCCTCATTCCTCGTCCCTCTTTCCCCGTTCCCGCGCTTGGGGCATCCGGCCACGAGCCACCGCCCCTGTCCGCGCGCTACGCCGCGCCCGCCGCGAACGCCTCGGGGTGGAGCAGCCGCGCCAGCCGCTCCAGACCCTCGACGAGCCGGGGGCCGGGGCGGCTGATGAGGTCGGGGTCAATGCCGTAGACCCGGCGGTTCTGGACGGCCGGCAGCGTAAAGAACGTCGGGTGCCGCTCGACGAGACGGCTCGGGTCGTAGTCGGGGCCCGCGAGCACGAGGATGACCTCGGGCGCCATCTCGAGGACGGCCTCGTCGCTGGGCTGCGCCGCCGCGCCGGGGTAGAGGTCGGTCAGGTTGTCGCCACCGGCCAGCCGCACGAGCTCGCTGGCGTACGAGTCGCGCCCAAACGCGTACAGCGTCTCGTCGCCGACGACGAGGAGCACGCGGGGCTTGGTGAACGGACCCACGGCGTCGGAGACGGCGGCGACGCGGCGCTCGAAGTCGGCGGCGACGGCGGCGCCGCCCGAGACGACGAGGAGCGTGTCGAGCGTCCGGAGCGCGCGCGGCACGTCCGAGACCTGGTCGAACCGGAAGAGGTAGGTCGGGACGCCAACGGCGTCGAGCGCGTCGGCCGTCTCGCCGGGGTTGACGCTCTCGGCCCCGATCGCGAGGTCGGGCGCGAGGGCTACGACGGCCTCGAGGTCGAGCGGGTACGACTGGTAGCGGGGCAAGTCGGTCACGCCCGCCGGGAAGTCGTCGCTGACGGCGGCGCCCGCGAGGCGGTCGAGCCCGGCGGCGGCGGCCACCAACTCGGTGACGTTCGGCGCCAGCGGGAGCACGGCCCGGGGCGTCGCGTCGAGCGAGACCGGGCGGCCCGTGTCGTCGACGAGGTCGCCGGGCGCGGGCGGGGCGCAGGCGGCGAGGACCGCCAGCGCGAGGATCAGGATGCGGGGCATGGCGGGGGGGCGGGCGCGGCTAAGTTAGCCGGGCATGACGGCCCACGTCCTCTTCAACCCCGCGGCGCGCGGCGGCCGCACGCGGTCGCTGGCGGGGCGCGTCGAGCGGGCGCTCGCCGAGGCCGGCATCGAGGCGAGGATCCGCACGACGGCCGCGCCCGGCGACGCCGAGCGGTGGGCGCGCGAGCTCGGGGAGACGGGCGCGACGGTCCTCGTCGCCGGCGGCGACGGCACGGTCCACGAGGCGGCGAACGGGCTCGCGGGCACGGCGGGGACGCTGGGCGTGATTCCGGTCGGCACCGGGAACGACTACGCGAACGCGCTCGGCATGGCGACGGCGCCCGAGGCCGCGGCCCGCCAACTCGCGGCGGCCCGGCCCCGCAGCATCGACGTCGCCCGGCTGGCGTGGACCGACGCGGCCGGCGAGCACCGGCGCGTCGTGGCGAACGCCGTCGGGGCCGGGTTCGACGGCCACGCCGCCGGGCTCGCGAGCCAGACCAAGTGGCTCGGCGGCCGGGCCGCCTACCTCGCCGCCGTGTTCCGGACGCTGCGGCAGTGGCCGGCGCTCGCGCCGCACGTCCGCAGCGAGGCCGAGGGCGCCGACCTCGCGCACGACGGGCGGCTGTTCCTGGTCGAGGTCGGCGTCGGCCACTCCGTCGGCGGCGGTTTTTTGCTCACGCCCGACGCGGTCCCCGACGACGGGCTGCTCGACGTGTGCCTGGTCCGGCAGCTCCCGACCACGCGCGCGCTCCAGCTGCTCCCGTCGACGTTCTCGGGCGGCCACGTCGCGGCGCCGGAGGTCCGGATGGGGCAGACGCCCCGGTTCTCGCTCGCCTCCGACGGCCCGCTCGCCATCCAGGCCGACGGCGAGGTGCTCTCGACCGACGCCCGTGCCTTCTCGGTCACCATCGACCCCGGGGCCCTCTCCGTGCTGGCGCCCCGCCTCGACGCGCGCGACGCGGCGTCGCCCTCGAGCCCCGCCCCCTCGATGGCTCGTGCGAGGCCGGCCGTGTAGGGAAGGCCCGCGTTTCGGCCGCCGCACGGCCGAAACTATGGCGGCGGAGGCGTTACGATTCGTACCATCTACCCTTGCCCTGGACGCCTCCTTCCCCCCGGATATGAGCCAGAAACGCATTTTCGTCGTCGACGACGACCCCAAGATCGGCGAGCTGTTCGCCAAGGTCCTCACCCGGGATGGCTACGCGACGCAGGGGTTTACCTCCGCCGAGCCCCTCCTTCAGGCCATCGACGACGGCAAGACGCCGGACCTCGTCCTGACGGACCTCATGATGCCCGACGTGTCGGGGATGGAGCTGATCGAGACCCTGCGCGAGCGGGGCATCACGATCCCCGTCATCGTGATGACGGCGCACTCGTCGGTGCAGACCGCCGTCGAGGCGATGCGGCTGGGCGCGTTCCACTACCTCCAGAAGCCCGTCAACTTGGAAGAGATGCGGGCGCTTCTGGCGAAGGCGCTCGACCTCTACGAGGATAGGAAGGAGCTCCAGGAGATCAAGAAGACGCGGAAGAAGCAGCACGACGTCGGCAAGATCCTGGGCACGAGCGACGAGGTCCAGGTCGTCCGCGACACGATCCAGACGCTGGCCGACATCCCCAACACGACCGTGCTCGTGCGCGGCGAGACCGGGACGGGCAAGAACCTGGTCGCCCAGACGCTCCACTACGCCTCGAAGTGGTCGGGCGGGCGGTTCATGGAGATCAACTGCGCCGCGCTCCCCGACAACCTGCTCGAGTCCGAGCTGTTCGGCTACGAGAAGGGCGCCTTCACCGACGCCCGCGCCGCCAAGCCGGGGCTCCTGGAGATCGCCGACGGCGGGACCCTCTTCCTGGACGAGATCGACTCGATGTCGCTCCCGCTCCAGTCGAAGCTGCTGAGCTTTCTGGAGAGCCGCCAGTTCCGCCGGCTCGGCGGGACCGACGAGATCAAGGTGACGACGCGGATCGTGTGCGCGACGAACGCGAACCTGCAGGAGAAGGTGGCCGAGAAGGCGTTCCGCAAGGACCTCCTCTTCCGGATCAACGTGGTCTCGATCGAGCTCCCACCACTCCGTCGGATGGGCCGCGACGCGCTCACGATCGCCCAGAAGGTGGCGACGGGCTTTGCCGGCGAGTTCGCCAAGCCCTTCGACGGGTTCACCGAGGCCGCCGAGACCAAGCTCGTGGGCCACTCGTGGCCGGGCAACGTCCGCGAGCTCCGCAACGTCCTGGAGCGGGCCATGATCTTCGCCACGTCCGCGACGCTCGATGCCAGCGACCTCGTCCTCCTGCAGACCGACGCCTTCGACGGCGCGGCGAGCGACGCGGACACCTTCCGCTTCCGTGCCAGCGCCAGCCTCGAGGACCTCGAGTACGAGTACATCAAGCACACGCTCGCCAACAACCGCAACTCGTCGTACTCCGACGTCGCCAAGCTCCTGGGCATCTCGAAAAAGACGCTCTGGGAAAAGCGCAAGCGCTACAACCTCGACGCCGAGATCGAAGAGATGACGGCGTAGGGGGACGAGGGGCTGGGGGGCGCCCGATGGGCCGGGCGTCTCGTGCGGATTGACGGCGGAGACGGAGCCCCGGAGTGAACCGGGATGGGGGCAGAGGTCCAGGAGGGGTATCCTTCCCCACGCCCCCAGTCCCCATCGCCCCCGCCGTGACCGACACGCAGAAAGCCGCGCTCGCCGACCGTCTCTCCGGGGCGTCCCGCGCCCCCGCCCCGCCCGCCTCGGGCGACCTGTCCGCCGCACTGGAGCGCATGGTCGGCGCCGGTGCCGCCCGCTTCGGCCTCCGCGCCGACGCGACGGGGCCCGCCGACGCGTGCGCGCTCGCGCCGCCGCTCGCCCGGCTGATCGACCACACGGTCCTGAAGCCCGACACGACGGAGCACGCCATCCGCGAGCTGTGCGCCGAGGCGCGCGAGTACTGCTTCGCGAGCGTCTGCGTGAGCCCGGTCTGGGTGCCCGTCGCGGCCGCCGAGCTGGCGGGCACGACGCCCATGGTGTGCACGGTCATCGGCTTCCCGCACGGCGCCAACCGGACCGCCGTCAAGGCCTTCGAGACCCAGCAGGCCGTCCGCGACGGGGCCGAGGAGATCGACATGGTCATCGCCATCGCGCTCCTCAAGAGCGAGCGCTACGCCGAGGTCGAGGCCGACATCCGGGCGGTCGTCGAGGCGGCCCAGGGCCGGACCGTCAAGGTGATCCTGGAGACGGCGCTGCTGACGGACGAGGAGAAGGTGATCGCCTGCGTGCTCTCGCAGAACGCGGGCGCCGACTTTGTCAAGACGTCGACGGGCTTCGCGTCGTCGGGGGCCAGCCCCCAGGACGTGGCGCTGATGCGGCGCGTCGTCGGCCCGACGATGGGCGTCAAGGCGTCGGGCGGCGTGCGCTCGGCCGAGGACGCCTATGCGATGGTCGAGGCCGGCGCGACGCGGCTCGGCGCGAGCGCGGGCGTCGCTATTTTGAAGGGCCTCACGTCGGACGCCTCGTACTAACTCGGGCGACGGGGTGGCCTCCGCCCCACGCTTCCCCCGCCATGCGCACCGCTCTCCTCGTCGTCCTCAGCCTGTCGTTCGCGGCGTGCTCCGCCGTCGGCCCCGCCGCGCCCGAGGCGCCGCCCGAGACGGGCGAGACGCCCGCGCCGGGCTACCCGGCGTATGAGACCTTCGACCCGACGGGCTACGACGCCGAGCCGGAGCCGGCCGCCGAGGTCGTCCACGACGTGCCGGCGGGCATCATGGCGGGCCGCGTGGTCGTGCCGACCGAGGCGGGGCCGCCGGCGCCGCAAGACCCGCAGCCGCGGCAGGTCGAGGGCTTCCGCGTCCAGATCTTCTCCGGCGCGACGCGCGCCGCCGCCGAGCGCGTCCGCGACGACGCCGTCTCGTGGTGGACCGAGCAGGGCGGCAACCCGCGCGAGCTGGGCGCCATCGTGGCGTACCTCCAGCCGTACTACCGCGTCCGCCTCGGGGCGTTCGCCACGCGCGAGCAGGCCGAGGCGGCGCTGGCGACGGTTCGTCGCCAGTTCCCCGAGGCGTTCTTGGTACCGGATCTTGTGACGATCAACGACTGAGTGCCCTCGCCGGCACCCCTGGGGTGCCGGGAGGCGCGGCTAGAGGTCGATCCGGTCGCCGTCGTGGCCCCAGGCCGTCCTCGTGAATCGCGCCCGGGCGTCGCCGAGCCCGTCGTCGCTGGCGTCGTGGGGGGCGTGGACGAGGACCAGGCGCCCCACGCCCGCTCGGGCCGCCACGTCCGCCGCCTCCTCGGGCGAGCTGTGGACGCCCGTCAGCGAGCCGGTGGCCTCGTGGACCAGCACGTCGGCGCCGGCCGCGAGCGCGACGACGGCATCGGAATGGGCGGTGTCGCACGAGTACGCGAGCACGGCGCCGTCGGCCTCGAACCGCAGACCGATGGTCGGGACGGGGTGGTCGACGGGCGTCGCGGTGACCGCCAGCGGGCCCAGGCGGAGCACGTCGGCGCCGGGCGCGAGGGCGACGGGGTGGAAGGTGCGCGCGGGGAGGTCGTCCCACTTGCACGTGTCGAAGACGGCGAAGAGGGCGCGAGCCTTTTCCAGCGTCGCCGCCGGGCCGTAGACCGGGATCGGCGCGCGGCGCCCCTGCAGCCACAGCTTCTCGATCAAGAGGGGGAAGCCCGCAATGTGGTCGGGGTGCTCGTGCGTCAGGATGACGGCGTCGAGCGCGGCGGGGTCGAGGCCGGAGACCTCGAGGCGCTGCACGGCGTCGGCCCCGCAATCGACGAGGACGGTCCGGCCGTCGTGCTCGATGGCGAGCATCGTCGTGGTCCGGGAGGGGCCGGCGTTTGCGGAGCCGGTGCCGAGGAGGTGGGCCGTCATCGAGTCGGGGGGGAGCGGCTGGAACGTAGCGCCCCCGGCCGGTCCGCGGAGGACTGATCTAGCGCTTCCGGGCGACGACGTAGGCGCACAGCCCGACGAGCGCGTCGCGCGCGTCGGAGGGGGGGAACGCGAGGAGGCCGTCGGCGGCCTCGGCCGCCAGCGCCTCCATCCGGCCGCGCGCCGCCGCCAGCCCGCCGCTCGCCTCGACGAACGCGACCACCTCGGCGACCTCGGCCGCCGACTTTTTGCGCCGCCGGACGATCTTGCGGATCCGCTTGGCGACGGCCGGTTCGGCGCGGTCGAGGGCCAGGATGAGCGGCAGGGTCAGCTTGCGGTCCTGGAGGTCGAGCCCGACCGGCTTGCCGGCCGCCGCGTTCGGGTCGTAGTCGAAGAGGTCGTCGCGGATCTGGAACGCCAGCCCGATCGTCTCGCCGATCGCCTTGCACCGGGCCACCGTCGCGTCGTCGGCGCCGGCGCTGGCGGCGCCGGCCGCGAGGCACGCCGCGATCAGCGAGCCCGTCTTGTCGGCGATGATCTGGAAGTACCGCGCCTCGGTCATGTCGAGCCGCCGCGCCGTCTCGATCTGCAACAGCTCGCCCTCCGACATCCGGCGGACCGCGTCGGAGGTGATGTGGAGCAGGTCGTAGTCGCCGTCGTCGAGCGCCAGCAGGAGCCCACGGCTCAGGAGGTAGTCGCCCAGGAGCACGCCGACCTTGTTGCGCCACAGTGCGTTGATCGACGCCACCCCACGCCGGGTCTCCGCCTCGTCCACGACGTCGTCGTGGACGAGCGTGGCCGTGTGGAGAAGCTCCACCAACGTCGCCGCCCGGAAGCTCCGCTCGCCGATGCCGCCGACCAAGTCGGCCGCGAGCAGGACGAGCGTCGGCCGGATCTGCTTGCCCTTACGTCGAAGGAGGTACTGCACGACCGTGTCGAGCAGGCGGACGCGCGAGCGCATCGCGTCGCGGAAGTGCGCGCGGAACGTCTTGAGCTCGCCGGCGACCGGTGCCTGGATCGCCTTGAGGCTGAGCGGCGCGGCGGTGAGGGGCGGGGCGAGGGTGTCGGGCACAGAACTTTCAGCCGGAGTTGAAAGAAGATACCCGAGACCGCGGCCCCGGTTGCAGTCCAGGGCGCTCGACGCCGTTTTCACGCGTGCGCCAGCGCGGGATAGAGCGCCTGCCCGATGGCGCACCGCGCGCACCGCCCCTCATCGCAAAAGTCGCGCGCGAGCCGGTGGGCCCCCTGCGCTTGCGCGGCCGATTTCGGCGCCAGCCCGGCCTCAGCGAAGCGCCGCGTGACGCGGTCGGCGACGGGTGGCAAGGCGTGGTAGGCGGAGAGCACGGCTGCCTCGCGCGCGGGGCTCTCGCGGAGCTCGGCGTCGAGGAGGAGCACGGGGAGCGCGGCGTCCGCGAGCACGCGCGTCGCTCGCGTCCGGCCGAGCGCGGGCGTGCCGTCGGGCGTCGGCGGCCGGAGCCGGTCGAGCGCAGCGCGCGTCGAGACCGCCAGCGCCTCGGCGAGCGCGTCGACGGCGTGCCGGCGGAGCGGGCCGACGGGCGCGAGCCAGGCCGCCGCCTGCGCCATCCGGCGCCGGGGCGCGTTCGCGGGCCGCCCACCGCGCTTCCAGGCCTCGGGCCGCATCGGGGCGGGATGTGGCGGGCCGTCCGCGAACAGGCCGTCGTCCGCCATCCCTGCCGCCGCGTGCAGGGCGTCCAGGATCTCGGGCCCCGACCGCTGGCGGAGCGCGCCGAGGTCGACGCGGCCCGCGAGCGTCTCGAAGGCGTCGGCATTCGCTTCGTAGCCGAGCGCGCGGAACGCCCGGGCGATCAGGAGCCGGTCGAGGTCGGGCGCCGTCCCGAAGGCTCGGCCGAGCGCGGCGGCGCGCTGGCGGAGCCGCTCCACCCCGAGCACCTCGACCCACCGGCGGCGCGCGTCCTCGGGGACCTCGCGCCACCGCGCCGAGCAGTTCGGGGCGGTGTGGGGGACGAGGTAGAACGACCGCAGGATCGACCGGAGCGACTCGTGGAGGTGGGGCAAGAGCACGAGTTCGGGCAGCGCGGACCCCTCCTGGCGCCGGAGCAGGCCGGTCCGGCGGTCGGCCGCCAGCACCACGTGCAGGACGACGCGGTTGTAGGCCGGGTCGTCGTGGTGGCCGTGCGCCTCCCACGCCGCGCTCGTCGTGTGGATCTCGACGTCGCCCGCCCACAGCAGGCCCCCGATCCGGAGCCGCGCCCCGGTCACGTCCGGGCCGGAGTCCGTGTTGAGAGTGCCCCGGGTGAGGATCTCGACGGCTGCGCCCTCGGTCGTCGCCAGCGCGCTCGGGTCGAACAGGCCGCGCACCCAGGCGTCCTGGATCGCGGCCTCGGGGACGCGGGCGATGGCGCCGGCAGGCTCGGAGACGGTCGAGGCGGGCAGGGCGGGGTCAGGCACGGGCATCGGGCCGTGGGGCGGGTGCCCTCCCATAGACCCGCGAGCGGCCCAGATCTAACCTCGGGCCGCCGATTTTTTTGGCGCGGACCGGCTCGCGCTCTAGTCCTCGCCCTGCGCCATCGCCCGGTCCACGAGCCACACCATCTCGCCCTCGACGCGCACGTGCGCCGCCGGCGGGCCCTCGCCGTCGCCGTCGTACGCGTCGAGCACGGCCGCGAACGCCTCGCGCTTGCCCGCGCCGGCGGCGGCCACCAGGCACAGGTCGGCGTGCGCGAGGGCCGGGAACGTCAGCGTCAGCCGCTCGTGGACGGCCGCCGAGGGCGGGGCCTGCCCGACGGCCACGCGGCGGTCGGTGACGGCAAGCGCGTCGGTGCCGGGAAACAGGGACGCCGTGTGGCCGTCGTCGCCCATCCCGAGGTGCAGCACGTCGAAGCGGAGCTCGTCGCCGAAAAACTGCTCCAGCGCCTGCTCGTAGATCGCCGCGCCCTCGGCGGGCGGGCACCCGCCGGGCATTTTGTGGACGTTCGAGTCCGGGATGCCGGCCGGGTCGATCAGCGTCCGCTTGGCCATGGCGTAGTTGCTCTCGGTGTGGCCGGGCTCGACGCACCGCTCGTCGCCCCAGAACAGGTGGACGCGCGCCCACTCGATGCCGTCGGCCGCCGCCAGCCGCTCGTACGCCGGGGCGGGCGTCGACCCGCCGGTAAGGCACAGCGTGACGCGCGGCTCGCGCGCGAGCGCGGCCCGGAGCGCGGTCGCGGTTCGGTCGGCGAGGGCATCGGCGACGGCCTGCTTGGTGGGGAGGACGACGATCTCGGCAGGCATGGGGGACGGGGGACGGGGGACGGGGGACGGGGGACGGGGGACGGGGGACGGGTCAGACTCGCGGCGGTCAATATGTTCCGCCCCGGTGTCGCGCGCCGGTATCCGAAGCGGTCTGGCGTGGGCCCGTCGCGAGCGACGGCGAGGGCGCTCCGAACACGCAACACGACGTAGGCCCGACCCGGTCGCCGGAACTGCGTTCAGCAGGCCTCCACGTCGTCGCCGGTCTGCTCCGGCGGCGGGGCCTCGACAAACGAGGCGGAGGCGTGGGGCCCCCACCCGCCGGACGCGTACGGGTGGACCTCAATGTCGGGGTTGTCGAGGACGGCGCGGTAGATCCGCCACGCCTCCTCGGCCTCCTCGGCGTGGACGAACAGCGTCGCGTCGCCCTCGACGATGTCGCCGAGCAGGGTCTCGTACGCGTCCGGGAAGGGGCCAAACGTGTCCTCGTAGCGGAACGCCAGCTCGCGCGTCGACACGTTGAACCCGTCGCCGGGCGTCTTGACGTCGAACGACAGGCGGAACCCCTCGTCGGGCTGCAGGCGCAGGCGGAGCACGTTCGGCGTCGGATCGCAGTCGCCGGAGGTCTGGAAGAGCGTGACGGGCGGGCGGCGGAAGACCACGGCGATCTCCGTCAGCCGCTGGGCCATCCGCTTGCCCGTCCGCAAGACGAACGGGACGCCCTGCCAACGCCAGTTGTCGAGGTGGAGGCGGACGGCGGCGAACGTCTCGGTCCGCGAGCCCGCTTTTACCCCGTCGTGGTCGGCGTAGCCCTCGTCGTGGCCGCCGCCGGCGCCGTACTGGCCGAGCACGATCTCGTCCGAGCGGGCCGTGCGCGTCGACTGGAGCACCTTCACCTTTTCGCGGCGGATGCCCTCGGCGTCGAGCCGCGCGGGCGGCTCCATGGCCGCGAGCGTGAACAGCTGCGTGAGGTGGTTCTGGATCATGTCGCGCAGCGTCCCGACCCCGTCGAAGTAGCCCGCGCGCCCGGCGGCGTCGTTCGTCTCGGCGACCGTGATCTCGACGCGCTCCACGTCCTGCCGGCTCCACGCCGACTCGAACAGGGCGTTCGCGAACCGGAAGACCAACAGGTTCTGGACGGTCTCCTTGCCGAGGTAGTGGTCGATCCGGAAGACGGCGTCTTCGGGGAAGTGCTCGTGGACGACCCGGTTGAGCGACTGCGCGCTGGCGAGGTCGTGCCCGAACGGCTTCTCGATGACGAGCCGCACCCAGGGCGCGTCGTCCGGGACGTGCTCGCCGACCGTCCCGCGCGCCTCCTCGTGCTCGCCGAGCGCCGCGATCGTGCCCGGGAACGTCGACGGCGGGAGGGCGAGGTAGTAGACCCGGTTGCCGGTCAGCGCGCGCTCGGTCTCCAACGCCTTGGCCGTCTCGTAGACGGGGTCGAGGTCGTCGTAGGCCGTGACGCGGGCGTAGCGCAGGGCGCCTTCCGCCCAGGCCCGCGCGTCGCCGTCGTCGACGCCCGTCTCAACGAGCGCGGCGACGGCGGCGTTCTGGAGCTCCTCGTCGCCCCAATCCGAGCGGCCGACCCCGACGACGGTCTGCGGCGGCGCGCCGTCGTACCGGCTCAGATGGAACAGCGCGGGGAACAGCTTGAGCGCGGCGAGGTCGCCGGTGGCGCCGAACAGGACGAAAACGTGGGGGTCCATCGGGACGGGGGCTGGGTCGGGGGGAATGCCGTGGCCCCGGGTCGGGTTCGGCGCCTCCCGAACGCGCGCGCCCCGGCCCGGGGGCCGAGGCGCGCATGTCCGCCGAGGCCAAGCGGAGCGCTAGTTCCGCAGCGGGAATTGGCCCTGGAGCGCGATCTGATAGTTGAGCACGATCGTCGGGGGCATGATGCTAAACGACTGGCCGCCGCCCGTGTTGGTCTCGTCCGCGGAGGTCGGGGCGAACGAGGCGTCGGCGTCGCTGGGCGGCGCGTAGATCTGGTCGCCCGTGTGGTCGCCGGCGGGGACGTTGCCGCCCGGGGCGAGGGCCGTCCCCGGCGAGTTGTCGACGGGCTGGGCGTGGCTGTGCGCGTGGTGGTGGCTCGGCAAGTTGGCGGTGGTCAGGGTGAGGGTCTCCGCGCCGCGCTTTTCGCCCAGGTCGTTGCTCGAAAGGCCGGGGCCGTGGCCCCACCCCAGGGCCACCCGGCCGCGGAGGTCGGGGAGCCCGAACGTGGTCCGGCCGTCGCCGCCGTACATCGTGCCGAGGAGCGAGAACAGGGCGGTGTGGCTCGCGACCGGGAGGAGCTGGCCGTCGCACAGGGCGAACCCGCGCGCGGCGAAGTTCCAGCCGCACGCCATGATCTCGCCGAGGTACGGGGTGACCCCCCCAGACGCCAGCGGCCGGCCTCGGGCGTCGACGACCGTGCCGGGCGTGATGCCGAACCCGCGCGCGCGGGACTCGACGGCAGCCCACGACGTGTCCGAGGCGAGGAACGTGCCGCCGACGGCGGCGGCGCCGAACGCGGTGGCGCGGCGGAAGAACGAGCGGCGGCCCGGGTCGGCGTCGGGCCGGGGGGGGCGGAGGGAGGAGAAGAGGGACATGGGCGTGGGGGTGTCGCCGCGCGGAGCCCCGCGCGGGCGGGGCGGGCTAGCTGCGGGAGGGGAAGACGCCTTGGAGCGCGATCTGGTAGTTGAGCACCAGCCCGGGCGGGCCGAGGGGGACGGGCTGGTTGCCACCCGTGGGGGTCTGGTCCTCCGACAGCGTCACGAAGGCGTTGTCGGCGCTGGCCGGCGGCGCGTAGATCTGGTCGCCCGTGTGGTCGCCGGCGGGGACGTTGCCGCCCGGGGCGAGGGCCGTCCCCGGCGAGTTGTCGACGGGCTGGGCGTGGCTGTGCGCGTGGTGGTGGCTGGGGACGTTGGCTACCGTCAGGAACTCGGCCTCCACGCCTCGCTTCTCGCCCAGGGCGTTGGGCGTGAGGCCGGGGCCGTCGCCCCACCCCATGGCGATGCGGCCTCGTTGGTCGGGGAGCGCGAAGGTGATCCGGCCGTCGCCGCCGTAGACGGAGCCAAGGAGGGAGTACAGCGCCTGGTTCTGGCTGATCGGGAGGATCTGGCCCTGACACAGGGCGAACCCGCGCATGGCGAAGTTGAACCCGACGAGCAGGATCTCGCCCAAATACGGGTCGGCATCGACGGGCGCGCGGTCGACCCGGTGGCCGGTCGCGTCGTAGAGCGCGCCGGGCACGATCCCGAACCGGTCCGCGCGGGCCTCGATGGCCGCCCAGGCCTCGTCGGGGAGCATCAGCCCCGAGCCGACGGCGAGGGCGCCCAGCGCCGAGGCCCGCCGAACGAACTGGCGTCGGCCGGGCGCCGCGCCAGGGATCGGCCGGGCGCCCCGACCGCGCAGTTGGTGTCGGGCGGCGCCGATCAGGTGCGAGAGGAAGGGGAAGACCATGGGCGTCGGGGGCGGGTGGTGGGCGCCACGCGACAGGGCCGCGTGAATCGCGAACCTACAGTGGGGACGGTTGCCGGCCCCACGGGTGAACGGCCTATTTCACAAGGCGATGCCCTGCCCTTCTTACATCACCTCCGCCTCGAGGTGGGCCGCCACTCGGAAGGCGTTCGCCGCGATCGTCAGCGTCGGGTTGGTCGCCGCCGACGACGGGAAGACGCTCGCGTCGGCCACGTACAGGTTGCCGAGGTCGTGCGCCCGGCCCGTCGCATCGACCACGCTCGCGGTCGGGTCCGTGCCCATGCGCAGCGTGCCGCACTGGTGGTTGAGCACGTGGATCGGCATCGGGACGCGCAGCGCGCGGTCGAAGCCGAGCGGCTCGAGCGCGGCCACCAGCGTGTCGATGAGCGCCTCGTGCGACGCCCGGTTCGTCTCGACGTAGCGGATCCCGATCCGGCCGTCGGCCCCGACGGTCACCCGGCTCTCGGCGACGGGCAGGTCCTCGGACTGGGCCCACCAGTCGACCGAGTGCGCGGCGATCGTGTTCGCTTCGGCGATCGTCATCGCGCCGGGCCCGAGGTCCTGCAAGATCTGCCACCCGGCGTGCTTGCCCATCAGGTGGACGTGTCCCAGCGGCACGCCGTCCCACGTCGGGTGGCCGGGGACACCGAAGTAGAAGTCGTTGACCGCCAGCGTCTTCTGGAAGCGCGTCGGGTTGGGCGTCCCGCTGGCGACCGTGTAGACCTTCGTCGTGAGGTGCCGCATGAGGTGGCGGCCGACCGTCCCGGACCCGTTCGCCAGCCCGTCCGGGTGCGCGTCCGACGCCGAGCGGAGCAGGAGGGCGGCCGAGTTGACGGCCCCCGCGCACAGCGCGAACACGTCCGCGTGGAACGTGACCGGCTCCCCGTCGACGGTCGCCTCGACGTGCGTCACGGTCCGGCCGCTGGCGTCGGTCACGATCCGGGTCACGTCCGCGCCCGTCACCAGGTCCACGGTGCCGTGCGCGACGGCGGGCGCGACCGTCGCGACCTCGGCATCCGCCTTGAGGTGGAGGAGGTCGGGGTAGCCATCGAAGGCGGCCCGGCCCATCGCGGCGAACGTCTCGCGCAGGATGAACGGCCCGTCGCCCGGGTCCTCGTGGCTGTACTGGACGCCCATGGGCAGCTCGAACGCGTGGACGCCCTGCCGGCGGAGCCCCTCCGCCACTTCGGCGATGCGCGGGTCGTGCGCGATCGGAGCGTGCGGGAACGGCCCGGCCGGCGGCTCGAACGGGTCGGCCCCGCGCCGCCCGTGGACGTGGTAGGCGGCCTCGGCGCGGTCGTAGTACGGCGCGAGGTCGGCGTAGGCGATCGGCCACCCGGGCGAGACGCCGTCGAGCGTCTGCAGCGGCTCGAAGTCTTGGGGCCGGAAGCGGAGCAGGGCTGAGCCGTAGACCTTGGTGTTGCCGCCGAGCCAGTAGTACATCCCGGGCCGGAAGCGCGCGCCAGTCGTTTCGTCCGTCCACGCCTCGTCGGCCTTGTAGGCGTCCTTCGTAAACATCGCCTCGGGGTCCCAGTTGCGGGCCTCACGAGGGAGCGAGCCGAGCCGGTTGAGGAGCAGGATCCGCTTGCCGGTCGGCGCGAGCGCGTGCGCCAGCGCGCCGCCCCCGACGCCGGCGCCGATGATGCAGAGGTCGTACATGAGTGATGAGTGATGAGTGATGAGTGATGGGCGTCGGAGCCCGGGAAAGGTTCCGTTGTCCGGCCGCACCTCAATCACCCGGCCCTCTAGAAGCTCATCTTCCGTCCCCCGTCCCCCGTCCCCCGTCCCCCGTCCCCCGTCCCCCGTCCCCCGTCCCCCGTCCCCCGTCCCCATCACCCGCTCCAGGGCGTCTCGAACTCGGGGTAGAGCGTGAGGCCGCCGTCGGCGAAGAGGGTCTGCCCGGTGACGTACGCGGCATCGTCGCTGGCGAGGAAGGCGATGATCCTGGCGATCTCGGCGGGGTCGCCGATCCGGCCCTGGGGAATGTGGCTGCGGACCACGTCGGCCGCGGCCTCGTCGTCGAGCCAGCTCTGAATCGGCGTCCGCGTGGCGCCCGGGGCGACGCTGTTGACGCGGACCCCGCGCGCGGCGTACTCCAGCGCCAGCGTCTGCGTGAGCCCGTGCAGGCCGTACTTCGAGACCGCGTACGAGAGGTAGCGCGGGCGCGGGATCTGCTGGTGGACGCTCGACACGTTGACGATGACGCCGCCCGTCGGGTCGCGGTCGAGGAACCCGCGGATCGCCTGCTGGGCGCACAGGAACGCCCCGCGCAGGTTGACCGCCAGCACGCGGTCGAAGTCGGCGGGGTCGGTGAGGTGGCTCTCCGGCTCCTCGATCTGGATGCCCGCGTTGTTGACCAGGACGTCGACCGGGCCGAGCGCGTCGGCGACCGTCGCGAACATCGCCGCCACCTCGACCGCGTCCGACACGTCGGCCTCGACGACGACGACCGACCCGGTGGCACCCGCCTCTCGGGCCGCGGCCTCTGCGAGCCGGACCGACTCGTCGGCGTTGCCCCGCTCGTCGTCGGCCGGGTAGTTGACCGCGACGTGGGCGCCGCGCGCCGCGAGCGCCGCCGCCGTCGCGCGGCCGATGCCGGTCGAGGCGCCGGTGACGAGGGCCGTCCGGCCGGAGAGATCCTGCATATCCAGAGGGGGGAGGAGGCTGGCGTACCCGGGGCCATTTTCACTCGTTCCTGAAAGCTGAGGTGAAGACCCGGTTCTCAGGGGTCTCCGGCCGGGATCACCAGGACGAGCCCGTTCTCGATGCGGACATCGGTGGGTTCCACCCCGACGGGCGGGCGGCTGTCGTAGCGGAGGTCGGCGCGCACGCGGATCCGAACCCACCGGGTGACGCCCACCTCGACGGCCGCCTGCGTCAGCACGCGGAAGTCGTCGGGCTCGCTGATCTGGGGCTGGAGGTACGTCGTCGTCGACAGCGTCGCGTTCGCGAGCGAGAGCCGGGCCGAGACGTAGCTGCTCGCGCGGACGACGCTCGTGGGCTCGCCGAGCGCCTCGTCGAGCACCTCGCGCTCGAACATGGGCAGGAGCCCGGCCGCCAGCCCCACCGAGTCGCGGTCGACGACCTCGTAGCGCACGCCCCCGCCGATCAGCGTCCGAGCGCGCAGCCGCTGCGGGCCGTTGCGCTCGACCTGCACGAACGTCTCCCAGACGAGCCGGGGCACGAGGTCGGTGTTGTACCGGGCGTGGACGAACGAGCGGTCGACGAACGAGGCGCCGTCGGACCGGGCGAGGTCGAGGCGGCCGACGACGAACGCGAGGTCGTCCTCGACGGCCCGGAGGTCGAGCCGCCCGCCCAGCCCGACCTGCAGAAAGTCGGCGTTGCCGCGCGCGACGGCCGCCGAGGCGTCGAGCGCGAGGTGCAGGCGGTCGTCGCCGAGCTGGCGCCGCATCCGCTCGGTGTTGACCTGCGCGGTCGCCGGGGCGGCGATCAGGAGGGCGAGGAGGGCGGCGCGCATGCGTTCGGGCGGCGGCGAGCGCCCAAGCTAGAGCGGAGCTGGTTGGCAGGTCGCTGGCGTCGGTGGCACCTTCCGACCCCCGCCTCCGCTCCCCGTGCTCCGAACCCTGCCCTGCTGCGTCGACGTGCCTCGCGAGGGGCCGCTCGTCCGGTACGGGCTGGAGGAGCTGCTGCGCGGCCTGGGCCTGGCGCCCGCGTGGGTGGGCAGGGGAGACGCCCGCCTCGTGCTGGCGACCGACCCGGCCGGCGCCGACGGCTTGGTGCTCCGGGTGACGCCGCAGGCGTCCGCCGACCTCGCCACGCCGCGCCTCCCGGCCGTCGACGCGCTCGGGTGGCTCGCGGTCGACGGCGAGCGGTGGCCGGTGCCCGTGGGCCCGCCGGGGGAGGCGACGCTGGGCGACGCGGTCGCGGGTGCGGCGTGGTGGCTGGCGGGCCTGCAAGAACGGGCGACCGCCGCCCGCGACGCGCACGGCCGGGTGGCCCATGCCGACTCCCTCCAGTCGCGCCTCGACGGGCCGGGCGGGGCCACGCGGCCGGCCGTCGACGCGGTCCGCCGGGCGCTCGGGCACGCCTTGCGCGCGCGCGGCGTCGAGGCGGCGCCGCTGGGGTGGGGCGGGGCGCCCTGGGCCGTCGCCCTCACGCACGACCTCGACGCGCTCCGGCTCCACCGGCTCCGCGCGCTCGCGGGTGGGCTCCGCCAGCTCCGCCCGGCGCTGGCGGTCCGCCGCGCGTTCGGGCCCGACCGCCGCCGCGCCAGCCTCGACGCCCTGGAGGCGCTCAGCCGCCGCCACGGCGACGGCGCGACGTGGTTCGTCAAGCCGGGGCGGTGGGGGCCGCACGACCCGCCGGTCGACCTCGGCGCCCACGCCGCCCGCGTGCGGGCGCTGCCGGGCGAGGTCGGGTGGCACCCGGGCTACGGCGCCCACGACTCCGCCGGCCGCCTCGCCGCCGAGCACGCCGTGTTCGTCGACGCCGTCGGCGCGCCGCCGGCGCTGGCGCGGACCCACTTTCTGCGCTGGGCCGAGCCCGAGACCCCGCGCTTGCTGGCGGCGACGGGCGTCCGGCTCGACAGCACCCTCGGGTGGGCCGACGCCCCCGGCTTCCGGCGCGGCACCGCGCACCCGTTCCGCCTCTTCGACCTCGACGCCGGGCGCCCGACGGCCCTGTGGGAGATGCCGCTCGCGCTCATGGACACGACGTTGACCACGTACCAGCGCCTCGACGCCGAGGCCCAGGCCAACGCCCTCGCGGCCGTCGCCGCGGGCGCCCGCGAGGCGGGCGGGTGCGCCGTCGTCCTGTGGCACAACCAGCTCGGCGCCGACGACCGCGCCTGGGGCCGCCGATTGGACACGCTCGACCACGCCTTGGGACACGCCCGCCGGCAGGGCGCGGCGATCGGCCCCCTCGGCACGCTCCTCGACGGGCATCAAGGGCGATCTTGGCGACGTTGACGCGCGAGGAACGGTTCTCGCACCCGTTGGCACAGGGCGCTCCGGTTCCCGCCCGGACCGCCCTGTGACACGCGCTGGCTCTCCTCCGGCGTCCTCTCTGGCCCCCTCTTGCATGCCTTTCTCGTCTCTTCCCGACGCCCTGTCCTCCGGCGCGGAGCTGCTCAACCGGCTCCCCCTCGGCGTCTCGATCTACCGCCTCGACGACCCCGACGACGCCCTGTCGTTCCGGCTGATCTACGGCAACCCCGCCTCCGGCGACATCACCGGCCTGGACCTCACGGCCGAGGTGGGCCGCCTCTTGACCGAGATCGCGCCCGGCGTAGACGAGACCGGCGTGCTCGACGCCTACCTCGACGTGGTCCGCACGGGCGAGCCTCGCGACCTCGGCACCATCGAGTACGGCGACGACCGGATCACGCGGTCGACGTACGCCGTGCAGGCCGTCCCGATCGACGAGGGCGCCGTCGCCGTCGTGTTCGACGACGTCTCCGACCGGCACGAGGTGCTGGCGCTGCGCGAGGCGCAGGACCGGCTGGCGAAAGAGGAGGACCGCTCGCGGACGCTCCTCGACGCGCTCGACGACGTCATCTTCGTCTACCCCCTGCGCCCCGACGGGCCGGGCTCCTTCATCGCCTTCAACGCCGCCGCCGTGCGCCGCTACGGGTACACTGCCGACGAGCTCCGCGAGATGTCGATCGCCGACATCCTAGACACCAAGCGGTTCGACGCCGGGATGGCCGTCGACGAGCTCCGGCGCGAGCGGAAGGGGCAGTTCGAGTCGGTCCACCGCACCCGCGAGGGCCAGCGCCTCTACATGTCGACCTCGGCCCGGCTCGTCGAGTACGACGGCCAGCTCTGCGTCGTCTCGCTCAGCCGCGACGACGCCAACCGGCGCCAGTTCCGCCGCGACATCGCGCGCGCCAACCGCGTGCTCGAAGACGCCGTCGCCGAGCGGACCGCCCAGCTCGAGGCGTTCTCCGAGGACCTCAAGATCCTCCACGCCATCACGACGGCCGACCACGCGTCGACCGAGGCGCGGTACACCGCCTACCTCGAGGCGGGGTGCGAGATGTTCGACCTGCCCGTCGGGATCCTGGCCGCGACGCCGTTCGACGTGGCGACCGGCCAGCGGCTTTACCACCTCGACGCCATCGTCTCGCCCGACCCGTCGATCCAGGCCGGCCTCACGATCCCCATCCGCGAGGCCTTCTGCGACGCCGTCGTGCGGACCGGCGAGACCGTCGCCTATCCCGACGCCTCCGAGATCGTCCCCGACCACCCCGCCTGCTCCGACCGCGGCTTCCGCGCCTACATCGGCTCGCCGGTGACGGTCGACGGCGAGATGTACGGGACGCTCAACTTCGTCTCGCCCGAGCCCCGGCCCGGCGGGTTCACGTCCAGCGAGCGCGACCTGCTCGAGGTCATGACCCAGGCCGTCGGCCGCCAGATCTCGCTCGACCGCGCCGAGCGGAGCCGCGTCGAGGCCGAGACGCTGTACCGCTCGGTGCTCGAGGCCGCCTCCGAAGGGATCTACGGGCTCGACCTCGATGGCAAGACGACGTTCGTGAACGCGGCGGCCGTCGAGATGACCGGGTGGACCGTCGCCGAGCAGGTCGGCTCGCGCCAGCACGACCTCATCCACCACCACCGCCCGGACGGCGAAGCGTACCCCGCGACGGACTGCCACATCTACGCGACCCTCCACGACGGCGAGCCGCGCTCGGTCGACACCGAGGTGTTCTGGCGCAAGGACGGGACGGCGTTCCCCGTCTCGTACGCCGTGACGCCCATCCTCGACGACGGCGAGATCGCGGGCGCCGTCGTGCTCTTCCGCGAGCGCATGCCCGAGGTGCTCGCCGCCGGCGACGCCGACCGGGCCGTCGCGCTCCTCCGGTCGGTGATGTCGGCCACGCCGGACGGCGTGATGGCGTTCACGGCCGTCCGCGCCGAGGGCGACATCGTCGACTTCGAGATCCTCCTCGTCAACCCGCGCGCCGGCGAGATCCTGGACCGCCCGGCCGCCGGGCTGGTCGGCCGGCGCCTGCTCGAGGTGTTCCCGGGCAACGTCGAGGCCGGCCTGTTCGAGATGTACGCCCGGATCGCCGACGGCGGGGCGACGGCCAGCATCGTGGTCCCCTACCACGCCGACGGGTTTGCGACCTCGTTCCGGGTGACGGCCGCGCCCCTGCCCAGCGAGGACGGCCTCATCGTGACGTTCGCGGACGTCGTCGACGCCGAGGCCGTCGTGCTCGAGGCCGAGCCGGCGGACGCCGATCGCGACGCATGAGCGCGGCGCTGCTCGTCTTCGCCAAGGCGCCCGTGGCCGGCCGGGTCAAGACGCGCCTCAGCCCGACGCTGGCGCCCGCCGACGCGGCGGCGCTCTACGAGGCGTTCCTGCGCGACGCGCTCGACCGCTACGCCGCGCTCGCGCCCGCCGTGACGGTCCGGCTCCACCTCGCCGGCGGGACGCTGGCCGACGTGCCCGACGGCGTCGACGTGTTCGGCCAGCGGGGGCGGGGGCTCGGCGAGCGGATGCTCTACGCCTTCGTCGAGGCCTTCGCCGCCGGCCACGACCGCGCCGTCGTCATCGGGACCGACCACCCGACGCTGCCGATGCCGTTCGTCGAGCTGGCGTTCGACGCGCTCCGCACCCCGCTGACGGCCGTGCTCGGGCCCAGCGACGACGGCGGCTACACGATGCTCGGGCTCAACGAGATCGTGCCCGACCTGTTCGACATGGACTACAGCCACGGCCGCGTCTTCCAGGACACGCTCGACCGCGCCGGGGACGCCGGCCTCCAACCCGTCGTGCTCCCGGCCCACTACGACGTCGACGATGGCGCCTCGCTCGCGCGGCTCGTCGAGGAGTGGCGCGCCGGGGCGGACGTGGGCGCGCGGACCGCCGACGTGCTCCAAACCCTCACCGCGTCGGGTCGGCTGGCGGGCTAGCTTGCGCGCTCAGTAGCGCTTCCATCTTCTTGCACGACATGGACCTCTCCTCGAACGGCACCTCCGGCTCCACGCTCGCGACCGGCGGCGGCTCGCTCACCACGCTCGAGCAGTTCATCATCGAGCGCGAAGTCGACACGCCCGGCTCGAAAGGTCAGTTTTCGCGCTTGCTGCGCGACATCGTGATCGCGGCCAAGATCGTTGACCGCGACGTCCGCAAGGCCGGGCTCGTCGACATCTTCGGCGACACGGGCGACGTCAACGTCCAGGGCGAGGTCCAGAAAAAGCTCGACCTCTTGGCGCACGAGGAGTTCGTCCGGGCGCTCCGGCGCGGCGGCGAGGTCTGCCTCATCGGGTCCGAAGAGCACGCCGAGGCGATTCCGCTCCTCTTCGACGACTGCCAGGGCAAGTACGTCGTCTTGTTCGACCCGCTCGACGGGTCCTCGAACGTCGACGTCAACGTCTCCATCGGGACCATCTTCTCGATCTACCGCGTGCCCGACGACCACGCCGGCCGCGTGACGATGGCGAGCGCGCTCCAGCGCGGCCGCGAGCAGGTCGCCGCCGGCTACGTCGTGTACGGGTCCTCCACGATCTTGGTCTACACGACTGGCGCCGGCGTCAACGGATTCACGCTCGACCCGTCCATCGGCGAGTTCCTGCTCTCGCACCCCGACATCACGACCCCCGAGCGGGGCAAGATGTACTCCATCAACGAGGGCAATTACAACTCGTGGGAGGACGGCCTCAAGGAGTACATCAAGTGGATGCAGACCGAGGCGCCCGACGACGACCCGCCGCGCCCCTACACGACGCGCTACATCGGGTCGTTCGTGGCCGACTTCCACCGCAACCTGATGAAGGGCGGGGTCTACATCTACCCGTCGAATACGCGCAACCCGAACGGCAAGCTGCGCTTGATGTACGAGGCGAATCCGATGGCCTTTATCGTGGAACAGGCGGGCGGGCGGGCCGAAACCGGGACGGGTCCGATCCTCGACGTCGAGCCCCAAGCGCTCCACGACCGGACGCCCGTGGTCATCGGCAGCCCGGCCATGGTGGCCGACGCCGTCGCCTTCATGGCCGGCGAGCGCACGTCCTCCGACTGACGCCCCGCTGGCGACGGACGCCAGCGGGACGCCCGGTGCTCAGAACCGGAAGCCGGCCCGGACGCGCAGGTCGCTGATGTCGCCGAACCCGACGGCGCCCTCCACGAACACGCGGTTGACCTCGACGCCGCCCCCGAGGTTGAGCCCGACCTCGGTGTTGTCGAAGGCGCCGGAGTCGAAATACTCGATGGTCACGCCGCCCTTGGCATAGGGCATGAGCGGGCCGCCGGTGTCGAACCGCGCGATGAGGTCGCCGTCGCCGCGGACGTAGGTCGCGTCGCTGTCGAAAAAGACGAACTCGACGGATGGGCGGACGGCGGGCTGGAGCGGGAGGGCCACCAGGGGCGCGGCGAACTCGAAGGCGAGCCCGAGCGTAGCGGCCTTCTGGTCGATGTCATAGCCGATCAACGGGACGAAGCTGACCTGGGCCCGGGCGGGCGCCAGCGACACGAGGGCGACCAGAACGAGGGGGAGGAGGAGGCGCATGGATCCGGAGGGGTGGGGGAATGGAACCGACGCCAGCATAGTGCACGCGCGGCGATGTACAAGCGAGTGCCTCGTCGTTTGGCGGGGGCGTCGCGAGTGATCTGGCCAGGGCACCTTGCTCGGCCCGCGTGTCGGATCCGGCCCTTAGGGGCGTGGCGCGCCGTGGTCGCCGTCCGACCCGAGCTTGCGCCGGCCTGAATCGCTGGCCTCACTCCCGAGTCAGGGAGGCACGGGCGCTGGGGGCTCGCCAGGCCACGGGCGCCGCGGGCCCCAAACGGCAGCGCCCCGAGCGGAGGCCCGGGGCGCAGAGGGGCGAGAGCGGGGAAGAGGTTAGTCGGCCTCCACCGTTTCGGGGGTCTCGACGTGGCCGTCGCCGGCGTGCTCGGCGAGCCGGGAGCGCCGGCCGATCGGGATCCGGCGCGGCTGGACGGCCGGGCTCTTGCCGACGCGCACCATCAGCACGCCGTCGTCGAACGTGGCCTCGATGGCGTCGTCGTCGACGTCGGTGCCGAGCGTGAACGAGCGGAAAAAGCGGCCGTAGGCGCGCTCGACACGGTGGAAGCGGCCGTCCGACTGCTCGTCGGCGCGGCGGCGCTCGCCGGAGATCTTGAGCGTGCCGTCGTCGAGCGTCACGTCGAGCGTGTCGCGGTCGATGCCGGGGAGGTCGAGGCTCAGGACGTAGGCGTCGTCGGTCTCGGAGACGTCGGCACGGGGCGTCCAGACGGCCTCGGCGTCGCGGTCGCCGCGCGACACGTCGTCGAACAGGCGGTCCATCTCCCGGCGCAGGATGGCGAAGTCGCGGCCGGGGCGGAACGGGATCGTCGTCATGGGGAGAGGGGATGGATGGAACAGAGTGCCCTGCGGGCAGGGAGGACCCTTTCAGGCACCGTGCCACCTCCGTTATTGGAACAATTTGTCAGCCGCGCCGCCCATCCGGCTGTCAGATTGGCACCGAGAACAGCGCCGCCGGCGGGGGGTTAGGCTCGGCCGACTGACAGAATTTCCGTGCTCCCTGACACCTTTGTCCGCCCGCCCCTCGACCTCACCTTCCAAGGCTTCCCGCCCGAGGGCTACGACGCGCTCGCGGCCCTGCGCGCCGACCCCCACATCGGCACGTACCAGGCGCTCAAGCCGGTCCTCGACCGCGCCGTCACGGCCCCGTTCAAGCGCTACCGCGACGATCTCGCCGTCAACTGGGTGCTGCCCAACGGCCTGCCGTTCGAGACCGAGCGGAACGTGTTCTCGCGGATCCTGAAAAACGACTTCGGCCGGGGCGGCTCGCACAGCCACCTGTGGATGAGCTTCTACCGGCTCCCCCGCAAGCGGCTCACCGACGTCCAGCTCAGCCACGCCGTCTACCCGGACGGTTTCCGCTGGGGGTTGTACGTCGGCAGCTACGCGACCGGCCTGTTCGGCCCCGCCCGGTCGCGGCTCGTGGACCACCCGGCCGAGTCGCTCCCGATCCTCAACGCCCTGCTGGCGTGCGGGTACCGGCTGGCGTTCGCGCCGCACGTGACCAAGCCCGAGGGCCACCCCGAGTTCTCCGAGCCGCTCGACGCCGTTCCCGAGGGGCTCGCGCGGGCCAAGGGGATCTGGGTGATGCGCAAGATCTCGCGCGAGCAGGCAGAGGCGATGGGGGGCGAGCTGGTCGGCGCGGCCATCGACGCCCAGGAAGAGCTGTGGCCGCTGTACCGGTTCCTGGTGGGGGAGTAGCCGCTCGCGTCCACGGGTAGCTTGCGCCATGAGCCTGGAGATCGCCGCCAACGTCGCCCTCGTCGCCTCGGTGTATCTCGCCCGGCGCAACAGCGTCCACACGTGGTGGACGGGGATGGTGGCCGTGTCGCTGTTCGCCGTCTTGTTCGCCGGGGCCAAGCTGTACGCCGACGTCGTGCTCCAGGTCTTTTTCTTAGGGACCTGCGTCGTCGGCTGGTGGACGTGGCGGTTTGGCGGCGAGGGCCGGACGGAGCTCCCGATCTCGACGCTCGCGCCGCGCCAGCGGCTGGCGGCGCTGGCGGCCGTCGCCCTCGCCGTCCTCTTTTTCGGGACGGTCTTCGACCGGTTCACCGACGCCGCGCTCCCGTACCCCGACTCGTTCATCCTGGGCGGGAGCGTCGTCGCCCAGCTTCTCATGATGCGCCGCGTGATCGACCACTGGGCCCTGTGGATCGCCGTCGACGTGGTGGCTGTGGTCGTGTACGGCTCGAAGGCGCTGGTCCTGACGGCGGGCGTGTACGCGGTCCTGCTGGCGCTGTGCGTGCAGGGCATTATTGAATGGCGGCGGCTCGTCGCGGAGCAGACCGGAGGGACGTATGGCGTCGCGTAGCCGGCCGGTCCAGCGCGTCGTCTTTTTGGGCGCCGAGTCGACGGGCAAGACGACACTCGCGCAAGCGGTGGCCGACGCGCTAGGCGAGCCGTATGTCGAGGAGGTCGGGCGGCGGCTCTGGGTGGAGGCCGGGGACGACCTGCCGCTTGCGGACTACGTCACGATCTGCCGCGAGCACGTCGCCCTCGAAGACGCGCTCGAGCGCCGGGCCCGCCGGTTTCTGATCGTCGACACGAACGCGCTCACGACGCAGCAGTACGCTTTCTTTTTTTTCGGCGCGTGCCCGCCCGAGGTCCAGGCGTACGCCGGCCGGTGCCGCGCGCGGTACGCCCACACGATCGTCTGCGCGCCCGGCATCCCGTTCGAGGTCGACGGCCACCGGGCGCACCCGGAGGTCCAGCGGTACCAGGACGGCGCCATCCGCAACGACCTCACCGTGCGCGGCATCCCGTACACCGTCGTCGGCGGGCCGCTGGCGGAGCGCGTGGCGGCGGTGCGCGAGATCGTGGGCGCCTGACGGGACGAGCATTGGGCGATCTTGCGGACTCCCTGCCCTTTCGCCCGTGCTCACGTCCTCTCTCGACGGCCCCGTCCTCACGCTCACCCTGGACCGCCCCGAGGTCCGCAACGCGCTCTCGGCCGACCTGGTGGCCGCGCTCACCGACGCGCTGGCCGAAGCCGGCCGCGACGACGGCATTCGCGTCGTGGTGCTGACCGGGACCGGCCGGGCGTTCTCGGCGGGCGCCGACCTCACAGCTCTGCAAGCGCTCGCAGACGCGAGCGCCGAGGCGAACCTCGCCGACTCCGAACTGCTCGCGCGCTTGTTCGAGACGATTTACACCTTGCCCAAGCCGGTCGTCGCCAAGGTGCAGGGCCACGCGATCGCCGGCGGCTGCGGGCTGGCGGCCGTCTGCGACTTCTCGCTCGTGGCGGATGGCGTCAAGCTGGGCTTCACCGAGACGCGCATCGGGTTCGTCCCGGCCATCGTGTCCGTGTTCGTGGTCCGCAAGCTGGGCGAGGCGACGGCCCGGGACCTCCTGCTGCGCGGTCACCTGATCGACGCCGGCGAGGCCGAGCGGATCGGGCTCGTCACCCGCGCCGTCGCCCCGGACGACCTCGACGACGCGACCGACGCGCTGTGCCGCGAGCTGGCGACAGAGACCAGCGCGAGCGCCGTCGCCCTCACCAAGCGCCTGCTGGCGGACGTGCCCTCGATGGGTCTCGCCGAGGGGCTCTCGTACGCGACGCGCCTCAACGCGCTCGCGCGAGCGACCGACGACTGCCGCGCCGGCGTCGCGGCGTTCCTGGGCAAGACGGACCCGCCGTGGCGCTCGGCGTGAGTGGGGGAGAGGCCGCGGGCGCCAGCACGGGCATGCCGCGCGAGCCAGATCGTGGCGCAGCGTCCTGATGATGGCTTGGCGCCAGCAGGCTCCTGCGCTCCTCACTCTCTTCCACCCCGCTCGCGCCCGCGCCCCGCTAGCTTGCCGGTCCACACGCGCGAGCCCATGGCCACCTACAAAGAAGCCGGCGTCGACATCGAGGCGGGCGAGGAAGCTGTCCGCCGGATTACCCGGCACGTCCGGGGCACGTTCACGCCCGGCGTTCTCACCGACGTCGGCGCCTTCGGCGGCCTGTTCGCCCTCGACCGCGAGCAGTACCGTGACCCCGTGCTCGTCTCGTCGATGGACGGCGTCGGGACCAAGCTCAAGGTGGCCCAGCGGGTCGACCGCCACGGGACCGTCGGGCAGGACTTGGTCAACCACTGCGTGAACGACATCGCCGTCAGCGGCGCGCGCCCGCTGTTCTTCCTCGACTACTTCGCCTCGGGCAGCATCCGGCCCGGCGTCGTCGAGTCGGTCGTGAAGGGGTTCGCCCAGGCGTGCAAGGAGAACGGCTGCGCGCTGATCGGCGGGGAGACCGCCGAGATGCCCGACATGTACCGGCCGGGCGAGTACGACCTCGCCGGCACGATCGTCGGCGTCGTCGAGCGCGACGCCATCATCGACGGCTCGGCGATCGAGGCGGGCGACGTGCTGCTCGGCCTGCCCTCGACGGGGCTCCACACGAACGGCTACACGCTCGCGCGCAAGGTGCTCTTCGACCGGTTCGTGGCCGCCGACACGCCGGACGAGCTGGGCGGCGAGAGCATCGGCAACGCGCTCCTCAAGGTCCACAAAAGCTACCTGAACGCCATCCAGGCGCTGCTGTCGGAGGGGCTGGCGCACGGCTTCTCGCACGTGACGGGCGGCGGCCTCGTGGGCAACACGAACCGGATCCTGCCCGATGGGCTCGCGCTCGACGTGGACTGGGACGCCTGGTCGCGGCCGGCCCTTTTCAAGCTGATCCAGGAGGTCGGCGAGGTCCCCGAGGACGACATGCGGCGGACGTTCAACCTGGGGGTCGGGCTGGTGGCCGTCGTGCCGGAGGGGTCGGTCGGGCGGGCGCTGACGGTGCTCGGGGCGCTCGGGCAGCCGGCGTTCCGGATCGGCAGCGTCGTCGCCGCCTAGCGCCATGTGGAGCCGCGTCATTGGGCAGGAGCGGGCGACGGACCTGCTGGCGCACGCGCTCGCCAGCGGGCGCGTGGCGCATGCCTACCTGCTCCACGGGCCGGCGGGGACCGGCAAACGGGCGGGGGCGCTCGCGTTCGCGCAGGCCCTGTTGTGCGAGCGGCGCGGACGGCCCGGCGGGCCGGAGGGCGATGCGTGTGGCACGTGCCTCGCCTGCACCAAGGCCGCGCGTCTGATCCACCCCGACCTCCACGTCTACCTCCCGTTCCCCAAGACCAGCAAGGGCGCCGACAAGGACGACCGGCCGGGCGACTACCCCGAGCGCCTGGCGCGGCTCGCCGCCGAGCCCTACGCGCCCGTCGACTACCGCCAGCGCGGCGCGCTCGACGACGACGGGCCCAGCAACAAGCAGGTCGAGCACCGCAAGCGGCCCATCGACGAACTCCTCCGCCGCGAGATGACGTTCGTCCCCGCCGAGGGCCGCCACGTCGTCGGCGTGCTGACGGACGCGGACCGGATCCGGACGGAGGCGGCCAACTCGATCCTGAAGCTGCTCGAAGAGCCGGGCCCCGACGTGGTCCTCCTACTCACCGCCGAGCGGCTCGACCTCGTGCTCCCGACGATCCTGTCGCGGTGCCAGCGCGTCCGGTTCGACCCGCTCCCACCCGAGACCATCGAGGCCGCGCTCGTGTCGCGGTCGCGCGTGCCGGCCGACGAGGCGGGCGTCGCGGCGCGGATGGCCGACGGGTCGTACACGCGCGCCCTCGAGGTGTGGGGGAGCCCCGCCGTCGGCGGGCAGCGGCTGCTGGCGCTCGAGTTCGTGCGCGCGGCGTTCATGGGGCGGCCGGACAAGGTGGCGCCGGTCGTGCAGACGGCGACCAAGCTGGGGCGCGAGGGGCTCAAGTCGTGGCTCGGGCTGGTCTCGCTATGGATCCGCGACCTGGTGCTGGCCCAAGTCGGTGGCCCCGACGCGCCGATCGTCAACGTGGACCAGGCCGAGAACGTCCACAAGTTCGTGGCCGCGCTCCCGAACGCCGACCTCGGCGCGATGGCGGACCTCGTCGAGCAGGCGGCCGACGCGATCCAGGCGAACGCGAATGGCGGGCTCGTGCTGACCACGCTGGCGCTCGCGATGCGCGACGCGATGCACGGGCGGTCGACGGGCCGGCTCGTCCAGCCGCTCGACGTGGCCTAGCTACAACCGGCGCACCTTGACGCCCTGGGCGCGGAGCAGCGCGATCACGTTCTCGGGCCCCACCAGGTGCCCGGCGCCGACGACGACGAGCGACACGTCGCGGGGCCGGTTGAGGAGCGCGACGATGGTCGGGATCCACGCCCGGTTGCGGCGCGCGAGCAGCGACTCGAAGACCTCGCCGTCGCCGAGCTCGTGCGCGAGCACGGCCGACAGGCGGGCGTCGTCGCCCGAGCCCCAGGCGTCGACGAGCTCGTCGAAGGCGGCGGCGGCCCCGGCCGAGGTGGCCACCAAGTCCATCAGATACGCGACCTGCCCGGTGTCGGAGAGCCGATCGAAGGCCTCGATCTGGTCGGCCAGGGTCTCCAGCGCCAAGATCTCCTTGCCCGCCTCGCCCGCTCGGCGGAAGAGGTAGGCGTCGACGCCCTCGCCAAAGCTCCCGTCGCCCTTGAGCGACAGCATCCCGTACGTCATCCCGGCAAACCAGGGCTCGTACGGGTCGAGCATCTGGGCCGGCATCCCGAACCCCTCCATCGAGGCGTACAGCGCCGCGCGCTGGTCGTCGTCGAGCAGGTCGCCGACCGAGGCCTCGTCGGTCGCGGCGGCGAACAGGTCGGCGGCGCGCTCGGCGGCGGCGTCGAGGTCGATCTCGAAGGCGACGACGGAGGCGGCCGTAAACAGGGCCTCGACGTGGGCGGGGAGCGGCAGCGCGCCCTCGGGGAGCACGTGGACCGAGCCGAGCAGGTACACCTTCGTGCCGCCCTGCTCGGCGAGGTAGAGGGGCGGGCGGCGCGCGTCGGTCTGCGCCGCCGCGCCGACGGCGACCGCCAGCAGGGCGGCGACGGTCAGGACGGAGCGGCCGGCGGGCAGGAGGAGGGGCATGGCGTCGGGGGGCAGTCCGCAAAGTCGCCCAACGGCCGGGGCGCCGCCGGGTTACGAGGCGGTATCGACCAGCGTGAGGTCGAACGTGAGGGCCTGGCCCGCGAGCGGGTGGTTGGCGTCGAGCGTAATCGTCTCGTCGCTCACGTCGACGATCTGGGCCTCGGCCGAGCCGCCGCCCTGCAGGCCGAGCTGGACGCCCATGCCGGCCTCGAGCGCCGCGCCCTCGGGGAACGCCGTTCGGGGCGCCTGCAGGACGAGGTCGTCGCGGCGCTCGCCGTACGCGTCGGCCGCGTCGAGCCGGACTGTCTTCTCCTCACCGACCTCCATGCCGGTGACGGCCGCGTCGAAGCCGGGGACGACCTGGCCGGCGCCGAGCGTGAAGCGGAGCGGCTCGCGGCCCTCCGACGAGTCGAACGGCGTGCCGTCGTCGAGACGGCCGGCGTAGTGAACGGAAACGGTGTCGCCAGACTGCGCGGGCATCTTTCGGGGGGGAAATGTCCGAGGGGATGATGCGCGGGGCCGATGGGTTCCGGCCGGCGCCGATCCGGGGCACGAATCCGCAGACCCGGCGCGTAGCTTGCGCCGAGACACCCTTTGCACCTGTGCGCCTTTCCGCGGTCGGCCTCCTCGTCCTCCTGCTTGCGCCCGCGACGGGGGCCCAGGTCACGCTCGACGGCCGGCGGTGCGCCACGCCGTCGCCGACCGTCGCCCAGTCGATCGAGCGCGCCGCCATCGTGCAGCGCCACCGCGAGCTGTCGGCGCTCCGGATCGGGCCCGACGCGCCGACGACCGTGCCCGTCGTGTTCCACGTCCTCACCGACGGCACGCGGGGTGACCTCCCGCTGGCGATGCTGGAGGCGCAGGTCGACACGCTCAACTCGGCGTTCCGCACGACCGGCTTCCGGTTCGCGCTCGCGGCCGTTAACCGCGTCGACAACGCCGACTGGTACACCGACTTGCGGCTCGGGTCGGGGGAGGAGCGGGCGATGAAGCGGGCGCTCCAGGTCGACCCGGCGCGCGTGTTGAACGTCTACACCGCCAGTCTCGGGCTTGACTACCTCGGCTGGGCGACCCTGCCGTACGGCGCCTCGGAGCGCGACGAGACCGACGGCGTCGTCGTGCTCGACCGGTCGCTGCCGGGCGGGACGGCGGCGCCGTACAACCTCGGCCACACCGGCACGCACGAGGTCGGCCACTGGCTCGGGCTCGACCACACGTTCGCCGGCGGGTGCTCGTCGATCAACGACGGCGTCGCCGACACGCCCCAGGAGGCGTCGCCCGCCTCGGGCTGCCCCGTCTCGCGCGACTCATGTCCGCTCGACCCCGGCCTCGACCCGGTCCGCAACTACATGGACTACTCGCACGACTCGTGCATGACCAACTTCACGCCGGGCCAGGCCGAGCGGACGGACGCGCTCGTGGGCCAGTACCGCCCGACGCTCGTCGCCGGCGGCTACGCGCTCGCGTTCGCCGAGGACGCGACCGAGAACCTGTTCGTGCACATCCCCACGACGGTCGGCGTCCGCGTGACGAACGCCAGCGACCAGCCGCTCACCGTCTCGGGCGCGACCTCCACGCAAGCGGATGTGTCGCTGGCGCCGGCCGTCGTGGCCCCGGGCGCGGTCGCCGTGCTCGACCTTGCGATCACGGCCCGCCAGTCGGGCGCGTTCGCGGTCCGCATCGACACCGACGCCGCGGGGCCCGAAGCGCTCGTGACGATCGACGGGACCGCGTTCGCGCCGCCGACTGCCCGCCTGGACGTGACGGGCGTGGAGCTGACCTTGCTGGAGGGCGTGAGCCGGAGCGTCTCGTTCGTGATCGCGAACGACGGCGACGGCCCGCTCACGTTCGACATCGACACGGCTGCGCTGCCGTCGTGGGTTCGCGAGGTGACCCCCGCCAGCGGCACCGTCGCGCCCCACACCGAGACCACGGTTGAGGTGACAGTGACGGGCGTGAATGTGGCACCGTCGGCGTATGCCCAGACGCTCGACATCGCGACGAATGACCCGCTCCGGGGCGCGGTCGAGGTGGCGCTGGCGCTCAACGTGCTGGTGCGGCCGGACGCGCTGGCGGCGGGGCCCTCGTTCCCGAACCCCACGCGCGGCGTCGTCACGATCCCGCTCGAGCTGCCGACCGACCTGGGCATCCGCGCCGAGGTCTACGACACACAGGGCCGCCGCGTGGCGGTGCTGGCCGACGGCCGCCAGCTCCCGGCGGGCTACCCGGAGCTGACGTGGGACGCCAGCCGCGTCCCCGCCGGCGTCTACGCCGTCCGCGTCTGGACGCTGGCGGAGTCGGCCTTCACCCGGATCGTCGTCATCCGCTGATCGACGCCGCGTCGTCGGCACGCAGGGAGCGGACGAGCGCGAAGATGACGGCGACGGCGACGGCGAGCGTGATCGCGCCCTTGATGGGTTCGCCGAGCACGAGCCAGCCGATGCCGAAGAGGGCGGCATACACGGCGGCGCTGCCCGCGAGCCACTGCACGAACAGGCGCCCGAGCCCGGTGTCGACCTCGACCTCGGGCTGGCGCGCGGCGACGGGCCGCCAGCCGGGACCGCCGGGCCGGACGCGCCGGTAAAATGTGTCGAGTGTCGCCTGCCCTGTCGGCGCAGTAACGAATGTGGCGACCAGCCACGAGACCGTCGTGATGGCGGCGATGCCGAACAGGTTGGTCGGGAACTCGGAAGTCAGGAACGGCACGTCGACGCCGACCAGCTGGAGCCCGACCATCGCGAGCGGGACGACGGTCGCGACGAGCTCGCTCCACGCGTTGATCCGCCACCAGTACCAGCGCAGGATGAGCACGAGCCCCATCCCGGCCGAGGCGCTCAGCAGCAGCCCCCACGCGCCCGAGACCGAGTCGAGCTGGGTCGCCAGCAGGAACCCGCCGACGGCGAGGGCGAGCGTGAGCACGCGGGACACGAGCAC
Source organism: Rubrivirga halophila (assembly GCF_046845755.1). Classification (GTDB taxonomy): domain Bacteria; phylum Bacteroidota; class Rhodothermia; order Rhodothermales; family Rubricoccaceae; genus Rubrivirga. Next base: position 1,050,671 of record NZ_CP177357.1, read on the forward strand.
GTAGTGGCGCTCGGACCGGCCGGTCGCCATGAACCGCCGGTACAGGTCGTTGACGAGGTAGCTCGTGCCCCAGTTGAGCTGGGTCGAGATCGTCGACATGAAGGCGGCCAGGAACGCGGCGAACAGCAGCCCGAGCAGGCCGGACGGGAGCGCGTCGCGCATCACCAAGACGTAGCCCTCGCCGGGGGTCTCGAGCCCGGGGTACAGCACGAGCGCCGCCAGCCCGACGATGATCCACGGCCACGGGCGGATGCAGTAGTGGGCGATGGCGAACCACAGGACCGCGAGCACGGAGTCGGTCTCGGACCGCGTCGCCAGCATCCGCTGGGCCACATACCCGCCGCCGCCGGGCTCGGCGCCCGGGTACCAGCTCGCCCACCACTGGACGCCGAGGTACGCCGCGAACGCGACGCCCGACAGCGCGAGCGTCGCCGCGCCCTCGACCGCGTTCCCCACGACGGGCGTGAACCGGAACGCCTCGGCGGGCAGCGCCGCCTTGAGGCCGGCGATCCCGCCCACCTCGGGGATGTCGAGCGCGTACCACGCGAGGGCGACCGACCCGACCATCGCGAGGCAAAACTGGAACACGTCGGTGATGGCGATGCCCCACAGCCCGGCGATCATCGAGTACACGCCAACCAGCAGCATCAACCCGCCGACGGCGAGCGTCGGGGCGCTCAGGCCCGCCCACTCGGTCGCGCCGAAGATGGTCATCCCGGGGAAGAGGACGCGGAAGACGGTCGTCATCGCGAGCACCACCCAGCCGATCACGATCGCGTTCGCGAACAGCCCGAAGTAGACGGCCTTAACCCCGCGCAGCCAGGCGGCGGGCGCGCCGTCGTACCGCAGCTCCACGAGCTCCACGTCCGTCAGCACGCCGCTCCGCTGCCACAGGCGCGCAAAGAAGAACACGGTCAGGATGCCGCCGAGCGCAGCGTACCACCATAGCCAGTTGCCCGCGACGCCGGACTGCGCGACGAGCTCCGCGACCGCGAGCGGCGTGTCGGCCGCAAACGTGGTCGCCACCATCGACGTGCCCGCCAGCCACCACGGCATCGAGCGGCCCGTGGCGAAAAACTCGTCGGTCGACCGGGAGGCGCGGCGGGCGTACACGGCCGCCAAGCCCAGGGTCAGGAGGAGGACGACGGCGACGATCGCCCAGTCGAGGGGACTCATGCGGGTGGGGTGGGGGCACCCGCAAGCTATCGGCAGGCCAAGGGTCTGGGGGCGGCCTGTCTTTTGGTCCCCGGGGGACGCGTCAGCCCGCGCCCCGTCTCCTGGCCCCTCACCCCAAAACGACGCGAGCGCCGCCGGGACAAGCCGGGCGGCGCTCGCGAGCTAGACAGCAGGGCTGTCTAGAATTGGAAGACGATAAACACGCCGAGGCCGACGAGGGCAGCGGCAGCGCTCATGGCTGGGATGAGTCGATTCATCAGGTCAGGGGGCTTGGGTGGGAAAAGCCAGAGGCCAGAGTGTCTTCGTGGAAAGTTATCCACAGGAGGAACCTGGCTCGCGGCGAAGGTACTCCGACTCTCGGATCGGCTGCAACCCCTTGTGCCGGAAATGTCTAAGGGGGGTGACACAACCTGACACCCTCATCGGCCGGTCCACCGCGTGTTGAAAACAGACGACTTCAGACGCGCAGGTTGTCTCGATCTCGTTCCCCCAGCGGCCGGCGCAGGCGGCAGGACTGAACCCTTCGCGTCGCGGAGAGCGGGGATCCTCGATCGGCCGGCCCGGTTTCTCGGACCCACCCATCCAGACCCGTGCTCGACCTTTCCCGCATCGACGCCGTCATCTTCGACGTGGACGGCACGCTTGCCGACACCGACGACCACCTGGTGGCGCAGGTCGCCACCGCCCTGGACGCGATCCCCCTGGTGAGCGGCCGCCGGGCGGCCGAGCTGGCGCGACGGATCGTGATGGCGGCGGAGACCCCGACGAACGCGGCGTACGGGGCCATCGACCGGCTCGGCCTGGACGACGAGTTGGCGACAGTCAAAACCGCCATCGGGGGGGTGCTGGAGCGGGTGCGCGGCCAGCGCGAGCGGGCAGAGTCGCACCCGCCGGAGGCCGCCGACCACATCCCGCATGACCTCGTCGCGGACGTGGACGAGATGCTCCACGCCGTGGCCGAGCGGTACCCGATCAGCGCGTTCTCGACGGGTGGCGAGGCACGCATCCGGGCCTTTTTCGAGCACTACGGCGTGCTCGACCTGTTCGCCGCCGTGGCCGGCGCGCAGACGACGCCCCGGATGAAGCCCTACCCCGACCCGCTCTTGTACTGCGCCGACGCGATGGGCGTCGCGCCCGAGCGCTGCCTGGTCGTCGGCGACACGACGGTCGACATGCAGACGGCGGCGGCGGTCGGCGCGCAGGCCGTCGGCGTGCTGTGCGGGTTCGGCACCGAAGACGAGCTCCGCCGCGAGGGCGCCGTCGAGATCCTGGCGACGACCTCGGACGTGCTGGCCCTGCTGGCGCCCGAAGAAGATGCCCTCGACGGGAGCGCCGAGCCGACGGCCGAGCCGGACGAGGAGGCCGCAGCGCAGTCGAAGACCATCGGCCGCTGACGGCCCGCTAGATCAGCACTAGGTACGTCAGCTTGACGACCGCCAGCCGGTCGCGGAGGACGACCGTCCGGCGCGGGTCGAGCGGGTCGGCCCCCTCGTCGATCCGGCCGTAGGCCGTGTTGAAGACGACGAACAGGTCGGAGCCGGGGCGGTGGATCCAGTCGAGCCGGACGTTCGCGCGGAGCTGGCGCGAGACGTTGTCGTACTGGAGCAGCGTCCGGCCGAAGAGCGTCCGGCTAAAGGCCGTGAGCGCCGACAGCGAGCCGACGGTGACGGCGAAGTCGCCGTTCCCGACGTCGACGACCGAGTGCGACACGCTGGGCTCCAAGACGAGGTGCCGCGACTGGCGCCAGCCGGCCGTCGCCGAGAGGTCGGTCCGCGTGCCGTCGAAAAAGCCGCCCGTCGAGGCCGAGGCACGGCCGAAGACCGGCCGGCTCGAGTCGGTCTCGCCCGTCAGGCCGACCTGGACGAACGTGTAGTCGCCCGGCGCCACGACCTCGTCCGTTCGGATGGCGAAGGGCTCCTCTAGCCGCTCGAAGCTGCGGTCGACGCTCAGCGCGAGGTAGTCGCGTTGGGGGAAGTCGACGCGGAAAGCGGCGGAGGCGGCGGTCGTCTGGAGCTCGCCGTCCTGGCCGGTGATCACGTCGCCCTCGGCGCTCGCCGAGACACGTCGGACGAACGGGAGCGCGGGGACCGTTACGAACGGCCGGTAGGTGGCGGCGGCGGAGGCCTGGCGGAGGTCGCGGCGGCGGACGAACCCGAGCGCCGGGGCGTACCCGGCGCCGACGCTGGTCAGCGAGCCCGAGACCTCGGCCGTCTGACTCTGCACCCGGCCGAACACGTGGCCCGCCGCGCTCGTCAGGGCCGGGTCAGTGTCCCACACCTGGGTGGCCCAGCCGCTGACCTCGCCGCCGCGCCCGAACCGCACGAGCCCGTCGACGCCGAGCGCCTGGTTCGAGCGGCCGGCCGTCCGCAGGTCGGTCGCGATCGCGCCGACGGTCGTCTTGGGGAGCACGTCGGCGCGGACGCGGGCGACGGTGTTCGTGGTGGACTGCGAGCCGAACAGGTTGTCCAGCCCGGAGCCCGTCTCCAGGCTCATCGCGCCGATCGACAGCGGGCCGACCTGACCGGTGACGCGGGCGCCCGCCAGGATGTCCTCCGTCAGGCCGATGCGGCGCGAGAAGAAGGTCTGCGTCGAGCGCGGGTTGCCGTGCTCGAACAAGCCCGACCGCTCGAGGAAGAACTCCCGCTTCTCGGGGAAGAAGAGGCTGAAGCGGCTGAGGTTGATCTGGACGTTGTCGGCCTCGACCTGGGCGAAGTCGGTGTTGACCGTGAGGTCGAGCGTCAGGTTCGAGGTCAGCCCGTACTTGATGTCGACGCCCGCGTCGGCGGAGACGCTGGCGTCCTCGGTCGGAAGCCCCAGGTCGGGGCGCGACTGCTGGAAGCCGGTGATGCCGTACGGCTTGACCTCGAGGTTGAGGCCCCGGTGGATGTCCTTGAGGCCGGTCACGACGCCGTAGCGCGAGACCGCCGCGAGCGACAGGAAGTTGCTCCCGCGCTCGAGCCCGATGTCGGGCCAGATCACGCGCTCGTTCTTGCGGTTGATCATCCGCGAGACCATGAACCCGAACGACAGGTCGTCGCCCTCGGGGAAGCGGAGCTGTCGGAAGGGGATGGCGGCCTCAAGCGTCCAGCCGTCCGGCCCGATGTGGGTCTCGGAGCGGAAGACGGCGTCCCACGAGAAGCTGTCGATCGTGAGCCCCTCGTCGGTGATCGTCGCGTCGTCCTGGGTGCCGAGCGCGTTCATCTCGAAGAGGTAGGCATTGCGGCCGTCGCGGAACGTGTCGAGCCCGATGTAGACGTGGTCGTCGCGGTCGTTGCGGCCGCCGCGCTCGAGGTTCTTGGCGCGGATGAGGGCAGGCTCGCGGTCGAGGTTGCGGAAGGCGACGTAGAGGTGGTCGCGGTCGTAGGCGACGCGCACCTCCGTCGCTTCGGTCGGCTCGCTCCCGTCGTCGGGCCAGACCTGCGTGAAGCCGCGGATCGGCTCGACGCGGTCCCACAGCAGCTCGTCGAGTCGGCCGTCGATGCGGGGCGGCTCGTCCGTGAACACGGCGACGACCTCGGAGTCGGTGGGCGGCGGCGAGGCATCGGCCTCCGCAGGTTGGGCCGCCAGCGGCGCGGCGAACAGCAGGGAGAGCAGGGCCGGTCGCAGCATCGACGAGGGGAGGGGGTGTTGGGAAACTAACAGCCCGGGCCTCCCCGGGCGCTAGATCGACCGCGTCAGCCCGCCGTCGACGCGGACGCTCTGGCCCGTGACGTACGCGCCGCCCTCCGACAGCAGGAACGCGACCGTCGCGGCGACCTCGTCGACCCCGCCCGGCCGGCCGGCGGGGATGCGCGCCAGCGTCTCCTCGTCGACGGGGTACGTCTCGATAAAGCCCGGCAGCACGCTGTTCATCCGGATCCCCGCGGCGCCGTACCGCTCGGCGTAGAGCTTGACGAACGCCCCGAGGGCCGCCCGGACCGCCGACGACACCGGGAAGTCCGGCGACGGCTCGACGGCCCCGAACGCCGACACGTTGACGATCGCGCCGCCGCCCTGCGCTTCCATCATGGGCGTCACGAGGCGCGCGAGCCGGACCGTGTTCAGCAGCGCCAGGTCGAGGCCCGCGTGCCACTCGTCGTCGGTGATCGCCAGGAGGTCGCCCTTGGGCGGGTGGCCGGTGTTGCAGACGACGGCGTCAATCCGGCCGTACGCGGTGAGGGCGGCGTCCACGAAGGCGGCGAGGTCGTCGGCGTCCGACACGTCGCCGGTGACGCCGACCGCGCCGAGCTCGTCGGCGAGCGCGAGCACGTCGTCGGTCCGGCTGGTCAGCGCCAGCCGGTAGCCGTCGGCGGCGAGGCGCCTCGCGCACGCGGCGCCCATGCCGCGGCTGGCGGCGGTGACGAGGGCGACGGGGGACTCGGTCATTCGGCTGGGGTGGGGGCGAGCGGGCGCACGGTCGTGCCCCGGGTCACAAACGAGATGCCCTGAGCCCCGGCGGTGCTGATCATGACGGCCTCGATGATCGGCGCGCTCACAGCGGCTCCGGCCTCCCAGTCGACCAGGAAGCTGGCGCCGACGCCGCCGGTCAGGTCCCGTTCTTCGACCACGAACGCCCGCGAGGCCAGCGGCGGCAGCACCATGACGTCGTCGCCGTAGGTCCGGACGAGTCGACCGTCGGAGTCGACGTAGCGGACGGCGCGGACGCGGATCGCGCGGTCCGGGTCGGTGTTGCGGATCGAGAGCGTGGCGCTGAGGTCGATCTTGCGGCTCCCGTCCTGGGAGTAGATGTGCGAGTACGCCGGGACGTAGACGGTCTCGGCGATCACGGCGGGCCCGACGCTCGACGTGTCGGCCGGCGCGGCGCTCTCGGCCGGAACGGTGGGCGCGGGCGCCGGGTCCGCGCAGCCTACGGCGCCGAGCAGGGCGAGGGCGAGGGCGTACCGGAGGAGGCGAGGCGACGTCATGGCCGCATGGTACGCCGCCGGGCTAGACGCGCGCGGGCGACGCGACTGCCGACGCCGCCTCGGCCCACTCGGCCGCTTGCGCCAGCGTCATCCGGCCCGAGACGTTCGTCCCGTGGTGGGGCTCGACGTGGACGTCGCCGAGGTACGGGCCGCCCGCCTCGATCCGCTGCCCCAGCGCCGCCAGCTTGCCCACGAGCGCGAACGCGGCCGACTGCGGCGTCGAGCACGAGACGGGCGGATTCGCGGTGCCGTGGCGCACGAATCCGTCCGGCGTGGCGCCCTCGTCGGGGTAGCCGTGCCAGTGCGCGAGCGCGAGCCCCTCGCCCGCCAGCGCATGCGCGAACGCGTCCTCGGGGTCGTGCGCGCGGAGGACGGACGCCGCGAGCGCGTTCCCGACGGCGTGCGCCAGGATCGCAAGCGTGTCGTACGACGGCCGGCAGTCGCCCCCGGTGTCGGGCGGGGTGTCGAACACGATCTGGCCGCGCGACAGCGTCAGCCGGACCAGGTCGCGCTCGGGAACGAGGTGCACCTTGTCGCAGCCGGACCGCGTGCCGAGCACCGACACGTCGGGGACGGCCGCCAGCCAGTCCGTCCCGGCCAGGGTGACGCGCGCCGTCCACCCGCCGTCGAGCTCTCGGACGGGCCGCTCGTCCCAGTCGAGCCCGGCCACGTCCGCGGGCGCGTCGGCCAGGCGCCGAGCGGGCGCCACGTCGACGGGGAGCTGGCGGGCCAAAAACCCGTAGCTCATCCCCGTTCGGTGGTCGAGGTAGGTGGCGACGAGTCGCCGGAACAGGCGGTTGCGGTACTCGAGCTGGTCGAGCGAGGTGTGCGCCAGCATGAGCCCGCTGGCGTCCCAGGCGCGGGCGCCGGTCACGAAGTCGTCCACGTGGGCGGCGAGCGGGCCGAGGTCGAGGGCGCCGGGCCGCACCGTGATCGTGGCGGGGTCGGGCGGCTGGACCTGGGCCGCCAGCTTGGGCACGAACGTGTCGAGCACGGCGGCGTCGAGGTCGTCGGCGTCGCCCGCGTCGATGACCGCGCCGTTCATCGTGCAGACGGTCCACCGGCCGTCGTGGACGAAGACGGGGATGTGGACCTGGCTCCACGCCAGCACACCCACGATCGCGTCCAACGTCTCCTGGAGCCCGGCGTCTGGAGCGACGGGCGGGGGGCGGTCGAACAAGCCGATCAGTGGGTTCCGGTACAAGCTGCTCACGCGCCGGATCGCGAGCGCGTCGTCGTCGCCGTCGCCTTGCTCGATCGTGACGATGTCGGGCTGGATCTTGCCCCGCTCCGTCAGCGCGTCGACGTAGGGGACGACCTCGACGCCGGCGCGCGCGAGGGCGCCGCGCAAGCGGTCGGCAAAGGCGTCGAGCGCCGGCGTGTGCTCGTGCGCCGGGGCGAACGTGACGCGCAGGCCCGCCGCCATCGCGGGCGGGGAGAGCGGGGCGTCGGCATGGAGGCCGAGGAGGCGGTAGGCGAGGCGGGCGTTCGTCACGGCCGAAACCTACCGACGCACTCGGGGCGCGACGTCGCTACCAATCGTTCTCCTCCTTGACCACACCGGTCTCGACGGGCACCGGGTACTCGCCCGAGAAGCACGCCGAGCAGTACCGCTCGCGGCTCTCGTGCGCCTCCTCGACCGCTGCCAGCATCCCCTCGACGGTGAGGTACCCGAGGGAGTCGACGCCGAGCCAGTCGGCGATGGCCTGGACCGAGCCGTGCTTGTTGGCCGCAAGCTCCTCGCGTGACGGGAAGTCCATGCCGTAGAAGCACGGCCACCGGACGGGCGGGCTCGCGGACCGGAAGTGGACCTCGGCGGCGCCCGCGTCGCGGACCATCTGGACGAGCTGCTGGGCCGTCGTCCCGCGCACGATCGAGTCGTCGACCATCACGACCACGCGGTCCTTGAGCACGCCCGCGACGGGGTTGAACTTGGTCCGCACGCGCTGCTCGCGCGTCGACTGGCCCGGCGCGATAAAGGTGCGGCCGACGTAGTGGTTGCGGATCAGCCCGATGTCCAGCTTGCACTTGCGGCCCTGCTTGTTGGACTCCGACACGTAGCCGATGGCCGCCGTGTTCGACGAGTCCGGCACGGCCATCACGATCGGCCGCTTCTGGCCCTTGGCCACCTTGGGGACCGGCGCGTCGTGCGCCAGCCGCTTGCCCATCTTGCGGCGGACCTTATCGACGGTCGCGCCGAACACGCGCGAGTCGGGGCGGGAAAAGTAGACGTACTCGAAGACGCACTGGCTGACGCCGTGCGGGCGCGGCAGGCAGACCCCGTTGAAGTCGCCCCCGGTGCCGACGCGCTCGACGCCCTCGCGGTCGATCACCAGGATCTCGCCGGGCTCGATGTCGCGGACGTACGTGGCGCCGACGATGTCGAAGGCGCAGGTCTCGGACGCGACCACCCAGCCGGGCTCGGTGCGGCCCGGGGCCGGCGGCATCTGGCCGAGCGCGAGCGGGCGGAACCCGCTCGGGTCGCGCGCGGCGATCAGCGCCTCGTCGGTCTGGATGACGAGCGAGAAGGCGCCCTCACACTCGTGGAGCGCGTCGACGATGCGGGCGACGGGGCCCTCGGCCGTGCTCTGCGCGGCGAGGTGCAGGATGAGCTCGGTGTCCGACGACGACCGAAACAAGGTCCCGCGCTCGACGAGCCGCTCGCGGATGGCGCGGGCGTTCGACAGGTTGCCGTTGTGAGCGAGCGCGAAGTGGCCCTCGCGGTCGAGCGCGACGAAGGGCTGGATGTTGGCCGGGTTCGTCGCGCTGCCGGACGTCGAGTACCGCGTGTGGCCGATGGCCGAGTCGCCGAGCAGGGTGTCGGAGAACACGCTCTCGTCGTCGAACACGTCGAGCACGAGCCCGAAGTCCTTGACGATGGGCATGGTCTTGCGGCCGGTCGCCTCGTCGTGGACGCTGGTCACGATGCCGGCCGACTCCTGGCCCCGGTGCTGGAGCGCGTGGAGCCCGAAGTAGGTCAGCCGGGCCGCGTCGGGGTGGTTGAAGACGCCGAAGATGCCACAGTGGTCGCGCGCTTTGTCCACAGTCGGAGGGGGCCGGGGAGGGACAGGTTAACGGCGGCGGGGTGGGGGAAGGGCCCCGCCACCGATTCTTCGGGGACGGGTGGCGGGAGGGCGTCGTGCTCTGCAGACCCCCCGCCCGCGCAGCGTTCCGCAAGCAGGGCTGGCGCAAGCGTCGGGACGTGCCCACTCGGATGGCACGGCGCCGCGCGGACTGTCCCCCTTGGCAAGGGGGACAGCTTGGACGCGCTTCGCAAGCCGTCTAGGGTTGGCGCTCCGTGTGCGCGTCCGCGCGCGGGGTCTGCCGAGCACAGCGCTGGCGCCAGCGGAATCGACGAGCGCCAGCCGAGACCCCCCGCCTGCCGGCCGCCCCCCTCATCCGATGGGGGCTCCTTCGCTGGAGACCCCACGCTTGGAATCGACCCCGGCCTCTCAAGCGACATCCCCCTCCTTTGATGAGGAGGGGGACAGGGGGTGGTGAGTTGCTGGCGCGCGCCTACCGGCTGGCGCAAGCGGGTCTGAGAGCGCGCAAGCCTCCTTCCGATCAGTCCCGCGACCACGCCACGGCTATCACCGCCAGCCCCACCCCGAGCGCGTCGGCGGCGAGGTCGCGCCACGAGAAGAGGGGGTGCCGGGGGCGCCGCGCGTCGGCGAGTTCCTTCGCGAGCCCCAGCACCAGCGTCCCGCCCGCGGCGACGGGGAGGGCGCGGCCGTCGCGCAAGGCGTCCGCTCGCGCGAGCACGGCGTTGCCGACGACCGTCGCGGCGAACGAGGTGCCGAGGTGGAGCGCCTTGTCTTTCGCCAGCCAGTCGTCGGAGACCGCCGTCGAGTCGGCCGCGAGCCGGGCCCGAAACGGGTCCGCCCCAGCCTCGGCGAGGAGACCGGGGCGGACGGGCTGGGCGTGGGCGGCGGACGCCAGCAGGGCGAGGGCGACCGCGAAGCGCATGCTAGAAAAAGTTGCCCGAGACCACGATGTAGACCAGGATCGCGCCGACGGCGACGGGGCAGACCCACTTGACCAGGAACTCCCAGAGCGCCTGGGCCGGGATCTGGTCGCCGTTCTCCTCCAGCGACGCCGCGGCGGCGTCCGTGCCCCACTTCCACCCGACGAACAGGCAGATCAAGAGGGCCCCGATGCTCAGGCTGAAGTTGCCGAACAGGATGTTCTGGAAGTCGAGGAACGACCCGTCGCCGAGCGGGATGGCGGTGCTCAAAACGTCGCTGCCGCCGAACGATAGGGCGGACGGGATAGCGAGCAGCAGGCACGCCCCGGTCACCACCCACGTCGCCTTCTCGCGCGCCCACGCCTTCTCGTCGACGAAGTAGCTGACCACGACCTCGAGCAGGCTGATCGTCGAGGTCAGCGCGGCGATCGAGAGAAGGAGGTAAAACGCGATCGCGAAGAGGCCGCCGGCGGGCAGGCTCTCGAAGATGGTCGGGAGCACCACGAAGACGAGCCCGGGCCCGGCGCCCGGCTCGCCGCCCGCGGCGAACAGCGCCGGGAAGATGATGAGCCCGGCCAGGATCGCGATGCCCGTGTCGAACAAGGCCACGATGATGCCGGACGACGGGAGGTCCTGGTCCTTCGGCATGTACGAGCCGTACGTGATCATGGCGCCCATCCCCAGGCTCAGGCTGAACAGCGCCTGGCCGAGCGCGCCCATCACGTCGGTGATGGTCATGACCGAGAAGTCGGGCTTGAAGAGGTACGAGATGCCGGCGCCCGCGCCCGGCAGCGTCATCGACCGGACGGCCAGGAGCACCAGGATCACGAGCAGGACCGGCATCAAGATCTTGGTCGCGCGCTCGATGCCGCCCGAGATCCCGCCGCGCACGACGAGCGCGGTGATGAGGAGGAACAGGGCCGCCAGACCGGTCGCCAGGCCGCCGTTGCCGATCAGGTCGACGAAGTAGGCCTCGCTGGCCGCGCTGTCGGTGAGCCCCGCGATGCCGCCGGTAAACGCCGCGCCGAGGTACGCCAGCGTCCACCCTGCGATGACGCTGTAGAAGGCCAGGATGCCGAAGCCCGTCAGCACGCCGAGCCCGCCGACGTAGGGCCACCAGGTGCCCGGCACGAGCGCCTTGAAGGCGCCGACGGGGCTCTTCTGGGTCGTCCGCCCGACCGACAGCTCGGCCAGCATCACGGGGACGCCGATGAGCGCGACGAACAGGAGGTAAACGAGCACGAAGGCGCCGCCGCCGCCCTCCCCGGCCGAGTACGGGAAGCGCCAGATGTTGCCGAGGCCGATGGCCGAGCCGGAGGCGGCCAAGATGAAGCCGAGCTTGGAGCCCCAGGCGCCACGGCCGGGAGGAGAGACGGTTGCCACGTGGACGGGAGGGAGGGGGGGACGACGCAGGGGCGCGAGGGCCGCGCGGCGTCAAAACACGAGGGGAGGGCGGGCCGGGCTCAGGTGTCCGGAAACAGCGTCGGGTCGATCTCGATGCGGTCGCCGTCCGACAGCAGGGCGCGCATCGAGATGGCCGCGCCGCCGAACAAGATCAGCCCGGCCAGGATCATCACAATCAGCCCGCCCAGCGGGACGCCTAGGTAGCGGACCGACAGGCTCTGGCTGGCGGCCCCGGCGGTCACCGACACCACGCCGGCCCGCTCGGGCGTGAACCGGAACGTGGCCGACTCAGGCGTCATGACCTCGGTGACGGCCGTCACGGCGCCGGGCCGGTACGTCACGGTGACGGAGTCGACGGGCGCGCTGAACGTGACCGTGACGACCTCGCCGCGCGTGGGGGCCTCGGGCGCGATCGACAGGATGTCCTGAGCGGAGGCGCCGGCGGCGACCGCCAGGAGGGCGAAAAGGAGGAGCAGGCGCATGGCTTAGGACTCGAAGGCGGCGATGGGTGACTCCGACGCCTCCGGGGCGGACGGCTGGCGCGTCAGGTACGTCGCCAACGCGAGCGTCCCGACGATCCACAGGACCGGGATCACGACCGGGAACCAGTCGACAAAGTCGAGCGGGTTGGCGGCGCCGTAGAGCTGGTCGCCCGCCAGGTCGATCCACAGGTTCCAGACGATGACGGTCAGCAGGATGGCCGGGATGACGAACCGGAGCAGCACGTCGAACCAGACCCCGAGCTTGAGCTTCGAGTGCTGGTTGACGAACGCGCGGAGGTTGCCCGCCCCGAACACCCAGCCGAGCAGGACGCACTCGATGAGGCCGACCGTCAGCAGGCTGTAGCCGAAGGCCCAGTGGTCCAGGATGTCGAGGAAGTTGAGGCCCACGGTCCCGTTCCCCGCCAGCCCGGGGTCGACGATAAAGGGGAGCGCCGTGATCATCGACCCGACGAGGCCCGGCACGGCCACCATCAGCAGCGCCTTTTTGCGGTCGATGCCCAGCTTGTCGATGAGCGCGCTCGCCATGCCCTCGACGAGCGAGATCGCGCTCGTGACGCCGGCCATCACGATCAGGAAGAAGAACGCGAACCCGAAGAGCTTGACGCCGAACGGGAACGCCGCGATGCCCTGCGGGATGGCGAAAAACGAGAGCGACAGCGTCGAGCCGGCCGGGTTGAGGGCGAACGCGAACAGCATCGAGAAGATGGCGATGCCGGCGATGTACTCGAACCCGCAGTTGAGCAGGCTGACCATGAACGAGTTGTTGACTTGGTCGGAGTCCTTCGGGAGGTAGCTCGCGTACGCCGTCATCGTCCCCAGCCCGAGCGACAGCGAAAAGAACATCTGGCTGAAGGCGCCCTTCCAGACGTCCGGCTGGGCGATGCCGGCCAGGTCCGGGGTGAACAGGTACATCACGCCGTCCGTGCCGCCCGGCAGCGTCACGCCGCGGATGATCAGGATGATCATGAACAGCCACATCAGAGGCACCGCGATCCGGACCGTCTTCTCGATCGTTTCGGTCCCCTTGAGCAGGGCCGTGAGCGTCATGGCCCAGATGGCGATCACGGCGAACATCGGCCACCACGACGACAGGATGCCGAAAAAGTAGGCCGTCGCGTTCGGCCCGTCGCTGGGCTCGAGGAACGGCGCGAACGGGGCGGTCGCGCCGGGCTCCATCAGCCCGAACAGGGCCCCGACCATCATGCAGAACGCCCAGCCCAGAATCGTGATGTAGTACATCGTGATAAAGAGAGCGCTCCCCAGCGACCACCAGCCCACGAACTCGCCCTTCGCGCCGACCACCTTCGACAGCGCCATCGGGAAGCTCCGCCCGGTCATCGTGCCCAGGCTGAACTCGGTGATCATCACCGGGATGCCGAGCACGAACAGGGCGATGAAGTACGGGACGTAGAACGCGCCGCCGCCGAACTGGTAGGCGTTCGAAGCGAAGAACACGATGTTGCCCAGCCCGATCGCCGAGCCGCTCGCGGCCAGCACGAAGCCGAGTTTCGAGGACCAGACGCCGCGGTCGGCGGCGTCGGCGGGGCCGGGGGGAGGAGCGTCGGGCAAGGCGGAGATGGCGCGGGTGTGAAGGCCCGAAGCTACGGTGCCCCATTCGTGCCGACCGGCCAGGCGTCGGCGTCCGCGAGCACGGCGCGCACGATGCGCAGGCGGCCGGGCCCGATGTCGAAGGTCTCGCCCGGGGCCGCGTGGGCGTTCATCGCGTAGACCACCTCACCCTCGGGCCGCTCGACCCAGCCGACCAGCCAGCCGATCGCCGGCTCGTCGGGCGGGAGCCCCCAGCCCGTCTTGCCCCGGAGCTGGGCGCCTCCGGACTCCGCGAGCGTCGGGAGCAGCTCGCGGACGGTCGCCTGGTGCTCGGCGGAGAACGCCAGGTCGCCCCGGCGCAGGCGGTCGAAAAAGGCGACCTGCTCGTCGGCCGAGACGCGCAGCGAGCCGTCGAGCCACGCGTGCTCCAGCGGGTCGCCCATCGTCGCGTTGCCGTACGGTTCGCGCGCGAGGACGGACTCGTAGCCCGTGCGGCCGACCCGGCCCGCCAGCCGCTGAAAGAGCCACAGCGCCGAGGCCTCGACCCCGGTCCGCAGCGAGTGGTCGTGGTTCCACGACCGGACGCGGCGCTCGACGCCGTCCCAGGCGTGCACCGCGTCGACGTCGACCACGACGCCCCGGTCCAAGAACACGAGCGCGTTCCAGATCTTCGAGGTCGAGGCCGGCGAAAACCGCGTGGCCGCGCGCGCCGGGTCGTGGCGAATCGTCTGCCCGGTGGCCGGGTCGAGCAGCACGAACGTGCCGACGGCGCCTTCGTCGGCGAACGATTGCGACCAGTCGGCGACGGAGTCGGCGCGTGCCGGCGCAGGCGCGGCCGGCGACGGCGAGGGGCCCGACGGCCCGCCGCACGCGGCGGCGGCGAGCGCCAGCAGGGCGGCCGGCAGCTTCACCTCGCGGGGTCGGTCGGCGCCTCGGCCTCGGTCGCAGCGGTCTCCACGCGGACCGACAGGATGCGGTTGTCCTGGACGGCCTCGACGCGCAGCGTCAGGCCGGCGTAGCTCACCTCGTCGCCGGGCTCGGGGATGTCGCCGGCGAGGTGCAGGATCAGGCCGCCGAGCGTCTCGAAGTCGAAGTCGTCGGTGTCCATCTCGATGCCCAGCGTGTCGGCCAGGTCGTCAAGGTCGACACGCGCCTCGGCGCGGTAGACGCCCGGGGCGACGGGCTCGACGAGCTGCTCCTCGTCGGCGTCGAGCTCGTCGTAGATCTCGCCGACGACCTCTTCGAGCAGGTCTTCCAGCGTGACGAGGCCGGCCGTGCCGCCGTACTCGTCGACCACGAGCGCCATGTGCGTGTTGGAGGCCTGGAAGTCCGCCAGCATGTCGTCGAGCGTCTTGCCGGGCGGCACGAACAGCGGCTTGCGGGCCAAGACGGCCCAGTCGGGCGTCACGCCGGCGCCGTCGAGCGAGGGGAGGAGGTCCTTGGCGTAGACCACGCCGAGCACGTTGTCGAGGTGCTCGTGGTAGAGCGGGAAGCGGCTGTGGCCGGTCTCGCGGATCAGCTCGAGGGCGTCCTCGAGCGTCGCGTCGTCGGCGAGCGCGCGGACGTCGACGCGGCTGACCATCACCTCGCGGACGGTCGTCTCGCCGAACTCGACGATCGAGTGGATCAGCGCCCGCTCCTCCTCGCCGATGCTGCCCTGCGCCTCGCCCACGTCCGCCATCGACTTGATGTCGTCCGACGACAGCGGCTCGGCCTCGCGACGGAGCCGCGCCTGGACGAACGACGCGAGCCCCGCCAGCAGGTCGGCCACCGGCGTGACGGCGCGGACGAGCGGGGACAAGAACGGCGCCACGGACCGGGCGAAGCGGCTCGGCGCCCGACTGGCAGCCAGCTTCGGGGCGATCTCGCTCGTCACGAGCAGGACGAACGTGAGCCCCACCACGTTTGCGGCGAGGGCCACCAGGGGGTTCCATCCGTACGTCTCGGCCGCGCCCACCATCAGCTGCGTCGACAGGATCGCCGCGCCCACATTGACGACGGTGTTCAGCAACAGGATCGCTGCGAGCAGGCGCCGGGGGCGGTCGAGCAACACGAGCACGCGGGCCGCCTCGCGGCCGCCGTCCTCGCGGAGCGCCTCGCGCTCGCTGGCGCCGAGCGAGAACAGCGCGACCTCGGACCCGGAAAACAGCGCCGACAGACCGAGCAGCAGCACGAACACGCCGATCTGGACCGCCAGGCCCGCGGGGCCAGGGAGAACGTCGGCGAGGAGTTGGGCCGCAAGGGCCGGACTAGAGTCGGGGTCCAAGGTGGAAGGACCGGGGCAGGAAAACGGACGAGTCGGACGCGAGCGCCCGACGGCCAAAGGTAGTGAGGACATAGACGCAACGGCACCCCGGCGGGTTCTTCGCACGTCGGCCGGCTCGTGTCGCAGGCGTCATCGGCGCGTGGCGGCGAGGCACAAAAAAACCGGGCGCCCCGCGAAGGGCGCCCGGCGTCGATCACGTTCTAGCGAGGGCTAGAAGGGGAGATCGTCATCGGGCTCGAACGAGTAGTCGTCCGCGGGCGCGGCCGGCTTGGGCTGGCGGGGTGCCGGACGGTTGCCGCCGCTGTTGGACTGGCGAGCGGGCCGGGGCGACTGGTCGTAGCTGTCGTCGCCACCGCCACCGCCGCCGCCGCCGTCGCGGCCGCCGAGCATCTGCATCTCGCGGGCCTTGATCTCGGTCGAGTACCGGGTGTTGCCGTCCTTGTCCTCCCACTGCCGGGTCTGGAGCTGGCCCTCGATGTAGACCTGGCGGCCCTTCGAGAGGTACTCGCCGCAGATCTCGGCGAGCCGGGCCCAGGCCACGACCGTGTGCCACTCGGTGTTCTCGACCTGGTTGCCGTCGCGGTCCTTGTAGGACTCGGTCGTGGCCAGGCGCATGTTGCAGACGGCCGTGCCGCTGCCGGTGTACCGGAGCTCGGGGTCCTGCCCGAGGTTGCCGATGAGGATGACTTTGTTGACTCCGCGTGCCATGGGGCTGGGGGATGCGAGGGCACGAGCCCTCAGTTACATGAATCCGCCGGGTCCGGGCGGAGTGCCCGGGCGGCCGTTCGATGCGCCAACGCGGCGCGTCGCGCAGGATAGTCTCCCCGGGGCGGGGCGGCGTACCCTACGCGGACCAAAAACTAGCGCAGCGCCTGTGTCAACCCCGAGTCACACCCCGTTCCCGTACGACATCGCCGACCTCGGCTTGGCGGACGCCGACCGCGCCGCTGCCCACGCGCCGCTGTTCCAGGACTTCGTCGCCATCGTGCGCCGCCTGCGCCGCGAGTGCCCCTGGGACGTGGCCCAGACGCACGACTCGACCAAGCACTTGACCATCGAGGAGGCCTACGAGCTCGTCGACGCCATCGACGCGGGCGACCCCCACGAGGTCAAAAAGGAGCTCGGCGACCTGTTCCTGCACGTCCTCTTCCACGCCCACATCGCCGAGACCGACGGGACGTTCGATCTGTCCGACGTGATGCGGGCCGAGATGACCAAGCTCGTTCGCCGCCACCCCCACGTGTTCGGCGACGAGGTCGTCTCCGGAACCGGCGAGGTGCTGCGCAACTGGGAGGCCATCAAGCAGGCCGAACGGGCGGAGGCGGGGACGCCCGAGACCGCGCCGTCCGCGCTCGACGGCGTCCCCGGCACGCTGCCGGCCCTGCTCCGCGCCGAGCGCGTCCAGGAAAAGGCCGCCGCCATCGGGTTCGACTTTCCGACCGCCGAGGACGCCTGGGCCAAGGTCCGCGAGGAGGCCGACGAGGTCCGCGCCGCCGCCACCGACGACGCGCTCGAGGACGAGGTCGGCGACCTGCTCTTCGCCGTCGTCAACTACGCCCGCCTGCGGGGCGTCGTGCCGGAGACGGCGCTGCGGCGGACGGTCGACAAGTTCTCGCGCCGGTTCCGCGCCGTCGAGGCCGGGCTGGCGGGCGGCGCCGGGGCCACGCTCGACGAGATGGACGCGCTGTGGGAGGCCGCCAAGGCGACCGAGCGCGGCTGACTACGTCCGCGCCCGGACCACCATCCACTCGACGGGCCGGACCTCGGGGACCAGCTCCAGCCCGGTCGTCTCGAACAGCCGCTCGCGGACCGCGTCGATGGCTTCGGCGGAGAGCGTGTGCTCTTCGAAGTCGACTTCGTCGGGCGTGAACGCCAGCTCGACGTCAAACGGGTCGGTCAGCCCCGTCTCGTCGACGACTACTGCGCCGAGCGCTGCGCCCAGGCCTTTCGCCAGTTCGAACCCCGTCGCGCCGCGGACGAAGAACGTCTGGTGGGTCGCCAGCATCGTCAGCGTCGTCTCGCGCGTGAGCGGCGTAAAGCGGGGCGGGGCGTCGGGGCGGGTGCGCAGCGCGTAGACCACGTGCGGCCGAGTCTCGGTGCGGATGTCGAGGCCGAGGGCGTCCTCGACGCGCGCGATCAGCGCCGGGCCGAAGGTCTCGCGCGTCAGCCCGGGCTGGACCATCCGCACGTTGACGGGGCGGCGGCGCAAGCTGTCGGGCGCGTCGATCAGACGCGACAGCACGCTGTACGAGAGGGGGTCTTCTCGGTACGGGTACTGCGCGGTCCACGCCGTGATCAGCAGACGGCCGAGCGGCGTCGCGCGGGCCCCGTACACGCCGTCCTCGACGTTCCCGCTGCCGCCGCCGTAGCGGAACCTCGGATCCGCCCACTCGACGATGAACACGGGCGCGGCATCCGGCGCCGGCCGGTGTGCGCTGGCATCTGCCCGGAGCGAGTCGAGGAGCGCCTCGCGGTCAGCGGCGGCGGACTGGGCGACCGCAGGGACAGCAACGACGACGGCGAGGAGTGCAACGAGAGCACGCATGGCAGCAGAGGAGGAACGGACAGGCACGATAGGAATTCGTGCCGCGATGTCCAAACGTGTCTCCTGCCGGGCCTCTGGCCCCGAACGTCGCCCGGGCAACCGCTTACAGCGCCTCCTTCGTGCTCGGCAGCCGGTCGCCGGCCTCATCGCGCGCGACGGCGATGCGGAGTGCTCGCGCGAACGCCTTGAACAGCGCCTCGACGCGGTGGTGGTCGTTGCGGCCTCGGAGCACGTCGAGGTGCAGCGTCATCCGCGCCTGTTCAGCGAGGCTCCAGAAAAAGTGCTCCACCAGTTCCGTCGACAGGTCGCCGACGCGCTCGCGGTCGAAGGCGGCCTCGAACGTGAGGTGCGCGCGGCCCGACAGGTCGATGGCGGCGCGCGCGAGCGCCTCGTCCATCGGGATCGTCGCCGTGCCGTAGCGCGCGATGTAGGCCTTGTCGCCGAGCGCCTGGGCCAGCGCCTGCCCGATCGTGATGCCCACGTCCTCGACCGTGTGGTGGTCGTCGACGTGGAGGTCGCCGTCGGCATGGACCGTTAGCGCGAGGCGGCCGTGCCGCGCCAGCAGGTCCAGCATGTGGTCGAGAAAGCCGACGCCGGTCGCGTTCGAGTAGGTCGGCGAGGCGTCGTCGAGGCCCAGCGTCACGGTGACGCGCGTCTCGGCGGTCTGGCGCTCGACGCGGGCGGTGCGGGGGGGGAGGCTCATGCCGGAAGCTAGCCCGATCGCGCGTGACCTTGGGGAGACGGGGCACGGCTTCCTCCGTAGCGTCCCCGTCCCCCCAACGCCCCGCTCCGATGCGCGCCCTGCTCCTCCTCGCCGCCGTCCTCACGCTCGCCGCCTGCGACACGAACGGCGACGGCGTCCCCCGCACGGCCGTGATCTCGCGCGTCGTCGTCGAGACGGCGCCGCTCGCGGACCCGAATGGCGACGGCTGGGACGGCTCGACCCCGCTCGCCGACGGCCCCGAGGTCTACTTCCGCCTGTTCGACGCCTTCGTCGACTACCAGACCGACCCCGGCGCCGACCGCCTCAACCCTCGCGACGACGTCGACGTGTTCGCCCTGGGGTCGGACCAGCCGTGGTACGAGTCGGTCGACGAGCGCGACCTGCCGCTGATCTGGGACGTCGAGCCGGGCTACATCGTCCGCGACCTCGGCAACCCCCTCTACGTCGCCTTGTTCGACTACGACCCGACGACGGGCGACGACCCGATGGGGGAGACCGAGGTGTTCACCCTGTTCGACCTCGCGCCCGCTCGCGTGACCGGCCGGGCCCAGACGATCCGGCTCGCGGGCTTCGACCGGACCGGCGCGGCGACCGGCGAGGTGTCGGTCCGCCTCACCGTCGAGTTTTTCGACTAGCGGTGGCTGGAAGCAGGCTCGCGCGATCAGGTTGTCATCCTGAGCGAGCGCAGCGAGTCGAAGGATCTCAGCCGAGCAACGTCGGGCTCCAGCGCGAACGCGACGCAGTGCGCGACGGAGATCCTTCGACTCCGGTCTGCGCCCTCCGCTCAAGATGGCACGGTGAAAGGCGGGAGCGCGAGTCGACAAGCAACACGTTGGGTAGGGACACACCGATGGTGTGTCCGTCCTACGTTGGGGAGCGCTCGGGCCGCTCGCGCCCGGCCGGTACCTTGGCGTCTCTGACACCCGACCTGTCAGCCGCCCGGGCCGATCCTGGGCCGACCCGCCGCCCCCGACCGTGCCCGCCCTGATGTCCGCCCCCGCCGCCCCGCCCTCCGCCGCCGTCCGCGACGCCCTGCGCGAGCACTTCGGGTTCGAGGGCCTGCGCCAGGGGCAGGCCGAGGCGATTGCGCCCGTCCTCGACGGCCGCGACACGCTCGTGGTGATGCCGACCGGCGCCGGCAAAAGCCTCGTCTACCAGCTCGCGGCGCTCCTCAAGCCCGAGGGCGTCACCGTCGTGGTGTCGCCGCTGATCGCGCTGATGAAGGACCAGGTCGACGCGCTCCGGGCGCGCGGCATCTCGGCCGCCTACGTCAACTCGTCGCAGAGCCAGACCGAGCAGCGCGAGGTGCTCACCCAGCTCCGCAACGGCGACCTCCGGATGGTCTACGCCGCGCCCGAGCGGCTGCGGCTGGCGTCGTTCCAGCGGCGCCTGCGCGAGGTCGGCGTGGCTCTCCTCGCGGTCGACGAGGCGCACTGCGTGAGCCAGTGGGGCCACGACTTCCGGCCCGACTACCTCGCCCTCGCCTCCGCCCGCCAGGGCATCGGCGACCCGCCGTGCGTGGCCCTCACCGCGACGGCCACCCCGCGCGTCCAGGGCGACATCGCCGAGCAGCTCGACTTGCGCGAGCCCGCCCGCGTCGTCACCGGCTTCAACCGCCCCAACCTCGCCTTCGTCGTCAAGTCGACCGCCTCGGCCGACCAGAAGCGCCAGGTGCTCCACCGGTTTCTGAATGAGCACGAGGATCAGGCGGGATTGATCTACGTCGCCACCCGCAAGGACTGCGAGGCGCTGGCGCGGTTCGTCCGCGAGGAGGTCGGCCGCCCGTGCGAGGCGTACCACGCCGGCCTCCCCGACGCCGAGCGCGCCCACGTCCAGGAGCAGTTCGTCGCCGGGCGTCTGGACACCGTCGTCGCCACCAACGCCTTCGGCATGGGCGTCGACCGCGGCGACGTGCGCTTCGTGGCCCACTGGTCGATTCCGTCGACGCTCGAGAGCTACTACCAGGAGGCCGGCCGCGCAGGTCGCGACGGGGCCCCGGCGACGGCGCTCCTGCTCTACGCTCCGCAAGACCGTCAGCTCAAGGAGTGGTTTATCGAGCAGGGCGCGCCGACAATGGACGACCTGCGCAAGGTGCACGGCCACGTCCGCCGCGCCGCCGAGATGCTGCCGCCCAACCCCGAGGACGAGATCCGGGTCTCCGACGCCGACTTCCAGCTCCGCATGGCCGAGGCGACAGGCGTCCACGCGGGCAAGCTCCCGAATGTGCTTCGTCGCCTCGTCCTCGCGAACGCGCTCGATGAGCGCGCCGAGGGCGTCGGGCCCTCGCGGTGGGCGCCGCGCGACTGGAACCAGGCCGCCGTGTCCCGCGCGCTCAAGTCGGTCGACAAGCACCGCGAGGACCAGTCGGCCAGCCTGATGGGCATCGTCCGCTACGCCCAAGGCGCCGCGTGCCGCCGCCGCGCCATCCTCGATCACTTCGGCGACGACGCCGAGACCGACGTGCCGGCCGAGGACTGCTGCGACGCCTGCCGCGCCCAGGCCCGCATCGAAAACCGCGAGCCCGGCGAGGTCCCCGAGTGGGACGAGCTCACGATGGACGCGCGCGTCGCGCTCGGCCTGCTCGACGCCGTCCGCCGGATGCGCTGGCCCGTCGGCCGCCTGACGCTGGCGAAGATCCTGGCCGGCTCCAAGGCCAAGGGCATGGACAAGTACGAGAGCCACCCGTACTACGGCCGGCTCCAGATGGTCGGCCAGGGCTCCATCGACGCCGTGTACAAAGACCTCCTGCTCAAGGGCTACCTCCGCATCGGCGGCGACGAGTACCCCGTCGTCGAGCTCACGCCGCTCGGTGACCAGGCCCTCGACCACCGCGACACGATTGACGTCAAGGTCCCCGCCTTCAACGCGGGCGGCTCGCGCAAGCGGTCAGGTACTGCCGACGACACGCCCCTCGAGCCCGACGACCAGGCGCTCTTCGAGACCCTGCGGAGCTGGCGCGCTGACCTCGCGCGAGAGGGCGGCGTCCCGCCCTACGTCATCTTCAACGACCGCACCCTGCGCGCCGTCGCGACCGCCCGCCCGGCGTCGCAGGACGAGATGCTGGCGGTCTCCGGCGTCGGCCCCGCCAAGTGGGAGCGCTACGGGACGCAGGTCTTGCACCTTGTCGCCGAGGCGGGGTAGGCCGGGGCAGGAGAACAGGTTGCGGCCCACCCGCGGGGGACACCGACCGCAAGCGGTGGTTCGGATCGGAGGCTGCGCCCGAGGTGGGCAACGCGACAACGCTGAAAGCCTCGTCGGCGGGCAGGATTAGGCGGATCCGTGACTAACTGCCCGCGTGGAGGAGGAGTAGGATCTCCTCATATCGATGCCTGAACTCGCGCATGTAGAAAAGGGCGTCAGATCCGTAGGTGACCTCCGCATTGGCAGCTGATTCGAACCGTGGGTCATCCCTGAACTTATCGACGGAGGCAAGGACGGTCGTTGTGTCTGCCATTCCAGCGCCAACGCGGTAGTCGTAATAAGAGCGACCAGGTAAGGTTTCGAAGAGAAGGCGTCGGTAGTCTCCGATGGGTTCCGCGAACACAGGCTGGGTTGACCTGTAGTCATTGTGTGTGCTGGCAATGGCGTTGCGGAGACGCGAGTCCTGAAGGAGTGCCAGGCGGCCCGAGCTTTCAAGCTCTTGGTAAGCCTCCGATCGCATGTTCGGGGTCTGCACGTAGGTCGAGTAATCGAGCTGGTGCATGAACGCCTCAGGTCCTTGCGCGAAGGCGTCGTTCAAGGGCAAGTCGGGCAATTCTAGAATGAATCTAATTTTGTTCTCAAATATGTTTTCGTGCGTCCTCAGGATATCCAGGCTGGCATTTGTTTCGTCGATCAGTCTCGAGATGTAGACTTGCTCGAGTTGCCTCTCTTGGCGCTTCTGATTCCAGTTGTCAGCCTGCAAGGCGACGAAGATCCCCAGCACCACGATGGAAAACTCGATCCCTACCGCGGCCCAGTTCTGATCGCGGAGTGCCCCCGCCAGCCGACCGATGAACGTGGCGGCACGCCTCGGGCGCGCTGCGGGCGGCTCCGGTGGAGGCGAGGCTTGATGGTCTCCGGTATCGGTCATGCGCTGAAGCTACGGGAGCCGCTCACCCACCCAGAGTACACAGCACGATGGCCGGACAAGCTAAAGCGCCGATGGCCGGTCGAAGCGAGGGCGCCCACGCGCGTCATCGGAGAGCAGCGGCGGGCTACGCGGCGCGGGCAAAATCGGCCCGGTCTAGCCGGTACACAAAGCAGTCGTCGCCGTCGAAATCGCGGCGCTCGACGAAGCGGAACCCCAGTCGCTCGTAGAAGCGATGCGCGCGCGTATTGGTTGCCAACGGGTCGACGAGGACGGCCGCAACATCGGGAACCGCGAAACAGCAGTCGACCGCACGATGCATCATGATCGTCCCAAGTCCTTTGCACAGATCTGACGCCTCACCGATCCAGATGTCGATCGCCCGTAGGTCTGAAGCGACATCCCCCCAGTAGCGACTCTCCTCACGGGCGGGGTCGATGACTTGGACGACCCCGACGGGACGGCCGTCGGCCTCGGCGATGAATAGGTCACGCCAGTCTGGAAAGCGGGCGAGTTCAGCGTCCCAATTCCAGTCCCCGCCCGCGCCAGAAGCGACGACGTGGGGCTGCTCGTCCCACCGCCGGAGATGGTCGGCGTCGGCGAGGGTGGCGGGACGGAGGGCTAGGGCACTCGGCATCCAGGAAAGCGCGGCGGTAGAAGGCTGTCGAATAACTCGCGGCTCGCCGAGGCGCAGCGAGCCCGACGAAAGAGGCAAGATCCCCGCGGACGCCGGGACGAATCAAGGCGGCCGCGCACCTCGTTGGCAGACCTAACCCGGGTAGCACGCGTGCACGCGGAGTGATCGGTCCTCCCAGCACTTCGGAGTCCCGCCCACGGGGGAGAACGGGTAGGGGCGGGCGGGGGGACCCCACCAGCGACGCAGGCCGCCCCCGTAGACGGGCGTCCCGCTGGCGGTCCGGCACCGCTCCGCCCGGCGACGGCCCGCTCGCGCCTACGTCCTCAGCGACTCGCCGACGACGACGACTTTCCCGTCGCGCCGCCCGCCCGCCGCCGCCGCCACGGCCTCCTTGATGGCCGACACCGGGTACGTCGCGTGGATCGGCGCCGACAGCTCGCCCGCGGCGATCCGCCCCGCCAGCATCCCCAGCACCTCCTGCTGGCGCGCCGGCGGCGTCGTCCGGTACCACTGCGCCAGCCAGAAGCCCCGCACCGTCAGCTGCTTGAAGATCAGCAGCGCCGGCGACAGCGTGCACGGCTCGCCGCTCATTGCCCCGTAGGTGACGAGCGTCGCCCCGTCGCCCAGCGCCTGCCCAAGGCGCTCCGTCGCTGCCCCCCCGACCGCGTCGACGCCGAGGCGGATCGCCGCGCCGTCGGTCGCCGCCGCCACGCGCTCGGCCAGGCCCAGCCCGTCGACCACGCCGTCCACCAGCACCACGTCCGCGCCGGCCGCCATCAGCGGCGCCACCAGCGACTCGCGCCGCACCACGTTGACCGTCTTCAGCCCCCGCAGCGACGCCAGCGCGATCAGGTACGCGCCCACGCCCGAGTTGGCTGCGTTCTGAATCACCCAGTCGCCGGGCTCCAGGTCCACGAACTCGCTGAGCATCAGGTGCGCCGTCGGCGGGTTGACCGTCAGCATCGACAGCTGCACCGGGTCGACGTCGGGGAGGGGCACCAGCGAGGCCGCCTCAGCCACCCGGTGCGTCGCCCACGTCCCCGAGCCGACCGGCAGCAACACCGTCTGCCCGATCGCTGGCGCCGTGACCCCCGGCCCGTGCGTGGCCACGCGAGCCACGCCCTCGCTCCCGCCGACAGCAGGGAGCGGCGGCAGGATGCCGTACTGCCCCGTCAGCATCAACAGGTCCGACGGGTTGATCGGCGCGGCCAGCAGTTCGAGTAGCACCTGCCCCTCGGCCAGGTCCGGCGCCTCGAAGGGCACCGCCTCGATCACGTCCTGGGGCACCGGGCCCCGCGTGGTGTATTCGGCTTTGGTCATCGTCATGGTTCGTTGGGAAGCGTGCCGGCCGGACGGGCGGGCGCACGGATCGCTTACCCGCTGACGCCGACTCGGCTTCACACCGGCACCGGCCGCGACGGAGACACAAAAAAGCGGACCGCCCCCGGAGGGAGCGGCCCGCTCGCCGTCCGTGCCGAGGGTGCTATCGGGGGGCGCCGAAGCCCGGGGGCAGCTGCTGCATCTGGGCGTCCAAGATTTCGACCAGCTCGATGTCGAACTCGAGCGGCGTGTTCGGCGGGATGCCGCCCTGGCCGCCCTGGCCGGGCTGCCCGATCAGGCCGTACGCCTGGCTGGCCGGGATGAAGACCGTCCGCGAGCCGCCCTCACGCATGTCGAGCAGGGCGTCGCGGAAGCCGTTGACGACGTTGTTGATCGGCAAGACGGTCGGCTCGTCGCCCGACTCGTCGAACACGTCGCCGTTCGGGAAGCGGCCCTGGTAGCGGACCGCCACGCGGTCGCCGCGCTGGGGCGAGGCGCCGTCGCCGGTCGCCGTGGAGATGTAGAGGACGCCGTTGGAACCCAGCTCGCGGACGCCATCGCGGCCGCGGACGGCGGTGAAGAACGAGTCGGCCATGGCCGCGTTGCTCGCGATCCGGTCCAGCTGCTGCTGGGCCTGGGGGTTCGTGGCGGCCTCGCGGCGCAGGTTGCGCAGCATGAGCGAGTCCTCGACGGCGGCCTGCGCCACCAGGAAGGCGTCCTCCGAGACGCGCGACGAGTCGCCCGCGAGCGCCTGCCGGATGCCGGCCAGGAACAGGTCGCGGTCGAGCGTGCTCAGCGGGCCCGTCGTGTCGGCGTTGACCTGCAAGCCGAACTGCAAGCCCAGCGCGTACGCGATCTCGACCGAGTCCCCCGCCAGCCCGGCGTTGAACCCGTCGAGGAACCGCTGGAAGTTGAACGACGAGTCCTGCGCGACGAACTGCTCGCCCGACTGGAAGCCGGCGCTGTACGAGAACGTCTGGAAGGCGTCGAGGTCGTCGGTGTCGACGTCGCCGCCGCCGGCGCTGCCCGAGTCGGCGCAGCCGGCGACGGCCACCGCGAGGGCGAGGAGGAGGAAACGGGGCATGGGGGTTCGGGTGTGGAAGCGGTGAAGCTAGCGGGGCCCCCGGCCCGGGTCCGTGACACTTCCGGGAATGCGCCACCGGGCAACCTGCTGGCGTCGTCCGCGGCCATCCCTGAACCCTCCCCGTCGACGGATGAAACAGGGACTGCGCTCCCGGTCGGACCTGCTGGCGTAAGCAGGCCAACGGAGCTTCCCGAAGAAACCTCCCCTCCCAGCCTGTCCCCGCGCAGGCGGGGAGGAGGGGTCGGGGGAGGGGGACCGGCTTGCGCCAGCCGGGCTGCTCGCGCCAGCGGACCGGCTTGCGCCCGCAGTTGAGACACCCTCACCCTGGCTGCGCCGACCTGTCGGTTGTCCCTCTCCCGAGGGGAGAGGGGACGCCGTAGACCCCTTGCGCCAGCCCCGAACGCCTGGCCACGGACCGCCCCGGCGCCGGTCGGTAGCTTCCCGGCCCCCCTCCGCCGACATGCCCAACCGCCCGCTCCTCGTCACCTCCGCGCTGCCCTACGCGAACGGGCCGCTCCACCTCGGCCACCTCGCCGGCGCGTACCTCCCGGCCGACCTGTTCGTCCGCTACCAGCGCCTCGCCGGCCGCGACGTGGTCTACGTCTGTGGGTCCGACGAGCACGGCGCCGCGATTTCCATCCGCGCCCGGCGCGAGGGGACCACGCCGCAGGCCATCGTCGACCGCTACCACGCTGAGATCCGAGAGGCCTTCCAGCGGTTCGGGATCGCCTTCGACGTGTACAGTCGCACGTCGGCGCCGGTCCACCACGAGACGAGCCGCGAGCTGTTCGCCGCCATCGAGCGGGCGGGCGGCTTCACGCGCAAAACCTCGACCCAGCTCTACGACCCCGAGGCCGAGCTCTTCCTCGCCGACCGCTTCGTCACGGGCACGTGCCCCGTCTGCGGCCACCCCGAGGCGTACGGCGACCAGTGCGAAAACTGTGGCTCCGCGCTCGCGCCCGACGACCTGATCGAGCCCCGGAGCACGCTGTCCGGCGCCACGCCCGAGCGCCGCGAGACGACGCACTGGTTCCTGCCGCTCGGCGACATGCAAGCCGACCTCGAGGCCTACATCGACAGCCGCGAAGGCTGGCGCCCGACGGTCTTGGGCCAGGTCCGAAGCTGGCTGAGCGCCGGGCTCGGCGACCGCGCCATGACGCGCGACCTCGACTGGGGCATCCCCGTCCCCGACTCCGTCGATGGCGACGCCGGCGGCAAGGTGCTCTACGTCTGGTTCGACGCGCCCATCGGCTACGTCTCGGCCACCAAGGAGTGGGCCGCCGGCACCGGCGACCCGGACCGCTGGCAGCGCTACTGGCAGGTCCACGACGACGGCACGGCGCCCGAGCTCGTCCACTTTATCGGCAAGGACAACATCGTCTTCCACTGCCTGATCTTCCCGGCCACGCTGATGGCCGCGAACGCGGCCGGCGCGACCGAGCGGCCGTTCGTGCTCCCCGAGAACGTCCCCGCCAACGAGTTTCTGAACCTCGAGGGGCGCAAGCTGTCCACGAGCCGCGGCTGGGCCGTGTGGGCCGCCGAGGCCGCCCAAGCCTTCGAGCCCGACGCGCTCCGCTACGCGCTCGCCGTCGGCCTCCCCGAGACGAAGGACGCCGACTTTACGTGGTCGGATTTTCAGAACCGCGTCAACGGCGAGCTGGCGGACGTCGTCGGCAACTTCGTGAACCGCGCCCTGACGTTCGCTACGCGCTACACCGACGGGCAGGTGCCCGCGCTGGCGGAGCCCAGCGATGCCGACCGGGCGATGCTCGACGCGCTCGCGGCGGCCCCCGCCGCCATCGCCGACGCCTATACCGGGTACCGCACCCGGGAGGCCGTCGCACTCACCGTCGACCTCGCCCGTAAGGGGAACCAGTACCTCCAAGAGACCGAGCCCTGGAAAACGCGCACGACCGACGCGCAGGCGATGCGCAACTCGGTCGCCGTGGCCCTCCAGGTGACGGCCGGGTTGTCGATCCTGCTGGAGCCCGTCGTCCCCACGCTCGCGGCGCGCTTGCGGGAGATGCTGGCGCTGACGGGTGTCCGCTCGTCGGAGAAGGCGGGGGCTGAGGGGCTCGGATGGGACGACGCCGGGACCGCGTTTCTCGCCGCCGGGCACGCGCTCGGCGAGCCGGGCATCCTGGTCGAGAAAGTCGAGGACGCCGCCGTCGAGGCCCAGCGCCAACTGCTCGCGGACCGCTCGGTCGCCGCCACCGACGACCCGGACGAGCCCGACGACGAGGCGTCCAGCGCCGCCGCGCCGTTCGCGGACCTGGCCGATGAGATCACCTTCGACGCGTTCACGCCCATGGATATGCGCGCCGGCCGCATCGTCGCCGCCGACGTCCACCCCAAGGCCGACAAGCTCCTCCGCTTCGACGTGGACCTCGGCTTCGAGACGCGCCAGATCCTGTCCGGCGTCCGGGAGTTTTTCGCGCCCGACGACCTGGTGGGCAAGACGGTCGTGGTCGTCGCCAACCTGAAGCCGCGCACGATCCGGGGACTCGAGAGCCAGGGGATGATCCTGTTCGCCGAGAACCGCGACGGCGTGCTGATCCCGGTCGAGACGGCGGGCGAGCCCGGGGCGGTCGTCCGATGAGAGCGCTCCGCTTGACCCTGCTGACGTCGGTCGCGCTGGTCGGGGTGGCGACGCCCGCCAGCGCCCAGTCGCCGCTCGACGCCGTCGCGCTCGCGCTCGGCGTCGGGGCCGACGTGGTGTCGGTCGAGGTCCGCGCCGAGACGCGGGCGACACTCGCGGGCGAGGCCGTCGTCGTCCCGTCGCGGCGGACGATCCGGCGCCAGTCCGCGCGGTGGCGGTCGACGTTGGGTGGCGAGCCGCGCGTGGTCGCGCTGACGGAGCGGGGCGCCGTCGCCGGGGAGGGGGACGACGCCGTCGCCCTCGGGCCCTCCGCCACGGCCGAGGTCCGCGCGGCGCTGTGGCTCGACCCGATCGCGATCGCCTTGCGGCACCGCCAGCTGACCGTCCGCGACCTGGGCAGCGGGCTCCTGCGAATCCGCGCGCCCCGGCTGGCCGAGCCCGTGCTGATCAAGCTCGACGCCCGGGCCCGCCCCGTCCGGCTGACGACGTTCCTGGCGCGCGGTGGCGACCGCGTGTACGTCGAGGTCGTGCTCGCCGACTACCGGGTGGTCGACGGGCTGGTGGTGCCGCACCGCGTGACGCTGGCCGAGGGCGGCGTGGTCCGGGGGACGACGACGGTGACCCGGGTGACGGTCGAACGCGCAGGGGACTGACGGGAGGGAAGGTGTCCGTCCTACGAGGCGCTAGGACCGGGCGTCTCGGCCGCCCCGTTCCAGGAGGCATCCCGCCCCTCCGCCCCATGACCCGTCTCCGCTCCCTCGCGCTCGCCCTCGTCGGCCTCGCCGTCCTGGCCCTCTCCGCGTTCACGTTGCCCGACTACGTCGTGGCCTCGTTTTCCAACATGCGCCCCGGGGGCGCTGTCAACGGCTGGGAGCCGATGCGGCTCGGCGACGCCCGTCCCAGCGACTACCGGCTCGTCCGCGACGGCCGCACGACGGTCGTCCGTGCCGACGCGAACGCCTCAGCCTCCGGCCTCGTCCGTCGGTTCGACGTCGACGCCGACCGCTTCCCCGTCCTGCGCTGGCGCTGGAAGGTCGACAACGTGGTCGAGGGCGGGGACCTCCGGCGCAAGAGCGGCGACGACTACGCGGCACGGATCTACGTCCTGTTCGACTACGACCCCGCCGACCTGGGCTTTGCCGACCGCGTCAAGTACCGCGCGCTCCGCGCCCTGGGCTACGACAACGTCCCGGTCCGCGCGTTGAGCTACGTCTGGGCGAGCCAGCCTGGCGCGTCCGGTATCTCGCCCAACCCGTTCACCGACTGGGTCCAGATGATCCCCGTCGAGGCCGGGCCTGCGAACGTGGGGACGTGGCGGTCGGCGTCGCGCGACCTCGTCCGCGACTACCGCGCCGCCTTCGGCGAGGCGCCCCCGCCGATCGCCGGCATCGCCATCATGACCGACGCCGACAACACCGGCAACCGCGCGACGGCCTACTACGGCGACATCCGGATGACGGGCCGCTAGCCGTTTGCGGTGTCGCCACTAAGTTGGCGCCGTGGCCGAGTTGTTTGCCCGCGAATCCGACCGAGGGCTCGACGCCGACGCGCGCCGGGCCCTCGTTGCGTTGTCGCTCGTCCCGGGCGTGGGGGGCACGCGCGCCCGGGCGATCGTGGCGGCCTTCGGCGACGCCGCCGCCGCGTTCCGGGCCTCGGCCGCCGCGCTGAGGCGCGTCGAGGGCGTCGGCCCCCAGACCGCCGCCGCCATCCGGGCCTGGGACGACGGGCCCGCCGTCGACGCCCAGTTCGCGCGCGCCGACGCCGTCGGCGCCGAGCTGGTCGCCTTCGACGACGACGCGTACCCGGCGCGACTCCGCGAGGTCTACGACCCGCCCGCGCATCTGTGGGTCCGGGGCCGCCTGGATCCGGCCGACACGCTCGCGGTCGCCGTCGTCGGCACGCGGAAGGCGAGCGACTACGGGAAGCGCGTCGCGAGCGCGTTCGCCGAGGAGCTCGCCCGAGCCGGTGTGACCGTCGTCAGCGGGCTCGCGTACGGGATCGACATCGCCGCGCACCGGGCGGCTGTCGCGGCCGGGGGGCGGACGGTCGCCGTGCTCGGCTCCGGGGTCGACGTGCTGTACCCGGCGCGCCACGCGGGCACGGTCCGCGAGATCCTCGACCGGGACCTGGGCGCGGTCGTCTCCGAGCTCCCGCTCGGCGCCGCGCCCGACGCGGCCAACTTTCCCCGCCGCAACCGGATCGTCTCGGGCATGAGCCTCGCCACCGTGGTCGCCGAGGCGCGCGAGACGGGCGGCGCGCTGCTGACGGCGGCGCTGGCGCTGGAGCAGAACCGGGGCGTCTTCGCCGTCCCGGGCTCCGTCTTCGCCGACGCGCCGGGCGCGAACCGGCTGATCCAGGCGGGCGCCGCCGCCCTGGTCATGTCGGCGGCCGACGTGCTGGCGGAGGTGGCCCCACAAGCGGGGATCGCGCCGGCCGCCGAGCCGGTCTCGCTGCCCGCCGACCTCACCGCCATCGAGCGCCGCTTGCTCGACGCGCTCTCGGCCGAGCCCCGCCCGCTCGACGCCGTGTGCGCCGACGCCGACCTCGACACCTCGTCAGCACTCGTGTACCTCCTGCAGCTCGAATTCCGGGGGCTCGTGCGCCAGCTCCAGGGCAAGCAGTTTTTCCGCACCTGAGCCGCTCGCCAGCCGTGCGGGACCGCGGCGGCGGCGGCGCGCGTTGGCACGGCCCCACCCGTCGCCCGCGTGCTCCAGACCGTCCTCCTCATCCTCGCCGCGCTCTTCGTCGTGGTGACGGTCTTGCCGCTCTCCCGGTCGCACGCGTGGTGGGTGCGGATGTTCGACTTCCCGCGCTTGCAGATCGCCAGCGCGGCGGCCGTCGTGTGGGTGGCACTCGTGGCCGTCGCCGTGGTGGCGGGCGGCCTGGGTCTCTGGGGCTGGGTGCTGGTGGCGGCGCTGGGCGTCGCCGTCGCCCTCCAGGCCGTCCAGATGCTCCCGTATTCGCCGGTGTGGAGGGTCCAGACCCGGGATGCGGAGCCGATGCTCGCCAGCCCCGACCGCCGCCTGCGGCTCGTCGCCAGCAACGTGCTCATGCAGAACCGAGACGGCGAACGCTGGCTGTCGGTGATCCGCGACGCCGACCCCGACGTCGTGGTCGCCGTCGAGGCCGACGACTGGTGGGCCATGACCGCCGGCGCGCTGACCGAGACGCATCCGCATACCGTGCTCGTGCCCCAAGACGACACGTATGGGATGCTGGTCTTTTCGAAGCTGCCGCTGACGCAGACCGAGGTCCGCCACCTCGTCGAGCCCGAGGTCCCGAGCCTGTACCTGACCGCCGAGCTCCGCTCCGGCGAGCCGGTCTCGCTCGTCTTTCTGCACCCGCGCCCCCCGCGCCCCGACATCGCCCAGGACTCGACGCTGCGCGACGCCGAGCTCGTGCTCGCGGGCCGCGACGTGGCACAGATCGACGGGCCCGTCGTGGTCGCGGGCGACCTCAACGACGTGGCGTGGAGCCACACGACGCGCCTCTTCCAGACGCTCTCCGGCCTGCTCGACCCCCGCGTTGGCCGCGGGCCGTTCTCGACGTTCCACGCCGAGCACTGGTGGCTGCGCTACCCGCTCGACCACGTGTTCCACTCCCACCACTTTTCGCTCGTCGAGCTCCGCCGCCTCGACGCCGTCGGCAGCGACCACTTCCCGATCCTGATCGAGCTCGAGATGGACCCGGCCGCCGCGCCGCTCCAGTCCGGCCCCGACGCGGAGACCGCCGAGCTCGACGCGGGGCGCGAGATGGTGGAGGACGCCGCCGAGGCGAAAGCGGACGAGTCGGAGGCCGAGCACCAGGAGCGGGTCGAAGAGGACCAGTAGGGCAGGGGAGAGGCCCGCGCCCGCGCCAATCCGCGTTCTCCTCACGCCTGGCCCCCAGTGGCCGGAAGGGGCGCACGTACTTTTCCAGGCCCCCCGACACGCTCCCGCTATGTGGTCCGACTCCATCCTCGACACGATCGGCAACACGCCGCTCGTCAAGCTTCGCGCCCTCGGTGCCGACCTCCCGTGCACCGTGCTCGCGAAGGTCGAGTTTTTTAACCCCGGCGGCTCGGTCAAGGACCGGATCGGCGTCGCGATGATCGAGGACGCCGAGGCCAAGGGGCAGCTCCAGCCCGGCGGGACCATCATCGAGGGGACGAGCGGCAACACGGGCGCCGGCCTCGCGATCGCCGCCATCGCCAAGGGCTACTCGTGCATCTTCACCACGACCGACAAGCAGAGCCCCGAAAAGGCCGACGTGCTCCGCGCGCTCGGCGCCGAGGTCATCGTCTGCCCAACGGACGTGGCCCCGGACGACCCCCGCTCGTACTACTCGGTTGCCAAGCGGCTCAGCCAAGAGATCCCCAACTCGTTCTACCCCAACCAGTACGACCACCCGGCGAATGCCGAGGCGCACTACCGGACGACCGGCCCGGAGCTGTGGGCGCAGACCGACGGCCGGATCACGCACTACATCGCTGGCGCCGGCACGGGCGGCACCATCTCGGGCACGACACGCTTCCTGAAAGAGCAGAACCCCGACCTCACGACCGTCGGCGTCGACCCCTTCGGCAGCGTCTACGCCGAGTACTGGCGGACGGGCGAGTTCAAGGAGTCGGAGATCTACCCGTACTACACCGAGGGCGTCGGCGAGGACATCCTGGCGGGCAACATGGACTTCTCGCTCGTCGACGACTACGTCCAGGTCGACGACGCGACGGCGATGACGATGACGCGGCGGCTGGCGCGCGAGGAGGGCCTGTTCTGTGGGCAGTCGTGCGGGATGGCCGTCGCCGGCGCGCTCGACTGGCTGGAGGCGCACCGCGCGGATCTGTCGGACGAGGACGTGGTCGTGATCCTGTTGCCGGACAGCGGCTTCCGGTACCTGTCGAAAACGTACAACGACGACTGGATGCGCGAGCACGGCTTCCTCGACGCCGAGGCCGAGACGGCCGGCGCCTGAGTCCCCTCGCGGTCTGGGCGTGGGGCGGGGGACTCCGCTAAAATCCGCCCTGGTAGGCGTCCAGCGTGGGCTCGTCGAGGTCGGGGAGGGTGCCGCCCATTGCCCCATCGCCGCAGAAGGGGAGAGCGCCGGCCCAGACCTCCGCGACGGCCGCCAGCAGCCGCTCGATGTCGGCCCGGGTGTGGACGGCCGAGACGCTGAGCCGGAAGCGCTGCTCGCGGGCCGGCACGACGGGCGCCTCGACGTGGTTGACGAACACGTCGCGCGCGTCGAACGCGTGCGCCATCGCGCGGACGTCGGCGTCGGGCGGGGCGGGCAGCGAGAAGATCGGCGTCACGCCGTCGGCCTCGAAGCCGAGCGCGCGCAGGCCGTCGGCGAGGACGGCCGCGTTCTCGACGAGGCGACCGTGGATCTCCGGCTCCTGCTCGATCACGTCGAGCCCGGCGAGGACTGCGGCGCACACGGCCGGCGACGGGGACGCGCTGAACACGTAGGCGCGCGAAAAGTAGCGGAGGTACTCCACGACGGCCCGGCTGGCGGCGACGAACCCGCCGGAGACCGCGAACGACTTCGAGAACGTGCCCACGACGGCGGTCGCGGCCTCGCACGCGTCGAACATCGCGAGCGTCCCACGCCCGCCCGGGCCGGTCACGCCGGTCCCATGCGCGTCGTCGACGATGAGCGCGGCGTCGTACCGACGGCACAGCTCGGCGACCCGGTCGAGGCGGGAGACGTCGCCCGTCATCGAGTACACGCCCTCGACGTTGACGAACACGTCGCGGTGGTTGGGGCGGTGCGCCGCGAGCGCGGCCTCGAGCGCCCGGAGGTCGCCGTGGGGGACCGCCCGCCCCTCGATCCGCCCGAGCTTGATCCCGTCGATAAACGAGGCGTGGCTGTGGGCGTCGTAGATCACCAAGTCGCCGGGGGCCGGGAGTGCGCTCAGGAGGCCCACGTTTGCGGCGTAGCCGCTCCCGTAGAGCAGCGCGGCCTCCTGGCCTTCCAGGTCCGCCAGCCGCTCCTCGAGCTCGCGGTGGAGCGGGCCGTGCCCGTTGAGCGCCGGCGGGCCGCCCACGCCCGCCCCGTGCTCGGCGACCGCCCGCTGCACGCGCCGCACGACGGTCGGGTGCGTCGCCAGCCCGAGGTAGTTGTTCGACCCGAACATGAGCATCGGCCGGGGCGGCCCGGTGTGGCTCTGCACCGTGACGACGCGGTCCATCGGTCCGAGGACGCGGCGGTACTGGAGGCCGTCGGTGCCAGCGGCCCGCTCCTCCAAGATCCAGTCGGTGAAGGTGGCCGTCCGCTCGGCGAGGCCGAGCCCGGAGCGGATCCGGATGAGGTCACGGTAGCTCATCCGCTTGCGCGGCGAGTCCTGGGGGACAGCCATCAAGCCAGGGTGTGGTGGGCTCGTAGGCTACTCATCTTTGGGGCGCTCGTGTGTACCAACCTTTTGACCTATCGGTGCTGTGAAGTCGGATGTTCAGGTTTGCCATTGATAAACAATGGGTTGGGCGGGGGCGGCGTCTGGTCGCGGGGCGGTTGGGGCCACGACCGACCAGGACCTCCTGCGACCTGGCGCGGGCGAGTAGGCGGGCCCGTACGGAGGTGACGCCGTCACGGGGGAAGGGCTACGAGGTGGGCGGAGGCCCTAGCTTCCCGGTCCCCTCTTCCCCCGCCGTCATGGAGCCCGCCCCCGCCAAGCCGCCGTCCCTCTCGATCGAACTGGCCGAGGACGTCGCCGAGGGCGTCTACTCGAACCTGGTGATGATCTCGCACAGCCCCGAGGAGTTCATCCTCGACTTTATCCGCGTGATGCCGGGTGTCCCGAAGGCCCGTGTCAAGAGCCGGATCGTGGTGACGCCGGGCCACGCCAAGCGCCTGCTGGCGGCGCTCGCCGACAACATCCAGCGCTACGAGGCCCAGCACGGCGACATCGGCGAGGTCCAGCCGCTTCAGCCGGACCTCCAGTTCTCCGGCCCCAGCGGCGAGGCGTGAGCCCGTCGTCATGTCGATGATCGTGGCCCGCTCCCGGTGGAGCGGGCCGCGTGGGTCAGAGCCCGAGCGAGGGCGTCCCGCTGGCCTGGCCGTCGCCCAGAGGCCGGACGTGCGTCGCCCAGACGGCATCGACGGCCTCCAGCAGGCGGTCGATGTCCTCGCGCGTGTGGTTCGCGGTCAGGCTCACGCGGAAGCGCTGCTCCGAGGTCGGCACGGCGGGCGCCTCGATGTGGTTCATAAAGAGCCCGCGCTCATTGAAGTCGTGCGCGGCGGCCCGGACGTCGGTGCCGGCCGGGACGGGGAGCGAGAACACGGCCGTGATGCCGTCGGCCGGGATGCCCATGGCGTTGAGGCCGTCGGCGAGGTAGCCGGTCCGGTCCATCAGGCGGGCGTGGAGCTCGGGCTCGTCGGCCAGCACGTCGAGCCCGGCGAGGACCGCGGCGCAAATCGCCGTCGAGGGCGCCGTCGAGAAGACGTAGGCGCGGGCGAAGTAGCGGAGGTAGTCGACGACCTCGCGGTCGGCGGCGACGAACCCGCCGGAGACGCCGAACGACTTCGAGAAGGTGCCCATCACGATGTCCACGGCGTCCGCCGCGTCGAACATGGCGACCGTCCCAGCGCCGTTCGGGCCCGTCACGCCCGTCCCGTGCGCCTCGTCGACGACGAGCGCGGCGCCGTGCGCCTGGCAAACCGCGCCGATCCGGTCGAGCCGGGCCACGCTGCCCGACATCGAGTAGACGCCCTCGACGCAGACGAAGACGTTCTGGTAGGTGCCCTGGGCCGCCGCCAGCTGGCGGTCGAGCGCCTTCGCGTCGTTGTGGGGGAACGGGCGCGCCTCGATCCGGCCCATCTTGAGCCCGTCGAGCGTCGAGGCGTGGATCTCGGCGTCGTAGAGGACGAAGTCCTTGGGGCCGGGGAGGGCGCTCATGAGGCCGACGTTCGCCGAGTAGCCGCTACTAAAGATCAGCGCCTCCTCCTTGCCCTCGTGCGCCGCCAGCCGCTCTTCGAGCTGGCGGTGGAGCGGCCCGTTGCCGTTCAGGATCGGCGGGCCGCCCGCCCCGACGCCGTACTCGGCGACGGCCGCGCGGACCGCCTCGATCACGCGGGGGTGCGTCGCCAGCCCGAGGTAGTTGTTCGACCCGAACATCAGCATCGGCCGGGTCTGGCCGAGGTGGTCGCGGACGACGACCTCGCGGTCGGCGCGGGTCAGGACTTCGCGGAAGTGCAGGCCGTCGACCCCGTCGCCGCGCTCGCCGCGGATGCGGCCGGAGAACTCCGAAGTGCGCGAGGGGAGGTCGAGCTTGGTCCGGATGCGAACGAGGTCGCGGTAGGACAGCACATCCTTCGAATGACGTGGTGGGAGCGTCATGGGATTGGGTCAGCCAGGGGCTCTAATTAAGCCACGTGTGGACCCCGGGCGAGCCTTTAAAGTGCTGTCTCAAGTTGATCAATTGTCCTAAGGGGCTACGGCACAGCCGCTTACAGAACGCACTTCTCTTTTTGCAATCTCCATTC
The DNA here is from genome assembly GCF_046845755.1 of Rubrivirga halophila. GTDB lineage: Bacteria > Bacteroidota > Rhodothermia > Rhodothermales > Rubricoccaceae > Rubrivirga. The sequence goes on from NZ_CP177357.1 coordinate 1,087,874, forward strand.
TCATCCCAACCCAGGTCGTAGGGACCGGCTACGGTAGTGCACCGCGCCTACTCGGCCGGGCTACCGCTCCGATCGGGCGACGAGCGCGAGCGCCACGACGGCGAACAGCGCGTGCGGGAGCCACGCGGCCACGGCCGGCGGGATCGACTGGACATACCCGAGGGGCTCGATCGTTTTTTGGAGCGCGAGGTACACGAACGCCACGCCGAGGGCGACCGCGAGGTGGGCCGCCTGCCCGCCCCGGCGGCGCGTCGCCGCCAGCGGGACGGCCAGCAGGACCAGGATCAGGTTCGCGAACGGGTACGCCCACTTGGCGTGGTACGCGACCGTCGCCCGGCCGCGCTCGGTCACGCCGGCCCGCTCCAGCGCAGCCACGTAGGCGCGCGCCTCCGGCAGCGTCATCCGCTCCGCGTCGCGCTCCGACTGGGCGAGGTCGCGGGGCAAGACGGTCAGCGCGGTGTCGAGCTGGCTGTGGTAGGTGTACACCTCGCGGCCGTCGGCGAAGGTGCGCAGGCCCACGTCGTCGGCGCGCCAGATCCCGAGCGAGTCGACGTACGTCATCTGGGCGGCGTCGAAGCGGCGGGACACGCCGCGCTCGCCGAGGGACACGACGGAGACGCGGAAGGCCTGGGCCCGCTCGCGGTCGAAGTAGCGCGCCGCGAGCACCTCGCCGGGCGCCGTCTGGCGGTAGATCTCGGCCCCGCCGCCCGCCTCGGGCGCGTCGCGGTAGTAGCGGTTCTGGAAGTCGTGGACGACCGCGTTCGCGCGCGGGACGGCGAACCCGTTGAAGGCCAGCATGAACGCCGTGAACACCAGGCCCGCGAGCACGAACGGTCGCATAAAGCGCCGCGTCGGCACGCCCGCCATGTGGATCGCCGTCAGCTCCATCGACTGCGCAAGGCGGGCCGTCACGTAGACGGCGGCGAGGAACAGCGCGAGGGGGCTCGTCTGCCGCAGGATGTCGGCGAGGTAGTACAGGTAGTACTCGCCCAGGATCTGGCCCGTCGTCGCGCCCCGATCCAAGAAGTCGTCGATCCGCTCCGAGAAGTCCATCGTCACGAACGTCGCCGCCAGCAGGCCCATCAGCAGCAGCGACGCCGAGACGAAGCGCCGGAGGACGTGCCAGTCGAAGGTGGTCATGACTCGGTGGAGGGGGCGGCAGGCGGGCCGTGCAGTCCGAAGGTCGGGACATCTCGGCCGAGCGCGGGAGGGAACGTGGCCGGCTGGAGCACCGCCGTCGGCCTGCTCGCGACCCTGAGCTGCCCGCTCGCGGATCGCAGTCAACTCACCCAACCTGCGAATCCGTGCCGGGGCGCCCGAGTACCTTTCGGGCCCGCTCTTCCAACCCGCCCCCGCCGACCCACCCGATGAAGATCCACGAGTACCAGGCCAAGGAGATCCTCGCCCAGCACGGCGCCGTCGTCCAGCGCGGCATCGTCGCCGACACGGTCGACGAGGCCGTGGCCGCCGCCGAGACCATGGCCGCCGACGGCGTGACCCAGTTCGTGGTCAAGGCCCAGATCCACGCCGGCGGGCGCGGCAAGGGCGGCGGCGTCAAGTTCTGTCCCACGATCGACGACGTCCGGCCGGCCGCCGAAAAGATCCTGGGCATGCAGCTCAAGACGCCCCAGACCGGCCCCGAGGGCCAGCTCGTCAAGAAGGTGCTCGTCACGGCCGCCGAGGACATCGCCCACGAGTACTACCTCGGCATCACGCTCGACCGCGCGACCGGCCAGGACGTCATCATGGCGTCCACGGAGGGCGGCGTCGAGATCGAGGAGGTCGCTGAGGCGACGCCCGAGAAGATCGTCAAGGTCTGGATCGACCCGTCGGTCGGCCTCCGCGGCTACCAGGCGAACGAAATCGCCTCCCGCCTTGGGTTTGAGGGCCAGTCGCTCAAGGAGGCCCGCAAGTTCGTGACCGACCTCTACAAGGCGTACCAGGCCGCGGACGCGACCATCGCCGAGATCAACCCGCTCGTCAAGACCGAGGACGGCCGCGTGATCGCGCTCGACGCCAAGGTCAACCTCGACGACAACGCGCTCTACCGGCACCCCGACCTCTCGGCCATGCGCGACGAGGCCGAGGAGGACCCGCTCGAGGTCGAGGCGAGCAAGCACAGCCTCAACTACATCAAGCTCGACGGCAACGTGGGCTGCATGGTCAACGGCGCCGGGCTGGCGATGGGCACGATGGACCTCATCAAGCTGGCGGGCGGCGAGCCGGCCAACTTCCTCGATGTGGGCGGGACGGCCTCGCCCCAGACGGTCGAGGCGGGCTTCCGCATCATCCAGTCGGACCCGAACGTGAAGGCCATCCTGGTCAACATCTTCGGCGGCATCGTCCGCTGCGACCGCGTCGCCAAGGGCGTCGTGGAGGCGGCCAACAACATGGAGCTGACGGTCCCGCTGATCGTGCGCCTCCAGGGGACGAACGCCGAGGAGGGCATGCAGATCTTGAAGGACTCGGGCCTGCCCATCGAGAGCGCCATCCGCCTCCAGGAGGCCGCCGACAAGGTGACCGCCGCGCTCAACGCGTAGGCCCCGAACCGGCTCCGACCTCGTAGGGACACACCGCCGGTGTGTCCCTACCCATTTCTGGCCCTCATCCCGACTGCTCCGATGCCCGACTCCGCCCCCGTCCGTGTCGAGGCCGACGGCGTCGTCAAGCGCTACGGGGCCGTCGCCGCCGTCGACGGCGTCTCGCTCGACGTGCCGGGCGGCGCGTTCGTGTCGCTCCTCGGGCCGTCCGGTTGTGGCAAGACCACGCTGCTCCGGCTCATCGGCGGGTTCGAATCGCCGGACGCGGGCGCGATCCGCATCGGCGGGCGCGACGTGACCCGGCTGGCGCCCCAGGACCGCCCGACGGCGATGGTCTTCCAGAGCTACGCGCTCTTCCCGACGATGACGGTCGGCGAGAACGTGGGCTACGGGCTGTCGGTGCGCGGCGTGGGCCGGGCGCAAGCCGGTGAGCGGGTGACGCGAGCGCTGGCGCGTGTCGATCTCGCGGGTCTCGGGGACCGGTCCGTGGCGGCGCTGTCGGGCGGGCAGCAGCAGCGCGTGGCACTCGCGCGGGCGATCGCCGTCGAGCCCGAGGTCATCCTGTTCGACGAGCCGCTGTCGAACCTGGACGCCGAACTGCGCGAGGCGACCCGGGCGGAGCTCAAGGCGTTGCAGCGCGAGATCGGTGTGACGTCGCTGTACGTGACGCACGACCAGTCGGAGGCGCTCGCGATGAGCGACCGGATCGCGCTGATGCGGGCGGGGCAAATCGAGGCGGAGGGCACGCCGGAGGCGCTCTACGCGGAGCCGCCGACGGCGTACGCGGCGTCGTTCCTGGGTGGCGCGAACGTGATCCGCGACGCGGCGCTTGCGGCGCAGCTGGCGGGCGAGCCGATGCCCCCAGGGATGGCGCTGGCGGTCCGCCCCGAGGCGCTGGAGCCGGTCGCGAGCGGGCAAGGCGTGCCCGCGCGCGTGCTCGGCCGGCTGTTCCTGGGCCTCACCGCCGAGTGGGCCGTCGAGGTCGGCGATCCCGCCAGCGGATCCGGCGGCCTCCGCTTGCGGTTGTGGACCGACCCCGCGCGTGCGGTGCCCGAGGCGCTCGGCGTCCGCGCGGGCCGCTGGCGCTGGGTGCGGGACGGCGGGCCGAGCGCCGCTGTGCGGCGAGGGCAGGTAGAGAATGAGAGCACGTAGAGCAGGCGCGTTGGGACTGGCTTGATGCCCGCGCCAGCAGGTCGCTTCGGCTCTACCAGCTCTCCCGCAAACCCCGCCCGTCCCCGCGCGTACGCTCGGCCCGACGCCCCCCCGCCCGATGACCGACCCCGCCGCGCTCGCCCTGCGCGACACCCTCGACGGCCTCACCCCGGCCCGCATCGCCACCCTCTACCGCCGCGCCCCGCTCCTGCGCTCGACCGACAACTCGGAGCGGCTCTGGGCCGCTTTCGAGAACTCGTCGCTCGTGCTGACGCTCTGGGACAAGGACCGGCTCGTCGGGCTGGCGCGCGTGCTCACCGACGGCGTCAGCACCGCCTACTTGTGCGACCTCGCCGTCGAGCCCGACCTCCAGGGCGCGGGCGTCGGCAAGCGGCTCATCGACGAGATCGGGACCCGGCTGCCCGGCGCCGAGATCGTGCTCCGCGACTCGAACCTGTCGACCGGCTTCTACGAGCGCCTGGGCTTCTCGGCCGTCGGCAACGCGTGGATCCGCGGATGAGCGACGCCGCCCGGTACACGCTCGACGCCCTCCAGAAGACGCGCGCCTCGCTCGGCGGCCTGCTCGACCGGCTCAGCGACGAGCAGTGGCTCGCGGTGCCCGACGGGGTCCGCAACAGCATTCTCTGGAATGTCGGCCACATCGCCGTCACCGCCGACCTGCTGACGTACGGGCTCGCGCGGCGCGCAGTGCCGTCGCCCGACTGGGCCGTCGCCGCCTTCCGCAAGGGGACCGCGCCCGCCGACTGGTCCTCCGCACCCGACATCGCGGCGACGCGCGCGCTCTTCGACACCGGCCTGGCCCCGCTGGCGGCCGACCTCGGCACAGACATTTTCGCCGACTTCCGCCCGTATACGACCACGCCGGGCGTGACGTTGGCGAGCGTCGAGCAGGCCGTCGCGTTCAACGCCTTCCACGAGGGACTGCACACGGGCACGATCGCCGCGATCTACCGGCGGATCCGCTAGCGCACGGCGGGCGCCAGCAGGCGGATCGTCCCGGCGTCCGCGTCGATCTCGGCCTCGGCGCCGATCGGGACCGTCAGCTTGCGCGAGGTGTGGCCGATGCTGGCGCCCTGAAACGCCGGGACGCCGAGCGGCGCGACGTGCTGGCGGACGACCTCGCCGAGCGTGAACCCGTCGACCTCGCCCGAGTCGGGGTCGCACCGCGGGCAGACGCCGAACACGAAGCCCGCCAGCCCCGCCAGCAGGCCCGCCTGGCCGAGCTGGGTCAGCATCCGGTCGATGCGGTAGATCCCCTCGCCGATGTCCTCGACGAACAGGAGGTGGCCGCGCAGATCCGGCATCCACTCCGTCCCGACGAGCGACGCGAGCACGGACAGGTTGCCGCCGACGAGCCGACCCCGGGCCCGTCCGGGCGTGATCGGCGTCGGGGCCGAGAGCGGCGTCGCGGGCGTCCGCAGCGTCGCGGCGGTGCCGTCCATGACGACGCTCCGGAAGCTGTCGCCCGTCGCCCCGGCCATCTCGGACGTGGCGTTCGGGCCGTGGAAGGTGACGAGCCCGGCGCGGGCGTACGCCGCGAGCAGCAGCGACGTGTTGTCGCTGAAGCCGCACAGCACCTTGGGGTTTGCCCGCACCACGTCCCAGTCCACGAGCGGCAGTGCCCGCGCGGCGCCCCAGCCGCCGCGCATGGCCATCACGGCGTCGACGCGGTCGTCGGCGAACATGGCGGTGATGGCGTCCGCGCGCTGGCGGTCGGTCCCGGCGAAGTAGCCGTCGCGCGCGAGCAGCGTGGGCGCGGCGACGGCCTCCAACCCCAAGCTCGCGAGGTTGGCTCGCGCCTCGTCGATGATGGACGGCCGGTACACGATCCCGGCGGGGGCCACCAGGCCGACGGTGTCGCCGGGCCGCAAGCGGGGTGGGCGGACCGGGTCGTGCCGCTGGCGGTCGCCGGACGCGAGCGCGACGGGGGCTGACAGGGCCGCCGTGGCGAGTCCGGTGGTGGTCAGAAAATGGCGGCGGTGCATGGGCGGCGGGAGGGGCCGGAAGGACGGCGGCCCACCCCGAACGTTGTCAGGGTGGGCCGCCGTCTCCGGTCCGTCGTCTGTGGTCCTACAGGTTCTCGATGAGCGCGTCGCCGAACTCGGAGCACTTGAGGAGGGTGGCCCCCTCCATCTGGCGCTCGAAGTCGTACGTCACGCGCTTCTGGCCGATCGTCGTCTCCATCGACGAGATGATGGCGTCGGCGGCCTCGGTCCAGCCCATGTAGCGGAGCATCATCTCGCCGGACAGGATGACCGACGACGGGTTGACCTTGTCCTGCCCGGCGTACTTCGGCGCCGTCCCGTGGGTCGCCTCGAACAGCGCGACGCCCGTCGTGTAGTTGATGTTGGCGCCCGGCGCGATGCCGATGCCGCCGACCTCGGCCGCCAGCGCGTCCGAGACGTAGTCGCCGTTGAGGTTGAGCGTCGCGATGACGCCGTACTCGGCGGGCCGCGTCAGGATCTGCTGCAGGAACGCGTCGGCGATGACGTCCTTGACGGTGATCGTGACGCCGTTCTTGGTGAACTGGCGCCACGGGCCGCCGTCCAGCTTCTCGGCGCCGTACTCGGCGTCGGCGAGCTCGTAGCCCCAGTCGCGGAAGGCGCCCTCGGTGAACTTCATGATGTTCCCCTTGTGGACGAGCGTGACCGAGTCGCGGCCATCGGCGACGGCGTAGTCGAACGCGGCGCGGACGAGCCGCGCGGTGCCCTCCTGGGAGACCGGCTTGATGCCGAAGCCGGCCGAGTCGGGGAAGCGGACGTTCTTGAAGCGCTGGGGGAAGTGCTCCTTCATCAGCGCCTTGAACGTCTCGGCGTCCTCGGTCCCGTTCTCGAACTCGATGCCGGCGTAGATGTCCTCCGTGTTCTCGCGGAAGATGACCATGTCGACGTCCTCGGGCGCCTTGACGGGCGAGGGGACGCCGCTGAAGTAGCGGACGGGCCGGACGCAGGCGTAGAGGTCGAGCTTCTGGCGGAGCGCCACGTTCAGGCTCCGGATGCCGCCGCCGACGGGCGTGGTGAGCGGGCCCTTGATGGACACGAGGTGCTCGTCCATGGCCGTGAGCGTGTCCTGCGGGAGCCACTCACCGTAGGTGTCCATGGCCTTCTGGCCGGCGAAGACCTCGAACCACTCGATCTGTCGCTTGCCCCCGTACGCCTTCTCGACGGCCGCGTCGAGCACGCGCGAGGCCGAGGCCCAGATGTCGGGCCCGATGCCGTCGCCCTCGATAAACGGGATGATGGGGCGGTCTGGGACGGAGAGCCCGTCGGCGGTCATCGTGATGGTCTCGCCAGCGGCGGGCGTGGTCAGGTCCTTGTAGTCGGCCATGCGTGGGTCGGGGTTCGGGAAGAGAGGGCGGGGAAGCTACGCGAGACCGGGCGCGGCGATCCGGCGGGCGGGGGCGGCTAGCTTGCGGGTCCCCCCCCGAGCGCCCCCATGCCCCACGTCGGACTCCTCTACGGCGGCCAGTCGGCCGAGCACGAGGTCTCGATCCTGTCCGCCGTCAACGTCGCCGCCGCGCTGGCCGCGCGGCACCGCGTCACGCCGATCTACATCGACCGCGACGGCCGCTGGCGGGTGACGCGCGCGGTCGACGGGGGCGAGGGCGACCGGCTGGGCTTCGGGCCCCACACCGGCGGCGACACGCTGCGCGTCGACGGGCTCGGCGGGCTCGGGCTCGACGTGGTCTTTCCCGTGCTCCACGGCCACAACGGCGAGGACGGCACGATCCAAGGCTTTCTGCACACGCTCGGCCTCCCATATGTCGGACCGGATGTGCTGGCGTCCGCGGCGTGCATGAACAAAGCCGTCGCCAAGCGGCTGCTCGAGGCGGCGGGGCTGGCGACGACCCCGTACCTCGTGACGTATGCCCACCACGACCGGCCGGACTTTGCGACCGTGCAAGAGCGCCTGGGGCCGACCGTCTTCGTCAAGCCCGCCAACTCCGGGTCGTCCGTCGGCGTCTCGCGCGTCGAGACCGAGGCCGAGTGGGGCGCCGCGCTCGACCACGCGTTCCGCTACGACAAGACGGTCGTCGTCGAGACCGGCATCGAGGGGCGCGAGATCGAGGTGGCCGTCTTGGGCAACGAGCGCCCGGAGGCGTCGGTCCCGGGCGAGATCGTCATCACGACCCAGTTCTACGACTATGACTCGAAGTACACCGACCCCGACGCCAGCCGCATGGAGGTGCCCGCCGACCTCGACGACGACACCACGGCGCGGCTGCGCGAGCTGGCCGTCGACGCCTACGTTGCGCTCGGCTGCGAGGGGCTCGGCCGCGTCGACTTTTTTGTGACGGCCGACGGCGAGATCCTGGTCAACGAGATCAACACGATCCCCGGCTTCACCGCGCGCAGCATGTACCCGGTGATGTGGGCCGCGACGGGGCGCCCAAACGAGCAGCTGGCGGACGATCTCGTCCAGCTGGCGCTCGACCGGCACGCCCGGGACGCCCGCCGCCAGCTCACGCGCTAAGTCCGACCGCCTCGGCCCAGGGCGGAGGGCGCTAACGGACGACCGTGACGGTCCGCGTCGCCTCGTCGTCCCCGGCCATCACACGGACGGCATAGACCCCAGAGGCCAACTCGGAGGCATCGACGGGCAGACCATGGGTGCCCGGAGGGTGCGGGCCGGAGGCGATCAGGCGGCCTCGGACGTCGAACAACTCGGCGAGGACGTCGGTGGGCTCGGGGAGGTCGAGGGTGACCTCGGCGTGGTCCGATGTCGGGTTGGGCGACGGTCGGGAGAGGGCAAAGCGTACGGGCAGAGGCGCCTCCTCGTCGTCGCCGGTGCGGACGGGCCCCGGGAGAAGGCGGAACGGAGCGCCGAGCGCTCGGACGTAGCGGCCGTCTGTGGTTTCGGCGACGACGCCGACGCGGTACATCCCGGGACGCAGCTCACCGCCCGGAGACCACGGCCAGATCTGCGTACCGCCCCCTGGAATGGGGTACGACCCCTTCGACCTGTGGAGGTGCCGGACCGCGACGATCCGGCCCGACCCGTCGAGAGCCTCGAGGTACTCCCACCGCGAGCGTGACCAGTCGAGCCCCGAGCCCGCCCATCCTGTGCGGGTGTCGTCGCCGATGGCTAAGACGTTGCCGTGCCCAGGGGCATAGACGCTGAGCTGAATCCGGTCACTGGCGACCACCTCGAAGGCCGGCCCGCGGAACGTGGAGACCTCGAACTCTCCTTCGTACGTCTCCCTCGTGCTCGCCTATCGTAGTGGGAAGGGGAGTCCAGATGTCCGGGGCGGTCCGGGTATCGGGGGCCTGCCATCGGTATCCATCGGTGCAGACGACGGCGACGGACAGCGGCACGCCTAAACTTATCGGAAGTGAGAAATGCCGGCTACAACGGCGGGGCCGTCCCAACGAAGAGGCGGCCCCGCTCGTGGTCAGGCCGTCAGCGAGCTCTGTGCCTTTCCGGTGGTTCCCCCGCCTCTGGTTCGAAACGGGGGAACCACTGGGCACTACCTCTCAGAGGGAAGCGATGGCCTCAGCTGCGGCCAAGAGCGGGTCGCCCTCGGCCGCAGTGAGCCGCCCACTCCGAACGAACGCCTCGACCTGATTGACGAACGCCCCGAGCTGGTTCATCGCTGGACGCTCCTTCCCCCGCTCCAGCTTGGCGATCACGTTCCGAAGCTTGGAAGTCAGCGCGTTCTTCTGACCCTGGTTCAACGACCCCAGCGCCTCGACGGCGGCCATGATGTCGTACGCATCGGCCACACGGGCGTCCGGCGCTGCGCGGATGTTGTCGAGCGTGGAGTTGGCGCCCTCGAAGTGGAACCACATCGCGTCCCACGCCGAGGGGTCACGGCCGTCCCCCGTGCCCGGCACGAGCCCGAGCGGGACGCCCTGGAGCGCAGGCACGGGCTGGAACGCGGGGTCACCGTCGGAGAGGTTGCGGTAATAGGCGTCGGCCGTGCCCGCACCACCGTTCGCGGCGAGGTCCATGACGAGACGCATCCGAACCCACGTCCCCGGACCGACAGCCGAACGCGGGACGTCAACGCTCCCCGTCCCCCCGGCCTCGATCACGCTCACGAGCGGGATGCATCCGCCCCGGACGACGATCTGGGGGCCGACCTCGAGGGGGGTGTAGCGCCGGACGGCACCGTCGCCGCCCGAGTCGTGGCCGAGCGCGAACTGCGTGCCCCAGCACGTCCCGCCCATCTCAACCTCAAGGAGAGCGTGAGTCTCGGATCCGTCGAAGGATGGAATCGAGAACGCGCCGTCGCTGACGCGGGAGGCGTCGGCGCCATACCCCGGGCCGGCTCGGGAAAACCGAGGTGCGGGCGTACCGTCGAACCCGAAGGTCTCGGAGACGCCCACGTAGAATGAGCTGAAGGGGAAGCCCTCCGTGGTCCAGTTGTCCTGGCCACCGATGGTGACGTAGGGATGGGTGTCGTTGCCCGTCAACCCGTTAAAGTCGTAGCTCGCCACGGGCGACGGGGGGGCAGGGCGGGCGAACGCGATGGTCCCGTCTGCGTCCGCAACCGAGACGTCGGGGCCGGCGGCCTGGTCGCACGCGGCGAGAACAAGAACGAGGCCTAAGGCGAGGGGAAGGGTCAGTCTCATGGCTGGACAAGGCAAGGGGAGGGGGACGACCAGGGCGGGTGGTTAAAGTATTGATGATGAGACATTTATCCTCCAGAACTTGCTGTCCCTCTCGCTCCCGGGGCGTCTGGCCGACAACCAAGCCACAGTAACCTCGATAGAGATAGCCTCTTGATGGTGATCTCGGACGCGGTGGTCTAAGCCGCCACGCCGAACCCCGCCATGGGGCTCGCCACCGTCCGCGCCTCGGTCGGGACCCCGTCCGACGTCTAGGCCGAGGTATTCGACCCGCTCACGTCCGGCTGGCCCGTCACCGCAGCGCGAATCCGGCAATCTGGCACGAGCGGATCCCACGAGGTCACGTAGGGAAAGATGTCGTCAGGCGGGGGAGGGGGCTCAATGGCCCGATAGTTCGGATGGACCTTGGCGTACCCGGTGTTCGGGACCGCCGTCTCCAGCGCGAGGGCAGGCTGATCCGGGCAGATGAGGTCGATGGTGGCGTCGAGGTCGAGACCGCGGGACTCCCACCGCACCTCCAGGATATCGAAGAAGGCGCCTGTCGTCCGGAGTGGGCTGGTCGGCCGAACCACACGAATGCCGGGCCCGGGCTGGTCGAGCCAGGGGTCGCGGCCTCGTTCCAGCGTCGTGATGCGGCCGCTCCGGATGGCGGCGAGCACATCGCCCCAGCGCCGCTCTTGCTCCAAGACCTGCTCCACTGTGACCCGGTGCTGGGCGGAGGCGAAGGGGGTGATCACCAGGGTGAGCAGCACCAGGCCTGCAAGTCGTCGGGTCTCCATGGCAGGTAAAGGAGCGAGGGACGGGCATCGGCGAACTGGACGTGAGTAGGAATTGGGCAGGGAGTGCGTACGAGGTTTGGATTCTTCCTGCGACGTTCGTCCCTCGTACAGGCCCCGCTTCTAGGACGCCTTGGGGGTGGGGAAGTCAGGGAGGGGGTGGTCCGGTGCGTGGACCCCGACTGCGCCATGGCGAGTAGGCCCGGCCCCATCCTCGCGCCCATGGCCTTCTCGACCGACACCCGCACGCTCCAGCCCGGCGACACCTACGTCGCCATCCGTGGCGAGACACACGACGGCCACGCCTTCGTCCCCCAGGCGCTCGCAAAGGGCGCGGCGGCCCTCATCGTCGAAGAGCCCGTCGAGGCGCCCGCGGACGTGGACGTGACGGAGGTCGCCAGCAGCATCGACCACCTGGTCGCCCTGGCGTCGACCCGGGTCCGCCAGCTGGGCTGCCGAACGGTCGCCATCACGGGGAGCGTGGGCAAGACGACGGCGCGGACGGCGGTCGTGGCCGTGCTGTCGCAGGCGTTCACCGTTAAGGGCTCCGAGGGCAACAAGAACACGCCGCTCGGGCTGTCGCTGACGCTGCTCAACGCCGATCTCACGCCCGAGACCGTCCTCGTTCTGGAGATGGGCGCCCGGCTGTCGGGCGACATCAAAGAGCTCTGCGCCGCGTTCCCGCCGACCGTCGGCGTGGTCACGAATGTGCGCGGCGTCCACCTCGAAACGCTGGGGAGCCTGGACGGCGTCGAGCGCGAAAAGTCCGAGATCGTCCGCGCCCTCGACGCCGACGGGACGGCCGTCCTCAACGGCGACGACGACCGCGCGCGGCGCATGGCGTCGGTGACGGCCGGATCCGTCGTGCTCTACGGGACCTCGTCGGAGTGCGACGTGCGCCCGGAGCACGTGACCGCCGACCTCCCGATCCTGGGCGACCACGCCGTCTACACGGCGATGCTGGCGACCGCCGTCGGCCGCGCCTTCGAGATGGACGATGCGACGATCACGCGCGGCCTGGAGGCCATCGAGTCCGAAAAGGGCCGCTTGCGCAAGCTGCCCGGCCGGGGGGGCAGCACGCTCGTGGACGACACCTACAACGCCTCGCCCGACGCCACGCGCTCGGCGCTCGACGTGCTGGCGGGGCTGGACGCCGAGCGGCGCACCGCCATCCTGGGCGACATGCTGGAACTGGGCGAATCGGAAGTCCAGGAGCACGTCGCCGTCCTGCGCCACGCTCTTCAGCAGGCCGACCGCGTCTGGGCCGTTGAGTCTCCGTACACGATCATGGGCCGCGCCGTCGCCGCGCTGGCCGACGGCGAGCGCCAGCAGCTCGAGTTGTTCGCGTCGTCGCACGACGCCGCGCTGGCGGTGCGCGACGGGCGCCTCGGGCTCGGCTCGGGCGACGCCGTGCTCGTCAAGGGCTCCCAGGGCGCCCGGATGGAGCGCGTCTCCGAAGCCGTGCTGGCGCCGGACCTCGACCCGGCCGCCGTGCTCGCGCGGCAGACCGAGCAGTGGAAGGCGATCGAGTGAGTGAGGAACGGGGGACTGGGAACGGGCAGAGGGCCGACCTGGGGACCCCGACTGCCCGTTCCTCTTTCTCCGTTCCCCGCTCTTTTACAGCCGGCCGAACAGCGCGCGGGCGCGGAGCTCCCACACCTTGCCCATCGCCTCGCGCACGATGGCCCCGCTCATCTTCGACTCGCCCTCGCTCCGCTCCGTAAACACGATCGGCACCTCGACGAGCCGGAAGCCGCGCCGCCACGCGCGGTAGTTCATCTCGATCTGGAACGAGTAGCCGTTCGAGCGGACGCGGTCGAAGGGGATGGCCTCGAGCACGGCGCGGCGGAAGCACTTAAAGCCGGCCGTCACGTCGCGGATCGGCAGCCGCGTGATCAGCCGCGTGTAGACGCCCGCCCCGTAGCTCAGCACGAGCCGCCCGAGCGGCCAATTCAAAACACGCAAGCCGTCGACGTACCGGCTCCCGATGGCGACGTCGGCGCCCTCGCGGCACGCCGAAATCAGGTGCGGGAGGTCGTTCGGGTTGTGCGAGAAGTCGGCGTCCATCTCGCAGACGTAGTCGAACCCGGCCGCCAGCGCGTGGCGAAAACCGGCGAGGTACGCCGTCCCGAGCCCCAGCTTTCCCTCGCGGCGGAGCAGCCCGACGCGGTCGGGCGCCTGCTGGCGGCGCGCGTCGACCAGGTCGGCCGTCCCGTCGGGCGAGCCGTCGTCGACGACCAAGACCGAGAGGTCGCCGTCGAGCGCGAGCACGGCGTCCACGATCGCGTCGATCGTGCCGGCCTCGTTGAAGGTCGGCACCACGACGACCACGTCGCCGGCGGGGGGGGAGAGGAACACGTCGGGCACGGCGTGAGGATACCGCGGGCGCCGCGGGCGCCGGACCGTCGCTGCGTGATGAGACGGCGAGGATGGCGACGCCCGCCCGCCGGGGCCCCGTTGGCGGCGGTAGCTTTCGGCTCGCCGCCGGATCCCGCCCGGGCGCCGGCGGTTCGCCTCACGCACCCCCCCGACGCCCGATGGCCGGCACGACCGCTAAGAAGAAGGCTCCCGCGAAAAAGGCCCCGGCCCGCAAGGCCGCGGCGAAGACGGCCGCTGGCAACGGCGCGTCCGACTTCACGCCCGCCGTCCCCGACGTCCGCATCTACCGCGACAGCGGCCACACCCACGAGTCGCTGGGCCTGAGCGCCGACGACGTGCTGGCGATGTACGAGAACATGCTGCTGCAGCGGCGCTTCGAGGAGCGCGCGGCGCAGATGTACGGCCGCCAGAAGATCGCGGGCTTCCTGCACCTCTACATCGGCCAGGAGGCCGTCTCGACCGGTGCCGTCTGGGGCACGCGCCCCGACGACCCCATCATCACCGCGTATCGCGACCACGGGCTGGCGCTGGCGCGCGGGATGAGCTCCGAGTCCGGCATGGCCGAGCTGTTCGGCAAGATCGACGGGTGCTCGCGCGGCAAGGGCGGCTCGATGCACTTTTTCGACGTCGAGAAGCACTTCTACGGCGGGCATGGCATCGTCGGCGGCCAGATCCCGGTCGGCGTCGGGATGGGCTTCGCGTGCAAGTACAAGGAGACCGGCGGCGTCGCGATGGCCTTCTTCGGCGACGGCGCCATCAACCAGGGCGCCTTCCACGAGGCCACCAACCTGGCGGCGCTCTACGACGTGCCCGTGCTCATCATCGTCGAGAACAACGCGTACGCGATGGGCACCTCGATCGAGCGCTCGCGCGGCGACGCCGAGCTCTACAAGCAGGCCTACCCCTACGGCATGCCGGCCGCCGTCATCGACGGGATGGACCTGTTCGAGGTCTACGGCGCCTTTAAGGAGATCGCCGACGACGCCCGCGGCGCGACCGACGGCCAGACCAAGCCGTACTTCGTCGAGGTCCAGACGTACCGCTACCGCGGGCACTCGATGTCGGACCCGCAGAAGTACCGGACGAAGGAGGAGATGGAGTCCAAGAAGAACGAGGACCCCATCATCCGCACCAAGACGTACCTCCTCGACAACGACCTCGCGACCGAGGAGCAGCTCGACGCCATCGACGAGACGGTCAAGGCCGAGGTCATGGAGGCCGTCGAGTTCGCCGAGAACAGCCCGCTCCCCGGCATCGAGACGATGTACGAGGACGTGTATTCGGAAGACGGCGTCCCGATCGTCGAGTAGACCGGTTGAGGCACGACCGCTCCTGTCCAGGCGCCACGTCCCCCGACCGTCCACGCCCGCACATTTAACCCAAGACATGGCCGACCTGCAGTACCGAGAAGCCCTCCGCGCCGCGATGGTGGAGGAGATGGAGCGCGACGAGAACGTGTACCTCATCGGCGAGGAAGTCGCCGAGTACGACGGCGCCTACAAGGTGTCGCAGGGGATGCTCGACCAGTTTGGGCCCAAGCGCATCATCGACACGCCCATCTCCGAGGCCGGCTTTGCCGGGCTGAGCATCGGCGCCGCGATCATGGGGCTCCGGCCGATCGTCGAGTTCATGACGTGGAACTTCACGTTCGTGGCGTTCGACCAGATCGTCTCGAACGCCGCCAAGGTCCGCTACATGTCGGGCGGCCAGGCCAAGGTCCCGATCGTCTTCCGGGGCGGGAACGGCGCCGCCGGCCAACTCGGCGCGACGCACTCCAACTCGGTCGAGGCCCTGTACTCGAACGTGCCGGGCTTGAAGATCGTGGCGCCCTCGAACCCCGACGACGCCAAGGGCCTGCTCAAGGCCTCGATCCGCGACGACGACCCCGTCCTGTTTCTGGAGTCCGAGCTGATGTTCGGCCTGCGCGGCGAGGTGTCGGACGCCGAGGACTACATCATCCCGATCGGAGAGGCGCGCATCGCGCGCGAGGGGGACGACGTGACGATCGTGGCCCACTCCAAGAGCTACTGGCTGGCGATGGACGCCGCCGAGGAGCTGGCGAAGCAGGGCATCGAGGCGACCGTCATCGACCCCCGCACGATCCGCCCGTTCCCGATCGGGGCCGTCGTCGACTCGGTCAAGAAGACGAACCGCCTGGTGATCGTCGACGAGAGCCAGCCGTTCGGCGGGATCGCGGCCGAGGTCGGCTTCCAGATCCAGCGCGAGTGCTTCGGCTACCTCGACGCCCCGGTCGAGCGCGTGACCGCCAAGGACGTCCCCGCGCCGTACGCCAAGAACCTCATCGAAGCCTGGATGCCGTCGGTCGACGGCGTCATCGAGGCCGTCAAGAAGACGCTGTATGTGTGATGAGTAAAGGGTGATGGGTGATGGGCGCTGCCCAGACCCACGCCGCCTTGCCATCCTGCCCCCCCTTTACCCCTCACCCTCAACCCTTCCCCCGCTATGGCCATCGCCGTTGAAATGCCCAAGATGAGCGACACGATGGAGGAAGGCGTCCTCGTCGCGTGGCTGGCCGAGGAGGGCGCCTCCGTGTCCGCCGGCGACGTGATCGCCCAGGTCGAGACCGACAAGGCGACCATGGACCTCGAGGTCTACGACGACGGCGTGCTGCTCAAGCGCGTCGTCGGTGAGGGCGACTCGGTCCCGATCGGCGCGCTGATCGCCGTGCTCGGCAAGGAGGGCGAGAGCGCCGATGACGTCATCGGCCAGTACGGCGGCGACGGCGCCGCCGGCGACGCGGCCGAGGTCCAGGCGGCCCCGCCCGCGACGGATGAGGGGAACGCCGCGCCGGCCGGGCTCGACGGGATCGCGCCCGTCGCCGAAGCCATCGACGCGCCCGCGCCGAGCGTCCAGCCCGTCGGCGGCGACGGCGCCGCGCCGTCCGCGACGCCCGCCGCGAGCAGCGCCGACGGCGACCGCGTCAAGGCCTCGCCGCTGGCGCGCCGCATGGCCACAGAGGGCGGCCTCGACCTCGCGACCGTACAGGGCTCCGGCCCGGACGGCCGCGTCGTTAAGCGCGACGTCGAGGCCGCGCTCGCGGGGACGGCCCAAGCGAAGGCGCCCGCCGCCAGCGCCCCGGCCCCGGTGCCCACCAAGGCGCCCGCGTCCGCCGCGCAGCCCGTCTCGGCCGGCGGCCAGGACGTGCGCATCACCCAGATGCGCAAGACGATCGCCAAGCGGCTCGCGCAGAGCAAGTTCACTGCGCCGCACTTCTACCTGACCGTCGACGTCGACATGTCGACGGCGATCGCCTTCCGCGGCGACATCAACGCGCTGACCGAGGCGCAGGGGCTGGCGAAGGTGTCGTACAACGACCTCATCACGAAGGCCTCGGCCGTCGCGCTCGGGCGCCACCCGATGGTGAACGCGAGCTACCTCGAAGACGAGGGCGTCATCCGCCAGCACGACGGCGCGCACGTGGCGGTCGCGGTCGCCATGCCCGAGGGACTCATCACGCCCGTCGTCCGCGACGCCGACCGCAAGGGGCTCGCGGCGATCGCCGCCGAGACGCGCGAGCTCGCGGGCCGCGCGCGCGACGGCAAGCTGGACCCGGCCGAGTACAGCGGCTCGACGTTCACGACCTCGAACCTCGGCATGTTCGGGATCTCCGAGTTCACGGCCATCATCAACCCGCCGAACGCCTGCATCCTGGCGATTGGCGCGATCCGCGACGTTCCGGTCGTCAAGGACGGCGCCGTCGTGCCGGGCCAGGTGATGACGCTCACGCTGTCCTGCGACCACCGCGTCGTCGACGGCGCCAGCGGGGCCGCCTTCCTGGGGGACGTGAAGGCCATGCTCGAGTCGCCCTCACTGATGCTGGTCTAGCGTAGGCATGGGGGCCCGCGCCCTCGCCGCTCGCCCCGCTCCATGCCGACGCTCGCGCACCTTTCCGACATCCACTTTGGCCGCATCTCCGACGAGCGCGTGGTCGACGCGATTGTCGGGGAGGTCAATGCGGCGGGGCACGACCTGGTCGTCGTCTCGGGCGACCTGACGCAGCGGGCGCGGACGCGCGAGTACCGGGCGGCGCGGGCGATGCTCGACGCCATCGACGCGCCGACGATCGTCGTGCCCGGCAACCACGACGTCCGCGCGTGGTGGCACAACCCGTTCGAGCGGGTCTGGCGCTCGTCCAAGCGGTTCCGGCAGCACATCACGGAGGACGACACGCCGGCGTTCACGGCGCCCGGGTTGGCGGTGTTCGGCCTCAATTCGGCGCACGGGCTGACTATCAAGGGCGGGCGGATCCGCGAGGAGCACGTCGACGAGATGGAGGCGTTCTTCGCGCGCCAGCCCGCCGGCGCGTTCCGCGTGCTCACGCTGCACCACCACCTGCTGCTGCTGGAGGGGCTCGGCGACCACGACGTCTCGCGCGGCGCCCGGCGCGCGCTCGACGCCGCCCAGCGCGCGCGCGTCGACCTCATCCTGTGCGGCCACCTCCACCGCAGCCACGTCGCGCCGGTCGAGCTGAACCCGACCGGCGACGCCGACAGCCACCGGATCGTGATCGCGAGCGCGGGCACGGCGACCTCGAACCGGGGCCGGGGCGAGGACCGGGCCGCCAACTTCTACAACGTGGTGACCGTCGAGGCCGACACGTTCTGCGTCGCCGAGCGCCGGTTCGACGCCGAGGCCGGGCGGTTCGAGGAGGAGCGGACGACGACGTTCGCGCGCGACCGCCGGGCGGACTCGTAACTGGGCCAGCGCCAGCCCCGTAGGTTGCCGCCCGCCCCGCCACGCGCCTCGTGTCCGATTTCGACGTCTTTGCCGCCGCCGCCGCGCTCGCCGACGACGAGGAGCCGCGCCGCGCGCCCCGGTCCGGCTCGCCGACTTGCCACAACTGCGCGGCGCCCCTGACGGGCCCGTACTGCGCCGCGTGCGGACAGATCGACCAGCCGCTGCGGATTCCGCTCCACCGGTTTCTGGCCCAGTCGCTCGTCGAGTTTTTCGGCGTCGACGGCCGCGTCTGGCGCACGCTGTTCGCGCTAGTCTTCAAGCCGGGGACGCTCACGCGCGACTTCCTGGCGGGCCGCCGCAAGCGCTACCTCCGCCCGCTGCGGATCTACCTCTCGGCGACGCTCCTGTTCTTTTTCCTGCTCCAGCTGCTCGACCCCATCGGGCGGATCCAGGCCGACTGGCGGGGCGGCCCGGCCATGTCCGACACGACCGTCACCGCCGCCGCCTACGTCGACTTTCTCGACGGACGGCTGGCGGAGGAGGCCGTCGAAGTGGCCGAGCTCGTGGCGCTCGCGGACTCGCTGCAGGCCGCCGCCGACAGCGCGCGCGCGGCGGTCGAGACCGCGCCGGACTCGCTGCGCGCCGACGCCGAGGACGGGCTCGCCGACTTGGTGGACGATCTCGACGACGCGCTCGACGATGCCCGGAGCGCCGACGGCTCGCTCGATAATCAGCGCTTGGAGTGGCAGCGGGCCCAGGCGGCTGCGTTCCCCCCTGACAGCCTTATTGATACGAAGGATCTGTTCCAAGCCTCCGTCCTCGTGGTTGGCTCCGACAACGACATCAACGTCAACGCGCCCGGGTGGCTGAACGACGCCCGGCCATTGCAGGAGCTCCGAGAGGCACGGACCCCTGAGGAGCAGGCGCAAGCGGGCACGGACCTCGCGCGGAGCTCGATCGGCAAGGTGCCCATCGTGCTGTTCCTGATGCTCCCGCTGTTCGCGCTCCTCCTCAAAATCCTCTACGTCCGGCGCGGGTGGTACTACTCCGAGCACTTGGTGCTGGGCTTGCACACGCACGCCTTCACGTTCGTGATGTTCACCGTCATCGCGCTGCTGTTGACGGCGTTCCCGACGGATAGCGACAACTCGCCAGTGAGCGTGCTGTCGGCGCTCCTGATCGGCGTCGTGCTGCCGATGTACTACCTCGTCACCATCAAGCGCGTGTACGGACAGGGCTGGATCAAGTCCATCGTCAAAACGAGCGTGCTGGTCGCGGTGTACTCGATGACCTTGATCGTGGGCGGGTCCGTGTTGGCGGTGATCCTGGCCGCGCTCAGCGCGTGATCTGGGAGGGCCGTCGCGCGTCGAGGCCGTGCGCCAGCGCGCCGTCGAGCAGCGGCGCATCGAGCGTGACCAGCACGGCGCCGTGGGCGTCCGCGAGCGCGGCGAACCGGCGGTCGGTCTCCCCAGGGATAGAGGGGTAGCGGTCCGACGCGAGAGGCCCGTCGATGCGGCCTGCGGGCGGAAAGAGCCCGTCGGGGTCGAGGCCGCGCAGCGGCGGGATGCGGCCCAGGACGGCGAGCCCCTCGGCGCGCGTCGCCGGGCTCCACAGCGCGAGCAGGCGCCCCGCGCGGACCGCTTGCGCCAGCCGGCCCGACGCCGAATCGGGCCGGAACCCGGCGGCGACGAGCACGCACGTGTCGAGCACGACCCGGCGCGGGACGGCGTCGCCCCGCGCCGGCATCGCTAGGCGACCTCCTTCGTGGGGCCGGCGGCGCAGACGGCCTCGGAGGCCTGCTCGCGGTACTTCTCGAAGTTCTCCGCGAACATGTCGGCGAGCTGTCGGGCCTTGGCGTCGTACGCGGCCGAGTCGTCCCACGTCTTGCGGGGCTGGAGCACGGCGTCCGGGACGCCCTCGATGGCGGTCGGGACGGCCAGCCCGAAGACGGGCTCCGTCGTCGTCTCGGCGTCGTCGAGCTCGCCCGCGAGCGCGGCGTTGACCATCCGCCGCGTCCAGGCCAGCTTCATGCGGTTGCCCGTGCCGTACGGCCCGCCCGTCCAGCCGGTGTTGACGAGGAAGACGCGGGCGCCGCTCTGGGCCACGCGCTCGCCCAGCATCTCGGCGTAGCGGGTCGGGTGGAGCACCATGAACGGCTCGCCGAAGCAGGCCGAAAAGGTCGCCTTGGGCTCGGTGACGCCGCGCTCGGTCCCGGCCACCTTGGCCGTGTAGCCGCTCAAAAAGTGGTACTGCGCCTGATCGGGCGTGAGCCGCGAGATGGGGGGGAGCACGCCGAACGCGTCGGCGGTCAGGAAGACGACCGTCTCGGGCACGCCGCCCATCCCGTCGTCGCTGGCGTTGGGGATCTGGTAGATGGGGTACGAGAGACGCGTGTTCTCGGTGATCGTCGCGTCGTCGAAGTCGATCTCGCGGTCGGGCGTGAGCGCCACGTTCTCGGCGAGCGTCCCGAACTCCTGGGTCGTCGCGTAGATCTCGGGCTCGCCCTCGGGGGAGAGGCGAATGGCCTTGGCGTAGCAGCCGCCCTCGAAGTTGAACACGCCCTCGTCGCTCCAGCCGTGCTCGTCGTCGCCGATGAGCACGCGGCTGGCGTCGGCCGACAACGTCGTCTTGCCGGTCCCGCTGAGCCCGAAGAAGACGGCCGTGTTGCCGCCGCCGACGGCCTCGTTCGCGGAGCAGTGCATCGGGAGGACGCCCTTGCCGGGGAGCACGTAGTTGAGCGCCGAGAAGATCGACTTTTTGATCTCGCCCGCGTAGTTCGTCCCGCCGATCAGGACCAGCCCGCGCCCGAGGTGCAAGAGCACGAACGTCGACGAGTTGAGCTCCTCGTTGACCTGGTCGGTCGCTTTGAAGTCGCACAGGTCGAGGACCGTGTAGTCGGGCTCGAAGTCCTCGAGCTCCTCGACGGTCGCCGGGCGCAGGAACATGTTGTAGGCGAACATCGAGTGCCACGCCTTCTCGGTGATCACGCGGACGCGGACGCGGTAGCGCGGGTCGGCGCCGGCGTAGCAGTCGCGCACGAAAACGTCGCGGCCCGTCGCGTAGCGCGTCATCGCGCCGTGGATGCGCTCGAAGGCGCCTTCGGAGATCGGCCGGTTGGTGGCGCCCCAGGCGACGTCGTCGGCCGACGAGGGCTCCTCGACCACGAAGCGGTCGTTGGGGGAGCGGCCGGTGTGCGGGTCGGTCCGCGTCGCGAGCGGGCCGCCGGCGGTCAGGCGGCCCTCGCCGCGGCGGACGGACAGCTCCACGAGCCGGGCCGGCGGGAGGTTGTAGTAGACCGTCTGGGTGCGGTCGAGGCCGAGCTCGGCGAGGTGGCGGAGGACGGGGTCGGGGGCGTTCATCGTCGGGGGGAGTTCAGGAAGCGCTTCCGGAAAGGGGACGCGCCGGCGCCTGCGAAGGGCGGAAAGATACCCGACGGGGCACCCGGGCGGATCCGGGGTCGCCCGGGACGCACGTTATCTTCGCCCCGCCCGTTCCGTGTGGGCGTCTCCCAACCCGCCCCGTATGCTCCGTTTTTCCGCGCTCGCGGCGCTTGCCGCCCTCGTCCTCGCTGCCCCGGCCTCGGCCCAGCAGCCCGCCCCCGCCGTCTCCTCGGCGTCTTCGGCCGTCGTCTTCCGGCCCGACGCCGCGACGTTCCGCTACACCGACGACCAGTCGCTCGTCGAGCTGTACCTCTCGCTCCGCGCCGAGTCGCTCCCGTTCGTGCGGACCGACAGCGGCCTGGTGGCCTCGATCCCCGTCCACGTCCAGGTCCGGACCGTCTCGCAGGGGGCCCCGGCCGGCGCCGCGGCGCCCATCATCGACGAGACGTACGACTTCGCCTACGCGCTCGCCGACACGTCGATGATCGGCTCGGGACAGGTCTTCGTCGAGCAGATGCGGATGGCCGTCGCGCCCGGCGCCTATGAGATCGAGGTGGCCGTTGCGCCCGAAGGGGAGAGCGAGGTCCGGGCGCTGCTCGAGCTGGCCGTGCCCGACTACGCGGCCGACGGCGGCACGGCGATCTCGGCCGTCCAGCTCGCGTCCGACGTGCAGCGCTCGACCGACACGGCGCACCCGATGTGGAAGAGCGGGCTGGTGGTCCGCCCCAACCCCGACGCGTTCTACGGCGGCACGCGCGGGGCCGTCTCGTACTACGCCGAGGTCTACGAGCCGCCGACGGCCGGCGACGAGTACACGCTGCTGTCGTTCGTGTCGGAGAGCATTGGCGGCTCCGCGATCGCCGGCCACGAGCGCCGGGCCACGCGCGCCGTCCGGCCCGTCGACGTGGTCGTGGGCCAGATCGACGTGGGCGACCTGCCGAGCGGGATCTACTTCCTGCGCTTGGTCGCGCTCGACGCGGCGAACGAGGCGGTCGCCGAGCAGTCCAAGCGGTTCTTCATCATCAACCCCGACGTGGAGCGGCCCGAGTCGCTCGCGGGCGACATGACCTACGAGGAGACGCTGTTCGCGGCGATGGGCGAGGAGGAGCTGGAGCTCAACGTGCGCCACGCCCGCGTAATCTCGACGGCGCGCGAGCAGGCGCAGATCGACGCGATCGTGACCGACGACGACCGCCGCCGCTTCCTGACCAACTTCTGGGCGGCCCGCGACACCGACGGCATCCCGCGCTCGAACGAGGCCCGGCGCGCTTTCTACGACCGGCTCCGGCTTGTCGAGCAGCGGTTCTCCGAGTTCGGCAAGGAGCCCTACCGGACCGACCGCGGCCGGATCTACCTCACCTACGGCCCGCCGACCGAGATCGACCGCCGCATCTTCGAGGCCGACGCCTACCCCCACGAGGTCTGGTACTACGACAACATCCCCGGCGAGGGCCGCTCCATCTTCGTCTTCGTGGACCGCTTCTCGTCCGACCAGTACGACCTGCTCCACTCCGACGTGACGGGCGAGGTCTCGCTGCCGAGCTGGGAGACCGAGATCGTACGGTAGCGGGCCGATGGGCCCGCGCGCACGCCAGATCCGCCCGGAGACGCCCGCCGACGGGCCGGCGGTCCGCGCGCTGACGCGGGCCGCGTTCGGGCGCGACGACGAGGCGGCCCTCGTCGACCGCATCCGCGACCGGGCCGCCGACTACGCCGCGTTCGTCGCGGAGGCCGGCGGCGATGTCGTCGGGCACCTGGCGCTGAGCCGGGTCACGCTCGACCCGCCGGCGCCGGGGCTGACCGCCCTCGGGCTGGCGCCGATGGCGGTGGCGCCGGAGGTGCAGCGGAGCGGGGTCGGGTCGGCCCTCGTCCGGCACGCGCTGGCGTGGTGCCGCCGGTCGGGCGTCGGCGCCGTGTTCGTGCTCGGCCACCCGACGTACTACCCCCGGTTCGGGTTTGAGCCCGCCGCCCGCTACGGGATCGCCGACGAGTACGGCGCGCCGACCGAGGCGTTCATGGTCGCCGAGCTGACCCCGGGCGCCCTGGCGGATGTCGTGGGGACCGCGCGGTACGACCCGGCCCTCGCCGGCTAGGGCTGGGCCGTCGGTTCGGAGGCCGGCGGCTCTCCGGGCCCGAGGAGCCGCGTGCCCTCGAACGCCTTCGCCTCGTCGATGAACAGCTGGAGGTGCGGGAACGGGATCTCGATGCCGGCCGCGCGGAGCGCCTCGAACACCTTCTCCTGGTACTCGAACCGGATCGGCACCTCGATCTTGGGGTCGCGCAGGTGGAGCCGTAGCTCCATGTTGACCGACGAGTCGCCGAGCTCCGTCACCACGACGGCCGGCGCGTAGTCCGGGTGGATCCGCCTGTCGCCCTCGGCGAGCGCGAGGACGACGGCGCGCGCGGCGGACGGGCTCTCCTTGTACGCGATCCCGAACGGCACCACGACGCGGAGCGCGCGCAGCATCGAGTGGTTGATGACCTTGTTCGAGATGACGTTCGCGTTCGGCAAGATCGCCATCTCGTTGTTGAGGGTCCGGAGCCGCGTCGTGCGGAGCGTGATCTCCTCGACGGTCCCGAAGGTGTCGTCGAGCTCGATGTTGTCGCCGACGGCGAACGGGCGGTCGAGCAGGATGGTCACGCCCGCGATCAGGTTCTGGACGGTGTCCTGGGCGGCGAACCCGAGGGCGACGCCGGCGATGCCGAGCCCGGCGATGAGCGGCGCCACGGCAATGCCCAGCTTGTCGAGGACGGCGACGGCGGCGAGCACGGCGAACGTCCCGCGCAGGGCCCGCAGCACAAGCTGCTCGATGCCCGCGTCGACGCGGCGCGAGCGGCCCATCGCGCGGCGGAGCACGCTGTGGGAGACCCGGTAGACGACGTAGAAAAACAGCCCGACGACGACGGCGGGCAGCAGCCCGTCCAGCAGGAACCCACCGACGGCGTCGAGCACGCCTTCGATGGCGGCCTCCCATCGGCCCTCCGCGAGCGCGTCGGTCGCCACTTCCAGGTCGCGGCCGAGCCGTCCTAGGCCCTGCGTCGTGTCGACGACCGACGAGTCGGCGGCGGCTCGCGCAAGGGAGTCCTGTGCGAGCGAGTCGGCGGCGGCCGTGGAGTCGAGGGCGGCGGGCTGCATCAGGCGCGGCGGCGGGCGGCCTCGAGGGTGTTCGCCAGCAGCATCGCGATCGTCATCGGGCCGACGCCGCCGGGCACGGGCGTCAGCCATCCGGCCACGGATCCGACGTCGTCGGCCACGTCGCCGACGAGCCGGTAGCCCCGCTCGCGGCGCGCGTCGTCGACGCGGTTGATGCCCACGTCGATGACGGCGGCGCCGGGCTTGACCATGTCGGCCGTCACGAAGGCCGGGCGACCGATCGCGGCGACCAGGATGTCGGCCTGGCGCGTGATGGCGCCCAGGTCGGCCGTGCGGCTGTGGCAGACCGTGACGGTCGCGTCGGTCCCGCGCCGCAGGAACAGGCTCGCCATCGGCTTGCCGACGATGTTGCTCCGGCCCACGACGACGGCGTGCGCGCCGGCCGTCGGGATCCCGGCGCGGACGAGCAGCTCGACGATCCCGGCGGGCGTGCACGGCAGCAGCGTCTCCTCGCCGAGGACGAGGCGCCCGACGTTCTCGGGGTGGAACCCGTCGACGTCCTTGGCCGGGTCGATGGCCCGGATGACGGCGCCCTCGTCGACGTGGTCGGGGAGCGGGAGCTGGACCAGGATCCCGTCGACGCCGTCGTCGGCGTTGAGCGCGGCGATCGTCGCTAGCAGGTCGGTTTGCGCCAGACTCTCGGGAAATGAGAGCGTCTCGGCGTCGATGCCGGCTTCGCCGGCGGCTTTCGCCTTGGCGCGGACGTACGAGGCGCTGGCGGGGTGGTCGCCGACGAGCACGACGCGCAGCGAGGGGGCGCGGCCGTGCGCCTTGGCGAAGGCGTCGGCGCCCTCGGCGACCTCGGCGCGGACATCGGCGGCGACGGCGCGGCCGTCGAGGATCTGAGCCATCGGTTTTGGAATGGGGGACCGCCGCCAAGCTAGCGGGACGGCGGCGGGATGGGCGAACGGGAAGAGGAGGGGAGGAGAAGAGGACGGGAGGCAAGGAGGGTCTAGCCGGGAAGGCGCCGAGCTGCGGCCGCCCGCTGAGCGTTGCCGGTCCGCTCTGGATCGTCTTCGCCTCTGCTCCTCCTCCCTTCTTCTCCCCGGCCGGCTGGCGTCCGGCCCCCGCTGCGCGCACCTTTCAGCCCTCTCGACCCCCGTCCCATGCTCCGCGCTGCCATCCTGGGCGCCACCGGCGCCGTCGGCCAGACGTTCGTCCGCTTGCTCGCCGACCACCCCCTCTTCGAGGTCGTCTCCGTCGTCGCCTCGGAGCGCTCGGCGGGCAAGCCGTACCGCGAGGCCGCCAACTGGGTGCAGGCCTCCCCGATGCCCGACCGGATCGGCGACTTGGTCGTGGAGTCCGTGGACGCGGCGCCCGACGCCGACGTCGTGTTCTCCGGGCTCGACGCGAGCGTGGCCGGCGACGTGGAGGCCGACTTTGCACGGCGCGGCTACGCGGTCGTCTCGAACGCCCGCAACTTCCGGATGGACCCGACGGTCCCGCTCCTCATCCCCGAGGTCAACCCCGACCACCTCGCCTTGGTCGACCGCCAGACGTGGGGCGACGGCTACATCGTCACGAACCCAAACTGCTCGACGGTCGGGCTGGTGCTCGCGCTCAAGCCCTTGCACGACGCGTTCGGCGTCGAGGCCGCGCACGTCGTCACGATGCAGGCGCTGAGCGGGGCGGGCTACCCCGGCGTCGCGTCGCTCGACGCGCTCGGGAATGTGGTCCCCTACATCGGTGGGGAGGAGGAGAAGCTGGCGACCGAGAGCCGCAAGCTGCTCGGCACGCTGGGGCCCGACGGCGTCGAGATGGCGGACGTGGTCGTCTCGGCCCAGTGCCATCGCGTGCCCGTCGTGGACGGCCACCTCGAAGCGGTCTCGCTGCGGCTGGCGGGCAACCCGTCGGCGGCGGACGTGTCGGCCGCGCTCCGCGACTGGACGAGCCCGCTGGCGGGCCGCGACCTGCCGACGGCGCCCGAGCGCCCCATCGTGGTCACCGACGACCCCGCCTCGCCCCAGCCGCGCCTCCACGTCCAGGCCGGCGGCGGGATGACGGTCACGGTCGGCCGCATCCAGGACTGCCCCGTGCTCGGCGTCAAGCTGGTCGTGCTCTCCCACAACACCGTCCGCGGCGCGGCCGGCGGCGCGATCCTGAACGCCGAGCTGCTCCACGCCGAGGGCCGCCTCGGGTGATCCGCCAAGCCCGATCGGCCGACCTCGACGCGGCGCTGGCGCTGTGGCAGGCGCTCCACGACGAGCACGAGTCGCTCGACCCGCGCTACCGGCTCGCCGACGACGCGGCGGCGCGGTGGCGGACGAGCCTGCGCGACTGGGTCCGCAGCGACGCCAGCCGCGTGTTTTTTGCCCAGGAGACCGCCACCAGCGATTCGGTCGGGCTGATCACGGCGCACCTCTACGAGCCCGCGCCGACGTACCGCCCGCACCTGCTCGTCCACGTCGACGACCTCTATGTGCGGCCCGAGGCGCGGGGCCAGGGCCACGCGCGGGCGCTCGTCGAGGCGGCGGCGGCGTGGGGCCGGGCCGAGGGGGCGACCCAGCTCCGCGCGGGCGTGCTGGCGGCGAACGCGGCCGGGCGGGCCTTCTGGGCGTCGGTGGGCGCCGCCGACTTTTCGGTGACGGTGGCCGTCGAGCTGGGGGGCAGGCTATAGGCGGGCGCGTGTCGTGGCGGTGCCCGATGCTGCGGACCCGTCGGAACGGCTCTCGCAGGGGGCGCTTGCGCTCGGCAGATCCCCCCGTCCGCGCGGCGCTTCGCGAGCGGGGCTGGCGCCAGCATTGGAGAAGTCTCGCCCGAATGGCACCACGCCGCGCGGACTGTCCCCTTGGGAAAAGGGGGACAGCTCTCCCGCCTTGAGCGCAACCGCCAGGTCGGCGAAGCCAGCGGTGGCAGTAGAGCGGAGGGATGCGCCAGCGGTTCACTCCGTTCTCCGCTTGCTTGCGCTCCTTCGCTCGCGCCAGCCGATCCGCTCCCGCCGCTTCTTATCCTGCCGTCATGACTCCGACACCCATCGCCGTGCTCGGCGCCGGCAGCTGGGGCACGGCCCTGGCCGCCAGCCTCGCGCCCCGCCACCCCGTCCGCCTGTGGGCGCGGCGCCCCGAGGCCGCCGACGAGATCGCGCGGACGCGCCGCAACGAGCGCTACCTCCCCGGCGCCGACCTGCCCACCGAGATCGGCGTCACCGCCGACCTCGACGCCGCCATCGACGGGGCCGGCCTGTGGGTGGTCGCCGTGCCCAGCCAGTCCGTCCGCGACGTGATGGGACCGCTGGCGGACCGCGCGGGCGGCGTGACGATCGCCTCGGTCGCCAAGGGCATCGAGAACGGGACGCTGCTGACGACGAGCGCCGTGCTCCGCGACGTGCTGCCGGCCGCCGACCCGGCGCGTGTGGGCGTGCTCTACGGGCCGAGCCACGCCGAGGAGGTCGCGCGCGAGAAGCCCACGAACGTCGTCGCCGCGTTCCCGGATGAGGGCGTGGCGCGAGCCGTCCAGCAGGCGTTTATGCGGCCCGCGCTCCGCGTCTACACGAACACCGACCTGGTCGGCGTCGAGATCGGCGGGTCGGTCAAAAACGTGATGGCGGTCGCCGCCGGGATGTCGGACGGGCTCGGGCTGGGCGACAACGCCAAGGCGGCGCTCGTGACGCGCGGGCTGGCCGAGATCACGCGGCTGGGGCTCGCGCTGGGTGCGGACGCGCACACATTCGCCGGGCTGGCGGGCCTGGGCGATTTGGTCGTGACGTGCTTTAGCCAGCACAGCCGCAACCGGGCGTTCGGCGAGCGGGTCGGCGGGGGCGAGTCGGCGGAGGCCGCGCTTGCGCGCTCGTCGATGGTGGTCGAGGGCGTGCGGACGACGCAGTCGGTGAAGGCGCTGGCCGAGCGGCACGGCGTCGAGATGCCGATCACGGACGCCGTGTACGCGATCCTGTTCGAGGGGCTCGCGCCCGCCGACGCGGTCGGCCACCTGATGGAGCGGGATCCCAAACTGGAAGGCGCGCATTTCGACACGCCCGCGTTCGACGGCACGGAAGCGTGACGGGTACGGGGCGCTGACTGCAGGGGAATGCACCCTCGGCTTGGCACGCCCGACTCGTCACGCATCACCGATCACTCCTCACCCGCAATGACCACCAGCGACCTCCGGCGACTCGCGGCGATGGGGGAGGGCCGCCACCTCGAGTTCAAGAACCGCGTGCCCCGGCCCGAGCGGATCGCGCGCGAGGTGATCGCGCTCGCGAACACGGCCGGCGGCAAGGTGCTCCTGGGCGTCGATGACGACGGGACCGTGCTCGGCGTCAAGGACGCCCAGGAGGAGTTCTTCGCGCTCCAGCAAGCACTCGCGGACCGGATCCTGCCACCGGTCGACCTCGGCTTCGAGCCCGTCCGCGTCAGCCGCACGCGCGAGGCCCTCGTCGTCCACGTGCCCGCCAGCCCGGACCGGCCCCACGTCTTGAAGCCCGACCGCCGCCCCGACGGGACGTTGCCCAAGCAGCGCGCCTTCGTGCGCGTGGCCGACCAGTCCGTGGAGGCGTCCAAAGAAGCCGTGGCGCTGATGCGCGCCGAGGCGCGAGGCGACGCCGTCACGTTCACGTTCGGCGAGCCCGAGCGCAAGCTGCTCGCGTACCTCGAGCGCCACGAGCGGATCACCGTCCGCGAGTACGCCAAGCTCAACCAGATGCCGCCGTGGCGCGCGTCGAAAGCGTTGGTGACGCTGGCGCTGGCGGGGATCGTGACGCTGCACCCTCGCGAGGGCGGCGAGGACGTGTTCACGGCCGGCGCGACCGCGGCGTGAGGGGGTGCAATCGGACTACCCTTGCATGCGCACGCCCGCGTAGCCTTTGGGACGCCCATTCCCTCTCGGCCAGATGCGCACCCTTGCCTGCTTCGCCCTCCTCGCCCTGATCGCCGCGTGCGACGCGGACCCGGTCGTCGGTCCGTTCGACCACCCGACCTACGACGTGTACCACGCCATGCTCATCACGTCCGACGGGGTCCCCGAGGTCAGCGCGAAGCTGGGGCTGGCCTTCTACGGGAATGACGCGGTGGTTCCGGGGGAGGACTGCCGCGGGGATGGCGGGTTCTACGGAGTCTGGGCCCCGGACACGCTCGGCGTCGAGGTCGAGGGGGCCGCGGTCGGCGGCGTCGGGTGCGGCGGCGAGGCCGTCCTCGTCGACCTTCTCAATAGCTCGTCTCATGAGGCCCCGGTCCGGTATCGCGTCGAGGGCTCCCGTGCCGACGGCCGGCTCGTGGGGACGTGGACGAGGGGCACGGAGGGCGTGGGGGGCATGGTCTCCGGGCGGCTCGTCAGGGCGGCGACCGAGCCCGTCGTCGTCCCGTAGCACCTCAGCACCCGACGGTCTCGTGCCGCGCGACGCGGCGGACGAACTGCCCGGGCCCGGCAGCTGAGGACAGGAAAAGGGCCGGGGCGCTGAGGTTGTAGTGGTTCGACTCGTCGACGAGCAGGTCGAGGCGGCCGTCGCCGTCGAGATCGCCGGCCCAGAGGAGGGCCGGGTGGCCGTCGTCGCCGCCGACGATCGCGCTGATCGGCAGGCGGCGCTCGCCGTCGTCGAGAAGCAGCACGCGGTCGGGGCGGGCCCGCTGGCGCTGCGGCATCCAGATCGCCTCGGGGCCCTCCACGATCAAGAGCGACACGCGGTGGTCGCCGAGCGCCAGCGAGAGGTGGCCCGACCGGATCGGCCACGCGCCGACAAAGGCCGTCGGGACGGGGCCGTCGGGGAACGGGGCTCCGGGGCGGCGGACGAGCGCCAGCGCGGAGTCGGC
This sequence comes from Rubrivirga halophila, assembly GCF_046845755.1. Lineage (GTDB taxonomy): Bacteria > Bacteroidota > Rhodothermia > Rhodothermales > Rubricoccaceae > Rubrivirga. The sequence continues at coordinate 1,118,290 of NZ_CP177357.1, forward strand.
CGGGAAGTCCTCATCCATCCAGAACGTGCTGAACGGGGTCGTGACGCGGACGCCGGTGAACGGGCCTTCGTCGTCGTCGAGGAGCGGGTCCTGGACGGTGTCGACCGTGAGAATGAAGGACCGAACCTCGACGCCGTCGGCGGTCGGGTAGAGCCCCTGCCAGCGCTCGCCGCTCTGGGCCGACACCTCCCCACCGTGAAAGATGCTCACCCCACTGATCAGCTCGACGCCGCGGGCGGAGGTGTCGACGGCGGCGACGAGCCCCGCGAGCGTGTCGGGCGCCAGCGAGAATCCGTACGGGCCGCGCGCGAGCGAGTCGGCGACGGGCTCGGGGTCGACGATCGGCGCGTGCGCCTCGGCGACGGGCCCGACCGGCGCGGGGTCGAGGGGTTCGGGGGCGTCCGCGTGGCAGCCGGCGAGCGCGAGCAGGAGGAGAATCGCACGCATGCCCCGGACAACGCAGAGATCGGGCCGGACGTGTGACGCAGGGTGTCACCGGCGGTCGGTACCTTGGATCCGTCCCCCCAGATCTGGATAAATGCCCGTCGTCGACACGATCCCGCTCCACGAAACGGCCAAGGAGCGGTACCTCACCTACGCCCTGTCGGTCATCACGAGCCGCGCGCTCCCCGACGTCCGCGACGGCCTCAAGCCCGTCCAGCGCCGCATCCTGTACGCGATGGCCACGAACCTGCGGCTCCAGCCGGACGCCCGGTTCCGCAAGTCGGCCACGATCGTCGGCGAGGTGATGGGCAAGTACCACCCCCACGGCGACACGGCCATCTACGACGCGATGGTCCGGATGGCCCAGCCGTGGTCGCTGCGTGCGCCGCTCGTCGACGGGCAGGGCAACTTCGGCTCGCTCGACGGCGACTCGCCGGCGGCGATGCGCTACACCGAGGCCCGCCTGCGGCCCCTCGGCGCGGCGCTCCTGGCCGAGATCAAGCAGGACACGGTCGCCTTCCGGCCGACCTACGACGGCCAGCTGTTCGAGCCCGTCGTGCTCCCGGCGCCGGTCCCCAACTTCCTGATCAACGGCGCGACGGGCATCGCGGTCGGGATGGCGACGAACGTGCCGCCGCACAACGCGGGCGAGATCATCGACGCGTGCCTGTCGCTCATCAAGAGCCCGAACGCGCGGATCGAGACGCTGCTGGCGTCGGTCCAGGGCCCCGACTTCCCGACGGGCGGGCGGATCCTGAACACGGCGGCCGAGATCCAAAAGATCTACGAGACCGGCGAGGGCGCCATCGACCTGAGGGGCGAGTACACGACCGAGGGCAAGACGACCGTCGTCGTCACGTCCATCCCGTACGCGGTCCAGAAGGGCGACCTCATCGAGAAGATCGCCGACCACATCCGGGGCGGGAAGGTGCCCCAGATCGTCGACATCCGCGACGAGTCGACCGAGGACGTGCGGATCGTGCTCGAGCTCAAGCGCGGGTCGTCGTCAGAGGCGGCGATGGCGTACCTCTTCAAGCACACGCCGCTCCAGACGCGCTTCCACGTCAACCTCACGGCGCTCGTGCCGACCGACAACCCGGAGGTCGCCGCGCCCGAAAAGGTGGACCTGCGGACCGCCCTCCGCCACTTTTTGGACTTCCGCCTGGAGGTCGTCACCCGGCGGCTGGCGTTCGAGCTGCGCGCGTTGGAAAAGCGGATCCACATCCTCAAGGGCTTCGAGATCATTTTCGACGCGCTCGACGAGGCCATCAAGCTGATCCGCGCCTCGAAGAACAAGGCCGACGCCAACGCGCGCCTGCGACACCGCTTCGGGATCGACGAGGACCAGGCCGACGCGGTCCTCGAGATCAAGCTGTACCGGCTGGCGCGGATGGAGATCGACGCGATCCGCAAGGAGCTGGCCGAGAAGGAGGCGCGCGCCGCCGAGATCCGCGCCTTGCTCGCGGACGAGGCCGGGCGGTGGGGGATGGTCCGCAAAGAGCTCCGCGCCGCCCGCAAGCAGTTCGCCGACGACCGCCGCACGACGGTCGCCGGGCCCGACGCGGTCATCGAGTACGCCGCCGAGGACTACATCTTGAAGGAGGACGTCTACGTCATCGTGACGAAGGACGGCTGGGTCAAGCGCCAGCGCTCGTACACCGACCTCGGCGCGATCCGCGTCCGCGAGGGCGACCGCGTGCTGTACGCGCTCGCGGCCTCGACGCGCGCCACGATGGGCTTTATGTCGTCCGCCGGGCGCTGCTACACCGTCCGCGTGGACGACCTGCCGCAGACGACGGGGTATGGCGACCCGGTCCAGAAGTACTTCGACTTCGCCGACCGCGAGACGGTCGTGGGCGTGGCCCCGTTCGACCCCCGCGTGCTGCCGGTCGGGATCCCCGAGGTCGGCGGCGTGCCCCAGCCGGAGCTGTTCGCCGGCGACGGCGCCCCGCCCGCCGACACCGTGCTCGGGCCGTACCTCGTCGCCGTGTCCTCGGACGGGTTGGCGGTGCGGCTGGAGGTCGAGCCGTTTATCGACCCGTCGAACAAGAACGGCCGCGTGATGATGCGCTTGGCGCCGAACCAGCGCGTGGTCAACGCCGAGGTGGCGTCGGGCTCGGAGAACGTGTGCCTGGCGAGCCGGCAGGGGCGGGCGCTGATCTTCCCCGTGCCCCAGGTGCCCGTCTTCAAGAGCGCCGCCAAGGGCGTGATCGCGATGCGGCTCTCCGGGACGGACGACCGCGTGCTCGGCATGGCGCTCTCCGACGCCGCGCGGCGCGGGCTGGAGGTCGAGACGAGCCGGGGCCGGACGGAGATCGTGCGGACGACCAAGTTCGAGGTCTCGAACCGGGGCAACAAGGGCGCGACGATCATCTCGAAGGGGACGCTCAAGGCGGCCACGCCGGACCCCGTGGAGCTGCATCTGCCGGGGCGGGAGTGACCTCCCCACACGCGTCCTTGGCTGGCATGTGCGACACGGCGCCTGTCGGTGCGAGGCGGCACAGTCTAGAATCCGATCCGCAGCCCGCCGGAGACAGTGACGGCGGTCCGGTCGCCGATGGAGGCGCGGGCCTGCGCAAATGGAGCGATGAGTCCGCTGCCGAACGTCGCGCCCGCCAGCACATTCCCACCGACGGAGCGCGAGCTGCTGTCCAGGTCGCCCTCGACCGCGTCGTCGTCGGCGGTGTCGAGCTCCAGGCTCACGAACGACACGCCGGCGCCGACATACGGCCGAGCCACGCCGGCACCGAAGGACGCGACCACGTCGAGGTTGCCTTGCAAGACTTCCTTGTTGAACACGCGGCCGTCCCGGTCGAACTCGGCGGGCACCACGAACTCGCCGGAGGCGCGGACTGCCAGCGCGACGGGTGCCGCAGTGGGCAGGCCGATCTCGACGCCGAGGCCGACGAGCGGATTCGGAGCTTCGAGGTCGTACCCGGCGTAGGGAAGGACGGCCAGTTGGGCGGAGGCGACCGGGGCCGTCAGGGCGACGGCGGCGAGGAGGGCGGCGAAACGCATGGTGTCGTGGGCATGTAGGCGAGCCCTCCGACTGAGGTGCTCTACCCCGAACGCCCGGATCTACAGCTCCACCGGTCATCGGTCTCACTCGCCTCGGGCCCGAGGCGGGGAAGCTCAAGCGCGGTAGTCTGCAGGGCGGAGAGCGCCGCTGGCGTCCCTCGCGTGCGTCTCGGCGCCCGCCACCCGGTCCGTGTTCTGCGCCGCCGCGCACCGCCAGCCGTCCGCGCCCCGGCGCATCACGAACGTGAACACGGTCTGCCGCGCGCCCGGCGCCGCGACCCCGCCGCCCGCCGACTGCCCCTCCAGCGCCATCACGGCGTGGACGACCGCGACGCCGTCCGCCAGCGCCTTCTCGCGCGTCCGCACCACGCGCAGCGTCGAGTTGGGGAAGATGACGCGCAAGCCGTAGGCGTGCGCCCGGCGGATCGCCGCCCGGTCGTGCCACCACAGGCCGACCACGTTGACGAACTCGGCGTCGCGCTCGAACAGGTCCGCAAGCGCGTCCGCGTCGCGCGCCATCCAGGTGGCGACAAATGCGGCGGGCATCGCGGACGGGGAGGGGAGAGCGGGCATGGCGGTGCGGCGTGATCCGGGCCCACGCGCGGCGGCGGACCGGGGTCCCGAACCGTGCGGGCGGGTGTCGCGCGGCTGTCACCGCCGCCGCGTACCTTCGGGCTACGAAAACGTCCCCCCTGCGTTCAGATGGCCGAAGTTCAGACATACACCGGCGCCGACATCCAGGTGCTCGAAGGGCTCGAGCCCGTCCGCAAGCGCCCCGGCATGTACATCGGAGGCACCGGCAAGGCCGGCCTCCACCACCTGGTCTGGGAGATCGTCGACAACGCCGTCGACGAGGCCACGAACGGCTACGCCAGCCAGATCGAGGTCGTGCTCCATCGCGACGGCTCGACGGTGACCGTCTCCGACAACGGGCGCGGCATCCCGGTCGACAAGCACCCGACCAAGAAGGTCCCCGCGCTCCAGGTCATCCTGACCACATTGCACGCGGGCGGCAAGTTCGACGGGTCGAGCTACGTGACCTCGGGCGGGCTCCACGGCGTCGGCTCGTCCGTCGTCAACGCGCTGTCGTCGGAGCTGGTCGCCCAGGTCAAGCGCGACGGGAAGCTGTACGAGCAGACGTACCAGCGCGGCGTGCCGGTGACCAAGCTCAAGACGGTCCGCTCGAACGTGCGCGGGACGGGCACGGCCATCACGTTTACGCCCGACCCCGAGATCTTCGACAAGACGGACCTCGACGCGGGCGTCATCAAGGAAAACCTGGAGGTCAAGACGTACCTCAACGGGGCGCTGCGGATCGTCTTCAAGGACGAGGCGACCGGCGAGCGCGTCGAGTACCACCACGAGGGCGGCATCGTCGAGTACCTCGACCGCCTGGTCACCGAGGCCGCGACCCGGCGCGTCCACCCCGAGCCGTTCGTCGTCCGCCAGGACGCGCTCGACGACGGCCTGCGGACCGAGCTGTGCTTTGTCTGGACCGAGGCTCCGCGCGAGTCGATCACCTCGTTCGTCAACGGCATCCCGACGCGCGACGGCGGCACGCACGAGCAGGGGCTCAAGGACGGCGTCACCAAGGCGATCCGCAACTACATCGAGACGCACGACCTCGGCCAGAAAAAGCTCGACATCACGGCCGACGACATCCGCGAGGGGATGGTGGCCGTCGTCAACCTGTACCACGTCGACCCGCAGTTCCAGGGCCAGACCAAGGAAAAGCTCAACAACCCCGAGGCGCGGTCGGCGGTGTCGGGCGCGTTTCGGACCGACTTCGAGCAGTTCCTCAACGCGAACCCGTCGGCGGCCGAGAGCATCGTCGCGCGCATCATCCAGTCGGCCAAGGCGCGCCAGGCGAGCCGGGCGGCGGCGCAGACGGTCCGCCGCAAGAGCGCCGTCAGCCACCGCCTCAACCTGCCCGGCAAGCTGGCGGACTGCTCGTCGACCGACCCGACCGAGTCCGAGCTGTTCATCGTCGAGGGCGACTCGGCCGGCGGCTCGGCCAAGCAGGGCCGCGAGCGCAAGACGCAGGCGATCCTGCCGCTCCGCGGCAAGGTGCTCAACGCCGAGCAGGCCACGCGCGCCAAGGTGCTCGCCAACAAGGAGCTCTCGAACATCGTCGACGCGCTCGGCGCGGGCATCGGCGAGGACCTCGACGTGAGCAAGCTCCGCTACCACAAGGTGATCCTGCTGATGGACGCCGACGCCGACGGGCTCCACATCGCGACGCTGCTGCTGACGTTCCTGTACCGCTACATGCGGCCGCTCATCGACCAGGGCTACGTCTACATCGCCCAGCCCCCGCTCTTCCGCATCGACGCGCTCAAGGAGACGTGGTGGGCGCTCGACGAGGCCGACCGCGACAAGATCGTCCGCCAGATCCAGCGCAAGAACCCGCGTACGACGATCGAGGTCCAGCGCTTCAAGGGGTTGGGCGAGATGATGCCGGCGACGCTCAAGGAGACCACGCTCGACCCCGACAAGCGCCGCCTGCTCCAGGTCACGATTCCGGAGGGCGCGCTCCTGGAGACCGAGCGGACCGTGACGGACCTGATGGGCAAGGACGCCGCGCCGCGCTTCACGTTCATCATGGACCAGGCCGCGACCGTCGCCGACCTCGATGTCTGAGCCCGCCCGCCCCGACCGCTCGGACTGGCCGGTCCACGTCTACAAGATGGGGGAGGAGCCCCCGGATTGGGTGTACTGGCAGACACGGCCGATGTCCGAGCGGCTCGCGGCCGGGGAGGACCTCCGGCGACGCTACTATGGGATCGACTATGACGCTTCCCCAGGACTTCCTCGAGTGTGCCGAGTTGTTCGTCGCCCATGACGTGCGGTTCATGGTCGTCGGCGGGCACGCGGTGATGGCGCACGGGTACCCACGGTCCACCGACGACTTCGACCTATGGGTTGAGCCGACGCCGGAGAACGGGGACCGCGTCGTGCGGGCGCTCGGAGCGTTCGGATTCCAGAGCCTCGGACTGCAACGGGAGGACTTCGCCGCAGAAGATGTCATCATTCAACTCGGGCGGGCGCCTCGGCGGATCGATGTGATCACGTCGATCACCGGAGCCACGTTCGAGGCTTGCTATCCCGGCCGGGTCTACGTGGACGTGGGCGAGTTGCGTCTCCCCGTCATCGGGCGGGAGTGTCTCATCGCCAACAAGCTGGCGACCGGCCGGCTTAAGGATCTCGCGGATGTCGAGGGACTCGGCGAGCTTCCCTCCGACGAATGAACCCACTCGACCGAACCGGCCTGACCCTGCTGGCGGGCGGCGCCGGGCTGGCGCTGCTGAACCTTGTCGGCGCCGCCCTTGGGTGGACGGTTGGCCCCCTGCGGCCAGCGCTGTCGGGCGTGCTGATGGCGGCCGGGCTGGCCCTGCTGGCAGTCGGCGTGCTGGCGCGGATGCGCGAGCCCGAGGACTAGCCTAACCGGCGTGGGCGCCCTGCCAGCCCGCCCAGAACCCGATGGCGAGCGCGCCCACCATGAACACGGCGAAGTAGATCACGAGCGCGACGACGATCGACAGGACGGAGAGCCCGACCGAACCGGGGCGGCGGTCGAAAAAGCCCCGCGCACCGATGGCCGCGTAGACGAAGTACAGCACCAGCCCGCCCGAACTCAGGGGCGCCGACTGCAGCCAGGCGCTCAGGGGCATGAAGACCAGCATGCTCGGGATGACGACGGCCACCTCGAGGTACGCGCCGAAGACAGCGCACTCGGCCATCGTGCGGCCGCGGTCCGCCAGCAGCCAGCGCAGCAGCGCCGCGAACGGCAGAATGATGAACAGCGTGAAGTAGGCGCCGTAGGTGAACAGCACCTCCATCGTCGTTTCCATCGCAGTCGTCGCGAACGCCATCGCCGGGTCCGCGCTGGCGTCGGCCGGGAGCGCGGCGGCGAGCTGAGAGTCCAGCTGCGCGCGCATCATCGCGTGCAGGTCGTTCTCGAAGACCCCGTAGATGACCGCGTAGAGCGCGTAGGCGACGAAGAGCAGCGTGATCGGGTGCGTGTAGGTCTGGCGCCGCCCTTCGACGAACGCGAGCGCCACGGCGCCCGGGTTGCGCATCACGTCCAGCACCGTCCGCAGCAGCCCCCGGTGGAGGTTGAGGCGGCGGACCCGGAAGTCGTGCCACAGCGAGCGGAACGTCAGGCGGTCGGCGACCGACTCGTGCTGGCCGCAGCCGTGGCAGAACGGGCCCGCGAGCGCCGTCCCGCACTGGAGGCACCGCGCGTCGCTTGCGGCGCCGTCGCCGGCGGGCGCCAGCGAGAGGGTGGGGAGGTCGGAGGTCTCCATCGACGTGTCCAAGACGTGTGTGGGAAGATGGCACTCGGAGCCCGGAGCCGTCAACCCGGAGGATCCTCCCGGCGGGGCCGATGCGTCTATCCTTCCGGCCCTTGCCGCCTTGTCCATGCGCCTCGCTCTCGTCCTCCTCGCCGCCCTCGTCGTCGGCTGCGCCCCGGCCGTCCCCCCGGCGCCGCCGGCCACGACGGTCTACCTCGTCCGCCACGCCGAGAAGGCCGCCGCGCCCGCCGACGACCCGCCGCTGACGGCGCAGGGCGCCGCGCGTGCCGCCGCGCTTGCCGACCTGCTCGCGGGTGCCGAGATCCGCGCCGTCTACAGCTCCCAGTTTGCCCGCTCGCGCTCGACCGTCGCGCCGCTCGCGGACCGGCTCGGGATGGAGGTCGCGATCCTGCCGCTCGGCGGCCCGGACCTCGCGAGCACCCTGCGCCAGCAGGCCCGCCGGATCGCGGCCGAGAACGCGGGCGGCGCCGCAATCGTCGCCGGCCACAGCAACACCGTCCCGACGATGATCGCCGAGCTGACGGGCGAGCCGATGGCCGACCTCGACGAGTCGGCGTACGGCGACCTGTTCGTGGTCACGCTCGCGGCGGACGGGACCGCGCGCCTCGAGCGCCGGCGGTTCGGGGACTAGCCGCGCTGGAGCCGACGGGCCATTTCCTACCTTGGGCGCACGCCACCGGACCGATGACCGAAGCCCAACCCCTCCGGATGACCGTCGAGGAGTACTTCGCCTTCGACGCCGCCTCGCCCGACCAGCGCTACGAGTACTGGGACGGCGTCGTCGTGCCTGTCCACGGCTACGACGAGACGGGGACCGTCGCGATGGCCGGCGCGAGCCCGTCGCACAACCAGGTCACACTCAACCTCGCGATGCTGCTCAACGCTCGGCTCGGGCCGCGCGGATGCCGAGGGGGCGCGGGTGACCAGCGCGTCCGCACGGACGCGGGGCGGTACGGCTACCCGGACCTCGTCTTCGTCTGCGGCGAGCCCGAGTACACCGACGACGTGCCGCCGGTGCTCCTCAACCCGACGCTCCTGATCGAGGTCGCCTCGCCGTCGACGGCCGGGCGGGACCGGGGCCGCAAGCTGACGGCGTACACGCGCATCGAGAGCCTGGCCGAGTACTGGATGGTGGAGCCCGACCGCGCCGAGGTTACGCGCGTCGTGAGGCGGGCCGACGGGTGGGGGCTCGAGTTCTCGCTCGGCCTCGACGCGACGGTCGAGAGCGCGGAGCTGGCGCTGACCGTCCCGCTGGCGGACGTGTACCGGCTCGTCGAGTTGGACGGCTAAAGGGCGCTCGGGTCTGGGTCGCCGACTCGGCGCCCGGGGTGGTATGTAGCCGAATCCGCCCCCGGGTCTGGCGTGCGTCGGGCCATCGCGCCCGGCCCTGAGCCGCCCGTCCCACCACCCCATGCGTCTCGTCCTCGTCCTGCTCGTGCTCGCGTGCGGCCCCGCCCAGGCGCAGACCCCACCAGGCTGGCAGATCGGCACCGGCGCCGCGCTGGCGGCGGCCGGCGGGCACGCCTACGCCGGGGGCACGGCGGCCGTCGAGGGGCGCGCGAGCCGGCGGCTCTGGGTCGGCGTCCGCGCAGCTCAGTTCGTTGGGCCCCTCGCCGACGTCGACTGCTTCGACCGGTGCGCCCGGATCGAGCAGCGGTGGACGTCGGCCGAGGGGACCGTCGCAGCCGAAGCGGTGTCGGGTGGGATGGCGCTGCACGCGACCCTGGGGGCGGGGGGGAGCGTGATGGTCGGGGCCAACGGGGTCACACGCGAGGACCGCCGCGTGGTGCCGATGCTGAGCGCGGGCGTAGGGCTCGACGTGTACCCCGTCCGCCGGGTCGGCGTCGGGGTCTGGGTCGACGCGGTCGCCCGATCGCTCGCGCCCGGGGCGCAGGTCTCCGCCGGCCTGCGCGTCCAGCTCGGCGGTTGACCCGCCCCGTGCTCACAGGGTATTCCGCAGGGCCCGGCAACGTGGGCGGTACTTTCGCCGTTGCCCGACACCCGCCCCCCGACGCCCCGCCTACGTGGACCAGAGCCGGATCCGAAACTTCTGCATCATCGCCCACATCGACCACGGCAAGTCGACGCTGGCGGACCGGCTCCTCGAGGCCACCGGCACGCTCACCAGCCGTGAGATGCAGGCCCAGGTCCTGGACTCGATGGACCTCGAGCGCGAGCGCGGGATCACCATCAAGAGCCACGCCATCCGCATGCCCTACACGGCGGCCGACGGCGAGAAGTACGTGCTCGACCTGATCGACACGCCGGGCCACGTCGACTTTACGTATGAGGTCTCCCGCGCGCTCAACGCGTGCGAGGGCGCCATCCTCGTCGTCGACGCGGCGCAGGGGATTGAGGCGCAGACGATTTCGAACCTCTACATGGCGATCGGCCAGGACCTCGAGATCATCCCGGTCCTGAACAAGGTGGACCTGCCGAGCGCGCAGCCCGAGCTCGTCGCCCAGTCCATCACCGACTTGATCGGCGGCGACCCGGCCGACGTGCTCCACGTCTCCGCCAAGACCGGCATGGGCATCGACGCCGTGCTGGAGCGGATCGTCGAGCGCGTCCCGCCGCCGACGGGCGACCCCGAGGCGCCGCTCCAGGCGCTCATCTTCGACTCGACGTTCGACACGTACCGCGGCTCGATCGTCTACGTCCGCGTCAAGGAGGGGACGCTGCGCAAGGGCGACGCGATTCAGTTTATGGCGACCGGCGCGAAGTACCAGGCCGAGGAGATCGGGCACCTCAAGCTCAAGATGGAGCCGACGAAGGAGCTCGGCCCGGGCGAGGTCGGCTACATCATCGGGTCGGTCAAGGACGTGGCCGACACGCGCGTCGGCGACACCGTGACGCACCAGCGCGGCGGGGCGGCCGAGCAGCTCCCGGGATACCGCGACGTCAAGCCGATGGTGTTCTCGGGGATCTACCCGACCGACTCCAACGACTTCGAGGACCTGCGCGCGGCGCTCGAAAAGCTCCAGCTCAACGACGCCGCCCTCACGTACGAGCCCGAGACGTCGGCCGCGCTCGGGTTCGGGTTCCGCGTCGGGTTCCTGGGGATGCTCCACATGGAGGTCGTCCAGGAGCGGCTCGACCGCGAGTTCGGGCTCGACATCGTGACCACGATGCCGAACGTCCGCTACAACCTCGAGCTGAGCGACGGGAGCGAGATCGTCGTCGAGAACCCGTCCGACATGCCGGACCCCGGCCGCATCTCGGCCGTCCGCGAGCCCTACGTCAAGGCCGAGATCATCACGCCCGTCGAGTACGTCGGCACGCTGATGGGGCTCTGCCAGGACCGCCGCGGGACGTACCTCACCCAGGAGTACCTCACGACCGACCGCGTCAACCTCAAGTACGAGCTGCCGCTCGCGGAGATCGTCTTCGACTTCTACGACAAGCTCAAGTCGGTCAGCCGCGGCTACGCCTCGTTCGACTACGACTTTATCGAGGACCGGGCCTCGAAGCTCGTCAAGCTCGACGTGATGCTCAACGGCGACGCCGTCGACGCGCTGTCGACGATCGTCCACCGCGACAAGGCCTACGACATGGGCAAGCGGCTCACCCAGAAGCTCCGCCAGCTCATCCCGCGCCAGCTCTTCGACGTGGCCATCCAGGCCGGCATCGGCAACAAAATCATCTCGCGCGAGACGGTCAAGGCGCTGCGCAAGGACGTCACGGCCAAGTGCTACGGCGGCGACATCAGCCGCAAGCGCAAGCTGCTCGAGAAGCAGAAGGAGGGCAAGAAGCGGATGAAGCAGGTCGGCGCGGTCGAGGTCCCCCAGGAGGCCTTCCTCGCCGTCCTCTCGATGGAGTAGATGATGAGGGATATGGGATATGGGATGGAGGGATGGGCACGCCAGTGGTCGATGGTGTGTCTGCTCATGACTCTCGTCTGCCTCCTCCTCCCGCGTCCCTCTCGCGCCCAGACCGTCGTCGAGGTGCTCCAGCAGCAGCGCCGCGACGCGCGCGTGGCCGAGGTGCTGGCCGAGCGCGGCGACCGGCTGGCGCCCCGTCCGCTCGCCGAACTCGGGACCGTCGACCGTTGGACGCGCGCGTTTCTGGCCGTCGAGGCCGGGCGGCAGGCCGCCGTCGACAGCGCCCGGGCCGCCGAGGAGGCCCGCGCCGACAGCGCGATCCTGGCCGCCCGGCTCAACACGCTCCGCTGGCGGAAGGTGGAGCCCGGCGCGCAGGGCAGCTTCCTGGAGCAGTACCGCGAGACGTACTGGCTGGCGGCCCAGCCCCAGCGCGGGCTCGTCACCGACACGTCGGCGACCGCCGACCTCCGGGGGCTCTTGCAGGCCGCGTTCGGCGACCCGACGCGCAACGGCGACGCCCAGAAGCGCCACGGCTACGGCGGCTCCGAGTTTATCCAGTTCGAGTATTGGTTCGTCGTCAACGACTCGATCCCGATGCTGGCCCTCGACGTCGACGGGCCGTTCGGGCGCGGCCTCCTGATCGCCAGCGACGAGACGTACGCGCCGATCCTGCCCGCGCTCAAGGCCGACCTGTCGCGCCGCCTGGCGGCCGCCCGCCGCCCCGACCCCTGGCTCGACTACTACCACTCGTACGAGCGCGGCCAGTGGTTCCGGACCGGCTACAACGGCGAGGTCGGTCAGTACGCCGTGCCCGTCCGCGCGCCCCGCTGGGCCGGGCGCGACTCCGAGCGCTGGGTGATCCACCGGTAGCGGGGCGCCAGCAGCGGCGACTCCAGACCTCCCGTCCGCCGCGCATCCCGCCCCGTCTGCCCCCGTAGCTTCCCGCTCCGCCTCCCCCCGACGCCTTGCCCGCGACCGCCTCGCCCCGACGCTCCGCCAAGCCGGAGCGGCCCGTGCCCACCTTCCGCGACAACCTGTGGTACTGGGTCAAGGCGATCGCCGCCATCCTGCTGCTCCGGGCCTTCCTGGTCGAGCCGTACCGGATCCCCTCGGAGTCGATGGAGGACACGATGCTCGTCGGCGACTTCCTGCTGGTCTCGAAGGTCCACTGGGGGCCCCGGACGCCGGCCACGATCGGCATCCCGTTCACGTCCGTGTACCTGCGCGGCGTCGTGTTCCCCCAGGTGCGGCTGCCCGGCTTTACCGAGCCCCAGCGCGGCGACGTGGTCGTGTTCAACTACCCCGCGGGGCGCGACGTGGAGCGCGGCGTCATCCCGGCGACCGTGCCCATCGAGCGCCGCGCGCCCTACATCAAGCGGCTCGTGGCGCTGCCCGGCGACACGCTCGCCGTGCTCGACAAGATCTTGCACATCAACGGCACGCCGGTCCCGCTGGCGCCGACGATGAAGCAGCGCTGGACCGTGATCGGGACGGGGGAGACCGGTGCAAGCGCCCGGCAGCTCGACGAGATGGGGATCGAGCAGCTGCCCGGCTCGATCCTGCGCGACTCGACCGGCGTCATCCGCTACGACGTGTTCGCGACGCCGCCCGAGGTGGAAGCGCTCGCCGCCCGCGCAGACGTGGCCCGCGTCGAGCCGTTCATCTTGGACGAGCGAAACGTCGACGTGACGTACGGCGCCAACCCCGACCACGTCTCGCCACGCGTCGTCCCGATGGCGGGCCTGACGATCCCGCTCACGGCGGCGACCATCGACCTGTACGGCGAGGCCATCACCCGGCACGAGGGGCGCACGCTCGACTCCGACGGCGCGGGCGGCGTGCTCGTCGACGGGGCGGCCGCCACGAGCTACACGTTCACGCAGGACTACTACATGGCGATGGGCGACTTCCGCGACAACTCCGTCGACAGCCGCTACTGGGGGTTCGTGCCACACTCGCACCTGGTCGGAAAGGCGACGATCACGTTCCTGTCGTTCAAGGGGGACTTCCCGTTCGTCCGCCCGCTGCGCTTTTTCCGGCCCATCCCGTGAGGCGCCCCGCCGGACGGCCCGCCCCTGACGGCTCGTGATGCGCGACCTCCCCACGCCCCCGGATCCTGACCCGAGCGCAGCCGACCCGTCGCCTGGGGACGCGGGCGTGCAGGCGGGCCCTGTCGGACTCGGGGCCTGGTCGCCGTGGCCTGGCGCGGCTCCGCGCCCGGGAGCTGACGCCGCGTCGGGCGGTCACGTGGGGTGGACGCGGTGGCCGGGAGCACCGGAGCCGGCGGACCACCTCGCCTCGCCAGCCCCGGCCGACACGCGAGCGACGCGGCCCGAAGCGCTCGGCGCGTGGGTGCGCATCCTGCTCGGCGCCATCGTGTTCGCGCTCGCGCTCCGCGTGCTGGCGTTCGAGGCGTACCGGATTCCGTCGACGTCGATGGAGGACACCCTCCTCGTCGGCGACTTCGTCCTCGTCTCGAAGCTCCACTACGGCCCGCGCGTGCTCGGCCGGCGCCTGCCCGGCGTCGACGGGCCGGACCGCGGCGACGTGGCCGTGTTCAACTACCCGCCCGGCCTGCCGGCCGACGTGGCCGCCCGCGTCCCGTACATCAAGCGGATCGTGGGGCTCCCGGGCGACACGATCCGGATCCGCGATAAGGGGGTCGTCGCGGGCGGGGCGGCCGTCCCGGCGCCGGCCGACGGCCGGCGGCTGTGGCGCCTGCGGGGGCGGCTTCCGACGTCGGAGGCGCTGGCGGCGGTCGGGCTCGACGGGCGCGTGCAGCGGGCCGGCCCCGGGGCCTGGGTGGCCTCGGCCACGCCGGCCGAGGCGAGCGCGCTCGGGGCGCTCGACGGGGTCGAGGAGGTCACGCCGTACCTCCGCCCGCCCGGCGACGGCAGCGCCGCCTTCCCCGCCGCCCGCCGCTACAGCTTGGACGACTACGGCCCGATCGTCATCCCCGCCCGGGGCACGACGGTGCGGCTCGACGACACGTCGTGGCCGGTCGTCCGCACCCTCATCGAGCGGTTCGAGGGGCACACGGCCGAGCGGACGGCCGAGGGCTTCGCGATCGACGGCCGCCCGGCCGAGGCCTACACCTTCGCCCAGGACTACTACTTCGTGCTCGGCGACAGCCGCGACGACTCGGCGGACAGCCGGACGTGGGGGTTCGTCCCCTTCGACCACGTGATCGGCAAGGCGCTCGGGGTGTACTTCTCGTGGGACGACGAGGCCGGCCGGCCGAGGTGGGGGCGCATCGGCCGCGGCGTCGGGGGTTAAGCCGACGGGCGGAGCGCCTGATACCCGGGGACTCCGTCCGACGTCCCCATGCCCACGTTCCTCGACCGCCTCGAAACGCTGGGCGACCAGGCCGAGGACCTCGCGGCCCGGTTCAACGAAGGCGTCGTGGACACCGTCGAGGGGCTGGCGTGGTGGACCGACCGGTCCGCCGTGCGCCCGTTGCGGGCTGTCGGACGGGCCCTCGGGGCGCTCGTACACGTGCTGTTCGGCGTCCTCCGGGTGGCCGTCTTCTACGTCCCCGCGGTCGCGCTCGGCATCGGCGGTGCGGCGGCGGGCAACGTCTGGCTGGTGGCGACGGCGTGCGTCTATGCGGTGGCGGTCACAGGAGCGGGCCTGACGTACATCGCGCGCCAACGAACGGAGACGGAGACGGAGGCCTAGGCCCTGGCACCCTCGCGTGGAGCAACCGGCAGGAGGGCACCGCCGGGGCGCCGTCTGGGCCTCCCGACGAGCGCACACAGCCCACCAGTCGCCGCTCGCGGCCTACCGGAGGCGCCTCGCGGTCCACCGACGGGTGCGCACGCTCCACCAACGGGCGCTTGCAACCTACCGACGCGTGGGCACGGCCCACAGAGGTGGGGCGCGGTCTTACCGGTGCGCGCACACCGTCCACCGATGGCCGCGCACGGCCCACCGATGGGCACGCACGGTCCACCAACGCCCTCTCGCGCCTCGCGAGCAGGGCCCCGCGCTACACCATCCCGATGCGCTTGCGCCAGACCCACTCGACGGTGAGCAGCGCCAGCGCCAGCACCAGCAGAGGCCACATGCCCAGGAGCGGCGTCGCGTCCTCGCGGACGAGCGGGCGGTCTTCGAGCGCGCCGGCCTGGCGCAAGCCGCGCACGAAGGCGCCGAGCGTGTCGAGGCCGACGACGGCGCCGCCGGACCGCAGGGCGACCTGGCGCATGAGCGCGGGGTCGGCGCCGGGCTGGCGGAACTCGGCGGCGATGGCGCCGACGGCGAACCCGCCGCGGTCGGTGCCCAGCGCGGCCCCGCCCCGCGTGGCTTGGGCGGAGAACGCGTAGCGGCCGGGCGGGCGGACCCCGAGGTCGGCGACGTAGCGGCCGTTCCCGAGCGGGCGCATTGTGGCGCGCTCGGCCGGGCCCGGCCCGTCGACGGTCAGCTCGATCCGGGCGTCGTCGATCGGTTCGAGCCCGTCGCCGTAAACCTGGCCGGTGAACGTGACGCGGTCGCGCTCGCCGAATGTCGCGCGGTCGGGGCGGACGCGGACGGGGCGGCGGTCGCGGGGCGCCGTCGCCCAGCGCACGAGCCGGTCGACAAAGCGGGCGTGAACGCCGCGCAGGTCGTCGAGGTCGTCGGGCAGTGTCCGCCAGCGCCACGTGCCGGCGCCGTAGACGGCCGCCGTGCGGACGGCGCCGTTTTGACGGACCGCCAGCAGCGGCGCCTCCAGCGCGGTCGCGCCACGGCGGACGGTCGCGAGCACGCGCGCGCCGGGTTGCAACGTGTAGCGCGTAGGGCTGGCGGCGAGCGGGGGGAGGGCGGCAAGGCGGGCGGCGGGGACGCCGAGGTCGAGAACCGGGTGCGCCTCACCGGCCGGGGTGGGGGACCAGCCCGCCTCGACGGTCCCGGGGCGCACGACCGAGGGCGCGGCGGGGAGCACATCGCCGTACGTCCGCGCCAGCCGCGTCAGGTCGGTGCCGGACGTGAGCACGAACACGGCCGGCAAGCCGCCCGCGATGGCGTCGGCGATGCGGTCGGCCGTCGACGCGTCGGCGGCGGTGCCGGGGTAGCCGGCCAGGATGACGGCATCGAAGCGCGCAAGCCCATCGGGGACGGCGCCCTCGTAGAAAAAGCCCGGCGAGCGCTGGGTGCGGACCGTCAGGTCGACCGAGTCGTCGGCGTCGAGCGCGGCGCGGAGCGCGGCGACGTCCGGCCCGGGCGCGGCGGCGACGAGCAGCACGCGGCGGTCGTCGTCGAGCACGCGCACGGTGACCGTCTGGCGGTTGTTGCGGACCGTCGCCTCGCCCGCCAGCGGGCCGACGGTGACCGTAAAGCGGCGGACGCCGGGCGCCCCGGGCGTGACGCTGAGGTCGACGACGGCCTCGGCGCCGTCGGACGGGACCTCGACGGTCGTGCGCGCAAGCGTGCGGCCCCCCGAGGTGACGGTCACCGAGGCGGGCCGCCCCGCGTACCCGGTCGCCCGGATGCCCGCCTGGATGGGGAGCGGGCTCCCGACGCGCGCCACGTCGTTGGTGACGGCGCGCTCGAGCCGCACGTCGCGGGTCGACAGGCTGTCGCCGACCGTCGCGGTCCAGATGGGGACGGCGGAGCGCTCGGCGAGGTACGCTGGGTTGCGGCCGTCGGTGACGCGGCCGTCGCTGAGCAGGACCACCCCGCGCAGGTTGCGGCCCGCAAAGTCGGCCTCGACACGCGTGAGGGCGGCGGCGATATCTGTCCGCTCGCCGTCGAAGCGCAGGCTGTCGCCGGGCAGGCTCGCGCCCTCGGGCCGGGCGTCGGACGAGAAGCGGTAGAAGCGGAGCGCGGCGTCGTCGGGAAGGTCGTCGAGCGCGGCGCGGAGCGCGGCGGCGGGGCCGTCGCCGAGCGCGAGGCTCTCGCTGTCGTCGACCAAGACGGCCAGCAGGGGCGGCTCTCCCGATCGCGTGATCCGGGTCCAGACAGGCTCCAGCAGGAGCAGGATCACCACGAAGAGAGCCCCGAAGCGGAGCGCTGCGAGTCCTCCGCGCCGCCAGCCGGTGACGGTCGGCGTGCTCCGGCCGTACGTCGCCCACGCGAGCGCGCCCGCCGCGACGGCGGCGACGGCCAGGACAACGGGGGAGACGGCGAGGGAGAGGTCCAACGTGTGCGTGAGCGGGGCGGCCGGAACGACGGCGCGGCGGCCCGATTGCCGGAGCGCGAGCGGCTAGCGGCCCAGGGCGTCGCCGCGGAAGGCGCCGGGGAGCAGGGCGTCGGGCAAGGTCACGTCGGGTGGGCCGGTGCCGCGCCAGATGACGACGTCGGCGTCCGGCGCCAGCTCGGCGATCACCTGGCGGCACCCGCCACACGGCGTCCCGCCGGGGGCCTTGACACACGCCACGTAGAGCGAGCGGATGGGCCCGAGCCCCGCCGCCTGCGCGGCCACGAGCGCCGTCCGCTCGCCGCACAGGCCGGCCGCCCAGTCGGTCGCGATCTCGACGTTGGCCCCGGAGACCGCCCGCCCGTCGGTGTCCACGACGACGGCCCCGACGGGGAAGTCGGACGCCGGCACGACGGCGCGCGCGGAGACGGCGAGCGCGAGGTCGGCTCCGCTGACGTGGTCGGCGGGGGCGTCGGCGAGCCCGAAGTCGACCGGGTCGCCCAGGTCGGGCAGCGTGCCGCCCGCGACCGCGAGGTCGGGCCCGACAATCCGCCAGTCGGCCGGCGCGGCGCCGGCGAGGGCGCCCAGGGCGTGCGGCCCGAGCGGCGTGCTCTGGGCGACGGCGACGGGCGTGCCGCCGGCGAGCGCCGCGAGCGCGCCCTGGAGCGCCGAGATGGTCAGCGGAAACGAGGCGTTCTCGATGCGGGGCGCCGCGACGGTCCGCCCGTCGGCCAGCAGGACGGCCACGCCGACGGGCGCTCCGGAGTACGGGGCGTGCGACCGCTCAGAGATGGCGGCGGCGAGGGCACGGAGGCGATCGGGCATGGGCGCGGGCGGGGGGCGCGTAGCTTACGCCGTGCCCGCGCCTGCCGCGCCGGAGTGGTGAAACTGGTCAAACACAGCGGACTTAAAATCCGCCGGCGTCCGCGCCCTGCGGGTTCGAGTCCCGCCTCCGGCACTTCTATGAGTGATTCCACAGATGTCGTCGTCGTCGGGGCCGGGCTGGCGGGGCTGGCGGCGGCCGCCGAGCTCGCCGACGCGGGGCGCCGCGTGGTGATTGTCGAGCAGGAGGGGGGCGGCTACCTGGGCGGGCAGGCGTTCTGGTCGCTCGGCGGGCTGTTCATGGTCGACACGCCCGAGCAGCGCCGCATGGGCATCCGCGACAGCCGCGAGCTGGCGTTGCAAGACTGGCTCGGCTCGGCGGCGTTCGACAGGCCCGAGGACGCGTGGCCGTGCCGCGTTGCAGAGGCCTACGTCGACTTCGCGGCGGGCGAGATGCGGCCGTGGCTGCGCGCCCAAGGCATGCGCTGGTTTCCCATCGTCGGCTGGGCCGAGCGGGGCGGCGGGCTCGCGGACGGCCACGGCAACTCCGTCCCGCGATTCCACCTCACGTGGGGGACCGGGCCGGGCGTCGTCGAGCCGTTCGAGCGCCGGGTGCGCGCGCACGTCGCGGCCGGGCGCATCGCGCTCCGGTTCCGACACCGCGTCGACCGGCTCGTGTCGACGGACGGCCGGGTGACGGGCGTGGCCGGCGCGCGGCTGGCGCCGGCGCGCGTCGAGAGGGGAGAGGCCTCGAACCGGGAGGTGGTGGGCGACTTCGAGATCTCGGCTGGCGCCGTGGTCGTCGCCAGCGGGGGGATGGGGGCCGACCACGCCGCCGTCCGGGCCGCGTGGCCGGCGCGGCTGGGGGAGCCGCCGGCGACGATGCTCTCGGGCGTCCCGGCGCACGTCGACGGGCGCGGGATGCAGGCGGCGCAAGCGGCGGGTGCGGCCATCATCAACGGCGACCGGATGTGGCACTACGTCGAGGGCATCGAGAACTGGGACCCGATCTGGCCGACCCATGGGATCCGCATCCTACCGGGCCCCTCGTCGCTGTGGCTCGACGCCCGCGGCGACCGCCTGCCGCCCCCGCTGATGCCCGGCTTCGACACGCTCGCGACGCTGCGCCACCTCCGGGCGACGGGCTACGACCACTCGTGGTTCGTGCTCACGCAGTCGATCATCGAGAAGGAGTTCGCGCTGTCGGGCTCGGAGCAGAACCCCGACATCACGGGCCGGAGCTGGCCGGCGCTGCTCAAGAGTCGTCTGCTCGGCAAGGGGGCCCCGCCGCCCGTCGAGGCGTTCAAGCAGCACGGCGTGGACTTCGTCGTTCGCGACGCGCTCGGCGACCTGGTCGCCGGGATGAACACGCTCGAACCCGAGCCCGGCCTCGACCCCGACCACGTCCGCCGCCAGATCGAGGCGCGCGACCGCCAGATCGACAACCCCTTCGCGAAAGACGCCCAGATCCTCGCGCTCCACGGCGCCCGCGCGTACCGGGGCGACAAGCTGATCCGCACGGCGAGGCCGCACAAGCTGCTCGACCCCGCGCATGGCCCCTTGATCGCCGTCCGCCTCCGCGTGCTGACCCGGAAGACGCTGGGCGGCGTGCACACCGACCTCGACGGCCGCGCGCTCGGGGCCGACGGCGCGCCCGTCCCCGGCCTGTACGCCGTCGGCGAGGCGGCCGGGTTCGGCGGCGGCGGCTACCACGGCTACAACGCCCTGGAGGGCACCTTCCTGGGCGGCTGCCTCTTTACGGGCCGGACCGCGGGCCGCCACGCCGCGCGCTCGGTGTAGCTACACCGCCAGCCGGACGATGGGGGCGCCCGAGGCGCCGTCGGAGCCCGGGGCGTCGCCGTAGTGGGCCCGGTTGATCTCGCGGATGACCTGGGCCGCCTCGGCGATCGTCATGTCGCGCTGGCGGTCGCGCTGCTGCATCCGGTCGTTCGCCCGGAGCACGGCGTCCTCGAGGTGCCGCTTGTGCTTGTCGACAAAGTCCTGCGGCGACGACGACAGCAGGAGCCCGTGCCGGACGGCGGCCGAGCCCGGGAGGCGCACGGCCCCGATGCGGGCGCTCCGCTTGCGGGGGTAGCTGGTCAGCGCCCACTCGTGGTGGAACGCCTCGATCCAGTCGTCGCTGGGGGGCTCCGACAGGCGGAGCACGATCTGGGTGATGGCGTCGCCCGCTGGGGAGGTGGCGACGGCGTCTTCGTAGAGTCCGGCGATGGACAGGGGCATCGGGCGTGCGGCGGTGGTGGGGCGCGCAAGGTGACGGATTCGCCCCGTCCGCGCCCGATGGGCACCTTCAGGCTCGCGCCCTCAGCCAATCCTCAGGATTCTGTGAGCCCCGAGCAGGGCCGCACCCTGCCCACGCGCAGACCCAGGCCGCCGGTCATCCTGAGCGGCTGTCATCCTTCCCACGCTCAGAAACTGGTTGTGAAAGCCAGTCCCCTCCACTTTGAGTCATCCCCGCGCAGGCGGGGAGCCATACGGCGGTGCCCAGATAGCGCCCCCGCAGCCGGTCGCCCCTCACCCTGTCCCTCTCCCTGTGGGAGAGGGGACGCCCTAGAGAGCCTGCACCCTTCCCCCGAATCCTCGCTGCGCCCGGCGAGCTAGCCGCGGACGCCGCCGGGGCGGCGGGCCGACCGGGGGGCGGGCGCCTCGACGGGGAACAGCGCCCCCTCCTCGTCGACGATGAACGCGGCGGCGTAGCCCCACCGCGCCGCGCGGCGGGCGGCGGTTTCGGCGTCCGGCCCGACGAACGCGAGCGGCGTGCCGAGGTCGGCGGGCAGGTCCGAGGCGGCCATGGTGTCGGCGGCCAGGTCGAGCGCGACGTCGGGGCCCGCGTTGGTCTCGCTCACGTCCACCACCACGCCGCCGCTGGCGAGGAGCTGGGCGAGCGTGTCGGCGCCGCCCCAGGCGACCGAGTCGGAGATGTCGGCCTCGGCGAGCACGGGGCTGGCGAGGGCGAACAGGCCGTCGCCAGTCGTGGCGGTGGACCGCCCCCGGACGTCGCCCTCGGCGTCGACGACGACCGCGAGCGGGGCGCCGTCGTACCCGAACGCGCGCGCGGCCTCGGCGCCCTCGCCGCCCGCGGCGACGACCAAGACCGTCGCGCCGGCGGCTTCGAGGTCGGCGAGCGCCTGGGCGATGTCGCCGTCGGTGCCGTCGCCAAAGTGCAGGACGACGGGGTGGCCGGCGAGCGTGGCGAGGTCGACGAGCCCGTTCTGGGTCGGGACCACGACCTGCGGGGCCCGCTCGCGCGCGGCCACGCCGCCGCCCGAGGCCGTCGCGAGGGGGGCGTCGGCGGGGTCGGCGCAGGCGGCCAGCGCGAGCGCGGCGAGCAGGAGCACGCGGGAGGTCATGCGGCCTCGGCGTAGGCCTCGCGGAGTGAGGCCAGGCGGATCGAGCCGTGGCTCTTGACGTCGACGGCCTCGCCGTCCCGGATCAGGATCGCCTGCGGCGTCTCGTGCTGCACGTGGAGCTGCTCGGCGAGGTACCCCGACACGTCGCGGGCGTACTGCACCACGACGGCGTACAGCTTGGGGTCGGTGTCGCCCTCGAGGCCGACAAACTCCATCTGGCCTCGCGCCGAGATGGGGCACGCGATCGAGTGCTTCAAAAGGTAGACGGGGGCCTCGTGCGAGGCGGCGAGCATGGCGTCGGCGTCGGCCGTCGACGCGAGCTCCTGGACCTGGGCCATCGGGGGATCGAGCGGAGTGGAGCGGGCCGTACCTTCGGCGTCGCCCTTCGCGACACCCTGCGGCCCACGCTGGAAGCTACTCGCGGCCGGGCCTCGTTGCCGACCAATCACCCTCAGGAACCTCCCTATGCCCGCCGTCGCCGATCGCCCCACGGGCGCCGAATCCGTCCGCTGGGACCTCGCCGACCTCTACGCCTCCGACGCCGCGCTCGCGGATGACCTCGCGCGCGCGGAGGCCGAGGCGCTCGGGCTCGCCGAGCGCTACCGGGGCCGCCTGGGCGATCTGTCGGCGGCCGAACTGGCGGCGGCGCTCGCGGCGCTCGCCGTCGTCCACGACCGGGCGGGCAAGGCGTACACGTACGCGTTCCTGGCGTGGAGCACCGACACCGAGACGCCCGAGTCCGGCGCGCGATTGCAGCGGGTCCGCGAGGCCTACAACCGGATCGGGCAGGAGCTGCTGTTCGTGGATGTCGAGTGGGCCCGGCTCGCTCCCGACCGCGCGGCCGCGCTCACCGACGCGCCCGAGCTGGCGCCCTACCGGCACTACCTCGAGCTCAAGACGCAGGCGCGCGACCACGTGCTGTCGGAGCCCGAGGAGCGCATCCTGTCCGAGAAGGCCGTGACGGGGTGGAGCGCGTGGAACCGGTTTTTCGACGAGACGCTCGGCGCGGCGCGGTTCGACGTCGGCGGCGAGCTCCTCCCGCTCCAGCAGGCGACCGTCAAGCTCCACGACGGCGACCGGGCCGTCCGCGAGCAGGCGGCGCAGGCGGTGACCGACGGGCTCGACGGGCTCCAGCGCCCGCTCGCCTACGTGTTCAACACGATCCTGGCCGACAAGGCGTCCAGCGACCGCTTGCGGGGCTACGACTCGTGGATCTCGAGCCGCAACGAGTCGAATGAGATCGACGACGCGAGCGTCGACGCGCTCGTGGAGGCGGTGACGGGGCGGTACGACTTGGTCCAGCGCTTTTACACCCTCAAGCGGTCCCTCCTCGGCCTCGACACGCTCTACGACTACGACCGCTACGCGCCGACGGCCGAGGCAGCCGCGTTCGTGCCGTGGGCCGAGGCCCGCGAGACGGTGACCGCCGCGTACGCCGACTTCGACCCCGCGATGGGCGAGATCGTCGAGCGCTTTTTCGACGACCGCTGGATCGACGCGCCGGCCGAGGCGGGCAAGCGGGGCGGGGCGTTCAGCCACGGCGCCGTGCCCTCAGCGCACCCCTACATTTTGCTCAACTACACCGGCCAGCTCCGCGACGTCCAGACGCTGGCGCACGAGCTGGGCCACGGCGTCCACCAGTTTCTCGCGCGCGAGCAGGGGGTCTACCACGCCGACACGCCGCTGACGACGGCCGAGACGGCGTCGGTCTTTGGCGAGATGCTGACCTTCCAGCGCATGCTCGCCAGCCTCGACGACCCCGCCGACCGGCTGGCGCTGCTGATGGAGAAGATCGACGACACGATGGCGACGGTCTTCCGGCAGGTCACGATGAACCGGTTCGAGGCCCGGATCCACGCCCACCGCCGGGCCGAGGGCGAGCTGTCGCCCGACGACTTCGCGGAGCACTGGATGGCGACCCAGCGCGCGATGTACGGCGACAGCGTGACGCTGACCGAGGGGTACCGCCAGTGGTGGAGCTACATCCCGCACTTTGTCCACACGCCGGGCTACGTCTACGCCTACGCCTTCGGCGAACTGCTCGTGCTGGCGCTCTACGCGCGGTACCAGTCGGAGGGCCCGGGCTTCCCGGCCAAGTACCGCGACCTGCTGGCGGCGGGCGGCTCGGACTGGCCGCACGTGCTCGTCGGCCGGCTCGGCATCGACCTCCGGGACCCTGGGTTCTGGGACCGAGGGCTCGATGCGGTCGAGGTTCTGATCGCTGAGGCGGAGGCGCTGGCGGGCCAACTCGCCGAGGGATAGCGGGATCGGGCGGGGAGCGCCGTACGCTGGCGGATCCCGCCCGCAGCGCTCCGTGGCCCTGATTCCGGGCTCCGGCGAGATATCCACACTGCCCGGCTCCGGCCGGGGCCGCCCGTATGTTGCGGGGCGCGCGTCCCCCCATGCCCTCCACCACCTTCGTCGCCCGACGTCCAGGGCCGTTCTCGGCTCTGGTGCAGGCCCCCGAGCTCGGGGGGCTCCGCCTCGATCCGCACCCGCCGGTGCGCGTCCTGGACCGGTATTTCGACACCGACGACGGCGAGCTGCTGCGCCGGGGCGTCGCGCTCCGGGTCCGCGAGCAGGGGGGGAGGGCGACCGCCTCGCTGCGGCGCATCGAGCCGGAGGCGGGGCCCGTCCGCCCGGCCCTCGACCTGGCGGCCCCGCCCGGCGATGGTGCGCTCGCGCTCCCGCCGGGCGCGCTCTCCGACGCGCTGGCGCAGCTGACCGGCGGCGACGCGGTCCGCCCGCTCTTGTCGATCCGGCTGTACCGCACGCCGCGGCTGGCGCTCCGCGACGGCCGCCCGGCGGCCGTGATCTCGTTCGACGTGGTCGTCTACGAGGTGCCCGGGGCCCGCGTGGTCTCGAACGAGGTCGAGGTCGAGCCCGCGCCGGAGGGGGGCATCGGCGAGCTGGCGGCGGCGTTCGTGGCGGCCGGGCTCGAACCCGTCGAGCGGTCGCGGCTAGAGCGCGCCGTGCTCCGCCTCCCCCGAGGCCTCGACGAGCCGGCGCTGCTGCTCCCCGACGAGGTCCGCGCGATCGACGCGGCGGCGGCGGGCGACGACGACCGGGCCCTCCGCGCCCGGATCCTCCAACTCGACGGGCGGGGCTTCCGGGCCGACACCATCGCCGCGCAGACGGGCGTGAGCATGGGCCACGTCCGAGCCGTCCGTGAGCGGTTCCGGGCGCGCCGCCTGGGTGCCCTCGACCCGGCGCCCGCAGCCCCTCCGGCTTCAGAGCTGGACGCCTCGGGCGACGGCCGCCCCGGGACCGGCGAGGCGGTCGACATGGCGGAGCTGCTCGACCTCTTCTCGAGCCACGCCCCCCCCGACACGCCGCTCTTCGCCGGCGGAGACCTCGACGCGCCTGCGGCCCCATCGGCCGCTCCGCCCGCGCCGCCGGCGGCCCCGCCGCCCGGCGACCCGGTACCGGTCGCCACTTCCGAGGTGTCCGTCTCGGCCCCTCCGCCGCCGCCAGCCACCCGTCCGCAGGCCGCCGCCCCCGTTGCGACGCTCGAGCGCACCACGCCGCCATCCGCCGAACGCCCCCGCCCGGCGACCCCGGTCGACCCGTACCCGGTCGTGCTCGGCCCGGTGCCGATCGTGCGGCGTGAGGCCGGCGGCGACGGTCACCCCCAGCCTGCCGGCCCCACGGCCGGGCACGAGCCACGCGTCCCCGCCCTCGCCGGCGACACGCCCGTGCTCAGCGCGGCGGAGTCGCTCGTGAGCTACCACCTCGCCCGCTTCGACGCGCGCGCGGCCCGCTTCGCGCTGACGCGCGCACCCTCCGACGCGCGCCGCCTGCTCGTGGCCGCGCACGGCTTGCGGCTGGCCGTCGAGACCTTCGACCGCGTGCTGCCGGACGCCGCCGCCCGCCGCGTGGTCGCCGCCCTGCGGCCCCTCGCCACCAGCCTGGGCGACGCGCTGGACGCCGCGCGCGCGGCGGCCGCGACGGGCCGGGCCGACCTCGCGCGGCTGGCCGCCGACCGCGTCGGGCGGGCCGCCGACCACCTCGGGACCGGGCCCCAGGCCTGGGGCGACCGCGCTCGGCGCTTGGCCGCGCGGCTGGCCGCCGCCGCCGATGCCGGCCTGCGGAGCGACGATGTGCCCTTGTCCGACGACTACGTCGGCGCCCCCGGCGACGCCCCGACACCGACGCGCCTCCGACACGTGCTCGGCTCGGCGGTGTGGGCCCGCTTCGAGGCCGTCCGGGCCTTCGAGGACGACCTGGCCGCGCCGACGCCGGCGCTGGCGGCGCACCTCGCCGTCGCGCTCAGCGGCCTCCACGCCGTCGTGGAGTTGGCAGGCGACCCGGCCGACGTGCTCCCGGCGCTCGCCCGCGCCGAGCGGGCCGTGGTGGAGGCCCGGGGCCGCCACCTGGCCGCCTCCCTCGGGGCGAGCCCCGGCGCCCAGGCGCTGACCGCGCTCCCGCAGATCTGGCGCCAGGTCACCGAGGCCCCCTTCCGCCAGCGCCTGGCCTCGGTGGTCGCGGCCGTCTAGAACCCCGCCTCGGCGTCGAGCGGGCCGTTGCCGCAGTGCGGCGGTGTGGAGCCATCGTCAATCCGGCGGCAGGAGAGCAGTCTTCAAAGAGACGCGACACGGGGCGGTTCTCTAAGGGGTTACTTGTGATGTGCGCCCCGGGGAATCCCCCAGGTGGCCGTCCAGACCTCTTTCCGAATGTCCCCACAGACGTACCTCCGCACGTACCGCCCCGACTCGGCCGTTTTGACGGGCCAGGCCTTCGACCAAGCGGTCGTGCGCGTGTCCTCGGGGGACGTCGTCGGCGTCGTGACGATGGAACTGGGCGGGCCGCTGACCCCGACGGACGTCGTGCCCTTCTTGGAGAGCCGGCTGATGGATCCGGTCGAGGTCGACCTTCCGGTGCCGAAGGCGCTCCGCCCAGCGGCCGCCCGCGTCCTGGCCAAGCGCCGGGGGCGCGCCCTCCAGCAGTCGTTCGAGATGATCGGGGGCTGCAGCCCGCTGCGGCGCCACGTCTCCGAGCAGGCGCGCTCGCTCGAAGACCGGCTCAACGCCCGGTTCGCGAGCGCGCTCGGGGCCGAGTTCCGGACGTACGTGGCCATGCGTCATGGCGAGCCCTCGATGGCGACGGCCCGGCGTCGGATGGCAGAGGACGGGGTCTCGAAGGTGATCCTGCTCCCGCTCCAGCCCCACTTTTCGGCGTCGACGGGCGGGTCGTCGCTGGCGTACTGGCGGGCGCACGGCCCGGTCGAGGCGCCGACGACGCTGGTGGCGGAGTACGCGACGCACCCCAAGCTGATCCGCGCGCTCAACGAGCGCATCGACGAGGGGCTGCAGCGGTTCGACCGCGAGGTCCGGGGCCGGGTCCGCATCCTGTTCGCCGCGCACGGCGCAGCCAAGCGACACCTCACCCGCCTGGGCGACCCGTACTGCTGCCAAGTCCACGCGACGGTCCGAGCCGTCCTGGACGCCCGCGCCGACGGCCGGGACAGCTCGGTCGCGTTCCTGCCGACGATGGGCTCGGGCGCCGAGCTCGGGGAACGGGTCGGCGATGCCGTGGCGGACGCGGCCGACGACGGCGCCTCGGCCCTCCTCGTCGTCCCGATCTCGTTCCTCTCCGACCGTATCGACACGGCCTTCGACCTCGACGTGACCGGCCGCGCGATCGCCGCCAAGGAGGGGATCCGTCACTTCGAGGTCACGAACGGCTTGAACGACCACCCCCTCGTGATCGACGCGCTCGCGGAGTGCGTGGCGACCCACATCGAGCCCGACGTGCTCGACGCGGGGCTCGGTCTGGCCGACGCTACGCGCGTGCCGACGCCGTCGCACTGCCCGGTTTGCAACCGCGTCCCGCACACGCGGGCGTGGCACGCCGACGCCCCGGTGCTCGCCTCGGAGACGCTCCCGGACGAGGACGACGCCCAGCGATCGGCCGCGTGATGCCGTCGGCGCATCTGTTGCGAACGCTGGCCGCCGTCGCCCCGGGGACGGCCGTCGTGGACCTGTCGGCGGGCGAGGCCACGGCTGCTCTCGTCGCGCTCGGCTTCGACGTGGTGGCGGTGTCCGACGCCGCCGTCGCGGGCGCCTCGACCGTCGCGAGCGCGGACGCGCTCGCAGACGCCTCGGCCGACTGGGCCGTCGCTGGCGCGTCAGAGGACGGGTGTGCGGCGCTGGCGGACGCCGCGCGCGTGCTTCGCCCGGGCGGATGGGTGTGGGTCGCCGCAGGTGGCCCCGAGGTGCTCGCGGCCGCGGCCGGCGCCGGGCTCGTCGTCTCCGAGCCGCCCGGCGTCACCGACGGCGCGCCCCACGCCATCTTCCGCAAGCCCGGCGCGGTCGGTTAGTTGGCGCCCCGGCGCGTGGTGATCACGACGACGCCGTTCGCCCCGCGGGGCCCGTAGCTCGAGGTCTCGCTGGCGCTCTTGAGCACGCGGATGTCGGTGATGTCGGCCCGCGACAGGCCCGCCAGCGTGCCGCCCGGCCCGGGCGCGACGGGCGAGCCGTCGATCACGTACAGCGGCTCCTGCCCGGCCATGAACGAGCTCTCGCCCCGGATGCGGACCTGGATCCCGCCCGCGCTCTCCCGAACGTCGACGCCGGCAAAGCGCCGGAGCTCGGCCTCTATGGGCTGTGCGCTGGAGTCGGAGGGGTCGGCCGACGACGACGTGCCGGACGACGACGTGCCGCAGGCGGCCAGGAAGAGGGCGGCAGCAAAGAGGGCGAAGCGCATGGGGCGGAGAGGGGAGACACCGGGAACGTAGGCGTTGTGCGCGCGGGGCGCGAGCCCCTTCCGGTGAGGGGCGCCTTGCCGCCCACAGGGCCGGGTCCCGTGCACGGATACGCCAGCCGACTCATCGAGAATCGGCTGGCGTTGGACGGCTCGCGAGCAGGGTTGGGCTAGCGGCGCTTGCGGCCCTTGGGGCGGGCGCCGCGCGTGGTCCGCTTGCCTTTGCGGTCGCTCGTGCGGCTGCCGGAGCGCTTGGACTTGTCGTCGATCCGGCCGGGCATCTCGACAAAGGCGAGGTCGACGCGGCGGGTCTCCGGCTCGGCCGCCTCGATCCGCACGCGGCACGCGTCGCCGACGTGGATCCGCCGGCCCGTCGACTTGCTGACGAGCGTGTAGCGGCGCTCGTCGTACTCCCAGTACCCGTCCATCTCGCGGATGTGGATGAGCCCCTCGACGAGCAGCTTCGTCATCTGAACGAAGACGCCGAACTTGGTGACGCCGACGACGACGCCGTCGAACTCGTCGCCGATGTGCGCGGCCGCGTACTCGACCTGCTTGAGCTTGATCGACTCGCGCTCGGCCGAGGTCGCCTCGCGCTCGCGGTTCGAGGTGTGCTCGCCGGCCACCTCGAGGGCCTCCTCGGTTGGGATCGCGCCCTCCTGCTGGCCGTGCGCGCGCTTCAGCACGCGGTGGACGATGAGGTCCGGGTACCGGCGGATGGGCGACGTAAAGTGCGCGTAGTACTCGAAGCCCAGGCCGTAGTGGCCGATGTTGTCGGGCGAGTACACGGCCTTCGACATCGACCGGATGGCAGCCTGCTCCAAGATCGGCGCCTCGGGCGAGCCCTTGGCCGCCATCAGCAGGGCGTTGAGCTTGGCCCGCTCGACCTCGCCGTTCTTGTGGGGGAGCGACCGCCCAAACGTCTTGACGTAGTCGGAAAGCGCCGTGATGCGCTCGCGGTCGGGCTTGTCGTGGATGCGGTAGAGGAGGGGGACGCCGCGCTTTTCGGCCTCCATGGCGACCGCCCGGTTGGCGAGCAGCATGAACTCCTCGATCAGCCGGTTGGCCTCCTTGCGCGGCTTCTCGTACACGTCGATCGGCTCGCCCTGGGCGTTGAGCTTGACCCGGACCTCGGGCACGTCGAAGTCGATGGCGCCCTCGGCGACGCGCTTTTTGGTCAGCGTCCGCGCCAGCTCGCCGGCGCGGAGCACCTCGTCGGCCATCTCGTGCTTGGCGCCGTCGAGCACGTCCTGGGCCCCGTCGTAGGTGAAGCGGTGCTTCGAGTGGATCACCGTCTCGTGGATCTCCCACGAGTGGACGTGGCCGCCGCCGTCGACGGTCATGATGCACGAGTACGCCAGCTTGTCCTCGTGGGGCCGGAGCGAGCAGACGCCGTTCGACAGCGCCTCGGGCAGCATCGGGATGACGCGGTCGACGAGGTAGGTGCTCGTCGCGCGGTCGTACGCCTCCTTGTCGATCGTGCCGCCCTCGGGGACGTAGAAGCTCACGTCCGCGATGTGGACGCCGACCTCGGTCATGCCGTTGCCGAGGTCGCGCGTGTGGATCGCGTCGTCGAAGTCCTCGGCGTCCTCGGGGTCGATCGTGTAGACGGGATAGTCTCGCAGGTCGAGCCGGCGGGCCACCTCCTGCTTGGTGATCCCTGGCGTGATCTTCTCGGCCGCGGCCTCGACCTCCGGCGGGAAGTCGGACGGCGTGCCGTGCGCCATCGCCAGCGCGAGCACGTCCACGCCAGGGTCGCCGACCTTGCCGATCACCTGGACGACCGTGCCTTCGGGCGAGGCCTTGGGGTCGTCGTAGGCGTCGATCGTCACGACCACCTTGTCGCCCGGCTGCGCGCCGTTCCAGTTGTCGCGCGGGACGTAGATGTCGTGCGTCATCCGCTGGTCGTCGGGGACCACCCAGCCGGACTTGCCGGTCGTGGCGAACGTCCCGACGGTCTGCGAGCGGCCGCGCTCGACGACCTCGAGCACCTCGCACTCGCGGAGCTGGTCGGACGGGCGGCCCTTCTTCTCGGCCGCCAGCGCCACGCGGACGCGGTCGCCGTGCATCGCCGTCTTCATGCGGCGCGGGCGGACGAAGTACTCCGTCCCGTCGTCGGTCTTGAGGAAGCCGTAGCCCTGCGGCGAGACGGACAGGCGGCCGACGGCCTCGTGCCCGTCGGTCTTGTGCTGGATGCGCCCGCCCTTGAGGTTGTCGACGGCGCTGGCGTCGCGCAGCTCGTCGAAGGCCTCGAGGAGCGCCTGGTAGCGGCCCTGGTTTTTGATTCCGATCGCTCGGGACAGCTCCTTGGCGCGGTACGCGCGGTCGGGGTGCTTGTCGAGAAAGGCGAGGATCTGGGGCTTGATGGCGTCGACGTCGCGTCGGTCGGGCATCCGGAGGGGGAGGGGGACGAGGAAAACGGGAGCCCGTGGTACCGTGCGGCGCCGGGTCGGGTCCGTAAGGACGTGCGAATCCTGCGCGTCGGGAGACCGGTGCCCAGCCGCCGTCGTTTCTTTCCCCATGCGCGTGCTCCCCCTCGTCCTCGCTCTCTTGGCGGCTGCCGCCAGCGCCCAGGCCCCGGCGCCCGACCGGACGCCGCACTCCGAGGTGCGCCTGGTGGCCGACGCCACGGCGGTTGCCCCGGGCGACACGCTCGGGGTCGCCGTCGAGATCGTGATCGAGGACGGGTGGCACGTCTACTGGCAGAACCCCGGCGACAGCGGCCAGCCGGTGACCGTCGCGTGGACGCTGCCGGCCGGCGCCTCGGCGGGCCCGCTCCGCTTCCCTGCGCCGGCGGTCTATGAGGAGGCCGGGATCGTGACGTACGCACACGGCGGCACCCTCCGGCTCGTCGCCGACATCGCCGTCTCCCCGGGTGCGTCCGGGGACGTCGACGTCTCGGGCGACCTCCGGTACCTGATCTGCGCGGACGTCTGCCTGCCCGCCTCGGCAACGCTCGCGCTGACCGTGCCCGTCGGCGCGACGGACCGGACGGACGCGCTCGACGCCGCCCGCGCGGCCATCCCCGTGCCGTCGCCCGAGTGGACCGCCAGCGCCAGCGCCACGGCGGGGGGCTACGTGCTCACCGTCGTCCCGCCCGTCGGCGTCGATCTGGGCGGGGCGACGTTCTTCCCGTCCGAGAAGGGCGTGCTCGACCATGGCGCGGCGCAAGCGTTTCGCGCGGAGGGCAGCGCCTTTGCCGCCGAGCTTGTGGGGTCGCCCTACGCCAGCCGCCCGAGCGAGACGCTCGCGGGTGTCCTCGTGGCCGGCGACCAGGCCGTCGAGCTGGCCGTCCCGGTCGCGGGCGTCGAGACCGCCGCGGCCGCGCCGACGTCGTCGCTGACGCTGTGGAGCGCGCTGCTGCTGGCGCTCCTTGGCGGCGTCGTGCTCAACCTGATGCCGTGCGTCTTCCCGATCTTGAGTATCAAGATCCTGGGCTTCGTCGAGGGCCGCACCGACGACCGCCGGGCGCTGCGGCTGCACGGGCTGGCGTTCGGGGCCGGCGTGGTGGCGTCGTTCCTGGCGCTCGCGGCCGTGCTCTTGGCGCTCAAGGCGACGGGCGACGGCACCGGCTGGGGCTTCCAACTGAGTTATCCGTGGGTCGTGGCCGCGCTCGCCGCGCTCATGGTGGCGCTGGCGCTGAACCTGCTGGGCGTGTTCGAGATCGGGCAGGGGGCCGCCCGTGTCGGCGGCACGCTCGACCGGGGCGACGGGCTCAGCGGCGCGTTCCTGTCCGGTGTCTTGGCAACGGTCGTGGCCTCGCCGTGCACGGCGCCGTTCATGGCGGGCGCGCTTGGGTTCGCCGTCGTCCAGACCGCGCCCGTCGCGCTCGCCGTGTTCGGCGCGCTGGGTGTCGGAATGGCCGCGCCCTACGTGCTGCTCAGCTTCCAGCCCGCACTTCTTGCCCGGCTCCCGCGCCCCGGCCCGTGGATGGTGACGCTGCGTCAGGTGCTCGCCTTCCCGCTCCTGGCGACCGCCGTGTGGCTCGTCTGGGTGTTCGGCACGCTGCGCGACCTCGACGCGGCGGCCGTGCTGCTGCTGGCGCTCGTGGTCGGCGCGTTGGGCGCGTGGGCGTGGGGACGCTGGCCGTCGGGCTCGCCGCGCCGCGCGCTCGTCGCCGGCCGGGCGACGAGCCTGCTGGCGGTCGGGGCCGCAATCGCGCTCGCGGGCGCGTCGCTGGCGCCCGAGTCCGAGACGTGGGCGGCCTACGACGCGGCCGAGGTCGAGGCGCTGATCGCCGAGGGCCGCCCCGTGTTCGTTGACGTGACGGCCTCGTGGTGTTTGACGTGCCAAGTCAATAAGCAGACCGCGCTGGCCTCGGACGCCGTCGAGGAGGCGTTCGCGGCGCACGACGTGGCGCGCATCCGCGCCGACTGGACCGATCAAAACCCGGCCGTCACCGCGTTCCTCGACCGCTTCGGGCGGTCCGGCGTCCCGCTCTACGTCCTCTTCCCGGCGAACGGCGGCGAGCCCGTCGTCCTGCCCGAGATTCTGACGCCCGGCCTCCTGGTCGATGCCCTGGGCGTGACTCCCACCGACACCGCCTCCCGCTAGCCATGCGCGCCTCCCTGTTCGCCCTCGTCCTGCTCACCGCCGCGTGCGCCGACGCGCCAGAGACCACCGACGCGCCCACGGAGACCGTCGTCGCGCCCGAGACCCTGACCGCGGCGCCGACGCCGGGTGCGCAAGCGCCCCCTTTCGACCTGGTGGACACCGCGGGCGAGACGCACGCGCTTGCGGGCTATCGGGGGCAGACCGTCGTGCTGGAGTGGCTCAACTACGACTGCCCCTACGTCGGCAAGCACTACGGCGGCGGCGCGATGCAGGCCCGCCAGCAGCAGGCCGAGGCCGACGGGGTCGTGTGGCTCTCGGTCGTGTCGTCGGCCCCCGGCCAGCAGGGCCACTTCGAGCCCGAGGCGATGGACGCGCGCACCGCGAGCGAGGGGGGGCGGCAGGCGGCGGTGCTGCTCGACCCCACGGGCGAGGTCGGCCAGGCCTACGGCGCCAAGACGACGCCCCACATGTTCGTGATCGACCCCGATGGAACGGTCGTCTACAACGGCGCGATCGACGACCGTCCGACGACGGACCTCGCCGACCTGGAGGGGGCCCGAGACTACGTGGCCGACGCGCTGGCGGCCCTCGCCGCTGGCCGGCCGGCCGATCCCGCCACGACGCCTCCCTACGGCTGCTCCGTCAAGTACGCCGCCGACGCGTGATCCGACGCCGTTAACGGGCCGGGACGACGCGGAAGTACGAGCCGCCTTTGCGGACGTAGCTCTGCGAGGGCGTGCTGAAAAGGGGCGCGGCGGGACGGGCCGGAACCGCATGCATCGCTTGGCGCGGCGACCGGTTCACCCGGATGCCCCGGTACCGACGCGCGAGCCGACCGCGCTGCGGCGGGCGGCGGGCGTACGTCGTGACGCGGATGGCTTCGCCCGCGTGAGCCGGAACCACGAACGTGGACCGCAGGCTGGGCCGGATGGCCTCCTGGGCCTGGGTGGGGGCGGCGAAGGCGAGGGCCAGCAGGCCGAGGGCGACGAGGCGCATGCAACGAGGGAGAGAGAGACCCGAGGAAAGGCAACCCCGACCCCGGCGGGTCGCAGACCCGACTCAGACCGCCACGATGGAACGCGGGCGTTCCGCCAGCGGGCGCCAAACGTGCCGCGCCTGGCTCCGTCTCAGCACCGCGCTCCTGACATCCCTCCGACCGCTAAAACAGCGCGTAGACGAACGGCGCGAGGGCGCTCCCTGAGGCGGCCGTCACGATCCCGCCGAGCAGGAGCAGCACGAGCACGATCGGGAGCAGCCACCACTTTTTGCGGACGCGCAGAAACTGCCAGAACTGACGGACGACGGTGAGCTTCGCCATGGCGGGGGAGGGGCGGGCCTGAACCTACCACCACACGGTTAGCGGTCGAGGTCGGGCCAAGATCTCGTCGATGGGGGCGACCAAAAAAACGCCCCCGGAGGCATCTCCGGGGGCGTTTGGAGCGGAACACGGGACTCGAACCCGCGACCTCCACCTTGGCAAGGTGGCGCTCTACCAGCTGAGCTAGTTCCGCATGCGCCCGGTGACCCGAGCGGATGACGAAGGTACGGGCCGGCCCGCGCGGGAGTCAACGCGCCGTGCCGGTCGGGCGCCCTCTTCACGGCGTCTCAGCGGCCGGCTAGCTTTGGGCCATGGATACGCCCCGCCCCTGGACCCAGCTCGCGTCCACCCGACTCGTCGACCACCCCTGGCTCCGGCTCCGCGCCGACCGCGTCCGGCTCCCCTCGGGACACGTCCTCGACGAGTACCACGTTGTCGAGGCGCCGGATTGGGCGTGCGTGCTCGCGCTCACCGACGCCGGCGACGCCGTGCTCGTCGAGCAGCACCGGTACGCCCTCGGCCAGACGTCGCTGGAGCTGCCGGCCGGCGCACTCGACGCGGGGGAGACGCCGGAAGTGGGGGCGCGGCGCGAGCTCCACGAGGAGACCGGGTACAGAGCAGGGGGGATGGTCGCGCTCGGGGCGCTGGCGCCGGAGCCGGGGCGGCAGACGAACGTCGGCCACGTCTTCGTGGCGACCGGGTGCCACAAGGTCGCCAAGCCCGACCCGGAGGCGTCCGAGGACCTCCGCGTCCGCGTGGTGCCAGCGGCCTCGCTGGCGGGGCTGGTGGAGGAGGGCCGGATCGTCCACGCCGTCCACGCGGCCGCCGTGTTCTGGGCGCTGGCGCGCGGCGTGCTCTGAACCCGGGCCCGGGGCGGGGCGTTGACCCGGCCACCTCTCCCCCCCCAGACCATGCAGAAAGAACTCCAGACCCTTCTCGTCTCCGTCAACGTCGAAGAGCACGACGGCCAAGACCAACACATGACCGAGATCGGTCGCCAGATCGGCCAGGGCTGGAAGGTCATCCAGGCCATCCCGCTCTCGGGCGAGGAGGCCGGGCCCGGCGGGCTGTCAGAGGACTTTATGCGCTACCAGGTGACGGTCGAGCGCAAGGTCGACTCCGACAACGTGATCGTCGACGCCGACCGCGGCGGGGCGGCCGAGCTCAAGGACGTCGGCCAGGTGTCCGCCGCCTTCGACGGCCCGATCAACGACGAAGAGGAGTAATCGGCCAGACCGCGAGCGGGCGTCCGGACCCTGCTCGCGGCCAACCCTGGCTAGCGTCGCTCGGCGCGGTACCCGTCGGCGCCGAGCGCCGTGACCGCCGCGTCCGCGTCGCCCGCCGTCTCGAATCCGAAGCGGAATGTCCCGATCTCACCGGAGCGGACGCGCAGCAGCTCGGCGTCGCGCACGTTGAGGCCCGCCCCGGCGATCGTGCCGGTGAGCGCGTGCAGAAAGCCCGGCCGGTCGTCGGCCCACACGACGATGTCGGCGAGCGGCGCCAGCGACCCCTTCGAGGCCGAGGGCAACGAGGCCCGCGTCTGCCCGGCGTGCTCGAACGCGGGCGCCAGCGCGTGTGCGTCGTCAGCGACGGCGCGGCGGACGGCGTCGAGTTGGCGCTGGAAGCCGTCGAGCGCCGCCAGCACGGCGCCGCGGTTGTCGCGCAGGATGGGGCCCCACGTCGAAAACGGCGACCCGGCGATCCGCGTCATGTCGCGGAAGCCGCCCGCCGCGAGCGCGAGCGCGTCGTCGCCCGCTTCGGCCGCCGCCTCGACGAGCGCGACCGCCAGCAGTTGGGGCAGATGGCTGACGGCCGCGACCGCCCGGTCGTGCCGCTCGGCGTCCATCACGACCACGCGCGCGCCGACGGCGTCGACCAGCCACAGCGCTTCGGGCGGCGGCGAGGCCGGGTCCTCGGGCGT
Source organism: Rubrivirga halophila (assembly GCF_046845755.1). Classification (GTDB taxonomy): domain Bacteria; phylum Bacteroidota; class Rhodothermia; order Rhodothermales; family Rubricoccaceae; genus Rubrivirga. The sequence goes on from NZ_CP177357.1 coordinate 1,154,686, forward strand.
GAGCACGTAGACCGCGTTCTCGAAGAGGAGCGCATCCGCCTGCTCCGGCCCGCCGACCGCGGCGCCCGCCATCGGGTGCCCACCGACGAACCGCAAGCCGGGCCGGGCTCGCGCCGCCGCCATGACGCTGGCCTTGACGGAGCCCACGTCCGTCACGAGCGCGCCGGGCCGGGCGTGCGCGGCGGCCGTCGCCAGCAGGTCCGGCAAGGCGTCGAGCGGCGCCGCCAGCACCACGAGGTCGCCGACCGCGGCGGCCTGGGCCGGGGACGCCAGCCGCGACACGGCGCCCCGCGCCAGAGCCGTTTTGGCGTGCGCTGCATTCGGGTCGGACCCGACGACCTCGATCTCGGGAAACCGGCGCCGGAGGGCCAGACCGAGCGAGGCGCCGATGAGGCCGGTGCCCAGGATGGAAACGGTCGACGGACCCGGGGGCACGGCAGCGCGGTTGGAGGGGCCGCAACGTACCGACCCCCCGGATGCTCTTCCCGATCAGCGACGACGACCGCACCCTCGACGGCCGCGCGTGGGCCACGATCCTGCTCGTGCTCGCGAACGTCCTCGTCTTCGGCTACCAGCTCGCCGACCCCGCGTTCACATATGGCTGGAGCGTCATCCCGGCCGAGCTGACGACCGGCGAGGACTTGGTCAACGACAAACCCCTCCCGGGGCTGGAACCGACGGTCGAAGAGCCTACGACGGCCGACATCCCGCAGCGGCCGGCGCCGGGCCGGGGTGCGCTGCTCTACCTGACCATCCTGTCGGCCATGTTTATGCACGGCGGCTGGGCCCACATCGGCGGCAACCTGCTCTACTTGTGGATCTTCGGCGACAACGTCGAGCACCGGTTCGGGACCGGCCCGTTCCTGCTGTTCTACCTCGCCAGCGGCGTCGTCGCCACGCTCGTACAGGTCGCGATGGATCCCGACGGGCTGATCCCAAACCTGGGCGCCAGCGGGGCGATCGCCGGGGTGCTCGGCGCCTATCTGGTGCTGTTTCCGAAGAACCGGGTCCACGCCGTGTTCTTTATCCGCGTCGTCTCTGTCCCCGCTGTGCTCGTGCTGGGGCTGTGGATCGGGCTGCAGTTTTTCAACCAGTGGGGCGCGTCGGCCATCACCGAAGAAACCGGCGGGGTGGCCTATGGCGCCCACATCGGCGGGTTTCTGACCGGGATGGCGGCCGCGGTGATGCACCGATCGTTCGGCGGGGCCGAGCGGCCGAACGTGCTCGAGCCGTCCATGCGCGCCGACACCCGAACGCGAAGACTGTGGTAGGGCACGGTTCTGCCCCCGGATCCGTTTGGATCTCTCGCCCGTAGACCCGACCTTACCGCCGGTCCCCCCACGCCGATGGCCCTTTTCTACTCCGTCCGACGTCTCGCCCTGGTCGCTGCCTTGCTGGCGGTCGGCGCCATGCCCGCGCTCGCCGCGGTCGTGCCCGGCGCCGAGGTCTCGCTCGTCCAGACGGACGACGCGCCGCGCCCCTTCCGGCTCTCGGCCCCGAGCCCGAACCCGTTCTCGGCCTCGACACGGCTGACGCTGACCATCGACGAGCCGACGACGCTGTCGGTCGCCGTCCACGACGCCCTCGGCCGCCGCGTCGCGCTCCTGCACGACGGCGACCTCGCCGCAGGCACCTACACCCTGCGCGTCGGCGCTGGCGACCTGCCGCCGGGCCTCTACCTCGTCCGCGCGACGGACGGCCGCGGGCAGACGGCCACGCGCTCGGTCTCGCTGATCCGCTAACGCGCCCCCCGGTTTTAACCTGTGAACGCTGGCGCCCGAGGGGCGCCAGCGTTTTTTTTGTGGCGACCGCTCGCGAGCGTCGCGGAACCGCCGGCCCAGCCGTTGCCGTTTCCACGTGCACCCTCCGCTCCGCCCATGTCTGACTCTCCCGGCCCCGACGCCCGCCCTCTGGCCGATGCGCCTGCCCCCGCCGTGCCCGCCGAGGAGACCATCGATCCGGCGAGCGAGGTCGACGAGGCCAGCTACGAGTCCTTCCCCGCCAGCGACGCGCCCGGCTACAGCGGCGGAGTGGTAACGAGCCGCACCTACGATCCGCCGGCCGACGGGGAGGATGCCGAGTAGGGGACGGAGGGCCTGGCAACCCCTCCAATCATGAGACCGCCCGCCCTAGCGCGAGGCCGAGGCGGGCGGTGACAGCGGCAGGGGGGCCGTCAGTCGTCGGAGGCGGGGGCCTCCGGCTCCGGCTCCTCGGCCTCGGCGTCGGGCTCGGGCGCCGCCTTTTTCTTGCGGCCCTTCCGGGTCTTGAACGAGAGCTCCTCGCCCTCGCCCTTGTAGTCGACCGAGATCTTGGCGCCCTCCTGCAAGTCGTTGGTCAGGATGGCCTCGGCCATCGGATCCTCGACGTACTTCTGGATGGCGCGGCGGAGCGGGCGGGCGCCGAACTGGGGGTCGAACCCCTTTTCGACCAGGAACTCCTTGGCCGCCTGCGTCAGCTCGATCCCGATGCCGAGCTCCTCGACGCGCTCGAAGAGGTCGGCCTTCATCACGTCGATGATCTCCAGGATGTGCGACTTCTCCAGCGGGTGGAAGACGATGACGTCGTCGATCCGGTTGAGGAACTCGGGGTTGAAGACCTTCTTGAGCGCGTCCTCGACGGTCGACTTCATCTTCGAGTAGTCGAAGGCGTCGTCGGACAGGGAGAAGCCGATCCCCTTGCCCATGTTCTTGATGTCCCGGGCCCCGATGTTCGAGGTCATGATGATGATCGTGTTCCGGAAGTCGACGCGGCGGCCGAGGCCGTCGGTCAGGATCCCGTCGTCGAGCACCTGCAAGAGAATGTTGAACACGTCGGGGTGCGCCTTCTCGATCTCGTCGAGCAGGACGACCGAGTACGGCTTGCGGCGGACCTTCTCGGTCAGCTGCCCGCCCTCCTCGTAGCCGACGTAGCCGGGAGGCGCGCCGACGAGGCGGGACACGGAGAACTTCTCCATGTACTCCGACATGTCGATCCGGATGAGCGCGTCCTGGCTGTCGAACAGGTACTCCGTCAGCCGCTTCGCCAGCTCCGTCTTGCCGACGCCCGTGGGGCCCAGGAAGATGAACGAGCCGATGGGGCGCTTGGGGTCCTTGAGGCCCGCGCGCGTCCGGCGGATCGAGCGCGAGAGCTTGATGAGCGCCTCGTCCTGGCCGACCACCTTGCCCTTGAGCTCCTCCTCCATGTTGAGGAGCTTGGCGCCCTCGGTCGTTTGCACGCGGTCGACCGGCACGCCGGTCATCATGGCGACGACGGCCGAGATGTCGGTCTCGGAGACGGGGTACGTCTCGTCCTCGGCCTGCCGCTCCCACTCCTCCTTGACGTTCTGGAGCTCCTCCTGGAGCTTTTTCTCGCGGTCGCGGAGCTGGGCGGCCTTCTCGAAGTTCTGCGACTTGACGACCTGGTTTTTCTCCTCCTTGGCCGCCTCGATCTGCTCCTCGAGGTCGATGACCTCCGGCGGCACCTTGATGTTGGCGAGGTGGACGCGGGCGCCCGCCTCGTCGAGCACGTCGATGGCCTTGTCGGGGAGGTGCCGGTCGGTGATGTAGCGCTCGCTGAGCTTGACGATCAGCTCGATCGTGCCGTCGGCGTACTCCACGTTGTGGTGCTCCTCGTACTTGCCCTGGATCTGGGCCAGGATCTCGACGGCCTCCTCGGGCGTGGCCGGGTCGACCAGGATCTTCTGGAAGCGGCGGTCGAGCGCGCCGTCCTTCTCGATGTACTGGCGGTACTCGTCGAGCGTCGTCGCGCCGACGCACTGGATCTCGCCGCGCGCGAGCGCCGGCTTGAACATGTTGGACGCGTCGAGCGAGCCGCTGGCGCCGCCGGCGCCGACGAGCGTGTGGAGCTCGTCGATAAACAGGATGACGTCTTGGTTCTTCTCGAGCTCGGTCATCACGGCCTTCATGCGCTCCTCGAACTGGCCGCGGTACTTCGTCCCGGCCACCAGAGCGGCCAGGTCGAGCGTCACGATGCGCTTGTCGTACAGGATGCGCGAGACCTTGCGCTGGACGATGCGCAGCGCGAGCCCTTCGGCAATCGCCGTCTTGCCGACGCCGGGCTCGCCGATGAGCACGGGGTTGTTCTTTTTGCGGCGGGAGAGGACTTGGGCGACGCGCTCGATCTCGACCTCGCGGCCGACGATCGGGTCGAGCTTGCCCTCCTCGGCCATCGTGGTGAGGTCCCGACCGAAGTTGTCGAGGACCGGGGTCTTGGATTTTTCAGCCATCTCTCGTTTGCTGCTGGATCTGGAGCCTCGGCCGCCACGCGAGGGCGGCTCGTCGGACGAGGCGGCGCGGGGGGAAGCCTTGCCGGACAGGATCGAGTCGAGCTCGGCGCGGACGGCGTCGTAGCTGACCGAGAACGCCTGCTGCAGGATCTGCGCCGCGACGTTCTCGTCGTCGCGCAAGAGGGAGAGCAACAGGTGCTCCGTCCCGATCACGTCGCTCTTGTAGAGCTTGGCCTCGAGGTAGGTGATCTTGAGGACCTTCTCGGCCTGCTTCGTCAGCGGGATGTTGCCGACGGTCAGCGTGCCGCCCGAGCTCCGGACGGTGTCCTCGACGGCCTTCTTCAGCTTGAAGAGGTCGCAGCCGAGGTTGCGCAGGATCTTGACGGCGATGCCCTCGCCCTCGCGGATGATGCCGAGGAGGAGGTGCTCGGTGCCGATGTAGTCGTGCCCGAGGCGGATCGCCTCCTCGCGGGAGTACGAGATCACGTCGCGGACGCGGTTGGAAAAGTTGCCTTCCATGGGGATCAGTGGGTCGGTCGGTGGATCAGTCTGTCAGAGCGTAGGGGTGAACGCCGTCCACCGACCCACGGATCTACCGACCCACCGATTTAGGCGGCGAAGGACGAGCCGCAGCCGCAGGTCTGGGTGGCCTGCGGGTTCTCGAAGACGAACCCGCGGGCGTCGAGGCCGTCGTGGTAGTCGACGGTCGTGCCCATGAGGTAGAGGCCGTGGCGCTTGTCCATGAACACGGCGATCGGGTCGCCGCCCTCGGCGGCCAGCTCGAAGGCGAGGTCGTGCTCGCGGCGCTTGTCGAAGCCGAGCACGTAGCTCATGCCGGAGCAGCCGCCGCCCTTGACGCCGACGCGCAGGCCGTACTCGGCGGGGATCTGCTTGTTGGCGACGATCCGGCGGACCTCGGCCGCGGCGCGGTCGCTGAGGGAGACCGGGGGCGGGAGCGTCGGGGCGCCGGTGGGCGCGGTCGGGGCGATCGGGGTCGTGTTCATGGGTCCGGGGGCGGTCGTGTCGAATCGGAAACGGCCGCCGCTGTTCCGTCCGTGCCACCGGCCCGGGTGGATTCCTCGCGCAGCCACCGCAAGGTACGGGGCGGCCGGAGCGCAGAACCGCAGGAACGTCCGCGCTCGGGACCGCAGGGCCCGAGGCCCCGACGTGCGTGCGAACGATCCGCGCGCGGTCCGTTACTCCCGGGGCCGCGCCAGCACGACTGCGCCTCGTAGCGCCTCCGTCGTTCCCCCCTCGACGTCGATGGCTTCGACGAGTACGATGTAGATGCCGGCGCGCAGTGGGCGCCCGTCGTCGCCGGTGCCGTCCCACGTCAACGTCGCCGTCGACCCGCTGAGGCGACCCGGCTCGAGCTCGCGGACGAGCCGCCCGCCGCCGTCGTAGACCCGGGCACGGACGAGCGCGGCCTCGGTGGACAACGTGTACGTGATCCGGCCGGCCTCGCCGAGCGTCGGCGCGAACGGACTCGTGATCGTCAGACCCGCATCGCGCTCGACGGGCGTTCCGGCGATGGCGACCGAGTTGGGCGCCGACGGCGTGCCCCCGGCTGGCGCCAGCGACGACGACCAGTTGGCGGCCACGTTCGGATCTGCGCTCGCGTCCCGGCGCTCCAGGCTGATCCCGGTCGCGTCGTCGAGCTCGATGCGGTGCCACTCGGGCTGGTAGACCACCGAGTCGAGGACGGTGCCCGCCGCGCGCAGGACGATCGCCTCGCCGCTGTTCGACAGGCTGATGACGGTGCCACCGACGACCAGCGGCGCGTCGGGAAAAGCAACGCGGAAGCCGTCGGCGTCGCGGACGACGGCGACGACCTCTCCCGGCAGTAGCACGGCGGGCTCGTCCACAAGCGGATCGCCGTCCCCGTCGCCGTCGTCGAGCGTCACGCGATCCAGAGAAAAGACGCCCCCCGCCGACGTGTTGCGCACCTCGACGTACTCCCCCGCGCTGCCGACCGTCGGGTCGTACATGATCTCGGTGATCGCGAGGTCGCCGGCACCCGGCGTGTCGGGCGTGCCGACGAAAAAGCGGGCCGACGTGCTCGCGGTCGTGTTGCCCGCGAGGTCGGTCAGCCCGGAGACGGCGAGCGTGTAGACGTCGGGTTCGGCGAGGTCGCCCGCGAGCACCACCTCGACCGCCTCGACGCCGCCGTCCGCCGTATCGGTCGCCGTCACGCCAGCGACAGCCGTGGTCTCGACGGCGTACGCACCCGCGTTCGTCGCCGAGGCCTCCGTGACCGGCTCGGAAAACGCGACGCGCAGTCGGGAGGCTGAAAGCGCCGTGACGCGCGCGATCGCTGGCGCGACGGTGTCGGGCACAAAGTCGACCGTCGTGGAGCTGCTGGCGGTCGTGTTGCCCAGCAGGTCGGTCAGCCCCGTCGCGGTGACGGTCGAGGTCCCGGCCACCAGCGGGGCGGAGAGCGCGAGGGTGACCGTCGTGCTCTCAGGCGTGTAGCTGGCGTCGGTGACCGTCGTGCCGCTCACCGAAAACGCCGCCGCGGTCACCGAGGCGGGCGTAGCGGGCTCGTCGAGGGCAGCGAAAACGGTCCGGCCATCCGGGGACGCGGTCGCCGAGACGAGCGCGGGGCCGGCGACGTCCGGCATGAACTGGCTGTTCTGCGCGCCCGGCGTGCCGCCGCTCACGTTCGTCGTCGTGGCCCAGTTGGCGGCGACCGACGACGGCCCGTCGGGGTCCTTGCGCTCCAGGCTCGCGTCCGTGCCGCCCCACGAGGGGAGGTAGCTCAGCGCGTCGACCGTCTGGCCCAGGTACGCGAGGACGATGTCGTCGCCGGCGTTGTTGAGCGCGCTCCACCCGGGTTGCTCCACGAACGCGACGCCCGGGAAGACGGCCGCGAACGCCGCGCCGTCGTCGACGATCACCGCGTACCCGCCGGGTTCGACGAAGATGGCCCCCGTCGTGATCGGCTCGGGGTCGCCGGTCGAGTCGTTGAGCGTGAAGTCGCGCAGGTCGAACGGCTGGTCGGTCCGGTTGAACAGCTCGACGTACTCGCCGGGGTTTGCACCTGACGGCGGGTCGTACAGGAACTCGTTGATGACGAGGTCGCGCGCGGCGGGCACGGCGCCCTGCCCGAAAAAGAAGGTCGCCGTCGCTGACGTCAGCACATTCCCACGCACGTCCGCGATGCCCTGCACCGTCAGCGTATACGTCCGCGGCCCGGCCAGCGGCGTCGCGAGGGCGAGCACGACCTCGGTCGGGGCGTCGCCGATCATCGCGAGCGTAGGCGTGCCGATCCCGCCGTCGAGGCTGTAGTTGCTGGCGGTCTCCGCGCTGCTGGCGCCGACGGGCTCCGAGAAGGTGACGAGCACGGTCTGGGCGTCGAGGGCGTCAGCCGAGACGAGGGCGGGCGGGTCGGTGTCCTGGGCGAAGACCGAGTTCTGCGCGCCCGGGGTGCCGCCGGACGGGTCCGTCGAGGTCGCGAAGTTGCTGGCCTGACTGCTTGGGCCGTACGGGTCGATCCGCTCCAGGGAGGCGTCCGAACCGCCCCACGACGGGACGTAGGGGACGGCGTCGATCTCGGCGCCAGAGAGCACGATGGCGACCCGGTCGCCGGCGTTGTTGAGCGCGGGGAAGCCGTCGAGATCGACGAAGGGGACGTCGGGGTACGCCGCCGCGAAGGCGCCGCCGTCGCGCGTGAGCACCAGAAAGCCGCCCGGCGCCAACACCGTCCCGGCCGGCACCTCGGCGGAGGTGCCGCCGCCGTCCGTCACGACGAGCCCGCCCACGTCGCGCGGGCCGTCGCTGGCGTTCAGCATCTCGATCCACTCATTCCCCGACGGCTGGGGCGCGGGCGGGTCGTACATCACCTCGTTGACCACGAGGTCGCCCGGCGCGGGCGCTTGCGCGAGCGCGGGGAGGCCGGCGAGGGCGAGCAAAGCGAGAGCGACGCGATGCATCCGGGCAGGGCAGGGGAGTGCCCAAGAATAGGGCCCACACCCTTAACCGAGGTATGTGGCCCCTCGCGCCCACCGTTCGCGCGCCAGCCGCGGCTCAGGCGCGGCGCGCCAGGTCCCGGAGGCAGGTCTCCGCCATCAGCCGCGCCGCGAGCGGAAGCGCGGCCTCGTCGAGGTCGAAGCGGGCGTGGTGGAGCGGGTACCGCGTCTCGGGCCCGCTGGCGGAGCCGACGCGGACCATCGCGCCGGGCACCGCCTCCAGGAAGTACGAGAAGTCCTCGCCGCCCATGCTGGGGAGGGGCAGGTCGACCGCCGACTCCGCGCCAAACAGGTCGGTCGCCGCGCCGCGCGCGCCGGCCACCTCGTCGGCCGTGTTGACGACGGCGGGCAGCGTCGTCCCGAACTCGACGTCGACGTCGGCGCCGTAGACCGCGCCGAGCGCGCCGGCCACGCGGCGGATCTTCTCGCGCAAAAAGCCCAGCGTCTCGCCGTCGGAGCAGCGCAGCGTGCCGCCGAACTCGACCGACGCCGGGATCACGTTGAGCGCGTCGCCGCCCACGAAGCGGCACAGGGTGAGCACGGCCGTCTTGCGCGCGTCCGTCACCCGGCCGGCCAGCTGGTACAGCTCGGTCGCGATCTGCGTCGACACCCAGATCGTGTCGACGGCCTCGTGGGGCCGGGCGGAGTGGCCCGAGCGCTCGCTGCGCACCGTCACCGTGAACGGCGCGCACGCCGCCGTCAGCGAGCCGACGCGGAACCCAAACCGGCCGACGGGCAGCGAGGGGTCGACGTGGATCGCGTAGGCCGCGTCGACGCCGTCGAGGGCGCCGTCGGCGATGACGGCGGGGGCGCCCGACGGCGAGACCTCTTCGGCGGGCTGAAACACGACGCGGACGGTCCCCGCGAACTCGTCGGCGCGCGCGCGCGCCAGCAGCAGCACGCCGCCGCCAATCGCCATGTGGGCGTCGTGGCCGCACGCGTGCATGCGGCCCGGGGTCTGGGAGCGGTACGTGGCCGTCGTCTGCTCGTGGATGGGGAGCGCGTCCATGTCGGCCCGGTACACGACCGTCGGCCCGGGGCGCGCGCCGGCGACCTCCACCATCATGCCGACCTGCCCGATGGGCGGCGACGGCTCGAACCCGCGCGCCTCCAACCACGCACGCAGCGTCGCCGCCGTCTCCCCCAGGTCGAAGCCGGTCTCCGGACAGGCGTGGAGCGTGCGGCGGAGTGCGACGAGGGTCCGACGGAGGTCGGGCAGCGGGTCGGACGTCACGTCGGCGGGGGCGGGGCTGGCGATCACGGGCGCGGAGGGGGCCGGGGGAAGGGCGCAACGCGCGTCGGCGCGCATCCGTTCGCGGGGCTCGGCACGCGGGCACGCTCCGTATCGACCTTCGCCGGCGATCCCTCTGGCCTCCGCGCCGTCTCCCTACGCGCCGAGGCTGTCGCGGAACTCGGCCGACAACGCGGCCACCACGTCGGGGAGGCGCTTGGTCCGCGCGTAGGTGGCCCGCTGGCGCTCGTAGCTCCCGCCGTCGGTCAGGATGTCGTGGATGCCGGCCAGTTCGGTCGCGCAGTTCAGCCGCTCGGCGACGGGCGCCAGCCGCTCGATGAGCTCGGGGAGGAACTCGCGGAGCGGGGCGTGGTCGCCGTCGTTGTCGAGGATGATGTCGGCGTCGAGGCCGTGGCGGACGGCCCGCCACTTGTTCTCGCGCAGGATCCACGGCTTGAGCAACTTGAGCGGCGCGCCGTTCTCGTAGCGGTCGCCGATGGCCACGACCAGGCACTGCACGAGGGCGACGAGCGACGCCAGCTCGGTCATGGTCGAGGGCGAGTCGCAGATGCGGATCTCGAGCGTCCCGAAGGTGGGGTGCGGCCGGATGTCCCACCAGATCTCGCGGATCGTCTCGATGGCCTGGGCCCGGACGAGCGTGTTCATGAACCGTTGGAACTCGCCGTAATTCGCCAGCCGATACGGCAGCCCCGCCGTCGGCATCCCCTCGAAGATCTTCGAGCGCGTCGACGCCAGCCCGGTGTCCTCGAAGTCCACGAACGGGCTCGACGCCGAGATCGCCAGCAGGTGCGGGAGGTACCCCGCGAGCGCGTTCGACACGGCGATCGCCTTCTCGCCCGACGACAGCCCGACGTGGACGTGGAGCCCGTAGATCAGCAGCCGCCGCGCCGGCCACTGGATCTTGTTGACGAGGTTCTGATACCGGTCGTTGGGGAAGACCTTCTGGTCGCGCCACTGCCCGAACGGGTGCGTCCCGGCCGACGAGAACGCGATCCCGAGCTCGTCGCCGACGGCGTACAGCTCGCGGATCGAGCCGGTCAGGTCGGCCACGGCGTCGCCGACGTCGTCGCAGATCCCGGTGATCACCTCGATCGTCGACTGGGTGAGCTCCTGCTTGATCTTGGGGTGGTCGTAGCCGACGCGGTCGAGGAGGTCGACGGACCCCTGCTTGAGGTTGTACGTGACCGGGTCGACAAGCTGGAGTTCGAGTTCGACGCCGAGCGTGTGGCCGGGCGACGAGGTAAAGGGGATCGGGGCCAGGGCGTTGGCCGGAGCGAGGTTCATGCGGGGGGTGAGGGCGCCCGGCAAGATCCGCGCTCTGTGAAGGAATGGCAAACGGGCCGATCGAGGCAGAGACCGCGGACGTCAGGCACCGCGAGCACCGCCACCGGGGCCGCCGCTCCGCTCAGCCGTTGACCGTCTTGAGCGCGTCGAGGGCGCGCTCCCTAGCCTCCGCGTGGTCCACGATCGGGTGCGGATACGTCTCGCCGAGCGTCACGCCCGCCTCGGCGAGCACGTCGGCGGGGGCGTCCCACGGGGCGTGGAGGTGCGCGTCCGGGAGGTCCGCCAACTCGGGGACCCAGCGGCGGATGTAGGCGCCGTCCGGGTCGTGCTTCTCGCCCTGGGTGATGGGGTTGAAGATGCGGAAGAACGGCTGCGCGTCCGCGCCCGACCCGGCAGCCCACTGCCAGCCCATCGAGTTGTTGGCGAGGTCGCCGCCGCAGAGCGTGTCCCAGAAGTAGCGCGCGCCGTCCTGCCAGCGGATCAGGAGGTGTTTCGTGAGGAACGACGCCGTGACCATCCGCAAGCGGTTGTGCATCCAGCCCTGCGCCCACAGCTGGCGCATCCCGGCGTCGACGAACGGGTAGCCGGTGCGGCCCGCTTTCCACGCCGCGAAGTCCTCGGGCGCGTCGCGCCAGGGGAAGCCGGCGTACTTGTCCTTGAGGGGCTCGCTCGGCATCGTCGGGTAGTGGTGGAGGACGTGGTACGAGAACTCGCGCCAGCCGACCTCGCTCAAGAACTTGTCGGCGTCTTGGCGCATGGCCCCGTTCTGCACCCAGGCCTGGACGCGCGCCCAGACGTCGCGGGGGCTGATCTCGCCCCAGTGGAGGTGTGGCGACAGCATCGACGTGTCGCGCGCGGCGGGGACGTTGCGGCCTTCGGGGTAGTCGACGAGGGCCTCGTCCAGGAACGTATCCAAGCGGGCTTGCGCGCCGGCCTCGCCGGGCGTCCATTCCTCGGCCATCCCGCCCGCCCACGCGACGCCGTCTTGGGCGAGGTCGGATAGCCCGAGGGCGTCGACCGCCAGCGTCTCGGGCCACGTCTCGGGCGCGCGCGAGGCCCCGAGGTCGGGGACCGCGAGGGGCTCGCCGATGGCGACCTCCTCCTTGAATCGCCTCCAGAACGGCCCGAACACGTGGTACGGCCCGTCCGACCCGGTCTGCACCTGCTCGGGGTCGTGCAGGATGCGCCCGGCGAACGTGCGGACCTCGATGCCCGCCGCCTCCAAGCCCTCGCGGACCGCCTCATCCCGTTTGCGCAACGTCGGGGCCATGCGGGTCTGCCACACGACGCGGTCGGCGCCCGTCGCTTGGCAAATCGCCTTGAGTTCGTCGAGGCTGGCGCCGTGGCGGATGGTGAGACGGCTGGCCTTGTTGCGCAGGTCGCCGTCGAGGGCACGGAGCGAGCCGTCGAGCCACCACTGGTGCGCGCCCTCGGGCGCCCACGGGGCCTCCTCGTCGGGCGCCCACACGAAGACGGGGACGACGGCGCCGCGCTCGGCGGCGTGCGCGAGCGCGGGGTGGTCGGCGAGGCGCAGGCTGTTGCGGAGCCAGACGACGGTCGTGGGCATCGGACGGAAGGCGGGGGAGGGGCACACGGCCGCCCCCGCTCGCCGTTCCAGGCCGCGGACCGCTGTCCGGGGCCCCCTGACCTACGCGTCGCCCGCGAGCGTCAGCACCTCGTGCGTCGGCTGGTACCGCTCGCCGTAGAAGTCGAGGTCGCGGTACGTGTGGACCTCGTCGTAGACGGCGCGGACGAACGCGAAGGCGGCGTGGTCGTCCATGCGGCCCTCCGGCGACCACGCCAGGATCTCGAGCTCGTTGACCTCGCCCGTCGCCAGCGACCGGCGACGGTAGCGCAGCCGCTCGACGTGGTGGAAGCCCTGGCGGGCGTAGAACCGCTGGCGCTTGACGGTGTCGGTGTCGTCGTAGTCGGCCGGCTCGACCTCCAAGAGGATCGGCTTACCCTTGGCCTTGAGGCGGTCCAGGAGCTGGGCGCCCAGGCCCTGGCCACGCGCCTCCTTGGCGACGAGCAGGTAGTCGACAAAGACGCCGTCGCGGCCCTCGACGTAGAGCAGGACGTGGTGGGGGCCGTGGTCGACGTGGTAGACGTCGCTCCGCTCGGCCAACAGCGCCTCCACGTGGGGACGCGACTTCATCTCTTCGATGGGGAAATACTGGTTGAGTTTGTCGTACCAGTGCATAGCTGAGTGTTGGGGGACACCCAAGCCTAGGGGCGCCCGCCGCCCGCAATGTCCCCTTTGCGCGCCGTTCCGGTGAACGCTCGCGGAAACCCCCCGGCGCGCGCGCCTTCACTGAGAGGTCCCGCCCGGCCCGGAACCGCGTCTACGCGCTGACGCGCAGGACCTCCAAGAGGACGGCGGCGAAGTGGCAGACGCTCCCCGCCAGCACGAACCCGTGCCACACGGCGTGCGCGTAGCGGCGGCGCGAGAGGTAGAAGACGGTGCCGAGCGTGTACGCCAGCCCGCCCGCCACCAGCCACGCGAGCGTCGTGCCCGGCAGGGCCTCGCGCATCGGGCCCGTCGCGACGACGATCAGCCAGCCCATGACGAGGTAGACGAGGGTCGAGAGCTTGTTGAAGCGGCCTGTGAAGTACAGCTTGAACACGATCCCCGCAGCCGCGAGCGCCCAGACGGTCGCGAAGAGGGTCCAGCCCCACGGCCCGCGCAGGCCGCCGAGCAGGAATGGCGTGTACGTCCCCGCGATAAGCCCGTAAATGGCGCAGTGGTCGAACGTCCGCAGCTTGCGACGCGCGTTCTCGAACGGGATGGCGTGGTACAGCGTCGAGGCCGCGTAGAGCAGGACCATCGTCCCGACGAAGACCGAGGCGCCGACGAGCGTCCAGACGTCGCCCGACTGGGCCGCGAGCGTGACGAGGACAGCGCCGGCCCCGATGCTCAAGAGCACGCCCAGCCCGTGCGTGACCGCGCTGGCGACTTCTTCGGCGAGATCGTAGACGGGCGTGTCGCTGGACATGGCGGGGGGGACTAGGCGAGGGTACCCGTTGCCGGTCGAGGCGATCCCCTGAGATCCGGCTCGGATTTCACCCGGTTCTGGTGAGGGTGCCTGGTGGCCCTGCTCGTGCAGTGAAGGCGTGCCCCGCGCGCCGCGCTACCGCTCCGCGACCGGCGCCCACACGGGCTCGGCGACGCCGGCCTGGAGGTTCACCCAGCGCGCGAGCGTGAACAGCAGGTCGGAGAGCCGGTTGAGGTAGTGGATCGCCTCGAGCGAGACCTCTTCGAGCGCGGCGGTCTCGACCACGAGCCGCTCGGCGCGGCGGGAGACGGTCCGGCCGAGGTGCAAGGCCGCGGCGGTCGGGGTGCCGCCGGGGAGCACGAAGTTTTTCAACGGCGGGAGGTCGGCGGTCAGCGCGTCGATCTCGGCTTCGAGCCCGGTCACGTGCTCGGCCTCGATGCGGGGCACGGGGTACGTCACGTCGCCGGGCGAGGCGAGGTCGCCGCCGAGCACGAACAGCTCGTTCTGGAGCCGCGCCAGCAGGGCGTCGGTGCGGTCGTCGGCGTCGGAGCGGTCGGTGGGCAGGGCCGCGCGCGCCAGGCCGAGCGCGGCGTTCGCCTCGTCGACGGTGCCGTAGGCCGAGATGCGGGGGTGGCTCTTGGCGACGCGGCCGCCGCCGAAGAGGGCGGTCGTGCCGTCGTCGCCGGTGCGGGTGTAGACCTTCATTTTCTGGGATAGGGGGATCGCCGTCACAACGCCGTGCCCGCGTCGCGGCTCCTCAGCGCGCGACGGCGAGGTAGCGGATGCGCACGCCCGCGCCGTCGGGCGTCACCTCGGCCTCGACGCCGAAGGCGCGGCGCAGCAGATCCGGGGTGAGCACCTCGCGGGGCGGCCCGTCGGCGACCAGGCGGCCGTCGGCGAGCACGAGCAGGCGGTCGGCGAAGGCGGCGGCGCGCTCGAGGTCGTGGAGCGCGGCGACAATCGTGCGGCCCGTCGCGGCGAGACTGGAGAGGCGGCCGAGCAGGTCGAGCTGGTGGCGCACGTCGAGGTGGGCCGTGGGCTCGTCGAGCAGGAAGAGCGGCGCGTCCTGGGCGAGGGCTTGCGCGAGCGCGACGCGCTGCTGCTCGCCGCCCGACAGTTGGGTGACGGGGCGCCCCGCGAGGGCTCTCAAGTCGACCGCCTCCAGGGCGGCCGCGACGGCGAGCCGGTCGGCGTCGCCGAGCCGCTCGGTCCACCCGAGGTGCGGCGCGCGGCCGAGCCCGACGATGTCGGCGGCGGTGAAGTCGACGACGAGGTCCGCCTGCTGGCGGACGAGGGCGACGGCGCGGGCGCGCTCGCGGGGCGGCCACTCGGCGACCGCGCGGCCCGCCAGCGCCAGCGCTCCGGTGTGGGGGATCAATCCGGCGGCGGCGCGCAGCAACGTCGTCTTGCCCGCGCCGTTGGGGCCGACCACGGCGACGCGCTCGCCCGTGCGGACCGAAAACGTCAGGTCCCGGAGCACGGGGCGACCACCGAGTGACACTGCGAGCGCGTCCGCCGCGAGCGCGGGCACGGCGGGCGGGGTCGCGGCGTTGGGGGCGTCTCTCATCGTGTCCCCATGCTACGCCCGCTCGCCCTCGCCCTCCTCGTGTTCGCCGTCGCCGGGTGCGACTCGGGCGACGCCGAGGCCCAACGCCTGTTCGAAGACGAGGCCCTGCTCTCGCCCGTCGCCGGCATCACGCGCGTCGAGGAGGACGGCTCCGTCAGCTCGCGCGACGCGAACGACTGGCGGATCGGCCCGGCCTTCCGGAACCGCGTGTCCCTGCTGGCGCTGCCCGGCCCGAACCCCGTGCGCTTTGGCCAGGCGATCACGTTCCCCGTCGACTCGCAGGGTGTCCCGGGCGGGCTGCGCGTGGTCGTGCTGGTGCGCGATCCGCGGACGGGCGCGCTCGACCTCGTCCCGATCCGCGACCCGGGCTCGGAGCAGCCCGGCGCCGCGCAAGCCGGCTTCTACACGTTCTCGATCAGCGCGAATCAGATCGCGCTCGGCGTCCCCGGCCTGTACCGGCTCGTGCTGCTTGACGGCACGCAAGGGGTCGTGACGTACGGCGACATCGAGATCCGGTCGTAGCGCCACGAGTGGGGCGTCCGCCGCCGGTCCCGCTCCGCCAGCAGGTCGTAGATGCAGGCTGCCGATCCGCTCTCTCCGTACCTCACTGCCGTCATTCCCGCGCACGCAGGCCCCCGCTAGGGAAGGCGCCAGCCAACCCAGAGTCCAGGGATTCCCTCCTGGTTCGGATCCATCCTGCCGACGCTGTCCGCAAGCGGGGCAACCGGCTCGCGAGCAATCGCCACCATTCTGGATTCCCGCCTTCGCGGGAATGACGGCGGGTGAGGTTTAGAGCGACACCTGCCTGGGATTGACGGCGTGGGGAAGGGCGCTGGCGGCGACGGGCGCGCGGGCAACCGAACTCAGCGCTGCGTCCGCGCCTGGAGGCGCTCGAAGTAGCGCTTGATGAGGTCCTGGTAGTCCGGCGCGTAGCCGGACTCGAGCGCGCGGATGAGGTCGGCGCGGACGCGGTCGGGCGGGCGCGTGGTGCGGGGCGCCGTGGCGGGCGGGGGCGTGCGGCGCTGGCCCGTCTCGCCCTCGCGCTTTTCTTCGCGGCCCCGCTGGTTGACCGACCGCTCGGCGTCGAGCAGCTTTTCCAGGATGTTCTGCTGGCGCGGCGCCGTGCGCGGGTCGAGCCCGCCGCGCCGGAGCTGGGCAGCGGCCTCGCGCATCTCCTCCTCGACGCGCTGGAGCGCGCTCCGGGACTGCTCATCGAGCCCGCCCGTGCCGCCGGCGCCGTCGAGGGTGCGCTGGAGCTGGCGGCGGATGGCCTCCTGCTGCTCCGCCATCTGCCGCTGGCGGGCCTGGCCGTCGGGCGAGAGCCGCTCGCCGGCGGTGTCGTTGAGCATCTGCTGGATGCGCTGGTTGAGCTGCTGCTGGGCGCGGCCGAGCTGCTGCATCTGCTGCGAGGTGCCGCCGGCGCCGCCTGAGCCCTGCCCGCTGCCCGACCCCTGCCCGCTCTGCTGCGACTGGCTCTGGAGCTTGTCGAGCACGTCCGCGAGCAAGAGCGCCAGCTCGTTGAGGTGCGACATCGCCGCGCGCTGGTTGCCCGCCGCCTGCGGGGCCCGCCGCGCGACCAACGTCTCGATGGCCTGGTCCATCTCGCGGCGCCCGTTCTGGGCGCGCTCGTCGATCTGCGGGCCGAGCTGGGGGACCGTCTGCGCCACGCGTCGCAGCGTGTCGACGACCGTCCGGAGCGCGTCGCGGAGCTCGCCCTGCTGGCGGGCGGCGGCGACGAGCGCGGGGCTCTCGCCGGGGAGCGCGGCCGTCCGGCCCGCGAGGGCCTCCTGGTCGCGCGAGATGGTGAGCACGTCCTCGAGCGAGCGCCGCAGGGCGGCCTGGTCGATCTGGCGCTGCCGGCCCTGCATCTGCTGGCTCGACTCGCGCATCCGGCCCGCCATCTGGCGGAGCTGCTTGGCCATGTCCTGCTGGCCCTGCTGGGCGTCCTGCGTCTCGCCGTACTCGAGCTGCTCGGCGTTCTCCTCCATCTGCTGGGGGAGCCCGCCGTCCTCGCCCATCTGCTGCTGCATCTCCTCGACGGCGTCCGTCGGCGCGTTGCGGATCTCCTCCATCTGCTCGCGGAGCGCATCCAACTGCTCCTGCAGCTGCTCGGCCTGCTCGGCCGCCGCGCGCTGTTCGGCCGCCAGTTGCTCGGCCGTTTTCGGTTCTCCGGAGTCGCCCGTTTCAGAGTCGCCGTCGTCGCCCTCGTCACCAGTATCCGCGTCGTCGGACTCGTCCAGCTTCGCAGTCTCTTGCGCCAGCTGCTCCTCGGTCTCGGCGAGGTCCTCGGCGCGCTGGGCGATCTCCTCCATCTCAACGGCCGCCTCCAGGCGCTTCATGAGCTCCATCGTCCGCTCCAGGCGGCGCTCGAACTCCTCGGCGCTCATCGCGGCCTCCTCGGTCTGTTCGAGCATCTCGCGCAGGTCGAGCTCCTCCATCGCGTCCTGCAAGCGCTGGAGCGCGTCGCGCATCTCGGGCGTGTTGAGCTGTTCGAGCACGTCCTGCATCTCTTGGAACTGGCGGCGCAGGTCGTCGCCGAGCCCGGCGTCTTCGGCCTGCTCGCTGAGCTGGCGCATCTGCTCCTTGAGCGACTCCGACTGCTCGCGCATGGCGTCCTGGCGGCGCAGGAGCTCCTCGACCTGGCGGCGGTCCTCCCAGTCCGGTTCCACGTTTTCGCGCAACTGCCGGCGCAGGCGCTCGAACCGCTCGCGCGACTCCTCGGCCTCCTCGTCGAGGTCGTCGAGGGTTTGGGCGGCCGAGTCGCGGCGGGCGTCGAGGTCGTCGAGGCGGTCGGCGAGGGAGGGGAAGTGGAGCGTGACGAGCGGGGTCCGGGCGCGAGCGGCCGCGGGGCTGTTGTCGGTCACCTCGCCGAAGAGCTCGACCACGTCGCCGGCGCGCGCGCCGGGGAGGCGCCAGTCGAGGTCAACGTCCTGGTCGAGCGGCCGGGTGCGGACGGGGAGCGAGACGGCGCGCGGCTGGCTGGCGACGCCGTCGCGTGTGAGGCGGTAGACGAGCCGGCCGCCCCGGAAGCCGAAGTCGTCGGTGATGCGGAAGCCGAGCCGGCGGGCGCCCGGCCCGAGCGCGCCGTCGGCCCCCTCGACCATCACGATCTGGGGCGGGCCGTCGGACAGCGCGCCGAGCCGGTAGCGCGCCGGGTCTGCGTTTTCGAGCCCGCCCGCCGCGCGGAGGTGGACCGTGTACGTGCCCGCGCCGCGTAGGCGGAACTGGCCGAGCGCGGCCTCGCTGGCGACGCGGAGCGGCACGCGTTGGCGCCGACCGTCCTCCCAGACGACGTCGAGCCACCCCGTCTCGGGCGCGGGCCCGCCATGCTGCACCTGGACGCGGACCGTCGTCCCCGCCAGCCCCGTCGCGTCGCCGACGCCCTCGGGCAGCGTCTGCGAGCGGCGCCCGCTGTAGCCCGGCGGGACGAGCGTCACCCGGACGCCGCGGACCAGCGGCCGGTCGACGGCGGCGATGGTGTACCACGGCGTCCGGACGCCGTCGGCCAAAAAGCGGTAGCGCAGGTCCGCGCGGACGGCGTCGACGGCGTGCGCGAAGGCGCCGGCCTCGGCCTGCAGGCGGACCGTCTCGGTCGCCCGCTCGTCGGCGCGGCCGATCTCGACGGTCGCCGTGAGGGGCAGGCTCGTGCCCACGGCGCGGGCGCTCAGCTGGACGCTCGCGCCGCGCGTGACCTCGGTGTCGCCGGGCGTCACGTCGATGCGGAAGGGGGCGGGCGGGGCGAAGTACTCGCCGGGCGCCAGCAGCCGGCCGGCCGCGGCGGTCATCGTGCTCGGCCACACGACGAACAGCAGCGCCAGCGCCGCGAGGGGGATCAGTGCCCACCGCGCGGCGTCGCGCGCGGGGCCGAACGCCCGGACCTTCTCGAAGGGCACCGCCGCCACCTCGCGCCCCAGCGTTTCGACGGCAGCTGCCCGCAATGGTCCGTCGCCCGCGGCGTCGCGCCCATCCGCGAGATCCAAAAACGTCGCCAGCCGGTCGTCGACGCCCGCGAAGTCCTGCCCGGTCCGGCGCACGACAGCGCGCTCGTCCAAGCCCGGGAGCACGCCCCAGCCGCGTAGCAGGGGCACGATCACGCCCGCCACGACGAGCGTTGCGAGCGTGGCGGCGATGACCCAAAACACGGCGGTCCGCAGCCCGACGCCCATCCATACCGCGCCCTCGACGGCGAGCGCGAGCGCCACGGCGGCCCCGACGATGCCGAGCGTCACCGCGAGCCCGCGGGCGACCGCCGCGCCCGTCAGTCGCCGACGCGCCGCGCGCAGGCGCTGCCGGATGGACGCGATGAGTTCGGGGACGGTCATGCGGCAAGCTAGGCGGGGACCGCTCGCGAACGGCGGGGGCGGGGCCGAATTGCACGACGCGAGCGCCGACGTCGGGCTCCGCGAACTGGGTGTCCGCTACAGCTCCACGACGTGCTGGCTCCGCGCCTGCGCCGAGGTCGCGAACAGGGGGCTCGTCTTGGCCCACGTCGTCATAAAGAGGTCGGAGCGGCGATACGCGTTGAGGGCCTCCTCGTCGTCCCACGTGCTGAACGTCGTCAGGACGTTCGGGTAGCGGGCGTCCTGCCAGAGCTCGAGGTGGCGGCACCCGGGCGCCGCCGCGATCCGGGGCCGGGCCTCTCGGAAGAGCGCCAGAAACGTGTCGAGGTGGGCGGGAGCAAAGGTCATCCGAACGGTGCGGAGAAGCATGGGGGCAGGAGGGTTGGTCCGTTATTGGAATGAATCAAGCCGGGGGGCCATCACCACGGCCACCGCTCGAAGCGTACGACGGCGCCGGCCGGCGCGTCGGCCCACTCGGCCGGCAGGTGCGCGAGCCCGTCGGACGCCGCCAGCGACCGCGCGACGTGCGAGTCCTGCGCGCCAGCGGGGGAGAGGGCGAGCTGCCCGTCGGCGTCTCGGCTCGCGATGGCCCGGGCGAAGGTGTACAGTCCGGCGGCTTTGGGAAACGGTGCCGTCAGCACGGCGGGCTCGAACTCGGGGTTGGCGTCCCGCCCCAGCATCGCCGCCAGCAAGGGGCGCGCGTAGACCTCGAAGCAGACGGCCGCGCTGACCGGGTTGCCAGGCAACCCCAGGACGGGCCGCCCGCCGAGCACGCCGACGGCGAGCGGCTTGCCGGGGCGCTGGCGGACGCCCCACACGCGCCACTCGCCCCCGGCCGCCTCGACGGCCTCTCGCACCAAGTCGCGGTCGCCCATCGACACGCCGCCCGCGAAGACCAGCACGTCGGCCGACGCGCAGCGCTCGATCGCGTCCGACAGCGCGCCGAGCGTGTCGCCCGTGCGAAACGGCCCCACGACGGCGCCGCCCGCGGCGACCGCTTGCGCCGCCAGGCCGGGCCCGTTGGCGTCCCAGATCTGGCCCGGCGCGAGCGGCGTCCCGGCCGGCACGACTTCGTCGCCCGTCGCCAGCACGGCGACGCGGGGCTCGCGGGCCACGGCCACCGTCGCGGCGCCTGCGCCCGCCAGCAGGGCGAGGGCGCCCGGCGTGACGACGGCGCCTTGCGCGAGCACGACGGATCCGGCGGCGAGCGCGCTGCCCTCGGGGCGGATGAACTGACCCGCTTGCGGCTCGGCGTCGAGGCGCACCGCGTCGCCCTCGCGCGTCGTCCGCTCGACGGGCACGACGGCGTCGGCGCCCGACGGAATCGGGGCGCCGGTCGTGATCCACATCGCTGTGCCGGGCGGCAGCGGGGCCGGCGCGGACCCGGCCCGGGCGTCGCCGGAGACCGGGCGCGCGGCCGTGCCGTCGGCGGCGCGCACGGCGTAGCCGTCCATCGCTGAGGCGGCGAACGGGGGGAGCGGCCCGCCCGTCACGGCGGCCGCCAGCGTCCGGCCGACGGCGTCGGCGAGGGGGACCGACTCGGCGCCCAGGCGCTGGGCCAGCCCGAGCACGGTGCGGCGGGCGTGGTCGACCGAGACGAGCGGCCCCACCGGGGCTAGCCGCCGAAGCCGAACAAGCCCATGAACTTGGTCGCGAACGGCACGGAGCCCTTCATCTTGGCCTTGCCCGTCATCATCGCCATCATCGGGTTGAGCTCGCCGTTCTCGATCGCCAGCCAGTCCTCGGTCTTCGCCGTCAGCGTCAGCGTGGGGTCCTGGGGCGCCGCGCCCTCGGTCACGTCGAGCGTGCCGTCCTTGACGACGATGGTGACGTCGCGCGGGTCGTCGCCGGTGAGGTTCATGTGGACCGTGTCGTCCATGCCCTTGGCCTTGTCGGCGTTGAAGCGGGCGGGGTACGAGGCGATGACGTCGTCGATGGTGGCGTAGCGGGGCATGGGGTCGGGGAGAGGGGAGAAGCGAAGGCCGAAGGTAGATCCGTCAGGGGACGCCCGGGGCTCGGGGCGGTCCGGAACCGGGCGTGCGGGATCGCGTGGCGTGCGACCGCCGCCGTCCCCCTCGATCCGCGCCGTGCCCCGCCCCGCCCCTCCCGACCCGTCCGTGTCGCTCGCGACCCCCCGCGGGCTCGTCACCATCACCTCGGCGCCGGCCCGCTCGCGCCGCCGTCGGGCCCGGGCCGAGGCCCACCGCGCCTTTCTCGCCGACCACTGGCCCGAGCTCTCGGCGGCGGCGTTCGAGGGCTTCGCCCGCCACGGCGCCGGGGCGGTCGCGCTGATTCGCGCCAGAGGAGCCCGCTGGTTCCGACCGGCGCCGTTCGAGCCGGAGCGCCTCCTCTACACGACCCAGATCCACCGCCTGCCCGGCGCGACCGAGGCCGACTTCGACGGGTGGGAGGCCTGCCAGCTGGAGACCTACGACCCCCGGTCCTCGGCGCTCGTGGTCTTCGTCGAGGGCCGGGCGCTGGCGGGGTACCGCGTGGCCGGGCAGCCCTCGCCGCCCGTCGCGCTGCGCGAGGCGCGGGCGCGGGACAACTGATCTGGGCCTCGGCCCGCGGGGCGGGCGGAACGGCGGCGCAGGGGGGCCGGTAGCACGGGCCCTTTCTCCAACCCCCCACTCATGGCCCGCTTCCTCTGCGCCGTCCACGCCCCCAACGCCACGCCCCGCGCGTACGCCCTCGTCGAGGTCATGGACGGCCCGACGTACGCCGTCCGCGACCTCCGCCGGGTCTCGGGCGACGACCCCATCCAGTCCGTCCTGAAGGCGCTGAACTCCGAGCGGCAGTACGCCGGCCAGACGACGGTCGTCACGACGGGCGGGCAGAAGGCGGCCGACGCGATCCACGCCGTCGGCCCGAGCGCCGTCGCCGTCCACGTCGGGTCCGGCAACAACGACGCGCACGACGTCTCGGCGCAGGTCCTGGTCGACACGTTCGAGGGGCTCTACCGCGCCGGCGCCGTCGACGCGCCCGGCTCGATCGACGCGGCCAGCGAGGCGGTCGAGGCGATGTACGCCGCCGCCGACCTCGAGGCCGCCGCGCCCGACTCCGACCGCAACGGCGACGGCGACATCGACGCGAGCGAGGACGGCGCCTCGACCACGCTGGCCGGCACGTCGGTCGCCGGCTCCGGTCCCTCGCGCGCCGTCATCGAGCAGTCCGGGAACGCGGCGAACGTGTCGACCGAGGTGATCGACGCGCCGCTCAGCCCCGACGAGGCCACGGCCATGCGTATCGCGGCGATGGAGAACCAGGGCCGCGTCGCCGCCGACACCGGCGCCACCGTCGACCTCGGCGACCACGAGGACGTGTCGCTCGCGCTGGCGCTCGCGTGCTGGTACGGCGAGGTCTCGCGCGACGGCCTGCCCCAGACCGACCAGGCCGACCGGGCGATGGCGAACCGCGTCAACCGCCGCAAGCGGAAGAACTAGGCGGCCCCCACGAATGCCGCGAGCGGCCACTTCCGAGTCGGGGGTGGCCGCTCGTCGGTTGGCCGGCCGCCGCTAGACGCGAGCCGCGGCCGGGTCGATCGGAAATTCCGGCGCCGGCGAGGGCCGCTCGGCCGGCTGGCGGACGATCTCGCACACCAGGTGCTGGAGCTCGGGCAGCAAGAGCCGGTCGAGCGCCAGCCGGACGGCGTCGACGGCGCCGGGGCAGCAGAAGAGGAGCGTCTCCGGCGGGCCGTCCTCGTGCCCGTAGACGCCGGCCGTCGCGCGCGACAGCATCGCCGCCGCGCCGACCTCCTGGAACGACAGCATCCGGAACAGCTCGCCGAAGCCGGGGAGTCGCTTCTGGATGAGGCGCTCGGCGACCTCCACGGTCCGGTCGCGGCGGCCGATGCCGGTGCCGCCCGTCGTGACGACGACCTCGACGCGGCCGGCGAGGTGGAGGAGCACGGCGCGGATGGCCTCGGGGTCGTCGGGGACGATGCGGTAGAACTCGAGCGTGTGGCCCGCCGCGCGGAGCCCGTCGGCGAGCGCCTTGCCACTGGCGTCCGTCTCCTCGGTCCGCGTGTCGGAGACCGTGATGACGGCGCAGCCGACCGGCATGTCGCGGGAGAGGAGTCGGTGGGCGTCGGCGGACATGGGCCTGGGGAAGGGGCCAGTCAGACCCTCAGCCCGTCCGTTCCGTTCCGGGCGCGGGCTCGCCAAACCAGCGGGGCGGGTCGTGCCCGTGCCCGCCCCACGGGTTGCACCGGAGGATCCGCCAGACCGCGAGGATGGACCCCTTCAGCGCCCCGTACTTCCGGAGCGCCAGCACGGCGTACTGCGAGCACGTCGGCGAGTACCGGCACGTCGCCGGGAGCCAGGGCGAGACCGCGCCCTGGTACAGCCGGACGACGCCGACGAGGGCGAGGCGGGGGAGGCGCCAGAGTCCCGACGACAGACGACGGACGACGGACGACGGGTCTGGGCGCCGCGCGGGCAACCCGGGGTCCGTCGTCCGAGGTCCGTCGTCCATCGGCTTAGGCGTAGATGCCGCGCAGCTTGAGCGCCCCGGCCACCTTCTCGATGGCGATCACGTAGGCGCCGATGCGCATCGACGTGTCGTACTTCTCGGCGGCGTCGTAGACGCGGTCGAAGGCCGCCCGCATCATCCGGTCGAGCCGGCGGTTGACGCGGTCCTTGCTCCAGAAGTAGCCCTGGCGGTCCTGGACCCACTCGAAGTACGAAACCGTCACGCCGCCCGCGTTCGCCAGGATGTCCGGGATGACGAGCACGCCGTTCTCGTTCAAGATGGTGTCGGCGCCCGGCGTCGTCGGGCCGTTGGCGCCCTCGGCCACGATCTTGGCCTTGACCTCGTGGGCGTTCTCGGCCGTGATCTGGTTCTCCTTGGCGCACGGCGCCAGCACGTCGACGTCGAGCGCGAGCAGCTCGGCGTTCGAGATCTCCTCGGCGCCGGGGAAGCCCTTGAGCGAGCGGTTGTGCTCGTCGGCGTAGGCGATGGCCGCGTCGATGTCGATCCCGTCGGCGTTGTAGTAGCCGCCGGAGACGTCGGAGACCGCGACGATCTTGCAGCCCTGCTCGCGCAGCAGCTGCGCGGCGACCGAGCCGACGTTCCCGAAGCCCTGGACGGCGACCGTCGACTGGGCGGGCTTAAGGCCGAGCCGGTTCATCGCGCCGATCGTCGTCGTCATGACGCCCCGGCCGGTCGCCTCGCGGCGGCCCTCGGAGCCGCCGATGAGGAGCGGCTTGCCCGTCACGACGGCCGTCTCGGTCCGCTTGGCGTGCATCGAGTACGTGTCGAGCAGCCAGGCCATCACCTGCTCGTTGGTGTTCATGTCCGGGGCCGGGATGTCCTTGTCCGGGCCGAACACGTCGAGCAGGTTCGCCGTGTAGCGGCGCGTCAGCCGCTCGACCTCGCCGGCCGACATCGTCGACGGGTCGCAGGCGACGCCGCCCTTGGCCCCGCCGAACGGGACGCCGACGACGGCGCACTTCCAGGTCATCCAGGCCGCGAGCGCCTTGACCTCGTCGACGTGGACGTCGGGCGCGAAGCGGATGCCGCCCTTCGAGGGCCCGAGCACCTCGGAGTGGATCACGCGGTAGCCCTCGAAGACCTTGAGCGTGCCGTCGTCCATGACGACGGGGATGCTGGTGATGTGGATGCGCGAGGGCGAGCGCAGCACTTCGTAGAGCCCGGGGTCGAGCCGCAGCAGCTCCGCCGCCACGTCGAACCGCTCCATCATGGACGTGAACGGGTTGTCCTTGTCGTGGGGGGGCGTGGGCTCCTGGTAAACGGCAGGACTGTGGGGGTCTCGCTTGAACGGGGTGGCCATGGCGGCCCGGCGAACCGGGGGGATGTCGGGGGGGGGAGGCGCGAAGGTAGGCGCGCCGGGTGTGGGAGCCGTCGCCGAAAGCGCTTCCGACGGCCGCTCGGCGGCCAAGCTAGGCCGCCGTTCGTGAAGCGCCGCGGAAGCTGGGCCCCGGACGCGAGAACCCGGCCGCTCCCGACCGAGTCTCCGCAGCCCACCCGCCCGCCCGCCGTGACACGCCAGCAACTCAAAGACGCCGCCGCCCTCGCCCGTGCCAAGGGGCGCCGCGGCCAGGGCCGGTTTCTGGTCGAGGGCGTCCGCTCGGTCGAGGCCGCCGTGGCCGCGGGCGCCCCGCTCGTGGCCGTGCTCGCGACCGAGGCCGCCCTCGCGACCGAGCGCGTCGCCGCGCTGGCGGGCCGGGTTGAGGTGACGCCGGTCGCGGCGCGCGACCTCGAGCGCGTCGGCGACGCCCGGTCGTCGCAAGGGGTGCTGGCGGTCGCCGCGTCGGTGACGACGGACGCGCTGCCGGACGCGCCGGGCCCCGTGCTTTTGCTCGACGGCGTGCAGGACCCCGGGAACGTCGGCGCGCTCGTCCGCACCGCCGCGTGGTTCGGCGTCGGGACGGTCGTCGCGGACGCGCCCTCGGCCGACTTCGAGAGCCCCAAGGCCGTGCGGGCGTCGATGGGCGGGCTGTGGGACGTCACGCTCGTCCGCGTCCCGTCGCTGGCGCCGACGCTCGACGCGCTGATGGCGGCGGGAACGGACTGCTGGGGCGCCGACCTGGGCGGCACCGACGCAGGGGGGTGGTCGCCAGGCCCCGACGCCGCGCTCGTGATGGGCAGCGAGGCGCACGGCTTGTCTGATGAGGTCGCCGCCCGCGTTCGGGCGTCGGGCGGCCTCGTCCACATCGGCCGGCCCGGTGCGGGGGCGGGCGTCGAGTCGCTCAACGTGGCCGTCGCCGGGGGCGTCCTTCTGGCGCGCTGGCTCGGGCGCTGACCCTGGGCACGTCGGATCGGACGCCCGTGTCGGGCGTATCAAAGGGACCTCGCAATCCCTGGGTCCGATGCGTCTGCTTTCAACGCTCATCGCGCTCGCAGTCGTCGCCGCTGTCCCTGCGCGCGCCCAGGCAACGCCCGACCGGCCCATCGACCGGGCCCGGTCGCTCCTGGCGTCCGGCGACACGGTGGCCGCGTACGGCGTGGTTCAGGCCGCCGTCCGTGAGACGCCGCGGGACCCAGACCTTCGCCGTCTCCAGATCCGGCTCCGGCTGGCGGGGCAGGGGACGCGCGGGATGGCGTTCGGGATGAGGTCGGCGCACGTCGCCGAGGCGGCCCGATTCCTGATCCGCGAGGTGCCCGACGACACGCTCGCGCTGGCCGTGCTGATGGACGACGCCGTCCTGACGGCGGCCCGCTGGCACGACCGCGTCTGGCGCGGCTCGCCCAATACCGAAGTGGGGACGTTCATGGACGAGGTCGAGATCCGGGCTCGGATGAGCGCCAGCTACTTCGACCTCGACGCCTGGAACGAGATCGTCCCGCTCCTCGACCAGTCGGTGTACGCCCGCCGGGCTCATGAGCAGGCCGTCCGTCACATCGCGACGTGGCTCGCCGTCGATCCCGCCGCGCCGCGCCCCCACCGCGCCGCCGTCACGCTCGCGGCCGTCACGCGGCAGTGGGACGCGGCGCTCGTGCTCGCGTCCCGGTACCGCGCGGAGACGGGCGCTCCCGAGGCCGACCTGCTGGCGGGGCTCGCCCTCTTCCGCCTCGGCCGGTTCGAGGAGGCGGCTGGGGCGGTCGACGCTGGGCTCGCACGGTTGCCGCCCGCCGAGCGGGGTCGCCATGAGAACATCCGTCGCCTGCTTCCCACGGACCGGCGCGCCGCCTACGACGCCGACCCCGCCGCGGCCACGGCCGCGTTCTGGGCGACCGCCGACCCCCGCCTGCTGACGGCGTTCAACGAGCGGCGCGTCGAGCACGTCGCCCGAGTCGTCGAGGCGGACCTGCTGCTGGGCGCGGGTCCGTCGGGCGCACTCCGACCCGGCGAGGCCCGGGGTGCCGACACCGCCGACGGTCAGATCTGGGTCCGCTACGGACGTCCTCCGGTCAGCCGGTCCTACCGCGTCGGCGGAGCCAACCCCGTGGCCTACCGGGTGTGGGACTACGACGGCTTCCGGTTCGTCTTCGAGGACCTCGACTTTAGCGGCGAGTTCCGGACCTTCAGCCCGCCCGCCGGCGCCTTCGCTGGCCCCGGTTCGCGCGCGGCCAACGACGACTACGTGCTCCAGGAGCGCGAGATGGCGCGGTCCGACCCGCAGCGGTCTCAGGTGGTGTTCGCACAACCGCTCGAGGTGTCGGCGCTCGTGTCCCGCTTCCGGGCGCCCGGCGGCGGGGTCGAGGCCGTCGTCGCGTGGGGTGTCCCGAGTGTCGGCCGCGTCCGCTCGGGCGCGTTCGCCATCGCCAGCGGAGCGGTCGTCGACCGGGCGGTCATGGAGGGCACCGGTCGCGGACCCGTCACACGCGTCGGCTGCGACCCGGTCCGCACCCAGGCCGCGACGCTCCGGATGCCTGGCTCGGGCGCGGTCCGCGTCGAGGTGGACGCCGGGGTCGCGGGCGGGGCCGCGACCGTCGCTGTCGCCCCGCTGGCGGAGGGCTTCGGCGTCAGCGACCTGCTGCTCGCACGGTCCGTCGACGAGGACGGGCGGGGGCCGGTCGCCCGGGACGGACTGGGGATTGTGCCGGCCTCCCGGGCCGTTTTCGCCGTCGGCGACCCGGTGTACGTCGTCGTCGAGGCGTACGGGCTGGCGCTGGCCGAGGGGCGGACCCGGTACTCGGTCGAGGCCATGCTGCGGCCCGCCGACCGACGCGGCGGCTTGCTCGGCCGAGTATTCGGGAGGGGCCAGGGTCGGGGCGTCGCGGTCCGCACCGAGGGCGAGGGCGACCGGCCCGACGAGACGGTCGCGTTCTTCGTCGACATCCGCGACCAGCGCCCCGGCGCGTACACCCTGTCGGTGACGATCCGCGACGAGGCCACGGGGGCGGCCGCCGCGAGCGACCGCTCGATCGTCTTGGAATAGGTCGGACTAGGGTGTGGGCGGGTCGTGACTCCGACGTCACTCTGTCCGACGTCCCCTGCTAGATCCGCGTTTGCCCGTCGGCCACTGGCTCTCGCCGCTCGACGCCGTCGGTCAGCCAGCACCCGTCGCAGGCGCCGCCCTGCTGGCGCGAGAGCGCGAACACGTAGACCGCGCGGCGCCCGTCGGCGTGCCCGAGCGCGACCCGGAGCGCGGCGCGGTCGCCCTCGACGACGACCCGGCCGTAGTCGGCGGACGTCGCGTCGATCATGTCCCGGTAGACCGGGCCCTTCACCATCTGCGTAAACCGCTCGAGGGGTCCCGTCGCCGCGCGGTTGCCGGGCGAGGCGAACCGGAAGGCCGTCGCGATCCCGGCGTCCGGCGTCGGCGTGTCGTTCGCGCCCAGTGCCTCCACCTGGATACGGACCACCTCTTCGGCCGTCAGGTCGGGCGACGGCTGTGGGTCGTTGGGCCCGGCCGCCAGCAGGACGACCGCGGCGGTGCCGACGAGGGCGAGGACGACGGAGAGCGCGTGCATCGGACGAGAGGCCGGGGTGGTGGGGGACGACTCAGGATTCCGGGAGGGTCCCGGGCACAGCGGGTTCAGGCAGCACCCGAGCCGGGCGGGTAGCTTGCGGCATGGAGATCCCCGCCATCCAGGGCCTCAAGGTCGACCCCGGCCTGCTGCCCCTCGAAAAGCCCGCCGCCATCGGCCACCGCGGCGAGCGCATCTGCGTCGGCGTGCCTAGCGAGGCCGGCAACGACGAGCGCCGCGTGTCGCTGGCGCCCTACGCCGCCGCCCTGCTCGTCGCCGCGGGCCACGAGGTCGTCATCGAGGCCGGCGCCGGAGCCGACGCCCAGTTCCTCGATTCGCAGTACGCCGACGCCGGGTGCCGCGTGGTCGACACGCCGGCCGAGGTCTACGGCAACTGCGACCTGATCGCCAAGGTGTTCCCGCCGCGCGGCGACGAGCTCGACCTCATGCGCGAGCGCCAGGTCCTCATCTCGGCCCTGCACCTCGGCGGCCTGGAGTCGGAGACGCTGCGCCGCTTGATGGAGCTCCGCGTCACGGGGATCGGCTTCGAGTTCATCTCCGACGCCGACGGCACGCTGCCGATCGTCCGGATGATGCACGAGATCTCGGGCTCGATGGCGGTCCAGACCGCCGCGCGGCTGCTCGAGTCGTCCGAGGGCGGGCGGGGCGTCATGCTGGGCGGCATCTCGGGCGTCCCGCCGTCGACGGTCGTCATCCTGGGCGCGGGCGTCATCGGCGAGTGGGCGGCGCGGACGGCCATCGGCTTCGGCGCGCACACGATCGTGCTCGACACCGACTTGCCCGCGCTCCGCGCCATCGAGCACGTGCTCGACCGCCGCGTGACGACGGCGATGGCGAACCCGACGTACGTCGAGAGCGCCGTCAAAAACGCCGACGTCGTGATCGGCGCGGCGATGGCGATCGGCCAGCGGTCGCCCGTCGTGGTGACCGAGGAGATGGTGGCCTCGATGCGGCCCGGCTCGGTCGTCGTGGACCTGGTCATCGACCAGGGCGGCTGCGTCGAGACCTCGCGCCCGACGACGCCCGACGAGCCGACGTTCGTCGCGCACGGCGTCGTCCACCACTGCGTGCCGAACCTGCCCAGCGCCGTCGCCCGGACGGGCTCGTACGCGTTGTCGAACGCGCTCACGCCTTACTTGCTGGAGATCGGCGAGGCGGGCAGCATCAACGACGCGCTGTGGTCGAACGTCTCGCTCCGGACCGGCGCCTACGTGTACCGCCGGCACCTCACGAAAAAGAGCCTGGCGTCGATGTTCGGGATGCCGCACCGGGACATCGAGCTGCTCATCGCCAGCGGGATCTAGGCGTCAGCAGGGGAGAGGCGCCTCGCGGGATGTTCCTCGGATCCGCTGGCGTCCGGCGTCGGCGGGCGGGACCTTCCAGCCTCCCGCATCCCCATCCTTCTGTGATCCCCGTCGCGCTCCGAGCCGAGGTCGACCTCGACGCCATCCGTCACAACGCCCGCACGCTCGGCGTCGCGGGCGCGATGGCCGTCGTCAAGGCGGATGCGTACGGGCACGGGGCCGTGCCCGTCGCGCGAGCGCTCGTCGACGAGGGCGTCGAGTGGCTGGCGGTTGCGACCGTCCCCGAGGCCGAGGCGTTGCGCGACGCGGGCGTCTCCACCCGGATTCTCGTCTTCGCCGCACCGCTCCCCGAGTTTCTGCCCGCGTACGAGCGCCTGGGCTTGGACGCCGTCGTGTCGTCGCCCGAGGTGGCCGCCGCCGTGATGGCGCGGGCGGCGCCCGTCCCGGTCCACGTCAAGGTCGACACCGGGATGCACCGGATCGGGCTGGCGCCCGCGACGGCCGCCGAGACGGTGCGCCAGCTGCGCGCGGCGGGCGTCGAGGTGGCCGCGCTGTGGACCCACTTCTCGATGGCCGACGCGCCGGACCCGTCGGCGTCGTTCCTGCAGATCCGCCGGTTCGACGGCGTCCTGCGCGAGCTCGGCGCCGACGCCCCGCCCCTCGTCCACCTCGCGAACGGCCCAGCCCACGTGCGCTTCCCGCCCGTCGCCTCGGGCCCCGCGCTGCACCGCCTCGGCGGCGTGCTCTACGGCCTGCGGACGGGCGTCCTGCCCGAGATCGACACGACGGACCTGCGCCCGGCGATGCGGCTCGTCGCCCGCGTCGTCCACCTCCAGACCGTCCCGGCCGGCGAGTCCGTCAGCTACGGCGAGACGTGGACGGCCCCGCGCCCGACGCGGGTCGCCACGCTCGCCGTCGGCTACGCGGACGGCCTGCCGCGCGCGCTGTCGAACGTGGGGCACGTCGGCATCGGCGGGGGAAGGGCGCCGATCGTCGGGCGCATCTGCATGGACGTGACGATGGTCGACGTCGACGGGCTCGACGTGGCCGTCGGCGACGACGCCGTGGTGTTCGGGCCTGGCGGCCCAACGGCCGAGGCCGCCGCGACGGCAGCTGGCACGATCGTCTACGAGCTGACGGCCGGGTTGACGGCGCGCGTACCCCGCGTGTATCGCCGTACGGGCGGCTCCGAGGGCTGAGACACTGCGCCAGCGGTCATCTTCACAATCGCAGAACCCCGCGTCCGCGTCCGGGTATATCGAGCGCGGCCCGCGAGATAGCGGCCGTCCCTTCACCCGCCCACGCACTCCGCATTATGGCTACCTCGACCCCGCAGGAGATCACCATCCTCGTCGTCGACGACGAAGAGGACGTCGTCGAGATCATCTCCCACTTCCTCCGCGAGGAGGGCTACAACGTCCTCACCGCCTACGACGCCGACGAG
Organism: Rubrivirga halophila; assembly: GCF_046845755.1. Classification (GTDB taxonomy): domain Bacteria; phylum Bacteroidota; class Rhodothermia; order Rhodothermales; family Rubricoccaceae; genus Rubrivirga. The sequence continues at coordinate 1,186,459 of NZ_CP177357.1, forward strand.
GCGCTCTCGAAGGCGAGCCCGGACGTCGACGCCATCTTGCTCGACGTGATGCTCCCCGGCATGAGCGGGTTCGAGATCGCCAAGCGCTTGCGCGGCCGCGTCGAGACGGAGACGATCCCGATCATCATGATGACGGCCAAGACCGAGGAGTCGGACCAGCTCCAGGGCCTGGAGAACGCCAACCAGTACCTGACCAAGCCGGTCAGCCCCAAGGTCGTGCTCGCCAACATCCGTGCGGTCCTGCGCCGGACGGGGACCGAGGAGAGCAAGACGCTCTCGGTCGCCGGCCTGACGATCTACGAGGACGAGTACCGCGCCACGCTCGACGGCGACGACTTGGGCCTGACGCTCACCGAGTTCGAGCTCCTCCGCTACCTCGTCCGCCACCCGCGCAAGGCGTTCACGCGCCAGCAGCTGCTCGAGACGATCTGGAAGGACGCCATGATGGTCACCGAGCGGACCGTCGACGCGCACATCAAGAACCTCCGCGAGAAGCTGGGCGACTTTGCCCGCCACATCCAGACGGTCCGCGGCGTCGGCTACCGCTTCGTCGAGGAAGCCGAGCAAGAGGCATAGAGACGGCGTGAGGGATGGGGGAGGGGCGGCCCCGGCTGCCTCCCCCTCGGCCCCGCATCCCGCACCCTCCCCCTATGCGCTGGCGCAACGTCCGCGAGTTGGTCTACCCCCGTCGGGCTTCTACCCAGACGTGGATGATGCTGACGTTCGCGCTCTTCGTGGGCGTGGCCGTCGTCGGCGTCGGGCTGTACTCGTTCCTGATCCTGCAGGGCCAGGTCCGCGACGCGGCGCGCGACACCCTGCGCGAGGAGGCGACCCGGTTCGCCATCCAGCTCGAAGCGCAGCCCGACCGGGCCTCGCTCATCGAGCTGGCCCGGCAGCTGGCGGAGGTGACCGAGATCCAGGTGGCCGTGGCCACCGACACCGACCTCATCGCCGACTTCGGGCCGACGGACCGAGCCCTCGACGCGACCGAGTTTTTCGCGCTCGAGGAGGTGACGGAGGCGCGCGCCGCCCAAGACCGCGTGGGCTTTGCCGAGCGGTCGGGCCCCGACGGGCAGGAGCGCCTGTTCGTCGCCCTGGGCCGGCCCGACACCGGGCTGCTGGTCCGCCTGGGCGAGCCGGTGCCGATGCTGCTCCGCGCCATCCAGTCGCTCCAGGCCGCGCTCGCCATCGGCATGGTGCTGGCGCTTCTGACGGCGCTGCTGGGCGCGTGGACGGCGGCCCGCCAAGTGACGCGGCCGCTCAAGGCCATCACCCGGAGCGCCCAGAAGATCAACGAGGGCGACCTCGACGGCCGCATCACCGTTCGGACGCGGGCCGCCGAGTTCCAGGACCTGGCCCGGTCGCTCAACCACATGGCCCAGCGGTTCCGCTCGGACATCATGGAGCTGCAGCGCATGCAGCGGGTCCAGAACGAGTTTATCGGCAACGTGTCGCACGAGGTGAAGAACCCCATCTTCGCCGTCTTCGGCTACCTGGAGGCGCTCGGCTCGGACTCGCTCCCACCCGAGCAACGCAAACGCTACGCGCAGAAGGGGCTCTTCAACCTGCAGCGCCTCAACAGCCTGTTCTCGGACTTGATCGAGATCGCCAAGCTGGAGTACCGCGAGGACCAGATCCGGTCGACCCGGTTCGACCTCCAGGACCTGATCCACGAGGTCGGTGAGATGCTCGAGCCGAAGGCCGAGGCCAAGGGGCTCGACCTCAGCTACGACAACGACCCGCTCGAGGTCGTCGCCGACCGCGGCCGCCTGCGGCAGGTGCTGACGAACCTGATCGACAACGCCATCGCGTACTCGGACGAGGGCTCGGTCCGCTGCCGGATGCGGCGCCACCTCGACACCGCGCGCGTCGAGGTCTCCGACACCGGGCGCGGGATCCCCGAGGACCACCTCGACCGCATCTTCGAGCGGTTCTACCGCGTCGACGCCGCGCGCTCGCGCAAGGAAGGCGGGACGGGGCTGGGCCTCGCGATCGTCAAGCAGATCATCGAGGCGCACGGGGCGGCCATCCACGTCGAGAGCACCAAGGGGCGCGGGACGCGGTTCTGGTTCGACCTCCCGCTGGCGGGCGCCCCCGGCGGGGACGGGGCGCTCTCCGAAGCCGAACGCGCCGAGCTGGCATGAGCGACGACCTCTACGCCCTCGTCTACACCTCCGAGGCCGTCAGCCCCTTTTCGGACGACGAGTTGGAGGCGCTGCTGCATGACGCTCGCGCCTACAACCTCGGCCTGGGCGTGACGGGGTTTCTGGCCTACGAGGACGCCACGGCCGACCGCCCCGGGACGTTCGTTCAGCGTCTCGAAGGGACGCGCCAGGCGGTCCGCAACGTGTTCGACGACCGGATCGCGGACTCGACGCGCCACACGAACGTCGAGGTCAAGATGGAAGGGCCGATCGCGTCACGAACCTTCGCCGACTGGACGATGGCCTTCCAGCGGCGCACCGACCACGAGGTGGAGGGGTTCGACGCCCTCGTCGAGCGCTTGGGCCCGCCGCCGGCCTAAGCGGTCGGCGGGAGCTTCGCGAGTACCCGCGCCGCGACGTGCTCGCCGATCGTCAGCGACGCCGTCGCCGCCGGGCTCGGGGCGTTGATCACGTGGACCGCGCGCGCGGTCTCCTCGATCACGAAGTCGTCGGCGAGCGTCCCGTCGGGGTGGAGGGCCTGGGCGCGGACGCCGGACGGACCGCGAGAGAGATCCGCCAGCTCGATGTCGGGCACCAGGCGCCGCGCGGCGTGCCAGAACGCCCGCAGGCTCAGCGACCGGCCCAACTCGGCGACGCCCATCGAAAGGTGCCGACGCGCCAGCCGGCGGAAGGCCGGCGACCCCAGCGTCTCGCCGAGGTCCGCCGGTCGGACGTCGCGCAGGCGGTAGCCGTCGCGCGCGAACGCCAGCGCCGCGCTCGGCCCGGCGTCGACCGTCCCGTCGACGCGGCGCGTGAGGTGGACGCCCAGAAACGGGAAGGCGGGGTCGGGGACGGGGTAGATGAGGCCGCGCACCATCTCAGCCGCTTGTGGGCGGAGGAGGGCATATTCGCCCCGGAAGGACACGAGCTGGACCGACGGCTCGGCGCCGAAGAGCCGCGCGACGCGGTCGGCCCACAGCCCGGCACACGTCACGAGGGCTCGCGCCTCGACGTCGCCCGCCGTCGTCTCGACGACGACGCCCCCGGCCGTCTCGCGCCCGCCGACGACGGCCGCGCCGGTCCACACGACGGCGCCCGCGTCTGCGAGCCGCTCCGCCAGCCGGACGGCGACGGCCGAGAAGTCGGCGACGGCTGTCGCGGGCACCCACAGCCCGGCGACCGCGCGGACGTGGGGCTCGTGCGCGCGGACGCCCTCGCCCTCGAGGCGCTCGGCCGTGACGCCGTTTGCGGCCGCGCGCTCGGCGAGGGCGTCCAGGCGCGGCACCTCGTCGGGCGTGACCGCGACGATCGTCTTTCCGGAGCGCACCACGGGCAGCCCTTCGGCGTCGCAGAACGCCTCCAGCGCCGCCTTCCCGGCCCGGCAGAACGAGGCCTTGTCACTTCCGGGTCGGTAGTACACGCCCGCGTGGAGGACGCCCGAATTGCGCCCGCTCTGGTGGGCGGCGACGCGGTCCTCTTTTTCGAGGACGAGCACGCGCAGGCCCGGCCGCCCCGCCAGCGCCGCGCGTGCGACGGCCAGCCCGACGAGGCCGCCGCCGACGACGGCGAGGTCGACGCGCGTCACTAGCGCACCAGCACCACGCGCGTGGTGCCCTGCACGCTCGCGCCTCGGAGGCGGATCACGTACGTGCCCGCCGGGAGCGTCCGGCCGTCGACGAGCAGCGAGGTCCACGCGCCGCCCGCTGCGACGCCCTCGAACAGGACCTGCACGCGGCGGCCCGTGAGGTCGTACAGCTCGGCCGTCACCGGCTCCGTCGTCGCGACGCGGAAGCGGGCGGTCGTGGTGCGCTGGAACGGGTTCGGGCGGGCGGCCTCGAACTCGACGCCCGACGCCTCGGGCGCGGCCGACACCTCGAACCCGATCGGCACGAGCATCGGGCCCACCACGTCGCACTCGAACGGGGCGCCGGCGGTGTGGAGCGCACCCGAGCGGATCCAGAAGACGGTGTCCTCATTCACGACCGACTCGCCGTCGAGGAACGGCTCGTACGCGAAGGCGCACCCGCCCGACGAGACCGTCGCCCCGTCCTCGATCTCGTCGACCTTGTAGCGGAGCACGAGCGCGTCGATCTTCGAGAACGGGTCCGCGAGCAGGCGGCGGTCGGCGTCGCCGGGGCGGATCTCGTACCCGATGCCGCTGGCGCCGTCGACGACGCTCCAGTAGGTGGCGTCGGACGTCCCGCCGAGCACGCGGGCGGCCTCCTGGGTGAACGGCTGGTCGCCTCCGGCGCCGTGCTCCGTGATGACGTCGTCGGTGGCCGTGCCGTCGAGGTCGAAGTCGAGGCGCCAGTAGGCGTGGTGGCGGTGGGCGGTGGCGGTGCAGACGGCGTCGGCGGCGGCGAACGAGAACTCGGGCCAGATGCGGCCGTCCTCGTAGAAGTGCCACTTCATGCGGTAGCGGTACCACCCGGCCTCGGTGTGGCCCGTCAGCACGAGCTCGCTGCCGTAGTCCTCGACCGAGATGCCCTCGAAGTCGCCCACGTCGCCGCCCGGCGACGGGTTGCCGGGGTCCTCGTTCGCCTCGCACGACGTCCGGACGGCGCCCGGCGCCGAGACGGCGATGCCCGACCGGATGTCCGCCCGCTGCCCGTTGACGACCGGGCGCGGCGTCACGAGCCCGCAGTCGCTCGCGAGCACGGCGTCGGCGCTCAACTCGATGGGTGCCTCGTCGGTCATCCAGTCGCGGAAGCAGCCGCAGCCGCCCGCGTCGTACTCGACGTTGAGGATCGGGACGCTCGCGCGGGCCAGGACCAGGCGGCCCCGGTAGCGCACGTCGCGCAGCTCGAGCCCCGCGCTGTTGACGGTCGTCCGGTTGGCCGGGCGGTACACGTCGAACTCCCACACGGGGTCGTCGGCGGGCCACGCGATGTGGCCGTTCGGGACGGTCGGGGCCGGGGCCCCGTCGTTGTAGCCGCCGTTCGTGGCGCAGCTCGGCTCGGTGAGCTCGATCTGGGCGCTGGCGCCGGCCGCGAGCGCGAGGGCGAAGACGAGGGGGAGCGTGCGCATCAGAGTCGCGACTGGCGGCGGGCGGCGGGGTGGGCGAGGTTGCTGTCGGCCTGGGGGTCCGCGTCGGCGTCGAGGACGGTCAGCGTCCGGAGGTCGACGATCGCGTAGCGGATCCGCCGGGCGGGCTCGCCGGGCGCGGTCTCGAACACGTCGACGGTGACGCACCGGCCGCCCGGGCCGCAGGCGTGGCCGGCCTCGCGGACGAGGGGGAAGCCGCCCTCGACGCGGACCGGGCCCCCCGCGCGCGCGATGCGGGGGGCGATGTCGGGGTGCGCGGCCACGAGCGCGCGCGCGCGCGCGAGCTCCTGGGGCGTCGGCCCGGCGGTGCTCACCGGGCTGACCCGGCGCGACAGCACGCGCCCGCCGCCGTCGACCATCTCGTCGACGTACTCGCCTCGAACGGGGTGGTACGTCACCGTCCGCGTGACCCGGTCGCGCCGGCCGTCGTCGGTCTTCACCGAGTCGGTCGAGGTGAAGAGGACGCGCGGGGCGTCGGCGCGCAGGGCGGCCTGGGCGCCGACGGGGGCGGCCAGGGCCAGCAACGCGAACGCGGCGATCGAGCGGGAGAGGGCCATCGCAAGGGGGGACGGGGCGCCGGAAGGTAGGGTGCGCGCGAGCCAGCACCCAATGAGGCGACGGAACGAGACGCGAAGGAGGCCCCCGCCCGGGGGCGGGCCCGTCCGAAAGCGGTTCCGGGCCCTCGTATCTTGCCGCCCCTTCCTCTGGCGTGCATCCAGCCGCACGCCGAGGCGTTCGCCCGACTGTTCCCCACGACCGTTCTCATGGCCAGCGACCGCCCCGACTCGTCCGACGACGCCCGCCCGCGCTTTACCACGCGCACCTACCTCTTGCCCGACGACGAGCCCGGCGACGGCGCGCCGACGGACGCCGCCTTCGGGACCGGCGACATCGACGACGATGCGCTCGACGCCATCGTCCAGGACGTCGAGCCCGGCGACGCGGCGGCCTTCGTGTGGCCGACGGACGTCGGCGAGGCCCTCCCGGGCGCCGACTCGGAGCCGGCGGCGGACGACGGGAGCGCGGCGATGTGGGACCCGGAGCCCGCGGCCCCGGCTCAGCCGGCCCCGATCGCGGCCCCGCTGGAGTCCTTCGACGAGCCGTTGACGATGGACGCCTCGGAGTTTATGCCGCCGTCCGACCCCTTCGGCGCGAGCGACCCCGAGGCGGCGGACCTCCCGGCCCCGCCCCCGGAGGGCACCGCGCCCGCCGCCGAGGCGGCCGGTGCCGAGACGGACGCCCCGGGCGACCACGAGGCGGGGGTCCGGGACGCCATCGCGTCCGCCGGGGCCTCCGTGCTCGGCGCGCTCGCGGACGTCGTGGAGCCTGAGCCGGCCGAGGAGCCGGCCGGGACCGCGCCGGCGCCCGACAAGCCCGCGGACCCGTTCGCGGCCACCGACCTCGACGAGCCGGCCGCCGAGCCCGAGTCCGCGGCCGAGCCCCCGGCCCCGATGCCGACCGTCTCGCTCGGCGACCTCTACGACCCGGCGTTTGCCCTCCCCGACGAGCCCGCTGCCGCCCCCCCTGACCCCCCCGACTCTACTGTGACCAACGACGACACCGCTGTGGCCCCCGCCGACCTCGCCACCCAGGACCCGGAAACCCCAGACGCCGTGACGGAGGCCGTCGACGACGCCTTCGATGTGGAGACCGATGCCGACAAGGCCGGGGCCGCCGAGGCCATCGAGATCGAGGGCGACCTCGACGTCCCGCTCCTGGGGCCGGACGACTTCTCCAAGGACGAGCTCCGCGACGTGCTCCGCACGATGATGACCTCGCGCAAGCTCGACGAGAAGATGCTGACGCTGCTCAAGCAGGGGAAGGGCTACTTCCACATCGGCTCGTCGGGCCACGAGGCCAGCCAGGCGGCCGTCGGGCGCGAGTTCGAGGGCGGCAAAGACTGGTTCTGCTTCTACTACCGCGACCTCGCCACGGCGCTGAGCGTCGGCGTGACGCCCGCCGAGATCTTCCGCGCCCACTACGGCAAGGCGAGCGACCCGTTCGGCGGCGGGCGCCAGATGCCGGAGCACTTCGGCCACCGCGAGCTCAACATCATGTCGACCTCGTCGTCGGTCGGGGCGCAGTACGTGCCGGCCGTCGGGTTCGCGCTCGCGGTCGCCCGGGAGGACGACGCCGAGGCCGGGCCGACGCGGGCCGTCTACGCCTCCGGCGGCGAGGGCTCGACGAGCCAGGGCGCCTTCCACGAGGCGCTCAACTGGGCCGCGCGCGAGACGTTGCCGGTCCTCTTCCACATCCAGGACAACAAGTTCGCGATCTCGGTCCCCGTCGCCGAGCAGACGGCAGGCGGCTCGATCTGGCACTTGCTGGGCGGGTACTCCGGCCTGAAGCGCGTCCGCTACGACGGGACCGACTTTTTCCAGTCGGCCTCGGTCGCGCGCGCCGCGATGGCCCACATCCGGGCCGGGCTCGGGCCGGTCGCCCTCCACGCGGACCTCGTCCGCCTCCTGCCGCACTCGTCGTCGGACGACCACCGCAAGTACCGCGAGGACTCGGCGATCGCCGCCGACGCCGCGCGCGACCCGATCCCGACCTTCGTCCGCCAGCTGACGGAGGCCGGCGTGATGACCGACGACGAGGTCGACGCGCTCCGCGCCGAGGTGGCCGCCGAGATCGACCGGCTGGCCAAGGAGATCGAGAAGGAGGCCGACCCCGACCCGGCCACGGCGACCGACCACGTGTACTACGACGGCCCCGACGCCCGCGAGTACGAGGCCGACGGCGAGGCCGGCGACTTGGTCGTGATGGTCGACGCCATCAACCACGCGCTCGACGAGGAGCTCACGCGCGACCCCAAGGTGCTGGTCTACGGCGAGGACGTCGGCGGCGGCAAGGGCGGCGTGTTCACGGCGACGCGCGGGCTGGCGGCCAAGCACGGCCGGGACCGGTGCTTCAACAGCCCGCTCGCGGAGCACTCCATCGTGGGGAGCGCCGTCGGGCTGGCGTGCGCCGGCTACAAGCCGGTCGTCGAGATCCAGTTTGCCGACTACATCTGGCCGGCGATGCAGCAGATCCGCAACCAGGTGGCCTCGATGCGCTACCGCTCGAACGGCGAGTGGGCGTGCCCGATGGTGCTCCGCGTGCCGGCGGGCGGCTACATCCACGGCGGCCTGTGCCACAGCCAGAACGTCGAGGCCATCTTCGGCCACTTCCCGGGCTTGCACGTCGTGATGCCCTCGAACGCGGCCGACGCCAAGGGCCTGCTCAAGGCGGCCATTCGGGGCGAGGACCCCGTCCTGTTCCTGGAGCACAAGGCGCTCTACCGCCAGGGCCCGGCGCGCCGCCCCGAGCCCCACGCCGACTACCTCGTCCCGCTCGGCAAGGCGGCCGTCACGCGGGAGGGCACCGACCTCACGATCGTGACGTGGGGCGCGATCGTCTACAAGGCGCTCAACGTGGCCAAGGCGCTGGAGAAGGAGGGCATCTCCGTCGAGGTGGTCGACGTCCGCTCGTTCCTGCCGTTCGACACGGAGACCGTGCTGGCGTCCGCCCGCAAGACGGGCCGCGTGCTCGTCGCCTACGAGGACCACGAGTTCATGGGCTTCGGCGCCGAGATCGCCGCCCAGATCTCCGACGCGGCCTTCGGCGCGCTCGACGCGCCCGTCAAGCGGGTCGCGGGCGCGTTCTCCTCGATCCCCTACGCCGACGTGCTCGAATCGGAGGTGCTCCCCCAGGACGACGACGTGCTGGCGGCAGCGCGCGAGGTGCTTAGTTTTTAGACGCTAAGGGAAGAAACGGAATCGCCGCCGGGGGGGTGCCCCCGGCGGCTGGCGGGCCCCCGGCGTGCACGTCGCCTGTGGGGAATGGGGCCGTGACGAACGGGAGGGGGTATTGCGCCGGGCGCGTCAAACCGACGGGTTGGACAGGTGTGTGCGGGCCGCACGGGAGCCCCGCGCCACCCCATGAGCCAAACGCTGTTCGCCGTCTTCGCGCTCGCGCTCCTGTCGTTCCTGATGCTGGGCACGCTGGGCGACCGGAACGACACCCAGGCCGACCGCCTCGAGACGATCGTCGCCGACCACGCCCGGGCGCACGCCTCGGGCGTCATCGACCGCGCGATGCGGTTGCCGTTCGACGGCAACGACGGCCCGCGCACCCTGCCCGGCGCGTTCGGGATCCCGGCCTACCTCCCTATCCCGGCCGTGCTGGACTCGGCCTGGGCCCATCACGTCGGCGACCTCGACGACCTCGACAGGCTGAGCGGCCGGGCCGTGACGCTCGTCGGGGACCCGGTATCGGGGGCCGACCGGCCGCTCGTGCTCGACACCCAGATCGCGGTCCATTACGTCGCTCCGACGGCCGGCGGGTGGGCGGTGACCTCCGACACGACCGGCCAGAAGCGCGTCGTGGTCCGGACCTCGCACGCCGACACTGGCACCGAGGTCGAGCTCCAGCGCATCGTCTCCGACCTCCGCACCCGCTGACCCATGCACTGGTTCGATCACTTGTCGTCGGTCGTCGTCGCCGGAGGGGCCGTGCTCCTCGGCGCGGCGCTGCTGTGGGTGCGGGCGGACGTGGCCACCTCGGGCACGCGCCTGTTCGCGGCCCAGACGCACCACCGGTCGTTTACCGAGCAGCTCGCGCTCGACCTCGACAACCTGGGCGTGCAGCGGCCCGTCGGGGCCCCGGCGATCGTCGAGGCGTCGCCGACGCGGCTGGCGTTCCACGGCCTGGCCGACACGCTCGGGACGCCCGCCATCATCGCCTACGAGATGGGCCCCGCCGCCGCCGACGGCACGCGCGACATGCGCCGGACCGTCGACGGCGACACGCACGGCGGGACGCACGGCGTCACCGTCTTCGACGTGACGTTGCTCGACGGCGCCGACGCGCCGACGGCGGACCCCGCGGCGGCGGTCGCGGTGCAGGTCCGCGTCGAACGGCTGACGCCTTTCCAGAACGCCTCCGCCGCCGCGCTCCCCGGGGCGACCCCCGACCCCCGCGTGGGCTGGACGACGACCGTCCGCCCGCTCGCCCTCCGCTACACCTACTGACATGGGACGTGCTCTCCTGCTGATCGTCGCCGGCCTCAGCGTCGCCGGCTCCGCGTACGCCGTGCTCGGCTCGGACACCCAGACCGAGTCGGCCCGCCGCCAGGCCTCCTCCCAAGAGATCACGCTGGCCCGCCAGGCCGCCCAGAGCGGCCTCGAGGTCGGCCTCGGCGCGCTCGCCGCCGACTTCGACGCACGGCCCTCGGCGGACCGCCAGCCGCTCGATGCCTCGGGCGCCCACGGGACGTACTCCTTGGAGACGACGGACACGGCCCAGGCCACCGTCGGCATCGAGGCGCGGGGCTACGTCGGGGCCGCGGAGCACGTCGTGACGGCCGAGGTGCTGGAGCTTCTTCCGATCGGGGCCGCGCTGACGGTGCAGGCCGAGGGCGTGAAGCTCGAGCTCAAGGACAACGGCCACATCGACGGCACCGACCGCCGCGCGGGCGCCCTCGACCACCAGGCCGGGCCGGCCGGCGGCAACGCCGGGGTCCGCGTCTCGGCGGCCGACGTGGCCGTCGAGTGGAAGGGGGCGGGGACGGCGAACGTGACGGGGGACCCGGCCACGTCGACGGGCCCGACGCCGCGCGTGGTCCGAGAGATCGTCGAGGCCGCGCTGGCGGCCGGTCCGACGATCACGGCGGCCACCTACACCCTCAAGAAGGACCAGGTCGGCACGCCGCTGGCGCCAGTCGTGGTCCATGCGACCGACAAGGCAGCGCTCCAGGAGGGCGCCGTCGGCTACGGCCTGCTCATCGTCGACGGCGACTTCAAGATGGAGAAGGACGCCCGGTGGGAGGGGCTCATCGTGGTCCGCGCCGAGTCCGCCGACAAGCGCAAGGTGGAGCTCAAGGACGACGCCGAGATCGTCGGGGCGCTCGTGCTGCTCGGGGCGGAGTACACGTCCGAGTCGGGCGGCGGGGAGGGCTTCCCCGGCGGCCACATGGACCTCGACATCTTCGAGGGGGCCGGCGCCCCGCTCGACCGGAGCTACCACCAGCACGAGTGGGACGACCGCTACGACCTCACCTACATCGACTTTTTCACCGCGCCCGACATCGGGCCCTCGTTCCAGGACTTCCTAGCCGCGAACGCCCACAAGACCCTGACCGTCCGGTTCGACAACGCCTTCAACTCGGCGGGGACGTACACCATCACCCAGGGCGCGACGTCGGCGGCCGGGCGGACCGAGGACGGGTTCACCGGGGCCGTCGACATGGGCGCGCTCACGGCGTTCCGCGTCTCCTTCGACGCGCTGTGCTCGCTCCGAGGCACCTCGCCCGGACGCGTCAAGGACGACGGGTCGAACCGCGACCGGTCCTTCACGGTCCGCTTTTTCGACGGCCCGACGCTGGTCTACGCCGTCTCGGCGTACGAGCACGCCAAGGAGCTGCGCGACGGGGACCCGTTGTGCGCCACGTCGGGGACCGGGACCGGGACCCCGGCCGAGGACACCGCCGTGTACGGGCGGTTCGAGGTGAAGGTCGAAAACCGCGCGGCGGTCTCGTACTCCGAGGAGGCCGCCGGGCGCATCGGGCGGGCGCTCTCCGTCGCCCGCGACCAGACCCGCAAGCTGCCCCTCATCATCCGGTCCGTCCCGACCGAGTAGGGCGCTAGCTTCCCGACATGACACGCCGCCTCCTCCCGCTCGCCGCCCTCCTCGCGCTCCTGAGCGCCCCCGCCAGCGCCCAGGGCCGGCTGGCGTTCGAGGCCGCGACGGCCGACCTCGGCCGGTTCGCCGAGACCGGCGGGCCGGTCACCCACACGTTCCGGTTCACGAACGCCGGCGACGCGCCGCTGCGGCTGGTCGCCGTCGAGGCCTCGTGCGGCTGCACCACGCCGTCGTGGACGCAGGAACCGGTGGCGCCGGGCGCCTCGGGCGCCGTCGAGGTGGCGTACGACCCCGCGGGGCGTCCCGGCGACTTCGAGAAAACCGTGTTCGTGCGCGCCGAGGGCGCCGAGCCGGCGGCGGTGACGCTGCGGATCGCGGGCGTCGTCCGGCCCGCGCTGGGGGAGACGGGCGTGCGTGTCGGGGCGCTCGCGTTCCGCGCGACGACGGTCGACGTGGGCGAGGTCCGCGAGGGCGAGCCGTTCCAGGCCGCCGTCCAGTTTGCGAACGCGGGCGAGCGGCCGGTGCGCATCGAGCGCGTCGAGGCGCCGGCCGGTGTCGACGTGGTCGTCCCGCCGCGCGCCGTGTTTCCCGACAAGCTGGGCGGGCTGTTCGTGACGGTCGACGCCCCCGCCGCGTTCGCCGACGGCGCCTCGGTTCGCGTCCCGCTCGTGCTGCACACGACGGACCCCGACGCGCCCGAGATCACCGTCACGGTGCAGGCTCGGCTGGCGCCCGCGCTCGCCGGCGAGTAAGACTGCGCGCCGTCGCGGCGTTGAGCGGGCATGACCCGCCTCCTGTGCCTCGCCGTCCTCCTCGCGCCTGCCGCACTCGCGCAGCCCGCCGTCGAGGCGCCGCTCGACCGGGCGCTCGCGGCCGTGGGATCGGACGGCCGCGTCGACTACGCCCGGCTGGCAGGGCCGCTGAAGGGCGACCTCGACGCCGCGCTCGCGGCCGTCGCCGCCCAGGCGCCCGGGGCGCTGCGGTCGGACGCGCAGAAGACCGCGTTCCTGGTCAACGCCTACAACGCGCACGTGCTGGCGGGGCTCGCAGGCCGGCCGGCTGCGCGCCACATCGAGCGGGAGGGGTTGTTCGACGAGCTGTTCGAGACGCCGGTCCGCGTCGCCGGGCTGGCGATGACGCTGAACCAGCTGGAGCACGGCGTCCTGCGCCGGCAGGGCACCGTGGACGGCCGCGCCGTGCCGCGCGCCCTGCTCGCCCTGCGCCCGAGCCGCCTCGACGTCCGCATCCACGCCGCGCTGAACTGCGGGGCCGTCTCGTGCCCGCCGCTCGCGCGCCGCGCGTACCGGGCGGCCACGCTCGACGCCGACCTGGACCGGCCGTTCGCGGCGTTCATGGCCTCGCCGCGGGCCGCGCGTGGCGACGGCGGCACCCTCGTCCTGTCGTCGCTCTTCGACTGGTTCGCCGCCGACTTCGCGGATGGCCGCCGGCTCGGGGACGCCCTGCTGGCAGCGATGCCTGCAGCTCGCGCGACGGCCGCTCGGGAGTGGCTGGCGGGGAAGACGGCGGAGCAGCTCCGGGCGGATCGCCGCGTCCGGTTCGCCTACGACTGGACGGTGAACCGGGCCCGCTAGCGGCCGGTCGCCTTGTCGAAGGCCTCCGCGAGCCGCTCGGCCGCGTCGGCGTCGACGCTCTCGAGGAGGGGGCGGCCGTCGGTCTTGGCGGACGCGAACGGGGAGGGCTCGCCGTCGGCCATCTCGATCACCAGCCGCCCGCCGTCGACGCGCACGTCGCGGACGTCGGCGAGGGGGACGCTGACGGCGGTGCGTAGACCCTCAGCGACGGCGCCGGTGATGGTGCGCGCGAGGTCGGCGCCGAAGCCCTCCTCGTCGCCGATCTCGTCGTCCATCTCGTCGGCGATCTCGCGCTGGAGGCTGGGCGTGAGGCGCGAGTAGAGGACGGCGTCGGTGATGCCGATCGCGATGGCGCCGTCGCGGGTGGTGACCTCGTCGACGGGCGTGCCGGGGAGGTCGGCGGAGAGCTCGATGCCGTCGATGGAGGCGCCCGCGTCGGCGCGGGCCTGGTCGACGGCCTCGCGGGCGGTGTCCCCGCTGGAGCGGGGCAGGCTGTCGTCGTCGGAGTCGGCGGCGTCGCCGCAGGCGGCGAGGGCGAGGGCGGCGAGGAAAAGGAGGGGGCGCATCGGGGTTGGGAGACAGGTGGCGGGCGTACGTGTACGGGCTGGCGAGTTGCGCGGGGCCGGGCTTGCGAGGTTCTGTCGCACAGGGCGCCCCCATGGGAGAAGACCCTCACCCTGTCCCTCTCCCGAGGGGAGAGGGGACGTCGTAGGGAGGCTGGCGCGAGCCGAGGGGCTGGCGCCAGCCGTCGGGCGACGGCCAGTGGGGGCGGTGCGGGCCGGCTACTGGGCGGCGCGGGAGGCGGCGCGGGTCTCGGCGAAGGCCTCGGAGGCGCGCCACTCGGGCGTCAGCTCGGAGGCGGCGAGGGCGTAGCCCAGGCGGAAGGCCACGCGCGTCTGCTGGACGATGCCGCCGAACGACAGGTCGTCGGTGAGCTCGTCGCCGGGCTGGTGGTAGCGGTCGGCGCGGTACGCGTCGCGGACGGTCGCGCCGTAGTCGGCGGGGCGGCCCCGGTAGCTGTCGCCGGTGTTGATGAAGACGGCCGGGACGCCGCCGCGCGCGAACGCGAGCTGGTCGGACCGGAAGAACAGGCCCTGGTTGGGGGCCGCGTCGGCGGTGACGGTCATGCCCTCGGCGCGGGCGGTCTCGACCAAGAGCGCGCGCAGGTCGCTCCGCTCGGACCCGATCCCGACAATGTCGTCGGTCTCGCCGAAGAGGTTGCCGCTGTCGACGTTGACGTTCGCGACCATCTGGCGGAGCGGGATGGGCGGGTTGGCGGCGAAGTAGGCCGAGCCGAGCAGGCCCGCTTCCTCGGCGGTGAAGGTGACGAAGTAGACCGACCGCTGGGGGCGCTCGGGGAGGGCGGTGAAGGCCTGGGCGATCTCGAGCATCATGGCGACGCCGGAGGCGTTGTCGATGGCGCCGTTGTAGATGCCGTCTTCGCCGGCGGCCACCTTCTGCTCGTCGGTGCCGAGGTGGTCGTGGTGGGCGCCGAAGACGACGGCCTGCTCGGCGAGCCCGCGCCCGGTGAGCTTGGCGACGACGTTCTGGCCGACGAGGTCGGCGGTCTGCTCGACCGACATGGTCACGTCCGCGACGACGGGGAGCTCGATGGGCGCGAAGTCGCGCCGGGCGGCGAGCGAGCGCCACTCTTCGAGCGAGGAGCCGGTCATCTCGGCGAGCGCGCGGCCGGCGGATTCGGAGATCCAGCCCCGGACCTCGAGCGCGCCCTCGGGCACGTCGGCGCCGGAGGGGTGGGCGCCGAAGGCGTCGGAGGCGATGACGGCGAACGGGTAGCCGGCCATCTCGTCGGTGTGGATGAGGAGCATCCCGCGCGCGCCGCGGCGGCGGGCCTCCTCGTACTTGTAGGTCCAGCGGCCGTTGTAGGTAAGCGTGTCGGCCTGGAAGAGGGTGGGCTCCTCGGCGGTCGCGGGCGGGTCGTTGACGAAGGAGACGAGGACCTTGCCGGTCACGTCGAGGTCGCCGTAGTCGTCCCAGTCGTAGCCGGGCGCGGTGATGCCGTAGCCAACGAAGACGAGGTCGGCGCCGTCGAGCGTGATGTCGCCCGCGTCGGTGTCCGTTGTGAGGGCGGCGTCGTCGACGAAGGTGAAGCTGGCCGGCTCGCCGCTGTCGGGGCGGAACGTGAGGGGGGTGGCCTCGGTGACCCGGACGCTGCGCAAGGGGACGTCCTGGGTCCAGGAGCCGTCGGGCATGCCGCCCTCGAGACCGATGGCCTGGAACTGGGCGACGAGGTAGTCGACCGTCATCTGCTCGCCCTCGGTGCCAGTGCCGCGGCCGCCGTAGGCGTCGGAGGCGAGCTCGGCGACGTGGGCGCGCAAGTCGGTCGAGTCGATGGCGGCGAGGGCGGCGTTGGGGGGCGCGGGGGCCGCGGTGGCGTCGAACGGCGCGGGGGCGTCGGTGGCGGGGGCGTCGGCGCAGGCGGCGAGGGCGAGGGCGGCGACCAGGGCGAGGTGCCGGGGCGAGAGCGGGGACATGGGGCGGGAGGGGAGGGGGCTCAAGTCTACGGCGCCCGACGGCCCCCCCTTCGCCTACAACGCGACGCCGACGCCGACGAGCGGCTGGACGTGGACCAGGGTCAGGTCGGTGAGCGCCGCGCCCACGCGGAGGTGGGCGCGGCCCAGCCCGGCCCGCACGGCGGCCGACCCGTAGGGCACGGCGATCCAGGTCCCGGACTCGCCGTGCGTGAGGAGCACGCCGGAGCGCCGCGCGAGCGCGCCGCCGACCTCGCCGTCGAGGGCCAGCCCGACGCGCCCGAGCCTGGCGACGGGCACCACGCCGGCGACGCCCGCCAGCAGGACGCTCCGGCTGCCGTCGACCCCGGCGATCTGGTTGGGGTCGTGCGACGCGCCGACGCGGACGCCCACGACGGAGGAGGCGCCGAGGCGGGCCATGTCGCGAGCGACGCCGAGGGTGTAGGCGCCGGTGGGACCCCACGCCTCGGCGAACACGGCGGTACGGAGAGGGGTGGGCTGGGCGGAAGCGGCCGTGCCGAGCGCGAGGGCCGCGGCGAGGACAAAGGCGAGGCGGATCATGACGACGTGAGCGTGGGTGGGATAGGGTGGCGTCAATCCGAAACATAATTCGGATGCACCCTCCGCTGCTACGTGGGTGGTCGATGTTGGGTATTCCGTGGGCGCTGAAGAACGATGCAGGGAGCGAGCCATCCGTAGGCTGGGCTTCGGCGGCCGGCCTCCCCCGGCCCTTCCCATTCGGGGATGGGTTGTCGGAGGAGGGCGCAGATGGACCTTTGGGGCTCAGTCGCCGGGGATCTGGCGGGCTTCGCGGTACTGGGCGACGAAGGCGGGGTCGGGGATCTGGGCGGGGACGAGGTCGTCGAGGTTGAGCAGGGCGGGGCGGACGGCGGGGTAGGCGTCGTCGAGCTCGTCGGTGGCGACTTCGCCCTCGAAGCCGGTGGTGTCGCGCTCGCTGGTGAGGCGGGGGACGTCGGCGACGGCGGTGCGGGCGGCGGCGATCTCCTCGGCGGTGACCTGGTAGGGGGTGAGGTCGGGGAGGACGGCCTCGATGCCGTTGAGGGCGTCGCGGGCGTCGGCGGCGAAGGTGTCGATGGCGAGCTTGGCCCAGGTGGAGGGGGCGTGGGAGAGGGCCTTGAGGAGGTCGCCGTTGCCAGACGTGCGGGCGTAGGGGCGGACCTTCTCGCTGAGTGCGGTGAGGCGGTCGACGGCGTCGTCGCGGACCTTGTCGCGCTCGTCGGTGAGGCCCGTCGTGTCGGCGCCGGCCTGGGCGGTGGCGGGGCGCTCGATGGTGTCGCGGGCGGCGCGGACGGTGTCGACTTCGGCGACGATGAGGGGGAGGTCGGCCCAGAGGGTGGGGTGCTCGTCGAAGTGCTGGACGACGTTGCGGAGCATGACGAGGCGGTTGGCGAGGTAGCGGGTCATGGATCGGTGCCGAGGTCGGCGGGGCGTGAGAGGGGGGACGTCGGGGACATGGGCGGGGACGCAGGCCGGCGAGGGTGGGGCGCGGGCCGTGGCGGCGCATCGGCAGGTGGTGGGGGCGCCGACGGCGGTCGAGAGGGCATTTCTGCGGGTTGACCCGACACTGCGGCAGGTCGAGGAGACGCCGCGGGGTCTCGAGGAGGCTCCGCGGCATCTCGACCTGACAGCGCGGCGGGTTGAGGCGGCACCGCGGGGGGTCGAGGAGGCTCCGCGAGGAGTCGAGGAGGCATCGCGAGGCCTCGAGATGACGCCGCGACGGCTTGTGCAGGCTCCGCGGGGCCTCGGGCGGGGGGCGCGGTCGCGCGCGAGCGCGGGGACGGAGCTGGCGGCCCCGCGTGGGGCGGCCCGGAGGCCGGATTGGCGGGCTAGCGGGCCGGTCTGGGCGGGGTGGCGCATGGCGCCGGCGGGCGGGTCCGCCTACATAGACCCGCGAGGTGGGCAGACATAACCTTGGCCCCGATATTTATTTTTGTTGGGGATGGGGCGGGTGGCGTCTGCCGAGGGGGGCCGCGAGCGTGGGCGTCCGCAGGTTGGCCCCTTGGGGGGCTCTGTAGACGGGTGGATCCGTATCGTGCCGGGGATCGGCCCGCGTCGAGATGCGTGTTGGACAGACTCTTCGCCCCGGCCAGCGGGGGACTCGGCGGTACGTCGAGCGGTTTGGCGACCGGCTGGTGTGCGTGCGCTACCGGTACGATGACGCCGGCCAGCGTCGGGTGACGACAGTGGAGCTGGTGGTGGACGAGGGGCCGTGGACGCCGCGGTCGGACATGGTGGTGGGGGTCCGCGTGGGGGGAGGCGGAGGTGGCCCGGCGGGTGAAGCGGGCGGGGGGGACGTGGGACGCCCGCCGGAAGGTGTGGCGCGTACGGGCCGGGGCGGTGAGGCGGCTGGGACTCGTGGATCGGATGGTCCGCTTGCCGAGTCACTAGATCGAGAGACCGTCACTACATTCGCCTACGGGTCACCCCATATGGTGACTCTCCCCGCCGCAGAAGTAGTGGTTATGCCGCCTCACACGAATCGTCTTCTGATCGCCGCCATTTTGATCACGGTGGGGACAGGCTGTGCCAGCACACAACCTTTCACGGTTGTCCCCGATCGATCCGTTTTACTGAATGAGGAACAGGCCGAGGCGGCGGTCCAGCAGTGTTCGAGAGCCGCGCCGACGATTGAGGGTGGGTGGACGCCGACTCCTCAGGATGTCGCGCAGTTGGAAGCAGATCTTGAGCAAGTACATCGGCTGGAGAGCGACGAGTGCTGCTTCGGGGGGATGGAAGTTGACGACGTCAATGCTTTCTTTCGCCAGTACGTGGGCGTTGTGAGCGGAGGTCGCCCCATGATTTACGTCAATGCCTTCCCCGTAACGGAGTTTGAAAACTGGCCGTCAGATCTTGTAGCGCTTCCAGACTGGACTGCAGAACCGTTCATCGTTTGCGATGGTGGTTCATCGTACTGGGGCGCCCTGTACGACCCGGAGCGCCGTCTCTTTTCAATGCTTGCCTTCAACGGCGTTGCATTGTAGCGGCCGGTCACATGGGTAACAGATCAGACCGGCCACATGGGTAACACGGTCGGGGGCAGTCTAGGTCTTGAGCTGGTAGTCGCGCTCGTCGAAGCGCCCGAGTTCGACCTCGTAGAAGAGCAGCGCCCAGACCCCGTCGGCGACCTCCTCGAAGCCGATCGTCTCCCCGGCCAGCGCTTGGCTCAGGAAGCGCTGACGACCTTTGAGCTTGAAGGTGCCGCACCGCGAGACCTGTCGGACCTCGAAGTGACCGGGGTACTCCGGGTCCGGCGGGCGCTCTGGCATCGGGCGCGGCGACGGCGCGTAGTGGTCGGCGGGGACGTCGCCGGCGAGCGCGTCGTGGGGTCGCTCGTCGTTGAACTCGGCCCGCCACGCGTCGAACCGCCGCTGCTGCGCCACCATGTCGGCCTCGGGCGGGCGAGCGCACTCCGCCTTCAGCGTCCGGTGGACCCGCTCGTGCCGGCCGTTCTGCTGTGGGCGCCCCGGCTCGATCCGGTCGGGCGTGATGCCGAGCTTGATCCACCACACGCTCAGCCGGCTCAGCCCGCAGATGGCCTGGGTGGCGAACGGGACGCCGTTGTCAGTCCGGATCGAGCGGGGGAGCCCGTGCTCGCGGAAGAGCCGGTCGAAGGCCGTAAGCGCGCCGTACTGCTCGACGGACCCGTGGCCGTCGCAGGCCAGGACATACCGGCTGTGCGCGTCGCAGACCGTGAGCGGGTAGCAGTAGACGCCGTCGCCGGTCTTGAACTGGCCCTTGTAGTCGGCCGTCCAGACGTCGCCCGGCGCGTCGGCGACGAGCGGGCGGGCTCCAGGGTGGGCGGCGACCCGCCGCCGCCGACGAGGCTCGACCAGTCCGTGCCGCTTCAGGATGGCTCCGACGGTCGAGGCCGCGGGGAGCGCCACGTCGGGGTGCCGCTTGGCGAGCCAGGGGACGAGCTTGCGCGGTCCCCAGGTCGGGTGCTTCCGCCGGGCGGCGGCGATGAGGGCCTCGACCTGTGGGTCCGTCTTGGCGTGCTGGCCGTGGCGGACGCGGGGCCGGTCGTCGAGCGCGCCGAGGCCGCCGTCGCGGTAGCGGCCGAGCCACTTGTAGCCGGTCTTGCGGCTGACACCGAACCGCTCGCACAGCTCGGTCATGGAGTAGAGGCCCTCGGCGTGGAGGGCGACGAAGCGGGAGCGCTCGGTCATGGGTCGGGTGTCGGTCCAGGGCACGGCGGTGGGGGAAGGCCATGCCAGGGTGAACGTGGCTGTCACCCATGTGCCCGGTCCGAAGTGTTACCCATGTGGCCGGTCCATACACATAGGCGGCATAACCCACCGCTGCAGGCCGACCCAAGCGCCAGCACTCTCGGTTCCGCCAGCCGTCGGCGTATTCTGTGCTCCGCTCCACCCGCCAGGCCTCAGCTTGGGGCGGCTGAGCGGTCCACTGTTACACGGCGTTGAATGCGCGTGCAGTCGTCCGGTTAACTTGGCTCTTCCAAGCAGTGCCGACATGAGACAGCTCATCGATGTCACCGACCGAGAGACGAGGTTGACGCAGCAGGCGTCCGCCGCTGTCGCGTCTGCACTGGGAGCAGTTGGTATGGTCATACTCGTCACCGACACCGGCCCCACCGTAGCTGCATGGGCCGCGCTCCTGTCTGCATTCGCGCTCCTCGCTCTGACGGCGAGCATCCGCCAGCGGTGGGAGATCGACTACAAGGGACACCGGATTCGGTTCGAGAACAGCGCCGTCTTAGCCGAGCGCATGTACCTAGATGAGGGCCTGGTGGCACGGGGCGGGTTGGGTAATAAGATTGAGATGCGAGCCCCTATACGAGTCGGCGAGGGGGCAGGTGAAACCATCGTGGCGTTGGTAGACGCGGGCCTTCTCTCGTTTCGACTTCGGCTGTTCGTAGAGCAGTCGGAGCCAGTCCCTGAGGATGCCGACTTCGCGGACTCCGGGGGCCGAGCTACCCTGGTCACGCCGCCCCCTCGCCCTGGCGTAGGCGCGGCACGCCTAGTCACGGACTCCGCTGTGCTTGGGAGCGCAGCCGTCGCTAAGCAGGTCATTGAGTTTCTAGCAGCAGTAATTGGACTCATAGGCGGTATCAGTGCTCTGGTCGGCTGGCTGTCTTGACGACTCACGGTGCTCGGCGCCGTGAAACCCACCGCTGCAGGCCGACCGAGAGGGCCAGCGTTCTCGGCTCGTCCGATCGCCCGCGCAGTTATAGCTTCGTCCCAACGCTCTGCCCTCACCACTCGGCGGCTGAGCGGTCGACTGTTCTGCGGCTCTACCAGCTTGATCGCTATCTACCGTGATGATCATGCGTGACTCCTGCTCAAACCTGTTCATCCTCTGCATGGCCGGGGTCTCCTTCTGCGCCGCTGCCACGGTGGAGGCGCAGGACCTTGCCGAGCGAGCCGACGCGCTCCTTACCTCTTACCACGACACAGGGCTTTTCAATGGGGCGGTCCTCGTCGCCGAGGGGGATAGCGTGCTCTACGCGGCCGGATTCGGCGAGGCTGATATGTCCTGGCAGATCCCGAACACGCCCGAGACAAGGTTTCGAATTGCCTCGGTCACGAAGCAGTTCACGTCCGCCCTCGTTCTCCAACTTGCCGAGGAGGGTCTCGTTGACCTCGACACCCCCGTTAGGGCGTACCTCCCTGAATACCCAGCAGACCAAGGAGACCGGGTCACGGTCCGCCACCTCCTCACACACACCGCGGGCATCCCGAACTACACGGGCCTCCCGGAATGGGACAGCATCAGGCGCGACCCATTTGTGGCTGACTCGTTCATTACGGTGTTCTCACGCCTCCCCCTGGAGTTCGAGCCAGGAAGCCGATTTCGCTACAGCAACTCGAACTACTTCGTCCTCGGCGTCCTCGTCGAGCACGTGACGGGTCAGTCCTACTCGCGCGCCCTCAGCGAGCGGCTCCTCGGCCCGCTCGGTTTGGACGGATCGGGGACGGCGGACGACGCCCGTGCCCGTGTGGTCGAGGGGGCGGCACGCGGGTACGTCCGGGTCGCGGGCGGCTTCGCCCCCGAGTCGTATGACAACCCGAGCGTGCCCTACGCGGCCGGGATGATGTACTCGACCGTCGGCGATCTCTTCCGTTGGACCCGAGCGCTCCACGGGGGCCAGGTGTTCCGCCAGCCCGAGACGCTGGAGACGATGCTGACGTCGTTCGAGGGGACGCGGTATGGGTACGGCTACGGGATTTACTCGATCCCCCTCGCGCTCGACACCGACACCGTCCGGGTCGTCGGTCACAACGGCGGCTTCGGCGCGTTCCGCTCCGAACTCCGCTACGCGCCAGAGGATCGTGTGACCGTCGTCGTGCTGGACAACGCCAATGCAGGGGGCGATGTTGGAGCCGTGGCAACCGCCCTCATGCGCGTCTTCTACGACCTGCCCGTTGAGCGTCCGAGGCAGCCCATCGCCACGGTTCTAGCTGATGTGATCGTCGCCGAGGACGTCGGGGCGGCCGTGGTTCGCTACCGTGCGCTACGCATCCAAGACCCGGAGGGGTACGACTTTGCGGAGGCCCAACTCAACCGACTCGGATACGCCTACCTCAGTGGCGGCGAGGTGGAGACCGCCCTCCGACTCTTCGAGTTGAACGCCGATGTCTATCCCGAGTCGGCGAATACACACGACAGCCTCGGAGAGGCCTACCTGGCAGCTGGCGACCGGGAGCGCGCCATTGCGAGTTACCAGGAGGCGCTGAGACTCGATCCTCAATACGCGAGTGCAAGGGCGGCGCTGGACCGGCTCGGAGTCGAGTAGGTCTTGCTTCGCCGCAGAACCCGCCGCAGCAGGCCGACCAAGGGCGTCAGCGTTCTTTCTTCGTCCGGGCGGCGGGGTCTACGTTGCTCGTTCCACCGTTCGCGGTTGTTGACCTTTGCGGCTGAGCCGCCCTTGCTCTGTTGAGAAGCTCCCCACGCAGTCATCCTGAGCGACGCGAACGCGAAGCGTCGGCGTAGCCAAGGATCTCGGCGCCATCGCCCGAGCCTTCGACAGGCGGTTCTACAGGCATCGAGCCTCGCGTTGAGATCCCTCGCACGCTCGGGATGACGTTGACCGAGAGCTTCTCAACAGAGCAAGCGGTCCACTGTTCTGCGGCTAGGGATGTGGGCGGCGTAACCTGCCCCAGGTGGCCTCGTAGGGACGCGCCTCTCTGATCACCCACCCGCAAGAGGCACGTCGTATTGAAGAGCGCGAAGCGATTTCTGGTGTGGACGTTCGCCGTCCTGTTCGTCGTCGTGATCGCGGCCGCCGCGGCCGGCCTCAGCTTTCGCTCCGCCCTCGGGCCGCCCGTCGAGGCCTCGCCGCCACGCGCGGTCTATGCGCCCCACGGGGTGGTCGCCTCGAGCCAGCCCCTCGCGAGCCAGGCCGGGCTGGCGGTGCTCCAGCGGGGGGGGAACGCGGTCGACGCCGCCGTCACGACCGCCGCCGTGCTGAGCGTGGTCGAGCCGTACATGACCGGGGTGGGCGGCGACCTGTTCGCCATGCTCTGGTCGGCGGAGGAGGGGCGGCTCGTGGGCCTCAACGCGAGCGGCCGGTCGGGGTCGCTGATGACCCGTGAGGCGCTGGCCCACCTCGGGACGGTGCCGAGCGACGGCGCCGAGACGGTCACGGTCCCGGGGGCTCTGTCCGGGTGGGCGGCGCTGCTGGAGCAACACGGCACGATCACACTCGCGGAGGCGCTGGCACCGGCCATCGCGCTGGCCGAGGACGGCTTCCCCGTGTCCGACGTCACGGCCGCGGAGTGGGCCATCTTCACGAGCCTGCTGACGAAGGACCCCGGAGCTCGCGCGACGTTCCTCGTGGACGGGGAGCGCGCCCCCGCCGTGGGCGAGTGGTTCTCCAACCCCGACTTCGCCGCTACACTGCGCACGATCGCGCGCGAGGGGCCTGAGGTGCTTTACGGGGGAGACCTAGGCGAGCGCATCGCTACGCACGTGGAAGGGCTCGGCGGATTCCTGACGCCGGACGACTTCGGACGTCACACGGCCGAATGGGTCGAGCCTCTTTCGGTCCCGTACAAGGAATACCGGCTCTGGGAGCTCCCCCCCAACGGCCAGGGGATCGCCGCGCTCGAGATGCTCCGCATCCTGGAGCCCGTCGACCTCGCCGCCATGGGCCACAACTCGGCCGCCTACCTGCACCACCTCATCGAGGCGAAGAAGCTGGCCTACGCGGACCTCGAGCACTTCGTCGGCGACCCGGAGCACATGGCGGCCACGCCCGAGCAGCTCCTCGCGGACGGCTTCATCACTCAGCGCCGGGCACTCATCGACCCCGACCGTGCCCTACCACGCGCGGACCCCGACACCTCCCTGACGACGAGCGAGACGACGTACCTCACGGTGGCCGACGCCGAGGGGAACATGATCTCCTTTATCCAGAGCCTGGCCGGGGGGTTCGGGTCGGGGGTGGTCGTTCCGGGGACGGGGTTCGCGCTTCAGAATCGGGGCGTCGGGCTCTCGTACGAGGAGGGCCGGGCGAACACCGTCGCTCCCGGGCGGCGCCCGTTCCACACCATCATCCCGGGGTTCGTGACACGGGCCGGCGCCGACGGCGAGCAGGAGCCGTGGCTCAGCTACGGCATCGTCGGGGGGCCCCAGCAGCCGCAGGCGCACGTGCAGGTCTTGCTGAACATCGTCCTCTTCGGCATGGACGTGCAGCAGGCCCTCGACGCCCCCCGCTTTCGCCACTGGCGGAAGAACCGGGTCAGCTTCGAGTCGTCGATCCCTGAGGAGGTCGTGAGCGAACTCCGGTCCATGGGGCACGAACCCCAGAACCCCCTGGGAGCGACGGCGCAGACGATCTTCCTGGGCACGAACCGGGGCCTCGTGTTCGGCGGCGGCCAGGCGGTCATGCGGAACCCCAGAGGGTACGTCGCGGGCTCGGACTCACGGAGGGACGGCGTGGCAGCGGCCCACTAGAGCGCCAGAACGTCGGGCCGCAGAACCCGCCACTACAGGCCGACGTGGGGCTTCAGCGTCCCCGGCCCGTCCGACCGCCGTCGTATTCTATGCCTCGTTCTACCGTCTCGGTCGTTGCCCCATGCGGCTGAGCGGCCAACGGCTACGACTCTTGCCACCGCCTCCATTCCCCATGCGAACGCTCGGCGCCATCGTGGCCGGAACGGCCGTCGCGCTCGCCGTGCTCTACATGGCACTGGCGGTCGTCGCCCTCGTCGTGGAGCCGGGCGACACCCCCAGGCACTTGAGGTCCTTCGGTCGTCTCCTCCCCAGTCTCGGGGCGGTCTGCCTCCTCTACTTCGCCATCGCCTCGTTCGCCGCAGGGAGGGCGTCGAAGCCCCGGTCGGCGCTCGGCGTCGGCGCGGTCGTAACAGGGGCGGCGTGTGCGCTCTGGCTCGCAGGCGGGATGTTCGCGGAGAGCGTCCTGGAGATTTGGCTGGTGGCTCTGGTGGGTGCGGTCGTGCTCTCGACGTCGCTGTTGCTCGGGTCGGAGGTGGTATACCGGGTCGGTGCGTGGGGGCGCGGTGCTGAGGAGGCCTGACTCGCCGCTGCAGGCTGACTCTAGGCGCGGGCGCTCACGGTCCCGCTCACCGTCACCGTCAGTCATCGCTTCGACCCACCGCTGTGCCCCCAGCTACGGGCAGCTGGGCGTCCAACTGTTCTGCCGCGGTACGGTATGCGCTCCTCAACTCTTATCCCCCTGCTCGCGATCGGCGGGTGCTCGCTCGTCGGAGAGCCGGCACCGGAGCGCGAGGTGGGGGCGGCGATCCAAACGGACGCCCTCGTCTACACCGCGAGATACGAGGGCGGGGAGGGGACGTACCGGCAGTACGGGTTCGACGTCGTGGCTCGCTTTGCGAACCCGACCGCGGACACGGTCTATCTGGGCCGCGCCTACCCGGACCAACCCCGGCCGGACTACGGCGTCCTCCTCGTGAACGACGAGGACGACTGGGGCTCGGCCTATGGCGGCGCCATCTTTGGCGTCGGGCACGACCGCCAGATCGCCGTCGCGCCGGGGGAGGTGCGCGTCGACACCCTGCGTCTGCGAGGGCCGAACGCTTGGGACGGGATGACCGACGAGCCGTTTGGGCGACTCGAAGGCGAGATGCGGCTGATCTACGTCCCGCAGGGGTGCAGAGGCGACGGGGCGTGCCGCCTCCCGCGCTCGCTGGCGACGTTGAACGTGTTCCGGGTCGGTCTGGAGTAGACCTAGACCTCTTGCCGCACGGCAGACCTCGTTCCTGCGGATCGGCACGGCACTCTGGTGGTCCTGCCGCGTCCAGCCACCCGCGACTGGATTGACGCGCTCACCGCTCGGCCCTGATGTGCGGCCGAGTGGTGACCTGTTCTGCCGTGTCCGTTTCGAATCGCGTACGGTGGAGGTGGTGGATGGCCTGGACCGGCTGGCTCGCGAGGTCTCGTAGCCCGATGCCGGGCGGGTGGAGGGCCGCCGGGGGGCGGATCGGGACCGTTCCGTCTGGGATGCCGACCGGTGAGCCGGCCTGCGGCCAGCGCCGGCGGTCCGGCGATTAGGTTCGGCGCAGTCCTCCTGGCTCAGACGATGATCCGGCACCTGCTTCCCGTCGCGCTCCTCGGCGCCCTCCTCGTAGGCTGCGACACGCCCCCGGTCGAGACGGTCGAGGGCGGCGGGGTCGCGACGGCGCAGATCGACGGCCGGCCGTACACGTTCCGCGTGTTCGCCCAGCCCAGCGCGTATGACCCGTCGGAGGTCGTGCTCCGAGCGTACGCCGACGAGCTGTCGCGGGCGGTCATGCTCACGTTCCGGCCCGCGCTCGGGGCGGTGGCGGTGAACACGGCGATGACGGGGTACTGGGACCTCGGGCTGTGCACGCCGTCGGACGCCTACGTGGTGGCCGGGGCGGGCGATGCGACCGTCCGGGTCACGGAGCAGGGCCCGAGGGCCCTCCGAGGCACGTTCTCGCTCCGGGTCCAGCGTGAGGGCGACCCGACAGACGTGGTCGCCATCACGGACGGGACGTTCGACGTCGAGGTGGGAGGCGAGCCGTTCGAGTACTGCATCGAGGGGTGAGCGCGCCGCCGAGGCGGGGGCCTCGGGGCGGGCTCGTCGCTACTCGGCGGGGGTGAGCGTGAGGCGGTAGACGGTGGGGCCGGGGAGGAACGGGGAGGGGCGGCCCTCGGCCCAGTCGTCGTGGCCGGCGCCCCAGTAGGGCGAGAGGAAGTGGCCGGCCTGGCCGCCGGGCATGTGGAAGATGCCGCGCTCCTCGAAGCCGGGCGAGACGACCATCCGCTGGCTGGCGCCCATCGAGGGGCCGGCGACGCGGGGCATCCGGGAGTCGCCGCGCTGGGGCGCGGAGGGCATCCGCAGGCGGCCGCCGATGCCGGGCAGGGCGTCGGCCATGGGGTGCGCCATGACGAGCGCATTGTCGTCGGCCCACGCGGTGTCGAGGTCGCCGCGCGCGACCTCGGCGGCGGCGTCGAGCAAGAGGGCGTCCCACGAGGCGTGGCCGGGGGGCAGGAGGTGGGCGGGCTGCTCGGTGACGAGCGCCCAGACGGCGGTCTCGTCGCGCGCGGGGTAGCCGGCGCGGGGGGCGAGGGCGCGGACGGACGCGAGCAGGGGCGGCAGGGTGCGGTCGACGACGCCGTCGCGGAAGCGGCGGACGAGCCGGTAGCCGGCGTCGTCGGCGTGGCCGCTCCAGTCCTCGACGGTGCGGCGCAGGGCGTCGAGGTCGTCGGTGGCGGGGGCGTCGGTGAGGGTCGTCCGCAGGAGGTCGCGCCACCGCGCGTAGAACAGGGCGCGGTCGTCGAGCTGGATCGCCAGCAGGTCGCGCTCGTCGACGGGCGGGGTCAGGGCGGCGAGGCCGTCGCGGATCTGGCGCGCGCGGGCGCCGTGTGCGTAGTTGGCGTCGCCGATCGCGGCGAGGGCGTCGCCCGAGGCCACGCGGCTGTTGGCGGACCACAGGCGGCCGTCGGCGGGGTCAACGATCCGGGGGACCTCGTCGGGGCGGAGGAACCGGTCCCACCGCGCGTTCGGGTCCGTCGAGTCGACGGGGCGGCGGCCGTCGCGGCCGACGCGCAAGGGGATCTGCCCGGCGATCGTCCAGCCGATGCGGCCGGCGCGGTCGCCGGCGACAAAGTTCTGGGCGGGGATGCCGGAGCGGTTGGCGGCGTCGAGGACCTCGTCGAGCGTCGTCGCCGTCTCGGCGTCGAGGAGCCCGAGGTTGGTGGCCTCGGGCCGGTGGGCGCCCCACTGCATGGCGTAGCGCGCGCCGTCGGGGCCCGTCGCGGTGACGGGCCCGAACGGCGTGTCCAAGACCACGAGTTCGCGGACCTCGTCTCCGACGGCGATCTGCTCGCGCAAGGTGTCGAGGGCGACGGTCCCGCTGGCGGTGGCGATGAGGCCGGGCTCGGGTTCGACGAGTCGGACATAGTCGATGTAGTCGCCGTAGGAGTTGGTGAAGCCCCAGGCCACGTCGCCGTTGCTCCCGACGATCACGAGCGGGGCGCCGGGGAGCGTGACGCCGGTGATGCGGCGGCCGTCGACGACGAGCGAGGCGCGGAACCAGATGTGGGGCAGGCGCAGGCCGAGGTGCATGTCGTCGGCGACCAGCGCCGCGCCGGTCTCGGTGAGGTCGCCGGCGACGGCCCAGTTGTTGGAGCCGAGCACGTCGGGCTCGGGCGGGGCGGGCGCCTCGTCGCCGGGCTGCCAGTCGCCGAGCTGGGCGGCCGTCGGGATGGGCGGCGGCTCGACGGTGTCGCCCTCCAGGGGGGCGTCCCAGGCGTCGCCCGTCGGCATCAGGAAGTCGGCGAGGACGTCGGGCAGGGCGGCGGTCAGGGCATCGCGCTCGAGTTCCAGGCCGTAGCCGCCGTCGAACTGCAGGTCGAGGTACATGGCGAAGGCGGCTAGGATGCCGTCCTCGGGCTGCCACGGCCGGGGCGCCTGGCGGAGGGCGAGGTACTCGAAGGGCCGGGCGCCGAGCGCGTCGAGGCCGGCGTTCGCGCCGGCGGTGTAGGCGTCGAGGACGGCGCGCTGGTCGGCGGGCAGGGCCTCGACGACGGCCCGGGCGCGGGCGCGCAGGCGGTGGGGGCGGAGCGTCGAGTCGGTGCGCCAGGTCGCCTCGCCGAGCAGGGCGGAGAGCTCGCCCGACGCGGCGCGGCGGAGCAGGTCCATCTGGAACCAGCGCTCCTGGGCGTGGACGTAGCCGAGCGCGCGGGCGGCGTCGGCGCGCGTGGCGGCGGTGATCGTCGGGACCCCGGCGGCGTCGCGCTCGACGGACACCTCGGCGCTCAGCCCCGCGAGCGTCTCGGTCCCGTCGAGGTCGGGGAGGCTGGCGCGCAGGGCGGTCCACAGGCTGCCGGCGCCTAGGACGACGAGCGCCAGCAGGACGATGAGGGCGATGAGCAGGGCGCGTTTCATGCGGCGGACCGATCGGGGGGACCGGATGGTACGGTGGGGCGTACACCGCGTCTTCACCTTCCGCCGTCGCATGCCGAGCCGCAACGTCTACCACGTCGTCCCCCACGACAGCCGCTGGGCCGTCCGTCTGGAGGGCTCGCCCTCGCTGTCCTACGAGGCCGACGACCGCGACGCCGCCGTCGACCGGGCCTCGGGCTACATCCGCCAGCTGGGGATGGGCCGCGTGGTCGTCCACTCCGACGAGGGGCGCATCGAGACGGTCCACACGTTCGACCAGCTGCCGGCGCCGACGGGGAGCTGGCGTGACGCCGTCCTGTCGCAGCCGTTCTACCTCGCGGCCGGCGCGGCGCTGCTGATCGCGTTCGGGTACGGGCTGAGCCGGCGGTAGCCCGCGAGCGGGGCGGGGTGCTCGGTAGACCCCCCGCTCTCCTTTCGGTCGCTACGCTCCCAGGTCGGAGAGCTGTCCCCCTTGCCAAGGGGGACAGTCCGGCCGCGCGCGGAGCGGAGGCGTTAGCCGCAGCGATGTGCGGACGGACGGGGGGTGCCGAGGCCGGCGCGAGCTATTGAGACAGCTTGGGCATCGCCTCGCGGCGCTCGGTCTCCTGCTGCTCGACCTGGTCCTGGACCGTGTCGTTGGCCCAGCCGCGCGTGATCATCCACGTGGCCACGACAGACAGGATCAGGATGGCGGCCACGAAGACGGCGGCAAAGAGTCGGGACTGGCGGCGAGAGAGCGGCATCGGACCGGGGGCGTGCGCCGTGCCAACCCGGAGGCGCGGGGCGCGGATCCGTGGAGACGCGGGGGAGCGGGCGCTGGGACCGCCGCGCCGCGAGCCGGGGGCTAGCTTCCGGCCCCACACGCCCGCGCCCCGATGGAGACGACCGTCACCGACACCGCCACTCGCCTCGCCGGACGCTTGTCCGAGCGCATCCGGTCGGTCCCGCCGTCGGGCATCCGGCGCTTTTTCGAGATCGCCGCCACCATGGACGACGTGATCTCGCTGGGCATCGGCGAGCCCGACTTCGTCAGCCCCGACCCGATTCTGCAGGCCGCCCACCGGGGGCTCGACGCGGGCAAGACGGGCTACACGGCCAACCTCGGCCTCGCCGAGCTCCGCGTCGCCATCGCCGACGAGATGGACCGGCTCTACGGCCTCACGTACGCCGACAAGGACGAGATCATCGTGACGGTCGGCGCGAGCGAGGCCATGACGATCGCCATGCTGACGCTCGTCGGGCCGGGCG
Organism: Rubrivirga halophila; assembly: GCF_046845755.1. GTDB lineage: Bacteria > Bacteroidota > Rhodothermia > Rhodothermales > Rubricoccaceae > Rubrivirga. Next base: position 1,216,973 of record NZ_CP177357.1, read on the forward strand.
ACGAGGTGCTCATTCCGGAGCCGTGCTTCGTGAGCTACGGGCCGATCGCCGAGTTCTGCGGCGCCAAGGTCGTCTGGGTGCCGACGCGCGCCGAGAACGACTTCCAGGTCACGGCCGACGACATCCGCTCGCGCGTCACCGACAAGACGAAGCTCCTCTTCCTGGGCTACCCCAACAACCCGACGGGCGCCGTGCTCCGCCGCGACACGCTCGAAGCGATCGCCGAGGTCGTCGTCGAGCACGACCTGTTCGTGCTGTCCGACGAGATCTACGACCGGCTCGTCTACGGCGACGCCCACGAGCGCGGCCACGTGTCGGTCCCGTCGGTCGAGGGGATGTACGAGCGGACGGTCCTGATCGGCGGGTTCTCGAAGGGCTACGCGATGACCGGCTGGCGGATCGGGTACGCGTGCGCGCCGAAGCCGATCATGGACCAGATGTACAAGGCGCACCAGTACATCGTGATGAGCGCGCCGACGCTCGCCCAGATCGGGGCGCTCGCGGGCATTCGAGAGGCGCAGCCGGACGTGGAGCGGATGCGGCAGGCCTACGATGACCGCCGCCGCCTGATCGTCGACGGCCTCAACGCGGCCGGCCTGCCGACGTTCGAGCCCGAAGGCGCCTTCTACGCCTTCCCCGACATCACCTCGACGGGCCTGTCGTCGGAGGACTTTGCGCAGCGGCTGCTCCAGGAGGAGCACGTCGCGTGCGTGCCCGGCTCGGCGTTCGGCCCGAGCGGCGAGGGCTACCTCCGGTGCTCGTACGCGACGGCGATCGACCAGGTCGAGGAGGCCGTCACGCGGATCGCGCGGTTTGCCGACAAGGTGCGGGGCGAAGGGTGAGGGATGGAGGGGTAGAGGTATGGAGGGACAGGTCTCTCCGCTCATTCCTCTCGCATCCCTCATCCCTCTCCGATCCCTCTACCGTCGCCGTCGGCAGATCGTCCCAGCACGTCGTGTAGCGGGGCGAGAGAAGGTCGCGGCGCATGCCCCAGCCCGTCGCCTCGCCCGCGTGGATGCGGCGGAGTTCGTCGGGCGTGCCCTGGGCGGCGACCACGAGCGCGTCGCGGCCGAAGCGCCGCGAGATCCGGTCGAGCGCCTCCATCACCTCGGGGCGCTCGCGGACGGGTGCGTCGAAAAGGTGGGCCTGGCCCTCGCCCGCCGGGCCGAGGCCGGTCAGCATCACGCCGGCCTTTTTGAACCGGGGCGCGCCGCCGCCGGGGCGGACCAGGCACGACGCCACCAGCGACCGCGCGGCGCGGACGATCGCGAGCGTGTCGTTCGTGGGCGTCGGGAGCTCGACGACCGCGCGGCCGTGGTGCACCGGCGACCCGTGCCGGCCGGTCGTCACGAACGTCTCGACGACGGACGCCGCGAGCCCGTCGCGGCGCAGCATCGCGGCGGCGGTCGCGGCGTGCATCGAGACCGCCCGGCCGATCGGCTCGGCCTCGGTCTGCGGGTGGCCGAACATCCGCGAGCGAACAAGCGACTGGCGCGGCGGGGGCGCCTCCGAGAGCGGCAGGCACGAGACGCCCCGCAGCTCGAGTGCCGTCCGCAACAAGACGACGTTGTAGTATTTGCGGAGGTACGTGTCGTCGAGCGCCGCGAGCCCGGCCGCCGTCGGCGCGCCGTCGAGCGCGAGCCGCCGCGCCCAGCGCCGGCCCACGCCCCACACGTCGCCGACGGGCAGCGCCGCCAGAAACCGCTCGCGGTCCGGGTGCCCCCACCAGCAGACCGTCTGGCTCTCCAGCGTCCGCGCGTACTCGCTGGCGGCCTTCGCGAGCGTCTTGGTCTCGGCGATCGAGACGCGAACCGGAACGCGGGTGGCGTCCCAGACGGCCTGGCGGACCGCCCGCGCCAGCGCGTCCAGGCGCTCGGGCTCGGCCTCGGGGCGGCTCGCATCGGCGCGCAGCTCCAGAAACGCCTCGTCGATCGAGTACCGCTCGACCTCGGGCGAGAACCGCTCCAGCACGCGGAGCACGCGCGACGACAGGTCGTGGTAGAGCGCGTAGTTGGAGCTGAACACGGTCACGCCCAAGCGCGCCAGCTCGTCGCGCACCTTGAAGTACGGCGCGCCCATCTCGACGCCGAGCGCCTTGGCCTCGGCGCTCCGCGCGATCACGCAGCCGTCGTTGTTCGACAGCACCACGACCGGCCGGCCGCGCAGCTCGGGCCGGAAAAGCTGCTCGCACGAGCAGTAGAACGCCGAGCAGTCGACGAGCGCGATCAGCCGCCGCGTGGCCCCGCTCATGGCTTCCCCCGGAGCGAGCGGACGACGTGCGTGACGACGCCGCAAATGAGGAGCTCCTGGCCGTCGCCGAACCGGATCTCGTGGTACCGGTGCGACTCCTCGGGCAGCGGGTCGGGCGCGAGGTACGCCCCCGCTGCGTCGCGGCAGAACCGCTTGACGGTGTGCTCGCCGTCGACGAACGCGACGACCAGGTCGCCCGGCTCGGGCGCGAGCGCGGCGTTGACGACCAGCAAGTCGCCCGACCACACGCCCGCCCGCATCGCGCTCCGGCCCTCGGCGCGGACGTAGTAGGTGGCGGCTTCGTCGCGGATGACGAGCTCGTTGAGGTCGAGCGCGCGCTCGACGTAGTCGCTGGCGGGGGACGGGAAGCCGGCGGCGCAGGGGTCCTGAAACAGGGGGCGGACGAGGGGCGGGCCGGCGACGAGCAAGACCGGCGCGGAGGTCGTCATGGACAGGGCGGAGGAGACGGGTCCGAAACATGGCGTTAGGCGCTGCCATCTCCGGTGTCAGCATGTGCGAATGGGGTGGAACCCCGGGCCCTGCCTCGCAGCCTCGGTGAGACCGGGTAGATTTTCGGTCACCGATCCCCTCCTACGATGCGCCTCGTCCTCCTGTCGGCGGTTCTCGCCCTCGCCGCTGGCGCCTCGGCCCAGACGTCGTCCGCTCCGGCGCCCCCCGAGGAGGCGGCGTTCTTCGCCCGTCGAGGCGACATCGCCCTGACGGCCGGCGTGTTCGGGGTGGGGGGCGGGGCCATCAGCCACCTCGGCGCGCGGTACTGGGTCTCGGACCGCACGGCCGTCGGGGCGGACGTGGGGGAGGCCACCCTCGACGTCGGCGGCTCCGAGGCCGACGACCAGCGGTTCCCCTCGTACATGACGTCCGTCCACGCGCAGAGCGCGAGCCTGTGGGCCGAGCGCCACGTCGCCTCGCCCTGGTCGGCCGTCTCGTTGGTCGCCGGCGTCCGCGTCCACGCCGGCCTCCAGAGCCGCGACGTTTCCCGCTACCTCATGTATCTCGCCTGCGACGTCGAGCCGTGCGAACTGGCTGGGTTCGGGGCGTCGGCCCGCGAGGAGGCCGTCACCGGCGGGGTCTCGGCACTCGTCGGATACGAGGTCCGCCTGTTCCGAGGGCTCACCGTCGGGGTCACCTCGGAGGTGGGGCTGGCGCGGACCTCGGCGACGCTGACCGAGCGCTGGGCCGACCGCGAGCCGGCCCGGTCGGAGCGTGCCGAGTGGCACGCGGTGACGGACAGTCGGCTCTCGGTGTCGGTCTACTTGTAGTCTGGCATTTGCTTCGACACGGACGGCCCAGCGCCTCGCGCAACAGCGAGGCCCGGCGGTTCCTGCTGACCGGCCGCGCCGGCGTCCTCATGTTCTGACCCCCTGTCCTCCGACGCCATGCCCCGCCTCATTGCCTTTCTCCTTCTGCTCGCGATGTCGGCCTCGGCGGAGGCTCAGTCCGAGTGGGTCCCGACCGACTGGGCGGTGGCCGGCACGGCGTCCTACGCCGGCGCGGTGTACGTCGACCGGGACAGGAACCTGGAGGACCTGCGCGGTCCGAGCGCCTCGATCGACGCGACGTGGAAGCGGCTCAGCGTCGGGGCGGCAGTCGCGTCGTTCCCCGACGACACCGTCACACTCGTCGGCGGGGCATTTCACCTCGCGCGCAACCTCAAGCAGCAGGTGGTGTCCTCCATCGGCGTCGCCTTTCAGACGGCCGAGAACAGCGATGACTACCTGATCCCGACGTTCACGCACTCGCGGAGGCTCTCCGGTGTCCCGGACGCCGCGCTGATCGGAAGCCTCGCCGTGGGCGGCGCCGTTCCGACCACTCCCGGCCCGCGGAATGACATCGCGCTGACCGCCACCGGCGCGCTGTCGTGGCTGACCGACCGCGGCCCCGTGCGGACCGTCGTCTCGCCGTCGGTCGGGGTGGCCCTGTCGCAGGTGTCGAGCGCGTCGGTGGGCGTCACGCTCGGCCTCGCGCTCGGCGGCGACTGAGGCGCGGGGCGCCCGAGGCGCGTCGGTAGCTTCCGGCTCCCCCCGCACGCCCATGTCCGACCTTTCCGACCGCGTCGATACCCTCGGCGGGTACCTCGACATCGACGGCCGCCGCGCCAAGCTGGCGGCGCTCAAGGCGCGGCGCCTGGAGCCCGGGTTCTGGGACGACCCCGAGGCCGCCGGCCAGGTCGAGCAGGACATCGCGGCCGAGGCCGACTGGATCGACGCCTTCGACCGCCTGCTCGCACGGCGCGACGACGTGGCGACGCTGCGCGAGATGCAAGCCGAGGCGGATGACGCCGACCTCGGCGCCGAGATCGAGGCCGAGGAGACGGCGCTCGCCAAGGCCCTCGATGCGCTCGAACTCCGCGGCATGCTGGCGGGGCCCGACGACCACCGCACGGCGATCCTGACCATCAACTCGGGCGCGGGCGGGACCGACGCCCAGGACTGGGCCGACATGCTGCTCCGCATGTACACGCGCTACGCCGAGCGCAGCGGCTACGAGCCGACGCTCCTGGAGTATCAGGAGGGGGAGGAGGCCGGCATCAAGAGCGGCTCGCTGCGCGTCGCCGGGCGGTGGGCGTACGGCTACTTGCGCGCCGAGACCGGCGTCCACCGGCTCGTCCGGATGAGCCCGTTCGGGTCGGGCGACAAGCGCCAGACCTCGTTCGCGAGCGTGTTCGTGTACCCCGAGATCGACGACGCCATCGAGGTCGACATCAACCCGGCCGACCTCGAGCTCCAGACCTTCCGCTCAGGCGGCAAGGGCGGCCAGAACGTCAACAAGGTCGAGACCGGCGCGCGCTACGTGTGGACGGGGACGCTCTCGAACGGGCAGGCCGAGCGCGTGGTCGCCGAGTCGACCGAGCAGCGGAGCCAGTTCCAGAACCGCGACCGGGCCATGCAGATGCTCAAGTCGCGGATCTACGCGCTCGAGCAGGCCATCCGCGAGGCGGCGCGCGACGCCGAGAACGCGGGCAAGAAAAAGATCGAGTGGGGCTCCCAGATCCGCAGCTACGTCTTCCAGCCGTACACGATGGTCAACGACCACCGGACCGAGCTCAAGGACGGCGACGTGCAGGGCGTGATGGACGGGGACCTCGACGCGTTCATCAAGGCGTACCTCTTGCAGGAGACCGGCCGCGCGTCGTCGGAGGGGTAGTCCGGTTGGGCTAGGCGGTGCGGCGCAGACGGGGCCATCTTGATGACCTCCCACTCGGCCGCTGCCATGGCTCGCGCCCTCTCGCTCGTCCTCCTCTTTGCCCTCGCCGCCTGCGACACCGTCGGCCCGGTGGCGGTCTCGAACCCCGTCGTCGCGCCGGTCACCGAGGACCTCCCCGCCATCGACCCGGCGGACGTGGCGACCGTCGAGGCGTACCACGCCCGACGGGCCGCGCTCGACGCCGAGATCCGGGCGGCCATCGACCCCAGCGCCTCGGGCCCGCAAGCGTGCTGGCTGCTGCCGCTCGGCCACAAGGCGTGCGGCGGGCCCGTCCAGTACCTCGTCTACGGGGCGTCGACGCCGTCGGCGCCCCAGGTGCTGCGGCTGGCGCGCGAGTTGTACGCGCTCGACGTCGCCGCGCAGGAGGCGCTGGGGCTCGCGTCGACGTGCGACATCGCGCCGGTGCCCGAGGTCCGGTACGCCGACGGCCAGTGCTCGTCGGCGCTTCTTGAGGGCGTCCCGGTCCGCGAGTAGCGGCACACCCCCACCTCCCGGAGCCATGCGCATCGCCGCCCTCCTCGCCCTCCTGCTTGTCGCCGCGTGCGACACGCCGGGGTACTCGCAGGCCGACTACGAGCGCGAGCACGACGCGGCGGTCGCCGCGCTGGAGGCCGCCATCGGGACGCCGCGCGCGTCGAGCCTCGCCGCGTGCCGCGTGGTCGCCGTCGGCGAGCGGGCGTGCGGCGGGCCGAGCACGTTCCGCGTGTACTCGGTCGAGACGGCGGACTCGACGGAGATCGAGCGGCTGGCGGCGCGCGTCGCCGAGATCGACCGGGTCGCCATCCGCGAGCTGGGGCTGGTGTCGACGTGCGAGCTGCGCGAGCCGAGGCCGGTCCTCCTCATCGACGGGGTCTGCCAGTTCGAGCCAATCGTCCTCGACTAGCCCGCCCGCTGTGGGGACAGGGTTACCATTCGCGACCCCTCCCGGACGGCATGCGCGCTCGCTACGACTACCTCGTCATCGGCTCCGGCGTCGCCGGTCTGTCCTTCGCGCTCCGCGCCGCCGCGCACGGGACGGTGTGCGTGGTCACCAAAAAGGAGTCGGCCGAGAGCAACACGAACTACGCGCAGGGCGGCATCGCGGCGGTCATGGCCCCGGGCGACGACGTCGAGGCGCACGTCGAGGACACGCTCATCTCGGGCGCGGGGCTGTGCCACGAGGACGTGGTGCGGATGGTGGTGACGGAGGGCCCCGAGCGCGTCCGCGACCTTATCGACCTCGGCGCGCAGTTCGACCGCGACCCCGACGGCGACCTCCACCTCGGCCGTGAAGGCGGCCACTCGGCCGACCGGATCGTGCACGCGACCGACATGACCGGCCGCGAAATCGAGCGGGCGCTGCTGACGGCCGTCCGCCGATCGAAAAACATCACCGTCCTCGAGTACCACTACGCGGTCAACTTGCTGACCGAGCACCAGCTCGGCGAATCCGTCGAGGCCGGCGACGCGCTGACGTGCTTCGGGGCGTACGTGCTCGACAGCAAGACGGGCGTGGTCCACACCGTGCTGGCGCGGGCGACGCTGCTGGCGGCGGGCGGGGCGGGGCAGGTCTACCAGCACACCACGAACCCGCCGGTCGCGACCGGCGACGGGATCGCGATGGCGTACCGGGCACGCGCGGTCGTGGCCAACATGGAGTTCATGCAGTTCCACCCGACGAGCCTGTACCTGCCGGGCGCCGACTTCGGGGGGCGGAGCTTCCTGATCACCGAGGCCGTCCGCGGCGACGGCGGCCTGCTGACCAACCTGGCCGGCGAGCGCTTTATGCCCGCCTACGACGACCGCGAGGAGCTCGCGCCGCGCGACGTGGTCGCCCGCGCCATCGACGACCAGATGAAAAAGCGCGGCGACGAGCACGTCTGGCTCGACATCTCGCACAAGGACTCGGAGGCGGTGCTGAAGCATTTCCCGAACATCCAGGAGACGCTGCTGGCGCACGGCCTCGACATGACGGCGGGCCCGATCCCGGTCGTCCCGGCGGCCCACTACACGTGCGGCGGCGTGGTCGTGGACAACGAGGGCCGGACCTCGATCGCCGGGCTGTTCGCGTGCGGCGAGGTGACGTGCTCCGGGCTCCACGGCGCGAACCGGCTGGCGTCGAACTCGCTGCTGGAGGCGCTCGTCTACGCCCACAACGCCGTCGGCCCGGCGCGCGCGCACGCGGCGGCCGTCGGCCACCAGGAGCGGATCCCGGACTGGGACGAGTCGAACGCCGAGAACCCCAGCGAGTGGATCCTGGTATCGCACAACCGCGAGGAGCTGCGGCGCGTGATGCAGAGCTACGTCGGGATCGTGCGGAGCACGCTGCGGCTGGCGCGCGCGGCCCGGCGGATCGCGCTGATCCACCGCGAGACGGAGGACTTCTACCAGCGCACCAAGCTGTCGGCCGAGCTGTGCGAGCTGCGCAACCTGGTGGCCGTCGCCCACCTCATCATCTCGTGCGCCCAGCGCCGCCACGAGAGCCGCGGCCTGCACACGATGGCCGACTACCCGGAGACCGACCCGGCCCAGCGGCACGACACCGTCTTCGTCGGCGGCGTCGAGGCGTGAGGGGCCTGGGGCACGGGGCCTGGGGCAGCGGCGCGGTCCGCAGTCTGTGGGCCGTCGCCCTGTTGGCGCTCGGGGCGTGCGCGGGCGGCGGCGAGGAGGCCGCGTTCGTCGGGCACGCGGACGCCGCCTACGTCGGCGCGGCGGCGTGCGCGTCGTGCCACGCCGACATCTCGGCGGCGTACGCCGGCCACGGCATGGCCCAGTCGATGGCGGAGTGGACGCCCGAGACGCGCATCGAGCCGACGCTCGACACGCCGATCGTCGACGCGAGCACCGGGTTCGAGTACCGCGTGGTCGAGGTCGACGGCCGGCTCGCACAGGAAGAGCGCCAGCTCGCCGCCGACGGGACGGAGATCGCCCGGCTCGTCCGCCCGATGGACGTGATCGTCGGCTCCGGCGACGCGGCGCGGACGTACCTCGCCCGACGCGGCGACCGGTTTATCGAACTCCCGCTGACGTGGTACACCCAGGGTGGCGGGCGCTGGGACTGGAGCCCGGGGTACGAGACCGGCAACCCCCGCTTCGACCGCGTCGTGCCCGACGGGTGCCTGTCGTGCCACACCGGCATCCCCCAGCGGCTCGTCGGCGTCGAGGACGGGGTCGTGTCGCTGCCCGACGGCATCGGGTGCGAGCGGTGTCACGGGCCGGGCTCGGTCCACGTCGAGGCGCGGCTTGCGAGCGATGGACCGGAGGGCCCCGACCCGACGATCGTCAACACGGCGCACCTCCCGCTCGAGCTCCGCCTCGACGTGTGCAGCCAGTGCCACTTGCACGCGACGGTCGACGTGCTCCGCGACGGGGAGACGGCGTACTCGTACCGCCCCGGCCGGCCGCTCGCGGCGCACGAGGCGCTGTTCGCCGTGCCCGGCGTCGAGGAGGGCGCGGGCGTGGCCGTCGTGTCGCACGCGGCGCGGATGCAGGCGAGCGCGTGCTTTCAGGAGTCGCTGGCGAGCGCTGCCCCGCTCGAGTGCGTGACGTGCCACGACCCGCACCGGGGCTTCGAGTCGCGGCCGGCAGGCGCGCCCAGCGCGTCGTGCGTGACGTGCCACGAGGGAATCGGGGAGGCGGTCCCGGCTGCGCTCCGCACCGAGCACCTCGCGCCGACGGGCTGCGTGTCGTGCCACATGCCGCGTGTCGAGGCCCAGGACGCGCCGCACTCGTCGTTTACCGACCACTGGATCCGCGTCGTGGACGGGCCGGTGCGCGAGGCGGCGCCCCAGGTCGGGCGGAGCGGCGTGGTGTCGCCGCTGGCGGCGCGCGACCGGGACGGCGCGGAGGGCGGCCTCTACGAAGGCGTCGCCGCCGTGACCTACGGGATCCGCTCCGGCGACGCGCGCGCCGTCGCCCAGGGCGCGCAGTTCGTGACCATCGCGCTCGACCAGCTCGGCGACGGGTTTCCGGACGCCCGGTTCGTGCTCGGGGTCGCCCTCTTGCAGGCCGGGCGCCCGGCCGACGCCCTCGCACCCCTCGCGGCCGCCGCCCAAGCCGCGACGCCCGACACCGAGCCCCAACGACTCGAAACGCTGGCGCGCGCGCTCGCCGATGCGGGCCGAGCCGGGGAGGCCGACGCCGCCTTCCGCCGCGCGATCGCCGCCCAGCCCCGGCGGCCGGCCTCGCGCCGCGAGCACGGCCGGTTCCTGCTGGCGCAGCGCCGCCCGGCCGACGAGGCGCTCCGGGAGGCGGTCCGCCTCGACCCCTGGGATGCCGAGGCGCACCTTCTCCTTGGGCTCGCGCAGCGGGCGGCGGGGGAGGATCCCGACGCGAGCTGGCGCCAGGCCGTCCGCCTCGACCCCGACCTCGGGGCGGTGCTGGCGCCGGTCGTCGACGGCGCCGACGTGTTCGGGTGGCCGCGCCCGGCGCCGCTGGCGGCGAGCACGCCGGTCACCGTCTTTACCACGTCCGGCACGCGCGTCGCGAGTGGGGCGTGGGGCGAGGTGGCGCCCCGGCTGGCGCCCGGGATTGCCGTCGTGTCGACGCCCGCCGGCGTCCGCCGCGTCGCCGTCGCGCCCGGAGGGGAATTGTGAAGCGGTTTCGACCGAGCCGTCGGTGCCCTCGAGAGGACGGTCGGCCCCCTCGAGGGCGCCGTCGGCACCACCGAGGGGGCCGTTGTCGCTTTTGAGGGAGCCGTCGTCGCCCTGGACGGAGCCGTCGGCACTACGGAGGGCGCGGTGGCCGATCTCGAGGACGGCGTCGCTGCCTTGGAGGGCGCGGTTGGTGCCATCGAACGGCCGATCGCCGCCTCCGAGGGAGCCATCGCCCACATCGAGCGGGTCGTCGTCGTGCGAGTCCTGGGGCGCGCCGAGCGAGCGCGGGGTGGATCGGGACGGGGAGCGTCCCGTGCGAGCAGGCCCCGTCGGCCGGCTGCGCGAGCGGAACCGCTCCCGGCCTGGACATAACGCAGAATGCACACGAAACGGGGGATCAGAGGGCTCCAGGGGCCGTTGATGGATTGCGACGCCCGGGCCCCCGACGTACCTTCGGGAGTGCTCCTCTGCGGAGCGAGCCTTGGGTGGCCTGCCACCCGTTGTTTTCGGCGTCCCGCCCGGGTCCGACCCCCGGCCGACCGCCCGAGCGACGCCCGTTCCGCCGAACGGGCGTTTTCCGTCTCTATCCCCCGCCTCGCTTGTCCACCTCCGCCAGCCCGCTCGCCGACCGCATCCGCGCCCTCGCTGAAGAGGCCGTGGCCGACACCGACCTGTTCGTGGTCGGCGTCGAGGTGCGCGGCTTCGAGGGGAGCCGCGTCGTGGAGGTGCTCGTCGACTCGCCCGGCGTCGCCGACGCCAAGGCGCTGACGGCGGTGAGCCGCTCGCTCGGGTTCGTGCTCGAGACCGAGGACGTCGTCAAGGGCCGCTACCGGCTCGACGTCTCGACGCCGGGCGCCGACCAGCCGCTCGTCGACGCGCGGCAGTACGCCAAGCACGTCGGCCGGCCGCTCGCGGTCACCTTCGAGCGGGCCCAGGACGAGGTCGTGACCGTCCAGGGCGAGCTCGTCGCCGCCGACAGCGAGACGTTGACGCTCGACGGCGAGACCGCCCCGATCCCCCTCGACGCCGTCCGCGACGCCCGCGTCGTCCTGCCCTGGTGATCGGTCGTCGGCGCCGCCCGACCACCGACAACTGACAACCGAACACCGACACCCCTATGCAGTCCACCGTCCTCGTTTCCTCCTTCGCCGAGATCGCGCGCGAGAAGGACATCGACCGCGACACGCTCCAGGTCATCATCGAGGACGTGTTCCGCGCGATGATCGCCAAGCGCTACGGGGCCGACGACCCCGAGGCGTTCCAGATCGTGTTCAACCCGGACAACGGGGACTACCAGATCCTGCACGTCCGCGAGGTCGTCGAGGACTACGACCTCGAGGACCCCGTGCTCCAGATCGAGTACTCCGACGCCGTCGCCATCGACGAGGAGTACGACATCGAGGACCAGGTCGCCATCAAGATCCTGATTGAGGACTTCGGGCGCCGCGCCGTCCAGGCCGCGCTCCAGACGTTCCGCCAGCGGATCCGCGACATCGAGAAGGAGAACATCCACCGCGAGTACTCCGAGCTCATCGACGAGATCGTGGTCGGCGAGATCTACCAGACGCGCCGCCGCGAGGTCCTCGTGCTCCACAACAAGACAGAGCTCGTGCTCCCGCGCCAGGAGCAGATCCCCAAGGACCGCTACCGCAAGGGCGACATGCTCCGGGCCGTCGTGCTCGACGTCGACCGCGACGCGGGCGCCAGCCCCCAGGTCATCGTCAGCCGCGTGGCGCCGGTCTTTATCGAGCGGCTCTTCGAGCTCGAGGTGCCCGAGATCTACGACGGCATCATCGAGATCAAGAAGATCGTCCGGCTGCCCGGCGAGCGCGCCAAGATGGCCGTCATCAGCCACGACGACCGGGTCGACCCCGTCGGCGCGTGCGTCGGCGTCAAGGGCTCGCGGATCCACGCCGTCGTCCGCGAGCTGCAGGGCGAGAACATCGACGTGGTGCCGTGGACCGACAACACGATCGACTTTATCAAGCGCTCGCTCGCGCCGGCCAAGCCGATCGCCGTCGAGCTCAACGACGAGCTGACCCCGCCCCGCGCCCGCGTCACCGTCCCCGCCGACGAGGTCTCGATGGCGATCGGCCGCGGCGGGCAGAACATCCGGCTCGCGTCGATGCTGACCGGCTACGAGCTCGACGTCTACCGCGACATCAAGGCCGACGAGGAGGACGTCGACATCGACGAGTTCTCCGACGTCATCCCGTCTGCGATCATCCAGTCGCTCAAGGACATCGGCTGCGACACGGCCAAGGCCGTCTTGGAGCTCCAGCCGTCCGAGCTGGCGCGCCGGACGGGGCTGACCGACGAGCAGGCCCAAAAGATCACCTGGCTCATGGAGGCCGAGTTCGAGCGCGACGCCGACGGCGAGGCGCCCGACACCTCCGAGCTGGCGGCCGACCTCTCGGCCGACCTCGCCGCCTCCGCCCAGGCGGCCGAGGCCGCCAACGGCGAGGCGCCCGACGCCGATCCTACGGCCGAGGCTGCCGACGCCCCGGCGGCCGAGGCCGACGAGACCAAGCCCGCCGCTGACGCGGCCGAGCCCGAGACGGAGCCCGTCTCGGAAACGGCCGCCGACGACACCGACGATTCCGACGACACGGCGGCGTAAGCGCCGTCCCCCTAGTTTTTTTGACGGCCCCGCCGTTTCCGCCCCCGCCTCAGCGAATGCCCACCCCGCGCAAGCGACGTTCTGACAAGCCGAAGCGCGTCCAGCTCTTCAAGGCCTCCAACGAGCTCAACCTCGCGACCGACACGATTGTGTCGGCGCTGACCGAGCGCGGCTTCGAGCTCGACGAGAAGCTCTCGGCTGGCGACCCCAACGCCCGGCTGTCGCCCGAGATGTACGACGCCCTCGTGGAGTCGTACTCCGACGACGCCGACGCCAAGGCGCGCGTCCGCGAGCGCCGCCAGCAGCTCGCCGCCGCCGAAGCCGAGGAGGCCGCCGCCGAGGCTGCGCCGCCCGAGGCCGCCCCGGAGGCGCCCGCCGAGCCCGCGCCGACGCCGGAGCCCGCCGAGGCGCCCGTGGCCCCGGCCGAGCCCGTGATCCAGACGCCCGCGCCCGCCGAGGCGCCGGTCGCCCCGGCCGAGCCCGTCATCGAGACGCCGGCGCCTGCGGCCGAGCCCGTCGCCGAGCCCGTGGCCGAGACGCCCGCCGCCGAGCAGCCCGCGCCGACGTCGGAGCCGGCTGCCGAGGCACCCGCGGTGGAGGCCGAGCCCGTCGCCGAGCCCGCTCCCGTCGCGGAGACGCCCGCCCAGCCGACCGCCGACGCCGAGACGCCGGCCGAGCCGGTCGCCGACGCGACGGCCGAGACGCCGGCCGCTGAGGCGCCGGTCGCCGCCGGCGAGCAGGGGGTCGAGGATCAGGGCCCCGAGGCCGACCAGGGCGGCGTGGTCCGCGCCAACCGCTACGGCCTGACCGGCACCAAGGTGCTGGGCAAGATCGACATCTCCGGGCTCGAGGGCGGCCGCCGCCGCAAGCGCAAGCGCAAGGACGACGGGACCGACGCGGCCCCGGCCGCCCCGGCTTCGGCCGGCGGCAAGCCCTCGAAGTCCAAGAAGGGCAAACGGTCCGGCAAGAAGGTCGACCAGGAGGAGGTCCAGAAGAACGTCTCGAAGACGCTCTCGAAGGCGTCCGGCGGCGGGTCCAAGCGGACGCGCCAGAAGCGCCGCCGCGCCCGCCGCGACGAGCGCGCCGCCATCCGCGAGGCCGAGCAGCAGGAGATGCTGGAGCAGGCCACGGTCTTGCGCGTCATGGAGTTCATCTCGACGGGCGACCTCGCCGAGGCCATGAACATCCCGGTCACCGAGGTGATCTCGAAGGGGTTCGGGCTCGGCATGATGGTCTCCATCAACCAGCGCCTGGACGCCGACGCGATCGAGCTGCTCGCCGACGAGTTCGACTTCGAGGTCGAGTTCATGGACGACGTCGAGGAGGAGTTCAACCTCGAGACCGAGGACGCCGAGGAGGACCTCATCGACCGCCCGCCGATCATCACGATCATGGGCCACGTCGACCACGGCAAGACGTCGCTCCTCGACTACATCCGCAACGCGAACGTGATCGCCGGCGAGGCCGGCGGCATCACCCAGCACATCGGCGCCTACCAGATCGAGACCGACGAGGGCCGCAAGCTCACGTTCCTCGACACCCCGGGCCACGAGGCGTTCACCGCCATGCGCGCCCGAGGCGCCCAGGTCACCGACCTCGTCGTCGTCGTCGTCGCGGCCGACGACGACGTGATGCCCCAGACGATCGAGGCGATCAACCACGCGCGCGCCGCCGAGGTGCCGATGGTGATCGCGATCAACAAGATCGACCGGGACACCGCCAACCCCGACAAGATCATGGCCCAGCTCGCCGAGCAGGGCGTCCAGGTCGAGCAGTACGGCGGCAAGGTCCAGTGCGAGCTGATCTCGGCCATGCACGGCACGAACGTCGACGCGCTGCTGGAGAAGATCCAGCTCGAGGCCGACCTCCTGGAGCTCAAGGCCAACCCCGACCGCTACGGCGTGGGCACGGTCGTCGAGGCCCGCCTCGACAAGGGCCGCGGCGTCGTCGCGACCGTCCTGGTCGAGAACGGCACGCTCGAAGAAGGCGACACGTACGTCGTCGGGCTCACGTCCGGCCGCGTCCGCGCCATGTTCAACGAGCGCGACGAGCGCGTCAAGATCGCCGGGCCGTCGACGCCGGTCCAGGTGCTCGGCCTGACGGCCGCGCCCGACGTGGGCGACCGCCTGGTCGTGCTCGAGGACGAGCGCCAGGCCCGCGACATCGCCGCGCGCCGCTTGCAGCTCATCCGCGAGCAGACGCTCCACCAGCGCCGCCACGTGACGCTCGCCGACCTCAGCCGCCGCATGGCGCTGGGTGAGATCACGAACCTCAACCTGGTCGTCAAGGGCGACGTGGGCGGCTCGGTCGAGGCGCTGAGCGACACGCTCCTCAAGCTCTCGAACGACGAGGTGGCCGTCCAGATCGTCCACTCCGGCGTCGGTGCGATCACCGAGTCCGACGTGATGCTGGCGACGGCCTCCGACGCGATCATCATCGGCTTCCAGGTCCGCCCCGTCGCGGGCGTCCGCGGCGTCGCCGAGCGCGAGGGCGTCGACATCAACCTGTACTCGGTCATCTACGAGGCCATCGCCGACGTGCGCAGCGCGCTCGAAGGCCTGCTCGACCCCGAGGAAAAGGAGACGGTCACCTCCACGATCGAGGTCCGCGAGACCTTCCGCGCCCCGCGCGTCGGCACGATCGCCGGCTCGTACGTGGTCGAGGGCAAGGTGTCGCGCGGCGACAAGCTCCGCATCGTGCGCGACGGCGTCGTCATCTTCACCGGCGAGATCGACACGTTGCGCCGCTTCAAGGACGACGTCAAGGACGTCGCGGCGGGCTACGAGTGCGGCGTGACGGTCAAGAACTACAACGATATCAAGGTCGGCGACCAGTTCGAGACCTACGTCGTCACCGAGGAAAAGCGGACGCTCCAGGTCTAGAGGGACGGAGGGGTGCGGGATGAGAGGCATGGGCCTTTCCCGCATCCCTCATCCCGTATCCCCCATCCCTCATGTCTATTCGCACCGAGCGCGTCGGCCGCATGATCCAGCGAGAGATCGCCGACATCCTGCAGCAGGACTTCGCCAACGTCGGCCCGTCGCTCGTCACCGTCACCGGCGTCCGCATGACGGACGACCTCGGCACGGCGTACGTCGACGTGTCGATCCTGGGCGGGACGGACCTCGAGCGCAAGCAGGCCCTCGTCGGCTTGGACAGCCAGTCGACCGAGATTCGCTACGCGCTCGCGCAGCGGATCCGGCACCAGCTCAAGCGGATGCCCGACCTCAAGTTCTTCTTGGACGAGGGCCCGCAGCGCCGCGCGCGGATGGACGACATCTTCGCCCAGATCGCCGCCGACCGACCGGCCGCCGAGCCCGAGGCCGACGACGCCGACGAGGCGCCCTCGCGTGGCGAGTATTGATGGCAGGGACGAGGTCGAGAGGAGAGAGGCCCCACGCCCGGCGGACGCCGTGACCGACGACCTCCGCATCGTAACTGCCGGCGCTCCGCTGGCGCCGGTCGAGCCGGCGGCCCTCTTGGTCGACAAGCCCGACGGGATGTCGTCGTTCGGCGTCGTCAAGGCCGTCCGCCGCGCCGTCGGCGTCAAGAAGGTGGGGCACGCGGGCACGCTCGACCCGATGGCGACCGGCCTGCTCATCGTGCTCGTCGGCCGCGGCGCGACGCGCCAGCAGGACCGGTTCATGGGCCTCCCGAAGACCTACACGGCCACGATCCGGCTCGGGCAGACGACGCCGAGCTACGACGCCGACTCCGAGGTCGAGACGACCGTCGACGCGAGCGGGGTGACCGACGACGCCATCGAGGCCGCGCTGGCGGCGTTCCGGGGCGACATCCAGCAGCGGCCCCCGGCGTACTCCGCCATCAAGCGCGGCGGCGAGCGGCTGTACAAAAAGGCCCGGCGGGGCGAGGAGGTCGTCGTCGAGCCTCGCGCCACGACCGTCTACGCCTTCGACGTGGTCGAGCGCCGCGGCGACGACCTCGACGTGCGCGTCGAGTGCTCGAAGGGCACGTACGTCCGCTCGCTCGGGCACGACCTGGGCCAGGCGCTCGGCGTCGGCGGCCACCTGGTGGCCCTGCGCCGCGAGGCCATCGGCCCGTTCCAGGCGGCGGAGGCGTGGGCGCTCGGCGCGCTCGAAGACGCCGCCGACACCCGGCCATGACGCGCGAGCACGGCGACGACCTCACCCCGAACCCCGCCTCCGTCGTCACGACGGGCACCTTCGACGGGGTCCACGTCGGCCACCAGGCCATCGTTCGCTACCTCGTCGCTCGCGCCGCCGAGATCGGCGGGGTCCCGACCGTCGTCACCTTCGACCCGCACCCGCGCGAGGTGCTGACCGGCCACCACATCCCGCTCTTGACCACGCTCGACGAACGCGCCGACGCGCTCCAGGCGCTCGGCGTCGAGCGGTTCGTGGTGCTCCCGTTCTCGCGCGACCTGTCGCTGCTGGCGCCCGACGCCTACGTCCGCGACGTGCTCGTCGGGCAGGTCGGGATGCGCGAGATCGTGATCGGCTACGACCACCGCTTCGGCCGGAAGGCCGCCGGCGACCGCGCGCTCTTGGAGGCGCTCGGCCCCGACCTCGGGTTCTCCGTCGACGTGATCCCCGAGCAGATCGACGGCGACCTCACCGTCTCGTCGACCGCCGTCCGGCGCCTGCTGGGGGAGGGCGACGCCGCGCGCGCGGCGCAGCTGCTGGGGCGCCCGTACCGCCTCACCGGCACCGTCGTCAAGGGCGACCAGCGGGGCCGCACGATCGGGTACCCCACGGCGAACGTGGTGCCGTCGCACCCGGCGAAGCTGGTCCCGCGCGAGGGCGTCTACGCCGTCCGCGCCCGGCTGGCGGACGGGACGGAAGCCGGCGGGATGATGAACGTCGGCCGCCGCCCCACGTTTGAGACCGACGGCGCCCGGACCGTCGAGGTCCATCTCTTCGACTTCGCGGGCGACCTCTACGGCCAGCGGCTCGCGGTCGACGTGCTGGCGCGGCTGCGCGACGAGCGCCGGTTCGACGGCGTCGACGCCCTCGTCCGCCAGCTGGGCGCCGACGAGGCCGCGGCCCGCGCCGCCCTCGCCTGACGGATCCCGGCTTGGCAGGAAGGGGAGAGGTGACCGGTTTGCGTCAGCGCCGCTCGCGTCCGGCCGCCGACTCGCGCCCACCTGCTTGCGACGCCCACCCGGCTTGCGCCCACCCTACCGCGCCCCCGCCGGCCCCGCCGTCGCCCGCCTGCTCGCGTGAAGCCCCGGCGGAGGCCCGTCCAGGCCCGATCCCGCTACCTTTTGTCCCGGCGCACGAGGCGCCCACCGACTGTTTCCCCACACCCGATCGGGGAGGCGGTCTTCTCCCGTATCGCAGATCGGCAGAGGATCGACCATGATCACCAAGGACAACAAGCAGGACATCATCGAGAAGCACGGGGCCAGCGGCCAGGACACCGGCAAGCCGGAAGTCCAGATCGCCATCTTCACCGCGCGCATCAACGACCTCACCGAGCACCTCCGGACCCACACCAAGGACCACGCGTCCCGGCTCGGGCTGCTCAAGATGGTCGGCAAGCGGCGTCGGCTCCTCGCCTACCTCCGCAAGAACAACATCGAGCGGTACCGCTCGATCATCGCGGAGCTCGGCCTCCGTCGATAACCGACTCGGCGGCGTCCCACCCGGGGCGCCGCCGTTTTTCGTTCCGGCCGCCACTCGGGCGGTCGGGGCACCCGCGCGACGCTCGCCCCCCGGCGATCGGTTCTCGCACGAGCCCGCTGGCGCTGCCCCAAGCCGCCTGCCTGCCTGCGCGAGAACGGATTCCCGAACCGGCGATCCGTCCGCTTTCTCATCAGGAGCCCGAACCAGACCGGCTCCGCACCCACACCCCACATGGCAGCCCCCCAGGCTATCACCCAGACCATCGAGGTCGGCGGCAAGACGCTGACGCTCGAGACCGGCAAGCTCGCCAAGCAGGCCGACGGCGCCGTCGTCACCCGGCTCGGCGACACGGTCGTCCTCTCGACCGCCGTCACGGCGACGTTCGCCAAGGACGGCCAGCACTTTTTCCCGCTCACCGTCGACTACCGCGAGCGGTTTAGCGCCAAGGGCGCCTTCCCCGGCGGCTTCTTCAAGCGCGAGGCCCGGCCGAGCGACAAGGAGACGCTGACCGCGCGCCTCATCGACCGGACGATCCGGCCCCTCTTCCCGGACGGCTTCCGGAACGAGGTCCAGGTCCTCAACTACGTCTTGTCCGCCGACACCGAGATCGACGCCGACGTCGTCGCCGGCGTCGGCTCGTCCGCCGCCCTGTCGCTGAGCGGCAGCCCGTTCGCCGGCCCGACCGCCCACGTCCGCGTCGGCCGCGTCGACGGCGCGTTCGTCCTCTACCCCACGGGCGAGGAGCGCGCCGCGTCCGACATCGACCTCATCGTCGCCGGCAAGGCGGACGCGATCTCGATGGTCGAGGGCGAGATGAGCGAGATCTCCGAGGACGACATGGTCGCCGCCCTCGAGTTCGGCTTCGAGGCCATCCAGACCATCGTCGCCGGCATCAACGAGTTCGTTGCCAAGCGCGACGCCCAGAACGGCGCCCCGGCCGAGCTCGAGTACAACACCGTCGCCCCCGACGCCGGGCTCGTGGACAAGGTCTACGGCTTGATCAAGGATGACGTCGACGCGCACCTCCGCTCGGAGTACTCCAAGGAGGCGTTCTACGGCGGCATCAAGACGATCCGCGACAAGATGCTCGACGGCGTCTTCGCCGTCTCCGACAACGAGGTCGTGGCCGCCGTCGAGGAGGCCGTCGACAACATTACCGGGTCCGCCGACGACGACGGCGACGGGTTCGGACGGTCCGACTACAAGGAGGCCTTCAAGGAGGCCGAGTCCCGCGTCATGCGCGAGATGATCCTGACCGAGGGCCGCCGCCTCGACGGCCGCAAGACCGACGAGATCCGCGACATCTGGTCCGAGGTCGACTACCTCCCCAAGGTGCACGGCTCGGCCGTCTTCACGCGCGGCGAGACCCAGACGTTGGTCATGGTCACGCTCGGCACCGGCCGCGACGTCCAGGCCGTCGACCAGCTGTTCGACCAGACCGACAAGCGGTTCTACCTCCACTACAGCTTCCCGCCGTTCTCCGTCGGCGAGACCAAGTTCCTGCGCGGCCCGAGCCGTCGCGAGATCGGCCACGGCATGCTGGCCGAGCGCGCGCTGTCGAAGGTGATGCCGAGCGAGGAGGACTTCCCCTACACGGTCCGCATCATCTCGGACGTGCTCGAGTCCAACGGCTCGTCGTCGATGGCCTCGGTCTGTGGCGGCTCGCTCGCCATGATGGCCGCCGGCATCCCGATCGACAAGCCGGTCGCCGGCATCGCCATGGGCCTGATCGCCGAGGGCGACAAGGTCCAGATCCTGAGCGACATCCTGGGCACCGAGGACCACCTCGGCGACATGGACTTCAAGCTCTGTGGCACCGCCGATGGCATCACGGCTTGCCAGATGGACATCAAGATCGACGGGCTCGCGATGAGCACCATGCGGGATGCGCTCGAGCAGGCCAAGGCCGGCCGGCTGCACATCCTGGAGGAGATGGCCAAGACCATCGCCGAGCCCCGCGAGGACATCTCGCCGAGCGCCCCGCGTCTCATCCAGGTCGTCATCGACCAGGACTTTATCGGCGCCATCATCGGGCCCGGCGGCAAGATCATCAAGGGCATCCAGGCCGACACCGGCGCCCAGATCAACATCGACGAGAAGGACGGCAAGGGCTACGTGACCGTGGCCGCGCCCGACATGGACGCCGCGTACGCGGCCGTGGACATCATCCGCGGCATCGTGACGCAGCCCGAGGTCGGCGAGAACTACAACGGCACGGTCAAGAACCTCCTGCCGTTCGGCGCGATCTTGGAGATCATGCCGGGCAAGGAGGCCATGCTCCACGTCTCCGAGATGGCCCACGGCTACGTCAACGACCCGGCCGACCTGGTCGAGATCGGCGACAAGCTCGAGGTCCAGCTCATCGAGGTCCGCGACGGCGGCAAGCTGCGCGTCTCGCGCAAGCCGTTCCTCGCCGAGCCGACGGAGGAGGAGAAGGAGGCCATGGCCAAGCGCCGCGAGGAGCGCGGCAACCGCGACGGCGGTGGCGGCGGCCGTGGCCGCGGCCGTGGCCGGCGTCGCGACTAGGTCCTGACCCGTCTCTGGACGTCTGCGCCCGCCCTGGCTTCGTGCCGGGGCGGGCGCTTTTTTGTGGACACCGGGGATCGCGCGCCGTATCGTCGGCGCCGCATCCGCCCACCCCTCCATGCGCCCCGTTCTCGCCGCCGCGATCGCCGTCGCGATCGCCGTCGCCGTGCTCGCGGCGTGCGACACCGCCGAGCCGCCTCGCGAGCCGATCGACCCGCTCGTCGGCTACTGGGTCGCCTTCGGCCCCGACGCGCCGCTGCCCGCGGGCGAGCCCTACGCCACGGCCGTCCTCACCATCACCGACGTCGTCGACGGGCGCGTCCGGGGCACCGCCGAGCTCGGCCTGGGGACGTGCACGAACGGCCTGTGCTCGCCGGTCTGCCGCGCCCTCGGCACGCTGGACGGCACCCGCACCGCGCTCGCGCTCGGCCCCGACGCCGAGGTGTTGCCCCGCGACATCGGCGTCCGGTTCTCCGTGACTGTTGCCGAGCCGGCCGCCGACGCCCTCACGGTCCGGCTTGACGCCGCCAGCGACGCCTGCCCGGCTCCGGCGACCGTCACCCTACGTCGCCGCGCCTAGCGCGCGACGGTCAGCGGCACCGTCCGCTGCTCGCCGTTCGCCACCAGCCGGACGAGGTACGTCCCCGACGGGAGCGGCCGTGCGTCGAACTCCGCCGTGTGCCGCCCGGCCGCGTGCGGCCCGTCCGCCAAGCGGGCAACGTGGCGGCCGAGCGCGTCGAACACGTCGAGCGTGGCGCGGCCCGGCGCCGCGAGCGCGAACGGGACCCGGGCGCGCGCGCGGACCGGGTTCGGCGCGGGCGTCCCCAGGCGGACCGACTCCGACGGCGTCGGCGCACTGGAGGTCGGGGCCGACGAGGGAAGCACGTCCAGGACCGGGAAATCGCCGCCGAGCGCAGCGGTCACTTGCGGGCGGTCGAGGCCGATCCAACGTTCCAGGACGGTCGCGTAGACCGAGCGGAAGTCCGTCTCGTGCTGGAGGTTGCCGTACGCGTCGGGCGCGGCGAGGTCGGGGGCGTCGCCGTAGAGCCCGCCCGCGACGGCGGGCCCGGCCAGGAAGAGCGGCGCGGCCGTGCCGTGGTCGGTCCCGAACGAGCCGTTCTCCTCGATCCGGCGGCCGAACTCGGAGAACGTCAGCGTCAGCACGCGGTCGGCGTCGCCGGTGCGCCCCAGGTCGGCGTAGAAGGCGTCGAGCGCGCCGGCCAGCGTCGCCAGCAGGTCGGCGTGCGTGTCGGCCTGGTCGCCGTGCGTGTCGAACCCGTCGATGGAGACCAAGAAGACGCGCGTGTCGAGGCGCCCCTTGATCAGGCGGGCGACGGCCGACAACGTCTCGCCAAAGCGGCGGTCGGGGTAGACCTCGTCGCTCGTCGCCGCGTCGGCCGCCTGGCCGATGGCCTCGCGGTAGCGGAAGGCGTCGTTCGCGACGCCGCGCAGGTACGCCAGCTGGTCGCCCGCCGCCGTCGGCGCCACGTCGCCCGTGTCGTACGGCGGACGGCTCTCGACCAAGTCCAGAAACCGGTCGACGTCCTGGACGGCCATCGAGTACCCGGCGTCCGGGCCCTGGAAGAGGAGCGACGACGACACGCCGACCTGGACGGCGGGCGGGGCGCTCGGCGGGGTGGCCAGAAAGTCCGGGTACTCGACCGGAAGGGAGCGGCCGAGCCAGCCGGTCTGCACGACGTCGTCGGCGTCGGAGCCCGACAGCCAGATGTCGGTCGAGCGGAAGTGCGAGAGGTCGCCGTCGTCGTAGCCGACCGACCGGACGATCGCGAGGTCGCCCTCCTCCCACAGCCGCTCAAACGGCCGGAGCGAGCGGTGCAGCCCGGTGTCGTCGTCGATCGCGATCGTGTCGGCGCGCGGGATCGCGAGCGTCGGCCGGGCGCCGTAGTAGCGGTCGTCGCGGACCGGAATCACGGTATTGAGCCCGTCGTTCCCGCCCGCCAGCTGGACGAGCACCAAGACCCGGTCGGTCTCGGCGTTCGCCAGCGACGCCAGGAGCGGGCTCCCGGCGAAGGCGCGGGCGGGCGCGGCGCCGCCCCACACGGCCGCCCCGGCCACGCCGAGGCCCAGCCCGGACAGGAAGTCGCGCCGGGTCCACGCCGCGTGGTCGTGGTCGTGCGCGGCCCCGTGCGCCAGCGAGATCGGTCGGTCGGTGTGGCACATGGCTAGGTCGGAATGACAGTCACGAGATCAGGTCCTCGCGAGGTCAGGTGTTGTGCTCGCAAGGCGCGCGAGGAGTGCGGGGCCATCGCCCCGGACGACGAACGCAACGCGGCGAGCGCGGAAGCTGGACCGCGAGGGACGATCTGGTTGGATGTCATTGCGGCCTAACTGAGGAGAAACTCGGGGAGGCGGGCGAGGTGCTCCAGCAGGCCGTGGACGCGGACGGGCGCGCCGTCGGCGTAGGGGTTCCACTCGTACTCGGGGATGGCGTCAAGCAGCACGCGGACGTAGGCGTCCACCTCGGCGGCGCTGGCGGGGCGGCCGAGCAGCAGCCGGGCGGCCTCGGCGACGAACGCGCGGGCCGAGAACGGGTCCGACACGGACTGGGCGAACGGCGCGAGCACCTCGACGACGATCCACAGCGTCGTCGCGTCGGCGTACCAGCGGACGGGCAGCGTCGAGGTGTCGACCCAGGCCCGTCCCTCGGGCCACCCGGCGACCGTCCACGGCTCGAACAAGACCTGCCCGGCCAACCAGCTCCGGTAGCGGAGCCAGCCGAGCGCCTCGGGGTCGAGCGGCGCGCCGACCGCCGTCCACAGTCCGACAGCCTGCTCGACGGGACCTTTGATCCGGGCCCGGATCACGGCGTCGTCGTAGAAGTGCGCGCTGGTGAGGAGCGCCCGGACGACCGGCTCGATCTGGTAGTCCGACGCCACCAGCAGGTCGGCCATTTGGGTCACGACGGCTTGGTTGGGGACCTCGTAGACGAAGGCCCGGTAGAGCATCGCCGAGATGTGCCGGGCGATCTGGGCGCCCCGCTGGTCAAACAGGAGGGGGACCACGTCGTCGTAGCCCCACGGCCCTCGCTGGCCAAGAATCGTTTTGTCGCCGTCGTCGTGCCACTCGGGGAAAAACACGGCCTCCATGGTGCCCTGGAAGTCGACGTCCCAGCCGGTCAGGGCGCGCGCCAGCTCCTCGACGTCGGTCTGGGTGTAGGTCGGCTGCCCGTCGGCGTCGGCGATGCCGACGGCGAACAGCTCGAGGAGCTCGCGCGCGTAGTTCTCGTTGGGGGCCCAGCGGCGGTTCTGGCGGCCGTCGAGGTAGACGAGCATCGCCGGGTTCAGGCCGACCTCGTGGACGAACGTGCGGAGGTCGCCGAGGGCGTGGTGGCGGAGCAGGCGCCAGTAGCGCGCGAGCTGGGGCGCAAAGAAGTACGACTCGTGCTCGGTCACGAAGTGGTTGCTCCAGACGAGCGCCAGGCGCTCGCGGAACGCGACGGCCGCCTGGTCGACCGGGTCGCCGGCGTCGCCGCCCATCAGGCGGCGGTAGACGCCCCACTCGGTCTCGTCGAGCCAGGCGGTCTGCTCGGCGACGTAGGCGTCGAAGGCGGGCGTGTCCCATGGCGGGTACGCCCGGTCGAACCAGGCGGGCTCGGGCGTCTCGGGCAAGGCCGCCGCACGGTCCAAGAGCGTGTCGGCGGCGCCCGCGCCGAGGGCGAAGACGGCGTCGACGCGGGCCTGGGGGCCCCCGAGGGCCGTGCGCTGAAGCAAGTGGTTGGCGCGGTCCAGCGTCCACGGCGTGTCGGCGCTGGGGACGTAGCGTTCGAGCCCCCCGGCGGTGACGAGCGCAGCGGAGGGGGCGCTCGCCGTCGTCCGGGCCTCCTCCTCGCGGCGGTACGACCAGCCCAGGGGGGCGCCGGCCGGCGCGAACACGCCCGGCGCCGTCTCGACCGGCGCCGACGTCAGGCGCGGCGCGGGCCAGCGCGGCGGCGCGTCGGGGGGCGCGGGGAGTCGGAGACGAGGCATGGGCGGGATGCGGGGGCGCGAGGTATCGCCCAGAGGGCGTCTGACCTGTGCCCGCCGTGGATCATCATCCGGGTCGGGCACGGCACGGCGACCACCTGTCATGCCATCGGCGCCAGCGCACGACTCGCACCCGGGCCCATGCGGATCATGGAGGCCTGCGGGGCCGTGGAGCCGTCACGCCGCCGAAACAGGGCCCGCCGAGGGCGTTACAAACTTTCAGCGGCGTCTCCGGACCCGAGACGCCGCTGAAACACCGCCGAGACGCCCCTAAGAGTCGAGGCAGCGCCGTGGGCGCAGTCGGCTAACCGATCGTATCGAACCCGGCGTACGCCGCCAGCCGCTCCGGTAGGCGGATCGACCCGTCGGCCTGCTGGCCGTTTTCGAGGAGCGCCGCCACGATGCGGGGCAGCGCCAGCGCCGACCCGTTGAGCGTGTGGACGAACTGCGGCTTCTCGCCCTCGGCCGGGCGGAACCGGACATTCGCGCGTCGCGCCTGGTACGCCTCGAAGTTGGACACCGACGAGACCTCCAGCCAGCGCGCCTGCCCCGCGCTCCAGACCTCGAGGTCGTACGTCTTCGCCTGCGTCACGCCCAGGTCCCCGCTCGCGAGGGTCAGCCGGCGGTAGGGGAGGCCGAGCGCTTGCACGGCCCGCTCGGCGTCGGCCAGCAAGGCCTCGAGGTGGTCGTAGCTGTCGTCGGGGTGGACGAAGCGGACCAGCTCGACCTTGTCGAACTGGTGGAGCCGGTTGAGCCCGCGGACGTCCTTGCCGTAACTGCCGGCCTCGCGGCGGAAGCACGGCGTGTAGCCCGTCAGCAGGCGCGGGAGGTCGTCGGCCGCCAGCACCTCGTCGCGGAGGTAGTTGGTCAGCGGCACCTCGGCCGTCGGGACGAGGTAGAGGTCGTCGGCGGCCGTGTGGTACATCTGGCCCTCCTTGTCGGGGAGCTGCCCCGTCCCGATGCCCGACGCCTCGTTCACCAGAATCGGCGCCTGGATTTCAGTGTAGCCCGCCTCGGTCGCGAGGTCCAGAAACAGGGCGATCAGCGCGCGCTGGAGGCGCGCCCCCTTGCCGATGTAAAACGGGAAGCCGGCGCCGGCCACCTTTGCGCCCCGCTCGAAGTCGACGAGGCCGTGCTTGTCCGCGAGGTCCCAGTGGGGGACGGCCTCGAAGTCGAACGTCGGCTTCTCGCCCCACTCGTGCTCGACGCGGTTCGCGTCCTCGCCGCCGCGCGGGACCGACGGGTGCAGGGTGTTGGGGATCTCCAGGAGCGCCGCGCGGAGCGTCGCGTCGAGCTCGCGGACTTCGTCCTCGCCGGTCTTGATCTCAGCCTTGAGGGCGTTCGACTCCGCCAGCAGACCCTGCGCTTGGTCGCGCTTGCCCGCCTTCATCAGCGGGCCGATCTCCTTTCCGAGCTCGCCCTGCCGCCGGCGCTTGCCGTCGAGGTCCGTGACGGCGGTGCGGCGGCGCGTGTCGGCGTCGAGGGCGCGGTCAACGGCGGCGGGGTCGCCGATGCGCTTGTCGGCCATGTCGCGGCGGACGCGGTCGGGGTCGTCGCGCAGGAGGTCGAGGCTGATCATCGGTCGGGTGGGGGAGACGGCGGGAAGCTAGCCCGGGGGGCGGGGCCGCTGCGATCGGCGGGGGCGGCTTCGCGGGGCCTTGGCGGGCCCTAGTTTCAGAATGTCCCCCCGATCCCGCCCGTGCGCCGCCCCCTGCTTCTCGCCGCCTTTGGAATCGCCGCGCTCGCGGCCTGCAGCCCGCCGGTGCCCGTCGGCGTCGCGGCCGAGGTGCCCGGGACGACGTGGTCGCTGGAGCGGATCGTGACGGCCGACGGCGAGATCGCGCGGGCCGAGCCGGCCGAGATCTCGTTCGGGCCCCAGGGCTCGCTGGCGATCCAGTCCTGCAACGCGTGCTCGGGCCGCTACGCCGCCAGCGACAGCCTGCTCACCATCGAGGGGCCGCTGGCGTGCACCAAGAAGGCCTGCCCGGCCGGCGCGCTGGAGCTGGAGCGGCACGTCATGGGCACGTCCGTAATGCGCCGCGACGGCCTGTATCTGACGGTCCTGCCCGCCGACTCGACGGTCGCCCAGCTCCTGTTCGTCCCGGCCCAGTAGCGGGCTACACCTGCTCGCGGAGCGCGAGGAGGTCGCGGACGGTCGCCAGCGAGGTGTCGAGGGGCGTCGGGTGGTAGCCGAGCTCGCTCTCGGCGCGCAGGATCAAGAGCCCGGCCCGAAGTGGACGGGGGGCGCCAGGGTGGAGCTCGGCCGTCGTCGTGGGCGAGACCAGATCCGGGTCGAGCCCGAACGCGTCGGCGACCCGGAGCGCCACGTCGAACACGTTGAGCACCTCGCGCCCGGCGACGTGGACGACGCCCCGGTGCCGGCGCCGGACGATCCGCATCACGCCGTCGGCAAAGTCGTCGTCGAGCGTCGGCGTGCGGAGTTGGTCGGCGGCGACGCGGATGGGGCGCCCGGCCGTCAACTCGCGGACGACCCAGCGGACGAGGTCGAGGCGCGGCAGGCCGGCGGGGACGCCGAAGACCATTGTCGTCCGCGCGACGGCCCAGTCGTCGAGGTGCGACAGGCGGAGCGCGTTCTCGGCCGCCAGCTTCGACCGGCCGTACGCGTTGATGGGCGCTGGGCGGTCGGCCTCGGCGTACGGCCCGGCGAGCCCGTCGAACACGAAGTCGGTCGACGGGAGCACGAGGCGGGCGCCGTGCCGCGCGCACGCTTGCGCGAGTGTCGCGACGGCGTCGACGTTGAGCGCCCAGCACGCCTCGCGGTCGGCCTCGCAGGCCTCGACGCTCGACATCCCGGCGGCATGGAGCACCACATCGGGCGCGAAGTCCTGCATGGCCCGATCCACGGCGCCGCCGTCAAGCACGTCGAGGCGGGCGTAGCCGCCGCGCGAGGGCGCCAGCGCCGGGCCCCGCCCGGTCGCCAGCACGTCCGCGCCGGGCTCCCGCGCGGCCGCCCGCACGAACGCCTGCCCGACCAGGCCATTCGCGCCGGTCACCAGAATCCGGGGCGGCAGCATTACGACCGCCGCTCGCGCACGGCCGCGTCGAGCGCGGCGGTGATGTCGGCCAGCGGCGCGCCGGGCGTGAACACGTGGCCTACGACGCCGCGCGCCAGCAGGTCGTCGGCGTCCGCCTGGGGGATCGTGCCGCCGGCGACCAGGATCACGTCGTCCATCCCGGCCTCGTCGAGGAGGGCCCGCAGGCGGGGCAGGACGGTCCCGTGCGCGCCCGACAGGATCGAGACGCCGACCACGTCGACGTCCTCCTCCTCGGCCGCGCGGACGACCACGTCGGGCGTCTTGCGCAGGCCGGTGTAGATCACCTCCATCCCCGCGTCGCGGAGCGCGGCGGCGACGACTTTGGCGCCGCGGTCGTGGCCGTCGAGGCCGACCTTGGCGATCAGGACGCGGATGGGGCGGGCGAGGGTGTCGGGCATGTCAGGCATCAGAGGCGGAGGCGGAGGCCGAGCCCGGCGCCCAAGTCGAAGTCGGTCTCCTCGACGAGCTGCAGGCGCGGCGAGACGAGTCCGTACACCTCGATCTCCTGCGCCAGCGGGGCTTCCAGGCCGATCCCCAGGCTGACGCCGAACGCATCGCGGCCGCCTGTGTGGACAAAGACGCCGGGGCCGTAGAACAGCGCGAGGTTGGTGTCGGAGCCCTGCAGCCGGCGCGAGCGGAGCAGGTAGTGGCCCTCGGCCGAGACCGAGTCGTCGAGGTCCCAGCCGACGGCCAGGATGACGGCGCCGGCGCCGGACCCGGCCTTGAGCGACAGGCCGGTCGGGGAGCCGACCTGGCCGCCGATGGCGAGCTGGGCGGAGGCGGGAGCGGCGGCCAGGAGGGCGGCGGCCAGGAAGAGGGAACGCATGCGAAGGGGCGAGAGAGGGGGCGAGCCGCGCCGTGTACGCGGGCGCTACGGCGTCGGCTCCCCGGGCGGGTCCAGCGCGAGGTCGTCGAGGTGCTGGCGCAGGCGGTCGGCGTCTTCGAGCCGCAGGCGGCCCGCCAGCACGAGCCGGAGCTCGCGGCGGCGCGCGGCGGCTTCGTAGCGCTCTTTCTCGGCGTCGGTCTCCGGCGTCAGCGGCACGACCGGGATCGGACGACCGCTCTGGTCGACGGCCACGAACGTGTAGAAGGCCCGGTTGCAATGCCGCCGCGTGCCCGTGCTGTTGTCCTCGGCCCACACGTCGATGCCGACCTCCATCGACGTGGTGAAGGCCCGGTTGACGGTCGCCTCCAGCACCACGACCTCGCCGAGCCGGATCGCGGCTCGGAAGTCGACCGAGTCGACCGACGCCGTCACGACGGTCCGGTGCGAGTGGCGCTGCGCGGCGATGGCGGCGCAGACGTCCATAAAGTGCAGGAGCCGCCCGCCCATCAGGTTGCCGAGCGTGTTCGTGTCGTTGGGGAGCACGAGCTCGTTCATCGTGCACTGGCTGGCGGAGGGGGTCTTTTCGGTCACGAGGGCGGGGCGGAGGCGGCCTCGAAGCTAGGTCCGACGCTCAGCGGGCCTGGGGCGGGAGGGAGAAGAGGACGAGAGGAGGGGAGGCGCACATCGGAACGACATCTTCTTCGGCTCTGTCCCTTGCGCCCCTTCTCTCGTCGCACCGGGACCCGATACCCCCCTGACTCGACGCCCTCATGCCCCTTCTCACCGCGGCTCAGCGACTGGTCGACCGGCTCCTGTACGAGCGGGTCCGCCCGCTCGCGGCCCGGATGCGGCCCGGCCCGTTCGACGCCGTCGCTCGTGGGCTGGCGGTCGCGGCCACGCCGCTCGTGCTGGCGACCTCGCCGCGCCAGACGCGGGCGTACCTCCGCCAGCTCGGCGCCGAGGCCGGCCTGCTGGCTCATCTCGGGTTCGCGTACCGCAAGGCCGCCGAGCGCTTCCGGGGCGACTACGTCTACCTCCGCCCCCACGACCCGATCCTCAAAGGCCCCGGCTTGCAAGCGTTCGAGGAGAGGGGCGAGACGGCCGTGATGGTGGGGTGGAGCGCGTACGGCATGATCGGCGCGGCACGGCTCGCCGCCGAGCGCGGCGACCGGGTCGTGCGGTACCCCTACGGCGGCGAGAACGGGCCGGCCCCGGCGACGCTCGCACCGTCGGAGCGGTGGGCAGCGTTCCAGGCCGAGGTGCGGACCGGGCTCATCCAGCCCGTCCAGATCGTTCCCGGGTCCTCGCCGATCGCCTACATCCGCGCGCTGCGGAGCGGGCACAGCCTGATCATCTTGCAAGATGTGCCCGAGCCCGACGCCCCGCTCCGCCGGCTGGCGGGGGCCGAGCGGCCGCTGCCGGTCGGGGCGGTCCGGCTGGCGCGCGCCGCCCGCGTCCCGCTCTACGCCATCGACGCCTCGTTCCGGAACGGCCTGCTCCACATCGACCTCGACGGCCCGCTCGACGGCGACGAGCAAGCGTTGCTGGATCGCTTCTCCGACAAGATCCGCGAGCAGCCCTGGGCGTGGACCCTGTGGCGGGAGTTCGTGGACTAGGGCCGGTAGTCCGCTTAGGTCTTCTGCGGCTGCTTCTTGGCGGCCGGGAAGAGGACGTTGTTCAGAATCAGCCGGTAGCCGGGCGAGTTGCGGTGCAGCGAGAGGTCCGTCGGCGGGTCGCCGACAAAGTGCTGATAGTCCTCGGGGTCGTGGCCGCCGTAGAAGGCGAAAAAGCCCTGACCGGCCGGGCCGTAGAGGTAGCGGACGGACCCGGTCGTCGGGCTCTCGCCCAGGATCACCACGCCCGGCTTGATGGCCGTGGGGCGGAAGGCGGTGGTCTGGCCCATGAACCCGCGGACGCTGGCGACGTGATTCTGGGTCAGCATCGTCGGGACGGGGTCCCAGCGCGCCGAGAACTCGAAGAGCGTGAAGTAGTCCGTGAGCGGGTTGCGGAGCGCGGGGGGCGGGGGGCTGTCGATGTCGGCGTGCTCGTACTCCATCAGATTGAGGACGGGCCGGAAGTCCTGGAAGGCCATCGTGCCCGAGAAGTCGAGCATCGACGACACGTTCGGCGTCTGGCCGTCGCCGTCGATCTGGGGCGGGGCGATGTCGAGCCCGGCCGTCGCGAGGGCGAGGTCGAAGGTGTCGGCGCCGGAGCACATTGCGAACAGGAAGCCGCCCTCGACGACGTAGCCGCGGATCGCCTGCGCGACGGCCAGCTTGAGCTCGCTGACCTTGGCGAATCCGAACGCGCGCGCCGACGCCTCGGCCTCCTGCTGCTGCTGCTGGTACCACGCCTGCCCGTTGTACATCGAGTAGAACTTGCCGTACTGGCCCGTAAAGTCCTCGTGGTGGAGGTGGACCCAGTCGAACTCGCCGAGGCGGCCCGCCAGCACGTCCGCGTCGTAGATCTGCTCGTACGGCACCTCGGCGTAGGTCAGCGCTAGGAGCACGGCGTCGTCCCAGGGCAGCGTCTGGTCCGGGGCGTAGACGGCGATCGACGGGGCCTTCTCGAGCCGGACGACCGACGTGTTCGCCGCCGGCGACTCGGCCGCCGCCACCTCGGCCGCGCCGTCGGTCGACTCGAACGTCACGCCGCGCGAGCGGAGCTCGGTCCGCAGGTCGGAGGCGTCGGGCATCACGAACGAGCCGCCGCGCACATTAAGCAGCCAGTCGACCTCCAGCCCGAGGTCGAGGGCGTGGTACACGGCGCCGTAGGCGCGCAGGTGGTCGGCCTGGGCGTCGTCCATCGGGACGAGCAGGTGCTGGGCGAGCGCGGGGCAGGCCAAGAGGGCGAGCGCGAGGGCGAGGGGTCTCATGTCGGGCTCAGGAAGGGGAGGACCGCAGGCGGCGCAAGGCTTGGCGCGCGGCGGGCGCGAGCGGAGAGCCGGGGTACCGCTCCAACAGTCGGTCGTAGCGGTCGGCCGCCGAGGCGGGGTCGGCCATGCCCTCGAACGCCTCGGCTTGGCGGCGCAGCGCGCGGTCGCCGAAGTACGACGCCGGCACGTCCGCGAGCAGCTTGTCGAGCGTGGCGACGGCGGCGGCGTCTTCGCCCTGGGCAAACTGGACGGCCGCGCGCAGGTACAGCGACTCGTCGACGAGCGCGGCGGTGGACGACAGCGCCGCGTCGAGCGAGTCGAGCGTCGCCAGCGTCTCGGCGAAGGCGCCGCGGCGGAAGCGCAGCGCGGCGCGGCCGTAGACGTGGAGGGGGTCGCCAGAGCGGTCGGCGTCGAGGTCGAGATCGGGGCTGGCGTCGAGGGCCTCGGACAGCGTGACGCGGAGTGCGATGGCGTCGTTGGAGGCGTCGGCGGCCGTGTTCTCGTCGAGCGCCTCGACGCGTGCGAGCGCCGAGTACATAAAGCCCTGGTACACGTCGATCAGCGCGAGCTCGTAGCGCGCCTGCTCGGCGATCGGCCCGATGCGCACAGCCTGGTCGACGTCCTGGAACTGGGCGCGCGCCGCGTCGAGGTCGCCGCGCTGGATGGCCACGTCGCCGAGCCGCAAGCGGGCACGGGCGGCGATGACGGGGTTGCGCGACTGGGCGGCTTGGCGCAGCACGTCCTCGGACCGCTCGAACTCCCGAAACACGTCCGCCAGCAGCTCGGCCAGGTGGAGGCGCGAGGCCGGGGCGTAGTCGTCGGCCGGGAAGTCGGCGAGATAGCGGAGGTAGCCCGCGCGCGCCGAGTCGGCGGCGGGGGTGAGGGCGACGGACTTGCGCGCCTGGGCGTCCCACAGGCGGGACCGCTCGTAGCGGGCGCGGGAGGCGGCGGGGCCGGTCGGGTGTCGGGTCAGCACCTCGTCGAGCGCCCGCGCCGCCGCGTCGTCGGCGTCGGCCCCGACGGCCTGCTCGGCAAAGCGGACGAGCGACTGGCCCTCCTCGGCCTCGAGCCGGTCGAGGGCGCGGACGGCGTCGAGCGCGCGGTCGAAATCGCCCTGTTCCAGCGCCAGCCACGCCTGGAGCTCGCGGAAGGCCCGGTTGAGCGGGTCGAGCGCGGCGGCCCGGTCGATGGCCGCGCCGAAGATGGCCGGCGCGTCGCGGCCCGAGAGCAGCCGCGTCAGGCGCGACTGGACGGTCGGGCGCAGCTCGGGGTTGGCCGCGAGTGCGTCGAGGTAGAGCGTGGCCGCGCGGTCGTAGTCGAGCGCGAGTCCATAGAGGTGCGCCAGCTCGACGGGCAGGATGGCGTCGCCGAGGCGGTCGCGCCCGTCGGCCAGCACCTGGGCGGCCTGGTCGTAGAGGCGGAGCCCGCCGATCTCGCTGGCGACCCGGCGGTACGTCTGCGGGTCGCCGGGCTCGAGCGCGATGGCCTCGGCCCACGCCTGCTGGGCCTCCTCGTCGCGGCCGGCGCGCGACAGCGCGGTCCCGCGCTTGGCGAGGAACGACACGGTCGGCCCCGCGCGCGCGATCCAGGCGTCGGTGTGCCGGACGGCGTCGTCGAAGCGGCGGCTGGCGAGGTAGGCCTCCTCGAGCTTGAGCCACACGGCGACGGCCGTCGGGTCCTCGGCGTAGAGGTCCTCCAAAAGCGCCGTCGCCTCGTCGAGCCGCCCGTTCGCCAGCAGGTTGACCGCCAGCCGGTAGCTCGCGCGCTCGTCGTCGATCCGCGGGGCCCGGACGATGCGACCGGGGATCTGCCGCGCCCCGTTCGCTTCCTCGGCCTCCGCCGCCGACTTAGCCCGCTCGTCACGCAGTTGGTTGAGGCTGTCGAGCACGGCGCGGCCCCGGTTCACGGGCTCCTCGGCGGGCTCCTGGGCCCGCGCCGGCGCACACGCGGCGGCGAGACAGAGCGCGAGGAGGGCGGGGCGGAGCATGGCGGGCGCGGGCGGGCAGGTCAAGGTAGCCGGGCGGCTATCTTGGCGCCCCGTCAACGCCCCCAGTGCGCCGTTCGTGCGGCGCCGGCCGATGCTCCCCGACCTCCGACCGCCCGCGCCCCGCGCCCGAGCCCCGCGCGCGATCGCCGTGCTCGGGTCGACGGGCTCGATCGGAGTCCAGGCGCTCGAGGTCGCCGCGCTCTTCCCGGATCGCCTGCGCGTCGCCAGCCTGGCCGCCGGGACACGGTGGGAAAAACTGGCTGAGCAGGCGCTCGCCGTCCGCCCCGACCGCGTGGCCATCGCCGACGAATCGGCGTATGCGAGCCTGCGCGACGCCTTGGCCGGGACCGGCATCGAGGTGCTCGCCGGCGCCGACGCCGTCCGCCAGCTGGCCGACGACGCGGCGGTCGATGTCGTGGTCGCCGCGATCGTCGGCGCGGCCGGCCTGCGGCCGACGCTCGCGGCCGTCGAGCGGGGGACGACCGTCGCGCTCGCCAACAAGGAGTCGCTGGTCGTCGCGGGCGCGCTCGTCCAAGCGGCCGCCGCGCGGTCCGGCGCCGTCGTCCTCCCGGTCGACTCGGAACACTCGGCGCTCTTCCAGTGCCTGGTCGGCGAGCCCGTCGACGCCGTCGAGCGGCTGATCCTGACCGCCTCGGGCGGCCCGTTTTACACGCGCGACGAGGCCACCTTCGATGCCATCACGCCCGCCGAAGCCGTCGCCCATCCGAACTGGTCGATGGGCGCCAAGATCTCCGTCGACTCGGCGACGCTGATGAACAAGGGGCTCGAGGTCATCGAGGCGCGGTGGCTCTTCGGCGTCGACGCCGACCGCATCGACGTGGTCGTCCACCCCGAGTCGATCGTTCACTCGGTCGTCGAGTTCGTCGACGGGTCGTCGAAGGCGCAGGTCGGCCCGCCCGACATGAAGGTGCCCATCCAGGTGGCCCTGTCGTTCCCCGACCGGTGGCCCGCGCCGCACGCCCGGCTCGACTGGACCCGCACCGGCCCGCTGACGTTCACGGCCGCCGACACCGACCGTTTCCCCTGCCTCG
This sequence comes from Rubrivirga halophila, assembly GCF_046845755.1. Taxonomy (GTDB): domain Bacteria; phylum Bacteroidota; class Rhodothermia; order Rhodothermales; family Rubricoccaceae; genus Rubrivirga. Next base: position 1,251,553 of record NZ_CP177357.1, read on the forward strand.
ACCTCGCCTACGCCGCGCTCCGCGCCGGGGGCTCCGCGCCCGCCGCGCTGAACGCGGCCAACGAGGTCGCCGTCGCCCGCTTTCTTCGCGGGGACATCCGTTTCACCGACATCCCGCGCCTCGTCGAAGCGGGCCTCGCGGCCGCCCACCCGGCGGATACGCTCGACGCCCTCGCCGCCGTTGACGCCGACGCCCGTCGCGCCGCCGCGGCGGTGCTGACCCCAGCCTGACGGACTGCCCGTCATCCTTATGGAGGCCCTCCTCGATTCCCTCTCGTACTTCTTGTGGGTCGCGCTCGCGCTCGGCCTGCTCGTGTTCGTCCACGAGCTCGGCCACTTTCTGGCCGCCCGCCTCTTCGGGATGCGCGTCGACGCGTTCTCGATCGGCTTCCCGCCGAGCCTGTTCGCCCGGAAGGTCGGCCAGACGGAGTACCGCGTCGGGGCGATCCCGCTTGGCGGCTACGTCTCGATCGCCGGGATGGTGGACGAGAGCATGGACGCCGACGGGCTCGCGAGCGAGCCCGAGCCCGACGAGTACCGCTCCAAGCCGGTGTGGCAGCGCGTGGTCGTGATCTCGGCCGGCGTCATCTTCAACCTGGTGTTCGCGGTCCTGCTTTTCAGCGCGCTCGTGTACACGTACGGCCGGAGCTACACGCCCGCCGAGAACGTGCCGCTCGAGGTCGCCGAGGGCTCCGTTGCGTCAGAGATGGGGCTCGAATCCGGCGACCGCGTGGTCGGTGTCAACGGCGAGCCCGTCGAGCGCTACGAGGACGTGTTTTCGCCCGAGCGGATGACCGTCGACCAGTTCGAACTGACCGTGCTCCGCGGCGGTGACCGCGTCGAATTGAGGGCCGAGCCCGCGCTGGCGTCGCGCCTGTCCCGGGAGGCCCTCGCCATCGAGCGGGCCGACGGCGAGGTCTCGTTCGGGACCGTCTTCGGGGCCACGCCGCGGTACCCCCCGGTGCTGGCGTCCGTGTCCGCCGGCTCCGCCGCCGAGGAGGCCGGGCTCCTGCCCGGCGACCGCGTGCTGTCGATCGACGGCGAACCGACGACCTCGTGGGACGCGCTGATCCTGCAGGTGGCCGCGTCCGAGGGCCAGGCCGTCCCCGTCCGCTGGGCCCGCCCCGACTCGCTCGGCCCGGCCGGCGAGGGCGCGTCGGTCGTCGAGCGCCGGGGCGCGGCGACCATCTACGAAGCCCAGATCGCGCCCCGCGCGTCCGGCGACGGGTACCAGCTCGGCGTGTTGCGCGACATCGCCGCGGCCGGCCAGCGGATCGACCAGCTCGGCGTTGGAGAGTCGCTGGCGGCCGGCACCGAGATGACGGTCGCGAACGTGACCGGCACCTTCGCCTTTATCGGCAAGCTGGTGACCGGCCGCGAGAGCGTCCGCGACAACGTCGGCGGCCCGCTCATGATCGCCAAGCAGTCGAAGGAGGCGGCCGACCGCGGCCCGCAGGTGTTCTGGATGTTCGTGGGCTACCTCTCGATCGCGCTCGCCGTCTTCAACATCCTGCCGATCCCGGCGCTCGACGGCGGCCACCTCGTGTTCCTCATCTACGAGGCCGTCGTGCGTCGCAAGCCGTCGCTCAAGGTCCAGATGGTGGTCCAGCAGGTCGGGGTGGCGCTGATCCTGGCGCTCATGGTGTTCGTCATCTTCAACGACGCCGTCCGCTGGTTCGGCTAGGGGAGGGGCCTCGCGCGACGCTTTCGCAGGGATCTGGTGGCGACGGCCGCGGAACGGGGCCACCTTGCGCTCTGAACGTCCCCACCGCACGCTCTCCCCATGACCACGCCCGCCGACGCCCCGGTCCAGCTGACGAAGGTCGCCCAGACGGACGACGACCGCGCCGCGCAGGCGGCGCTCCAGGCACGCGGCCCGATCCCCGAGCACGTCGCGTGCATCATGGACGGGAACGGGCGGTGGGCCAAGGCGCGCGGCAAGACGCGCGTGACCGGCCACCACGAGGGGGTCCTGTCGGTCCGCGAAATCACCGAGGCGTGCGCCCAGCTCGGCGTCGGCCACCTCACGCTGTACACGTTCTCGACCGAGAACTGGAACCGCCCCGCCGCCGAGGTCTCGGCGCTGATGTCGCTGCTCGTGCGGACGCTGCGCAAGGAGGCCGAGAACTTGCACCGCAACGGGATCCGGCTCCACGCCATCGGCGACCTCGGCCGGCTCCCCGCCAAGGGCCAGCGCGAGCTCCAGGAGGCGTTCGACCTGACGGCCGGCAACACGCGGATGACGCTGACGCTGGCGCTGAGCTACGGCTCGCGCTGGGAGATCACGCGCGCCGTCCGCGACATCGCCGCCGCCGCGCGCGCCGGCGACATCGACCCGGCCGACATCACCGAGGAGACGGTCTCCCAAGCCCTGTTGACGCGCGGCCTGCCGGACCCCGACCTGCTCGTGCGGACGGCGGGGGAGATGCGGCTGAGCAACTTCCTGCTCTGGCAGATCGCCTACACCGAGCTCTACGTCACCGAGACGTTCTGGCCCGACTTCCGCCGGAGCGCCCTCTACGACGCCGTCCGCAGCTTCCAGGACCGCGACCGCCGCTTCGGCCGCGTCGACGAGGCGTAGCCGCCGCTGGCCGGCCGTGTAGTTTCGGTCGCCCTCGCTCTCCCTCCGCGACCCTGCCCTCCCGTCCCGACCCTGTTCCTGAGGGCGCCGCCGACGCGGCGGCCCCCACGATGCCGGACCCGGCGTGCGACCGGACCGCCCGGGTGGCCCGGCGAGCGCTCGGCGTCTCGTCGGCGCTCGTCCGTCGGGCCCGGCCCGATGGCGACGACGCCTGGGGGCACGCCGGGGACGGGCCGAGCGAGGCGCCCGCGCTCGACGCGGTCGGCCGCCTGGCCGCCGAGGCCCGGGCGCCGGTCGCCATCGCCGACGTGCGCGACGACCCCCGCGTCCGCGACCTCCCGGCGGTCCAGCACGGCGTGGCGGCCCTCCTCGGCGTCCCGCTCGTCGGCCCGGATGGGGCCGTCGCCGCGGTGCTGGGCGTCTGCGACGGGCGCCCGCGGGCGTGGTCCGACGACGACGTGGCGACGCTCGCCGACCTGGCCGCAATGCTGACGGCCAGCACCGCGGCGTCGGCCCGAGCCGACGGGGCGGCCAGCGAGGACCAGTTCCGCCAGCTCGCGGACGCGGCCCCCGCGCTTCTCTGGGTCACCGATCCCGAGGGCATGTGCACGTTCCTCAGCCGGTCGTGGACCGACTTTACCGGCCAGCCCATGGCCGAGGGGCTGGGGGTCGGCTGGATCGACGCCGTCCACCCCGACGACCGGGAAACCTCGCGCGACGCCTTCCTGGCCGCGTCCGCCACGCGCACCGCGTTCCGCCACGACTACCGGCTCCGGCACCGCGACGGCGGCTACCGCTGGGCGCTCGACGCCGGCAACCCCTGGTTCGGGGACGACGGCGCCTTCCTGGGCTTCGTCGGCTCGGTCACCGACATCCACGACCGGACCGTCGCCGAGGCGGCCCTCCGCGAGCGGGAGGCCCGCTACCGGACGCTGTTCGAGTCGGTCACGGTCGGGTTCTGCATCCTCGAGATCCTCTACGAGGGCGGCGTGGGGGTGGACTACCGGTTTGTCGAGACCAACCCTGCGTTCGTGGAGCAGACCGGGCTCGTCGACGCCGTCGGGCGGCGGGCCTACGAGCTGGTGCCGGACCTCGAACGGAGCTGGGTCGAGAAATACGCCGCGGTGGCGGAGACGGGGGCGCCGCTCCAGTTCCAGAGCGGGTCGGAGGCGATGGGCCGGGTGTTCGACGTCTACGCCGTCCGGGTGGGCGGGGCAGAAAGCCGCCGCGTCGCCCTCCTGTTCACCGACATCACCGAGCGGACCCGCGCCGAGCGCGCGCTCCGCGAGAGCGCCGAGCGGAAGGCCGCCCTCCTCGACCTCCTCCAGCGCTGGCGCGCGATGGACGACCCGGCCGAGATCCTGACCGCCGCGGCCGAGACCGTCGGCCGGGCCCTCGGCGCCCACCGCGCCGGGTTCGTGGAGCGCGTCGATGCAGGGGGCGACGTCGAGGTGGGACCCTCGTGGACCGACGGGTCACTCCCGCCTCTCCGGGGCCCGTCCCGCGAGGGCGGGGTTGGGCTCGCGAGCGGGGTCCAGGCCGAGGTCGACGCGCCGATCCTGCGGGAAGGGGCCTGGCAGGCCGGGCTGTACGTCCACCACGCCGAGCCGCGCGAGTGGACCGCCGCCGAGGTCGAGTTCGCGCGCGAGGTCGCCGAGCAAGCGTGGGACGCCCTCGAGCGGGCCCGGGCCGTCGCGGCGCTGCGCACCAGCGAGGCCCGGTTCCGCGCCGTCCTCGACGCCACCGACGCCGTCGTGTTCACCAAGGACCTCGACGGCCGCTACACTCTCGTCAACCGGGCGTGGATGGCCGTGCTCGGGGGGCCGACGGAGGGGGCGCTGGGGCGGACCGACGCCGAGCTGTTCTCGCCCGAGGTGGCCGCGGCCGTCGTGGCCAACGACCGGGCCGTGCTCGCGGCCGGCCGGCCGAGCCAGTTCGACGAGGTGGTCGAGGTCGGCGGCGAGCCGAGGACGTACCTCTCGGTCAAGTTCCCCTTGCTAGACGCCGACGGCCGGCCCTACGCCGTGGGTGGGATCGCAAGCGACATCACCCCGCTCAAGCGAGCGGAAGCGGCCCTGCGCGAGAGCGAGGCCCGGTTCCGACACCTTGCCGAGGCCCTCCCGGTCATCGTCCACACGTCCGGCCCCGACGGCGCCCCGGACTACCTCAACCGGCGGTGGTACGAGTACACCGGGCAGCCCGACGACGTGCCCTACGCCCACGCCCGCCGGACGGCCACGCATCCCGCCGACGCGCCCCGCCTCGACGCGCTCTGGGCGCGGGCGATCGGCGAGGGCCGGCCGTTCGAGGCCGAGGTCCGGATTCGCCGCCACGACGGGGCGTACCGGTGGTTCCTCACGCGTGTCGTCCCTGTCGTCGGGCCGGACGGCGACGTGGCCCGGTGGTTCGGGACGAGCACCGACATCCACGCGGCCAAGGCGATGGCCGCCGAGCTCGAGGGCTTGGTCGAGGCACGGACCGCCGAGCTCGCGCGGTCGAACGCCGAGCTCGACCAGTTCGCGTACGTGGCGTCGCACGACCTCAAGGCCCCGCTCCGGGCCATCGACAGCCTGGCCGCCTGGATCGAGGAGGACGCGGCGGCCGTCCTCCCCCCGGAATCGGCCCGGCACCTCGCCCTCCTGCGGGGCCGGGCGGCCCGCATGGAGGGGCTCCTCGACGGCCTGCTGACCTACTCGCGGGTCGGGCGGGCGGACGCCGCCCCGGAGCGCATCGACGTGGCCGCCCTGGTCGCCGACGCCATCGCGCTGGTGGCCCCCCCGGACGGGTTCTCGGTCCGCGTCGAGGGGGACCTCCCGGAGGTCACGGCGCCGCGGGCGATGCTCGCGCTCGTCTTCCGGAACCTGATCGGCAACGCCATCAAGCACCACGGCCGCCCCGACGGGCGCGTCGTCATCTCGGGCCGCACGAACGGGCCGTGGGCCGAGTTCGCGGTCGCCGACGACGGCGCCGGGATCGCACCGGCGTACCGCGAGCGCGTGTTCGGGATGTTCCAGACGCTCCGGCCCCGCGACGAGGTGGAGGGGAGCGGCATGGGGCTCGCCATCGTCAAGAAGACCGTCGAGAACCAGGGCGGGCGGATCTGGTTGGATCCGGACGTGGCGAGCGGTGCTACGTTTCGTTTTACCTGGCCCCGCACGTCTGGTGGATAACCGCATGCAACCCCACGGAGTCACCCTCCTGCTCGTCGAGGACGACGCGGTCGACGCGGAGGCCCTCCAGCGCGCGTTCCGACAGCAGCGCATCGCGAACCCGTTCGTCGTGGTCCGCGACGGGGTGGAGGCCCTGGCCACGCTCCGGGGCGAGAACGGGATCACCGTGCCCCACCCGTTTCTCGTCCTGCTGGACATGAACATGCCCCGGATGAACGGGGTCGAGTTTCTGGAGGCCCTCCGGGCCGACCCCGCGCTCTCGCGGACCGTCGTGTTCGTGCTGACCACCAGCGACCGCGACGACGACAAGATCGCGGCCTACGAACACCACGTGGCCGGGTACATCCTGAAGAGCCGGGCCGGCGAGGACTTTCTCGACGTGGTCCGCCTGCTCAAGGTGTACTGGCGGCTCGTCGAGTTCCCTCCGGCTGCGGCCGCCGCCTGATGCCGTCGTCCCCTGCCCTCCGCGTCCTGCTCGTTGACGACGACAGCGTCGACCGGGCCCGTGTACGCCGCGCGCTCCGGCCGGACCACGTCGTGCGCGAGGCGGCGACGGCCCGCGAGGGCCGGTCGTTGGCCGAGGCGCCGGCCGGCAGCGCCTTCGACGTCGTCTTGCTGGACCTCCGGCTCCCCGACGCCGAGGGCGTCGACCTGCTCCCATGGTTCGGCGAGCGGGGCCTCCCTGTCGTCATGCTCACCGGCGTCGAGGACACGCCCGTGGTCGTCGACGCCATGCAGCGGGGGGCGCTCGACTACCTCTCGAAGGCCCGCCTCGACGGGCCGTCGCTGGAGCGGGCGCTCCAGCGGGCCGTCGAGACGGCGGCGCTCCGGCGGTCGCTGGCCGAGCAGCGGGCGGAGATCGTCGCCCAACGAGACCGGCTGGCGACGCAGGCCGCGACGCTCGCCCAGCTCAACGCCGACGCCAGCGACCTCGCCCGGGCGCTCACGCTCGCGGAGCAGTCGGAGCGGCACCGCGTCTCGCTTCTGCTCCACGACCAGGTGCAGCAGATCCTCTTCGGGGCCCGGTTGATGCTGACCAGCGCGCTGCGGGTCGAGGACACCGCGGAGGCCCTCGTCCTGGTCCGCGACGCCTCGGCCGCGCTGGGGGTCGGGATCGAGGCGACCCGCCAGCTCGCGCTCGACCTTACGCCCCCCGTCCTTGACAGCGACGACTACGCCGTCGCGCTGCGGTGGCTGGGGGACCACGTCGGCGCGACGTACGGGCTGAAGGTCGACGTGCGCACCGACGCGCCCGTCGTGATCGCCGACCGGGAGGTCCGGGTCCTGATCACCGAGGTGGTCCGCGAGCTCTTGTTCAACGTGGTCAAGCACGCCGGGACCGACCGCGCGACTGTCCACCTCCGCTGCGACGACGGCCGCGTCGAGGTGGAGGTGAGCGACCGGGGCCGGGGGTTCGACACCGAGGCGCCGTCCTCGTCGAACGGGTTCGGGCTCTACAGCGTCCGGCGCCGGCTGGAGCTGCTCGGCGGCCACCTCGACGTCGACGCACGCGTGGGGGGCGGGGCCCGGTTCACGCTCCACGCCCCGGTCCACGCGGACCGGTAGCGCCGCAGACCCGGTGCTTGGGGCCCTGGCCCGAGCCCGCGAGGCGTCTGCGGCCCGACCGCCTCGGGTGGGGGAGAAGGCGTGACCCGCGCGCGCCGTTGCAATAAGCCCCCAGACCTGCCGTTCGACCCCCTGCAAGCGACGGCGGGTTTTCGCCGACTCTGCGCCGGCCCCACGTGGGCCCCCGCCGTACCCTCCGTGCTCCCCCCGGCTGACCGCCCGACGCGCCCCGAATGATCCGACCGTCCGCCTTGCGCGCCCTCTTCCTGCTGCTGGCGGTGCCCGCCGCCTTTGCCCAGACGCCCGCCGCGCCGGGGACCGTCGAGATCCTGTCGGTGTCCGTCGAGGGCGCCCTCGACGAAAGCAGCCACGCGCTCGTCCGCTCCATCAGCGGGCTCCGCACCGGCCAGCGCGTGTCGCTGCCGTGGGACCCCGCCTTCGGCGAGGCCGTCCGCAACCTGTACTCGCGCGGCGGCTACTCCGACGCCCAGGTCGAGGCGACGGAGGTCGTCGGCGACGGCGTCTTCCTGACGATCACCGTCGAGGAGCAGCCCCGGCTGGCGGCGTTCACCGTCGAGGGCATGAAGCAGGCCGACGTCGACGAGCTGGGCACCCAGATCCCGCTGCTCCGGGGCCGCGCCGTCCGCCCGGCCGACATCGAGCGGACCCAGATGATCCTGCGCGACCGTCTCGCGCAGGACGGCTACCGTCAGGCGAGCGTCGTCGCCCGCCAGTCGGTCAACACCGACGGCCGCGTCCAGATCACGTTCGTCGTGGACCGCGGCGAGCGCCAGGCGGTCAACGACATCCGGTTTATTGGCAACGAGGTGTTCTCGGAGCGGACGCTGCGCAAGCAGCTCTCGAACACGCCGGAGCGCCGCTGGTGGCGGTTCTGGAAGACGGAGATCTTCGACGACCAGAAGTTCGACGAGGACCTCACCTCGCTCGTCCGCTTCTACAACGACCGGGGCTACTACGGCGCCCGCGTCGTCCGCGACTCGGTGTACCTCGAGCCCGATGAGGCCGGCGACGAGCGGCTGATCGTGGAGGTCGAGGTCGACGAGGGCCCCCAGTACCACATCCGCAACGTCGTCTTCGAGGGCAACACGGTCTACAACGACGCCCAGCTCCAGCTCGCGCTCGGGATCCAGAGCGGGGACGTCTACGACCGGACGCGGATCGAGCAGAACCTGTACTACTCGACCGACCACTCCGACCTCACGAGCCTGTACCAGGACCGGGGCTACTACGAGTTCTACGTCGCGCCGGAGATTGTCGAGGCGCCCGGCGACTCGCTCGACCTCTACCTGGAGGTGACCGAGGGCGAGGTCTACGAGTTCGGCGACGTCCGGATCGCGGGCAACACGCGCACCAAGGAGCACGTCATCCGGCGCGAGCTCCGGACCATCCCCGGCCAGCCGTACTCGCGCCAGGCCATCGAGCGGTCCGTCCGCGAGCTCGCGACGCTCAACTACTTCGACCCCGCCAGCTTCGGCGCCGGCCCGGGCATCTCCGTCGACGACGAGGACAAGACGGTCGACCTGGTGTACAACCTGGCCGAGACCTCGTCGGACCAGCTCGAGCTGTCGGGCGGCTACGGCGGCTCGGGCATCGGGCTCATCCTGTCGGCGCGCGTCACGTTCGCCAACTTCTCGCTCCAGAATCTCGCGCAGGGGTTCAAGGGCGGGATGCCGACCGGCGACGGGCAGCAGCTCTCGCTCCAGGTCCAGACCTACGGCCAGCGCGCCCAGATCTACTCGATGTCGTTCACCGAGCCGTGGTTCCGCGGCCGGGCCACGCCCGTCGGGTTCTCGCTGGCGTACCGCCGGCAGACGTTCAACGCGGCCTCGGGCACGGACGGCCTGTACTCGACGGCGTCGGCCTCGGTCTTCTACCGCCAGCGGCTCAAGTTCCCGGATGACTTTTTCGTGTCCGGCTCGAACCTCGGCTACCGGCTCTACGACGTCGAGGGGCTCAACAGCAACGTCTTGCCGGAGGGCCTCAGCCAGGAGGTCACGTTCACGCAGTCGCTCTCGCGGAACGCGCTCGACAACCCCACCTTCCCGCAGAACGGGTCCAGCGTCGGCCTCTCGCTGACGGTCGCCCCGCCCATCGGCGACTTTATCCAGTACCACAAGTGGGACCTCAACACGGCGTTCTACACGCCGATCGTGGGGCGCCTGACGGCCAGCGTCAAGACGCGGTTCGGGTACATCGGCTCGCTCACCGGCGACCCCGTCCGGTTCCAGCGCTACCTCATCGGCGGGACGCCGCTCGAGGCCTCGGGCACGTCGAGCATCTCGCGCGGCTTCGGCCGGGACCTCGTGTTCCTGCGCGGCTACCCGCTCGAGGCCGTCGGCCCGCGCCTGGACGGCGACCCGGTCGGCGGCCGGATCTTGAACAAGTACGAGTCGGAGATCGGCCTCGTTCTTTTCCAGACCCCGCAGCTCTCGCTGGCGCCGTACGTGTTCGCCGACGCCGCCAACACGTACGACGGCTTCGACGACTACGACCCGGCCCGGCTGTTCCGCGCGGCCGGCGTCGGCGCCCGCATCTTCCTGCCCATCTTGGGGCTCGTGGACCTGAACATGGGCTACCAGATCGACCCGTACGCCCCGCTCGGCACGTCGGCGGGCGACATCTCGGACGCCGAGCCCGGCTGGCGCTTCCAGTTCTCGCTCGGCGGCCGCTAGCGGCGAGACCCGGCCGGCCCGACCGGCGGCTCTCGTCCCGACCCCCCTCTCCCGACACTGCCATGTCTTCGATTCCGCTCGCGGGGCGCCTGCTCGCCCTCGCCCTCGTCGCCGCCCTGCTCGTGCCCGCCGCGGCCGCCCAGCAGAAGATCGGCTACGTCGACTCGTCGAAGATCCTGCCCCAGATGCCGGAGTTCCAGTCGGCCCAGCAGGAGCTCGACCGGCTGACGGGCGTCTGGCGCGCCGAGATCGCCGCGGTCGAGACCGAGGCCCGCACGCTCGCCGACGAGTTCGCCGCTCGGGAGATCCTGTTCACCGACGACGAGCGCCAGCAGCAGCAGGCCGCCGTCGAGGCCAAGCGCGCCGAGCGCGACGCCCTGCGCCAGCGGTACTTCGGCCCCAACGGCGAGCTCTTCCGTGAGCAGCAGACGCGCCTGCGCCCGGCGCAGGAGCGCCTGCTGGCCGCCATCGAGACCGTCGCCGACGACGACGAGTTCGACTACGTCTTCGACCGCGCCGGCGAATACGTCTTCCTCTACGCCCGGCCCCGCCACGACCTCACCGACCGCGTGCTCCAAGAGCTCGGCGTCGGGATCGGCTCGGCGGTGGCCCCCGGCTCGACCCGCTAACCCACCAGACTCTCTCCCGATGACCCTCCGATTCTCCCTCCTGGCCGTTCTCGCCGTCGCGCTGGCGCCGGCCGCCCTGGCCCAGCCGATGAAGGTCGGCTTTGTCGACACCGACCAGATCGTGATCCGGATGCCGGCCTTCGCCGACGTCCAGACGCAGCTCCAGCAGCAGCAGGCCGCCGTCGGCGCTCGCGTCCGCGTCCTGCAGGACTCGCTCCAGACCGTCTTCCAGGCCGAGCTCGCCGACTACCAGGAGTACGCCAACAGCCCGCTTGCCACCGACGCTGCCCGCGCCGAGCGCGAGCAGGAGTTGCTGGCGCTGCGCAACGACATCGAGCAGGCCGAGGTCCAGGGCCTGCAGTACCTCAGCTACGCCGAGGCCCGGCTGCTCCAGCCCGTCCTCAACCAGATCGACGCGGCGATCGCCGCCGAGGCCGAGGCCGGCGGCTACGACCTGGTGCTCCCGACCGTCGCCAACAACGCGCCGGTCTTCCTGTACCGCAGCGAGAACGTCGTCGACCTGACGCCCAGCATCATGGGCCGGCTGGGGATCGACCCGAACTCGCCGCCGCTCGGCCAGGCCCAGGGCCAGCAGGGAGCGCCGACGGCGCCCGCCGGCCAGTAGGCTCGCGTCCGCATCGCCTCCGGCGCCGCTCTCCTCGAGGGAGCGGCGCCGTTGTTGTGTGGTCCGGCCGCGGGGGGCTCGGCGACCGGCTCCGGCGTCGGCGTATCCTCCGGTTTCCCCCGCGCCCATGAGCACCCAGACCGTCTCCTCGACTGCCGCCGACGTCCGCCGCGTCACCACCCAGACGCTGCTCGAGATGCGCGCCGAGGGCACGCCGATCGCCATGCTGACGGCGTACGACTACACCTCGGCGCGGCTGCTCGACGAGGCCGGCGTCGACGTGCTGCTCGTGGGCGACTCGGCGTCGAACGTGATGGCCGGCCACGAGACGACGTTGCCGATCACGCTCGACCAGATGATCTACCACGCCCAGTGCGTGGTCCGCGGCGTCCACCGCGCGCTCGTCGTCGTGGACCTGCCGTTCGGGGCGTACCAGGGGTCGAGCCGGGAGGCGCTGCGGTCGGCGATTCGGGTGATGAAGGAGACCGGCGCGCACGCGCTCAAGCTCGAGGGCGGCGCGGCCGTGCTCGACTCGGTCCGCCGCATCATCGACGCGGGCATCCCGGTGATGGGCCACCTCGGGCTCACCCCGCAGAGCATCTACAAGTTCGGAACCTACAAGGTGCGCGCGCGCGAGGAGGAGGAGGCCGACGAGATCCGCCGCGACATCGTGCGGCTGGAGACGGCGGGCGTGTTCGGGGTCGTCCTCGAAAAAATCCCCGCCGGGCTGGCGACCGACCTCACCGCGAGCGTCGAGATCCCGACCATCGGCATCGGCGCCGGGGCCGGGTGCAGCGGCCAGGTCCTCGTGACCCACGACATGCTGGGGCTAACCAAGGACTTCAACCCCCGGTTTGTCCGCCACTACGCCGACCTCGGGGCGATCGTCGTCGACGCCGTCGGCCGCTACGTCGGCGACGTCCGGGCGGGCGCGTTCCCGAGCGAGGACGAGAGCTACTGAAGGAGGGGGACAGCCGACGGGTCGGCGCAGCCAGGGTGAGGGGTTCATGCACTCCAGCCCGCGCGCCCACCCCGGACGCGCGGCGGTGCGATCTTGCGGCACCCCCCGACGCCGACGTGCCCCGACTCGCCCCCCTCGACGCCCGCGTCGACCGCCCCCTCATCCTCGTCTCGAACGACGACGGCATCGACGCGGCGGGCATCGTCGCCCTGGTCGCCGGTCTGCGCGAGCTGGGGACGGTCGCCGTCGTGGCCCCCTTCGAGGAGCAGAGCGCCGTCGGCCACGCCATCACCGTGCGCGACCCGATGCGCGTCCACCCGTGGCCGTTCGCCGACGACGTGTGGGCGCGTGCCGTGACCGGGACGCCCGCGGACTGCGTCAAGATCGCCGTCCAGAAGCTGCTGCCGCGCCGGCCCGACCTCGTCGTGAGCGGGATCAACCACGGCCCCAACACGGCCGTCAACGTGCTGTACTCGGGGACCGTCTCGGCGGCGACCGAGGCGACCGTGCTCGGCGTCCCCGCCATCGCCGTCTCGCACGACGCGTGGCGCCCGGACTCCTTCGCCGCCGCCGCGGACGTGGCGGCCCGGCTGGCGGCGCGCGTGCTCGCGGACGGCCTGCCCCCCGGCGTCCTCCTGAACGTCAACGTGCCCGACCTCGCGCTCGACGCGCTCGCGGGCGTCCGCGTGACGCGCCAGGCGCGGGCGCGGTGGGACGAGATCTTCGAGGAGCGCCGCGACCCCTTCGACCGGCCCTACTTCTGGCTCGGCGGCGAGTTCGTCGACCTCGACGGCGGCGACGACACCGACCTCGCGGCCGTCGCCGCCGGCTTCGTCTCCGTGACCCCGCTCCAACTCGACCTGACGGCCTACGCCCACTTCGACCGCGTGGCCGCCCTTACCGACACGCTCTGATGGCTGACATACCCGCCGCCGGCGACCCAGCCCCCGACTTTTCCGGCACCGACCAGTCCGGCGCGACCGTTCGCCTGGCGGACTTTGCCGGCCGCCCGCTCGCGCTCTACTTCTACCCGAAGGACGACACGCCGGGCTGCACGGCGCAGGCCTGCAACCTCCGCGACAACCACGCCGCCCTCCTCGACGCGGGCGTCGCCGTCGTCGGCGTCTCGCCGGATCCCGTCGACCGGCACGAGCGGTTCGCCGAGAAGTACGACTTGCCGTTCCCGCTGCTGGCGGATCCGGACCGCGAGATCCTGGAGGCCTACGGGGCCTGGGGCGAGAAGTCGCTGTACGGGCGCAAGAGCGTTGGCGTCAAGCGGACGACGTTCCTGATCGATGGCGACGGCCGCGTCCGCCACGTGTTCAAGCGGCCGAAGACCAAGGCCCACGCTGAAGAAATCCTGTCACGCCTGTAGGACCGATGGACCGCGACGACGCCCCTGAAACCAGTCCGTACGAGATCGTCGGCGGCCCGGCCGGGCTGCCCGCCGACGTGTACCGACGCCTGTTCGAGGCGTCGTTCGGGCTCGCGATCGTCGTCGACGCGGCGGGCGTCGTCCGTGCGATGAGCGATGCGGCGACGCTGTCCGCCGGGTCGGAGGCGCTGGGCCGCCCGCTCGACCGGGCCCTGGGTTGGAGCGAGCCCGAGCGGATCGCGGAGGGGCTCGACACGGCGCGCGGGGGCGCCTACGACCGCTTCTACACGCGCGTCCTCGGGGCCGACGGCCACCTCGTGTTCCTGGTCGACCTCCAGTCGGTCGACGGACCCGACGGCGAGACGTGGGCGCTTTTGGAGGCCCGAGACGTGACCACGCTCGTTGCCATCGAACACCAGCTCCACGACGTGCTCCGCCAGCTCGAGCACGAGCGGAACCGGCTCCGGGCCGTTCTGGACGCTACGCCGGACCGGATCGTCGGGATCGACGCCGCCGGCACGGCGACCGTCGTCAACCAGGCCGTGGCCGAAGCGGCGGGGACGGACCGCGAGTCCGTTGAAGGGCAGCCCTACCTCGACCGGGCCCAGCGGCCGGACCTGTGGCGGCGCGCGCTCGCCGGCGAGACGGTGCGGACGCGGATCCCCCCCGGCGGCTCGACCTTCGGGGTGTGGATCGACCTCACGCTGGCCCCCGTCCTCTCGGGCGACTTTGTCGAGGGCGCCGTCGCCATCGGGCGCGACGCGACCGTGCAGGTCGAGGCGGCCCAGCTCCGCCTCGCCATCACCCATGGCCGCGCGGCCATGGTCGCGATCGGCAGCGACGGACAGGTCGAGATGGACCCGGGACCGGCGCGCGAGCTGTTCGGGGTGGATGCCGCCGACACCCTCGACGGCCTCATGGCCCACGTCCGCAACCGGTCCACGGCGGAGGGGGCACTGCGCGTGGCGCTGGGTGTGCCCGGCACGCCCGTCGACCTTCGGCTTGAGGTCGCCGACCGCACCGTGTGGGTCCGGGGCCGGTCGATGGAGGGCGCGTCGACCCGGTTCGTGGGCGTGGCCTACGCGGTCGACGACGCGGTGGACGCGGCGGTCAACCAGCGGTGGGAGGATCTGGCCGACCGGGGGGGCTGGGCGGGCCGCCGCCCGGCCGACCGCATCGACCCGCAGGTCGGCGGGGACCCGGACCCCGAGGCCGTCGACGCCCGCGTCGCTGCCCTCCGGCGCACGGGCCTGCTCGACACGGGCCCTTCGCGGCCGTTCGACGTGCTGACCCGGGCGGTCTCCGACTCGCTCGGGGTCCCCGTCTCGCTCCTCTCGCTCGTCGACGCGGAGCGCCAGTTTTTCGCCAGCCAGACCGGGCTCACAGGCTGGGCGTCCGACGACCGCGAGACGCCGCTGTCGCATTCGTTCTGCCAGCACGTCGCGAATGAGCGGCGCCCGCTCGTCGTCCGCGACGCCCGGGAGACCAAGCGGCTGGCGGCGAACGGCGCGATCGAGGACCTCGGCGTCGTCGCCTACCTTGGCGTGCCTGTCGCCGCCCCGGACGGCCACGTAATCGGCGCGCTGTGCGCCATCGACTCCGTCCCCCACGCCTGGACCGAGGAAGACGTCCGGCTGATGTCGTCGCTCGCGGAAGCCGCCTCCGCGGAGGTCGCCCGGCGCCAGGCCACCCCCCCCGACCCTACGGACTGATGCTTGTCGCTGGAAACTGGAAAATGAACCTCGACCTCGACGAGGCCGTCCGGCTTGCGGCCGACGTCGTACGTCTGACCGGCGACGACGCCGCGCACATCGGCGTGGCTGTGTGCCCGCCGACCGTGTGGCTCGAGGCGGTCGCCGAGCGCGTCGGCGGGAGCCCGGTCGCCCTCGGCGCCCAGAACGTGCACCCCGCCGAGTCCGGCGCCTTCACCGGCGAGGTGTCGGCACCGATGCTGCGCGGCGTCGGGGCCGCGTACGTCATCGTCGGCCACTCCGAGCGGCGCGCGCTCTTTGACGAGACCAGCGCGTTCGTCGCCGAGAAGGTGCGCGCGGCGCAGGCGGGCGGGCTGACCCCGATCCTGTGCGTGGGCGAGACGCTGGAGGAGCGCGAGGCGGGCGGGGCCGAGGAGACGGTCGTCGCTCAGCTGGCGGCGTCGATGGAGGGCGTCGAGGGTGGGCCGCTCGTGGTCGCGTACGAGCCCGTCTGGGCGATCGGAACGGGCCGCACCGCGAGCCCGGAGCAGGCGCAGGCCGTCCACGCGGCGATCCGGGCGTGGCTGGCCGGCCGGGGGCTGGAGGCCACCGACATCCAGTACGGCGGCAGCGTCAAGCCGGGGAACGCGGCCGACCTCTTCGCGCAGCCCGACATCGACGGGGCCCTCGTCGGGGGCGCCAGCCTCGACGCGGCGTCGTTCGCGGCGATTGTGGCGGCGGCCCGTGCGGCGAGCTAGCGCCCTCGCGCTCCTGCTCGTGGCGAGCGCGTGCGCGGGCCCCTCGCCCGCCCGCCTCGACACCGACGCGGCGGCGTATCGGGCCGGCGAGCCCGCCTTCGTGCTCGACGTGGCGGGCGTCGTCGACGGCGACGCCGCCGTCGTCGACGTACTCGTCGGCGTCGCGCCGGCGGCGCTCGCGTTCCGCCCCGGCCCGGACTCGCTGGAGGCCGTCCTGCGGTGGACCGTGTCCGTCGAGCGCGAGGGCGGCGCGCCCCGTGTGCTGTCGGCCCTCGACACGGTCCGCGTGGCCTCGCAGGCGGCGTCGCGGTCGACCGCCCCGAGGTGGACGCGCGAGCGGTTCGCGGTCGAGCCCGGGTTGTACACCGTCCGCGCGCTCCTCGACGACGAGGGCGCCGGGCGCACGGCCGAGCGGCGCGCCGAGGTGCTGGCGCGCGCGCCGGGCGGGCTGCCCCGGCTGGCCGCGCTCCGGGTCGTCCGCGGGCCGGACCCCGTCGACGCCGCGGCCATCCCAGCCGGGCTCGACTCCCTGGCGCTCGCGCTCCAGGCCATCGACCTCGCCGCCGCCGACACGCTCATCGTGACCGTCGCCCGCGTCCTGTCGGACTCCCTGCCCGCCGCGCCGGTCGACGCGTCGACGCCGTTCGTGGGCTCGCTGGCGGCGCTGGGCCTCGACCGCAGCGCGCTCGACACGGTCGCCGTCGCGCGCCAGGGGGTCGGAGAAGGGACCGTCCTGGTCGAGGCCCCGCTGCCCGCCCTCCGCCCGGGCGTCTACCGCATCACCGTCGCGCTCGACGCGCGCCCCACGTCGGCTGCGCGCTACGTCGTCGTGCGCCGCCGCGAGTACCCGCTGCTGACGCGGCTGGGCGACCTCGTCGGCCCGCTCGCGTACCTCGCCGACGGCGCGGAGCTCCGGCCTCTCCGCGAGGCGCGCTCCGAGGCCGCCCGGCGGCGTGCCTTCGACGGCTTCTGGGGCGCCGAGATGGACGACCGCCGGCTCGCGGCCGCCACGATCCGCGCGTTCTACGACCGCGTCGAGCAGGCGAACCGTCTGTTCGCGGGCGTCAAGGAGGGCTGGAAGACCGACCCCGGGATGGTCTTCGTCCTGTTCGGCCCGCCGCGCTTTGTCGAGACGCGCGCCGACGGCGAGCGGTGGACGTACGGCGCCGGCGTCGCCGGGCCCGTCTCCTTCTCGTTCCGACGCACCTCAGCCAGCGGCCCGTTCCCGGTCTTGACGCTCGAGCGCGACCGGGCCCTCGTTGACCCCATCGACCGCGCTCGCCAGCAGTGGCGCCGGGGGATCGTGCCGTAGCCGAGCGCCTAGTCCTTGCTCGCGGGCGCCTTCGAGGCCTCCGCTTTTTTGGCGGGCGTGGCTTTGGGAGGCTTCTCGGCCTTGGGCTTGCCGTCCGAGGCGGCGTCGGCCTCCCCCTTTTTGCGGTCCTTCTGCCCTGTGTGGACGTAGTCGGTGAGGTAGAACCCGTCGCCCTTGAACTGCAGGCCGGCGCCGCCGGAGATGACGCGCGTCACGGGCTCGCCGGTCTCGGGGTCCTCGGTGAGCGCGGGCGCGGAGATCTTTTGGATGTACTCGAAGGTGGTGCCGTCGGGGCGGCGATAGACGTACGTGGGCATGGAATGGGGCGGGGGGACGAAGACTAGCGGGCCGCCAGCAGGTCGGCGGGGACGGGGCCGAACCCGAGGGCCAGCTCGGCGTGGCCGGGCGGCGCGAGCACGGCGCCCGCGACGGCGTCGGCGAGCGCGGGGCGCACGTCGCGGATCTGGCGGTTGCGGCGCGAGGGGTGGACGCGGTTGGTCAGGAGGACGACGAACAGGTTCTGGTCGGGGTCGACCCAGATGGACGTGCCGGTAAAGCCGGTGTGGCCGAACGAGCGCGGCCCGAAGTGGCTTCCGGCCGAGGTCTCGCCGTGGTGGACCATCCAGCCGAGCCCGGTCGGGTACGTGCTCCGCATCCGGACGCGTTCGGTAAACCGCTCCAGCGTGGTCCGGCGAAACAGGCGCGTGCCGTAGCCGGCGCCGCCGTTCGCGAGCACGAACCCGAAGCGCGCGAGGTCCTCGGCCGTCGAGAACAGGCCGGCGTGCCCGGCGACGCCCCCAAAGACGGACGCGGCCTCGTCGTGGACCTCGCCCTGCGGGGTCCGCATTCGCCACGCGCGGTCGGTTTCGGTCGGCGCCGCCAGCCGGTCGACGACGTCGACGTCGCGGAAGCCGGTCGCCGACATGCCGAGCGGCTCGTAGATCCGGCGCTCGAAGACCTCGCCGAGCGGCGCGTCCTCGACGGCCTGGATCACCTCGCCGAGCACGATCATGTCGAAGTCGCTGTACCGCGAGCGCGTGCCGGGCGGGTACTGCAGCGTGTCGGCATAGACGAAGTCGAGCGCCTCGCGCCGCGACGTGATGCCGTGCGACCAGAACGGGTACCACGCGCGGTGGCCGGCCGAGTGCTCGAGGAGTTGGCGGACGGTGACGTACTCCTTGCCCAGCGATCGGTAGCGCGGGAGGTAGCGCGACACGGGCGCGTCGAGCTCCAGGCGGTTCTCCTCGACGAGCTGCATCACGACGGTCGTCGTGCCGACCACTTTTGTGAGCGAGGCGAGGTCGTACGGCGTCTCGGCCGTCGCCGGCCCACCGCCTCGCGTCAGGCGGCCGTAGCCGCGTAGGCGCACGAGCACCCCGTCGCGGCCGACGGCGACGGCGCCACCGGGGAAGGCGCCGGAGGCGACGGCGCGTTCCATCACCGCGTCGACACGATCGGCCGCGCCGGGGTCGAGACCGGCGGCGAGGGGGGCGCCCGGGCGGAGCCGCTGCTGGCGGTACCGGACGCCCGCGCCGGCCGGGGCCACGCCGGCGACGGCCTGCGGAAGCCGGCCCGACACGTCGGCGCGGCCCGTGACGGCGTCGGCGGCGGCGACCTGCGACGTGGCGTCGGCGGTGGGGGCGGCGACGAACGCCGCGGACTGGAGCCCGGCGGCCAGGCCCGGGTCGCCGAGCGCGACGAGCACGACCGTGCGGCGGTCGTTGAGCGCGCGGGCGAAGGCCCGGTGCCGGGGCGCGAGCTGGCCGCCGGCCTCGGGGATCGCGGCCACGACGACGACGTCGGCGTCGCGAGCCGCGCGCAGGGCCGCGTTGTAGTCGTCGTCCGGCTGGCCCAGGCCGAGACGGGCGTAGCTGGCGGTGCGGTCCGGCGCGAGCCCGTCGGCGAGCGCGTTGACGAAGGGCACGCCCGCGTCGGGGTCGGCGCCGGGGTCGAGCAGGACCGTGAACACGTCGCCCGGGCCGGGCCCGGCGAGCGGGAGCGGCCCGCGCTCGGGCTGCACGACCGCGACGGCCCGCCGCGCGACCTCGGCCGCCAGCAGCGCCGAGCGCTCCACGAGCCCTGCCGACGGCGCGCGCCACGGCGAGATCCGGACGGCCCCGCCGCTCGGACGCTCCGCCAGCCGCTCGTCGCGGGGCGCGAGGTCCAGGCCGGCCCACGCCTTCGCGGCCAGCGACCGCCGCGCGGCCTCCCGGGCGGTCTCCTCCGGGAGACGCCCCGACCGCACCGCCGACCGCAAGGAGTCGAACACGGCGCCCGGGGACCCGGAGACGACCACGTCCGCTCCGTTCCGCAGCGCCTCGACGGCGCCGGCTGCTGTGGGGCCCACGTCGGTAACTACGAGGCCCACGAACGACGTCTGCCCACGCAGTCGCTGGACGAGGGAGGGGCTGGTCCGGACCTCCATCAGCCCGGCCTCCGCGAGCGCGTCGACCCCGCCCAGGGCGTCGGCGTCAGGCAAGGCGGCCGACGGCCACGCGCGTCCCTCGCGGACCCCGCGGACAACCGCCGCCGCGAGCGGGCCGGAGATCCCGGAGGCGCCGATCGCCACGGCCGGTCCAGGCGACTGGATCCCGAGCGGCTGCGCGGCCTCGGCGGTCGCCCGGCCGGCGAGGTAGGCGAGCGGCGCGTCGTCGGCCGCCGCGAGCGCGTCGAGCGACGGGACGGCCGGGGCGCCCGCGAGCACCTGCGTCGGGGCCGACACGGCGACGGGCAGGGGAGAGGCCGCCTGCCACCGACGGACACGGACGAGCAGCGCGTCCATGTCGCCGGAGAGCACGTCGATGCGGCCGACGCGGCCGGCCAACACGAGCGCGTCCAGGCCGGGCGCGTCCGCGCGCGCGCCGACGAGTTGGCCGACGACGGCGTCGATCGACAGCGTGTCGGCAACAGCGGGCGCGGGGAGGGGCGGGGATGCCGTGGCGACGGGGTCGCTCGCCGTCACGGGCACGGTCGAGACCGACCAGAGGCCCGCGACGGCCAGCGAAGCGGCCGCGACGACCTTGAGCAAAAGGGACATGGGGGGGCGGGTCCGGGGGGGGCGGGCCATCGTTTCAATGTAGAGAACGCGAGGCCCTGTCCACCGGTGTGCGGCCTCGTGTTTCCCCTCGTTCCGCCGGCTCGAAGACCCGTCGCGGAAACGCTGCCCCGTCCGCCTGCGGTCAGCGGGGCCGGACGGTCGCGAACCCGCCGTCGACCGAGAGCGTCTGGCCGGTGACCCAGCCGCTGCGCTCGCGGTCGAGCAGGAACGCCAGCGCGTCGGTCAGGTCCTCGGGCTCGCCGATCCGGCCGAGCGGGTGGAGCCGGGCCGAGGCCTCGACGGCCGCGTCGGTCGCCACCAGCCGTCCCGCGAGGGGGGTCCGGACGAGCCCGGGCGCTACGGCGTTGACGCGCACGCCCTTCGGCGCATACGTGGCGGCCGCCGACCGCACGAGCCCCTCGACGCCGGCTTTCGCAGCGGCGATCGCCTCGTGGTTGGCGAGCCCGTAGCGCCCGGCCACGCTCGACATCAGCACGATCGAGCCGCCGTCGGGGTCAGCGTTCTTCTGCAGCGCCTTGGCCGCCGAGCGGACGAGGTAGAAGGCCGTCGTGAGGTTCTGCGTCAGCACGCCGTCGAACTCTTCGGGCGAGGTCGCGTGCGCCGGCTTGAGCAGGATCGAACCGACCAGGTTGACGGCCCCGTCGAGACGGCCGAAGGCCTCGACGCTGGCGTCGACGAGCCCAGAGACGGCGTCGGGGTCGGTCGCGTCGAGCGTGAAGGCGCGGGCGCCGGTCTCGGCTGCGAGCGCTTCGAGCTTGCCCGCGTCGCGGGCGCCCACGACGACGTGCGCGCCGTCGGCCGCGAGCCGCCGCACGAGCGGGGCGCCGATGCCGCCGGACCCTCCGACGATGAGATACACCGGGGCGTCGCTCATTGGAGCACCGTGTCGACGATGTGGACGACCCCGTTGTCGGCGTCGAGGTCGGCGTCGGTGATCCGGGCCGTCGCGCCGCCGGACTGAACCGCGAGCCCTTCGCCGACCTCGGCGAACGTGACCTCGGAGCCGGCCATCGTCTCGATGGCGAGATCGGCGAACACGTCGGGCGTGAGCAGGCGCGTGGCGACGACGTGCCGGGCGAGCGCGGCGCGGGCGGCGGCGGAGTCGGCCTCCAGCGCGGCCCGCCCGCCGAACTGGGCGAAGGCGTCGTCGGACGGCGCGAACAACGTGTAGGCCGTCGACGTGTCGCGCAGGGTGACCTCGAGCCCGCTCGAGGCGATCAGCCGCGCGAGCACGCGGAGCCGGGGGTTCGTCCCGACGAGGTCGGCCACCGACGGACGAGCGCTGGCGGCGGGCGTCTCGGGGGCCGGCTCGCGGGGCTCCGGGGAGGCGGCGTCGCCCCCGCAGGCGGCAAGGGCGAGGCACAGGAAGGCGAGGGGCAGCAGGCGCATGGCGAGTCGGGTGGGGGGGTGGGACGGACGCTCACAGGCGGGGATCCCACCCGGCCTCGTCATGACCGGGGGCGGCCGGCGACCGACACGAGTGACGGGGCGAAGGCGCTCAACGTCTCGTAGAGGCGCCGCAGCGGGAGCCCGACGACGTTGAAGTAGTCGCCGTCGATGCGCGCCACCAGCAGGGCGCCCGCGTCGTCCTGGATGCCGTACGAGCCGGCCTTGTCGAGCGGGGAGCCGGTCGCTGCGTACGCCGCGATCTCGGCGTCGCTGAGGTCCGCGAACGTCACGGCCGTCGTCTCGTGGGCCGTCGCCTCGCGACCGTCGAGCCGGAGCGCGAGCCCGGTCGTGACGTGGTGGGTGCGCCCGCTCAGCCTGCGCAGGGTCGCTCGCGCCTCGGCCTCGTCGGCCGGCTTGCCGAGTACGTCGCCGTCGAGCACCACGACGGTGTCGGCCGCCAGCACGAGCGTGCCCGACGCGTCGATCGCCCGGGCCTTGCGCAGGGCCACCGCTTCGGCGGCCGGGCCTGTGGCGAGGTCGAGGGGCCACGTCTCGTCGGAGTCGGTCGGCCGCACCTCGAAGGTGAGGCCCAGGCGGTCGAGCAGGACGCGGCGGCGGGGCGAGGCCGAGGCCAGGACGAACGGGGCGTGGAGCGTGAGCATGGGCGGTGATCGCCCGGCGCCCGTGCGGCGTTCCCTAGGCGGGGAAGAGGCGCTTGGCGGCGCGCTTGGCCGTCGTCAGCTCGGGGAAGAACACGGAGACCCCGATCCCACCGACGCCGAGGACGAGCGCCAGCACCAGCGCCCACTGCCCGACCCAGTCGCCGTGGCGGACGTAGAACGTCTGGCCACGGAACGTGGGCACCTGAATGGCATGGACCTCCTGGTCCATCCAGCCCGCCACGTGCTCGATCTCACCGTTGGGGTAGATCATCGCCGAGATCCCGCCGACGGTCGAGAGGACGACGGCCCGGCGCGACTCGACGGCGCGGAGCCGGGTAAACTGGAGGTGCTGGTAGATGCCGGACGACCGGCCCCAGAGGTCGTTGCGCGAGAGGACGACGATGAGGTCGGCGCCGGACCGCGTGAACTTGCGGATGTGGTTGCCGAACAAGGACTCGAACCCGACGGCGGTCGCCAGCCGCGTGCCGTCGGCGTCGAACAGGACGCGGTCGTTGCCCTCGGCGGCCTCGGCGTCGGCGAACGGCACGCGGCGCATCTGGTCGTACTGGACGAGCGGCTTGCCGGGGCGGATCAGGACGGCGGAGTTGGCGAGGTCACGGTCGTCCGGAATGCCGCGCCGGCGGTCGACGTTGTCGGAGGCCGTCTGGGCGCCCGCCAGCAGGGCCACGCCGCGCTGCGAGGTCCAGCGTTGGAGCCGTCGGTAGAGCTGGGCCTCGCCCTGGTCGGTGCCCATGAAGGGGAGCGACATCTGGGGCCAGACCAGGAGCGCCAGGTCCTGCCGCCGGGGGGCGACCGGGGCGGTCACCGAGTCCGGGAGGGACGTGTCGCGGCCGAGCAGGGAGTCCGACAGGTCGGCGAGGTGGTCGACCTTGACCGTCGCCGACTGGCCGTCCCACTGGCGGGAGGACACGCCGGGCTGGACGATCCCGACCGACGTGTAGCCGGCCGGGAGGTCCGCCTGGGCGGTCCGGATGGAACCGTACACGACGGGCAGGGCGATCAGCGCCGTGAACACGGCCATCGCCGCGCCGCGCTCGACGTACCGCTCGCCGGGCTGGGCGCCCCGCGGGAGCGCCACGAAGACCGTGACGTTGAGGAGGAGCACCCACAGGCTCAGCAGCAGCACGCCGCCGATGTCCGCCATCTGGATAAACTCGAGGGCCCCGGCCTGCGTGTGGCCCAGCAGCAGCCACGGGAGCGTCACGCTGAACGTGAGCGACAGGAACTCCGCGGCCACGACGTTGAGCGCCAGCGCGGCCAGCCCGGGCACCAGCCCGAGACGCTCGCGGACGACGCCGGCCAGCGCGAAGGCGGCGACGAGGGGGAGCGGGACCAGGAACAGGCTCAGGCCGCCCATGGCGGCCGTCGACGCGTCCGGGTTGAAGAGGAGCCAGAAGCCCACGCAGCACGCCGTCGTCAGCAGGAGCGCGTAGAGCTCCCGGACGTAGTCGAGGGTCGGCCGGCGGGAGGCCCACCGGGCGATGAGCGGGACGAGGGCCACCCACGCGAGCGGGTACACGCCCAGGGGGGGGAGGCTCAGCGCGATCAGGAGGGCGCCGGTGAGCGACCAGCCGAACGAGCTGAAGGGGGGAGGCTGAGGTCGCTTACGGGGGACCATTGGGCCAGGGGGAGGTGGGCGGGTCCGGTATCGCCCGGCCGGCAAGCGGCTTAACCGGTGCGGGCGGGCGGCACGCCGGCCACGAGCGGCCGCCCTCGGGGTATCTTCGCGGCCCGCTCACCTCCGGCTCCGCGTGCCCGTCGTTACCGTCTGCAATCACAAGGGGGGGACCGGCAAGACCACCACCTCCATCCACTTGGCCGCCGCGTTCGGCCGGCAGGGGCGCCGCGTCCTCGTCGTGGACTTCGACCCCCAGGGGTTCCTCACCCGGATGCTGGGCGTGGCCGAGCCCCCACCGGAGCACTCGGCGCTGGGCCTGCTCGCGGCCGACGCCGACCTCCGCGCGTTCCCCGTCCAGACCGTCAGCGGGTTCGACCTTGTCGGCTCGTCGATGGCGCTCACCAAGGCGCTCCGCCGGCTGACCAAGCCGACCGACGTGCTCTGGCTGCGCGAGACCGTCCGCGCGGGGCACGATTACGACGTGGTCCTGCTCGACACGGCGGCGGCGCTGTCGCCGTACACCATGAACGCGCTCGTCGCCAGCGACCAGGTCGTGATCCCCGTGACGCCCGAGTACCAGCCCGTCGTCGGCGCCGAGCAGACGTGGCAGACCTCCGGCCTCGTCAAGGACAAGCTCAACCCGGCCCTCAAGACCCCGCGCTTCCTGCTGACGCAGGTCGACGCGCGCCTGTCGCGCCACGCCCGCTACGCGACCTACCTCCGCGAGAAGTACCGCGACGCCGTGCTGTCGACGGCCATCCGCACCTCGTCGTCGCTGGCGGTCGCCAGCCGCGACGGGCGGACGGTCTTCGACGCGCCCCGGCCGACGCGCGGCGCGGTCGACTACACGGCCGCCGCCGAGGAGTTGGGCGGGATCGTCTTCGGCGGCGCCCCGGCGCCCCAGGTCGCCCCCAGCTCCGGTCCCGAATCGGTGCCGGCCGAAGCGTCGGCACCCGCACGCTCCGCGCCGACCGCTGCACCGCTGACGCCCGCCCCGCCGGCGCCCGCCCCGGTCGCCCGGGCGCTGCCGCCCATCCACCGCGCCCCGCTCCCCGGCGACCCGCCCCGCCCCGACGCGGGCGCCGGGTGGACCCCCCTCGATCGCCTCTAGATGCCCACCTCCAAGACCGCCCGCTTTTCGTCTCGCTGGGGGCTGCTGCTGAGCGTGCTCGGCATCGCTGTCGGCACCGGCAACATCTGGCGGTTCCCCCGCATCGCGGCGTCGAACGCGGGCGAGGGCGGGGCCGGGGCCTTCCTGGTGGCCTGGCTGGTGTTCCTGGTGGCCTGGAGCATCCCGCTCATCATCGCCGAGTACGCGCTCGGGCAGCGCGGGCGGCGGGGCGTGGTCGGCACGTTCGCGTCGCTGGCGGGCCCCAAGTTCGCGTGGGCGGGCGCGTTCGTGGCGTTTGTCGCCGCGGCCATCATGTGCTACTACAGCGTGGTCGCCGGGTGGTGCGCGTACTACGTCGGCTCGACGGCGCTGACGGGCCTGCCGCTGACGAGCGAGGGGTCGATCGCGGCGTGGCAGGCCTTCCAGGCGACGCCGTGGCCGATCGTGCTCCACGGCACCATGATGGCACTCGGCGTGCTGGCGGTGCGCGGCGGCGTCCGCACGATCGAGCGGGCCAACAAGATCTTGGTCCCGACGCTGCTCGTGATCGTCGTGATCGCCGTGCTCCGCGCGGTCACGCTGCCCGGCGCGGGCGCGGGCATCGCCTACCTCTTTACGCCCGACTGGTCGACGCTCGGCACCGCCAGCATCTGGCTGGAGGCGCTCACGCAGAACGCCTGGGACACCGGCGCGGGCTGGGGCCTGATCCTGACGTACGCGGCCTACATGAGCAAAGAGGACGGCGTCGTCCGCAACGCCGTGCTAACGGGCGTCGGCAACAACACGGTCTCGCTGCTGGCGGCCACGATGATCTTCGGGATCACGTTCGCCGTGCTCGGGCCTCAGATGTCGCAGCCCGAGGTCCTGGAGGTGATGCAGACGAGCGGCGAGCGCGGCACGGGCCTGACGTTTATCTGGATGCCCGCGCTGTTTGCCGAGATGCCGCTCGGCGGCGTGCTGGCCGTCTTCTTTTTCCTGGCGCTCACGTTTGCCGCGCTGTCGAGCCTGATCTCGATGATCGAGCTGTCGACGCGCGTCGTGGTCGACCTCGGGGCGCCCCGGCCGAAGGCCGTGCTCGGCGTCGGCGTGGTCGGGTTCCTGATCGGCGTGCCGAGCGCGCTGTCCGACCAGGTCTTCGGCAACCAGGACTTCGTGTGGGGCGTCGCGCTGATGCTCTCGGGCGCCTTTATCTCGCTGGCCGTCTGGCGCTACGGCGCCGACCGCCTGCGGGCCGAGGTGGCCACGCCGTCGGACTGGGCGCTGCCCCGGCTGTGGAGTGTCTGGGTGCGCTACGCGATCCCAATCCAGGCGGTCGTCCTTCTCGGCTGGTGGCTGTGGCTGGCGGCGACCGACTACTCCGACAACTGGCTCGACCCACTCGAGCCGTACTCCGTTGCGACGGTCCTTCTGCAGTGGGCGATCGCACTCACGTTGCTCGTGGGCCTCAACGGCTGGATGGCGAGGCGGCTGGAGTCCACGGTGCCGGAGTCGCTGTGAGAGGGCTGCTGCTTCCGCT
The DNA here is from genome assembly GCF_046845755.1 of Rubrivirga halophila. GTDB lineage: Bacteria > Bacteroidota > Rhodothermia > Rhodothermales > Rubricoccaceae > Rubrivirga. The sequence goes on from NZ_CP177357.1 coordinate 1,278,288, forward strand.
CGCGCTCGCCGTCGCCGGCTGTGCAGGGTCGGCGTTGCCCGCCGCTCCGCTCCAGACCCCGGCGCAGGCGTGCGACTACCAGTGCACGTCGACGCACGCCCAAGTCGTTGCCCACCTCGACGCGCTCGCGGCGCGGTCGGCCTTGCGGGTCGGCACGTTCGGCGCGAGTGGGGAGGGACGGGCGCTCCCGCTCGCGGTGTGGGGCGCGAATGCCGCCACGCCCGAGGCCGCTCGGGCGACGGGCAAGACGCGCGTGCTCGTGATCGGGACCATCCACGGCGGCGAGGTGGCCGGCAAGGACGCGATGCTCGAACTGCTCAGCGCCCTCGCGACGGGTGCGCACGCTTGGTGGGCCGACTCGCTCGTGGTCGCCGTCGCGCCGATCTACAACGCCGACGGGAACGAGCGGATGGGGCTCGACAACCGGCCCCGGCAGGACGGGCCCGTCGAGGGCATGGGCGTGCGCCCGAACGCCGATGGCCTCGACCTCAACCGAGACTTTGTCAAGGTGGCCTCGCCCGAGGCCCGGGCGCTCGTCGGGCTGATGCGCGACCTCGACCCCCACGTCGTCGTCGACCTCCACACCACGAACGGGACGGCGATGGGGTACCACCTCACCTACGCGCCGGGCCTCTCCCCGAACACGCCCGCCGCCATCGACGCCGACTTGCGCGACCGCTGGCTCCCCTCGATCTCGGCCGCGATCCTGGCGTCCGACGACTATGCGACGTACCACTACGGCAACGTCCCGGGCGCCTTTGGCGAAGAGGCCGCCGCTCCGCGCGGGTGGTACTCGTACAGCCCGCAGCCCCGCTTTTCGAGCAACTACGCAGGCCTGCGGGGGCGCTACGGCATCTTGTCCGAGGCCTACAGCTACGCGCCGTTCGACGAGCGCGTCGCCGTCTCGCGCCGGTTCGTGGAGGAGATTCTGGACCGCGCCTGGGCCGACGCCAGCCGCGTCCGCCAGCGGACCGACGCCGCCGACGCCGCATCCGTGGTCGGCCAGATGCTGGCGGTCCGCGCCGACTTCGACGCCCTCGACGCGCCCGTCGAGATCCTGCTCGGCGCCGTCGATACGCTCGCGCACCCGGTGAGCGGGGCGACCGTGCTGCGCCGCCGCGATGTGCGGACGCCCGAGCGGATGCCTGCGTTCGTCCGGTTCGCGCCGTCCGAGACCGTGCGCGCGCCGGCCGCCTACGTGGTGCGCGGGGCGTCGGCGCCCGCCGTCCGCGCGCTCCTCGACGTCCACGGCGTCCGGTACCGGACGGGCGTCGAGGCCGGGGCCCGCGAGGGGTTCCGCCTCGACAGCGTCCGGACCGCCGCACGGCCGTTCCAGCAGGTGGCCATGCAAGAGGTCTTCGGGGCCTGGGAGTCCGCCAGCGGCCCCGCGGATCCCGACGCGCTCGTGGTCCCCGTCGACCAGCCGCTGGGCCGGCTGGCGGTCGCGCTCTTCGAGCCGCGCTCCGACGACGGGCTCGTCGCCTGGGGCATGCTCCGCGGCGCGCTCGCGGCCGGCGCCGTCCCGGTCGAGCGCATCCCCGACCGCTGACCTTCGCGCGGTTCTCTCCCGACGCCCGGCACTCTGCCCGCCGCTGACGCGTTGAGCCCCCCGATCCCCCCGTGTCCATGCGTCTGCTCTCTGTTCTCCTGCTCGCGGCCCTCGTCGGCTGCGCCGACGCCCCGGCCGACGCGGGCTCGTCCGCCGACGGCGCGGCGGCGACGCCGACCGGCCCGCCCATCGTGGACGTCGCCAGCGCCGAGGCGCTCGTCGACGACCTCGACGGCCTCGAGGCCGAGCTCGTCGTCCTCAACTTCTGGGCGACGTGGTGCGGCCCCTGCCGGGCCGAGTTCCCCGAGTTCGTCCGCTACGACGCCGAGGCCCCCGACGGCGTCCACGTCCGGTTCGTCTCGCTCGACCAGCCGACCGCCCGCCCGATGGTCCAGTCCTTTCTCGCCGAGTACGACGTCGACGACCCGTCGTACCTCTACACCGGTCAGGGCGACGTGACGAGCCAGCTCAACCCGTTCGTCGGCAACGCCCTGCCGATCACGATGCTCCTCGACGGCGAGGGGATCGTCCAGCACACCCACGTCGGCCGCCTCACGTACGACGCCCTCGTCCAGACCGTCGCCGACGTCCAGGCCGGTCGCACGCCCACCACATCATGACACGTTCCCTTCTGCTGGCCCTCGCGCTTATGCTCGCGGCGCCCCTCGCCAGCGCCCAGCTGGCGACCGGCGCCGCGCCTCCGATGGCCGACCAGCCGCTCGCGGCGGCTGACGGCTCGACCCTCTCGCTCGCGCAAGCGGCCGGCCCGTCCGGGCTGGTCGTCATGTTCTGGAGCAACGCCTGCCCGTGGACCGATCGCTACGCGCCCCGGCTCGCGTCGCTCGTCGAGCGCTACGCGCCGGCGGGCATCGGCTTCGTGCTGGTGAACCCCAACGACCCGACCGCGAACCAGCACGAGACCGTCGCCGCCTCGCGCGAGGCGGCGGCCAAGGCCGGCCTCGCGGTCCCGTACCTCGCCGACCCGACCGGCGCGGTCGCCGCCGCCTTCGGCGCCACGAACGCCCCCCACGTCTACTTTTTCGATGGCTCCGGCGCCCTGCGCTACGACGGCGCGCTCGACGACAGCCCGGCCTCGGCCAACCGCGTCCGCGTCCCGTACCTCGCCCAGGCGATGGACCAGAGCATCGCCGGGCTGCCGGTCGAGGTGCAGCGGACCCAGGCGTTCGGGTGCTCCATCAAGCGGGCAGGCGAGTGATTGAGCTGATCGACACCCCGGCCGCGCTCCGCTCGCTCTGTGACCGCGCCCGGTCCAAGGAGGCCGTCGCGCTCGACACCGAGTTCGTCTGGGAGCGGACCTACTACCCCGGCCTCGGACTCGTCCAGGTCGGGCTCGGGGGCGAGGACGTGCACCTCGTGGACACGCTCGCCCTCGAGGGAGACCTGGGCCCGCTCGGCGACCTGCTGGCGGACGGCTCCGTCGTCAAGGTGCTCCACGACGCGACGCAGGATCTGCAGATCCTGGCGCGGGCGACCGGCACCCAACCGACGAACTCGTTCGACACCCAGCGCGCCGCCGGGCTCGTCGGGCTGACCGCCACGGCGTCGCTGCAGGACCTGGTCGAGTGGGCCGTCGACATCCGGCTCGACAAGGGCGAGACGCGGTCGGACTGGCTCAAGCGGCCCCTTACCGAGAGCCAGAAGCGCTACGCCGGCAACGACGTGCGCTACCTGCTCGACGTGTACCACAAGCTCCGCGACGCCGCCGCGGCGCGCGGCCGGCTCGACTGGGTCGAGGACGAGATGCGCCGCTACGACGACCCGGCGCTGTTCGAGGAGACCGACCCGTACGACGCCGTCGACCGCGTCAAGGCGCGGGGCATCGGGCGGATGTCGGGCCAGCAGCGCGCCGTGCTCCGGACCGTCGCTGCGTGGCGCGAGCGGGAGGCCCGCGACCTCGACCGCACGCGGCGCATGGTCGTCCCCGACGACGTCCTCGCCGACATCGCCGACCGCGCGCCGCGCTCCGACCACGACCTCGCGCGCCTCAAGCTGACCGACCGCCAGCGCCACCGATTTGGCAACGGCATCCTCGACGCCGTGTCCGAGGGCCTCGACGCCGAGCCGGAGCCCTCGGCCCGGCGCGGCCGGCCCGGCCCCGACGAGTTCCGCCGCGCCGCGCGCCTGCTCGTCGCCCAGGGCTTCCTGGCCGGGCGCTGCGAGCGCCAGGACGTCGACTCGATCCTGATCGCCACCAAGGCGCAGCTGACGGCCTTGGTCGAGGACGGCCCCGACGCCGTGCCGGACGCCCTGCCCGGCTGGCGGTACGACTTCGCCGGCCGGGACCTCGAGGCGCTCCTCCGCGGCGACCTCGCGGTCCGCCTCGACGGCCCCGACGGCTGGCCCATTTCGGTCGACTAGCCCGCGCGCGCGACAGGCTTTTCCCTAGGCCGCCGTCGGCAACGGGAGCGTACAGACCGGGGTGCGGGGGTCGTACGTTGCCGCACTGCGTCATCCCCCCCTGTCATGTACGATTTCGTCATCGTCGGCGCCGGCTCCGCCGGGTGCGTCCTCGCCGCCCGCCTGTCCGAAGACCCCGACGCGCGCGTTCTGCTGCTGGAGGCGGGCGGGAGTGACGACCGCCCCGAGGTCCGCATCCCGGCTGTCTTCTCGCGTCTCTTCCACACCGACGCGGACTGGGACTACCACACGACGCCGCAACCGGCCGCCGCCGGACGCCAGCTCTACTGGCCGCGCGGCCGCGTGCTCGGCGGGTCGTCGTCGATCAACGCGATGATCTACATCCGGGGCAATCGCGCCGACTACGACGGGTGGGCGGCCGCAGGGTGCGAGGGGTGGGGATATGCGGACGTGTTGCCGGCCTTCAAAAAGAGCGAGGACAACGTGCGCGGCGCGGGCCCGTACCACGGCGCGGGCGGGCCGCTCCGCGTCGAGGACCCCGCCAGCCCGAGCCCGGTGAGCGAGGCGTTCATCGAGGCTGCGGAGGATCGCGGCCATGCCCGCAATGAGGACTTCAACGGGGCCGAGCAGGCGGGGGCAGGGCTCTACCAGCTCACCCAGAAGGGCGGCCGCCGCGCTTCCGCGTCAGCGGCGTTCCTGACGCCCGCGCGGCGGCGGACAAACCTGACTGTCTGGACCGACGCCCTCGCGCACCGCGTCGTGATCGAGAACGGCCGCGCCGTCGGCGTGGACCTGGTCCACCACGGTGAGCCGGTGACGGTCCGCGCCGAGCGGGAGGTGATCGTCTGCGGCGGGTCCGTCAACTCGCCCCAGCTGCTGATGCTCTCCGGCATCGGCCCTGCCGAGCACCTCCGCGAGCACGGCATCGACGTCGTCGCCGACCGGGCCGAGGTGGGGGAGAACCTCCACGACCACCTGATCGCCGGCCTCCACTACGCGCTCACGTCGCCGGTCTCGCTCCTCAACGCCGAGACGCTCGGCAACGCGCTCCGCTACCTCGTCGGCGGGCGCGGGATGCTGACCTCGAACATCGCCGAGGCGGGCCTGTTCGCGTCGACCGACGGTGGGGCCGTGCCGGACATCCAGTTCCACGTCGCGCCGGTCCACTTTTTCGACCACGCCCAGACGCTGCCGACCGAGCATGGCTTCTCGATCGGCCCGACGCTCGTCCGCCCCCAGAGCCGGGGGCGTCTGACGCTCGCGAGCGGCGACCCGACGGCCGCGCCCCACATCGACCCGGCGGCGTTGCGCGAGCAGGCGGACGTGGACGCGCTCGTGGGCGGGCTCCAGATGGCGCGGGCCATCGCCGAGGCCGCCCCGCTCGACGGCTTGCGCGGGCGGTCGCTGGAGCCGGGCCCCGCCTCGTTCAGCCGCGCGGGCTTGGAAGCCTACGCACGGGAGACATGCGAGACGCTGTACCACCCCGTCGGCACGTGTCGGATGGGGGCCGACGACGCGAGCGTGGTCGACCTCGACTTGCGCGTGCGCGGCGTCGAGGGCTTGCGCGTCGTCGACGCCTCCATCATGCCGACCATCCCGAACGGCAATACGAACGCCCCGACGATCATGATCGCCGAGCGGGCCGCCGAGCGCATCCTCGCGGATCGGACCACGCGCCTGCGCGCGTCGGAGCCCGCCTAGCGACCCGCCGCGCCGTCGTCGAGGTGCTCGCGGATCACGCGCTCGACGCCCTCCGCCAGCAGGTCCCAGTCGCTGGCGGGGTGCTTGGTGACCGTGACGAAGCCCGGCACGATGAGCAGCGTCTCGACACCGCGAAGCGCGAAGAGCGCGGAGCCGAGCGGGTCGTCGTCGGCCTCGCGCGCCGAGTGGAACGCCAGCAGGCCGCCGTCGAGCAGCGTCGCGCCGGAGACCTCGAACTTGAGGCTGTTGGGGTTCGGGGTGGGGCAGGGCGTGATCGTCATCGGCGGCGGCAACCTGGGGTGGGGGGGAGGCGTGTACGCCCAGCCCCTCTCCGTGCTCCGACCCTTTCGATGGCCCGTCCGCCCCACCCCGTGCCCCCGCCCGTGGTGCCGCTCCCGACCGACCCGCCGCCGCCCGCCGCTGCGCCGCCCTCGGGCCGCCCCGCCCCGCCCGTGTACCGCGCGCCGGTGCCGCGGATGGAGACACTGCCCGCCCCCGTCGGTGAGCCGTCTCCGACGCTCGCGGACCGGCCGACGATCGCACCGGAAACCCGGATGCTCCCGCCGCACCAGACCAAGCTGGACCGCGTGACCGGCCACGTCGCGGCGCTGTCCGAGGACCTCCGCGAGTGGGTCGAGCTCCGGATCGACCTCGTCAAGCGACAGGTCGAGGGCGTCGTCGGGCAGCTCGAGCGCGTCCAGCACTACCTCGACGCGGCCGCCTTTTTCGTCCCGGCGGCCCTGCTCGCGATCACCGCCGTGCTGTTCCTGTTCGTGACCGTCGCCCTGTTGATTGGCGACTTGGTCGGGAGCGTGTGGGGCGGGTTCGCCATCACGACCGTCTTGATGCTGGTCGTCGCCGGGCTGCTCGGCTGGGTCGGAATGAAGAAGGTCAAGGAGTCGCAGCAGCTCGCCATGGAAGCGAAGCGCGCCAGCCAGAACGCCCAGTCCCTCACGCGCGAGCAGATCCAGGAGGCCCAGCGCCAGTCCGCCGCCCGCTCCGCCGTTTAAGGCCGCCCCCACCACGACATGCCTACCCCCGGCCCCAACACGCCCACCAAGTCGCTCGAGACCGGCCCCCGGTCGCTGCCGATGTCCGCTTCGCCCGGCGACGACGCCTCGAAGGTCCACCTCACGGCCGACGAGGTCCGCGCCCAACTGCAGGCGCGCGAGCGCGACATCCAGTACCGGCTCGACGCGCTCAAGCACGAGGCGCTGGCCGTCATCGACGACGTCAACATCGACGGGCGCCCGCTCTCGGACTACATCCGCCAGCGGCCGCTCGAGATCGTCGGCGGCACGCTCGGCGGCGGCCTGCTCCTGGGTCTTCTGTGGGGCTTGCGCAAGCGGGCCAAGCGCCGACCCGAGGCCGACCAGCTCGACGTGGTCCGCGCCCGGCTCGACATGGCGATCGAGGAGGCCGCGTTGCGCGTGGCCGGCGGGGCCGACACGGAGACGGCGCTGATGAAGGCGATGCCGGTCGTGCCCGCGATGTACGCCAAGCGCAACACCAAGACCGAGCAGGCGAGCTCGTCGACGCGCGAGGCGATTGACGTGGCCGTCAAGACGGCGATTGGGTTCGGGGTGAAGGCGGCGATGGACATGGCCATCCGTCGCTACACCGACGCCGACGGCACGCTCGACGCGCTCTCGGACTAGCCGCCCGCGCCACGGCGCCCCCGGCCCCGGCTATCTTCCGGGCCACGACACTCGACCGCCATGCGACTCGCTCTGTTCGGCCCGCCCGGGGCCGGCAAGGGGACCCAGGCCAAGCGCCTCGCCGCCGCCTACGACCTCACGCACCTCTCGACCGGCGACCTGTTCCGGGCCGCCATCCAGGAGCAGACCGAGCTCGGCGCGCGCGTCAGCGCGCTGCTCGCGGAGGGCTCGCTGGTCCCCGACGACGTGACGAACGGGATCGTCGCCGAGCGGCTCCAAGCCCTCGACCACGGCCCGTTCGTGCTCGACGGCTACCCCCGGACGGTCCCGCAAGCCGAGTGGATTCTGGACTACCTCCGCGAGGCGGGCGCCCCGCTCGACGCCGTCATCAGCCTGCAGGTCCCCGACGACGAGGTCGTCGGCCGGCTCTCGCGCCGCCGCACGGATCCAGAGACGGGCGCCATCTACCACCTCGACTTCAACCCGCCCCCGGCCGACGTGCCCGAGGACCGGCTCGTCCACCGCCCCGACGACGCGCCCGACGCGATCCGGCACCGGCTGGAGGTCTACCACGCCGAGACCGCGCCCGTCGAGGCGACGCTGCGCACGCACGTCCGGTACGTGGCCATCGACGGGACGGGCACGGTCGACGAGGTGCAGGCGCGAATTGCCGACGTGCTGGCAAAGCAGCGCGGGCTGGCGGGGATCTGATGACCGCGGCCCTCCCGACACTCGCCGACCTCGCCGCCGAGGTCGACGCGGCGCTTCCGACGCTCGAGCTCCCGGCCGCGCCGGCAGGGCTCTACGACCCCGTGCGCTACGTGCTCGCGGGCGGCGGCAAGCGGATCCGCCCGGCGCTGGTGCTGCTGGCGGCCGAGGCGTTCGGCGGGGCCGACGCGCGGGCGGCCGCGCTCCCGGCGGCGCTCGGCGTCGAGGTCTTCCACAACTTCACGCTCGTCCACGACGACATCATGGATGCCTCGCCGACGCGGCGCGGGCGGGCGACGGTCCACGAACGGTGGGACGTGTCGACGGCCATCTTGGCGGGCGACCTGATGATGGGGCTGGCCGCGCGGCTCGTGGTCGGGACCGGCCCGGACGCCGGGGCGCTGGCCGAGGCGCACTACCGGACGGTCGCGAGGTTGTGTGAGGGACAGTCGCTCGACATGGACTTCGAGACGCGCGACGACGTCACCGTCGAGGCGTACCTCGGGATGATCGACGGGAAGACCGGCGCGCTGCTGGCGCACGCGCTCGAGGTCGGCGGACTCCTGGGCGGCGCCGACGCCGGCCAGCTGGCCGCCCTTCGGACTGCGGGCCGGTCGTTTGGCCGCGCCTTCCAAATTCAGGACGACCTCCTCGACGTGACCGGCGGGCCCGGCTGGGGCAAGCCCGTCGGCGCCGACTTGGTGTCGGGCAAGCGGGCGTTCCCCGTGCTCGCCGCGCGCGACCGGGCCACGGCCGACGACGACTGGCTGGCGGCCGTCTTTGCCGGCGGCCTCGCGCCCGACCGCGTCGCCCACGCGCGCCAGCGGCTCGACGCGCTCGGCGTGCTCGCCGACGCCTCCGACCTCGTCCAGACGTACACCGACGAGGGCCGCCGTGCGCTCGCGGACCTCCCCCCGAGCCCGGCGGCCGAGACGCTTCGCGCGATCGCCCTGGGCTTGGCTACCCGCCGCCTCTAACTTGCACCGATGATCACCCGGGAAGTCACCGTTCGCAACAAGGCCGGCGTGCACACGCGCCCGGCCTCGATGATCGTGCGCGAGGCGTCGCGGTTCTCGTCCGAGTTTTTCATCCGCAAGGACGGCTACGAGATTAACGGCAAGAGCATCATCGGCGTGATGACGCTCGCGGCCGAGCAGGGCGCGTCGCTCGACCTCCTGTTCGAAGGCCCCGACGAGGCCGAGGCGGCCGACGCCCTCGAGGCACTGTTCGAACGCGGCTTCGGCGAGCCGGTCTAAGCAAGGCGTCGAGGCGGGCAGGGGACGGGTCCCCGGTCACCCGTCTCCGTCCACCACCCCACGACGATGACGACCTCGCATTCCCCTCCCGTCTCCGCCGAGATCCGCGTCGAGGGGATCGGTGTGGCCCCGGGAGTCGCCGTCGGCCCGGCGTACCTCTTTGCCGCAGGTGCCTACCAGGCCCAGCGCGACCATCTCGACGCGACGCAGGTCGAGGACGAGCTCGAGCGGTTCGAGCGCGCGGTCGTGCGGAGCGAGCGCGAGCTGAAAAAGATCGCCGTCGTCGCGCGAGAGAAACTGGGCGGCGGCTCGGGCGGCATCTTCGACGCCCAGCTCCTCATCCTCCGCGACCGCCAGTTCTACGACGCCGTCGTGGCCTACGTCCGCGAGCACCAGGCCGGCGCCGGCTGGGCGGTCCAGTCGGTCCTCGCCGAGCACCGCCAGCGGCTCGAGGCCAGCCCGAACGCCAACTTGCGCGAGCGGGCGGCCGACTTCCTCGACGTCCAGAACCGCGTCCTGCGCAACCTCCAGCAGGGCCGCGCGGTCTCACGCATCGACCCCGACCGCGTCGTCGTCGCCGAGAACCTGACGGCCGCCGACGTGCTCCTCTTTAGCCGGCGCGGCGTGCGCGGCGTCGTGCTCGACTTTGGCGGGCCGACGAGCCACGTCTCGATCATGGCGCGCGCGCTCGGCGTCCCGGCCGTCGTCAGCCTGCACGGGCTCGCCGACCACGTCGGGCCCGACGACGAGGTCGTCGTCGACGGGTTCTCCGGTACCGTGATCGTCAACCCGACGGCCGAGACGAAGGCGGCGGCCGAGGCCAAGGCCGCCCGATTCGCCGGCCTCCTCGCCGACCGCGAGTCGCTGCTCGCGGCGCCCTCGGCGACGACCGACGGCGAGCCCGTCGCGCTGCAGGCGAACGTCGAGTTCAGGGAGGAATTCCCGCTCTTGCACGAGTTCGGCGCGGCGGGCGTCGGCCTGTTCCGCACCGAGATGCTGTTCCTGACCCAGGGGCGCGCGCTCGACGAGGACCAGCAATACGAGATCTACCGCGACGCCGTCGTGGCGTCGGCGCCCCACCCGGTCACGTTCCGCTTGCTCGACCTCGGCGGCGACAAGGTGCTCCCGATGGCGCGCCGCGAGGCGAATCCGTTCCTGGGCTGGCGCGGCATCCGGATCCTGCTCGACAAGCCGGACCTTCTCCGCCCCCAGCTCCGCGCCGTCCTCCGCGCGGCGCACTCGGCGGGCGGCGGCGCCCCGCCCCGGGTCCTGCTCCCGATGGTGTCGGGCGTCGGCGAGGTGGCCGCCTTCCGCGCCGTGTTCGACGACGTCTGCGGGGAGCTGGAGGCGGAGGGCGCCGACTTCAGCGGCGACGTGCCGCTCGGCATCATGGTCGAGGTCCCGGCTGTCGCCTTGCAGGCGGAGACCTTCGCGTCCCACGTCGACTTTTTCTCGATCGGCACCAACGACCTGACCCAGTTCACGCTCGCCGTCGACCGGGGGAACGACCTCGTCGCCGACCTTTTCCGCGAGCTCCACCCGGCCGTGCTGGCGCTCATCGCCCGGACGGCCGCGGCGGGCCGCACCGCCGGCATCCCGGTCTCGGTCTGCGGCGAGCTCGCGGCCGACCCGCGCGTGACGCCGCTCCTGGTCGGGCTCGGGGTCCGGTCGCTGAGCGCCTCGCCCGCCTACCTCACGCTCGTCAAGCGCGTCCTGCGCGCATTCACGCTCGACGAGGCCGAGGCGCTCGCGGCCGACGCCTTGCGCCAGCCCGACGCCGACTCGGTGCGCGGCCTGCTGGACGCCTTCCTCGCCTGCCACAACCGCGACCTCGCGGCCCTCCTCGGCCTCGACGCCGACGCCTGCTGATGACTCTTTACGACCCGTCCCTCGACCCCGGCGACATGCGCGCCGCCGTCCGGGCCTTTCCCGACCACCTCGCGACCGGCTGGGAGCGCGGCGCCGCGATCGCCGACCTCGGCCTCGACGCCTCGGCTTTCGACGGCATCGTGCTCTGCGGGATGGGCGGCTCTGCGATCGGCGGCGACTTGGTGCGCGGGCTCGTCGCCCCGACCTCGCCGTTGCCGATGACCGTCAACCGCGCGTACGGGCTGCCGGGCTGGATAGGGGAGAAGACGCTCGTCGTCGCGTCGAGTTATTCGGGTGGGACGGAGGAGACGCTGTCGGCGACCGCCGAGGCCGAGGCCCGCGGGGCGACGATCCTGGCGATCACCTCGGGCGGGGAGCTGGCGGAGCGCGCCGCCCAGGCGGGCCACGCCACCATCACGATTCCCGGTGGGTTGCAGCCGCGCGCCGCGCTCGGGTACTCGCTGGGCGTCGGCCTGCGGCTGGCGCAGACGCTGGGGCTCGCGGAGCTGTCCGACCATACGTTCGCCGCCGCGCTCGACGCCGCGCGGCGCCGTGCGGCCCGCAACGACGAGGACGGCGAGGGCAACCAGGCCCGCGACCTCGCGGAGCAGGTCGAGGGCGCGCTCGCGGTCGTGTACACGGGCCCGGGCCTGCTGGAACCCGTCGGGATGCGGTGGCGGACGCAGATCCACGAGAACGCCAAGCACCCGGCGGTCGGGAACGTGCTCCCCGAGCTCGACCACAACGAGATCATGGGGTTCGAGGCCGGCCCGCGTGAGCTGCTCTCGCGCATGCAGGTCGTCGCCCTGCGCGATGCGGACGAGCATCCCCAGGTCGCCAAGCGGTTCGACGCTACGCGCGCCCTCGTCGCCCCGTCCGTGGGCGGGTGGACCCAGATCCCGGCGGAGGGCGACTCGCGCCTCGACCGGATGCTGTCGATGATCCAACTCGGCGACGCGCTGAGCTTCTGGCTGGCCGTCCGCAAGGGCGTCGACCCGACGCCGGTCGACACCATCCAGCAGCTCAAGAAGACGCTGGCGTAGGCCGGCGCTATCCTCGACGCTCACCGCCCGACCGTCGATGCGCCCCCTCTTCGTCCTCGCCCTCGTCCTCCTCGGGCCGCTCGCCCAAGCCCAATCCGACATCCCCGGCGTCCTGCCGATGCGCGAGCGGGCAGCGGTCCAAGACGGCTGGCTGGTCGACCGCCTCGACACGGTCGTCCCGGCGCTGATGCGGCGCGAGGGGATCGACCTGTGGATCGTCTCGGCGCGCGAGTACAACGAGGACCCCGTCATCGAGACGATGCTGCCGGCCACGTGGCTGGCGGCCCGGCGGCGGACCGTGCTCGTCTTTCACGACGACGGAACCGAGGTGGAGCGGCTGGCCGTCGCCCGATACGACGTCGGCCCGTTCCCGCGGGCGTGGGACCCCGAGAGTCAGCCCGACCAGTGGGCGCGCGTGGCCGAGATCGTCGCCGAGCGCGACCCCCGCCAGATCGCGGTCAACCGATCCGAGACGTTCGCGCTCGCGGACGGGATCACGGCGTCGGAGCTGGATGGGCTGACGGCGGCGCTGCCGGCGCGGTACCGCGAGCGCATCGTGTCCGGCGAAAAGCTGGCCATCGGCTGGCTCGAAACGCGGACCGCGGCGGAGATGGCCGTCTACCCGACCGTCGTCCGCATCGCCCGCGGCATCCTCCACGAAGGCCTGAGCGAGGCGGCCATCACGCCGGGCGTGACGACGACCGACGATCTGGGGTGGTGGTACCGCGACCGGATCCGCGCGCTCGGCCTCACGACGTGGTTTCACCCCGGCGTCTCCGTCCAGCGCGCGGACGCGCCGGCGACCGGCGACGACTTTTCGAGCCGCCCCGCCGACAACGTGATCCAGCCCGGCGACCTCGTCTGGGTCGACTTCGGGATCTCGTACCTCGGGCTCCAGACCGACACGCAGCAGATGGCGTACGTGCTCCGCCCGGGCGAGACCGCCGCGCCCGCCGGACTGGAGGCGGGGCTCGCGGCGGCGAACCGGACGCAGGACCTGTTGACGGACGCGTTCGCCAGCGGGCAGTCTGGGAACGACATCTTGCGGGCGGCGCTGGAAGGGGCGCAGGCGGAAGGGCTTGCGGCGACCATCTACACGCACCCCATCGGCCTGCACGGCCACGGCGCCGGCCCGACGATCGGACTCTGGGACCAGCAGGGTGGCGTGCCGGGCCGCGGCGACTACCCGCTGTACCCCCACACGGCGCACTCAATCGAGCTCAACGCGGCCATCGCCGTCCCGGAGTGGGGCGGCAAGACCGTCCGGTTCATGCTGGAGGAGGACGCGTTCTTCGACGGCGAGTCGGTGGGCTACATCGACCCGCGCCAGCAGGCGTTGCTGCTGATCCCACGCCAGCCGTAGGCGGGGCCAGGCACGACCGGGCCCAGCCCGACGGTTCTGCCCTTGCACCCGCGAGCGGGTGTGCCTAGCGTCCCCAACCCCCGCACCGATGACCCGGACGACGCGCGCCCTGAGAGGACTGACCGTGGTGGCCGCCCTCGTCGGGCTGGCCGCGAGCGCGGGCGCACAAGGGTTCGGCCGCAACAAGATCCAGTACCAAGGCTTCGACTGGCACGTGCTCCGGACCGAGCACTTCGACGTCTACTACTACCCCGAGGCGGAGGACCTGGCGGCGATTGGCGCCGAGACGGCCGAGGACTGGTACGAGGTGCTCGAGACGCGCTTCGACCTGTCGCTGAACCACCGCGTCCCGCTCGTCTTCTACGCGACCAACCTCCACTTCAAGCAGACCAACATCACGCCGGGCTTCATCCCCGACGGCGTCGGCGGCTTTTTCGAGTTCCTCAAAGGGCGCGTCGTGATCCCCGCCGACGGCGACCTGGGCCGCTTTCAGCGCGTGATCCGCCACGAGCTGGTCCACGTGTTCACGTTCAACAAGCTGGCCCGCGTGCTCCGCGACCACCGGCGGCCGACCGACCAGTTCCTGCCGCTGTGGTTCACCGAGGGGCTCGCGGAGTTCTGGAGCGGCGAGCCCGACATGCAGCACGAGATGATCCTGCGCGACGCCGTCGCGTCCAACTTTTTCGTGCCGCTCCACGACATGGGCCGGATTGCGGGGTCGTTCGTGATGTACAAAGAAGGGGAGGCGTTCTGCCGGTTCGTGGCCGAGGAGTACGGCGAGGAGCGGCTGCTAGACCTCATCGAGGAGTCGTGGCGCTCCAGCGACTTCGGGGACGTCCTGGCGGTCGTGCTCGGCGAGGAGGACGTGTCGGACGACTGGGAGGCGTGGATCCGGGCCCAGTACACGCCCAAGCTGGTCGGCGCGGACGTGGCCTCCCTCACGACGGCGCCCGTCGCCGCGCGCGGGTTCAACGCCAAGCCCGCCGTGTGGACCCGGCCCGACGGCGGGCGCGAGGTCGTGTTCTACTCGAACCGGGGCAGCTACTCGGCGATCCTGGCGCAAGCGGTGGGCCCGAATCTGGAGCCGATCGGCGACCCGCGCCGCGTCGTGGAGGCGGGGCGGTCGCTCGACTTTGAGGCGTTTCACCTGTTCGAGAGCCGCTTGGACGTGAGCCCCGACGGCGTGCTCGCGTTCGTGTCCAAGCGCGGGGCGACCGACGTGATCCACCTGCTCGACCTGGCGACCGGCGACCGCCTGGCGATGCTGGGCTTCGACGAGCTGGTCGCCATCTACTCGCCGACGGTCGCCGAGGGCGGCGACCGGGTCGTGTTCGCCGGCATCGACCGGGGCGGGCAGGCCGACCTCTACGTCTACGACCGGGCCTCGGGCGTCCTGCGCCAGCTCACGAACGACGCGTACACCGACCGCGAGCCGGACCTCTCGCCCGACGGGCGCATGGTCGTCTTCGCCTCGGACCGGACGGCCTACGGGCCCGAGGGCGCCTTCAACTTGTTCACGCTCGACATCGACACGGGCGCGCTCAATTACGTGACGGCCGGGCCGCAGGTCGACATCTCGCCCCGCTGGAGCCCGACCGGCGACCGGGTCGCGTTCGCCAGCGCCCGCCGCGAGGCCGACGGCAAGTTCAGCGCCCAGGACCTCTGGCTGGCGACGCTCGACGCCCCGCGCGTGCTGGCAGGGGAGGGCGCGGACGCGAGCCCGGCGACGGCCGAGATCCCCGGGGGCGCCGAGCTTCTTCCCGACGACGACACCGCCGTCGAGCTCCGCCAGCTCACGCGCTTCGCCTCCGCCGGCTTCGACCCGTTCTGGGCCGACGAGGGCTCGCTCGTGTTTGCGGCCTTCGAGGACTTCCGCTTTACCGTCCGCTCGCTCGACCTCGACTCGCTGGCGGCGGCGCCCGAGCAAGTCCTCGCGGCCGGCGTGCCGCCGGTCGCCGAGCCGTGGACATACGCCCGCTACGAGGTCGACGGCGTCGAGGGCGAGCCGTACACGCGGCGCTACCAGCTCGACATCGCCCAGGGCGGCTTCGCCACGACGACGACCGCGAGTGCCTCGGCGGGCGGGGCGACGGTCGCGTTCTCGGACCTGCTCGGCGACGACCGGATCTACGTCACCGCGTACTCGGCCAACTCGCTGCAGGGCGGCCGCTCGTTCCTCGATGGTCTCAACGTGTCCGTCACCCGGCTCCACCTCGGCCGCCGGGCAAACGTCGGCTACGGCGCGTACCGGCTGGCGGGCCCGCGCTTCGACCGCTCCGACCCCTCGCAAGCCTCGCGCATTCCGGCCTACGAGCAGCGTGTCGGCGTGCTCGGCCTGGTGAGCTACCCGCTGTCGCTGTTCCGCCGCGTCGACCTCGAGACGTCGTTCGGCTACGGCGAAAAGTCGGGCCTCCTCCGCACGTCGGACCGGACGCAGACCGTGTTCGACACGCTGCGGACGGCGACGCTGTCAAACGCGCTGTCGCTCGTCGAGGACCACGCGCTGTATGGGCCGTGGGGCCCGGTGCAGGGCTTCCGGGGGCGCCTCGCCGTCGGCTACGCGACGGACCTGTGGCAGTCGAACGAGAGCTACTACTCGGTGACGGTCGACCTCCGCCACTACCTGCGCATCACGAACGACGTGCAGCTGGCGTCGTGGGGGCTGTTTCAGGGGAACGTCGGGCGGCGCGCGCGGCTCAACCTGATCGGCGGGTCGTGGTCGCTGCGCGGCTTCCCGTTCCTGCGCGTGCGCGGCTCGAAGGTGTGGTTCACGTCCCACGAGCTCCGCTTTCCGGTGATGCGCCGGCCGCCGCTCTTCCCGATCCTGGCCGGCATCCGGGGGGCACTCTTCGTCGACGCCGCGCACAACTGGACCGACGGCTACAACGACGTCTTCCGCGACCCGGACTTTAGCAGCTTCGACCAGGGCGAGCCGCTGCTCGTGGGCACCACGAAGGGCTCGTTCGGCGTCGGCCTCCGCACGAGCATTCTGGGCGCGATCGTGCTCCGCTACGACGTCGGCTACCGCTTCGCGGACGGGCTCGACTGGGACGAGAAGACGCGCTTCGGGCAGTTCTTCTTCGGCTACGACTTCTGATGCGGCGCCTCCTCCTCCTGCTCCTGCTCTCGGGCTGCTCGACCATCAACCTGGGCGAGCCGCTGGGGGCGGTGGACACGCACGCGCCCGCCACGCCGATCGAGCCGCTGTGGGAGCGCGACGCCGAGGCCGCCTTCGGCCCGGCCGCCGCGTATGTCACCGAGGCTTACGTGGTCGTGGGGACGCGGAAGGGGGAGGTCGTCGTGCTCGACCGCGAGGACGGCGGGGTCGCCGCGCGCGGGGAGTTCGGGGAGAGCGTCGAGGGCCAGCTCGGCGTCTCGCCCGACGGCCGCGTGCTCTACGTGCCCACGGCCGAGGTCAAGGGCGGCGTCCAGGCCTTTGACGTGTCGCGGGGCGTCCGGCTCTGGCGCTGGCGCGGCGGGGCCGTGCAGGGCGGCGTCGCTCGCGTGGGCGCCTACGTGGTCGTGGGGATGCTCGACGGCCGCATCGTCGGGCTCGACGCCGAGACGGGGACCGAGCAGTGGACCGCGCAAGCGGGCGGGCACATCCAGGCGCCGCCCGTCGCCGTCGGCTCGGACGTGCTGGTGGCCGACGACAGCGGCCGGATCGCGCGGCTCGACCCGGCGACGGGACGGGAGCGCTGGGCCGTCGACACGGGCCACCCGATCTACGCTGCGCCCGCCGTCGCCGACGGCGCCGTCTACGTCTCGACCGCTCGCGGCGCGGTCCTCCGGCTCGACGCTGAGACCGGCACCGAGCGCTGGCGGATCGACACGGACCGCGTGCTCCGCGCAACGACCGCGTCGGTCTCCGGCGGCCGGCTGGCGGTCGGGTTCACCGACGGGACGACGCGCGTGCTCGACGCCGCGACCGGCGCCGAGCAATGGCGGCACACGATCGACGGGAACGTCGGCGCGCGCCCGGCCTGGATCGGCGACGCGCTCGCGGTCGGCACGATGGACGAGCGGCTCTTGGTGCTCGACGGCGCGACGGGCCGCGAGCGGATGGCGTCGCCGCTCCGGGGCCGGGTCAAGAGCGCGCTCGCGGTCGGCGGCGGACTCCTCGTCGTGCTGATCGAGCCCCGCCACGTCGTCGCCTTCCACGCCGCGCCATGACCCGCCTCGCGCTCCTGTTCGCGGTCTTGGCGGCGCCGCTCGCGGCCCAGACCGCCCACCTCCGCGTCGACGCCCCGGCGGGCGCCGTCTTGGTCGATGGGGCGGAGGCGGGCGCGGCGGGCGCCTGGATCGCCGTCGCGCCCGGCGACCGTGCCGTCGCACTCGTCGACGACGCGAGCGCGTGGGACCCGCGCCGCGCCGACGCCGAGGTGTCGCTGGCGGCCGGCGACTCGGTCTCGATCCCGCTGGCGCTGCCCGTCCGGGTCCGCATCGAAAGCGTCCCGATCCGCGCGCTCATCGTCCGCCAAACGCCAGCAGGCGTCGACACGCTCGGCCGGGCGCCGCTCACGGTCGAGATCGGGCCCGACGAGTCGCTGGCGCTGCGGGCGACGCTGGCGGGGTACGAGGGGGTGAGTCGCGAGGTCGCCGCCGGCTCGGACCACGTGACGCTGATCCTGCCCCTCGGCGCCGGGACTGTGCCCGAGGCCGCGCTCCTGCCCACGCAGCGCTCCACGACCGGGCGGACGCTCATCGACGTCGGGCTCGCCGCCGGGGCTGTGGCTGCGGGCGCGCTCGCGGTCACCCTGAAGTTCCGGGCCGACCGGATCGACGACCGCTACCGCGACGAGACCTCGCTCGACTACGCCGACCCCGCCGTCCGGGACCAGGCCCTCGCGCTCGACCGGCAGTCGGCGCTGGCGCTCGGGGTGATGCAGGTCGGGTTGGGCGTGCTGGCGGTCCGGTTCGTGCTCCGGTGACGCCCGGGGCGGAGGCGGGGCGTCGGTAGCTTGGCCCGACACGCCACGCTCGACATGCTCAAAGAGACGCTCGCCCGGGACCTTAAGGACGCCATGCGCCAGAAGGACAAGGTCCGACTCGGCGCGATCCGGATGCTCCAGTCCGCGATCACCACGAAGGAGAAGGAGACGGGGGAGCCCATCGACGGCGACGCGGCGACGGCGATCGTCGCCAAGCAGGTCAAGCAGCGCCGCGACTCGATCCAGCAGTTCACCGAGGCGGGCCGCGACGACCTCGCCGAGCGCGAGGCGGCCGAGCTGGGCTACATCGAAGCCTACCTCCCGGCGCAGGCAACCGACGAGGACATCCACGCCGTCGTGCTCGCGATCGTCACGCGGACGGGCGCGACGACGATGAAGGACATGGGCAGGGTGATGGGCGAGGCGATGTTGGAGCTCAAGGGCGTCGCCGACGGGGGCCGCGTCCAGGCCGTCGTCCGCCAGCTCTTGGGCGCGTGAACGGGCTCGACGCCGCGCTCGGGCTCGTGCTGGCGTTCGGGATCTGGCGGGGGCTCCGGACCGGCGCGCTTCTCCAGATCGTCAACTCCGTCGGCTGGGTGGCCGGGTTCATCGTCGCCACGGCGCTGATGGGGCCGGTCGGCCGGCTCGTCGCCTTCAGCCTGGGCGTCAGCGACCGGACCGCGCCCGTCCTCGGGTTCGTCGTCACGTTCGGCGCCGTGCTTCTTGGCCTCACCATTGTCGCGACGGTCTTCCGCAAGACGCTGGAGGCGATCAAGCTGGGCGTGCTCGACACGGCCGCTGGCGGCGCGTTCGGTGCGTTCCGCGCGGCGTTCGGGCTGAGCGTCTTCCTGTTGGCGACGTCGTTCTCGCCGTTCCAGGGCGGCGACCCGCTGTTCGTCGACGCCGAGACGCGCGAGTCGTCGGTGCTCTACGACCCCGTCGAGTCGCTGGCGCCCGAGGTGTGGGGCGCCATCCGCGCGGCGACGCCGGGCTTGCAGGCAGCCCTTGTCGACAAGTTTCACACCTGGCAGGAGGGCCGCCCCGAGGCGGTCACCGGCGAGGCCCCGCTGGAGTAGCGGTCAAATCTCGAACCGGACGACCACCTGAGACCGCAAGCCGGTCGGCTGGCCGTCGACGACGGGCGGGACGAAGCGCATCTCGCGGACGACCTCCTCGGCGAGCCCGTCGAGCCCGCCGCCAATCGGCGTCGGGACGGCGGTGCGGATGACCCGGCCGGTCGGGTCGGTCTGGAACAGGACCAGCACGTCGCCCTCAATGCGGCCGATCGTGGCCCAGCGCGGATACTCGGCCTCGTCGAGGCGGCGGCGGATCACGTCGGGGTTCGCGAGCCGGCCAAAGTCGAAGCCGGGCAGGAAGGCGACACCAGTGCCAGTCGCGGGCGCGGCCGGGGTCTGAGCGGTGGGGGCCGGCGACCGGTTGGCGCGCAGGTCGGCGAGCTCGGCCGCGAGGCGGTCGCGCTCGTCGGCCAGCGCTTCCCGCTCGGCGTTCGCCGCCGCGAGCCGGTCGAGCAGGGCCGCTCGGTCGGCGGTAGCAGCGGAGCCGAGGGAGCCGGCGGATTCCAGGGCGCGGCGCTCGGCCTCAAGCGCGGCCCGGTCGGCAGCCAGCAAGGCGCGGTCGCGCGCGAGCGCGGCCCGGAGCGCGTCGAGGTCGCCGCTCGGAGGGGCCGCCGGGCCGCCGGCCTGCGCAAGTTGTTCGCGGAGGGCGTCGACGGCCGCGGCGCTGGCGTCGCGCGCGAGGAGGGCGTCGTCGCGCTGGGCGTAGGCGGCGTCCCGGTCGGCGTTCGCCCGGTCGCGGGCGGTGATGGCGCGGTCGCGGTCGGCGACGGTCTGGGCGAGATCCCGCTGGGCCTGCGCGAGCTGGGCCTGCACCGGGCCGAGCCGCCCCGTGCGGTCGGCCTGCTCCGCGGACAACGCCGCGCGCGCACCGTCAGCGGCCACCAGGTCGCGGCGCAGACGGTCGACCTCGGCGCGCAGGCGAGCGGCGTCCTCAGCGGCGCGTCGCGATGAGGCGGTGCGGGCGTCGGCGGTCTCGGCCCGCTCGCGCAGGGAGGCGAACGCGGTCGCGAGCCGGTCGCGCTCGACGTTCGCCCGGTCGAGCGCGGCCGCGAGCTGGCGGCGCTCGGCCTGGAGCCGCCCGACCTCGGCGCCCAGTCGGTCGCGGTCGGACACGAGCGCTGCCAGCCGCTCGGAGGGGCCGGATTGCGACCGGGCTTCGGCGCGCTGGCGGTCGCGGAGGGCGGCGTCGCGTTCGGCGCGCAGGCGGTCCCGCTCGCGCGCCATCCGCTGGCGGTCGGCGACGAGCCGGTCGAGCTCGACCCGCAAGCGCGCGGCTTCGGGATCGAGCTGTGCGCCGCGGGGAGCAGCGGGACGGGCGACGCCCGATCGGGGGCCGGCGGCCGGGGTCCGCACCGAGGGTGAACGCTCGGCGCTCCGCAAGCCGCGGCCGTCGACGCCGTCGGCGACCGCGAGCCGGGCGGGCCCGGGGGCGACGCGACGGCGGTCGTGTCGGACGTAGGCGGTGACCGGCCCCCGGGCGTCTAGGATCGGCTCGCGCGAGACGAGCCGGACGCTCCGGCCGTTCGCGGCGAGGTACAGCCCGCGCCCGTCGAACTGGCCGCCCCGACGGGCCCCGGCGAACGGGCGGTCGGAGACGAGGTAGGTCCCGTCGCCGGGCACGGCGATCGTGAGCACCCCGAATGGGGTCTGGACGATCGGGCCGCCAATGGTCGCGACGCGGTCGCCGTCCACCGACAGGGTGGGAGCCACGACGCGGAGCGCCTGCGCCCGGGCGTCGACGGCGAGAAGAAGGACGGCGAAGAAGAAGAGAGTCCGCATGGAGAGAGGGGGGCTGGCCCGGACAAGAGAGCGCTGAACCTCGGCGGAGGCCTGGGGCTCTGGGGGGCCGACACGTAACGCCCGCGTGACCAATCCGGTCCTTGGTCGGCCGTGTCTCAGCGCCGGGCGTGGCCGTCTCGACTCCGGACTACGCGCCGCGGTCGCGGTCGCTGTAGAACCGCTTGAGCCGGGCCGGAGCCACGCCCACGTTCCAGCCGGCCCACAACGCCATATTCCGCAGTTGCTGGCGGAGCGCTCCGTGCCTCCGGTACCGCCGGGCGGACGTGACCACCTCGGCGTCGAGGAACACGAACCGGCCGTGCTGGCGGACGGCGCGGACGGCGTCGAGGTCCTCGAAGAGGGGCTGCTCCGGAAAGCCGCCAACGGCCTCGAAGACTTCGCGACGGACGAAGAGCGCGCGGTCGCCAAAGGCGAACCGGTGCCACCGCATCCACAGCCGGGCCTCCCACAGCCGCATGACCGCGCGGCCGACCGGCCCGAAGTCGCCCCGCTCTTTGACGTCGAACGCCGTCCGGAAGCACCCGGCGACGGCGAGCGGGTCCGCCAGCGCCGCGCGTACGGCGTCGAAGGCGTTGTCGGGGAGCCGGGTGTCGGCGTGGAGAAACACGAGCACGTCGCCGCTCGCGTGCTCGGCGCCCGCGTTCATCTGCCGCGCTCGCCCGCGGTCCGAGTCGACGACGTGCGCCTCGGCAAGCGCTGTCCGGGCGAGGTCCGCCGTCCCATCGGTCGATCCACCGTCCGCCACGATGGCCTGCCACGGGCCGGTCTGCCGCTCGACGCTCGCGAGCGTCGCGCCGATGGCGGCGGCCTCGTCGAGGGCCGGGATGACGACCGAGATGCGGCTCGGGCGCCGGGCGGGATGGGTCACGGTCGGGTGCGGAGGGACGCGCGGGCGCGCTACCAGAACATCAGCTTCATGCAGAAGACGGAGCCGCCTGACTTGAGGAACTCGCTGGTGTCGAGCTCGACGACCTCGTAGCCCGCCGCGCGGAGGAGGCCGTTTGTCTCGTCGCAGCCCTGCTGAATGAGCACGTGCTGGCCGTCCGGCGAGTGCGCGTTGCAGGCGAACCGCTCACGCGCGTCGGCCTCGGGCGCCTCGATGGTGCGCGGGAAGTGCGCCTTGATCGCCGCGCGGCCCTCCTCGGTAAAGGCGCCCGGGAAGTACAGCGCGGTCTGCTCGTCGAGCGGGCACAAGCAGGTGTCGAGGTGGTAAAAGTCCGGGTCCGTCAGTTCGAGGGGGATGACGGGGAAGCCCAGGTTGTCGGTGAGCCGCTCGTAGACGCTCCGGTCGGTGCGGTAGCCGAAGCCGCCCCACAGGAGGTAGCGGCCGGGGTGCCAGAGCGCGTCACCCATGCCCTCGAAGTCGCCGGGGAGGTCGGGGTCGAGGCCGGTCGTCTCGTAGCCCTCGCCCTGGAAAAAGCGCTCGTAGTGGGCCACCTCCGGCTTGCGCTGGGGGGCGTGCATCCGGCTCAGGATGACGCCGCGCTCGCCGCCCGGCGTCCGGTAGGGGAGCGTCTGGTTGGCGCAGAACACCTGATCCGGCAGCCCCGCAGCACCGGCCAGCTCGACCACCTCAATGCCCAGCCGATCGTAGGCGTCGCGCAAGGCCTCCCACTGCTGGCGCGCCCGCGCGGCGTCGACGTCACCGACGTTGCCGGCCATGTGGGGGTTGATGACATACTCCACGCGGAAGTGGTCGGGCGTGGTCATCAGGACCCGGCCGGGGAGCGGGATCGCGGGCAAGGTGTCGACGGAGAGCGTGTCCGGGGTCATGGGCGTCGGAGGTGTGCCCGAAGGTAGCTCGCGGGCATCACGGGCAAACGCACCGCGCCCCCGCTGGCCGGGCCGGCGGGGGCGCGATGAGACGGTCTGGCAGGGGCGCTAGCGGGGCGAGGCCGCCAGGAAGTCGGGCGTCAGAAAGCCAGAGATGGCGACCCCGTCGGCCTCGGCGTCGACGTCGACGTCGTCGAGCACGTCGAGGGCCTCGGGCTGATCCTTGAGGCCGATGCGGGCAGCCGAGATCCCGCCGCGGACCACGTCCGCCACGTCGTCGGTGCTGGCCTCGGGCTTGGTGGCCAGGAAAGCGCGGACGGGGATGCCGCCCTGGTCGAACGACATTGAGACCACGAAGCCGTCGGCGGCGCGGGCAGCCATCGCCGAGGGCGGCGCGTCGGCAGGGATCTGCATGGTGTCGCCGAACCCGCGCGCCACGAACCACGCGCCGTCAGGGTAGGCGACGCGGTCGAACAGGGCCTGGAGCTCGGCGTCCGGCGTGAAGGTCGTGGCGCCGACGCGCGTGAGCATCTGGCGCAGCGTGGCCTCGTCGCCGGCGATCACCATCTGGTCGTTGATGAGCGCAAAGCCGCCGCGGCTTCCGTCGTCACTCGTGGTGAGGTACACGGGGAGGCCGTCCACGTCGGAGACCTCGAAGTCGACGTCCTCTTGGTCGGCGACGAACTGCTCGATGCGGGCCCGGTCGAACCGGCCGTACGCGACGAACGCGCCGCCCTCGGAGCCCTCGCGGCCGGCGACGTAGACGCGGTCGAGGTCCTGCGTCGGGTCGAAGCCGGTCAGGCGGACGAACTCGTCGAAGTCGGCCGACCCGCGGCCGGTGACCATGCCGAGGCCGGAGTCGCCGAGCGCGGCCTCCAGCGCCGAGCTCTCGCGCGCAGCGGCCAGGTTCGTCATGCCGTAGACGTCGGCGTCGGAGGGCAGGATCGCGAGCGCGTCGGTCGTCTGCGCCGACGAGCCGATGCCGGGGGCGCCGAGCGACTCGCTGCAGCCGACCGCCAGCAGGGCGAGGCCGGCGACGAGCAGGGAGCCGAGGACCGCGGTGAGCGCGAGGCGCGGGGCGCGGCGGAGTGGGTCGACCATCATGGCAGTCAGAAGTCTTTGCGGGAGAAGAGGGCAAACGCGGCTCCGTAGAGGACGGCGCCGAACGCCAGCGACGAGAGGAGCGGGTAGAGGGAGCCTACGGGGTCGCCCGTGGCGAGTTGCGGGACCATCGTGGTCCCGACGCTGCCGAACTTGGGCAAGAGGTGGTACCCGCCCGCGACGAATGGGCGAACCGTGCGGGACACCTGCTCCTGCAGGGTCGGGATGGCCAGAATCAGGCTCACGAAGACGACCCCGAGCGTGACGACAAACGAGAGCGGCCCGCTCCCGCTCCACACGCCGACGAGGGTCACGACGCTGTACACGACGGCGAACATTGCGAACACGACGCCGATCGCCAGCAGGAACCGCGGGTTCCAGATCCCGGACTTGATGGACATCACCAGCCAGACGGCGCCGAACAGGTACGTTGCGAGGGCAAGCATGACGGCGAAGATGGCCCCCAGCCGGGCCGCCAGGACCTGCCACCGCGCGAGCGGCTTCGTCAGCAGCACGTCGACCTGCCCTCGCTCGGTGAGCGCGGCGACCAGGCCGCCCGTGGCGAACAGGGCCAGGATGATCCCGATCCAGTACGCGGCGCCCGCGACGAAGGCTTGCGCCCCGAAGACGACGCTTTCGAGCAGCGTGTCGCCAAAGGGGAGCTCCTGGGTCACCGGGTTGCCCTCGTCGTCGAGGATCGGCTCGCCGTCCCGGTCCAGGATGGGCTCGCCAATCTCGGCTTGCGAGTCTTCGTCGACGGTCTCCTGGCCGAACAGGCGGGCGCCCGCGAGCGACCCGTCGACCACGTCGAGCTGGAGGGCGAACGCGAGCGACACCCAGACGAGCGTGGCGACGACGAACAGGCCGACGACGACCTTGCGGGCGCGGAGCTCGCGGAGCGTCAGGAGAAAGAGTCCGAGCATGGGTCAGGCGGTGGCGTCGGCGGGCGTCGTGACGACGTCGATAAAGAGGTCCTCGAGCGACTGCCGCGCGGGCTCGACGGCCTCGACCTCGACGCCGTCGGCGCGCAGGCGGTCGAGCATGGCGTTGAGGGCGGTCCGGTCGGGCGCCGTCGCGAGAAAGCGGACGAGCCCGTCGGGGCGCTCGACGGCGTCGCCGACCAGGGCGTCCGCGAGCGCGGCGGCGGTCTCGGCGGAAAGGTCCGTCGTCGTGACGTGCCACGCGCGGCCCTGGCGCGTCAGGTCGTCGACGGTCCCGTCGCGGACCAGCTCGCCGTCCTTGAGGATGGCGACGCGCGTGCAGACGCGCTCGACCTCGCTGAGCAGGTGGGAGTTCAGAAAGACCGTGACGCCGTCGTCGCGCAGCGTCTCGATCAGCGTTCGGATCTCGCGGCGGCCGACGGGGTCGACGCCGTCCGTCGGTTCGTCGAGGATGACGAGTCGGGGATCGTTCATCAGCGCCTGCGCGATGCCGAGCCGTTGGAGCATCCCTTTGGAATACGTCCCCACGGGCCGGTCGGCGGCGCCGGAGAGGCGGACGAGCGCGAGCAACTCGTCGGACCGGCGGCGACGGTCGTGGGCCTCGACGCCCGACATCCGTGCGAACAAGTCGAGGGCGTCGGTGCCGGACAAGAACGGCGGGAAGCGGTGGCCCTCGGGGAGGTAGCCGACCGGGCGGCGGGCGTCGGCATCCAAGACCGATTCGCCAAACAGCGTCGCAGACCCGGCGGTCGGGTGCGCCAGCCCCAGGAGCAGCTTGACGAGCGTCGTTTTGCCCGCGCCGTTCGGCCCGAGCAGCCCGAACGTCTCGCCCGCCTCGACGGTCAGCGACAGCGGCTTGAGCGCTTGGACGGGCCGGCGCCCCCCGTACGTTTTCGAGAGGGCGGCGGTCTGGATCGCGGGGTCGGGCATGCGGGCGGCTACGGACGGTCGGCGGGCAGGTTACGGCCCGACGCCGTGCCACGCCGTTGCGCGCGACGCGGCCGTGGCGGGCTCAGTCGCCTCCCAGCGCGTCCGCCGCGTCGCTCGCAGAGCCGCCGTCGAGCGGCTTGACGTAGACGGTCCGGCGGGGGAACGGGATCTCGATGCCGCGCTCGTCGAAGCGCGCCTTGATCCGCTGGCGGAGCGCGCGCTCCGCCGGGAACTGCTCGCCGGGGCGGACCTGCACGATGATGCGGGCCGTGACCGCCGAGTCGCCGAGCGCCAGGATCGCCTGGACCTGGGGCGCCTCCTCGACCATGACGGCCTGGGCCTCCTCGGTCGCGGCCCACTCCGCCGCGACCTCCTCGAGCACGCCGAGCGCCACGCTCGCGTCCTGCTCGTAGCTCAGGCCGACCTCGACGATCGCGCGGGCGTAGCCGACCGACTTGTTGCCGAACGTCCGGAGCTCGCCGGCGGGCACCATCAGCAGTTCGCCGTCGAACTTGCGGACCTTGATGAGGCGCAGGCCGACGTATTCGACCGTCCCGGTGTCCGTCCCGATCCGGATGAGGTCGCCGTTGCCGAGCGTGTCGTCGAACAAGAGGAAAAAGCCCGAGATCACGTCCTTGACGAGCGTCTGCGCGCCGAAGCCGATCGCGAGGCCTGCGATGCCGGCGCCCGCCAGCAGGGCCCGGATGTCGAACCCGATGATGGCGAGGACGGTGACGATGGTGATCGCCCAGACCACGTAGCGGGCCACAGAGCCGAGCAGGTCGGCCGTCGTGAGGACCCGCTGGCGGCGCTTGTCGGTGGCGGGGTCGTCGATAACGGAGGCGACCCACCGGGTCTTGAGGCGGGACAGCACCCAGATGACGAACAGCGCCAGCCCGATGGCGACGGCCACTTCGAGCACGGTCTGCCCGATGCCGAGCCAGAAGTCTGGGGTGGCGATGGCCTCGCTGGCCGCGCGCACGTCGTCGACCGTCAGGCCGGGGCGGACGGTGTCGGCCGCGGCCGTCGCGGCGGTGTCGGGGGCGGAGGGGCGGGGGACGATCTGCATGTCAGGAGTCGGGCGGGGCGGACGGGCGGGGCAGGCGGACGTGCCGGGCCATCGCGAGAAAGCGGAGCGCCGACGTGGTCACGGCGCACGCGGCGAACTGGAGGCCGACGCCGACGCCGAGCGCGTCGAGGGCCACCAGGACGGCGCAGCCGAGGACGGCGGCCGTCGCGTAGAACCCCTTGTAGAGCACCGCGGGTTGCTCGTTCACGAGGATGTCACGGATGACGCCGCCCCCGACGGCCGTCAGCGCGCCCATCACGACAACGCCGACGGGGCCCAGCCCGTGCGCAGCGCCCTTGAGCGCGCCGATGGCCGCGAACAGCCCCAGCCCGAGCGCGTCGGCGATCATCACCCGGTTCCACCGCGCCGCGATCGGCCGGGCGGCCACGATGACGGCGACGGCGCCCGCCAGGCACACGAACAGGTAGCGCTCGTCGCGGAACGAGGCCGGCGGCGTGTCGCCCAGGAGCACGTCGCGGATGAGCCCGCCGCCGACGCCCGTCAGCACCGCGAGGACGGCGACGCCGAGCCAGTCGAGGCCGGAGCGGACGGCCTTGAAGGCGCCCGACAGCGCGAACACGAACGTGCCCACCAAGTCGAGCGCCGTCAGCACGTGGGCGGGTGGACCATTGCGAGGTCAGGCTCGCGTGAGGTCACGGGTGCGGCGTCGCGAGGAGCGTGAGGAGTGCGGGGCCCAGCCCCGGACGACGATCGGGACGCGGCGACGGCGGAGCCTGGCCCACGAGAGCCGATCTGGGTGGTGGTCCACACGCCCTAGGCCAGCGCGGACAAGCCGGGCAGCGTCTGGCCCTCCATGAACTCCAACATCGCGCCGCCGCCGGTCGAGACGTGGGTGACGGCGTCGGCCAGCCCGGCCTGGACGACGGCCGCGACCGAGTCGCCGCCGCCGACGACCGTTAGCGCCTCGCGCTCGGCCGTGGCGTCGGCGAGCGCCTGGGCGACCGCGAGCGTCCCTTGGGCGAACGGCGTTAGCTCGAACACGCCCATCGGGCCGTTCCAGATCACCGTCTTCGCGCCGCCGATGATCTGCGCGTACTGCTCGCGCGTCTGCGGCCCGATGTCCAGGCCCATGAGCCCCTCGGGGATCTCGTCGGCGACGATCCGGGTCTCGGCGTCGGCCGCGAACCGGTCCGCGGCGACGTGGTCGGACGGCAGCTTGATGGTGTCGCGGAACCGCTCGAACAGGCGGAACGCGTCGTCAACGCGGTCGTCCTCGACGAGCGAGGCGCCCGTCTGGTGGCCGAGCCCGGCCATGAACGTGTACGCCATCGCCCCGCCGATCAGGAGCGCGTCGACCTTGGGCGCCAGCGCCTCGATGACGCCGATCTTGTCGGACACCTTGGCGCCGCCGAGCACGGCCACGAACGGCCGCTCCGGGTCGTCGAGCGCCTTCGTCAGAAACGTGATCTCCCTCTCAAGGAGCCGTCCGGCGGCGTGGGGGAGGAGGGCCGCGACGCCGGCCGTCGAGGCGTGGGCGCGGTGGACCGACCCGAAGGCGTCCGACACGAACACGTCGCCGAGCGCCGCCAACTGGCGGGCCGTCTCCGGGTCATTCAGGGTTTCTCCGGCCAGGAACCGCGTGTTCTCCAGCAGCACGACGGCGCCGTCCGGGGCGCCCGCCACGCACGCCTGCGCGGCCTCGCCGACCGTCGACTCGCAAAACACGACGGGCGCGTCGAGCAGCGTCCCGAGGTGGTCGGCGACGGGGCGGAGCGAGAACGTGGGGTCCGGCGCGCCCTTGGGGCGGCCGAGGTGCGACAGCAGGACCGGCGTCGCGCCGGCGTCGAGCAACGCCTGGATCGTCGGGAGCGCCGCGCGGACGCGCGTGTCGTCGGTGATCGTCGCGCCGTCCATCGGCACGTTGAAGTCGACCCGGACGAGCGCGCGCGTTGCCGAGAGGTCGAGGTCGGAGAGGGTGTTCATCGGGGAGGGAGGCGGGATGAGCAGGGAGGAAAGAGGGATGCGGACGTGCGTTCCCGCATCCCTCCATGGCCCGTGCCTCTATCCCTCCATCAGCTTCTGGACGAGGTCGACGGTGCGGCTGGAGTAGCCCCACTCGTTGTCGTACCAGCCAACGACCTTGACCATCGTGCCGGCGGCCATCGTCGAGGGCGCGTCGAAGACGCACGAGTGCGGGTTGCCGACGATGTCGATCGAGACGATCGGGTCGGTCGAGTACTCCAGGATCCCGGCCATCGGGCCATTCGCGGCGGCCTCGAAGGCGGCGTTGACCTGGTCGACGGTGACCTCCTGCTTGAGGATGGCCGTGAAGTCGGTGAGCGAGCCGTCCGGGGTCGGGACGCGGACGGCGAACCCGTCGAGCCGACCCTTGAGCTCGGGGAGCACGAGCCCGACGGCCTTGGCGGCGCCGGTCGTGGTCGGGATCATCGAGAGCGCGGCGGCACGCGCGCGGCGCAAGTCCGAGTGCGGCGCGTCCTGGATCCGCTGGTCCGATGTGTAGGCGTGGATCGTCGTCATGAAGCCCTTTTCCAGCCCGAACGCGTCGTCGAGCACCTTGGCCATCGGGGCCAGGCAGTTCGTGGTGCAGCTCGCGTTCGAGACGACCTCCTCGTCGCCCGTCAGCGTGTCGTCGTTGACGCCGAGCACGATCGTCGCGTCGACGGCGCCCGAGGCCGGAGCCGAGATGACGACCTTCTTGGCGCCGGCGCCGAGGTGGAGGGCCGCCTTCTCGCGCGTCCGGAAGATCCCGGTCGACTCGACGACGACGTCGACGCCGAGCTCGCTCCAGGGCAAGGCGGAGGGGTCGCGCTCGGAGAACACCTTGAAGCGGTCGCCGCCGATCACGAGTTCGTCGCCCTCCGCCTTGACCTCGCCGGGGTACTTGCCGTGGACCGAGTCGTACTTGAACAGGTGCGCCAGCGTGGCCGCGTCCGTGAGGTCGTTGACGCCGACCACGTCAAAGTCGGAGCCGCCGCGCTCGAGGATGGAACGGAAGACGAGGCGGCCGATCCGGCCGAACCCGTTGATGCCAATCTTGATAGCCATTGCGAGAGGGGGGAGGGGAGAGGGAGTGCCCGGGTCGAGGGTACTCGTGCCGAAGCGCTTCCGCGCCAGCGGGCCGGGTGAAAAGGGGTGCAAGAGCGGCGGGCCGTGCGAGGTTTCGCCCGGCTCTTCATGGCGCCCCCGCCGTGCGCTCGGCTAGCTTGGCGGCTTCGCCCGTGACCTCACCCCCGCAGATGGCCCAGATCAACCCGCCCCGGACGCTCACGCAGTCGCAGTCGCGTCACCACGAGCTCCGCGAGGACGCCCTCGCCACCGGGGCCTCCCGCGGCACCGAGTTCTACGACGATCACAAGACGACGATCATTGCCGTCGTCGTCGGCGTCTTCGTGCTCGCGCTCGCCATCATCGGCTGGCGCACGTGGCAGGCCAACAAGTCGGCCGAGGGCCAGCGGCTGTTGGGCGCGATCCTGACCGAGTACGAGGCGGGCAACTACCAGGTGGCCCTCGACGGCACCGAGTCGGCCCCCGGGCTCCTGCAGATCGCCGACGAGTATGGCTCGACGGCGACCGGCGAGCAGGCCACGTTCTTCGCCGCCGACGCGCTCTACCAGACCGGCGACCTCGACCGCGCCCTCGCCATGTTCGAGGATTACGACGGCGACGGCTTGCTGGCCGCCAGCGCGCTCGCCGGCCAGGCCGCCATCTACGAGGACCGCGGCGACCACGCCCGCGCCGCCGCGCTCTACCTCGACGCCGCCGACGAGTTCGACTCGCCGGCTTCGACGCCGGGCTACCTGCTCGACGCCGCCCGCGCCTTCGCCGCCGCCGGCGAGACCGACGACGCCACCGACGCGCTCGACCGCATCGTCGACGACTGGGACACGACGCCCGAGTACCGGACGGCGCTCGTGGAGCTCGGCCAGGTCCAGGCCGCCGCGTCGGCTGTCGGCGAGGCGACCGGCGACGTGACCGCCGCGCCCATCGACACCACCTCGGCCCCGAGGACCGGGACCAACCTCCAGGACCTCATCGACTCGGGCCAGCTCAACGTGGACGGCAACGTCCAGATCAACAGCAACGGGCAGGTCGTCGACCAGTAGCCTTCGCCGACGGCCGTTCTGACGCCCCCCGCCAGCGCTGGCGGGGGGCGTCGTTCGTTCGCGCCTCGCGGCCGCCCGCGCCAGCCGCCGGTCCCGCGCCGGGCCCGGCGTAGATTCCGGCCGCACCCCCCGACCCCATGCCGACCGTCCTGATCGCCGACGACGAGCCCGCCATCCGGCGGACGCTCCGCGAGATCCTCGAGTTCGAAGGCTACACCGTCGACGTGGCCGTGGACGGCGACGAGGCCGTCGCCAAGGCGCCCGCCGCCGACCTCGTGCTGCTCGACATCAAGATGCCCAAGCGCGACGGGATGGAGGTGCTCCAGGCGCTCCACGACGCCGAGGTCGGCGTCCCGGTCGTGATGATCTCCGGCCACGGGACCGTCGAGACGGCCGTCGAGGCGACGCAGCTCGGGGCGGTCGACTTTCTCGAAAAGCCCCCGGACCTCAACCGCCTGCTGGTGACGGTCCGCGGCGCGCTCGACCGCGGGAAGCTGCGGACCGAGAACGTCCGCCTCAAGCAGGTCGTCAAGGACGCCGGGACCTCGGACCTCACGCCGATCGTGGGCGACAGCCCGGCCATCGAGCGGATCAAGCAGACCGTCGACCGCGTGGCGCCGTCGGAAGCGCGCGTGCTGATCACCGGCGAGCCGGGCACGGGCAAGGAGCTGGTGGCCCGCCACCTCCACGCCCAGAGCGCCCGGGCCGAGGGGCCGCTCGTCGAGGTCAACTGCGCCGCGATCCCGTCGGAGCTCATCGAGTCGGAGCTGTTCGGCCACGAGAAGGGCGCCTTTACTGGGGCCACCAAGCAGCGGATCGGCAGGTTCGAGCAGGCCGACGGCGGGACGCTCTTCCTCGACGAGATCGGCGACATGTCGCTCGACGCCCAGGCCAAGGTGCTCCGGGCGCTCCAGGAGAGCCGCATCACGCGCGTCGGGGGCGACCGATCGATCACCGTCAACGTCCGCGTGGTCGCGGCGACGAATCGGGACCTGCTGCAGCAGGTCGACGAGAAGCGGTTCCGCGAGGACCTCTACCACCGGCTCTCGGTGATCCTGATCCACGTGCCGCCGTTGCGCGAGCGTCGGTCGGACATCCCCGACATCGCCCAGTTCATCCTGGGCCAGGTGATGCGTCGCAACGGCATGGACGGCAAGTCGTTCGACGAGGGCGCGCTGGCGAGCCTCCAGCGCCAGGAGTGGCGCGGCAACGTGCGCGAGCTGCGCAACGTGGTCGAGCGGCTGCTCATCTTGTCCGACGGCGACGCCATCTCGTCGGCGGACGTCGAGCGCTACGTCGTGCCCCGCTCCGGCGGCGAGGGGGCGGGCGGCCTGATCGACCGCTACGACTCGCTGTTCGAGTTCCGAGACCAAGCCGAGAAGCTCTTTATCGAGCGCAAGCTGGACGAGAACGACTGGAACGTCTCGGCGACGGCCGAGATCATCGGCATCCAGCGCTCGCACCTGTACAACAAGCTGAAGGACCTCGGCATCGAGAGGCCGGAATGAGCGGGGACCGAGGCATGGGGGACGAGGAACGAGCCGAGCTGACGCCGCCGCTGGCGGAGTCCGGCACCGCCGACGCGCTGGCCGAGGCGGGAGCGGTCGGCATGGGCAAGGGGGTGCCCAGCGGGTCCGCCCGTGCCCTCATGCCTCGTTCCTCGTTCCCGGATCGCCCCGCGATCCTGGCGGGCCGGGGCTTGCAGAAGACGTACGCCACGGCGGGCGGCGGGCTGACGGTCCTGGAGGGCTTGGACGTGGACGTGTACCCCGGTGAACTGGTCGCCATCGTCGGCGAGAGCGGGACGGGCAAGAGCACGCTCCTCCACCTGCTGGGCGCGCTCGACCGGCCGACCGCCGGGACGGTCACGTACCGCGGCGAGGACGTGTTCGCCAAGGGCGACGAGGCGCTCGCGGCGTTCCGCAACCGGGCCATCGGGTTCGTCTTCCAGTTCCACCACCTGCTCCCCGAGTTCACCGCCATCGAAAACGTGTCGATGCCGGCGCTGATCGCGGGCGGCACGTTCGACACGGCGCGCGCGCGCGCGAGCGAACTGCTGACGATGCTGGGGCTGGCAGCGCGCCTCGACCACCGGCCCAGCCAGCTCTCGGGCGGCGAGCAGCAGCGTGTGGCCGTCGCCCGGGCGCTCATGAACGAGCCCGGGCTCGTGCTCATGGACGAGCCTTCGGGCAACCTCGACACCCGGACGGCCGAGACGTTGCACGATGAGCTCCTCCGCTTGAGCCGCGACGCCGACCAGGCATTCGTCGTCGTCACCCACAACCCCGCGCTGGCGGGGCTGGCCGACCGCGTGCTCCGCCTGGAGGGCGGCCGATTGATCGACGAGGGAGGTCTGAGGATCGAGGAGTGAGACGCCGGCTGATGGCTCGCGGCGATACCCGATGCTAGCGGTCCACCGATGGTGGCTGATAGTCCACCGACGCGAGCGCTACTGCCATTTGAGGGATGACGCGGGCTTCCTAAGGCGTCCCCTTTCCCATGAGGGAGCGACAGGGTGAGGGGGGCTGTCCACCGCCCGTGGACCATAGGTCGGCGAAACCAACGCAGCGATGGGCGATGGACGGGCGGCGCCCCGGCGCCCGCCGTCGATCCTCCATCGGCTATCCTCCCCTACGACGAAACCGGCCACCGGCCGACCGGCGTACCCCCTCGCCCCGCCCCCGCGCTCCCATGACCGAGACGCTCGCCCTGCCCACGCTGCCCGCCGAGATCGCCCGCGTCGGGTTCGTCCGCGAGGACATCGACCCGACGCTCGACCTGTTCGAGGAGATCGACCGGCTCAAGCGCGAGACCAACGCGGTCCTGCTGGCGCACTACTACCAGGAGGGCGACATCCAGGACATCGCCGACTACATCGGCGACTCGCTGGGGCTGGCGCGCGAGGCCGAGCGGACCGACGCCGACACGATCGTGTTCGCGGGTGTCCACTTTATGGCCGAGACGGCCAAGATCCTGAACCCGACGAAGCGGGTGCTGCTGCCCGACCTGCACGCGGGCTGCTCCCTCGCCGACAGCTGTCCGCCCGACGAGTTCGCGGCGTTCCGGGCCGAACACCCGGACCACCTGGTCATCAGCTACATCAACTGCTCGGCGGCCATCAAGGCGCAGACCGACATCATCTGCACGTCGTCGAACGCCGAGCACATCGTCCGCCAGATCCCGCTCGACCAGCCCATCCTGTTCGCGCCGGACCGCAACCTGGGCCGGTGGCTCATCAAGGAGACCGGCCGCGACATGCTGCTGTGGAACGGGGCCTGCATCGTCCACGAGATCTTTTCGGAACAGAAGCTGGCCCGCCTCAAAGGCCGCTACCCCGGCGCGCCCGTGCTCGCGCACCCCGAGTGCGAGGAGCCCGTGCTCCGGCTGGCGGACCACATCGGGAGCACGTCGTCGATCCGCCGGTTCGCCGCCGAGTCCGACGCCCAGACGCTCATCGTGGCGACCGAGTCGGGCATCCTGCACCAGATGCAGAAGGACAACCCCGGCAAGACGTTTATCGCCGCGCCGCCGGACAACGGGTGCGCCTGCAACGACTGCCCGCACATGAAGCTCAACACGCTCGAGAAGCTGTACCTCTGCCTCAAGCACGGCCAACCCGAGCTCCACATGGACGAGGCGATCCGCATCGCCGCGCGCAAGCCCATCGACCGGATGCTGGCGATGAGCGAGGGGGTCCGGTAGGGCCGGCGCGGGAGGGCGGTGGGGAGGGCCGTAGGCACGAACGCATCGCACTTGGGCAATTTCGCGGGGGCGAGATGCGTACACTTCACGGCGCACGACGCCCCCCCGCCGTTCCAACTCTGTGCCTGCCCTCGCCCTCGTCTGCCTGCTCGCGGCCTTGCAGTGGGGCCCCACGCTCCCGGAGCGCCCGGCGGAGCGGGACTCCCTGGCGTTCGAAGGCCAGCGCACGTCGTGGATCTACGAGGTCTATCCGGAGGGCGAGGGGTGGGTCCGGGTCACCGACCCCGGGGGCGGGCAGGCGCTGATCCCGAGCGTCCTCACCATGGCCCTCGCCGAGCGCGTCCGGGCCTTCTTGGTGAGCGACGGGCGGAACGTCGTGATCTACACGCCCCGCCCCGTGTTCGTCGCGGGGGTCGGGGTCGTGAGCCTGGCCGTGTTCGCGCTCGTCTGGTTCCCGCTCTCGCGGTATCGGCTCCGGCTGGCCCAGACCCAGGAGCGCCTCCGCCTGCTGACCGCCAACCGCCGGCGCATCGCCGACAGCCGCGAGGCCGAGCGCCTGTTCGTGGCGCAGGAGATCCACGACGGCCCCATCCAGAACCTCCACGCGCTCCGGATGCAGCTCAGCATCGCGGCGCGGGGGGGCGTGGTGGCGTCGAAGCTGCCGCCCCCCGACCCCCTCCAGGACCTCCAGCAGGTCATCAAGGAGCTCCGGGCCATCAGCGAGAACCTCCGGCCCCCCGCGCTCGGGCCGTTCGGCCTGGCCGCTGCGCTCCGGGCCTTTTCCGCCCGGTTCGCCGACCTTCACGCCGACGTGGTCGTCGAGGACGCCCTCGAGGACGACGGCGAGCGGTTGACGGAGCGCGAGCGCCTCGCGCTCTTCCGCATCGCGCAGGAGGCCATGAACAACGCCGTCAAGCACGGGGCCCCGTCCACGATCGCGCTCTCGCTCCGGTTCGAGGGCGACCTGACCATCCTCGAGATCTGCGACGACGGGGTGGGGTTCGTGCAGGCCGAGGACGTCGGGGCCTACGCCGCCGACGGGCATTACGGGCTGCTCGGGATGGAGGAGCGGGCGTACGCCATCGGCGCCCTGCTGGCGGTCGCCAGCGACCCCGGAGGCGACGGCCCCACCTGCGTCCGCGTCCGGTTTCGGCCCCGCCCCACCTCCGACCCCCAAGACCCATGAGTATCGCCCCTCTGCGCGTCCTCGTCGTGGACGACCACCCCGTCTGGCGACAGGGGATCCGACAACTCCTCGACAGCCAGGACGACATCACCGTCGTCGCGGAAGCGGCCAATGGGGAAGAGGCCCTGCGGTATGCGAGGTCCCGGGACTTCGACGTGATGCTGATCGACATGGAGATGCCGGTCAAGGGCGGCGTCGAGGTGGCCAAGACCGTGCGCGCGGAGCAGATCCCGGTCCGCGTCCTCGCCCTCTCTTCCTACGACGACGACGCCTACGTCGCGGGGCTGCTCCAGAACGGGGCCTCCGGATTCATCACGAAGGACAAGTCGCCGGAGCTCATCATCGAGGCGGTCCGGGCCGTCGGCCGAGGCGAGGGGCGGTGGTTCGTCGAGATCCGGTCCCCCCACGACATCCCGGACACGCTCTCAGAGCGCGAGAAGGAGATCCTGACGCTCCTCGCGCGCGGGGTCTCGAACGCCGACATCGCCGACGCGCTGTTCGTGTCGGAGAACACCGTTCGGAACCATCTGTCGAAGGCGTTCAAAAAGATCGGGGTGACGACCGCTCGGGAGGCCGTCGTCTGGACGTGGAGGACGGGGTTCGCCACCCATCCGTCCTGAGGCGGCACCCGCTGGGGGGAGCCACAGGTGACGCCCTCGCGTCGCGCTCCCCACCGTCGGACCGATGGGTCAGGGCCGACGCCTTGACCGACTCGCGGCGTTCGGTGAGGTCGATCTCCGCGCGGCAACGGCGCGGCGGGGCCAATCAGAAACGCAACGCAGCCTTCGGTTTTGTCCGATGTGTCCTGAGGAAATGGGGCGTGGCTTTGGGTAGAGTCCCCGTCCCCTGAGGCAGCTGGCGTGCAATATTGGGGTTCTCTTTAACCAACTGCCCACCGGCATGCTCACCTCCCTGTTTCTCCCCTTTGTCGCAACCCTCAACTGCTCGGTCTACCTCGATTCGGACACCGCAGCACCGGATCCGCTGAAGTGCTACGACCTGGGTCCTCTGGGAATCATCTGTTTCTGATCCGAGTGTCGTAGGACCCCACGCCTCGGGTGCGGAAACGGGAAGGCTCCGGATCGCCCCGGTTGGGTGGTCCGGGGCCTTCGTGCGTGGGGCGTGTCCGGAGCCCTGAGGTGTCTGGGGCCCGCTTGCGATCGGGACTCTGCTGATCGTGTCGGCCCCCCCCCGCGACGGCGCGCCCCGGGGGAGGTGCGCCGTCTGGTGGCCAGTGCGCGAGGGGCGCGGGTGGAGGCACGGTGCGCGGGCGCACGCATGGTCGGCCGGCTCGCCCGCGACACCGCGGTGAACCAGCCGGAGGTGGGGGATAGAGGGGGCCGGGTAAACAATGTCCAATCCAATTTGGGCAATCCCCCAACCGCACGGTGAAGGGAAAGTGAGATCCTTGGGTTGTGGGCCAAGCGCGTCTGACCCCTTTCGGGCAAACCCTGCCAGCGTCCACTTCACGATTTTCCTCATACACCCTTCAGCACCATGCAGAACGTTCTCGACCTCCAGGCTCTGGAGCAGGATGTCCCGGGTTGCAGCCCGTCGTTCCTCTCCATCATCGTCACCATCCGTTGTGGCGCAGAGCCCGAGGAGACCGCTCCGGCGAACTAACCACCCGGCGTTGCACGACCCGTGCAGTGCCACATCCCCCGACCACCATGCAGAACGTCCTCGACCTCCAGGCCCTGGAGCAGGATGTGCCGGGCTGTAGCCCGTCGTTCCTCTCCATCATCATCACCTACCAGTGCACGATCGAGGAGGACTGAGCGCCTCGCCCGAGTCGGCCGCCAGCGGGCTCGCACCTGCTGGCGGCCCGCTCGTCCCCGCCCTGCGCGGCCGGGCCGGCCACCACCCTCCGGATCCCGACCCGGCCCCGGACGGCCTCGACGACCCTGTCGGGCCGCTCTACACCCTCTCTCGCTGAGCGATGCACCTCGACCACGCGCTCCCGTATACCCTGATGAGCCCCGAGCACTTCGAGAGCTTGGACCGCTACGTCCCGAGCCCCGACTGGGGCGCACGGGTACGCTCGGTGCTCGGCCCCAAGTGGTCGGTCCAGGAGGGGGGCTTCTGGACGCGAGCGACCCCCCCCGCGTACGCCCCGATCGCGCAGGGGTGGAAGATCCACGTCTCGGCGACGCCTGCGTCCGCCCCGGTCACCCTGGAGCGTGTGCTCCCGGTGCTCCTCGACGAAGCGACCGCGTTTAAGTACGTCGCCGACCCCCGGATGGCCCGCCTGTCCACGAGCAAGAACTGGTCGCGGGTGAGCGCCGGGAAGTTCCTCGTGGCGTACCCCGACTCCGAGGCCGCCTTCGTCCGCCTCGCCGAGCGGCTGGCCGACGCGACTCGAGACCTTGCCGGCCCCTACATCCTGTCCGACAAGCCGCTCGGGGACAGCCGGGCGGTTTTCTACCGCTACGGCGCCCACACGGGGGTGGCGACGCTTGGCCCGACGGGCTCGCTCGAGCACCAGCTGCGCACGCCCGACGGGCTGCTCGTCCCGGACCCCCGGGGCGCGGTCTACCGGGCGCCGGCGTGGGCCTCGGACCCGTTCGGCGGCGGTGCCGCCGAGGAGCGCCGGGGCCCGATCGTGCTCCACGGCCGCTACGAGGTCCGCTCGGCGATCCGGTACGCGGGGAGCGGCGGGTTGTACCGGGCCCGCGATTCCCAGACTGGGACCGACGTCGTGATCCGGGAGGCCCGCCCGTTCATGTCCCCCCGGTCGGGGTCGGACGCCCGGGACCTGCTGAACAAAGAGGCCCGCGTGCTCGACGCTATGGCGCCGACGGGCCTGGTGCCCGCCCTGATCGACGTGTTCGACGAATGGGAGCACCGGTTCCTGGTCCAGGAGGCCGTGAGCGGGCCCTCGCTGTGGTTCCACGCGGCCGAGTGGTACTTCCGCGACCGCGAGCCCCTCTCCGACGCCGACCTCTACGGGCGCCTCGTCGACACCTTCCGGCAGGTCGCCGAGGGCGTCGGCGCCTTCCACGAGCAGGGCATCCTCCTCCGCGACCTGACGAGGTCCAACCTGCTGGTCCCCGAGTCCGGGGGCATCCGGTTTATCGACTTCGAGTTGGCCCACGAGGTCGGCGGGAGCGACCCCGTGGTGTCGGGCGGCACACCGGGGTACCGCTCGCCGGCGCAGCGCCGGGGCGACCGGCCGACGGAAGCGGACGACCACTACGCGCTCGGGGCCTTGTTGCTGGACCTGGTCTCGTTCAACGTGGCCGGGTCCGAACTCAACCCCGACGGGACGTTGCGGGTGTTCGACCTCGCCGCGCGCGACGTCGGGTTCCCCGACGCCCTCGGCCGCACCGTCCGTGGCCTCATGCACCCGTCGCCCGCCGAGCGGTGGTCGATCGCCCGGGCGGTCGACGCGTTGGAGGCGGCGAGAGGGGAGCCGTCCTCGACGGTCCCGGCGATCTTCGAGGGAGCCCGCGTCCGGCCCTGCCCCGCTCCGGAGCCCTCGCTCCGCGCCGCGCTCCCCGCGCTCCTCGACGGTGTCGTGGCGTACGTGACCGCCCACACCGACACCGACCGGGAAGACCGGGTCTGGCCGTCCTGCCCGGAGGCCTTCACGACGAACGGAGTCGGCCTCCGCCATGGGGCGGCCGGGGTCGCAGCGTTCCTGCGTCGGGCCACCGGGGCGGTCCCGGAGGGCGTCGACGCCTGGATCCGGGCGTCGGCGCACCGCCGCGCGCTCCCGCCGGGCCTGATGGCCGGGCACGCGGGGCTCGCCCTGTACTGGCTTGAGGCCGGGGATCTCGACGCGGCGCAAGCCGCCCTGCGAGACGCCTCGGCCGGTGAGCGCCTCGCCCTGTCGACGCCCGGGCTCTACGACGGGGCGGCGGGCTGGGGGCTCGCGCACCTGAGCGTTTGGGCGCAGGCCCCCGCGTCCGCGGCGCTCGCGGCGGCCCGGCGTGCCGGGGACCACCTGGTCTCAGCCGCCCGGCCGTCGTCGGCGGGCGTCTATTGGGACCAGGAGGGGACCGTCCGGTTCGGGCTCGGCCACGGCCAGGCTGGCGTCTCGCTCTTTCTCACGTACCTCGCGCGTGCGACAGGCGACCCCGCATACCTCGACGTCGCCGTCGCCGCGATGGACGACGAGCTGTCCCGCGCCGTCGAGTTCGACTCGCTGACCCTGTGGCGCTTCTACACCCGAGAAGGGGGCGTCGGGGTCGGCTCGCAGGTCCCCCACACCGAGTACGGGTCCGCCGGGGTCGGCACGGCGCTGGTGCGCCTGTTCGCCGCGACGGGCGAGCCCCGGTTTCTGGAGATGGCCGAACGCTGCGCCCACGTCGCGACGCACCGGCAGACCGACAAGCTCTGGCTCGACCACGGGCTCGCCGGGTTCGGGGAGTTCCTGGTCGACATGGCCGAGTACACGGGCGACGAGGGCTACCGGCACCACGCCTTCGCCGTCGCCGAGGGCCTGCTCGCCGCCCGCGCGGACCGGCCGGCGGGCGCGGCGTTCCCGGGGCGGGGGCTGGCGCGCCTGAGCTGCGGGCTCGGCAGCGGGAGCGCGGGGGTCGGCCTGTTCCTCCACCGGCTCCTGACCCCGGGCGCCCCGCGGTTCCTCTACCCCGACGCCCTCCTCGCCGCCGACCCGGTCGCCGTGCCCAGCGGCCCGGGCGCCCTCGCGCTGACATGACGCCGACCCCCATCGCCTTCGGCCCCGGGCTCCGACGAGTCCTCACCCTCGGACGGCCCTACGCGGGACGGCTCGCGCTCGCGCTCGCGCTGTACGCGGTCTCGGTGGTCGCCAACCTCACCGTCCCGCTCGGCATCCGGGCGCTCATCGACGGCGTGCTCACCGAGGGGGCGGGCGTCGCGATCCACCAACTCGCGCTGGTGCTGCTCGCGGTCCTCGCGGCCCAGGCCCTCTTCAGCCTGGCCGCCGGGTACACCATGCGCTGGACGGGCGAGCGCGTCGTCGCCGACCTCCGAGCCCGGGTGTATAGCCACCTCCAGGGCCTCCACCTCCGCTTTTTTGACGACCACAGCGTCGGCACCTTGACCTCGCGCCTGACGTCCGACGTTGCCGTGGTCCGCGGGGCCGTGACCGAGTCGGTCGTGACGCTGATCCTGCTCGTCATGCGCGTGGTCGGGTCGCTCGCGCTGATGGTGGCGCTGAACTGGCGGCTCACGTTGTTCGTGGGGGTCGTCGTCCCGCTCGTGCTCGCCGTGTCGAAGGCGTTCAGCGGCCCGCTGCGCAGGCTCGCGCGGCGGGTCCAAGACCGGCTCGCGGAGGCGACGGCGATCGCGCAGGAAGGGCTGAGCACCGTTCGATTGGTGCAGGCCTTCGGGCGGGCCGACTACGAGTCGGCCCGGTACCGGGAGGCCGTCGAGCGGGTCTTCCGCTCGGCCAAGCGGCGGGTGATCGCCTCGTCGGCGTACGGGGCCGTGGTGGACTTCCTGTTCCTGGGCGCGGTCGTGGCCATCTTCTGGTACGGGGGGCTCGAGGTCGTCGCGGGGCGGCTCTCGGCGGGGGACCTCGTGGCCTTCCTGTTCTACGCGTTCACGATCGGGCAGGGGATCGCCGGGCTGGCTCAGACCTACGCAGGGTTCCAGGCCGCCATCGGGGCTTCGGAGCGGCTGTTCGAGATCCTCGAGCGAACGCCCGAGGTCCAGGACCCCCCCGGCGCGGTCGCCCTCACGGTCGCGCGCGGGCACGTCCAGTTCGACGACGTGTCGTTCGCCTACGTCCCCGGCGTCCCGGTCCTAGACCGGGTGACCATCGACGTGGCGCCGGGCGAGGCCGTCGCGCTCGTGGGGCCGAGCGGGTGCGGCAAGTCGACGCTCCTGGGCCTGCTCCTCCGCTTCTTTGACCCGACGGCGGGCCGCGTGCGGGTCGACGGGCAGGACGTCCGGGGCGCGACTCTGCGGTCGCTCCGCGAGCAGGTCGCGGTCGTCACGCAGGACGTGATCCTGCAGGCCGGGACGGTCTACGACAACATTCGCTACGGCCGCCTCGACGCGACCGAGGAGGAGGTCCGCGCGGCGGCGGCAGCGGCCAACGCCGACGCCTTCATCGAGCGGCTGCCGCAAGGCTACCAGACTCCGGTCGGGGAGCGCGGGGTCAAGCTCTCCGGCGGCCAGAAGCAGCGGATCGCCATCGCGCGGGCCCTCCTCAAGGACGCCCCGGTCCTCCTCCTCGACGAGGCCACCTCGTCCCTCGACGGCGCCTCCGAGGCGGCGGTCCAGGACGCCCTCGCGAGGCTCTCCGAGGGCCGGACCACCATCACGGTGACCCACAAGATCTCGACGGCGGCTGGGGCCGACCGCATCTACGTCATGGGCGCGGGCTCGCTGATCGAAGTGGGCTCCCACGACGAGCTGGTGGCGCGGGGCGGCCACTACGCCACCCTGGCCCGGCTCCACGCCGTCAGCGACGGCGCTCGGAGCCAGCCCGCGCTCGACCCCCCCTGTTTCAACTGACGAGGACTCGCATGAAATCCCTCCTGGCCCTCCTCTTGGCCGTGTCGGCGGCTGCGCTCCCGGCCCGCTCCCAGACGGCCCCCCCGTCCCCAAGCGCCGACCGGACGCTGAAGGCCGTCAGCCGGACGGACGCCGTTCGGACCGACGGCCAGATCGACGAGCGCGCGTGGGAGGCCGCCCCGGTCGCGACGGGGTTCACCCAGTTCCGCCCCTCGCCCGGCGACCCCGCCGCCTACGACACCGAAGTCCGCGTGCTCGTCGACACGCAGGCCCTCTACGTCGGACTCCGGATGCACGACCCTCGGCCCGACTCGCTCACAGCCCCGCTCGTCCGCCGCGACCGCCGCTCGGCCGACTCGGACTGGGCGCACGTGATGATCGATGGGTACGACGACAACCGGACCGCTTTCGTGTTCGCGGTCAACCCGCGAGGGTCGATGTTGGACTACAAGGTGGTCGACGACGCCCGCGAGGACGTCTCCTGGGACGCCGTGTGGTCCGTCGCCACCCGCGTCGACTCGGCCGGGTGGACCGCCGAGTTCAGGATCCCGCTTTCGCAGCTCCGCTTCGGGACCGACGCGACGGAGTGGGGGTTCAACGTCAAGCGCGAGGTGGCCCGGATCGGCGAGGTGTCGTACTGGTCGCCGCCGCCGCCGGACGCCCCCCAGGTGGTCTCCAACTTCGGGGCGCTCACCGGGCTCCGCGGGCTCCGGTCGCCGCGCCGGCTCGAGGTCCGGCCCTACGTGCTCGGCCACGTGGAGCGGGCGCCCCTGGCTGAGGGCGACCCGTTCTACCAGTCGAACGCGCTGTCGTCGTCGGCCGGGGCCGACCTGACGTACGGCCTGACGGGGAATCTGACGCTGACGGCGACGCTGAACCCCGACTTCGGGGAGGTCGAGGCAGACCCGGCCGAGGTCAACCTCACCGCCTACGAGTCGTACTTCGCCGAGCGCCGGCCGTTCTTCTCCGAGGGCAGCGAGCTGTTCGCGTTCTCCCTCGGCGAGCTCACGCTCGACGGCGCCGACGAGCTGGTCTACTCCCGCCGGATCGGCCGGGCCCCGCAGTACCGCCCCTCGGGGACCTACGTGAGCGCCCCGGCGACGACGCCGATCCTGGGCGCACTGAAGCTGACGGGCCGGACGACGGACGGGTGGTCCGTCGGGGCGATGAGCGTCGTCAGCGACCGGGCGGAGGCCCGGGTCGCAACGGCTGAGGAGTCGTGGGTGGAGACGGTCGAGCCGCTGACGAGCTACACCGCGGTCCGGCTCCAGCGCGACCTCCGCGGAGGGCAGAGCGCGCTCGGCGTCGTGGGCACGTCGGTGTACCGGAGCCTCCCCGACGGCGGCGCGCTCGACGCGCTCCACCGGTCGGCCCTCGCGGGCGGGCTGAGCGGGCGGCACCGGTTTGGCGGCAACACCTTGGAGCTGTCGGGGTGGGCGTTGGGGAGCCGCGTCGCGGGGGCCCCGGACGCCCTGCTCCGGACGCAGACCCGGTCCGCCCGGTACCTCCAGCGCCCAGACCTCGCCACGGGGTGCCTCGGGTGCCTCGCCCTGGACTCGACCCGGACCGAGCTCGGCGGGGTGGGGGCCAGTCTCGGCCTCCGCAAGATCTCCGGCGGCAACTGGCGGTGGGTCGTCAACGGGTCCGTCCGGTCGGCCGGGTTCGAGGTCAACGACCTTGGGTTCCAGCGGACCGCGGACGTCGCGAGCGTCGCCGCTGGGCTGACGTACTTCCGTGTGGGGGGGCGGGGCCCGTTCCGGTACTGGTCCGGCTCGCTCACCTCGTGGCGGAACTGGACGCTGGGCGGGGAGCAGACCCTGGCGCCGGTCGTGCTCCAGGGGGCCGCCCAGCTCAAGAACCTTTGGAGCGGCGGGGTCACGATGGTCCGGTTCGCGCCGGCCCGGTCGGTCGTGGAGCTCCGCGGGGGGCCGGCCCTCTACACGCCGGGGCGGTCGCTGCTGTCGGTCGGCTGGAACGGGGACCCCCGGAAGGAAGTCCGGTGGGCGCTCAACGTGCTCGGCCAGCGCGAGGACCGCACCGCGGGCACGGTCCTCCAGGCCAACCCCACGCTCTCGTGGCGGCCCTCGCCCCGCCTGGACGTCTCAACGGGCGTCACCCTGATGCGCGCGCGGCTCGACTGGCTCTACCTCGCCAGCTTCGACGCTGGGGCGGGCCCGGAGTACCTGGGCAGCGCCATCGACCAGACGACGGCGTCCTTCCGGACCCGCGTCGACTACTCGATCTCGCCGCGGCTGTCGCTGCAGGCCTACCTCGAGCCCTTCGTCAGCGCGGCGACGATGGACGAGCACCGACTCGTGGCCGACCCGCTCGCGCGCGATGGCGCCG
The DNA here is from genome assembly GCF_046845755.1 of Rubrivirga halophila. Taxonomy (GTDB): domain Bacteria; phylum Bacteroidota; class Rhodothermia; order Rhodothermales; family Rubricoccaceae; genus Rubrivirga. The sequence goes on from NZ_CP177357.1 coordinate 1,323,204, forward strand.
AGCGGTACACACCGATCGACGTGAGCCAGCTGGGCGGGGTGCCGCTCGCGTTCAGCTCCAAGCAGCTCAACGCGAGCGCGACGCTCCGCTGGGAGTACCGCCCGGGGTCGGTGCTGCACGTGGTGTGGCGCCAGGGGCGCGAGGCGTTCCTCCGCGAGCAGGGGGTGATCGACCCGGTCCGAGACTTCGGGAGCCTGTTCGGCGTCGGGCCCGACCGGGTCGCCCCCACCAACGAGTTCTCCGTCCGTCTCACGTACTGGTTTGGACAATGACGACCCACGGGTTCTTCCTCGCGCTCCTTGCCCTGGCGATCGGCCCCGCCCAAGCGGGCGTGCCGTCCGCGACGGCAGGCTCCCCCTCCTCCGACCCCACGCGGGTCTGGTTCCCGGCGGCCCCATCGATCTGCGAGGGCGGGCACGGTCGGGTCGGCGTGCGCAACGGGGACGACGTCTACCTCGTCGAGCTCGACGGGGGGGGCGTGCGGCACATCCGCACCCGCGCCAGCCGGCGTGTCCGCGCGGCGTGCCGGTCGCGGTCGGGGCCGCTCTATGCGTGGGTAGACATCGAGGCGATGGGGACCGGGGCCGACCGCGTCGTCGGGCTCGGTCTCACCGACGAGGCCGACGAGATGTACGGGCTCGAGGTCGACGCCGAGGCGGCCGCCCGGCTCCTTCTGGAGATCGGCGCGGGCGACCCCGAGGGGAGGGGCCTGTTCGCGGCCACCCTCTCGCCGTCCACGACCGCCGCCCGGCTGGCAGCCGTCGCGAGCGCGGAGGGCGGGGCGGAAGCGGCCCGCCGCGAGGCCGCCTTCGTGTTGAGTTGGCGGTACCGGGACGCTGCGGCTGCCCCGCTCGAACAGATGGCCCGGGGCGCCCACCTTCCTCGCCGGCTCCGGGAGGAGGCCATCGTCGGGCTCGCCCTGACGGCCTGCGGCCAACACGCGCTGCGCTCGCTCCGTGCCGAGGGAGAGCCGTGGGTGCGGGAGTTCGCCACGGCCGCGCTCGCGCTGCACCACCTCCGGCGGTGGAGTGGAGACCTCGTCGTTCGGTCGGACTGAGCCGCACGTGGCCGCCCTCGCCGGTCCTGGTCCGTGCCGACGCCACGGAGCGCCGGCCGCGCCTACAAGCCGACGCGGACGCCGACGAGAGGCTCGAAGCGACGCTCGACCAGGTAGCGGGGTGGGCCGTCGGCGAACGCCTCGCCGTCCGCCCCGGTGAGCCGGCGGTAGCCGTAGCGCGAGCGGAGCAGCAGCACGCCGCGCCGGCCGACGGGGTACTCGAGGTCGAGCACCAGCGAGTTCACAGCGCCCAGGTCCTGGATCAGGTCGAGCACGCCCCGGAAGTCCTGGCGGTCGAGCGCGAACTCGAGCCGGGCGCCGCCGGCGAGCCGGCCGGCGAGCCGGAGGCTGTAGGCGCTCGCAGTCTCGTCGCCGATGTGGCGCCGGAAGTGTTGGGAGATCTCCAGCCGCCCGAACGCGACCAGCCGAAGGTCGAGGACCACGTCGACGCCGGCGGCCAGGCTGTCGAGCGGCGTGCCCGCCAGCTCCGAGGCGCGGGCGTCGTCGAAAAAGGAACCGTCGTCGACGATCCGAGCCTCGGCGTTCGAGACGGCGTAGAACGGGCCGACGTGGCCCGGCACGAAGTCGGCCGTCGAGGCGAACACGCCGACGCGGGCCGAGGCGCGCGCGGCGTCGCCGATGTTGGACGAGCCGACCTCGAGCCCGCCCCCGAGCGTGCTGCCCTGGCCGAGGTACCGGGCGTGCGTGGCGAACGGGCGGACCGCGACGGGCCCGAACCCGCTGTACGTCCCGCGCAGCGTTACCTCGACGCCCGTCAGCGACGAGTCGCCCGTCGCGGCCGGCCGGCTCAAGTCGTGGACGCCCGCGATTACGAGGGCAATGTCGGCGAGGGGCCCGAGGTCGGCGCCGGTCTGGAGCCGGGCCTCGGCGCCGACGACGCCGTCGGTGCGGAGCACGTCGCCAGCGAACGCGGCGACCCGACCGAGCCGCCCGGCGATGGCGCCCTCCGCGCCGAGGCGACGGTCGTCATACGCCGTCGTGGTGCGGTAGCCGCGGACGAGCGCGCCTGAGCCGAGCGTCACGCGCTCGGTCGGCCCCAACCGGGCGTAGCTCCGCGAGCCCGGCACGGCGTTCCACCGGAGGTAGCGGACGACGCGCGCCAGGTCGACGGTCTCGTCGAACTCGGGCCCGTAGAGCCCGCCGTCGCCCGAGTGGACGGCCTGCCCGACGCCGAAGCTGAACCGGCCCGCGCTCCCGTCCGCTTCCAGGCGGACCGCCGCGCGCCAGTCGTCGGGGAGGTAGGCCGGCCCGGCGGCGGCGGCCAGCCGGAGCCCGTCGACCGGGCGGAAGCCAGAGCCCGCCTCGAACGGGTCGTCCGCCGACCCGAAGGCGAGCGGCTGGGCGGCGGCGGCGGTCGCCGCGAGCGCGAAGAGGACGAGGAGGCGGAGCGTCGGCACGGGCCCCAAGCTACCCCCGCCCGGGGCAGAACCTGGGGCACCGCGCCGGGGTTGCCGGGGCATGGCCGACAGTCGACTGCCCTTGTTCCCGCTCGGACTCGTTCTCTTCCCCGGAGAGCCGGTCCCGCTGCACATCTTCGAGCCCAAGTACAAGGAGATGGTCCGGGTCTGCATCGACGAGGACCAGCCGTTCGGGATCGTCTACGCCAGCGAGGAGCGCGTCGCGACGGTCGGCTGCACGGCCCGCATCGAGCGCGTGGCCGCCCGCTACGACGACGGCCGCCTCGACGTGGTCGCCGTCGGCCGCGACCGCTTCCGCGTCGACGAGATCCACCGGGACCTCGAGTACCTCACGGCCGACGTCACGCCCGTCGAGGACGCCGACGCCAGCGACGACGCCGGCGCGCGGGAGACGGCCATCGCGCGCCACATGAAGCTGCTCGAGATGGCCGGCGAGACGCCCAAGCCGCAGCGCTACGACCAGACGCTCCCGGCGTCGTTCGTCATCGGCCGCAACGCCGGGCTCGACCTCGCCGACAAGCAGAAGCTCCTGGAGACCGTGCAGGAGGCCGAGCGCATCCGGTTCGTGGCCGAGCACCTCGGCGCCCTGCTCGTCCGGCTCGAGCAGGCCCGCGCCTTCCGCGACCGCGCCCGCGGCGACGGCCACGCGGAGGGGTTTCCGGACCTCGGCGACGTGGAGTGACCGGTCTCCGGAGATCGAACGAGGGGAGCTGGGCCCGGCGCCGAATCGGTCCACCACCGCGACGGGCCCGGTCGCATCTTCCGACCACCGACCACCGACCACCGACCACCGACCACCGACCACCGACCACCGACCACCGACCACCGACCACAGATGACCCTCGCCGGCTACCAGATCGACACCGTGGACGCCGGGACCGTGTGGCTCGACGGCGGTGCCATGTTCGGGATCGTGCCCAAAGCGCTGTGGGCGCGGCGGATCGCCCCCGACGGCCAGAACCGGATCCCGCTCGCGACGCGGTGCCTCCTCCTGCGCGGCCACGGCCGGACGGTCCTCGTCGACACCGGTTGCGGCGACAAGGGCGACGCCCGGTTCAACGAGATCTACGGGATCGACCCCGACGCCCCCACGCTGGCCGATGGGCTCGCGACGCTCGGCGTCGCGCCTGAGGACGTCACCGACGTGGTCCTGACGCACCTCCACTTCGACCACGTCGGCGGGGCGACCCGGCGCGAGGGCGGCCGGCTTGTGCTGACGTTCCCCGCCGCGACCCATCACGTCCAGCGGGCGCATTGGGCGTGGGCCGCCGAAAGCCCACGCGAGGGCGCCTCGTTCCTGGCCGAGAACCTCGACCCGCTCGCGGCGTCGGGGATGCTGGCGCTCGTCGACGGCGACGCCCTCGGGCTGCCGCACCTCGCCGCCCACGTCGTCGACGGCCACACGACGGGCCAGCAGCTCGTCCGGGTGACCGACGGCGAGCGGTCACTGCTGTTCGCCGGGGACCTCGTCCCGACTTCCGCGCACGTGCCGGACCTGTGGATCATGGCGTACGACATCGCGCCGCTGGCGACGCTGCGGGAAAAGCGCGAGCTCCTGGGGCGGGCGGCGGCCGAGGGATGGACGCTCGTGTTCGAGCACGACACGGAGACGGCGTCCGCGCGCGTGGAGGTGACCGACAAGGGGCTCCGCGCCCGGGACGCCAGTCCGGCGTTGCCAACAGGGGTTTAGCGGACGCGGTGGGGAGCCGATACCCCGGGGGTCCCGCGCTCCGCGCCTCCGCCCCCGATGCTCTCGCCCACGCCGGCCGTTCGCGCCGCCATCTTCGGACTCGTCGTCGTGACGGCCGTCTCCCTCGCGGGCGGCGCGCTCCACCTCGCGAGCATCCGGGCCCTCGCCTACGAGGCGGCGACCGACGAGCTGGCCGTCCGCGCCGACGCCGTCGCCGGGGCACTTCGGACCCCCGACGCCCGGGCCCCCGTCGACCGCATGGCCGGCGACGCCGCGCTCGTGGTCTACGACGCCGGCGGCCGGCCCGTCCGCACGTCGGACCCCGATGTGGTGGGCGTGGCCGACTGGGGCCGGACCGCGGCGGGTCTCCCGGGGCACGCCGGCATCGCGTCCATCGCGGGTGAGCGGTACACCGTCGCCAGCGCCGACCTCGCCGGGGGCGGCGCCGTCGTGGCCCTCCGAGCCGCGCCCGACGGGCTGCCCGACGGGACGCTTCTGCAGGCCACCGTGACCGTCGCCAGTCTGTGGGGGCTCATCGTCGGCGTGTTCGTCGTCGTGACGTGGTACACGGGCCCGCGGTCGGCCACCCAGCTCGCGCTCCTGGGCGAGCGGATCGCCCAGGGCGAGGCCGACGGCGACGCGCTGATCCGCCACGCCGCCTTGTGGCTGGGCCCCCTCGCGGAGGCGTTCGGGCCCGTTGCGGCCCGCTTCCGCCAGCTCCGCCTGCGCGCCCGCGACGTCGACCAGCACGTCGCCGCGCTCTACCAGATCAACCCGCACTACGTCCTCTTGTGCACGATGGACGGCGAGATCGTCGAGGGCAACCCGGCCTTCTACGCCGCCACCGGCCTGCCGCCCGAGGCCGTCCGGGGCGGGCGCATCGAGGCGCTCCAGCAGACGTTCCCCGTCGAGCCGCTCCTGGAACTCGCGGGCCGTTCGCTGCGAGAGGGCAGCGCCGTCTCCGGCATCGAGTACGGCATCATCGACCGCGACGACGAGACGCGCCCGGTCGAGGTCTCGCTCCGGGGCTTCGAGATCGAGGGGCGCGCGTACGTGCTCTTCCAGGCGACCGATCAGGCCCACGCGCGCCGGCTCGAACGCCGCGTCGCCGCCTTTACCGACACGCTCGACCTCATGGTCGACCAGCGCGTCCACCAGCTCACCGCCGGCCAGCAGGCCGTCAACCGCGTCCTCGACGCCGCGGGCGTCGTCATCGCGTCGTTCGACGCGGGCGGCGCCACGAGCCGGTGGAACGGGGCCGCCCGTGCGCTCACGGGCCGCGACCAGGCGTCCGTGCCCCACTTCGCCGCCGTCACCGACGCCTTCGGGCTCCCCGCCGGCGAGCGGGCCGCGTTCACGCAGTGGTTCTGGAGCTTGTCTCAGGACCCCTTCATCGCCCGCCACGGCGTCATCGCCGCGAATGGCGAGACCCGCAAGCGCCAGCTCATCTGGCAGCGCGTCGACGCCGACATGGCGGGCCGGTCCGACCTCCGCACGCTCGTCGGCGTCGAGGTCCCGGCCTACGTCACCATCCCGATGCCCTCCGGCGACGGCATGGCCCACATGACGCTCGGCTAGGAACCCCGGCGACCGCGAGCGGCGTCTGCCCGGACCCCGACTCCGCACCCATGGGACACGTCCTCCTCGTCGCCACCGACCCCGACGCCTGGCTCGCCGCGCTCCCGCCCGACGTCGAGGTGACGACCGCGGACTCGGCCCAGTCGGCGCGCTCGTTCCTCGCCGGGACGACCTTCGCCGCCGTCTACGTGGGGCCGGACGTGCCCGGCGCCGAGGCCATCGCCGCGCTCCGCGACGTGCTCGGGCTGGCGACGCCTGTCGAGACCGTGTCCGGGCCGGACGAGCTGGCGCAGCGGCTCGCGTCGGGTGGGGGAGGGGCGGCCGCCCTGGCCGAGGTCCGCGACGAGCTGGGCCGGATCGCGCACGCGCTCAACAACCCGCTCGCGGTGATCGCCGGGAACGCCCAACTGGCAAAGGAACTGGCGGCCTCGGTGCCGACGGATGAGATGATCGTCGACGCCATCGCCAGCATCACCGACGCGGCGGCCCAGTTCGAGGGGCTGTTCGCCGAGATCGCCGCGCTCCGAACGGTTGTCGACCGCGCGATGCGGGACGGGTGAGCCACGGGGGTGGCTCCGGGCGTCGCTGCCCCCCACGTCCCGGAAGCAGATCCGTAAACCTCGCACATGGGAATCGTCTGGTTCGCCTGACTAGCGCTCACTCGATACCCTCCCGCTGCGCGCCTCCGTAAAGCGGGACTCGATGTCTCGGATCGACACGGGTACGTCGCTGGGTTCGTACATGCAGTCGACGTACACGCGGTGGTGCCGGTCGTGTTCGGCAGCCGTGTACAGCTTCCCAGAGGTGTCTGTATGTAAGCATTCGCCTATGATTTGGTCTGGAAGATCAAAAAACCCATTGGACACAACGCTCCGGCGCATCGCGTCTACGGCCGCGTCGGAGATGGGCCATGTCGTTGGCGGATGCCAGACGGACTCTCCGTCGGACGGCGTGAAGAGGCCCACGATGTAGTACGAACTGTCGATGCGAACGACGGAGTGCGTCCAGCTTCCGATGACCATTTCCCCCTCACTCTGAGAGATCGAGAGCGTGAAGTCCTGCGCCCCGTACCCAGTGTCGTTGGTCTGGTGAGGGGGTGCTGAATCCGTACTGCAAGCGGCGAGAAGGCAGGTCGCAATGGCGGCGATCTTGAGGGACAGAGGCAAACCAACGTGGGTGGAACAGGTGACTGCTCAGCTAGCTTCGGCTGAGTGCGCGGAGGTGCGACCAGCAACGTCGACACCGATCTTTCAGCGATCAAGAACGCTACACCTGAAGGTCTGCCTGCGAAGTGGACCGTGTTCAGGCACAAGCGGACAGGTCCAGGGGCGGTAGATCTGGACCACAGCGGACCCTCGGCCCTCCGAAGGGCAGGATCCGTCAGTATGGCGAATGGCGAGTAAGGGGGGCGCCGCCGAGCTTGGTGAAAAGGACTGCCGACCCCGTGGAACGCACCGCAAGATGCGTGAACCTCGCAGCGTGAACCGTCGGCACGACGCTCCTAGCCGTCCCGGTGAGCTCCACGATCGGGAGGTGAGAACGGCGAGGCACTCATCGGCGCCCGCGCGCCCCCGGAATACCCCGGGAGAGGGGAACGGGAGTCGACTACAGGGGCCACGCGACGGAACGGCCGGTTGCCGCTTCGCGCGCTTAAGGGGGCCCTCGCCCGAACCGATATCGGAGGGGACGCTAGGCGCTTGCGCCCTTCCCCCTAGACCACCGTCCTATGCCGTCCGCCCCGATGATCCCGGCCCACGAGCGCGAACACGTCGAGCGCGTGACGGACGCCTTCGCCGCCCAGCCCGAAGCCGTCCGCCAGCGGTGGACGCGCGCGCTCGCCCACCTCGGCGAGGCCCGCGTCTACGACGCCTACCTCGAGTTCAACGAGCTTCTCAAGGCCCGCCTCGGCCCGACGCTGCAGACGCACGTCCAGCTCCAGGCCGTCCGCTGCTTGCGCGACGCGCCGGTCGAACGGTCCAAGACCGAGCTGGCGCTGATCGACCCCCAGGACGCGTACCAGACGCTCGTGCTCGACCACCGGCTCGGCTGGATGATGCGTCACCGCCTGATGAGCGTGACCGCCGCGCTCCAGTACTTCGACCGCGTCCGCGAGGAGGCCCGCCGGCTCGGCAGCCGCCCGTGGGAGATCGCCGCGCTCTTGGAGAAGGCGACCGCGCTGATGGCCCAGGGCTCCTACGAGCAGGGCGTCGAGGTCTGCATGCGGGTCTACAACCTGAGCCGCCGCAACGGGCTCGTCGAGTACATCCCGAAGGCCCTCATGTTCAAGGGCTACGCGCTCGTCAAGCTCGGCAAGCACCACGCCGGCGAGGAGTCGCTCCAGAAGGCGCACGAGCTGGCGACGCGCAACGACCTCGTCGCCGAGCAGGGGATGGCGCTCCACCAGCTCGCGCAGATCTACCACTACGACTTCAAGTTCTTCGGGCTCGCCCTCGAGTACTACCAGCAAGCCCGCGCCGTCTTCGACACCGTCCCCGTGTGGCCGTCGCTCCTGGACCGCGTCGACGAGGACGCCGCGCTCGCGCAGCGCGAACTCGGGGAGCTGGACCTCGCCAAGATCCTGGGCCCGATCCCCATCAACAAGCTCCGCCAGGAGTACCTCACGAGCCTGGTCAACGGCTTCGTCGGGATCCCGGGCATCGACAATCGGAGCCAGCTCGGCGAGCGGATCGGCCTGACGCGCCAGGCCATCCACCGCAACATCAACAGCTAGGGCGGACCGCGCCCCGCCTCGGCTCCCGCATCCGGCGGTTTAGGCCCCGCCCCGCGCCCGCGATCCGAAAGGATGCGGGCGCGGTCATGTTTGTTGCGTGTCGCGGGAGTGGAGGTCGGCGGGAGGGACCGAGCCCCAAGGGGGCGTCCGCAGGCGCGGCTCGGATCCGACGACCCGTTTCGGGCGAAGACACACGAATTGCACAGGGTGGGCCGTCCCAGGCGTCGGAGCAGGCCCTCCAGAGGGCCCGCCGCCTGTGGGGCACCGGTCGGCACCTTGCCCCCGCGCCCGCGCCCCGTCTATCTTTCGCCTCCCGCCACCGACGCCGCCTATACCGAGTTCGTGCTACGCCCCGCGCAGATGCCTGCGCGATTTCCGGCTCCCCCGGCTTCCGCCGCCCGCACGCACTCCATGCCGCGTCTCGCACTCGTTTACGTCGTCGCCGTCCTCGCGGCGGTCCCCGCCTTGGCGCAAAGCGCGCCCCTCGCGTCGGCCCCGTTCGTCCACGAGCCGCCGCAGACGCCCACGCTCCGGGTCCTCGACACGACCCCGAACGCCGTCACCGTCGAGGCTACGGCCGAGTGGCGCGCCCCGCTGGCGGACGCCCTCGAGCAGAGCCGCGGCGACCTCGAGGCCCTCGTCGCGCTCGCCAGCGCCGGCCGCCCCGTCCTGTCGCACGAGATCCCGCTCGTCTCCGCCGTCCCGCCGGCGGTGACGGTCGTGTCGGTCGAGGAGGAGAGCGTGGCCCTGCCCGCCGGCCTCGATGGCGACGCGCTCGCGCGCGCCCTGGAGGGCCCGCTCGGCGAGGTCGTTGGGATCGGCGAGAGCCGCCGCCAGCTGATGGGCAGCCTGGCCGTCCGCATGCTGCGCGTCGCCGACGGACGGCTGATCCGCACCCGGCGCGCCGTTGTCCGCGTGCCCAGGCCCCCGTTCGCCGCCCGCATGGCGGCCTCCGGCGATGACAACCCGCACCTCGACGTGGCGCGGAGCGTGCTCGCCGAGGGCACGTGGTTCAAGGTCCCCATCCCCGCCGACGGCGTCTACCGCATCGACGCCGCGTTCCTGAGCGACTCGCTCGGCGTGTCGGCCTCGATTGGGCAGGTCGGCGTCTATGGCATCGGCGGCCGCGTCCTGCCCGCGCTCGCGGGCGCGCCCCGTCCGGCCGACCTCAAACCGATCGCCGCGCTCCAGCAGAACGGCGCGCTCGTGTTCTACGCCGAGGGCCCGCAGTGGTGGGACTGGGTCGCGGAGGCCCAGGGCCCCGGCCACTGGTCGCACGACATCAGCCCGTTCTCCGACGTCAGCTACTACTTCTTGCGCGTCGACGACCCCAGCCCGGCTCGCATCGGCGGGGCCACGTTCCCCTCGTGGCCCTCCGCGACGACGCTCGGCCGGGTCGCCGCGCGGCGGTTCTACGAGGTCGACGCGACCAACATCGACCGCGACGGCAGCGGCTCCGGGCTCGACTGGTTCGGGCCTGAGATCAACATCGGCAGCACCGGCCTCGGGGTGCTCGCGACGACGGTCGCCGGCGCCAGCCCGAACGACCCGGTAAGCTACCGGGGCCGCGTCGGCGCGCGAGCGAACCCGGCCGTCACGTTCGCGCTCATCAAGAACAACGCCACGCTGGCGACGACGCGCCCCGGCGCCGTCTCGACCTCCAGCCTCAACGCCGGCAACCTGGCGAACGACGCCTACTTCGACGTGACCGGCTCGTACGGGACCGGCCTCGGCGTGACCGTCCGCGCGACGGGCGGCAACACGGGCGCCTCGGCCTGGATCGACTGGGTCGAGGCCGTCGTCGACCGCGTGCCGACGGCGAGCGAGGGCTACCTGTCGTTCCCGACGCCGGGCGGCCAGGTCGGCCGCTTCGAGATCCCGCTCGCCGGGTTCTCGGCCGAGCCGCAGGTCTGGGACGTGACCGACGCCGGCGCGATCCGCCGGCTCGGTGTGCAGGCGGCGGGCGGCACCTACCGGACGCGCGTCGAGGCCGTCGAGGCGCACCGCGAGGTCGTCGCCTTCGACCCCGCGGGCGCGGCCGTCCGCACGCCCGGCGGGCTGGCGGCCGGCGCCGTCGCCGTGGCGACGCAGAACTTGCACGGCCTCGCGGGGACGCCGACCTACATCGTCGTCACGCACCCCGACTTCCGGGCGTCCGCGGACCGGCTCGCGGCACACCGCCAGGCCGACGGGCTCGCGCCCATCGTCGTGACCACCCAGCAGGTGTTCAACGAGTTCGCCGGCGGCGCCCCCGACATGCGGGCCGTGCGCGACTACATGAAGTTCCTCTACGACCGCGCGCCCGCCGGCCAGCTCCCCGAGTACCTCCTGCTCTTCGGTGACGGCCACTACGACTTCCGAGGCATCGACACGGACGTGCCCAACTACGTCCCGACGTTCCAGACCGAGAACATGATCAACCGGACGACCTCGTACACGACCGACGACTTCTTCGGGATGCTGGGCGACGACGAGGGGAATCTGGAGTATTCGGACACGACCACCTTCCGCGTCGACATCGGCGTCGGCCGCCTCCCCACGCGGTCCGCCTCGGACGCGCGGACGGTCGTCGACAAGATCATCCGCTACGACAGCCCCGCCACGCGCGGCGACTGGCGCACGCGGTTCACCTTCGTCGCCGACGACCAGTTTCCCCGCGATTGGGACCGCGACCTCCACGTCCTGAACGCGGACGCGACGGCCGAGCTGGCGGAGACCGTCGACCCGACGGTGACGCTGCAGAAGATCTACGGGCCGTCGTACCCGAGCGTCATCACCGCGCGCGGCCGGCTCAGGCCGCAAGCCACGGACGCGATCCGCACCGCGATCAACGAGGGCACGCTCGTCTGGAACTACAGCGGCCACGGCGGGCCCGACGGGCTCGGCGACGAGGACTACGTCACCGAGACGCTCGTCCAGTCGCTCGACAACGCCGACCGCCTCCCGGTCTTCGTGACGGCGACGTGCTCGTTTGGCAAGTTCGACATCGCCGACTACCAGTCGATGGCGGAGCAGATCCTGCTCCGCCCCGGTGGGGGCGGCGTGGCCATGCTGACGACGGTCCGCCTGGTTTACACCTCCAATGACCCGAACTCGGCCACCAACTTCGGCCTCAACCTGGAGCTCACCGAGCAGATGCTGACGCGCGAGGCCGACGGGCGGCCCGCCCGCCTGGGCGACGCGCTCCGGCGGACCAAGAACACGGCGATCGGGTCGAGCCCCAACAACCGCAAGTTCAACCTGCTCGGCGACCCGGCGATGCGCCTCGGCCTGCCCGAGCGCGGCGTCGCCCTCGACCTGCCGACTGCCTTCGAGGCCTTCCAGGAGGCTACGGTCTCCGGCCAGGTGCTCGGCCTCGACGGCCTGCCGGACCCGACGTACCGCGGCGAGGTCGCCCTGACGGTCTTCGACGCCCAGCGGCTCGTCGAGCTGCCCGAGTCGGCGTGCTGCTACACCGACGGGCCGGACGCCGACTTCCTGGGCGACTACACGGCCCGGACAGACAAGATCTACACCGGCCGCGCGAGCGTCGTCGGCGGCCTGTTCTCGTCGACGTTCCTGGTTCCCCAGGACGTGTCGTACTCCGGCCTGCCCGCTCGCGTGGTCGCGTATGCGCTCGGCGAGAACGGCACCGACGGCGTCGGGCAGTCGACGGAGGCCGCGGTCGCGACGACCGCCGGCGCCCGCCCCGACGACCGCGTCGGGCCCGACATCACCCTCTTCGTCGGCGACTCGACCTTCGTCGACGGCGGCACGGCCGCCTCGACGGCCAGCCTCGTCGCCCGGCTGAGCGACCCCAGCGGCCTCAACGCCGTCGGCGCGGGCGTCGGGCACGAGCTGCTGGTGACCGTCGACGGCGACGCCTCGAAGGCCGTCGACGTGGGGCGCTACTACCAGGCCGACCTCGACACGTACCGCGCCGGCACCGTCCGCGTCCCGCTCTCGGCCCTGGGCGACCTCGCCCCGGGCGAGCACACGGTCACGCTGACGGCGTGGGACGCCCTCAACAACGCCTCGACGGCCTCGATCTCGTTCGTCGTCGTCGACGAGGGCGTGATCGTGCGGAGCGCGCTGCCATACCCGAACCCGACCGCCGGGCCGGCGCGCTTTTTCGTCGAGCACAACCAGCCCATCGGCACGTCCGCCGGGTTGCAGATCCGCATCTACTCGCTCGCGGGCCGCCCCGTCCGCACGCTCGACGGGGCCGAGACGTTGCCCGAGGGCTTCCTCTCCGACCGCACCGTTCAGGTGGCCTGGGACGGGCTCGACGACGACCAGGACCGCCTGGGCTCCGGCGTCTACCTCGTCCGCATCCGCCTCGACGTGCCCTCCGCCAGCGGCGGCTCCCAGGTCGCCGAGCGCATCGAGCGGCTCGCCATCATCCGTTAATCCTCCCCACGCGGCCGTTTAGCGCCGTCTCCGCAGGGCACTCGTCGCATCCGGCGTACCCTTCGATCCCGACTCCCCCCACGCATGATCCGCTCCCTACCACTCGCCGCCCTCGCGCTGGCGCTCGCGGTGCCCGCTCTGGCGCAGCAGGCGCCCGAGGAGATCGTCCTCACAACGGCCGTCCCGTTCTTGCAGATCGAGCCCGACAGCCGGGCCTCCGGCATGGGCATGGCCGGCGTGGCCGTGGCCGACAACGCCTACGCGCCCTTCTGGAACCCCGCGGGCCTCGCGGGCCAGGAGGGCACCGAGGTCTCCTTCACGCACGCCCCCTGGCTCCCGGCGCTCGGCGCCAACCTCAGCTACGAGCACCTCTCCGCCAAGCACGGGCTCGGCAAGGCCGGCACAGTCGGCGGCCACCTCACCTACTTCGACCTCGGGACGCAGACGGCGACCGACGAGACCGGCTTCGAGCTCGGCACCTTCTCGTCGTACGAGTTCGCGCTCGGGCTCAGCTACGGCTACCCGATCACCGAGAACCTCGCCGTCGGCACCGGCGCCCGGTTTATCTACTCGAACCTGACCGGCGGCACCGACGTCGCCGGCGCCTCGACGTCGGCCGGCACCTCCGTCGGCGTCGACCTCGGGGTCAAGTACACCGCCCCCGACCTCGGCTTCGGCCGGTCCTCGCGCCCGACGTTCGCCGTCAACCTCGCCAACATGGGGCCCGGCATCTCCTACGTCGACTCGACGCCGGGCGACACGGTCCTTAATGCGCCCGACGCGATCCCGACGACGTTGCGCTTCGGCGCCGCGCTCGACACCCAGCTCGACGACTTCAACCGGGTCCTGCTGGCGATCGACTTCAACAAGATCATCGTCAACCGCGACGCGACGACGGGCGAGTACGACCCGTTCTACGAGGCGCTGTTCACGTCGTGGCAGTCGCGCCTGGTAAAGACGACCGTGCAGGCCGGCACGACGTGCGACGAGCTCGCGGCCGACGAGAACGCCGACAACGACTGCCGCAACATCTCGGGGCTGCGCTCGCTGACGTTGGGCACCGGCATGGAGTACTGGTACAACGACTTGCTCGCGCTCCGTGCCGGCTACTTCTACGAGGACCCGGCAAACGGCAACCGCCAGTTCCTGACCTTCGGCACCGGCATCCGCTACAGCCTGGTCGGCGTCGACATCTCGTACATCTACGCGCTCCAGGAGAACTCGCCCCTCGCGGACCAGCTCCGGTTCTCCCTCCTGCTGAACATCCCGCGCTAGCTCGGCGGTCCGTCGATCTTGCGGCCGCCCTTCCACACCGGAGGGGCGGCCGTTTTTTCGTTGACGCCCCGACTCGCACGCGTGGACATCCAGATCGACCTCGACGACATCGCGCTCTTCGCGCTGCTCCTGGGCGCGTCCGTGGCGGCAGGGGAGGGGCTCCGAAAAGTCGGCTGGCGGCCCGAGTCCACCCGGCGCCTCGTCCACGTCCTCGTCGGGCTGACGACCGCGGCCTCGCCGCTCTGGTTCGACGTGCCGGACGGGATCTACATCCTGGCGGGCCTCTTTTGTCTGGGGAACGCCGTCGCGCTGGCGCGGGGCTGGATTCCGTCCATGCACGCCGTCGAGCGCCGGTCGTGGGGGACGGTCCTGTTCCCGCTCGCCCTCGTCGCCGCGCTCGTGCTGACGTGGTCGCCGCTGGGGGATCGCGTGTGGGCACTGCAGGCCGCCTTCACCGTGCTCGCCCTCGCCGACCCGGCCGCGTCGCTGGCGGGCGGGCACTGGGGACAGAGCTCGGGCGAGGGGAAGACGCCAGCGGGGTCGCTCACGTTTGCCGTTATTGCAATGATCGTGGGCGGGATCGTGCTCGCGGCTGTCGGGCCGGACCGGGGCGCAGGCTGGGTGATCGCCGCGTCGGTCAGCGCCGCCGCGCTCGCGACCGTCGCCGAGGCGCTCGGGCGGCATGGGTGGGACAACCTTTGGATCGTGCTCGCGGTCGTCGTTGGGCTGACGGTCGCGGGCGGCGCCAGCCCCGGAGCCCTCGCTCTGGCGGTCGGGCTGGCGGCCCTTTTCGGGTGGGGGGCGTGGCGGGTCGGCGCCCTGTCGGCGTCGGGCGCGCTCGCGGGAACGCTGCTCGCGTGGGGACTCGTCGCCATCGGCGGGTGGGCGTGGGCCGTCCCCGCGCTGGCGTTTTTCGTGCTGTCGAGCGTGCTGTCCCGGCTCGGCCACAAGCGCAAGGCCGGCGCCCACGCGCTGGTGGAAAAGGGGAGCCGTCGGGACGCGGGGCAGGTGCTCGCGAACGGCGGCGTGGCGCTGGCGGCGCTCGGAGCGTCGGCGTTCGTGCCGAGCCCGGTGCTCTTCGCCGTGTTCGTCGGGTCGCTGGCGGCCGCGGCGGCCGACACGTGGGCGACCGAGATCGGCACCTGGATCGGCGGGCCGACGCGACGGCTCGGTCTGGGCGGTCGCGTGCCCCCGGGGACGTCGGGCGGGATGTCGTGGGGCGGCACGCTTGGCGCGGTCCTGGGCGCCGGCTCCGTGGTGCTCCCGGCGGCGGGGTTGACCGGCGCGGGCGGGGCGTGGGCGCTCGCAGTTGTCGCGGCAGGCGTCGCCGGGGCGATTCTCGACACCGCGCTCGGCGCGACGGTCCAGGCCCGGTACCGGGCGCCCGACGGCCACCTCACCGAGCGACTGCGCATCGACGGCGTGGCGCTCCCGCTGGCGGCGGGGCGGGCGTGGCTCGGCAACGACGGCGTCAACGCGGCGTGCACGCTCGCGGGCGGGCTGCTGGCGTCCGTGTGGGTCGGCTGAGGCACCGGTGACACTCTCGGGGGAGAGCGGGGCGTGCACACTATTTCGCATGTGTGACCGGGCACTGCCGGCGCGCGGCCTCCGTTCTCCGAGCTCCGGGGCCGTCCGTAGCTTTCCGGCCCCTCCTCTCCGCACGCATGGCCTGGTATCGCAAGCTCCACTGGCAGATCATCCTGGGCCTCGTGCTCGGCCTCGCCTTCGGGGTGCTGTCCGCCATCGAGGGCTGGGGCCCGTTCGTCACCGACTGGATCAAGCCGTTCGGGACCATCTTCATCACGGCGCTCAAGCTGATCGCCGTGCCGCTCGTGCTCGCGAGCCTGATCACCGGCGTCGCCAGCCTGGCCGACCTGCGGAAGCTGTCGCGCATCGGCGGCAAGACGATCGGGATCTACCTCGTGACCACGGCGATTGCCGTGACGATCGGCGTCCTGCTGGCCGACCTCGTCCGCCCCGGCGACGCGTTCTCGCCGGAGCTCCGCGACGGGCTCGTGGCCGCCTTCGGCGACGACGCCAATTCTCGCGCGGCGACCGCGACGGAGGTCGCCGACCGCGGCCCGCTCCAGTTCCTGGTCGACGCCGTGTCCGGCAACGCCTTCGCCTCGTTCGCCGACAACGGGAGCATGCTCCAGGTCGTCGTCATCGCGATCCTGTTCGGCATCGGGCTGGTCCAGATCCCGAAGGAGCGCGCGGCCCCCGTCCTCGCGGTGTTTGAAGGGATCAACGACGTCGTGATCAAGCTGGTCGACATCGTGATGCTGCTCGCGCCGATCGGCGTGTTCGCCTTGCTGGCCGACACGATCGTGGCAACGGCCGGCGACGACCCGACGCGCATCCTGGGCCTGCTCGACGGGCTGAGCCGCTACATGGGCGTCGTGCTGGCCGCGCTCGCGATTCAGACCGTCGTCGTCTACCCGTCGCTGCTCAAGCTGCTCTCGCCGATGCGGATCGTCGACTTTTTCAAGGGCATCGCCCCGGCCCAGCTCGTCGCCTTCTCGACCTCGTCGTCGGGCGCCACGCTGCCGGTGACGATGGAGCGATGCGAGGAAAAGCTCGGCGTCAGCGAGGAGGTCTCGTCGTTCGTGCTGCCGCTCGGCGCGACGATCAACATGGACGGGACGGCGCTGTACCAGGCCGTCGCGACGCTGTTCATCGCGCAGGCGTTTGGCCTCGACCTCGGCATGGGCGCACAGCTCACGATTGTGCTGACCGCCGTGCTCGCCTCGATCGGCACCGCCGCCGTGCCGGGCGCCGGCATCATCATGCTGGTCATCATCCTGGAGTCCGTCGCGGTCCCGACCGCGGGCATCGCCCTCATCCTGGGCGTCGACCGCATCTTGGACATGTGCCGGACTGTGACGAACGTGACCGGCGACGCGACCGTCGCCACCATCATCGCCGCCAGCGAGGGCCAGCTCGGCCCCGTGGACTTTTCCGAAGACTCCGACCGCTTGGTCGTCGCCGCCACATGATCGCTCGCCTCCCCCTTCTCGCCCTGCTCGCGCTGAGCCTGCTGGCGGCTCCCGTCCGGGCCCAGGCCGATGGCCCCGAGCCCCTTGCGGACCCCGTTCGCGTCGCGCTCGGCATCGAGACCGACGCCGGGGCCGCGCTCTATGCCCAGGGCCTGGCCGCCTCGCTCGAGATGCGGCTCGACGACGCGCGCCGCACGTTCCGCCAACTCGCGGCCACCGAGCCCGAGTCGCCCGCGGGCGTCTACGGGCTCGAGAGCGTCGCGCTGTGGCAGGCGCTGGTGACCGAAGAGGACGACGCGTTCGACCGCTTTTACGCCCTCAACGACTCGCTGACGACCGTCGTCGACAGTCGCGAAGGTGTCCCCGGCGCGCGCGTGCTCGGCGGGGCGGCCAAGCTGCACCGCGCGCTCGCCTTCGCCCGCCAGGAGCGCTACCTCCGGGCCGGCAACAGCCTGCGCGAGGCGTGCGGCCGGTTCGACGACCTCTCGGAGCACGACGCCCTGTTCGGGCAGGGCATCTGCGAGGTCGCCGCCGGCGCCATCCCGAGGTCCTACAAGTTCGTCGCCCGCCTCCTCGGCTTCCGCGGCAGCGTCGCGGGCGGGCTGGCCAAGCTCGACGCCGCGTCGTCCGCCAGCGGCCTGCACGCCGTCGACGCCGTCGTCGCCTTTGCGATCTCCGACTCGGCCCTCAACGAGCGCCGCGCCGGGTCCGTCGACCGGCTGGCGGCGCTGGCGGAGGCGCACCCCGACTCGCCCGTTCTCGGCTACCTCGCCGGGTTCCACCTCCTCGTCGACCGCCGCGCAGACGAGGCCGTCGCCGCGCTGCGCCGCGCCGAGGCCGCGCGCGACGCCGACGGGGTGCTGCCGCTGCCCGTCATCGACGCGCACCTCGGCACGGCCCTGTTCCGCCAGCGCGACTTCGCCGCCGCGGCGCCCCTCCTCGAGGGTTTCGCGCGGACGTTCCGGGGCCGCGCCCTGCTGGCCCAGTCGACGCTCCACGCCGGGCTGGCGTACGAGATGCTGGGCGACCGGCGCCGGGCCGAGAGCCTGTACCGCCGCGTCCGCGCCGTCCGCGACTATGACGCCGACCTGTCGGCCGAGCGCGAGGCGGAGTACCGCATGGCGCACCCGCTGACGGCCTCTACGCGCGCCCTCGTCGTCGGCGGGGCCGCCTACGACGCGGGCGACTACGCCGACGCCATCGCCGCCCTGCAGCCGGTCGTGACGGGCGCCGACCTGCCCGCCGTCGAGCGGGCCGAGGCCGCGTACCGCACCGGCCGCGCGCTCCAGGCGACGGAGCGCTGGGACGACGCCGTCCGCCACTTCCAGCTCGCCATCGACAAGCCGGGCGACCCGCTCGCGAAGTGGGGGCCGTGGGCGCTCTACCACCAGGGCGAGGTCCGGGAGGCGCAGGGCGACCTCGACGCCGCCGAGCGGATCTACACCCGCGTGCTCGACAACGAGGAAGAGTTCGACTACCACAAGTCGCTCGAGCAGCGGGCGCGGGCCGCGCTGGAGCGGATCCGCCGCCGCTCATGACCCGCCTCCTTGCCGCTGCCATCGTGCTCGCGCTCGCCCCGCGCGCGGGCGCCCAGCCCGAGGTCACACGCGACCTCGACGCGTGGTGCGCGCTCTACGCCACCCCGCACGGCGCCGTCAGCGGCCCCGCCATCGACTACGGCCCCGCGCTCGACGAGCGCCGCCCTGAGCGGACCGTCACGACCGTGACGACCCGGCGCGCGGCGACCATCACTGTCGACTACTCCGGGTTCACGCCCGCTGCGCAGGCCGCCTTCCAGCGCGCCGTCGACATCTGGGCCGACCACCTCGACTCGCCGATTGAGATCCGCGTCCAGGCCGACTTCGAGGCGCTCGGCGCGTCGACGCTGGGGCAGGCCGGGCCGTTTCTGGTCCGCGACTTCGGCTTCGGCTCGCGCCCCGACACGTGGTACCCGTTCGCCCTCGCCGACGCCATCGCTGGGCGTGACTTCTTCCCGACGCCGGGCCAGAATTTCTACGACATCCAGGCCACGTTCAACAGCGCGTTCTCCCGCTTTTACTTCGGCCTCGACGGCCGCCCCGGCTCGAATCAGATCGACTTCGTGACCGTCGTGCTCCACGAGCTCGGCCACGGGCTCGGGTTCGTGGGCTCAGGCGAGGTCCGCGACAGCTCGGGCGGCGAGCGCTGCGTCGGGCCCGCCGGGACGGGCTGCTGGGGGTTCACCGCGAGCGGCCGGACGTCGCCGTTCATCTTCGATCGGTTCCTCGAAGACGGCGTCGGCACCGCGTTTCTCGACGAGGAGGTCTATCCCAACCCGTCGCAGATCCTGGGCGACCTGCTGGAGAGCGAGGACCTGTTCGTCGACGCCCCGACGACGGTCTCCGTCTACGGCGACCGCCCGCCGATCTGGGCGCCGCTCCGCTTCGACCGGGGCTCCTCGTTTTCGCACTGGGACGAGAACGTCGTCTTCGGCAGCTCGGCGGCGCTGATGACGCCGCTCGTGGCGAACGGCGAGGCGTACCAGGACCCCGGCAACATCACGTGCGCCTTTTTCCTCGACATGGGCTGGGAGCTCGGCTCGGGCTGCCTCGCCCTGACCCCGCCGCCGACGGCGGGCGAGACCGGGCCGGGCGGGATCGGGCTGGCGCTCCGGCTGGCGGGCCCAAACCCGTTCCGCACCGCCACGACCGTCGAGGTCGCGCGTGACGCCCCCGGGCCGCTCGCGGTCTCCGTGCACGACGTGCTGGGCCGGACCGTCGCCACCGTGTTCGACGGGGCGGCCGCCGACCGCGCGCGCGTCGTCGTCGACGCCGCCGGGCTGGCGCCTGGCGTGTACCGGGTCCGCGCCGCCAGCGAGGGCGCCGAGGTGTGGCTGCCCGTCACGGTCGTCCGATGAGCCGGCTCTGTTGCGCGGTCCTCGCGGCCCTCGTCGCCTGCGCGGCCCCGGGATCGGCTCAGACCGAGCGCTCGGCCCGACCGGTCCTGTTCGAGATGCCCGTCTCGGAGGCCGCGATGCCCGCCCGGTCGTCGGCCGGCCGCGCCGCGACGGCGCCGGACTGCGACCCGGCCTCGGAGGGCGCCGTCTTTCAGGTCGACTACACCGGCTTCCCGGCCGCCGCGAAGGCCGCCTTCCAGACGGCCGTCGACACGTGGGCGTGTCGGATCCGCACGACGCAACCCATCCGCATTGACGCCTCGTGGGCGTCGCTCGACGCCTCCACGCTCGGCTCGGCCGGGCCGTTTCTGTACCGCAACTTCCCCGGGGCGCCGACACGCGGCGTCTGGTACCCCGCCGCGCTCGCGGACCACCTCGCCGACCAGGACCTGGGCGACGGCGCCGCCGACATCGAGGCGACGTTCAACAGCGACTTCGGGGACTGGCACATCGGCCCCGGCTCGGCGCCGTCCGGGCTCTACGACCTGACGACGGTCGTCCTCCATGAGATCGGCCACGGGCTCGGGTTTATCGGCGCCCTCAAAGTGGAGGGCGGCGTCGGGCGCGTCGGGACCGACCCCGAGGGGCCGTTCAGCTACGACCTCCACGCCCAGACCGAGGCGGGCGTCTCGCTCCTGAACGAGAACGTGTTCCCCAACCGGTCTGTCGTTCTGGCCGACGCGCTGCAGAGCCCTGTCCGCTTTGCCGGGACGGCCGTCGACCAGACCGTCGGCCGGCCCGTCCTGCTCTACACGCCGCCGAGGTGGGTGCCCGGCGGGTCGTACTCGCACCTCGACGAGGACACCTTCGGGGCTAGCACCGGCGATGGCTTGATGACGCCGTTTATCGCCAGGGGCGAGGTGGTCCCGGCCCCAGGCCCGGTCGTCTGCGCCGTGCTCGCCGATGTCGGCTGGGCGCTGGCGGGCGACTGCGCCGACAAGGTCGGCCGGTTGCCCGAGACCTCCGCCCAGATCACGGCGACGCTCCGAGGGCGGCACCCCGTCATGGGCCAGACGCGCATCAGCATCACTGCCAGCGACGCCGTCTCGGTACGCGCGACGCTCGTCGACGTGTTGGGCCGCCGCGTGGTGGACTACGGTTCGGCCGTGTTGGTAGGGGGGAGCACCTTCGAGGTGGTGGTGGACGGCGCTCAGCTGGCGGCGGGGCTCTACGTGCTCCGCGTGCTCGGCGGGCCCGAGAGCGTCGCGCTGCCCCTCGTGGTCGCCCGCTGACGGAGGCCTGTCCAGATCGGCGTTCGAACGTATAGCGCGAATCGTGAACCGGTTTGGTTGCATGGCCAGATTGTGTCCAGGCCGAGTTCCGGCCGGTCCAAATCGTGGG
The DNA here is from genome assembly GCF_046845755.1 of Rubrivirga halophila. GTDB lineage: Bacteria > Bacteroidota > Rhodothermia > Rhodothermales > Rubricoccaceae > Rubrivirga. Next base: position 1,344,635 of record NZ_CP177357.1, read on the forward strand.
TATATGGGAGTCCCACCACCCCCCGGACTCCATGCGGTTTGTCCCCCTCGTAGGTCTCGTCTGTTTCGCCGCGGCGGCCGCCGCACAGCCCAACGTCACGCTGTATCCCGGCCAGTCGGGGGCGCCGCTGCTGAACAGCATCGACGCGGGCTACTCGCCCGGCGGCACGCTCGGCTACAACCCCGCACGCGACTCGCTCTACGCCTACGAGCAGCGGACCGACGGCCAGCTGTGCGGCGTCTACACGCGCTTCTGCATCACGCTGACGCCCGGCGCTGACCCCTCGACGGACGCGTTCCACCAGGGCGTCAACGCCGAGCACACGTGGCCGCAGTCGATGGGCGCCGCCGACGAGCCGGCCCGGAGCGACATGCACGCGCTCTTCCCGGCCAAGGCGAACGTCAACTCGTCGCGGAGCAACCACCCCTACGGCGAGATCCCCGACGCCCAGGCCGACGGCTGGTACCGCGACGCCGCCAGCCAGTCCGCCATCCCGACCGCGATTCTCGACGAGTGGAGCGAAAAGGACAACGACCACCCGAACCCGGCCTACACCGGCCGCTTCGAGCCGCGCCACGACCACAAGGGCAACGCCGCCCGCGCCGTGTTCTACTTCCGGGCGGTCTACCCCGAGCAGGTCGCCTCGTACGGCTCCCAGGCCTTTTTCGACGTCCAGGCCCCGGACCTCATCGTGTGGCACTACTCGGACCCCGTCGACCTCGAGGAGTTCGCGCGGTCCGAGTGGATCGCCAGCATGCAGGGCACTCACAACCCGTTCGTGCTCGACTCGACGCTGGCGCGGCGCGCCTACAACCTGTCGGGAACGGGCGGCGGCGGCGGCACGCCTCCTCCTCCGCCCCCGCCGCCGCCGCCGTCCGGGTCGACGGGTCCGCTCTGGGTCAACGAGCTCCACTACGACAACGCGAGCACCGACACCGGTGAGGGCGTCGAACTCGCCGGGCCGGCGGGCACGAGCCTGAGCGGCTGGTCGATCGCGCTCTACAACGGCAACGGCGGGACGGTCTACGCCACGGTTGCGTTGTCCGGCACGCTCGCGGATCAGCAGGGCGGCTTCGGCACGGTCTGGGTGCCCATCGCGGGGCTTCAGAACGGGTCGCCCGACGGGCTCGCGCTCGTGGCCCCCGACGGCACGGTCGCTCAGTTCCTGAGCTACGAGGGCGTGCTCGCGGCGACGGCCGGCCCGGCGGCCGGCACCAGCTCCAGCGACATCGGCGTCGCCGAGACCAGCTCGACGCCAAGCGGCTGGAGCCTCCAGCTCGTCGGAGCCGGGAGCGCGGCGGCGGACTTTGCGTGGCAGGCCCCCGAGGCGGCGTCGCCGGGCGCTCCGAACGCGGGGCAAACGCTCGGCAACGGGCGCACGCCCGTCGCCGCATGGATCAACGAGGTCCACTATGACGACGGCGGCTCGGATCAGAATGAGGGGATCGAGGTCGCCGGCACGGCCGGGCTCGACCTGGGCGGCTGGTCTGTTGCCCTGTACAACGGGTCGAACGGCACCGTCTACGACACGATCGCCCTGTCCGGCGCGATCGACGACGAGGGCGCCGGGTTCGGGGCGTTGTGGTTTTCGCGCGCGGGGATCCAGAACGGATCGCCCGACGGGTTCGCGCTCGTCGACGACTCAGGCGCCGTCGTCCAGTTCCTGTCCTATGAGGGGGTGCTGACCGCGACGGCCGGCCCGGCAGCCGGCACGACGTCCGAGGACATCGGCGTTTCGGAGTCGGGCTCGGGCGGCAAGAACGACTCGATCCAGCTGGTCGGGACCGGGACGGCGGCCGCTGACTTTTCGTGGTCGGCGAACGTCCGACACACGCGGGGCTCCAAGAACCGGGGCCAGACGTTCGGGGCCGCCGGGGCGTTCACGGCCACGGCCGACGCGCCGGGGCGGGGCCGCGCGGCGGCCCTCGACGTCGTGCTGTATCCCAACCCGGCCCGCGACCGGACCACGCTGGCGCTCTCGCTGACCGAGGCGACGGACGTCCGCGCCGACGTATTCGACACACTCGGGCGCTTGGTGACGACCGTCGAGGCGGGCCGCCTCGGCACGGGCTTCCAGTCGCTGGCGCTCGACCTCGCCGGCGCCCCGGCCGGCGTCTACGTGGTTCGGGTCGCGCTCGACGGTCGCGTTGTCACGCGTCCCCTGACCGTGGTCCGGTAGCCGGTTTCCCCGCTGGCGGCGTGCGTCGCCAGCGGGGCGCCGGGCGCTCAGCCGTCGGGGGCGCCCAGGCCCGCGATGACCGTCCAGAGCTCGGTTTTGTAGATCGTCCGGGAGGCGTCGGTGCGGTCCATCATGGCGTCGATCTCGGCCTGGGAGCGGTCGGGGTGCGCCTGCGAGATCTGGGCGTCGGTGATCCCGGCGGCGGCGGAGTCGATGTCGTCGAAAAAGTCGACGGTGCCGAACTGGTAGTCGAGGGCCGACCCGCGGGGGAGCACCAGGCTGTAGAGGGCCCACCCGCCCATCGACCCGTCGTCGGCGCGGACCTGGTGGATCGGCGCCCAGATCGAGTTCTCGACCGCGAAGTACTCGGCGCGCCCGGCTTCCGGGGCGGCCATGAAGTTGAGGGCGAGGTGGCGCCCCTGGGGCCCGTCCTGGCCCGTCGGGCCGAGCGAGGTGACGAGCGCCCACAGTTCGCTGTGGACGATCTCGCGGGTGGCCCGCGTCCCGTCGAGGACGGCCTCGGGGTCCTGGCCGGGGAGGGCCGCGCGGATCACGTCGTCGAGCTCGTCCAGCTCCGCGCTCACGAGGTCGCCGTACACGTTCGCCGTCACGTAGTCGTAGTCGAGGCCCGGCGGCGCATACATGACGTCGTAGAGCTGCCAGTTCAGGAGGTGGCCCCGGCGCTGACGCTCGGCGTGGATGGGGCGCCAGATGTCGCGCTCCAGCGCGAGGTACGCCGACTCCGCGCCCGCGGGGACCGCGATGTAGTCGAGTTGGACGTAGACGGTGGACTGGCCGCGTGCGGGGCTGGCCACGAAGACCGTGGCGAGAAGGGCAGCGGCGAGGGGAAGGATGGCTCGCATGGCGCTAGGGGATGCGACGCACCTCAGGACCGCCCTCGGGTTGAGGCCCGTCTGGGTCTTTCCTAACTAGGGCACGTGAGCTGCCCCACCAAATCCTGGTGCGCGGAGCTCGAAGCCGCGTTGTGCTCGGTCTTGGGGCGGGGGCCCCGCCGCCGGCCGCAGAAAAGCCCCGGCCTCTTGCGAGACCGGGGCTCTGTACGCCCGAGAGGATTCGAACCTCTGGCCTTTGGTACCGGAAACCAACGCTCTATCCAACTGAGCTACGGGCGCGGCGTGCCCCCAAGATACGGCGGGCCCCGCGCCCGTCAACGGGCAAGACCGCGTGAACGGGGACGCCGGCACGCCGCGCGCTCGTTCACGGGCCGCTCGCCGCGTGTTGCCGACCGGTTCACCCGGCCCCCGAGCCCGCGGCGTACGTTTCCCTGTCGATCGCCCCCACCGTCCGTGCCCGTCCGCATCGCCTCCGTCGACCCTGGATCGCCCGCCCACGCGCTCGGCTGGGCGAAGGGCGACCAGATCCTGGCCGTCAACGGCGAGCCGGTCGAGGACGAGCTGGACTTCCGGTTCAAGACGGCCGAGGAGACGCTGGCGCTCAAGCTCCGCAAGGGCGGCGCGGTCGTCGAGGAGACCGTCGAACGCGAGCCGGGCACGGGCCTGGGCGTCGAGCTGGAGGAGTTCCGCATCAAGACGTGCGGCGACGACTGCATCTTCTGCTTTGTCGACCAGAACCCGGTCGGCCTGCGCGACACGCTGTACTTCCGCGACGGCGACTTCCGGATGTCGTTCCTCTACGGCAATTACATCACGGTCACGAACCTCCGCGACCGCGACCTCGCGCGCATCGTCGAGCAGCGCCTGAGCCCGCTCTACATCTCGGTCCACTGCACCGACGACGCCGTCCGCGCCGAGATGATGGGCCACCGGACCGTCGACCGGCAGGCCGAGAAGCTCCGCTTTTTTGCGGACAACGATATCGAGATGCACGCCCAGATTGTGCTCGTGCCCGGCTTCAACGACGGCGGCCAACTCGTCCAGACCATCCTCGACCTCTACCGGCTCCACGAGCAGCTGTTCTCGGTGAGCATCGTGCCGGTCGGGCTCACGGACCACCGCAAAAAGCTCTCCGACCTGCGGCCAGTCTCCGCCGACGAAGCGCGCCAGCTGGCGCGACAGGTCGCGCGCTGGCAGGGCTACTTCCGCGAGCGCATCGGCCGCGGCTTCGTCTACCTCTCCGACGAGGTCTATCTCATCGCCGGGCTCGACTTCCCGGACGAGGAGGCCTACGACGGCTACCCGCTGATGGAGAACGGCGTCGGCATGAGCCGCGACTTCCTCGACGAGCTCGCCTTCCAGGCCGAGGACTTCCCGGACGCGCTCCCCGAGCCGCGCCGCGCGACCCTCGTTTCGGGCGCGCTAACGGCGCCGCTCCTGCGCGAGCGCGTCCAGCCAGTGCTGGAGGCCGTCGACGGGCTGTCGGTCGACGTGGTCACGTGCGCGAACAAGTTGTTCGGCGAGGTCGTGACGGTGAGCGGGCTGCTCAACTTCAAGAGCTTCGTGGCCGAGCTGAAGCCGCGCGCGGCGCGGGGCGAGCTCGGCGACCTGGTCGTGCTCCCGCCCGACTGCGTCAACTTCGAGGGCCTGTTCCTCGACAACCGCCCGGGCATGATGACGCCCGACGACCTGTCGGCCGCGCTCGGCGGCGTCGAGGTCGTCGTGTTCGACGGCGACTGGGCCGGGCTCGTCGACCGGCTGGCGAACGGCGTCCCGGAGCTGGCTTAGTCCGCCTCGACGCCCAGGCGGGGCGCGAGGTCGGTGAACTCGGTTTCGTCGAGCACGTCGATGGCGCGGGGCTCCGTCAGGATGATGGCGCTGAGGTCCTCCTTGATGCGCATCCGCGTGAGCAGGACGGGGCCCTTCTCGGTGGGGATCTCGGCCACGTCCGTCCACTCCCAGCGCGACTCGGTCGAATCCCCTTGGAGGAGGAACGACCAGCCCGTCACGGACCCGGAGACGTCGTCGACCTCGAGCCAGTACCGGTCGCCGGGCGTCAGGCCGACCTTGTCGAACGACAGCGCGAGCCGGTCCCACCCGTCGCGGTTCTCGATGGCCCGGCGCACGCCGGGGTCCATCACCTTGAGCGGCGCCAGCATCCAGTAGCTGTCGTTGACGAACCGCGCGTTCGCCTGCACGATCAGGCTGTCGCGCTCGGGGCCCGCCAGCGCGGCTCCGTTAATCGCCGCCAGCCCGTCGATGGCATCGGGGGAGTAGCGCGAGGGCACGAACACAACGACCGCGTGACTGTCGGCGCCGATCGGCCACTCCGAGCGGACGCGGTCGCCGTGCTTGTCCCAGACGTGGCGCGTGCGGAAGACCTCGGCCGAGTCCCGGATGACGGCCCACTCCCAGCTCAGCGCGGGCAGCGCGTTCCAGGCCGCGAGCCCGCCGGCGCCCTCGGTCACACGAAACGCTAGGCTGTCGGCGGCCGTCTCCAGTCGGGGCGTCGGGTCCTGGCACCCCGCGAGCGCGGCGGCGAGGAAAGCAAGGGGGAGGATGCGCATGACTCGGTCGGGGGGGAGGGGAGAGGGCGCGGGCCCAAAGGTTGTCCAGCAACGGCTTGCGGCCGAGCGTCTCGCGTCGGGCTCCGGGCCAACCTCGCAAGCCGGAAGGGCCCGGTGTGGACGGGTGTGGAGATGTGCGCAACTTAACGCCCCGTTCATCTTGACTCCCCGCGATCTCCTCGGTACCCTGGGTCACTGCCTTCGGGCAGGGCGGCCGTTCGCGGTCGCGTTCCTTGACAGAATGCGTCACACGCTGCACGAGGGCTTCCTCGCGGAATGCCCTGCGCGCCACAGTCTCGCCTCACGGCGAGGCGGTGAGCCCATCGCCCTCCGGCCGTCTTCGGACGGCCACCCGGCCCAGCTTTTAGTAGGTCCGGGAGACCCGATGTGCCCGCCGTGTGTTCGGATGAGTTGCTCCAGTCCCCCCCGGTGAAACGGGACGCTGGAGGTGGCATCCGAACGGAAACACCGCGCGCCCGGACCGGCCTCGCCGGAAAGGACGGACCGACCGCTCAGGCGGACGGACGCCGTGGGTAAGACGTTGCACCGGGTTCGCCCCGGACAACGGCCAATCTGTTCCGCACAGGAGGTGTTAGCAGGAGCGACGGGAGCGCAGACGGGATTCGTCCCCGACGTGCCCGCCCGGCGCCCCACGAGGACCACCATGTCGTCGCTGGCCGAGCCCGCAGTCTCTGCGGTCCTCGGACAGTCCACGACGGTCGTTGTGGCAGACGCATCAGGACGCCCGACCGGAGCTACGGCTCGCGGGGAGGTGTCCAGTCAGAGAACCCGGACGGGGGCTCGCCGCTTGCGGTGTAGCCCCCGTCCTTTTTTTGGTCGGTGGCTGCGCTGCGCTCCCCGAGACGGGACGACGGCCAAACGGCGCCAGCGTCGGACGCCGACGTGCCGCGGCGGAGGGGCCGGCGGAACGTGGCGGGCCCACGACGGTGTACCCTGGCACCGCTCCGCCCCTCGCTGTGACCATGCCCGACGGCCCCTACTCCACGCCCGCTGCGATCGTCGCTCTGGGGTCTCCCTCTGCAGAGGTCGCCTGATGGAACCGAGACCACGACGGGGCCCCGTGCTGCGGGCGCGCCGCGCCGTGCCCGGGCGCAACAGCCAGCGGGCCCGGGCGGCGGTGCCCAACTTTTTTACCCTGATGAACCTGCTGGCGGGGTTCTTCTCGCTGATCCAGACGGCGGCGGGCAACCTGGAGGCGGCGGCGTGGCTCGTCGTGCTGTCCGGCTTTTTCGACCTGCTCGACGGCCTGATGGCGCGGCTCGTCGGCGTGTCCGGCGAGTTCGGGGTCGAACTCGACTCGCTGAGCGACGTGGTCTCATTCGGGGTCGCCCCGAGCTTTTTGCTGTACGAGTTCGGGCTGAACCAGCTCGGGCCCATGTGGGGCGGCCTGCTCGCGAGCCTGCCGGCGCTGTTCGGGGCGGTCCGGCTCGCCAAGTTCAACTCGCTGGCGACCGCCGGCGAGAAGTCGACCGAGTTCTCGGGCATCCCGATCCCCGCGCAAGCCGGGACCGTCGTCGTGTTCATCCTGACGTTCATGGACCGGCCGTGGTTCGACGTGCTCGCGCGGCCCCAGCTGTCCGTCCTGATCACGCTCGTGGTCGGGCTGTCGGCGCTGATGGTCTCGCCGATCTCGTTCCCGGCGCTGCCCCAGCCGAACGCCTACAACCTGCGCCACTACCGTTTCCGCTACGCGCTCTTCCTGCTCGCGCTGATCCTGGGCGTCGTGTTCCAGGAGGAGGGGTTGCTGGTCGCCGCCGTGATCTACCTCGGGTGGGGGCTCGGCCGGGCCCTACTGTGGGCCGTGCGCGTCGCGACGGGCCGGGAGGTCGAGGGCGACCTGGACGAACCGCCGCCGGTCGGCGTGGAGGGGCCGTAGTTTTCCGGCCCGCCCCACCGCACGCATGCAGTTTACCGCCCACGTCCGCGTCACCCTCCGCCCGTCGATTCTCGACCCCCAGGGCAAGGCCATCACGTCGGCCCTCGGCGACCTCGGGATGGGCGCGGTCACGTCCGTTCGCGCGGGCAAGTTTTTCGAGCTCACCGTCGACGCGGCGAGCGCGGAGGCGGCGGAGGGCGTCGTCCAGCAGGCCGCCGGGAAGCTGCTCGCGAACCCGGTCACGGAGGACTTCACCATCCTGGCGCTGATCCCCGAGGGGGGCGTGGCGGCGTGATCGGCGCGAGCCCGCAGGACCCCGCCGTCGCGCCCGCCCTGGAGGTCGAGGTCGAGGAGAAGATCGAGACGCCCTGGCGGGTCATCCTCTTCGACGACGACATCCACACGTTCGAGGACGTGATCCTGCAGCTGATCAAAGCGGTCGGGTGCTCGACCGAGCAGGCCCAGCGCCATGCGTGGACGGTCCACACCCAAGGCAAGGACTGCGTCTACCAGGGCGACTTCTTCGACTGCTTCCGCGTCCAGGGCGTGCTCCGCGAGATCCAGCTCGTGACCGAGATCGAGGGCTGAGCGGTCCGCGCGAGGGGGGACCGGCTTGGAGCTAGCGCATCAGGAGGTAGTTCAGCTTGACCAGCACCACGTCGTCGGGGAAGGCGTCGAAGGTGTCGCCGAGCTGGCGGACCGAGCCGGTCTCGAAGGGCGAGGGGCCCGCGCCCTGGCGCAGCGTCTCCTCGAAGAGGGAGTCCTCGCGGCCCTGGCTCCACACCACGAACAGCGTCGAGCCGGGGCGGTACTCCCAGCGGAAGACGGCATTCCCGGTGAACGACGCCAGCGAAAAGTCGAGGCGCTTCGGGAAGGCCAGCAGGGGCCGGAGGTCGTCCTCTGCGGCCAGGAGCGAGAAGTCGCGGTACTGGCCGCGCGCGGCAAACACCTGCCCGTAAAGCTGGAGCGAGACGCCGGGCCCGAAGATGACCTGGGCGCGCGCGGTGAGGTCGACCTGGCGCGTGTCGCGGGCGCCGAAGACGGGTGCGTAGAACGCCTGACCGGAGACCTGCAGCGGGTCGGTGCTGGGGACGAGGCCCGCGAGCACGGCGGGGTCGGCGTCGAGGGCCACCAGGTCGGTGTCGGCGAAGCCCCCCGGCTCGCCGGCGATGGCCCCGACGAACAGGCCGGCGTCGGTGGCGAAAAACGACTCGTTGGAGGCCCACGCGCGCCGGCCGTCCCCCGAGGACACGCCGCCGCCGAGCGAGAGCGCGACGCGGTCCGACGCCGTCCACTCGACCTCGCCGCCGACGCCGACCTCGCGACCGCCGCCCTCCTCGACACCACCCTCGACGCCCACCTCGAACCGGACGCGCTGGCGGCTGTCGCTCTCGTACGAGAGGTTCACACCCAGCTCGCGCAGGTTGCGGACCGGCCCCAGCCCGCGCGTCTCGCGCACGTTCACGCCCCCGAGCCCGCCCGCGCGGACGTTGAGGCCGATCTCCTGGAAGCCTTGGAACTCGGCGTTGTTGAACGTGAATACGCTCAGTCCCTGGCTCGCGCCGTCCGACAGCGTCCAGGTCTGGGTGACGAAGCCGCCCGAGTTGATGCGGCGGAAGGGCCCAACGGGCTCCCCTTGGTTCCACAGCTGGCGGGCGCCGCCCCGGAGCTGTGCGACGTCGGTCTGGCGGAAGCGGCCGACGTCGTTGAGCCGGAAGTCGTCGGAGTAGAGGCGCAGGCCGAAGCCGGGCAGGAAGTAGCCCTGGGTCCGGTCGAGGCCGGTGTAGAGCGCCGCGCCGACGGCGCCGTCGCCGCCGTCCTCGGAGCGGGCCGTGCCGGCGGCGGAGCCCTCAAAGATCCAGCGCTCGTCGGCGAAGCGGAGGCCCCAGTCGCCCGCCGCCGCGAGCGAGCGCGCCGAAGGGACGCCATCGGCCGGGTCGGACTGGGCGGCGTACGCCGTCAACCCGGCGCCGATGTAGCTCTGGCCGGCGAACTCCTGCTTGACACGCGCCGCGGCGTACGTCCGCGAGGGGGCGAAGTCGTCGCCCGTCGCCGCCGCGAGCGCGCCGAACGACAAGCCGCCGGGCGTCCGTCCGGTCAGCTTGGTGGCCGCGATGATCGGGGAGGCCCCGCCGATGCGCCGCGTGTACAGCAGCGCCCCGTCGCGGCCGCCGCCGACGGTGAGGTCGAAGATCTGGGTGCCCTCGGTGAAGAAGGGCCGGCGCTCCTGGAAGATGGTCTCGAAGGTGCCCAGGTTGAGCTCGGCCGGGTCGGCCTCGACCTGCCCGAAGTCGGGGTTGACCGTCGCGTCGAGGATCATGGCCGAGCCCAAGCCGAGTTTGAGGTCGGCGCCGAGGTTGCCCTCGAAGCCGGTCGCCGCCGTGCCCGGGACCGTTTCGCTCTCGCGCCGCGAGGCGCCGGTCAGCGTGTACGGGACGACCTGGAGGACGGGCCGGGGCGTGAGCCCGTCGACGCCATCGAGCTGGCCGAACAGGCGGACGAGCCCGCCCGACGCCTCGGCGCGCGTGATCGGCGCCCAGAACGACTCCTCGCCCGTCGCCGGGGAGACCCGCTGGAAGTTGATGCCCCACGACCGCGAGGTGCCCGAAAAGCGGAGCTGGGAGTACGGGATGCTGAGCTCGGCCGTCCAGCCCGTGGCGTCGACGCGCACGCTCGACGTCCAGACGGCGTCCCAGCTGTCGTCGTCGTCGTTGCCCTCGACGATGCCGTCGAACTGGACCCCGGCGGCCGTCACGCCGAAGAGATACGCCGTCCGGTCGTCGTCGTAGCTGTCGATGGCGACGACGAACTGGTCGGCCTCGCCGCCGTCGTCGCGGCGGCTGAGCGGGGTGCGGATCTGGGTGCCGTCCATCCGCGCGCCGATGACCAGCCCGGTCGGCGTCCGGAGGACGCGGACGGTCGTGGCGTTCGAGGCCGGCACGCCCTCGGTTGGCTCGAACTGGACGAACCCGCTCGCGGGCTCGGCGCCGGCCCACGCGGCCTCATCGAGCACCCCGTCGATCACGACGGACTCCGCGGGCGCGGCGGTGACGGTCGGCGGCGGGAGGAGGAGAGCGAGGAGGAGGGCGAGCATGGCGGGGACGCGGGGGCGCCCATAGGATCCCTCTCACGCCGGCGGACGGGGGTACGTTCACGGCGAAATCCTCTCGACCCCGTGAGCCCCGACCGGTATCGCACCCTGGCCGCCCCGGCGGCCGCCGAGCCGCCCAAGACCAAGGGCTCGCGCCACATCGGCGAGGCGGCGCCGGTCGAGATCGCCGAGCAGGCGCTGGCGGTCGTCGAGGCGGCCCGCAAGCGGGAGCACGCGGCGGTCCACCACTGCTGGGCGTACCGGCTGGCGCCCGACGCCCCGGCCCCGCGCTCGAGCGACGACGGCGAGCCGAACGGGTCGGCGGGCGTGCCCATCCTGCGCGAGATCGAGGGGCGCGGCCTGTGGGGCGTCGTGGTCGTCGTGACGCGGTACTACGGCGGCACGAAGCTCGGCGTCGGCGGGCTCGTCCGCGCCTACGGGGAAGCCGCCGGGGCCGCGCTCGATGCGGCGCGCAAGCGGGTCGTAACGGTCCGCGTGCCGGTCCGGCTGGCGTTCGCCTTTTCGGACACGTCGCCGGCCATGCGGCTGCTCGATGTGTTCGACGCCGAGGTGGCCGACCAGACGTACACGGCCGACGGCACGGAGCTGGCGCTCGCCGTCCGAGCGGGCGAGGCCGACGCCTTGCGCGCCGCGTTCGTAGAGGCGACGGCGGGACGGGGCACCGTCCTCGCCTGACGCACCCGCGCCCGGCACCGACGCGGCACCGGGCGCGGTGGACACCGCCGACCGGCGTTAGCGGACGACGGTCACGGTGTGCGTGAGCCGGACCGCCTCGCCCTCGACGACGACGACGTACACACCCGTCGCCAGCCCGGCGACGTCGACCGCGACGGCCGTCTCCTGGCCGGCCTCGACGCGGCCGCTGTACAGCTCGCGGACGCGGCGGCCCGTGGCGTCGTAGACCGACGTGGCGACCGACTGCGCGACGTCGAGCGTAAAGCGGACGGTCGCGCGCGTGGCCATCGGGTTCGGGGCGACAGTCAGCGACTGGGGCGCGACGCTGCTCGCGGCGAGCGCGGCCGGGGCCGTCGCGCCAGTCGGCGGGTTCGGGTCCGTGGCCCCGAGTTCGAACGAGCCGATGTCGTCGGCGCCCCCGCCGGAGCGCAGGAAGCCGCGCTGGTCGAAGGCGAACGTGGTGTCGCCGGTGTCGAGGGCCGGGCTCCCCGGGGCGAGCGCGGCCGTCTGGGTCGGGCCGCCGTTGTCGGCCAGCGGCCCGAGCTGTGGGTCCACGCCTACGAGGTCGTCAGTGCGAGGGTCGAAGGTGCTCGCCGCTGGCACCGTCCCGATCAGGTTGTTGCCATTCGTGTCGTAGCCGCCGAACAGGTTGGGCTCGCCGGTCGGCGGATCGGGGACGGCCGACGGCCCCCCGAGGTGGTTGTCCGCGACGAGCGTGCTCCGCAGCGAGACCGGGCTGGTCGCCCCGCCGCCCGGGTGGTCGTTGTAGAGGCCGCCGCCCTCCGTCGACGCCCGGTTCTCGGCGAGCGTCGTCGCTTCGATCTCGACGTCGGCGCCCGACGAGGCCAGGCCACCGCCGCGCTCGGCGCCGTTGCCGTGCAGGGTCGCGTTGAAGACCGACACGCTCGCGCCGTCGCTGCCGTACACCCCGCCGCCGAACCCGGCCGCCGTGTTGCCCGTGACCGCCGACGCCGCGACGATGACCCGGCCGCCGACCTGGTGGACGCCGCCGCCGTCGGTCGCCGCGTTGCCCACGAGGCTCGACTCGCGGATCGAGACGAGGCCCCCGGTCGACGCGAAGGCGCCGCCGAGCCCGGACCGGTTGCCCTCGAACCGGGCGAGGAGGGCGTGGACGTTCGCGTCCGGCCCGACCGCGATCGCACCCCCGCGGTCCACAGAGCGGTTATCGACGAACATCGTCCGGGTGAGGTCGGCGGTCCCGCCGCTCGTGGCGAGCCCGCCGCCCGCGCTCGCTGCGACATTGTCGCGGATGTGCACGTCGTTCATGACTAGCGCGCCGCTCGTGTGGCGGACCCCGGCACCCGAGCCGGCCGCGCGGTTCTGGCTGAGGGTGGAGGCGAGGATCGTCGTCGGCCCGCCAGTGAGATAGATCCCGCCGCCGTCGGTGCCGAGCGCGCGGTTGTTCGTGACGCTCAGCATGGTAAACGTGCCGTCTGTGTCGGCGCCGGCCCAGATCCCGCCACCGGCCCCCTTCGCCACGTTGCGCGTCAGGACCACGTCGTCGAGGTGGAGAGCCACGGGCCCGCCGCCGGTGTGGATCCCGGCCCCACGGGCGTCCGCCGCCGTCACGCGGTTGCCCTGGAGCTCCGACTCGGTCAGGGTGAGCGTGGCCCCGCTCGGGGCCTCGACGGCGATGGCGCCGCCGGCCCGGTCCGCTTTGTTCTCGAGAAAGAGGCTGCCCCCTCCGATCGTCGCGGTGCCGTCGTTGAGGAACAGGCCGCCGCCCGCGCCGGTCGCCGCCGCGGCGAGGTTGCCGACGAAGAAGGCGTCGCTCGCCGAGAAGTCGCCGCCGTCGATGTAGACGCCGCCGCCGCCCTGGTCCGCGCCGCCGCCGGCCGCCCGGTTGTTGACGATGTCGAACGTGGTCAGGGCGGCCGAGCTGCCGGCGCCGACCCACAGGCCGCCGCCCTCGCCCGACGCCGCGTTCCGGTCGAACGACCCGTTCGAGCCCGTGACGACGGCGCCTCCGGCCGCGTGCACCCCACCGCCGTTGCCGGGCGTTCCGCCCGCGCGGTTCTCGATGAGGTTGATGCCGTCGAGGGTCAGCGTGCCGCCGACGATCTCGATCGCCCCGCCGGCTCGGGCGGCGCGGTTGCGGGTCAACTGCCCCCCCGTCAGCGACACGTCCGCGTCGTTGAGGGCCAGGATCGCGCCGCCCGAGCCGGCCGCCCCGACCGCCCGGTTGTTTTGGAGCTTGGTCCGCAGGATGGCGACCGGTCCGCCCTCGGTGTAGACGGCACCCCCTCCGTCGTGCGCCTCGGGGCCGTACGCGATGTTGCGCTGGATCACGCTGTCCTCGATGTGGAGCTGGGCGTCGGCGCCCACCCAGATCGCGCCGCCCTCGGTGGGCGCGCTGTGGTTGCGGATTCGGCCGCTGAGGAACTCGACCGATGCCGCGCCCTCGATGCGGAGCGCGCCGCCGTCGGCCGCGCCCGAGCCGCTGTCGCCGCCGCCGATGAGGTCGACCCGGAAAAAGCGGACCGTCCCGCCGGTGATGCGGAAGAGCCGCTGGTCGACGGCGCCGAGCACGCCCGCACGGCCCGAGGCGGGCACGATGTCGGTCAGGCCCGCGATCACGATCTCGGCCCCCGTCAGGGTAATCAGGGACACGCCCAGCTCGATGCGATCGCGCCCGCTGCCGGCCGTGCACCCGCCGACGGCCGTGTCGGTGTTGGCGGCCTCGACGGCCTCGCGCAGTGTGCAGCCGACCCCGTCGTCGGTGCCGGAGTCGACGGTGATCGTGGCGGCCTGGGTGGGCAGGGCGAGTGTAGCCAGCAGGCAGGCTGCGAGGGCGGAGCGAAGGGGCATCGGGAGGGGGAGGGCTGGGGCCCTAACCTATGGAGGCCGAGGCGGCGGTGTGGCCCCGAATGCGGTGTAAATGTTCGGCATACCCGCCCTCGCTCTGCATCCGTCGCCGCGCTCGGGGCGCGGGCCTCGGCCCCGGTTCGGTCCACGCCCGACCGTTACCTCCTTTCGAGGGCATACACGACGTTTTGTCGGAACGGGAGTTGGCGGCGGCCCTCGACGCGGAGCGGGCCGACGTCACGCACAAGGGTGCCGTCGGGGGTCACCACCGAATCGGGGGCCGACGCCGGGCGGTAGCGTTCGAACGCAACTGTGAGCCAGTCGGTCGGGGCCGGGAGCGCGAAGACCTCAGCGCTGATGGGGGCGAGCGCGACGGCCCCGTCGGCCGACTCCGAGACCTCGAAGGTGTAGGTGAGCTGCCGAGGACCGCGCTCGACCCACTCGGGGCCGCTCGCGCCATCGCGTCGGTCCTCGAGGGTCCCGTCGAAGCGGGCCTCGACGCGGATCGTCCGGGCGCCTGATGCACAGGCCTCGCTCTGCGCGGTCCACGTCTGGGTCCCACGGTAGCGCTGCCCGCTCGTCGGCGTGCTCGCGCTCCGAGTAACGTGGATGTCGAACGCCCAGACGTCGCCGGGCGCGAGCGGGAAGTAGTCGGCGGTGACGGTGGGCGCGGTGGGGCAGGGGGCGTCGGCGACGAGATCGCACGCGGGGATCGAGAGGACGAGGGCGGCGAAGACGAGAGGGCGCATGCGGTTGGGGGCGGACGCGGCTCAACATCGGCCCGCCCACTGGGGCCTGCCACCCATTGCGAGCGGCCTGCCGGATGCGCCTGTGGTACCATCCGGGATGGACCGCCGCCGCTTTGTCTCTGCCGCCGCCCTCGGGGCGGGCGGCGCACTCGCCGGGTGCGGGCCGGGCCCCGGCCACGGCCGCCGGAACACAGGCGGGGCCGCCCCCGCCGACGGGCCCGCCGTCATCGCTCGGCCGCGCGTCCGTTGGCGGCTGGCGTCGAGCTTCCCGCGCTCGACGGAGATCCTGTACGGCGCTGCCGAGCGGTTCGCCGAACGCGTCGCGGCGCTGACCGAGGGGCGGTTCGAGATCGAGCCCGCTGAGGCCGGCGCGCTCGTCCCCGCGCTCCAGGTGCTCGACGCCGTCCAGGCCGGGTCCGTCCCCATCGGCCATTCGGCCGGGTACTACTACCTCGGCAAGAACCCCGCGCTCACGTTCGACACGGCCGTCCCGTTCGGGATGCAGGCACGCCAGCACGACGCCTGGATCCGCTATGGCGGCGGCGGCGCGCTCGTTCAGCAGACACTCGCGGACTTCGGCGTGGTCGGCCTGCTCGGCGGCAACACCGGGACGCAGATGGGCGGCTGGTTCCGCGAGCCGGTCCGCTCGCTGGCGGACTTGCGGGCGCTGACGATGCGGATCCCCGGGCTCGGCGGCCGGGCGATGGAGCGGCTCGGCGTCGTCGCGCAGACGCTGCCCGGCGGCGAGATCTACGGCGCGCTGGAGCGCGGGGCGATCGACGCGACCGAGTGGGTCGGGCCCTACGACGACGAGACGATGGGCTTCTACCGTGTCGTCCGGACGTACCACTACCCGGGCTGGTGGGAGCCGTCGGCGGCGCTGTCGTTCTACGTCAACCGGGCGGCGTTCGAGGCGCTTCCCTCGGGCTACCGCGAAGCCCTCGTGTCGGCGTCGAACGAGACGAACGCCCTCATGCTCTCCGAGTACGACGCCAAAAACCCGGCCGCGCTGGGGCGGCTCGTCGAGCGCGGCGTCGAGCCCCTCGCCTTCCCCGACGACGTGATGGCGGCCGCGGCACGGGCGTCCGTCGACCTCATGGACGAGACGGCCGACGAGCCCCACGCGCGGCGCCTGCTCGCGAGCTACCGCGCCTTCCAGGCCGCCTCGGACGACTGGTTCGGCCTGGCCGAGCGGACGATGGCCGCGAGCTACGGCGCCCGCTGACTCCTCAGTCGACAAACGCCAGCACCAACTCGGGGAACGCGAGCACGAGCGCGAGCGCGATAAGCTGGATGCCCACGAACGGCAGGGCGCCCCGGTAAATCTCCCGCGTCGACAGCGACGGCGGGGCGACGCCGCGCAAGTAGAACAGCGAAAAACCGAACGGCGGGGTCAGAAACGAGGTCTGGAGGTTGAGCCCGAGCACGACGCCGAACCACACCAAGTCGATGCCGAGCGCGGCGGCGGCCGGCGCCAGCAGCGGGACCACGATGAAGGCGATCTCGAAGAAGTCGATGAAGAAGCCCAGCACGAAGACGAGCACGTTCGCCGCCACCAGCAGGCCCACGCGCCCCCCCGGCAGCCCGACCAGGATCTCCTCGATCCAGACGTCGCCGTACAAGCCGCGGAAGACGAGCGCGAACGCCGTCGAGCCGACGAGCAGCACCAGCACCATCGTCGTCAGCAGCGCCGACTGGCGGGCGGCGTCCCACAGGAGGGGACGGGTAAAGCGACCATTCAGCGCGGCCAGCACAAGGGCCCCGACGGCCCCGAGCGCGCCGGCCTCGGTCGGCGTGGCGACCCCGGCGAAGATGCTGCCCAGTACGACCAGGATCAGCGCCAGCGGGGGAAGGAGGGCTCGCATGACCCGGCGCGCGAGTGCCCAGCCGGCCTCGGCCCGCTCCGACGCAGGTAAGGCGGGTGCGTCGTGCGGCCGGCGCCAGGCCACAATCCCGACCCACACACAAAGCAGGGCCGTGAGCATCAGACCCGGCACGAGCGCCCCGGCGAAGAGCGCGCCCACGCTTACGCCGAGCTGGTCGCCGAGCACGATGAGCACGATCGATGGCGGCACGATCTGGCCCAGCGTCCCCGACGCTGCGACCGTCCCGGCCGCGAACGACGGGCGGTATCCGCGGTCGAGCATGACCGGCAGGGCGATCGCCCCGAGCGCCACCACGCTCGCGCCGACGACGCCCGTCGCCGCCGCCAGCAACGCGCCGACCACGACGACCGCCAGCGCCAGCCCGCCCCGGACGCGGCCGAACAGGGCGCCGATCGTCGTCAGGAGATCCTCCGCCAGCCGGCTCTTTTCGAGCACGACGCCCATAAAGATGAAGTACGGGATCGCCAGCAGGACGGGGTTCTGCATGATCCCGAAGAGCCGGTCGCCGAGCGCCAAGAGGAATGCGGCGTCGAAGTAGCCGGCCGCCAGCCCGAGCAGGGCGAACACGACCGACGCCCCGCCGATCGCGAAGGCGACCGGGTAGCCCGTAAAGACGAGCGCCAGCACGACGAGCACCAGGATCGGGCCGAGCCAGTCGGCCAGGTGGGCGACGAGGTCCACTACGGCGTGCGGAGGGTGGCGACGGCCCGCAGCCCCTGGGCCACCCCTTGGAGCGCCAGCAGCCCGAGGCCGACCGGGAGCAGCAGCTTGACCGGCCACCGAACCAGCCCGCCCGCGTCGAGCGCGCCCTCGCGCAGGACGACCGAGTCGACGACGGCCGGCCACGAGGCCCACGCGAGGAGGGCGCAAAAGGGGAGCAGCAGGAGCACCGTGCCCGCCAGGTCGATCGCCGCCCGCGTGCGCGGCGGCCGCCCGCCGTAGATCACGTCGACGCGGACGTGGGCGTCCTCGGCCAGGGCCCACGCGGCGCCGAGCAGGAAGACGGCGCTGAACAGCATCCACTGCACGTCGCCGAGCGCGTTGAGCGCGGGCGTGATGCCCAAGACCGGCGCGAGGTACCGGAGTACGGCCGCGAGCGCGCCGGCCGCAACCATCCCGACCACGAGCCGGGCGCAGAGCCAGCCCACGGCGGCGCTGAGGCGGTCGGCCAGGCGGGGGAGGGCGTCGAGCACGGCCCGAACCTACCGCCCGGCCCGCTGGCGCGAGTCGGTCGCCCTCCCCCGGCCCCTCCCGTCCGGGAGGGGAGGGTTACTTGGATGTCCCCGCCCGTCGGCTGTCGGACGTCTCCCTACGACGTCCCCTCTCCCGTCGGGAGAGGGACAGGGTGAGGGGCGCCGAGACGCGGGCCGCCCTGCGGGCGCGAGCATCTACCGACGACCGACGACCGACGACTCAGCCCTCCGCATCCGCCATCATCGTCCGCATCGCGCCGACGGCCAGCCCGTCGACGTGCTCGTTGAGCGGGATCCCCGCGTGGCCCTTCACCTTGACCCACTCCACCTCGTGGCGCTCGTTCTGGGCGATCAGCCGCTCCCACAGGTCTTGGTTCAGCACGGGCGACTTGTCGGACTTCCGCCACCCCCGCTTCACCCACCCGCCGATCCAGTTGTCGTTGAAGGCGTTGATCAGGTAGGCGCTGTCGGAGTGGAGCCGGACGCGGCACGGCTCGCGGAGCGCTTCGAGCGACTCGGCGGCGGCGGTCAGCTCCATCCGGTTGTTGGTCGTCGCCGGCTCGGCGCCCTTGAGGTCGCGCTGGATCTGGTCGGGCGGCGTGCCGTAGAGGAGCGTGGCGCCCCAACCGCCCGGGCCGGGGTTGCCGGAGCACGCGCCGTCGGTGTAGATGGTGACGTCTTTGATGGTCGTGGGTCGGAATGCGGGGGAAAGCTAGCGGGGCCCGGCCGGTGCGAGCGGAGTCCCCACGGAATGCGTCGAGCGTTCGCCCGACGAGCGACCTTCCCCGCGATCTTCCGACGCCCCACGGCTCCCGCCTCTGCGCCATGAAATTCGTCGACTACGTCACCGTCACGGTCCGCAGCGGACACGGAGGGCCGGGGAGCGTCCACTTCCGCCGCGAGAAGTACGAGCCGAACGGCGGGCCCGATGGCGGGGACGGCGGCGTCGGCGGCTCCGTCGTCGCTGTCGGCGACCCCAGCCTGTACACGCTCCTCGACCTCCGCTACAACCGGCACCACTTCGCCAAGGCCGGCGAGCCGGGCCAGGGCAACAACAAGTCCGGCAAGGCGGCCGACGACATCGTGCTGCGCGTCCCGCTCGGGACCGTCGTCAAGGACGCCACGACGGGCGAGGGGCTGGGCGAGATCGTCGTCGAAGGCGACCTGATCGTGCTCGCCCAGGGCGGGCGCGGCGGCCAGGGCAACACGCACTTCAAAAGCTCGACGAACCAGGCCCCGCGCTACGCGCAGCCCGGCGAGCCCGGCGAGGAGCGCGAGGTGGTCCTCGAGCTCAAGTTGCTCGCGGACGTCGGGCTCGTCGGCTTCCCGAATGCGGGCAAGAGCACGCTCGTGAGCAGCCTGAGCGCCGCCAAGCCCAAGATCGCCGACTACCCGTTCACGACGCTCGAGCCCAACCTCGGGATGGTCTACCTCGGCGACTGGCGCTCGTTCGTCATCGCCGACATCCCGGGCCTCATCGAGGGCGCGAGCGAGGGCCGCGGGCTCGGCCACCAGTTCCTCAAGCACGTCGAGCGCAACGCCGTCTTGCTGTTCTGCGTCGCCGCCGACTCCGAGGATCCCGGCGCGCGATACCAGACGCTCGTCGACGAGCTCGGCGCCTTCAGCCCGCACCTGCTCGCGAAGCCGCGCGTCGTCGTCTTGACCAAGATGGACATCGTCGGGCCGGACCTCGCCGACGCCTGGGTCGAGGAGATCGCGGCCACCTTCCCCGACGACATCGACCTGCTCCCGGTGTCGGCGGTCTCGCGCACGGGGCTCGACACGCTTAAAGAGCGTTTGTGGACGCACGTCGAAGCCGAGCGCGAGCTGGCGGCCGACGACTAAGCGGGCTCGGCGGTCAGCACGAGGGAGAGCGGCGCGTCGGCCTCCGATGCGATCGGCTCGTCGAGTGCGGCGAGCCGCAGGCCCGCCGCAGCGAGCAGGCCGACCCAGTCGGCGAGCGTCCGGAAATACCACGGCATCGGCTCGAAATCGCCGTCGAGGGTCTCGAACGACTCCTCGCGCCAGCCACTCCGGTACGGCGGCCCCGCCGCGAGGGGGTGGACCGTCTGGATCACCACGCGGCCGCCGGTCGCCAGCCGGGAGGCGGCCGCGCGGACGACCGGCGCGTCGTCGTCGGTCAGGAGCGCAAAGTTGAAGACGGCGGCGTCGTACGGGCCAGCAAGACGTGTGGGATCGGCAACTGCGTCGTCGTAGCCGACGACCGCGAACGAGCCGCCCGCTTCTCGCGCCAACCCGATCAGGGGCGCGCTCCCGTCGACGCCGTGCACGTCCGCGCCTGCGCTCGTGAGCGCTCGCGCCAGCCAGCCCTCGCCGCAGCCGACGTCGAGGACCCGGCCGCCGGACGGGAGGCCACGGAGGACCGCCGAGACGACCGCGTCGTCGGTGCCGGCCCGGCGGCTCGGGATGGCGCCGTCGCGGACCGCACGCGCCCACGGGTCCGCGTTCTCGGTCCACGACTCGCGCACACGGTCGGCGGGCGACACGCTAGATCGCCGGGTCGGCCGGCGTGGTGTCCGGGTTCGACAGCCGCTCCTGGCGGGGGAACGGGTAGAAGTTGCGGGTCCGCTGAAACGGGTCGGCCGTATCCGGCGCGCCCTGCCCGAGTCGACGGGCGTCGGCGAGGCGCAGGCCCTGGAGGTAGAGCTCGAGGGCACGGTTGCGGTAGATCTCGTCGAGCAGCGCCTGCTGGCTCGTGGCCCCGGCGTACGGCGCGAGCCCGGCCGCCAGCCCGAACGGGTCGTCGGTGTCGGTGCGGACCGCGTCGATGGCCGCAACGGCGCCGGCCGTATCGCCCTGGCGCGCGAGCACCTCGGCACGGATCAGCACCATCTCGTCGGGGATGTACACGGGCAGCGGGCCGCCGTCGCCGCCGACGATGAAGCCGGTGGCCACCCCGATCGGGTAGCCGTTGACGCTCACGTCCATGGTGTCGGCCTGGGTGAAGTACGCGATCCGGCCGTCGTCCGCCTCCGCGCTCTCCACCCCGAGGTCGATGCGGACGGCGAAGCTGGGCTGGCCGAAGTCCGGCGAGATGGCGCGGTACAGCGGGTTGGGCGAGGAGCCATCGTAGGCGAACACCGAGGTCGCGGCCGGGTCGACCCGGTTGGCCGCCGCGAGCGCCTCGTCGAGGTCGCCCGCGAGCAAGGCGTAGCGGGCGCGGTACGCGCGCACCGAGTTGAGCAGGTCGAAGCCGTCCGGGACGACGCTGTCGAACGCGGCGCTCGCGGCGGCCCCCGCTAGGCGGCCCTCCGCGGCCTCCATCAAGTCGGCGGCCGCCGCGAAGGCGGCCTGGTTGCCGACGTAGGTCACTGGCCCGTCCGCGCTCACGTCGAGCGCGACGTCCGAGAAGCCCAGCGCGAGCGCGCCGATGGCGGCGCCCTTGTAGAACTCTCCCAGGGCGGTCAGCCGGGCCCTGAGGGCGTCCTCGACGGTCGCCGTCGCCTGGGCACCCTCGATGATCTGGGACGCCAGCCCGATCGTCTGGTACATCTCGCGGAAGTACCCCGTCAGGTTCGCGTTGGAGGGGTCGAGCGCGGCGCCGCCGGCGTCGAGTTCGAGCAGGTTGGCGAACGTGTTGTCGGCCGCCAGCTCGCGCGAGGTGATGCCGGTCGTGAGCGCGAGCGCGCCGAAGGCGTTGTCGTTGTACTGGGCCTGGAGCCCGGCGGCGGCGGCCAGCAGGCCGTCGCGCGTGTTGAAGGCGTCGACCTCGGTCGTCGCGTTGGGGTCGTCGACGGTGAGGTCGCAGGCGGTGAGGCCGAGCGCGAGCGCCAGGCCGAGCGTGAGGACGAGGGCGGGGGCGATCCGGCCCCCCAGAGTGGTCGTAGTCATTGGGGCGGGGGGATTAGAGGGACGCGCGGAGCGAGACGCCGAAGGTGCGCGGGATGGGCACCTCGACAAAGTCG
The DNA here is from genome assembly GCF_046845755.1 of Rubrivirga halophila. Lineage (GTDB taxonomy): Bacteria > Bacteroidota > Rhodothermia > Rhodothermales > Rubricoccaceae > Rubrivirga. The sequence continues at coordinate 1,366,499 of NZ_CP177357.1, forward strand.
TAGCCCCGGACGCCGGTCGACTGGCCGGCCACGTTCGTCTCGGGGTCGTAGCCCGAGTAGTCGTCGAACGATAGGAGGTTGCGGCCGTAGGCCGTCACCCGCAGGCCCTGGACGCCGAGCCCGCGCAGCGAGCCGGGCGGCACGAGGTAGCTCAGCGACACCTCGCGCAACTTGACGAAGGTGCCGTCCTCGATCCAGTTCTCGAAGATGGAGAACACGCCGTAGTTGCGGGGGTCGGGGCCCGGCACGCCGCTGTTCTGGTAGTACCCGACCGGCACGTCGCCTTCGATCTCGGCCTGGTAGTCGGACAGCGTCCCGAAAAAGCGGAGTGACGCGAGCCGGCGCGTAAAGTTGAAGATGTCGCCGCCGAACGAGCCGTCGAACTGGACGCGCGCCGAGAAGCGCTGGCCAAGGTCAAACTCGTTGATCCACGACGCGGTAAAGTCCGGGTTCGGGTCGCCGATGATGCGGCTCGTGCCGTCGCGGACTGGGACGATCAGGTTGCCATTCGCGTCGCGGAGCAGGCCGTTCTCGTCGAGCTCGCCCGTCGTGAACGTCGGGTTGCCCGCGGCGTCCAGGCGGATCTGGTTCGTGCTCGGGTCGACCACCAGCCCGACGATGTTGCCGGCGTCGTCGCGCGCGAAGCCCGAGCCGTAGAACACGCCCTGCGGCTGGTCGTCGATGACGGCGACGAGCCCGAACGAGTTGCCCAGGATTAGCGTCTCGTCCGGGATGTCGTCCGTCGGGTCCGCGTCGACGGACGGGTCGAGGTCGATCCGGTTCTTGTTGGTCGCGAACGTGACCGTCGAGGACCAGCGGAAGCCGGTCGTGGCGATGGGCAGGGCGCGGACCAGAAGTTCAAACCCCTGGTTCGACAGCTCGCCGACGTTCTGGAGCTGGTTCGAGAAGCCGGAGGTGAGCGGCAGCTCGACGTTGAGCAGCAGGTCCGAGGTGTTCTGGGTGTAGTACGTCGCCTCGATGCCCAGCCGGCCCGCCAGGAAGCCGAGGTCGGTGCCGACCTCGAGCTCGCGCTGGCGCTCGGGGAGCACGTCCGGGTTGCCGAGCAGGCCCGGCGGGACGAGCCCGTTGGCGCCGTTGTACGAGCCCGGCGCGTAGCGCGTGAACCGGGTGTAAGGGCCGATCGAGGTCAGCCCGCCCGACTCGCCGTAGCTGGCGCGCAGGCGCAGCGTGCTGGGCAGCGCGCCGCCGCTCGCCAGCTGCCGGTACGCGTCGTTCGCGCCCGCATCGTAGCTCGCCGACAGCTTGGGGTAGAAGTTGGTCCGGTTGCCCTCGCCGAACCGGCTCGACGCGTCGACGCGGCCGGCGGCCGTGACGAAGAGCTGGTCGGCGACCCCGAACGTCTGCTGCGCGAACGCGCCCAGGAGCGTGCTCTCCGACCGGCTCTCGCCAATCGGCGACGGCCGCGAGCCGCCGTCGACCGTCTCGACGCCGATGTTGAGGTCGAAGGTCTCGATGGCGAACACCGAGTTCTCCTCGAACTGCGAGGTCGCGCCCAGCGTCGTCGTCGACTGGAGAGCCGGCGAGAGGTCGGTCCGGTACTGGAGGCGGAGGTCGTTGTTGAGGTTGAGCACCTCGAAGTCCGCCCGGCGGCTGAACCCGCCGCTGAACCCGCCGGCCGTCGAGCCGCGCGGGACGAACGCCCGCCCGGTCTGGGTGTAGGTGTCGACGCCGAGCACGTAGCTCAGGCTCATCCCCGCCATCGGGGTGATGCGCGCCTGGGCGTCGCCGGTAAAGCGGCTCGTCGTCTGGTTGAAGTCGAAGTTGTCGATCACGTCGCGCGGGTTCTGGAGCACCAAGTCGGGGTACTCGCCCGTCACGGGGTCGGGCGCGATGTCGACCGTGTTGGGGCCGAAGATGAAGCCCGTCAGCGCCCCATAGTTCGACGCGAGCCCGCCGTTCGGCACGTCGTCGGAGCGGCTCCGCGAGTAGGCCGCGCCCGCGGAGACGTTGAGCCAGTCGCCCAGGTCCTGCCCGACGCGGACGCGCCCGCTGAGGCGGCGGAACAGGTTGCCCGCCACGATGCCCTGGTTGACGAAGTGGCCGCCCGAGACGAAGTAGTTGGTTCCGCCCTGGCCGCCGCCGATCGAGAGGTACTGCTCGGTGCCGACGGCCTGCTGGAAGATGTCGTCTTGGTAGTCGAAGCGGTCGACGGCGTTCGGCGAGGCGCTCGCTTCGGGCGCCGTGCCGCGCGGCCGATCGAAGGCCGCGCGGTTGACGTCGAGCGTCTTGCGGACGCCGTCGGTGCGGACGGACGTCGACAGCGTGACGTTGGGGGCGCCGGACTGGCCGCGCTTGGTAAAGATCTGGATCACGCCGCCGTTCGCGCGTGAGCCGTAAAGCGCCGCCGCCGAAGCGCCCTTCAGGATCTCGATCCGCTCGATGTCCTCGGGGTTGAGGTCCACGAGCCGGTTCTGCGAGCCGCCGCCCAGGTCGTAGGGCGAGTTGGAGGAGTTGTCGACGAGGACGCCGTCGACGACGTAGAGCGGGTCGGCCGAGCCCAGGACCGTCGACGGCCCGCGCAGGCGGATCGAGACGCCGCCGGCCGGGTTCCCCGAGTTCTGGCTCACGACGGCGCCGGCCACCTTGCCGGCCAGCACCTGGTCGACGGCCGTGGCGCCGACGTCCTGCAAGTCGCGCGCGTCGACGGTCCCGATGGAGTTGCCCAGCTGGCGGCGCTCGACGGGCAGGCCGGTGGCCGAGACCACGACCTCGTCGGAGCGCAGGGCGTCGGTCGAGATCTCGATCGTGCCGAGGTCGACGGCCCGCGCATTGCCTAGCGTGACCGGGCGGCGGTCGGACTGGTAGCCGACGAAGCTGACGCGCAGGGTGTAGCTGCCCGACGGGACGCTGGCGGCGATCGAGAACCGGCCGTCGAGGTCGGTCGCGGCGCCGGCCGTGGTGCCTTCGAGCAGGACCGAGGCGGCGATCACCGGCGCCCCGGTCTCCGCCTCGACCACCTGGCCGGTCAGGGTGTACGTCGATTGGGCGGTCGCAGGGAGCGCGAGGAGCGTCGCGAGTCCGAGGAGAGTAGCGAGGCGCATGGGCCGGGGGGTGGGTGGACGCGTAAAGCATACGGCACGTCGCTTGGCCTCGGCGTCGCTTCCAGCGCGGCCATTGGAAATGTGCGAGGTTGCCCCCTTCACAGCCCCCTGCGCTCGTGACGATCTCCGAGACCGGCCGCCCGACAGGCGCCGAACGCCTGCCCGTCCTGATCTTCGAGACGCCCGCCGAGCTGGCGCGCCAGGCCGCCCGCCAGATCCGGACCCTCGTCGAGGCCAAGGCGGCCGCCGGCGATACGGCCGTGCTCGGGTTGCCGACCGGCTCCACGCCCATCGGCGTCTACCAGGCCCTCGTCGCCATGCACCGCGACGAGGGCCTGTCGTTTGCGAACGTGGTCACGTTCAACCTGGACGAGTACGTCCCGATGGCGCCGGACGCGATCCAGAGCTACCACCGCTTTATGCGGGAGAACCTCTTCGACCACGTCGACATCCCGGCCGACCAGATCCACCTGCTGCGCGGCGACCTCCCCGCCGACGAGGTCGAGGCCCACGCGGCGGCGTACGAGCGCGCGATCGTCCGGGCCGGCGGGATCGACCTCATGCTCCTCGGCATCGGGCGGAGCGGCCACATCGGGTTCAACGAGCCCGGGTCGACGCCCGCCGACCGGACCCGCCTCGTCGTCCTCGACGAGATCACCCGCAAAGACGCCGCGTCCGACTTTTTCGAGGAGCGCCACGTCCCGCGCGAGGCCTTGTCGATGGGCGTCGGCACCGTCCTCGACGCGCGGGAGATCATCCTGATCGCGACCGGCGAGCACAAGGCGCCGATCGTGCGCCAGGCCGTCGAGGGCGAGCCGACGGCCCAGGTCCCGGCGACGTACCTCCAGATGCACCCCAACACGACGGTCTACCTCGACCGCGCCGCGGCCGGGGCGCTCACGCGCGAGAAGACGCCCTGGCTGGTCCGCCGCGTCGCGTGGACGCCCGAGGCGGCGCGCCGCGCCGTCATCTGGCTCTCCCGCGAGATCGGCACGGCCATCCTGCGACTGGACGCGGGCGACTTCCACCGCCACGGCCTGCACGGCCTGCTCCGCGACGCGGGCGGCGTCGACGACCTGTGCCTGCGCGTGTTCGAGGACCTCCGCCAGCGGGTGGCCTACCGCGATGCCCTCCCCCGGGGCGAGCGGGTGATCGTGTTCAGCCCGCACCCCGACGACGACGTGATCTCGATGGGCGGGATGCTCCACACCCTCGTCCGCAACGGCAACGACGTGACCGTCGCCTACATGACAAACGGCTCGGTCGCCGTCTTCGACCAAGACGTCCGCCGCCACCTCCACGTGGTCGAGCTCACGCGCGACGTGCTGGCGCCCGGCGACGGGGAAGCCGTGACCGACCGGATCGACGCGGTCCGCGCGGCGCTGGCGGCCAAGGGGCCGGCGGCCGTCGACACGGCCGACGTGCAGACCATCAAGGCGTCGATCCGCTACGCCGAGGCCGTCGCGGCGCTCGAGGTGATGGGGCTCGGCCGCGAGCACGCCCGCTTTCTCGACCTCCCATTCTACCAGACCGGCCTCGTCCGCAAAAACCCCGTCGGCCCGGACGACGTGGCCATCGTCGGCGACCTGCTCGACGAGATGGATCCGTCTCACCTGTTTGTGGCCGGCGACCTCTCCGACCCCCACGGCACGCACCGGATGTGCTACGCCGCCATCGACCAGGCCCTGCGCGAGCGGGGCGGCGGCCCGCTCGTCTGGCTCTACCGCGGCGCCTGGCAAGAGTGGGAGATCGACCGGGCCGACACCTTCCTGCCGCTCTCGAAGGCCGACCTCGACCTCAAGATCGAGGCCATCTACAAGCACGAGTCCCAAAAGGACCGTGCTCTCTTCCCGGGCGCCTACGACGACCGCGAGTTCTGGGAGCGCGCCCGCGACCGGAACGTCGGCACGGCGCGCGAGCTCGAGGCGCTCGGGCTCCCGGCCTTCTACGCCGTCGAGGCCTTCGTGACGGTCACCGAGATGCCGTGAGCGCCGGTGCGCGGAGCCGGACCGGACGCGTGCGCCCCCCGGTCGCTACACGGCTGGCCCGGCTCACCCCAGGTCCACCTTCTCGTTCTCGCCGAGCCCGGTCGCCGGCTTCCCAGTGATCTTGGCCTTCACGTACCCGAGGGCGTACACGATCGGGCTCGACGGCGAGTCCCAGTACTCGGCCCGCGTCACCTCGACCTTGATCAGCCGCAGGTGCGGGTCGTCGACGCCCTTGGGAAACCACGCCGCCAGCGGCTCCGACCACATCTCCTCGGCCTTCTGCTTGTCCTTGACGATCAGCGCCGTGCCCGCCATCGTCACGTAGTCCTGTCGGCCGGGGTGCGCGAAGGTCACGTCGACCTTCCGGTTGCGCTCGATGTGGTCCACCTTCTCGGAGTCGTCGCGGGTGAAGAACCACAGGTCGCCGCCGAAGGACACCTCCTGCGTCGCCATCGGGCGGCTCCAGGGCGTGCCGTCGGTGTCGACGGTCGTCAGCATGCAGATGCGGATGTCGTCGATGAGGTCGGCGAGCTTCTCGATGCGCTCGCGGCGCTCGGACGGGGACAGGTCGGACATAGGAAAGGGGGGAGAGTGGATGGCGTCAACGACGGGCAGCGGCCGCGGTTGCCGGCGTACCCTGCCCCCGCCCCCCGCTCGCGCCATGCCCCGCCTCGGCCCCGTCCTCGCCCTGCTCCTGGTCGCCGGCTGCGCCGGACCGGCGTCGTCCCCCGCCAGCGCCCCGCTCGCCGATGTGTGGGCCGGGCTCGACATGGGCGCCATCGCCCTGGGCTCCGCCGACGTGCCCGCCGTCTGCGACCCGCCGTTCGCGACGTGGTTCGCCGACTTCGGCGTCCGCGGGCTGGCGTGTGTCGCCGCCCAGACCGCCTCGCCCGCGTCGATCGTGGCTCGCGCGCCCGCCGCGCCATTCCGCTCCGGCCCCCACACCGCCATCGCCACCCGCGTCGACCTAGACCTCACCGCCGACCGCGCCTTCGGCCACTACGACCCCGCCTTCGTCCGCTGGCTGGCGGAAGCCGCCGTCCCGACCGGCCCTGCCGCTGTGCTCGTCGAGCCCGTCTACCGCCACCGTGTCGCCCGGCTGGCGCGCGCCTACTGGCTGACTCGCGCCGACCTCGTTGCAGGCGGGTTCCCACGGCGGACACCCCCCGGCCCGCTCGCGGACTACGCCCACTTTCTGGATGGCGGCCCCATTCCGGACGGCATGGGGACCTATGAGGGCGACGGCTTCTCCGTCTTCGCCTTCACCGACCGCAGCGAGCGCGTGCTGGACGACGTCGGCCTGCCCGTCGCCAACGAGTGGACCCTGAATTATGAGGTGAATACGGCGTACGGGTTCTGGCTCCGGAGGCGTCAGGACGGCACGCACCGCGCGTGGCACGACGCCCTCCGGGGACTCCTGCGTTCCTATGATGCCGACTGGCTCTCCACCCACACCTGACCTCATGACTCCGACCCTGCGCTCCGCCCTCATCGGTGCCATGTACGGCTCCGTGGCCGTCGTCGGCGCCTTCGGCCTGATGGTCGTACTGGGGATGATCCCCAAGGCCCCCTTTACCGCCCAGTGGCAGGAGCTCGCGGGCGGGGGCTGGCTGCTGGCGACTGTCCTCGGCGGGCTCACGTTTGTCGCCATCGGTACGCTGTGGGGCGCCCCGTTCGCCTGGGTCCCGCGCCCGACCATGGGGAAGGCCTGGCTCTGGGCGATCGTGCCGACGCTCTGGGCCGTCTGGGCGTGGCCGGCCCTCACCGGCAAGCCCACGTTCGCCGGCGGCGACCCCGTCGGCCTGCTGATCCCGGTCGTGATGAACGTCGTGATCTGGGGGAGCATTCTGGGTTGGGTCGTCACCCGCGCCGCGCCGAGCCCCGCCAGCTAGAGGCGTTTCCGCGAGCGGTGAGGCGAGTGACCGCATCGGGCGCGGCGCTCGGCAGCCCCCTGCCGGGTTCGTCCACCGCTCCGCTGGACGGCGCTCGCGTGGACTCCGCTCACGTCTCGCGGGGCTTCCCTTGCCGAATCCTGCGCCTCCCTGCGGTCCGCGCCGGCCCGGGACGCCCGTCGACCGCCGCGCCCGTGGGTACCCTCTGCGTCCGGGGCCAACGGTCCCATCTCCGACGCACCCCGCTCCGCCATGCATCCCATCTTCCGGTCCACCCTGCGTGGGGCCTTTATCGGCTCCGTCGCCGTCGCTGGCGCGTTCGGGCTGATGGTCCTCGCCGGGCTGGTGGATGAAGCCCCGTTCGTCGGCGCGTGGCAGAGCGTATTCGGGGGCGGCTGGATGGTCGCGAGCGTGCTGGGCGGCGCGGCGTTCCTCGCCATCGGGACGCTGTGGGGCGTCCCGTTCACGCTCGTCCCGCACCCGACCGTCGGTGCGGCCATGCTCTACGCCATCCTGCCGACGCTGTGGGCGCTCGTGGGGTGGCCCAGCCTGCTCGGGCGGCCCACCTTCGCCGGCGGCGACTCGGCCGCCATCATGCTGACGGTGATGATGACCGTCGGCGTCTGGGGCGGCATCCTGGGGGCCTACGCCCACCGGCACACGACGGCCGCGGGCCGGCACCAAGCCGCGCTCCGGCGGCGGAAAGCGTAGTGCCTTCCCGGCGACGTCGCTGGCGGACACAACACCGCCCCACCGGCACGAGCGCCAGCGGGGCGGGGGAGAGGCGGTCTGCGGGCCGTGGAACGGGCCCACGCGTGGGCTGCGCCGACGCTACGCGTTGGCTGGCGTCGACGCTACGCGTTGATGGCCTGGCCGTAGGCGTCGCGCATGGCCTCCATCACGGCCTCCGACAGCGTCGGGTGCGGGTGCATGGCCTCCATGACCTCGTGCGCCGTCGTCTCGAGCGCCCGCGCCGTCACGATCTCGGCGATCATCTCGGTCGCGTCGTGGCCGATGATGTGGGTGCCGAGCACCTCGCCGTACTTCTTGTCGACGACGACCTTGACGAAGCCCGACTGGTCGCCAATCGCCGCGGCCTTGCCAGACGCGGCGAAGGGGAACTTGCCGACGAGCACCTCGAAGCCGGCCTCCTTGGCCGCGGCCTCGGTGTAGCCGACCGAGGCGATCTGGGGGATGCAGTACGTGCAGCCGGGCACGTTGAGGTAGTCGACCGCGTGGGGGGCGTGGTCGAGCTTGCCCTGCTCGTGGGCGATGTGCTCGACGCAGACGATGCCCTCGTGGCTCGCGACGTGCGCCAGCCACGGCCCGCCGACGACGTCGCCAATCGCGTAGATGCCTTCGACGTTCGTCCGGTACATGGTGTCGACGGTGATGGCCCCCCGCTCGTGCGCCACGCCGACGTCGTCGAGCCCGACGTTCTCCACGTTCCCGACGACGCCGACGGCCGACAGCACCTGGTCCGCCTGGACCGTCTGCTCGCCCTTGGCGGTCTTGATCGTCACCGCGCAGCCGTCCCCGGAGGTGTCGACGGCGGTGACCTGGGCGCCGGTCATCGCGGTCACGCCCATCTTCTTGTAGGCGCGTGCGAGCTCCTTCGACACGTCCTCGTCCTCGACCGGGACCAGGCGGTCCTGGAGCTCGACGATCGTGACGTCGGTCCCCATGTGGTGGTAGACGTAGGCGAACTCGACGCCGATGGCGCCGGCCCCGACGATGACGAGGGAGTCGGGCCGGGTCGTCTGGAGCATGGCGTGGCGGTAGTCCAGGATCTTCTCGCCGTCGACGGGCAACGTGGGGATCTCGCGCGCACGCGCGCCGGTCGCCACGATGATGGCCTTGGCCTCGATCGTGGTCGACTCTCCGACCGTTTCGCCGTCCATCGTCTCCGACGGCTCGACGGCCACCTTGCCGCCGCCGAGGAGCGTCGCCGAGCCCATGTAGACGTCGACCTTGTTCTTCTTCATGAGGAACTGGACGCCCTTGTTCATCTTGTTGGCCACGCCCCGCGACCGCGTCACGACGGCCTCGAAGTCGGGCGTCGGCAGGGAGTCGCCGGCCGTGAAGCCGTAGTCGGTGATGTGGGCGAGCTGGCTGGCGATCTCGGCGCTCTTCAGCAAGGCCTTGGTCGGGATGCAGCCGATGTTGAGGCAGACGCCGCCGAGCTTGTTCTTTTCGACGATGGCCGTCGAGAGCCCGAGCTGGTGGGCGCGGATGGCCGCCTCGTAGCCGCCGGGCCCGGAGCCGATGATCAGGACATCGTAGGGAGCGTTCGCCATGTCGACAGGGGAGAGCGTGGTGTGGGTCGAGGATACCCGTGCGGAGCGTGCGTCGTCCCCCGCCGGCGTTGAAATCAGAGTGAGGCGAGCGCGGGTCGCCCCAGCGGGCGCTAGCCCTCGACCGTCCAGTCGTCGACGACGGCGGTGATGATGACGTTCGCCGGGGTGGCCGGCGCGCCCGGCGGGCGGTGGGGCCCGAGCAGGCCGGCTACGACGGCCCCCTCTTTGGCGATGAGCACCACGTCGCCCGCCCCGGCGTCGAGCCCTGGGTCGAGGGCCACGTCCTCGACCCGGTCGAGCCGGTGGCCGTCGAGGCCGATCCGACCGACGAGCAGGAGGCGATGCCCGTCGAGCGGTGCCAGTTTTGTCGTGGCGACCACGGGAGAAAGGACGCGTGCTAAGTGCATGTGCCAGTAATAAGATGAAGGGGGCAGGCGTCTAGACTGTCTGTAGTCACTAGTTTATGCCCTACCGGAGCCCACCACACTCGCTCCGGCCATGTACCACCTCCCCCCCCACACGGATGTATAGCACACAGGGAATCGAAGCGATCGCGACCGTCACCGAGCTCCGCTCGAAGACCTCCGCGCTGATCGAACAGGCCAAGAGCCTCAATACGGGCATCATGATTCAGAAGAACAACGAGCCCGAGGCTGTCCTCGTCTCGTACGATCTGTATCAGAAGATGCACAAACTCTACTATAAAAAGTAGGGCCCGACCTGGGGCCGGGCGCCACGTCCGGCCCTAGCGTTCGCCGATCAGCCGCTTGAGCTCGGCCACGCGTCGGACGGTCGACTCGCGGTCGAGGGATCGGAACCGCTCGGGGAGCATCGAGCGGCTGGTGCACTCCATGACCGCCGCGAGCGTCTGGAGCTCGACCTGGAGGGGGTAGGAGGGGGGCAGAAAGTCCTCGACGACAGCGTGGAGCACGGCCCGAGTGATGGGGGCCTGGGTCGGCCCGGAGGTGCTGTCCGTCGCCGTCGGCGGATCGCCGGCCTGGCCGTCGCCAGCCGATCCTTCGGTCACGTCGGCGTCCGGGGAGTCATCCGAGCCGGGGGCGGTGTCGCGGGGCGTGTCGTCGAGCGCGTGCGTGGCCGCGCGGAACTTGGCGCGCGTCAGCAGGGCCTCCATGTCGGCCCCGGAGTAGGTCCGCTCGCCGTCGAGCAGGGCGTCGGGGACCTCCGACATGGGCACGTCGACGCCCGTCTTGCGCATCATGACCTGGAGCAGCTCCTCGCGGTCGGCGCGCGTGGAGGGATAGAAGAGGCCGAGGTGCTCCTCGGCGCGGCCCTGCCGCTTGAGGTCGACCGGCATGAGGTCGGGCCGGGCGGTGACGAGGAACCAGATGATCTTGCCGCGGAAGCGGGTGTCCGACATCGCCTGGGCGATCTGGCCGAACACCCTGCTCGACACGCCGGAGTCGCCCTGGGCGCTGCGGTCACCGAGCGCGGCGTCCGCCTCGTCAATCATCACGGCGACCGGGTTCATGGCCCGGAGCAGGGTCAGGATCTTTTCGAGGTTGCCCTCGGTGACGCCCTGCCACTGCGAGCGGAAGTTCTTCAGCTTCACCATCGGGATCCCGATCTCGCCGGCGAAGGTGGTCACCAGGAACGTCTTGCCCGTGCCGACCGGGCCGGAGACGAGGTAGCCCATCGGCATCACGTCCGGCCGCCCGGCCTTGATGGCCTCGGCCGCGGCGCGGAGGTGCGCCTTGGCCTCGGCGTGTCCGGCCACCATGTCGAGCGTGTAGTCGGTCTCGACAAACTCCAAGAGCCCATACGCCTCGGCCTCGATGAGCTCCTTCTTCTTCTCGCTCAGCGTGTCGAACGTGAGCGGGCGCTCGTTTTCGAGCACGTCCGCCAGGATCGTCCGGAGCTGCACGTAGCCCAGCCCGGCCGTGTTCTGCGCCAGCGTGAGCGGGGCGACGGTGCTGAGCGCGTCGAACCGCGTCTGCCCGTTCGGCTGCGCGCCCAGGAACCACGTCGTGAACGACTCGCGCTCGGCGTGGCCGGGAAAGTCGACCTCGAGCTCGGCGTTGTAGGGGCTCTGGATAAAGGCGCGCGACAAGTCACCCAGCGACTCGGTGACCAAGACGAGCGTGAAGTCGCTCCGGAGCAGGAGCGGATCGTGCGCCCACTTCTGCAGCGTCACGAGCGCGGCGCGGTCCTCGGTCGAGTAGCTGGCGGCCTCCGACATCGGGACGACGGTCTCGGCGTAGTCGATCACGCACGCGATCCGCTTGCCGTCCGCCAGCCGGAGCCGGAAGTAGTTGTCGAGGAGCGCGAAGACGCGCGCCGGGTCCTTGGGGAGCTTTTTGACGTAGTCCGTCCCGAAGATGGTGTCGTACCCGCTGACGGCCCGGTTGAAGTCGGTCCGCGAGGCGGCGTCCTGGAAGTGGATGCCGTCGGAGCGGTCGTAGAAGACGACGATGTCGCGGCCGGCGAACAGGTCCTCGGCCAGGAACTCGCGGAGCGGGACGTAGGCGTTCTGGCCCTTCTCGTCGACCGTCGGCACGAGGTCACGGACGTTGCCGTGCAAGACGAACTGGTTGAGCGTCTTGGTGAAGTAGCGGCGGGCGAGCTCGCGAGCCCACGAGGGGTAGTGGGCGAGCGGGTCGGCGGCGGTCGTCTCGGGCATGCGGGTGCGGGCGGGCGGGGAGGGAAGGTACCGGGCCCTGGGCGGCGGGGTTGCGCGAGACGGGCACCATCCGGTGCCGCGCCCGTTGGCACCCGACGCTAGCTTTCCGGCCCCTCTCCCCGCCGCTCATGTTCGACTGGATCGCTGACCCGAATGCCTGGGTCGCCCTCACCACGCTGACGATGCTCGAGATCGTCCTCGGGATCGACAACATCATCTTTATCTCGATCCTGACCGGCAAGCTGCCGCCGGAGCAGCAGGCCAAGGGCCGGTCGATTGGGCTCGGGCTGGCAATGGGGATGCGGATCCTGCTTCTGATCTCGATCTCGTGGGTGATGGGCCTGACGGCCGTCCTGTTCGACCTGGGCGACTTTCTGCCCTTCCTGAACGACCTCGAGGCGTTCGGGTCGACCGCGCGCGACACGGTCGGGCACGGCAGCGGGGTCGAGGGCGGCGACACCAGCCCGATCGCGCTGACGGGCCGCGACCTCATCCTGCTGATCGGCGGGTTCTTCCTGGTCGGCAAGTCGGTCCACGAGATCCACAACAAGCTGGAGGGCGACGGCGAGCACGCGGCCGAAAAGCCCAAGGCGGTCTCGTTCACGTCGGTGCTGATTCAGATCGCGATCTTGGACATCGTGTTCTCGCTCGACTCGGTCATCACGGCCGTCGGCATGGCGGACGACCTCGCCGTGATGATCATCGCCGTCGTCGTCGCGGTCGGCGTGATGATGGTCGGCGCCGGGCCGATCTCGGACTTTGTCCACAAGCACCCGACGGTCAAGATGCTGGCGCTGGCGTTCTTGATCTTGATCGGCGTCACGCTGATCGCCGAGGGCCTCAACCAGCACATCTCGAAGGGCTACATCTACACCGCGATGGCGTTCGCGCTGATCGTCGAGTTCCTCAACATCCGCTCGAAGCGGGGCAACGACACGCCGTCGGTCGAGCTCATCGAGCCGCACGCGCTCGCGGGCACGTCGGGCGTTCCCGACCCGACCCAGATTGTCCGGACCACCCACCCCTCGGCGTGACGCCGGACCGCCCAGCGGCGGCCCTATGACCGAACCCCTCGCTCCCCGGATGCGCTTGGCCCTGTCCCTGTTCGCGGTCGCCCTGCTGGCGGTCGGCTGCCGCGCGCAGTCACCGGAGCGGCCCGAGCTGCCTCGGCAGACGCTGGCAGAGTCGACGCGGATCGCGCTCCGGGACTTCGGGCAGGACGGGGCAGTCGTCTACGAAGACGGACCGGCGTCGGCCGACGGGACCGGCCGCTACTTCATGGGGCGCGAGATCGCTAGGGTGATGAGCCACCGGGGCGCGGCGTGGCTGGAGCGCCCCGACCGCGAGCGCGAGGAGCGGCCGGACGACTTGGTCGCCGCGCTCGGGCTTAGCGCGTCCGACGTGGTCGCCGACCTGGGCGCGGGAACGGGCTACTTCACGTTCCGGCTCGCGCCGCTCGTGCCCGACGGCCGCGTGTACGCCGTCGACATCCAGCCCGAGATGCTCCGCATCGTCGAGGCGCGCGCCGAGGAGGACGGGTTCGACAACGTGGCGCCCGTGCTCGGGACCGAGACGTCGCCCGGCCTGCGCCCGCGCTCGACCGACCTCACGCTCGTGGTCGACTCGTACCACGAGTTCTCGCACCCGCGCGAGATGCTGGCGGGGATCTTTGAAGCGACCCGGCCCGGCGGGCGGCTCGTGCTCGTCGAATACCGGGCCGAGGACGCCGAGGTGCCGATCCGCCGGCTCCACAAGATGACCGAGGCGCAGGCGCGCCTCGAGGTTGAAGCGGCCGGCTTCCGGTTCGTCGACAACCTCGACGTGCTCCCCCAGCAGCACCTGCTCGTCTTCGAGCGGCCTGCTGAGTAATTAGGCGCGGTCGGCAGCGCCGTTGCGGCGGTCGCCGGACACGCCCGCAATGGGCTCAGCGCCGGGCCCCGTGACCTGTCCGCTCTCCACGAGGGCCCGCCACCTTGCGGCGTCGACGGCGTCGTGCTGGGCCTTTTCGAGCGCCTCTAGCCGGGCGTCGAGGTCGAGGACCGTGTGGGGGTCGAACTCGTCCACCGGGACGCTGGGCGTCGGCACGGCCGGCGTCTCGCGCTGGCGGGATCGCGTGGCCACCACGACGGTGCTGAGCAGCAGGGCGCTGAGGCTGATCCCGACCGCCAGCAGGAACAGCCCCTCCTCCTGAGAGGCGAAGGCCGGGAGCCACATCAGGATGGCCAGGGTGTTCAGGACGAGGGCGGTACGGTCGAGGCCGGTCATGGCGGGAGTGTGGCGAAACAAGAGGGCTCCCGCGGGTACGGGAGCCCTCTGAGAAAAGGTGCGGACGCGAGCCTAGGCGACCGTCACCGAGTCGTCGAGGTAGACGTCCTGGATCAGGTTGAGCAGGCGGATGCCCTCCGACCGCTCGCGCTGGAACGCCTTGCGGCCCGAGATGAGGCCCATCCCGCCCGCGCGCTTGTTGATGACGGCCGTCCGCACGGCGTCGGCGAAGTCGTTCGCGCCCGAGCCGCCGCCCGAGTTGATCAGACCCGCGCGGCCCATGTACCCGTTCGCCACCTGGTAGCGCGTCAGGTCGATGGGGTGATCGCTCGCGAGCTCGGTGTAGATCCGCTCGTCGAGCTTGCCGTACGAGCTGTCGCCCGAGTTGAGCGCCTTGTAGCCGCCGTTGTTGGTCGGCTGCTTCTGCTTCAGGATGTCGGCCTCGAGCGTCGCGCCGATGTGGTTGGCCTGGCCAGTGAGGTCGGCGGACGCGTGGTAGTCGACGCCGTCGACCTTGAAGCCCGCGTTGCGGGTGTAGCACCACAGGATCGTCGCCAGCCCCATCTCGTGGGCGACGGCGAAGGCCTGGGAGACCTCCTGGATCTGGCGGCCGGCGTTCTCGCTGCCGAAATAGATCGTCGCGCCGATCGCCACGCAGCCCATGTTCCACGCCTCCTCGACGCGGGCATACATGATCTGGTCGAACGTGTTGGGGTACGTGAGCAGCTCGTTGTGGTTGATCTTCAGGATGAGCGGGATCTTGTGGGCGTACCGCCGCGCCACGCTCCCGAGCGCCCCGTACGTCGTCGCAACGCCGTTGCACCCGCCCTCGATCGCCAGGTCGATGATGTTCGAGGGGTCGAAGTAGTCGGGGTTCTTGGCGAACGACGCGCCGCCCGAGTGCTCGATGCCCTGGTCGATGGGCAGGATCGAGAGGTAGCCGGTGCCGCCCAGGCGGCCGTGCCCGTAGAGCTGCTCGAGCGAGCGCATGACCGGGATCGAGCGGTCGCTCGGGCCGAAGATGCGCGAGACCCAGTCCGGGCCGGGAAGGTGGAGGCGGTCCTTCGAGATGGCCGGGTCGGAAAAGCCGAGGAGGGAGTCGGCCTCGTCGCCGAGGTGTTCCTGGATGGAGGTCTGGGACATGTCGCGAGCGTGGGGCAAGGGGGAGCGAAAAGATAGCGGGGGTCGGGAGGCGGGCGCCCGAGATGGAACCGCTTCCCAGGCACGGTCCGAGAATTAGATCGGCCACAGCTCCGGCGGGAGCGGCCGGCGCCCCGCGAGCGCGCCGGGCAGGAGGGAGGCGATCAGCGGCGCCGTCATCAGCCCCTTGGCGCCGAGGCCGCCGACCACCCACACGTCGTCGACCCCGGGAAGCGGCCCCGCCAGCGGCAGCCGTCGGGGCGAGACGACGGCGGGCACGGTGAGCCGGACGCCCGCGCTCCGGCCGAGCACGGCGGCGCCCGCCAGCGAGGGGACGAGCGCGGCGGCGCGGGCCCCCAACTCGGCGTCGCGAGCGGGATCCGGCGCCGTGCTGGCGAAGGTGTGCTCGAACGTCGCGCCCGCGATCACGCCTTCGAGGCCCGGCACGACGTACCCGGCCCCCGCGACGGCAGGATGGTCAGGTGGCAATCCGGCAGGCCGCGCCAGCGTCACCGTCTGGCCCTTGACGCGGTGGAAGGGGAGGTGCGCTAGCGAGTGCAGGCTTGCATACCCGTCGCCGACGGCGACCACGACGTGTCGCCCCGAGATCGGTTCGTGACCCGTTATTGCAGTCTGCTTGCGAAGGCCTTCCACTCGCCCTGTCACCACCCGCGCCCCGCGAGCGGTCGCCGTCGCCAGCGCGGCGCGCACGAACGCGGACACGTCGACGGAGGCGCCATCGGCGACCCACAGCGTCCCGTAGGGCGCGGCCACGAGGGGAAAGCGCTCGGCGCTGGCGGTTGGCGCCAGCCAGTCGAGCCCGGCGAAGGCACGGGCCTGCTGGCGGAACGCCTCGGCCTGGGCCGGCGAGCGGGCGGGGCGGACGATGCCGGTCCGGCGGAGCGGGGCGCCCGCCTCGTCGGTGAGCGCCGCGAGCGCGTCGAGCGCTTGCGAGTGGCGCCACGCCGGCCGCGCCTTGCGCCCCATAAACGGGTTCGCCAGCCCGGCCGCCGCCCCGCTCGCGCCGGCCGCCGGGCGCTCGGCCTCGACCACGACGACCTCGCGGTCTCGGCTCAGCACGAGCGCCGCGCACGCCCCCGCCAGCCCCGCCCCGACGACGACCGCGTCGGCCGTCATTCGGCCTCCGTTGCCTTCTGAGGCACCAGCGACGTGCTCCCGAACAGCAGGGCGGCGAACAAGAACCAGCCCCAGCCGTCACGCTCGTAGAAGGCGAGAATCGTCGCCGCGGCGATGCAGGCCGTCGCCGGAACGTGCGCGATCAGGAGGCGGAGGGTCGTCATCGGGCGGTCGGTAGCTTGCGCAAGCTAGCCGAGAGACCGTGACCCAGACCTACGACGTGGCCGTGATCGGCGGCGGGATCGCCGGGCTCGGCGTGGCCTGGGCGCTGGCCGAGCGCGGGCGCCGCGTCGTGTTGTTCGAGGGCGACACGGTCGGCCGCGGCGCGTCGTGGGCGGCGGCCGGAATGTTGGCGCCGTCGGCGGAGCTGGGGTTCGAGGAATTGGACCTCTACGCGCTGTCCTCGGAGAGCTTGCGGCGGTGGCCCGATTTCGCCCGCCGCCTCCACGCCGCCAGCGGGGTCGACCTCGGGTACCGCGACGCGGGCACGCTGGTGGTCGCCGATGACCGGGACAGCGCACGCGCGCTGCGCCGCCTGTTCGAGTTCCAGTCGCGGCATGGCGCGTCCGTCGAGTGGCTCTCGGGCGACGACGCCCGTGACCTCGAGCCGCTGCTGTCGCCCCGCCTCCCGGCCGCCATTTTTTCGAGCGACGATCACCAGGTCGACAACCGCGCCGTCGTCCGGGCGCTCGCGCGCGCCGCTCGCGGGGCGGGTGCCGACATCCGGGAGGCCGCGCCCGTCGTCGCGATCGTGCCCGATGCCGAGTGTCCCCGAGTCCGCCTAGCGAACGGGGCCGAGGTGGCCGCGCACGCCGTCGTGCTGGCGGCGGGGGCGTGGAGCGCAGGCGTCGAGGGGCTGACGCCCGCGCCCGCGGTGCGGGGCGTCAAAGGGCAGGCGCTCGCGCTCCGGTCGGCGCCCGGGGTCGAGTTGACGTACACCGTCCGGGGGCCGGACGCGTACCTCGTCCCCAAGGCCGACGGCCGGCTCGTCGTCGGGGCCACCAGCGAGGACGGCGTGAGGGGTGGCGGGGTGACCGCCGGTGGGCTGTATCGGTTGTTGGAAGGCGCCGTCGAGCTCGTCCCCGGCGTCGAAGAGCTGGCGTTCGAGGAGGCGTGGGCGTCGTTCAGACCCGCCTCCCGAGACCACGCGCCGCTCCTCGGGCAGAGCCCGCACCCCGGCGTCTTTTACGCGACGGGCCACTACCGCCACGGCGTGCTGTTGGCGCCCGTCACCGCCGCCGAGGTCGCCGCCGAGGTCGACCGTGCGCTCGCGGGGACGCCCGCCGTCGCCGACGTGCTGGCGCCGTTCTCGCCCCGCCGCTTCGCCGATTAGGCACGCCGCGCCTGGATCCCGCCCGCAAGGGAAGAGTCTCTGTACCACAACGGTCCCGACCCATGCCTCAGATTACCGTCAACGGTGAGCCCCGCGAGCTGGCCGAGCCCTTGGCCATCGACGCGCTCCTCGAATCCCTCGACCGCGACCCGGCGATGCCCGGCGTCGCCGTGGCCGTCGGCGACCGCGTCGTCCGCCGCGCGGACTGGCCGACCACAACCGTCTCCGACGGCGACCGCGTCGAGATCATCACCGCCTCGCAGGGGGGCTGACGTGGAGCCCCTCACCGACACGACCCCGGACACCTGGACCGTCGGCGGCGCGACGCTCGCCAGCCGCGTCCTGATCGGCACGAGCCGGTACCCCAGCCTCCAGACGATGCTCGACGCCGTCCGGGCCTCGGGCGCCGAGATCGCGACCGTCTCCGTCCGCCGCCTCGACCTGTCCGACACCGTCGGCCCGTCGATGCTGGGCGCGCTCCGCGAGCTGCGGACGCCTGCGGGCGAGCCGCTCCGCCTGCTCCCCAACACCGCCGGCTGCTACACCGCCAAGGAGGCCGTCTTTACCGCCCAACTCGCACGCGAGGCGCTGGAGACCGACTGGGTCAAGCTCGAAGTCATCGGCGACGACGAGACGCTGTACCCGGACGCCGTCCAACTGCTAAAAGCGGCCTCCGAACTGGTCGCCGACGGGTTCGAGGTCTTCGCGTACTGCGGCGACGACCCGATCACGGCCCGCAAGCTGGCCGACATCGGGTGCGCGGCGGTGATGCCGCTCGGCGCGCCGATCGGGAGCGGGATGGGGCTCGTCAACCCGTACGCGCTGCGCATCATCCGGGAGCTCCTGCCCGACGTGCCGCTCGTCGTCGACGCCGGGATCGGGACGGCCTCCGACGCGGCACGCGCGATGGAGCTGGGCTACGACGCCGTGCTGCTGAACACGGCCGTGGCAGGCGCCGAGCACCCCGCCCAAATGGCCGCTGCCATCCGGCACGGCGTCGCGGGCGGGCGGCTCGCGTGCGGCGCCGGGCGCATCCCGCGACGCCTCTATGCCCAGGCCTCCACGCCCGACGACGGCCGCGTCGACCTCGGCGGATGAGCGCGTTCGCCGGCCCAATCCCCCGCCTGCTGCTCATCGCCGACGGCTTCGCGACGGGCCGCACGGAGATGGACGCCGCGACGGTTTGTGAGCGGACCGTGTCGCTCGTCGAGGCCGGCGTCCCCTGGGTCTCGCTCCGCGACCACGGCGCCGACGAGGTCGACTTCACACGCGCGGCGGCGGAGCTTGCGCGCGCCGTCCGCGAGGCCAACCCCGACGTGCTCGTCTCGGTCCACGGCCGGTTGGCGGTCGCGCTCGACCTCGGGGCCGGGCTCCATGTCGGCCGGCACGGGGCCTCGCTGAAAGCCGCTCGCGAAGCGGACATCGTCGGCCCGCTCGGTGTCTCCGCGCACTCCGCCAGCCAGGCGCTCCGCGCCGCTAAGGAGGGCGCCGCCTACGCGACGCTGTCCCCCATCTTCGCCACGCGCACCCACCCCGACGCCGTCCCCGCCGGCATCGATGTGGTCCGGCTGGCGGCTGAGCGGTCCCGGCTTCCCATCCTCGCCCTCGGCGGGATCACGCCGCCCCGCGCCCGCATCGCCCGGCTCGTCGGCGCGCACGGCGCCGCTGCGATCTCGTCGCTCCTCTTCGCCTTCGACGAGCGCAAAACGGTCCGCCACTTTCTCGACGCCCTCGCCGATCGCTCCGCCTCTGCATGACCATCCCCACCGCCCTCACCATCGCCGGCTCCGACTCGGGCGGCGGCGCCGGCATCCAGGCCGATTTGAAGGCCTTTGAGGCGCACGGCGTCTTCGGAATGTCGGTCGTCACCGCGATCACGGCCCAGAACACAGTCGCCGTGACGGCCGTGCACCCCGTGCCGGTCGACGTGGTGGCCGCCCAGATCGACGCGGTCGCCAGCGACCTGCCCGTCGGGGCCGTCAAGACCGGGATGCTGGCGTCGCCCGAGATCGTGGAGGCCGTCGCCGACGGGATCGCGCGGCACAGTCTGGGGCCGGTCGTGGTCGACCCGGTGATGGTGTCGAAGGGCGGGCACGCCCTGCTCGACCCCGACGCCGTCGCGGCCGTCGTCCGGCGGATGCTCCCGCTGGCGGACCTGCTGACCCCGAACGCGCACGAGGCGGCCCGGCTGACGGGCGCCGACGTCCGCTCGCTCGCCGACGCCCGACGCGCCGCCCGCCAGCTGCTCGATCTGGGGCCGCGCGCCGTGCTCGTCAAGGGCGGCCACCTCGACGACGAGCCCGACGCGGTCGACCTCCTGCTCACCGCCGACGGCGAGACGCTCTTCCGCGAGTCGCGCATCCACACGCCCAACACGCACGGGACGGGCTGTACGTACGCCAGCGCCATCGCTGCCAACCTCGCGCGGGGGCTGGGGCTCGAGGACGCCGTCGGCGCGGCGCGGCGGTACCTCCAGCACGCGATCCAGCACAGCTTGGACATTGGCGCCGGACACGGGCCCACGCGGCACTTCTGGTTCTTGGACGGAACCGAGGCGCACGGGTGAGCCCGGTCACGAGCCTCGTACCCGCTCACGAAGGCGCGCGCGTTCGGCCCGTCTTCATTTGAGGCCGTTCGGGGGCAGGCTATCTTGACGCTGCCGCTGGGGTCACCCGGCGTGCATGCGCCCGTAGCTCAGCTGGATAGAGCGTCGCACTACGGATGCGAAGGTCAGAGGTTCGAATCCTCTCGGGCGTACAGCGCCCCTCGCCCTCGGGCGGGGGGCGTTTTCCGTTTCTGCCTCCCCATGGACCCGCTCGCGCCGCTCCTCCCGTACCGCCCGCCGCTGTGGCTTCGCAGCGGCCACGTCCAAACCGCCGTCGGCTCTGTCTTCCGGACCGTCGACGGCGTCGCCTACCAGCGCGAGCGGCTGGAGCTGGCCGACGGCGATTTTTTGGATCTCGACTGGGTCGAGCGGGGGCGCCCGCAAGTCGCCGTCGTGGCGCACGGGCTGGAGGGGAGCACGGACCGCGCCTACGTTCGGGGCCTCGCGAAGGCGCTGGAGGCGCGCGGGTGGAGCGTCTGCGCCTGGAACCTCCGGGGCTGCTCCGGCGAGCCGAACCGCCTGCTCCGCACGTACCACAGCGGGGCGACCGAAGACCTCGACGCCGTCGTCGCGCACGTGCTGGCGGGCGGCGCCGACGCGGTCGCCGTGGCCGGGTTCAGCCTGGGCGGCAACCTCACGCTGCGGTGGCTCGGCGAGCAGGGCGCGGGCCTCGACCCGCGCGTCGTCGCCGGTGCCGGCGTGTCCGTTCCTGTCGACCTCGCCGCCTCGGGCGCTGTCCTCGCGCGCACGACGCGCACGCCGTACATGCGCTACTTCCTGCCGAAGCTGGTCGGCAAGCTGGCCGACAAGGTCGATCGGTTTCCAGACGCCCCCGACCTCAAGACGGCGCTCGCGGCCCGCGACTTCGCGGCCTTCGACGACCACGTGACGGCCCCGCTCAACGGCTTCGCGAGTGCGGCCGACTACTACGCGCAAGCCTCTGCGTTGCCTTTGCTCGGGGACATCTCGGTGCCAACGTTGCTCCTCAACGCGCTCGACGACCCGTTCCTCTCGCCGTCGTGCTACCCCGCCGACATCGGAGGCCCATTCCGACTCTTGGCGCCGCGGTGGGGCGGCCACGTCGCGTTCCTGCGCGGCGACCTCACGTCGTGGGCGGACACCGTGGTCGGCACCCATGTCGACGCGGCTCTCTAGCCAGTCGTCCGCTCGGCCCCGCCGTCGACGGCGTACAACAAGAGAAAGCGGCGGAGCAGGTCGTCGGCCTCGGGCGTCTCGTAGAGCGCGTCGACCACGGCGTCGAACTCGCCGTCGTCGGCCATCTCGGGGTAGTGCGCGCGGTAGGCCACGAGTCGCTGGCGCTCGGTCTCGGCGTCGAGCTCGGAGTGGAACTGGGTCCCGTAGATCGGCGCGTCGCCGAGTCGGAACGCCTGGTACGGCGCCGTTCCGTTCGCCGCCAGCTCGACGGCACCGTCGGGCAGGCGGGCGACGCGGTCGTGGTGGCCCATCTGGGTGCCAAACGTGGTGGGCAGCGTCGAGAACAGCGGGTCGCGC
Source organism: Rubrivirga halophila (assembly GCF_046845755.1). Classification (GTDB taxonomy): domain Bacteria; phylum Bacteroidota; class Rhodothermia; order Rhodothermales; family Rubricoccaceae; genus Rubrivirga. The sequence continues at coordinate 1,388,368 of NZ_CP177357.1, forward strand.
CGGCCGGCGTCGGTCAGCGAGACTGTGTGCGTGCCGAGCTCGGCGCGCGTCGGGTCATGGACGACCTCGCCGCCGAACGCGCGGGCGACGAACTGGTGGCCCCAGCACGAGCCGAAAAGGGGGAGCTGGCGGTCGGCGCACGCGTGGCACAGGTCGATGAGCGCCGGGGTCCAGTCGTAGGTCTCGGTCACCGAGTACGCCCCGGCCCCGCCGATCATCACCGCGTCGACGCCGTCGAGCCAGTCGGTCGTGATGGGCTCGTCGAGGGCGCTCGAGGCGAGAAAGCGGTCGGCCGCCAGCCCGGTCCGCTTCTGGAAGCTCGCGCGCTCCTCGGCCAGCACCCCCGGCCGGGTGCGGATCTGGACGAGGCGGACGCGGACGCGGTCGAGGGAGGGGGCCATGAGCACCGGGGAGTGGCGGGGTCTACGCCCGGGGCGCGGCGCGTGTCCCGGGGTAAGCCGGACGGGCGGAGCCCCGTCGAGGGAGCACGCGTTCATCGATCCAAACCCACGCAACAAACATGGCACAGACCCAATCCATCGTCCTCGGCGGCGGCTGCTTCTGGTGCGTCGAGGCCGTCATGAAGCCGCTCAAGGGCGTCACGGAGGTCGTCTCCGGGTACGCGAATGGCCACGTCGCGAACCCGACGTACCGCGAGGTGTGCTCGGGGCAGACCGGCCACAACGAGGTCGTCGAGGTCACCTTCGACCCCGACGTGATCTCGCTCCGCGACCTGCTCGTCGTCTTCTTCACGACCCACGACCCCACAACGCTCAACCGCCAGGGCGCCGACCGAGGCACCCAGTACCGCTCGGGCGTCTACACGACCGACGAGGCCCAGCGAGAGACGGCCGACGCGGTCAAGGCCGAGCTGACCGCGCAGGGCGTCTTCCCGGATCCGATCGTGACCGAGATCGAGCCGCTGGCGTCGTTCTACCCGGCCGAGGCCTACCACCAGGACTACTACGCTCGCAACCCGGCGCAGCCCTACTGCCAGGCCGTGATCGCGCCCAAGGTGTCGAAGCTGCGCTCGCTCTACCTCGACCGGCTGGCGGCCTAGCCGCGAACCTGCCGTGAAAGGGGGGAGGCGGCCGCTCCGGCGATTGCACCCCGCCCGCGCCGGGGTCTACCTTCTGTCCACGTTGGCGCCCGCGCCGGCGCGACAGGGGTCCGTAGCTCAGCGGTAGAGCGCTCGACTGTTAATCGAGTGGTCGTAGGTTCAAATCCTACCGGGCCCGCCCGTTTAGAATCGCCCGTCTCTCTTCGGAGGCGGGCGTTTTCTTTGAGGGCCTCGCAGGCCGCACCTGCTGGTGGGAGGTCCGAACGCACGCGCCCCGCTGGCGCGAGTCCAACGGGGCGGGAGTCGGGGAGAGGCCGAGCGTCAGTCCGTGCCCAATGCGTCGTCGGCCGACCACGTGTCGTTGCTCGGGTCGGCGTCGAACACGGTGCCGTCGGGGTTGAGGGCAAGCGCCACCACGTCGGTGCGGTCGAAGACGAGGTGCGCCTCGGTCGCCCCGTCGAGCCAGGTCTGGACCGGGACCGTGCGGTCGGCCGTCGTGCCGTCGGCGAACGTGGCGCGCACGGTCGCCGGCATCGGCGCCCGGCCCAGGTCGTCGATGTGGACGCGCGTGGTGCCGTTCGCGAGCGTCTCGACGGCGCCCAGCGCGTGGTCGACGGTCCACGTCTCGAAAAAGGTCGGCGTCCAGAACCAGTCGAGGTCCTGGCCGAGCCGGTCCTCGAAGGTGTTGAACAGGTCGTAGGGGAGGGGGTGCTTGCCGCGCCAGCGCTGGCCGTAGGCGCGGAACGCGTCCCAGAACCGGTCCGCCCCGACGATGCCGCGGAGGGCGTGCAGGGCGACGGCCGGCGTCGAGTACGAGGCCACGCCACGGGCCCGACCGCCGACCGGATCGACCTGGCTCGTGCCGCCGCCGATCGGGTACCGGTCGTTGTGGCGCATCGGCTCGACGGCGTAGCCGCTCCCCGCCAGCAGGTAATGCGCCTGGCGCTCGCGGCGCCACGCCTCGATGCGCTCGCGGTCGGGCGCCGAGCCGTCCCAGAAGGCGGCGATCCCCTCGTTCGTGTTGAACGACGTGAGCCCTTCGTCCATCCAGGTGTAGGCCTTCTCGTTCGTGCCCACCATCATCGGGTACCACATGTGGGCGATCTCGTGGTAGGTCACCGAGAACAGGCGAGCGTCGGTGCGGTTGCCGCCGATGAGCGTCATCATGGGGTACTCCATGCCGCCGCCGATGATGCCCTCGACGGCCGTCATGTGGGGCCAGGGGTAGGGCCACAGCATCTCGGACAGGTGCTCGATGGAGAACCGCGCGAACTCGGCGGCGCGGTCCCACGGCGCGTCGTAGGGGCTGACGCCCGCGGGCCGGTAGAAGGCGTGGATGCCGACCGCCTCGGGCGCGCCGTCGCCGTCCTGGTCGACACTCGCGTGCGTGGCGTCCCAGACGTAGCGCGCGCTCGCGGAGACCGCCACGTCGCGCACGTCGTCGGCGGCGAACCGCCAGACACGCCGGCCCGACGGCGCGGGCGCGAGGGCGCCGGCGTGCTCGCCTTCGCCGACGACCGACACGACGTCGTCGGAGGTCATCGCCTGCGCCAGCCGCGCTTGCGTGCGGGTGCTGAACAGGTCGGCCTCGTTCAGGATCCGGCCCGTGCCGTAGACCAGCATGTCGGCCGGCGCGTCGAGCGAGTAGCGGAAGTCGCCGAACTCGAGGTAGTGCTCGCCCATGCCGAGGTACGGGTCGGTGTGCCAGCCGTAGACGTCGTCGTAGACGGCGACCGTGGGGTACCAGTAGCCGAGGTAGACGACCTCGCCGTCGGTCCCCTGGCGGTACGTGCCCGTGTGCGGCGGGATCACAAAGCTCCAGTCGACGCCGATCTCGACCGACCCGCCGGGCGCGAGGGGCTCGCGGAGGGCGGCGGTCAGGATCGTGCCCTGGACGGCGTACTCGCCGGGCTCGACGGTCCCGCCGTACGCCCCGGGCGTCTCGGCTTGCGAGGCGTCCTCAAAGTCCATCCCGGCGACCGACATCCGCGCCAGCGTCATCCCGCCAGTGACGGCGACGGGCCGGTTGCGCGGCACGCCCGGGGCGTGGACGCTCTGGCGCAGCTTGAGGACCAGGAACGCCAGCGAGTCGGGCGAGGCGTTGTGGTAGGTGATGGCGCCGGTCGCCGACAGCGTCATCGTGCCCTCGTCCAGACGGGCGTCGATGGCGTAGTCGGCGCGGTTGGTCCAGTAGTTCGGGCCCGGCTCGCCGGTCGTGGTCCGCGTCCCGTTCGCGACCGCCTGCTCGAACTGAGGCGGCGGCATCACGGGGTACGGCTGGACGCGCTGCGCGCTGGCGCCACTGGCGGCGAGAGCGAGGGCGGCGACGAGGAGCAGTCGGAGGGTCATGTGGGGAGTCGGGGCGGTCGGGGCGAACGGGGGGTAGCCAGAGGTTAGCGCCGCCCGTGGCCCGCTCGCGGTCACTCCGAAGGGCTGGCGCTCGGCAGACCCCCCGTCCAGGCGTCGCAGTAGAACCGGGATCGCGCAAGCAGCGCGACATCGCGTTCTACTGGTACGACGCCGCGCGGACTGTCCCCCTTGCCAAGGGGGACAGCTTGGACGCGCGACGCCAGCGTGTCCGGTATGCGTTCCGTGTACGCGTCCGAGCGGGGGGCTGCCGAGCATGTCACTGGTGTGCGTCTGCCTGCTGGCGCGATCCCGCCCGCCGACGGGCCCCGGTGGAGTTGCCGTGGAGACGCCCGGGTGCTGGCGGCGCGCTGTGCGCCGTGCCTAGCTTGCGGTCCCGCTGCCCGAGTGGCGGAATTGGTAGACGCGCACGATTCAGGGTCGTGTGTCCTTACGGACGTGCTGGTTCGATTCCAGTCTCGGGCACCCCAGGAGGGCCGTTGAGAGCGATCTCGGCGGCCCTCCTGTCATTTCGCGCCAGCCCTCCCGCTCGGCGGCCGGTTCTGTACCAGAGACTGCTGTTGAAGCAGTTAGGGGCGGCGTCCACACGCCACACGCCGTGGGCTCAGCAAGATCGTGCAGGCACACGAGATGAACTTTCTCAGGGCCTCTACGCGCCGTTTTTGGAGGGCTCACGTGGCGGTCGGTTAGGGTGTGGCCCGAGGTTTTAGTCTCTGAGTCACAGAGGTATAGGAGGGGACTCATAGTCTTTGGGGGCGGCAGGCCTATGCCGCCCGCCCGATCCCTGGCACGAACCGGGCGGTCTCGCTCACACTCCCCTTTCACGTAATGGCTCTCCACCCCCTCTCCCGCACCGCACTCGGGGCCGTCCTCGCCGTCGGCCTCGCCGCCGCGCTCGTCGCGTGCGATGCCCAGGCTCCGCAGGCCGTCGCCGACGCCACGCCCACGACCGAGTCCTCCCAGCGGGCCGTCGTGTTCGACCAAGACGCCGCGCCGTTCACTGCCAGCCCGGCCGACGCCCCCCTCGCGGCCTCGACCGACCCGATCCGCGTCGCCGCTATCGGCGGCAACTTCGGGTACCGGGCGGCGGACGACGTCTTCGCCAATGGCGACCTCGTCGGCTCTGTCGACCGGCTCACGGCCGTCCAATTCAACGCGATGACCGTGGCCGACCTCCGGGCCGCCTACGATGTCCTCCTGTTCACCTGGAACTCCCCCACGGCGGTCGACGCCGACTGGGCCACGCGGTTGGCTCCGTACCTCGCGCTCGGCGGCGGGGTCCTCTGGGAGGACGACGAGAACGTCGGCGACCTCGCTCCGGCCGTCACGGCGGTCCAGAACCACGGGAGCGGCACTCTCACCATCACGCCAGTCCCCGGCCTCACGGACGGGATCACCGGGGTGTTCGCCAATTACCATATCCGGTTCGACGCCTGGGCCCCCGCGTTTTCGCCGCTCATGACCATCGGCGGCACCACGCGCGGGCTCTACGCCGACGACACCTCGACGGGCGGCCGGATCGTGCTGACCGGGCCCGACCAAGACTTTCACGCGCACGACGGCGACAACGCGTACGCTTTCCTCGTCAACGCCCTGATGTGGGTGTCGTCCGGCGTGGCCGACTCCGACGGCGACGGCGTCCCCGACGACGAGGACCCGTTCCCGAACTCTGACCTAGGTCCGACGGTGGTCGTCGACGGGGACGACACGGGCGTGGGGAACCACCTCTTCCCGACCGGCGCCACCTTCAACGACCTCCTCGGCCAGTGCGCCGCCGACGCCGCCACCCACGGCGAGTTCGTATCGTGCGTGAGCCACCTGACCAACGAGTGGAAGGCTGCCGGGTTGATCTCGGGTCGCGAAAAGGGCCGGATCGTCCGCGCCGCCGCGCGCTCGGACGTCCCCGCCTAGCAGTGGTACCGGACGGATCTTTAGCGGGCGCCCCTCCACTCCGGGGGGCGCCCGTCTTGTTGAAGCGGGCCGCGTCGGGGCCGAGTTCGATGTCGGGGGCGTACCCGGCGATTTCGTCCGGGCTGACGCGCCCGTCGTAGGCCGCCACATCGCGCTGGCGGTCCCGGTCCGCGGCCGACGGCCCGGGCTCGCCGGTGGGCATGGCGTCGCCGACGACGAGCCGATCGGGGTCGGGGGAGTCGATGGCCGCGAGGGCCACCCAGCCGAGGCCGAGCGCCCCGCCGATCACCACGAGCGCCGCTGCCGCAAGCGCGGACCCGAGGTCGACGGCGCGCTCGCGGCGCCTGGCGCCTCGGCGGCCCATCGCCGCGATCCCCTCCGCCGTCTGACTCTGTGCGTCTGCGCGGAGGTCGTTGAGGTAGGCATGGAAGGCCCTCAGCTTGCGACCAGTGCCAGAGGGTCGACCGGTGGACGCCGGGGCGGTCCGCGACGTCTTGGACGCTGAGGCCGGAGGTGCGCAGCGCGGCGGGTTGCTCCTGCTGAGGGAAGAGCCCGTAGCCGTTGAGGTGGGTTGCATCGGTGCTCAGGGGAGGGGAGACGTCGTAGGGACTTCGAGGCCCCACAGGGAGGCACGGGAGACGCCCGCCCGGCGTCCACATCGTCCCGATTCTAGGCGTAGGAGGGCTCCAGCAAGGTCACGGGCAGCAACGGGGCCAATGCGGCTAGCTTCTCCATCTCCGCTATGAACGAGTTCGATACCAGTCCACTCAGGGGCACAGAGAGCCCTCGTAAGCCGCTGGCTTGCAAGGGCTCTCTCATGTCATGGCTCCACATGGGTGCGACACCCCTCTGGCCCTCAGCCTCAGATCGTGGAGGCCAGGGTGCCCCTCGCCGCCGTCGTGGGTAGCATCGTCACCCAGGTCGTCGCCGCCCGGGCTCGTCGCCGGGCCTCCGGGCGGCGCCGGCCGCTCATGCCGATGAAGGCCTATGAAGCCTCCCATGTCTCTGCGCCTAGTCTAAGGGCCCCCCTTCCTTCGCCATGTATCGTATGCCGTCCCGCCGCGTCCGTCTCGCCGTCTACCTCGCCGCGCTGGTCGTCGCCGGCGGGTGCGATACGTCACAGAGCCTGATCTCGGGCAACCAGCGGCTCTATGCCTACTCCTGGACCGAGGAGGTCGCGCTGGGGCAGGAGGCCGACCCCGAGATCTCGGAGGAGATGGGGATCTACGATGACCCCGCCCTCACGGCCTACGTCGCGCGTGTGGGCGCCATCGTCCTGGCCGAGAGCCACGTCCGCAGGCCCGACTCGCCGCCGGAGGTCCGGGCGACACCGTTCACGTTCCGCGTGCTAGACAGTCCTGACATCAACGCGTTCGCCCTGCCCGGCGGCTACGTCTACGTCACGCGGGGGCTCCTGGCGCATCTCGGCAGCGAGGCCGAGCTGGCCGTCGTCCTCGGCCACGAGGTCGGGCACATCGCGGGGCGGCACGCCTCGCAGCGGATGCTCGAGGCCGGGCTGGTGATGGTGGGCGCGGCCGGGGCCGGGCTCGTGGCCGAACTCATCAAGGAGGACGCCGGCCAGTACGTGATGGCGGCCGGCATGCTCGGGGGCAACCTGTTCCTGATGGGCCACAGCCGGGGGCACGAGTCGGAGTCGGACCGTCTGGGCGTCGAGTACGCGGCGAAGGCCGGGTACCGTGCGGCCGACGGGGCCGGCCCGTTCGCCACCTTCCGCCGGCTCCGCGAGCGCGACGGCGGCCTGCCCACATTCCTCTCGACGCACCCCGACCCGGGCCAGCGCGAGGAGACCATCCGCCAGCTGGCGGCCGAGTGGGCGGCCCGGGGCGTCCGCCAGGACCGGGACGGGGCCGCGGACTTCCTCGCCATGATCGACGGCGTGGTGCTCGGGCCCGACCCGCGCCAAGGTTACGTCGAGGACGGCGTCTACGTGCTCCCGCCGGCCGCGCTCCGCTTCGAGGCGCCCGCGGGCTGGACCGAGGTCCTGGCCCCGCGCCAGGTCGCGTTCGCCCTCGAGGGCGGCCAGGCCATGCTCCAGTTCAAGCGCCGCGCCGAGACGACGGCGCGCGCGGCCGTCGCCCAGATGCTGACCGACCACGGCATGACGGCCGAGGACCATGGGGCCGCCTCGGTTGGCGGCCGCGTGGGCTACGTCGCGACGGCGCGCCTAGGCGAGACCGACGACGCCTTGCGCGCCCGGATCTGGGCCGTCGAGCGGCCCGACGGCGTCTGGGCCTTCCTCGGGGCCGCGGCCCCGTCCGAGTTCGCCCGGCACGACGACGTCTTCGACCGGGCCGCGCGCACGCTCACGACGGCCTCGCGCGCCGAGGTCGACGTCGAGCCGGCCCGGCTCCGCGTCGTCCGCGCCGACCGCTCCGGCCCGTTCCGCACGTTCCTGCCCGCGACGCTTCCCGAGGGCCTGACCGACAGCGACCTCGCGATCCTCAACGGCGTCGACCTCGACGAGGTCGTGGTCTCCGGTCGGGCGCTCAAGCTGCCCCGGCCGTGACCGGTCGCCGGTACAGGTCGGCCGCGCGGTGCCACGGGCCGTGCCGGTACGTCCGGGTAGAGCGGGGAGGGGCTGTCCACTGTGGGCCTTCGGGGCCGTTCTGGCAAGCGACGCGCACGATTCAGGGTCGTGTGTTCTTGCAGGCGTGCGAATTAGATTCAAGTCTCGGGCACCCGGAGGGCCGTCAAGAGCGATCTCGGCGGCCCTCTTGTCGTTTCGCGCCGAGCCTTCCGATCCCGGCCCCCCTCCGCCCGGCCCCATGACGCTCCGCCAGCGGCTCGCGCCGTTCCTCTTGTCGCCCTGGTTCGCGCCCGCGCTCGCGGTGCTCCTAGTCCCAGGTGAGGCGTTCGCGCACGGCGTCCCCGAGGGCGACGCGGGGTACATCCAGGCCACCTCCGGCGTGCTGCCCGGCCCGTTCGCGTACCTCGGCGCCAAGCACATGGTCACCGGCTACGACCACCTGCTCTTCCTGCTGGGCATCATCTTCTTCCTGTACCGGCGGAAGGACATCGCCCTCTACGTCTCGCTGTTCGCCGTCGGCCACTCCATCACGCTCATCGCGGGCGTGCTGACGGGCGTCAGCGTGAGCGCCTACCTCATCGACGCCATCATCGGGCTCTCGGTCGCCTACAAGGCGCTCGACAACCTGGGCGCGTTCCGGTCGTGGTTCGGCGTCCAGCCCGACGCCCGCGCGGCCACCCTCATCTTCGGCCTGTTTCACGGGCTGGGGCTGGCGACCAAGATCTTGGAGTTCGACGTGGCGCCGGACGGCCTGTTCGCCAACCTCGTCGCCTTCAACGTCGGCGTCGAGATCGGCCAGCTCCTCGCGCTGGGCGCCATCCTGATTGCGATGAGCGCGTGGCGCCGCACGGCCAGCTTTTCCCGCCACGCCTACGCCGCCAACGTCGCGCTGATGAGCGCCGGGTTCGTGCTGGCGGGCTACCAACTCGCCGGCTACGTCGTCTACTCCTGAGTCCATGTCCAACATCACCCCGTCCGGCGCCGAGCTCCCGACGCCCCGCGCGCTCGTCCGCTCCACGCTCCTGGCGCTCGCCGTCGCCGCCGTCGTCCTGGTCGGCTTCATCCTGCCCGCCGAGTATGGCGTCGACCCGACGGGCATCGGCGGCGTGTTCGGCCTGACCGAGATGGGTCGGATCAAGGTCCAGCTCGCGCAGGAAGCGGCGGCCGAGGACGCCGCGCTGCTGGCGGCCGGGTCCGGGGCCACGCCCGCCGTCGCCGCGGCCGACTCCACCGCCGGGGCGCCCGACGTGCCCACCGAGCAGGTCACCCTCATCCCGCTCGCGCCTGGCGAGGGCAAGGAGGTGAAGCTGGAGATGGACGAGGGCGGGCAGGCGGTCTACGCGTGGTCGACCGACCGGGGTGTCGTCAACTACGACACGCACGCCGATGGCCCGGGCGACCCGGCAAACGGCGTCGCGCCGATCTCGTACCACGGCTACGGCAAGGGCACAGCGGTCGCGGGGGACGAGGGCGTGCTGGTGGCCGCGTTCGACGGCAAGCACGGGTGGTTCTGGCGCAACCGGACGCGCGAGACGTTGACGGTCACGCTGCGCACGAGCGGCGACGTTCAGGGCATCGTCGGCCCGTGACGCGGGCCGAGCCTCGCCACGCCGACCCCGCCTGTATGCCGTCCCGTTCTGAGTTTTCCGGCTTCGTGACCGTGCGCGGCGCGCGCGAGCACAACCTCAAGGACCTTTCGGTCGAGGTGCCGCGCGACGCCCTCGTCGTATTTACCGGCGTCTCCGGCTCGGGCAAGTCGTCGCTGGCGTTCGGGACGTTGTACGCCGAGGCCCAGCGGCGGTATCTGGAATCGGTCTCGCCGTACGCGCGGCGCCTGTTCCACCAGATCGGCGCGCCCGACGTGGATGCCATCGAGGGCCTGCCCCCGGCCGTCGCCCTGCAGCAACAGCGCGGCGCCCCGACGGCCCGATCGTCAGTCGGCAGCGTGACGACGCTGTCGAGCCTGGTCCGGATGCTGTACTCCCGCGCGGGGACGTACCCGCCGGGCCAGGGCATCGTCTACGCCGAGGGGTTTTCGCCCAACACGCCCGAGGGCGCCTGCCCGGAGTGCCAGGGGCAGGGCCGCGTCTACACCGTGACGGAGGCCTCACTCGTGCCGGACCCGTCGCTCACGATCCGCGAGCGGGCCGTCGCCGCGTGGCCCCAGGCCTGGGGCGGCCACAACCAGCGCGACATCCTGGTGACGCGCGGCGTCGACATCGACGTCCCGTGGCGGGAGCTGCCGCAAGCGACGCGCGACTGGATCCTGTTCACGGACGAGCAGCCGGTCGAGGGCGTCTACCGCGACCGCACGCCCCAAGAGACGCGGCAAGCGATCGCGGACGGGGTCCAGCCCAACTACCGCGGCACGTTCACGAGCGCGCGGCGGCACGTCCTGCACACGGTCTCGAAGTCCAAGAGCGCGGCCATGAAGCGGCGGGCGCTGAGCTTCATGGTGTCGGAGCCGTGCCCGACGTGCGGGGGCAAGCGCTTGCGGTCCGAGGCGCTCGCGGTCACCTTCGCCGGGCGCGACATCACCGAGCTCTCGCGCCTGCCGATGGTCGAGGTCGCCGACCTCCTGCGCCCCTACGCCGACGGCGAGGAGGCGGGGCACGCCGACGTCGAGCAGCACCATCCCGAGCAGGCGCTCGCGCCCCAGCGGCTGGCCCACGACCTCGTCGCCCGCCTCGACGTGCTGCTGGCCCTCGGGCTGGGCTACCTCCAACTCGACCGCTCGACGCCCACGCTGTCGCCCGGCGAGCTCCAGCGCTTGCGGCTGGCGACCCAGCTCTACTCGAACCTGTTCGGCGTCGTTTACGTGCTCGACGAGCCGTCGGCCGGCCTGCACCCCGCCGACACCGAAGCGCTGATCGCGGCCCTGGACAGCCTGAAGGCGGCGGGCAACTCGCTGTTCGTGATCGAACACAACCTCGACATCGTCCGCCGCGCCGACTGGATCGTCGACGTGGGCCCGGACGCCGGGGAGCACGGCGGCGAGATCTTGTACAGCGGGCCGCCGGACGGGCTGCGGGAGGTGGCGGCCTCGAAGACCGCCGCGTATCTCTTCGAGTCGGCTCCCCGCGAGCCGCACGCGCCGCGCACGCCGTCCGGGTGGATCGAACTGGGCGGCGTGACGCGCCACAATCTCGACGACCTCACGGTCCGTTTCCCCCTCGGGGTGATGACGAGCGTGACCGGCGTCTCCGGTTCGGGCAAGTCGACACTCGTAAGCCAGGTGCTCGCCGAGACGCTGGCGGCGCACCTCGGGCAGAGTCCCGAGCCGGCGGAGGAGCCGGACGAGCCGGACCAGGAAGGCGAGATGGACGACGACCCGGCGCCGGCGCTCGCGGCGCGGCTCGGCGGCGACGTCGACGCGCTGTCCCGGCTCGTCATGGTCGACCAGAAGCCGATCGGGCGGACGCCCCGGAGCAACCTCGCGACGTACACGGGCCTGTTCGACCGCGTCCGCAAGCTCTTTGCCGAGACGCCGCTCGCGCGCGAGCGCCACTACAAGCCCGGGCGGTTCTCGTTCAACGTCAAGGGCGGGCGGTGCGCGCACTGCCAGGGCGAGGGCTGGGTGACCGTCGAGCTGCTGTTCCTGCCGAGCGTCTACGCGCCGTGCCCGGTCTGCCACGGCGCGCGGTACAACGCCGAGACCCTGGAGGTCCGCTACCGCGGCCTCTCGATCGCCGACGTGCTGGGCCTGACCGTCGACGCCGCCTGGGACTTTTTCCGCGACGACGCTGGGGTCTACCGCAGCCTCGACACCCTGCGCGAGGTCGGCCTGGGCTACCTCCGCCTGGGGCAGCCCGCGACCGAGCTCTCGGGCGGCGAGGCCCAGCGCGTCAAGCTGGCGACCGAGCTCCAGCGCGCCGGCCGCGGCAAGACGCTCTACCTCTTGGACGAGCCCACGACAGGCCTGCACCCCGCCGACGTGGACCGCCTGACCGGCCACCTCGCGCGCCTGGTCGACGCCGGCCACACCGTGATCGCCGTCGAGCACGACCTGCAGCTGGTCGTCGGCAGCGACTGGACCATAGACGTGGGGCCCGGCGCGGGCGACGACGGGGGACGGGTGGTTGCCGAGGGCACGCCTGCCGAGGTCGCCCAGGCGACGGGCAGCCGGACCGCGCCGTATCTGGCCGACGCGCTCGGCCGCATGCGTCTCGAGAATGCGTAGTCCCGAGAGGATCTCCGTGTGACCTCCCTACGGTGTCATCCCGAGCGAGCGACGCGAGTCGAGGGATCTCAGCCGAGCAACGCCCCATTCGTCGTTTCAGAACTTCTAATGCCCAAAACACAGCCCCGCAACCCGCTCCACGGCGTCACGCTCAAGCACATCGTGACGAGCCTCGTCGAGCACTTCGGCTGGGACGCGCTCGGCCAGGAGGTCCGCATCCGATGCTTCACGGACAACCCGAGCCTGAACTCCAGCCTGAAGTTCCTGCGCAAGACGCCGTGGGCGCGCGAGCAGGTCGAGAGCCTCTACCTCTACATGCTCCGCGAGCAGGCCCGCGTCAAGCGGGCGGGCGCCGGCGGCGGAGCCCCACGTGCTCGCTGAGGCGCGCTCACGCCGATTCCAAAAACCGGCGCCAGCGCGCGTGGAGGGCGGGCTGGCTGGCGGCCAGGTCGCGGAGCACGGCGCGGACGTCGGGGTCGTGGTCGCGGAGGGCGGCCCAGTCCGGGTTGGCGGTTAGCCAGGGGGCGTTGTGGTTGCCCAGGTAGACGGCCTTCCGCAGCCAGTGCAGCGCCGACGGGGCGTCGCCGACGACGGCGAAGTACGTCGCCACGCGGTACGCCATCTCGGGGTCGGCGGCCGAGATCGCCAGCACCTCGTCGGTCATGAGCGCCGCCCCACCGTCCGGGTCGCCGGTCTTAAACCGGGCGATCGCGAGCGTGGGGTGCGCCAGCCGGAGCGCGGGGTCGTCGGCGACGACGGCTTCCAAGCAGCCCAGGCCCCAGTGCGGATCGCCGTGTCGGAGGTGCCACACGGCGTCGGTCGTGCGGAGCAGGGTGTGCCCGGGCGCGATCGACAGGCCGCGCTCGACCTCGCGCCGCGCCGCGCCCGCGTCCTGGCGGTACAGGTGGACCCGGGCGCGCAGGTTGTAGATCCGCGGCCCGAAGCCCGGCGCCAGCCGGAGCGCCGCGCCCAGTTCGCGGAGCGCCTCGTCGAGCAGGCCGTCGAGCTGGAGGACGACGCCCGCGCCGAGCCGGACCTCGGCGTCGTCGCCCGCCGTGCGCATCAGAAACTGCACATCCTGGCGCCCGCGCTCCTTCTCGCCGCGCCACAGCAGCGTGTAAGCCTGGTACAGCTTGGCCTCGATGTTCTTGGGGTCGAGCGCCAGCCCACGCTCGAGGTGCCGCTGGGCGGCCAGCAGGTGCCCGACGCCGCCGTAGCCCGACCGCACGAACCGCGTCAGCGCCACGCCGAGCGCCGCGTGCGCGGGGGCAAAGTCGGGGGCCGCCTCGGCGACGCGCTCCAGCGCCCCGATGGCGTCGGCGAGGTCGCCCCGCCCGCTCGCGCGCGTTGCGGCCGTGTCGAGAAGGGACCGTGCGGCCAGAAAATCCTCCGCCAGTTCCGGGTCGACACCGTGGTCGACGGCCGCCGGCCGGTTTTCGGGGACCGGCGCGATCGGCAGGGCGCCCTCGGTTTGAACCGCCCGGTACACGGCGTCGCCGAGCAGGCGCTGGGCCTCGACGAGGTCGCCCGTCGCCACGGTCTCTGTGCCGCCCGCCACGACGGCGTCGTCGGCGACGGCCACGAGCCGCCACGCCAGCGCCACGCTCGCGTCCCCGACCGTCACCGTGCCCGTGAGCACGAACGCCGCCGCCAGCTGGCGCCCGGCCTGGACGGGGTCGGCGGCGGGGGTGGCCGATGACCGGACCGCTCGCGGCGGGCGGACGAGGAGCGACGGCGCCTGCGCGAGCCGGGTGGCGACGGCGTCGGCGAGCGCAAACCCGACGTACGTCGGCGCGGGCGGGTCGCCGACGCCCTCGAAGGGCAGGACCGCGACGGCGTTCGGCGGGGCCGGCGCCGTGCGGGCGGGCAGCAGGCGCCCCGCAATTGCCGACAGCAGGCCCCCGCGTGCCGCTTGCGCCTCGGCCGGCGGAGCGGGCACGGGGACGGTCCCCGCGTCGAGTCGGTCCGCCTTGGCGTGGTCGGGGTCGAGGGTCCGGGCGGCGGTGCGGAGCGCGTCGCGGACCTCGCTGGCGTAGCGCGTCCGGTCCTCAGGCTGGCGCACCAGCGCGCCTCGGATGACAGCGGCGAACGCGGGGGACAGGCCGGGCCGGACGGCGGCCGGGTCGGGCGCCGTGCCCGACTGGATCGTCGCGCTAAGGCGGCCCTGGTCCACGCCGGGCGCCCAGAACGGGTGTTGGCCCGTTGCCATCTGGAACAGCATCACGCCGAGCGCCCACACGTCGCTCTGCTCGGTGCTCCGCCGCGTCGCAAACTGCTCGGGCGCCATGTAGGCCGTCGTGCCAAAGCGGGACGAGGCGGGTCTGTCGGAGGCGCGAGGGGGGAGGGTGGCCGGCGGGTCGGCGTCGGGCGAGGCCCACCGGGCGAGCCCGAAGTCGAGCACCTTCGCCAGCCCCTCGTCGGTCACCATCACGTTCGAGGGCTTGAGGTCGCGGTGGAGCACGCCGCGCCGGTGCGCCGCCGCCAGCCCGTCGGCGATCTGGACGCCCAGCGACAGCGCGAGCGGCTCGCTCAGCGCGCCGGCGGCGAGGAGGGCCTGCAGCGTCCGCCCGGGGACGTACTGCATCACGAGGTACGCCTGCCCGTCGACCTCGCCGGCCTCGTAGACCGCGCACACGTTCGGGTGGTCGACGGCCGACGCGAGGCGGGCCTCGTCGAGGAGTCCGCCGGCGCCCTCGGTGTGGAGCACCTTGACCACGACCGTCCGCCGCAGGTCCGTGTCGAAGGCGCGGTACACGACGCCCCACGCGCCCTGGCCGAGCCGCTCCTCGATGCGGTATTGGCGGATGGCGTCGGGGAGCGGGGGCGGGGCGGGCATGGGCGCGAGCAGGGGAGAGGCCTGACCCCGTCCGCGGCCGGAGGTTTCCGCTGGACTCGTCGGAAGCGGTTCTCTTCGGGTGGCGACCTGACCCCTTCGACCCGGCGGCCTGTTCCGCCGCTGCTCGCTTTCACACCATGAGCAGGTCACGGAGCGTCGTCGTTGTCGACCCCGCGGTCGCGGCTCGGGGCCGCTCAGGCCTGCACGCCCCTGGACCCGCTTGCGGGGGGACGCGGGCGGCGGCTATCATGGCCGGGCGTGAAAGCCTTTTCATGACACCGTCGGTCATCGCCTTCTCGCGCCCTCGGGTGGCCTCGCGGCGGGGCGTATGCCGCCCTTTCCCTAGACTCTACGGCCCATGGCGAACCGCCTCTATGTCGTCCGCACGGCGCTCATCGTCGCCCTCGGCGGCTTTCTCATGGGGTTCGACGCCTCGGTCATCTCCGGCGTCGTCAAGTTTATCGAGCCCGAGTTCGGGTTGAGCAAGCTGGAACTCGGCTGGTCGGTCAGCTCGCTGACGCTCACGGCGACCCTCGCGATGATGCTCTCGGGCCCACTCAGCGACCGCTTCGGTCGCAAGCGGATCCTGGTGGCCGCCTCGATCCTGTACGCCATCTCGGCGGTCGCGTCGGCCCTCGCGCCGTCGTTCGCCGTCCTGGTGGTCGCCCGGATGATCGGCGGGCTCGGGGTCGGGGCCTCGCTGATCGTCGCGCCGATGTACATCGCCGAGATCGCCCCGCCGGCGATGCGCGGGCAGATGGTGTCGTTCAACCAGCTCAACATCGTCCTGGGCATCACCGTCGCCTTTTTTACGAACTACCTCATCTTGCAGTTTGCCCAGTCCGACGCGGGGTGGGCCGTCGCGCTCGGCTTCGAGCCGTGGACGTGGCGCTGGATGCTCGGCCTCGAGACGCTGCCGGCCATCCTGTACTTTGTCGGCCTGTTCTTCGTGCCCAACAGCCCGCGGTGGCTGGTGATGCAGGGCCGCGAGCAGGAGGCGTTGCCCATCATGCAGATGGCCGTCGGGAACGTGGCCGCCGTCCAGGAGCTCTCCGAGATCCAGCAGAGCACGGTCCAGGCCCAGGACACGGCGAAGGGCTCGATCCGCGACCTGTTTACCCCGGCCATGCGGCTCGTCATCACGATCGGCGTCGTGGTCGGTGTGCTCCAGCAGATCACGGGCATCAACTCGGTCTTTTTCTACGCCCCAACGATCTTTGAGCAGTCGGGCATCGGGACCGACGCGTCGTTCGTGCAGGCCGTGCTGGTGGGGCTGATCAACGTCGTGTTTACGCTCGCGGCGATCGCCCTCATCGACCGGATCGGCCGCAAGCCGCTCCTGGGCATCGGGCTCGTCGGGATTACGGTCGCGATGTTCGTCCTGGCCTACGGGTTCGGGCAGGCGACGTACACCCTGGGCCCGGACGCCGGGGCAGTCGTCGTTGAGCAGCCGGGCGCGCTCGACGCGATGATCGGCCAGACCTACGACAGCGACGTCGCCTTCAAGACGGCGCTCCAGGGCGCGATCGGGACGGACGCCGCGACGGTCTACGAGTCGCAGCTGATCTCCGAGGCCATCTCGATGAACCCAACGCTGATCCTGTTCGGGATCCTGGCCTTCGTGGCGTCCTTTGCCATCTCGCTGGGGCCCGTGATGTGGGTGCTGTTTTCCGAGATGTTCCCCAACCGGATTCGCGGGATCGCGATCTCGTTCGTGGGACTCATCAACTCGGCGGTGAGCTTCGGCGTCCAGCTCGTCTTCCCGTGGGAGCTCGCCACGATTGGGAGCTCGGCCACCTTCCTGATCTACGGCGTCTTCGCCGCGGCCGGCCTCGTGTTCGTCCTGCTGGTGGTCCCTGAGACCAAGGGCAAGTCGCTCGAAGAGCTCGAGGCCCAGCTGGTCCGCACGCCCGGCGCGACGCTCGCGGCGCCGCCGCTGTAGCAAGAGACCAGAGGCCTAGAGCGGGAGCGCGCCCTGAGCGCACCCGCGTCGCTTCGCCTGCCACCGCTCGTCTTCTCGCGCCAGCCCGCCCCCGACTGATGCCCCGACTCTTCTACACTCGTATCGGCGCTTCTCTAGGCGCCCTCGCCATCCTCGCCGGGTGCGCCTCCGGCCCCGCCGGCCTTGCCACCCCCCGTCTCGAGGCGGATGGGCCCGCGACGGTCCGGGTCGTCGACGACAACGGCGCCTACTCGCTGACCGTCGACGCCAAGCCGTTTTACATCAAGGGCGCGGGGCTAGAGTTCGGCGACATCGCGGCGCTTGCGGCGCACGGCGCCAACTCGTTCCGGACGTGGCGCACCGACAACGGCCAACAAACCGGCCGGGAGGTGCTCGACGAAGCGCACGCCAACGGGCTCATGGTGACGATGGGTCTGGAGATCGCGCGCGAGCGGGCCGGCGAAGGGCGGGGCGTCTTCGGGTTCGACTACGACGACGAGGCGGCCGTCGCCGCGCAGCTCGAGCGCGTCCGCGCCGAGGTGATCCGGTACAAAGACCACCCGGCGCTGCTGATCTGGGGGATCGGCAACGAGCTCAACCTGGGCGCTGAGAACCCGGCCGTTTGGGACGCCGTCAACGAGATCTCCGAGATGATCCACGAGGTCGACCCCCACCACCCCACGACGACGATGCTCGCGGGGATCAGCCCGGCGCTGGTCGACGAGATCACGGCGCGCGCGCCGGACCTCGACCTGCTCAGCATTCAGATGTACGCCGACATCGAGAACCTCCCGCAACGGGTCGCCGACGCCGGGTGGACCGGCCCCTACATGGTGACCGAGTGGGGTGCGACGGGCCACTGGGAGGTCCCGACCACGGCGTGGGACGCGCCCATCGAGAACAACAGCTCGGTCAAGGCCGACCTCTACCGCGCCCGCTACCAGACCGCCATCGCTTCCGACACGACCCAGATCTTGGGCTCGTACGTGTTCCTGTGGGGCCAGAAGCAGGAGCGCACCCCGACGTGGTACGGCATGTTCTTGCCGACCGGCGAGGAAACCGAAACGGTCGGCGTGATGGAGGCGCTGTGGACTGGGGCCGAGCCCGCCAACCGGGCGCCGCGATTGGACGCGATGACGCTCGACGGCCGGTTCGCCACGGACGGCATCCGGCTGGCGCCGGGCGCGGTCGTCCCAGCCGTCGTGGGCTCGACCGACCCCGACGGTGACCCGCTCCGGTACGTCGGGGAGGTCCGTCGCGAGGCGACGGTCCTGAGCGAGGGCGGCGACGACGAGCCCGAACCGGAGGCCCTCCCGGACCTGGTGGCGCCCGGCGACGCGGCCCGGACGTCGCTCACCGCTCCCGCCGAGGCCGGCGCGTACCGCCTCTTCGTAACCGTCTACGACGGGCGCGGCCACGCCGCCCACGCCAACATCCCGTTCTATGTCGGAGACTAGCCGGAGCCCTGACACAGCGACGAGGCACAGAAACGTGAAGCAGGGCACGCCGACCGTCATGGTCGGAGACACCCCGCTGCACGCGGCCGGGGCCGACCCCGCCGGCTCGTTCGCCGAGATCGACGGCCAGCCCGCGTACCGGATCGATGGGGTCGATCGGATGGCCCCCTTTTTCGTCACCGTCGTCAGCGCGTCTGACCACTGGCTGTTCGCGTCGAGCACGGGCCCGCTGTCGGCCGGGCGCGGCACGCCCGACCGCGCCCTGTTCCCGTACGAGACAGTCGACCGCATCCACGACGCGCGCGACACGACTGGCGGGAAGACGCTGCTCCTCGTCGAGCAGCCCGACGGGCTGGCGCTGTGGGAGCCGTTTTCGGACCGCCACGCCGGCGCCTACGCCATCCGTCGGTCGCTCTCGAAAACGCTTCGCGGCGACGTCCTCCAGTTCGAGGAGGTCAACGACGACCTCGGGCTGGCGGTGACCGTGACGTGGTCGACGAGCCGCCGGTTCGGGTTCGTCCGGCGCACTCGGGTCGTCAACGACGGGCCCAGGGCGGCCGCGGTCCGAGTCCTCGACGGCGTTCAGAACGTGATGCCGTACGGCGTCAGCCGCGACCTCCAGGCAACCCGGAGCGTGCTCGCCGATGCCTACAAAAAGGCCGAGCGCGTGCCCGGCACGTCGCTCGGGCTGATGACGCTGAGCGCCATCCCCGTCGACCGCGCCGAGCCCAGCGAGGCGCTCCAGGCGACGACCGTCTGGTCGGCCGGCCTCGAGCCCGACGCGATCCTGCTCTCGGCGAGGCAACTCGATCGCTTCCGCGCGGGGCTCGCGGTCGATTCGGAGGACGTCGTCAAGGCCGAGCGCGGGGCGTACTTCGTCTCGGCGGAGCTCTCCCTCGCGGCAGGTGACTCGAAGGACTGGGACCTCGTGCTCGACATCGAGCAGGACACGGCGGATGTGGTCGGGCTCGTGGACCAACTCGCCGACCCCGCTGCGCTCCGCGGGGCCGTCGTTCGCGACGTCGCCGAGGGCAGCGATTGGCTGGGCCGCCTGGTCGCCGGCGCCGACGGCGAGCAGCAGACGGCCGAGGCCATGACGACGGCGCGCCACCGTATGAACGTGCTGTACAACATCATGCGCGGCGGCGTCTTCGACGAGGGCTACAGCGTCGTCCGCGACGAGGTCCGGGCGTTCGTCGCCCACCGCAACGCGCCCGTCGCCGCGGCGCACGCCGACTGGTTCGACGGGTTGCCCCCACGGCTCACGGTCCAGGCGCTCCGCGAGGGCGCCCGCGAGCAGGGCCCGCACCTTGAGCGACTCTGCGCAGCGTATCTGCCGCTCAGCTTTAGCCGCCGCCACGGCGACCCGAGCCGCCCCTGGAACCACTTCTCGATCGACTTGCGCGACGACGACGGACAGATCCGGCGCGGTTACGAGGGCAACTGGCGCGACATCTTTCAGAACTGGGAGGCGCTCGGCCGCTCGTACCCCGGCTACCTCGAGGCCTTTATCGCGACGTTCGTCAACGCCTCGACAGCCGACGGTTACAACCCGTACCGGATCACGGCGGAGGGCATCGACTGGGAGCGGAGCGAGCCCGACGACCCGTGGTCGTACATCGGCTACTGGGGCGACCACCAGCTGATCTACCTGCTCCGGCTGCTCGTGATGTCGGGCGCGCACCACCCGGGCCGGCTCCCGGCGCTGCTGTCGCGGCGTGTGTTCAGCTACGCGAACGTCCCGTATCGGATCAAGCCCTACGCCGACCTCCTCCGCGACCCGCACGACACGGTCGTCTACGACGACGCCCTAGAAGCGACCATCGAAACGCGCGTCCAAGCGGTCGGCGCCGACGGCAAGCTGGTCTGGGACGCGGACGGCGACGTGCTGCACGTGACGCTCGCCGAAAAGCTGCTCATCCCGGTGCTCGCAAAGCTGACCAACGTTGTCCCCGAGGGCGGCGTCTGGATGAACACCCAGCGGCCCGAGTGGAACGACGCCAACAACGCGCTCGTCGGCTACGGCGTCTCGATGGTGACGCTGTTCGCGCTCCGCCGGTTTTTGGACGTGCTCCGTGACGTCCTCAACGACGCGCCTGAGGTGGACGCGGTGCTATCCGTCGAGGTCGCCGACCTGCTCGACGCCGTCGGGTCCGCGCTCGAGACGCACGCGGACCTGGCCGACCGGTCGTTGAGCGACGCCGAGCGCAAAACGGTCGTCGACGCGCTCGGCCACGCGGGGTCCGAGTACCGCGAGCAGCTCTACGCCGACGGCCTGTCGGGCGAGACGCGCGCGGTCCCGTACGCGCAGGTGCTCGCGCTGATCGATCGGGCCGTCGCCATGGCGGACCACACGATCGCCGTCAACCGCCGCGACGACGGGCTGTACCACGCGTACAACCTGATGGCGTCGTCCGACGACGGGATTGCGGTCGGCCACCTCTACGCGATGTTGGAAGGGCAGGTCGCCGCGCTCGACGCGGGCGTGCTCACGCCCCAGGCAGCGATCGACGTGCTCCGCGCCTTGCGCGCGAGCACCATCTACCGGCCCGACCAGCACAGCTACCGCCTGTACCCGGACCGCCGCCTGCCCAACTTCCTCGAGAAGAACACCGTCCCTACCGGCGACGTGGCGGCGTCGCCGTTGCTGACGGCCCTGCTCGACGCCGGCGACACCTCCGTCGTCCGCCGCGATGTGCGGGGCGGCGTCCACTTTGCCGGGACGTTCAGCAATGGCCGCGACGTCCGCGCTGCGCTGGGCGCGCTGCCGGTTTCCTACGCCATCGCTGTCCGAGACGAGGGCGACGCTGTCGTGGCGCTGTTCGGTCGCGTGTTCGACCACCGCTCGTACACCGGCCGCTCGGGCACCTTTTTCGGATACGAGGGGCTCGGCAGCATTTACTGGCACATGGTCTCGAAGCTGGCGCTTGCCACCCAGGAGACGTTCTTCCGAGCCCTTGCGCATCACGCCGACCACGCCGTCCTCGACGGGCTGGCCGACGCCTACTACGACGTCCGCGCGGGCCTCGGGGTCGCCAAGGCGCCGGCCGAGTTCGGGGCCTTCCCGACCGACGCGTACTCGCACACGCCGGGCCACGCCGGCGCCAAGCAACCCGGCATGACCGGCCAGGTCAAGGAGGACATCCTGTGCCGCTGGGGCGAGCTCGGCGTGCTCATTGAGGGCGGCCGGATCGCGTTCCGACCGGCCCTCTTACGTGCCTCGGAGTTTTTGACGTCCCCCGCCGAGTTCGACTACGTCGACGTGTCGGGCGCGGCCCGGACGATCCAGCTGGCGGCCGGATCCCTCGCGTTCACGTACTGCCAGGTCCCCGTCGTCTACCGGGTATCCGACACGCCGTCGCT
Organism: Rubrivirga halophila; assembly: GCF_046845755.1. GTDB lineage: Bacteria > Bacteroidota > Rhodothermia > Rhodothermales > Rubricoccaceae > Rubrivirga. Next base: position 1,410,032 of record NZ_CP177357.1, read on the forward strand.
CCGCGTAATCGCCGCAGGCGGCGCGACGACCGAGGTCGACGTGATGGCGCTGCCGGCGGACGTGAGCGACCAGATCTTCCGCCGGACGGGCGCGGTCGAGCGCATCGACGTCGGCCTCCAGCCGGGCCGCGAGGCGTAATGGGAGGGACGTCGCAGGGCACGCCGCCTCAGTGGCTCAGCCCTCCCGCTCGTACACGCGGACGTAGTCGACCTGCATCGTCTGAGGGAAGACCGTCGACTCGTCGGGCGAGCCGGGGAGGTTGCCGCCGACGGCCACATTTAGCAGAAGGTGGAACGGGTGGTCGAACGGAGCAGCCGGGTCGTCGCTGCCCGTCGTGAACCAGTCGTCGGAGGTCTGGGTCTGGAACAGCACGTTGTTGACGTACCACCGGATCTCACCCTCCTCCCACTCGATGGCGAACACGAAAAAGTCGTCGGCGAAGGTGCCCGCGGCGAGCCTGAACTCGTCGCCCGAGAACACGTTGTCCGGGAAGGGGCCCCCGTAGTGGAGCGTGCCGAAGACCTCGCTCGGCCGGCTCCCGATGTTTTCCATGATGTCGATCTCGCCGCTCGCGGCCCAGCCGCCATACGTGTCGTCGCTGAAGAACATCCAGATGGCGGGCCACAAGCCCTGGCCCGTCGGGAGCTTGGCGCGGATCTCGTAGCGCCCGTACGTCCAGTCGCCCTTGCCCTCGGTGTTCATCCGGGTCGACGTGTAGGTCCCGTCCGCCCCCTCGCGCGCGGTGATGGTCAGAACGCCGTCCCCGACCGTGTGGTTGTCGGGCGTGTAGACCTGGAGCTCGTTGTTGCCCCAGCCGCAGAGGTCCGGGCAGCCGTCGCCGAGCTGCAACGTCCACTTGGTGTCGTCGAGCGCGGCGCCGTCGAACTCGTCGGCCCAGACGAGCGCCCAGCCGGCGGGCGTCGCGAGCGGGTCGGGGATCGTCTGGTCGACGGAGTTGTCGCAGCCGGCGAGCCCGAGGGCCACGAGCAGGACGGTGCGAGACAGGAGGGACGGCATGGGGGAGCGGTGGCTACTGGGCCGGGCGGCCGACGTGGAACGGGAGGTTGGCCGTCGCCACGTTCCCGTTGCCGTCGTAGGCGTAGAGGAACATGCGGTACGGGCCCTCTCGGCTCGGGGCGCGGATCGCGAGCGTGCCCGCCTCCTGGCGGAGGGGGCGGAAGGGCATGGCGTCCGGCCGCGCCTCGGCGTCGCCGCCGGCGCGGATGTCGGTGCTCTCGGGGAGCAGCTCCCACACGTAGCGCAACGCGTCGCCGTCGGGGTCGATGACGGTCGCGTCGAACGTGATCTCGGCGCGGGCGTCGACGAAGACGCTCGCGAAGCGGTCCTGGCCGTTCGCTGTGATGGTCTCCAGGCGCGGGGCCCGGTTGTCGGGCCACGTGCCGGTCCACAGGTGTTGGAGCTCGTCCATCACCTCGGTCTCGAAGCCGCCCGGCGTGAAGACGCCGTACCACGTCGGCGTGGTCTCCTGCTTGTCGCCCCACAGGAAGACGTACGAGCCGATGGCGTGCGTCGTGTCGGCGGCGATCCCGCGCTCGTAGCGGAACCGGTACATCTCGGCCTTTTCGCGGCTGGTCTGCTCGACAGGCACGCCCCACGCCGTTTTGGGAACTTCCCAGTGGCCGTCCGGCCCCCACTCCGCGATCACGTACGGACCGTCCCAGCCCGCGCGGCGCAGGTTGACGCCGACGTCCGAGCCCTGGTAGCCCCAGTCCCGGAACTGCCGCGTCCCGCCGACGAGCTCGCCGTAGGTGTTGACGCCGTACACGTCGATGGCCGGCGCGCGCTCCTTGATGAGCTGGACCTCGGCCACGTCGAGCCCGGCGGTCACGTGCATGACCGGGTGGTTGGGGTCCTCGCGGTGGATCATCTCGGCGATGTCGCCCAGCGCGTCCCAGACCTTGAAGTTGGAGTAGAAGAGGTCGTTCTCGTTGCCCACGCCCCACATCAGGATCGCGGGGTGGTCCTTGTACGTGCGGACGACCTCGGTAAACCGCGCGAGCTGTGCGGCGACGGCACGGCCATCGTTGTAGTCGAACCCCTGCCGCTCGGTCCCGGCCCACAGCCCGAAGGTGACCGAGAGCCCGAGCTCGTGCGCCCGGTCGAGCACGGCGATAGCGTCGCCAGCGCCCCACGTCCGGATCGAGTTGGCGCCGTAGGCGGCGGCGCGGTCGAGGTAGGTGTGGCCGCCGACGCCGCGGATGTAGTACGGCTCGCCGCCGCGGTACATCGTCCAGCTCCCGTCGTCGCCCTGGCGGAGCTCGACGGGGATCGCGCCCTCGGTGCGGAGGTCGCTCGTGATCACGCCCGAGCTGCCCGGGCGGTCGACGACGGCACGGTCCACAGTTTGGGCGCGCGCCGGGCCAACGGCAACCAGCGCGACGAGGAGCGGGAGGGCGAGGACTCTCATGGCGTCGGAAGGGAGGGGGCGGTCGAGCAACGGGGAGGTGGGAAGCAAACCCTGATCACGCTCGTCATCCTGAGCAGAGCGAAGGATCTCAACGCGAGGCCGGATGGCCGGCAGGACCGGAGTCGAGGGCATGATTCGCGGGCGTCTGGATCCTTGGCTGCGCCGTCACGTCGCGGTCGCTGTCGCTCAGGATGACCATGGGTGGGCTCGCGCTGGATCTAGCGGACAGAAACGAGTCGGAGGTTGTCGATAAATACCTCGCCGCTCTCGTCGAAGTAGAACACGAGCTGCTTGAGGGAGCCGAGGTCAGCGCCGTCGCCGAACTGCGCGGCGTCCCCGACCGTCGCCGGCGCCGCCGCCAGCTCGCGGCCGCCGCCGCGGAGCTCGGTGAACGGGATGGTTACCGTCTGCCACTCGGTCGAGAACCCGCCCCCGGCGACGAAGCGGCCGTCCAAGATGATCTGCGAGGTCTGGCGCGCGTAGTCCTCCAGCGCGACGCGGATCGGGAGCCGCGAGGCCGTGCCCGACGCGAGCCGGACGTCGAACCGAACCGCGGCCGTCGAGGCGATCGAGGTGGCGTCGACCGGGTACCACTTGTCCCAGCTCACGCCCATCGCGGCCTCGTAGCACGTGTCCGGCGCGAGGTCCCACCGAATGTGGAGAGCCGACGTGCCCTGGGTCGCGTCCGCCTCGGTGATCGCAATCGACTGGCAGGCGTCGGTGACGAGCCCCCAGCCGTTGTCGTTGATGAAGGCGTCGCCGAAGAGTTGGATGGGCAGCGCCGTCGGGTCCGGGCGGGGCGCCTCGACGAGCCACGGCTCCTGGGGCGGCGCGTCGTAGTAGATGAGCTCGATGTCGTCGACGTAGATGCTCCCCGACTGCTGGAGCTCGAACATGAGCTGCTTCACGTTCGTCGCGTCGAGGCTCTCGATGTCGAGGTCGAAGTCCTTGAGGGGGACCGTCACCGTCTGCCACTCTTCGTCGATAAAGGTCCGCTCGAAGTACTTGTTGTCGGTGTACGCGAAGCCCATCCCGCCCGAGTAGTCCTCCAGCGTGAGCACGATTGGCAGGCCGAACATCCGGCCCTCCTTGGCCCGGACGCGCATCTGGACGGCGGCGTACGGCAGCACCTCGGACAGGTCCTTGCCGGCCCAGCCGTCCCACCCAAACCCGAGCCCGGCCCAGGTGCACCCCTCGGCGTCCCGGCTCCACGTCACCTCGACCGCCCGGTTGCCCGAGTACACGACGTCTTCGGTCAAACGGCCCTGGGTGCAGCCGATCTCTTCCTCGAACCAGATCGTGTCGTCATTCTGGTCCGCGAAGATCATCGGCTCGACGGCGAGCGACAGCTTGCGCGGGCGCTCGGGGACCGGCGCCTGCTCGACGCCCGAGTACAGCGAGACCTGTTGGAACTCGACGCACCCCGGCAACGCGACACCGGCCACGGCCAGCAGCACGCTGAGGCGGAAGAGGGAGCGGGAGTAGAGTCGGTCGGCCATGGGTCGGGCGGGAAATCAAACCGGAGTCGAACCGGGGCCGACGGGGGCGCCCCAGCGTCTGCGCCTCAGCGAGCGGGGACTACAGCTCCAACGGGCCGCCGGCGGTGAATGTGATGTAGTCGATGCCGTACTGCGCGGCGATCTGCGGGGTCGGCTGGCTGTTGCTGTCCGAGATGAGGAGCACGCGGACGGCGACGATCTGGCTGGCCTGCGTCGCGGTCAGGCCGATCTCGCTGAGTGGCTTGCTAAAGGCCCGCCAGCCCTCCCAATCCGGCACGATGTCTCCATAGGGAAAGACCGTGTCCTGGCCGTCCTGGAACGTTCCGTTGCCGTTGGCATCCGCGATCAGCTGCACGACGATGATCGTGTGCGGCGTGTTGAAGCTGTACAGGAACATGTTGAAATAGAGGTCCTCGGGCACCGTCGTCGGGACGCCGAAGTAGCCGGCCCCCGTCACGCCGGGCGGGCGGATGTCGATGAGGCCGACGAAAAAGTTGCGGACCACGTCGTCGACGCCGCGCAGGAGGTAGAACCCGTCGCCCTGGCCTGGCGGCACTTCGGTGCTGATCCCAGAGCTCGGCGCGAACTCGAACTCGAAGTTGCCGACCGTGATGCGGTCGTTGCCCTCGAACGCAGCGACCACGGAGCCGGGGTACGACTTGGGTGTGAGCACCTCGACCGTCGTGCGCGACGTGTCGGCCGCCGCCTCACTCGGGATGATGAGCGCCACGTCGACGAGCTCGTCTTTGAAGAGGGGGAGCTCGGTCGTGCCGCCGGTCCACGTGGCGTTGTCGGCTGTGACCTCGGTCGAGAACCCCTCGATCCGCTTGATGGCCCCGCTGCGCTGGCCGGTGAGCTCCAGGACCCACTCGACCTGTTTGTTGAACGTGGCCGTGAACGCGACGACGTCGCCGGCCGCAAAGTCGACCGTCGGCTGGCTGGCCTCCAAGGGGTCGAGGAGCGTGAACTCGCCGAACCGGTCGATCAGGTTGGGGCCATCAAAGTCGGTGACGTGGTCGCAGCCTGCGGCCACCAAGCCGAGCGCGAGCACGAGACCGGCCGCGCGGATCCGCCGAGGGGAGAGGGGGGAGGGCATTGGCACGCGGGCTAAAAGGTCATGCTGTACAGCGCGAACACCTGGCCGAGACGGTAGTCGTCATCGGGCGAGGCGTCGGCGCCATAGGAAAACTGCTGGACCTGGACAGTGAGGTACACGTCGTCTTTGAACCGGTACCGCAGCCCCGCGCCGACCAGCGACTCGCGGTCGTCGGTGACGAACGGGCCGGGAAAGTCGCGGACGTCGTTGAAGTCGGCGAGCACGGGGACAAAGTCGCGTCCAGACGACGAGCGGGTCTTGGACCCCAGCAACACGTCGAGCCGGTCGTAGACCTCGACGGCGAGGCCGAGCTCGACCAGCAGCGACGTGAGGTTGACCTCGACGATCGGGTCGCCGCCGCGCGACGTGGACTCGTACTGCAGGCCGAGCGTGGCCGCGAGCAGGCGCGAGCTGCCGACAAGCGATGCCAGCGGCACGTCGGCCTCGCCGCGGATGAGGACGAAGTCTTTGAGCTCGTCGGTGCCCTGGCCCCGGATTTCGGTGAGCAAGGCGATCTCGAGGCCTGCATCGAGAGGGCCCTCGGCGGGCGCGTACGTGCTCGCGAGGTGGACGCCCCGGCGGTTCGGCGTGGCCCGGCCGTAGGGCAGCACGTTCCCGTAGCGCGGGTCGTATGCCATTAGTTGGTTGGCGACGCGCGAGGTGTACAGGCCCTGGTCTCGCGTCAAGTCGAACAGGCTGACCGCCCGGAACTGGCGGTTGCTGCCGACGCGGTTGAACGACCTCAGCGACCGCGTGTAGTCGACGCGTTTGCTCTGGGCGGCGGCGCTGTAGAAGTCGGGGCCGACGTCGACGAACCTGGCCGAGACGCCGATTCCGGAAGTGGCCAGGGACACCGCGAGCCCGGCCTCGAAAAAGGTGTCGTCGTCTTCGACGAGCGGGTCGACCTCCGGCGCCGGCTGGCCGTCGTCGGGGTCGGGCACGCGCTCGGTCAGCTCGACGTGTGACCACCCGCCCTCGCCCATCGCCTGGAGAGTCAGGCCGTCGCGGTCGAGCAGGGTCACGTCGGCGTCGATGGTCCAAACGCGGTTGCGGATGCCGCGCGTGGCGTCGCCTGACTCGAGGTCGTCCCAGGTCGAGGCGAGGTTCACGCCGACGGTCGCGCGGCTGCCGACGTCGCCCAGCACGGGCGTCGCGGCCGCGAGCCGGCCGCCGCCGATGAGCCGCGTTGGCGTCGTGCGGAAGTCTGTCGCGCGGAGCCGGGCCAGGAAGACCTCGGCGTCGAGCGTCTCGAGAACCTGGTCGAAGGCCAGGCCAAAGTCGACCGTGCCACCCTGGAAGCGGCGCTCGTCGAGGCCCGTGTAGAACTCCTCGTAGTCGATGACCTCGCGCTGCGACCGGAACAGCTCGGGCTCGTTGACGGTGCCGTCGCGCTCGGGGAGGTGGACGGTAAACGGCGTCAGTCGGTAGTTGTAGTCGCCGAGGCGGTAGCGGACGCGGTCGGCAATGATGCCGCGCGCCCAGAGCTCGCGGATTTCGACCGTCGAGCCGGCCCCGAAGAAGCCGCCGAACTCGTTCCGCAACCGGATCACGCCTTGCACCTCGGTAACGGCATTCGGCTGGGCGGCCACGGCGAGGTCGAGCACGAAGTTGCCGTCGGTCAGCCGGTCGACCGTCAGCGTGTCGTTGTCGATGACGTTGCCGCCCAGGTCGGTCTGCTGGATGTAGCTCCGGCCCAGGCCGTTAAAGCGGATGCCCGGGCCGGGCGGCTCGGGCTCGCCCTGTGCGGCGGCGGAAGGACCGAGCGCCAGCACCACGAGGAGCAGGCCTGGGCGGAAAAGGGATCGCATGCCGTGGGCGGTTAGAGAAAAATCTTGAGCTCAACCGTCGTCTCCTGGCCCGAATACGTGTCGACGGCGAAGCTCCGGTCCTCAAAGTCCATCCACCGGTGACGGACAAAGAGGCCGGTGTTCCGGGCGAGTGTCCAGTCGAACCCGATGCCGACGCCAGTCCCGATCTGGTCGCGTGGGAGGCCGCTCGTCGCGTCGACCTCGGTAAAGCGCCCACCGCGGGCGTTCTCCAGGCCGAGGTAGCCCGTCAGCAGAAAGCCCTCGAACAGCTCGACGTAGGCGTCGAGCTCGTGGTACTGGACGAACAGGTAGGTGTCGTCGTCGCGGGGGACGGCCTGGAGCGAGCGGTTCGCCGAGCCGAAGCTGGCGAGGTAGAACAGGTACGCCGGGCGGTCAAGCACGCGGGCGCGGAGCTTGCCCTGGAGGTCGACGGCGTGGAAGTACTTGCGCGTCGTCGCCAGCCCGGTGACCGGGTCGACGTCGGTCGTCGGGACGCGCTCGAAGACGCCGCGGAAGAACGAGTACTGGCGGTCGAGCGGGCCGAACTGCGTCGCGCACGTGGCCTCGGCCGGGAACGGGTTGTAGATCCGCGAGACCGCGAGCCCGTTGACGCGGTGGATGTACGACAGCGTCGACGTCGTTGGCGCGAGCTCGTGGGAGACGCCCCAGCCGACGGCGAGCCGCGCAGGACCACGCTCCCACGCCGTATTCAAGTTGACGCCGCGCCGGTTGTGCGCAAGCTGGTTGACCTGCGTGAGGTGCCCGCCCGACGAGCCCTGCCCGGCGACGACCTCGCACCGCGGGTCAGCTTGGATCTGCGGATGGTTGCTCGTCGCGATCTCACCGTTCTCGTTGAAAAAGTGCCGGCCGACCTGGTAGACCTGGACGTCGAGCGGGAGGCGCGTCGTCGAGGCCGTCGTTTTGGCGCGGACCATGAGCGCCTCGCCCCACTTCGAGTCGTACGTCGGGCTCTCGAACTTGCTCGCGCCCAGCTCCCCGCTCAGGTTGACGCCAAAGTGCGTCACGTCGAACGATGCCGTGTGGACCTGGTACTCGCGCCGGGCCGAGGTCAGGCTGTCGAGCGTGCGGAAGCTATAGATCGAGTTGACGGCCAAGAGGTCGTCGCCGAAGGCGCGCTGCAGGCGGCCGCCGGTGATGTAGCTGGGGAGCGCGCGGCTGTCGCCCGCGAACCCGTCGTAGGTCGGCACGTCGCCCGCCTGGCCGTCGAGGGCGACCGTCTCGGCCGGGTCGGTGAGCGCGTTCGGCAAGCCGCCGTTCGGCTGCGTTTTGCCGACGAAGGCGTCGAAGCCGATGCCGCCCGGCAGCTCGCGGCCGTCCAGAATCAAGCCCTGGAAGGCCTGGTAGTTCCACCGCGCGTCGCCGGGGTTGGCCTGCCCGGTCTCGAAGTAGCTGTCGTACTTGGTGGCCCCGGTGACGCCCTCCCACGGGGTCCGGTCGAAGATCGAGAACCGGTCGAGCACCTGGTACACGCCGATCGTGAACGGGCTCAGGTTGTACCAGTGGATGCCGCCTGTGCGGACCCCGTAGGTGCCGGCGTCCGTCCGGAAGGTCCCGTAGAAGTTGACGCCGAGGTTCAGGTTGATCGTGTTGTTCTCGTCCTCGGTCCCTTCGTAGGGCGTGTACACAAACAGCTCCGAGCCAAAGCTTGACCGCCCGTTCGGCCGCCCGAGCACGGTCAGCGACAGCATCGGCTCGCGGTACCCGTCGCCGACGCCGTACGCGCGCTCGAACGGCGCGAGGTTGGGATACGGCTCCGTGATGTTGCGGCCGTAGAGGAACAGCCGGTAGTACCCGAAGACGGTCAGCGGGAGGGGTGCTTTTCGGACGTCCTCTGTCGTATCGGCCACCGCGGTCGGCGCGTCGCGAATCAACAACGCGACCCCCGTCGTGCCCCCGGCCGGCCCGTCCGGCGCGAACGCCAGCGAGTCGACGGGGGGCGGGACGGAGGCCGCGAGGGAGTCACCCGCGATTGGGATGCCGTCAAGCCCGATGGTCGGAACCCACGCGTCTTGCGCGGACGCGGACGCGGTCCACGCCAGCACGACGACGAAGGCGAGCCCCCGCACCCAGCCGAGAGCACGGTCGAGCCGTCGAGATCCATCGCAGGGTGCCGGGATCGTCATGACAGGGTAGACAGAGTGCCGGCGCCGAGGGCGGCCGGGGCGGGGTGCCCCGCCCGGCCGCCGGCTCGGAAGGACGGCTAGCGAATGACCGTCAGCCGCGTGGAGGCCACGCCGGCCGAGGTCCGGACGCGGACAACGTAGACGCCCGGCGTCAGCGCGCCCGTCGGGACGCTCAAGCGCACGGCGCCGGCGGTCTGCGCGCCCTGGGCGATCGTCGCTACGCGGCGGCCGAGCAGGTCGTAGACCTCGACCGACACGTCGGAGGTCAAGGCCAGCTCGAACGTCAGCGAGGCCGACCCGGCGGTCGGGTTCGGAAACGCAACCGGAGCCGCGGCAAAGGTCGAGGGCAGCGCCTCGTTGGCGACGACGGCCTCTGAGGCGAAGCCGATCTCATCGATGGCGAAGGTGAACTCGGGGCCCTGGATCCCGCCGAACACGGCGACGATCTGGAGGAGCTTCGTGTAGTCGAACCCGCCGGTCCCGCCGGCGTTGACGTCGGCGAACGCGTAGATCGGGAGCTCGACGGTCACGTAGTCCGAGCCGAGCGGGACGTCGAAGAACGCCTTGTACTCGTCCTCGGTGGCCGGGTCGTGCGCGCCGTCGCCGTCCTCGTCCTCCTGGAGCGCGATCTCGAGCTTGAGCGGGAGGTTGGCGGCCTGGACCGTCGTCGGGCGGAACGAGAACGTGAGGAACTCGGCGCCGCTGACGTCGGTGACGCCCTCGGGGCCCGGGATGACGACCCCGGCGAACCCGCCGCCGTCGCCGGGGTTGATCCCGACCGAGAGGCCGGCCGCGTCGGCGCCGTCGGCCCCGGCCGTCGTCCCGACGCCGATCCCGATCCCGGCGGCACCGCCGGAGAAGAACCCGATGTCCGAGACGTCGCCGTCGTCGAAGGAGTCGAACGCGGTGCTCGGGCCGATGCCGCGCGTGCTGGTCTCGGTGAACGTGATCTCGTCGATGGCGAAGGTGAACTCGGGGCCCTGGATCCCGCCGAACACGGCGACGATCTGGAGGAGCTTCGTGTAGTCGAACCCGCCGGTCCCGCCGGCGTTGACGTCGGCGAACGCGTAGATCGGGAGCTCGACGGTCACGTAGTCCGAGCCGAGCGGGACGTCGAAGAACGCCTTGTACTCGTCCTCGGTGGCCGGGTCGTGCGCGCCGTCGCCGTCCTCGTCCTCCTGGAGCGCGATCTCGAGCTTGAGCGGGAGGTTGGCGGCCTGGACCGTCGTCGGGCGGAACGAGAACGTGAGGAACTCGGCGCCGCTGACGTCGGTGACGCCCTCGGGGCCCGGGATGACGACCCCGGCGAACCCGCCGCCGTCGCCGGGGTTGATCCCGACCGAGAGGCCGGCCGCGTCGGCGCCGTCGGCCCCGGCCGTCGTCCCGACGCCGATCCCGATCCCGGCGGCACCGCCGGAGAAGAACCCGATGTCCGAGACGTCGCCGTCGTCGAAGGAGTCGAAGACCACGTCCTGCGCCAGGGCGGCGGGGGCAACGAGGGATGCCGCCACCACCAGAAGCGCGGTGGAGCGGGAGAGAATGGAGAGTAGCAGTCGGGGCATGGCGGCGTGGCGTGGTGGGTGTGCGAGAGGGCCCAAGGTAGGACAGGAAAACCTTTTCAGGGGAGTCAGAAAGACACCTCCTGTTGGCTCGGCCAACGACCGGCGATCGCGCGCCGGTTCCGGCCGCCCCTGCCTTCAGGGCGTTCCTTGGGTTAGCGGCTCACGTCGGTGTCAGTCAGCGCACGTGCGGCCGTCGACTCCCGGACGATGAGTTTGACGGGAGCCATCTGCTGCGTGGGCGGGGTGGCGTCCCCGCGGAGCCGGGCGGCGAGCTGGCCGACCGCCTGGCGTCCCATCTCGCCGATCGGCACGCGGACGGTCGTGAGGGGGGGGACCCCATACTGCCCGCTCGTCAGTCCATCGAATCCGGTGACGGCGATCTCCCCGGGGACCGAGATGCCCCGCGTATGAAGGGCGCTGATGAGGCCGAGGGCGCAGTAGTCGTTGGCAGCCACAATGGCGGTCGGTCGAGGGGACCGGTCGGCGATTGCCGCAGCGGCTTCAAAGCCGGCCTCCCGAGTGTAGCCGCCAGGGACTTCGACCGCTCCGGGCAGTCCCGCCTCCGCGAGCCCGGCGCGAACCCCGTCGGCCCGTTCTTGTGCGTCTCGGGCATCCGGTGGCCCCTTAACGAGCGCGATGTGTCGATGCCCCAAGTCTACCAGGTGGCGCGTCAAGGCCAGCGCCCCCGCGCGGTTGTCGAAGTTCAGGACGTCCGCGTCCGGGCGGTCGAGGTAGGTGTTGACAAACACCACGGGGGTGTCGATCTGCAGAATGGAGTCGGCGTCGCTCGCGCTGATCTCCGGGGCCATGATCACCAGGCCGTCGACCCGCTTGTCCAGGACTTGGATGGCCTTGTGGAATTCGGCAGAGGACCGGTGGGAGGTGGAGATGACTAGGATGAGTCCGTGCTCCTGGGCGGCCTCGTCGAGTCCGCTAAGGAGTTCGGAGAAAAACTCCCCACTTACAAACGGCAGGAGCACGCCGATCCCGCCGGTCCGCTTGTTGAGCAGGCTGAGCGCGGCGGGGTTCGGGGAGTAGCCCAGCGCTCCGGCCGCCTCCAGCACGAGCGCGCGCTTGTCGGGGTGGACCCGTGCCGAGTCGTTCAGCACGCGCGAGACGGTCGAGATCGAGACGCCCGCGCGGCGGGCGACGTCGTGGATGGTGGCGCTCAAAGCGGGGGAGGGGCCATGGCCGGAAGATATCGAGCGGCCCTCCCAGATCACGTCCTTCAGGGGACGCGTGCATTGTTGTGCCCCGATGCCCGAGCCTCTACCCACCGGTCGGTGCCCACTGCGACCCAGTCATAACTGGACCTTCCACCCTACGGTAGGCTGAGCTTGGCGCCTATAGGTTAGGACATGAGGCACTGTGGTGCTGTAGTGGCGGAAGACACGACGCCCCGTTCCTCCTGCCGACCCGAAACGGTCAACTACGCAGCGCGAAGCGGGCAAACGGGCCCTGACCACGTCGGTCCACAAGGTGGCAGGATGCACGGACCTGAGCCGTCTACACATGAGCCGTGCCATGTGTGGCCATACGCGAAGGGAGACCTCGTCCGCTGGGCGAGCGCGTCGCCAGTACCGTAACGCTGGCAGGCTCGACGACGCGCCGTCCTCCTGCGGCTCACGACTGCGCGACGACCCCAACCCTCTGACCGTCATGACTCGACCCTTTTCTCTCCCCTCCGTGCTCGCGAGCGCCGTGGTCTTTGCGGCCCTCCTCGTCGCGGGCTGCGACGCCTCGGACCCCGCCATGTCTCCGCCGACGGCCGACGTCGAGCAGGTCGCCGAAGTCCTCGGCAACCCGGACGGGTTCGCCACCAGCCGCAGCGAGGGGACGGCGGCCCGGACCACGACGCCCGACTACTACCGCGTCGCGGCGATCGGGGGGAACCGTGGGAATCGCACGGCCAACGTCGTGTTTTCCTCCGGTGACCTCGACGGGGAAATCACCCGGTTAACGGAGCTCCAGTTCAACGCCCAGTCCGTCGCAGACCTCCGAGCGGACTACGACATCCTGCTCTTTACCTGGGACAGTTCGCCCTCGCTGAACGCGGACTGGACCACACGGATCTTGCCGTTCCTCGAACTGGGTGGGGGCGTGCTCTGGGAGGACAACCGCAACGTGTCCGATCTGGCCCCTGGCGTTATTGGAACCCAAACCGGCGGCAGCGGCACCCTGACTGTCCAGGCGGTTCCTGGCCTCACGGACGGCGTGAACGGGACGTTCGACAACTTCCACCTCCGGGTGACGGCCTGGGACGCCGCGTTCTCACCATTTCTAAGCCAGGGGAACACCACACTCGGGCTCTACGGTGAGTTCGACGGGGGCGGCCGGATGGTCCTCACCGGGCCGGACAACGACTACCACGCGCACCGCGGAGACAACGCGTATCGGTTGCTGCTTCAGTCGATCGTGTGGGTGGGCAACGGCATCGTCGATGGCGACGGCGACGGCGTGCCGGACGACGCCGACAACTGCCCGTCGACCCCGAACGCCAACCAGGCCGACAACGACGGTGACGGCATTGGCGACGCGTGCGACCCCGACGACGACAACGACGGCGTCGATGACGGGCTCGACAACTGCGTGCTGACCGCGAACCCCGACCAGGCCGACTTCGACGGCGACGGTGCGGGCGACGCCTGCGACGACGACGACGACAACGACGGCGTGTCGGACGACGACGACGCCTTCCCGTTCTCCGACCTCGGCCCGACGGTGATCGTCGACGGCGAAGACTCGGGCGTGGGCAACCAGCTGTTGCCGACCGGGGCCACGTTCAACGACGAGATCGGCGCGTGCGCCGCCGACGCCGCCAACCACGGCGGGTTCGTGTCGTGCGTGTCCGCGCTCACGAACACTTGGAAGGACGCCGGACTGATCTCGGGCCGTGACAAGGGCCGCATCATGCGGGCCGCGGCCCACTCCGATCTCCCCTAGAACCGGCTCCGCCGGGCTCCCGCGCCCCCGCCGAGCACGGTTCGGCGGGGGCGTCGTCTGTCGGGGCGTGGCAGCGGCTGGACGGCGCGCTCTCCATGAAGGGCTCAATCCGACGGGGGGAGGCGGCGATACCTTGCCGCACGCTCCCCCCGCCCCCGATGCCCGCCCTCCAGTCCGACTCCCGCGTGTTCGTCGCGGGCCATCGTGGGCTCGTCGGGTCCGCCGTCGTCCGCCGCCTCGCCGCCGACGGCGTGGAGCTGATGACACGGACGCGGGCCGAGCTCGACCTCCGGGACGGCGCGGCTGTGCAGGCGTTTTTCGAGGCCGAGCGGCCCACGCACGTCGTGCTCGCGGCGGCCAAGGTCGGCGGGATCTTGGCCAACCGCGACTTCCCGGCCGACTTTGTGGGCCAAAACCTGGCCATCCAGCAGGCCGTGTTGATGGCGGCGCATGAGACCGGCGTCGGGCAGCGGGGCCGGGTCGTATTTTTGGGCTCGACGTGCATCTACCCACGGGAGGCGCCCCAGCCCATGCGCGAGGTCGACTTGCTGACGGGCCCGCTCGAGCCGACGAACCGAGCCTACGCCATCGCCAAGATCGCGGGCATCGAGTTGGCCGAGGCGCTCCACCGCCAGCACGGGGACGACGTGGTGAGCCTGATGCCGACCAACCTCTACGGCCCGGGCGACAACTTCGACCTGGCCACCAGCCACGTCCTGCCCGCGCTCATCCGCCGCTTCCACGAAGCGCGGCGCGACGCCGGGCCCGACGCCCCGGTCACGCTGTGGGGCACCGGCTCGCCCAAGCGCGAGTTCTTACACGCCGACGACCTCGCCGACGCCGTCGCCTTCGTGCTGGCGCTCGACGAACCCACGATGCGCGCCGCCGCGCCGGACGGGCTCCTCAACGTTGGGGTGGGAGAGGACCTCGCCATCCGCGATCTCGCCGAGCGCGTCCGCGACGTCGTCGGGGCCGACAGCCCGATCCGGTGGGACACCGACAAGCCCGACGGCACCCCGCGCAAGCTGCTCGATGTGTCGCGCCTGACAGCCCTCGGCTGGCGGGCCGACACCTCGTTGCACGACGGCCTCGCGAGCACCTACGACTGGTTCCGCGAGCACGTCGCGACGGCCCCCGCGACCTGACCGCACGAAGAAGAGGGGAGGACCCGGCCTCCCGCTCGAGAGGGCTTAGGCCGGTCGGCCGCCCCGTCGATCCCCAGACCGAACCCACGCAGGCGTGGCCTCGACCGCGCCGTCCCCCCGACTCCGCCTCCCTCCATGTCTCAGCCCCGCCGTAAGGCCCTCATCACCGGCGTCACCGGCCAGGACGGGTCGTACCTCGCCGAACTCCTGCTCGCGAAGGGCTACGAGGTCCACGGCCTCAAGCGACGCGCCTCGTCGTTCAACACCCAGCGCGTCGACCACCTCTACCAGGACCCGCACGAGGCCGACCTCCGCTTCCGGCTCCACTACGGCGACCTGACCGACTCGACGAACCTGATCCGGATCGTGCAGGAGATTCAGCCGGACGAGATCTACAACCTGGCCGCGCAGAGCCACGTCGCGGTCTCCTTCGACACGCCCGAGTACACCGCGAACGCCGACGCCGTCGGTACCCTCCGCCTGCTGGAGGCGCTCCGGATCCTCGGGCTGTCGGAGACGCGGTTCTACCAGGCCTCGACGAGCGAGCTCTACGGCAAGGTGCAGGAGGTGCCGCAGTCCGAGACGACGCCGTTCTACCCGCGCTCGCCGTACGCCGTCGCCAAGCTGTACGCGTACTGGATCACCGTGAACTACCGCGAGGCCTACGGGCTGTTCGCGACGAACGGCATCCTGTTCAACCACGAGAGCCCGCGCCGCGGCGAGACGTTCGTCACGAGGAAGATCACGCGCGCGGCGGCCAAGATCTCCCTCGGCCTGCAGGAGACCGTCTACCTCGGCAACATGGACGCGCAGCGCGACTGGGGCCACGCCCGGGACTACGTAGAGGGGATGTGGCGCATCTTGCAGCACGACACGGCCGACGACTGGGTGCTGGCGACCGGCGAGATGACGACCGTCCGGCACTTTTGCGAGCTCTCGTTCGCCGCCGCCGGCATCGACGTCGCCTGGGAGGGCGAGGGCGAGGCCGAGGTCGGGCGCAACGCCGAAACGGGCGCCGTCATCGTGCGCGTCGACCCGCGCTACTACCGGCCGACCGAGGTCGAGCAGCTCCTCGGGGACGCCTCGAAAGCCCAGCGCGAGCTGGGCTGGACGCCGGCCGTGAGCGTCGGCGAGCTGGCGGCCGAGATGGTCACGGCAGACCTCGCCCTCGTGCAGGCGGGCTGACCGGGTGAGGGCCTCGGCCGGGTCCGGCTCAGGCCCCCGCGCGGAGGCGGTCCGCCAGCGAGGCGGGCAGGCCGGCCTCGGCGATCTTGGAGGAAGTCTGCGCCATGTCGTAGTGCGCCCGGACCGTCTCGACCGTGAAGGCGTCCGGGTCGTAGAGCCCAAACGACAGGCGGGGGTCGTGGTCGCGGGGCTGGCCCACGCTCCCGACGTTGACGAGGTAGCGGTGGCCCTTGCGGATCCGGAAGACGCCGAGCGACGACGACACGACGGCCGGTTTGTGGCTGTGCCCGATAAAGCAGATCGGCGTGTCGAAGGCGCCGAACTGGCGCTGCGTGTCGCGGAACGTCTCGAGCCGGGGCCACGCGCCGGGCTCGTCCGGCGCGGCGTGCGCGAAGGTGGCCTCGAACCGCTCGGCCGTCAGCGGGAGCCCGGCGAGCCAGCCGCGCTGGTCGTCCGAGAGCTGCTCGCGGTGGAGCTTGGCGGCGGCCTGGCCGTCCTTTGGGAGCACCGACCAGTCGCCGGTGACGACGGCCTCGTCGTGGTTGCCCAGGACGCTGAGCGTGAACTCGGAGCGGACGACGTCTAGGCATTCACCGGCCGACGGGCCGTAGCCGACGACATCGCCCAGGCTGACGAGGTGGTCGGCGCCCCGCGCCTCGGCGATGGCGAGGGCTGCGCGGAGCGCTTCCAGGTTGGCGTGGATGTCGGAGAGGACGGCGATCAGCACGGGTCGACGGGGGGGGGCGGGAATCTAGCCCCCGGCGGTGCCGGCCCCGGCGCCGGAGAGGGCCACTCAGGTCGGACGGACTATCTTTCGGCCCCTCGCCGCCGTTGTCATGTCCTCGATGCTCCCCGTTCAGGCCGAGACACCGTCCTCGCTCCCTCTCACCGGCCTCGAACCGTTCTACGACCGGGGCAGCGAGGGCGTCGACGTGCGCGCAATTCTGGACATCCTCTTGCGGGGGAAGTGGCTCATCCTCGCGACGGTGCTGGCCCTGTTGATCCCGGTCGCCGCCGTGTCGTGGACGACGCCGTCGCGGTTCCGGTCCTACTCGATCCTGCTCATCGACAAGACCGACACCGACCTCTCGACCGTCGCGACCGAGATGTCGGCGAGCCGCCTGTTCCAGAAGGACAAGAACTTGAGCAACGAGATGCTGGTGCTCGACCAGTCGATGCCGCTGGCGGAGACGGTCGCGGCGCGGATCATCGAGACGGGCACCGTCCCCGGCACCGGCCGGCCGTTCACCGTCCTCACCGGCGCCACCGCCGACGGCGAGGTGACCCCGCAGGAGGTGGCGTTCACGCTCCAGCGCCGGTACGTCGACGCCGCGCCCGAGCCGGGCGGGGCCGACGCCATCCGGGTGATCGTGACCAGCACCGACAGGGACGAGGCCGCGTTCATCTCCAACGCGTTCGCCGAGGCCTTCGCCCAGCTCACCCAGGACCAGAGCCGCGCGGGCGCCGCCAACTCGCGGGAGTTCCTGGAGGGGCAGGTCCAGTCGCAGAGCGAGCGCCTGAGCGAGGCCGACGCCGCCGTCTCGCGGTACATGCTCCAGGAGGGCGCCGTCGCGCTCGAGGAGGAGACCTCGCGCCTCGTCGACCAGATCGCCACGCTCGACGCCCGGCGCGACCAGGCGACGGTCAACCTCCAGACCAAGCGCGCCGAGCTGGCGGCGCTCCAGACCGAGCTCCGGCGCACCGAGGGCCAGGTCGGCGAGCGGCTGTCGTCGACGCTCGACGCCGAGCTGACGGCGGCCCGCCAGCGGAGCGCCGCGCTCCGCGCCCAGCTCGAGACGTACTACGCCCGGACCCCGTCGCTGCGGACCAACCCCAACCCGCCCGCCGAGTACGCCGAGGTGGCCTCGCTCCGGCGCCAGCTCCAGGAGGCCGAGGCCGCCCAGATCCGGATCGCCGACGCGCTCGCCGAGCAGGCCCTCGCGTCCGGGACGAGCCCCGACGACCAGCGCTCCGGGTTCGTCCGCGCGGCCGGCCTGCGCGACCAGATCTCGGCGGCCCGCGTCCAGGTGCGCGGCCTCGAGGCCGAGGTGGCCCAGATCAACCGCCGGCTGCGCCAGTACGAGGGCGAGCTGGCCGCCGTCCCCGCCCAGTCGATCGAGCTGGCGCAGCTCGAGCGCGAGCGCCGGGCGGCCGAGGGCGTCTACGGCTCGCTGGAGACGAACCTCCAGCAGGCCCGCGTCGCCGAGCAGTCGCAGCTCGGCTACGCCCGCGTGATCCGGCCGGCCTTCCCCGCGAGCGCGCCCTATACCCCACTCCGCGGCCGGAACGTGCTGGTGGCCCTGGTCTGCGGGCTCATCCTGGGCATGATGCTCGCCATCGGCAAAGTCCGCCTCGACCACCGCATCAACACGCCCGACGACCTGGCGAAGCTGGGCCGGTCGGTCATCGGGACGGTCCCGAGCACGACGGAGCTGGTCGCCGAGGAGTTCGGCGGGGCCGAGACCGCACTCGTCAACGGCCGCCAGGTCGACACGCATGTCGTCTCGCTGCTCAACCCGCTGTCGACCGCCAGCGAGTCCTACCGGGCGCTCCGGACCAACATCCAGTTTAGCCGGCCCGACGTCGTGGTCCAGACCATCCTGGTGACGTCGTCGAACCCGGGCGAGGGCAAGTCGGTGACCTCGTCGAACCTGGCCGTGGTCTTCGCGCAAGCGGGCCGCCGCGTGCTCTTGGTCGACGCCGACCTCCGGCGGCCGACCGTCCACAAAAAGCTGGGGCTGCCCCGCGAGCCCGGGCTGGTCCAGCAGATGTTCTCCGAGGACCGGATCGACCCGGCGCAGATCGAGCAGCTCGCCGACGACCTCTACGTGCTCCCGGCCGGGCAGCTCTCGCCCAACCCGTCGGAGCTGATCGGGTCCAAGCGGATGCGCGACCTGATCGCCGACATGCGCGAGGTGTTCGACATCGTCATCTTCGACGCCCCGCCCGTGCTCGCGGCGACCGACGCCGTCCTGCTCTCGACCCAGTGCGACGCGACGCTGCTCATCGTGCGGGCCGGGGAGACGAAGGACTACGAGCTGGAGTCGGCCACGACGGCGCTCGCGGATGTGGGGACGCAGGTCAGCGGCTACGTGCTCAACGCGTTCGACGTCCGCAACGCCTACGGCTACCGCTACAAGTACGCGTACCGCTACGGCAACGCCTACGGCTACGGCTACGAGACCCGCGAGGACGCCTAGCCCTCCCACCACGCCCCCCATGCGCGCACTCCTCGTCCTCGCCGCCCTCGCGGCGGCCACCCTGTCCCCGGCGGACGCCCAGACCAGCGACGGGGGCGTGCTCGGCGTGATCGAGGGGCGGACGGCCACGCCGGGCGGGTACTACGTCAACGCCCGCGAGGGCGAGCCCGTCACCCGCGTCCACGTCTGGGGCCGCGTGCTCCGGCCGGGCATTTACGACGTGGGCCCCGGCTTCGGGCTGGCGTCGGTGCTGACGCTCGCGGGCGTGACGAACGAGCGGGCCCAGAGGCCGGGCGACCCGTCGCTGGTGCTCCGCGTGTACCGGGCCGGGCAGGCCGGGCCGGTCTACGAGGCCACGCTGGCCGCCTTCGTCCGCGACGCGGCCAAGCCCGCGCTCCAGTACGGCGACATCGTCGAGGTCGACGCCGAGGGCGCCGCCGAGGTCGCCGTCTGGGGCGACGTGACCGTGCCCGGCGTCTTCGCCGTGCCGCCGGGGACGACCGCCCGGGAGGCGCTGGCGATGGCCGGCGGCCCGGCGGCGACGCGGCTCCGCGCGGCCGAGACGCGCGAGGCGACGGTCCGCATCTACCGCGAGGGCGCAGGGGAGGGGCAGGCGGCCTTCGAGACGACACTGGAGGCCTTCATGTCCCAGGCGACCCCGCTCGTGCAGGACGGCGACGTCATTGAGGTCGAGACGCGCGTCGACTCCGGGTGGACCTCGCGCGACACGTTCACCGTCGTCGGCCTGGTGACCTCGGGCGCGATCGCGGTTGTGCAGTTCCTGCGTCTCATCAACGTCGACTAGGTGGCCCCCGACGGACGCGGCATCCTGGTCACCGGCGGCGCGGGCTTTATCGGCTCGGCCGTCGTGCGCGGGGCCCTCGCGCGGTATCCGCGCTCGCGCGTCGTGACGCTCGACGCGCTGACGTACGCCGGCTCGCGCGCCAACCTCCGGGCCCTCGGCGACCGGCACACCTTCGTCGAGGGCGACATCCGCGACGGCGCGCTCGTGCGCCGGCTGATGCGCGAGCACGACGTCGCCCTCGTCGTCCATCTCGCCGCCGAGTCGCACGTCGACCGCTCGATCGACGTGCCGGCCGAGTTCGTATCGACGAACGTGCTCGGGACCCAGTCGATGCTCGACGCCGCGCGCGAGGTGTGGGGCGCCGCCCGCGACGTCCGGTTCCACCACGTCTCGACCGACGAGGTCTACGGCGACCTCGGGCCGGACGACCCCGCGTTTACGGAGACCACCCCGTACGCGCCCTCGTCGCCGTATTCGGCGTCGAAGGCGGGCTCGGACCACCTCGTCCGCGCCGCGGCCCGGACGTTCGGCCTGCCCGTCACGATCACGAACTGCTCCAACAACTACGGCCCCCGGCAGTACCCCGAAAAGCTGATCCCCGTCGTCCTCGCGCGCGCGCTCGCCGGCGAGCCGATCCCCGTCTACGGCGACGGCGGCAACGTCCGAGATTGGCTCTACGTCGGCGACCACGCCGACGCCATCTGGGCCGTCGTCGAGCGCGGGGCGACTGGGGAGACCTACAACGTCGGCGGGAACGCTGAGGTGGACAACCTGACCCTCGTCCGGACCTTGTGCGCGCTCGTCGACGAGCGCCGCCCCGCAGGCGCGCCCCACGCCGACCTCATCACGTTCGTCACCGACCGCCCCGGCCACGACCGCCGCTACGCCGTCGACACGGCCAAGATCGAGCGGCTCGGCTGGCGACCCCAGCAGTCGCTAGCGACCGGGCTCGCCGCCACCGTCGACTGGACGCTCGCTCACCCCGACTGGCACACCGCATGAAAGGCATCGTCCTGGCCGGCGGGCACGGCACGCGACTCCACCCCGCGACCCTCGCGGTCAGCAAGCAGCTGCTGCCCGTCTACGACAAGCCCCTCATCTATTACCCGCTGACGACGCTGATGCTGGCAGGCATCCGCGAGGTGCTCGTCATCTCGACGCCCGAGGCGCTGCCCGTTTTCGAACGGCTGCTGGGCGATGGCAAGCGGTGGGGGATGACGTTCGAGTACGCCGTTCAGGACGCGCCGCGGGGGCTCGCCGATGCCTTCCGAATCGGGCGCGACTTTGTCGGCGATCAGCCGGTGATGATGATCCTCGGTGACAACGTGTTCTACGGCGGCGGGCTCTCGGGCCACCTCCGCCGCGCGGCCGAGACCACGACGGGCGCGCGCGTGTTCGCGTACCCCGTCGCCGATCCGGAGCGGTACGGCGTTGTGGAGCTGGACGCCGACGGCCGCCCGGTGTCGCTCGAAGAGAAGCCCGCCGTCCCCAGGTCGAACCTCGCGGTCGCCGGCATCTACGCCTATGGCCCCGACGTCGTCGCCGTCGCCGACGGGCTTATGCCGTCCGCCCTGGGCGAGCTCGAGATCACCGACGTGAACCGCCACTACCTCGACGCGGGCACGCTCGAGGTCGAGGTGATGGGCCGGGGGATCGCGTGGCTCGACGCCGGGACGCACGAGTCGCTCCTCGACGCCTCCGCGTTCGTCCACTCCGTGCAGGCGCGGCAGGGGCTGATGGTGGCCTGCCCCGAGGAGGTCGCCTACCGGATGGGCTTCATCGACCGCCAGCAGCTGGCGGAGCTCGGCGACGTGCTCGCCGCGAATGCCTACGGGCAGTACCTCCAGTCGCTCGCGGCGGCCGAGGGATGATCGCTGGCCCCTCCGCGAAGGCCGGGATCTGTGCCGTCCGGCCGCGGCGCCCGGCCAGAACGGGCGAGGGCGTAGGCTTGCACAGGCCTCCGCACACCGCTTAGCCCGATGGCGCTTCCCACGTTTCTCGTCGTCGGCGCGCCCAAGGCCGGCACGACGGCGCTCTGGCACCACCTCGTGGCGCACCCCGAGGTCGAGATGGCGACGGTCAAGGAGCCCCGGTTCTGGACGCGCGAGCCGGGCGGGTTGGTGCGCGGCGACCTCGACGACCGCATGCCGCGAGCGGGGACGTTCGACAAGGGGCTCGCGTGGTACCAGGCGCTGTGGACCGGGTCGGCACCCGCGAGGGGAGAAGCCTCGACCGTCTACCTCGCGGCGCCCGACGCGCCCTCGCTCGTCGCCGAGCACCTCCCCGGCGCCCGCGTCGTCGCCGTGCTCCGCGACCCCGTCGAGCGGATGCACTCGCACTACTGGCAGGAGCGCCGGGCGGGCTGGGCGTTCGGGACGTTCGCCGAGATGGTCGAGGCCGGCCACCCCCGCGCGCGGTACTTCGAGGCCGCGAGCCACTACCGCGAGGCCCTCGACCGCTGGCGCGCCGCCGTCGGCGAGGAGCGGATGTTGGTGCTCACGCACGACGCCCTCGCCGCGCGCCCCGCCGAGACCGTCGCCCGCGTCTACCGCTTCCTTGGCGTCGACGCCGCGTTCGTCCCCGACACGCTCGGGCGCCGATACAACCGCCAGCAGGCCGCGCCGGCGCCCGCCCTGATGCGCCGCCTCGAACGCCTGCGGGCCCTCGCCGACGGCCGCCTCCCTGCGGGACTCGTCCGGCTCGCGGGCCGTGTGCGCCGCGCGGTCGTGCGCCGAGCCGCGACCCCTGGGGTCCGGACCCCGCTCGACCCGGCCCTGCGGGCCCGGCTGGTGCCCCGATTCCTCGAGGACATCGCCGCCGCAGAAGCGTGGACGGGCGAACCCCTCGGCGCCTGGCGCCGCACCGATGGCTGAGGACCCCGCCGCCACCCCGCCGACCGCCGCGGGCGATCCGGACGCCGAGCGCTACAAGCGGGTCGGCAAGATGTCGGCGCTGTACCTCGCCGGCGCCTTCGTGTCCAAGCTCGCGAAGTTCCTCCTCGTCCCTTTTTACGTCCGCTACCTGACGAAGGCCGAGGTCGGGACGGTCGTGTTTCTCGACGCGCTGATCCTGGCGCTGGCGCGGCTGTTCCCGCTCGGCCTCAACCAAGCCGTCAAGCGGTTTTACCCCGAGGTCGGCGGCGACCGCGACGGGGACCGGTTCACGTTCGGGATCTGGGCGGTCGTGCTCGGCTTCGGGGCGGCGGGCGCCGGCCTCGCGTGGGCCGCCGCGCCGGTCTGGACCGGGGCTGTCGCCGAGGCCATCCCCGCCGGCTTCCTGGTGCTGGCGGTCGCCATCGCGGGGCTCCAGGGGAACGCCGCCGTCCCCACGACGCGGTTCGTGGCCCGGCAGCAGCCGCTCGCGCACACGGCCTACACCACGGCCCAGTTCATCCTGGTGACCGCCTGCATCGTCGTGGGCGTCGGCGTGCTGGGCCGGGGCGTCGAGGGCGTCCTGTGGGGCCAGCTCGCGGCCTACGTCGCGTGGACCGTGCTCGCGGGCGTGCTGCTCGGCCGGTGGGCCGGGTGGCGCCCCTCGTTCAGCCGGGTCGGCGCGTCGCTGGCGTTCTCGGTCGCCGTCGTGCCGCACCTGCTGTTCACGTGGGGGATCACGTTCGCCGACCGGCTGATCCTGGTCCGGTACGTCAGCCTGGAGGCGGTCGGCGTGTACGGCGTCGGGTACCAGATCGGCTCGCTGATCACCATCTTCAGCCTGTCCGTCACGAACGCCTGGCTGGCCCGCTTTTTCCGCGCCTCCGAGGGCGACGCCGGCGCGGACGAGTTCGCGCAAACGCTGACGCGGATGACGCTCGTGCTGCTCGCGCTGAGCCTGGCCACGTTTGCGCTCGCGCCCGAGCTGATCGCCGTCGCGGCGACCTCCGCGTACGCGGATTCGGTGCCGATCCTGCGGATGATCGCCGCGGCGCACGTCTTCCACGGGCTGAACCAGGCGTTCATCCTGCCGCTCTTCTTAAAGAAGCGGACCGGTCTCGTGTCGGCGTCGACGGGGTTCGGGCTCGTCGTGAACGTGGGCCTCAACGTGCTCCTCATCCCGCGGTACGGCATCACGGGGGCCGCCGTTGCCACCATCGCCTCGTACGTCGGCATCGCCGTGAGCAGCTACGTCTTCGCGAGGGGCGTGTACCCGGTGCGGATTGAGGGTGCCCGGCTCGGCCTCGCGTCCGGGCTGGCGCTGGCCCTCGGTGCGGGGGCAATGCTCTTGCCCGATCTTTCCCTGATCCACACCCTGGGCCGTCTGGCGCTCGTCGCCGCCTTCCCGGCCGTCCTCTGGGCCTGGCCGGGGGGCGCGCTGCTGACCCCGGCCGACCGGGCCGCCGCCCTCGCCATCCCTCGCCGCCTTCGCCGCCGCCTTGGCTAATCCGCTCGCCCTGTACCCTGCCGCCGGCGCCGCCGAGTTGGCCCGGTCGAACCGGACGACGCGGGGGCTCGTGCTGCTGTTCGGGTTCGCGGGCGTCGCGCTCGCGCTGGTCTACGCGGCCGTGGCCTGGGCGACGTGGGGGTTCGAGTACGGGCTGCTGAACGTCGTCACGGCGGCGGCGCTCGCAGTGCTGCTGGGCGTGGTGGTGCTCAAGAAGGACTACGACCTGACGGAGCCGCTGTCGCTGGTGATGCTGGCGGTCGGGGTCGGGACCACGCTCAAGCCGGCATACGTGCTGTTCGGGCCGCGCGAGGCGTGGCCGTACCTGTTGCTCGATCGACCCGACCCGCTGTTCCTGCTCACGCCGGCCCTCATCGTCGCCATCGCGATGACGATGCTGGCGGTGGGCTATGTGGCGTTCAACCCCAGGTCCTTGATGGGCCGGGTCGCCATCCTGCGGCCGCGCGCCTGGAACGGGCGTCGGCTGGCGGTGGTCGCCGTGGCGGCGTTCAGCCTGTCGCTGGTCGCGATGGCGCTCTACATCGAAAAGCTGGGCATCGTCAACATCCTGGACAACATCTCGGGCAAGCGGTCTTTCGAGGGCGAGGGCTACTCGACCTCGCTGGGGTACTACCGCTGGGTGGCCTCGCTGACCCAGCCCGCGCTGCTCGTGTCGCTGGCCTGGGCGCTGCACCGGTTCCGCCGCATCCCGACGCCGATCGCGATGGCCCTCGCCGCGCTGGCGTTCACGGCCATCGTCTTCCCGTTCTTCAACAGCAGCCGGACGGGCATCGTCACGATCCTGCTCCAGTCGTTCATCGTCTGGCGGTGCGTCCGGGGGCGGCTGCCCAAGGGCGTCGTGCTGTCGTTCTCGCTGGCGGTGCTGGCGATCCTGCTGATCGTGACGGCGCTCCGCCCCAAGCGCACCACGACGGCCGACCTCGACGTGACCGAGGCCATCGGGCTCGACCTCGCCATCGAACTGACCGTCGGCGGGCGGCACTTTCTCGACCTCACGCGGACGTCGCACGTGATCGCGGGGGTGCCCGACAAGCTCCGCTACCAGTACGGACAGACCTACTTCACCTGGGTCACGACGCCGATCCCCCGGTCGATGTGGCCCGAGAAGCCGACCCTCGGGTCCGGGCCCATTATCGGCCCGCGGATCTTCGGCACCAGCGGGTCCGGGGTGCCCCCCGGCCTGGTGGGCGAGCTGTACCTCAACTTCGGCTACATCGGCATCGTGTTCGGCGCGTTCGTCATGGGCGCGCTGCTCCGCTTTGTCCACGAGCAGTTCCGGCCGTACCTCCCCACGCCCGCCGGCGCCGTGCTGTACGCCTGCGTCGCCATCCCGCTGGGGTGGAACGCCGTCACCGGCGACTTTAGCCGGATGGTCGTCGCGGCGCTCACCGACATCGTCCCCGTCTTGGTCGCCATCGGCTTCGTGGCGACCGGGGCCGTGGCCCGGCGCCGGTCGCGGGCCGCCCCCCGCCCCCGCTAGCCCATGTCGCTCGTCTCCACCGCCGTCGCTCGGTTCGCCCGGTCGGCCACCGCCTTCCGCCGCCGGAACCCCCGCTTCCGCCACTGGGTGCCGTGGTCGGTGCTCCCGCTGATCCAGGCCGCGCGGTCCCGAATGACGGAGATGCGGCGGCTCTACCTCCCCGTGCGCCACCAGGCGCGCTATCGGAACGTGTTCCACTGCTGCGTGCAGAAGACGGGCAGCCAGTGGGTCAAGTCGGTGCTGCTCGACCCGCGCGCGTTCGAGTACTCGGGCTACTCGCACTACCACTACCGCAGCCGGCGCGTCGGCGACGTGGGCGACCGGCGCCGGGCGACCGAGCGCGAGATCCGGGGCCCGTTCCCCGAGCGCGCCCTGGTGAGCCCGCTCTACATCGCGTACGACGTGTACGCGGCGATCCCGAAGGAGGGGGAGACGCGGGCGTTCTTTGTCATGCGGGACCCCCGGGACCTGCTCGTGTCGTGGTACTTCTCCGCGCGCAAGAACCACGTCGTCGGGCCCGACCCGACGGCCCCGTTGGCGACGGCGCGCGCGGCGCTGGCGGCCCTCGACCCCGAGGCCGGCCTGAAGTACGCCGTCGACTACTTTGCCGAGCGGGGCCGCTTCGACGCGCTCGCGTCCTGGGCCGACCGCGGCGCCGCCGACCCCGACGTGCTGCTCGTCCGCTACGAGGACTTCGTCGGCCCCGACTCGCAGGGCGCCTTCCGTCGCTTGTTCGACCACCTCGACATCCAGATCCCCGCCGACACGCTGGCCGCCCTGCTCGAGGCCTACAGCTTCGAGCGCTTGTCGGGGCGCAAGCGGGGGGCCTCGGACCCGAACTCGCACCTCCGCAGCGGGCGAGCCGGCGACTGGACGACGCACTTCACGCCCGACGTGCTCGCGCACTACCACGCCGTCGCCGGCGACCTCGCCGAGCGCCTCGGCTACGCCCCGGCCGATGCCTGACACCCGCCCTCGTCTCGACTTCGTCGTAGTCGGCGCCCAGAAGTCGGCCACCTCGTGGCTGTACTTGTGTTTGCGCGATCACCCCGGCATCCACCTCCCACCGGTCAAGCGCGAGCGGGAGTACGTCGGCAGCGCGGAGTACCGGCGCCGCGGCGCCGACTGGTTTTTCGAGCAGGTCGGGACGCCTGGGGCCGGGCAGGTCGTCGGCGACGTGTCCGTCGAGTACCTCGTCGACCCGTGCGCGCCCCAGCACGTGGCGGCGCTCGCGCCGTCCGCGCGGGCCGTGGCGCTCGTCCGGCACCCGGTCGATCGGGCGCTCTCGGCGCACGGCTGGCTGCTCCGCCGGGGCGACATCGACGAGCGCGACGCCGCCGACGCGCTGCGCCGGGCGCTCGACGACGAGGCGGCGGGCCGCGACACCGTCCACACGGGGCTGCTGACGACCGGCGACTACGACGTCCAACTGGCGCGTTGGGTCGAAGCGCTCGGAGCAGCGCACGTCTACGTGGACCGGTTCGACCGGGTCGCCTCCAATCCGACCTCCGTGCTCGAGGGGATCTACGGGTTCTTGGAGGTCGACCAGGCGTTTGAGCCGCCGTCGCGGACGGAGCGGCCCAAGCAGAACGCGCGGTCGCGCCTGCTGGTGGCGGCCGAGCGGCTGGCCCCGCGCTCCCGGCTCGTGCGGTACGCCACGAACCGCCTCAACCAGCTCGCCGCCCGCGTCGCCGGGCCTGCGCCGCCCCCTGACCTTCCTGCCGACCTCCGCGCCGCGCTCGACGCCCGGTTCGCGCCCCACGTCGCCGGGCTCGACCGGCTCGTCCGCCAGCTCCCCGCCGCGAACCGCCCGGCCCAGACCTTCGAGGACGCATGGCCGCGCTAGGCCCGCTCCCCACGTTCGTCGGCATCGGCGCCCCGAAGGCGGGGACCACCTGGCTGTACGAGATGCTCGACGCCCACCCCGACATCGGAATGTCGCCGCGGCGCAAGGAGGTCCATTTTTTCCGCCGCCACTACGACCGCGGGCCGGACTGGTACCGGACCTTTTTCGAGGGGCTCGACGGGTGCGCCGCCATCGGCGAGTTCACGACGCACTACCTCTACAACCCCGCGCTGAGCGAGCGGATCGCCGAGAGCGCGCCGACCATCGACAAGCTCATCGTGCTCCTGCGCGACCCGATCACGCGCGCGCGCTCGCACTGGGCGTTCCGGGTCCGCGTCGAGGGCTACCCCGGCACGTTCGAGGCGTTTCTCGACGAGCGCCCGGAGGCGATCGACTGGGGGCGGTACGGCCACCACCTCGCGCGCCTCCAGCCGTGGATCGACCGCGGCGCGCTGCTGGCGCTGATCTACGAGGAGGCCACGGCCGACGTCGCGGGCACGCAACGCCAGCTCGGGGCCTTCCTGGGCGTCGACCCGGGGCGGTTTCCGACCGGCGCGGGGCGCCACCGGCGCAACGCCCGGTTCGAGCCCCGCTTCGGGCCGCTGTACACGGCCGCGGTCCGGGCCGGGATCTGGCTCCGCGGGCTCGACCTGGACCCGCTCGTCAACGCCCTCAAGCGCGCCGGCGTCAAGCGGCTGTTCGAGCGCGAGGGGGGAGCGGCGCTGCCGCCGATGCGGCCCGAGACCGCGCGGCGGCTGGCCGAGACCTTCGGCCCCGATGTCGACCGCCTCGAGGCGCTGCTCGGGCGCGATCTTGCGGTCTGGCGCGACACCTGGACATGAGCCCGATCACGATCGCCCGGAAGGCCCTCCGCTACGGGACCAGCATCGCTGGGCTCCGCGCCAGCGACGTCGTCGTGGCCTCGTTCCCGAAGTCCGGGAGCACCTGGGTGCGGTTCGTGCTCGGCAACCTCGCCGCCGCGCGCGAAGGCCTGGAGGGCCCTCTCGATTACGCCCGCCTCGACGCGCTCCTGCCCGAGTTCGGCAAGTCGAACCTGCTGACGGCCCCGGCCGTCGGCGGCCTGCCCCGGTTCGTCAAAACGCACAACGCGTACTGGTGGCCGTTCGCCCGCGCCGCCGCGCGCGTCGTCGTCGTCCGCGACCCGCTCGACACGATGGTGTCGTTCTACCAGTTCGAGCAGGGCAAGGTGCATTCGCGCTTCCGAGGCGCGTTCTCCGACTTTATCCGCCAGCCGGGCGTGGGGCTGGAGGCGTGGTTCGAGCACACCCGGAGCTGGCGCGCGCGCGACATCGTCGAGGTCCACTACGAAACGCTGAAGGCCGACGACGGGGCGGCGTTCGAGGCGCTCGCGGGCAACCTCGGGCTGGACGCCGCGCCGGACGAGGTCGCCGCCGCCGTCGAGCGGTCCAGGTTCGACCGCGTCAAACAGCAGGAGGCCGCGTCCGGGCTTCCCGACCCGAGCCTGGTCCACGAGGGGTTCGAGTTCGCCAAGGCCGGCCGCGTCGGGCGCGGCGCCGAGTGGGTCTCCGACGCCGACCGCGCCTATTTCGAGACCCTCGCCGCCCGCTATGGCTTCCGACATTAGCCCCCGCGCCGTCGCCCACGCCGAGCCCCTCGTCGACCTGTGCCGGCGGATCGAGGACGCCGACGCCTTGCGCGCGGCCTTGCGCGAGCGGTGGCCGCTGAGCCTGGGCGAGTACCTCCGCCGCGACCGCGAGGCCAACACGCCGGGCGGGTGGAAGCGACGGCTGAGCGTGCTCGCGTTCCGGCTCAAGTGGTACCCCGTCCACTACGGCAAGGGGCGATTGTGGCGCGTGCTCGGCAAGCTGTTCTCGCTGGCGATGACGTACGTGCTCATCCACGAGGTGCCCGTCCCAGGTGTCTTTATTGGGCCCGGGCTGAAACTGCCGCACGGGTGGAGCAACATCTACCTCCACCACAACGCGATCCTCGGCGAGAACGTGACGCTGTTTCAGGACGTGATGATCGGCGAGAACGCCGGGCCCCCGCCGGTCGGCACGCTCGTCGTCGGCGACGGGGCCGTGATCGCCCGGGGCGCCAGCATCTTCGGGGCGTGCCGGGTCGGCGACGGCTCGCTCGTCGGGGCCCACGCGCTCCTCGTCAACACGAACACGGGCCCGGGCGAGGTCTGGGGCTCGCCGCTCGCGACGCGTCTCCGATGAGCCGCCCCCGCATCGTGTTCGCCGCCCCGTTCCCGCCGCCCTTTACGGGCCAGACCGTCGCCACGGCCCGCTTTGCCGAACTCGCAGAGGGGGGCGCGGACGTGGAGCGGCACGACCTCGTCGACCCAGCCCGTCACGCGCGCGCCTCGGGCGCCTTCCGCGTCGGCCGCGCCCTCGACGTGCTCCGCGTGGCGCGCGCCCTGCGCCGCCGGCTCCGCGACGCCCCCGCCGACGTGCTCTACCTGACGCCCTCCGCCAGCGCCGTCGGTCACCTGCGCGACCGGGCCGTGCTGTGGGCCGGGCGTGCCCACGCCCAGCGCGTCGTCGGCCACGTCCACAACGGCAACTGGGCCGAGCTGTTCGACGGCCCGCTGGCGGGGTCTGCCCGGTCGCTGGTTCGCCAACTCGACGCGGTCTGCTTTCTGAGCCCGGCCCTCGCGAGCCGCGCCCGCGCGCACGTGCCGGCGGGGAAAACCCAGATCGTCCCGAACACCCCGGCGCCGGACCTCCTGTTCAGCGAGGCGGAGGTCGAAGCCCGGATTCGCCAGCGGACCGAGCGGTCGTCGTTTCGAGTCGCGTTCATCAGCAACATGATGCCGTCGAAAGGCTACGCCGTTCTCGCGGACGCGCTGGAGCGGCTGGCTGCCGGTGGGCTCGCGGTCGAGGCCGACTTTGTCGGCGGGTGGCCAGCCGCAGAAGAGCGAGACGCGTTCGAACACCGTCTCGCGAGCGCCGGGCTGGCGGCCCGCGTCCACGGCCCGGTCACCGACCGGCGCGCGATCCGGGCGGTGCTGGCGGAGGCCGACGCGTTCGTGCTCCCGACGACGTACCCGCACGAGGCGCAGCCGCTGTCGATCATCGAGGCGCTGAACGCGGGCGTGCCCGTCGTCGCCACGGCGCACGCCTCGATCCCCGACATGGTGGGCGAGGGCGGGGCCCTCGTCGAACCGACGGCCGACGCGGTCGCCGGCGCCATCGAGGCGCTCGTCGACCCCGACGCCTGGGCGGTCGTCGCGCGCGCGGCGCGCGCCGACTTCGAGCGCCAGTTCTCGGCCACGGCGGTGTCGGCCGCCCTCCACTCCGCACTGCTCGGCGAGAGGGGAGAGGCATGAGCGACACCCTCGACCGCCCCATCGTCGTGCTCGGCGCCGCCCGCTCCGGGACGACGATGCTCGCGACCACGCTCGCGGCGCACCCCGACCTCGCGTACTGGGTCGAGCCCAAGTACGTCTGGCGCTACGGCCGCCCGCTCGCGCCCGACGACCGCCGCGGCGCCGACGAGGCCAGGCCACGCGTGCGCCGCTACATCCGGCGGGCGTTCGCCCGGTTCACCAAGCGCGCCGGCGTGCCTCGGTTCATGGAGAAGACGCCCAGCAACTGCTTCCGCGTCCCGTTCGTCCACGCCGTCCTGCCCGACGCCCGCTTTCTCCACGTCGTCCGCGACGGGCGAGCCGTGACCCGGTCGGCCGTCAAAAAGTGGACGACGCCGCCCGACCCGACGGCCATCCGCCGGCGGCTGACCTCGTTCGAGATCCCGCTCCGCGACGTCCCGTTCTACGTCGGCGCCGGGATCCGCGACTCCATCGGACGCCAGCTGATGCCGGAGCAGGCGTTTCTGTGGGGCCCGCAGTTCCCGGGGATCCGTGAGGTCCGGGCCGAACACGGGGTCGAGGTGGCGTGCGCGGTGCAGTGGCGCGAGAGCGTGCTCGCAGCCCGTGCCGGTCTCGCGCAGATCCCCGCAGCGCAGCGGTACGAGGTCCGCTTCGAGGACCTCGTCGCCGACCCCGACGGCGTGCTCCCGGGCGTCCTGGCCTTTCTCGGACTCGGCCCCGGAGAGCCCGTGCTCGCGCACGCGCGCCAGCACTTCGACGCCGCCGCCGCCCATCGCACCGGCGGCAAGGCGTTAGCGAGCGCCCCGTACCTTCAGCCTTTGCTCGCCGACCTCGGCTACCGCTAGCCTGTGGACCGCACCGTCCTTCTCGAGTCCGTCTACCCCGAGGCCCGGTTCGGCGGCTTCTCCCGCGTCGACGGCACGGTCGCATTCTACACCCGGGTCCGGGCCCTGCTCGACCCGTCGCACGTCGTTCTCGACGTCGGCTGCGGGCGGGGAAAGAGCGAGGACGACCCGTCGCCGACGCGCCGCCAGCTCCAGAACCTGCGCGGCGACGTCGCGACGGTGATCGGGATCGACGTGGACGAGCGGGCGGCGGGGAACCCCAAGGTCGACGAGTTCCGCCCCATCGAGGCGCTCGACCGGTGGCCCGTCGGCGACGGTTCGGTCGACGTGATCGTCTCCGATTACGTCTTGGAGCACGTGGCCGACCCGGAGGGCTACCTCTCGGAAGCGCACCGCGTGCTCCGCCCCGGCGGGATGCTGTGCGCGCGGACGCCGAACAAGCTCGGCTACGTCGCGCTCGTGGCCCAGGCCGTCCCCAACCGGCTGCACGCCCGCGTGGTCGGGACGGCGCAGGCGGCGCGCGCCGAGCACGACGTGTTCCCCACGGTCTACAAGATGAACCGGCGGGGCTCGTTGCTGCGCCAGCTCGAGGCCCACGGGTTCGACGGCGAGGTCGTCCGCCACGAGTCGGAGCCGAGCTACCTCGCGTTCTCGCCGCTGGCGTACCGGCTCGGGGCGCTCGTCCACCGGGCCCTTCCGGGTCCGCTCAAGAACCAGCTCTTCGTATTCGCCCGCCGCCGTCGCTGATGCCCCGCCTGCTCTTCGTCAACCAGCACTACTGGCCCGACATCGCGTCGACGGGACAGCACCTGACGGACCTCGCCGAGCACTGTGCTGCGCGCGGGTTCGACGTCGACGTGCTGTGCGCGCACGCGAGGTACCTCGCCGGCGAGTTGGAGGCGCCCGCCGAAGAGGTCCACAACGGCGTCCGCATCCGCCGCCTGCGGACGACGGCGTTCGGGCGAGGCTCGCACCTCGGCCGGCTCGCCGACTACGGCGGCTTCTACCTCGGCGTCCTGCGCCGCTTGCTCACAGGCCCCGCGTACGACTTGGTCGTCGTCCTCACGACGCCGCCTCTGCTGAGCTACGCCGCGTCGCTGATGCGGCGGCTCCGCAAGCGGCCGTACGCGATCTGGTCGATGGACCTGCACCCCGACGCCGAAGTCGGGCTCGGGATGCTGGCCGCCGGAGGGCTCCCTGCGAGACGGCTCGAAGCGTTCAACCGAACTGGCTACCGGACCGCGGACCTCGTGATCGACCTCGGCTTCCGCATGAAGGAGCGGATCGAGGCCAAGGGCGTCGAGGCGGACCGACTCCAGACGATCGCGGTGTGGAGCGACGGGGAGGAGGTGTTCCCGGTCGACCCCGCCGACAACGCCGTCCGCCGCGAGCTGGGCCTAGATCCGGACCGCTTCGTGGTGATGTACTCGGGGAACGCCGGGCTGGCGCACCGTTTCGACGAGGTGCTCGAGGCCATGTGCCGGCTTCGAGACGACCCCCGCTTTTTCTTCCTGTTCGTCGGCGGCGGCCCGCGCAAGGCCGAGGTCGAGGCGTACATCGCCGAGCACGGCATCTCGAACGCCGTGTACCGGGGGTACTTCCCGCGCGAGCACCTGGCGCAGTCGCTCTCCGCCGGCGACGTCCACCTGCTGACCCTGCGCGAGGCGATGGCGGGCATCGCCGTCCCGGGCAAGCTCTACGGCGTGATGGCGGCGGGCCGTCCGATCGTGATGGTGGGCCCGGAGCGCTCGGAGCCGGCCCAGACCATTCGCGACCACGACATCGGGGAGGTCGTCGATCCGCACGCGCCGGACGCGGTGGAGCGGCTCGTCTCCATCTTGCAGGCGCTCGCCGACGAACCCGGCCAACGTCACGCCACGGGTGCGCACGCGCGCACTGTATTCGAGGCGCACTACGATCGGCCCATCCTTTGCGAAGCCTGGGCCCAGACCCTGGCCGACCACCTCGACCACGACCTCCCCGCACCGACGCCCATCGCCGTCCCCGCCTGACCCATGACCGACCTCGCACTCGACCACGACCCCGCCCAGACCCGCGTCCTCGTGACTGGCGCCGGCGGCTTTATCGGCCATCACCTGGTGACTTACCTCAAGGACCGGGGCTACTGGGTCCGCGGTGTCGACATCAAGGCGCCCGAGTTCGAGGCGACGCGCGCCGACGAGTTCGACCTGCTCGACCTGCGCCGCTGGGACGCCTGCCTCGACGCGCTCCGCACGGCGCCCGACGGCCAGGGCATCGACCACGTCTACGCGCTCGCGGCCGACATGGGCGGGATGGGCTTTATCTCGGCCAACCACAGCCTGATCCTCCACAACAACGTGTTGATCAACACGCACACCCTGGAGGCCGCCCGCAAGGCGGGCGCGACGCGCTACTTCTACACGTCGTCGGCGTGCGTCTACCCGGAGCACCTCCAGACCTCCGCCGACGCGGCGCCGCTCAAGGAGGACGACGCGTACCCGGCGGCGCCCCAGGACGCGTACGGCTGGGAAAAGCTCTTTACCGAGCTGCTCTGCCACTACTACGCGGGCGACTACGGAATGGAGACGCGCACGGTGCGCTTCCACAACGTCTACGGCGAGAAGGGGACCTGGGAGGGCGGGCGCGAGAAGGCGCCGGCCGCGATGATGCGAAAGACGGCGTACGCCAAGCTCATGGGCGGCAAAGAAGGCGCCCCGGGTGGCACTCCGACCGTCGAGATCTGGGGCGACGGCGAGCAGACGCGCTCGTTCATGCACGTCGACGACTGCTGCGAGGGCGTCTACCGGCTCATGATGTCCGACCACCGCGAGCCGCTGAACCTGGGCCGCGACCGGATGGTGACCATCAACGAGCTGTGCGACATCGCCGCGGGCGCGGCGGGCGTCGACGTGGTCCACGAGCACGTCGACGGCCCGATGGGCGTGCGCGGGCGGAACTCGGACAACACGATGCTGCGCGAGGTGCTCGGCTGGGAGCCCACGATCCCGCTCGAGGACGGCGTCGCACGGACGTACCGGTGGATCGAGGGCCAGCTCCGCGCCAAGCTGGCGGCCGAGGGCATGCTCCCCGCCGAGGCCGGCGACGGCGCGTCCGTCGCTGCGATTCCCGCTTAGCCTCCGACCGTAACGTTTGGCCGAGCCGCGCCTTCCTCGACGCTGGAGGAGGGCGCGGCGCGCTCACCGCCGGCCACGAGTGCTTTTAAAAGCGCGAGGTCTGGTAGGGGAGGCCCCAGCGTAGCTGGACGAACCCGGTCGCGGTCCGGTCGAGGCCGGTCTCGGCGTCGTCGAAGGCGTGGTACCGCGCGCCGAGGCCCAGGATGAGCTCGGGCAACAGCTCGTAGCCGCCCCAGACCTCCCCGATCGTCTCCCGCTGGCGGACGCCCTGCAGCGTCGTCGCGTTGTTGTCGGTCACGCGGGTCACGTAGCTCAGCGAAGCGTCGGAGCCGAAGTTCTCCGTCTCCGTGTTCCGGCCGCGGACCGTGTACGAGCCGTGGGCGCCGAACGAGAGCCGGGGCGTGGGGAGGTACTCGGCCCACAGCGAGAGGTCCGACGAGTTGGGCCCGGCCGGGTGGCCGAGCGGGTCGGCATAGTGCACGTAGGCCGTCGAGGCCGAGCGGTGCGAGTAGAGGTATGGCCGTTGGCGGGTGTACTCGCCACGGAGCGACAGGCCGCGGACCCGCGCCTCGCCCCAGCCGGGGTCGACCACGTGCGCGCCGAGCAGAAACCCCCACTTGTTGCCCCACCAGTCGTCGGAGAGCCGGCCGAACGCGAGCTCGTCGAGGAGGAGCTGGCCGTAGGTCCGGTAGCCGGGCGCCGCGTTCCACGCCAGCCCCGCCCCCAGGAGGGCGTTGTCGAGCGTGCCGAGGTCGGCCTCGACGGCGCGGTAGAACACCAACGGGTTGAGGTACGCCAACTCGAACCCGCTCCGCTGTCCGCCCGTCGTGTCGTCGGCGAAGACGGTCATTTCGAAGAGCTCCGCTTCGAGCCCGTACGGGAGGTCGAAGGCGAGCTGGTGGAGCGCCGTGAACGAGCGGGGGTAGAGCTGGCGGTCGGCCGCGCTCCGCTCGATGGGCCGGATGCGGCGCTCGAACCGGTTCGTGTAGCGGACCCGCCAGAAGCGGGACCGGAACTCGACGTGGTCCTGGGGGGCCGAGTAGTCGGAGCGCTCGAGGGAGCCCTCGCCGAAGCCCCAGTTGGCTCGGCCCCGCCCCGCGCGGACCTCGAAAAAGCTCGCGCGGAAGCCGACGATGCCGGAGGCGTCCCAGTAGTCGTAGGTCGTCCGGGCGTCGTTGATCTTGGTGAACCCTTGCCGCGGCGTGGTGAAGGTGGACCACTCGACCCGCTCGGGGACCTCCTGGACCTCCATCAGCTGGGTGTCGAAAAAGACGGGCCCGGCGTGGCCGGCGACGCGCAGGCCGCGCGAGTAGCGAAACGACGTGGACCGCGGGTCCCGGCCGTCGCCCCCCGTCCGGCGCGTGGGCCCGTGCGTGAGGTACATCAGCGGCTGGCCGCGGACGGCGTACCCGTCGCCGTCGGCCGACACCAGCGACTCCCCGTCGTCGTAGAGCCCGATTCCGACGTTGCGGCCCCACTCGGCGCCGGGCGCCGGCGCCAAGCCTCGGTACCGGTCGAGGGACGCCCGGTCCACGGGCGATAGGCGGACGCCCCCGCTGTCGACGCGGACCGCCAGCGAGTCGAGCATCGCCTGCGCCTCGTAGGCGGACAGCGGGAACGTCGTGAGCAAGACGCCGTCGAGCGTGCCCGCGGTCTGCTGGCGCTGGAGAAAGCGCTGGACCGGGTCGTCCATCGGCAGGATCCCCTCGTCGACCTGGGCCGAGGCGGCGGCGGCGAGGGCGACGAACAGGAAGAGCGGGCGCATCGGTCGGCGGGAGCGGGTCTCCGAAGGTACCCGGCCCGTCGATTCCACGGCGCTTTGCGTGAGCGCCTGCGGGCGCCGGGCGGACTAGCCCTCCGCGTCGGCGGCGACGCTCGCGGCGGGCGCCGGGGCGTCGGCCGGCTCGTCCGCCTCCATCAGAAGGTCGAGCACGTGCGCCAGCGTGTCGCGCAAGGTCTTGCGCGGGACGATCTTGTCGATGAACCCGTGCTCGAGCAAGAACTCGGCGCGCTGGAAGCCCTTGGGGAGGTCCCGGCCGATCGTCTCGCGGATCACGCGCGGGCCGGCGAAGCCGATGAGCGCCTTGGGCTCGGCGAGGTTGAGGTCGCCCAGCATGGCAAACGAGGCCGTCACGCCGCCGGTCGTGGGGTGCGTCATGAGCGAGATGAACGGGAGCTTGCGCTCGGCGAGCACGGCGAGGTTGGCGCTCGTCTTGGCCATCTGCATCAGCGACAGCGCGCCCTCCATCATCCGCGCCCCGCCCGACTGGCTGATGACGACGCACGCGCGCCCCTCGTCGGCCGCCCGGCGGATGGCGCGGGCCACGATCTCGCCGACGACGGAGCCCATCGAGCCGCCGATGTAGGTGAAGTCCATGGCCGCGATGGAGGTCGGGTGGCCGCCGACCCGGCCGGTGCCGCTGACGGCGCCGTCGTTGAGCCCCGTCTTGCGGTCGGCCGCCACGATTCGGTCGGTGTACGGCTTGCGGTCCACAAACTCGAGCGCGTCGACCGAGTGGAGCGTCGCGTCGTGGCGCTCGTAGGCGCCGTCGTCGAAGATCAGGCCGAGGTAGCCGAGCCCGGACATCGGGTAGTGGTGGCCGCAGTCCGGGCACACCAGCAGGTTGTCCTCCAGCTCACGCTGGCTCGTGATCGTGCCGCACTCGGGGCACTTGAGCCAGTACCCCTCAGGGGTCTCGTTCTGCTCGCTGCGGTTGGTCTTGATGCCGGCAGACTCTCGCTTAAACCAGGCCATAGGGGAGACGGGGGGCCGTCACGGGTTCGGGGACGAGAAGATACCCCGGGGCCGTGACGCCGCGACGGGCTTGAGGTAGGCGGGCACGAGCGCGCCCACATCGTCGGCCCCGCGCGCTCCGTGGAGGCGCCGCGCGAGCCGGCCGACGGCGACCGCGGACGGCGCCAGCGCCACCCGGGCCACGGCTGGGCGGACGCCCGCCAGCCGGTCCGCGCCGGGCCCCCCGATCCCGGCCAGGTCGGCGGGCAACCAGCCCTCGGCCTCGGCGACAGCGAGCGCCGTCGGCGGTCGGACCTCGGCGCCCCCATCGTAGACGGCCGCGTACACCTCGCCCCGGCGCGACGGCAGGACCGCCGCGACCGGCCCATGCGACCCGTCCGCGAGGGCGCGGAGCGTTGGCACGCCGACGATCTCGGCGCCGCTGGCGACGGCCAGCCCCTTCGCCACACCCAGCCCAATCCGCAGGCCGGTGTACGAGCCGGGGCCGATGGAGACGCCGACAAGGTCGAGGTCCGCCGCCGACCGGCCGGCGTGCGCCAGCGCCTCCTGAATCAGGGGCGCCAGCCGCCGCCCATGCGAGCGGGGCACCGCGATGGACGCCTGCACGGCGACCGCGTCGTCGTCGAGCAGGGCGATCGCGCAGACGTCGCTGGCGGTTTCGATGGCGAGGATGAACATGGCGAGGAAGCAGGGGGCGGGTCAACGGGGAGGGCGCCGTGGGGTTCAGCCGGGCGGGGCGGTCGCCGATAATTGGACCGATGTCCGACACCCTTCCGGCGGCGGCTCCGCCCCCTATCGCCCCCCAGGTCGTCGCCGCCGAGCACGACCTCGCTACGGCCGTGGCGTTCCGGATCGGCCGGCCCGTCGACGCGTGGTCCGTGGTGGCGGCGCTGGAGAGCGAGGGCTGGCGCGACGTGGACGCCGCTGCGTTCGGACGTGCGGACCTGTTCGATCTGGGCGAGGCCATCTACCCGGCATGCGTCACCGAGGCCGCGTCGGCGGGACCGAGCCTGGAGGCGGCCGAGGCACGGGAGACGATCCCGACGCTCGCCCGGCGCTTTTCCGGCAGCTACGGACGAGGCATGCTCTACGCGCTCCCGGTGACCGGGCAGATCGCGGCCCTCGTCTGGCTCGGCTACTCGCTGTGGGCGTCGGTCCGGCTGACCGAGGGGGCGGCGACCATGATCGCCATGGGCACGATCGCCAGCTTTATCGCCACGGCCGGCTTCGTCCAGGCGCTCGCGCACGAGACGTCGCGGCTGCTGGGGCACGACTTGGGGGGACAGGCCCGCCGCGTCGCGTTCCGGATCGCGAGACTGGGCGCCGGATTCGTGGCGTCCACCGGAGCGCTCGGGGTCCTCGTCAACCTGGTCGTGCCGTTCTACCCCGCGATGCTCGCGCTGGTGGGGACGCTGTACTACGTGCTGCTGGGCTGGCTGTGGCTGGCGCTGGCGCTGCTCTACGTCGAGGAGCGGCTGTGGGCGGTCGCCGCGGCGACGACGCTCGGGATCCTGCCCGTGTGGGGCGCCGTGGCGGGCCTCGGGTGGAACGTCCACCTGGCCCACGCGCTCGGGCTGGCCGTCGCGATCGCGATCGCCCTCGGGATCGCCACGCGCACGCTGGGGGCGGGCGCCGACCGCGACGCCGGCGACGGACCCGAGCCGCCCCTCCCGCGCGTCTCGACCGTCGTCCACACGACGCTCCCTTACGTGGCGTACGGCATCCTATACTTTGCCGTCCTGTTCGCCGACCGCGTCGTCTCGTGGTCGGCCTCCGGCGACGACCCGCTGGCGTACCCGATCTGGTTTCGGACGGAGTACGAGCTCGGGATGGACTGGGCGTTGGCGGTCATCTTTGCGATGCTGGCGGCCGTGCCGTTTTCGGTCCGGCGGATGTCGGGGCAGATCCACGAGCTCGGCGGCCTGGTGGACCCTCAGGCCGCCGGGGCCCACATGGCGGCGCAATACGCGCGCCACCTGTTCTTGCTCGTTGTCATCGGCGTGGTGGCCGTGGCGCTGGTGTGGGCCGGCGGGCTGTGGCTGGGGACGTACGGGCCCGAGCTGCTCCACCCGATCTTCCGGGCGGGCGTCACGCGGTACGTGTTCTTGATCGCGGCGGCGGGCTACTTCTGCTTCAGCGTCGGGCTGATGAACGGGCTCATCTTCCTGGCCCAGGGGCAGACGGGCCGGGTCCTCGTGCCGCTCGCGTGGGCGCTCGCGGTCGACCTCGCCGTCGGCCTCGTCGCCACGCGGGGGTGGGGCTACGAGCACGCCGGGTGGGGCCTGCTGGTCGGGGCCGCACTGTTCGCCGGGCTCACGACGCGGCACGCGGTCCGCATGCTCCGCCGGGCCGACTACTTCGCCTACGCCGCGTACTGATGGACGGCGTCCCCTACGGCCTCGAACTGATGGTGGGCCTGCTCCGGGTGAGCGTGGTCGCCCTGGTCTCGTTCGTCCTCTTTACACGCGCGGCGCTGCCCGGCCCGCCGAAGACCTCGTCGTGGGAGGGGCGCGGCTGGGGCGACGCCGTGCTGGGGGTCTCGGCGACAGTCGTC
The DNA here is from genome assembly GCF_046845755.1 of Rubrivirga halophila. Taxonomy (GTDB): domain Bacteria; phylum Bacteroidota; class Rhodothermia; order Rhodothermales; family Rubricoccaceae; genus Rubrivirga. Next base: position 1,450,158 of record NZ_CP177357.1, read on the forward strand.
GCGGCCTCCGCGCTCGGCGTGCTCGGCCTGCTCGACACGATGTCGCTCGCGACCACGCTCGCGCTCGCGCTCGCCGGGGGCGCGGTGCTTCGGTACCGCCGGGTCTGGCGCCGCACCCTGCTCCTCACCTACGCCGACGGGCTCCGGTGGCTGGAGCGGCTCGTCCCTCCGGGCCCCATCGCCCCCGGCGCCGACGACCCCCCATCCGACCCGGTGTCGATCCGGGCCCTCCTCGTCCCCGACCGTCCTAGGTCGGCGGCACGGTCGGTCGATCCACAGCAGGCGACGGCGATGTCGTGGAGGGCGTCGGTCGGCGTCGTCGCCGTCGTGGCCATCGGGGTGCGTCTGATCCCCGCCTTCGCCGAGCCGGCGCCGTTCACGCTCCGGTTCTACGCCAGTTTGGAGACGCTCAAGGGGCTGATGGTCGGGGCGCCGACGGGGAGCGAGGGCGGCTGGGGGCTGCCCGCGCTGGCGCTGGCGCTCTCCGAGATGGCGCGCGTGGAGCCCTCGCTCGTGCTGCGTGGGGCGGGCGCGGTCGCGGCCGGGGCCGTCACCTACGGGGTCTGGAAGACGGTCCGCTTTTACTGGGGCGGTCCGGTGGGCGCCTTTGCGGGCGCGCTGCTCGTGGCGGTCGGCGGGCCGCTGTTGGCCGTGCCCATCGAGCGGCAGGCAGGCGCCGAGCCGCTGCTCCTGGCCGCGGCGCTCGCGCTGCCCGTCTTTCCCCACCTCGCCGCCTACGTGGGGGACGGCAACCGGCGCGGCATCTCCGTCGGGCTCGTCGGGCTGATGGCGACGGGCCTGGTGTACCCGGCCGTCGGGGCGCTGCTGGCGGCGCTCGTCGGCCTGCACGTGCTGGCGATCGTGGTGCAGGTCCGGGTGCGCCGGGCCCTCGGCGGGCAGCGACGGGGCCACTACCGCGACCGGGGACTCGTCCGCCGCGCGGGACTGCTGCTGGGGGCGGGGGCTGCGTTTGCCGGCGCGTGGCGTGGGTACGTGCTCCTGCTCGACACCCTGGGCCTCGAGGGGTCCGTGTTCTTTTTCGAGAACGCGGACGTCGCCGTCGCCCTCCCCGGGGCGGTCGCGCTGGTGCTGGGCGGGCTGCTGGTGGTGGCGCCCATCGTGCCCGGCCGGTCCATCTACTCGGAGATGCTCCCCCGGCCCGGCGCGCTGGTCCGGAACGGGGCCCAGACGCTCGGCCTGCTGGCGGTGTGGGTGGGCACCGGCGGCGACCTCGTGGGCGTCTCCGGCGGCGCCGCGGTGCTGTTGACGTGCTCGGTGGCCATCGCCGCGGGGCTCCTCGTCAACGAGGTCTACATCCGCGTCGTGGAGCCGCTCCGGATTCTGGTCCTGGGCGTCGGGCGGGCCCCCGTCTGGGCCCCGTCGGCGGTGGCGCTCGCCGCGGCGTTTGTGGTCGTGACGACCGGCTGGGGCGTGCCGGTGCCCGGGCCGCCCGTCGAGCCGGCCGGCTTCGTCGAAGCGTTTCAGGACATCGCCGACCATTCGATCCCTTACACCTGGACCGTCGTCTCCCACAACGGGATCGGCCTCCGGGCCCGGCACCGAGGCCGCTTCATGGACTACGAGTACTTCCTCCAGAACTTCGACGCCGGTTGGTACTCGCACCACGGCCGCGACGCGATCCCGACGCCCGACGTCTACCTCTTCCTCGAGCGCGGCCGCGGCCCCTCACTCGTGCGGGAAGAGCTGAGGCCCTCGGGGCGCCGCCATTCGGAGCGGTTGCGCACGTGGGTCGACACCTACGCCCGTCGCGACGACCTGCCGGCCACGCTGACCGTCGTCTACCGCGACGACGAGGTCGAGGTGCTCCGCCTCGGTCGCCCGGCCGGCACGCTGCTCGAAGTGCCCGCCGACCTCGTCATCCCCGGCGCGCCCGCGCCGATCGCTCGCGCCGACGCCCGATGACCGCCCTCCGCGCCCTGCTCGCCGTCGTCGGCATCGCGGCCACCGTCCTCGTCGGGTCCCGGATGCTCGCGGCCGACGCGGACGCCCGCTTCGTGGCGGTCGTCGACCGGCCGGTGGCTGCACGCGCCGCCGAGGTGCTCCTGCTCGTCGACGGAACGGACCCCTACGCCGCGCCCGTCGTCGAGCACGTGCGGACGGCCCTGGGGCGGACCCGCGTCGCGTTCGCGGAACACGACCTCGCGTCCGGCCAGCCGCTCCCGCCGCTCGGCTCGATGCAGGCGGTGCTGACCGTCGTCGAACGCTTGGGCCAGATGTCCGACGAGGACGCCCGCGAGCTGTCCGCGTTCGTGCGCGGCGGAGGCGGGCTGGCGGTGTTGTACCGGGGGCACGACGCCCGTCTCGCCGGTCTTCTAGGGGTCGAGCTGACAGGGGCGCCTCGGTTTTCGACCGCCCCGGAGCCCCTGACGTTCACAGACGCCCTGATGCCTGGGGGCGACGACCTCACGCTCCAGCCGGTGGCGCTGTCCGCCCTCGACGTGCGCGCCGCGTCCGACTGCGACGTGTTCGCCGAGCGCGAGCAGGGCCGGCCGCTGGCGTGGACGTGCGCCCGGGGCGCAGGCCGCGTCGTGTTCTGGAACACGGTCGCGCTCGGGGCGAAGGCGTTCCGAGGGCACCTGCTGCAGTCGCTGGCGCTCGTCCACCCCGCGCACGTCCGCCCGATGGCGGGGTGGGCGACCGTCTACCTCGACGACTTCCCGTCGCCGGCCTCGAACCAGCGCGTCGAGCCGATCTGGAGTGCGCACGGGGAGTCGCCCGCGACGTTCTACGCCCATCGGTGGTACCCGGACATGGTGGCGATCGGGGAGCGCTACGACCTCCCCTACACGAGCACAGTCATCTATTCCTACAACGGCCGCACGACCCCGCCCTTCGATCTCGGGGAGTGGCTGACCGGCCGGGTCCAGAGCTTCGGCGGGCTGGTCCCGTACGCGCCCTACATCATGGCGGAGGACGCAGGGCGCTCGGAGCTGGCGCTCCACGGCTACAACCACGAGCCGCTCCGCCTTGACGTCTGGGGCACGCAAGCGCCCATGATCGACGCGCTCCGGGTCGCGCGGCGTCGCTGGGTCTCGGAGGACGCCGCACCGCTGCCCACAACGTACGTCCCGCCGATGAACCGCATCGACTCGGTCGGCGTGGCGGCGCTGCGGGCGGCGTTCCCGGAGACCCGCACCATCGCCGGCCTGTACTTCGGGCCGTCGGAGCTCGGGCAGGACCGGGAGTTCGGGCCCGAGCCGTGGGCCCCCGAGGTGTACGCGCTCCCCCGCAACACCGCCGGCTACGTAATGGGCGACGAGGCCCGCCTGCGGACCCTGACCCTGCTGACCTCGCTCGGCGTCTGGTCCCACTTCGTCCACCCCGACGACGTGTACCCCAACGCGGACCGCGCGACCTCGTACCGCGAGATGGGCCTCGACGACCCCGCGGCGTTGGGGTGGGAGGGGGGCGACGGGCTCCGCGCCGCCTTCGAGCGCTGGGTCCGCTTCGTCCAGCTGCGCTACCCCTGGATCGATTTCGTGACCGCCCGCCAGGCCGCCGACCGGATGCACGCCTTCGACCGCCTGTCGCTGGCGTCGACCCCGCGCGACGAGGCGGACGGGCGGGCGCTCGCTCTCCGGCTCAGCCAGCCCCGCCAGACGGTCGTGACCTGGGCCCGGCCGGGCGAGGCGCTGGTCGAGGTCGACGGCGGCACAATCGTTGACGTGTGGGAGGGCCCGCTCCTCACCCAGTACACCGTGCGCGCGTCGGGCCTCGACGTGTCGCTGCGGTTCCGCGATCTCCCGACCCCATGACGTTCCGTGCCGCCGGCCTCGCGCTCGCCCTCGCCCTGTCGGCAGGGGCGTCCGCCCAGGACCGCCCCTCGCTCGACGCCCTCGCCGCCCGCGTGGCGGAGGCGCCCGACGACGCCCAGGCGCGGCGCGCGCTGGCCGCCCGCTACACCGAGGCCGGTCGGCCCGAGGCCGCCGTGCCCCACCTCGCGTGGCTCGCCGACAGCCGGCCCGCCGACCCTGACGTGCTCCGGCAGCTCGTCCAGCACCTGCTCTGGACCGACCGCGCGTCGGAGGCCGTGCCCGTCCTCGACCGCCTGGTGGCCGTCGACCCCGCCGACGACGACGCCCGCGTCCGGCTCGCGGGCCTGCTGACGTGGGACGGCGGGGCCGCCCGGGCCGTCGACCTGCTGGCGCCGATCGCCGAGCGCCGGCCCGCCGACCCGGCCGTCCAGCGCGCCTTCGCCTTCGCCCTGCTCGCCGCCGGCGACGACCGGGCTCGGCGCCAGCTCGATCGCGCCCTCGGGCTCGCGCCCGACGACGCGACGCTGCTGCTCGAGTCCGCCGCGGTCGAGCGGTGGGACGGCGACTGGTCGCTCGCCGAGCGCCGCGCGCGCCGCGCCCTTGGGATCGGCCTCGACGCCGATGCCGCACGCCGCGCCTACGCCCTGCTCGCGGACATCCGCACCCTGCAGACGCCGGAGGTCACCACCCGAATTACCCGGGGCGACGACTCGAACGGCATCGAGCGCGTGGCCTCGCCCGTCCGTGTCGAGGCCGTCGTGTCGTCGCGTTGGGCGGTCGGCGTCGAGGGCACCCGGGAGATGATCTCCGGCCGCGACGACGCCAGCGCCCGGGCCGCCAGCTATGTGCCCTTCGCCGTCTGGACGCCCGCACGCGGACTCCGTGTGGAAGGCGCCGCGGGGATCGAGAGCTCGCCGGGCGACCTGAGCCCCGTCGTCCGTGCCCGGGTCCAGAAATCGTGGGCGGGGGAGCAGTTCGCCCTCGTCCGCCTCACCGGCGAGACGCGCCGGGCGACGGACGCCGCGACTGCCCTCGAAGCCGGCCTCCGGCGGACGACCGTGACGGCCGAGGCGTACGCCGAGCCCTCGTCGGCGCTCTCGGCCTTCGGGTCGGTCGCCGCCCACCGATACTCGGACGGCAACGCTCGCGTCCAGGCCTCCGCCTCGGGCCGCTGGCTCCCGTTTCGCGTCGGGACCACGGGCCCGCGCCCGGCCGCCGCCATCGGGCCGACCGCCACGCTCGTTTACGACGACACCCAGACCGTGTACCCCGACTCGCGCCCCTACTACACGCCCTCCAACCTGTGGACCGGCTCTGTCGGCCTGGCCGCGGCCCTCGCGCCGACCGGCGGGGTCCGTCTCGACGGGACGCTGGGCCTGGCGCGCCAGTCCGGGACGTTCGCGGCGACGAGCCTGGCGTACGGCCTCGCCGTCGAGGTCGAGCACGGGCGCAACGCCGTGCGGCTCGAGGCGCGCCGCTCGGGGTCCTCCGCCTACGCGGCCGACGCGGTGTCCCTGTCCGCCCGCTTCCGCCTCCCCTGAACGCTGTGTCGCCCCCCCTTTGGATCGGATTGTTGGTCGGGCTGTCGGCCTGCGTGACCCCGCCCCCGCCATCGCAGGCGGAGGTGTCCCGAGAGTCGCGCCGGGCCGCCCTGCACGGCGCCGGGACGTTCGCGGCGATCTTGTCGGAGCGCGCAGAGCTGGACGCCCTGGCAAGCTTCGACGTCGTCATCCTCGACCCCGACACCTACGAGGCCGACGACGTGGTCGCGCTCCGGGACGCCGGGGTGGCCACGCTGGGCTACGTCAACATCGGCGAGATCGAGGACTGGCGCTCGCACGCGCCCACCGTGGATCCGTTGTGGGTGCTCGGGGAAAACCCCGCGTGGCCCGGCCACCAGTTTATCGACGCCCGCCAGCCGGGTTGGCGCGAGCTCATCGTCGGGACGGTCGCGCGGCTCGTCGTCGCCAAGGGATTCGACGGCCTGTTCCTCGACATGGCCGACGTCGCCGCACCCGCCCTGTTTCCCGAGACGGCTGACGGGGTCGTCGCGCTCGTCGAGGCGCTCCGCGAGGCGTACCCGATGCACGCGATCGTGATGAACCGGGGGCTCTTCCTCCTCGACCGGGTGGAGCCCGCGCTCGACGGCCTGCTGGTCGAGGGCGTGTGGGCCCGACTCTCGCCGGACGGCGCGTACGTTCGGACGCCGGCCGACGAGACCGACCGATTGGTCGCCGCCCTACGCCGCATGCGCCAAGCCGGCGGCGGCGCCTTCGCCGTCGATTATGCCGACACCGACCGCCTCCGCGCCCATGCCCTCGACGCCGCCCGCCGTGCCCGACTCCCCATCTACGTCGGCCGGCGAGCCCTCGGTGGGCCCGAACTGGACGGACGAACAGGCTGGTAGCGCCGACGTCGCGCTCGTCCTCGAAGGCACGTATCCCTACGCCATCGGCGGGGTGTCGACCTGGCTGGACGGCCTGATCCGGGCGTCGCCGGATGTCTCATTCGGTGTGTGTCATCTATATGCAGGACAGCGGCCGGGCGCCCCGGCGTTCGAGCGTCCGGACAACGTGGTCTGGCACACCGACCTGCGTCTTCCGGACGCGCTCGACGCGATCGACCCCGACGAGTTGGCGGCCCAGTTGCCCGCGTGCGACGTGGTCCACGCCTTGTCGACGGGGTTTGCCGGGCTCGTCGGGCGTTCGATCAAGCGCCAGCGCGGCGTCCCACTCGTCGTGACCGAGCACGGCGTGTACTGGCACGAGGTCGAGCAGGGGGCACCGGAGCTCGAGACCGGCTTGCGGCTGCTAGGCGCGGACGCGTCGGGGGGCAACCCCTGCGCGAGCCGGGCGGGCTGGGTGGACTGGTTCAAGGACGCGGCGCGGCAGGCCTTTGCGGCCGCCGACGTGGTAACGACCGTGACGGCGGCGAACCTGTCCTTGCAGGCGGCCGTCGGGTTCGAGGACGCCCTCGTGATCCCCAACGGCGTCGCCCCGCCCGCGTCGCGTGGGCCATTGAGCCCCCGGGAGCTTGCGGAGGTGGAGGCCTCGGCCCGGCTCGACGCCTCGTTTCGCGTGGTCTACCTCGGCCGCGTGACGCCGTTGAAAGACGTGCACACGCTGATCCGAGCGTTCGCCGTCCTGCTCGGGGACGTGCCCGGCGCCCGGCTGCACCTCGTGGGGCCGACAGACGACCTGGCGTACGCCGCCAGCTGCCGCGCCCTCGCGGGCCGCCTCGGCGTGCGCGAGCGCGTCCACCTCACGGGCATTCAGCCCGCATCGCTCTGGCTCCGCCACGCCGACGCCGTCGTGCTCGCGTCGCGGAGCGAGGCCGAGCCGCTGGCGCTCCTGGAGGCGATGGCGCACGGCGTGCCCTGCGTCGCACCCGACGTGGGCGGGATCCGCGCGCTGATCGGCGGCCCCGACCCGGCGGGCATCGTCGTCGGGTCGCCGACCGACTCCCAACCCGGCACGCTCGCGGCCCCAATCGCCAACGCCCTCCGTTCGCTGGCGGGCGATGCTGGCGAACGCCAGCGCCTCGGGGACGCGGGGCTCCGTCGCGTGGAGGGCCGCACCGTGGCGGCCGTCGCCGCCCAGTATCGCGCGGTCTACGGCGCGATCGCGCACTGACAAACCGTCACGCCTGCGGGCGACGCCTCCCGCGGATCGCCCGTGCCAGACACGCCCCCCGACAGGTCGGTGTCGGCGCCGTCCGACACGGGCGGAGACCCGGTGTCACCCGCGGGTTCCAAGGTGGAGGGCTGAACGCGAGAGGGTCCAGGCAGGGCCGTGGGGAACGACGATTGGAGAACTGTCGGCACACCCGCCTGCTTCTGTGCCCGCCTCTCGCCGTCCCTCCGTCTTGCTAACCACCGAGGGGACGTATCCCTTCGAGGGCGGCGGCGTGACGACGTGGGCGGACGTGGTGATCAGGGGGCTCCCGGACGTCGACGTGCACCTGCTGGCGGTAACGGGGTCCACGGCGTTGCGGCTGCACAAAGAGCTACCCGACCACGTCAAGTCGGTCGTCGCCGTGCCCCTGTTCGGGTCCGCCGAGCCCACCGAGTTTACGCGCCACGACGAGCCGTTCGCGACGACCGTGCTGCGCCGCGCGCGCACCAGCGACGCCGTCGTGGAGTCCCGCTTCGTGCCCCTCCTGGAACGCCTGATGGACGCGCTGCAGCGCCCCGAGGCGGCCGGTTGGGACGAGGCGCGGCTGATCCGCGACCTCAACCGGTACTTCGTCCGCTACGACCACCGCGCGTCGTTCCGCGCCGAGAGCACGTGGCGGGCCGTCCGGGACACCCTGCTGGCGCAGGGCGCCGACGGCGACGTGGCGCCCACACTCGGCGACCTGGTCCAGGCGCTCCGGTGGTTGTACAGCTTCCTGCTCCCGATCACCGTCGAAGTCCCCAAGACCGACCTCGCGCACGCCACGCTGGCGGGCTTCGCCGGGCTGGCGGGTGTGATCGCCAAGGTCGAGCACGGCACGCCGCTCGTCGTCACCGACCACGGGATCTACCTCCGCGAGCGCTACATCGCGATGTCGGCCTCGACGGAGTCGTTCTTCCTCAAGCGCTTTCTCCTTCGGCTCGTCCACCTCGTCAGCCGCATCTGCTACGTCGCCGCCGACCAGGTGTCGCCGGTCTGCCGCCACAACGCGCGCTGGGAGGAGCGGATGGGCGTCACGCGCGACCGCATCCGGACCATCTACAACGGGATCGACACCGACCTGTTCGTCCCCCCCACGAGCACGCCCGCCGGTCGTCGACCGACCGTCGTCACGGCCGCGCGCGTCTTCCCGCTCAAGGACATCGAGACGCTGATCCGCGCGTGTGACGTGGCGCGCCGACGCGTGCCCGACGTGCACTTCGTCGTCTACGGCGCCAACTGGGTCGACAAGCCCTACACCGACCGGTGCGAGGCGCTCATCGACGAGCTCGGCGTCCGGGACCACTTCACGTTCGCCGGCTACCACGACGAGCCCTCGAAGCTGTACCACGAGGGCGACGTGTTCGCGCTGTCGTCGATCTCCGAGGGCTTCCCGTTCTCGGTCATCGAGGCGATGGCGTGCGGCCGCCCGGTCGTCGCCACGGACGTGGGCGGCGTCAAGGAGGCCGTCGAGGGGATCGGCATCGTCGTGCCGCCGCGCGGCTTCGAGCCGCTCGGCGAGGGGCTGGCGGACCTCCTCCTCGACCGCGAGCGGTACGACGCGTGCGCCCGGCTCGGCCGCGAGCGCGCCGTCCGCGACTTCGGGCTCGCCCAGATGCTCGACGCCCACCGCGTCACGTACCGCCACTGGGCCGGGCTCTCCGACGCGCCGCTCCCGCCCGCGCTCGACGAGCCGACGCGTCCGTGTCTCCCCGCCCCCGATCCGGACCCCGTGCCGGCCCTCGCCGACGACGCCCCAAACGTCGTCGGGGACGGCCCCACGCGACCGCGTCGGGCCCCCCTACGCCGCGCGCCCACGCGGCACGTGCCCGCTGCGCCGGAACGCTCCGCGCGCACCGATCACGCCCTGGCCCGCGGGCGCGGCCCGCCACGGGGGCGCCCATAGCGACCCGTGTCTCGACGCGCAGCCCCGCGCGGTCAGAGGAGCTACGTCCCGGTCAGATCTACCCCCGGTCGGTCGAAAGGGAACGGAGCCGGAGGAGTGTGCTTCCTTGACATTGTCTTCACGGTCCGGGATCTTGCCGCCCCCCCGGGCGCTCCTCTCATCCCCCTGACACGATGACCGTCTACGACGCCGACCACATCCGCAACGTCGCCCTCGTGGGCCACCAGGGGAGTGGGAAGACGACGCTCGCCGAGGCGATGCTGTACAGCGCCGGCGCCATTCCCCGGATGGGGGCGGTCACCGAGGGGTCGACGACGAGCGACTTCCACGAGAGCGAGCGGGAGCGCGAGATGTCCGTCTTCACTTCCGTCCTCCATGCCGAGTGGGAGGGCCACAAGATCAACCTCCTCGATACGCCCGGCTACCTCGACTTCTCGGCCGAGACCATCACCGCGCTGAAGGTCGCCGACACGGCGGCCTTCGTGATCGACGCCGCCGAGGGCGTCCAGGTGGGGACCGAGCTGGCGTGGACGTACGCCACGATGACGGAGACCCCGGCGATGTTCGTGCTCAACAAGCTCGACACGACGGACTCCGACTTTGCGGCGACGCTGGCCAAGATCCAGGAGCGCTACGGCCGCGCGGCCATTCCGGTCCAACTCCCCGGCGGCTCGGGCACGCGCACCATCATCGACGTGCTGCTCATGAAGCAGCTCCGGTTCGACGACCGGGGCCGGGCGACCGTCGAGCCCATCGCCGACGCCTTCCGGGAGGCGGCGGACGCGCTCCACAACGAGCTCGTCGAGGCCATCGCCGAGAACGACGAGGGGCTGATGGAGCTGTACTTCGAGAAGGGCGAGCTCTCGCAGGAGGAGATGCGGGCCGGGCTCCACCACTCGATGCTCAAGCGCGAGCTGTTCCCCGTCTTCCTGACCGTCGCGTCGGAGAACGTCGGTGTGAGCCGGCTGATGACGTTCATCGACAACGTCTGCCCGAGCCCGGTCGAGATGCCGCCGCCCCACATGGACGCGGGCTCGGTCTCCGTCTCCGCCGACGGCGACCCGGTCGCCTTCGTGTTCCGCACGATGGCCGAGGAGCACGTCGGCGAGTACTCGTACCTCAAGGTCTACGACGGGACCCTGAAGGCGGGGCAGGACCTCGAGAACGCCCAGACCGGGGCGACCGAGCGGCTCGGCGGCCTGTTCGCCATCAACGGCTCGGCCCGCGACGACGTGCAGCACCTGGTCGCCGGCGACATCGGCGTGACCGTCAAGCTCAAGCACACCTCGACCGGCGACACGCTCCGCGCAAAGGGGAGCGGCGCCGTGGTCACGCCCGTCGAGTACCCCGAGCCCCGGATGCGGCTGGCGGTCCGGGCCGCGCGGTCGGGCGAGGAGGACAAGATGGCGCAGGGGCTCGCGCAGATCGTCAAGGAGGACCCGTCGCTCGTCGTCGAGCACGACGCGCACCTCGGGCAGGTCACGCTCGGCGGCCAGGGCGAGATGCACCTCGACATCGCGAAGTACAGGATGGCGCACCGCGCGAACGTCGAGGTCGAGTTTTCGCGGCCCCGCGTCAGCTACCGCGAGACCGTCCGGAGCCGCGCCGACGCCCGGTACCGGCACAAAAAGCAGACGGGGGGCGCCGGGCAGTTCGCCGAGATCCAGATCCTGGTCGAGCCCGCCGACCACGCCTTCGACCCACCCGGCTCGATGAAGGTGCGCAACGAGGCCGAGGTCACGACCGAGTGGGGCAGCCGCGTCCACTACGTCGACGCCATCGTCGGAGGTGTGATCGACATGCAGCGCTTTTTCGGGGCCATCCAGAAGGGCGTGGCCGACATGCTGCGCGAGGGGCCCGTCGCGGGCTACCCCGTCGGCGACGTCCGCGTCGTGGTCTACGACGGCTCGATGCACTCGGTCGACTCGAACGAAAACGCCTTCAAGACGGCGGCCAAGATGGCCTTCCGCGACGGCTTCCGCGACGCCCAGCCGGCCATCCTCGAGCCGATCGTCGAGCTCGAGGTGCTCGTCCCCGACAGCCAGATGGGCGACGTGCTCGGCGACCTCAACACGCGCCGCGCGCGCATCCAGGGTATGGAGGCGGAGGGCCCGTTCCAGAAGATCATCGCCCACGTCCCCGAGGCCGAGCTGTACCGCTACTCGACCGCGCTCCGCTCGATGACGCAGGGCCGCGGCCTGCACCGCGCGCGGCACAGCCACTACGACCCCGTCCCCCGCGACGTGCAGGCCAAGCTGATGGCCGAGCAGGGCGCCGAGGTCGCTGTCTGACGCATGCTTGTGGGAGCCTCCGACGTCCCCTCTCCCGCTGGGAGAGGGACAGGGTGGGGTTCTGAGCGCCCGCCCCGCTTGCGGTGGCGGGCCTGGACCTCGATCAAGAGCTCGCGGAGACGGTCCAGGAGGGAGAGGGGCACGCGTCCCGAGGCGGCCCCGTGGGGAGCTGACCCGGTGCTGTCACCGGCCCGTGCGACCTTAGGGACAGCAGGCACGGACGCCCCGGGCCCGTCGTTACCTTGACGCACACGCCAGAGATCATCATGCTGGGCATCCAGAACGGCCGCAAGGCCCGCCCGCGCGGGTTCGACTACCAGCCTCGGTTCTACGACCCGGAGGCCGACGCCCGCCGCAAGCGCCAGCTCCAGTTCGTCCGCCCCAGCGAGCGGCGGACCCGCAAGACGAAGCAGCCGCAGTTCGTCGCCGTCGGGCTCGGGCTCGCGCTGGCGTTCTACCTCTTTATCCACATCGAAGACATCGTCGCGCGCGTCACCGCGTTCGGCGGGTGGTTCTTCCAGTAACCCATGGAGGCGACGCCCGACGCGACCGACGGGCTCGTCCGGGCCCTCCCCGACACCCTCGCCAGCAAGATTGCGGCGGGCGAGGTCGTGCAGCGGCCGGCGAACGCGCTCAAGGAGCTGCTCGAGAACGCGCTCGACGCGGGCGCCAGCTCGGTCGAGGTCACGTTGCGCAAGGCGGGCAGCGAACTCATCCAGGTCGTTGACGACGGCTGCGGGATGGGGCCGGCCGACGCCGTGGCCTGCTTCGGACGGCACGCGACGAGCAAGCTCCGCCGGTTCGAGGACCTGGAGTCGCTGAGGACCCTGGGCTTCCGCGGCGAGGCGCTCGCGTCCATCGCGTCGGTCTCCCAGGTGGAGCTCAAAACGCGCCGCCGCGACGACGAGGCGGCCACGTGCGTCCGCGCCGATGGGGGAGAGGTCGTCGACGTGTCGCCGTGCGCGGCGCCGGAGGGCACCTGCATTTCGGTCCGCAACCTGTTTTACAACGTGCCTGCGCGGCGGGCCTTCCTCAAGAGCCCGGCGACCGAGTTCAAGCACTTGGTCGAGACGTTCCAGGCGCTCGCGCTGTCGCACCCCGGCGTCGCGTTCACGCTCGTCCACGACGGGACCGAGGTGTGGCGGCTGCCGGCGGCCGGGGGCGACGACGCGCTCTCGGTCCGCCTCGGCGCGCTCGCGGGCGGCGGGCTCGACGGACGCCTGGTCGCCGTCGAGGAGTCCACGAGCTATCTATCGGTGACGGGCCTGGTGGCACACCCGGAGCGCGCGCGGCGGAGCCGCGGCGAGCAGTACCTCTACATCAACGGCCGCTACGTCAAGAGCCGCTCGCTCGACCACGCCGTCGGGAGCGCGTTTGGGGCGCTGTTGCCCGATCGCCGCCACGCGCTCTACGCCCTGTTTCTGGACGTGGACCCGCGCCACGTCGATGTCAACGTGCACCCGACGAAGACCGAGGTCAAGTTCGACGACGACCGAGGCGTCTACAGCTTTGTCCAGGCCGTCGTCAAGCGGTCGCTCGCGGAGGGCGGGCTGGGGCTCTCCTTTGACGACCGCGCCGTCCGCGCCGACGTCGCCCCGCCCGTGCTGCCCCCCGCCATGCCGCCCCTGCCGGACCGGCCGCTCGCCGACCCCGATCTCGGGCCCGCCGTCCCGATGCCGCCCCGGGGCGACGGCGCCAGCCGCGACGCCGCGCCGACCTCGTTCCGCCTGGAAGCGGGCGACAGCTTCCGCCCGACCGAGCCGCGCCCCCCGCGGCCGACCCCGGTGCCGCCCGTCGACCCGGGCCCACCCGCCGGGCCGATCCCGTCGCGCCTGGGCCCCGTGCCGGAGGGCGACCTCGACCTCGACCTGGCCGACGACCCCGAGCGCACGTTCTGGCAGCTCCACGGCCGCTACCTCTTGTCGCCGGTCCGCTCCGGCTTGCTCGTCGTCGACCAGCGCGCAGCGCACGAGCGGATCCTCTATGAACGGGCGCTCGCGTCGATGGAGAGCGGGATGGCGTCGTGCCAGCAGCTGCTGTTCCCGTTCACCGTCGAGCTGAGCGCGACCGACCGCGCCCTCTTGTCCGAGATCGCCCCGGACTTGATGGCCCTCGGCTTCGAGCTCACGATCCCCGACGACGGCCCCGTCCTCGTCCGCGGCGTCCCGGCGGACGTGACGCTCGGCGACGAGCGCGACGTGCTCGACGACCTGCTGGCGCAGTTCCGGCGCAACAACCGGCTCCAGCTCGGCGCGCGCGAGAACGTCGCCCGGAGCATGGCTTCGCGGACGGCGATCCAGCCCGGCCACACGCTCGGCCCCGCCGAGGCGCGCCTGCTCGTTGACCAGCTCTTCGGCTGTGCCGACCCGTTTTCGGACCCCGCCGGCCGCCCCACGATGACGCGCCTGTCGAGCGACGAGATCGACCGCCGCTTCCGGCCTCGGTGACCGTCCGGGCCCGGGTCGCGGACGCGCTGGCGGCGGCCGGCGTCGAGGGCCGCCTGATGGTCGCCGCGAGCGGCGGGGTCGACTCGACCGTGCTTCTCCACACGCTCGTCGCGCTCGGTGTCGACGTGGTGGCGGCCCACGTCGACCACAGCCTGCGCTCTGACAGCGCTGACGACGGCGCGTTCGTCGCAGCGCTTGCCACGAGCCTTGGGGTACCGTGGGTGCGGCGGACGGTGGCGGTGGGCGAGGGGAACGTGCAGGCCGAGGCGCGCCGCGCACGGTACGCCGCGCTGGCGGAGGCGGCCCGCGAGCAGGTGTGCGTCGCCGTCGCGACGGGGCACACGGCGACCGACCAAGCCGAGACGGTGTTGCTGGCGCTGGCGCGGGGCGCCGGACTGAGGGGGCTGGCGGGAATGCCGCCGGTGCGCCCGCTCGCAGAGGGGATCGTGCTCGCGAGGCCGTTATTGCAATCCTCGCGTGCCGAGGTCGAGGCCGTCGCCCGCCAGCGCGGCTGGGCGTGGCGCGAGGACCCCTCGAACGCGACGGACCGGTTCACCCGAAACCGCCTCCGGCACACGGCGCTCCCGGCGTTGCGCGCCGAAGGCGGCGCAGGGGTCGACCGGCGCATCGCGGCCTCGGCCGACGCCGCCCGCTCCGGGCTGGCGGCCGTCCGCGAGCAGTTTTTGGAGTACGCAGGGGGAGACAGTCGGCTCGCGCTAGCGGTCGGCGAGCTCGCCGCCGAGCTCCGAGACGCCATCCTAGCAGAAGCAGTCGCCGAGTGGTCGCCCCACGCCACAAGGTCCCGCGCCCTCGTCTCCCGGCTGGGGACCCTCCTCCATGCGGACGTGGGCGCGTCGGTCGACAGCGGCGGCCTCCGCGTGTGGCGCGAGCCGGACGCGCTCCGCTTCGAAATCGATCGGCCGCCCGCCAGCGGGGCCCTTGTCGAGACAGCCCTCGACGGGATTCCGACGTCGTTCGGCACCGATCCGTGGTCCGTCGCGGTCGACGCGGACGCGGTCGAAGGCGCGACCGTACGGACGTGGCGACCCGGGGACCGGATCGCGCCGCTCGGGCTCAGCGGGTCTCGGCCCGTCGCCGACGTGCTCCGCGAGGGGGGCGTCGCGCGCGCCGACCGCGCGCACGCGCCGGTCGTCGTGGCGGGCGGACGCGTGGCGTGGGTGGTGGGCTTGCGGCTGGCGGGGTGGGCGGCCGTCACCGCGAAGACCCGGCGAGCGATTCAGTGGTCGTGGCACGCCGACGGCGGGCCGGGGTAGCTTCCCGACCCCAGCCGCACGAACGATGTCCGAGATCGCCGCCGCCCCTGACGTCGTCACCTGCCGCGGCGAGCGGTTCACGCTGTACCTGAGCGAGGAGCAGATCCAGGCTCGGATCCGCGAGATGGGCGCCCAGATCGCCGCCGACTACGCCGACGTCGGCGTCCCGATCCTGATCGGCGTGCTCAACGGCGCGTTCATCTTCACGGCCGACTTGATGCGCGCCATTCCGGCCGACTCCGAGGTCGACTTCTACAAGCTGTCGAGCTACGGCGAGGGCAAGGTCTCGACCGGGAACGTGACGGAGCTCAAGGAGATCGACGCCAAGCTGGAGGGCCGGCACGTCATCATCGTCGAGGACATCGTCGATACGGGCCTGTCGATGGAGTACGTCATCAACCAGATCACCCGGCTCAACCCGGCGTCGCTCCGCTCGGCGACGCTCTTGCGCAAGCCGGACGCGATGAAGGTCGACGTGGACGTGGACTACGTCGGGTTCGACATCGACAACCTGTTTGTGATCGGCTACGGGCTCGACTACGGCCAGCTGGCGCGTAACCTCCGGGCGATCTACATCCTGGACGAAGACCCGGCGTAGCGAGGGGCGGGGTCGCCGGGTGCCCGACCGTTGGCAGCCGGCCGGGCGATCTTGCGGCGTCCCCCCGCCGATCGATGGTCCCGCTCCGACTCCAGCTCAAAAACTTCCTCTCGTACGGGGAAGACGCGCCGGTCCTCGATTTGGAAGGCATCCACGTGGCCTGCCTCTCGGGCGGCAACGGGCAGGGCAAGAGCGCGCTCTTGGACGCGATGACGTGGGCCGTCTGGGGCGAGGCCCGCAAGTCGAGCGAGGCCCGCAAGCCGGACGAGGAGCTGCTCCGCGTCGGCCACCGCTCGATGGAGGTCGACTTCGCGTTCCGCGTCGACGCGACCGACTACCGCGTCGTCCGGAGCTACCAGGTGTCCGCGAGCGGCAAGACCTCGAAGCCGGGGCTGGAATTCCAGGTCCTCGACGGCGAGACGTGGCAGGCGCTCACCGCCGAGTCGGTCCGGGCGACGCAAGCCCTCATCGAGGGGCGCGTCGGGATCGACTACGAGACGTTTATCAACTCGACGTTCCTGCTCCAGGGGCGCAGCGACGAGTTCACCAAGAAGCGGCCCGGCGAACGGAAGGAGATCCTGGGTAAGATCCTGGCGCTCGGCCGCTACGACCAGCTGGCGGCGCGCGCGGGCGACCGGTGGTCCCGGCTCCGCGAGCGGGCGACGGCGCTCGAGGCCGAGGCCGCGCGGCTCGACGACGCGCTCGAGCACGTCGGCGCCTGGGAGGCGGACCGCGACGCAGCACAGGCCGGGGTCGCCGAGGCGACGGCGGAGGTCGAGGCGGCCGCGAAGGCCGTGGCCGATGCCACCGCCACGCTGAGCGCGCTCGACGCGACGGCGCGCGAGGCCGAAGCGCTCCAGCGGTCGCTGGCGGAGGCGGCCAACCGGCTGGCGCGGCTCGACACCGACGACGCCCGCGTCGCGGCCCAGATCGAGTCGGCCGACGCCCTCATCGCCCAGGCCGAGACTATCGAGGCGGCGCACGCCGAGTACGAGGCGCTGCGCGCCCGCCGCGCCGCGCTCGACGAGAAGGCCACGCTGCACCGCGGCGTCGACGACCAGCGCCACGCGCTGCGGCTGGAGATCCAGCAGTCGCGAGCGGCGGCCGAGGCCGAGGTGACGAAGCTGGCGGGGCAGGTCGAGACGCTCGACCGACAGATCGCGGCCGACACCGAGGCGATTGCCGGGCGTGCCGAGGCCGAGGCCGCGCTCGCCCGCGCCGAGACGGCGCGCGCCGCCCTCGACCGCCTCGACGCCGCCGCCAAGGAGCGCGACACCATCGCCGCGCGCATCGACGCGCTCGACAAGCGGCTCGCGGCCGACAAGGGCGCGCTCGAAGGCCGGTACGCGAGCGTCGTCGACGAAGGCAAGCGGCTGGCGGGCGAGGTCAAGGACTCGGCCGCGCCGGACCTGGCGGCGCTGACGGCAGCGGTCGCCGAGGGCGAGGCGGCCGTGGCCCGGCGCCTGGCCATCCAGACCGAGGGCGGCGAGGCGTCGCGGACCGTCGGCGCGCTCGACGGGCGGCTCCAGTCGCTGGCGGCCGACCGCGAGCGCATCGAGGCGCGGCGCCGCAAGCTTGCTGAGAGCGATGAGGACGCGTGTCCGACGTGCGGCTCCGACCTGAGCGACGCCCACCGCGCGGACGTCCTCGCGGGCTACGACGCCGAGCTCGCGGAGATCGCCCGCCAGCGGGCGGTCGCCGAGCGCGAGCGGGGCGAGGCCGTCGCGGCTCGCGACGCACTCCGGGCCGAGTTCTCCGCCCTCGGACCCGCCATCGACGCCGGCGAGGCGGCGGCCCGAACGCTCGCGTCGGCCGCCGACGAGGCGACCCGCCGGGCGGCGGCCGAGTCGCGCCTGGAGGCCCTGCGCGAAGAGGCCCGCCAGATCAAGCACCAGATCGACCGCGAAACCTTCAGCCCCGATGTGCGCGCCGAGCGGACCGGGCTGGCCGACACGCTCGCGGCCGTCGCCTACGACGCCCCCGCTCACGACGCCGCCCGCTCGGATGCCGCCCTCCGCGACCACTGGGCCGGGCGGCTCCGCCAGCTCACCGTGGCCGCGGAGCGGCTCGAGGGCGCTCGCGCGGATCACAAGCGCCGTACAGTCGACCTCGCCGCCGCTCGCGCGGCTCTCGACCGCGGAGACGCCGGGGCGGAGCTGAAAACCCGGATGGCCGCGCTCGACCAGCAAGTCGAGGCCATCGGCTACCGCGCCGACGAGCACGAGCGCGTGTCGCGCGCCCTCGACGCCCTCGCCGACGCCCCGGCCCGGCTGGCGAGCTTGCTCGACGCCCGCCGGCAGCGTGCCGACCTCTCCGAGCGCCGCGCGGCCATCGCCGCCGACCGCCGCGCCATTGCGGAGCGGACCGCCGAGCAGCGGACGGCCCTCGACGCCTTGCAAGCCTCGCTCGCGGCGCGCGACGCGGCGGTCACCGCGCGCGACGCGGCGGCCGAGGCGCGAGCGACGGCGCAGTCGAGGCTGGCAGCCGCCCAGAGCCGGCTCGGCGGGCTCACCGAGCGGCTCGACCGCGCGGCCAAGGACCGCGAGCGCCGGACGGCCACCAAGGCCGAGCTCCGCGACGTCAAAAAGGAGCGCGCGCTCTACGGCCACCTCCGGCGGGCGTTTGGCAAAAACGGCATCCCGTCGCTCATCATCGAGGAAACACTGCCCGAGATCGAGGCGCGTGCCAACACCTTGCTCGACCGGCTCTCGCGGGGGCGCACTCGCGTGGCCCTGGAGACGCTCAAGGACAAGAAGACCGGCGGCGGCACGAAAGAGACGCTCGACATCCGGATCACCGACGACCAGGGCGTGGCCAGGCCGTACGAGACGTACTCGGGCGGCGAGGCCTTCCGGGTCAACTTCGCGCTCCGCATCGCGCTGTCCCAGATGCTCGCGGAGCGCTCCGGCACCCAGATCCGCACGCTCGTCATCGACGAGGGCTTCGGGACGCAGGACGCCGAGGGCCTACAAAGCCTGATCGGGGCGATCCGCGCCATCCAGGACGACTTCGAGACCATCCTGGTGATCACCCACCTCGACGAACTCAAGGACGCCTTCCCGATCCGTATCGAGGTCCGCAAAGAGCCCGTCACCGGCTCGACGTTCGACGTGATCGGCGCCTGAGACCTTAGTCGACGACGGGGGGGAGCGGCCCGGGCGTCGCCGCGATGCCGAACCGGCGCACGACGACGACGCCCGCCACGATCAGCACGCCGCCGACGACCTGCAGCGGCGTGACCTGCTCGCCGCGCAGGGCGACGCCTGCGATCACCCCGACAACCGGGACGAGGTTCGAGAACGCGGCCGTCTTCGAGGCGCCGACCGTCTGTACGGATGTGTTCCAGATGGCGTACGCGAGCCCGGTGGAGAGCCCGCCCGAGAACAGGATCGCGGCGACCTCCCAGACGCCGAACGCGCCCCACTCGACGCCCGCGACCTCCGGGGCGGCCAGCGCGATGAGACCCGGCGCCGACACCACGATGCCCCAGAAGGTGAGGCCGAGCGGCGTGGCGCCCCGGTCGAGGACGGGCCGCGCGAGCGTCGTGTAGACGCCCCACGCGAGCGCCGCGGCGAGCATCAGCACGAATCCGCTCCCGTCGCCCTCGAACGCCGCGGCCGGGTTGCCCACGACCACGAGTGCGACGCCCCCCAGGCTGGCGGCGAATCCCGCCCAGCCCAGCGCCAGCAGCCGCTCCTGCTTCAAGAGGTGCGCCGTCAGCGCCGTCCACGCCGGGCTCGTCGCGATGAGCAGCGCCCCGGTGCCCGACGACACGCGGTCGATCCCCACGATAAAGCCGACCTGGTAGAGCAAGATGCCGAGCAGCCCCAGGCCGACGACTGCGCCGACGCCGCCCGTCTGGAAGGTCACGAGCGGTGACACACCCCGCTGACGCGATTGCCGGAGGTGGAGCCCGCCGAGCACGAGGACCGAGACCGCGAAGCGGAGCGCGTTGACCGTAAAGGGCGGGGCGACGTCGAGCGGTACTTTGATGACCGCGAAGTTGACGCCCCACACCAGGACCACGGCCAGCAGGCCGACCTCGGGGGCGAGCAGGGCGCGACGCAACGGCACGGTGGGGGGACCCGCCGAACGTAGCGCGCGAGCCGCTCGGCCCCGCCGCCGCCGGCGGTCCGCACGCGATCCTCACCATGCCCACGCCCGGCATCCGCAAGCTGTACTACTCCATCCGGGAGGTCGCCGAGGCGACCGGCCTCAAGCCCCACGTGCTCCGCTATTGGGAGTCGGAGTTCGAGGACCTCGCCCCGAAAAAGAACCGGGCCGGCAACCGGGCCTACACCGACCGCGACATCGAGGTCGTCGAGCGCATCCGCGGGCTCCTTCGCGACGAGAAGTACACCATCGACGGGGCCAAGCAGGTGATGGCGGGGGAGGTGCCCGCCGGCGGCACGCCGACGGCCGACCTGTCGCGGGCCGAGCTCGAAGACCTGCGTGCGTTTTTGGCGGACGTGTTGCGGCGCCTCTGACGCGCCCCCTAGTTTCGCCGACCCGCCACGGGACCCCGCGTCCCACGGCACCTCGGGTAGTGGCGCAGCCAGGTAGCGCACCAAGCTGGGGGCTTGGGGGTCGTCGGTTCAAATCCGGCCTACCCGACATCGACCGCTCGGTCCCCGTGGGGGCCGGGCGGTCGTCGTTTGGGGGCGGGATTCGGCGCGAGGCGCTGGCGCCGTCGGGTCGGGAATCGGACCGGATGCGGAGAGCGGGGCCTCGAGGGGGAACCCTCGCCGCTCGGGATCGTGGGGCCTGGTACCTTCCAGCGCCCCCACCACACGTGCCTGTGCCCTCCGGTCCGTTCGAATCCGACCTCCGCGCCGCCCGAGAGGCCAAAGGCCTCTCCCTCGGCGACATCCAGCAGCAAACGCGGATCCCCGTCGACGTGCTGCGGCGCTTCGAGGACGGCGACCTCGTGGGCGACCCGACCTACAACGAGGTCTACCTCCAGGCGTTTCTGAAGTCGTACGCCAAGGCCGTCGGCGCGTCGCCAAGCGCGGTTCTGGCGGCCTACAGCGCGGCGAAGGCCGGGACGTACCGGGGCGACCTCCACCCCGAGGGGGGCGGGGAGGCCGCGCCGGCCCCGCCTCCGGCGGCGCCCCCCGCTGCGGACCCCGCCCCCTCGAAGGGCGACGCGCCCGCCCCTTCACCGCCTCCGGCGGCGGCCAAGACCGTGACGCCCCGGGCGACCGGCGCGGCGCCGGCCGTCGATGCGCTCCGTAACACGCCCGATCCGTCGGCGCGCCCGGTGGAGCCCGACAGGCCGAAGACGCTGGCGCAGGCCCGCGTGAACCGCCCGGTCGTGCCGGGCGCCAAGCGGTCGTTCGACAAGAACTGGGGGTTGATCCTGGGCCTGTTCGCCGTCTTCGTGCTGATCGTCGGCGGCGCCATGTGGTGGCTCCTCCGGGACGACTCGCCCGAGCGCGAGCCGGAGGACCAGGTCGTCTCGGTCGGCGCCGACGAGCAGCCCGCGGCTCCCGACTCCGTCGATGCCGCCGCCGAGACCCCGACCGGACCAGAGCTCACCTTCCCGATCACGGCGTCGGTCACGGCCGGCGGCGACGGGCTCCAGTCGTTCCGCGTCACCCAGGACGCCAACGATCGCGCCCCCTACTGGGTCGAGGTGGGTGACACGCAGACCTACTCAGGGGATTCTCTGCTCATCCTGTGGGGCGAGGACCCGACGTCGGACTTTTCCGAGGCGACGGTTGAGATCCAGGGCCTTCGGTTCACGCCGCCGAGCGGTCGCCCGCTGAGAATCAGCCGGGCGACCGGGCAGGCGCTCCTCGACTCGCTGGCGGCGGCCGGGGGCTGATGACAGACGTGATCGGGGCCGCGCGCGCCCTGCTCGACGAGGTCGACGGGCTTGACGTCACCGCGCTGGCGGCCGGCGACGCGGGGTCGCTCGCGGCACGGCTGCGGCCGGTCGTCCGCGCCCTCGGCCAGGCGTACTACACCGACGCCGAGAGCCTGGTCGGCGACACGCAGTACGACCGCCTCTTCCACGCTCTGCGCGAGTTGGAGGAGGCCTACGGGCTCCAAACGCCCGACTCCCCGACGCATCGCGTTGGGGGAGCGCCCCTCGACGCCTTCCAAAAGGCCGCGCACCCGGTCCCGCTGTTGTCGCTCGGCAACGCCTTCGACGGCGACGACCTCCGGGCCTGGGCCGACCGCGTCCGCAAGGGGCTGGGCGGCGTGCTCGACGACGGCGAGCCGCTCACCTTTGTCGCCGAGCTCAAGATCGATGGTCTGGCGCTGGCGCTCACCTACGCCGACGGCGTCCTGACGCGGGCCGCTACGCGCGGGAACGGCCGGGTCGGCGAGGACGTGACGGCGAATGTCCGCACCGTCCGCGCGATCCCGCTGCGGCTTGGCGACGGCGCCCCGGCGCGAGTCGAGGTGCGCGGCGAGGCGTTTATGGCGCGGTCCGCGTTCGAGGCCGTCAACGCGCGGCTCGCGGCGGCGGGTGAGAAGACGATGGCGAACCCCCGCAACGGGGCCGTCGGGAGCCTGCGCCAGCTCGACCCGACCGTCACGGCCTCGCGAGAGCTGTCGTTTTACGCCTACGGCGTCGGGCCGGTCGAGGGTGAGCTGCCCGACACGCAGTCGGCCGTGCTCGACGAGCTGGCGCGGCTCGGCTTCCCGACCGAGACGCACCGGCAGGTGTTTTCCGATGTCGACGCGCTCGTGGCGTTCTGCCAGGGCTGGGCCGACCGCCGCGACACGCTCGACGTCGAGATCGACGGCGTCGTCGTCAAAGTCGACCGGCTCGACTACCAGGACGTGCTCGGCCTGCGCTCGACGGAGCCCCGCTGGGCGGTCGCCTTCAAGTTCCCCGCTCGCGAGGCCACGACGCGGCTCGTCGGCATCGAGCACAACGTCGGCCGGACGGGCGTCATCAAGCCGCTGGCGCACCTGGAGCCCGTCGAGGTCGGCGGCGTGACGGTCTCGCGCGCGACGTTGCACAACGCCGACTACATCCAGTCGCGCGACATCCGCGTCGGGGACGACGTGGTCGTCAAGCGCGCCGGCGACGTGATCCCAGCCGTCGTCGGGCCCGTCGGCGCCGACCCCGACCGCGACCGCGCGCCGTACACGCCGCCTGAGGTCTGCCCCGTCTGCGGCCGCGCGCTCGTGCGGCCCGAGGACGGCGTCGACTTGCGCCACCTCGAGCCCGGCTGCCCCGGCGTCCTGCGCCGCGCCGTCGAACACATCGTATCCCGGGGTGCGCTCGACGTGGACGGGCTCGGCAAAAAAGGCGCGATCCGGCTCGTCGACGAGGGGCTGGTGACCGACCTGCCCGACCTGTTCCGACTCATCGACCGCCGGGACGACCTGGTCGCCCTCGAGGGCTTCCAGGAGAAAAAGGCCGACCGCTTGATCGCGGGGCTGGAGGCCGCCAAGCACCGTCCGCTCGCGCGGCTCCTCTTCGGGCTCGGCATTCGCCACGTCGGCGAGACGGTCGCCCGCGACCTCGTCGCCCATCACGAGTCGCTGGCGGCGCTGGCGACGGCCACGCAGGAAGAGCTGGAGGCGATCGACGGGATCGGCCCAATCGTCGCCGAGAGCGTCGTCGACTGGTTTCTGGACCCCGAGAACCAGCGGACAGTCGCCGACCTCGAGGCGCTCGGTGTCGACACGACGCGCAAGCCGGACGAGCGGGTCGCCTCAGAGGCCGACACCGACGGGGTGTTCGCCGGTATGACGGTCGTGATCACGGGCGCGTTCGACGGGATGACGCGCCCCGAATTGAAGGCGGAGATCGAGGCGCTCGGCGGCAAGGTCTCGGGCAGCGTCTCGAAAAAGACCGACTTTGTGGTTGCAGGCGAGAAGGCCGGCTCGAAGCGCGCCAAGGCCGAAGAGCTCGGCGTGGCGATCCTGGACGGCGACCAGATCTCGGCCGTGCTGGCGGGCGGCCCGCTCCCCGACGCCCCCGATGCGTCGTCCGAGCCCGCGGACGCTCCACCGACGGGGGGCGATGACCCGGTGAGCGACGCCCCGGGCGGCGACGAACTTGGGGCTGGGGGCACCGCCAAGGGGCAGGCCTCGCTGTTCTCGTGATCGCCCAGCTCCGCCACGCCGTCGCTGCGCGCGCGGCCCGCGCCGCCGTCGCCGCGCGCCGACCGGCGGCCCCTCGGCGGCTGGCGGAGCGGCGCCTCCTGCTCGTGCTCCCACCCGACGACGCCGGTCAGGCGGCGGCCTGGGCCCTCGTCACCGGGGTGGGGCTGGCGACGGACCGCGTGACGGCCCTCGTGGCGGGGGAGCACATCGCCTCCGCGCCGTTCGCGTTCACCGGCCACATCACCGCCCTCGGCGACGACGCGCTCGACTGGCGCCGCCTCCCGACGCGCGCCGTGCTCGACGCCGCGTGGGCCGATGCCCCAGACGTCGCGGTCGACCTCGCCGCGCCGGACGATCTTGCGGCGGCCGTCGTGGTCGGCGCCTCGCCCGCCGCCGTCCGCATCGGCCGCCACCGACCCGACCGCGAGCCTTTTTTCGACCTGATGATCGGGGCCACCCCCGACGCCGCGACCGCCGCCGACGCGCTCGGCCGGCTCCTGCGCCAGCTCGACCCCCCCGTCCTCCCCGTCTAAGTGCTCACACCGATCGACCTCGTCGTCCTCGCGCTCTACGCCGTCGGCATCGTCGCCTTCGGCCTGAGGGCGGGCGGGCAGCAGGCCTCCACCGACGACTACTTCCTGGGCGGGCGCGACCTGCCGTGGTGGGCCGTCTGTTTCTCGATCGTCGCCACGGAGACGAGCACGCTGACCGTCATCGGCGTTCCAGCGGTCGCCTACGGCGGCGCGCTGACGTTTCTGCAGCTGGCGATCGGCTACATGATCGGACGCGTGGTCGTGGCGTACGTGCTGCTTCCGCGCTACTTCCGGGGCGAGCAGCAGACGGCGTATGCCTACCTGGGGAGCCGCTTCGGGGACGGGATGCGCGGGCTGGCGTCGGTCACCTTCCTGCTCACGCGCCTACTGGCCGACGGCGTGCGCCTGTTCGCGACGGCAATCCCGATCCAGGTCGTCGCGCGCGCGGCGGGCTTCGAGGTCGGCTACCCGGCCATCATCATCGCCATCGGTGTCGTGACGGCCGCGTACACGTATGTCGGCGGGCTCAAGGCCGTCGTCTGGATGGACGTGGTCCAGATGGGGATCTACGTCGGCGGCGCCGTCATCGCGCTCGGCTTGTTGTTCGCCACGCCCGCCCTGGGGACGCTCGCGCAAGCGGCCGAGGCGGGCAAGCTGACGCTCCTCGACCCTGTGATGGGGGAGGGGCTCGGCGTGCTGCTGACGTCGCCGTACGCGCTCGTGGTCTCGGTCGTCGGCGGGGCCGTCTTCGCGATGGCGTCGCACGGGACCGACCAACTTATCGTCCAGCGCGTGCTCGCGTGTCGGTCGCTGGAGGAGGGCCGCAAGGCGATGATCTGGAGCGGCGTGTTCGTCGCCGTCCAGTTCGCCCTCTTCCTGGCCGTCGGCTTGATGCTGTGGGTCCACTACGGCGGCGCGCCGCTGGCGGAGCTGGGCCTGACCCGGGGCGACGAGCTGTTCCCCCGCTACATCCTGGACGAGATGCCGGTCGGCCTGCGCGGGCTGCTGCTGGCGGGGATCGTGGCCGCCGCGATGAGCACGCTGTCGTCGTCGCTGAATGCGCTCGCGGGCTCGACGCTGATGGATCTCCTGGAGCGGGTCGGCAAACGGCCGGAGTCGCCCCAGAAGGCGCTCGCGCTGAGCCGCGTGCTCACGCTCGTCTGGGCCGGCGTGTTCGTCGGGTTCGCGATGCTGTTTACGGGCATGGACAACCCGGTCGTAGAGCTCGGGCTCGGGATCGCCGGGTTTACGTACGGCGGGCTGCTGGGCGCCTTCGTGCTCGGCCTGATCTCGAACCGCGCACGCCAGCCGGACGCGATGATCGCGTTCGTGGTCGCCATCGTCGCGATGGTCGCCATCATCTTCGGCCTGTGGTTCAGCACCGAGACCGGCAGTTGGACGTTGGCGTGGCAGCCGTCCGCCGACCTCCGCGCCGACCTCGGCTTGCGAGCGGTCGCGTGGCCGCTGTACCCCGTGATCGGGGCCTCGATCACCGTCGCGCTCGGCTCGCTGCTGGCGCTCCGGCACGGGCCGGGAGCCGGACCCGTCACGGTGGCGTCCTAGTCCCATGAGCCTTCTCGATCGCCTCGGACTGTCGCCCCGCACCGGCCGGTACTCCCGCCGGGCGGGCCTCCGGTCCGACACCCGCCGGCCCAAAGAGGCCCCCCGGATGACGCGTCAGGGCACGGCGATCCGCGCCGGGCTGTTCCTCATCCTGGGCACGCTCGCCCTCGTCGCATTCCCCAATGTTGCCGTCTACGACGGGACCGCGCGGCCGGGCGACGTGTGGCAGTCCGACGACGTGGTGGCCCCGTTCGACTTCTCGATCCGGCTGCCCGACGAGGAGATCCAGGCCCGGCGCGATTCCGTGCTGGCGTCCGAGGCGCCCATCTTCCGCGAGCGGCCCGAGGCCCAGGCCCAGACACTCGCCCGGCTCGACTCCGTCGACGCCCGGCTCGACTCGACGTTCGCGGCGTACGTCGACTACCGCGAGGCCCGCCAGCGGGTGGGCCAGGTCTCCGCCGACGGCGAAGCGGGGGACCTTCGGGCCGCCCGCGCGGCGGTCCGGGCCGACTCGCTGACGTACCTCCAGAAGCGCCGCGGGCTGTCGCTCAGCCTGAGCCCGCGGCAGTGGGACCTTCTGCTGGCGTCGGCCTACGACACGGCGACCGCGCGTCGGGGCGGTGCCCCGCTCGACGACCGCCTGCTGACCGAGGCGGGGCGGATCGCCCGCGAGCTGCTCGGCCGGGGCGTGCTCGACGTGCCCATCGACTCGGTCCGGTCCGACGTCTTGCTGGTCCAGAATCTCGACACGCGCTCGGAGATCCAGAAGCGGCGGCAGGACGTGGTCGGAATCGACCAAGCGACCATCTTCGCTCGGCGGAGCCTGTTCGCCGCCTTCCCCGGCCGCCCCGACACGGTCGCCATCGGTGCGGCGCTGTTCGCCTCCGCGCTCGACCCGTCGCTGGTCTACGACGCCGAGGCGACCGACCGCAAGCGGGCCCAGACGCTGCGGAGCGTGCTCCCGACGCGCGGCCGCGTCCGCGAGAACCAGATCGTCATCCGCCGCTACGACGAGGTCACGCCGGAGCGGTACGAGATGCTCCAGTCGCTCGACTACGCCCAGCGCCAGCGGAGCGGCGACAGCTCGTGGATCGCGACCGTCATCGGCCGGATGATCCTGGTGTTCTCGGCCATCGCGCTCTTTTTCCTGTACACGTACCTGCTCCGGCCGGCGCTGTACAACGACCTGCGCCAGTTTATTCTGGCCTGCCTGATCCTGGGCGGCGTGCTGACCGGCTTCCTGATCGCCGGCGCCTTCGGGGGGCCGGCCGCGTTCGTGGTCCCCGTCGCGCTCGCGTCGATCCTGCTCACGATCGTGTTCGACAGCCGCGTCGGCAGCTTCGCGACGCTGACGCTGGCGGCGATCGGCGGGCTCGTCTTCGGGTACGACTTTCCGTACACGTTCACGACGCTGATCGTCGGCGTGCTCGCGGTGTTCTCGGTCCGCGACGTCAAGAACCGGAGCCAGATCTTGGCCAGCGCGGGGCTCGTGCTGCTGGCGTACGCCCTGGTGCTGCTGGGCTACGAGTTGCTCCGGGCCGACCCCTTCACGACCGGCTTCTTCGGCGATCTCGCCGCCGTCGCCGTCAACGCCTCGCTGATCCTGCTGGCGGCGCCGCTGCTGTGGGGGATGGAGCGCGTGTTTGGCGTGACGACCGACATGACGCTGCTCGAGCTGTCGGACACGAACCGGACGCTGCTTAAAAAGCTCTCGATGCAGGCGCCGGGGACGTTCAACCACTCGTTGCAAGTGGCGAACCTCGCCGAGGCCGCCGCCGACGCGATTGGCGCGAACGCGCTCCGCGCACGCGTCGGCGCGCTGTACCACGACATCGGGAAGATGCTCAAGCCTGAGTACTTTATCGAGAACCAGCAGCCCGGCGACAACCCGCACGACAAGCTCAAGCCCTCGATGAGCGCGCTGGTGATCGCGGCGCACGTCAAGGAGGGCGTCCAGCTCGGCCGCGAGCAGAACCTGCCCGAGGTCGTCCTGGACTTTATCGGGAGCCACCACGGGACGGGCCTAATCGAGTTTTTCTACCGCCGCGCCCAGGAGGAGGCGGAGGACCCGTCGACTGTCGACGAGTCGGACTACCGGTACCCCGGTCCGCGGCCGGAGACGAACGAACAGGCGATCGTGATGCTCGCCGACTCCGTCGAGGCCGCCAGCCGGAGCC
The DNA here is from genome assembly GCF_046845755.1 of Rubrivirga halophila. Classification (GTDB taxonomy): domain Bacteria; phylum Bacteroidota; class Rhodothermia; order Rhodothermales; family Rubricoccaceae; genus Rubrivirga. The sequence goes on from NZ_CP177357.1 coordinate 1,478,449, forward strand.
TGGGCAAGCCCACGCCCAAGCGGCTGGAGTCGCTCATCGACGGGATCGTCGCGGCGCGCGTGGCCGACGGCCAGCTCGACGAGTCGACGCTGACGTTCGCGGACCTGGCTCGGATCAAGGACGCCTTCCACACGCTGCTGTGCGGGATCTACCACTTCCGCGTCCGGTACCCGGATCAGGAGGAGGACGCGCCGGACACGGTCGCAGAGGCGGCGCCGGACGCGGCGGCGGAGGAAGAGGCGACGGTCGGGGCGACCCCGGAGGAGCGCTCGACGCTCGGTTAGCCCGCGAGCGCGTCGCGCAGTCGGGTCAGGGAGGCCGGCGCGAGCGTCGGCGCCATCTCGGCGGCGGGCGTGGACAGCCGCTGCACGACGGGCCGGATGCGGCGCCGCGCCTGGGGCGTGAACACGACGAGGTCGGACTGCCGGACGACCGTCTCGAGCTGGCGCTTGTCGGCGTCGACGGGCAGCGCGAGCAGGGGGCCGGCGAACCCGGTCCGCTGGCGGATCTCGTCGGAGAGCGGCGCGACGGCGTCGGGGTGCCGCGTCACGACGCCGAGCGACTCGCCCGGGCCCAGGCTGGCGATCCGCTCGAGCACGTCGACCGCGTACATCACGGCGGCCCCGACGACCTCGGCGCCCGGACGCGCCCGGCGCCCGGCCCGGAGGTCCGGCAGGGCGACGACGAGCCCGTCGACCGCGTCGAGCGCGCCGAGCTCGGACAGGAGCATCGGTTGGACACGCTCCTGGAGCGCCGCGCTCGCCTGCTCGGCGCCGCTCTCGGCCAGCTCGCGGTAGCTGGCGGCGAAGTACAGGGCGCGCCGCGTGCCCGGCCGCTCGAAAAACTGCAACCCCTCCTGGACGACGTACTCGACTTCGTCGTCGCCCAGCCCGAGCCCGACGAGCTCGTGGAGCGCCGTCTCGACGACGCCCGCCCCGCGCTCGAGCCGCTCGGCCCGCGACAGCGCCTGCCGCTCGACGACGACGTAGCCGCCGCCGCGGCGCACGTCGACGATGCCCTCCTGCGCCAGCTTCTGGTACGCCTTGCGGGCCGTGTGGAACGAGATGCCGAGCTGGTCGCCGAGCGCGCGCGTGGAGGGGAGGCGGCTGCCGGGACGGTAGCGCCCGGCGGCGATCTCGTAGCGCATCGCCCCGACGAGCTGGTCGGCGAGGGGGAGCGGGGCGTCGCGGTCGAGTTCGATCACGGGGGAAGGGGACAGGGCACGCCGCCGCGGAGGGGTCCACGTCGAGGGCAGAGCGACGACGCGCGCGGGCCGCAGCTCGCGGACTAACCGCCGAGCATCTCGCGGGCGGCGACGGCGGCCCCGACGATGCCCGCTTCGTTGCCGAGCGCGGCGGGGCGGAGCTTGGCCTTCGTCTTGAGCACGGGCGAAAACCGCTCCCACCGCTCGGGCTTGCTGACGCCGCCGCCGATCACGATGAGGTCCGGCGACAGGATGAACTCGTAGTGCTTGAGGAGGGGCTGGACGCGGCGCTTGCCCCACTTTTCCCACGAGAGGTGCTCCTTGCTCCGGATCGAGTCGGCCCCAAAGTGCTCGGCGATCCGGTCGTTGTCCCAGATGAGGTGCCCGAACTCGGTGTTCGGGACCAGGCGGCCGTCGATAAAGAGGGCGCTGCCGATGCCGGTCCCGAAGGTGAGCACGAGCGTGGTCCCCTTCTGCTTGCGGGCGGCGCCGAATTTGACCTCCGCGATGCCCGCCGCGTCCGCGTCGTTGATGACGGCGACCGGGACGCCGCACGTCTTGCGGAACAGCTTCCGGGCGTTCGTGCCCTCCCAGGCCGGGTCGATGTTGGCGGCCGTCTCGACCACGCCCCGGACGACGCGGCCCGGCACGGTGCACCCGATCGGTCCGGTCCAGCCGGTCGCCTTCATGATCTCGTGGACCGTCTCGGCGACGGCCTTCGGGGTCGCCGGCTGCGGCGTCGGGATGCGGTAGCGCTCGGACAGCAGCCGGCCCTTTTTGGCGTGGACGGGGGCCCCCTTGATCCCGCTGCCGCCGATGTCGACGCCGAGGATCTTGGACGGGACCTTCTTTTTGGGGGAGTCGGGATCAGCCATGCCGCAAGCTAGAACGACTCAGCGCCCGGCGCCGCGCTCGTAGAGCTCGACGGCGAACCGGCCGTCGGCGTCGGTCCAGCGTTGGCGCCGCGCGAGCCCGGCGTCGCTGGCGAGGTCCGCGAGCCCGTCCGGCCCGTACTTGTGGGAGTCCTCGGTGTGGATGGTCTCGCCCTCGTCGAAAGCAAAGGGGTGGCCGAGCACGGTCAGCGTCTGCTCGCGCAAGCTGCGCAAGTGCATCTCGACCCGGCGCTCGTCGGGGTTGATGCGCGCCTCGTGGGCCCAGGCGCTCAGGTCGGCGTCGCCGTCGAGCTCGCGGTTGATGCGGCGGAGCACGTTGAGGTTGAACGCGGCGGTGACGCCCTCAGGGTCGTCGTACGCGAGCCGGAGCGTCGCCTCGTCCTTCCATTGGTCCACGCCGACGAGCAGGGCGCCATCCTCGCCGATGACCTGGGCGACGTGTTGGAGGAACACGCGGGCTTCGGGCCGGGAGAAGTTGCCAATCGTGGAGCCGGGGAAGAACACGACCAGACGCCGAGTTTCGTCCGGGAGGTCCGGCAGCGTATACGGCTCGGTGTAGTCGGCGGCGACGGGGAGCACGGGCAAGCCGTCGTACTGGCGCCGCAGGCGATCGGCGGTCTCCAGCAGGAACGTCTCCGAGATGTCGATGGGGACGTAGGCTGCGAGCGTCCGCCGGGCGTGCAAGGCGTCGAGCAGGATCCGCGTCTTGTCGCTGGAGCCAGAGCCGTACTCGACGAGGGCCGAGTTCCGGCCGATCGCGTCGACGATAGCGTCGGCGTGCTCGGTCAGGATCGCGCGCTCGGTCCGGGTCGGGTAGTAGGCGTCGAGACGGGTGATCTCGTCGAAGAGGCGGGAGCCGGCCTCGTCGTAGAAGTATTTGGCCGGGAGCGTGCGCGGTCGGCTCGCGAGCCCCGCGAGCACGTCGGCGGCGAAGGCGTCGGCGTGCGCCGGCGGCGCGTCGGTGTCGGGGTCGGTCACGAGCGGGCGAGGCGGAGGCCCGTGAACTGCCAGGTGGCGTCGGGCGGGAAAAAGTTGCGGTACGTCGGCCGGATGTGGCCGGGCGGGGTTGCCACGCTGCCGCCGCGGAGCACGAACTGGTTGGCCATGAACTTGCCGTTGTACTCGCCGAGCGCGCCCTCCACGGGACGGTACCCGGGGTACGGCGAGTACTGGCTGTGCGTCCACTGCCACGCCTCGCCGACGAGTTGGCGGAGGGGCGGCGACGCGGCCGGCGCGCCGTCACCGCCGGTGGCGGGCTCGGCGGGGGACGGGTGGAGGCGGTCGTGCGCCGGGGGCGGCGTGCCGTCCCAGTCGGCGCGCGCGGCGACCTCCCACTCGGCCTCGCTCGGCAGGCGGGCGCCGGCCCACCGCGCGTAGGCATCGGCCTCGAAGTAGCTGAGGTGCGTGACGGGCTCGTGGGGGTCGACCGGGCGGAAGCCCTCCAGCGTGTAGTGCCACCAGTCGCCGTCGCGCGTCTCCCAATAGAACGGCTCGGTCCAGCCTTTCTCTTCCCGCGTCGCCCAGCCGAGGGAGAGCCACAGTTCGGGGCGTTCGTAGCCGCCGTCGGCCATGAAGGCCTGGAACTCGCCGCACGTGACGAGCCGGTCGGCGATCTCGAAGGCCTCGACGAACTGGCGGTGGCGCGGGCCCTCATTGTCGAAGTGGAACCGCCCGGCCGTGGTCGACGGGTCGCTCGCCTCGAACCCGATCTCGTGGAGCGCGGCCGGGAACGCCCGCCAGCCGAGCGGGCCGGGATCCTGCGCCGGCGGGTGGGGCCGCTCGCGGTACGCCGGCCGCAGCGGGTTGACGGCGAAGACGTGCTTGAGGTCGGTCAGCATCAGCTCCTGGTGCTGCTGCTCGTGGTGGAGCCCGACCTCCACGATGTCCGCGATGTCGGAGCGCTCGGCCTCGTCGAGGTCACGCAAAAACGCGTCCATCGCCGCCGTGACGTGCTGTCGATAGGCGGCCACGTCGGCGACGGTGGGCCGCGAGAGGTAGCCGCGCTGGGCCCGGCAGTGACGCTCGCCGGCCTGGACGTAGTAGCTGTTGAAGAGGAACGGGTAGCGCTCGTCGAACAGCGCGTACTCCGGAGCGAACGGCGTGAGCACGAAGGTCTCCCAGAACCACGTGGTGTGGGCGAGGTGCCACTTGAGCGGCGACACGTCCTCCATCGACTGGACGACGTAGTCCTCGACGTGCAAGCCCTCGGTGATGGCTTCGGAGTGGGCGCGGACGGCGGCGAAGCGGTCGGCGAGCCGGGCCGTGGGGACGGTGCGAACGGGGGAAGGCAGCATGCGCTAGGGACCTGAGGGGGCGGCGGGGGTTCCGGCGCTGTCCCGACGCTTCCGAAGTCAGGAATCTTCCCCGCCGTCCGGACCCCGGCCCGCTAGCGGCAGAGCGTGTCGAGGCGATCGACCACCTCGGCCCGGACCGCGGGGTCGGGGATGGTGACCTGCGGCATCCCGGTCCCCGGGATGCCGGCCTCCGTGTCCGCGAGGAAGGCGACCAGCCGGTCCCGGTCCCACACGCCGCCCGCCCGGCGGAGCGCATCGGACGCGCCGGGCGCCTGCCCCACCGGGCGGCCCTCGACGCCGCACAGCCCGGGGGCGGCGCCGTTGGTGGACTGGCCGTGGCACGTCCGGCAGCGACCGATCTCGCCCGCCGCTTCCCGGCTCATCGCCGGGGCGCCGCCCTGCAGGCCCGCCGGCCGGCGGCGGGGCGTCAGGCGGATGACCTCCGCGTTGTCCGAATAGAGGTAGATCCGCCCCCGGTACATGAGCATGTCCCGGACGCGGTCGCCGAGCGGGATCGTCTCCATCGTCACCACCCGGGAGCCGTCGAGGCGGGCGCGGACGAGCGAGCGGGCGTTGAGGCTGCCGATCAGCAGGTCCCCGTCCCACAGCGGGTCGATGCCCTCGACCTCGTCGAGCTCGGACGGGGCGATCGAGGGGACCCACGACCACGCCGGCTTCGCGAACCCCTCGTGCCGCCCCGTGGCGATGGCGCCCGGCCAGACGGACGAGCCGTAGTCGGTGCCGTACGTGGCCTGCGGCCAGCCGTAGTCCCGCCCCGCCTCGACGTGGTTGAGTTCGTCGCCGCCTTGAGGGCCGTGCTCGGTCGACCAGAGCGCGCCGTCGGCCGTCCGGGTGAGGCCCTGGGGGTTGCGGTGGCCCGTCGAGTGGACCGTCGAGGCACCGGTCGCGAGGTCGATCCGCCAGATCCGGCCATAGTCCGAGGCCGGGTTCTGCGACACGGGCGGGGCGTCGAGCCCGTCGTAGCCGTAGTCACCGACGGTCCAGAACAGGGCGCCGTCGCCGGACCGCTCGAGCCGCCCGCCGGCCTGGTGGCCTTTGTAGGGCTCGGGCCCCCCGCGGAACAGGAGGCAGGGCGACGTCTCGAGGACCGTCTCCCAGTCGTCCGCCCCCGCCCGCAGCTGCGCGACAGGCCCCTCGATTCGGAGACGCGCCACGACCGACGTCACGCATCGGGCGTCGGGGTAGAACTGGGAGTAGGACAGGTACAGGTAGGGGGGCTCGTACTCGAGGTCGTGGTACCGGTGCCACGCGTACCGGACGTGGGCGGGCGGGCCGTCGGGCGCAGGCAGGGCCTCCAGCGCCTCACGGCCGTTGTCGGGGAAGGCGACGGGGAGCAGGCGCCGGGCGAGCGTCTCGGGGTCGAGGACCGAAAGGGTCCCGTTGACCATCAGCAGCAGGGCCCCTGGCATCCGGGCGAAAGCGCCCGCCTGCCGGCTCGTCTGCGGGAACCCGTAGCCGACCTGGAGGAGGTCGAAGTCGAGGAGTTGGGTGGGGAGCACGCGCTCGGGGGGGCGCGTCCGCCGGGTGGCCGCGTCGACGCCCTGCTGGAGGGCGGGGTACGGCCACACGCCGAACTCCGAGAGGACTACGCTCGCCCCGGCCCCGGCGCTCGCAAGCAGCACCGCGGCGACGGCGAGGCCGAGCGGACGGGGGAACAGGCGGGCCGGCTTCCAGAAGGGCATGAAGCCCGGGCAGCGAGGGAGGGAGGCGCTCGCCCGGGGTGCCCGCCCAGCGGCACAGACTATGCCAACGGTCCGACATCGGGATCTGCTGACGGGCTCGGGACCGTTACGACGTCGACTTCGCCCTCCAGGGTACGGTGGACCGGGCAGCGGTCGGCAATCTCCAGCAGGCGGGCTCGCTCGTCGTCGGTGAGGTCGCCGTCGAGGCGGATGGTGCGCGTCAGGCGGTCGAGGTGGCCCTCGACCGTGGCGCAGTGGGCGCAGTCGTCGGCGTGGATCTTGGCGTGCGAGACCTCGGTGACCACGCCGTCGAGCGCGAGCCCCTTGCGGTCGGCGTACATCCGGAGCGTCATCGAGGTGCAGGCGCCGAGCGCCATCCCGAGAAGGTCGTAGGGGGTCGGGCCCGTTTCCGTGCCGCCGACGCGGGCGGGCTCGTCGGCGACGACCGTGAAGCCCCGGGCCGCAAGCACGGTCCGAAAGCCGCTCGCGCCGATCGTGGCCGTAACGGTCGCGTCGTCGTAGTCCCGGACGGGTTCGGGCTCGGACGGGCAGAGGTAGCGCTCTGCCCACGCCGCGAGCACGTCGGCGACGTAGCGGGCGTCGGCGGGGTCGCTCAGCAGGTGGTCGGCGCCGTCGAGCGAGACGAAGCTCTTGGGGTGCCGGGCGGCGTCGTAGATGTGCCGGGCCTGGTCGATCCCGACGGTCTGGTCCTGGGGCGAGTGGAACACCAGGAGCGCGCGGTCGAGCGCGGCGATCCGCGCGCGCATGGCGGCGTGCGAGTCGAGGTCGTCGAGGAACTGCTTGCGGATGGTGAACGGCCGCCCGCCGATGTCGACGCGCGCCGAGCCCTCGGCCTCGATGTCGGCTTCGGCGTCCGCCAGCAGGTGCCGGACGTGGCCGGGGTCGCACGGCGCGCCGACCGTCGCGATCGCGCGGACCGACGGGAGGTGCGCGGCCGCCGCGAGCACGGCCGCCCCGCCGAGCGAGTGGCCGACCAGCAGCTGGGGCGCGGCGTGGGTGTCGGTCAGATGCGCCGCCGCCGCCAGCAGGTCGCCGACGGTCGACGAGAACGAGGTGTGCTGAAAGTCGCCCTCGGACTGCCCGAGCCCGGTAAAGTCGACCGACAGCACGCCCATGCCCTGAGCCGCGAGCGCGGCCGAGATCTGGCGCACGGCGCGCAGGTCCTTGGAGCAGGTAAAGCAGTGCGCGACGAGCGCGTACGCGATCGGGGCCCCGGCGTCGGGCGTCTCGAGGCGCGCCGCCAGCCGGTGGCCGTCGGCGTTGGGGATCGTCAGTCGGGTGGAGACGGGCATGGCGCGTCGGCGCGGCGGGGGCGCGGGGCCTTACGCCGGGAGGTCGGTGTCGCCGTCGTCGTCGCGCACGTCGGAGTCGTCGTCGGCGCGGCCGTGCGTGGTGGGCTCGTTCTCCTCGTCGACCTCGGTCGTGGGCTTGTCGGCGGAGACATCTTGGGGGCGGGTCTGGTCGGGCATGGGACTCGGGAGAGGTGTCCGGCGTTGACCCGGGAGCCCGCCCCCCCGTTCCGCCGTGCCTGGCCGCGTCGTCCAGATCTTCCTCGCCCCCGCCGCCGGCGCGCCCGCCGTGGCCGTGCCGTCGGCGCGCGCCGTCGCGGGGCAGGGCCTGGAGGGCGACCGCTACGCCGCCGGCGAGGGCTCGTTCAGCCGGTGGCCCGGCCCCGCGCGCGACCTCACGCTGATCGCCGCCGAGGCGCTGGCGGACGCCGCCGACGAGTTCGGGGTCGAGATGGCGGACGGCGAGCACCGCCGCAACGTCGTGGTCGAGGGCCTCGACCTCCGTGCGGTGACCGGCGGCGAGATCACGATCGGCGACGTGCGGCTGGCGGTCGTGCGCGCGTGCGCGCCGTGCAAGTACCTCGTCCGGGTGACCGGCCAGGACCGCGCGTTCGACGCGCTCGTCGGGCGGGGCGGCGTCCGGTGCGCCATTCTTACCGACGGCGTCTTCTCCGTCGGCGACGCGATCGCGATTGACGCCGCGAGCCTGACGCGACGCCGTCACCTCCCGGGGTAAACTCTCCCGTCCCCACCACGCCCATGGCCAGCATCCCCGACTCCACGATCGAAGAGGTCCGCGCTGCGTCGGACCTGGTCGACGTGATCAGTGACCGCGTGCGGCTCAAAAAGCAGGGGAGCAGCTACATCGGGTTGTGCCCGTTCCACAACGAGAAGACGCCGTCGTTCAACGTGGTGCCCGACAAGGGCTTTTTCCACTGTTTCGGGTGTCGCGAGTCCGGGGACGTGTTCTCGTTCGTCCAAAAAATTGAGGGCGCAGGATTCCTCGACGCCGTGCGCCTGCTGGCGGACCGGGCGGGCATCGAGCTGACCGAGGAGGGCGCGAATCCCGAGGGCGACCGCAAGGCGTCGCTGCACGCGGCGCTGCGGTTCGCGGCGGGTTACTACTACAAGACGCTGGGGACGCCCGAGGGCGAGCGGGCCGTCGAGTACCTCCGGGGGCGCGGGTTCTCGAAAGAGGCCGTCCGCGAGTTCGGCATCGGCGTGTCGACGCCGGCCTGGGACGGGCTGGTGACGGCTGCGACCGAGGCGGGCTACAAGCCGGACGTGCTGGAGGCGGTCGGGCTGGCGAAGGAGCGCTCGGGTGGCGGCCACTACGACGTGTTTCGGGACCGGCTGATGTTTCCCATCCTCTCGCCGATCGGCAAGGTGCTGGGCTTCGGCGGCCGGATCCTGCCCGACACGCAGACCGGGAGCGACGACTACACGCCCGCCAAGTACGTCAACTCGCCCGAGACGGAGGTGTACCGCAAGAGCACTGTGCTCTACGGGATGAAGCAGGCCAAGCGTGCGATCCGGACTGAGCGCGAGGCGATCGTGGTCGAGGGGTACGCGGACGTGGTGTCGCTGTGGGACGCCGGTGTTCGGAACGTGGTCGCCGCGAGCGGGACGGCGCTGACGCCGCAGCAGCTCGACGCCCTTAAGCGGCTCGACGTGCAGCGGCTCGTCTTGCTGTTCGACGCAGACGAGGCCGGGCAGAGCGCGGCCCAGAAGGGGATCGACCGCGCGCTCGACGCCGAGCTGGCGCCGTACGCCGTGGCCCTGCCCGACGGCGCCGATCCCGATTCGTTCGTGCGCCAGTTCGGGACCGAGGCGTTCCGCACCGTCTTGCGCGAGGAGCGGCAGGACTTCGTGTCGTTCCTCGCCCAGCGCGCGCGCACGGCCGGCCGGCTGGCGACGCCCGAGGGCAAGGCCGAGGTCGTCCGCGACGTGCTCGCGACGATCCGCCGGATGAAGGATCCGATCCTGGTCGAGGGCTACCTCCGCCGCGCCTCGGCCGAGCTCGACGTGGCCGACACCGACCTGCGCCGCTTGTTCGGCGGCCAGAAGCCGAAGCCGCCGCCGCGCCGGTTCGAGGCCGAGCCCGAGGCGCCCGCGCCGATGGAGGTGCCCGAGGTCCGGCCCGAGGAGGCCATGCTGATCCGGCTCATGGTGGAGCACGGGAGCGCGATGGTGGAGCACGTGCTGACCCGGATGGGCGTCGACGAGTTTTCGCCCGGCGCGTCGCGCGAGGTCGTCGAGGCGTTGATCGCGCAGTTCCAGGCCGGCGCCGTCGACGCGGCCCCATTCGTCCGGGGCGACCACGGCGAGGCCGCGCGGATCCTGGTGACCGACTCGATGGCCGAGCGCCACGGGGGGCTGTCGGAAAACTGGACCACGAAGGTGGGCATCACGAACCTCGACCGCGACCGCGAGCCGTTCTCGGCCGCCGCCAGCGCCATGCGGCTGCTCAAGCTCGACCGCGTCGACGAGGCGATTGACGCGCTCAAGCACGACGTGCGGTCGGCCGAGCGCGCGGGTGAGGATCTCGCCGACCTGCAAGCCCAGGTGGGCAAGCTGCTCGACTTGCGCCGCCAGATCGAGAGCGGGGCGTTTATGGAGTGGGGCGGCGCCGCGCCCGACCCCTCGGCGGCGTAGGGACGCGCCGGTCTTCTTTCAGCTTCGGCACGGCGCGGGGAGCGCCACGCGCGTTGGGACGTAGCATGGGCCCGATCCCCCCCGAGCGCCCACATGGCTGACACGACCGACCCCGCCCACATCGACGCCCAGGGCGACGGGCAGCCCGACGTGCCGCACCACGACGTCGGCCCCGCGCCGGCCCCGGCGATGATGGACCAGGACCTGGCCGTCGCCGTCGTGCCGACGGAGGTGCCCAAGGGCGCGCCGCTCGACCACGCCTCGCTGTACTTCAACCGCGAGCTGAGCTGGATCGACTTCAACTGGCGCGTCTTTTTCCAGGCGCTCGACGAGCGGCACCCGCTGATCGAGCGGGTCCGGTTCGTGGCCATCACGGCCAACAACCTCGACGAGTTCTACCGCAAGCGGATCGGCGGGCTCAAGCGCCAGCTCGGCGCGGGCGTCCGCGCGCTCTCGCCCGACGGCCGGACGCCGCGCGAGCAGCTCGACCTCTCGACCGGCGCGGCCATCGACATGCAGCGCGAGCTCTCGCGCGTCTGGGAGGACGAGCTCCGCCCCGAGCTCGCCGAGGCCGGCGTCGTCGTCCGCGAGTACGACAGCCTGGAGGACGACGAGCAGGCGGCGCTTGACGCCGTCTTCCGCGACACCATCTTCCCGATCCTGACGCCGCTGGCGGTCGACTCCGGTCACCCGTTCCCGTTCATCTCGAACTTGTCGCTGTCGCTGGCGATCACGCTGCGGCACCCGTCGCGGGGGACCGAGCACTTTGCGCGCCTCAAGGTGCCCGCCGGCCGGGCCCGGTTCCTGCCCGTCGCCGGGACGCCCAACCACGTCGTCGCCGTCGAGGACGTGATCGCCAACAACGCCGAGGACCTGTTCCGGGGCATGGACGTGCTCGGCGTCTACGCCTTCCGCGTGACGCGCAACGCCAGCCTGGACCGCAGCGAGGAGGAGGCCGACGACCTGCTCTCGATGATCTCCGAGGAGCTCCGCGAGCGGAAGTTCTCCGAGGTCGTCCGGCTCGAGGTCGAGGCCGACATGCCGGAGCGCGTGCGCGAGCTGCTGGCCCGCGAGCTCGACCTCGACGGGCCCGAGGACATCGTCCCCGTCGACGGCCTGCTCGACCTGCAGGGCCTGTTCAGCCTGGCCGAGGCGGACCGCCCGGACCTCAAGGACTTGCCGTGGGAGCCGGTCGTGCCGATCCGGCTGCGGCACCTCGCGATGGACGACGACGAGGACATCTTCTCCGTCATCCGCAAGGGCGACCTGCTCGTCCACCACCCCTACGAGAGCTTCGCGGCGTCGACCCAGCGGTTTATCGAGGTGGCGTCGGAGGACCCGAAGGTGCTCGCGATCAAGCTGACGCTGTACCGGACGAGCCAGGACAGCCCGATTGTCCGCGCGCTCATCAAGGCGGCCGAGGCCGGCAAGCAGGTCGCGGCGCTCGTCGAGCTCAAGGCGCGGTTCGACGAGGAGAACAACATCGAGTGGGCCCAGAAGCTGGAGCAGACCGGCGCGCACGTGGCGTACGGGCTCGTCGGGCTCAAGACGCACGCCAAGACGACGCTCGTCGTCCGCGAGGAGGCCGACGGGCTCCGGACGTACTGCCACCTCGGGACGGGCAACTACAACCCGTCGACGGCCCGGTTCTACACCGACTTCGGGCTGTTCACGGCGCGCGAGGACATCGGCCAGGACCTGGTGGGCCTGTTCCACTTTCTGACCGGCTACGCGCCCGAGCAGGACTACCAGACGCTGACGGTCGCCCCGCGCGACCTGCGGTCCAAGTTCGTGGAGCTGATCCGCCGCGAGGCGGCGAACGCCAAGGCCGGCAAGAAGGCCCGGATCATCGCCAAGATGAACGCGCTCGACGACATCGGCATCATCAAGGAGCTCTACAAGGCCAGCCGCGCGGGCGTCCAGATCGACTTGATCGTGCGGGGCCACACGCGGATGCGGCCGGGCCTGCCGGGCGTCTCTGAGAACGTGCGCATCATGTCGATCATCGGCCGGTTCCTGGAGCACAGCCGGATCTACTACTTCCACAACGGCGGCGACGCGGACATCTTTATCGGCTCGGCCGACTGGATGCGGCGCAACCTCGACGACCGCGTCGAGGTGATGCTCCCGGTCGAGGACGAGACGGCGCGGGCGCGGCTGCAGCGGACGCTCAAGTTCTGCCTCGAGGACAACCGCCAGGCCTGGGACCTCGGGCCCGACGGCCGCTACACCCTGCGCTGGCCCGCAGACGGCGAGAAGGTCCACGCCTTCCACGAGACGCTGATGCGGCGGGCGCGGCGGCGGACCGAGGAGGACGACGCGGCGTGGTCACTCTAGGGTCGAGGCGCGAGGCATGAGGAACGAGATGTGGGCCGGAGCTGGCCGGTGGGTGGTGCTCGCGCTGGCCCTCAGCGTGGGCGCGTGCTCGGAGGCGCCCGAGATGTCGCCGGAGCAGCAGGCCGTGTTCGCCCAGCCCGTCGACGCCGAGTTGGTGGTGCCGGCGGCCCGGAACGCGATGCGGTACCAGGTCGGCACGATCACGGCGCCGGCGGGCGCGACGGTGCGCATCGTGATGGACAACTCGGCGACGACGAGCCCAGCGATGATCCACAACGTCGTCGTGGTGGCCCGGCCGAGCGACGTGGACCGCGTCGGGCGGGCCGCGGCGAGCGAGCGCGACAACATCCCCGACGACCCGGCGATCCTGACGTACACGCCGCTGGCGGGGCCCGGCGAGCGGACGGCCGTCGTGTTCACGATGCCGCCGGCGGGGACGTACCCGTTTTTGTGCACGTACCCGGGGCACTTCGCTTTTATGCAGGGGACGCTGGTGGCGGAGTAGGGGGACCCAAGGCCCGTGTGGGGAGGACGGAGGCCGAGGCTAGGCCTGTCTTACGAGGTCCCCTCTCCCGGCCGGGAGTGGGGTAGGGGGAGGGCGTTGTTGGAATGGAGCGCCTCGTCGATCGCCCTCCCCCCGCCCCTCCCGTCCGGGAGGGGAGGATCGTAGCGGCCTCGCTGGTCCCGACGGTTCGGAGTCGCTCCCAGACAGAGGTGCGTATGCCGACCCTCGATGGCAGAGGGACGGGCATTGGACGAGCCAGCACCGCTCCGTCGGCCTGCCCCCTATGACTCCTCCGTTCCGTTCGCCGTGGGGTGGAGGGGGCCGAGAGCGCGAGGGCGGGCGGTCCGGGTCGGCGTATTCTTTAGCCGCACCTCCACACGACTTGCCATGACTCGACTCCTTCTCGCCGCGGCCCTGCTGGCGGCCGCGCCGGCGCTGGCGCAAGAGACGCCCTGGACCGCCGACGACCCCGGCTCCGACAACCTGACCGTGCTCGGCCACATCCCGCTCGGCGAGGCGCTGAACGTGATGGACATGGAGGTCGAGCAGGAGCTGAGCCGCCCGTTCGCGTACGTCGCGCGGGGGACGGTCGGCGAGGGCCTGGAGCGGGGGACCGACTTTATCGACATCTCGGACCCCGCGAATCCGCGCGTGCTCTACCAGTGGCGGATCGAGGACAGCGACTTACACGTCGGGCTCGGCGGGATGGACATCAAGTACTTCAAGTGGGACGACCGGTACTACGTGGTGCAGTCGACCCAGTTTTTCGGGGGCGGGCCGAACACGGACCTCGGCGCGGTCATCTTCGACGTGACCGGCCTGCCGGACGCCGACACGGTGCGCGAGGTCGCCCGGATCCGCGAGCCGGACCTGCCGGGGGGCTTCCACAACATCTTTATCTACCGGCACTCGAACGGCCGGCCGTACCTGCTGACGACCACGGGCGGGCCGCAGGCGCACGCCTACGACCTGGGCAAGGCCGTCTCGGGTGAGGTGGAGACCTCGCTGGCGGGCGTGATCCCCGGGCCGGTCACGAACCTGGGCGCGTTCCAGTCCTACCACGACCTGTACGCGGGGTGGCACCCGGACTCCGGGCAGGACCGCTTCTACGGCGGCGGCACGGGCGGTTACTTCGTCTACGACATCTCCGACATCGCGAACCCGACGCTGGAGTTCTCGCTGACCGGCGTCAACGGCGTCAACTACGGGCACACGTTCACGCCGGACCCGACCGGGCGCTACGCCGTGACCGAGACGGAGTACAAGTACGCCCCGCTCCGCATCTTCGACATGAAGCCGCTCGTCGACGGCGAGCGCGAGTCGATGGGCTCGCCGATCTCGGCGTGGACGGCGCACTGGGAGGGGCTCGTCCACAACCACGAGGTGCGGTGGCCCTACGTGTTCGTCTCGGGCTACCACGACGGGCTCCAGGTGTTCTCGCTGGAGGACCCCCACAACCCGGAGACGATCGCGTACTACGACACCTACATCGGCTCGCGGGACGTGGGCGTGATGGAGGGCGGCGTGGCGAACGGCGCGTTCGGCGTGGACGTCCGGAATGCCGACGGGCTGATCTTGATCTCCGACATGTCGACGGGCTTCTGGACCTTCAAGATGGACGGGTTCGACGGGTGGCACGGCGACGACTGGGGCGTCCCGAACATCTCGTCCGCCCAGGACTGGGAGAACGGGCCCGGCGCCGACTGACCCATGCCGCTCGTCTCGCTCCTGCTCGCGTTTCTGGTCGCCGCGCCGTCGGCGGGCCCGCTCACCGGGGCGAGCCCGTTCGCGGTGTGTGTCGGGGACCCCGAGCCGCCGCCGTACTACGCCATCGACCTGAAGACGACGCGGCGCGTGCCGGGGAGCGAGCGCGCGAGCGGGGTCGTGGGCGTGGCGTTCAAGGCGTCGCCGTTCGGCGTCGCGCTGTCGCCAGCGGGGGAGTACCTCTACACGCTGGATGTGGCGATCTCGGACCTGGCGCCGGCGCCGACGGGGGCCTACGTGGTGTGGGTGACGACGCCGGATCTGTCGCGCGTCGAAAAGATCGGGGTGCTCGACGACGGGCACCGGATCCGAGGCGAGGTGGCGTGGAACAAGTTTTTGGTGGTCGTCTCGCACGAGGCCGAGCCCCAGGCGGCGACGCGCTGGAGCGGGCCGATCGTGCTGCGGGGGCTCTCGCGGAGCGGCCGGATGCACACGATGGCCGGGCACGGGCCGTACGACTCGGAGCCGTGCGCGGTGTACGGATATTGAGGGGGCTGGCGCGGGGCCTCGGGGGCTCGCGCGAGTAGGGCCGGCGCCCTTCTGAAGCGTTGCTGGCGTTCCCCCAACGTGACCGCCTCCGCCCGCTGGCGCGGTCACCTCCCCCCTAGGGGAGGAGTTTTTCGACACACTGATTCGGCTATACCAATAGTCATTCCCGCGAAGGCGGGAATCCTGAGTCCGGAGATGCTCCACCAAGTCAGCTCCAACCCCTCGACGCTGTCCGCAAGCGTGGCAGGAGGCTCGCGGGCCATTGCCACCATTCTGGATTGGCTGGCGCCTTCCCTAGCGGGGGCCCGCCTTCGCGGGAATGACGGCATTTAGAAAGGTCAACGATTACTTACGGCCCTGCTATGCGTTTTTTCCTTTCCCTGCTCGCGCTTGCACTCGCTGTTCCTGCTGCGGCGCAGGATCCGGAGGAGATGGACCACGGCCAGATGGATCATGGGGACATGGATCACTCCGGAATGGACCACGGGGGGATGGACCACTCGGGGCACGACATGGGCGCGAGCGACGGGCCGCTGCGGTGGCGGATGGTGCCGATGGACCCGACCATGTCCATGATGCCGGGGATGATGGAGGCGGTGCCGACGGTCGGGCCGTTTCTGGCCGGCGAGGGGCTGGACCCGATGGAGTTTCCCGAAGGCCAGCCCCGACAGGTGGTGCCCGTCGCGGACGGGGACACGCTGCACCTCGACGCGTCGCTCATCCGGCGGACGATCGGGGGGAGGACGTTCGTGATGTACGGTTACAACGGGCAGTACCCGGGGCCGCTGATCCGGGCGGACCGGGGCTCCAAGATCACGGTCCACTTCACGAACCACATCGAACTGCCGACGACGGTCCACTGGCACGGCTTGCGGCTGGACAACCGGTTCGACGGGATCCCCGGGGTGACGCAGCGGCCGGTCGAGACGGGGGAGTCGTTCACGTATGAGCTGGTGTTTCCGGACGCGGGCGTGTACTGGTACCACCCCCACATGCGGGAGGACATCCAGCAGGACCTGGGGCTCTACGGCAACCTGCTCGTGGATCCGGGCGCGGCGGACTACTATGGGCCCGTGAATCGGGAGGAGGTCGTGGTGCTGGACGACCTGCTGATGGACGGGGCGGGGATCCTGCCGTACGGCGACTCGTCGCCGACGCACGCGCTGATGGGGCGGTTCGGGAACGTGATGCTGGTGAACGGGGCGACGGACTACGGGCTGTCGGTCGACCGGGGCGAGGTCGTGCGGTTCTACCTCACGAACGTGGCCAACTCGCGGACCTTCAACGTGGTCTTCGGGGGCGCGCCGATCAAGATCGTGGCGTCGGACGTGTCGAAGTACGAGCGCGAGCAGCGCGTGGGGTCGGTCGTGATCGCGCCCGCGGAGCGGTACGTGGTGGAGGTGCGGTTCAACGAGGCCGGCGAGGTGGCGATCACGAACACGATCCAGGCGATCGACCACTTCCGGGGCGAGTTCTACCCGCACGTGGACACGCTGGGGACCGTGTCCGTCGCGGACCGGGCGGCGGTGCCGGATCTGGGCGAGGCGTTCGAGACGCTGCGCGTGAACGCGGACGTGGGGGACGACATCGCGCGGTTCCGCCCGCACTTCGACCGGGCGCCGGACCACGCGCTGACGCTGACGCTGCGGCACCAGGGGCTCCCGCTGTCGACGGTGCGGATGATGGAGGCGGACACGCTGTACAAGCCGCCGGTCGAGTGGAACGACTCGATGCCGATGATGAACTGGCTCTCGACGGCCGACGAGGTGACGTGGGTGCTCCGCGACGACGCGACGGGCCGGGAGAACATGGACATCCACTGGTCTTTTGAGACGGGGGACGTGGTCAAGATTCGCCTGTTCAACGATCCGGAGAGCTTCCACCCGATGCACCACCCGTTCCACGTCCACGGCCAGCGGTTCCTGGTGGTGGCGCTGGACGGGCAGGCGACGGAGAACCTGGTGTGGAAGGACACGGCGATCGTGCCGGTGGGCTCGACGATGGACATCCTGGTGGACATGACGAACCCGGGCGAGTGGATGGCGCACTGCCACATCGCGGAGCACCTGCACTCGGGGATGATGCTGCACTTCAGGGTGACGGGCGAGCAACGGACGCCGGGGGTGGCGGGTCGGTAGCGGGCGCCAGCGGGTAGGCTCCCTACGGTTCGGGGGCCGGCTGAAGACCGGAATTGTGAAGCGGTTTTGACCGGGCGATCGGCGCCTTCGAGAGACTGATCGGCGCCTTCGAGGGGCTGATCGGGGGTGTCGAGAGAGCGATCGGAAGCGTGGAGGCGACGATCGGCGACGTCGAGGTCGCGGTCGGGGCTGTGAAGGGCGAGATCGGGGGCGTGGAGGTCTGGATCGGCGGTGCCGAGAGGGTCGTCGGCGACTTGGAGGGCGTGATCGGCGGTGTGGAGAGGGGGGTCGGCGAGGTGGACATGGCAATAATTGGCGTTGAGGTCGAGGTGATTGTGCGGGTCGTGGGGGTGTGGCTCGACGGGGGCCTAGACAGCTGGCGTGCGGGTCGTCTCGTCGATGCTCCGTCTTGTACCTGTGTGGGGTGTGCCCTACTCTTGACGTGCGTCCTCACCTTCGTTGCCATGAACGACTACCAACGCGCCAAGCTCGACAGCTACCGTGCCACCGTGTCCGCGCTCGACCGGTACCCCGCCGAGGTGGCGGCGGTCGCGGCGCTGCAGCGCTCGGTCGACTGGATCCGCGCGCGCGTCGGGGAGCTGGAGGCGGCGGCCGAGCAGCAGGCGGCGTATGTGGCCCGGGGCGAGGCGAAGGACGAGGTGCTGGAGGCGCTGGCGGAGGCGACGGTGCCCGTGGCGCAAGCTCTGGCAGCGAAGGCGGACGAGGCGGGGGACTCGGTGGCGGCGGACCTGTACGACTTCGAGCACACGGACATCACGCACAGCACCGACCAGGACGCCATCGACCGGGCCGGGATCGTGCTGAAAGGGGCCCAGGCGGAGGACCCCGTGGAGCTGGCGGACTACGGGGCGACGACGGACGACGTGGCGGCGCTGGCGGCGGCGTACGCGGACTTTCGGGAGGCGCTGACGGAGCCGCGCGACGCGATCGTGGAGCGGCGGGTGCATACGGAGGCCGTCGAGCGGCTGGTGCCGGAGATCGGGGCGCACCTGCGCCGGCGGACGGACCGGCTGATGACGCGCTACCGGAAGACAGCGTTCGGGACGGAGTACAAGACGGCGCGGACGATCATAGACCCGTGAGGAGGGCTCTACCACACGTGGCGACCCGTTAACGCCCCTCCTCCTGCCTTTTCTTGTTCGCGAGGACCGCCAGGATCCCCGTCAACATCGCAAGGGGTCCGACCAGGAGGAGCGGGACTGGATTCTCCGTTCTGGCCACCGCGACGGCAGCCCATATCGCCCCGACCACACTGAGGACGGCGCAAATGATGGCGAGGGAAGAGAGCGTCTTGGACGACATGTGCGACGTGTTAGGAAGCGTCAAGGCTCAGAAGCGCGGTAGAACGGTTGACCTCTCAGTTGTCGAGAGGCAAGCCAGCGCGTTTGAACGAAGTCTAACCACGCGGACGAGCCGAGAACGCAGACGCCCCAGTCGGGCTGCAGGGGGGGGCATAGCGGATTTGAAGCCGACGCTCAGTTCGAGGCCCAGTCCTCCTCGAGCGGAACCCCGGCTGCGACCCACGCGGCGATGCCGGTGGAAGACTCTTCTACCGGCCGACCGTCGGAGACGGTCACGAGGTACTCACGTGGCCCAAAGACGTAGAGGATGCGACCCTCAGGTCCGCTTGGATGATCGATGGTCGTGACGTCGCGCTCAAACACCAGGATCATCGGTGTGGCAGGTTCGCAGCCGGCCTGGTTGAAGCAGTGCTCGACGATGCCCGTATTAAACCAACTCCGACCTGCCAAGACCTCGTCGAAGTGACCGAAAGCCGAGAGGAACTCTATCCCCTCCTCCCAATCGTAGTTCTTGATGACCGCGACGGCCGAGAACCGCTTGCCCTCCGCTTCGGCCCGAGCCTGTAGCAGCGCCTTGGCCTCGTGAACCGAGCGCTGCACCGCTGGCGTCCTCGACCACCCGCAGTCCTGGTTCGTGAAGAGGACCATGACGAGGTCGGTGCCAGGGCCTTGCTCGAAGGTCGAGATGTATGGCTCCGTGGCGGATCCATTCTCCTGAGATAAGGCGGGAGCGGCGACCAGCAAAGCAAGGAGACAGAGGTTGCGCATGATCACCCGAGGTATAGACTGTATCTCCTACCGACTTCCTTCCGGCGGTGATCCGTAGCACAGGCAGCACGACCGAGTAGCACTGAGAGGGTGGTAATGGGACGAAGCGGACGTGGCGATGGCGCCCGCCATTCCCGGTCCCTAAGACTCTCCTTGACTCGGCTCGGACCTTTCCTCGACGACGCTCGCGAACGCTCGTGAACGCCCAGGGTCGTCGAACGCCAGGCCCGCGAGTCGGCCGGCGAGCAGGATCGCCCTCTCGATCGACGCCGGAGTCATCTGCAGGTCCAGCGCCTGGAGTCCCGTTCGAATCTCCGACTGGACGCCGTCCGGGGCCGACCAGTACCCGTGTGTGACTGCACGGTAGGAGGCCAGAACCAGGTCGAGCGCGACGACGGTGCGCCCTCGGGCCAGCGCATGGTGAGCGGCGTGGAGCGCGAACCAGAACTCGTCGGTCCCTGGAGCCGACGCCTTCGGGGCATCGGCCTGGGCATCGCGCTCGCTCCGGAGCACCTTGATGTCGTACTGACGGCCGTCCCGCAGGAGGACGCGGTGCAGCGCTCGGTGGGCGCCGGTGTAGCGCTCGCGCCCGAGCACGTCGCCTTCGTCGAACAGGTCGAGCACGGCCTGCTCGTCGCGTGGATCCAGACCTACGACCGTGAGGTCGAGGTCGGAAAGGACGTCGTGCGTCCCGTCCGCAAACGAGCCGGCGGGCTGGACGGACCGCGCGCCCCGGCGGCCCAACGCCTGGGCGATCCGCTCGAACTCGGCCGCGTGCCAAGCCTTGTGCGCGGTGCCGTCCATCAGACGCCGATCGTCCGGAGCGCGGCGGCCACGAACGCCTCCTTGCCTGCCGTGTAGGCGCCGCGGTCCTCCGGGTGGGCCTCGGCCAGGCTCCTCTTGAGTGCCTCGTACGCGCGAGCGAATTCTGGGTCCTCCCGCAAGCGGTCTCGGAAGGCGACGTGCGCTCGCCAGAATCCGCTGCCGACCGTCGTGAGCGAGAGGTGGTGCGTCCGGCGGTCGGTGGGCCCCTTGGCAAAGAACACCCGGTCTGCGGCGTCCCCATTGGGTCGGTGCGTGTACCCGAGGCGTTCGACCGCGCCGACCAGCGCTCGAGCGGACTCCATTGAGGGGACCGCGACCATCATGTCGAGGATGGGCTTGGCGGCCAAACCGGGCACGGCGGTGCTCCCGACATGTTCGACAGGGCCTCCCCGGTCGCCGAGCGCGTCTCGGAGCGCCTCGGCCTCCGTCTCGAACAGCCGAGGCCACGCGATGGCGGAGGGGACGACCCTGACCGTTCCTCTCGGCAGTCCTAACATGTTGTATGGGCCGTGGTAGAGCAGGTGCCCGCTCAGCCGCAGCACGGGGATGGGATGGTGCAACCTAGGCACCGGCGCGGCGCTTAGAACAGCGAGCCCATCTCCCTCGCCAGCGCGGCGGGCGTCTCCGCCTGCGGCCCGCCCATCCGCGCCTTGACGTCGGCGAACAGGTCCGGCCCGTAGTCGCGCGTGCGAATCGTGATCGGCATCGGGACGGCGTGGCCGAGCAGGAGCGCCTGCTGCTTGGAGTCGAGCGAGGCCAGAATCTGGCGCAGGCCGGAGGCGCCGGGCGTGCCGACGAGCGCCGCCGCGATGTCCTTCTCGTCGTTGAGTTGGGCGACGAGCTTGGTCCCGATCTGGCTGAGCACCTCCTCGTCGATCCCGCTCGGCCGCTGGTCGACGATCAGGAGCGACACGAAAAACTTCCGCATCTCCCGGGCGATCTTGCCGAACGGTGTCTCTTTGGCGGTCTCGGGGCCGAGGAAGTTGTGGGCCTCCTCGATGGTGATGAGGAGTTGCTGCGGCTTGTCGGCCTCGCTCTGGGACGCCTCGTACGCCTCCATCTTGCGCTCGTAGCGCTCGCGCAGGCGCCGCGTGATCACGTTGGCGACGAGGAGGTAAACCAGGAGCGACTTGTAGCGGCCGAACTGCAAGACGACGGACTTGCCGCGGTCGAGCGCCTCGAACAGCTCCTCGACGGCGTCGAGCTTGCCGGTCGACGGCTCGGTGTGGAAAAAGGGGAGGCCGTCGAGCCGGTCGAGCTTGCGCTTGAGGGCGGAGAGCGCGCCGGGGTGGGCGCCGACGGTCTCGGCCATCTCCTCGATGGCGGCGGGCTCGGCTTCGAGGAGGGTCGCCAGCCACCGCTTCCCGTAGGCTTTTTTCAGGCCGTAGGTGCTCTCGGTCGCCGTGGCGTTGAGGTTGAGCGTCTCGCGCAGGGGGAGCACGTCGGCGGGCTCGACCTGGTCGGCGTAGAGGTGCATCTCGACGTCGGCCGACTGGTTCCGATTGCGGAGGGCCTGGGGGTCGAGCGTGAACAGTTGGACGCGCGTGGGGAAGAGGTCCTTCAAGCCCTTGACGAAGGCGCCCTCGCCGGTGCCAGACTCCTGGCGGACGGCGTACCCGTACTCGCCGTGCACGTCGAAGACGAGGGAGGCGGCGCGATTCGTGGCGATCGCGCCTGCGAGAATGAGCCGGGTGAGGAAGCTCTTGCCGGTGCCGGTCTTGCCGAAGACGGCGTTCGAGCGCTCGACGAAGCGCGCAAGGTCGATGCAAACGGGCGACTCCATGCCGAGCGGGGTGCCGACCCAGAAGTAGCGGTCGCCGCCGTCGGCGGCCTCGCTGCCGAACACGCTGGCGACGTCGTCGTCGGTGGCTTCGCCGACGCCCGAGAAGTGGGCGGGGATGGTCTTGACGGGCATGGTGTCGCCGCCGCCGACGCCCTGCTCGACCATGAGCTGGGGGCGGAGCGAGACGGTCGCATACGTGCTGGAGCCCTGGAGCACGCGGCGCAACAGGTCCTCGTCGGCACCCGGGGGCCGGAGCAGGATGCCTTCGTTCGCCGCGTCGATCCGCAGGTCGGTAATGAGCGAGAAAAAGTCGTACCGCTCGCCCTCGACGACGACGAAGGTGCCGGCCTTGACCGACTCGACGGACCGGGCCGGGTCCAGCTTCATCTCGACGCCCTTGCCGAGGGAGCCGTGGGTGAGGACGCCGACGCGAGTTCGCTGCATGACCGGGGGGGCTTTGGCGCAAGCTAGCGGCGCGGGTGGCCCGGCTCCGTGTCACACGGGGGGCAGGACGCTTGCGGATCCTCGCGGACTGTCATCCTGAGCGACTGGTCTGAGGAGGCAAGCCCCTGCCAACAGTGTCATCCCGAGCGCACGCGAGGGATCTCAGCTCAGCCGTCTAGCTCATCCTGCCGTTTTTCGCGACCCGGAGGGTCTCGCTGAGATCCCTCGCCAGCTGGCTTCGCCGACCTTCGGTTCGGGATGACGTGATCTTGAGGGCGTACGCGTTCCTGGGAAACAGGCGCCAGCCAACGATCGGGAAGGGTCTTGGCACGGTCGTCTAGCCCATCCCGCCGTCCGTCGCGAAGCGGATGCTTGCGTTGGCTGCGCCTTCCCTACGGGTGGAGATCCCTCGCAGGCTCGGGATGACGCTGTAGGGGGTCGAGTGCTTGGCCCAGCCCGTGTCTCATGACAAGGCTGGGAGCACCTCGCAAGGCTGGGAGCACCTCGCGAGGTCTACTCCGTGGGCGGCTTGAGGAGGCCGTCGCCGGTCTGGCCCTTCTTGCCGAAGAGCGAGTCCAGCACGTCCTGGCGGGTCAGCAGCGCCGTCAGGCCCGTGATGACGAGGTCGCCCATGAGCCGCTTGGTGGTCCCCATCCGGAACAGCGTCCGAAACACGCCCGTGACGGTCTTGAACAGGAGCGGGACGATCAGGAGCGCGCCGAGAAACCCGAGCGTGACTTCGAGCAGGGACCGGGTGGTGGGGGACGAGTTGGCCATCGGGAGCAGAGGGGAGAAGGGAGGGGTGCTACCCGCGTCGCCCCACCGCGTTTCCCGGACCCGCGGAACGCAAGGTGGGTCCTGAGGGGTAGGACAGCTCCATCTGCCCCCCTGACCATGGCCAAGTCGAAGTCGAACAAGCCGAAAAAGCTCCCGAAGTCGCTCCGCAAGGGGAGCCTGCCGCGCCCGGTGTCGGACGTGCTGGCGGCCGGCCTGGGCGCGCTCGAAAAGGCCCAGAAGACCGGCAGCGACTCGTTCGACGCCCTGGTGTCGGTGGGGTCGCGAGTGGTCGAGACGGGGAGCGACGCGGCGCGGGGCGCGTCGAGCCAGGTCGAGAAGGCGGCGTCGGCCGTCGCGAGCACGGCGAAGGGCGTGGCCGACGGGGCCGCGCAGACCGTGACCGGGAGCATCGAGACGGTCGTGGAGGTGGCGCTCGGCAAGCTCGGCGTGCCGGGCCGCGACGAGGTGCTCGCGCTCCAGGCTCAGGTCCAGAAGCTGGAGGCCAAGATCGCGGCGCTGGCGGCGGCCGAGTCGGCCCAGCCCGCCGAGCGCTCGGTCTACGAGGTCCGCCCCCACGAGCGCGGTTGGTCGGTGACGCGCGTCGGCGCGGGCCGCGCGAGCGCCGTTCACGGGACGAAAAAGGAGGCCGTGCGGGACGCACGTCAGACGGCCCGGGCGCACGCGCCGAGCACGCTGGTGGTGTTCAAGACGGACGGCGACGTGTCGGAGTCGCAGGACTACGAGGCGGACTGAGGGACAGGCCCCGCGATAGGGCGTCGTGCCTGCTGGCGACGTCCCCACTCCAAGCCGGGAGAGGAATAGCCTAAGGCTTGCGCCAGCCAACACGCGGCGTCAGCAGGGCCGAGATGGGGTCGTCGGGACGGGGGGCGTGTTGCCCGTCCCCCTCCCCCGGCCCCTCCCGTCCGGGAGGGGAGGTTCGGAACAGCCTCTACTCAGACGGTACGGGGACGCCGAACTCGTCGGCGAGCGCGGCGATCTCGTCGGCGAAGGCCTGCGCCAGCCGCGCGGGCTCGGCGACGTAGGCGGCGTCGGTCGTCACGCCCACGCGGATCGAGCCGTCCAAGCTGATGACGCTGATGCCCATGCCGATGTCGCCGGCTTGCGGGACCCAGAACATGATGGTCCGGATCGGGGCGCCCATGATGTGCAACGTCTCTTGCGGGCCGGGGACGTTCGTCAGGACGCCGGAGGCCTTTTGCTCGAAGATGTTGACGACCTGACGGTGGACCCACATCGGGGCCCGGCCGATGGACTGCAGGATCCCGAAGACAACCGCCGGCTCCTTTGACCGCTTAACGGCGTCCATCCGCTCTTTCGTCACACGCAGGCGGCCCGCCGCGGTCGGCTCGCCGATGGGGAGGGCGACGAAGACGAGGCCAAACGAGTTGCCGAGCTCGTGCGCGCGGTCGAGCGGGCGGACGTTGAATGGCGCGGCGACGCGGACCGTCACGTCATCGACGGACTCGCCGGCCTCGGCGAGGAACCGCCGGAGCGCGCCGGCCGCCGTCGCCATCACGACATCGTTGACCTTGGCGTCCATCGCCTCGCCGATGCCCTTGAGAAGGTCGAGCGGGATCGGGTCGGTCCACGCCGCGCGCTTGTCGATGGAGGCGTGCCCCTTGAAGACGGTCTCCGAGTCGGGGCGCATCGCCAGCAGGTGGCCCAGGCTTGCGGTGATGCCGCCGACGCCCTTGAGGCGGCGGCCGAGGTGCGAGGGGTGGAGGAGGAGGTCGGCCGTCTCGGCGCCGGCGCCCTTGAGGGTCTGGGCGACGCGAGCGCCGAGGGCGGGCTTGGCGCGCTTGCGGGGCCGCACGGCCGGAGCGTCGTCGGCGAAGTACTCGTCGACCGCGTGGATCATCACGTGCATCAGCGCGATCCCGTCGCCGATGACGTGGTGGATGCGGACCACGACGGCGCTCCCAACGGTCCCGTCGCCGTGGTCGACGTCGTGGACGAGGTGGAACGTCCACGGGGAGTGGGCGAACGAGAGTGGCTCGCTCATCAGGCGGCTGACCAGCGTCTGGAGCCCCGCCTTGCCGCCGGGCGCGGGGAGGTCGGCCTCGAAGACGTGGCGGTCGAGGTCGAAGTCGTCGGGCACCCAGCGAGGGCGAGAGGAGCCGGCCCCCTCGATCCGCATCCGGAACCGGTCGAACCGGACGAGCCGGTCGCCGACAAACGCGCGCAGGTCGTCCAGCGAGAGCCGGCCCTCGACGCCGAAGATGCCCGTGATGGTCATCGGGTTCGTCGGGCTCTCCATGCGGAGCCAGGCCGAGTCGGGCGGGGTGACGACGAACGGGCGGGGCGTGTCCATGCGGGCGGGGAGCGGGGACGGGAACGTAGCGTCAACCGGCGAGGCTGGGCTAGGGGGCGCCAGCGCTCGCGGACGCAAGCACGCAAGCGGGGCGGCGGCCCCACTCACTCAGCTCCCACGCGCGGCTACGCCCCCTCCGCAACGGCCAGCTGCCCGCACGCCGCGTCGATGTCCTGCCCCCGGCTCCGGCGGACCGTCACGCGCACCTTGCGGCGGACGAGCGTGGCGATAAAGGCGTCGAGCGCCTCTTCGTTCGACGACGAGAAGTCGGTCCCCTCGACGGGGTTGTACATGATCAGATTGACCTTGCACGGCGCCCAACTCGCGATCCGGGACAGGTTGAAGGCGTCCTCGACGGTGTCGTTGACGCCCGAGAACAGGCAGTACTCGTACGTGACCGGCTTGCCGGTCGTCGCGTAGTAGTGGCGGACGGCCTGCCCGAGCGCCTTGAGGTCGGTCTTCTCGCTGCGGTTGACCGGCATGATGGCGCTCCGTTGCGGGTCCGTCGGCGCGTGCAAGCTGATCGCGAGCCCGGCGCCCGGGACCGTCCCCGCGGCGACGTCGTCGGCGAACTGGCGGATGCGGCGCGCGAGCCCGACCGTCGAGACGGTGATGCGCTTGGGCGACAGGCCCAGCCCGGTCGTGAGCAGCGACAGCGACTCGGTCACGGCGGCGTAGTTCTGGAACGGCTCGCCCATGCCCATGAACACGACGTTGGTGACGCCGCGCCCCCAGCGCTCATTCGCGATCCGGTCGAGGGCGTAGACCTGCTCGGCGATCTGGCCGGGCGTGAGGTTCTCCTGGAAGCCCATCAGGCCGGTCGCGCAGAACGAGCACGCCATCGCGCAGCCGACCTGCGACGACACGCAGACGGTCAGCCGCTTGGCCGAGCCGTCGTCGTTGACGTCGGGGATCAGCACCGACTCCACGAGCCGCCCCGAGGGGAGCCGAAACAGACACTTGATGGTCTCGTCGGTCGCGAGTTGGCGCCGGACCTCGACGAGCGTGCCGAGTGTGGCGCCGGCCTCGAGCCGCTCGCGGAAGGCGGCGGGCAGGTCGGTCATCGCCTCGAACGACTCGGCGCCCTTTTCGTGGATCCACTTAAAGAGCTGGCGGCCCCGGAAGCGCGGCTCGCCCATGTCGACCGCGAGCGCTTCGAGCGCGTCGACGTCGAGGGAGCGGAGATCGGGGAGCGTGGCGTCCATGGGGAAAGAAACGGCGCGAGCGGGGGCCCGCGCGTGGGCGTCGGGGGAAACGGCGGCGAAGCGGCGGCGCGGCGCGCGTGAAGCGTAGTAGGCTTGCAACGTGCTCTCCGCCGCCCGATGCGCCTGCTCCTCGCCGCTTTCGTTCTCCTTCCGCTCGCCGCGAGCGCCCAGACCGTCGACGCGGTCCCGGTGATCTTCCTGCCCGGCGGCGCCGGCGCTGAGGGCTGCTACGCGCAGTGGTCGACGCGCTCGGCGGTCCGCGCCTACAGCGCCCCGACGCGCGCCAGCGAGCACATCCGGACCGTCGACGGGCAGCGGCGGATCGACGCCAACGATTATTCGGAATCGCTGACGGCCGTTTTGCAAACGGGCATGCTCCGGGCGCTGCGGATCACCGAGGCGGAGGGGACGCCGCTCAACGGGTCCGGCGACTACCGTGAGGTCCGGCTGGGCGCGGGCGACTCCATCGAGATCCTGGCGAATGGCCCGGAGGAGTCGGTGTTTTTTCTCTGGGAGGGCATCGCGTACGCGGGATTCGTGCCCGGCTTTTATGGCGGCGACCGCTACGAGGTCGTCCGCCGCCCGGTCACCGAGTTGTGGGTGCGACTGAGGGAGGCGGGGGAGGGGCGCCCGGCGTCGTGGGTCAACACGGCGCAGGCAGGGATGGCGCCGCGCGAGGCATTCTGCGAGTAGCCCGCGCGGCCCCCTAAAACAGCCAGAGGAGCGCGGCGTAGCGAGCCACGCGCAGGCCGGCCACGAGGGGGACGAAGACCGCCAGCCGGACGCGGCCGACGCCGGCCGCCAGCGTCAGCGGGTCGCCGACGACGGGGAGCCACGAGAGCAGGAGCGTGGGCGTGCCGTAGCGCTCGGTCCACCGCACCGCCGTGCGCCCCGCGCGCGAGGCCGCCAGACGGGGCTCGACGCGGTCCCGCGCCAGCCGCCCGATGCCGTAGTTCAGCAAGCACCCGGCCGTGTTGCCGACGCTCGCCCACACGAGGGCGACGGGCCCCGTTAGCCCGGCGGCGACGGCGGCCACGAAAGCGGCCTCGGACGAGACCGGCACGAGCGTGGCGCCGACGAACGCGGCGGCGCACAGACCCCACGGCCCCCACGCCTGCACCCACTCCACAAACTCGGGCCCCATCACCCGCGCCTCGACACGACGACGGCCGAGACCAGCGCGAGCGCGGCGACAGCGACCATCACGACGGCGCACGTCGCGAGCGACAGCGAGGTGCCGGCGATGGCGGGGGGCAGGCCTTCGAGCCCGTATCGCAAGAGGCCCACGCCGTAGGTCGCCGGGTTGAGCCGCATGGCGACCGCCACGGCCCCGCTCGCGCCGGCCTCGGGGAAAAACGCGCCCGACAGCAGCCACACGGGGATCAGGACGACGTTCATCAGCGCGTGATACGCCCGCGTCGACGACAGCTTCCAGGCCATCACGAACCCGAACGCGCAGAACGTGAGCGCGAGGAGGACGCCGGCCGCGAGGGCAACGAGTGCGCCCCCTAGCCCCGGCACAAGCCCCACGACCGGCGCGAGCGCCGCGACGAGCGCGGCCTGCCCGACCGCCAGCGTCGTCCCGCCGAGCACGACGCCGAGCACGAGCGCGGCGCGCGGCTGCGGGGCCACGAGCACGGCCTGCAGCACGCCCGACTGGCGGTCCTCGACGACAGACAGCGTCGAGTAGATGGCCGTAAACAGGACGGTCAGCGCGACCATGCCGGGCAAGAGGTAGCTCAGGTAGTCGGCGTCGGACCCGGGAATGGTGACGGAGCCGGCGAACCCGAAGCCGAAGACGACCCAGAACAGGATCGGCTGCAACAGGACGCCGACGACGCGCGCGCGGTCGCGGGCGAAGACGCGGATCTCGCGGCGCCACAGGGCGAGGACGGCGGCCGTCATCGGTCGTCTGGGGACGTGCCGACCGCATCCGCGAAGACGTCCGCGAGCGTGGGGGCGCGGAGGGCGACGCTCGTCACGTCGGGCCGCTCGTAGAGGGCAGCGGCCTGCTCGCGGCGAGCGTCGGGGACGAGGACGCGGTCGCCGACGGCTCGGGCAGGCACTCCGTTATTGCAAAGAGTCTCCGCGAGCATGGCCGCGTCGGCCGTGTCGAGCCACAGGGTGTCGGCGCCGAGCGTCGCCGTCAGGTCTGCGGGGGAGCCGTCCACGACGACCCGGCCTGCGTCCACGATCACGACCCGGTCGCAGCGCTCGGCCTCGTCCATGGTGTGCGTCGCGATGAGTTGGGCGCCGTCGGCGCGGCGGCGGTCGAGGGCGGTCCAGAACGCCTCGCGGGCGATGGGGTCGAGGCCCGTCGTCGGCTCGTCGAGGAGCGCGAGCGCGGGGCGCGCGAGGAGACCGCGCGCCAGGTCGAGGCGGCGCGTCAGCCCGCCGGACAGCGTGCCGATGCGGTCGTCGGCGCGGTCCGCCAGCCCGGCTTCCGCCAGCGCGTCGGAAATCCGGGCGGCCGTCTCGACGCGGGGGATCCGCGAGAGCGCCGCCTGCAATGCCAGCGCCTCCCGGGCCGTCAGGTTCGCGTCGAGCGCGGGCGACTGGAACACGACGCCAACGTGGTGGCGCACGGCGTCCGGCTCGCGCGCCACGTCGAGCCCTCTGACGGCGACCGACCCGCCGTCTGGGACCAGCCGCGTCGCGGCAATGCGGAGGATCGTGGTCTTGCCGCTCCCGTTGCGCCCCAGCAGGGCGACGCGCTCGCCCTCGCCGACCGCCAGCGTCAGCCCGTCCAAGGCCTGCACCGCGCCGAAGGCGTGGCGGACCTCGCGGGCGTCGAGGGCAGTCACGAGCGGATTAGGAAGTCGAGGACGACGAGCACGAAGAACGCGGGCACGTAGGCGATCGATGCCAGCAGCAGGCGCTTGGCGCGGGCGTCATTCGGCTCCGAGAAAAACGAGAAGGCGGGGATCGTAAAGGCGGTGCCCAGGGCCGCCATCCCTGCCATGAACAAGAGGCCCGCCTGGCCGACGGCGGCGGGCAGCACGCCGGCGATGAGGAGCGCGAGCGTGGCCACCAGCACGATCGTCGCGAGCGTGCGCTCCCCGGTCTCGCCGGGCAGCATCCGGAAGCCGCCGCGCGTGTAGTCGGCGCGGAACATCCAGGCGAGCGCGTAAAAGTGGGGCAGCTGCCAGAGGTAGAGGATCGCAAACAACGACCAGCCCGTCGCGTCGAGCACGCCGGACGCGGCGGCGGCGCCGCCGAGCGCGGGGAGGGCGCCGGGCACGGCGCCTATGAGCGTGTTGTGGACGGTGAGCCGCTTGAGCGGCGTGTACACGGCGACGTACAGCACGACGGTCGCCACCGCCAGCACGGTCGTGAGCGGGTTCGTGGTCAGCGCCAGCACGGCGGCGCCGACGGCGACGCTGAGGAGCGCGAAGGTGACCGCGCCCCAGAGAGGCATCCGGCCGGCCGGGAGGGGCCGGGTCGCGGTCCGGGCCATCAGCGCGTCGTGGCGGCGCTCAATGACGTGGTTGAGCGCGCCCGCGCCGCCGCCGGTCAGCCCCGTCCCGACCATCAGCCCGACGAGCGCGAGCCACTCGATCGGGCCGGGCGCCGCCAGCAGGTACCCCGCCGCCGCCATCACCACCACGAAGGCCGTGATGCCGGGCTTCGTGAGCTCCTTGAAGTCTGCGATCAGGGGGAAGGCGACGGGCGGCGCGACGGCCGCCGCTTGCGCCTGGGCGGTCCTCATGAGGGCCGGGGGCGGGGGGAGTCAATCAACGCGCGCAGGGCGTCGGGTTTCGTCAATTAACGGGAAGGACGGACGGAGAGACGGTCCGTCGGCGGCCCGCCCGTCCGCTCGACGGAACGCCGGCACCCGGGACGAGTCTCCGCAAGCCCCTGGTCCGGGCCCGCTCGCACCCGACGCGACCCGGCGCCGAACGGACCGCCTCACTGACCTACCGACCACCGACCCCATGCCCCTCATCGCTTCCGTCTCCGGCATCCGCGGCGTCTTCGGCGACGGCCTCGACCCCGCCGCGCTCGTCCGCTACGCCTCGGCGTACGGCGCCTGGCTCCGCTCGCGGACCGACGGCGCCCCGCTCGTCGTGGTCGGCCGCGACGGCCGCGTCACCGGCGACGTGTGCGCCCGCGTCGTCACGGCGACCCTGCAGGCGGCGGGGTGCGACGTGATCGACGGGGGGCTGGCGACGACGCCGAGCGTGGCGATGGGCGTGCTCAAGCACGACGCCGACGGCGCGGTCATCCTGTCCGCCAGCCACAACCCGGCCGAGTGGAACGCGCTCAAGCTGCTCGACGGGAACGGCGAGTTTCTGGGCCCCGACGATGGCGCCGAGGTGCTGGCCCTCGCCGACGGCGAGCCCCAGACGGTCGGCTACGAGTCGCTGGGCAGCTACCGCACCGACGACCTGCTGCCGTACCACATCGAGAAGATCCTGGCGCTCCCGTACATCGACGCCGACACGATCGCCGAGCAGGGCTTTTCGGTCGTCGTCGACGGGATCAACTCGGTCGGTGCCTTCGCGATTCCGGCGATGCTGGAGGCGCTCGGGGTCACCGACGTCGAGGTGCTGAACGCGGAGGTAAACGGCCTCTTTGCGCACGATCCCGAGCCGCGCCCCGATCACCTGCGCGAGATCACGGCCCGCGTCGCCGAGATCGACGCCGACCTCGGCGTGGTCGTGGACCCGGATGCCGACCGGCTGGCGTTCGTCGAAGACGGCGGCCGCTTTTTCGGCGAGGAGCTGACTCAAGTCGTCGCCGCCGACTTCATCCTGGGGAAAACGCCCGGGCCCGTCGGCACGAACCTGTCGTCGAGCCGGGCGGTCGACGACATCGCGGCCAAGCACGGGCAGGACGTCGTGCGGTCGCCCGTCGGCGAGATCCACGTGGTCCGCGCGATGCAAGAGGCTGGCGCCGTGATTGGGGGCGAAGGCAACGGCGGCGTCATCCTGCCGGACCTCCACTACGGCCGCGACGGGCTCGTCGGCGTGGCGATCGTGCTCCAGCACCTCGCCGAAACGGGCCAGTCGCTGAGCAAGGTCCGCGCGTCGTACCCGGCCTACCACATCGCCAAGCACAAGGTGCCGCTCGGCGACCTCGACGCCGACGCCCTGCTGGCGTCGCTGGCCACGCGCTATGCCGGCGGCAAGGTCTCGACCGTCGACGGCGTCAAGGTGGACCTCGACGAGGGGTGGGCGCACGTCCGGAAGTCCAACACGGAGCCCATCCTGCGCGTGTACACCGAGGCGGGCTCGCCCGAGGCGGCTGACGCCCTTGCGGAGCGGTTCAAGGCCGAGCTGCTGGAGGGCTAGGCCGCGTCCTCACCCCACGACCGATTCGGACACCGTGTCGCCCCGCGAGCCGTCCGCCCGCCACGTCCGCTCGGTGATCGTGCCGGTGCCGTTGCGGTCGAGAACGAGGGCGGTCGAGACGCGCGTGCCGTAGCCGTCGCTCACGATGCGGACGGGCGCGAGCACGCGCTCGAGCGCCAGCCCGACGCCGGTGTCGGGGAGCTTGGCGTCCGGGGCGCCCTCGCGGTCGTCGAGCAGCGCCAGCAGGTCCTCAGGGTCGAGGCGCTCGGCGCGCACCGCGTCGCGCAAGCGCCGGCGGGCGCGGACCACCTTGGGCCAAGGCGTGTCGAGGCGGTCGTTTGAGAGCCCGTAGACGCCGGCCCCGAGCTCGAGCACGTCGTCGTGGCGCGTCGAGACCACGAACACGCCGTCGGGGTCGCCGACGACCAAGTTGAATCCGTCGAAGGCGTCGCGCTGCTGGCGGACCGCCTCGGCGACGCGGGCGGCGGGGTCGGCACGTCGGAGGAAGTCGGCCACGAGCCGCCCTCGAGACTGCTGGGCCGGGCACGGGAGAAGCGGGTCGCGGACGTTCGTGAGCGCGGCCCAACGGCCGCCCGGGGCGACGCCGAGCCACGTGCCACCGGCGGTGAGGTCGCGCCCGGCAAGCACGCCGGGCGCGTCGGGCCACGGCGCCAGCGGCGCGGCCGGCCGTGCAAACGCCTCGTCCCGGTTGGCCATCAGCACGAGGCGATGCGCCGGGTGGGCGTCGAGAGCGAAGGCGATGAGGCACATTACGCGAAGGCCGGCTGGCGGACGGGGGCGGGGGCGGCGACGATCCGGGCGGCCCAGATCACCATCGCGATCCAGATTAGGTCGGTGCCGAGCAGGTGCAGGATCTGGAGCCAGATCGGTGCCTGGAGCGCCACGTTGAGCGCGCCCATCGCCATCTGCGCCAGGAACGCGCCGACGAGCACGAACCCGTGCGACGTGATGCCCTCGCCGAGCGGCCGGGCCGTCCACACCGCCAGCCCGACGAGCGCGAGCGTGACGAACGCCATCGTGGGGTGGAAGACGCGCGCCAGCAGGAGTGTGGCCACGACGGGGTTTGTCTCGGGGTCGAGGCCGCCGCCGAGCACGAGCGTGTCGCCGAGCGCTGTCACGGCGCCGCCCGCACCCAAGATCAGCGTCGCTACGAGAGCGACGAGCACGGCGCCTGCGGGGCGTGTCGCGAGCGACCGGGGGCGCGGCTTGCCCTCGGCGTACCACGCCGTAAGCGTGAGCGCGCCGAGGAGCAGGAACGTGTTCGTCAGGTGCGCGGCCATCCAGACGGCGCGGCCGATGGAGGCGTTGTAGGCGACCTGTTCGAACAGCACGATCCCGGCGCCAATCGCGCCCTCGGTGATCATAAAGACCAGCGCAAGCAGGGACGCGGTTCGGGCCGGGTGGCCCCGCTCCGTTCCGCGGAACACGACGGCGACCAACCCGATCGCCGCGAGCCCCGCGAGCGCGCTCGTGATCCGGTGCCCGAACTCGATGACCGTGTTCAGCGCGGGCGCCGTCGGCAGCACCTCGCCGTTGCACAGCGGCCAGTGGTCGCCGCAGCCCGCGCCGGCACCGCTCGCGCGGACAAACGCGCCCCACAGGACGACCAGGATGGTGTAGCCGAGCACGCCCCACGCGACGCGGGCAACGGTCGGGTGGGACGTGTTCAGCACAGGACTTGGGTGATGTAGACGCGGTCGTCGGTGCCAAAGGCGACGCCGATGCCCTGGGCACGGGCGACCGGGTCGAGCAGGTTGCGGCGGTGGCCGGGCGAGTCGAGCCAACTGTCGACGGTTCGCTGGGCGAGTTCGGCGCGGGTGTACCAGTCGTACGTCCGGGTGACGCGGCCCCCGGCGGTCCGCTCGGCGTAGCCGCGGTACCGCGAGGTCAGGAACAGGTTCTCGGCGACGCCGACGCGCATCCGGCCCCGGAGGGGGATCTCGCAGACCACCTCGGCCGCTCGCGCGCGGTCCTGGGGCGAGGCGCCGTCGGGCGAGACGTGGTTGAAGTAGCCGCGCCGCCCCATGTCGCGGCTGTGGGATCGGGCGACGGCCGCGAGGTCGTCGCGCCACGCCAGCGGCTCGGCGCCCTGCCGACGCCGGGCGTCGTTCGCCGCGTTTGCGACGCGTCGGTCCAGGCCATCTAGGTTGGGCGCACGCCCCTCGCGGGCGGCGGGCTCGGTGCTGGGCACAGGCTCGGGGACGGCGAGGCAGCCGGAGAGCAACAGGAGGGCGATCCACCGCATGTCGACACAACGGGGCGCCAGCGACCGGGTTGCCCGGTCCGCCGACAGCGCCCGCGATCCACGGAGCCCGCACAGAAAAAGGGCGGCCCCCCCGAAGGAGAGCCGCCCAGGCCGGCGGAGCGGGTCCGCCAGCGGTCGTTGGCCGGATTCCTAGAAATCCATGCCGCCGCCCATGCCGCCCATGCCGCCGCCGGCCGGCATCGCCGGGCTGTCGTCGGGCTGGTCGACGACGACGGCCTGCGTGGTGAGCAGGAGGCCGGCGACCGAGGCCGCGTTCTCCAGCGCCGTGCGCGTGACCTTGGTCGGGTCGACGACGCCCATCGCGAGCAGGTTGCCGTACTCCTCGGTGCGGGCGTTGAAGCCGTAGTCGGCCTCGCCGTCCTTCACCTTCTGGACCACGACCGAGCCCTCGAGCCCGGCGTTGTTGACGATCTGGCGGAGCGGCTCCTCGAGCGCGCGGCGCACGATCTTGACGCCGATCTGCTGGTCCTCGTTCTCGACCTCGAACCCGTCGAGGGCCGAGAGCGCGCGGACGAGCGCGACGCCGCCGCCGGGGACGATGCCCTCCTCGACGGCCGCACGGGTCGCGTGGAGCGCGTCCTCGACGCGGGCCTTCTTCTCCTTCATCTCAGGCTCGGTCGCCGCGCCGATCTTAAGGACGGCGACGCCGCCGGACAGCTTGGCGAGCCGCTCCTGGAGCTTCTCACGATCGTAGTCCGAGGTCGTGTTCTCGATCTGGCTGCGGATCTGGCCGATGCGGGCCGAGATGTCGGCCTGCGTGCCGGCGCCGTCGACGAGCGTCGTGTTGTCCTTCGTGATGACGACGCGCTGGACCTTGCCGAGCGAGTCGAGCGTGGCGTTCTCGAGCTTGTAACCCATCTCCTCCGAGAGGAGTGTGCCGCCCGTGAGCGTCGCGATGTCGCCCAGCATGGCCTTGCGGCGGTCGCCGAAGCCCGGGGCCTTGACGGCCGCGACCTTGAGGGTGCCACGGAGCTTGTTGACCACGAGCGTCGCGAGGGCCTCGCCGTCGATGTCCTCGGCCACGATCAGGAGCGGGGAGCCCGTCTGGGCCACCTTCTCGAGAACGGGCAGGAGGTCCTTCATCGCGGAGATCTTCTTGTCGTGGATCATCACGACGGCGTTCTCCATCACGACCTCCATCGCGTCCGGGTCGGTCACGAAGTAGGGCGAGAGGTAGCCGCGGTCGAACTGCATGCCCTCGACGGTGTCGAGCGACGTGTCGGTCCCCTTGGCCTCGTCGACCGTGATGACGCCGTCCTTGCCGACCTTCTCCATCGCCTCGGCGATGAGGTCGCCGATCTCGGTGTCGTTGTTGGCCGAGATGGAGCCGACGGAGGCGATCTCCTCCTTGCCGCCGACGTCGCGCGAGAGCGTCTTGAGCTCCTCGACGACGGTGCGGACGGCTTTGTCGATGCCGCGCTTGAGGTCCATCGGGTTGGCGCCGGAGTTCACCGAGCGCAGGCCCTGGGTCATGATCGCCTGGGCAAGCACGGTCGCGGTCGTGGTGCCGTCACCGGCGACGTCGGACGTCTTGGAGGCGACCTCCTTGACCATCTGCGCGCCGACGTTGGCGATCTTGTCCTCGAGCTCGATCTCCTTGGCGACGGTGACGCCGTCCTTGGTGACGGTCGGGGCGCCGAACTTCTTCTCGATGATGACGTTGCGGCCCTTGGGGCCGAGCGTCACCTTGACGGCGTTCGCGAGCGCGTCGACGCCCTCCTTGAGCTGGTTGCGGGCGTCCGCGTCGAATGTGATTTGCTTAGACATTTTTGGTGTTGCGTGTTCGTGTTGCGTGACTTGGCGAAAGGTCGGTGCGTGTCGCGTCGGCGTGGTCAACACGCAGTACGCAACACGCTACAGGCTTTTAGCCGTTGACGATCCCGAGGATGTCGGACTCGCGCATGATGAGGACATCCTCGCCGTCGAGCTGGATCTCGGTCCCGGCGTACTTGCCGTAGAGCACGGTGTCGTCGGCGGAGACGGTCATGTCGACCTTGGTGCCGTTCTCGACCTTGCCCGGGCCGACGGCCAGGACGGTGCCGCGCTGCGGCTTCTCCTTGGCGGTGTCGGGGATGTAGAGACCGCCGGCGGTCTGGGTCTCAGCGGCCTGGGGCTTGACGACGACGCGGTCGCCGAGCGGCTTGATGGATGCAGCCATGGTAGGGGGGAGGGTGGGTCGGAAAAGAGCGGGCGAGGGTGCCCGGCGGGAGAGATTAGCACTCTCCCTGTCAGAGTGCTAGGGTCTTACCAGGGATCCTCCCCGGGGGTCCCGGGCGCTCTGTTAAGACGACGTGAGCCGGCCGCATCTCTGGGCGCTGATGCTCCGTAGGTTTCCGCATGGCAATCCCACCCCTTCGGATTGGATGGGTCGTCGCGCTCAGCGTGTCGGCCGGGCTCGGGGCCGTGGCCGTGGCGGCGCCCGTGGTCGGCGGCGAGGCCGGCCACTGGATGCACGCCGCCTTCTCGAGTGTGTGCCACCAGCTGGCGGACCGTTCGCCCCACGTCGCGGGTGGCCCCATCGCCCTGTGCCACCGCTGCTCGGGGATCCTCGGCGGCCTGGTCCTCGGCCTGGCCGCGGCTCCGCTCCTCGGCCGGTCCCTTCTGGCGGCGACCACGACCCGCGCACAAGGCGTGTGGTTGGTGCTGGCGGTCCTCCCGACAGCCCTCGACTGGGCGCTTGGCACCTCGGGGCTTTGGGCGAATACGCCCGCCTCGCGCACGCTCACCGGCGCCGTGTTCGGCCTCGTCGCCGGCGGGGTGCTCGCTGCCAACCTGCTCACCGCCCGCCCCGCGCGGGCTCCCGCTCTCACCCCCACGTTGTGATGCAACCCAAGGCTCCCTCCATCGTCCTCGGCGCGGCCGTGTACGCCGTCGCCGCCCTCATCGTCGGCTTTTTCGCCATCAACGCCAGCGGCTCCGCCCAGTATCTGACGGGCGTGTTGTGCTGCCTCGCAGCCATCGCAGGGCCTGCCGTGGCGGTCTGGCACTACACGTCCACCCACCACGTGACCGTCCCCGCCGGGACGGGGGCTGGGCTCGGCGCGGCGGCGATCGTCATCGGCGGCCTCGTGAGCTATGGGATTACCAAGGTGCTCCAGGCGGTCAACGTGTACCCGTCGGACGCCGAGATGATGGACCGCCAGCGGGACCAGCTCATCGCGCAGGGCCTGGAGCCCGAGATGGTCGAGCAGTCGATGCAGATGGGCGAGATGATGCAGGGCATCGGCGGGGCGCTCATCAACCTGGTGATCGCGGCGATCATCGGCGCAATTGCCGGCGCGGTCGCGGCGTCCGTGTTCAAGCGCGGCCCGGCCGGCGATACGCTCGACCCGATCTAGTGGATCAGCTGCGGCGGTCTCGTCGGAGGCCGCCCCGCTTTCCGAAGACGGTCTGCAGTACGAAGGCGTCGCGCGCGGCGGCCGGGTCGCTCAAGCGGTCGTTCCAGCTGGTCCCGTCGGGCTCCTGCCGTGTCTTGCGGCGGAGCTTGTGCGGGTCGTAGTCGAGGGGGCGGAGCGCAGGCTCGGTGAACGCGGGCGCGCGCTCAAAGCTCTCTTCGGAGTACGGGTTCTCGATCCCGAACCCGTGCGCGTCGTGGTCGAACGAGCCCATGACGCCCGAGAACTCGGACCCCAGCGCCGTGACTGGCCGGTCGACGACCGGCGCGGCAGGCACGATTGGCTCGGGCTCGGGAGGCGCGATGGGCTCGACCGCCGCCTCGGTCTCGACGCCGCCCGCTTGCGCCAGCGACTCTTCGAGGTTGGCCAGGAAGGCCTCGAACGGCGTCGGGCCCTGCGTCGAGCCCTCGGGGCCCGACTCGCTGACGAGGGGCGTTTGGGCGGCCTGCTTGCGCTGTTGGGCCTTGCGGCGGCTCGCCAGCAGGTAGTACGCCCCGACAAAGAGCAGGGGGAGGAGTTCGATGATCGCGTCCACGGGTCCGGGCTGGCGTGCCCCGAACGTACGCCGCGCGTCCGGACGAGATGCAGGCGCGGGCGGTCCTACAGCAGGCGCGGCGCGCGGGCCTCCTCGCGGAGAGCCTCGATCACGTGCCGGTTCGCGCGCGGGAACGCGTAGTCGTCGAGGTCGGCGACGGACACCCACGCCCAGGGCTCGCCCGTCTCCGTCGACGGCTCGCCGGAGAGGTGCGTGCAGCGGAGGGCGTGCATCGTGATCTGGAAGTGCGAGTACGCGTGGTCGACGATTGCGACGGGCCGGCCGACCTCGACCCTAATCCCCAACTCCTCGGCGATCTCGCGAGAACACGCCTCCTCGATCGACTCGCCCGCCTCGACCTTGCCGCCCGGAAACTCCCACAGCCCGCCCAGCATGGCGTCCTCGGGTCGGCGCTGGATGAGCACGCGGCCGGCCGCGTCGAAGACGAGCCCTGCGGCGATCGTGTGGTGCGGGACGGCCTTGCGCTTGGAGACGACGGGGAACGCCTCGGGCTGGCCTGTGGCCGCCGCGCGGCAGACGGGTCGGAGCGGGCACCGCGGGCACGCGGGCTGGCGCGGCGTGCACAGCGTCGCCCCGAGCTCCATCACGGCTTCGTTCCACCGGCCCGGTCGCTCGCGGTCGAGGAGTTTGTCGGCGAGGCGCTGGAGGGCCGCCCGTGTCTTGCCCGCCCGAGCGTCGGCCTCGACGGCGAAGACGCGCGCCAGCACCCGGATCACGTTCCCGTCGAGGACGGCCAGCGGCGTGTCGAAGGAGAGCGACAGGACGGCGGCCGCCGTGTATGGGCCGACGCCGGGGAGCGCGCGGAAGGCGTCGGAGTCCGACGGGATCACGCCGTCGTGCTCGGCGACGACGACGCCGGCGGCGCGGTGCAGATTCCGGGCGCGCGAGTAGTAGCCGAGCCCCTCCCACAACTTGAGCACGTCGTCAATCGGCGCGGCCGCCAGCGTGGCGACGTCGGGGAAGCGGGCGATGAACCGCCGGAAGTACGGAGTCGCGGTGTCGACGCGGGTCTGCTGGAGCATGACCTCCGAGACCCAGACGCGGTACGGGTCGCGGCGGCCGTCGGGCCCGGATTCGCGCCAGGGCATCGGGCGCCGAGCGCCGTCGAACCACGCGGGGAGCGCGTCGCGAAACGCGGCCCGGTCGGCGGTCGTGACGGCCTCGACGAGCGCGTCTCCCAACTCGGCCATGCTACCCCGTGATGTCGACCAACAGCACCACGGACTCTGGCGCCCGGCCGGGCATGATCCGCCGCAGGCGGACCGGGAGCGCGCCGCGCTCGCGCGCCAGCGTCCGCCACATGAACGAGCGGTCGACGAGCCACGACAGCGCCGGGGCCTCCTCGACCTCGTACGTCACGGCCATCCCGCTCATCCGCGAGGGCAGCGCGACGATCAGCGTCTCGCCAGCGCGGACGGAATACCGCAGCGTGTCGGCGGCGGGGCGATCTTGGACCTGCGGGTACCGCGTCGCGGAGTCACCCGTTTGGGCGGACACGCCCGGCGCGAGGCCGAGCAGGAGGGCGACGAGACCCAGACGACATGCAGACACAGCCTACGGGGGGAGCGGACCGCAAGGTAGCCCTCGCCATCGCTGTGCTCGCGCTCGCGGCGACGGGCGCGGCCCAGACGGTCGCCGTCGCGGCCGACACGACGCTGCGGCTGGCGGCCCCGGTCGCGGACGTGGCCGACGCGCTCGCGGCCCAGGGCTACCTCGTCGCCCGCGTCGACTCGGCCCGCGCCGACACGGCGTTCGTGACGCTGGGCGAGCGGGCGGTCGTCCGGCGGTTCGAGGTCGTCGGCGCGGCGTCGGTGCCGCTCACATGGACGGTCGAGGCTGGGGCGCCGTTCTCGTCGGCCCGGCTGGCGGCCGACCTCGACGCGGCGGCGGCGCGGTACGCGAGCGCCGGGTTCGGCGACGCCCGGCTCGTGCCCGCCGTCGAGGCCGCCGACGGCGGGCGGGCCGTTGACGTCACCGTGCAGGTGACCGAGGGCGCCCCGGGCGAGGTCGTCGGGGTCGAGCTGGCCGGAGCCCGGTCGCCGGCTCGCGCATTCGCCTCGCGCCGGGCCGGGCTGACCGAGCCGACGCCGCTGGCGGCCGTCGACCTCGACGCGCTCCGCCAGCGGCTCGACGCGACCGGCTTGTACGCCGAGGTCGGCGTCCCGGTCGTCGCGCGCGATGCGGCCGGCGACTTGGTCGTTCAGGTCCCCGTCGTCGACGCCCCGCCGGGCGCCGTCGACGTGGTGCTCGGCTACCTCCCGCCGGGGCCCAGCGGCTCCGGCAGCGTCGTGGGCCGGGGCCGCGTCGACCTCCGAAACCCGTTCGGCGGGGGCCGCGCGCTGTCGGTCGAGCTCGAGCGGACGCCCGGGCTGGCGTCGTCCTTCCGCGTCGCCGCCAGCGACCCGTTCGTGCTCGGCACGCCGATCGGCGCCGGGCTCGCCTTCGACGGCGACGCCCGCGACTCGACGTTCGCGCGCCAGCGGCTGGCGGGGTCGCTCATCTACGCCGTCGACCCCGGGCTCGACCTCGTCGCGAGCGTCGCCGGCGAGCAGGTCCGCCCCGGGACGTACGGCGCCGGGCTCGTCGACGGCCGCCCCCGCGTCCGGCGCACCGACGACGTGCTGTTTGGGCTGGGCGTCGTCCTCCGCCGTCTGGACCGCGCGCGGAATCCGCGCCGGGGCGTCGAGGCGAGCGTCTTCGCCGAGCAGGCGCGCCGCGCCAGCGAGACGTTCGAGGCGCCCGGGGGGCGCCGCCGCCTGACCGTCCGCGGTCGGGGGTACGTCCCCACGCTCGCGCGCCAGACCCTCGTCCTCGGGCTCGACGCGACGGTCACGCAGCAGGCGACGGGGCCCGACGGCTTGGTCGACGAGGGCGACCTCGTCCGCGTCGGCGGCGCGGCCCGGTTCCGGGGCTACGACGAGGACGCCTTCCTGGCCCGGAGCTACGTCCGGGGGATCGCCGAGTACCGGGTCCTCTTCGACGCCGCCTCGTTTGCCTTCGCCTTCGTCGACGCCGGCGGCTTGGATCGCCCGGCCGTCCCCGGCTTCGCCGCCGAGCGGCGCGGCCTGCTCGGCTACGGCGCCGGCCTGCGCGTGACGACGGCGCTGGGGTTGGCGACGGTGTCGTACGCCCTCAACCCCGACCTCGGCATCGGTCGGGGCAAGGTCCATGTCGGGCTCGCAGTCGGCTTGTGATCAGCCCTCGACGTCGTCCGTCGAGTCCGCCAGCCAGTCGACGCCCGAGGCTTCGGCGCAGTGGTCGCAGCAAAAGATGCGGTCGCCGTCCTCCAGACCGTGGCCGAGGACGCGGACGCCGCAATGCTCGCACGACGGGGCGATCTGGTGGGCGGCGCACTCGATGGAGTCGAACGTCATCGTTTCGCCGGAGGCGAGGGTGACGGTAAAGGCGCGGTCGTAGTCGTTGCCGCAGGTGTCGCAGACGGGCATGGGAGAAGGGGGGAGGGAGACCTGCCAACGGCGCCCGGGGCATCCGGTTCGGCCGGTAGCTTGCGGGATGACCGATGCCCGCGTCCTCGCCGTCCAGCGCCTCCTCCGCGTCGAGGACGACGGCGCCCACGTCGCCCGGCTCGCCGACGGCGCCAGCAGCCCCGAGGTCTCCCGCCGCGCCGTCGACTACGTCTCGGGCGTCACGCGCCAGAAGCGGTACCTCGACTTCCTGATCGGGAAGTTCTACAAGGGCCGGCTGGGCGACCTCGACCCCGAGCTGCTTCAGGTCCTGCGGATCGGGGCCTACGACCTGGTCGTCCGCGAGGTCGCCCCGCATGCGGCCGTCAACGAGGCCGTCGAGACGGCGAAGGCGCTGCTGCACCGGGGCGCGGCGGGCGTGGCGAACGGCGTGCTCCGCGCGCTCGACCGAGCGCGGCAGTTTGGGAGCCTGCCCGAGCCCGTCGGCAAGGACCCCGCGGATGCGCTCGCGATCCGGTATTCGCACCCCACGTGGACCGTCCGCCGCTGGCTGGCGCGGTGGGGAGAGGACGCTACGCGAGCGTTCCTGGAGGCCACGAACACGCGGGGCGGCTACACGATCCGCGCCGTCGACCCGGAGGCGCTGGCGCCCCGGCTGGCAGAGCTGGGTGTCGAGGCCGAGCGGCTCGATGCGGCGCCCGCCTTTTTCCGCGTCGACCGCCTCCAGCCGATCCTGCGGTCCGGGCTGATCGAGGAGGGCGCGTGCGCGGTCCAGGACCTCGCGGCCGGGCTCGTGGTCCACGCGCTCGACCCGCAGCCCGGCGAGCGTGTGCTCGACGCCGCCGCGGCGCCGGGCGGCAAGGCCGTGTACGCCGCGCTGCGGATGGGGGCCGGCGAGGTCGTGGCGCTCGACGTGAGCGAGGCCAAGGCCCGCCTCGTCCGCCAGTCGGCGGAGCGCCAGGGCGCCGGGATCGTGCGTGCGGCCGTCGGCGACCTGACGACGTGGACCGCCGACGCCCCGTTCGACCGCGTCCTGCTCGACGCGCCG
This sequence comes from Rubrivirga halophila, assembly GCF_046845755.1. GTDB lineage: Bacteria > Bacteroidota > Rhodothermia > Rhodothermales > Rubricoccaceae > Rubrivirga. Next base: position 1,521,202 of record NZ_CP177357.1, read on the forward strand.
TGCTCGGGGAGCGGCGTGCTCGCCAAGCGCGCCGACCTCCGCTGGCGCCGGAGCCCGGAGCAACTCGCCGAGCTGGCCGACCTGCAGGACCGGCTGCTCGCCGCCGCCGCGCGCCACGTCCGCCCAGGCGGGCTCCTGGTGTACTCGACGTGCTCCGTCGAGCCCGAGGAGAACGACGACCGCGTGGCGGCCTTCCTCGCCAGCCACCCCGGGTTCGCGCTCGAACCGGTCGGCGACCTCGTGCCGGCGTCGTTCCGCGGCGGGCCCGTGTACCGGGCGCTGCCCCACGTGCATGCCACCGACGGCGCCTACGCGGCCCGCCTCCGTAATATCCCATGACCGATCTCAAAGCGCCCTTCCTCGACGCCCGCGCCCGGCTGGCGGCGCTGCTGGAGGGCATCGACGACGACACGTTCAACGCCAGGCCCGGGCCCGACAAGTGGTCGGCGGCCGAGTGCGTCGTCCACCTCAACAAGATCGCGAAGGGGTACCTGCCGGTGATGGAGGAGGCCGCCGCCCGGAGCGAGCCCCGCGGCGAGGGCCCGTTCCGGTACGGGTTCGTCGCGCGGAAATTCGTCGACTCGCTCCGCCCCGGCTCGCGGCCGATCCCGACTGGCGGGCCGATGAAGCCGCCGGCGAGCGAGGGCTTGCGCTCCGACATCGACCGGGACCGCGCGGTCGCCCGGTTCGACGCCGACATCGACCGGTACCTGGCCGTCATCGACGCCGCCGAGGGGCTCGACCTGGCCCGGATCAAGATCCGCTCGCCGTTCATGAAGCTCCTCCGGCTCCCGCTCGGCGCCTTCATCGAGGCCCTGGGCGTCCACGCCGTCCGGCACGTGATGCAGGCCGAGCGGGCCGTCGCTGAGAGGACTGTGTGAGTGCCTTGCCGGGCGCGCGGCAATGTTCGACCTTGCGACCCGTTGCCCACCCGTTCCCCCCGACGCCTCTGCACGCTGGTACCCCGCTTCTCCCAAGCTCAATGACCTCTGTGCAGGCCCGTCTGTGGCTCCTCCTCTCGCTCGTCCTGGCCGTCCCGGCCTCGGCGCAAACCGTCACCGGCAAGTACGGCGCCGATTTCCTCGCGTCCGGCGTCGGCGCCCGCGCCCTCGGGATGGGCGGGGCCTACGTCGCGCATGCGAACGACGTGACCGCCGGGTACTGGAACGTGGCCGGGCTGAACGGCCTGCGGTCCGGTGAGGCCGCCTACATGCACGCCGAGCGGTTCGACGGCGCCGTGGCCTTCGACTACGCCGCCGTGGCGTACCCGCTCTCGCCGCGCTCGACGGTCGCCGTCTCGTTCGTCCGCTCGGCCGTCGACGACATCGCGAACACGCTCGACGCCTACGACCCGACCACCGGGCAGATCAACCCGGACAACGTCCAGCTGTTTTCGGCGGCCGACAACGCGCTGTACGTCTCCTACGCCCGCGGGGTCGGCAGCAAGCTGTCGCTCGGGGCGACGGCCAAGGTGGTTCGCCGCGGCATCGGCGACTTTGCCGACGCCTGGGGCTACTCGCTCGACCTCGGCGCCCAGCTCGACCTCGGCCGGCTCCAACTCGGCCTCAACGTGCAGGACGCGACGGGCATGATCCAGTCGTGGTCGGTCGACCAGGCGCGGTTCGAGAGCGTCCCCGAGGAGAGCCGCCCCGAGGGCCTGACCGAGATCGTGCTCCCGCTGGCGCGACTCGGCGCGGCGACCGTCCTGCCCCTTTCCGATGACGTCGGCTTCACCGTTGCCGCCGACCTCGACCTCGGGTTCGACGGCCAGCGCGCGAACGTGCTCGACGCCGGCGGCGTGTCGTTCCGCCCCCGCTTCGGTGGGGAGTTGATGTACCGCGACATCCTGGCGTTCCGCGCCGGCATCGCCGACATCGCCACGAGCGAGGACTTCGGGACTCAGATCACGCCGTCCGTCGGGGCTGGTGTGAACCTGGGGCCGCTCGCGATCGATTACGGCTTCGGCGACTTCGGCGGGCTCGCGAGCGAGCTCGGGTTCGCCCACCGCGTGTCGCTGGCGTACCGCTTTGGTGCCGGCGCCCCGCCGCGCTAGCTTCCGCCGTCCCCCGCCCGCCGCCATGCTCCCCTCCGACGACCGCGACGGCATCGTGCTGAGCGTGACGCTGCACGTGGTCGTGCTGCTGCTGCTGGCGCTCGCGTTTGCCGCGCCGCCTGAGGTCACCGACCCGGACTGGCCGCCGCAGCTGTTGGAGGTCGAGTTCGGCCCTGCGCCCGTGCCGCCCGAGATCGTCGGGGAGCCCGAGGCCGCCGAGGCGGGGGCCCCATCGCGGGCGATGGAGCAGCCCGAGGAGGAGCGACCGACCCCGCCGGCGCCGTCGCCGGCCCGGATCCCCGAGCGACAGCCGACGCCGCCCAAGCCGGACCGCCCGCTCCCGCGCCCGGCCCAGGCCGACGACGCGCCCGCCGCGCGGCCGAACCCGCCGTCCCGAGCGACCCGCCCGGAGCCCGACCCGCGCGCCGCGCGCCAGCCGGAGCCGAGCACGAGCGCCGGCACCTCGGAGGGCACGAGCCGGAGTGCGGGCGCGGACACCGGGGCCGGCCGGGGCTCGGGAGGCGACGCCCCCGCCGAGGTCGGCTTTCAGTTCGGCAACCGGACCTACGACTGCCCCACGCCGCCGTTCAGCGGGGTCGAGGGCGAGGTGACGTACCGCGTCACCTTCGCGCCGAACGGCCGCTACGTCGCCGACCGGCCGGTCACGCGGAATGGGGCGCTCGACGCCTCCGTCCGGTCCGTCATCTCGCGGTGCCGCGCTGAGGCGCTGCCCTCGAACGCGCTCCAGGTCAACCAGACGACCCAGGCGACCTTCCGCTTCCGCGCGAACTGAGCCGCTCGCGTACCGCTGCGGCGGCGGAGCGGGCCTCGTCGGCGACGGCCGCTGCGAGCGCGCGGGCGACGAACCACGTCGGGGAGCCGGCTGCGAACGCGGCGGCCACGGCGTGGAAGGTGAGCACGGTGATGGGGGCGCCGTCGGTGACAAGGTGGAGCGGTCGCCAGCGGTCGGGCTCGAACTTGGCCTTGAATCGCTCCAGCCCCTCGAAATTGTAGAAGCGCGAGGCGTGCGCGCGCGTCCACCAAAGCAGGCCGCGGACGAGCCGAGACGGCGCCGGTCGGCTCAAGGGCGCGAACGTCGACAGGGGCACCAGCCCGAGCGTGAACGCGGTGTCGGGCGGCAGGCAGGCGACGACCGCGTCGAGCAGCAGGGCGGCCGTTCCGTTCGGGGCGTCGCGGCGCTGGATGATCCACTCGACGAACACCTCCGGCCCGGGTCGAGCGACGGCGTAGCCGACAATCCGGCTGTCCCGGGTCGCCGTCCAGAACCGGCGGTCGTCAGGGGCATCGAGAACGAAGGGGTCCGCGAGGAATGCCAGCGGAGGGAGGCCCCGCCGCGCGAGCCAGTCGGTGAGGACGGGTGCGAGGCCGGGGGCCTCCGACACGGGCAGCGGGGCGACAGTGACGCCCTTGTTTCGGGCCCGCGCGAGCTGGGCCCGCACCGACGCCTTCCGTTTCTTAATCCGGGCCCACGACCCGGGGTGCCACACGGGCTCCGCGCCGATCACCACCGACGGACGGTCGTCGGCGATGGCGTGGGGATGCTCGACCCCGAACCAGAGCACCCGGGCCCCTGCGCGCCGCGCGTCACCCTCGAACCGGGCGGCCGTCGCCGGGTCGCCGTCCGACGGCTCGCCCGCCGCGACGCGGACGGCGCCCCACGACCGGACCTCCACGTAGTCGACCCGCGCGTCGCCTGAGGTCCATGTTTGAATCACGGGCGCACGGCGAGGCCGAGGCGGAAAAACACGTCGTCTGGTCGATCATCCCAGAACTGCGCGTCCCCGTAGAAGCGCAGCGCGACGCCGCGAGCGGGTTCGATCTCGACCTGGGCGCGCAGCCCGGGGCCGCGAAAGACGTCACCGGCGAGGAAGGGGGCCCGTCCGTCGTCTGGTGGCGTTCCGAGCCGCACGTCGCCGCCCGCCTGGGTGACGCTGCCGTCCTCAGCGATCGGGTTGCGGCCTTTCCGGACGTAGCGGCCCGAGATGCGCGCCCGGGCCCGGAACGGCAGCCACGCCTCGGCGCCGACGAGCCACTGGTCCGCGTTCGGCCCGAGCGGGTGGCCGAGCCCGAATCCGTTGTGGACGTACGAGTTGAAAAAGTCGCCGTCGTCGACGAAGCGGTGCGTGTAGGTGTACGGCTCGATGCGCACGTACTCGCCGAAGGCCGACAGGCCGGAGCCCGGCACCGCCGCCCGCCAGCCGGTCTGGATCGCCCACTTGTTGCCATACTCGCCGTCGCCGAGCGTCGCCGTCGCGAGGTCGTCCACGAGCCATGTGAAAGAGGCTTCGACGCCGGGAAGCGGGCGGACGGTCGTCTCCAACGAAAAGAGCGTGTTGTCGCGGTCGTAGAGCGCGTGCTCGGCGGCCTTGACGGGGAAGAGGGGGTTGAGGTACGCGAGCTCCGGCCCTCGCCGCCCGTAGACCGCCATGCCGGTATAGGCCCACGTCCACCAGCCGGTCGGCTGAATCTCGAAGCGGTGAATGGCGAGAAAGCGATCGGGCGCGTCGAAAAAGAGGGAGTCGCCAGTACTGACCACGTCGGGCGCACTGCTCATCGCGGCGTGAACCGCCTCCAGGGTGATGCTTCGCGTCCGCAGGCCGAGGCGCACGAAGGGGAGGTAGTCCGCGTTCGCCGACAGCACGACGGGCGCCTCGGCGCTGGCGCCGTAGACGAGCCGCTCGTTCGCGATCTCGGCCGAGAACGCCCCCGCCACGACGCGCGCCGACGCCGTCGTCTGGTCGAAGGGGCCCGTGATGTTGGACGGGTCGCGCGCGACGTAGTACAGGGGCGCCAGCAGGGGGTCGTCGGCCAGCACGGCCGCGTCGCCGGTTATCTGAGTGCCCGACAGCGTGCTCGTGTACAGCCCGAGCCAGTCGCGGTACGAGGCTTCGAAGGTGAGCCGGGCGCTGCGCGCGAGGCCCCCCGGCGTGCCGTCGGCGTCGCGGCCCTCGACGACGCCCTCGCCCCAGACGCTGGCGCGCCAGTCGGCGTCGCGCGCGTAGATGAAGGTCCGCTCCGCATCGGGGTCGAGGAGCCGGGCGCCCCCGTCGCCCACAAAACTGTGGACCCGGTCGAGCGGCTCGAAGAACTCGCGGCGGAACTCGCCGAGCCAGAACCGTCCCCCCGGCCCCAGGCGGTCGGCCCGGGCCGCCAGCGAGTCGAGGTGCGTCCGGACGACGCGGCGGTCGACGGGGCGCGTCTCGTGGCGGTATTCGGGGAGCGCGCCGGCGACCCGCTGGATGACGAGCCAGTCGTAGACGCGGTGCTCGGCGGGGACGATCTCGGGCTGTGCGGCCACCGCGCTCGCCAGCGACGCGAGAAGAAGGAGGCCAAGCGTGCGGTGCATGCCCAAAGCTAGCCGTCCACCGAAGCCGGTTGCGCGCCCCCGGACGGGCGCCTACCTTCTCGGGGTCACCCCACCCCTTTGCCCGAGACCCTTTCGTTACGCGCACCACGCCTGCCGCGCTTGTCTCGTCGCATTGAGATCCTCGCCCTCACCCTGGGGGACGCCCTCGCCTCCGTCGTCGCGCTCAGCGTCGCCGCCTGGGGCCCGGCGGCCGTGTCGTGGCTGCCGCCCGTGGTCGGGTCGGTCCCGCTCGCGAGCGCCCTGCTGGTGGCCGCGTGGGTGTTGCTGTTCGCCTTTTCCGGGCTCTACGCCGAACGCTACGCCCGCGGCCGTCTCGACGAGCTGGTGACGCTCGCCAAGGTGGTCGCCTTCGGCTGCCTCGCCCTCCTCTTTGGCGTCGTCATCGACCGGGTGCAGGGCGGCGACGTGCGGACGGCGATCGGCTCCTACGCGCTGGCGCAGTTCGTGGCCGTCGGCGGCGTGCGGCTCGTGCTCCGCGCCATCCAGCGCGCGCTCGTGGTCCGGGGCTACGGCCGCCACCGCGCCGTCGTGGTCGGGTGGTCCGACCGCGTCGAGCCGCTGTACCACGATCTCGCGCGGTACCCGGCGGCCAACATCGAGATCGTGGGCGCGCTCCGCCTGCGAGCTCCGTCCGACGTGCCCGTGCTGGCGGACGGGACGCCTGCGCCGGTGACGTTCACCGAGCGGTTTCCCGGCGGCGACGCCCTGCCCGACGGGGCCATCGAGGTGACGGCCGCCGGCGCGCCCGAGGCGGCCGTCGCTGAGTTGCCCGGCCTGATCGACCGGCTCAACGTCCAGGACGTCATCATCGCGATCGGCTCCGAGGACCACGCGACGCTCGACGAGGTGCTCCGCGTCTGCGACGGGAAGGCGGTAACGCTCAAGCTGGTGCCCGACTTCTACGCGGCGGTCGGCGGGATGGCGCGAACGGAGCACACGTACGGCCTGCCGCTGATCGAGGTGCTGCCGGAGCCGATGCCGGCCTGGGAGCGGCGCACCAAGCGCATCGCCGACGTGGTCGTGAGCGCGCTCGTGCTCCTGCTCGGGGCGCCGGTCTGGCTCGCGGTCGCCGGCCTCGTCCGGGCCACGTCGCCGGGCCCGGCGATCTACCGGCAGACACGGGTGGGTCGCCTCGGCAAGCCGTTCACGATGCTCAAGTTCCGGACGATGGTGGACGACGCCGAACGCCACACCGGGCCGGTCTGGGCCGAAAAGCGCGACGACCGCGTGACCCCCATCGGCCGGTGGCTCCGCCGCCTGCGCATCGACGAGATCCCCCAGATGTGGAACGTGTTCGTCGGCCACATGAGCCTGGTCGGCCCGCGCCCCGAGCGGCCCTACTTCGTCGACAAGCTGGCCGATCGGATCCCGCTCTACAGCCGCCGCCACCGCGTCCAACCGGGCGTCACCGGGCTCGCGCAGGTCAAGTGGCGCTACGATACCGACCTCGACGACGTCCGCCAGAAGCTCAAGTACGACCTGTTCTACATCGAGACCATGAGCCTCGGCCTGGACACCAAGATCCTGTTCCGGACGATCCGCACCGCGCTCGCGGGCAGCGGGCACTAGGCCGAAGGCTGGCGCACGCCGGGGGCGGGCCCGCGGAGTCCGGGCGGGTACCTTCGGGGGCCCCTCCCCGGACCCATGCCCCGCCCGACCGAAACCGCCGCCCCGACGGCCGTCGACCTCGACCTGTACCGCGCGCTCCAGCTGCCGCGCACGGTCGAGGACAAGATGCTCCGCCTGATCCGCCAGAGCCGGATCTCAAAGTGGTTCAGCGGCTACGGGCAGGAGGCGATTGCCGTCGGCTGCGCATACGCTCTCGAGGAGCGCGACTGGCTGCTCCCGATGCACCGCAACCTGGGGGTGTGGACCACGCGGGGCGTGCCGCTCCGCCCGCTGTTCTGTCAGATGATGGGGCGCGAGGGCGGGTTCACGAAGGGCCGCGACCGGACCTTCCACTTCGGTCTCCCCGAGCGCCGCATCGTGGGCATGATCTCGCATCTTGCGGCCATGCTCCCCGTCGCCGACGGGCTCGGCCTGGCGTCGACGCTGCGCGGCGAGGACGCCGTCGCGCTCGCGTTCACCGGCGAGGGGGCCACGCGAGAGGGCGACTTCCACGAGGCCCTCAACCTCGCCGCCGTCTGGCAGCTGCCCGTCGTGTTCGTGGTCGAGAACAACGGCTACGGGCTCTCGACGCCGACGGCTGACGCGCTGCCCGTCGAGGACATCGCGGATGCGGCGGCGGGCTACGGGATGCCCGGCGTCGTCGTCGCCGGGAACGACGTCGACGCCGTGATCGCGGCGGTTCGCGACGCCGCGGCCCGCGCGCGCGCCGGCGACGGGCCGACCCTACTCGAGATGAAGACGTTCCGCGTGCGCGGCCACGAAGAGGCGTCGGGCACCAAGTACGTCCCGGACGCCCTGATCGCCGAGTGGGAGGCGCGCGATCCGGTCGCCGCGTATCGCCAGCGTCTCCTCGCCGCCGGCGTCGCCCAAGCCACGCTCGACGCCATCGACGCCGAGCTCGCGGACGAGATCGAGGCCGTCGCCGAGTGGGCGCTGACCCAGCCGGAGGTGACGTCCACCGACGACCGCGAGCACGGCGACCTGTTCGCGCCCTCCCCCTTCGAGCCGGCGCCCGCGAGCCCCGCCGAGGACGGCGTCCGGTTTATCGACGCGGTCACCGCCGGGCTCCGCGACGCCTTCGTCGGCGACGACACCGTGTTGCTGATGGGCCAAGACGTGGCCGACTACGGCGGCGTCTTCAAGGTGACCGCCGGGTTCGTCGAGCAGTTCGGCGCCGACCGCGTCCGCAACACGCCCATCATCGAGAGCGGCGCGCTCGGGTGCGCGCTCGGGCTCGCGCTCGACGGGTTCCGGCCCGTCGTCGAGATGCAGTACGCCGACTTTATCACGTGCGGGTTCAACCAGATCGCCAACAACCTGGCGACGACGCACTACCGCTGGGGCGCGCCGGTCCCGGTGACCGTCCGCGCGCCGTTCGGCGGCGGCATCGGCGCGGGCCCGTTCCACAGTCAGAGCCCCGAGGCGTGGTTCTGCCACATCCCCGGCCTCAAGGTCGTCGTCCCGGCGACGCCCGCCGACGCGAAGGGGCTGACACTGGCGGCCATCGAAGACGACAACCCGGTCCTCGTCTTCGAGCACAAGGCGCTGTACCGCTCGCTCCGTGGCCCCGTGCCGACGGGCCTGCACCGCGTCGAGATTGGAAAGGCCTCCGTCGTCCGCGAAGGCACCGACCTGACCGTCGTGACGTGGGGCGTGGGCGTGCAGTGGGCGCTCGCGCTGGCCGACGACGAGACGCTGGGCGGTGCGTCGGTCGAGGTCGTCGACCTGCGAACGCTGGTGCCGTGGGACCGGCAGACGGTCCGGCTCTCCGTCGAGAAGACGGGGCGGCTGGTGGTGCTCCATGAGGCCGCACGCACCGGGGGCTTTGGCGCCGAGATCGCGGCGGAGGTGGCCGAGACGTCGTTCGCGGCGCTCGACGCCCCGCCCGCGCGCGTGGGCGGGGCCGACCTGCCGATCGCGTTCTCGAAGGCCATCGAGGCCGAGATCTACTCGGCTCAGGCCCGGCTCGCCGAGGCCGCTCGCCGGACGCTGGCGTTCTAGACGTCGGTCGGGGGCTCGGCCGGGGGCTCCGGTTCCATCACCTGCTGGCCCTCGTCCGCATCATCAGGCCGGGTGTCCAGCACGTCGAAGGTGAGTTCGTAGTCGCCCGTCTCGCCGGGCGCGAAGCTGGTCACGACGATGGTCCACTTGCCGGCCTCGGTCGCTTCGAGGACCGCCTTCGTCATCGACGTGTTGCCGGCGGCGGAGTCGTCGACCTCGGTTTGATCGCCGGTCGGGCTCAGGACCATGAGGTAGGGATCAAAGTCGCCGGAGAGCACCTGGGCGCGGATCCACTGGCCCTCGCGCGCGATGACCTCGTAGGGATCGAGAAACTCGCCGGAGACGAGCGTGTCGTCGCCGTCTTGGAGCGTGCCGGTGTAGACGCGTTCGGGCGCAGCGGTCGCCGGGGCGGCGTCCGGCGCCACGGTGGCCGTCTCAGGAGCGACGGCCTCGGGCGCGTCGGCGGCGTCGCCGCACGCGGTCAGGGCGAGAAAGGCGAGGAGGGTGGCGCGGGTCGTCATGGGGAGGAAGGTGGCCGGGCCGAAACCTAGCACGAACAGCCCATAACCGAGCGGACCGACGCGGCCCCGCTCCAGTTTACCCGACGCGCGATCCGACGACGGCGCCGCTCGCGGCCACCAGGTGCTCGTACCAGGCGAGCGCCTCGCGGAGCCTCGCGAGCGACTCGCGCGGTGCCCACACCACCGACAGGGTCCGCGTGGTCCGGTCGTGCGTCTTCGTCCGCTGGCTGTCCCGGACCGGGTTGGCACAAAAGCCCTGGACATCCCGGACGCCGACCAGCCCGGCGAGCTGAATCACCTGCCCGCTCGCGTTGAACTCGTAGGCATCCTCCGGTCCGCCGACCGCGATGGCAAGCGGCGGCGCGGCCCGGTCGAGGTCGACGACGGAGATCGGCAGCCCGCTGTGCAGCGAGACCGCGTTGCAGACGTCGACGGCCGCGTTGATCGGCCCCAGAAATCCGCCCTCCGCGGCTTTGACGAGGTACTCCGGCGACGGCTTGCCCCGGCCCGTGGGCTTGTAGCCGTCGCCACGAAGCAGGTCCCGGACCGCCAGCCGCACCGCCTCGCTCCGCTTAAGGGGAGCCGGTCCGTCGAGCCGGAGGGCGTCGACCGCCTCCGCCGGCGAGCGCGTCTCGGCCAGCGGCCGGGAATAGGTCGCCGCGAGCAGGCCGACCGCGAGCCCTGGGATCTCGCTTGCGGAGGCGAGCAGGGCGTCGAGGTCGGGGGCGGTCATGGGCGGGCGTCGGTCGTGTCGGGGGCGTCTGCTTCAGGGGGACCGAAGAAGCCGCCCTCGGAGAACGTGTCGCCGAAAAGATCGCTCTCCGAGCCGTACGCGAGGGCGTCGAGCACGAGGGCCGAGAGGTCACCTCGGAGCCGGGTCACCATCAGCTCGCCGTCGCCGACGACGACCGCGACGAGGTCGGTGATGGGCCCATCCTCTCGCTCGCGCGTCATCACCCAGACGGCCTCCGACGAGTCCCGAGCCGTGACGAGGGGGATCCACCCGTCACGCTCGTAGTCGGTCAGAAACGAGGGGCGCTGGATGGCGAGGGCGTCGACGGTCCCCTCGATGGGCGCGCGGGCGACCTTGATCTGGCGGACGTGGCTCGAGATGCGGCGGTACGGCTCCGTCGCGCTCGGCGCGACCAGCCTCGTCAGAAACCGGGACGAGCCGATCGTGCCCCGGCCGAACGCGACGGCGAACCCGCGCCCGACCGTCGCGTCGCCGGTCCGCTCGATCTCGGCGGCGACCTCGCGCTTGGCGCGGCCCATCTCGATGGAAACGCACCCCGACAGGCCGAGGCCCATCGCCAGCGCGAGCGCGAGCAAGCGGCTACTGGTCATCGTCGTCCTCGTCGTCGCTGCCCCAGTCGCTGTCGATGTCGACGCGGCCGAAGCGCTGGCTGAGGGCGCCGACCTGCGTCGGGTCGATGGTCCCGTCGATCAGCACGAACACGGCGTTGTTGTCGTCGGGGTCGACCGCGAGCACGGCCATCCCGTCGAAGACGTCGCCCGCGTCGCGGACGTAGACCCACACGTCGCCATCGTCCTCGACGGACGTCCCGGGGAGAGAGCGGACGCGGACGAGCGTGAGCCAGCCGTCGGCTTCGAAGCGGCGGCCGACGTCGGCGAAGTGGGTGACCGCGAGGGACCGCTCGGCCTCGGCGGCGGGGTACACGCGGACGGTCACGCGGCGCAGGCCATCGAGCATGAGGGCGGCCTCGGGCTCGTCCGTCCGCGCGGCGGCGGCGGCGAGCCGCAAGAGCGACCCCTGGAGGTTGATCTCGACCTGGGGCTCCGACCCGAACAGGGCGTCGAGGTCGGCGCCCGAGATGGGCTGGGCGGACAGCGGGAGGGCGAAGGCCGCGAGCGCGGCGAGGATGAGGGGGCGCATGGCTAAAAGGGGAGGGCGGTGTCGAGGGTGGAGGTCAGGGCGCTCGCGTCGTCGCGGATGGCGTCCCTGGCTTGCGTTTGGGCGTCGGCGACGAGGGCGAAAGCGAGCGCGAGGTCGCGCCGCGCGGCGGCCACGTCGTCGGGGGAAGGCTCGGGCTCGGCGACCTCGTCGGGCGGGGAGTCCGCATCCGGCTCGGTGGCCGCGACCAGGTCGGGGCTCGGAGCGGTGGGCGTCGTCGCGGGCACCGGTCGGGGCAAAGGCGTGGGTCGGGGGGGCTGGTCCGCAGCAGGGGCGAGTGTCGAATCGGGAGCCGGCCGCGAGGCCTCCGGGATCTCGGACGAGTCCGACGAGGCGAGGGACGGTGAGGGCTCAGCCTCCGGCGCGGGCGCCTCAACGCGAGCGATGTCGGGGGCCGGGGCCTCATCTCGCGGGAGTAGCCAGATCGTCGTCGACAGCGCGAGCGCGGCAGCGAGCGCCAGCGGGACGAGCCGCAAGCGGCGCAGCGTCCGCCCGGCCCGGCTCGCGGGGACGGCGGCGCGGTCGCCGGTGCGGCGCGACGGGCGGCCGACGCTGGCGAGCGCGGCGTCGAGCACGGCGGGCGGGCACGCCACGTCGGCGAGCGCGGACAGGCCGACGTCGTCGGCCAGGAGCTCGGCGTCGCAGGCGGCGCAGCTTGCGGCGTGAGTTTCGAAGGCCTGGGCGTCGGGCTCGGCGAGCCGGCCGTCGCGGTAGGCGTCGAGTCGGGTGCAGTCGGTCGTCATGGGACCAGCTCGGGGGCGGAGGCGGTGAGGGCGTCGCGGACCCGGCGGCGGGCGCGGTGGAGGTAGACCTTGAGCGTGTTGAGCGGGAGGTCGAGGGCGTCGCAGATCTCGTGGTAGCTGAGCCCTTCGATCTCGCGGAGCACGAGGATCGAGCGGTACGGCTCGGCGAGTGTGTCGACGGCGCGCGCCAGCTCGACCCGGAGGTCGCCGGCCTCGGCGTGGTCGTCGGGCAGCGGCTCGTCGCACGAGGGTTCGGCAATGGCTTCGGCCATCCCGGGCTCGGGCCGGACGCGCCGCTTGCGCAGCAGGTCGAGCGCCGCGTTCCGGGCGACACGCGCGCACCACGCGCGGCGGCGGGCATCGGGGATCTCCGCCACACCCCTCCACACCTTGACGAGCGCGTTCTGCGTGGCGTCGGCGGCGTCGGCCGGGGTCCCGGTCACGCGGAGCGCGACGCGGTAGACGAGGTCGGCGTGCTGACGGACGAGGGCGTCGGGGGACATGGACGTGCGGGGTGCGCCTTCCCGACGCGGGGCCTCGCAGGAAGGTTACAGGCCGTCGGCCGCCCAGATGTGCCCTCGCCCTTGGGCACCTGAGCCCCGGGATCAGGCTTTTGCCAGCGAGTCGGCGAGCCGCTCGGCGGCCTCGCGCGCCGCCGTGGCGTAGTCGGCGCCGGATGACGCGTAGAGAATGCCACGGCTGGAGTTCACCAGGATGGGCCCGCCCGCATTCGCCTCTAAGGTGTCGGCCGCCGACCCGCCCTGGGCGCCGACGCCGGGCACGAGGAACGGCACCTCGGGATGCGCCTCGCGGAGCGCCGCCAGCAGCGCGGGCCGCGTCGCGCCGACGACGAAGCCGGCCTCGCCGGGGAGCCCCGCGGCGGCCTCCGACGCCAGCCGTGCAACGTGCCGATACAGCGGGGCCCCGTCGACGGACAAGGCCTGGAGGTCGGCACCGCCGGGATTCGAGGTGGCCACGAGCACGAAGGCGCACCGGCCGGGGTGTTCGAGGAACGGCGCGACGCTGTCGGTCCCCATGTAGGGCGCGACGGTCGCGGCGTCGCCGCCCAAGGCGTCGTAGAGCGACGCAGCGTAGCGTCGGCCCGTGTTGCCGATGTCTCCGCGCTTGCCGTCCAAAATGAGCAGCCGTCCCGTCTTGCGGACGGCGTCGCAGACCTCCGCGAGCGCGTCCCAGCCGTCGGGGCCGTAGGCCTCGAAAAAGGCCAGGTTCGGCTTGAAGGCGGCGGCAACGCCCGCCGTTGATTCCGTTATTGCAATGCAAAACTGGGCCGCGTCCCCGGCAGAGGCGCCGAACGAGGCGGGCATCCGGTTGGGGTCCGGATCGAGACCGACGCACAGCGGCGCGCCGGCCTCCGCGACGGCGGCGGCGAGGCGAGTGGAGAAGGAGAGGGGCGAGGCCCCATCAGCGGGGAGAGCAGCGTCATCGGGCATGGCGGAATCTCGCGACACTTCGCACGGCGGCGCCTGAGAACCGTTCGCCCCCCTCCTATGTTGGACGGACCGAAAAGCGCTTCCAACTCCCCCCACCGCCATGTCCGTACTGTCTTCCATGAAGGGCGTCTCCGCCCGCGACCAGCAGATGATCCAAGAGGCCGAGACGATGCTCGGGCCGGAGCCCGAGGAGATGGGCTTCATCAAGAACCTCTTCTGGGGCCGCGTCCGCGAGGAGCTCGTCTTCCCGTACCCCGAGGTCTCGGCGGCGGAGAAGGCCAAGACGGACGCCCTGCTGGCGGAGCTCAACGTGTACCTCGACACCGAGCACCCCTCGATCCTGATCGATCAGGAGCAGGTGATCCCAGACTGGGTCATCGAGCGGCTGTTCGAGATGGGCGTGATGGGGATGACGGTCCCGGAGGCGTACGGCGGGCTCGGCCTCGGCGTCGCCAGCTACAACCGCGTGCTCGAGGCCATCGGCCGCCGCTGCGGCTCGACGGCCGTGATGGTCTCGGCCCACCAGTCGATCGGCTGCAAGGCGCTGATGCTCTTCGGCACCGACGACCAGAAGGACCGATTCCTACACATGGTCGCGCGCGAGAAGCTCTCCGGCTTCTGCTTGTCCGAGCCCCAGGTCGGCTCCGACGCGGCGGGCCAGGAGACGAATTGCGTGTGGGACGAGAAGGAGGGGGTCTACATCCTCAACGGCGAGAAAAAGTGGATCACCTCGGGCGCCCTGTCGGGGCTGCTCACAGTGATGGCCAACCAGCAGGTGACGGACCCGAAGACGGGCAAGACCAAAAAGGGCGTCTCGGCGCTGATCGTCACGCCGGACATGGACGGCGTCAGCTTTTTCCAGAAGAACCGCTCCAAGACCGGTATCCGCGGGACGTGGCAGGCGCGCATCAAGTTCGAGAACGTCCGCGTGCCCAAGGAGAACCTCCTGCACCGTGAGGGCCAGGGCCTCAAGGTGGCGCTGACGTGTCTCAACTACGGGCGGTGCACGCTGTCGGCCGGCGTGTCCGGCGCGGCCAAGCAGGCGGCCGAGCAGGCCACCAAGTGGGTCGCCACCCGGCACCAGTTCCAGCGCCCGCTCGCCGACTTCGAGCTCGTCCAGAAGCGGGTCGCCGAGATGCACGCGCTGTGCTTCGGCATGGACGCGATGCTCTACACGGTCTGCGGCATGCTCGACCGCCACGACTCCGACATCATGGTCGAGACGGCGGCCTGCAAGCTGTTCTGCTCCGAGGAGGGCTGGAACGTCATCGACTCGGCCATGCAGATCATGGGCGGCGAGGGCTATGTGACCGAGAACGAGTTCGAGCGCCTGTGGCGCGACAACCGCATCCACCGCATCGTGGAGGGCTCGAATGAGGTGATGCAGTCGTTCATCTTCGCGTATGGCGGCAAGCAGCTCGCCGAGTACATGCTGGGCGTGCTTAACACCGTCCAATGGAGCGCCGACGAGACGGCGGGCGAGAACCTGTCCCGCATCGTCGGCGGCGCCCTCAAGCCGGCGACCATCAAGGCCGGCACGCCGCTGGCGACCGAGATCTTCCTGGGCAAGAAGGTGGCCAAGCCCGAGATCAACCGGGTCCACCCGTCGCTCCGCTCGTTCGCCGACCGGCTCGCGAGCCACGTCCAGACGCACACGCGCGAGTTCAAGCTGGCCTCGAAGCGGATGGAGGAGAAGATCGTGACGGCGCAGGTGACGCAGGCGCGGCTCGCGGACAACGCGACGCTCATGTTCGCCTGGGCGTGCACGCTCTCGAAGCTCGACCAGCAGATCGCGCGCGGCGCCAGCGGCGCCGAGTGGGAGCGCGACAAGGCCGCCGGGCTCCACTTTATGCACCTCGCGCACGAGCGCATCCTGGCGAACGTCCGCGGCCTGTCGACCAACTCGGACGACTCGATGCGCCGGACGGCCGCGGCCGCGCTGGCGTTCGTGGACACGATGCCGAACGAGGACTTCTACATCCACGAGTCGTCCCCGACGGCGAAGGGGACCGGCCACCCGGTGCAGGAGGCCTACATCAAGCAGTTCCCCGAGGACGGCGCCCCGTTCGTCCCGCGCCCCGATGGCGAAGTGACGTCGGGCGACGGCGCTGTCGCCCCGGCGACCCCGGCCGACGCGTAGTCCGTCCAGCTCTCGACCCTGCGGCCCCGCTCGCCTCCACACGGAGCGGGCGGGGCCGCGTCGTTGGGACCATCTTCCGCAGACCGCAGACCGCAGACCGCAGACCGCAGACCGCAGACCGCAGACCGCAGACCGTACTACCCATGACCCGCTTCCTCGCCCTCGTCGCCCTGCTGGCGCTCGTCGCCAGCGCCCCGCTCGCCCAGGACTTGGGCGAGACCGAATTCGCCAACTCCGGCGCCGCCGAGGCCCAGGAGCCGTTTTTGCGCGGCCTGTTGCTGCTCCACTCGTTCGAGTACGACGACGCTCGGGAGGCCTTTCAGCAAGCGCGAGCCCTCGACCCCGACTTCGCGATGGCGGCGTGGGGCGAGGCGATGACCCACAACCACCCGGTCTGGCAGCGCCAAGACCGCGACGCCATGCGGGCCGCCCTGGATGGCGTCGAGACGTTTCCAAAGACGCCCCGCGAGCTCGACTACCTGGGCACGTTGAGCGTGCTCGCGGGTGAAGGCGAGAAGGACGAGCGCGACGACGCCTACGCCGAGGCGATGCGCGAGCTGGCGGACGCCTACCCCGACGACCTCGACGCCCGGGCGTTCTACGCCCTCGCGCTCCTCGGGACGGCGCACGAGGGCCGCGACTTCGCGACCTACATGCAGGCGGCCGCCGTCGCCGAGGAGGTGTTCGCCGAGAACCCGCGCCACCCGGGCGCGGCGCACTACCTCATCCACGCCTACGACGACCCGGTCCACGCCCCGCTCGGCTTGCGGCCCGCCCGCGCGTACGCCGACATCGCGCCGTCCGCGAGCCACGCGCTCCACATGCCGAGCCACATCTACCTCGCGCTCGGGCTGTGGGACGACGTGGCGGCGATGAACGAGCGGAGCTACCTCGCCGCCAAAGCCGGCACGGACCGTCGAGGCGAGGCGCTCAACGGTCATGGCTGGCACGCGCTCTGGTGGTGGCACTACGCCGCGCTCCAACTCGGCGATGTCCCGCTCGCGGACCGCCTTCTTGCCCTCGCCCGCGACCTCGACGACGGGTCGGGCACGGCGACCGCCCACCGCGTCCGGATCGGGGCCCAGCACGCGATGGCGACGGCGGACGACTCGGGGCTCGGCGACCCGCCCTCGTTGGACGTAGGCGTGTCGACCCTCGCCGTCGATGCCCTTCCCCGGGTGACGATGGCGCTGGTGCGTGGGGAGGAGGGCCGAGCGCGCGAGGTTCTGGCCACGCTCGCAGCGGCGGTGCGGGCGGCCGGCGACGTGCCCTGGCATGCGGAGGCGACCCTGTGGATGGTCCGGTCCGCGCTCGACACGTACGCGGGCAACGAGCCGGCGGCGATCGAGAAGCTGGAGCGAGCGGCCCAGCTTGAGCGCGAGGCCCCGCTCACCTTTGGCCCCCCGGCCCCCGTGAAGATGGCCAACGAGATGCTGGGTGCCGCCTGGGCAATGGGGGGGCGCTGGGCGGAGGCCAGGGGCGCGCTCGAGGCCGCGCTCGCCCGTGCCCCCGAGCGCCGGTCGGTGATCGAGTGGCTCGACGCGGTGGAGGAAGGCGAGCGGGCGGCGGCGACCGGCGGCGAGTAATCGCGGCGAATCGGGCCGAGCGGTGGAACGGGGCCGCGCGCCAGCGATACCGACGGGACAACTGTCTATCAACCGAATGGAATTGACCCCCGCCGTCGAGCGGACGCGCCTGGACTCGGGCGTCCGCGTCCTGACTGAAACCGTTCCCTCCGTCGGGTCCGTCGCCGTCGGCGCGTTCGTCGACGCCGGCAGCCGAGACGAGGCCGCCGCGGAGGGCGGCATCACGCACTTTATCGAACACATGGTGTTCAAGGGGACCGGGCGCCGCGCCGGGTACCTCATCAACCAGCGGATGGAGTCGGTGGGCGGCTACATGAACGCCTTCACGACCAAGGAGCACACGTGCTTCTACGCACGCGGCTTGCGCGAGCACCTCGGCCGCAGCTTGGAGTCTGTCCTCGACCTGGTGACGCAGCCAACGCTGCCGGCCAAGGAGATCGAGAAGGAGAAGGACGTCGTGGTCGAGGAGATCAAGATGTACGAGGACGCGCCCGAGGACCACATCTTCGACCACTACGAGGCGCTACTCTACCCGGACCACCCGCTCGGCCGCCCGGTCATCGGCACGCCCGAATCCGTCCGCTCGTTTTCGCGCGACGACCTCGCGGGCTTTATCGGCCGCCACTACGTGCCCGACCGCCTCGTCGTCTCCGTCGCCGGCGCCGTCCGCCACAGCGACGTGGTGCGCCGCGTCGAGACCTTGCTGGCCGACTTCGACCGCGCGCCCGCGCCCGCCGACCGCGCCCCGGCGAACGGGTACACGCCAGGCGACGTCGTGATCGAGCGGCCCGTGCAGCAGGCGCACCTCGTCATGGGCACGCGCTCGTTCGGCATCGAGGACCCGCGCCGGACCGTGCTCTCCGTGCTCAATACGATCCTGGGCGGCGGGATGTCGAGCCGGCTCAACCAGAACATCCGCGAGAAGTACGGCTGGTGCTACTCCGTGTACTCGTTCACGAACGTCCAGACCGACTCGGGCGACGTGGGCGTCTACATCGGGACCGACGCCAGCCGCGTCGACCGCTCGCGCGTGCTCATCGAGCGCGAGCTGACCAAGCTGGCGGAGACGGAGGTCAGCCCGCGAATGCTGTCGCGCGCCAAGCACCAGCTCAAGGGCTCCATCATCCTGGGCCTGGAGAGCACGTCGAACCGGATGCAGCGGCTCGGCCGCGTCGAGCTGGCGTTCGACCGGATCGTGCCCATCGCCGAGGTCGTCGGCGAGATCGACGCCGTGACGGCCGCCGAGGTGCGCGACCTCGCCGCCGAGCTGTTCGCGCCCGGCCGCCTGTCCTCGGCCGTCCTGCTTCCCTCCGACCGCTAGACGATCTCGGGAGCGATCCCCGATTCGCTCAAGCCGCACGGCGCTCCGCCGATGCCCTGCACGCCCTCCGCCTCCACTGATCCCGCACCCATGGCTTTCCGCTTTGCCGGCCGTCCCGTCCTCGTCACCGGCGCCGCCGGCTTTATCGGCTCGCACGTCGCCGACCGCCTCGTCGCCGAGGGCTGCCAGGTCCACGTGCTCGATGACCTGTCAGGCGGCGTCCGTTCGAACGTGCCCGACGGCGCGGTCTTTCACAAGCTCGACGTCCGGTCGGACGAGGCCGCCGCGCTCTTCGAGGAGCACCGCTTTGCCGCGTTGTGCCACCTCGCGGCCCAGATGGACGTCCGCAAGTCGGTCGCCGACCCCAAGTTCGACGCCGAGGTCAACGTGCTCGGGTTTTTGAACCTGCTGGAGGCGGGGCGCCAGAACGGCTTGGAGAAGGTGACGTTCGCCTCGACCGGCGGCGCCATCTACGGCGAGCCCGACCCGACGGTCAACGACGGCGGCCCGCAGCCCGAATCGCACCCGACGCAGCCGCTGTCGCCGTACGGCATCACAAAGCTCGTCAGCGAGCACTACCTCAGGTTTTACGCCAACACGTACGGTCTGGAGACGGCGGCGCTGCGCTTTGGCAACGTCTACGGCCCGCGCCAGAACCCGCACGGCGAGGCCGGCGTGGTCGCCATCTTCGCCCAGCGCCTGATGCGCGGCGAGCCGGTCCAGATCAACGGCGACGGCACGCAGACGCGCGACTACGTGTACGTCAAGGACGTCGTGCGCGCGTTCGTGGCCGCGCTCGCGAACGAGGGCTCGGGCATCTACAACGTGGGCACCGGCGTCGAGACCGACGTCAACGAGCTGTTCCACCACATCAACCGGCTGACGGGCGCGGGCGCCGACGAGGTCCACGGGCCCGGGATGCCCGGCGAGCAGAAGCGGAGCGTGCTCGACGTGACGCACACCGGCGAGGCGCTCGGCTGGGCGCCCACGGTCAACGTCGCGGACGGGCTCGCGGAGACCGTCGAGTGGTTCCGCCAGCGGGAAGGGTAGGGGAGGGGCGGACGGAGGCAGGACGGCCGTAGCTTCGGCAAAGCCGTCCCCCCATGCATCGCGTCCACCTCGATCAGTTCGAAGGGCCTCTCGACCTGCTGCTCTTCTTTATCCGGCGGGACGAGATCGACGTCCACGACATCCCGATCGCCCGGATCGCGGACGAGTACCTCGAGGCCGTTCGCGTCCTCGAGCACGTGGACCTCGACGCCGCCGCGGACTTCATCTTCACGGCCGCCCTGCTGATTCAGATCAAGGCGCGGATGCTGATGCCGCGGCCGGAGCTCGACGAGACCGGCGAGCCGATCGACCCCCGCCAGGAACTGGTCGACCGACTCCTGGAGTACGTCCGGTACAAGGAGGCCGCGGGCGCGCTCGCCGGGCGCTTCGAGGCCCGCCAGCGCTTGCGCACCCGGTCTGACGCGTCTGAGCGCGCGCGGCTCGGCCCGACCGAGATCACGTACCGCGCGACCATCTTTGACCTCGTCAAAGCGCTCGGCGCGGCCGTCGATCGGGCCGCGCCCGTCGAGCCGCTCCGCCACGAGGTCGAGCGCGAGACGTTCGCCCTCGACGTGCAACGCGCCTGGGTGCTCGGCCGCATCGCCGCCGGCGGCGCCTCGTTCCGCGCGCTTGTCGACCGGCGGAGCAAGCCGTTCGTCATTGTGACGTTCCTGGCCGTGCTCGACCTCGCGCAGCGCCAGTCGATCCGCCTCGTCTTCGGGCTCGACCCCCAGGACTTCGCCGTCGAGCCGATCCCCCAAGCCACCGAATCCCTCGCCGCCTAGTGGAGTCGCTCACCCCCGACACGTTCGAGCAGGCCGTCGAAGCGCTCGTCTTCGCCAGCGACGTCGCGCTGCGGCCCGAGGACGTGGCGCGGGCGTACGGCGAGGTGACGGGCGCCGAGGTCGGGCCGGAGGCCGTGACGGCCGCCGTGGAGCGCCTCAACGCGGCGTATCAGTCGGGCGGCCGCGCCTTCCGGATCGAGCGGCTCGCGGGAGGCCTGCGGATGGCGACGATCGCCGAGATGCACCCGTTCGTCCGCGCCCTCTTCGCCGACGACGAGTCGAAGCGGCTGTCGCGGTCGCTGCTCGAGACCCTCGCGGTGATCGCGTACAAGCAGCCCGTTACCCGGCCCGAGATCGACCACGTCCGCGGCGTGGCCTCCGACTACGCGCTGCGCCAGCTCCTGGAGCGCGACTTTGTGGCGATCGCCGGCAGGGGCGACGGCGTCGGCCGCCCGCTCCTGTACGCCACGACCGACCGGTTTCTGGATCAGTTCGGGCTGGACGCGCTCGCGGACCTTCCGACCCCGCGCGAGATCTCGGAGATTCTGGCCGACCCCACGTTCACCAAGGAGCGCGCGAAGCTCCTCGCCGAGGTCGTTCAGGCGTCGCAGGCCGTCCTCACACCCTCCGAGACCGATGCCCCGGCCTGACCCCTCCGCCCGCCGCAAGGCCCAGGCCCAGCGCAAGCACCGCGCCGGCCCGCCCGCCGCGCCCCGCCCCGAGCCCGAGGGCCCGATGCGGCTCAACAAGTTCCTCGCTCGCGCCGGGATCGCTGCGCGCCGGGAGGCCGACACCATCATCGCCGACGGCCGCGTCAGCGTCAACGGCGCGGTGACGACCGAGATGGGCGTCAAGGTCGGCCCCGACGACCACGTCGAGGTTGACGGCCAGCCCGTCCGCCCGACGGGCCTGGTGTACGTGCTCCTCAACAAGCCGCTCGACACGATCACGACGGTCAGCGACGACCGCGGCCGCCAGACCGTCCTCGACCTAATCTCGATCCCGGACCGCCTCAAAAAGGCGCTGTTCCCCGTCGGCCGGCTTGACCGCGACACGACGGGCGCGCTCCTTCTCACGACCGACGGCGAGCTCGGCCACCGGCTGATGCACCCGAGCTTCGGCGCCGTAAAACTGTACCTAGTCGAGGTGAACCGGCCGCTCGACGACGCCGACATCGCCCGCTTGCGCCGGGGCGTTGAGCTCGACGACGGGCCGGCCCGGGCCGACAACGCGACGTTCGTCGGCGACGACAAGCGGATCTTCGCGCTCCAGCTCCACGAGGGCCGCAACCGCCAGGTCCGCCGCATGGTCGAAGCCCTCGACCGCCGCGTCGTCACGCTCGAACGGGTCGGCTATGCCGGCCTCGATCTCACCGACCTCCGCCGTGGCCGCTGGCGCCGCCTGGAGCCCCACGAGGTCAACGCCCTGCGCCGCTCCGTCAAGCTCAAGCCCATCGTGTTTTAAGAGGGAGCCAGGATGCGGCATGGGCAACCACCGCGCGCCCATCCCTCCGTCCCTCCATCCCGCAACCCTCCCATGAACAAAATCGCCTACGAGGGCCTCACCTACGACGACGTCCTGCTGGTGCCCGCCCGCAGCGACGTGATGCCCCGCAACGTCGACACCTCGACCCGGCTGACCCGCAACCTGTCGATCACGATGCCGATCGTGGCCGCGGCGATGGACACGGTCACCGAGGCCGACCTCGCGATTGCGATCGCGCGCGAGGGCGGCGTCGGGGTGCTCCATAAGAACATGACGGCCGAGCTCCAGGCCCGCGAGGTCCGCCGCGTCAAGCGGAGCGAGTCCGGGATGATCTTGGACCCGATCGTGCTCCGCCCCGTCGACACCGTCGGCGACGCGCGCCAGCGGATGGCGCGGTACAGCATCGGCGGGATCCCGGTTGTTGACGACGATCGGCGGCTGGTCGGCATCGTGACCAACCGCGACTTGCGGTTCCAGCTCGACAACGACGTCGTGCTCTCGACCATCATGACGACCGAGGGGCTGATCACGGCGCCGGTCGGGACGACGCTCGACCAGGCCGAGGCGACGCTCCAGGAGCACAAGATCGAGAAGCTGCCGGTGACGGACGCCGAGGGCTTTCTCAAGGGGCTCATCACGTTCAAGGACATCCAGAAAAAGAAGAAGCACCCGAACGCCGCGAAGGACGAGTTCGGCCGCCTGCTCGTCGGCGCCGCCGTCGGTGTGACGCCCGACACGCCCGAGCGCGTGGCCGCGCTCGCCGAGGCGGGCGTCGACTTCGTGGTTGTCGACACGGCGCACGGCCACTCCGAAGGTGTGCTCGCGATGGTGCGCCAGATCAAGGAGCAGTTCGAGGGGCTCGACGTGATCGCCGGGAACGTGGCGACGCCGGAGGCGACCGAGGACCTGATCCTGGCGGGCGCCGACGCCGTCAAGGTGGGCATCGGACCGGGCTCGATCTGCACCACGCGCGTCGTGGCCGGCGTCGGCGTACCCCAGCTCACGGCCATCCTGCGCTGCGCCGAGGCCGCCCGCCGCTACGACGTCCCGATCATCGCGGACGGCGGCGTCAAGCAGACCGGCGACATCCCGAAGGCGCTCGCGGCCGGGGCCTCGACCGTGATGGTCGGGAGCCTGCTGGCGGGCGTCGAGGAGAGCCCGGGCGAGACCGTCCTCTACGAGGGGCGGCGGTACAAGAACTACCGCGGGATGGGGTCGCTCGGCGCGATGGAGGCCGGCTCCAAGGACCGCTACTTCCAGGACGCCGAGGACGACCTCAAAAAGTTGGTGCCCGAGGGCATCGAGGGGCGCGTGCCGTACAAGGGGACGCTGGGCGAGATCACGTATCAGATGGTCGGCGGCCTGCGCGCCGCGATGGGGTACTGCGGCACGGCGACGATCCCCGAGCTCCAAGAGCGCGGCCAGTTTGTCCGCATCACGAGCGCCGGCTTGCGCGAGAGCCACCCCCACGACGTCACCATCACCTCCGAGTCGCCGAACTACTCGACGCGCTCGTGAGCCGGGTCGACACCCTGCGGGCCCTGGCCGCCGAGCACGACGCGGACGCGGCGCTCGTGACGCACGCGCCGAGCCTGCGGTGGGCGCTCGGGTTTACCGGCTCGAACGGGCTCCTGCTGGTCACGCCCGACGCCGCCCACTTCGTCACCGATGGGCGGTACACGGCGCAGGCGGCGTCCGAGGTGTCCGACGCGACGGTCCACATCGCCCCGGCGTCACTCGCGGCGTACGCCAGCGAGCACGGACTGGTGGGCCGAGCCCAATGCCTAGTCGTCGAGGGGGACCACTTGACCGTGTCGGCGCATCGCGAACTGGGCGAGGCGCTGGCAGTCGAGCTGGTGCCGGTCGACACCCTGCTCGCGCGCACGGTCGCCCAAAAAGACGAGGCCGCGATCGCGGCGGTTGCCGCCGCGCAAGCGCTGACGTGCGAGGTCTTCGAGGCCGTCCTTCCGTCGATTACGGCCGGCGTCACCGAGCAGGCGATCGCGGCGGAGGTCGTGTACCAGCACCTTCGGAGGGGCGCCTCGGCGATGTCATTCGAGCCGATCGTCGCCAGCGGGCCACGCGGGGCGCTGCCCCACGCCCGGCCGTCGTCGCGCGCGCTCGCGCCGGGCGACCTGGTCGTGCTCGACATGGGCGGCGTGCTCGACGGCTACTGCTCGGACCTGACGCGGACCGTCGCCGTCGGGGAGCCGGGCGAGGAGGCACGAGCGGCGTACGCGGTCGTGCAAGACGCCCAACGCGCGGCGATTTCGGCCGCTCGCGCAGGGATGACGGGCAAAGAACTCGATGCCGTCGCCCGCGACGTGATCGCGGCGGCCGGGCTGGGCGAGGCGTTCTCGCACAGCCTGGGCCACGGCGTCGGGCTGGAGGTCCACGAGTGGCCCCGCGTGTCGCGGCAAAACCAGGACACGCTGCCCGCCGGCGCCACCATCACCATCGAGCCGGGCGTGTATATCCCAGGCCGGTTCGGCGTCCGGATCGAGAACATCGTCGCGCTCCGGGAGGGCGGCTGCGACGACCTGACGCCGCTGCCGGCCGACCTGGTCGTCGTCTAAGTGCGCCTCGCGTTCGTGCTGCCCGCCCCGGTGCGCGTCCCGCAGGGGGGCGCGGCCGTCGTCTTCCGCCACGCGACCGGGCTGGCGGCGCTGGGGCACGACGTGGATGTCATCGCGCCCAAGCGGTCAGCGGGGGCGCTCGCGTGGGCGCGACGAATGGCGGTCATCGCGCGCGACCGGCTCCACGGGGTGGCCGACGCCCGGGCCGAGGTGCCCGGTGTTCGTGTGATCGAGCCGTCGACGGCCGCCGACATCGACGGTGCAGGGTATGATGCCGTTATTGCAACCGGGTGGCAAACCGCTCGGTGGGTCGCCGCACTGCGGGGGGGGAGGCGGTTCTACTTCCTCCAAGGCGACGAGCGCGTCCTCGACCCGCGCGCCCAGGCCACGTGGGCCTTGCCCCTGCGCAAGTTGGCCGTCGCGCGCTGGCTTGCCGGTACGGTCGAGGCGCACGGTCACGCGGTCGAGGGCCTCGTGCCGAACGCCGTCGACCCCGAGGAGATGTTCGTCGTCAGGCCGCCCGCGCAGCGCGGCCGTTGCGTGATGGCGCTGTACCACCGCCACCCGACCAAGGGGCCCGACACGCTGGTCGCGGCCCTCGACGCTCTCCGCCAGCAGGTGCCGGATGTGGCGGCGACGCTCGTCGCGGCGCGGCCGCCGAGCCACCGCTTGCCCGAGTGGGTCGACCTCCATGTCCGGCCCTCGCGCGACGACCTCCGGACGATGTACAACGAGGCCGCCGTGTGCCTCCACACGAGCCGGCTGGAGGGATGGGGGCTCGTGCCCATGGAAGCCGCGGCCTGCGGCTGCGCGATTGTGGCGACCGCCAGCCGTGGACCCCGCGAGTTCCTTTCCCCCGGCGAGTCGATGGTCGAAGTGGCGGTCGGCGACGCCGAGGGGATCGCGTCCGAAGCCGCGCGGCTGCTCCGTGACCCCGATGAGCGGATACGGCTGGCGCTCGCGGGACACGCCGCCGTCTCCCGGTTTAGCTGGGTCGAGTCCACCGCCCGCCTGGAGCGGCTGCTGCGTTCATGATCTCGGTCGTCATCCCTGTCTTTCAAGGGGCCCACATCCTGCCCACGACCGTCCCCGGCGTCCTCGCGCTCGAGGGCGTCGACGAGATCGTGTGGGTCGACGACGGGTCGACCGACGAGACGTCGCGGCATCTCGCCGAGGCGGCCCGAGACGACCCCCGCGCCCGCGTCGTGACCCTGCCCAGGAACACGGGGCGCTCAGGGGCCCGGAACGCGGGGATCGCCGCCAGCAGCGGAACGGTGATCGTGTTTCTGGATGCGGACGTGGAGCCGGCCGTCGGTTCGGCGCGAGCGCTCGCGGCGGCGGCATCGTTGCCTGAAGCCGTGGCAGCGGTCGCGCGCATCGAGCCGGTCGCCACGGACCCGTCCGACCCGTATCAGGATTACGCCGTCCACGCGCGGCGAGGACCGAGCCCCGATCTCTCGGAGGGGCAGCCGCTCGACTGGCGCTTTTTCCTCGCCGGCGCCAGCGCCGTCCGTCGGCCGGCGTTGCTCCGGGCGGGGCGATTCCCGGAAGACATCGCGTACGGGGAGGACCAGGCGCTAGCCTGCGAGCTCAGCCTCGTGCACCCGTCCGGGCTCCGGCTCGCGGGCACCTCGGTCCGCCTGCACGATCTGGGAGACCTCGACCGGGCCGTACAGAATGTCGAGGCGTACGGGCGGGCGCTGCCGGCGCTGCGCGCGCGGTGCCCGGCGGTCACGCCCCGTGTGTCGCGCGGGGTTCTCGCGGTGGCCCGGCGGGCCGGGCCGATCTCTGCCGGGCTTCGGTCCGTTATTGCAAAAGGTCTCGTACCCGTTGCTCTGCGCCGCCAGCTGATACGGTACCTTCTCGCGTCCCACGCGCTACATGCTGCCTCTCACGCTTCGGCTCCCGCGCCTCGCCTCCGCCGTGGGGACCGCCTGTGAGAGGGCGGAGGCCCTCGCCCGGGTCGAGAACTGGCCCGCCGCCGACGTCACGAGACTCGTGCTCGCCGTCGGCGAGGCCGTCGGGAACGCGATCGAGCACGGCGACCCGTCCGCGGCCGAAGTGGAGGTCGAGTTTCGGGAGGGCGACGGCGGCCTCGACATCTGCGTGTCCGACGGGGGCCCGGGGCCGGACCCGACCGTCCTCGAGCGGCCCTCGCTGCCCGACGACCCGCTCGCCGTCGACGGCCGAGGCCTGTTCATCCTGTCGACCGTTACCGACGCCATGTACATCGACGGCGGCGCTCTGTGTTTGACGATCCGGCCCCGCCCGTAGGGCGCCGGGAGGGGGCCCTCGCGCTCGTCCTCGCCGCCGCCAGCATCGCCGTGTTGGCCTGGACGGCCCGTGTCCCCGAGGCCGGGGCCTCGTGGCGGCTCGCATTCGTGGGCGTCCATCTCCTCGCGTCAGGAGCATTGATCCTCTGGCTCCGCCGTCGCGCACCGACGCTGGGTCTCGTCCTCCTCGGGGCCGTGTTCCTCCGCCTGGTCGCGCTCCCCATGGCGCCCGTCCTGTCCGACGACGGCTACCGCTATCTGTGGGACGGGGCCGTCGTGCTCGAGGGGATCTCGCCCTACGCGATGCGGCCCGCGGACCCCGCTCTCGCCGAGCTGCCGGCCACAGGGCTGCTGGCCCAGATGAACTCTCCCGAGTACTACTCGGTCTACCCGCCCGCCTCACAAGCGGTGTTTGCCATCGCCGCGCAGGGCTCGACGTGGCGCCAGCAGTGGGTGTGGCTGAAAGTCCTGCTCGTCGGGGCGGAGCTGCTCGGCGTCTGGCTCCTGCTCCGCCTTTGCGGCCCCCGTCTGGGCGCGCTGTACGCGTGGAGCCCGTTGGCCGTCATCGAGGTCGCCGGACAGGGACACACCGAGGGGCTCGTCGTCGGGGGGCTCGGGCTGGTCCTGTGGGCGGGACGATCGCGCTGGCCGCTCGCGTCTGTAGGGGTGACGGTCGCAGGACTCACCAAGCTGTATCCGTTTGCGCTCGCTCCCGCGGTGTGGCGTCGAGACGGCCTGCCAGGTGTCGTGGTGTCCATCGTGCTCGTCGCAGCGTTGTCGTCGCTCGTGTGGCACCCCCAGGCGATCGCACACGTTCAGGAGTCGGTCGCGCTCTTTTTCGGGACGTTCGACGAGTACGCGGGCCCGTATCGCTTGCTGAAATCGGTCCTTTATCCGGTGCTGGGCGCCGGGGCGGGGGCGGCCGCAAGCGGTCTGCTGGGCGTTCTGTTCGCCGTGGCCGTGGCCGCCTCGTGGGTCGCCGATGACGGCCGCGTGCCTGGCCTTCGGTGTGTGCTGACGGTTTGCGTGGTGGGGTTCGCGATGACGGCGAGCACGCTGCACCCGTGGTACTGGCTTCCAGTCTTGTGGATGATTCCGTTATTGGAATCCAAACCCCTACTCTGGCTCTGCGCACTGTCGAGCGCGACGTATCTGAGCTACACGACCGGAGGGGCCGGAGAGTGGGCCACCCTGATCGGGTGGGGAGGGGCTGCCCTGCTTTGGGCACGAGAGATCTATGCCCGACGGACCTCGCCTCCGACGTCGAGCACGGCCTCGGCGGTGGCCGAGCGCGCGTCGAGCCACGACGCGTCTGGGTAGCGCCGGTACCAGGTGAGCTGCCGCTTCGCGTAGCGTCGGGAGTTTCGCTTGATCAGCCGGACGGCCTCGGCCGCCGAGCGCTCGCCCGCGAGGACGGGCAGCCACTCCTGATACCCGATCGTCGCCCGGAGAGTGGGCCGAGCATCTGAGTCGGACGCGAGCCGCGTGACTTCGTCCACCAGGCCACTGTCCAGCATGCCGTCGACTCGCGCGTCGATGCGGGCATACAGCTCTGGGCGTGGTCGGTCGAGAACGACCAGCCTCGAGGGCAGCCCAGCGCGCTGTGACTCCGCCCACAACTCGGACGGCCGACGGCCCGTGCTGCGCAGCACCCCGACCCACCGCACCAGCCGGTGCGACTTGGTCGGGTCGAGCGTGGCTGCCGCCTCGGGATCGGACCGGCTCAGCTCCTCGAATAAGCGCTGTGCGCCCTCAGGCTCTGTAATCGCCTCCAGAAGCTGAGCCTCGAGCGCCGGAGGCACCGGAGGGAGATTCGCCAGCCCCTCCAGCAGGGCGTGGACGTAGAGCGTGGATCCGCCTACCACGACTACCGGGGTGCCCTGTGCCCACAATCTCTCAATCGTCCCCCGCGCCATCTCGAGCCATCGGCCAGCCGTGATCCGGTCTCCTGGATCGATGAGGTCGACCAGGTGGTGGGGCACGCGCTCCCGATCGGCAGCTGAGGGTTTGGCGGTCCCGATGTCGAGGCCACGGTACAGCTGCCGGCTGTCGGCCGACACGATCTCCGCTCCCAGGGCCTCGGCTACGTCCAACGCCAGCGACGATTTCCCGACGGCGGTCGGGCCGGCCAGCACGAGGGCGCGATGCGTCACGAGAGCCGTCGGAACGCGTCCAGGCCGCCACGCAAGCTCAGCGCCCGGTGGCCCCGCTCGGCGAGCAGCCGGGCGGCTTGCGCGGAGCGCCCCCCCGACTTGCAGTAAACAATGACCTCCTCGGCCTTCCACAGTTCGAGTTCGAACAGGCGCGCCTCCAACTGTCCCACAGGGATGTGCCGGCCGCCGATGTGGTCGGCGCTCCGCTCAGCGGCTTCGCGCACATCGAGAAGGTGGACGCCCCCGGCGGCCATCCGGACTCTCAGGTCGCCGGGCGACACCTCGCCGGCGTCCGCGACCTCCGCCAGGCGGCCCAGGCCACACGCGGGACACTGCGGGTCCCGGTCGATCCCGATCTCGCGGACTTCGACCGCCAGCAGGTCAATCATCAACAGCCGCCCGACCAGCGGCTCTCCGATGCCCAAGAGCAGCTTGAGCGCCTCGGACGCCTGGATTGTCCCGAACAGCGATGGCACGACGCCGAGCACGCCGCCTTCGGCGCAGTTCGGGATCAACCCTGGGGGCGGGGGCTCCGGAAACAGACAGCGATAGCACGGGCCGCCGGTTGCCGCGAACACGGACGCCTGGCCGGAAAACGTCCCCACGGAGGCAAACACGTCCGGGGTCCCGGTCCGGACGGCGGCGTCGTTGACCACGTACCGCGTCGCGAACGTGTCGGACCCGTCGACGACCACGTCGTACCCCGCGAGCAGGGCGTCCGCGTTGCTCGCGTCCAGCCTTTTGGGGTGGCACTCGACCGTTATGTCTGGATTGATCGCGCGCAGCCGCTCCAGCGTGGCTTCGGCCTTGGGACGGCCGATATCGGACGTCGAGAACAGCGTCTGGCGATGCAGGTTTGTGATATCGACGGTATCAAACTCGACGAAGCCGACGCGTCCGACGCCAGATGCGACAAGATGATGCAGCGCTGGCGACCCCAGGCCTCCCGTCCCAACGACCAGGCAGGACGCCTCCGCAAGCCGCCCCTGACCGGCCTCTCCGATCTCGGGAAGCTGGATCTGACGAGCGTATCGCTGCCGGGGATCGAAAGTCATCGCTTGGTGTCGAGATGGTGCAAAACGACCCGGGCGGCGTTCCGCCCTGATGCACCCATAATGCCTCCCCCCGGATGCATGCTGGCGCCGGTCAGAAACAACCCATCCACGGGGCCACGGTAATCGGACAGTGTAGTGGAGGGGCGCAAGCTGAACATCTGGTCGATGGTCATTTCGAGGTGCATCACGTTTCCCTTGAACAGGCCGAGCTCGCGCTCGAGCCAGAGCGGATGCTGGAACAGACTCCCGACGACGGACGCCTTGGTCCCGGGCGCGTAGGGTTCAAAGGTATCGAGGATCCGGTCGGCTACCTCGTCCCCGATGTCGTCCCAGCGCCGGCCGCCGGTCATCTCATAGGGGAAGTACTGGGCCCACAGCCACAGGACCTCACCGCCGGGGGGCGCGAGTGTGTCGTCGACGGCCGAGAAGCTCATCCCGACGATCGGCGGATCGTCCGCGGGATGGCCCTTGAGGTAGTCCGCGTAGGCGTCCATGATCTGCTGGCGGTCGCGGCAGACCAGTTGGAGCGCGGTCCGCGCGTCGTCGCCGGGGCTTGCGGCGTACTGAAGAGGCTTGTCGAGCGCGAGCCGCAGAATGGCCCCGAATCCGTTCCCGACGCGCATTCCGTCCGCCTCAGGAGGCCTGTGCTCGGCCGGAAGCAGCTTGTCCAGCGTTTCGAGGATGTGCGTCCCGGAGAGGACGGCCCTGGCGGTGTAGATCTCTTTACCTACGCGGACGCCCTCCGCCTTGCCGTTGTTGACGATCAGCTTGTCGACCGGCGAGGACGTGTGGATGTCCCCGCCGTGGGCGCGGATCATCGCCGCGAGCGCCTGGGTGAGTCCGCCGGACCCGCCCCGAGGCCGGGCCACGCCGCTCTCGTGATACAGGGGGTGCCAAAGCAAGAACGGCGCGCTCATAGCCTCGGTAGGAGGGGGGCCACTCTGGGCGGCCATCCACACCAGCGGGGTCTTGACCTTCTCCTCGGTGAAGTACTGATCGACCACTTCACCATACGGCCGCATGATGACGGACAGGGCCTTCTGCCAGTCGATCTGAGCCGAGTCGCCCATCACGAACGTCTTCCCAAGTTCGAACGGGCTCGGGGTGGACAGAAAGACATCGCGAACGGTCTCTGAGAACGGCCGCCAGGTGTCGACGAACCGCCGGTAGTTGTCGCCCTCACCGGGGAACTGCTGCTCGAGGTGCTGGCAGGTCCGGTCGACATCCCGGTAGATAAAGACCGACGAATCGTCCTCGTACGGGGCAAAAAACAGAGGGTCGAGTTCCAGGTACTCCAGCCCGTAACTATAAAGGTCCAACTCGTCGACGATTGGAGTCAAGCGTATGAGGATGTGGGCGGAGCCTCCAAGGTCGAACTGGTACCCCGGCACCTGCTCGACTGTCGAGACCGCACCGCCGACGATGTCGCGCCGTTCGAAGACCCCGACTCGATACCCAGCTTTCGCCGCGTAGGCGGCCGAAATCAGGGCGTTGTGCCCAGCTCCGACGACGATGAGATCGTAGTCCATTAGAGATCGATAAAGTCGGCCGCGCTGTCGTTCAGTCGGTCGCGTTGATGAACGTACCGCATCGTTGTTTCGATACTTTTGTGTCTCGCGTGCGTCTGTACCTGCTGCAATGAGGCCCCACCTTCGATGGCCAATGTGCACCCTGTATGGCGCAGCGTGTGGGCCCCGACGCGCGCCGTGACACCCGCCTTCTCGCCGAGCTTCCGGACGATCTTATAGATGGACGACCCGGACAACCGGCGACCCCGGGACTGGTTGGTCGAGAACGACCGCCAGACGGGGCCTGACCGGTATCCCTGGGAATCTGCAAACTCCTGGATCGTCGAGGCGACGTGAGCCGGCACCTTCACGATCTGGTTCGCACCACCCTTGGCTTCGCGAATGGTCAAGACGGTGTGGTCTCCGGC
This sequence comes from Rubrivirga halophila, assembly GCF_046845755.1. Classification (GTDB taxonomy): domain Bacteria; phylum Bacteroidota; class Rhodothermia; order Rhodothermales; family Rubricoccaceae; genus Rubrivirga. The sequence goes on from NZ_CP177357.1 coordinate 1,553,260, forward strand.
TTGCGAAAGGTCGTCCACATTCATGGCCGACGCCTCCGAACGCCGCAGAACGCAGTGCAATAGAGTCTTTACGAGCGCGTAGTCCCGCATGCCCGTCTCCGCCGACAGGTCGACGGCGTCGAGCATGGCCGACGCCTGCTCGCGCGTGAGCACCGTCACCAGCTGCTCGCGCGTGGGCGACTTCCGGACCTTCCGGACCAGGTGACGATCGGCGGGATTGAGGTCCAGAAAACCGAGTGCAGTGAGCCACGCGAAGAACCCCCGCAGCGATGCGAGAAAACGACGCCGGGTCGCCGGGCTCTTGCCGGCGTCCTCGAGCGCCTGAAGCGCCTCATTGACGTCCCCAAACGTGACCGCTGCCGCAAGCTCCAGCGTGACGGTCGGCGTGCCGAAGAATGTTTCGATGTCGCGTGCGTAGGCGCGGCGCGTGTTCTCACGGTCGAACCGCAACAGGTAGAGCGGGACGAGGTCGGATTGCGCCGTGAACGCGCGGCCGAGCTTCGCGTGGGGAGTACGGACGAGGTCGGGCAAAACGCGGGGCTGGCTGGCGGTTCGATAATAGGAGTTATCGGGACTGGGCGCCAGAAAAGATGGCCGGCCGGGGCGGCTTGCGCCAGCCGGTCCCGCACGGTCCGGCTAGTTGTTGTCGTCGACCTCGGGGGTCCCGGCGTTGTCGCCGAGGTCAACGTTCTCATCGATGGCGTCGGACACGTCCCGGATGGCGTCGGACACGTCCCGGGCCGCGTCTTGGATTGCCACGCCCGCCTCGCGAGCGCCCGCCTCGATGTCGTCGCCGAGCTCCTTCAACTCAGCCTCCGCCTCATCGATGGCCTCGTCGTCGAACGTGAGCTCCGTGTCGACATCGGTGTCGCCGTCGGCCTCGACCTCGGTTTGCCTCTCCGTCTCGCAGCCGACCAGGGCCACGGAGCCGGCGACCAACACGAACGCCAGCAGGAGCATGTTGAAAGCTTTCATGTCCGGTGTGGTTGAGTGAGCCCGCACGGGCGCGGTGCTAGCGTCTTACGCGGCGGTCGGCTCGATGCGTTCCCCGGTCTCGCGGTGGAACAGATGTACCCGGTCCAGATCGAGCCGCACACTGAACGGAGCGCCCACCTCGAGCCGCTGGGGTTGAACTCGAGCGACCAGCGATGGCCCGTCTGGCACGGACAGGTACACGACCACGTCAGGGCCCATGGGTTCATCCAGGTCGATGATAGCAATAACGGGCTCAGAGAGTCTGAGGCCCGCACGGGCCGGTTCGCCAGCGTACAAGTCATCCGGCCGGATTCCCAGCGTGACCGGGAAGTCCCCGAACCCATCCTCAATGGCGATGCGGACCCCGGCATCGTCGGACGTAAACACGCCACCCTCCACGTGGCCGTGAAGCAGGTTCATGGCGGGGCTCCCCACGAAACCGGCCACGAAGGTGTTGGCCGGGCGATCGTACAGCTCCAGGGGCGCGGCCACCTGCTGGACGTGCCCGTCGTGCAAGACGCAGATCCGGTCGCCCATCGTCATCGCCTCCACCTGGTCGTGCGTCACGTAGACCATGGTGGCCCCGAGCGCCCGGTGGAGCTTGGAGATCTCCGCTCGCGTCTGCACCCGGAGCTTGGCGTCGAGGTTGGACAGGGGCTCGTCGAACAAGAACACCGCCGGCTCGCGGACGATGGCCCGGCCAAGCGCGACGCGCTGGCGCTGGCCGCCGGAGAGCGCCTTCGGTTTCCGGTCGAGCACCGCCCCGAGCCCCAGGATGTCCGCCGCCTCCTGGACCCGGCGTGCGATCTCGGCCTTCGGTCGCTTGCGGAGTTTGAGCCCGAAGGCCATGTTGTCGAAGACGCTGAGGTGCGGGTACAGCGCGTAGTTCTGGAAGACCATCGCGATGTCCCGGTCTTTGGGCTCGACGTCATTGACGACGCGGTCGCCGATCCGGATCGTCCCGTCCGTGATCGATTCGAGCCCGGCGATCATGCGGAGCGTGGTGCTCTTGCCGCACCCGGAGGGCCCCACGAGCACCATGAACTCGCCGTCTTTGACCGCTAGCGATGCGTCGTGGACGGCGACGTGCCCGTTGTCGTACTCCTTCCGGACGTGTTCGAGGTCGACGCGGGCCATAGGGGCGAGGTGGGATCGGCCAAGATACCCGGAAGGCTCCACCGCCCGGGACACCGGCGGGACGATCCGCGTTGGGCAGTCGCCCCCATCCCCCGCCCTGAGTTCCATGTCGCTCCTCCCCATCGCCGTCATCGGCGCTGCCTATACCGCGACCGAACGCGGGATCGCCGCCGACGTCTTGGTCGCCCGTTCGCTGGGGTTGGCGCCCTTCCCTGTGATCACGTCCATCGTGGTCGCCAGCGGGGGCCGGGTGACCGACGTAACGGACGTCCCGGTCGACACCGTCATCGCCCAGTTGGAGCACCTCGCGCAGGTAGGCCCGATCCGCGGCGTGAAGGTGGGCATTCTCGGAAGCGACAAGACGGCGGTCGCCGTGCTCGACGCGCTGGCCGCGATGGACGTGCCGACCGTGCTCGACCTGGTGGCCTCGGGGCCCAGCGGCGAAACCGTCCTCGAAGCGCGCGGCATCGACGCCGTGGCCGACCGGCTCGGCGCGGCCCGACTCGTCACGCTGTCCAAGGCGGACGCCGAACTGGTGACGAACACCCAGATCGAGTCGCTCGACGACGCCCAGGTGGCCGCCCAGCGGCTCCACAACCGGGGCGCCGCGCATGTGCTGATCCGCTGCGGGTCCCTCCCCTACCGGTTCTACGACGCCGCGGACGACCCCGGCGCAGACGGCCAGGACCGGCTGTTTGCCGACCTCTACTATGACGGCGAGGACTTCGCTCTTTACGAGGCTCCCCTGTTGGATGGGGCGCCGGATGGGGCAGCGAGTGGTCTTGCAATAACGGCACTCAAGGGACTGATCGAGGGCCAGCACGTCGAGGAGGCGTTGCAGGGGGCCAAGCGGTACGCCACAGAGGCCGTCCGCCATGCCGTCGGTGTCGACGGCCACGCGTCTCGATTAGGCGTCGACTGGATGCGCCCCTCCGCCTAGCGCCGCTAGCTTCGGGCATCCCCTTATGCCCATGCCACAGCGCCCTGCCCACAGCCGGCCCACGATCTACGACGTCGCCGACGCCGCCGGCGTCGCGATCTCGACGGTCTCCCGGGTCCTCAACGGCTCCGACGAGGTCTCCGACGCGACGCGCAGCCGCGTCCGCTCGGCGATCCGCAAGCTCAACTTCCGCCCGCAGCGGACGGCCCGGAACCTGGCCCAGGGCTCGACGACCTCGGTGGCCGTCGCCTTGCCGTCGGCGACCTCCCTCTTTTTCGTCGAGATGCTCAAAGGCGTCAAGGACGCGCTCCGCGAGCGGGACATCGACCTGCTGCTCTGCAATCTCGGCTCTGGGCAGCCCTACGCGACGTTGCAGCGGTTTCTGAACCGGGGTGCGGTCGACGCGCTCCTGCTCATGGGGATGCCGATCGAAGGGGAGGTCGCCGAGCAACTCCGCGCCTTCCCCGCCCCCGTCGTCCTCCTGGGCGCGCAAGCCCCGGGCCTCGACGCGTACTGGTGGGACGACGAGGACGGCGCCTACCGCGCGGTGTCGTACCTCATCGGGAAGGGCCACCGCCGGGTCGGCCTGATCGCCTCGCACGCGTGGAGCGCCACGTCGGCCCCCCGGCTGGTCGGCTACAAGCGGGCGCTGGCAGAGGCCGGCCTCCCGTTCGACCCGACGCTCGTCGCCGCCGGGGAGACCACCAAACATGCGGGGTACTCCGAGGAGGCGGGCGCCGAGGCGATGGCGCACCTGCTCGCGCACGACGCCCCGCCGACCGCCGTCTTCGCCTCGTCGGACGTGCAGGCGTTCGGGGCGTGGTCGTACGCTCGCGACCACGGGCTCGTGATCCCTCGCGACCTCTCCATCGTCGGGTACGACGACCTCAAACTGAGCCGCTTCCTCGACCTCACGACGGTCGCGCAGGGGATGCACCGCGCGGGCCTGCTGGCGACCGAGCGGCTCCTCCACCGCATCGCGGGCGCGACCGACGACCGCGTCTCGGTCGAGCTCCCGCTCTCCTTGATCGAGCGCGGCTCGACCGCACGCCCCAAGGCATGACGCTCCCCCCGCCGCTCGCAGCCACGCACCTCGGCCTCGGCGGCCGCTACCAGGGCAAAGTCCGCGACACGTACACGCTTGGCGACGGCCGCATCGTGCTCGTCACGACGGACCGCATCTCGGCGTTCGACCACGTCTTGCGGCAGGCCATCCCGCTCAAGGGGCAGGTCCTGAACGGGGTCGCCGCGTTCTTTTTCGAGCGCACCGCCGACGTCGCTCCGAACCACGTGCTCTCCGTGCCGGACCCGAACGTGACCGTCGGCGTGGCGTGCGACGCGCTGCCCATCGAGTTCGTCGTCCGCGGCTACCTCGCCGGCCACGCGTGGCGCGTCTACCGCGACGGCGGCCGCGAGCTGTGCGGTGAGGCGCTGCCCGACGGCTTGCGCGAGAGCGAGCGGCTGCCCACCCCGATCCTGACGCCGGCCACGAAGGCCGTCGAGGGCCATGACGAGGACGCGAGCCGGGCGGAGATCCTGGCCCGCGGCATCTTGGACGCCGACACGCTGGCGGAGGCGTCCGAGCTGGCGCTGGCGCTGTTCGCGCGCGGCACCGAGATCGCCGCCGAGCGCGGGCTCATCCTGGTCGACACGAAGTACGAGTTCGGCCGCGCGCCGGACGGCCGCCTGCTCGTCATCGACGAGGTCCACACGCCGGACTCGTCGCGCTACTACTACGCCGACGGCTACCCCGAGCGGCTGGCGGCGGGCGAGCCCCAGCGCCAGCTCTCGAAAGAGTTCGTCCGCGAGTGGCTGATGGCGAACGGGTTCCAGGGGCTCGCCGGACAGACTCTGCCCGATTTGCCACCTGACTTCGTCGCCGACGTCAGCGCCCGCTACGTGGAGCTTTACGAGACGATTACCGGCCGGACGTTCGAGCCGGACCTGAGCCCGGAGCCCGAAGCGCGGATCCAGCAGGCGCTCTCAAGCCTTTAGCTCGCGTACAGCTCCGGGCGCCGGTCGGCGACCCGGTCGTTGTAGGGATTGAGCGCGGTCGTCCGCGCCTCGTGCGGGTCGATCTCGGCCCGGATCACCGCCTCGTCGACCACGGACGCTGCTGCGAGCACTTCGGCGCGAGGCGAGCAGATCCGGCTCTGGCCCACGAACGTCAGGGACTCGCGCCCGTTCGACTCTGTCCCGACCCGGTTGGCGGTCGCCGTGAACACCCCGTTCTCGAGCGCCCGGATGGGCATCGCGGCCGGGCAGTGCGGGAGCACGAGGTTCGAGGGGTGCGCGATCACGTCGGCGCCCTGGAGCGCGAGCGTGCGGGCCGACTCGGGGAAGAACCAATCGAAGCAGACCATCACGCCGAGCCGGTAGCTCCGGCGCTTGCGGTCAGTGACCGTCCAGACCTCGAACCCGTCCGCGCCGGGCGCGAAGTGCTGGGTCTCCTCGTAGTAGAGGTGCGTCTTGCGGTACGTGCCGAGCAGGCCGTTCGGGGCCACGACGACAGCCGAGTTGTAAAGCGCGTCGCCGTCGCGCTCGGCGAGACCGGCGACGATGGTCGCGCCGGTTTCCTGCGCCCAGCCTTCCAGCTGGCGGACCGTCGGGCCGTCGATGGTCTCGGCCAGTGACGCCGCCTGCTCGGACGAGTCGAAAAAGTAGCCGGTGGCGAACAGCTCCGGGAGCACGACGAGGTCCGCGTCGGCCCCGAGCACGAGAGGTTCGACGGACCGGAGGTTGGCCTCGGTCTGCCCTTTGGTTGGGTGGGTCTGGATACAGGAGATGGTCATTGCAATAACGGACTGACTAGTTCGCGGCCCCGGCCTGGATCGCCGTGATGGTGGCCACGTTCGCGATGTCCTCCCAGTCGGCCCCGCGGGACAGGTCGTTGGCCGGGAGCCGCAGGCCCTGCAGCACGGGGCCGTACGCCTCGGCGCCGCCGACGCGCTGCGTGATCTTGTAGCCGATGTTGCCGGCCCCCAAATCCGGGAAGACGAACACGTTCGCCACGCCCGCGACGGCCGAGCCAGGGGCTTTGCGCTCCCCCACTGACGGGACGAACGCGGCGTCGAACTGGAATTCGCCGTCGATGGCGAGGTCGGGCCGCCGCGCTTGCGCCGTCTCGGTCGCCGTCCGGACCGCGTCGACGGCGGGGTGGTCGGCCGAGCCCTTCGTCGAGAACGACAGGAAGGCGACCTTGGGCTCCTGGCCGGTCAGGAAGCGGTGGTTGGCCGCCGCGTCGATCCCGATACTCGCGAGTTGGTCGGGCGACGGCGCCGCGTTCACGCCGCAATCGGCATACGTGAGAGGGCGGCCGTCGGGGAGCACCATCAGGAAAAACGACGACACCAGGTCGGAGTCGGCGGCGACGCCGAGCACCTGAATCGCCGCGCGGATCACGTCCGGCGACGGGTGCGCCGCGCCCGCCACGCACCCGTCCGCGTCGCCTGCGTCTACCATGAGGTCGCCGAAGTACAGCACATCGCCGGACAGCTCCAGCGCGCCCTCGTAGGTGAGCCCCTTGTGCTTGCGCTTGTTGAAGAGCGCCTGCGCATAGGCCTGCCGCCGCTCCGTCGTCGCCGGGTCCACGATGGCGATGGACCCGAGCGCCACGCCCTCCTCCGAGGCCACACGGCGGACGGTCGCCTCGGCGCCGATCAGGACGGGCTTGACGACGCCGTGCTCCGCGAGCCACGCCGCAGCGCGGATCGTGCGTGGGTCCTCGCCCTCGGGAAGCGCGATCCGCTTTTTGAGGGCGCGCGCGCGGTCGTGGAGGTCAGAGAACGTAAAGCGGTCAGCCATGGTTGGGGGCGTGCTCGGTCTTCCAGACCGGCACGGTGTCTTTGAGGGTGTCGATGAGCCACCGCGCCGCCGCGAACGCCTCGGCCCGGTGCGGGCACGCCACGCCGACGGCGACGCTGGCCTGCGGTGGCGGCACGTCGCCGAGCCGGTGCAGAAGCACGACGCGGACGGCGCCCCAGCGCTCGCGCGCGGTCTCGGCCAACGCCTCCAGCTCGGCCTCGGCCATCGGACGGTACGCGTCGTAGCTCAGCAAGTCGGTCTCGGCGCCGTCAGTCCACCGCCGCGAGCGGCCGACGAACACGCAGACGCCACCGGCGCGGTCGTCGGCGAGGTGGTCGTGGACGGCGCCGAGGTCGAGCGGGCCGTCCACAAGTCCAGTCCAGATCGGGCTAGCCGGCATCGAGGGCCGAGAGCACGGCGTCGAAGTCGGGCTGCTCGCCGGCGTTGTCGAGCACCTCGGCGTACTGCACGGTGCCGCCGGTGCCGACCACGAAGGCGGCGCGCTTGGACACGCGGTCGAGCTTCATCGGCGTAAAGTCGTGGTCGTACTTCGCGCCGTAGGCCTCGGAGACCGAGCCGTCGTGGTCGGAGAGCAGGCGGAACGGGAAGCCGTTGGCCTTCTTGAACTCGGCGAGCGCGAACGGCGAGTCGGTCGAGATCCCGACGACCTGCGCGCCGAGGTCGGTGTACCGGTCGTAGTTGTTGCCGACCGTGTTCAGCTCGGTCGTGCAGACGCTGGTGAAGGCACCGGGGAAGAACAGCAGGACGACGGGGCCGTCGGCGCGCGCCTCGGCGAGCGAGAACGCGGTCTTCTCGCTGTCGAAGAGGGTGAAGTCGGGGGCGTCGTCGCCGGAGGAGATGGGCATCGGGGAGGTCAAGAGATGGGGGCGGTGGCTACGCGCCGCCGTGTGCGCGGTTCATCCGGTTCCACCCGCTTGCGGCGGACTATCCCCCGAAGCGGATCGTGCGGACCGGCTCCACGCGCGCCGCCGCGCGTGCGGGCAGGTACGCCGCCAGCGTGCAGATCACGATGGTCGCCACGACCGTCACCACCACGTCCAGCAACGCCACGTCGACCGGCGCGCGGTCGAGGTAGTAGGCGTCCTGGGGCAGGCGGATGATGGCGAACTCGGTCTGGATCCAGGCGAACACCAGCGCGGCCGACGTTCCGAGCGCGGCGCCGATGATGCCCACCATCAGCCCCAACACCATGAACAAGCGCCGGACCGACGCCCGGCTGGCGCCCATCGCGAGCACGGTCCCGATCTCGCGCGCCTTCTCGAGCACCACCATCAGCAGCGCGCCGACGATGTTGAAGGCGGCGACGAGCACCAGAATCGAGATCACAAGCGGCACGATGCTCTGCTGGAGCTCGACCCAGGCGAACAGGCCCCGGTACACGTCCTCGATGGGCCGGGCGAAGAGCGGCGGGCCGATCTCGTCGGTCACGGCGTCGGACACCTGCCGCGCGAGCGCGCGGTCGGTCAGCGTCAGGTCGAGGCGGGAGACGGAGCCGGGCGGGTACGAAAACAGCTCGCGAGCGGTGTCGAGGGAGACGAAGGCGGACTGGTCGTCGAAGTCGCCGAGACCGGTCTCGAACACGCCCGCGACGCGGAACTGGCGCAGGCGGGGCCGCGAGTTGATCGAGCCGTCGGCGAGTCCCCGCGTCGAGTACGCTTGGATCCGTTGCCCGACATCTAGCCCGAGCCGCTCCGCAAGCGCCTTGCCGACGACCACGCCCGGCTGGCCGTCGCTCGTGGACAGGTCGAACGTCCCGACCGTCGTCCGGTCGGCGACGAAGGGCAGGTCGTCGGGCGCCGTCCCCCACAGCACGACGCCCTCGACCGTCGACTCGTCCTCACCCCGCGCGCTGAGCAGGGCGAAGTCGACGACGGCGGGCGCGACGTGGACGACGCCGTCGAGCGCCGCGACCGCTTGGGAGACGCTGTCGACGTTCGCGATCGGGTCGCCGAGGTAGGTCTCGACCTGGACGTGCTGCCCGAAGCCCACGATCTTGGCCTCGATCTCCTGGCTGAAGCCCCGCACGATCATCAGCGCCAGCAGGAGCGCGCCGGTCCCGACCGCCACGCCGCCGATCGCCGCGAGGACGACGAAGCGCAGAAAGCCGCGCCGCTCGTCGCGGCCGCTGGCGCCCCGGAGGTAGCGGAGCGCGAGCGTGCGCTCGAAGGGGCCGATGGGGGGCATGCAGTGGTCGAGGGGTCGGGAGCGCAAGGTCCGGCCGGATCGAGGCTCGCGCCAGCGGAGACCCGGCGGATGCGGGCGAAAGGGGCCCCGGCATCACGGCGTCTCTAGGTGCGGCTTCGCGAGGGCTCCCCACCGGGCTCTCTATCTTGCCGGCCTCCCTCTGCCCAGCCTTCCCCGACAGATGCACAACGCCATCGCCCGCCCGCCCCAGGCCGTCAACGAGCCCGTCCGCGACTACGCCCCCGGCAGCCCCGAGCGCGCCTCGCTCAAGGCGACGCTCCTCGCCATGCGCGACACGCCCATCGAGGTGTTCCCCGTCATCAACGGCGAGCGCGTCGAGACCGGGCGGACGGAGACCATGCGGCCGCCACACGAGCATGCCCGAGACCTGGGCCAGTTCCACAAGGCCCGCCCCGAGGACGTGCAGCGCGCCATCACCGGCGCCCTCGACGCCCGCCACGACTGGGCGCGGATGGCGTGGTCCGACCGCGCGGCCATCTTCCTCAAGGCCGCCGACCTGCTGGCGGGCCCGTACCGCGACCGCATGAACGCGGCCACGATGCTCGGCCAGTCGAAGAACCCGTACCAGGCCGAGATCGACGCGGCGTGCGAGATGGTCGACTTTTTCCGGTTCAACGTCCAGTTCTACCGCGAGATGCTGGAGGAGCAGCCGATCAGCTCGCCCGGGCTGTGGAACCGGACCGAGTACCGGCCGCTCGAAGGGTTCGTGTTCGCCGTGAGCCCGTTCAACTTCACGTCCATCGCCGCCAACCTCGCGACCGCGCCGGCGCTGTTGGGCAACACGGTCCTGTGGAAGCCGGCCCCGACGCAGACCTATTCGGCCCAGGTCATCGTCGACCTGCTCGAAGAAGCCGGCGTGCCTCCGGGCGTCATCCAGTTCCTGCCCGGCGACGGCCCGGACGTGGGCGACCCGGTGATGGAGAATGAGCACCTCGCCGGCCTCCACTTCACGGGCTCGACGAAAACGTTTAACCACCTGTGGCGGACCGTCGGCGAGAACCTCGACGACTATCGCGCCTACCCCCGCATCGTCGGCGAGACGGGCGGGAAGGACTTTATCGTCGCGCACGAGTCGGCAGATCCCGACGCGGTCGCGACCGCGATCGTGCGCGGCTCGTTCGAGTACCAGGGCCAGAAGTGCTCGGCCGCCAGCCGGATCTACGTCCAGAAGGCGCTGTGGCCCGCCGTCCAGGAGTCGCTCGCGGCGCAGCTCGCCCAGATGAAGGTGGGCCCCGTCGAGGACTTCACCAACTTCGTCAACGCCGTCATCGACCGGCCGTCGTTCGACAAGATCACCGGCTACATCGACCGCGCCCAGGCGGCCGACGGCGTCTCCGTCGAGCACGGCGGCACGTACTCCGACGAGACCGGCTTCTTTATCGACCCGACCGTGCTCGTCGCCGACGACCCGCGCTACGAGTCGATGGAGCAGGAGATCTTCGGGCCCGTCGCCTCGGTCTACGTCGCCGATGAGAGCTGGGACGACCTGCTGACGCTCGTCGACGAGACGAGCCCGTACGCGCTCACCGGCGCCGTTTTCTCCCAGGACCGCGCCGTCCTCGCGCAAGCGACGGCCCGTCTGGCGGACGCCGCGGGCAACTTCTACCTCAACGACAAGCCGACCGGCGCCGTCGTGGGGCAGCAGCCGTTCGGCGGCTCGCGCGGCTCGGGCACGAACGACAAGGCCGGCTCGAAGCTGAACCTGCTCCGCTGGGCGAACCTCCGCTCGATCAAGGAGACGTTCGTCCCGGCGACGCACTACGCGTACCCCTTCCACCAGCCCGAGGCCGCCGCGTCCGGCGACGGCGCCACGGCCGACGCCACGCTCGAGGCGTGACCTTCCGGAGCATCCACCACCCCGGCGCGGTCGCCCGGCCGTGGCTCGCGCTCCAGGCGCAGGCCCGGCCGGTCGCCTTGGCGCTCCTGGCCGTGATGACGGTCGGGCTAGCGGCCGCGCTCCGGGGGAATGGGATCCTCTGGCCGTTCGTGTTCGGCTCGGCGGCGGCGTATGTCGTCGCCGCGTCGATCGGGCAGAGCCGCTTGCTGGTGACGCCCGCCCAGGTCGACGTGTCGGGCCCGTTCGCGGCCGTGCACTCGATCTGGGACGCCGCGTCGGAGCCGCCGCTCGGGCGGCTGGCGCCCGTGTGGTCGGCCAAGCTCCAGCACGGCGAGCTGACGGTCGGGCTCGGCGACACGGTTCTGAGTTTCAACCGCCCCGACTGGCCCGACTTCGACGGGCTCGTCGACGCGCTGCGCGGCGCGGCGCGCGAGGGCGAAACGATGGCGCAGGCATGAACCCGGAGCGCACCCCGAGGCTGCCGGCCCCGTCCCTCCCCTTCCCGGAGGTCGGCGGTGAGCGGATGGAATCGCAAGCGACTCATTGCAATAACGGAACAAGCCGTGACCACTGGTGGGACCATTGCCCCAACTGCGGCGGACGGCTCGTAAACCATCGCTGCAAGTACCGGTGCCTGCGATGCCATTATCACATGTCGTGCTCCGACTTCGACTGACGCTCAGTCCGGGTCGGGGAGCGCGAAGAGGCGCCGTGCGTTCGCCGTGGTGGCCTCGGCGACCTCCTCGACCGTGAGGCCGCGCTCCTCGGCGAGTCGCTGAGCGACGAGGGCGACGTAGGCCGGCTCGTTCCGCGTTCCTCGGTGGGGCGTCGGCGCCAGGTACGGGCCGTCGGTCTCCAGTACGATCCGGTCGAGCGGGATGTCAGCGATGGCGTCGGGCACGCCCGCGTTCTTGAACGTCAGCGTCCCGCCCAAGCCAACGTGGAAGCCGAGGTCGAGCACCTCGGCCGCCAGCCACGCGGGACCGCCGAAGCAGTGGAAGACGCCACGGAGCGCATCCCCGTGCTGCGCACGGACCTCGTGCAGGATGGCGACCAAGTCGCGCGAGGCGTCGTCGGAACCGTTCTTGTCACGGTTGTGCAGGCTGAGCGGAAGGCCATGTGTCGCCGCCAGCACGGCGTGGGCGCGGAGCGAGGCCCGCTGCGCCTCCTCGTGCTCGCGGCTCCAGTAGTAGTCGAGCCCGGTCTCGCCCACGGCGACCACGCGTTCGTCTCCCAGCGCAGCCTTGACGGACGCCAGCACGTCGGGCGCGGCATCGCCGAGGTAGGTCGGGTGGAGCCCGGCCATCGCAAACACGCCGGGGTGGCGGTCGCACAGCGCGAGGGAAGCGTCGATGGACGCGACGTCGACGGCGGGTAATACGAACTGGCGAACGCCCGCGTCGCGGGCGCGCTGCACGACCGCGTCGCGGTCGGCGTCGTAGGCGTCGGCGTAGAGGTGGACGTGGGTGTCGACGAGGGGATCGGGCATGGGCCTGCCACGCCTCAGCGCCGGTCTAGATTCCGGCATGACCGCACCGCCCCGATGGCTCGCGCGGGCGCTCGCGGTGATGCTCGCGGCCCTCGCCCTGTTTCCGCTCGCCTCGCTGGGCTGGAGCTGGGCCGAGTACCGCCGGGATGTGGGCTTGCCGTTGTCCGAGACGCCCGCGCCCGGCTTCGACGGGGCGCGCTGGGCGGATCGCGACGGCGTGGTGGCGGCGTACGTCGTGCCGCGGTCGGGCGCGGCGAACGCGGGCATCCGCCCCGGCGACCGGCTCGCGAGCATCGACTTCCTGCCGGTCGAGACGGCGGCCGAGGCCGAGCGCCAGATCGAGCGGGCGACGGGGACCGTGCTGATCTACGGGGTCGAGCAGGGCGGCACGCCGCGCACCGTCGAGGTCCGGATCGGGCGGACGCCGACGTTCCTGTACCCGTTCTCGAGTGCGATGTGGGCGACGACGGGCTGGGGCTTCGGGGTCGTCGCCTTCCTGCACCTGCTGGCGTACCTCACCGTGGCGCCGCTGGCGCGGCGGAGCCCCCGGGCGCGGCGCTCGCGGCGGCTGATCGGGGCCGCGTTCCTGTGGGTCGGCGTCAACCTGGTGCGGTGGCTGTGGGTGAGCGTCTTCGGGCCGCCGCTCGCGGGCGGCACCGCGTCCGGCATCGTGTTCGACGGGCTGACGCTGCTCGCGCTCGGCGGTTGGATCGCGTACCCCGCCCTCCTGCTCGACCAGAGCGTGCGGAGCCGGCAGACCGCCGCGGCACTCGGTCCGTGGCGCTGGGCGCTCGTCGTGCCGCCGGCCGTGCTGGCCGTCGGCGTTGCGGTGGCCATCGTGGTCGGCAACCTCGGGCCGCTTCCGCCCGACGCGTTCGCCGTCCCGATCCTCTTCTACGTCTGCGTCTACGTGGCTGGGGCATCGTTGGCGATGGTGGTGAGCCCCTCGACGCGGCTTGGCCGACCGGCTCGCGTGGGGAGCGCGGTTGTGGCCGTCGCCGCGACCGCGGGCGCCTATATCGTCTCGACCCGGCTGGGGCCTGGCCCGCGCGACGGCGAGGTCATCACCGCATGGTTCGTGGTCGCGTTCCAGTTGTTCTCGCTGTTGCCGGTCGCCCTCGTCTCGTTCACGACGCTACGGTACGGGGCGTTCGACGCCTTGCTGGTGGGCAGCGCCGAGACCATCGTGACGCTGGCGCTGGCGTTTGGGATCGTCGTCGGGGGTGCGCTCGCGCTCGACGCTGTCCTCCCCGGCGGCTCGCAACCAGTCGCCCTCGGCGTCCTCGTCGTGGCCGTGCTCTTGGTCGCCGAGCGCGCCGCGCCCGCCCTGCGCGGCGCCTTCCGCCGGGCGTTCCAGACCGAGCGCCAGCGGGCCCGCGCCCGCCTCGACCGCTTTGGCGACCGCATCCGCTCGATCGCGGATGTCGAGACGCTGGCGCAGGAGGCCGCCGAGGCGATCGGCGACGCGCTGGGGGCCCGGAGCGCCGTCGTCTTCCTGCTCGCGGCGCGGGGGACGCCCGACGAGCGCTGGGTCCGCGCCACGTTCCGCCCCGAGCCGCCGACGTTCACCGAGGCCGAGCTCGACCGCGTCTGGGCCCGGATCCGCGACGAGGGCCACGTCTGGGCCCGCAACGAGGAGCTCGACGACGCGGACCTGCCTCGCGGCCTGTCCGACCGCTTGCGCCGGCTAGACGCCGCGCTGGCGGTCCCGGTGACGAGTGGGGCTGGCGAGCCGGCGGGCCTGCTGGTGCTCGGGCGTAAGGCCCGCCGGCTCTCGGTCTACGACACCGAAGACGTCGCCCAGCTCCGCGCCATCGCGGCCCAGCTCGCGGTCGGCGTCGAGCGGCTCCGCCTCGTCGACCGCGAGCGGGCGCTCGTGCGCCAGACCGCCGACGCCGAGCTCGCCGCGCTCCGCGCCCAGATCAACCCCCACTTCCTGTTCAACGCGCTCAACACGGTCGCGGCGCTGATCGGCGACAAGCCCGACCAGGCTGAGGCGACCGTCGAGGACCTCGCGGCCCTGTTTCGGGACGTGCTCACCGCGAGCGGCCGACCCGTCGTGCCCCTCCGTGACGAGCTGCGGCTCGTCCAACGCTACCTCGCCATCGAGTCCGCCCGGTTCGGCGACAAGCTGGCGGTGACGATCGACGTCGCGCCCGAGGCCGAGGACGTCGAGGTGCCGGCCTTTGCCGTCCAGACGCTCGTCGAGAACGCCGTCAAGCACGGCGTCGAAAAGCAGCGCGGCGGCGGGGCCGTGACGGTGACCGCCCGGCGCGCGGCCGACACCCTGACCGTCGTCGTCGTCGACACCGGGGTCGGCCTGCCGCCGGGCGGGGCGACCTTCGGGGTCGGGCTGTCGAACGTCGCCGACCGCTTGCGGCTCTTGCACGGCGACGCCGCCTCGCTGGCCGTCGACCCGACCGACGACGGCGCTCGCGCCACCCTTCTCCTCCCCTTGCCCGATTCCCCATGAGCCTGCGCGCCCTCATCGTCGACGACGAGGCCCCCGCCCGGTCCCGTCTGCGCCGCCTGCTCGACCCGTTTGTGGAAGCGGGCCGGCTGGCGGACCCCGTCGAGGCCGCCGACGGCGTCGAGGCCGTCGAGGCCCTCACCACCGACCGCTACGACCTCGCCTTCCTCGACGTCCAGATGCCCGGGCTCGACGGGTTCGGGGTTCTGGAGGCGCTCGCGCCCGGCCACCGCCCCGACGTCGTGTTCACGACCGCCTTCGACGAGTACGCCGTCCGCGCCTTCGAGGCGAATGCGACGGACTACCTCCTCAAGCCGATCGGCGCCGACCGGCTCGACGCCGCGATTGCCCGCGTCGAGGCCCGCCGCGCCGACGGCGACGACACCGACGCCCGGCTGGCGGACCTGCTCGACACGCTCGACGAGGCCGTGCCGTCGCCGCCGCCCGGCGGGCCGCCCATCGAGCGGTTCACCGTCCAGGGCCGCGACCGGCTCGTAGTGGTCGAGGCGGACCGCGTCGTCGCCGCCGAGGTGCAGGACGGGATCACGAGCCTCTACGTCGACGAGGCCGGCGGCGTCCACCGACACCTCGTCAGCTTCACGCTCGACGCCCTCGAGGGCCGGCTCGACCCCGACCGGTTTATGCGGGTCCACCGCAACGCGATCGTCAATCTGGGCGCGATCCGCGAGATGATCCCCTGGTTCTCGGGCCGCTACAAGCTGGCGCTGTCCGGCGGGATGGAGGTCACCGCGAGCCGTGCACGGTCGCGAGAACTCCGGGCCCGGCTCAGTCTGTAACCCCGCCGTTCCCTTTCGCCTGGCCGATTGGAGGGGGACGTGGGAGACCCGATCTACAAGGGGCCTATGCGCCTCTCTCCTCGCCTCCTCGTCGTCGTCGTTGCCCTGTGCGGGCTGGCGACCTCCGCTCCCGCCCAGACCGCCCCGGAGACCGTCCGCGTCCGGCTCCTGGACCGCCAGGCTCCTAGCCGCGTCACCGTCGAGGCCGATGGCCCCCTCTACGTG
This sequence comes from Rubrivirga halophila, assembly GCF_046845755.1. Lineage (GTDB taxonomy): Bacteria > Bacteroidota > Rhodothermia > Rhodothermales > Rubricoccaceae > Rubrivirga. Next base: position 1,569,160 of record NZ_CP177357.1, read on the forward strand.
AGCGTCGACGGCGCCGACCGGGGGGCCGCCCTCGGCGGCACGCCCCTGACGCTGAGCGCACGCGGCGCCGAGGCCCGTGCCGAGTTCGGCGGCGCCGACCTGTCGGCCGGCGAGATCCGCCTGACGGGCGAGCGCCTGCGCGTCCGCGCCGCGGGCGTCGACCGGGTGTACGCCGGGGCCCTCGTCGCGTTCGTAGAGGGCGGCCGGCTCCGGCTCGTCAACCACACGCCGACCGAGCCCTACGTCGCCAGCGTCGTCGCCAGCGAGTTCGGGTTCAACGCGCTCGAAGGCGCCAAGGCGCAGGCCGTGCTGGCACGGACCTACGCGGCGCGCCGGGCCGGCCAGCACGCGCGGCACGACCTCGACGACCACACCGGCTCCCAGGTCTTCCACGGGATCGACGCGGCGACGGACGTCGCGCGGCGCGCGGCGCACGAGACGGCCGGCGAGGTGCTCGCGTACCGCGGCCAGCTCGCCGACGCCTTCTACTTCTCGTCGTCCGGCGGCCACACGGCCGACAACGACGCCGTCTGGAGCGGCCAGCCCCTCCCCTACCTCCGCGGCGTCCCCGACCCCTACGACCAGGGCGCCCCCGACCACACGTGGCAGACCACCGCCAGCCGCTCGGCCGTCTTGCGGGCGCTCTCGTCCGAGGTCGGCGGCTCGGTGACCGGGCTCGAGGTAACGCGCCGCTCGCGCTCGGGCCGCGTGCTCGAGATCCGCGCCATCGGCGGGCGGCGCGGGACGCTCACCGGCCCCCAGTTCCGCCGCGCTGTCAACGCCGTCGCGGGCGGCCGGACCGTCCGGAGCACGCGGTTCGAGGTCTCGGTCTCCGGCGACCGCTACGTCTTCACGGGCAGCGGGTTCGGCCACGGCGTCGGGCTCAGCCAGTACGGCGCGCTCGGGCAGTCGCAGCAGGGCCGCACCTACCGCCAGATCCTGGGCCACTACTTCCAAGGGACGGAGGTGTCCGGGACGGCCCCGTTCGCCGCGCCGCTGCTGGTCGCCACCGCCGCCGACGCCCCGGCCCGCACGCAGCCGACTCCTCGCCACCGTGCCGACCGGGTGGCCGAGCCTGGCGACGCCGCGCAGGCGATCCCGCGCGAGCCCTCGTCGCTCCGTACACGCTATCTCCCCGCTTCCGGCCGCCGCTGGCCGACGCCCCGCCGCGAGACGCGCGAGTCCGCCGACCCGCCAGCCGACGTTCGAGAGCGCGTCGAGTTGCCCGCCCGGCCCGCCGCGCCCGTCGTCGCCGCCCGGCGCGATGCGGACACCCCGGACGAGTCGACCCCGCGCCGCCGCACGGCCTGGTAAGCAGGACGGCATCGGGGCGCCCGGCCCAGTGACTCCCCCCGCTCGTCTGCCCTGAGCGCTGCGATGGGCGCTTGGACGGGGAGAGCGAGCACGCCCCCGAGGCGTGCCCGCATCCGGCCAAGGCTTCCCCGCACCCGCCCGGGGTCCATCCGCACGATCCAGGGGCACATCCGCACGACCCTATCGGGCTTCCGCACGATCCCGAGGTCCATCCACACCCGCATCTTGCCCATCCGCAGTTAGGAACAGGCGATCCGCCATCGGGCCGGCAGGGAGCGGCCGCTCATTCCGCCGAGACGCGTCTCCCGGCCTACCGCTCCACGGCGACCGTCGCCTCGCCACCCGGCCGCCACCACCCGCGCGCCATGCGAGGCGTCGAGAACGCCCAGCCCGCCACGCCGGCCGCGTTGAGGGCGATGACGCCACCCGTCGCGACGCGAGCGCCCGGCCACACGACGCGCGCCGCCATGTCGGCCAACGCGGCTGCCGCCGTGGCCTCGGGGTCGGCGCCGACGGACCGGGCTGCGAGCTGCGTCGTAAGGATCGCCTCGCCCCAGCCCGTCGTCGACGCCGCGCCCCGGGCGTCCGCATAGAACCCGGCTCCGGGGATGGGCGAGTCGCCGACCCGGCCGGACCGCGTCAGCGGGGCGCCGCCCGTCGAGGTCGCCGCCGCCACGCGCCCCTCGGCGTCCCGGACCACGCACCCGACCGTCCCGCGCGGCACGTCCATCTCGCCTGAAAACGCCGCGCTCGTGTGGAAGTCGGGGGTCGACGTGAGGCGCTCGTACCGCGCACGCTCGCGGTCGACGATCAGCGACTGTGGCGAGACCGACGGCAGCCCGACTTCGGCGGCAAACCGCTCGGCGCCCTCGGCGACGAGCAGCCGCGCCTGGCCGTCGGCTGACAGCAGCGCCTGCGCAAGCCGGACCGGGTTTTTAACTCTGCGCACGTTCGCGACGGCGCCCCACCGAAGGTCCGTCCCGTCCATTACGCCCGCGTCGAGTTGGGGCAAGCCGTCGCGGTCGAGCACGGCGCCGCGGCCCGCGTCGAAGGCGGGGTGGTCTTCGAGCGCGGCCACCGTTTCGACGGCGATGGCGAGCGCTGACCGCCCGTGCTCGAAGGCGCGACGCGCCACGCGCAGGGCCCGCGTCAGACCGTCCAGGTGCTCCGCGAGCCCATCGTCGGGGATGTCCCACGCGCCGCCGTGGATCAGGACGAGCGGCCCGTCGCCAGGGACCGTCCCGGACAGCGGGCTAGACAAAGTGGCCGAAGGCATTCTCGAAGTGCTCGATGTCCGGCGCGCCGCCGCCGAAGAGGACCGCGACCACGTCGAACCGCGTCGGCGACGGGATCAGCCGGCGCTCGTGGAGATACGCCTCGGCGACGCGCTTGATGGCCTTCTGCTTGGGCTCGTCGACGGCCGCCTCGGGCCGCCCGAAGCCGGTCCCGCTCCGCGCCTTGACCTCGACGAAGACGATCATGCCGCCGTCGTTGCGCGCGTTCGGCTCGAAGGCGACGATGTCGACCTCCTCGCGTCCGAAGCGGTAGTTGCGGTCCATCACGCGGTAGCCCTTGGCCTCGAGAAAGTCGGCGGCCACGTCCTCGCCCCGGCGCCCGACGTCGGCGGCCGTCACGAATCGTCGCGCCCGCGGCGCAGCTTAGAGGCGAAGTTGGTGACCCGGCGGACGCTGTCGGTGCTCCGGCCGCGGACGAGCGGGAGGAGCGCGCCGGTAAAGTCCTCGAACACCTGGATGATGTCGACCATCGCGTCGACGCGGTCGGCCAGCTCGGCGTCGGCCGCCCCGCCGCCGTCCTCGCGGAGCTCGGCCGCGACGGCGTCGAGCTTGCGCTGGACGGGCCGGATCTCGCGGCGCTGGCGCTCCTCGATGATGGTCGTGGTGATGGTCCAGACGTCGCCCTCGGCGACGAAGAAGTCTTTCCGCGAGCCGATCTGGTGCGTCTTGCGGACGAGGTTCCAGTCGACGAGCGCGCGAAGATTCATGTTCGCATTGCCGCGCGAGATCTGGAGCCGCTCCATGATCTCGTCCGTGTCGAGCGGCCGGGCCGTCGCGTACAGAAGCGCGTGGATCTGGGCCATCGTGCGGTTGATGCCCCAATGCGAGGCCATTTCGCCCCACAGGAGCACGAACTCGTCGAGCGCACGGAGGCCGTGCGCGCTGAGGTCGGCGGAAGGGTCGGCGGAAGGGCTCACGGGACGGGCGGGGGACCGTCGAAGATAGCGGCCGGCCGGGACCATCGGCGGTCCGTAGCTTGGGGCTCGCGACTCCCCCCGCCGTGATCGTCACGCTCACCACCGACTTCGGCACCCGCGACGGGTACGTCGCCGCCATGAAGGGGGCCATGCTGTGCACGGCGCCCGGCCTGACGATGGTCGACGTGACGCACGAGGTCCCCGGGCAGGACGTGATGGCGGCCGCCTTCGCGCTGCGCGACGTGGTGGGCCACTTCCCCCCGGAGACCATCCACCTCGTCGTGGTCGACCCCGGCGTCGGGACGGCCCGCCACGCCATCGCGGCGCGGTTCCGGGTGGGCGGGTCCGACCAGATCTTCGTCGGGCCCGACAACGGGCTCCTGTCGCTCATCGCCGACGCGGAGGGCATCGCCGACGCCGTCCGGCTCGACACCCGCGCGGCCGCGTCGCGGACGTTCCACGGCCGCGACGTGTTCGGCCCGGCCGCCGCGCGGCTGGCCTCGGGCAGCCCGCTGGCCGACCTCGGCGAGCCCACCGACGAGTTCACCCCGCTGCACTGGCCCCTGCCCCGGCTCGACGAGCAGGGCGTCTACGGGATGGTCCTCCACGTCGACACGTTCGGCAACTGTCTCACCAACATCACCCGGGACGACCTGGACTCGATGCGCGCCGGCCGCCGCTTCAAGTGCTTCGCGGGCTCGGCCATCTTGCGCCACCACGTCGGCACGTACGGCGAGGCCAGCGCCGGCGACGCCGTCACGCTGTTCTCCAGCGGTGGCCTCCTCGAGATCGCCGTCAACCAGGGCGACGCCGCCCAGCTCCTGTCGGTCTCACGGGGCGACGCGGTCAACTTGGTCTTCGAAGGCATCACCCTGCCGGAACTCGCCACCCGATGAGCAACGAATCTGGCGTTCGCGACCTGGCCGCCTTCGATCGGGTCCAGACCCGGGAGGACCCCGCGCCGACGGGCGGGGCGTGGCGCTCCCTCGCGCTTGCGGCGCTCGTGCTCGTCGGCATCGCCGCGACCACGTGGTGGGTGTGGCCCGAGGAACAGGCCGCCAACGACGTGCTCGTCCACTTCGTCGAGACCGCGGACACCTTCCGGCCCGACCTCGGCACGACGCGGCCGGACGAGGCCCGCGCGGCCGTGCTCGACGCGCTCGGCTGGGACGTCACCCCGCCGGACCTCCCCGCCCTCGCCATCGTCGGCGTGGGCATCCCGACGATCGGGGCCGTCCAGCCGTCGGCGGCCATCGAGCCCGTCGCCGTCCAGGTCCCCACCTTCCGCTACGAGGGCACCGACGGCGAGCGGGCCGTCGTGTTCGCCTATGACTACATCTTGCTCGACCGCGTCCGGCAGTCGTTCGACCTCCCCGACGGCACGTACGCCGGCCTAAGCGAGCCGTCGCCGGTCGACTCGCGCGTCGTGCTCGGCCAGTTCGCCGTGACCTGGCGGCGCCGGTCGATGATCTTCACGGCCATCACGCCGGACGAGGCAGTCGCCGAGCGGATCCGGCAAGCGGTCGCCAGCTAGGCGGGGTCTGAGGCCTCGAGCTCGATGCGGAACGTGGTCCCGGCGCCGGGCCGCGTCTCGGCGACGGTGAGGCTCCCACCGTGGTACGTCTCCACGATGCGCCGTGCCAGGCTCAGGCCGAGCCCCCAGCCCCGGCGCTTGGTCGAGAAGCCCGGGCGGAAGACGTGCCGCGCCGTCGCCCGGTCCATCCCCTTGCCCGTGTCGCGGACCGTCACGATCGCGCGCCCCCCCTCCTCTTGCGCCACGACGGCGATCCGGTTCGGGCCGGCGACGCCCTCGAAGGCGTCGAGCGCGTTCTTGAGCAGGTTCTCGACCACCCACTCGAACAGGTCCGGGTTGAGCCGCGCCCACAGGTCGTCCGGTGCGTGGACGGTGATCGAGACCGGCGCGCTGGTCGGGACGCGGCGGCGCATGTAGTCGGCGACGCCGTCGAGGACGGGGCGGACGCGCGTGGGCTCCAGCGTCGGGAGGGAGCCGATCTTTTCGAACCGGTCGGCCACGCGGCGCAGGCGCTCCACGTCCTGCTCGAGTTCGTCGGCGATCTGCTCGCTGGGCGCGGCGTCGCCCAGGCGGAGCAGCTCGATCCAGCCGATCATCGACGACAACGGCGTGCCGAGCTGGTGCGCGGCTTCCTTCGCCATCCCCACCCACAGGCTCGACTGCTCGCTGCGGCGGAGGTACGAGAACCCGAGGTAGCCGACGAGCACGAAGAGGGCCACGACGCCGAGTTGGACGGTCGGGAACAGCCGTGTCATCCGCGCCAGCGGGCTCTCGCCGTAGTGGACCAGGAGCGGCCCGTTCGGCGACTCGCGGATCCGGATCGGCGCGTGGACCTCGTCGAACGCCGACGCCAGCGCGAGCGCCGCCTCGCCGTCGGCCTCCACATTCCGAGAGGCCGAGACGTAGGTGATCGCCTCGTCTGTGATGATGGCCGGGACGCTGAACCGGTCGGGCACGATGATCTCGGAGACCACGAAGTCGAGCCCGTCGTCCGCAGGCCCGTCGCGCAAGGTGTCGAGCGCCGCCAGCAGGGCGGCCGCGTCCTCCCGCTCCGACTGGCGCAGGAGGGCGGCGAGGTCGTCGTACACCGCCTCGGCCGACGGGCGTGCCGACAGGCGGTACTGGAACTCGATGGCGCTCGCCCACAACTCGACCGCCTGCGCGTCCTGGGCCTCGAGCCGGTCCGCCAGCCGGCTCGTGAACCACAGCGACGACACGCCGATGGCGACGGCCGCCAGGATCAGCCCGAGCTTGATCTTGGCGCTGGTGCGGTAGGCCCTCACGTGGGCAGGGCGACGACGACGAGCATCCCCGTCGCGAAGATGACCATCCACGCCACGACCGGCCCGATCGTGACGGCGGGCGCCGAGGCTAGCGCCTTGAGCGTGCCGACCCCGTAGAACCGGCGGATGGCGAGCGCAGCGTAAACGTAGGACGCCACGAAGCACGCGCCGAGCACCGCCCAGTTCGCCGCCCCGAACGAGTGCCCGAGCGTATCGCCGATCGACACGAGCGCGACCAGCTGTGCCAGCCGACGCGCCGCCAGCAGCAGCACGACGACGCAGAACACGTGGATCGCCAGGACGAAGTGGGCCGTGTACGCCGGACGGCGGAAGTGGTAGAGCACGTAGAGCCCGAACCCGCCGAGCGGCATGAGCAGGAAAAACCACCGGCTCCCGAGCGCCATCATCCCGTCCAGATAGTCGGCGACCCGGTCGACTTTGGCGGGCGGGACCGTCCCCCGCAGCATCTCGCGCCGTTCAGCGGCGTCCTCCTCGGCGGTCTCCGCCGAGGGCGGGTCCATCACCGTCTTGGCCAGTTCGTAGCTGGCGGAGGCCCCCACGAACACCAGGCTGCACAGCAAGTAGAGCCGGAACGGCGCCACATGCCGCGCGCGGCGCCCGGCCGCCCAGTCGCGCGACAGCTCGCCCGGCCGGCGGAGCAGGACTCCGAGCGTCTGGAGGACGCGGCCGTCGAAGGAGAACACGTCGCCCGCGAACCCGGCGAGCACGCGGCGGAGCGGGAGGTCCGGCGGCTCGTCGCGCTGGCCGCACGCCGCGCAGTACGGCCCCGCCAGCCGCGCCTCACAGTTGAGGCAGGCGCGGGCGTCGACGGGCAAGACCTCGGACATGGGCGGCGGGGGCGGCGGCGAAACCTACCCCCGCCGGCTGGCCGGCGGGCTCGCTAGGCGGCCACCAGCGTCTCCTCCCGCTTCGGCCCGGTCCCCACGACGGAGATCGGGACCGACAGGTGGTCGGACATGAACTGGAGGTAGTCCGTGGCCGCCCCGGGCAGGTCGTCCATCGAGCCGACGCCCGACAGGTCGCCGCTGAACCCGGGCAGCGTCTCATAAACGGGCACGACGCGGCCGAGCGCCCCGACCTCGGTCGGGAAGCGCGTGATCCGCTTGCCGTCGAGCTCGTAGGCGACGCAGACTTTGAGCTCGTCGAGCCCGGCCATCACGTCGAGCTTGGTGACGGCGATCTCGGTGAAGCCGTTGAGCCGCGACGTATAGTCGAGGGCCACCAGGTCGAGCCAGCCGCACCGGCGCGGGCGACCGGTCGTGGCGCCGAATTCCTGGCCGACCGACCGGAGCGCCGCCCCGACCTCGTCGTCGAGCTCGGTCGGGAAGGGCCCGTTGCCGACGCGCGTCGTGTAGGCCTTGACGATCCCGATGATGCGGTCGATGGCCGTCGGCGGGATGCCGAGGCCGGTGCACGCGCCGCCCGAGGTCGGGTGGCTGGAGGTCACGAACGGGTACGTCCCGTGGTCTACATCCAGGAGGGCGCCCTGGGCACCCTCCGCCAGCACCCGCTTCCCGTCGCCGAGCGCGTCGTTGAGGAAGGCGGACGTGTCGGTGACGTAGGGGTCGATCACCTGGTCGAACTCGACGTACTCCTCGACGATCGCCTCGACGTCGAGCGGGGCCGTCTCGTAGAGCGCCTTCAGGATGTCGTTTTTCTCCTCGATCGCCGCGCGGAGCTTGGCCGCGAGCCCATCGCGGTCGAGCAGGTCGACGACCCGGATGCCGGACCGGGCGAACTTGTCGATGTAGGCCGGGCCGATCCCGCGGCCCGTCGTGCCGATCGCACCGGCGTCACGCCAACGCTCCTTGGCCTGGTCGAGCGCCTTGTGGTACGGCATGATCAGGTGGGCGTTGTGGCTGATCTTGAGCCGCCCCTCGACGGGGTAGCCCAGCGCCTCAATCTGGCCGATCTCCTCCATCAGCGCGACGGGGTCGATGACGACGCCATTCCCGATCACGCAGTCCACCCCGCTGTGGAAGATGCCGGAGGGGATCAGGTGGAGCACGAACGTCTCGTCGCCCCACTTGATGGTGTGGCCGGCGTTCGCGCCGCCCTGGTAGCGGGCGACGATGTCTGTTTCGGGCGCGAGAAGGTCGACGACCTTCCCCTTGCCCTCGTCGCCCCACTGGGCGCCGATGACGACGGTGACTGGCATGGATTCAGGGCATGTGGGCTGGGGCAAGGGGCACGAGGCCGGGCTCTCACCCGTGCCCCCGTCCCACTTTCCCCACGCCTTAGTAGCTAGCGACGGCGGCGTCGACGGTGTCGAACGACTGGAACACGCCGTCGAGGCGCGTCACGTCGAGGAGGGCGCGGATGCGCTCGCCGACGGCCGCCAGCCGGAGGTCGCCCCCGGCGTTGCGGGCCGTGGTCAGCGCGCCGATCAGCATCCCGAGGCCGGACGAGTTCATGTGCCGGACGCCCGACAAGTCGACGACGGCGTTGAGTGGGCCTTCGCCGCGCGCCTTGTGGAGCTCGGCGTGCAGCGCGGACCCGTCGGGGCCGCCCAGGGCGTCGCCGTCGAGGGCGAGGACGGCCACGCCGTCGGTCGTGGTTCGAGTGATGGTCATGGCGCCAGAGAGGGTGTGCCGCAAGCTAGCGGTGGAGCGGGGGGGCCCGCGTGAAAGACGAGGGCGGAGAAGAGCCCGTGCTCTCCCCCGCCCTCGTGCGTCCGTGTCGGTCCGTGTGCGCTAGGCCGTCGCGACGGAGACGCCGCGGCGGGCCGGCGCGTACTTGTCGCGCAGCGCGACGACGATCGGGCTCGCCACGAAGATCGACGAGTACGTACCGACCGAGATGCCGACCAGGAGCGCCAGCGAGAAGCCCTTGAGGACCTCGCCGCCGATCAGGAACAGCACGAACACGGCGATCAACGTCGTGCCCGAGGTCAGCACCGTCCGCGACAGCGTCGTGTTGACGGCCCGGTTGGCGATGTCGACGTAGGGCTCGGTCTTGAACAGCAGCGCGTACTCGCGGATGCGGTCGAACACGACAACGGTGTCGTTGATCGAGTACCCGACGATCGTCAGCAGCGCCGCGATGATGGCCTGGTCGATCTGCAACGAGAACGGCGTGATGTTGTGGAGCAGCGCGAACAGGCCGAGCACGATGATGACGTCGTGGGCCAGCGTGATCACGGCGGCCACGGCGTAGCGCCAGTCGAACCGGACGAAGATGTACAGCAGGATCACGAACAGGGCCCCGAGCACGAGCACGATGGCCTTGCTCTTAAGGTCGGACGCGATGCTCGGCGTCACGAGCGACTTGCCGATCAGGTCCGGGCTGGACCCGGCGAACGACTCGCCGATGGTCGAGAGCACGGTCGCCTCCAGGGCGTCGGCGTCGCCGCCGGCGGCCGTGCGGACAAGGAGCGTTTCGGGGTTGCCGAACTCTTTGACCTGGAAGACCTCGCCGGTCGCCGTGCCGAGCGCCGAGGCCACCTCGGTCGACGGGATCGCCGCTTCGGTCTCGACGATGAACTCGGTGCCGCCCTTGAAGTCGATCCCGGCCTCGAGGCCGGGGTAGAACAGGGAGATGATGGCGACCGTCAGGAGGACCCCGGAGATCAGGTAGCTGTCCTTGTTGGTGCCGAGGAAGTTGAAGTTGGTGTTTTCGAGGATGCGCATGTCAGAGGGTGTTCAGTAATCGGTGATCGGGGATTGGTGAGCCGTCAGCCCGAGGGCGGGCGGCCGAAAACCGACGACTGCTAGCCGAAGGCGACGTCGACGCCGCGCTCCGAGACCAGGTAGTCGATGAGGAGGCGGGTCACGACGAGGGCCGTGAAGAGGGACGTCAGGATGCCGGCCATCAGCGTGACGGCGAAGCCCTGGATGGGGCCGACGCCGAACGAGAACAGGATGACGCCGATGAGGAACGTCGTGATGTTGGCGTCGGCGATGGCGGAGAGCGCCTTGCCGAAGCCGCCCTCGACCGACGCCTTCATCGTCTTGCCCGAGGCCATCTCCTCCCGGATGCGCTCGAAGATGAGCACGTTCGCGTCGACGGCCATGCCGATCGTCAGCAGGATGCCCGCCATGCCCGGCAGCGTCAGCGTGGCGCCGAACGAGGCCAGGACGCCGAAGATGAACAGGACGTTCAGCACGAGCGCGACGTTCGCGATCAGGCCCGCGCCCCGGTAGTACAGGGCCATAAAGATGCAGACCAAGATGAACCCGACCACGAGCGCTCGCGTGCCCGCCTTGATGGACGCCGCACCGAGGCTCGGCCCGACCGTCCGCTCCTCGACGATGTTGACCGGCGCCGGAAGCGCGCCCGACTTGAGGACCGTCACGATGTCATCGACCTCCTGGCGCGTGAAGCTGCCCGTGATCTGGGTCCGGCCGTTCGGGATCCGGTCGTTGATCGAGGGGAACGTGTAGACGAGGTCGTCGAGCACGATGACGACCGGCTTGCCGCGGTTGGCGCCGGTGATCTGGCTCCAGCGGCTGGCGCCGGCGCCGTCCATCGTCAGCGAGACCTGGGGGGCGTTCGTGTACGGATCGAAGTCCGTGCGGGCGTCGGTGATGGTCTCGCCCTGGAGCTCGACGCGCTCGTTGACGGCCAGGATGTAGTGGACGCCGTCGCCGTCGGCCGTCGTGCCCGCGTCGGGGCCGGCGGTGAACAGCAGGCGGGCGCCAGCCGGGATCAGCCGGGCCACGCCGGGCGCCTCCAGCAGGCGACGCGCCTCGGCGGTGTCGGCCTCGGCGACCTGCCCGAAGATGGGCGAGTTCGACGACGGGTCGAGCTGGAGGCGCTGGACGACGGCCGCGAGCGGGTTGCCGCCCTCGGCGCGCGTCTCAGCGCCGGCAGTGATGTCCCCGAGGTCGAGCACGTCCGAGGTGTCGGCGTCGGCGGCCGTCGAGTCCGCTGCCGCAGCGGTCGTGTCGGCAGCCGCGTCCTGGCCCTCATTCTCGTAGTAGGCGAAAATGGCAGCGGCGGACTGCTGGATCTCGGCCGTCGGCGGCGTGAGGTGGAACGTCAGCTGGGCCGTGCCCTTGAGCAGCTCGCGGACGCGCCGCTCGTCGTCGACGCCCGGGAGCTCGACGACGATGCGGGACGAGCCCTGGCGCTGGATGAGCGGCTCGGTGACGCCGAACCGGTCGATCCGCTGGCGGATGATCTCCTCGGCGCGGACGAGCGCCTCCTCGACCTCCTCGCCGAGGTAGGCCTCGACGACGTCGTTGTCGGACCGGGCGGTCACATCCGCGTCGGCGTTGCGGAAGTAGCGCGCCAGGCGCGTGCCGGGGCGGACCTCTTCGAGCGCGTCGGTGAAGAGCGAGACGTAGGCGGCGCCCGAAGTCTCGGCGCGCTCGTTCGCCAGCGCGATCGCCTCGTCGAACGTGTCGTCGGCGCGGCTGCCGGCCAGCTCGCGCAGGAGCGCGCCGGTGCCGACCTCGAGGGTGACGTGCATGCCGCCCTGAAGGTCGAGGCCCAGCTTGAGCGACTCCTCACTCGTGGCGACGAGGTCGTCGTTGTGCTCGTCGAGGTAGGCCTCGCGCTCGGCGGGGCTCATGGCCGCGAGCTCGCGGTTGTTGAGGGAGTTCTGGAACGTCGGGAACAGCTGCCACACCGAGATGAGCAGCAGCGCCGCGACGGCGAAGATCTTGAATCCGTAGCCTTGCATAGGGGCAGACGCCTCGGAGGGCGCCGGTAAGGGTCGAGGGACGGCGCCGGTCCCCAACGGACGGGCGCGCAAAACGATGACGGGTAAGGGGGGGCGCGAGCGCCCGAGCCCTAAGGGGCGCGCGGCTGCAGCGACGGCGCGCTGCGCCGGACCGGGAGGTCGAGGACGCGAGCCGGCACGCGGCTCTGATCGGTAAGGCGGGCCTCGGCCACCGGCTCGCCAGCGACGGAGGCGGGCGACGGGGACGGGGCGGGCTGGGCCTTCGCCAGCGCCTCGGCCGGCGTGACGGGCGCGACGCCGGACAGCGACGGGGCCCCGAGCAGGTGCGCCACGGCCTCGGCCGAGACGCCGTCGACAGCGTCGGCGTAGACCTGAGCAAAGACGTCGACTGGATCGGTACCGGGCTCAGCGGCCCGGGCGGCGGCGAGCGCGCGGTCGAACGCCTCCGAGTCGTCCAGCACCGCGAGGGCGGGTGACGCAGCCGCCGACGGCGCCAGCGGCAACCCGAGCGCGACCGCGAGGGCGGCGACGACGAGGCGGCGGAGCAGGGCGGAGCGGAGCGGGCGCACGGGTGCGGGGGCGACGCTCCAACCTACGGCGAGGGCCGGCGGGCTCGGGACTCTCCCTATGCGGACTTCATGGAGTTGCCGTGCAGAGGGCGGCGAGCAACACTTGTATGCAATAACGGGACTAGGGCTCGACCGTTACGCCCTTCCAGAAGGCCACGTGGTCCCTGATCTCGGCCGCGGCGTCTTTCGGGGCTGGGTACAGCCAGGCCGCGTTCGCGTTCGTCGCCCCGTCGACGACGACGTCGAGGTAGTGGGCGGTCCCCTTCCACGGGCAGACCGACGTGTGGTCTGAAGGCTGCACGCGGCGCTCGTCGACCGAGCCGCGCGGGAAGTAGTGGTTGCCTTCGACGACGACGGTGGCGTCGCTCTCGGCGATAACGGCGCCGTTCCAAAGTGCTTTCATGGGGACGGGGGACGGGGGACGGGGGACGGGGGACGGGGGACGGGGGACGGGGGACGGGGGACGGGGGACGGAAGGTGCTCGCGGCACGCATCGAGATGCGCCAGCAGGCCGTTTTCTTTCGCCAGCTCAGCTCACCCCTCGTCCCGCCGCTCGGCCCGGACGCCTGCCGACACCTCGCGGGGCGTCGGCACAACGGCGACGCGGGCGCCTCGGAAGGGATCGACGACGACGGTCAGCCACTGGTACTGCGAGAGGTCGGCCCGCTCGCGGCCGAACCGCTCGGCGACCGCCGACTTAAGCGCCTCGTAGGCGTCGGGGCCAACCAAGATGGCATGGGGCTCGCCGCCCGATTCGCGCAGGGAGCGGACCTGCTCGTCGATCTCGGACAGGAGGTCGTCGGGGGCGGGCGCAGCGTCGGTGACGGTCATGGGGCCGGTAGGCGTGGAGCCGGTCTACCTTCGGGCCCCACCCCGCGATCCATGACGCACGACACGGGCTCTCTCATTTCTTTCGACGGCCGCACCCTGTTCACGCGGGCGTGGACGCCAGACGGTGACCTCCGCGGCGTCGTGCTGATCGTCCACGGGCTCCACGAGCACAGCGGGCGCTACGCGTACGCCGCCAGCGCGCTCATGCAGCGCAGCTACGCCGTCCGCGCGCTCGACCTCAGGGGCCACGGCCGTTCGGACGGCCCACGCGGGCAGGTCGAGGGGTTCGACGAGTACGTCGACGACCTCCGCCTTTTCCTGTCGCGCGTCCAGGAGGAGGCCGGCGACCGCCCCGTGTTTCTGATGGGCCAGTCGATGGGCGGGCTCGTCGTCGCCCGGCTCGTCGCCAGCGGGGGCGCCGACGGGGTGGCCGGGGTCGCCCTCACGTCCGCGGTGCTCGACGTGCCCGAGGGCACGCCCGGCTGGCTGCAATCGGTGGCCGACGTGCTCGCGCGCTGGGTGCCGACGCTCCCGGTCCAGTCGATCGACCTCTCGGCGCTCTCGCGCGACCCGAGCGTCGAGGCGGCATACCGCGCCGACCCCCTCGCGATCGTGCAGGGCGTCCGCGTACGGTTGGCGGCGGAGATGCGCCGCGCGTTCCTGGCCGTCCGCGAGCGGCCGCAGCGGTTCACGATGCCGCTGTACCTGACGCACGGGACCGACGACGAGATCACCCCGCCCTCCGGCACGAAATGGCTCGCGGAGCACGCCGCGTCCGACGACGTGACGCTCCAGCTGTGGCCGGGCCTCTTGCACGAGACGTTCCACGAGCCCGAGCGCGACGAGACCATCGGCCACTTTGCCGACTGGCTCGACGCGCACACCGGCTGAGTGCCCTCGACAGGAATCGAACCTGTGGCCTACTCTTTAGGAGAGAGTCGCTCTATCCGACTGAGCTACGAGGGCGTGGGACGAAGATAGCAAGCGGCCACCAGGTGGCTGAGCTCCACCCTCGGGCTGGCCGGACGTGCGCAGTCTAGCTTGGGCCGCCCCTCCCCCATCCGAATGACGTCCCAACGCGGCGACAAAAAGGCCATCTGGGCCTGGTCGCTCTACGACTTCGCCAACTCGTCGTTCACCACGCTCGTGGTGACGTTCATCTACGGGACGTACTTCACCGGCTACATGGTGCTCTCGCCCGACGCGGCCGGGGTCGCCGTGCCGGACGGCGAGCTGGGCACGGTGCTGTGGTCGCGGGCCGTCACCATCACGGCGATTCTGGTGGCCCTCCTCTCCCCTGTCCTGGGCGCGTTCGCGGACCGCGGCGGCGCGCGGAAGTCGTTCCTGCTGGCGATGACGGTGATCTGCGTCGTCGGCACGGTCGGGCTGTACGCCGCCGAGCCAGGGCAGGTGATGCAGGCGCTGTTCTGGTTCGTCGCGGCGAACGTGGCCTTCGAGACGGCCCAGGTGTTCTACAACGCGTACCTCCCCGACATCGCCCGGCCCGACCAGATCGGCCGCGTCTCCGGCTACGGCTGGGCGCTCGGCTACGTCGGCGGGCTGCTGTGCCTGGGCATCGCGCTCGTCGTGTTCGTCAACCCGGAGGTCGCCCCGTTCGGGCTCGACAAAGCGTTGGGCGAGCACGTCCGCGCCACCAATCTGCTGGTCGCCGGCTGGTTCGCGGTGTTCTCGATCCCCACCTTCCTGGTCCTGCGCGAGGTCCAGGTCGAGAGCCGCCCGCCGCTCGGGACGCTCGTCAAGGAGAGCTTCGGGGAGTTGGCGGAGACCGCTCGCGAGCTGCGCCGCTACCGCCAGATCGTGCGCCTGCTCGTCGCCCGCATTTTTTACAACGACGGGCTGGTGACGCTGATCGCCTTCGGCGGGATCTACGCGCAGGGCACGCTCGGCTTCGAGATCGGCGAGGTCCTCCTGTTCGGCATCGTGCTCAACGTCGCCGCGATGATCGGCGCGCTCGGGTTCGGGTTCCTCGACGACCGGATCGGCGGGCGGCCCGTGCTGTTCATGTCGCTGGCGCTCCTGATCGTGGCCGCCATGCTGGCGGTGTCGACCGAGAGCCGGACCGTCTTCTGGGTGTCGGGCGTGCTGGTGGGCCTGGCGATCGGGCCGAACCAGTCCGCCAGCCGGTCGCTGCTGGGCCGGTTCGTGCCCGACGACAAGGAGACCGAGTTCTACGGCTTCTTCGCCTTCTCGGGCAAGGCGACCGCCTTTATCGGCCCGTTCCTGCTCGGCGTGCTCACGCAGGCCTTCGGCTCGCAGCGCATCGGCATCTCGGTCGTCCTGGTCCTGTTCGTGATCGGCGCCGCGCTGCTGACGCGCGTCGACGAGGCCGAGGGCATCGCGCTGTCCGGCCGCCCCTCTACCTAGCCGACATGACGGTTTCTGACGTTCTCGCCGTTCTCGACGCCTGGGCCCCTCAAGGCCAGAAGGCCGACTTCGACCGCGTCGGCCTGCAGGTCGGCGACCCCGTTGCGGAAGTCGACCGCGTACTCGTCGCGCTCGACCTCACACCAGCCGTCGTGGACGAGGCGGCGGCGACGGGCGCCGGGCTGATCGTGACCCACCACCCCCTCATCTTCAAGCCGGTCGCGCGAGCGACGGCGACGGACCCCGTCGGGTCGCTCGTGTGGCGGCTGGCGAGGGCGGGCGTGAGCTACGCGGCGATCCACACCAACCTCGACGCGGCGCACGGCGGCGTGTCGTTCGCGCTTGCGAAACAGCTCGGGGTTCAGGACCCGGAAATCCTGGCGCCGCTCGACGGCGTGATGCGCAAGCTGGTCGTGTTCGCGCCGCGCGCCGCGAGCGACGCCATCCGGGCCGCACTCGCGCAAGCGGGGGCCGGCGAGATCGGCGACTACTCCGGCTGCTCGTTCTCGGCCGAGGGGACGGGGCGGTTTCTGCCCGAGCCGGGGGCGTCGCCATCCGTCGGCACGGTCGGCGCGGCGGAAGCCGTCGAAGAAGTGCGGATCGAGGCGGTGGTCCCGGAATGGGCCGTGCGGGACGCGGTGCGGGCCGTGGCAACGGCGCATCCCTATGACGAGCCGGCCATCGACGTGTACGCGGTCGAGAACCGGACGACGCGGCAGGGCTACGGGGCGGTCGGGACGCTGGCGGCGCCGGAATCGCTGGCGGCGTTTTTGGCTCGCGTCCGCGATGCGCTCGGGGCGGGCGCGCTGCGCTACGTCGGCGACGACGGGCAGACCGTCGAGCGCGTCGCCGTCTGCGGTGGGTCCGGGCTGTCGTTCCTGCCCGCCGCGCTCGCGGCCGGCGCGGACGCGTACGTGACGGCCGACGTGACGTACCACCGCTTTTTCGAGGCGCTCGACCCCGAGGGCGCGCCCCGGCTGGCGCTCGTCGACGCCGGGCACTACGAGACCGAGGCCGTCACGGAGCGCCTGATCGCGGACCACCTCCGGGCCGCCCTGCCCGGCCTCGCGGTCGACGTGACGCGGCACCGGACCTCGCCGATGCGGACGTTCGTCGGTAGGACTGGGGGCTGAGCGGACGCTGAGTCCCAGGGCGGCATACCGGCAACCGATGACCGAAAATCGAGGACTGGGCCGACAATTCGCTCCGGTCTCAAAACTGCGAGGCTCCGGGGGCGGTACCCTGCCCGACTCCCCACGCGCACATCTCCAATGGCGACGACCGACACGACCACGATCGAGGACCAGCTCCGCGCCCTCGTTCGCCTCCAGATCATCGACACCAAGATCGATCAGCTGACCAAGCTCCGCGGCGACCTCCCGGACGAGATCCGGGACCTCGAGGACGAGCGGGCCGGCCTCCAGACGCGGCTCGGCAAGATCGACCAGGACAAGAAGGAGGCCGAGGTCCAGAAGAAGAAGCTCAAGCTGGACATCGCCGAGTCCGAGGGGCTCATTCGCAAGTACGAGGAGCAGCAGCTCCAGGTCCGCAACAACCGCGAGTACGATGCGCTGACGAAGGAGATAGAGGCCCACCGCCAGCGCATCGGCGCGGCGTACGAGGAGATCGAGCGGTACGACAACCTCGACACCGACTCGGCCGAGACGGTCGACGGCGCCGACGACACGCTCAAGGAGCTCGAGGCCCGGATCGCCGACAAGCGCGTCGAGCTCGACCGCGTCGTCGAGGAGACGAAGGCCGAGCAGGAGACGTACGAGAAGCAGCGCGAGAAGGCCGCCAAGCAGATCGACGAGCGGTACCGCCGCGCGTACGAGCGTCTGCGGACGCGCGTCCGCGACGGCCGGGCCGTGGTTCCGATCGAGCGCGGCGCCGCCGCCGGCTTCATCGTGCCGCCGCAGCGCCAGGTCGAGGTCCGCCAGCGCGACCGGATCATCGTCTCGGAGCACGACGGCCGCATCATCGTGGACGACGCGCTGTTCTCCGAGGAGGCGGCGTAGTCCGAATCCACGCGACCTTGAGCGGGCGCTGGCCCCACGGTCGGCGCCCGTTCGTTGTTTACGAGCGCGTCGGCCGGGCCGCCGCCTCGGGGCTCGCCCCGGGGAGGAACGTCCGGACACCACAGGGCACTGTGCTTCCTAACAGGAAGGCGCCCCGCCTCGGCGGGGTGACGGCAGGTGCAACAGAGAACAGACCAGCCGATGGTCCCGCAACCGCCTTCGGGCTGCGCGGGACACAGGTGATGGGTGAAACGGTGGGGTAAGAGCCCACCAGCGCGGCCGGCGACGGTCGCGGCTAGGCAAACCCCACGGGGTGCAAGGCCACGCAACGTCCGCCCGGGCTCGTCCCGGAAAGGGTGCCCGCCCGAGGACGTGGGTAGGCCGCTCGAGGCCGCCGGCGACGGCGGTCCCAGATAGATGGCGGCACAGGCCGCGGCGTGACGCCCGCGGCCGGACAGAATCCGGCGTACAGGCCGACGCGGTCAGCGGGGCCCGCTCTTCGGGGCGGGCCCCGTTTTTTTGTTGGGGAGTGGGGTCGCCTCTTTCTTGCCCCATTTAGGCCTTTGTCGATCGCGGCGCTCGTCACTCTGAGTACCCGCGTGTGCGGGGAGGACGGCTGGGGAGAGGACGCCTGGCTCGTGCTGCCCTCCCCATCTGCTCTCGGTGAGACGGCGGCCACAAAATACGAGGGCGCCCCGAGTGATCGGAGCGCCCTCACGAGGTGTTGAGCTGGGGCCGGACGGAGCGCACCGCCGTCTGCGGTCCGTCGTCCGTCGTCCGTCGTCCTGATTACTCCTGGGTCGGGGGGACGTCGGGGGCAGTCGGCGTGGCGGGGTTGGCGGTCGAGGGGGCCGGGGCGGCGTCGCCCTCGATGGGCGCCTCGATGGCCGACGGGGCCGCGGCGGGCAGCTCACCGGCGCGCTCCTGCAGGATGGAGCCGTCGCGGCCGGCGCGCGGGATGAAGAACGTCGTGACGAGGCACAACCCGAGGAAGAGCCAGCCGAGGGACCACGTGGCCTTCTCGAGGAAGTCGGGGGCCTGGCGGGCCCCCAGGATCTGGGTCGTCTGGCCGCCGGCGGCGATGCCGGCGAGGCCGCCGCCCTTGCCGCTCTGGAGCAGGACCGCAATGCCCATCAGCAGGGCGACGATCAGGATGACGACGATGAGGAGGTAGAACACGGGTCGGTCGGGGGGGAGTCGGTGCGCAAGCTAGCGCCCGGGCGACCGGACACGCGCGCCGAACCTCGGTGAAGACGGGGGCTGACGGGGCGACGGTGAGCCGGCGCCCCGGGCGGTTTCTCCCGTCATGTCCGAATCCTCCTCTGGTTCCCTCGGGGCACGTGCCAGACGCGCCGCTTGCACGTCCGTATTCTCAGGTCGTGCCCCACACGGGCCGTGTAAACCGGCACGCCCACCGAGCGCCCCTTCGATGCCCCCTCCCCTGCGTCACGACGTCGTCTTCGAATCGCACGGGACCCGGTGCGCCGGCTGGTTCTACGTGCCCGACGGCGAGGGGCCGTTTCCCACCGTCGTCATGGCCCACGGCCTTGGCTGCGTCAAAGAGATGCGCCTGGACGCGTTCGCCGAGCGGTTCCGCGCGGCGGGTTACGCCTGCCTCGTCTTCGACTACCGCCACTTCGGGGCCAGCGACGGGGAGCCCCGCCAGCTCCTAAGCATCTCGCGCCAGCTGGAGGACTGGGCCGCGGCCGTCGCCTTTGCGCGGAGCCAGCCCCAGGTGGACCCCGACCGCGTCGTGCTGTGGGGCTCGTCGCTGAGCGGCGGGCACGTGCTTGAGGTGGCCGCAGACGACCCGCGCGTGGCCGCCGTGATCTCCCAGGTCCCCCACGTGAGCGGGTACGCGTCGCTCCGGAGCGAGCGGCTGACGACCGTCGCCCGGCTTTCGATACACGGGTTGTACGACTCGGTCCGAGCCCTGCTTCGGCAGCCTCCGCACTACGTCCTGTCCAGCGCGAGCGAGGGCGAGACGGGCTTACTCAACGCGCCGGGCGAGTGCGAGGGGTACCTCGGCCTGGTACCCGACGGGCTGGCGTTCGACCGGCGCGTGGCCGCCCGGTTCGTGCTGGCCATCGGGCTGTACTCGCCCGGCCGTGCCCTCCCGAGGCTCCAGATGCCGACACTCGTCCAGGTGGCGCGGGGCGACCTGACAACGCCGGCCGGGCCGGCCATCGAGGCGTGCGAGCGGGCCCCGAACGCCACGCTGATCCAGTACGGCGGCGGCCACTTCGATCCGTACACCGAGCCGCTGTTCGGGAAAGTCGTCGGCGACCAGCTCGACTTTCTCGCCCGACACGTCGAGCCCCTCGCGGGGCAGGCGGAGGGGTCCGCGCCGCGCGCCGCCGCTGGAGACGAGCACGCCTAAGGGCGGCCTCGGCTGGTCGCTGACGTCGCCGGAGACCGATTGGAGCCCGCTCCCCTACCCTCGCCGCTCGATCTCAGCGGCCGCCAGCAGGAGGGCGACGCAAGTTTTGGCGTCCTCGATCTGACCCGTCCGCGCCAACTCGACGGCCTCCGCCAGCGGCATCCGGAAGGGCTCCACGAACTCGTCGGCGTCGACGGCAGAGTCCGCGGGGGTGAGGTCTTCGGCGAGATACAGGTGGATGGCCTCGTCGGAATACCCGATTGCGGGGTAGGTGACGCCAAGGGGGGTCCACCGAGTGGCGGTGAGGCCGGCCTCTTCGACCAGCTCGCGCTGGGCGACCGCGAGCGGGGCCTCGTCGCCGTCGCGCTTGCCGGCGGGGACCTCCCAGAACTCGCGGCCCGGCGCGAAGCGGAACTGGCGGAGGAGCACGACGCGGCCCTGGGCGTCGACGGGGACGGCGGCGCCGGCGCCGGGGTGTTTGAGCCACTCGCGGCCCGACGTTTCGCCGTCGGGCAAGCGGACGGTGTCCTTCCTGACGTCGAGCAAGACGCCCCGGTAGATCTGCTCGGTCTCGATGGAGCGTTCAGTGAGGTCCAAGGGCGGTCGTGGGATGAATGGGCGTGTAGGACACAGAGGGAGCAAGGGGCGGCGGCGACGGGACGCACAGCCGTGTGCCGTCCGCCTCATCCCCCATCCGTCTAGATCAGATCCATCGCGCGGCTGGCGGCGATCTTGAGGGGGTCGACGGCGGGCGCGAGCGGGGGGTTGTAGATCAGGTCGAGGTCCTCGGCGAGCTGGCGGGCCGTGCCGCCGGACTGGACAAGAGGGACGAGCACATTCGCGCGGAGCGCGGCGCCCTCGGCGCCGACAAGCTGGCCGCCCAAGATGCGGCCGGTCCGGCGCTCGACGACGAGCCGCACGTCGATCGGCGACGACCCGGGGAAGACGCGCGTGCGCGACCAGTGGCGGATGTCGGCGGCGACGGCGTCGAGGCCGGCCTCGGTCGCTTGCGCGAGCGACAGGCCGACGGACCCGGCTTCGATGCCGAAGGCGCGGACGGCGACCGCACCCGCGATCGGCCGGAACGTGTCGGACCCGGGCCGAACGGCGTTCCGGGCGGCGACGCGGGCCGTGCGGCGGGCGGTCGTCGCCAGCGGCCACAGGACGCGCGTGCCGTCGGGGGCGCGGGGGACCTCGACGACGTCGCCGCACGCATAGATCGTCCGTGCGGAGGTCCGCATCTGGTCGTCGACGGCGATGCCGCCCATGGCTCCCAGCTTGACCCCGGCGGCCTCAGCCAGCTCGGTCCGGGGCTCGACGCCGATGCTGACGACCACCATCTGGCACCCGACGAGCTCGCCGCGGTCGGTGCGGACGGCCCGGACGCGGCCGGCGTCGTCCGCCAGCAGGTCCGTCGCGCGCTCGGGGCGGACGGCGACGCCCGCCGCGAGGACGGCCGCTTTCATCAGGTCGCTGGCCTCGCAGGCGACCGTCGCGTTCAGGACGCGGCCCGAGGGGTCGAGGATGGACGCGCGGATCCCCCGTTCGCGCATGGCCTCGGCCATCTCGAGCCCGATGTAGCCCCCGCCGACGACCACGACGTGGCGCACGGGCTCGGTCGCCAGCCAGCGCTCGATGTGCTCGGTGTCGACCAAGTCGCGGACGGTGAAGACGCCGGCGGGCATCGGGCCGGGCAGGGTGCGGGCGCGAGCGCCCGTCGCCAGGATCGCGCGGTCGAAGCGGACCTCGCGCGTGCTCCCGAACTCGAGCGCCTCGACGGTGAGCGAGCCCTTGGGGTCGAGCGCGGTCACGCGGTGGCGGTCGTGGACGGTGATGCCCTTTTTGGCCGCCAGCGTCTCGGGCGTGAACACCTGGAGGTCGTCGTCGACCACGCCGCCGATGCGGTAAGGCATCTCGCACGTGCCGACGGAGACGTGGGGCCCCTCCTCGAACAGGAGGATCTGGGCGTCGGGGGCGCGGCGTCGGGCCTCGGCGGCGGCGGCGGGCCCGGCGGCCAGCCCGCCGATGACGGCGATGGTCATAAAGGGGGAGTGTGCGAGGGCCCTAAGATGCCGACGGTCGGCCTTGCTCGGCGGCGACCTCCGCCAGCGAGTCGGTCAGGGCGTCGTGGGGCGCCGCCGCGGGGTGGTCGTGCGAGCGCGGCTCGAGGTGGCTGGTCACGAGCACGCGGCTGTCGGGGAAGGCGGCCTGCTGGCGCGTCTCGACCTCCGTCGCCCGGTCGTGGGCGTCGACGAGCCGGAGGT
Organism: Rubrivirga halophila; assembly: GCF_046845755.1. Lineage (GTDB taxonomy): Bacteria > Bacteroidota > Rhodothermia > Rhodothermales > Rubricoccaceae > Rubrivirga. Next base: position 1,591,597 of record NZ_CP177357.1, read on the forward strand.
CGTCGGGGAGCAGGAGGTGCTGCTCGATCCAGAGGTGGTCGTTGACGCGGCGGTGGCGGACGTGGTGCGAGCCGTCGATCAAGCCGTCGGCGCGAGCGGTATCGAGCACGGCCAGGATGGCCTCGGTGACGGCGGGGTCGGCCGTCTCCATCAACCCACCGTACGCCTCGCGCATCAGCGCCCCGCTCGTCCACAGGATGTTGAGGCCCATGACGATGGCGACGACGGGGTCGAGCCAGAGCCAGCCGGTGAGGTACACCAGCCCGACGCCGACGAGCACGCCGACGCTCGTCCACATGTCGGTCAGGACGTGGTGGCCATTTGCGACGAGCACGAGGGCGTTCGTGCGGCGCCCGACGCGGATCAGCCCCAGTCCGAGGACGAGGTTGATGAGCGCGAGCACCGCCGTGATGAGGAGGCCGAGGCCCAACTGTTGCAGCTGCGGCCCCTCGATGAGGTCGATGACGGCGGTCCACACGATGCCGATCGCCGCGAGCAGGATCAGCGCGCCCTCGGTGCCGGAGGAGAAGTACGCGATCTTGCCGTGCCCGTACGGGTGCGAGGGGTCGGGCGGCTGGGCGGCGTACCACAGGCTGAACCCGACCATCGCCGTCGCCGCGAGGTGGACGACGGACTCGAGCGCGTCGGACAGGATCGCCGTCGAACCCGTCAACCGGTACGCCGCCAGCTTACCGACCAGCATCACGATGGCGACGGCCAGGCTGGCGCCCATCGCGAGCCGCTGCTGGCGGGCCGCGTCGGGGCCGTGGGCGTCGCCCGGGGCGGAAAGGTGCAGCAGCATGACCGTGGGACAGAGCCCGACGGTGCGAGTTTCCGGGACCAGACCCCGCACCCATGACCCTCGAACACGTCGGCATCGCCATCGCCAGCCCCGAAGACTCGGCGGCCCTGCAAGCCCTTTTTGGATCGGCCCCGTACAAGACGGAGGCCGTGCCGTCGGAGGGCGTGCGGACGGTCTTCTTCGGCGACGGTGGCGTCCCGGGCGCGGCGCCGAAACTGGAGCTCGTCGAGGCCACGACGCCCGAGTCGACGATCGCCAAGTACGTCGAGAAGCGGGGCCCCGGCCTCCACCACCTCGCGTTCGAGGTCGACGACCTCGACCGGCACGTGGACCGCGCGCGCGCCCTGGGCCTCCGCGTTCTCGGCGAACCGCGACCGGGCGCCGACCGCAAACGGGTCGTCTTTTTGCATCCCAAGGACACCGGGGGCGTGCTGGTCGAGTTGGTGGAGTCGGTCCGCCCGGCGCGCGACTGGGTGGACGTCGACGCGCCGGGCGGCCGCGTCGCCGTGCAGGTCTCGGGACCGGAGGACGCCCCTCCTCTCGTCGTCTTCCACGCGGCGCTAGGATCGACGGAGCTGGAGACCGACCGGCTGATCGCGGTGTGGGAGCGGACGTTCCGGGTCTACGGGGTCGACCTCCCGGGGCACGGGCGGAGCGGGGATCTCGATGCGGCGGCGCCGGAGTGGGACGCCTACACATCGGCTGCAATAGCGGTCATCGACCACTTTGAGTTGTCCGCGGCGAACGTCTTCGGGTTCTCCATGGGCGCCGGCGTCGCGCTCGCACTGGCGATCGCCCGCCCTGACGCCGTCGGCCGGCTGGCGATCCACGGGGCGAACGTGCAGTGGGACGCCGCCGAGGTCGAGGCGATGACGGCGCCGATGGCGCCGGGCCGGATCGCCAGCGACACCCCGTTCTGGGCGCGGCGCCTGCAGGACACGCATGGCGATCGGTGGCCCGGGCTCGTCGCCCAGATCGTGGCCTTCACCTCCGCCCTCCCCGACCGCTGGATCTCGGACGCCGATCTCGCGCTCATCGCGTGCCCGACGCTCGTCTCGGCGGGCGACGCCGACCGGTTTTTCGACGTGCGCCACGCGGTCGGTCTGTGGCGCACGATCCCAGCTGCCAGCTTGCAGATCCTTCCCGGCCTCGACCACCCGATCCAGGGCGTCGACGTGCCCCGGTTCGCCGCGGACGTCCGACGGTTCCTGCTTGCGTGAGTCGTCAGGACCCGGCCGGGTCGAAGGCGTCGCCGAGCGCCATGCTCTCGCCGTCGAAGGTCCGGTAGTCGCAGGTCAGTTCCTCGCCCGGGGCGATGTCGCGGTTGGCGACCGTCGTGTGCTCCGGCTCGTCGCAGTTCGGCTCGTCCGAGTGGTTCATGAACTTGGCCGTGTCGCCGCACAGGACGTACGTGCCATCGTCGTCGAGGTAGCACCACTGGCGCAGGCGCGACTGGTAGGGCTCGGGGAACGCCGCGAGCTCCGCCGGCGCCAGCCGCCAGTCGACGCCGTCGGTGAACTCCCAGATCCGCGTCCCGGCCGCGACGGGCTCGGCGGCGAACACGCCAATGCCGGCGATCGGGCTGGGGCGAAGAACGGTGGCGATGAGGAACACGGGGGCGGGGCTGGGGATGGGCGCCGAACGTACGCTACGCGAGCCCGCCAGCCCGCGTCCTGACTATGCGTTCTCGTCCATCCCGGACCGCTCCAGCACGTACTGGAAAATCAGCGGGGCCACGATCGTCGCGTCGCTCTCAACCAGGAAGCTGGGCGTGCCGGGCGCCAGCTTGCCCCAGGTGATCTTCTCGTTCGGGACGGCGCCGGAGTACGACCCGTAGCTCGTCGTCGAGTCCGAGATCTGGCAGAAGTAGGCCCACAGCGGAGTCCGACGGTCGAGGTCCTGCTCCAGCATCGGGACCACGCAGATCGGGAAGTCGCCCGCGATGCCGCCGCCGATCTGGAAGAACCCGATGCCGGGGCCGTCGGCGTTGTCGGTGTACCAGTCGGCGAGCCACGTCATGAACTCGATGCCGTGCTTGACGGTGTGCGGGCTGCTAAGGTCGCCGTTGATGACGTGGGAGGCGAAGATGTTGCCGGTCGTCGAGTCCTCCCAGCCGGGCGTGACGATGGGGAGGTCGCGCTCGGCGGCGGCGAGGAGCCACGAGTCCTTGGGGTCGATCTGGTAGTGCTCCTCGAGCCGGCCCGACCGCAGGATCCGGTAGAGCACCTCGTGGGGGAAGAGCCGGCGGCCCTCGGCCTCCATCGCCCGCCACTCGTCGACGAGTGCCGCCTCGAGGCGGCGGAACGCCTCCTCCTCAGGAATGCAGGTGTCGGTCACGCGGTTCATCCCGCGCTCCAGCAGCGCCTGCTCGTCGGCCGGCGTCAGGTCGCGCCAGTTCGGGATCCGCTCGTAGTGGTCGTGGGCGACGAGGTTGAACAGGTCCTCCTCGAGGTTCGCCCCGGTGCACGAGATGATGTCGACGTGGCCCTGCCGGATCATCTCGGCGAGCGACAGGCCGAGTTCCGCCGTGCTCATGGCGCCCGCCAGCGCGACCAGCATCTTGCCCCCGCCGTCGACGTGGGCGCGGTAGCCCTCGGCGGCGTCGACGAGCGCGGCGGCGTTGAAGTGGCGGTAGTGGTGGCGGAGGAAATCGGAGACGGGGCGGTCGCTCATCGGGTCGGGGCAGCAGGGCGGATAGACACCCGCCGGAGCGCGTGCGCGTTCCGCTCGGGGACGTCTCCGCCGGGCGCCGGGTGAGATTCCACGAGGCTTGGCTTGTCTCCCCCCCGCAGCGCCGGACCTTCGGCGCCCCTCACCCGTCGATTCGTCCCCCTCCCGCTTCTCCGCCCGTGCCCGACACAGTCCCCGCCCCCGCCGCTCCGGACCCCCACGTCGAGGCGTGGACGCCCGCTGATGCCGAGGCGCTGTACCACATGGCCGCCTGGGGCGAGGGGTACTTCGGGGTCAACGCCGCCGGCCACGTGGTCGCCCGGCCGGACCCCCGCCGCGATGGCGAGATCGACCTCGCGGCCGTCGTCGAGGAGGTGGTGGCCGGCGGCCTCTCGCTCCCCGCCGTGATCCGGTTCCAGGACCTGCTCGACACCCGCGTCCGCCAGCTCAACGAGGCGTTCCAGACGGCGATCGAGGAGTCCGGGTACCGGGGCGGCTACACCGGCGTGTACCCCGTAAAGGTTAACCAGCTCCGGGAGGTCGTCGACGAGATCGTCGAGGCGGGGCGCCCGTACCGGTTCGGCCTGGAGTGCGGCTCGAAGGCCGAGCTGGTGGCGACGCTGCCGAGGCTGGAGTCCGACGACACGCTGTGCCTGGTCAACGGGTACAAAGACGCGGCGATGCTGCGCATCATCCAGACGTTCCAGCGGCTCGGGCGCAAGGTGCTCCCGATCATCGAGAAGACGACGGAGCTCGACCAGATCCTGGCGCTGAGCGACGAGGCCGACCAGCCCGCCCGGTTCGGGATCCGGATCAAGCTGGCGTCCGTCGCCCCTGGGCCGTGGACGAAGTCGGGCGGGAGCCTGTCGAAGTTCGGGATCACACTGCCCGAGCTGGTCGCCGCGGCAGACCGCCTGATCGACGCGGGCCGGGGCGACGCGCTGCGGCTCCTCCACTTCCACCTCGGCAGCCAGATCGGCGACGTCGGCGCGCTCAAGGCCGCGGTCAAAGAGATCACCCGGATCTACGCGCATCTCGTCCGGCGCGGGCTGGCGCCCGAGTACCTCGACGTGGGCGGCGGCCTCGGCGTCAACTACGACGCGCTCCCGCTCGGCGGCGGGCGCGGGGGCGTGGACTACTCGATGCAGGAGTACGCGAACGCCATCGTGTACGCGGTCCAGGAGACCTGCGACGCCGAGGGCGTGCCTCACCCGACCATCGTCAGCGAGAACGGCCGGGCCCTCACCGCGCACCACTCCGTGCTCGTCGTGGACACCCTGGGCATGACCAGCAAGCCGTCGGTCCCCGACGACTTCGTCCTCCCCGAGGGCGCGCACGCGATCACGTCCGAGCTCGACGCCTTGCGACGGTCGGTCCCCGAGGCGCCGGGGTTGGGCGAGCTCCTCGAGATCTACCACGACGCGGTCGAGGCGCGCCAGAAGTCGGAGGCCCTGTTCCAGTACGGCTACCTCGGGCTGGACCCGATGGCGCTCGCCGAGACCCTGTACTGGTCCGTCTGCCGCGACATCCACGCCCGATTGCTCGCCGTCGGGCCCGACTGGGTCCCCCCCGAGCTCGACGCGCTCGGCGACGCGCTCGCGGAGCAAGTCCTGTGCGACTTCTCCGTCTTCCAGTCGCTGATGGACCACTGGGCCCTGGGCCAGCGCTTCCCCATCGTCCCCGTCTCCCGGCTGGACGAGGCGCCGACTTGCCGGGCCCGGCTCGTCGACATCACGTGCGACTCCGACGGCGAGATCGCCCGGTTTATCGCGCCCGAGGGGAAAAAGCGCGCGCTCGAGGTCCACGCCCCGAACGGCGCGCCGTACCGGCTGGGCATCTTCCTCGTCGGGGCCTACCAGGACATCCTGGGGGACGCGCACAACCTGTTCGGCAGCGTGGCCGAGGCGCACGTGTATCTCGACGAGAGCGAGCCCTCGGGGTACTACGTCGAGGAGACGATCCCCGCGACGACCGTCGAGCAGATGCTCGCGCGCGTCCAGTACTTCCCGTCCGACTTGCACGCGCGCGTCCAGACGACGCTCCGCCAGAAGGCCAAGGAGGGCCTGATCCGCCCGAAGGAGGCCCAGGCCATCCTCGCCGACTACCGCGCCTTTTTCCAGTCGTCGACCTACCTCGACCCCTCCTGAGCCCCGCCCCTCCGATGCCTGACCCCGTTCGCCTCGGCCTCGTCCAGATGGCGATGTCGACCGATCCCGCCGAGAACCTGGCCCGCGCGCAGGGCTTCGTCCGCGAGGCCGCCGCCGCCGGCGCCGACGTGGTGTGCCTTCCCGAGCTGTTCCTGTCGCCGTACTTCTGCAAGACCGAGAGCACGGAGCCCTTCGCGTGGGCCGAGCCCGTGCCGGGCCCGACGACGGAGGCGCTTGCGCCGCTCGCGGCCGAGCTCGACGTGGCGATCGTCGCGAGCCTGTTTGAGAAGCGCGCCCGCGGCCTCTACCACAACACGGCGGCGGTCCTCGACGGCGCGCGCGGGTACCTGGGCAAGTACCGCAAGATGCACATCCCCGACGACCCGCTCTACTACGAGAAGTACTACTTCGCGCCGGGCGACCTCGGGTTCAAGAACTGGGCGACGTCGAAGGGCGACCTCGGCGTGCTCGTCTGCTGGGACCAGTGGTACCCCGAGGCGGCGCGGGCGACGGCGCTCCAGGGCGCCGAGGTGCTGTTCTACCCCACCGCCATCGGGTGGCACCCGGGCGAGAAGGCGTCCCACGGAATCGCCCAACGCGAGGCGTGGATCACGATGCAGCGGTCGCACGCGGTCGCGAATGGGGTGTTCGTGGTGGCCGTCAACCGGACGGGGTTCGAGCCGGTGACGCTCGACGACCCCGACGCGGAGCGCGAGGGCCGCGGCATCGAGTTCTGGGGCTCGTCCTTTATCGCCGGCCCGGACGGTCAGCTCCTGGGACAGCTCGGGGAGTCCGAGCAGGGCGTGCTCGTGGTTGAGGCCGACCTCGGCGCCATCGACGAGCAGCGGCACGGGTGGCCGTTCCTCCGGGACCGCCGCGTCGACGCCTACGGCTCGCTCGGCGAGCGCTACGGGAGCTAGGATGGCCGTGCGACCCCCGACGCCCGGCTCGCCCGGAGCCCTCGGCTACCGCCGCCGCGCCGAGTGGGCGCCTCACGCCGCGACGTGGCTCGTCTGGCCCCATTGCGCCGACACGTGGCCGGGCCTGGACCTTGCCGAAACCGTCGAGCCGGCCTACCTCGCCATGATCGATGCGCTCCGGCCGGGCGAGACGGTCCGCGTGGTCGTGCAGAGCGCCGACCACGCCGAGACCGTGCGCCAGCGGCTGGCGGCGAGCGGGATCGAGAGCACGGTCGACGCCGGGCGAGCGGAGGCCCCGGGCGCCCGCGGTGTCCGCCTCCACGTCTGGCCCACCGACGACGAGTGGATCCGAGACTTTGGCGCCCTGGTGGTCGCCGACGACGGCGGGCGTCGGCTGGCGACGGACTGGGTGTTCAACGCCTGGGGCGGCAAGTACGACCGGACGGAACAGAACAACACGGTCCCCACGGCGATGGCCGCCGTCCACGAGCTGGCCCGGGTCCCCTTCGACCTCGTGATGGAGGGCGGCTCCGTCGACGTGAACGGCGTCGGGCTGGCGCTGACGACGGAGAGCTGTCTGCTGAACCAGAACCGCAACCCCGGCCTCTCCAAGGCCGACGTCGAGCAGCTCCTGCTGGACGGGCTCGGCGTGACCGAGACGATCTGGCTCGGCGACGGGATCGCGGGCGACGACACGGACGGCCACGTCGACGACTTCGCGCGATTCGTCGGCGAGCGGACGGTCGTCGTGGCGCAGGAGCCGGACCCGACGGACGTCAACCACGCCCCGCTGGCGCACGCCGCCGAGCGCCTCCGCGCCTGGCGGGGCCGTGACGGGCACGGGCTCGAGGTCCACCCGCTGCCGATGCCCCCGGCGCTCTTCCACGACGGGGAACGCCTGCCCGCCAGCTACGCCAACTTCTTGATCGGCAACGCCGCCGTGCTGATGCCGGCGTTCGGCGTCGCCCAGGACGACCACGCGGCAGACGTGCTGGAGCGGCTCACCGGCCGGCCGGTCGCCCGGATCCCTGCGCGGCACCTCGTCTGGGGGCTCGGCGCCTGCCACTGCCTCAGCCAGGACGTGCCGGCCTAGCCACTGCGATGCCCGACCCCTCCCCATCGGCGGTGCGCTTCGGCCAACGCGCGCGACCTCAGGATCATGACCCGTCTCCTCACGCTCTCGCTCCTCACCCTCGCCGCGTGCGCCGCCCCCGAGGTGCCTCTTCCCTACAGCCAGCTCCACGGCGCCGCCCGCGACACGCGCCTCGACGGCGTGCTCGATGACGGGCGGATTGCCCCTGGCTGGGGCCTGACCGACTCGACGGCCGCGCTGCCCGACACGCTCGACCTGCCCCGGATGTCGGCGCTCGACTGGACGCTGGCGATGTCCGGCTCGGACGCCGACACGCTGCGCGCGAACGTCGCCGGGTGGCTAACCGGCGCCCTGCTCTGCCCGCCCTGCCCCCCCGGCGCGCAGTGCGAACCCTGCGGGGACGACCTGTTGATCGTCTCGGCGGCGACGCTGACCGGCAGCGTCGACGTGTACGTCGCGCTCCCTACGGCGTGGTCGCCAGCGAACCTCCGCGTCGGCCGGTCCATCGTGGTGTCCGTCGCCCGCGAGGGGCGCCTCCCGCGGGCGCGAACGCGGCTCATCGGCACTGGATACTAGAAGCTGATGCGGATGCCGCCGGTGATCGGCACCGAGGGCACCTCCCAGCCGGCCAGATGACCGGCGTGGTCGTTGCCCCGGCTCAGGATCGGGGCGATGATCGGGACCGACACGTCGGCTCCGAGCACGCGGAACCGAATGTCGACGCCCGCCAGCACGCCGCCCTTGGCGCACCTCGCCTGCGACCCCCCCGGGACCTCGTAGCCCGGCGTGGCGCACGACGTGCCATAGAGCCCCAGCGTCGGGGCCAGTGACAGGCTGCCGACGATCGGGATCGGACGGCTGACTGTGGCCTGCGCCGTCCCGCGGAGCACCTGGAGGCCAAACGTGTCCGCCGTCCCACGGGGGCCGACGTCCGAGAAAGTGGCCGTCGCCAGCAGGCGCGCGTCCAGCTCGAAGCCGCCGACCACGCGGCGACTGGTGCCCAGCGTCGGGCCGACCGTCAGAAAGCCTCCGCTCCCGTCTTGCGTCGTCAGGTCCCCCGCCAGCACCCGGAGACCGATGTCTGACGAGGCCCCCACGCGCCAACCGACATCCCCGCCGGCGGAAAGGGCCGTGCCCTCCGAACTCTGGTGCACGATCCCGAACAGGGGGCTGACGTAGATCGCGGACGAGTCCGACAGGATCGGCTGGGTGAGGGCGGGAGCGGCGCCGAAGACGAGGGCGGCGACGAGGACTAGGGGAACGCGCATGGACGTGGGGTGGACGAAGGTGCTTGCTGAACGAGAAGGGTGATCGTGTCGTGCGTCGTGGTGGGTCTTTATCGTCCTCGACTTAGGGGTGTGGCACGCCCCGAACTCTCGGCTCACCCTCGACCACAAGATGGCGGGCAACCGCTCCGCTTGACCTCATGTGGCGAGCGCGGAAGCGGCCCGTAGAGCCGCACTCAAGCTCCCTTCCCAGCGTCACGCATTCGTCTCGACCCGTTACCAGGCGGGGCCATCCACCTGCATTCGTTAAGGGTGGTCGCATACAAGTGATGGCCTGCCCAACCCCCGTCAGGGTTGCTCCGGATTGCGGACTCCAGACCACCTTTCCCACACAGATCAGCGCGCCCCCCCTCTCCCAACCCGGGTCTTCTCATGACAACCTTTCGCATGCTCGGCGCCGTCCTCGTGCTGGGCCTCTTCCTCTCCGGCTGTGCGTCGGAAGAGTTCACTCCAACCGCCGTAGGCGACGCCGCGACGGCCGCCACCCCTGGGGCGGTCGCGTACGCCAACGCCGACGACCCCGAGGCGCAGATCTCGGCCATGATCGACGACGCCAACCTGACCCTCGAGGGCGAGGGCGTTCAGATCCTCATGGGCGAGTGGGTCGGCAACCCCGACGGCGGCATCGCGGGCGGCACGGTCATCGCCAAGGACGTGGGCAACAAGCGCCTGACGGCCGACTTCGTCCCGTTCGACGGCCGCCGCACCTGGAGCGGCGCGGCCCCCGCCAGCGACAACGTGACCTACGCCATCGACCAGACGGGCGACGCCGTCCCGTTCTTCGGCGGGCTCACCGGGGCCGAGACCGACGCCGCCATCGAGCGGGGAACGGCCTCCTGGGAGGCGCTGAACTGCTCGGCGCTCCCGCAATTCCGCAACCCGGACTTCGGGCTGGACATCGGCTACGTCGCCGCCATCCTCAGCGGCGGCACCGTCGGCAGCTTCAACATTCTAGCCGACGTCCAGCACGCCGGCTGGCGCGACCTCAACTTCGCCGGGGGCGTCCTGGGGGTGACCTTCACGTTCATCTTCACGGGGGTGAGCGGCCCCACCGACATCGACGGCAACGGTCTCGCCGACACCGCCTTCCGCGAGATCTACTACGACCCGAGTTGGAACTGGGCCGACGACGGCTCCTCGAACATCGACGTCGAAACCGTCGCGGTCCACGAGATCGGCCACGGACTGAGCCAGGCGCACTTCGGGACCGTCCGGATCAAGAACAACGGCGACGTGCAGGCGTCGCCGCGGGCCGTCATGAACGCGCTGTACAACGGCCCGTACCGGACCCTCGCCGGGACCGACAACGGCGGGCACTGCTCGAACTGGGCCAACTGGCCGTATGGCTGATCCAGCCACTGTCGTGGAGCAGTGAGCGGGGGCGCCCTCTGGGGGGCGCCCCCGCCTTGTGGAGGGGCGGGGAGCCCCCGCTTCCTAGTTGGCACGGTCGGTCCGATTGGGGGTGCGCGCGGGGCCGGACTCTGACTGCCCGAACCGGCGCTGTGACGCACGGCCGTCATCGCTGGGAGCGACACTCGCCGGTCGGCGTACGACGCCCGCCAGCCCCCCCATCGATGACCGACGCGCTCGCCGACAAGCTCAAGCACCTCCCGACGACCCCCGGCGTCTACCAGCACAAGGACGCCGAGGGCAAGGTGCTCTACGTGGGCAAGGCCAAGAACCTGCGCTCGCGCGTGCGGAGCTACTTCCAGGAGGGCCGCCCGAAGCAGGCCAAGACCGAGGCCCTCGTCCGCAAGATCGCCGACGTCGAGGTGATCGTCACCGACACCGAGTCGGAATCGCTGCTGCTGGAGGACAACCTCATCAAGCGGCTCAAGCCGCGGTACAACATCCTGCTCAAGGACGACAAGACATACCCGTACATCTGCATCAAGAACGAGCGGTTCCCGCGCGTCTTCCCAACGCGGAAGGTCCGCCGCGACGGCTCGCTGTACTTCGGCCCGTACACGGACGGGAAGGCGATGAAGCTGATGCTCAAGACGATCAAGAGCCTGTTCAAGCTCCGGTCGTGCTCGCTCCACCTCAACCAGGCCGCCATCGAGGCCGGCAAGTTCCAGCCCTGCCTCGACTACCACATCCAGAAGTGCGCCGCGCCGTGCGTGGGCTACGAGACCCAGGCGCACTACGACGCCTCGATCGAGCAGATCAAGAAGCTCCTCAACGGCAAGACCGGGGAGTTGCTGGAGCTGCTCCGCCACGAAATGGGCCGGCTCGCGGCCGAGAAGAAGTTCGAGGAGGCCGCCGAGTACCGCGACCGCGTCCGCGCCATCGAGACATACGCGCAGAAGCAGAAGGTGGTGACCGACCCGGACGTGGACCGCGACCTGTTCGCCATCACCGTCGACCGCGAGGCGGACGCGGGCGTCGGCGTGCTGTTCAAGGTCCGCGAGGGCAAGATCATCGGGCGCCAGCACAAGGTGCTCCGCGGCGTCGAGGGCGTCGAGGACGCCGAGCTGCTGCAGCGGCTCGTGGAGGCGTACTACGCCGAGGCGATGTTCACCCCGAACGAGGTGTTTCTGGCCGGCCCGCTCGAGGACCCGGGTGCACTCGAGGAGCTGTTGCGCGAGAAGCGGGGGCGCCGCGTCGAAGTCCACACGCCGCAGCGCGGGGAGAAATTCGACCTCATGAACATGGTCGAGGCGAACGCCCGGCTGCTCCTCGGGGAATGGAAGCTGGAGCAGAGCAAGCGCGAGGAGGACCGGATCCCCCGCTCGGTCCTGAGCCTCGAGCGCGACCTCCGCCTCAAGAAGCCGCCTCGCCGGATCGAGTGCTTCGACATCTCGCACCTCGGCGGCACGGGGACGGTCGCCAGCTGCGTCGTCTTCCAGGACGGCAAGCCGCGCAAGTCCGACTACCGGACCTACAAGATCCGGACGGTCGAGGACGGCAAGCCCGACGACTTCCAGTCGATGCGCGAGGTCGTCGAGCGCCGGTACGCGCGGCTGCTGGCGGAGAACGGGCCGTGGCCGGACCTCGTCATCATCGACGGTGGCAAGGGGCAGCTGTCGTCGGCCGTCGAGTCGCTCCGACGCGTCGACGTGTACGGGAAGTTTCCCGTCGTCGGGCTGGCGAAGCGACTCGAAGAGGTGTTCGTGCCGGGCAGCTCCGAGTCGACCATCATTCCGCGCACGTCGTCGTCGCTCCGTCTGATCCAGCGCGTCCGCGACGAGGCCCACCGGTTCGCCGTCACGGCCCAGCGCAAGCAGCGGACCATCAAGGACCTCCGGAGCGAGCTCCTCGACATCCCGGGCGTCGGGGCCAAAACGGCCAAGAAGCTGCTCACCGAGGTCGGGAGCGTCAAGGCGGTTAAGTCGGCGACCGAGGCCCAGCTCGCGGCGCTCGTGGGGCCGTCGGTCGCCCGAAAGATCCGGGCCCACTACGACGCCCCGGCGGCGGCGGACACGACCGAACCGGACGACGTTTAGCCGCGCGACCGGGAACCCGGGCGTCCCGACGCCTCGGCCCGCACCGTCTCAGGTCAGACTCGGCACGGTCTTGTCAGGCATCGGCCGCGAACGCCCTTTCTCCCCTATGCGCCGCCGCCTCGCCCTCGCCGCCCTCGTCCTCGATGGGATCTGTGCCCTCGCCGCCCCGGCGGTGCTGGCGCAGCCCGAGCGCGACGGCCGCTATGTGGCGGTCGCCGGCGCCTGCGTCGAGCGGAACGAGACGCTGGAGTCCGGGCCCGACAGCCTGGGCGGGCGCCTCGTCGACGACGCGCTCTGCCGCTAGCGGCCGGGCCGGCGCCCCGCGCGCGCGGACGCCCTGCGGCGTCGCCTGCGAGAGGGCGAGCCCCCCGGAAGACCCCCGCGACGATTGCGGCTTGCGCCGTCCCCCGGGCGCGGCGACCTTCCGGGACCCGCCACGCCGATGCTCAACTACATCTGGGCCGGGCTCATCATCGTGAGCCTGGTCTTCGCCCTCGCCTCCGACACGTCCGACCTCGTCGGCGACACGTACCGCAACGGCGAGCCGCTCCCGGTCGAGCTCCGGTTCGACCGGCCGTTCGACGCCGACGCCGCCCGCCAGCCGGTGACGGTCGTTCTCGACTCGACTGCCTTCCGCGCCTTCTACGGCGTCGACGGCACGCCCGACGCCGAGTACCCCGCCACCTTGCGCGCGACGGCCGACGGCACGCCGGAGATCCGCCTCGCGGATGCGGACGCGTCCCTTCCGGCACCCCTCGACGTCATCCGCGACGCCACCAACCCGCGCGACCAGATCCTTCAGGGGACGCTGGCGGACGTCCGGATGCAGCGGACCGACTCGTCGGCGACGGCGACGGCCGGGCTCGTGTTCGCGCCGGTCCGCTTCGTCAAGCTGGGCGCCATCACGACGGCGGCCGTCGACTTTGCCGAGATCGCCATCACAATCGCGATCGGTCTGATCGGGGTGCTCGTCCTGTTTCTCGGGCTGAGCAAGATCGCCGAGGACGCCGGCATCATCTACGGGCTCGTCAAGCTGGTGCGCCCCGTGCTCGGCCCCCTGTTCCCGGACATCCCGAAAGACCACCCCGCGATGGGGATGATCGCCCTCAACCTGGCCGCGAATGTGTTCGGACTCGGGAATGCTGCGACGCCCTTCGGCATCAAGGCGATGGAGGAGTTGCAGACGCTCAACCCGGACCCGGAGACCGCGACCGATTCGATGGCGATGCTGCTGGCCATGAACACCGCCAGCGTCCAGCTCATCCCGCCGATCACCCTGATCGCGATCCTGGGCGTCGAGACGAACAACGTGTACTTCCCGATCCTGTTTACCACGATCGGCTCGCTGATCGTGGCGGTCACGTCGGCGAAGCTGTTGTCGAAGCTCCCACGCTTCCGGGCCTCGAACCCGCTCACGAATCCGGCGCCGGCGGCCGAGCCCGAGGTCTAGATGGACGCCTTCCGCGAAATCATCAGCGTCCTCTCGGTCTTCGTCCTGCCGGCGATGATCGTGGGGATCCCCCTGTACGGGCTGTTCAAGCGCGTGCCCGTCTACGAGTCGTTCGTTGAGGGCGGTAAAGAAGGGTTCGGGCTGGCAGTCCGGATCATGCCGTACCTCGTCGCCATCCTGTTCGCGATCGGGATGTTCCGGGCGTCGGGCGCGATGGAGTGGCTGGCGACCGCGCTGTCGCCCGTCCTGGCGCTCATCGGGATGCCCGCCGAGGTGCTCCCGATGGCGATCGTCCGCCCGCTCACCGGGTCCGGCTCGGTCGCGATCGTGGCCGACCTCGCGGCCCAGCACGGCGAGCAGTCGATCATCACCCGGATGGCCGCGACGATGTTCGGCTCGACCGAGACGACGTTCTACGTGATCGCCGTGTACTTCGGGGCCGTCGGCGTGAGCAAGACGCGGCACGCGCTCCCGGCCGGCCTGATCGCGGACGGTGCCGCGATGCTGTTCGCCGTCTGGATGTGCCTTTGGTTCTTCGGCTGATCTGAGGGCCGCCGCAAGGCGACCCGATTCGCCTCAGGCCGCTACCAGCGCTGCGTCGAGGGCGCGGAGGTGGAGCCGGACCTGGGTCGGCAGGTCGGGGCACGTGATCCCGTAGCGCTCGACGGCGTCGCCCAGGTCGTCGCCCTCGGCCGCGCGGCCGATGAGCGCCGGCATCTCCTCGCGGAACGCCAGGAGGGCCTCGGGGACGCCCGCCGGCCCGGGACGGCGCTCCACCTGGAACAGCGGGAGCTCCGTCACGACGCAGAGCGGTGCGTCGCCGGACGTCGCAAGCGCTTGCTCCATGGACGAGCGGCGGAACCGGTCGGCCGTCTCAGGGTCGCCTGCGTTCAAAAAGTGCTGGCGCATGGCCGTCCCCTCGGGCGTGCTCCAAAAGCCGGGGCCGCCGTAGAGGAAGCCCTTGTCGCCACCCCGGTCGTGGTCGTGGAGCGGGAGGCCCGCCTCGCTGGCGGCGTCTCGAAACGCCGCGCGCAAGCTCGCGTCGCGCTCCGTCCCCAACCAATGGCGCTCGACGAGGAGGAGCGCGCCCTCGGAAACCGCCATGCCGTGCAGGCTCGCGTGGAGCGACACCGGGGGGCCGGAAAACAGAAAATCGGTAGCCGCGCGGTTCTCGGGGCGGAGGTCCGGAAACCCGAACTCGAGGTCGCGGCCGGGCGGCTCGCGGCGGCGCCCGCGCAAGAAATGGCCGAGCGACGCGGCCGGTTCGCTCGCGTCGAACCGCTCGATCCACGGCCCATTCCGCGCCTCGCCGTCGGGGTTGAGGTGAGGCACGAGGCGGAGCGTCCACCGCTCGAACAGGTCGTGGAGCCCACCGTCGGCGGCACCCCAGTCCCGAGCTGCCAACCCTTCAAGGACGAGCGTGCGCAGCGTCTCGGGGCCGACCGGCTCGTCCGCGTGCGCGCCGGCCACGAGCGTCGCCAACCGGGGGCCGTACCCAAGGGTCACGCCGGCAATCGGTCGCCCCTCCTCACTCACGCCGATCGTCTCGAACGCCGCCACGTCCGGGTTCTGCTCGCACGCCGACCGTAGCGCCGCGAACACGCCGTCGGAGGTCTGGAAGTGGAGACCGGAGAGGTCGAGGCTGGCGAGGGTCACGGGCGGTCAGGGTGCGGGCGCGAGCCGGGCGGCTCGGAGTCCTGGGCGACCCGGCCCCACGACTGGGCACACCGCTGCGCCCAGCCGACGGCGCCCTCGATGTCGGCGGCGTTTGGTCCGCCGTCGATGTCGTGGAGCGGGACGATTTCGGTCGCGCCCGAGGTCGCTAGCAGACGGATCAGCCGTTCGGCGGCGGTCTGGTAGAACGGGTCGTAGTCGCGGTCGCCGAGCCCGCAAACGGAGAAGCTGGCGCCGGCGAGGTCTGGGCGGACGGCGTCGAGCGCCTCGGCGAAGTCGACGGCGTTGTCGGGGAACGTGCCCTCGCTCCAGGTGCAGACGACGGCCAGGATCTGGCGGTACTCCTCCAGCGCCTCGGGGTACGCCTCGGCCATGTCGAGCAGGTGCACGGCGAAGCCCAGCTCGCCGAGCGCGTCGGCGACGGCGTCGGCCACGCGTTCAGAGTTGCCGGTCTGGGTGCCGACGAGGACGAGCACGTCGGGGTCGGCGGCTTCGAGGTTGAGCACGGGCGGGGACGAGAGCGGGGCTCAGGGCCTGCGGGAGGTGGCCTCCTGCAAACCCTGAGCCCCGACGGAGATCCGACGGAGGCGCTTAGCCCTGCGGATTGAGGAGCAGGTCGATGCGGGCAGCGAGGTCCACGAGGTGGTACCGGTCCGTCCGGTCGCTGGCGCCGTTGTAGCGCGGGAGGGCGCGGGTGATGGCGCTCTGCAGCGCCATCAGGCCGCCCCGCGCCATCGGCTGCACGTCGGACCGGGCGCCGTCTTGGGGCCGGTAGCCGTACGCCTGGGCGACAAAGGCCTCGGGGATGTTGTAGCCGCCGCCGTTCATCAGCTCGCCGAGCCGGTCGACGTAGGCCCGCTGCAAGGCGCGCCGCGCGGGGTCGATGCCGGCGCCGCTGGCAATCTCGGCGAAGAGGCCGTCCTGCACGTCGTCCATCATCTCCGACACGGGGTAGGCGTCGGGCGAGAGCCACTCGGCCTCCGCGAGCCGCCCGATCCGGACGGGGTCGAGCAGGCGGTTTAGGGCGCTCTCTTGCAGCTGCTGGATCTGCGTCGCCGTGCCGGCCGGCCGGATGCGGCCGAGCAGGTCGGTGTCGAGCAGCCACTCGGGCGTCGTGAACCCGTCCTCGACCAGGAACGCGATCGCCGCGCGCTGGCGGTCGGCGTCGAGGGGCATGTAGACGGGCCCGGCCTCGTCGGCTGTCTTCGGGTCGATGGCGACGCCGCCGACCTGGCGGGCGACGTGGCCGAGGTAGCGGCCCCACTGCCCGATCACCTGGCCGTAGATCTCGTCGAGGTCCTCGTACAGCTCGCCGTCCTCGGTCGTCCACTCGACGAGGTTGGGCACGATCCGCTTGAGGTTCGCTAGCCCGAGCTGGCTCGCGTAGACCGCGTCGTCGCCCAGGTCCTCGGACTGCGAGCGGGGGTCGACGGGGTCGAACGTCTGGGCGCCGTAGCGGAGCGCCGGGTCGTCTCGGACCTCGGCGAGCATGGCCTGGAGCCGGCCGCGCTCCTCCTCTTCGGTCTCGGCGTCCGGGAAGTAGGTGTAGCCCCACTTGACGGCCCAGATGTCGTACTCGCCGACGCGCGGCATTAGCTGGACGACGCCGTCGCCGGGCTGGGCGACGTAGTTGAACCGCGCGTAGTCCATGATCGAGGGCGCCGTGCCGTGCGTGGCCGTGAACGTCGGCGAGCGCAGGCTGTCGACCGGGTAGGCCGTCGACGAGATCCAGTTGTGCGGAAGGCCGAGCGTGTGGCCGACCTCGTGCGCGGAGACGAACCGGACGAGCTCGCCCATGACCTCCTGGCGGAACTTGGGCCGCTGCGCGTCGGGGTTGACGGCGGCGGTCTGCACGAAGTACCAGTTGCGGAGCAGGTTCATCACGTTGTGGAACCAGCCGATGTCGGACTCCAGAATCTGGCCCGAGCGCGGGTCGTGGACGTGCGGGCCAAACGCGTTCTGGACGTCGCTCGGGAAGTAGCGGATGACCGAGTACCGCGCGTCCTCCGGGCTCCAGTCCGGGTCGTCGGTCGGCGGGTCGGCGGCGCGGATGGCGTTGCGGAAGCCGGCGGCCTCGAACGCCACGTTCCAGTCCTCGACACCCTGCTTCAGCGGCGCGCGCCACTCCTCCGGCGTCGCCGGATCGATGTAGTACACGATCGGCTCGACGGGCTCGACGAGTTCGCCACGCGCGTACGCCTCCGGGTCGCTCGGGACGAGCTGCCAGCGCGTGATCCAGCGGCGCTGCTCGGCGCGCTGGGCGTCCAGGCCGTAGTCGGTCTGCTGGATCGAGAAGTAGCCCACGCGCGGGTCGTACCGGCGCGGCCGCATCGGGACCTCGGGGAGCTGGACCATCGAGTGCGCCATCTCGACCGACAGCGTGCCCGTCGAGCTGTTCGCGGGCGGCTCGGACGCGTTGTAGGTCAGGACCGAGCGGATCTCGACGTTCTCCGGGAACGCCATCGCGCGCGCCAGGAACGAGCGGTCCTTATCGAGGCTGCGCACCTTGAACTGCTCGCGCGCGCCGCTCGGCAGCCCGAAGACCGGCGTGTCGCCGGTGAACGTGCTCGTCACGTCGACGACGACGGCCGTCGAGTCGGCGTTCTCGGCCTCGATCTTGAGCCGCGCGATGATGGGCTCGAACTGGGCGTCGGCGACGGCGCGCGCGATCGGGAGGTTCGGGTCGGCGACCGAGCTGTACTGGACGGTCCGGAGCAGCACGTGGTCGGCCTGGCGCTCCCACCGCACGGCCTGCGTGTTGACCTTGATGCCGCCGTACTGGTAGCCCTCGGTCGTCCGCGCGAGGCGGCTGACGACGAGCATTTCTTTGCCTAGCAGACTGTTCGGGATCTCGAAGAGCAGCTTGGCGCCGTCGTCTTCGAGGTGGACGTCGAACATCCCCTCGTCGGTCACGGCGTCGTCGGTGACGACCGAGGCGTAGCCGTCCTCGTCCTCCTTCTCGGTGTCGGAGTCAGGCGGCGTGGCGAGGGGTTGGGTCGAGGAACAACCGGCGGCGAGGAGCGCCAGCAGGAGGAGCAAGCGAGGCATGGGCGTGGGCAGGGTGAGAGACTAGCGGGCGACAGCGCTGCGCACGGCGATGAGCCGGTCGGTAAAGCGCCGGGGGTCGTCGAGGTAGACGAAGGCGGTGAAGACGGAGGGCGTGCCGAGGCCGGGCGACTGAGCGGTCGGGCCGTCGTAGCCGTAAACGTACCGCCCCTGCTTCAACAAGAGCGTGGCCACGTAGCGGCCCTCGGTGCCGACCCATTCCATCTCGGCGTCCGGCCGGCGCTGCCAGCCGTTGAACGGGCCGACCACATACACGCGGCGCGGCGACTGGCGACTGTTCGGCGGGACGTACTGGAAGGTCGTGGCGACGTACTGCCCGTCGGTGTCGGCCCGGCCGACGTCACGGTAGGCGGACTCGATGAGCGGGATCGACGCGAGCGTGGGCTGGCGGACGTCGCCGCCGAACTCGGCGTAGTCGAGGTCGAGCAGGGCGGTCGGCGGGTTGGCCGAGCGGTCGACTTCGAGCACGTCGAGGTTGGTGCCGAGAAAGCCGAGGTCGAGCTCGAACAGGGCCTCCTGCTCGGCGAAGGCCTGGCTGCGTGGGAGGTAAAACTGGAACAGCGCCAGGTCGACGAGCGACGGCTCAGGCGCGCAGCGGAGCTGGTCCGTCCGCCCGTTGCGCCCGAAGCAGACCGTGTACATCGAGCCGTCGAACTCGGACAGCCGCCGGTCCGGGGTCACGCGCGCGGCGGGCTGGACGGCGAAGCCGACCGAGCCGCCCTGGACGGTCGCCCCGAACGCGAGCTGTACATCCGCCAGCTCTTCGCTGATGTAAAACGGGATCTCGAACAGCCGGTCCCCGGCCGTCGTCGACACGACCGCCCGGAAGTTGCCGGAGATCTTGAACCCGATCTGACGGTTCGGAAAGTCGTAGGTGTAGTGGACGTACGGGACCGTCGCCGAGGTCGTCGAGCGCTCGTACGTCAGCAGGCGGTCGGTCTCGAAGCCCGTCAGGAACTCGCTCGGCAAGAGCTCCGACCGGCCGGTCCGCGAGGCGTGCTCGAAGCTGACCTCGAGCGGCTGCCCGATCTCCTCGCCGACCAGGTCGAACTCCAGCCGAAGCTTGTCCCCTCCGCTCAGCGTGATGACGGGCAGCGACGCCTCGTCGCCGACCGCGTGGAGCTGGAGCGCGCCGACCCGGGCGTCGGCAACGACGAGCTCGCCGGGCCGGGCGGGCGGGGCGGGCGGGGTGTCCGGGCCGCTCTCGTAGGCCTCTTCAGGGATCACGCAGGCCGCCAGCAGCACGAGCGCGGCGAGCGGGAGGGCACGGAACGAGGGCATCGGCGAGGGTCGGGGGCGCGGCGAAGATAGACGGACCCGGCCCCCGAGTCCGGTGCCATTCCACGCGCCGGTCGAGGTCGCGGGCGAGCGGCGCCCAGCTCCGGGGCCCGCCCGACGCGAAGGCGTCCGCCAGCCCGTCGCGCGCCACCTCCGACGCCCCGCTCGCGCCGGCCCGGAGAGCGGCGACGGCCTGCAGATACCGGATCACACGGCCGCCTTCGCCATTGTCGGGGCAGAGCTGGCGGGCGACCGCCCACGCGCGGGCGGGCTCGTCGGCCGCGAGCAGTCGGAAGAGGGCCTGCACCGGCGCCTCGCGCTCCGATCGCGTGCTCACCGAGTCGGGCGGCGACGCGAGCCACCGGCGGAGCGCCCCGGGGCCGAGCCGCGCTCGCTCTGCGAGCAGCAGCCGGCCGAGCGCGTCGACCGGAGCGAGCGAGTCGGCGGCGGCTCGGTACGTGTCGGCGGCGGGACGGCCGGACAGGCGGCGCACATCCGCGAGGTGGGCCAAGCTGGCGGCGTCGGGCAGGCTGTCGGCGAGCGCTTGGGCACGGGCGAGGTCCAACGGACGGACGGGGTGGCCGAGCGCCAGCCGGGCGGCGAGCGACCCGCGCACGCCGACTAAGGAGAACGGCTCGGCATGCGCGGCCGCCCCGAACAGGTCGGCGGCTTGCGCAAACGCAGCCCCCTCGAACGCCTCGGCGCCCGCTCGCGCCAGCCGGACGTGGCGCGGCGTGTGGTGCGGGCAGCGGACCTCGAACAGCGACGGCCTCGAAAACAGCCACCGCGCCACGGCGACCGCCTCGGGGTCGACCGGCTGGCGCCCCAGCTCCGCCGCCCACGACTGGGCGAGCGCCGCGAGCGGACGGCCAAACGCGGGCGCGAACCGGCCGGTCCGGTAGGCGGCTTTGACCGGGCCCGCCCCGTAGGTGTCGAGCAGCCAGCGCACGAAGGCGCCGTTCGCGGTGTACGCGATCCCCGCTCGCGCCGTCCAGAACCCGCCCGGCGACATCGTCTGGACGACCGCGTCGGCCGGGTCGCCAAGCACGCCGTCGTCCGCCCGGACGAGCGCGCTCGCGCCGGGCAGCCCGTCCGGCGGCTCCAGTGCGACCGCCAGCCCCTCGACGAGCCCGATCGCGGGCGACGCCTTGATCCCCCCCATCCCGAACTCGCGCGCGAGGACGTGCACAAGCTCGTGCCCCAGCGACCGCCCCACCTCGTCCGCCAGCATGTGGACCTGAGGGCTCGGCAGCCACACCGGCACGACGCTCGTGTACCGCGAGCCGACCAGCGCGGCCTTCGTGTCGGTATCCGGGTAGAGGTAGATGTCGACCGGCTCCGATGGCACGACGCTGAGGGCGTCGGACAGCGTGTCGAACCGGAACCGCGCCTCGACCGCCAGCCGCCGCCGCGCCGCGGGCGAGGTCTCGGGGTCGAGGTGCAACACAACGGGGCCGGCGTCGACGGTCGCCGAAAGCACGCGCCGGAGCTGGCGCTCGGACTGCACGATGCCGAGGGGGGCTGCGGCGAGGTACGACGCGCCCAGCGCCACGAGTGCGACGGCCCCGACGACCGTCGCCCGGCGCCCCCTCCCCTGCCCCCACGCCCCGAGCGCCGCCAACGCAACCGCCCACAGCAGCGTCTGGGCCTTCGCCGCGAACAGCCCGGGCCGGACCGCCAGCTCGGCGTCGTAGATCGGCCCGAGCACGCCGCCGAAGACGTGGCTGTACGTAAAAAACTGCGGGTGCCAGCCGAGATCGTAGACGACGCCCGCCAGCGCGACCGCCAGTACGGCGATCACGCCGGTTACCCGGGGCCCACGGAGTCGCAGCCCGACCGTCGCCGAGGCGACGCCGAGTCCGAACAGCACGCTCGGCGGCACGAGCACGGCAAACAGGCTGAGGCCGGTGAGAAATGCGCAGTTGGGACGCCAGAGCAGCGACAGCGTCAGCAGCGCGAGCGGCACGAGCAGGGCGCCGAGGTGCGCGCGCGCGACCGTCGCCAGCGGCACGCCGCGCCGGAGCGGGCCGACAGCCCCGATCGCAGCGGCCAGGCATCCGGCAGTTGCAATAACGGCAGACGACTCGGCGTGGAGCACTCCGAAGACGGGGACCGGCCACATCGCCACGCCGGCCGCCCCGGTCGCCAGCGCGGGGCCGCGGGCGAGCGCAAGCGCGGAGTCGGGCCGGAGGGCCATCGCGGGCCCCGCCTAGAGGAGCGCCAGCGTCAGCCCGACGCTCAGCGTCTCGCGGAGCTGCACGTCCGGACTGACGTCGGCGTCGTACAGCGCGTCCGCCGCCAGCCGGACGTTCAGGAGGTCGTTGACTTTGAAGAGGAGCGCGTTCTCGAACAGCACGTCCGGCGCCTCGTCGAACCCGCTGAAGCTCTCGAACGCGGTCAGACTCGACCGCAACGTCACGTTCTCCATGATCTCGCGGTCGACCGAGATCGCCGCGTCAATCCCGGCCTCGACGCGGACGGCCTGGTCGAGGGCGTTCCCGAACACGGGCCGGAAGCGCTCGACGGTGACGACGGTCTCTTTGAGCCCGAGTCCAAGCCGCCCGACGATGCCCTGCGCCGGGCGGTACGCCGCGCCAATCGTCTGGCCGAGCACAAGTGGCGCGAGGGGTCCGGACACTTGCAAGGCCTCCCCGGGCACAATCACCAGCGACGGGTACTCCCCTTCTTCCGGGGAGTAGTCGTAGCCGGGCGCGAACTGGGTGCGCGCCGAGAACCCGATGGCCGGGCGCAGCGCTTCTGACGTTTTGAGCTCGGCCGCCAGCTCGTACCGCGCCACGTCGACGGCCTTGCGCAGCTCGAGCGTGTCCTGCCGGAGGACGCCATACGCGAGCCGCAGCGACTGGGCCGTGAACACGCGCCCGACGACGCGGTCGAAGGTGCCGTCGACCGAGGCCGTGGCCGCGAGCGCGTCGACGCCGCCCTCCTGCCAGTTCGAAAACGACGACTGGTTGCCGGCGAGCGTGGCCGCCAGCGTGGACCGCCAGCCGTCGTCGGCGGCCAACGTGTCGGCCTCCTGGGCGAGGGCGGCGGGCGCCAGCAGACCGGCGAGAACGAGCGAACGGAGGCGCATCGAGGGCACAGGGGTACAAAAAAAGGGCCGCGCCACAGCGTGACGCGGCCCCAGAGTCGGCGAACGCGACTACGCGTTCTTCTTGTCCTGGACGTCCGTGCGGATGTCCTGGGCGAGCTGCTTGAGCTCCTGCATGCCCTTCCGGACGCGGGTGCCGGCGGCCTTGTTGCCCTTGTCGTAGAACTTGCTGAAGTCGTCCTCGAGGGAGTTGACGTGGTCCTGGAGCTTGCTGTACATGCTGGCCATGATCGAGAGGGGGGTTGGGGAAAATGGGTCGCGGGCGGCGGCCGAGAATCGGCCTCTGAAGCTCGCTAGGGCCGTCAACATACCGACGCTGGGCGCCGGGGGTCAAGCGGAGGCGCCGATTTTGGCGCGTATGGGGCGGTCGGGCCGCCAGCCACCCCCTCTCAGGTCCCTGTGAGCACGAGGCTTGGCCCCCCGGCGGTCCGCAGGGTCGCTCGCGGCCCGACGGCTACCGGTCCGCCGCTCGCGGCGCGCAGAACGGCTGCCACGTCGGGGAAGGCGGCGGCGTGCGCGCTCACCGCCCCGTCGCCCGAGACCGAGCGCGTCGTCAGGGCCACGAGGGGCACGTCGAGCGCCCGCGCCAGCCCTCCCGCGACCGCCGCCGCGTCGACCTCGCGGACCGGCGCCCCCGCCAGCGCCGCGACGACGGCGACGACGCCGTGCCCGACCGTCGCGCCGAGCCAGGCCACGTTCCCCGCCTCGATCCCATCGCCACCCGCGCGGATCAGCCCCCGGTCGGCTCCCGTGGCGCGGATGCTGGCGACGCCCGCCTCGTTGAGCTCGGCCGCGATTTGGCGGTTGAGCTCGCGCGTGGCCCGCTCGACCGCCGCGCGCGCCTCGTCGCTGTCGGTCGCCCAGACGCCTGCGGTCGCTGTCGGGAAGAGGCCCATCGACTCCAGCGCCCGCTCGCCCCGCTCGCCGCTGCCGTGGACGAGCACCAGCCCCTCCCCCCGCGCGGCGAGATCGCGAGCCAGCCCTGGCAGGAAGAGCGGGTCGCCGAGGAAGTAGGGGTCGAGGTAGAGGACCATCGGGATGCGGGATGCGGGATGCGGGATGCGGGATGCGGGATGCGGGAAAGATGCTCGCGGCTCGGACGGCCCGCGTCAGAATTGAACCCGTTCGCGGTGAAGGCAGGGCCCGCCGGCCGGGCTGGCGGCCTCTCAGGGCGGTGCCCGGCGTCGCGCTCGTGAGGCGGTCGCCGGGAGTTCTCCACATCGGTTGCACCCGGTCCCGCGCCCCGCCATCTTCCCAGCCCCCCCGCGACCCGCCCGATGCCCGAGTTCTGCCACCTCCATTGCCACACGCAGTATTCGCTGCTCGACGGCGCCGCCAGGATCGACAAGCTCATCGGCCGAGCGGCGGAGTTGGGGCATGGCGCGGTCGCCATCACCGACCACGGGAATCTCCACGGCGTCCCGGAGTTCTACACCAAGGCCCGCAAGGCCGGCGTGCAGCCCATCATCGGGTGCGAGTTCTACGTCACGCCGTCCGGCATGGACGACACGTCCGACCGGACGCGGTACCACCAGGTGCTGCTGGCGAAAAACCTGGAGGGCTACCAGAACCTCATCAAGCTCTCGTCGATGAGCTACACCGACGGGTTCTACTACAAGCCCCGGATCGACCGCGAGATGCTCAAAAAGCACTCCGGCGGGCTCGTCGCCACGACGTGCTGCTTGCAGGGCGAGGTCCTGCAGACCATCCTCAAAAAGGGCGAAGACGAGGGGCGCAAGGTGTTCGAGGAGTACCTCGCCATCTTCGGCGACGACTACTACATCGAGGTCCAGGACCACGCGATCCCCGACCAGCGGACGTGCAACGCCGTACTGGCGCGCTGGGCCGAGGAGTACAACGTTCAAGTCGTAGCCACGAACGACGTCCACTACGTGCACCAGGCGGACGCCGAGGCGCAGGACGTGCTGCTGTGCCTGCAGACCGGCAAGGACCTCCACGACCCGAACCGGATGCGGTTCGAGAACGACCAGTTCTACCTCAAGTCGGCCGACGAGATGCGGCTCGCGTTCGGGCCCGGCCTGCGCGACGGCGTGTTTTCGAACGCCGCCGCCGTCGACGCGGCGCTCGACGCCAGCCGGGAGGTCGCCGACAAGTGCAAGCTCGAGATCCCGATGGGCGAGCTGTTGATGCCGCACTTCCCGATCCCGGACGCGTTCAACAACGACACGGGCGCGTTCCTGCGGCACCTGACGTACGAGGGCGCCAAAAAGCGCTGGCCCGAGATCTCCGAGACGATCCGCGAGCGCCTCGACTTGGAGCTCGGCGTCATCGGATCGATGGGCTTCGACGGCTACTTCCTGATCGTCCAGGACTTCACGACGGCCGCCCGCCAGCTGGGCGTCTCCGTCGGACCGGGCCGCGGCTCGGCGGCGGGCTCGGCGGTCGCGTACTGCCTGGGGATCACCAACATCGACCCGCTCGAATACGACCTGCTGTTCGAGCGTTTTCTGAATCCCGAGCGCGTGTCGATGCCCGATATCGATATCGACTTCGACGACCGCGGACGTGGGAAGGTGATCGACTACGTGGTCGAGAAGTACGGGCGCGAGTCGGTCTGCCAGATCGTGACGTTCGGGACGATGGGCTCGAAGTCCGTCATCCGCGACGTGTCGCGCGTGCTCGGCGTCCCGCTCGACGAGGCCGACCGGATCGCCAAGCTGGTGCCCGACGGCGTCAAGGTGTCGCTGGAGAGCGCCAAGGACCAGGTCAAGGAGTTCGCCAAGCTGTACTCGCACGACGACGCGAACATCCGCAAGCTGATGCACTACGCGACTGTGCTCGAGGGCTCGGCGCGGCACACGGGCGTCCACGCGGCCGGCGTCATCATCGCGCCCGGCGACGTGAGCCAGTACGTGCCCGTCTCCATCCAGCGCGGCAAGGGCGGCGCCTCCGACGCGGTCGTGACGCAGTACGACGGCAAGTACATCGAGGACTTCGGGCTCCTCAAGATGGACTTTCTCGGCCTGAAGACGCTGACGATCTTGGACGACGCGCTGGCGCTCATCAAAGAAGAGCACGGCGTCGAGATCGACCTCGACAGCGTCCCGCTCGACGACCCCTCCACGTACCGCCTCTTCCAAAAAGGCGACACGATCTCGATCTTCCAGTTTGAGTCGTCGGGCATGCGCGAGTGGATGCGCAAGCTCAAGCCGACCTCGCTCGACGACCTGATCGCGATGAACGCGCTCTACCGGCCGGGCCCGATGGACCTCATCCCGAGCTACATCGACCGCAAGCACGGCAAAGAGCCCGTCGAGTACCCGCACGAGATGCTGCGCGGCATCCTGGAGCCGACGTATGGCATACCCGTCTACCAGGAGCAGGTCATGCAGATGGCCCAGGTGATGGGCGGCTACACGCTCGGTGGCGCCGACCTCCTGCGCCGCGCGATGGGCAAGAAGAACCAGGCGGAGATGGACAAGCAGCGCGTGGCGTTCGTCGCCGGCGCAGCCGAGAAGGGCGTGTCCCAGGCGAAGGCCGACGAGGTCTTCGACATGATGGCCAAGTTCGCCGGCTACGGGTTCAACAAGTCCCACTCGGCCGCCTACTCGGTCGTGGCCTACCACACCGCCTACCTAAAGGCGCACTACCCGGCCGAGTTCATGGCCGCCGTGCTGACGACGGAAATGGCCGTCAGCGACAAGCTGGCGATCGCGCTCGACGCGACGCGAGCGGCGGGGCTCGAGATCCTGCCCCCGTGCGTCAACAAGAGCGCGGCGCACTTCACGGTCGAGCACGGGCGCGTCCGGTTCGGGCTCGGGGCCATCAAGGGCGTCGGGCTCGGCGCCATCGACGCGCTGATGGAGGCCCGCGAGAAGGCGGGCGGCGTGTTCGACGACCTGTTCTCGCTGACCAAGGAGCTCGACCTCAGGACGGTCGGCAAGAAGACGCTGGAGGCGCTCGCGTCGGCCGGCGCGCTCGACGTATTCGACGGCCACCGCCGCCAGTTCGTGGACGCCATCGACCTGGCGTGGAGCTACGCCAAAAAGCACCAGGCCGACCAGGCGGCGGGCCAGTTCTCGATGTTCGGCGCCGCCGAGGAGGCCGGCTCGTCGTTCGTCCCGGCCCTCCCCCACTGCGAGCCGTGGACGAAGGGCGAGACGCTGCGCTACGAGCGCGACCTGATGGGCTTCTACGTCTCCGGCCACCCGCTCGACGGGTACGCCGCCGAGGTCGCCCGCTTTGCCTCGGTGTCGCTGGGCGACACCGAGCGCGTGCCGCACGAGTCGGACCAGACGGCGATCGGGATCGTGACCGAGATCACGCGACGGACCACGAAGTCCGGCCGGCCGATCGCGTTCGTGACACTCGAAGACACCGGCGGCGTCGCCGAGGTGGTGCTTTTCGCGCAGACGCTGGAGCGCTGCGGCCACCTGCTGACGGTCGACGAGGTGGTGATGGTCAAGGGCAAGGCGGAGACGAACCGGGGCGACCTGAAGCTTGTGGCCAAAGAGGTCATCCCGATGTGGCGCGTCCGCGAGCAGCTCGTCAAGGCGATCACGCTCCGGATCGACGTGGACTCGGCGACGCCCGAGGACGTGGAGGCGCTCTCGGCGCTGTGCGCGGAGCACCCCGGCGCCTGCAAGGTCTACTTCGAGCTGACCAGCCACCGCCTGCCGCGACCGGTGCGCCTCCACGCGCGGACGGCCGTCGTGGACCTGACGCCGGACCTGATGAAGGGGCTAAACCGGCGGTTCGGGACCGACGCGCTGGTGTTGGAAAGCGAGGCCTGAGGGCCCTGCACGCGCAGCCAGACCGGCCTATCGCTCGCGCCCTTCCCGGATGGCGTTGAGCACGTCCTCGGTGGACAGATCGAGGCCCGCCCCAGCAACGTCGAGGGGCGACGCCCCGCGCTCGATGGGGACCACGTCGAACTCCCGTCCATCGTCTCGCCGGATACGGACCGACCCATCACGCTCGGCGTCGTTGAGAACGTCGGCCAGCCGCTCGCGGGCCTGAGACGTCGTGTACACCGTCATGGCTTAAAAGGGATGGAGTAGAATGCGTGCCCGTCGCGCTGCCTGCCGTTGGCCCCCGTCAAGCGACAGCAGGGGGACATCGCGCGCAAGCGCACAGTCGAGAACGTACGCGTCGTACGCGTACATGCCCAGTCTGGCGGCCAGGCGGACGGATCGATCGAAATCGATGTCAACCAGCTCGATCGGAATCTCGCGGTACGCGGCGAGGACGCGCTCGGCATCGGCCGGGGAAATGCGGTTCCGTTTGAGCATCGCTGAGAGGGCGTTGCCGATCTCGGCTGGCAGGGACGCCGGAGCGATCAACTCGGCCCCACGCGTCGCAGCAGCCAGTGCAGGAGCCGTGGCCTCGCCGACCGCGACGGCGAGCACGACCGACGTGTCGACAGCGAGTACCATGAGCCGGGCTGGAATCGTGTCTGAAGTTACGGGGGGCGCCTCCTGATCCTCATGGCGTATCGAACCCCGCAGTCGTCTGCGGGTGCAAGCGGCCTCTCCCCTCCCCCGCATGCTCCGCCCTGTCGCCCTCGGCCTCGTGGTCGCCGCCCTCGCCGCCAGCGGCTGCGGCGACACCGCCACACTCACCGTCGCCGACGGGACGGGCCCGAACCCGGCGCTCCCGGAGCCCACCACCTCCCTCCTCCCGACCGTCAATATCGCCGACGCCGAGGCGTGGCCGGAGGGGACGATGCCGACGCCTGCCGCCGGGCTCACGGTCGCGCGCTATGCCGACGGCTTCGACCACCCGCGCTGGCTCCACGTGCTCCCGAACGGCGACGTGCTGGTGGCCGAGTCGAACGCCCCGCCCGAGGCGGGCACGAAGGGGCTGATCGGGCGCGTCCGAGCCTACTTCTTCAAGAAGGCCGGGGCGGGTGTGCCTAGCGCCGACCGGATCACGCTCGTTCGCGACGCCGACGGCGACGGCGTCGCCGAGACCAGGACCGCGTTCCTGACCGGGCTCGCGTCGCCCTTCGGGATGGCGCTCGTGGGCGACAGCCTCTACGTCGCCAACAGCGCCTCCGTCGTCCGTTTCCCCTACACCGAGGGCGCGACGCAGATCACGGCCGCGCCCGACACGGTCGCCCTCCTCCCCGCAGGCACCTACAACCAGCACTGGACGCGCAACCTGATCGCCAGCCCCGACGGCCAGACGCTGTACGTCGCCATCGGCTCCGCGAGCAACGTCGGCGAGCACGGGCTCGAGGAGGAGGTCGGGCGCGCGGCGATCTGGGCCATCGACCTCGCGACCGGCGACACCGAGATCTACGCCAGCGGCCTGCGCAACCCCGTCGGGATGGCCTTCGAGCCGACGACCGGCGCGCTGTGGACGGCCGTCAACGAGCGCGACGAGCTGGGCAGCGACTTGGTCCCCGACTACATGACGAGCGTCCGCCCGGGCGCCTTCTACGGGTGGCCGTACAGCTACTGGGGCGGCGTGGTCGACACGCGCGTCGAGCCGCGCCCGGACCTCGTCGCCACGGCCATCGCGCCCGACTACGCGCTCGGTCCGCACACCGCGTCGCTGGGGCTGGCCTGGGTGGAGGCCGGCGTCGTCGGCGACCGTGCGGGGATGGTGATCGGGCAGCACGGCTCGTGGAACCGCAAGCCGCGCTCCGGCTACCGCGTCGTCTTTGTGCCCTTCGCCGACGGCCGCCCCGACGGAATGCCGGTCGACGTCTTGACAGGCTTCCTGTCGCACGACGAGGAGACCGCGTACGGCCGCCCGGTCGGCGTGGCGGTCGCGGGGGATGGCGCGCTGTTAGTGGCCGACGACGTGGGCAACGTGGTCTGGCGTGTAATGCGCCGCTAGCGGGCGCGCAGCCGCGCTCCGGCTACCGGACGACGACGGCCTGCCGCGCGAGGACGGCGCCGCCCGCCTGGAGACGGACCACGTAGACCCCCGCCGCCAGCCCCGCGGGGAGCGTGGCGACGTGCTCGCCGGCGGGCGCGACGCCCTCGGCGAGCACGACCACCACTCGGCCCTGGACGTCGACGACGGAAAGGGTCCGAGGGCCGGGCGACGCGAGCGCATAGGCGATGGTCGCCCGACCGCGGGAGGGGTTCGGCGCGGGAGCAGCGAGGTCCAGCGCTGTCGGGATGTCCAGAGGCGTGACGGCGACCGGCCCCTGGGGTTGCGACGCGAGCCCGTCCGCCCACGGGACCACGTCGGCCTCCCGACATGTCGCCCCCGCACACACGGCGAGCGCGCCCAGCACACCGTCGAGCGAGTCGCGCAAGCTCGGGGCGAGCCGGTCGACGTGGTTGTCGAGCTCGTAAGGGTCGTCGAGGTGGTTGTAGAACTCGAAGAGCCTGTCGGACTCCCACCAGTCGGTGTACTTGGCGTGCGCCGAGTGGACCGACCGGTAGGTGATGTCGGAGTTCGTGTGCCACCGCTCGGCGAGGATCACGTCCCGCCACTCGACGGGCGCCCCGGCGAGGACGGGCGCGAGCGACCGGCCGTCGAGGTGGTCGGGCGCCGGAACACCGGCCCAC
Organism: Rubrivirga halophila; assembly: GCF_046845755.1. GTDB lineage: Bacteria > Bacteroidota > Rhodothermia > Rhodothermales > Rubricoccaceae > Rubrivirga. The sequence goes on from NZ_CP177357.1 coordinate 1,622,028, forward strand.
TCCAGAATGGTCGGGGCGAGGTCGATGTTGGCCGCGAGCGCGTCGGTCGAGGTGCCCGGCGCGATCCCGGGGCCGCGAACGATGAGCGGGAGTTCGAGGACCTCCCGGTACGGCATGTTCGACTTCCGCTCGGGCCGGATCCGGTGCTCGCCCAGCATGAACCCGTTGTCCGAGGCGAAGACGATGTAGGTGTCCTCCAACGTGCCGTGCTCTTCGAGCACCGCGATCACGCGGCCGACCCACTCGTCGACCGCGAGGAGCGACTCGGCCCGAGCCCGGTACAGCGTGTCGATGCGGGCGACCTCGTGCTCCGCGAGCGGGGCGAACGACGCGACGAGGCCCGGCTTGTCGTCCGTGTCGGCCTCGTTGAAGCTGGGGTAGCGGGGGCCGGTCCGCCCGGCGAACGCCCCCTTGTGACGGTCGGCGGGCTCGGGGGGGCCGACGACGTTCCCATCGGGCCTGCGAATCGTGGGGTCGGCGTGGGGGGCGAAGGGCGCGAAGACTGCGAAGAACGGGGCGCCCTCGCCGTGCGCCCGGCGCACAAACGCCTCGAGCCGCGCGCCCATCACGTCGGTCACGTAGTCGTCGGGGCCCGTCTGGAGGTCGTCGCCGTTGTCGCTGAACCGCCGGCCGTAGTAGGTCCCCGGCGTCCGCTTCGTCCAGGCCACCAGCCACTCGTCCCAGCCTACGTCGGTGTAGGACGAGTCCGAGTTGAGCGGGAAGGACGTCTGGTGCTTCCCGATGAACGCCGTGCGGTAGCCGGCCGCCTGGAGCCACGTCCCGATGGTCTCGTCGCCGAGCCGAGTGTCGACCCACCGTTGGTACGCCCCGCCCGGCCAGTTCTTGTGGCCGATGAGCCCGTGGTTGTGTGCGTACTGCCCTCGCAAGAGGGAGGCGCGGCTCGGCCCGCACTTCGGCGTGGTGGCGATGTAACGCGTGAACGAGGTCCCCTCCGCGACGAGACGGCTCACGACGGTCGGCATGGCGGCGACGTCGTCGGACCGCTGGTCATCGGTGTAAACGAGCAGGATGTTCGGCTGCGCCGCGGCGGCACCGGCGGCGAGCGTCAACACCAAAAGGCGTAGTGTGCGCATCGTGGAGTGTGGGAACGACTCGTTGAAGGAGTCAAGCAGCATAGGCGCAAATCTCGGGCGGTGCAGAGGGCACCCCCAGCGTCTGCGCACGGGCGGCGCCGTTGGAGGGGCGCCCTACCAACGCAGGCCCTAGCTTCGGCCCTCCCCCCTCCCTACCCGATGCGTCGCCTCGTCCTCGCCGCCGCCGTCCTCGCGGGCGCCGCCGCCGCCCAGCCCCAGCTCACCACGCCCCGTGTCAGTCCGCACGCGGTCGTGCAGCAGACCGTTGGGCTGACCGACGTGTCGGTCGACTTTCACCGCCCGGCGGTCAACGGCCGTCGCGTCTGGGGCGACCTCGTGCCGTACGGCGAGGTCTGGCGCGCGGGCGCGAACGAGAACACCGTTTTCGAGACATCGACCGCCATCACGGTCGAGGGCGAGCCGCTCGCGGCCGGGCGGTATGGGCTCCACACGATCCCGACGGCCGAGGGCTGGACGGTCATCTTCTCGCACATGGCCGACGCGTGGGGCTCCTACAGCTACGACCCGACGGAGGACGCGCTCCGGGTAGCGGTGACGCCCCGGCCGGGGCCGATGACCGAGCGGCTCGCGTTCCGCTTCGACAACCCCGACGAGGACTCCGCGACGCTCGTGCTGGCGTGGGACACCCTCGAGGTCCCCGTGGCCCTCGCGGCCGACACGGACGGGATCGTGCTGGCGAACATGGAGCGTGAGCTCCGGGGCCTGGCCGGGTTTTACCCCGAGGGCTGGAATCAGATCGCGGTGTACGCCCTCAACGCGGGCCGCCGGCTCGACGAGGCGCTCGGGTGGGCCGAGCGGTCGATCGCCATGCGGGCCTCGTTCGGCAACACGATGACGAAGGCGGGCCTGCTCGCGGCGCTCGGCCAGTCCGAAGCGGCGGCGGAGGCCGAGGCCGAGGCGTTCGAGTTGGCGACCGAGGACGAGATCCGGGCCTTCGCCCGCCAGCGCCGCCGCGCCGGCGACGCCGACGCCGCCGACGCCGCCCTTGCGCGCATCGCGGACCTTCCCTAGCCCCCGTGACACTCGGTTGACACCCGGGTTGGGTATCTCGCCTCTGCACCCCAGCAGATGGCGATGTCCCCGACGCTCTCTCCGGCTCTCGACCGTGCCCTCGCCGCCCACGAGGCGGCCACCGACCGCTCCGGCGCCCACCTTGCCGACGCGGCGTTCCGCTTTGCGGCGGCGGCGCCCGCTGTCGTCTCGACCCGGCCCATCGGCCTGTCCGGCGACGAGTGGACGTTGGCCCAGACGCTCGGTGAGATCCGCATCCGCCGCGCGCGCGTGGTCCGGTCGACGCGCGGCCTCAAGGTCCGCCACGCGCACCGGCTCCCCGAGTTGGACCGAGCGGTCCGCCGGCACGCCCGCGCCGTCGGGCTGTGGCTCGACCTCGGTCAGCCCGCGCCCGCCGACGGCTGGGACGACGCGACGGCGCTCCGGCTTGCCTGGCTCCGCGAGCGCCTCGGCGACCCGACCGGGCTCGTGCTCCGACCGGCCGAGACGATCGCCGATGGTCCCCGTTTCCTGATGTCGGTGGCGACCCGGATCGAGGCCGGCCCGACCGCGCCGAGTGCTGACAGCGTCCGCCGCGACCTCGCCGACCTGTTCGACCGCCACGCCCGGACGGCGAAGGTCCCAGCGGGCGGGCGGGCCCCGGCGCGAGCGGCCTAGGAGATTCCCGACCGTCGCGGACACGGCTCCGAGGCTCGCGGGCGGGGGTAGCTTGGGGCTCCCCTCCCCCCTCCCCTGGCACCCGCCATGTCCGCCGTCCCGACGCTCGACCTCCACGCGCTCCCCGAGACCCTGCGCCTGTCCTTCTACGGCGCCCTGTTCGCCATGTCCGCCGCCGACCGCGACATGGACGAGAGCGAAGACGACCGGATCTTCGAGTCGCTCGACCTCGCCGACCTCACCGGCGACTCCCGCAAGCGGGTCTTCCAGCTGGCGATTCAGCCGCCGCCACTGGAGCGCTGCTTGCTCGAGTTCCGCGCCGAGGAGACCGAGCTGCGTCGCGCGCTGATGCTCAACCTGCTCGACGTGGTGCTCGCCGACGGCCTCATCGAGCCGGCCGAGCACGTCGGCCTCCACGAGGCGCGGGAGATCCTGGGCCTCAGCCGCGACGACATGGCCGAGCTCCACGACGTGGCCTTCAACGCCCAGAGCCAGGAGGTCAAGCGGCCCATCGCGCCCGTTCCGCTCGCGACCTAGTACGGCGCCGGGTCGCGCGGCTCCGCCAGCGGGTGGACCGGCGCGCCCGTGCCCCCGACCGTCACCTCGGGCGCCCCGTCGGGGTCGCTGCCTTCGACGACCTCGTCGTCCGGGGTGATGCCGCCGCCTTCGCGAACGGCCCACGCCTGCGTGAACTCGGCGCCGACCAGCACGATCAGCGCCGAGTAGTAGATCCAGACGAGCAGCAGCGCCAGCGAACCGGCCGCGCCGAACGCCGAGCCCGGGCTGGCGGTCCCGAGGTAGATCCCGATCGCGTAGCGGCCGATCGTGAACAGGACCGCCGTGAACACGGCCCCGACAGCGACGTCGCGCCACGCGATCTGGGCGTCGGGCAGGTACCGGAACAGGACGGCGAACAGCGCCGCCACCACGCCGAACCCGACCACCAAGTTGAGGAGCTTGACCACGAACCCGACGCCGCCGCCGCCGACAGCGCTCTCGGCCGCGCCCCCGAGCGCCGACAGCACGGCCGTGAGCACGAGGGAGACGAGCAGCAGGAACGCGATCGTCAGCACCATCCCGAACGACAGCACGCGCTTGACCACGATCTCTTTCAGCGCGTTGCCCTTCGAGGCCTCCTCGACCTCCCAGGCCCGGTTGAGCGCTTTCTGGAGCTGCCCGAACGCGCCCGTCGCGCCGAACAGGAGCGCCAGCACGCCCAAGACCTTGCCGCCGACCCCGCCGCCCGTTTCCCCGGCGCTCTCGATCATGCCGCGGACGGCCTCGCCCGCGTCGGGGCCTACCGCCGAGCGAGCCTGATCCGCCAGCAGGTCGGCCACTTCGGCCGGGCCCAGGATCGTGCCGGCCAGCGCTACGATGAGTACCAGCAGCGGCGGCAGCGAGAACACCATGTAGTACGCGATCGCCGCCGCGAGCGACGGCACGTCGTCGTCCGAGACTTCGCGGACGGTGCGGAGGACGAGGCCCTTGAGGTCGGAGTACGTGAGCGACATGTCGAGGAGTGTGGGGCGCAGAGGAACGCGCCGTCCGCGTCTCCGTTCGCCGCCCATGCCCCGCCTCGCCGACGACGGCCGGACCGTTACCCTCGACCTCCACGGCGCCTCCGTCGCCGACGCGCTCGACCTGGCGGACCGCGCCGTCGAGGCGGCCGCGCTGCGGGGACGCCCGACGCTCCGCATCGTCCACGGCACCTCGACCGCCGACGCAGGTGCCCATCGGACCATCAAGTCCGCGCTCCACGCCGCGCTCGACCGGGGCGACTTCCCCGAGGTCGCCAGCGCCTTCCGCCACGACGGCGCCGTCCTGCTGGCGCTCCGTCCCGACCCGGCTCCCCGAGCCGGCCGCCTCTCCCTCGCCGACATCTGGTAGCCCATGGACCGCCCCCGCATCGGGATCACGACCTCCCTCAACACGACGGATCGAGGGGCTCGCGAGCAACGCGTCGACCTCGCCTACGTCCGGGCCGTCGAGCGCGCGGGCGGGCTGCCGCTCATCGTCCCGATGCTGGCGACCGAGGAGGCAGCGGAGGCGTTCGCCGACCTGCTCGACGGGCTCGTCGTGACGGGCGGCCCGGCCGTCGAGACCGGCCTGATCGGCGCGCTCCCCGACGACATCGACGCGACGGACCCGGACCGGGTCGCCAGCGACCGCCGCATCCTGAAGGCCTTCCTCGACGCCCGGCGGCCGACGCTCGGCATCTGCTACGGGATGCAGCTGGCGAACGCGCTCCGGGGCGGCACGGTGTGGGCGGATGCCGAGCGCGACGTGGCGGGGACGGCGACGCACAGCCGGGGGCGGGGCGGGACGACGCACCCCGTCGAGGCCGTCCCAGGGACGCGGTTTGCGGAGCTGACGGTCGGGGTCGACACGATCAACACCCGCCACGTCCAGGCACTCGCCGAGGTCGGGGATGGCCTCCGCGTCGCCGCGCGCGCACCGGACGGGACGATCGAGGCCATCGAGAGCCTCGACGGGACGTTTATGGGCGTCCAGTTCCACCCGGAGGCGATGGAGCCCCCGCTGGACGCGCTGTTCCAGGATCTGGTCGCTCGCGCCCGCGGACCCCGCCGCTAGGAACTGTCCGCGGCATGGTGCGGTTTTTGCCAAGCCACCCCGTACATACGGCTCCACTCCAATGTCTACCGACCCCTCTCTTTTCCGCGATCTCCCCGGCGACGACCCCGCGCCGCTCCACGACCCCGACGGCCACGTGGTCGACGAGCACGACGACTTGTCGCCGCAGGGCGCCGAAGGGCGGCGGTCGTTCCGCGAGGCCGCGCGCGTGCCGCTCCTGACGCTGGTCGGGCTGGCCGCGCTCCTGATCGTGGGGCTGGCGCTGCGCGGCGACGAGCTCCGCGCGGCGGGCATCGACGACACGCCCGACTCGAGCGCCTCCGCCGAGTCCGTCGTGCCCTTCTCGCCGGACGACCCGTACACGTTCTCGGGCCTCGACATCCACCCCGACCGGCTGTACGGCCAGTACTTCGCCGGCGCGTTTGCCGGCACCGCCGTCACGACCGACTCGACCCAGCGCCACCTCAAGGACTTTCTCTGGCGCCTCGAGATGTATCGGACTGCCTACGGCGTCGACGACAACTTCTCGATTCGCGTGCTCGACGACCGCACGGGCAAGACCCTCGAGATCTACCAGCTCCGCGACCTCCGCGACCGATTCCGCAACACGACGGGCCAGATTGGGTGGGATGAGGCCAACCGCGCCCGGCGGACCGCCACGCGCGAGCTTCGCGACAAGTGGAAGGCCTACGGCATCCCCGAGGACAACATCGTGATCCGATGGGGCTACGCCGACCAGACGCAGGAGGCCCGCGACCGCGACGCGCGGACGCTGACGTACGAGGTCAACCTCGCCCGCCGCCTGGGCCTGAGCGTGCTGGCGACCGAGATCGGAACGGTCGAGACATTCAATCAGGATGCTCTGGTGTCGTCGGCCGGCGCACGGAGCCGCTACCAGATGATGCCCGACATCATGCGGATGTTCGACGTCGAGCAGTACGCGCTGCCCGTCGCCAGCGGAGGCACGGTCCAGGTCCGCGAGGAGCTGCACCCGCTGTTGTCGATGGAGCCGTCCCTGATGCTCGTCCGCGCGTATGCCAACTCGGTCGGCCACGAGCTGCCTGGGATCTCGGCGTACCACACGGGTCCCGGCAACATCTTCAAGATGTACCGCGAGTACCTCCGCGCCAACCCCGGCCGGGCGCGCGGCCAGCACGTCTCGGACGCCTACATGTGGGGCGTCACCGACGGGTTCGAGCGCGTCGACGCGATCTCGTCGTTCGGCCCGCACTCGCGCGCCTACGTCCTCAAGGCGTACGGCTCGCTGCGGGCAACCGAGGACCAGCTGATCGATCCCTCGGCGACGCTGCGCGCCGAGCGCGTCCAGATCAAGCCGGGCGCCACCGCCCGCCTCTCCCAGATCCTGACGGCGATCGAGCCGCACGACCGCCGCCTCGACTGGGGCCCGGCCGTCGGCGACACGCCGTACGAGCGGTTCCGCGATCTCAACGAGCACATCGCGCTCCCGGCCGCCCCCGGCGGCGGCGTCCCGGCCTCCGGCGACCTCCGCCTCAGCGCGCTCGCCGGCGGCGAGCCCGTCCGGTTCTTCCTGCCCGTCGGCGCCACCGAGGTGCTCCGCGCCGTCGGGCTCGACGTGATCGGGTCGGTCGAGACGTTCGACCAGCGGACGCACCTGCTCGACCCCGCCGAGATCACGCCGACCGACCAGGCGTATGCCCGGCTCGTCGCCGACGCCGGCCGGTTCGGCTTCACGCGCTCGGCCCAGCAGCGCATGGACCGCATCCACGACGACCTTCAGACGCTGGCGGCCAACAACCCGAACTCGCGGTACCGCCAGACGCAGGCGGCCGTCGCCCGCATCCACCGCTCCGTCTGGCGCACTGCCGCCTTCCGTGACCTGGTCGCCACGACCGAGGCGCTCCTATCGGTCGACCCCCGCGTCAACATCGGCCGCCAGCCGGCCGTCGCGGACGCGGACACGGCGCCGGCGGCCCGCCCGCGCGAGTCGATCCGCCCGCTCCCGGCCAAGCCGCCCCGCGTCGAGGACACGATCAATTACTAGATCGCTCGCGCCCGCTGCTCCCCGGCCCTGCCTCCCACCCGAGGCAGGGCCGGTTTGTGTTCGTGGAGTCCGCGAAGCCTGCGCCGACGGCAGGCTCGCGGGCGCAGGCCAGGACGCCTCGTGGGTATCATGGGCGGGTTAAGCGCTTCCACCCGATGAGCACCTACTCCGGCGCGTCTGCCCCCCCGGCCCGCCCGTTCGCCGCCCTCCCCGACGACCGGTTCACACTCCTCGGAGACGCGGTCTCCGCGCGTGTGGAGGGGACGACGCTTGTCGTCGACTGCGGTGGCCCGCAAATCGCGGTCTCCCTATTGGCGGAGGATGTCGCGCGCGTCCGTGTCGTGCCGTCCGGTGACTTTGCCGCCAGCGGTCACGGCGCCGGGCCCGACGAGACGCCGTTCTCGTACGCCCTCGACCCCGATGCGGAGTGGCCCGGCCACCCGGTCGATCTCGTCGACGCCGGGACCGAGTGGACCGTCGCGACCGACGCGATGACGGTCCGCGTCCGGAAGTCGCCGTGCCGGCTCTCGTTCGAGACGCCCGACGGCCGCCCGTTCCTGGCCGACTCGGCGGGCGCCGGGTTCGCCGAGGTCGACGGCCGGACCGTCTCGCGCTGTTGGAAGGCACTTGCGCCCGAGACGCGCTTTTTTGGGCAGGGCGACAAGACGTTCGAGCTCGACCGCGCCGGTAAGCAGCTCACGTTCTGGAACAGCGACACGTTCGCGTACCAGCCCGAGCAGGACCCGATCTACAAGTCGATCCCAGTCTCGCTCGTGCTCCAGCCCCATGCCGGGGAGTGGACGGCGTCCGGCCTGTACTTCGACAACACGTTCCGCTCCCACCTCGACCTCGGCGCGCAGTCCGACCAAGACTGGTGGTTCGGCGCCGACGATGGCGAGCTCCGGTACCACGTCTTCGCCCCAGACGAGGCCGAGCCCGCCTCCCTCAAGCACCCGCTCGCGCGCTACACCGCGCTGACCGGCCGCCCCCCCCTCCCGCCCACGTGGGCGCTCGGCTACCACCAGAGCCGGTGGAACTACCACGACGCCGGGTTTGCGCGCTGGATCGCGCACGAGTCGCGCCGCCGCGACCTCCCGCTCGAGTGCATCCACCTCGACATCGGCCACATGGACGGCTACCGAGTCTTTACCTGGGAGATGGACAACTTCCAGGGCCCCGAGGCGCTGACGGCCGACCTCGACGCGCTCGGCGTGCGGACGGTCGTGATCGTCGACCCCGGCGTCAAGGTTGACCCCGGCTATGTCGCCTACGACGAGGGGCTGGCGGGCGATCACTTTTGTCTGAATCCCGACGGCACGCCGTTTACCGACACCGTCTGGCCCGGCGACGTTCACTGGCCCGACTTCTCGAAGCCCGCCGCTCGCGCGTGGTGGGGCGACAAGCACCGCGCCTACACCGACGCAGGCGTGGCCGGGATCTGGAACGACATGAACGAGCCCGCCATCCTGGGCGGCCGCGACTTCCCCGACGACGTCCGGTTCGCGTATGAGGACCGGGGCACCGGCGAGACCGACCACCGCGAGGCGCACAACGTGTACGGCCTGCTGATGGCGCGGGCCACGCGCGACGGCCTCCTCGCGATCGCCCCAGATCGCCGTCCGTTCTTGCTTACGCGGGCGTGCTTCTCGGGCAGCCAGCGCTACGGCGCCGCGTGGACCGGCGACAACGTGTCCAGCTGGGACCACCTGCTGCTCTCGCTCCGCATCTGCCAGAGCCTGTCGCTGAGCGGCGTCGGCTTTTGCGGGCCCGACATCGGCGGGTTCGCCGGGAGCCCTACGCCCGAGCTGTTCGCGCGCTGGATCCAGGCCGGCGTGCTGTACCCGTTTATGCGGACGCACTACTCGCACGAGTCATGCCCCGAGCAGGAGCCGTGGAGCTTCGGGCCCGAGGTCGAGGCCATCAGCCGCCGCTATCTCAAGCTGCGCTACCGCCTGATGCCAACGATCTACTCAGCCTTCGAGCACGCCAGCCGGACGGGTATCCCCCCACTCCGCGCGCTCGCGCTCGAGTTTCCGGGCGACGCCCACACGCACGGGGGACGCGACGACCAGATGATGCTTGGTGACACGCTGATGGCCTGCCCCGTCGTCGAGGACGGCGCGCGCCAGCGCGAGGTCTACTTCCCCGACGTGCCCGGCGGCTGGATCGATGTGTGGACCGGTGCCGCCTTTGACGGCGGGACGACGCAGACGATCGACGCCCCGCTCGACACGATGCCGCTCTACGCGCGTGCTGGCGGCGTCGTCGCCCTCGACCCGCCGCGCCTGCACACGCGCGACGGCGAGCCCGAGACGCTGACGCTGTGGACGGTCCCCGGCACGGGCCGCTCCGAGTTCTACTTCGACGACGGCAACTCGCCCGAGCCCACCGACCACCTCCGGCTGGCGGTGACGATGGACGGAACGACGGCGACCGTCGAGCGGGAGGGCTCGCGGGGTCTCCCCTACCGCCAGTTCATGTGGCGCCTGCCGCTTTCTTCGTTGGGCGGCGCCCGCTCGGTCACCGTCGACGGCGCCCCGATCTCGCTGGCGGACGCGCTCGACGGCGACACGTCCGCGGCGCTCGACGGCGCGTGGCTCGTGGTTCGCACCCGGACCGACGTTCAGACCGTCGAGGTGGCCTAGTGGAGACGACGATTGACGCGGGCGTCCTGGAAATCGCGACCGACGCCGGCACCCTACACATCGATGCCCTCAGCGACGACGTCATGCGCGTCCGCCACGTGCGGCCGGGCGAGTCGTTGCCAGATCGCGTCTCGTACGCCCTCGACCCCGACGCACGCTGGGACGCCCCGTCGTGGGAGGTGCGCGAGCACGACGGCACGGTCACGATCGAAACGGCGACGCTGGCGATCGCCGTCGACCGGGCCTCGGGCGCGATGACGGTCACCGACCGCACCAGCGGCGAGACGTTGGTCGAGTCGGGCCCGCTCGCGGCCGACCGCGTCGCCCACGAGGTCGCGCTCGCGCCTGCCGACCGGCTGTTCGGGCTCGGCGACAAGGCGCTCGCGCTCGACCGGCGCGGGCACGCCGTCGAGATGTGGAACACGGACGCCTTCAAGTACCAGCGCGGCACGGACCCGCTGTACAAGTCGGTCCCTCTCGTCGTCAAACAGGGCGACGGCGCCGCGGTCGGGCTGTTTTACGACAACGCCTACCGCAGCCGCTTCGACCTGGGCGCCTCCGACTCCGACCAGATGCGCTGGGAGGCGGACGGGGGCGCGCTCGACCTCTACGTGCTGCGCGGCCCGACGGCGCTCGACGTCACGCGCCGATACGCCCGCCTCACCGGCCGGACGCCGATGCTCCCGAAGTGGGCGCTCGGCTACCACCAGTGCCGGTACTCGTACCGCAGCGACGCCGACGTCCGCGAGATCGCGCGGCAGTTCCGCGAGCGCCGGATCCCCTGCGACGCGCTGTACTTCGACATCCACTACATGCGCGGCTACCGGGTCTTTACCTGGGACCGCGAGCAGTTTCCCGACCCGCCCGGCCTGCTGGCGGACCTCGCCGGCGACGGCTTTCGGTCCATCGTCATCGTCGATCCGGGCGTGAAGGCGGACGATCCGGAGTACGACGTGTACCGAGAGGGCGCCGACCGCGATGCCTACGTCCGCTACCCCGACGGGCAGGAGGTGCGGGGCGAGGTCTGGCCCGGCACCTGCGCCTTCCCCGACTTTACCGATCCCAGCGTGCGCCGCTGGTGGGGCGAACTCCACCAAGAATATCTCGCCCAAGGCGTCGACGGCGTTTGGAACGACATGAACGAGCCGGCCCTCTTCAGCGTCGCCCACGTCGAGGGCTCGATGGACGCCGAGACCGAGGTCGGCACGATTCCCGACCACGCGCTCCACGACTTCGACGGCGCGGGCGGGACACACGCCGAGGGCCACAACGTCTACGGCATGCAGATGCAGCGGGCGACGTTCGAGGGGCTGACTCGGCTCGCGCCCGACAAGCGGCCGTTCATCATCACGCGCGCGTCGTACGCCGGCGGTCAGCGGTTCGGGATCTCGTGGACCGGTGACAACACGGCGACGTGGGCCCACCTCCGGCTCTCAGTTGAGACCTGCCTCTCGCTCGGCGTCTCCGGCATGACCGTCACCGGCGCCGACGTCGGCGGGTTTGTCGGGACGCCGACGGGCGAGCTGATGGCGCGGTGGACGCAGGTCGGCGCGCTGACGCCCCTTTTCCGCAACCACTCGGCCATCGACACGCCGCGCCAGGAGCCGTGGCTGTTCGGCGACGAGGTCGAGCGCGTGTGCCGCGAAGCGATTGAGCTCCGGTACCGCCTGCTCCCGGTCCTGTACACCGCGCTGTGGCAGGCGGCCACCGACGGCACGCCGATGCTGCGCCCGCTCCCGCTCGTCCACCCGACCGACGCCACGATCCGGGCGACGGACCCGCCCCAGTTCTACCTCGGCGCCGACCTGCTGGCGGCGCCCGTCGTCGCCGACGGCCAGCGCGAGGGCGAGGTGTACCTGCCGGCCAACCCGGGCGGCTGGTACGACCTCGCGAGCGGCGACCGCTACGGCGACCGCCAGACGGTCTGGATCGACACGCCGCTCGACCGGATCCCCCTCTTCGCTCGCGCCGGCTCCGTCGTCCCGCTCGCCCCAGTCCGCCAGCACACCGGCGAGCCCGCCGGCCGGCTGACGCTTCATGTCTTCCCCGCGCCCGGCCACCACACGTCGAGGCTCTACGAGGACGCTGGCGACGGCCACGGGCCGCACGTTGAATACACGCTCGCGGTCGAGGACGACGGCGACCGGATCGTCGTCTCCGCTCGCGAAGGCGGGACCGGCTTCGTCCCCGAGTGGACCGGTTGGGACGTGGTGGTGCACGGCCTCGACGCCGCGCCCGCGCAGGTGTTCGTGGACGGTGAGGAGGCCGCGGCCGCGTTCGACGGGGCGGTTCGCGTCACAGTCGGTCTCGGGCAGCGCGTGGAGGTCGTGCGCTGATGGGAACGACGGACGGCCCGAAGGGCGTTGTCATGACCCCCCACGGATTGGACATGACCCGCGCCGCGCTCCTCCTCGTTCTCGCCCCCTTTGTGTGGGCCTGCGGCACGCCCATGCCCGTCGGGCAGCGGGTCCCGGACGCCGTCGTCTCGGTTGATGGCGCCGAGGTGGCCCCGTTCGACTCGACGGCGCTCAACTTCATGGTCGTCGGCGACTGGGGGCGGAACGGGTTCTTCAACCAGGCCTCCGTCGCCGAGGCGATGGGCGCGATTGGGGCCGGGCTCGGGACCGAGTTCACGATCTCGACCGGCGACAACTTCTACCTCGCGGGCGTCACCGACGTCGACGACCCGAAGTGGGAGCGGTCGTACGAAGCCATCTACACGGCGCCCGTGCTCCAGAGCCGGTGGTACGCGACGCTTGGCAACCACGACTGGCAGGGCAACGTGCCGGCGCAGATCGGCTACACCGAGACGTCCGAGCGGTGGTACCTCCCGGCCCAGTACTACGCCGAGACGCTGGCGGTCAACGACGACACGGACGTCCTGTTCGTCTTTCTCGACACGACCCCGCTGGCGTACCCCCCCGAGTACCAGCGACGCTTCTCCGACTCGGGCGACTGGGACGTCGACGACCAGATGGCGTGGCTCGAGCGCACGCTCGACGAGTCCGACGCCGCCTGGAAGGTGGTCGTCGGCCACCATCCGATCTACGTCGGGTCCATCCGGTACTCCGACAATGAGCGCTTGATCGAGCGGCTCGTCCCCATCTTCGAGCGGACCGGCGTCCAGGTCTACTTCGCCGGGCACGACCACAACCTCCAGCACCACCGCCCGGTCGACTCGCCCATCGACTACTTCGTCTCCGGCGCCGGCTCGTTGACGCGCGAGGTGATCGAGACGCCGAACACCCTGTTTGCCCTCCGCAAGCCTGGCTTCATGGCCGTCTCGCTGACACCGACGCGGATGACGGTCCGCTCGTACACCGACGACTACGAGATGGTGTACACGGCTGACGTGCCGATCAGCCGCGGGACCCGGCTCGACCTCCCCTTCGGGCTGGGCGGCGACTAATCGCGCCCGCGCGTGCGTCGCGATGCCCGGCGCGCGCCTGTCTTTCGGACCATGGCATCGTACGCCTGCTGGCTGAGCCAGTCGGTGCCGTCGGTGTAGACGGGACGGACGTAGTAGGTGCCCGTCCGGTGGATCGGAAGGCCGTACGCGAGGCACACGGCGCCCTCGGGCGGGGCGTCCGGCGACCGGGCCTTGCGCCAGCGGACGCGCCGCCACTCGCGCTCGGCGAGGGCCTGCCAGAAGGCGTCGTCGTGCTCGGGATGGACGCCCGACACTATGACCGCTCGCGGCGGCGCCCGACCTTCGCGTGGTCGTCGAACTCGTCGTGGTCGAGGGCGTCGGCCAAGATGGACGAGTCGATCCGGTCCTGCGCCAAGTCCTCGTTGATGGCAATCGCTTCGAGCGACTGCAAGCGCCGCTCGATGTCCGGGATGGCGTCGTCGACGGCGTCGCGGATCATGGCCTGGAGCTCGCTGCGACGGATCTCCGAGCCGCCCCCCGAGCGATTCGCGCCCTTGACCTTGGCGACGCCCGTGAAGACGACCCAGGGCATGCCGATGAAAATGGCGGCGACGGTGAGCAGCTCGAAAAACTCCATGGGATCGGCGGGGTGGGGACCGCAGGCTACGGCGCCGACGCCGGGCGGTTACGAGAACGCGTTGATCCCCGTCGCCTCCATCCCCAGCACAAGCGTGTGGACCTCGTCCGTCCCCTCGTAGGTGACGACGGATTCCAGGTTCGCCATGTGGCGCATCACCGGGTAGATGCCCAGGACGCCGTTGCCGCCCAACAGCTGGCGGCTCTGCCGGGCGACTGCGAGCGCCATCCGGACGTTGTCGCGCTTGGCGAGCGAGACGTGGGGCGGGCGCATCGTCCCCGCATCCTTCATCCGGCCCAGCCGCCACGCCACGAGCTGCGCCTTGGTGATGTCCGCCAGCATGTCGGCGATGTGGTTCTGGACGAGCTGGAAACCGGCGACGGGTTGCCCGAACTGCTCCCGGCGCGTCGTGTGCTGGAGCGCGGCGTCGTAGCACGAGAGCGCGGCGCCGATGACGCCAAACGCAATCCCATACCGCGCCTGCGTTAGGCACGACAGCGGCCCCTTCAAGCCCGTGATGCCGGGCAGCATCGCGGATGCGGGCACGCGGACCTCGTCGAGCACGACCTCGCTGGTGACGGCCGCGCGCAGCGACCACTTGTCCATGATCCTGGGCGTCGAGACGCCCGGCAGGTCGGTCTCGACGAGGAAGCCGCGCACGTCGCCGGCGTCGTCCTTGGCCCAGACGACGGCCACGTCCGCGATCGAGGCGTTCGTGCTCCACCGCTTGTGACCGGTGATCACGTAGTCGTCGCCGTCGCGCCGCGCGCGGGTCTGCATGGAGCCCGGATCCGAGCCCGCCTCCGGCTCTGTCAGCGCAAAGCAGCCGATGGCCTCGGCGGTCGCCAGCCGGGGGAGCCAGCGGCGCTTCTGCTCCTCGGACCCGTACGTGTAGATCGGGTACATCACGAGCGAGCCCATCACGGAGCAGAACGAGCGCAGGCCGCTGTCGGCGCGCTCCACCTCCTGCATCATCAGCCCGTATGTGACCGAGGACGCGCCCCGGCCACCGTACTCGGTCGGGATCGTGGGGCCGACGCAGCCGAGCGCTGCCAGCCCCCGCGCCACGTCCATCGGGAACGTCAGCGCCTGCGCGTGCTGCTCGATCTCGGGGAGGACGTGCTCGGTGACGTACGCGCGGACGCGATCCCGCGCGTCGCGCTCCTCGTCCGTCAGCAGGTCGTCGATGCGGTAAAAGTCGAGCGCGTCGTAGGCCGTGGGGTCGTAGCCACTCGAGCTGCCCTCGGGCGTGTGGCCGAGCGGGCGGAAGGCGTCGGGGTCGCCGGACTGGCGGGCGTCCTGGACGTCGTTGGCGGGGGCGCCGTCGCCGGCGTGAGCGGGGATCGGGAGAGATTCGTCGGGCATGGTCGGTACCTTGGGCGCTCGTGGCGCGGCGAGTCGTGTGTCGCGAGTGTTCCGTCCCCCACCGACCCCGCCATGCGCCTCCTGGTTCTCGCTGCCGCCGTTCTTCTCGGATCCGCCCCCGCGATCGCCCAGCGGTTCGGCGACGCGCCCCCCCGCCTCGGCGTCGGCTTCGACGTGGCCACGGCCATCACGAATCAGTCGCTGATCCCCGACGGCCCCTCGATCGGCTTGCGCGCCCGAGCCGCGCTCCCCGTCAACGCCGACCTGTCGCTGGCGGCGAGCCTGGGCGTCGGGGCGCACCTGTTCGAGGGTGCCGGTGAGGCACGGTACGTGGCCAACCCACAGGCGTCCATCATCGTGACGCTTCCCGGGCGCGGTGCCGCGCGGTACGTCATGGGCGGGTTTGGCGGGATGGTGCCGCTCAGCGGCGGCGGCGGCGGGCTAACGCTCCACGCGGGGTACGGCTGGGCCATCCCGCTCACCGAGACCTCGCTGTTCGTCGAGGTCAACCCGTCGCTCGTGATCGGGGAGCGCGAAACCGCGCCCGTTTTGGCCGTCCGCACCGGCGTCATTTTTTAGACGGCGCGGCGCAGGATCGACTGCAGGCGCTCGTGGTCGTCGTCGAGGAGGCGCGCGAGGGCGCGGCCGGCGGCCACCAGCACGTCGTCGCCGTCGGCGCCGCCGCCGTGCGAGCGGCGGAGGTTACGCAGCGCGGCCGCCAGCAGGTCGTCGGCGGGGACCGCCGGGTCGGGGTTGCGCGCGAGCGTCCGGAGCACGTCGAACGGCGCCGCGAGCGCGGCGACGGCCTCGGGGCCCGCGAGACGCAGGCGGTCGTGGAGCTCGGGCGGGCGCGGGGGCAGCGTCTGGCGGACGTGCCCGCTCGTGTCGCGGTAAGCCAGGATCTGGGCACGGACGGTCGTGCGGACGAGCTCCAATATCTGCGGCATCTCGCGGCGGATCCGATCGCGGTCGTAGTCGGCCCCGAGCGCGACGGCCTGTCGTCCCGGCTCGACGCTCCCGGTCTCGGCGTGGCTCACGATCCCATAGAGCACGTTCCCACCGTCGACGGCGATCTCGACCCAGTCGCCGAAGGCGGGGACCTCGGCCTCGGGGTACACCTCGGCGACCACCTCGCGCGTGCTGCTAGCGATGACTTCGGCGACGGGCGGGGCGAGGGGCATTCGTGATTCGTGATTCGTGATTCGTGATCTGAAAATGCGAATCGCTTGCGGGGTGCGCCAGCGTTGCGGACAGAGTCTGCTCGTTCCCGTTTCCTCCTTCCCCGTCCCCGCGAGCGTAGCGAGCTACACGCGGGGCGAGCGCTTCGAGGCCGACTTGCCCGAGTACGTCGGCGCGTCGGCGCCGGAGCGTCGGGCCTGGCGCGCCAGGATGCGGTAGAACACCTCCTTCTCGCGCGCCCGGACGACGGCGCGCTCATGCGCCTCCTGCAGGATGATCGGGTAGCCTCCCCCCTTCTCGCACTGGTCGAGCACGACCGAATGGATGAGGTCCAGCCACGGGCCGTGCTCGTCGGCGCCCTGGGCCACCCACTCCGGCATCTCGACGCGGCCGACCTCGCCGCAGCCGCGGACGTAGAACGCGCCGATGCGGTGCTCGCCGTACGCCGAGAGCACCTCGCTCCGCGACAGAAAGACGGCCGAGCGGTGGTCGCCGTCGAGGTGGCGCTCGAACAGGTGCCGGTCGTGCAGGCCGCGCAGCGAGTCCGGCGACGCCTCCCAGTCGGGCTCGTCGCGCCAGAGGCGGAGCAGGTTGACGACCTCGGCGTTGCCCGGACGCGAGACGTACGAGCAGACGGGGATCCCCGCCTCCCGGAAGCGGTCGAGCACGGCGACGTAGCGCGCGAGCAGGGTCGTCTCCAGCCGGCGGTTCTTCATGCCCCGCAGCATCCACCGGATCAGTGTCCCGTCGGCCATCGCCAGGACGGGGCGGCCGCTCCGGCGCTCGGCGAGCGCGGTCTCGAACAGCCACGACAGCTCGAGCTCGTCCCGCAGCGCGGACACCACCTCGGTCGACACGTCGAGCGGGGACGCTTGGGCGTCGTCGTCGGCCTGGAGCTCGTCGAGGTCCTGCTGGCGGTAGCGGAGCGACGGCTCGGCCTGGATGAGCGGCGCGTCGAGCGTGCCGTAGTGGAAGGCGACGCGGCCGACGTTGAGGAGGTAGCAGCTCGGCTCGACATGGCGGTCGGGGAAGATCTGCGAGCCGTCCGTCGCCACGACGGTGACGGTCGTCGGGCGCGGCGCACACGCGTGCGCGCCGTCGGGCGACGTGGTCGGGATGGCGCGGAGCAGCCCGCCCTTGATGCCGACGGCGCGGTCACGGAGGGCCTCCCACTCCGGCGCGCAGTCCGCCAGCGAGGCGTGGCCGCGCGCCAGCCGGTCCGCGTGCGACCGGTCCTCCTCGACGCGGTAGGCGGCGAAGTCGGCGATCTGGCCGGCGAGCAATGCGAAGTCGAGCACGGAGAAGTAGAGGGCGGTGAGTCGGTCGTCGGTCGTCGGTCGTCGGAAGGTGCAACGACGCAGGGGGCGGCGCCAGCGGTGCGTCACCCGGCGTCGTGCGGATCGCGCTCAGACTTCGACGGTGACGAGGGCGCACGCCAGCGACTGGCCCAGCCCGCGCTTGATGACGGGGAAGATGTGGCACATCGCGACGGCCATCGCCAGCTCGACGTGGGCGGGGTGACCGAACAATGCCTCGATCGCTTGCACGTGATCGGCGACGTCGTCCGCTTGCGTGGCGACGGCGTGACCGAACGCGTACGCCTCGCGGAGGTCGTCGGACAGCGTCTCGGGCGCGTCGAGCGCCTGACGGAGCAGGATCGCGCCGACGCCGTCGCGCCGGGCGACGGTCACGACGACCTGCACGCACGTCCCGCAGTCCTGGGCGACGGTCGCGCCGAGCCGCGCGAGGTGCCAGGCCTCGCGTGGCGCCGCTTTCCGATGGTCGGCGGCGGGCATCGCCAGCATCCACTTGGCGAACGCAGCGCCCGAGGTGTCCGCCAGCGTGGTCAGGTACGGCATCGAGACGCCGACGCGGGCTTCGGCGGCGGCGATGACTCGGTCGGCGAGGGCACCCATGTCGGGGGTTGGGGGTTGGGGCCCAGACTACCACGCGCCCGACCCTTGGCAGGCCTCTACGTCCACGTCCCCTTCTGCACGCAGCGCTGCGTGTACTGCGACTTCTACTTTACGACGACCCGGATCGCCGAGGGGCCGTATGCCCGCGCGGTCGAGGCGGAGGCGGCGAGGCTGGGGGCCGAGTTCCGCGAGCGGGCCCCCCTCGCGACGCTTTACCTCGGCGGCGGAACGCCCTCCCTCCTCTCCCCCGACGCGCTCGGGCGGATCGTCCACGCCGCGCACGAGCACTTCGACACGTCTGGGCTGGCGGAGGTGACGGTCGAGGCGAACCCCGAGGACCTGGCCGGGCCGGAAGGCGCCGCGTGGCTCCGCGCCGCCAAGAGCCTGGGCGTCACGCGGCTGTCCCTCGGCGTCCAGTCGTTCTTCGATGAGGACCTCGCGTTCATGAACCGGGCGCACGACGCCGCCCAGGCCGAGGCCGGGACCGAGGCGGCCGTCAGCGTCATCGGCGACGTCTCCGTCGACCTCATCTTCGGCGTCCCCGACCAGCCGATCGAGCACTGGGGCGCCAACCTCCAAAAGGCCGTCCGCCTGGGCGCCACCCACGTCTCGACGTACAGCCTGACGGTCGAGGACCGGACGCCGCTGCGCAAGCTGGTCGACCTCGGCCGCGTCGTCCCCGAGGGCGACGAGGCGCTCCGCGAGCGGTACCTGTTCACGCACGACTACCTCGCGTCGCACGGGTTCGAGCACTACGAGGTCTCGTCGTTCGCCCAGCCCGGCAAGCGGAGCCGCCACAACGAGGGGTACTGGACGCACGAGACGGTCGTCGGGATCGGGCCGAGCGCGCACTCGTTCTGGCGCGAGACGCGGAGCCGGGGCTGGCGCTGGGCGGACGTGGCCCACCTCGGCCGGTGGCAGGGCCTGGTGCTCGCGGGCGAGAGCCCCGTCGACTGGCGCGAGCCGGTCGGCCCGGACGAGCTCGCGGACGAGGCCGTGCTCTTGGGCTTGCGCCGCCTCGTTGACGGGCTCGACCTCGACCGGTTGGAACGCGACTACGGCGTCGACCTGCTGACCGACAAGCGCGCCGAGCTGGCGGCGCTCGAAGGCGCCGGGCTCTTGGACGTCGACGGCCGCCGTGTGCGGCTCACAATCGACGGCGCCGCCGTCGCCGACGCCGTCGCGCTCCGGCTCGTGGGCTGACCGCCGGTCGACGCGGGTAGCTTCCCTACCCTCCTTTCGCTGCCCATGCGCTCCGCCCTCCTCCTGCTCGCCCTCCTCGCCGCCGGCTGCGCCGACGCTTCCGACCCGGCCCCGCCGCCGGCCGACCCGAACGCCAGCATCCCGTTCGAGATCGACGGCACGCTGTCGTTCGTGCGGGGCGCCGACACGCTGAAAACGATCGCCATCGAGATCGCCGACACCGACTCGACGCGGGGCCGCGGGCTGATGCAGCGGACTGAGATCCCGGACGACACGGGGATGCTCTTCATCTTCCCCCGTGCCGAGCCCCAAGCGTTCTACATGGCCAACACCCCGCGGTCACTCGACATCCAGTTCTACGGCGCTGACTCGACGCTGATCAACGTGGCCTACGGCACGACGCCGTTTTCGTACGACAACGTGCTCTCCGAGGGGCCCGCCCAGTTTATCGTCGAGGTCGAGGCCGGCGTCACGCGCCGGCTGGGGCTCGTCCAGGGCGACCGGATCACGTGGTCCCGGCGCTAGCCAACCGTGGGGTTGCACGTTGCAACACCGTTTGGTTGAACCCGAACCCCAGCCATACCCGAAATACCGTGGCGAACTTCTAGGCAATTACGAGTCTCGGACCGGGAAAACCCTGAATCCGGCATGAAGTGGGCCGGATTGCACACTCGGTTGGCACCGGTGTAGCGCTTCCGCCGTTGTTTGGCTCAAGGTGACTGACGTGCCGTCCCACGTTCACCACCGTAGCCCGCTGGCCCCGTAAGGCCAGCGGGCGTTTTTTTGGCCCGCTAGAACCTGAAGGCCTCCATTCCCGGGTAGATAGCCGCATCGCCGAGCAGCTCCTCGATGCGCAGGAGTTGGTTGTACTTGGCGAGCCGATCGCTGCGCGAGGCCGAGCCGGTCTTGATCTGGCCGCACCCACACGCGACCGCGAGGTCCGCAATCGTCGTGTCCTCGGTCTCGCCCGAGCGGTGGCTCATCACCGACGCGTAGCCGTAGCGGTGGGCCAGGTCCACGGCCTCCAGCGTCTCGGTCAGCGTCCCGATCTGGTTGGGCTTGATCAGGATGGCGTTCGCCGTCTCCTCGTCGATCCCGCGCTGCAGCCGGGTCGTGTTGGTCACGAACAGGTCGTCGCCGACGAGCTGAATGGTCTCGCCGCAGCGCTCGGTCAGCGAGGCCCAGCCGTCCCAGTCGTTCTCGTCCATCGCGTCCTCGATCGAGATGATCGGGTACTCGTCGACCCAGCCGGCCCAGAACTCGACCATCTCCTCGGAGCTCAGCTTGCGACTCGGGTCGGACTTGTAGAAGACGTACTTGCCGTCCTCGTACATCTCCGAGGCCGCCGGGTCGAGCGCTATGAAGAGGTCCTCGCCGGCCTCGTAGCCCGCCCGGTCGATGGCCTCCAGGATGACCTCGATGGCCTCCTCGTTGCTCTTCAGGTTCGGCGCGAACCCGCCCTCGTCGCCGACGGCCGTCGAGTAGCCCTTGCCCTTGAGAACGGCCTGGAGGTGGTGGAACGTCTCGACGCCCATGCGCAGGCCCTCCGAGAACGTCTCGGCGCCGACGGGCATCACCATAAACTCCTGGAGGTCGACCGAGTTGTCGGCGTGCTTGCCGCCGTTGATGATGTTCATCATCGGGACCGGGAGCCGGCGCGCGTTCGCGCCGCCGAGGTAGGCGTAGAGCGGGAGCCCCGAAACGACCGCGCCCGCGCGGGCGACCGCGAGCGAGACGCCGAGGAGCGCGTTCGCGCCGAGCGCGGCCTTGTTCTCGGTCCCGTCGATCTCGAGGAGCAGGGCGTCGAGGGCCGGCTGGTCGAGAACGTCCATGCCGGCGACCTCGCCGGCGACGGTGTCGTTGACGTTCGCGACGGCCTTGAGCACGCCGCGCCCGAGGTACACGTCGGGGTCGCCGTCGCGGAGCTCGACGGCCTCGTACTCGCCGGTCGAGGCGCCCGAGGGCACGGCGGCGCGGCCCACGGCCCCGTCGTCGGTGATCACGTCGACCTCGACGGTCGGGTTGCCCCGGCTGTCGAGGATCTGGCGGGCGTGGACGGAGGCGATGACAGACATGCGGGCGCGGGTTGGGAGGGCCTCCAAGGTACCGTGCCCCGCTCATGACGGCAGTCGAGGCGCCGACTCAAAAGCCCTTCCAGCCAAGCGCACGCGGCCGGCTAGCGGCCTGGGTCTCGCGAGCCGGCGACTACCCTCGCGTCGGGGCCGACACCCTGGCGCGTGTCCGGCAGACCGCCCGGTCCGTCACGCGGACGGTCACCTCCGTGCCCTTGGGCACCGCCAGCCCGCCCGGCGTCCGCTCCAACTGTCGCGTGGCGATGGCCTCATACCGAGTGGCCGCCCGCCGGGTGGCCGACTCGATCCGCACGTCGGCGGTCTGCTCCGCAACCAGCCGGTACGCGTCGGCGATGCACCATCCGATCAACGCCGTCTCCCCATGCATCCCCGGGCCGATGTGCTGCTGGAGGATCCGGAGGGTGTGGCCGACGGACTTCGGCGTCGCCGTCAGGTCGATCTGCGCGGCGGCGCCAGCGGGGAGCACGCCAGCGGGGAGCAGCAGGGCGACGATGAGGACCAGTCTCATGAGGACGGAGGGCTTGCGCAGACCTCAGAGTACGACAACACCGCCGAGCGGCCCGGTTCGCGGGTCGGACCAAACAAAACCGGCCGCCCCCCAGACGGGAGGCGGCCGGTCAGTGATCAAGCGGCGGGCGGTCGCTTAGCGGACGCGCGTCGTGCAGGAGCCGTAGGCGCCGAGGCTGGAGCTCACCGACTGGCCCGGCGAGTAGCCCTCGAGGAAGTACTGCTCGCGGCTCGGGCCGGCGCGCTCGTACTGAGCGGCGGCGCGGCGCGAGGCGCTCGCGATCCGGCTGTCGTTCGTCGAGGCCGCGACATTGCGGTAGATGTCGGCCAGGCACCAGTACGCGAACCGGCCGCGCAGCGACGACGGGCGGCCGACCGAGTTGGCGATCAGGCCGGCGCGGCGGTACAGCGACGGGCCGTGGCTCGGGAAGTACTCGAGCGCGCGGTTGAAGTCGGAGGCGCCGCCGTAGGGGCTCACGCCGCGCGAGTAGAAAAAGTCGGCGCGCTGGGCGTTCGACTGGGCGTTCGCGATGGCCCGGTCGAAGAGGCGGCTGCCCTCGCCCGAGTTGCCGTCGCGGTAGTTCTGGAGCGCCAGCGCGAACAGCGTGCGGGGGTTGTCGACCTGATCGGTGATGCAGGGCAGACGCAGCAGCGCACTACGCAATTCGGCCACGTCCTCGCCCAGAGCTTCGAGCCGCTCGGGCTGCTGGAGGACAACCGACAGCAATTGTAGAGCCTGGTTACACGAGTTGCCGATCGAGCCGTTCTCCAACGCAGCCACCAACGCAATCACCGCCGTGTCGTCGCCGACGGTCACGCCGCCGGACTCGGCCGGGTCGGACTCGACGTAGTCGGCGTAGAGCGTGTAGTTCTGCCGGAGCGCCGGGTCGTCGACGACCTCGGCCAGGCGCCGGATGAACGCGGCGCGCTCGGGGTTGGGGAGCTCGTCCGAGAACTGAGCCGGCGACGTCACATAGATCTGGTTGACGTACCAGTCCTCCAAGCTGTCCGGCTTGGCCTCGAGCGCTCGGCCGAAGGCGTCAAACTGCTTCTCGTCGGCGTCCTCGAAGTAGGCCGCGTTCTGGAAGTAGAAGAAGCCCTCGCGCAAGTCGCGGAGGTAGCGATTGTAGGCGATGCCCTGCGCCTCCATGGCTTCGACGCCCATCCGGCGCGAGGCCAGCGCGGAGTCGAGGTAGGCGATGCGCTCCTCGCGGTTCGTGGAGTCGACCTGGGCCGCGAAGTCCTCGTAGATGGACGCCATCCGGAGGTAGTTGCGGTCGTCGGGGTCCTCGCCCGTGAACAGCGGCTCGGTCGCGAGCAGGTGCTTGATGTACGGGTAGGCCGCACACGTGTCGCCGTTGCGGTAATACTCGCTGCCCAGGCTGAAGTTGGCCCGCGTCGTGGGCTGGATCAGGACGTACGTGTCCGAGCAGTAGTCGCCGGGGCCGTACGACGTCGGCGTGTCGGGGACGAACGGGTCGCCCGCCGTGCTGGAGGACGACGTGCCCGAGGGGGGCGGCGCGCACGCAGCGAAGAGGCCGAAGGCGAGGAGAAAGGCGAGGCGGGACGGGCGCATGAGCCGAGGAGAGTGGAGTGGGTGGGGTCAGTCGAACCGACGGCGGACGAACCAGCGCTCACCGAAGTTGAGCGTCAGCGTCCCCTTCAGGAAGGTATCGCGGACGAGTACGCCCTCGGTCGAGCCTCGGGTTCCGAGCTCGAAACCGAGGTCGAAGCGGGCGCCGGTCAGCCGGTTCGGGATCGAGACGCCGCCGGTCAGCGCGACGGTCGTGACGTCCTCGCCGGCCGGCGCGTAGAGCCCGCGCTCGGCGTAGCCCCCGAGCCGGTAGGCCGACCGGCGCAGGACGGGCGCCCGACGGTCGCGCCCGGCCGGCGTCACCTCGACGCCGCCGCCGATGCGGTACCGGTCCTGGAGCACGTCGAGCCCCTGCGACGCGTCGAACCCGCCGACGGGCAGCGTGCTTTCGAAGCCCGACCACGGCTCGTAGCTGGCGTCGAGCGAGGCGAGCCAGCGCAGGCCGGAGAGGTACGAGACGCCGGCGCGAGCGGCCAGCGGCAGCCGCAGGTCGCCGTCGATGGACAGGCTGCCGTCGGGCGCGCGGAGCGTGTCGCGGTCGAGGCTCTCGCCCAGCGTCACGGTGCGCGAGGCGGACAGGTCGGTGGGCAGCGTGAGCGCGCCGGCGACCGTGATCGCGTCGTCGTCCTGGAACAGCTTGCGGCCGGTGACGGCGGCGCCGAGCGTCGCGGTCACGCCGCGCAACCGCGTCACGCGGCCCTGCCGCGTCTCGACGTAAATCGCGTTCTGGTCGAACTGCGTCCGCTGCAGGAGCTCCTGGTTGCCGAAGATGACGTCGGCGCTGGCGCCGATCTGGACCACGTTGCCCAGCTTGAGCCCGAGCCCGCCCGAGAGCTGCTGGAGCCCGCCGGAGCCCTCTTGGTTGAGGGTGTACGGCGCCATGTCGTCGTCGACCAAGATCGAGTCCCGGATGGCCGCCCGGTAGTTGACGCGGGAGTACGGACGGTACGCAACCACCAAGCCCAGCTTCGACGGGATCAATGGGATGCCGAGGTGCAGCGACGACAGGTCGCCCGCCGTCCCGACGCTGGCGTCGTCGCTAAAGGCGTCCTCGCCGCGCACGGTGGCGACGGAGGCGCCGGCGGAAAACGTCGTCAGCCCCTGGTCGGACCACAGCGCCGGGTTCGACAGGTTGACGTAGCTCCCCGAGCGGAGGGCCACGCCGCCGTGGCCGAGCATCGCCGACTGGGCGGAGCCGAACTCGACGCGCTCCCCCATGCCATAGAGCGAGTAGATCGAGCCGTAGTTGTTGGTGCCCTGGGCCTGGGCACCGAGGGCGGCGGAGGCGAGGAGGGCGAGCGCGAGCAGGCGCATACAGACGGGGGCGTACGGAAGAGACACACGCGCGGCGGGATCGTTGCCGCGCAGGAGACAGAGGTGAAGGGGCCTACTGGCCGCCGCCGACAAGCGTCAGCGTCAGCCGGGGCTGGACGGTGTCCGGCGAGTCGGGCACGAGCACGGGCAGGATGTCGAGCGAGGCGGTCGCCGGGTTGACCACGACCTCGTACCGGTCGTACCCGGCCGCCGCCGGGTCCAGCAGCGCGGCCTGGACGGCGGCGGTCAGCGCATTCGTTTCGTTGACCGTCAGCTCGTCGGCGCCCTCCTCGTAGAGGACGGTCCCTAAAAAGTCCCGGACGCGGGCGTCGCCCTCGCCGCGCACGCCGAAGAGGAACGAGACCGGCGCGATGGGCCGGACGAACGCGCCCTCCTCGGCGAGCCCGGCCAGGATCGGCAGGCGCAAGCGGGCGCGCGCGAGCGCCGTCGTGCCGACGTCGGCCAGGCTGGCGGTGAACGTGACGCCCGCTCGCGACGTGGCGCGGGACGGCAGCACCTCGCTGGCGCCCGGCGGCGCGGTCGTGACGGAGGAGAAGACCTCGGAGAGCGAGAAGACCACCGTGTCGCCCGCCACGACGAGGCGGAGGCCGGAGCCCTGCGAGAGGTACGTGTCGAATCCGAACACGACGCCGGGCGCGGCCTGATAGTCGGCCGGGACCTGGAGCGCGAACCCTTCGAAGTCGTCCCCGAACGTGCCGCTGATGAGCGTGGCGGCGTTCGCCGAGACCCACTCGGCAGGGAGGTCGAAGCGGCGGAGCGAGTCGGCGGCCACGACGGCCGTCGTGCTCAGCACGTCGCCGACCGCGAGCAGGGTGTCGGGCGGGTAGTCGCGGTCGGCCTCCCAGGTGTCGGCCCCCTGGATCTGGCGGAGCTCCAGCGGCAGGGCCGTCGTGGTGTCGCCGTACGCGTAGCTCCGGCGGAGCTCCAGCCACACCTCGGTCACATCCGCCGGGTCAGCGGCCTCGACGTCCGAGTTCTGCAGGAAGTCGACGTAGGCGACTGCGCGGGCGTCCCCGAAGACGGGGTCGGCGACGGAGCCGGCCAGCACGCGGGGCTGGGCCAGCGTCTGGTTCGACGGGTCGGCGATGCCGATGGCGACGGTGCTGTCGTTGAAGGTCGCCAGCCCGTCGAGGGCGATGGAGCGGACGTTGGGGTCGAGCTGCTCCTCGTCGATGAGGCCGAGGCCGACCCCGGCGGGGTCCTGGCAGGCGGCGAGGGCGAGGACCGCGAGCGCGGCGGCGAAGAATCTCACGGAGGGAAGGCGGGTGGTCGGGCGGGGCGCGCTGTCAACGGGGCCCGGGCGCGTTTCGCGTGGGGCGACCCCGAAAGGACCCGCAGCCTACCCCCCGGCCTCCGGCACGTCCGGGCGGATCGTGCGAAAAGCAGGCGAGCCCGCGCGCCTGAGGCCGGCCCGAGCTGCGGGGCGACCGGCGCCCCCCCGACGCACGACGCCCTCGCCAACGACTCGGAGAGCCACGGGCGAGGGCGTTGGATCCGGGGAAGATTGACCGGCTCGACGCTAGGCCGCGAGCGCGGGGTCGAGGCTCGCGTAGAGCGCCGCGGCGGTCTCGGCGACCGTCTCGGGGTCGGCGGTCAGCGTCGGGCCCTTGGGCTCGCCGTCGGCGGCCCCGTCGTCGCCGACGTAGGCGGCCGCGTCGGCCGTCGCCAGCCCGATGTCGCGGAGCGAGCGGCCGGCGTACTCGGCGGGCAGGCCGAGCGAGGTGGCCTCGCCCTCGGTCAGGAGGTGCGTGTAGCCGCCGGGCCCGTCGGGCGTGTAGACGGAGCGGCACCCGGCGAACAGCTCGCTCTCGCCGAGCTCATTCGCGAGCACGTGCGGGACGAACGAGCTGATCCAGCCGGCGGCGTGGACCACGTCCGGGCCCCAGCCGAGCTTCTCGACGGTCGAGAGCGCGGCGCGGGCGAAAAAGAGGGCTCGCGCGGGGTTGTCCTCGAAGACGGCTTCCGTCTTGCGGTCCTGGTGCAGCCCCTTCCGCTTGAAAAAGTGGACGGAGTCCATGAAGTAGACCTGGAGCCGGATTCCAGGGATCGAGGCCACCTTCACCTTGAGGGTGTCCGAGGCGTCGCCCGCGGCGATCTCGGCACCCGACAGGCGGATGACTTCGTGGAGGCGGTTCCGGCGCTCCGAGACCACGCCATAGCGGGGCATCAGGATGCGCGGTTCGACGTCCTTCTGCTCTTGAAGAGCCTCGGGCATGACGCGCAAGACCTGCGCGGTCTCGGTGGTCTCGGAAAACGGGGCGACTTCGCCGGCGACGAACAGTACGCGCATCAGTTGGGGGACGGTGGGCAACCAGTCAGGCTGCGTGAAATCTAACTCCATCCGGGGCGGCTCCGCCACCGTCTCCCGCTGGCTGTATCATGGATCCCCGCCAGGCCCCCGTCCCGTGACCAAAGCTCAAATCGTCGACCGAATCGCTGAGGCCACTGGCCTCACCAAACTGGAGACGGAAGCGGTCGTGGATGGGTTCATGCACTCCGTGCTCGACGCCGTCTCCGAGGGCGACCGCGTCGAGCTCCGGGGCTTCGGCACGTTCCGCGCTGTCGAGCGCGCCCCCCGGACGGCCCGCAACCCGCGCACCGACCAGCCCGTGCCGGTCCCCCGCCGCATGGTGCCGGTGTTCAAGCCCGCGCAGGAGTTCCGCCGCCGCGTCGAGGAGGAAGGCGCGGACCGCCTCGTCGGCGCCCAGCCGTAGTCTCATGCCCGCCTGTTCGTCCTGCGGCGCCGCGCTCGCGCCCGACGCCCCCGCCTGCGACCTGTGCGGCACGCCTGCCGACGCCCGCGAGCCGATGGCGGCCCCGACCGGCGCAACGTGCGCCGCTTGCGGCCACGTCTCGCCGCCCGGCTCGCGCTTCTGCAACGCCTGCGGCACCCCGATTGCCGAGCCCATCGCCGCGCCGCCCGTCGAGCGGACCGGGGAGCGCCCGCCGTCCGACGCGGGCAAAAAGGGCCTGCTCGTCGTCGGGATCGGGCTGGCGGCCGTCGTGGCGCTGTACCTGCTGACTGTCGTCGCGCCGCGCCCGGACGCCACGCCGGAGCCTGCGGCCGACGCCATCGGCGCGGCCGCGCCGATCCCGCCCGGCGCCCCGCCGCTGCCGGACTCCCTGCAGGTCGCCGCCGACCGGTTCGCCGACCAGGGCACCGCGTCCGGCTGGTACGAGTCGGGGCGGTACTACCTGACGGCCGCGTTCAACAGCGTCCAGTCCGACCCGACGTCGAGCGTGCGGTGGGCGCGCCGCGCGATCGAGGACTTTGAAAAGAGCCTCGCGATCGCGGAGTCGCCGGCCGTGCGCGTCGCGCTGGCGGAGGCGGCGACGTTCGACCCGTCGGACCCGATGCGCCCGATCCAGGAGCTCCGCGCCGTGCTCGACGCCGACCCCGGCAACCTCGACGCGACCTACCTGCTGGCGGAGCGGCGCATGATGATCGGCCGGGTCGACAGCGCGCGCGTGGCGTTCGAGCGCGTGGTCGCTGAGGCCCCGCCCGGGAGCCCGGTGCGCCAGCGGGCCGAGGCCGCCCTCGCCCAGATCGCCGCCTCCCCGACGCAGTGACCCGGGCGGCCGCGGCCGCCCTCGCGCTCGCGGTCGCCGCTTGCGCCGAGCCGCCCGCCGGCCCCGTGGTGTTCGCGGCCGCCTCCACGGCGGATGTCATCCGCGCCGCCGTCCCCGACGCCACCATCAGCGTCGCCGCGTCGTCCGTCCTCGCCCGCCAGATCGCCGCCGGCGCCCCCGCCGCCGTCCTCGTCTCCGCCGACGCCGACTGGGTCGACTGGCTGGCGGAGCGCGTGCCCGTCCTCGACCGACGCGTCGTGGCGAGCGGGCGGCTCGTCGTCGTCGGCCGGGCCGATGCTCCACAAGCCGAGTCGCTGGCGCAGGCCGTCGCCGGGCGCATCGCGATCGCCGACGACACGCACGTGCCGGCGGGGCGCTACGCCCGCCGCGCCATCCCGCCGGCCCTGTGGGACCGGCTCGACCGGATCGTGACCGGCGACGTCCGCGCCGCGCTCGCGGCCGTCGAGTCCGGCGCGGCCGACCGCGCCGTCGTCTACGCCAGCGACGCCGCCGCCAGTGCCCGAGCCCGCGTCGTGTGGGCGTTCCCCGATACGGTCGCGGTGCGCTTCGAGGCGGCTCTGCTGGACGAGTCGGCCCGTGCCGCCTTCGACGAGATCGTCGCGGCCGACTGGGCCGGCGCGGGCTTTTCGCCCCGATGACGGCGACGGACTGGGCCGCCGTCGCGCTCAGCCTGCGCGTCGCGGGCGCGGCGACGCTGCTCGCGCTCGGGCCGTCGCTCGCGCTCGGGTGGTTCCTGGCCGGCCGTCGAGGCGTGTGGGCGCGAGCGGTCGAGTTCGTCGTCTTCCTGCCGCTCGTGGTTCCGCCCGTCGTGACCGGATACGCCCTGCTGGCCGTCCTGCCTCGCGGCGTCGCCTTCACCGGGCTCGCGGCGGTGCTGGCATCGGCCCTCGTCGGATTGCCGCTCTTCGTCCAGCTCGCCCGGGTCGGGTTCGAGGGCGTGCGGTCGGACGTCCTCGACGCGGCGCGCATCGACGGCGCCACTACGTGGGCGCTCTGGCGCCGCGTGGTCGTGCCGCTCGCGGCGCCGTCCGTCGCGGCGGGCGCGGCGCTCCACTTTGCGCGCGGGCTCGGCGAGTTCGGGGCGACGCTCGTGGTCGCGGGCAACCTGCCGGGGCGGACGCAGACGCTGCCGCTGGCGCTGTACAGCCGGCTCCAGCAGGTCGGCGGCGAGGCCGCGACGCTGCGGCTGGCGCTCGCGGCCGTCGCGCTGGCGGCGCTGAGCCTCGGCGTCTCGCGGCTGATCGCGCGGCGGTGGCGGCCGGCCGGCGCGCCGTAGGTTTCGGCATGCGTCTGTGGCCCCTCCTGCTCGTCCTCGTCGTCGCCGGGTGCGCGACGGCCACCCCCCCGATCGTCGCGACGCCGGCCCCCGAGGTGCGGGCCGAGCCGCCCCCGCCGCCCCCGGTCCGAGTCGTCGAGGCGCCGGTCGTCGAGGAGATCCTCCCGCCTGAGCCGCCCGTCGCGCCGCGCTTGCGCATCGACCGCCGGGCCGTGTACCCGGATGCCCGGGCGACGGAGTGGACGCTGGCGAACGGGCTCGTCGTGGTCTACGTGCAGAGCGAGGTGGAGGGCTACTGGATCCGGGTCGACGGCCCGGGCGGGCTCGCGAGCCTGTCGCCCGACGTCGCTGCTGGCGTCGCTGCTAGTGGTCACCCCCAATGGGGGCAGCTGACGGGTCGGGTCGGCCTCGACCGCCGAGTTGCGACCGGGCGCGCTGACGGCCTGACCGACGCGCTCGGCGCCGTCCGCGCCCTGTTCGACCAGGCGCCCACCGCTTTCGTTCAGCCGCGAGCCGGTGACCTCGCACTCCCATCCTTGGGCCTCCCACCCGGCGGGACACAAGGCGCCACTGCGGCAGACGCTTTCGACCGGCCGAGCACCTTTCGCGTGTTCCTCAGCGGTTCTGCGGGAGCTGAGTGGGTGGAGGCCGCCATCGCCAACGACCTGGCCCCGACCCGAGGCCGCCGCGCGCTGGCGATGCTGGATCGGCCCCGGTTCGTCCGCCTCGACACGCTCGACACCCGTGGCCCGGCCGTCCTCGAGGCCGCCGTCGACGCCGACTGGGACGACCTCGCCGCCACCCGCATTCTCGAGCAGGCCCTGGCCGACCGTGCTGACGTCACGCTCTCGCTCACAGGCGGGCGCCTGACGCTGCGCGCCGTCGACGGCCCCTCCCCTGCCGACCTGTTCGCCCCACTCGCGGACACCGCCGTCCGCGCCGCTCGCGACGCGGCCGAAGTCGAGGCCCGCTCGCCAGCAGCCCGGCTCGCGGCCTTTGCCGACCTGTACGCCGTACCCGGGCGGTACCGCCCGGCCCGGCGTCCGCACGACGCGGCGGCGCTCGCCGACCAGATCGCGCGGACCCCACCCGCGCGTGTCGCCGCCCTTCTCCGCCGGTTCGCCGCCACCCCCGACCTCGCCGTCCTCCGACATGAGTAAGCGCCCCCTGTTTTCCGACGCCGAGCGCGAGATGATCCGCGCGGCCGTCGCCGAGGCCGAGACCCGGACGTCGGGCGAGATCGTGCCCTACGTCGTCCGCCAGAGCGGCGACTACCCGGTCGCCGTGTGGCGGGCCGCGTCCGTCGTCGCTCTTGGCGCGGGAGTGGTCGCCCTCGCCGTCGCCTGGCTCTACGACGGGTGGGGGCTCGGCTGGCTCTACTCCGCGTGGGCGCTCGCGCTCGTCATGACCCTCGGCGGCGTCGCAGGCGTGCTCGCGACGATGGCCGACCCCGTACGCCGCCTGTTCGCGGGCGCCGACACCCTCGACACGACGGTCCACCGCCGCTCGGCGGTCGCCTTTATCGAGGAAGAGGTGTTCGACACGCGCGACCGGACGGGCATCCTGCTCTTCGTCTCCCTCTTCGAGCACCGCATCGAGGTCGTCGGCGACGCCGGGATCAACGCGAAAGTGGAGCAGGCCGAGTGGGTCGAGCTCGTGGACCTGATCCGGAACGGGATCCGCGAGGGGTCGCTGGCGGCCGGCCTCGTGGCCGCCGTCGCGCGGTGCGGCGACCTCTTGGAGCGGCGGGGCGTCGCCATCCGCGAGGACGACACGGACGAGCTGTCGGACGACGTCCGCGTCCGGGACGAATGAGGGCCGCGGCGCTCGTGCTCGCTCTGCTGGCGGCGCCGACGGTCGGCGCCCAGCCTGCGGTCCCGCCGCTGACCGGCCGCGTCGTCGACCTCGCGGACGTCGTCTCGCCCTCGACCGAGGCCGCCCTCACCGCCCGCCTCGCGGCGCACGAGGACTCGACGGGCAACCAGATCGCCGTGCTGACCGTCCCGTCGCTCGAGGGCGCCGTGCTGGAGCAGTACGCGACGGAGGTGTTCCGGACGTGGGGGCTCGGGCAGGCCGCGCGCAACAACGGCGTGCTGCTGCTGGTGGCCGTCGGCGACCGCGAGCTGCGGATCGAGGTCGGCTACGGGCTCGAGGGGGCGCTGACCGACGCGACGGCCGGCTCCATCATCCGCAACGACATCACGCCCCGCTTCCGCGACGGCGACTTCGACGCCGGCATTCTGGCGGGCGTCGACGCGATTCTGGCCGCCATCGATGGCGAATACGTCGCCAGCGACGGGCCGGAGGACATGGACGCGGGCGAGCGGCTACTGATCGGGCTCCTGCTCCTCGTCGTTCCGTTCGCCGCGACCAGCACGCCCATCCTGACCGTCGGGGGCACCGGCCTCAAAGGGGACGCAGGCGCGGGCTGCCTCGGCCTCGTCGGCGGCCTGTTCGGGGGCGTCGGCCTAATGTTGCTCACGTACTGGGGCTACGCGTTCCTGGTCGTGGCGCTGCTGGCGCCTCTCCTGCTGATCGTGCTCAACCGCTGGCTCGAGCGTCACCCGACGTGGGGCCCGAAGCGGCGGCACAACCGCGCCAAGCAGGCGGCCTTCAAGAAAGCCCGCAAGCGGGGCGCGACGACCGTCGTCGTCGACGGGCGCTCGTACTCGGTGCCCGTCGCGTCGAGCTCCTCGGGCGGCGGGTTCAGCGGCGGCGGCGGCTCGTCGGGCGGCGGCGGCGCGTCCGGCAGCTGGTGAGGGCGGGGTCGCGGGCCGGCTCCAGTCCCCCCACGGGCAGCGCCGGCCCGGCGACCGCACCCCCTACAGCCCCTCGATGCGGAGGAGCGTGTGGTCGACGTCGCGGAGGTAGAGGATCCCGCCGAGGTCGGTGTAGGCGATGTCCTGGCGGTCGAGGCGCGCGCGGAGCAGCGTCAGGATCCGGCGCGGCATGGCGAAGGCGAGCTCGTGGACGCCCGGCTGCTCGGCGTCCATCGACTCGACGAGCTCGAACACCTTGTGGCCCTCGGCGTCCAACATCTGGGCGCGCGGCTGGGCCGTCAGCGGGTGCACCCCGAGGTCGCCGAGCGTGAGCCCGAGGGCGGTCACGTAGAAGTCCAGGGCCTCGTCGAACCGGGTCGTGCGGACGCAGACGCTCCGCAGCCACACGGCGGAGCTGGGCTTGCGAAGCGTGCGCTCGGCCTGTCGGTAGGCGGAGTCGAGCGCGGGGGAGGTCGAGGTCATCGGGACGAGGGAGAGAGAGAGCGGTGGGATGCCCGCTCCCTTCCAGCGTCCGTGCCCGCTCGGGTGCGGCGCCCTTCACCCCGCCCGGGTGGAACGCCGCCGCCCGCTCTGCCTCTCGGTATTGATCCCGCGCCGCCGGCGCGAGCGCGCCGCCTACATGAACCCCATCGTGAGCCGGGCCTCGTCGCTCAGCATCTCCATCGAGTACGACGGCACAAAGACCAAGTCGATGCGCGCCGTCGCCACGCCCTCCAGCGCGTTGATCCCCTGCTCGACCTCGGCCGGCAGCGTCTCCGCCGCCGGGCAGTTCGGCGCCGTCAGCGTCATCTTGACGACGACGTCCTTGCCGGCCTCCGGCGTGTCCGAGTCCTCGATGGTCCAGCCGTAGATCAGCCCGAGGTCCCAGATTGGCACGGGAATCTCGGGGTCATAGATCGTGCGCACCACCTGGACCATGGCCTCCTCCAGCTCGGAGAGGTCGTCGACCTCGCGTCCGTCGATCAGAAAGTCGCGTTCCATAAGGGGTACCGGGGTACGGGGTACAGGGTACGCGTCGGGCACCGTGTACCCCGTACCCTGTGCCGACTACGTCAGCCGTTCGGCGATGCGGGCGTCCAGCCAGTCGCGGACCGGCTCCATCGTCACCATCTCGACCACGTCGTGGGCGAAGGCGTAGAGCAACATCGCGCGGGCGTCGGACTCGGAGACGCCGCGGCTCCGGAGGTAGAAAATGTGCTCGGGCTCGACGGCGCCGGTCGTCGACCCGTGCGAGCACTTGACGTCGTCGGCGTAGATCTCGAGCTCGGGCTTCGAGTAGTGGTGCGCGTCGGGGCTCAGGATGACGCCCTGGCTCTGCTGGTACGCGTTCGTCTGCTGCGCCTCGCGCTGCACGAACACCTTGCCGTTGAAGACGCCCGTCGACTGGTCGTACAGGATGCCCTTGAACAGCTCGTTCGACTGGCAGCCCGGCGCCACGTGGTCGACGAGCGTGTTCGTGTCGACGTGCTGGCTGCCGTGGCAGATGTACAGGCCACCGAGCGTGGACTGCCCGCCCTCGCCGGCCGGCACCATGACGGTGTTGTTGCGGACCGTGCCGGACGCGAACGTGAACGTCAGCGTCGAGACGTCCGAGTCGCGGCCCTGGTAGGTCTGGACGAGCGAGACGCCATGCGCGTGGTCGCCCTCGTCCTGCACGCGGACGTGGCGAACGACGGCGGCGTCACCCGCGACGATCTCGGTCAGGTCGTTGCGGAAGGTCTCCGCCGCGCCCGTCACGCCGAACGTCTCGACGATGCGGACCTCGGAGGCCCGGCCGACGACGATCAAGTTGCGGCCCTGCACGAACGTCGGGCCGTCGGCCGAGACGAGGTGGACGACGTGGATCGGGCGCTCGACGGCGACGCCGCTCGGAACGGAGACGTACAGACCGTCGGTCGCCGAGGCGCTGTTAAGCGCCGCGAAGGCGTCGCGGCCGAGGTCGACGTGGCGGCCGAACGTGTCGGCGATCGCGTCGGGCGAGTTCGCGAGCGTCTCCGCCAGCGAGCCGACGACGACGCCCTCCGGCAGGCCGGCGAGGTCGGACTGGCTGGCGTCGTACCGGCCGTTCACGACGACGACGCGCGCGGCGTCGAAGCCGGGGATGGCGGCGGCGGCGAGGTCGGCGTCGGACGCCTGGGCGGGCGCGGCCGGGGCGTACGCCGGCTTGAGCGCCGGGCGCAGGTCGGTGTACTTCCAGGCCTCGTCGCGCGTCGTCGGGAGCCCCTTGGCTTCGAACGCGTCGCGCGCCGACTGGCGCAAGTCGGCGAACGGGTCGGGCGCGCCGTCGCCCGAGAACGCGGCGTCGAGCGCGTCGACGGCGTGGCGCAGGAGCGAGGGGGCCTTTTCGAGGTCGATCATAATTGGGAGATGGGTAAAGGGTGATGGGTGAAGGGCTCTTTACCCTTTACTCTTCACACATTACGCCGCGCTGGCGGCTTCTTCGAGGAGCCAGTCGTAGCCCTTCTCCTCCAGCTCCTGCGCCAGCTCCGGCCCGCCCGAGCGGACGATCCGGCCGTCGACGAGGACGTGGACGTGGTCCGGCGTGATGTAGTCGAGCAGGCGCTGGTAGTGCGTGATGAGCACGAACGCGCGCTCCGGCGACCGCAGGTTGTTGACGCCGTCGGAGACGACGCGCAGAGCGTCGATGTCGAGGCCGGAGTCGGTCTCGTCCAAGATCGCCAGCTGGGGGTCGAGCATCGCCATCTGGAAGATCTCGGCGCGCTTTTTCTCGCCGCCCGAGAACCCCTCGTTGACCGAGCGCTGCGTGAGCTTGGGGTCGAGGTTGACGAAAGCGGCCTTCTCGCGCATGAGCTTGAGGAAGTCGCCCACGGAGAGCTCGTCCTGCTTGCGGTGCTCGCGGACCGAGTTGACGGCCGTCCGCAAAAACTGGTGCGTGCTCACGCCGGGCAGCTCGACGGGGTACTGGAAGGCCAGGAACAGGCCCTCGCGCGTCCGCTCCTCGGGCGCCATCTCAAGGAGGTCCTCGTCCTTGAAGCTGACCGAGCCCTCGGTGATCTCGTAGTCGTCGCGCCCCGCGAGCACGCTCGCGAGCGTGGACTTGCCGGACCCGTTCGGGCCCATGATCGCGTGGATCTCGCCGGCCTTGACCTCGAGGGACAGGCCCTTGAGGATCTCGTGGTCCTCGACCGAGGCGTGGAGGTTGTTGATCGAAAGGAGTGCCATTCTTGCGGGTCTGAGTTGTGTTGCGTGTTTCGTATTGCGTGGTCGGCTGGAGGTCACAGGCGGACCACGCAACACGAAACACGCAACAGGGCGCTAGCCGACGGAGCCTTCGAGCTGGACGGACAGGAGCTTCTGGGCCTCGACGGCGAACTCCATCGGGAGCTTGGCCAGGATCTCCTTGGCGTAGCCGTTGACGATGAGGTTGAGCGCGTCCTGCTCCGAGATGCCCCGCGCCTGGCAGTAGAACATCTGGTCCTCGCCGACCTTCGAGGTCGTCGCCTCGTGCTCCACCTGGGCGGTGTCGTTGTGGATCTCGATGTACGGGAAGGTGTGGGCCCCGCACTGGTCGCCGATCAGCAGCGAGTCGCACTGGCTGAAGTTGCGGGCATTCGTGGCCTTCTTGTTGACCTTGACGAGCCCGCGGTACGAGTTGTTGGACTGCCCGGCCGAGATGCCCTTCGAGATGATCGTGCTCCGGGTGTTCTTGCCCAGGTGGATCATCTTAGTGCCCGTGTCGGCCTGCTGGTAGTCCTTGGTAAAGGCCACCGAGTAGAACTCGCCGACGGACCCGTCGCCCTTCAGGATGCAGGACGGGTACTTCCAGGTGATGGCGCTGCCGGTCTCCAGCTGCGTCCAGGTCACCTTCGAGTTGCGGCCCGAGCAGAGCGCCCGCTTGGTCACAAAGTTGTAGACGCCGCCCTGGCCCTCGGCCGAGCCGGGGTACCAGTTCTGGACGGTCGAGTACTTGACCTCGGCGTCATCGTGGGCGACGATCTCGACGGTCGCGGCGTGGAGCTGGTACTCCTCACGCATCGGGGCCGTGCAGCCCTCCATGTAGCTCACGTAGCCGCCCTTCTCGCAGATGATCAACGTCCGCTCAAACTGGCCCGTGTTGGCCTCGTTGATCCGGAAATACGTGCTCAGCTCCATCGGGCAGTGGACGCCCTCAGGGATGTAGCAGAAGCTGCCGTCGGAGAAGACGGCCGCGTTGAGCGCGGCGTAGAGGTTGTCAGTGTAGGGGACCACCTTGCCCATGTTGGCGCGGACGAGCTCGGGGTGCTCCTGGACGGCCTCGCTAAACGAGCAGAAGATGACGCCGACCTTGGCGAGCTCGGCCTTGAACGTCGTCGCGACCGAGACCGAGTCCATCACGGCGTCGACGGCGACACCGGCGAGCGCGGCCTGCTCCCGCAGTGGGATGCCAAGCTTCTCGAAGTCGTCCAGGATCTCCTGGGGCACGTCGTCGATCGAGTCGTACTTGACGCGGTCGCCGGGCGCCGCGAAGTAGTAGGCGTCCTGGTAGTCGATGGGGTCGACGTTGAGGTGGGCCCAGTTGGGCTCCTTGCCTTCGTCCAAGAGCGTAAAGAAGTGGCGGAGCGCCTTGAGGCGGTACTCCAGGAGCCACTCGGGCTCCTCCTTCTGCGCGGAGATGTAGCGGACGGTGTCCTCCGACAGGCCCTTCGGCGCCTTGGCGCTGGGCGTGTCGGTGACGAAGCCGTACTTGTAGCCCTGCTCGGCGACGTCCTCGAAGAAATCGTGCTCGGTGTAGGTAGCCATGGTGCTGCTCTGTGTGCGGGGCGAACCGGGGCGGGTGGGGGCTGTTCCAGGAAGACGAGCCGAAGCCGACCCGCCGTACCCGCCGCTCGATGAACTCGGCCGTAAGGCGGACCGGGCCCCGCTCGTCGGAAGTTCGGGACGGGCCGCCCGAGGCGCCCCCAGGCCCGGTGAAGACTCCCGAAAACGCACGCCCCATGACCGACTCCCCCGCCACCGCCGCCTTCGCGATCACCGAGCGCGCCCGCCAGCGGCTGGCGGCCGTCGCCGCCGGTGAGGGTGTCGACCTCGCGACCACCTTCCTGCGCGTCGCCGTCGTTCCCGGCGGCTGCTCCGGGCTGACGTATGACCTCGGATGGGACACGACGGTCGGCCCCGCTGACGAGACCGTCGTGGTCGACGGGCTCCGGCTCGTGCTCGACCCGCGCAGCCTGGTCACCGTCGAGGGCACGACGCTCGACTTTACCGACGGCCTCGACGGCCAGGGCTTCCACTTTCACAACCCGCAGGCCGTCCGGACGTGCGCGTGTGGCGAGTCGTTCAGCTTGTAGGCCGGACCTCAGTGGTCAGCGACGCTGGTGTCCGAGCGCACGGGCTTGACTCGGCGTTTGATACCTGAGGTCGGTGGCCCGTCGCCCCCGTCATCCTGACGCCGGCGGCCTTACGCAACACCACAGCGCAGCGCCCCTGCATCCGCCCTACCTTTGCGGGTCCCCCCACCGCCTGCTATGACCACGCGCCTGCGCCGCCGCGCGCTCCTCGTCGGGCTCGTCGGGCTGGCCCTCTGGGTCGCCTTCTTCGACAGCCACAGCGTCCTGCGGCGCATCGGCTACGCCCGCGAGCTGGACCGGCTGACCGAAGAGAACGCCGCGCTCGAGGCCGAGAACGCCACCCTATCCGACAAGCTCGAGGACGGCCTCGACGACGCCACGCTGGAGCGCGTCGCCCGCGAGGAGTACGGGATGCGGCGTCCAGGGGAGCGCGTCTACCGCGTCGAGGCGGCCGACTAGCGTGGCTGCTGAGTACGCCGTCGGCGTCGACCTGGGGGGCACCAACCTGAAGGTGGCCCTCGTCGAGCGCGAGGTCGGGATCGTCCGCCAGGTGCGCCTGCCGACGGACGCCAACCGAGGGCCGGAGCACGTCCTGGACCAGATCGCCGACGGCATCGGGCGCGTCGTGGCCGCGGCCGACGGGCCCGTGCGCGGCGTCGGCGTCGGGGCCCCGGGGATCGTGTCGCTGGATCGGACGACCGTGACGACGCCGCCCAACTTCGTCAACTGGGACGTGGTCCACGTGCCCGACGCGGTCGGCGGGCGGCTCGACGGCCTGGGCCTCGGCGGCCTCGTGATCGTCGAGAACGACGCGAATGTCGCCGCGCTCGGGTCGGCCTTCTACGGCGCCGGGCGGCCGTTCGACTCGTTCGTCATGCTCACGCTCGGGACCGGCGTCGGCGGCGCGATCATCGTCGACAACCGGCTGTTCCGGGGCGCGACGGGCGCGGCGGGCGAGATCGGCCACATGTCGATCGACTACGAAGGGCCGTACGACCGGGCCGGCGTGCCCGGGGCCATCGAGGCGTACCTCGGCCAGCGGTACCTCTCGCGCCACGCGCAGTACCGGCTCCGGACTCGGGAGACCAGCCTGCACGCCACGTCGGGCGAGGACCTGGAGGACCTGACGCCCGAGCGCGTCCACGCGGCGGCGGCGGCCGGCGACCAGGCGGCCCTCGATGTGCTGGCGTGGGCGGGCCACAAACTGGGCGTGCTGCTCGGCTCGGTCGTCAGCCTGCTCGACATTCGCAAGGTGGTCGTCGGCGGCGGCGTGTCGCGCGCGGGCGACCTGCTCCTCGACTCAGCCCGGGACACACTCCGCCGCTCGGTGATGC
Organism: Rubrivirga halophila; assembly: GCF_046845755.1. Classification (GTDB taxonomy): domain Bacteria; phylum Bacteroidota; class Rhodothermia; order Rhodothermales; family Rubricoccaceae; genus Rubrivirga. The sequence continues at coordinate 1,661,539 of NZ_CP177357.1, forward strand.
CGTCGATGGCCGAGGGGATCGAGATCGTGCAGGAGCCGCGGGGCAACGACGTGGCGCTGCTGGGCGGGGCGCGGTTGGTGTTCGAGCGGATCGACGACGGCGCCTGAGCCGTGCCTACCCGCCCGCCCCCCTCATCGCGGCCAGGCCGGCTCGCGGCGTCTGTGCCCCTCGCTGGCGCACGAAGCTCGGGTCCGCACCGTTGGCGGGGCGTGGTCCGCGCCCTCCTTCTGCTCCTTCTCTCAGCGGCGTCCGCCAGCGCCCAGCGCGCCGACTCGCTGGCGGTCCGGCCCGACACGCTCGACGCGCCCGCCGACTCGCTCACGCAGGCGCCCCGAGAGCCGGCCCGGCAACCGCTCGTGCTCGGGGTCCCGCGCGCCCCGGCCGCCGAGGGCGGGCTCGACCGCGCCATCCGCTACACCGCCGTCGATTCGATCCGCGTCGTGCTCGCGCCGCGCGGCGCGCCCGAGGGCGGGCCCGGCGACGTGGTGTCGCTGTTCGGCAACGTCCAGACCGAGTACGAGGGCGCCACGATCTCGGCCGGCCGCGTCGACTACGAGACGGCGAACGAAGTGCTCCGCGCCGGGCCGGTGCGCTCCGACTCCGGCGACGTCGGCCTGCCCAGCTACAGCGGCGAGCAGGGCCAGTTTACCGGCCGCTCGTTCGTCTACGACCTCCGCTCCCAGCGCGGCCGGGTGACGGGCGCCAAGACCGTCATCGAGGACGGCTACCTCCTGGGCGGCATCCTCAAGCAAAAGGACGAGCACGTCGTGTTCGCCCAGAACGCCGCCTACACGACGTGCGAGCTCGACCACCCGCACTACGCCGTCGAGGCCGGGCGGATGAAGATCGTCGACGGCGAGCGCGTGTACACGGGCCCGGTCCAGCTCAAGCTGCTCGGCCTGCCGATGCCGGTGCTCCTCCCCTTCGGCTACTTCCCCACCGCCGACGGCCGCCGCAGCGGGCCGCTCCCCGTCAAGTACGGCAGCGACTCGTCGTACGGCCTCTTCCTCGAGAACCTCGGCTGGTACTGGGCCCTCAGCGACTACCTCGACGCACAGGTGACGGGCAAGATCGGGACGCAGGGCTCGGTCCAGGCCCAGGGCCAGGTCCGCTACAACAAGCGCTACGCCTACAACGGGTCGGTCTCGCTCCAGTTGGCGCGGCTCCGCTCGGGCGAGTCGACCGACCCCGACTTCTCGCCCCGTACGCCGGCCGGTCTCCGATGGACACACAACCAGACGCTGCCCGCCGGCCAGCGCGTCACCGCGAGCGTCAACCTCCAGTCGGCCGGGTTGCGGCTGGCGACGTCGGACGTGAGCGAGCAGCGCGCGGTCTCGACATCGTCGAACGTGAGCTTCAGCCAGTCGTGGCCGACCGTGGGCCGCTCGGTCAACGTGTCGCTGCAGGCGTACCAGGACTTCGGCAACAACCGGACGACGGCGCAGCTTCCGAGCCTGCAGTTCTCTCAGCAGCGGCGCTTCCCCTTCCGGCGCGGGCGCGACGACAATTGGTGGGAAAAGATCAGCGTGAGCTACACGGCGAATGCCCAGAACGCGTTCGCGTTCGAGCCCTCGACGGACTCGACCGGCGTCTCGGCCTTCGACGCCTTGTTCAGCGCAGATTCGTTCCGCCGCGCCGCGTGCCCCCTCGCGGAGCCCGACTGCGACCTGACGCGGTTCGACTATCAGGTCGTCCAGACCGTCCCGGTCTCGGCCTCGTTCTCGGTCCCCCGCTTCAACCTCAGCTTTGGCCCGTCGCTGAACCTGACCGAGACGTGGACCGACGAGGAGACGACGCGGGTCTACGTCGACAGCTTGGGCCGCGCCGTCGCAGGCACGGCGTCCGGGTTCACCGCCTTCCGGCGGGTCTCCGCCAGCGCGAGCGCCTCGACGGAGCTCTACGGCACGTTCCCGATCCGCGTCGGCGCGCTCGACGGCGTCCGCCACACGCTCACGCCGTCTGTGTCGATGTCGTTCGAGCCCGACTATGAGGCGTTCGGCTACGTCCGTGAGGTGCAGAGTGACTCGCTAGGCGGGACCGAGCGGTACGCCATCAACCCGTCGATTCCGATAGACCCCACGCGGACGCTGTCGTTCTCGGTCCAAAACGCCTTCACGGGCCGCTTCGTCCGCGCCGACTCGACGGGCGAAGAGACCCGGCAGACGCGCCAGCTGTTGTCCCTCAGCCTGACCGGCGGGTACAATTTCGGGGCGGAGACCAACCCGCTGAGCCCAGTCAGCGCGCGGTTCACGACGTCGCTCTTCGGGCTCAACGCGAGCGGCAGCGCAGCGTTCAATCCCTACGGGCTCGACTCGCTCGGCCGCCTGTCGCCGCTGACGTACTACGAAACCGCCGGCCGGCCGCTCCGGCTGACGAACGTCAACCTGCAGGTCAACCGCACCTTCCAGTCGGGCCGGAGGACGGGCGGGCGCGACGTGCGGCCGGTCTACAACCCGTCGCTCGGCGACCTCTACGACGCGACTTCGACGGTCCCCCGCAGCGCCGCCATCGGCTACGTCGACTACTCCGCCCCGTGGTCCGCCGCGCTCGGCCTGACGCTGAACCGCTCGACGAGCGGGATCGGCGAGCCCCGGACCGTCGCCACGCTCGACGTGTCGCAACTCAACGCGCGGCTGACCCAGAACTGGTCGGTGACCGGCAGCACGGGCGTGGACCTCACCTCGATGGAGCTGACGACGACGCGGCTGGGCTTGCGCCGCGACCTCCACTGCTGGGAGATGGCCATCAACTGGCAGCCGATCGGGATCACCAAGCTGTTCTCGGTCTCGCTCTACGTCAAGAGCGGCTTCCTGCGCGACTTCCTGCGCCTCGACGTACCGAACTCGACGGTGCGGACGGGCGGTTTCGGGCAGTCGTTTTAGAGCGGCTCGGCTTGGGCGAGCGTGCGCGCACCCGCCCCCCCTGAGAGCCCGGCCTAAGACGTTGGGTTCGCCGCGTGTCAGGTCGAACCCGGGCTGTTTCGTTTCCGGATGCCGGGACTCTGGCGACCCATCCACCGGTCCCGTTTTCCTCCCGCGCGAGAGTGGCACGTGCGTTGCATCTGCTAGGGCAGCTCACCCCCTCACGCTCGTGCCCGTCAGTTCTCAGGTCCTCGGCTACGGCCTCCCCCCTGCCCTCCGCCGGCTCGTCGACCGCCACCAGGCGGCACGGGCGAAGACGACGGCCGACCAGTCGCTGGCGCGGCGCCTGCGCGACAACGTCCGGGCGGCCAAGATCCCCGCCAGCGGGCTGGCCTTCTACGTCCACGACGGAGCGATCTCGATCTACGGGACCGTCCCCGACGGGCCCGCCCGCGAAGGCCTCCTGGCCGTGGCCACCGGCCTCCCCGGCGTGCGCCGGATCGTGGACCACCTCCGGCTCGCCGACGCGTAGACGCAGCGAGAGCAGTTATCCGAGCAGGGCGTCGAGGTCCGCCAGCGCGTCCTTGAGGTCGCGCGTGGTGTCGGTCGACGGGAGCGGGTCGGCGGGCACGGCGCCCAGGCTTTCCCAGATGTCGAAGGTGCCCGCGTCCAAGACCTCCGTCCGCAAGCGGACGCCGTGGCGCTTGAAGATGGGCCCTAGCACGTCGGCCCGCTCGCGGAGTTGCTCCATGGTCGAGCGGTAGGCGTGCTCCAGCACCTCGGTGCGCGAGGCGAACGAGAACACGTTGGTAAAGAACATCATGTAGTCGTCCTTCGGCGGCTCGAAGAGCAGCAGGTCGGCGCCCTCGAAACGGGCCTCGTAGGCCGCCATCCCCGTCCCCATGCGGCTGTGGATGAGCGTGCGGAAGGTCTGAGCCATGACGCCGGGCATGCCGCGGTCAGTCAAGCGGCCCCGCTTCATGGCCCCCTCCGCGACCGCTCGCGCGGTGTCGACGGGGACAATGGGGTTGACGCACAGCACGAGCCCGGCGCCGTGCGCGAACGCCACCGACGCGTGGACGGTCTTGTTGAGCACGCCGTCGACGTAGTGGCGCCCCTCGATCTCGACCGGCGGGTACAGCCCGGGGAGCGCCGTCGAGGCCTGGACCGCGAGCGAGATCGGGACGTGCTCGGCGCCCGGCGACCCGAAGACGACCGTCTCCGACGAGTCGAGGTCCGTCGCGACCACGAACAGCTGAGTCTGCAGCTTTCGGAAGTCGTCCGTGCGGCCCTCGACCTCGAAGAGGCGCTGGAGGTACGCCCGGAGCGGGTTGTTGTCGAACACGCCGACCGGGAGCGCGCGGCCGACGCGGCTGACGAGCTCGGACGCCAGCCCGCCACGCGGGTCGGCCAGGAACGAGCGGAACGCGCCGACAATGTGCCCGGGCAGCTGCAAGCCGCGCTTGGCGTACTCGCGGAAGGCCGGCGCCATAAAGAGCTCGGGCCGGAAGGGGTGCTCGGCGCTCGCGTGGCCCGTGACGGAGCGGACCATCTCGGCGGTCGTAATCCCGTTCGCCAGCGAGGCCCCGATGATGGCGCCCGCGGAGACGCCGACGGTCACGCCGACGGCGTTGAGGTCGAGCCCGTCGAGCGCGTCGTCGAGGGCCCGGAGGACGCCGATCTCGTAGATGGCGCCCTCCGGGCCCCCGCCGGCGAGAGCGAGGCCGATGGATCCGGTGCTGTTGTGGTCGGCGACTTTCATAACGTGTAGACATGAAACGGGCGAGCGCGGAAGGCCGCGCCCGCCCGGTGCGGTAGAGGCGAGCCTGAGACTTAGCCCCGCTGCTCCTGGATCCGGATGAGCGCGGCCTGCGCGTCCTCCTTGCCCTGGACCTTCTCGACGACGACGTCGCCCAGGCGGATCTCGTACCAGCCCCCACCGACGGCCTCGAGGACGAGCTCGTTGCTCGTCGCGCGCTCGACCTTGAGCTTCTCGATGTTGTCGGTCAGCCGCTCGACGCTCTTGGTGAGGTCGGAGATCTCCTTGCGGGTCGGGACGCCGAGCTTGGTCATCACGGCCGTGACGGCCTCGCTGAGCTGGCCCTCGGCCTTGTCAGCCGTCTCGCCGGCCATGTACTTGGCGTCCTGGACGCGGCCCTTGGCGGCGGCGGTCGCCTCGTCGGCCTTCTCCTCGACGGCCTCGCGGATGGCCTTGACGCGGTCGGCGCCGAAGCCCGGGAGGTCGATCTTCTCGCCGCGCTTGACGAGCTTCTTGAAGGTCTTCGAGCCCTCCTCCTCGGCGACCACGAGGGCGCCGAGGCCCGCGAGGAATACCTTGTTCACGGCGTCGCGGACGTCGCCGGCGGCGTCGGTGAGGTCGCGCTGGACGGTCTCGACCGTCGTCTTGACGGTGGAGACGGCGTCGGTGGCGGTCTTCTTGAACTCGCTCTGGAGCTCGTTGGCCTGCTTCTTGGCGTTGGTCTTGGTGGCGGTTGCCATGGTCGTTGGGGTCTGGGTGGGTTGGGAAATCCGTGCGTCGCGGGACGCGCAGGGTCTACTGGTCGCTGGTCGGTGCGGGGTTGTCCAAGCTTTCGAGCGTGCGCTCCAAGCCATCGAGGCGGGCGCGCAAGCGCTCCATCTCGTCGCGGACCTCGCCGATCGGGCCGGCGGGCCGGATCTTGTCGACGGCCCGGCGAGCCAGGTCGTCGACGCTCTTGCGAGCCTGGCTGATGCCCGTCTCGACGGCGCCCTCGCCAACCTTGTAAACGCGCTCTCCGGCGCGCAGCAGGTCGTGGAGGAAGCCGGCGGAGAGCACGCCGTTGCCGGACCGACCTTCCTCGGAGATGATCTGCGTGAGGACGGCGGCCGTCACGCTCTCGCCCGTCTTGTTGTCGACGACCGACACCTCGTGTCCGTCGCGGACGAATCCGGCGACCTCTTCGAGGCTGACGTAGCGGCTTTCGGCCGTGTCGTAGAGCTTGCGGCTCCCGTAGCGCTTGATGAGACGAGGCATGGGTCTGGGCGGGTTCAGGCCCTATGACGCAATGCGGCAAAGCCGGTTTCCGCATTGCGTCATTTCCCCCTCATTTCACATCGCCGTTGTAGCGACGAGTGCCTCGATTCGGGGCCCGCGAGGTGCCGCACCGCGTCAGATTCGCCCCACGCCTCTGCCCTCCTCGTAGCGGATGGCGCTGCCGCCCAGTGCTGGCGGTGTCTGCAGGCAGGGCGCCCGTCCTACGCCGCACCTCGCGGCTACAGTAAGCCGCGTGTCAGGTGGAAGTACAGGACGACCACCGGCACGGCCACCAGCGTCGCGTCGACGCGGTCGAGGAGGCCACCGTGGCCGGGCAACCACGACGCCGAGTCCTTGACGCCGACAGACCGCTTGAACTGGCTCTCGGACAAGTCACCAAGTGGGCCGAGCACGCCGCTGGCGAGTGCGATCATGGCCACGTCGAGCCACGACACGGCGTCGCCGAGCGCGCCGAGCTTGAAGGCGGCGACCATCGCAAACGCGCCCACGGCCCCGCCGATGGCGCCCTCCCACGTTTTCTTGGGCGAGATCCGTTCGAAGAGGGGCGTCTTCCCGAACGCGCGGCCCGCGAGGTACGCGAACGAGTCGGCCGACCACACGGCGAACAACACGGCCGCCGTCAGCCAGAACGCCTCGTCGCCCCGGAGCCCGATGTCGCCGACGCGGAGCAGCACGATGCTGCTCGCGAGCAGAGCCGGATAGACCACGCCGAAGACGGTCGCGGCGGCGTCGAGGAGTGGCGAGTTGCGGCGCTTGAACAGGACGGCCACCTGAATCATGGGCACGCCGGCGACCAGCACCAGCAGGGTCACCGGCGCGAGAGGCCACACGACGGCCGCGAGCCCCAGCACCAAGCCGAGGCCGACGACCGGCGCCGCGCCGCCGGCCTGAAGCATCTTGTACAGCTCGAACTGGGCCGCGAGCGCAACGGCCGTCATCAGGGCGCCAAACCACCAGCCGCCCGCCCACATGGCCGCGACGACGAGCGTGGCGCCGACCAGCCCGGTGAGAATGCGCTGGGTAAAGTTCGACACCTAGGCGTCGTTGTCGTCGTCGGGCACGTCGAGGCTGATTTCGTCGATGCCGGAGTCGAGGCGGGCCTCGGCGATGGGGTCGTGCGCGTCGGGCGCGTCGACGTCAGCGGCCATGGCGGCGGCCTCGAGGTCGGCGTCGGAGATCGGCGCCTCGTTGAGGACCCCGCGGGCGCGGCCCTCGTCCTCGGGCTTCACCATCACGTGGACGGGTGACAGGTCGCCGACGTTGAGGTTGAACGAGTGGTCGCGCTGGGTGAGCACGACAGCGGGGATGTCCTGCTCGTCGAGGCGGTCGCGGACGAGGTCGGCCTCGAAGTCGGTGGAGGCCTCGAAGATGGAGATCCACCCCTCGTACGTGCGCGACGCGCGGGCCTTGGGGGAGTCGTCCTGCGGGGTCGTGCCGGGCTCGATCATGGGGAGGGGAAAGGCTGGGAGGGGAGAGTCGGAGAGAGGGGGACGGGCAGGGCGTCGGAGCGGGTCCCGACGACCGACTCGCGGCGGCCGATCATCGCGCGGACGACAAAGGCGGTGAGCACGAGCCCGACGATGCCAAGGTACCACGGCACCCCCATGGCCTCGAGGGACTCGAGGTCGAGATCGGGGTCGGCGCGGGCGAAGGCCGTCGCGGCGACCGCGAGCCCGTTGTTCAAGAGGTGGACCAAGAATCCGGCCCACAGGCTGCCGGTCGCCCACACGACGAACCCGAGGTAGACGCCCAACAGCGCGAGCGGGACGGCTTGCGTCAGCCGCAGGTGGTACAGGCCGAACAAGACGCCGACGAGCACGATGCTGGCGACGGTCCCCCACCGGCGCTCGACCTGGCGCTGGAGGTAGCCGCGGAACAGCAGCTCCTCGCAGATGGCGGGCGTCAGCGCGAGCGCGACGAACAGGAACGGCGTCGACAGGTCGCCGCCCATGAGCAGGCCTTCGAGAAAGTCGACCTGGGTCGCTTCGAGCTCGCGGAGCCAGTCGGGTAGCGGGAGCAGCGAGTTGAGCTGCCCGGTCCACAGAACGGCGGGGTACAGCGTGGCCCACCCGAGCGCCGCGAGCCCCAGCCCGGGGCCGTCCGGCCGACGGATCCGCAGGAAGGCGCGGACGGCGGGCGTGTGCAGCCGGGCCACAACGACCGCCAGCAGGCCGAAACCGAGCGCCTGCCCGACCGTGTTGGCCGTCAGCATCAGCCGGCCGTTCGTGGTCAGCTGCTCCATGATCTGGCCCATGTCGGGCGCCGTCCCGTCGCCGTTCTGCACGGCGTCCCAGATCACGCCGATGCCGAGCACGATGGGCGCGATCACGAGCTGGAACAGCAGGAACGCGAGCACGAACACGAACAGCGCCGTCAGGATCGGGCTGAACCCGTTGCGCTCGAACCAGCCGGTCAGCGGCATCGGCTCGGCGTCGTCCCACGCGTCGACGAGGACCTCGGATGGCGGGGGGCTGGCGGGAGGGCTCTCGAGAACGGGCGGGGTCGAGGTCTCGGTCGTCGGGTCGATCACGGGCGCAGGGGTGGGCGCCGGTCAACGAGCGGGCGCCGGGAAAGGGTTCAGGCCGCCCGGACATCGGCCGCGAGCGGGCCGGGCTGACCATCGGGGCCGAACCGGCGGGCGTCGAAGAGGTCGGCGGCGGGGTCGGATTCGCCCACCATCACGCGCGCCGCGAGCCGGCCAAAGCGCAGCGCGTAGCCCATCCCGTGACCGGTGAAGCCGGCGGCGAAGTGGGCGCCCGGCACGCCGGGCACGTTGCCCAGGGCCGGCAGGCCATCGGGGCTGAACCCCATCGTGCCCGACCACCGCCGCTCGACGGCGAGCCCGGCGAAGTCGGGGAAGTGCTCGGCGACGTACGCCGCTAGCGAGGCCTGGAGCGCGTCCGTCGTCGCGTCGGCGTAGCCGACCTCGTCCGCCTCGTGGAGGTGCCGGGCCCCGCCGACGAGGACGCGGCCGTCGGCCCGCTGGCGGAGATAGTAGTACCCGCCGTGAGAGTACACGGGGGCCGCCAGCCGGAGCGGCGCGGGCGCCGTCGCGAACATCTGGGCGCGGACCGGCCGCACGACCGACGCCAGCGCGGGAATGAGCCGGGGCAGAGAGGCATTCGCAGCGACCAGCACCCGGCTCGCGATCACCTCTCCCCCATCGGGCCCCGCCAGCCGCGTGCGCCCGCCCTCGGACTCGATCTGCGCGACGGGCCACCGCTCGATCACACGGGCGCCGGACTCGGCCGCCAGCGTGGCCACCAAGCGCGCTGGGTCGATCACGCCGCCGTCGGGCACGATCAGGGCCGCCGGAAAGCCCTGCCCCCCCGTCCGAGCTTCGACCTCTCCCCTCTCTACGACCTCAGACGCGACGCCGTCTTGCTCGAGCAGCGCGTGCGACGCGCGGAGCCGCTCGACCTCGGCGTCGTCGCCCGCCGCGAACACGCTGCCGGTCGCCGCGAACCCGACCTCCCGGCGGCCGCCGAAATCCGCCGCCAGCCGATACGCCTCGCTCGTGAACCGCCACAGGCGCCGCGCGCGGTCCCGGCCATACGTCGCCACCGCCGAGGCGTAGTCCGCGTGCGTGCCGAGGAGGAGAAAGCCCGCGTTGCGGCCGCTCGCGCCGTGTGCCAGCCGCTCGGCCTCGACGATCACAACCCGGAGGTCGGGCGCGAGGTCGCGGAGCGCGAACGCCGTCGCCGTCCCGATCACGCCGCCGCCGACGATCGCGACGTCGGCCTCGACGGCCGGGGGGCGCTGCCTGACCGACGCCGTCACCGGGCCACCTCGACGACGACCCTGCCGACCGTGTCGCCCTCGATGATCCGCTCGCTCCATTCGAGAACCTCTCCGAGCCCGATTACCGTTTTGCGAACCGCCGCGAGCGCGCCCGACGCGGCGGCCTCGGCGAGCGCCTGCCACGCCTGCTCGCGCAGGGCTGGGGGCGCCGTGTTCGAGTCGATGCCCGCCAGCGTCACGCCGCGCAGGATGAACGGAAAGACGGTCGTCTCGAGCTCGGCGCCGCCGGCCAGCCCGCACGCCGCGACGCACGCGTGGCGGCCCGACTGCGCGAGGATCGTTGCGAGCGTCGTCCCGCCGACCGAGTCGACGGCGCCGGCCCAGACGCCTTTTTGCAACGGGGCGCCGCTCGTCGCCAACGCCTCGCGTCCGGCGACCTCGGTCGCCCCCAGCTCGCGCAGGTAGTCGTGCGCCGATTCGGTCCCGGTGACGGCCGTCACCGCGTAGCCGCGCGCCGCCAACAGCGCCGTGGCGACGGAGCCGACGCCGCCGCTCGCGCCGGTCACCGCGATCGCGCCCGCGTCGGGCGTGACGCCGTGCGCGTCGAGCGCGAGCACGCTCAGCATCGCCGTGAAGCCGGCCGTGCCGATCCACATCGCGTCCTCGGCGGACAGCCCGTCGGGTAGGCGGACAAGGTGGTCGGCGGACGCCCGTGCGCGCTCGGCGAAGCCGCCCCACCGATCCTCGCCCGTGCCCCAGCCCGTCAGCACGACGCGGTCGCCGGTCCGCCACGCGTCTGAGGCCGACTCGGCGACGGTGCCCGCGAGGTCGATGCCGGGGACGAACGGAAAGTCGCCCCGGACGATCTTGCCCCGGCCGGTCACTGCGAGCCCGTCTTTGTAGTTGAGGCTCGAGTGGGAGACGTCGATGAGGACGTCGCCAGCGGGCAGGTCGGCGTCGGGGACGTCGGTGAGGGCGGCCGTGGTCTGGCCGTCGGTCTGGGAGAGGAGGAGCGCGCGCATGGGAGAAGAGGGAGACGCCGGACGATACGCGCGGCCGGGCACCGGGGGGCGCCCGTAGCTTGCGGCGCACCCCTCACGCCCATGGCCGACGACACCCTCCGCACGACCCCGCTCCACGACCGCCACCTCGCCCTGGGCGCCAAGATGGCCGGGTTCGGCGGCTGGGACATGCCCATCCAGTACACGGGCATTCTCGATGAACACCACGCCGTCCGCCAGTCGGCCGGGCTGTTCGACGTGAGCCACATGGGCGAGTTCAGGATCACGGGCCCCGACGCGCTCGCGCTCGCGCAGCGCCTGGTCACGAACGACGTCTCGAAGCTCACCGACGGACGCGCCCAGTACGCCGTGCTGTGCCGCCAGAACGGTACCGCCGTCGACGACCTGCTCGTGTACCGGTTGGCGGCCGACGACGTGCTGCTCGTCGTCAACGCGGGCAACATCGACAAGGACTGGGCGCACGTCTCGGCCGTCGCGGATGCCGCCGGCATGGACGCGAAGCTGACGAACGAGTCCGACGACTGGGCCCTGATGGCGCTCCAGGGGCCCGGCGCCTTCGAGGTGTTCGAGCGCGCGAGCGGGATCGACGCCAGCGACATCCCCTACTACCACTTCCGGCCGGCCGAGGCGGGCGCGCTCTGGGGCGCCGCGCGCGGGTTGATCTCGCACACCGGCTACACCGGCGAGTCCGGGCTCGAACTGTACCTCTCGCCCGAGGCCGCGGGCGCGGCGTGGGATGCCCTCGTAGAAGCGGGCGCGACGCCAGCCGGCCTGGGCGCCCGAGACACGCTGCGACTCGAAGCGGGCTACTGCCTGTACGGCCACGAACTCGACGACGACACGACCCCGCTCGAAGCCGGGCTGGGCTGGGTCGTCAAGCCCGACGCCGCCGACTTCGTCGGCCGCGACGCGCTCGCGGCGCAGAAGGCGGAGGGGATCGCGCGCAAGCTGGTCGGGCTCGTGATCGAGGGGCGGCGGATCCCGCGCGCGGGCACGCCCATCACCGACGCCGACGGGGCCGAGATCGGCGTCGTCACGAGTGGCAGCCAAGCGCCGACGCTCGGTGCGGGCGTCGCGCTCGGCTACGTCCCCAACGACCCGGCCTTTACGACGGCGGGTGCGAGCCTGGGCGTCTCCGTCCGCGGCACTGTGCTTCCGGCGACCGTCACCAAGCCCCCCTTCCACACGTCCGCGTGAGCCTCTCCGTTGCCCTTACGCCGTCCGGCCTCGACTCCGACTCGCTCGACGGCCGCGCCGTCGTCGTCATCGACGTGCTCCGCGCCTCGACTAGCATCGCGACCGCGATCGCCAACGGCGCCCGTGCCGTGATCCCCGTCGCCGACAAGGGCGAGGCCGGGCGGCTGGCCGCCACGCTTGACCGCGACACGTCCGTCCTGGCCGGCGAGCGCGACGGCGTGAGGCTGCCCGGGTTCACGCTCGGCAACTCGCCGCGCGAGATGACGGCCGAGGCCGTCGGCGGCAAGACCGTCGTGCTCACGACCACGAACGGCACGCATGCCGTCGTCGCGGCCAAAAAGGCCGACCGGCTGGCCGTCGGCACGTTCGTCAACGCCGCGGCCACGGCCGACTTTCTGAGCCAGGCGCTCGCGGACGGGCTGACGGCGACCATCGTCTGCGCCGGCTGGCGTGGCGAGGTCGGGCTCGAGGACGTGCTGTGCGCCGGGCTGCTGGCGGACCGGGTCGGCGGCGCCAGCGGCGACGGCGCGCTGATCGCGCTGGGGTTGTACCGGGGCGCGGCCGCCAACCTAGGCCGCGCGGTCGCCTCATCGGAGCACGCCCGGCGGCTCGCGGGACTCGGCAGCTCCGACGACGTAACGGCGTGCGCCCGCCTCGACGCGCTCGACGTGCTCCCGGTCTACCGCGACAACCAGCTCGTCGCGGTCTGAGCGCCTCGGCGGCGCGCCGATCGGGCCCTCCCTAGGCCCAGGCCGTCCGTCGTACCTTCACAGACGCCCCAGTTGGGGCGCCCGGCCGTCTCCCCCCAACCGCCGTGAGCACGACACGCACCCGCTCCAAAAAGAAGCGGCCCTCGAAAAAGACCACGGCCGCCGGGTTCTCGCGCCAGCGCAAGCAGGAGGTGCTGGGCATCCTGCTGCTCGCGCTCGCCATCCTCGGCGGCTTGGCCGTGGCCTCGTACAGCCCGGACGACGCGGACCGCCTCGCCGTCGGCATCGACGGGCTGAACCAGCCGTTCGACAACCTTCTCGGGTACGTCGGCGCGACGCTGGCGCAAGCGCTGGTCGCCGGCCTCGTGGGCTACCCGGTGATCCTCCCGATCCTGGCGGTGCTGTCGTGGGGCTGGGTCCTGCTCCGCCAGAAGACGCCCGTCTTCCTGCCCACGCTGACAGGCCTGTCGCTGGCCGGGGCGCTGTTTGTGGCCTGCTTCTTCGGCTGGTTCGACATGCAGCTCGACACCGACCTCGCCGCGTGGAGCGGCGACCTCGGGCTCGGCGTCGCCGGGTGGCTCGAAAGCGTGCTCAAGCCCGTCGGCTCCTTCATCGTGCTCCTGGTGGCCGTCGTGGTAACGCTGTTGCTGGTGTGGGACCGCGACATCCAAACCTCGCTCGACCGCGCCGAGGGCGCCGTGACGAGCATCAAGGCGACCGTGACCGAGCGGTGGGCCGACTATCGGGCGGGCTCGGCCGAGCGCAAGACGCTGCGCGCCCAGGCCCGCGCCGATGCCCTGGCCGAGCGCGAAGCCCGGCGCGCCGAGAAGGAGGCCCGCAAGCCGGCGCCGGCCCCAAAACCCACGCCGACGCCCGTCGCCACCCCCACTCCGCCCGCGCCGGCGCCCGCCCCCGCCCCGGAGCCGACGCGCACGCCCCCGCCCCTGCCCGTCGCCGTCGCCCCGGGCGCCGAGGCCGACGACCCCGACCTCGACGCGCTCGTCGACGAGCAGCGCGACGGGCCCGCCTTCCACGTCACGGGCCCGATCCACGAGCGCCCGGCCGACCTCGACGGCGCCGCGGCCGACACGCCCGGCGCCGCCGAGCTGCCGTACTCGTTCCCCTCCATCGAGCTGCTCGAAGAGTCGGCGACCGACCAGGAAGTCGACCTCGACGAGATCGAGGACAACAAGCAGGTGTTGCTCGACAAGCTCGAGACCTACAACATCCAGATCGACGCGATCGAGGCCGTCGTGGGCCCGACCGTCACGCGCTATGAGCTGACGCCGGCGCCCGGCGTCAAGATCAGCCGCATCACCGCGCTCGAGGACGACCTCGCGATGGCGCTGGCGGCGCCCGGCATCCGCATCATCGCGCCGATCCCCGGCAAGTCGTCGATCGGCGTCGAGATCCCGAACCGGACGCGCGAAATGGTCCGGCTCCGCCAGATCCTAACGCGCAAGGAATTTGTCGAGGCCGCGCGCGCTGGCAAGATGGCGCTCCCGGTCCCGATCGGGAAGACGATCGAGGGCAAGGCGTTCATCGTCGACCTCGCGACTATGCCCCACTTGTTGGTGGCCGGCGCGACGGGCTCGGGCAAGTCGGTCGGCGTCAACGCGCTCATCGTGGGGCTGCTCTACGCCAAGCACCCGGCCGACCTCAAGTTCGTGATGGTCGACCCGAAAAAGATCGAGCTCAACGGCTACGCCGAGCTGCTCAACCACTTTTCGGCGATGCCCGAGGACGCCGAGGACCCCATCATCACCGACTTCATGCAGGCCGCCGCCGTGCTGCGGAGCTGCGAGCGCGAGATGGAGATCCGCTACGACCTGCTGGCGGAGGCCGGCGTGCGTGGGATCGACGAGTACAATAAAAAGCAGGCGACCGGCAAACTGGAGACGCTCGGAAAGGCGCACCGGCACCTCCCGTACATCGTCGTCATCGTCGACGAGCTGGCGGACTTGATGATGACGTCGGCGAAAGAGGTCGAGGCGCCGATCGCGCGCTTGGCGCAGATGGCCCGCGCCGTCGGGATCCACTTGGTGCTGGCGACCCAGCGGCCGTCCGTCGACGTGATCACGGGGCTCATCAAGGCCAACTTCCCGTCGCGGATGGCCTACCAGACGTCGTCGAAGATCGACAGCCGGACCATCATCGACGGCGGCGGTGCGCAGCAGCTGGTCGGGAACGGCGACCTGCTGTACATGAACGGCTCGCGCTTGACGCGCCTGCAGGGCCCGTTCGTGGGCGTTGACGAGGTCGAGGCGGTCTCCGGGTACATCTCCTCGCAGGAGGGCGCCGGCCCATACCTCCTGCCTCCGATGGATGCCGGCGGCGACGCCCCGACCGGCGCGGCGGGCGACTCCTCGGGCGACCGCGACGAGCTCTTCGAGGACGCCGCCAAGGTGATCGTGCGGAGCCAGCAGGGGTCGGTGTCTCTCCTCCAACGCAAGCTGTCGGTCGGCTACACGCGAGCCGCGCGGCTCGTCGACCAGCTCGAAGATGCCGGCGTCGTCGGCCCGTTCGAGGGCTCGAAGGCCCGCGAGGTGCTCATTCCCGACGAGTACGCCCTCGACGCATTTTTCAGCCCGACGCCAGACGCGCCGGACCTCGACGCGGTCTAGTCTGGGGACGTCGAGTTTGGAGACCCCGAGGTTTCTCTTGCGTCGACCGACTCCCACCCGGGTAACGGCGCGGAGGCTTAGCTGCCAGCGCGCCTCGCCCCCCGGTTCTCCGTCCCATCGAGCCCACCCCACTGGCGCTCAGGCAAAAAAGAGCGGGGCCGGGCGTCCCACCACAGGCACCCGGCCCCGCAAAGCCCCCCGCCAACAGCGGGGGGCGTTTGTCATGGTACGTCAGGCCTAGGGAAGACCCGGCACCAATCCCCGTTCGTACGCGGCCCGGACGGCCTGCGCGCGGCTGTGCACCTGGAGCTTGCCGTAGAGATTCTTGACGTGTGAGCGGATGGTGTGCGGACTGACGTGGAGCCGCTCGGCGATGGCGGCCTCGGACTCGTCCTCGACCAACCGGGCGAGCACCTCGGCCTCTCGGGGCGTCAACCCGAGGTCGACGGCCGAGGGGGCGGGCGTGGCCGTGTCGCGGACGAGGCCCAGGAGCTTGCGCGCGACGAGCGGCGAGGTCGGCGCGCCGCCGTCGGCGACCTCGCGGACGGCGCGGACGATGGCGTCGGGCCCGGCGTCCTTGAGGAGGTAGCCGCTGGCGCCGGCCCGGATGGCGGCGAAGATCCGGTCCTCGTCCTCGTAGACGGTCAGCATCAGCACGTCGATGCTGGGGGACTGGCCGGCGAGGTCGGCCGTCGTCGCGATGCCGTCGCGGCCGGGCATCTCGATGTCCATCAGCACGACGGCCGGGAGCGGGGCACCCGACCGGCGCCGGACGGCCAGGTCGGCCAGGAAGGCGTCGCCGCTCTCGGACACCAGCACCAACTCGACCTCCGGGAAAAACGCGAGCTGTTGGACGAGCCGCTCGCGCAGGTCGGCGTGGTCTTCGACGACGGCGATGCGGATGGGCTCGGGCATGGGCGCGGGGGCGTGAGTCAGGGTAGGACACGTGACGCGGCCCGCCCTCCCCTACGCCGGGGAGGGTGCGAGTGGGACGTCGACCGTCACGGACGTGCCTTCGGAGGTGTCGAGGGCGAAGCGTCCGCCCAGGCCCTCGGCGCGGGCGGCCATCGACCGCAGGCCGTAACCCGACACCGAGCCATCGCCGCCCGGCGTCACGAACCCGCCGTCGTCGGTGACGACCAGCCGGACGCCGAGGTCACAGGCGGCGAGGGTGGCCACGATCCGGTCGGCGTGGGCGTGCTTGAGGGCGTTCGTGATGGCCTCCTGCCCGACCCGGTACAGCGCCAGCGCGACCGCGGGCGGGAGCGCGAGCGACGGGTCCATCCCGCACGTCACCTCCACGTGGCCGGCGCGGCCGCGCGTCCGGGCCTTCGCGAAGGCCGCGAGCCGGTCGCAGAAGGCGCCTGCGGTCAGGGCCTCCTCGTGGATGGCCCAGATCGTCTCGCGGAGCTGGCGGATGGTCTCGCGCGCGTCGGCCTCGACGAGCGCGAGCGGGTCCGGGGCCTCCGCATCGCCGCCCGCGCGGCGTGCCAGCTTGGCCAGCTCGACGCCCGCCAGCAACGACGACAGCTGGGCGCCGACGTGGTCGTGCAGGTCGCGCGAGATCCGCGCCCGCTCGCGCTGGAGCCGCCGCGCCGACTCGAGGCGGGCCACCTCGCCGCGGAGCCGGCGCTGCGAGACCTCGCGGATGGCGACGCCGAACCCCGCCAGCAGCAGGAGCGCGGCCAGCCCGCGCACCGCCCGGCGCTCCCACCACTGCGGCGCGACGTCGATCGTCAGCACGGCCGCCTCGGACACGCCGCCGGGCCCGACGGCGCGGGCCGCCAGCCGCAGCGTCCCCCGCCCCAGATCGGAAAACACGATGCGGCCATCGGGCCCCGCCCGCTGCCACGCGCCCTCCCCAACGCGGTACTCGACGCCGGCGGCGGAGCCGAACGAGAGCGCCGCCACGGCCACTTCGACGTGATGCCGCCCCGGCGGGAGCCACACGCCGTCGCCCGCCAGCGGGACCGCATGGTCGTCCATGCGGACGCCGACGACGGCCACCATTGGCGCGACGGTCGGGGTGGGAAGCCGGGCCAGGTCGACGGCGACCAGCCCGGTCGTTGTCGCGAGGAAGAGCCGGTCCGTGGCGACGTGGTAGCCCGCGTCGTTGATGGACGCCGACCGGTCCGCGAGTACCACCCCTCGGGCCTGGACCTCGCCGTCGAGCACGCGGAACAGGCCCTGGTCGCCGACCACCCAGACGCCTGGGACGCCCGGCCGCTCGAAGACGGCCATCAGGCGCTGGCGCCCGAACCGGTCGCCGCCGACGGTCGTCGCGCGCGGGCCGTCCCACCGCCCGAGCCCGCGGTCGGTCCCGAACCACACGGCCCCGTCGGACAGCTCGGCGACCGAGAAGACGGCCGACGACGGCAGCCCGTCGGCGCGCGACACCGATACGGCGCGGTCGCCGCGCACGAGGGCCGCGCCGGCCGAGCGCGTCAGCACCCACAGCCCGCGACGCGTCCGCGTGAGCCCCTCGACCATGTCCGTCCCGAGCCCGTCGCGCTCGCGCAACGTGTCGAGCGCGACGCCGCCGACAAAGCGCAGCACGCCGCTCCCGTAGGCGCCGACGGCGAGCGTGTCGGTCGCCGCGTCCAGGCCGGCGACCCAGTTGGGCTCGTTGAGCAGCCCCCGCCACCGGTCGCCGTCGACGGCGTAGACGGTCGGGCCCGTGGCCACCGTCACCCCTCGCTGGGCGATGGCCACCTGTCGGGTCTCCGCGTCGGGGTTCGAGACCCGTGTCGCGAGCGTTGCGGCGTCGACCGTGAGCAGCCCCGCCCCGGTCACATACACGTGTTGCTCTGTCACCGCCAGCCGGATGGCGGGGGTGTCGGTGAGGTGCGTGAGGTGGCGCCCCGCGAGCCGCAGGGCGCCCTGCCCGAACGTGCCTGCCCACAGCGCGCCCTCGCGGTCGACGAACAGATCCTGCGCGCGGAGGTCGCTCACGCGCACCGGCCGGTCGCCTGGGGCGTCGCGCACCCAGATCCCGCCAGAGTCTCCGGCCCAGTACACCTCGCCCCGGCGCCCCCGCACAACCCGGCGCACACCGGGCGCCGCGATGATCTCGGCAGCGACGAACCGGTCGCCGACGACCCGGCCGATCCCGATGCCGTCGCGGCCGACCACGACCACGGAGGCTGCGGTGCCCGCGACCCAGCGCGCGCCCCGCAGGGCGCTCGGGACCCGCACCACGACGGGCGCTCCACCGCCCGCGTCGAGCCGGAGCAACTCCCACGGCCCCGCCGTCTCCGCCCCGACCTGCCGGCTCGCGAGGACCGCCCCGTCCTCGAGGGGCACCAGCCCCGACCACGCCGTGCCCTGACCGCTCCGCTGCACCCGCCAGCCCGCACCGGCGAGGCGGGCGATGGAGGTCTCGCCCCGGATCACGACGCCGGCCTGGTCCCGCTCGATCCCGTAGACCGCCCCGTCGCCGAGGGGTGTCGTGACGGTTTCGAACCGGTCTCCGACGCGCCGCGCCAGGCCGGCGAACGTGCCGACCCACAGTGTCCCGTCGGCCCCCTCGCCGACGGCATAGACGAACGGGTGCGGCAGGCCGTCGTCGGCCGTGAAGGTGACCACGCGGCGGCCATCGTAGCGCGCCAGCCCGGCGTCAGTGCCGAGCCACAGGAAGCCCTGACGGTCCTGGAAGACGGCCTGGACGTAGTCGGAGGGCAGGCCGTCGGCGCGCGTCAGGGCCTCGAACGTCGGTTGCGCGCGCGGGGCGAGCGCGAGCGCGGCGATGCAGAGCAGGAGGGCGGCGGGGCGCACGGCCGGAGGGTCAGACCGGGGCGAATCTAACCGCCGGCCGGTCAACGACTTCAGACCGGTCGCCGGTCGAAGAATGGCCGAAGCCGCCGGGGGTCGGGGCTCTCGTCCCCCGCCGCGCGTTGGGACCGGATGACGACCATCATCGACTACGGCATCGGCAACCTGCGCTCGCTCGCCAAGGCGTTCGACGCCGCCGGCGTGGCCGTCGTGCGCACCAACGACGCCGACGCCATCCGGGCGGCCGACCGGCTCGTGCTCCCCGGTGTGGGCGCGTTCGGCGCGTGTGCGGCGGAGCTGGCGGATCGCGGGCTGACCGATCTCGTGGTCGAGCGGGCGCGAGCGGGCGTGCCCCTCCTCGGCGTCTGCGTCGGGATGCAACTGCTCTTCGAGGGCTCTGAGGAGCGCGGCGAGCACGCCGGCCTGGGCCTCCTGCCCGGCCGCGTCGTCGGCTTCCCGGCCGACCTCGCGGCCGAGGGCCGACGCCTCAAAGTGCCCCACATGGGCTGGAACCGGCTGGCGACCACGCGCGCCCACGCCCTCGTCGAGGGCGACGACTGGGTCTACTTCGTCCACTCGTACCACGCGGCGCCCGCCGAGCCCGGCGACGTGATCGCGACGGCCGACTACGGCAGCGCGGTCCCGGCGGTCGTCGGGCGTGCGAATGTGGTCGGGGTTCAGTTCCATCCCGAGAAGAGTGCCACGGCCGGGCTCGCCATGCTGCGTAGGTTCGCAGACTGGACGCCCGGCGCCGACGCGCGCCCCCTTTAGCCCCCCCGACCCATGCTCGTCATTCCCGCCATCGACCTCCGAGGCGGCCGGTGCGTCCGGCTTCGACAGGGGCGCTACGAGGACGAAACCGTCTACTTCGACGACCCCGTCCGCATGGCCAAGCTGTGGCGCGTGATGAACGCCAAGGTGCTCCACCTCGTCGACCTCGACGCCGCGCGCACGACGGCCGAGGAGGCGGCCGACAACCGGGCCGTCATCGCCGAGATCGCTGCGGCCCTCGACGTGCCCGTCCAGGTCGGCGGCGGCATCCGCACGCTCGACGACATCGCGGCGATGCTCGACCTCGGGGTGTACCGCGTGATCCTGGGCACGGCGGCCGTCCGCAACCCGGAACTGGTGACGGAGGCCGTCGCCCGCTTCGGCGCCAGCCACATCATCGTCGGGATCGACGCCAAGGACGGCGAGGTCCGGACCGAGGGCTGGGAGGCCGGCTCTGGCGTCGGTGTCACCGACCTCGCGCTCGACATGGAAGCACGCGGCGTGCGTCGCTTTATCTACACCGACATCGCGCGCGACGGGACGCTGGAGGGCCCCAACATCGAGGCGTACCGCGAGCTGGCGGCGCACCTCACGCGCGCCCGCATCACGGCGTCGGGCGGCGTCGGCGGGTACACCGACCTGCTGGCGCTCCAGGCCGCCGAGCCGGCGGTCGACTCGGTCGTCGTCGGCCGGTCGCTCTACGAGAATCGCTTCCCGTGCCAGCAGTTCTGGTGCTGGCACCGCAAGGACGAGGTCGACCTCGACCGCTTTTCGACGGCCCGCCTCGCACTTCGCGGCGAGTGAACGACAGGGCTCCGGCCCCGGCTCCCCGACGCCCACCCCATGCTGGCCAAACGCATCGTCCCCTGTCTCGACTTGCACGACGGCCGCGTTGTGAAGGGCGTCCAGTTCGTCGACCTCGTCGACGCGGGCGACCCCGTCGAACAGGCGAGCTTCTACGACACCTCGGGCGCCGACGAGATCGTCTTCCTCGATATCTCGGCCACGCACGAGGGCCGCGGGCTGCTGCTCGACACCATCCGCCGGGCCGCCGACGAGGTCTTCATCCCGCTCACCGTCGGCGGCGGCGTCCGCTCCGTCGAAGACGCCCGCCAGTTGCTCGAGGCGGGCGCCGACAAGGTGGCCATCAACTCGGCCGCGCTCGCGGACCCCGACCTGTTGACGCGCGTCGCCGACTCGTTCGGGGCGCAGTGCGTCGTGCTCGCGATCGACGCCAAACAGACGGGCATCACGAAGAGTGGGTGGCAGGTCTTTACGCACGGCGGTCGCAAGGCCACGCGCCATGACGCCGTCGCGTGGGCTGTCGAGGGCGTCCGCCGCGGGGCCGGCGAGCTGTTGGTGACGAGCATGGACCGCGACGGCACGCGCGAGGGCTACGACCTCGACTTGTTGCGCGCGCTCGACGACGCCGTCGCCGTCCCGGTCATCGCGTCCGGCGGCGCGGGCACGCTCGACCACTTGGCCGACGGGCTGACCGAGGGCCGGGCGGATGCCGTGCTGGCGGCCTCGATGTTCCACTTCCGCGAGGTCACGGTCGCCGCCGCCAAGGCGCACCTCGCCGCGCGCGGCGTCGCCGTCCGCCCCGTCGCCGAGGGGTCGCTGTGAGCCACGCACGCCTGGGCCTCCGCCTCGTCCGGCTCGCGATCGGCGCCGTCGTGGCGTTCCTGGTCGCCGCCGGGGGCTACCTCGTGTGGGCCGCATTCGCGAACCCCGACGTCCGGCTGAAAAAGCCGCGCTGGGTGGAGGGCGCCTTCGACCACTCCTACTGGGGGCCGGTGCTCATCGTGACGCTGGGGGGCGCGGCGCTCGTGGGGCTCGTGCTGTGGACGGCGTACCGGCGGCTGCGCGATGGGGAGGACTTGTACGAAGGACGCATGGGCCGGGGCGTCCGCCGCAGGGGCGAGCGCCATGTGGACGAGTAAACGCATGTGCACGGCATGGCCCTGTGCGTAGATTCGTTGGCACGTCCAGCCACGACTGCCATGCGTCTCCCCCTACTCTCGCTTGTTCTGCTCGCGGCCCTCACTCCCGCGAGCGCCCAAGGCGTGCTCGGCGACGACGGCATTTACGTGCTCGCAGAGACGCCCCCGGCGCCGGTCGGCGGGATGGCCGCCATCGCCGACGCGATCGTCTACCCGGACGCCGCGATCGACGCCGAAGCCGAGGGCACGGTCGTGCTGATGTTCGTCGTCCAGCCCGACGGGTCGCTTGCGGACGTGACCGTCGCGCGCGCCCCCCACCCAGCCCTGGGGGACGCGGCCCTGGCGGCGCTCGCGAGCGTCGGCTATACCCCCGGCCTCGTCGCCGACGCGGCGGTCCCGACACGGGTGAGCCTGCCGCTCCGGTTCGTCCTCCCGGAGCCTGTGGCGGACGCCGGGCCGGAGGGGGTCGAACTGGACGCCGGGCTCGGGTCGTCGCCGGCCGTCCCGATCGGCGGGTGGGAGCGGCTCTTCCGTACCATCGACTGGCCCGACGAGGCGGCCGGCAGCGGCGTCGAGGGCGTGTTCACGATCGCCGTTGACGTGGACGAGCAGGGCCACGTGGCGAACGCCGAGATCGTCGCCTCTGACGTCACGCGCGACGAGGGCCGTCTCGACGTCATCGCCCGCCCCCGGCGCAACCCGGCCGGCCAGCTCCGCAACGTCGACTCGCGCCCGACGGTGTCGTCGGTGCAGCGCGCGATGGAGCAGGCCATCTTGCGGACCGTGATCCCCCAGCGGTTCGTGCCCGAGGTCCGCGACGGCGATGTGGTCGCCGGGCGCGCCCTCTACACCTTCGAACTCTACATCCCCGGTCGCTGATTATGCGCTTCGTCCTCGTTCTTCTTCTGGCCGCTCCCGCCCTCAGCGCGCAGGTGCTGGGCGACGACGGGGTGTACGTACTCGCGGAGACCGCCCCCGCACCGGTCGGCGGGATGGCGGCCATCGCCGACGCGCTCGTCTACCCCGAGGCGGCCCTCGCCTCCGAAGCGGAGGGCACCGTCGTGCTCACGTTCGTCGTGGACCCCGACGGGTCGGTCCGCGACGCCGTCGTCGCACGAGCGCCTCATGCCGCACTGGGAGAAGCCGCGCTGGCAGCCGTCGCCACCCTCCCGTTCACGGCTGGGCTCGTGGGCGACGAGCCGGTCGCGACGCGGATGAGCCTGCCGATCCGATTCGTGCTCCCTGAGACCGAACCGGAGTGGGCCGATCAGCCCGCCTCGCCCGTCGGCGGGTGGGAGCGCGTGTTCGAGCCGTCCGCCTGGCCGCCACGGCTTCAAGGCTCCGAGACGGAGTACACGTTCACCCTGTTTGCGGACATCGACGCCGAGGGGCATGTGACGGACGCCTCGATCCGAGCCGTGGAGAGCGAGGGGGGGCGGATCCGCACCCAGCAAGTGATCATCGCGGAAGAGGAGGTGCCCATGCATTTGCAGGAGGGCCGCCAGCTCCGCGCGGAAGGCGAGGCCGCCCGCGAGCAGATGCTGCTCGACATGGTCCGCGCCGCGCGCTTTACCCCGGAGATCCGCGACGGCCAGGCGGTCGCGAGCCAGATCGAGGTGGTTCTGACAGTCTCGCCGTCGAGCGGGTCGTAACGAGCGCAGCCCCCAGCCAGGCGAGCGCATCGCCGTAGACGCCGGGCGCCTCGCTCTCGCGAGGCCCGGCCACATTGAGCCGCTGGATCGACTCTCGCGCGAGCCACGCCAGCGCCGCCGCTGGGTCGCTCGACGGGTCGGACACGAACACAGGGCGCCCGAGCCGCTGGGCTTCGGCGACCGCTAGCGCTGTCCCGCCCGTCACTGGCCCCGGCGCGAGCACGAGCAGTGCGTCCGACACGGCGACGTTGCGGCGGGTCCGCTCGGCGGGGTCGGCCGATGCCGTCTCGCGCAACGGGTACCGCGCGTCGATGGGCCCGTCCTCGGCCCACCGTCCTGCCGGACACCACCCGGCGACCTCAAAACCGGACGCCAGCGCCGCGTCGAGGGCGGCGCGGTCGACGCCCGACTGGCCTCCGGAGACGATGACGAGCGGCATCTGTGGCGAATGTGTGGCGAGACCGTGGCGCCGCGACCGGCGGCACGCCTGTTGAACGAAGCGCACCCGTCCCCCGTTCACTGGACCCAATCCCACCATGACCTTGCTCCTCTCTCGCACCCTCGCCCTGCTGGCCCTCGTGCTGGCCGTCCCCGTCGCCCAGGCCCAGTCGCCCGAGGCCGTCGCCCGCCAGCTCCAGACCCGCTACGGCGCGCTCGAGTCGCTCCAGGCCCGCTTTGTCCAGACCGCCGGCGGCCAGCGCCTCGAGGGCACCCTGTCCGTCCGCGACCAGGCGTTCCGGCTCGACTTGGGCAGCCAGGTGCTCGTGACCGACGGCGGCACGCTGTGGTCGTACTCGCGCGACGACGCCCAGGTCGTCGTGCAGGACTACGACCCCGCGCGCGTCGGCTTCAACGTCGGCCAGCTGTTTACCGACTACCTCAGCGTGTTCCGCGCGACGGCGGCCACCAAGGCCCGCATCGGCGGCGTGGCCCACGACGTGCTGACGCTGCGCCCGCGCCAGGCCGGCTCGTCGGTCCGCGACGCGACGCTGTACGTCCGCTCCTCCGACGCCGTCCCGACGCGCGTCCGCGTCCACGACGTCAACGGCGGCACGCTGGCGTTTGACCTGCGCGAGGTGCGCCGGAACGCGCCGCTGGCGGCGTCGACGTTCCGCTTCGCCGCCCCGCGCGGGACGGAAGTCGTCGACCTCCGCTAAGTCTCTGCCGAGCGCGCCCGAACCGCGCCGCAGCCGTGTCGTTGGGCGCGGGGCCCCTCCCGGGCTCCGCGCCCTTTTTTGTCCCCGATGTCCGACACCGCCAAGCGACTCCTCTCTCTCGCCGTCAGCCTCGGCCTGGGCGGAGGGCTGCTGTGGCTCGCGCTCCGCGACGCGGACCTGGGAGCCGTCGCACAGGCGCTGGCGCAAGGCGAGTGGGTCTGGTTCCTCCCGTTCGTGCTCGTGAGCCTGCTGTCGATCGTGGTCCGGGCGTGGCGCTGGGGGCTGCTCATCGACGCGCTCCCCGACCGCGACCGCCCCGTCTCGCTCCAGATCACGACCGCGTCCGTCGCCATCGGGTACCTCGTCAACTACGCCGCACCGCGTCTCGGCGAGCTGGCGCGGGCGGCGAACGTGTCGCGCCGGGCGGAGGCCCCGTTCTCGGCCGTCGTCGGGACGGTCGTCGCCGAGCGTGTGCTCGACGTCGTGGCCCTGGCGCTCGTGCTGCTGTCGGTCGCGCTGATCTTCGGCGACCGCGTGGGCGGGCTGCTCGCGATCGCCGGTGAGGGGCTGGTGGCCTCGGCGTCGGCGCTGCCGGTCTGGGCCGTCGTGCTGGGTGGGCTGACGCTCGTCGCGATCGGGCTCGGCGCCGTCTGGCTACTCCGGCGGGGCCGTGGGACGCTGGCCGACCTGCTCGCGCAGTTCCGCGACGGCTTCGCGTCCGTGCTCCGCACCCGCAGGCCCGGCGCGGTCCTGCTGTCGACCGTGCTCCTGTGGGTCTGCTACGGCGCGATGTCCGACCTCCCGATGCGCCTGCTCGGGCTCGACGAGGCGTACGGGCTGGGCTTCGTCGACGCGTGGGCGGTGATGGCGATCGGCGGGATCGGGATGGCGCTGCCGTCGCCGGGCGGGACCGGCTCGTTCCACTACGCGACGGTCCAGGCGCTCACGCTGCTGTTCGCCGTCGCCGTGACACCGGCAGCGACGTACGCCCTGCTCGTCCACGCCTCGGGCGTCGTGTTCTACTGCGTGCTCGGCGTCGTCGCGCTAGCCGTCCAGGGCACGTCCCTTGGTGCCCTGACGGGCGCCGCCCGGGAGGCGGCGTGACCGGACGCCACCTCGCGGCGGGCGCAATCGGGCTCGCCGGGCTCGCGCTCGCCATCGTGTTGCTCGCGCGCGAGTCCGGCCCACTTGCGGCCCCCGACGCCCGTGTGATGGTCGGAGATGCCACGGCCACTCTGCTGGACACCGTCTCGATTCGGGGTCGCCGCGTCGAGGCCTCGCTCGACGGGCATGTGACTGAGATCGACGCCGACGAGACGGTTTGGCTCTCCGTGGCCGGCGACGCGTTCCCGCTCCGGTTCGACGACGGGCACGGACTCGAGGTCGAAGACCGGGTGCTGGTGGTCGGCCGCCTGCGCGCCCGGGGCGGGCGCCGCTGGCTCGACGTGTCGGCGTGGTCGGTCGTGGTGGCGGACGTGCGGGCACCGTCGGGCGCCGGGCTCTAACCATTCACGTACGGACTGAGACCGTTCGCAAGGGTGGGATGGGATTGACACAGCATGCGGGGGTACCGTGCTATCAACAGACCCGCCGCCCCTACCCGATATGGAGATCACGCTCGACCGAAACCCCCTCGGCGACCTCGTCCCGGACGAGATCTATCAGGTGCTCGCCCAGCACAACCTGCTCAACGAGAAGGGCGTCCGCGACTACAAGATCCGGCAGCAGTTCCGCTCCATGCGCGGCGAGGACGTACCCGCCTACGAGGCCATCGAGGAGCTGCGCGAGCAGCACCCCTACCTCCAGTTCGACACGATCCGCAAGATCGTCTACGGGCTTCGGCGCCGCTCCTAGGCGCCCCGGCCGCGCCTCCTCCCGCGCGGCCCGACGAGTCTCCCCATGGGTTGGGTGAGAAACGGGCCCGGCTCGGCCGGCCCGACAGAGGGAAGGCGGGGTGGCCCCGGGCCGCCCCGCCTTTTTTTGTGCGAGCGGCTCGCGAGCGTCTAGTCCTCCCGCGTCCGGACCGCCGCGAACAGGGCGATGCCGGCCGCCACGGACGCGTTGAGCGAGTCAACCGGCCCCCGCATCGGGATCGACGCCAGCACGTCGCAGGCCTGGCGGACGCCCGTCCGCAGGCCGCTGCCCTCGTTGCCGATCACGATCGCGACCGGGCGGTCCCAGTCGTAGTCCCAGACGGTCGTGGCCTCGGCCGAGCCGGGGTCGTCGGCCAGCCCGATCACCCAGTAGCCGCGCTCCTTGAGGTTCTGGATCGCGTCGGTGAGGTTGCCCGTCCGCGCGATCGGGAGCTGAAGCGCCGTGCCGGCGCTCGCCTTGACAGCGACGGCCGACAGCGGGGCCATGTGGCGCTCCGGCACGATCGCGCCCGCCGCGCCGGCCGCGACGGCGCTCCGCAAGATCGCCCCGAAGTTGCGCGGGTCCTCGATCTCGTCGAGCACGACGAGCACCGGCTTCCACGCCCGCACGTCGTCGAGCGTCGGCGCGACGCCCGCCAGCATGTCGTCGAGGTCACGGTACGCGACCGGGGCGACGACGGCGACCACGCCCTGGTGCTCGACCTGGGGCGCGAGCGCGTCGATCTTCTGGCGCGGCACCATCTGGGCCGGGACGCCCGCGGCCTTGGAGGCGCGGCGGATCGCGTCGATCGCACTCCCGTGGACGCCCTTCTGGAGGTACACCTTTTCGATCCGCCCGTCGGCGCGGTCCAGCGCCTCGCGGACGGGGTGGCGGCCGGCGAGGACGTCGGTGCGGGATTCTCGGCGGGCCATCGGAGGAATGGGGAACGAGGAAAGGGAACGGGAAGATGCAAGCGGACAGAGGGACGCCGGGCGTTCGCCGCGCGAGGATGGCCGGAACTTTCCACCATCCGCCCCTCCCCTATCCCGCCAACTCGTCGAGGCGATTCACCAGCCGAGGCGCCCAGGCCTCGTGCTCCGGTTTCATCAGCACGCTCCGGAGCACCCGCGCGGCCTCGGCGTCGCGGTTGAGGCCGGGGAAGGCGGTCGCCAGCCGGTCGGCGGACAGGCGGTACAGGCTCACGAACACGGGGTCGTCGGGGTCGTCCATCCCGCGCTGGAAGGCGGCGGCGCTGCGGCGGTCGATCTCGGAGACGGACACCGAGTCGGGCGCGTAGACGACGATGTCGGTCTCGGGCGCCAGCACGGGCGCCAGGTGCGCGGACTCCCCGAGCAGCCCGTGGAACGACCGCGCCGCGCGCAGGCCGGCCGCGAGGATCAGACCGAGCCCGTCGTCGGCCGCGAGCGGGAGCGCCTTGAGTGTCAGCCACAGCGCGCCGGCGGCGGCGCCAGGGCGCGAGCACTCGAGGCTGATCTCGCCGAGGTGCAGCTTGTCGGACGTGAAGTAGGTGTAGGGCGAGTCGTGCCGGTAGTGGCGGCCGACGGCGGGGTCCGAAAACAGGACGGCGCCGCAGCCATACGGCTGGAGCCCGTGCTTGTGCGGGTCGACGACGACCGAGTCGGCGTCGGCGATGGCGCGGAAGTGGCGGGCGGGAAAGTCGCGCGGCGCCGCGCCGTCCGCGAGCAGGCGGAAAAAGCCGCCGTACGCGGCGTCGATGTGGACGCGCGCGCCGTGCGCGCGGCACAGCGGGATGGCCTCGGCGATCGGGTCGACGGAGCCCAGCCCGGTCGTCGTCGCCGTGAGCACGACGGTCCCGATGTCGCCCCGGAGGAGTGTGTCGTTGAGCGCGTCGAGGTCGATCCGCCCCGCGCCGTCGCTGGCGACCGTCGCGCAGTCGACGCCCAAGACGTGCGCCATCCGGGCGTGCGTGTAGTGGCCCTCGGCGCTAACCGCGATCCCCTTCCCCCCCGTCTCCTCGCGAGCAATGAAGAGCGCTTCGAGGTTGGCGACCGTCCCGCCGCCGGTGAGGTGGCCGAGCGGGGTCTCGAACCCGAACATCGCGCCGAGGTCGGCGATCACCTCTTTCTCCATCGCGCTCGTCGGCGGCCCCCCGTCGAGCGCGTGGTTGTTGGGGTTGATGCGCGCGGCGATCGCGTACGCCGCGAGCGCGATGGGGTGCGGCGGCTTGAGCATCTGCCCGGCGTAGCGCGGGTGACCGAACGGATACATCCCGGGCGTCTCACCTCGGGGCGGCGCCGTCATCCGGAACAGATATTCGTCGACCGCGCCTGCCAGCCGGTCGGCGTCGACGGCCTGCGACGGGTGCGGCTCGAACGCGCCGAACCCGGCGTCCCAGGCGTCGAGCGCGGCATAGCCGTCGCGGACCAAGGCGAGCGGGTCCGGGATCACGCGGCCTCGACGGCGGGCGCCGACTCACGGGTGTCGTCGCGGCGCTTCGATGTGAGCGCGAGCCCAACCAGGCCGGCGGCGATGAAGCCGAGCGAGATGAGCTGCGACTGCGGCAGGCCAAAGGCCGCCTCCGGGTTGACGCGGATAAACTCGATGGTGAAGCGCTGGAGGCCCGCGAACACGCCGTAGAGCGAGATCAGCCACCCGGCCTGGAACGGGTTCTTGCGCAGCGCCCACAGGATCGCCGCGAGCACGCCCGCCATCGCGAACTCGTAGAGCATGGTCGGATACACGCCTGTCGGGTTCTCTAAGAGGCACTCCGCGCCGCGCTGCGTCGCGTTGAAGACCACGGGGTCGACGCCGCCCATAAAGTTGTTCGGGAACGTCTCGCTCCACAGGAAGCCCGGGATCCAGCCCGGCTTGTTGGCCAGCGACGAGCACACGCCCCAGTCGCCGTCGCCGGAGAGGTAGCACCCAATCCGGCCGATCCCGTACGCCAGCATGAGGCCGGGCGCGGTCGCGTCGGCGAGGTGGGCCCGGTGGACGCCCTTGCGCTTGGCGTACCACAGAATCGCGACGCTGCCCAGCAGGATGCCGCCGTAGACCGTCAGCCCGGAGCCCGAGAAGAACATCCCGACGGGGTCGGCGGTGAACTCGTCCCAGTAGTCGAGGATGTGGAACAGCTTGGCGCCGAGGACGCCGAAGCAGCCGGCCATCAGCGCCATGTTCCACAGCAGCGCCGAGGGGCTCGTGCTGGCGACGCGCTCGCGCCCCTTGGCATCCTTCACCTTGGCCTTGACCGACGCCATCCACCCCAGCGCGTACCGGCGGTCGACCTCGATCCGCGTCATGGCCGTGGCGACCAGGATCGCGATCGCGACCATCAGCCCGAACGAGTACATCGGGATCGGGAACTCGAACCCGAACAGGTCGCGGGTGATGTCGCTGATGCGGGGGTACATGCGCGTCGGTGGGTGAGCCGGAAGGTAACGGGCTACGCCTGGCGCTCGCGCACCAGCACGGCAGCCAGCTCGGCGATCGGGACGGGCCGCTGCTCGCCGGCCACGAGATCGCGGAGCTGGGCCACGCCCTCGGCCAACTCGTCCTCGCCGACGACGACCGCTTGCGCGGCGCCGGAGCGGTCGGCGGCCTTCATCTGGGCCTTCATCGAGCGCCCGCCGAGCGCGAAGTCGACCGCCAGCCCCGCCTTGCGCAAGGTTTGCGCGATGCCGAACGTGGCCGCCTCGGCCGCCTCGCCAAGCGCGACCACGAACACGTCGGGCGCCGTCTCCTCGGGCAGCGCGTAGCTCTGCGCCTCGAGGGCGATAAACAGCCGCTCGATGCCGGCCGCGTACCCGACCGCCGGGACGCGCTTTTTGGAGCCGACGTCTTCCGCCAACCCGTCGTACCGGCCGCCCGCCGCGAGCGCGCCCTGGGCGCCCAGCGCCCCGTGCTCCAGCTCGAAGACGGTCCGCGTGTAGTAGTCCAGCCCGCGCACGAGCAGCGGGTCCTCGATGTAGGGCACGCCGAGCCCGTCGAGCAGCGCCTTGACGCGCGCGTAGTGGTCGCCCGCCTCGGCGCCGACGAAGTCGGTCAGACGCGGCGCGTCCGCGAGCAGGGCCTGCTCGCGCTCGTCCTTGGTGTCCAAGATGCGGAGCGGGTTGGTGTCGAGCCGCTGGCGGCTGGTCTCCGAGAGGTCGGCGGCGTGCGGCTCGAAGTACTGGCGGAGCGCGTCGCGAAAGGCCGGGCGGTCGGCGGGGTCGCCCAACGTGTTGAGGCGGAGCCGCGTGTCGGCGATCCCGAAGGCGTCGTAGACCGCGCGCAGGTTGGCGATGGTCTCGGCGTCGGCGCGGGCGTCGTCGGAGCCGATGAGCTCGGTCCCGAACTGGTGGAACTGCCGAAAGCGCCCCTTCTGCGGGCGCTCGGCGCGGAAGCACGGCCCGATGTAAAACAACCGCTGCGCGCCGCCGCGCTGCTCGAGGTGATGCTGGAGGTACGCCCGCATCACCGGCGCCGTGACCTCGGGTCGGAGCACGTACGTCTCCTTCGTCCGCTCTACGGTGAACATCTCCTTGCTGACGATGTCGGTCGTCGCCCCGACGCCGCGCGCGACGAGGTCGAGCGGCTCCAGGATCGGCGTGCGGATCTCCTCGAACGCGAACCGGTGCATCACCCCGCGCACGACGCCCTCAACGTGGCGCCACGCGGCGCTGGCGGGCACGGTGCTCCCGCCGGTGTCGTGGGCGTCGGGGAGGACGTCGAAGGTGCCGCGGATCGTCTGGAAGGCCATCGTGCCGGTGCGAGAGGAGGCCGAAAGGTGCCCACGGCCCTGCGCCCTCAGGGCGTGCACTCTGCGAAATCCCCTACTCGGCGGCCAGCAGCACTGCCAGCAGCGCCTCGGCCGTGTCCGCGTCCGCCATCTCGCGTCGCACGTGGGCCCGGCTGAGCACGCGCGAGACGTGCGCCATCAGCCGCACGTGGCCCGTGCGGGCCGCTTCCGGCCCGGCGAACAGCACGATCAGGCGAACGGGCTCGCCGTCGATGGCGTCCCAGGCCACGGGCTCGGCCAGGGTGCACACCGCCATCACGGTCTCGGTGACCGCCGTCGTCCGCGCGTGGGGCAACGCGAGCCCGCCGCCGACGCCGGTCGACAGCAACGCCTCGCGGGCCGCCACATCGGCCGCCAGCCGGTCCGGATCGGCGACGCCGGGCTGGCAGGTGACGAGCGCCAACACGGCGTCGAGCGCCTCGGCCTTCGAGGAGGCCGGGACGCCGACGCCGACGCGGTCGGAGCGGAGGAGCTGGGCGAGCAGGGCGGGCACCGGGAGACGAGCGACGGGACAGAGCCGAAGGTAGCCGTGCGGACCGACGGCCCCGGCGTTCCCTCGTCGGCGGGCTAGGCCTGCCCCGCGCCCTCGACGCGGCGCAGTCGGTCGACCACGTGCTGCATGTCGTCGGGCAGGGGCGCCTCGAACGACAGGTGCTCCCCCGTCGTCGGGTGCACGAAGCCCAACGTCGCCGCGTGCAGGGCCTGGCGGGGGCCGAGGGCGTTGAACAGGTTGCGCATGAACGCCTTGCGCGAGCCCTCGGCCGAGCCGTAGACGATGCTGTCGCCGCCGTACGTGGTGTCGCCGAAGACCGGGTGGCCGACCGACTTCGCGTGCACGCGGATCTGGTGGGTCCGGCCCGTCTCCAGCTGGAACCGGACGAGGGACGTGAACCCGAACCGCTCGACGGGCTCGTACGTCGTCGCCGCCCACTTTCCCTCGCCCTCCGGCCGGACCGAGATCTTTTTGCGGTCGCGGGGGCTCCGGCCGAGCCACCCCTCGACGCGGCCCGCCTCCTCGACGTCGCCCCACACGAGCGCGAGGTATTGGCGCGAAATCGTGCGATTCGCGAACTGGTCGCCGAGGTGCGCGGCCGCCACGTCCGTTTTGGCGACCACCATCAGGCCCGTCGTGTCCTTGTCAAGGCGGTGCACCAAGCCTGGCCGGACCGTCGGATCGCCCTCGTAGCGCGGCCCGGCCGCGGCGACCGCCAGCCCGATGTCGTCGTCGTCCGCGTCCTCGATCTCGTCGCCCGCGAGCGGCCCCGCGCCGACGTGTTGCAAAAGCGCGTTGATGAGCGTCCCCGAGCGGTGGCCGTACGCGGGGTGGACCACCATCCCGGCGGGCTTGACGACGACGAGCAGCGTGTCGTCCTCGTAGACCACGTCGAGCGGGATGTCCTCGGGCTCGATCTCGATCGGCGGCGGGCGCATCACGCGGCACACGACGGTGTCGCCGGGCTGGAGCTGCGTCGAGACCTTGGTGATCGTCTTGCCATTGAGGTCGACGCGGCCCTCCTTGATGGCGCGCTGCACCTTCGAGCGCGTCGCGTTCGCCGTTTTCTCGGTGAGGTAGAGGTCGACCCGGATGGGCGACTGGCCAGGCGGGACGTCGAGCGTGAGCACGACCTCGATCTTGTCGGGTTCGGTACTCATGCAATCTGGGGGGTGAAGGCGGCGACGGTGTCGAGGGCGCGGTCGATGGCCTCGGGGCGCGTCTGGGCGTGGACGGCGAACCGGAGCTTGCGGTCGCGGAGCGAGGCGAAGATGCCGGACGCGGCGAGATGGGCGTGGAGTGGCACTGGATCGTCCGCGTGCACGGTCACGATCCCGGAGGCCGGTGTGCCGAGCGGGCCGTAGCGGCGGAAGCCGAGCGCGTCGAGGCCGCTGGCGAGTCGGGCGGCGTTGGCGAGTACGGCGCGCTCCAGTTCGTCCAGCCCGAGCGCCAGCATCGCGCCGAGCGCGGCGTCGAGGGCGTAGAGCGCGGCGGTCGGAAACGTGCCGAGGTGGAACCGGCTGGCGTCCGGGTGGAGGTCGAGCGAGACGGCCTCGAAGTCGTCCCAGTCCACGGGCCCGTTGAGCCAGCCGCGCGCCGGGACGAGCCGGTCGCGCAAGCGGTCGGACACGACGGCCAGCCCAGCGCCCTGCAGCGAGCCGAGCCACTTGTGGCCGCCGAACGTGACGAGGTCCGCCAGCCCGGCGTCGACGCGGACTGCGCCGGCGGCCTGAATGGCGTCGACGACGAACAGAACGTCGTGCTGGCGGCAGACCTCGGCGATGGCGGCGAGGTCGCAGCGGAAGCCGGACAGGAACTGTACGGCCGAGACGGCGACGACGCGCGTCTCGGGCCGGATCGCGGCGGCCACGTCGTCGGGCATGAACGTGCCCTCG
Organism: Rubrivirga halophila; assembly: GCF_046845755.1. GTDB lineage: Bacteria > Bacteroidota > Rhodothermia > Rhodothermales > Rubricoccaceae > Rubrivirga. Next base: position 1,695,023 of record NZ_CP177357.1, read on the forward strand.
CGATGGTCGATCGCGTCGACCTCGACGCCGCGGTGCGCCAGCCCGAGCCACGGGAGCCGGTTGGCGGGGAACTCGCAGCTCGGCACGGCGACGCGGTCGCCCGGGCGCCAGTCGAGCCCCTGGACCACCAGGTTGAGCCCGGCCGACGTGTTGGGCACGATGCACACCTGCTCCCGCGTCGCGTTCACCAGCGCCCCGCCGCGTTCGCGGGCGCGGTCCGCGCGCTCCAGGTCGGCCGGGTAGTCGTTCGGCGCCAGCCCTGGGGTCTGGCCCGCCCGCTTGGCGACGTAGCCGGATACGGCATCCGCGACATGCTGGCCGAGAACGCCGATGGCGGCGTGGTCGAGGTAGACGCCGGCGGCCGGGGCGTCGAAGAGGGCGCGGTAGGCGTCGAGGGTCACTGCGGGGGGCGAATGGCGGGAGCGGCAAGGTGCCTTCGGGTGGGAGCGGGCGCCAGCCCGGGCCCGCCGAGATCGGCGGAATTTGGCCCGGCCTGTGGCCCCTCTTCGCTCCCTGTCTCACGCTAGCTTCACGCATGGCCGTCCCGTCCCCCCTCCCCCTCGCCACGCCCGAGATCCTGACGGCGCTCGTGTCGCCCTCGGGCGAGCGGCTCGACTGCAACGAGGCCTGGCGCGAGGTCTTCGGCGACGACGGCGTCTGGGGCAAGCTGCCCGTCGAGGACGCCCGCTTCGCGCAGGAGTACGCCGTCGACGCCGCGCGGGGCTCGACCGTCACACACCAGGTCTTTTTGCTCGACGGCGACGACGGGCCGACGCCGGTGCTCCTCCACTTCCACCCCATCCGCCTCCCGCATCTCGACTCGGGCCACTACCCGATCTCCGTCTTGGGCGAGGTGCTCCGCGAGCCCGCGTCGTGGGCCGCCGAGCAGACGCGGCGGCGGCGGATGGAGATGCTGGGCCGAATGGCGATGGGCATCGCCCACGACTTCAACAACCTGCTGACGTCCGTCCTGGGCCACGCCGAACTCCTCCGTTCCGACCTCGCGCGCCTCGGCGCCGACGCCGGCTCGCGCGACCACCTCGTCTCGCTGGAGCGCGCCGCGAACGACGGCGCGGCGCTCGTGCGCAAGATCCAGCAGTACATCCGCAACGAGAAGCAGGAGCGCGCCGAGCCCGTCGCGCTCCACGAGATCGCCGAGGAGGTCCTGACGCTGACCCGGCCGTACTGGCACAACGAGCCGCGCCGCCGGGGCATCGCGATCGAGGTGGAGACCGACCTCCGCCCCGTCCCCACGATTCCCGGCGCGCCGACCGAGCTCCGCGAGGTGCTGGTGAACCTCGTCCTTAACGCCGTCCAGGCCATGCCGGCCGGCGGGACGCTGACGCTCGCGACCGAGCGCGCCGACGGCACGGCCGTCGTGTCCGTCGGCGACACGGGCGTCGGGATGCCGGACAGCGTGCGGCGGCGCATCTTCGAGCCCCTGTTCACGACGAAGGGCTCGGGCGGGACGGGCATGGGGCTGACGATGAGCCAGGGCATCGTCCAGGAGCACAACGGGCGGATCGAGGTCGAGAGCGCGCCCGGGCGCGGGACGCTCTTCCGGCTCGTCTTCCCCTTTACCGCCCACGAGCCCGCGCCGGAGGCCGCCCCCGAGGCCGCGCCGCAAGCGACGGGCGCCGGGCTCCGGCTCCTCGTCGTCGACGACGAGCCGATGGTGCGGACCGTCACGGCCAAGCTGCTCCGTCTGCGGGGCCACACGGTCCGCGAGGCCGACGGCGGCCCCTCGGCGCTGAAGGAGCTGGCGGCCGACGCCGACCTCGACGCCGTCGTGACGGACCTGTCGATGCCCGACATGAGCGGCCGCGAGCTGGCCGCGGCGATCCGCCACCGGCACCCCGGCTTGCCGGTTTTGCTCTTGACCGGCGACACCGACGCCGAGGCCGACGGCGCAGATGTGGCGGCGGTCGTTAAGAAGCCGTTCCAGCTCGACGCGCTCGACGCGGCCGTGCGGGCATTGGGGCAGGAATGACGGGACGAATGAGACTGGTCGGCGGATCTAACCTTCCGCTCCATCCTCCAGCCACACGAATGCGAGCCCTGGCCCTCACACTCGTCCTCGCCGCCCCCTTTGCGGCAGCCCAGACCTTTCAGTCGTCACCGATCGACCTCACGGCGGGCGGCGCGCTCGATCCGGAGATCGCGTGCGCGGCGACCGCCAGCAACATCGACGGGCCCGTCCTCTTCTGGTTCGACCGGGGGACGCAGACCCTGTACCTCGCGCGGACCGACTCCGGCACGCCGGTCACCTTCGAGTTCGTCGATGCCGCGACGCTCGACGCCGAGACGGGGGTCGACGTGGAGGACTGCCAGGCGGCGGCGTTCGACGAGAACGGCGAGGTGCTTTACGTCGCCCTGACTGCCGCGGACCAGGACTTTGTGCTGGCGCTTCCGTTTACGGAGACAGGCGTGGACTACGAACTCATCACCGACCCGGCGACCGGCGCGGGCGACGGGATCGTCGGACTGGCGCCGGTCGAGGGGCAGCTCTACGTGGCCGTCCGGTCCGACCGGAACAACCCGCCTGCTGGCGGGGCCTTGCCACTGGCGGACGGGTTTTACCGATTCGACGCGCGCGGCGAGGGACAGACGGCAACCCTGCTCGCGGCCGACGCCGACCTTAGCCTCCGTGGCCTCACCGCGACGGCGACCGAGAACGCGCCGCAGCCCGGCCTGTTCGCCCTACTCGCGATCTCGGACGGCGACGGGACGCCTCCGCTGCAAGACGTCGTCGTCGCACTCACCGACCCGACCGGATCGCCCGGGATCGGTGTGTTCGCGAACCCCTACGTCGGCACGGTCGCCGACGGCTCGGTTTTGCCCGCCTCGTGTGCGGCGGGCGGGCTCGTGGACGTCGTCTCGGCCGTCGAGGCCGTGAGCAAGGGCCCGGGCAGCGTCTCGCGCACCGAGGGCATCTTCGTGGTCGCGGAGTGCACCGACGGCGTCGTGATCGTGCGGTACGAGCCGGGTGAGCTTGGGGAGATCTCGGCGACCGAGGCCACGATCCTCGACGACCTCGGGCGGACGTCGCCTGGGATCACCCCGACCGGCACATCCACCCTCCTCTACTCGAACAACGTCGACGACGACCTCGACACGCTCGTGTTCATCGGGAGCAGCGAGGACGGCGGGGCCGACGAGGTTCTCATCGCGACCGGCGCGTTCGTGACCCCGCTGGAGGCGGACCCGGACGCCGGCCTCCACCTTGCCGTCGGGCCCAACCCCGCCGGCTCCCGGCTGACGGTGACAGCGAGCGCGTCCGGAGCGTCCGAGGCCGAGGTCGTCCTCCTCGACGTGCTCGGCCGGCGCGTGGCCGACCTGTACCAGGGTCCCCTCTCACCGAGCGGCCGGGCGCTCACGCTCGACACGGCCGCGTTCGCGCCGGGGATCTACGTCCTCCACCTCCGGACCCCCGACGGCGTCCTCACCCGGACCGTCACGCTCGCGCACTAGCCGCGCCAGCGCCGCGCGGCCCAGCTGGCGCCGTGCTCGACCTCGCCCTCGTCGGGCGGCGTGTAGCCGTAGAAGGCGACGAGCGCCTCGAACAGCTCGTCGTGGTGGTTCCGCAAGCGGGCGGGCCGCTCGAAAAACTGCTCGGTCGCCACGGCGAACAGCTCGGCGGGCGCGCTCCCGGCGTACGACCGCAGGATCCCGTCGCCGCGCTGCGCCCGGCGCATCTCGCGGCGGACGAGGTCCGACCACGCGTCGGCGGAGCGGGCGTCTAAAAAGTGGGGCACGCCGTCAGCCTCCCAGCCCTCGAAGTCGAACACGTGCGCGAGTTCGTGGAGCACGACGTTGCTCCCGTCGTCGCGCGCCCACCCGCGCTCGACGGCCCGCGTGGACAGCACGATCGGGCCCTGGGAGTGGACCATCCCGTCGAACACGCCGTCCTCCTCGTCGCCGTACGCCTCGTCGAAGGTGTCGGGCACGAACAGGACCGTCCGCTCGGTCGGCAGCTCCCAGTCGGGGTGGCCGTGGAGCAGGACGGCGGCGCCAGCGGCGACCGCGAGCCGGAGCGCGTCGGTCGCCTCGGCGCCCCCCGCGCCCTCGAACTGGAGGCCCTCCAGCGCGAACGCCACGTCGCGCTCGAACCGCTGGCGGTCCGGCACGGCGGCGGCGGCGTAGACCGAGACGTTCTCCGCCAGCCACGCCTTCGACGACGCGGGCAGCGGGCGTCCAGCGACGGCCAGGCGGCGGAGCGGCTTGCGCAGCGCGGCGCCCAGCACGACGAGCCACACCGCCAGCCCGACGAGCGCGCCCGACACGGCGCCCGCCCCGCGCGCGACGGCCAGGCCGACGATCATCGCCACCACGGCGCCGCCCAGGGCAGGGGTCACGAGATCAGAGGGCCGGAGTGCGCGCATGGGGAGCCGGAACGGGACGGGAGTCTACGGGTGCGCGCCGACCGGCCGATGCCCCGCGACCGCAGACCGCCCCGGATCGCGGTGCGACCTTTGGCGTCCCACCCTGCCCGCTCCCTCCGATCGAATGCGCCCGCTCTCCCTGCTCCCCGACGACCCCGAGCAGTCGATCCCCCTGCTCACGCCCGACGAGGAGCGCGAGATGCACTCGGCCTCGCTGCCGGACTCGCTCCCCATCCTGACACTGCGCAACACGGTGCTCTACCCCGGCGTCGTGCTGCCCATCACCGTCGGGCGCGACGCCAGCCTCAAGCTGGTCAAGGACGCGTACGCGGGCAACCGGATGGTCGGCGTGGTCGCCCAGAAGCGCGCCGAGGTCGAGAACCCCGGGCCGGACGACCTGTACCGCATCGGGTCAGCCGCGACCATCCTGAAACTGATCAAGATGCCCGACGGCTCGGTGAGCATCGTCATCCAGGGCAAGCGGCGGATCGAGGTCGAGGAGTACGACCAGCTCGAGCCATACCTCACGGCCACCATCAAGGCCATCCCCGAGTCCCCGCCCGAGAGCGACGACGAGGTCGAGCTCGACGCGCGCGTCCGGTCGATCAAGGAGCTGGCGGTCCAGATCGTCAACCTGTCGCCGAATCTGCCGAGTGAGGCGGCGTACGCGATCCAGAACATCGAGAGCCCCGGTTTCCTCGTCCACTTTATCGCCTCGAACCTGCAGATCGACGTCGAGAAAAAGCAGTCGTTGCTGGAGACGCGCCCGCTCCTCGACCGCTCCCAACTCGTCCTCGACTTTTTGAATCAGGAGGTGCGCGTGCTGGAGATCTCGGAGGAGATCCGCTCGAAGGTCAAGACGGACGTCGACCAGCAGCAGCGGGAGTTTTTCCTGCGCCAGCAGCTCAAGGCGATCCAGGACGAGCTGGGCGAGACCGAGGGGTCCTCGCGCGACGCCGACGAGCTGCGCGACAAGCTAAACGAGCGCCGAGACGAGCTGCCGGAGGCCGTCATCGAGACGCTCACCAAGGAGCTCACGAAGCTGGCGCGCACGAACCCCGCCAGCCCCGAGTACGGCGTCGTCCGCAACTACGCCGAGACGATCCTCGACCTGCCGTGGGGCCACACGTCCGACGACAAGCTGGACATCGCGCGCGCCGAGGACGTGCTCGACGAGGACCACTACGGGCTCGAGGAGGTCAAAAAGCGGATCCTGGAGTACCTCGCCGTCCTCAAGCTGAAGGGCGACATGAAGGCGCCCATCCTGCTCTTCTACGGCCCGCCCGGCGTCGGCAAGACGTCGCTCGGCAAGAGCATCGCGCGGTCGCTCGGGCGCGAGTTCCACCGCATCTCGCTGGGCGGCGTCCGCGACGAGGCCGAGATCCGGGGCCACCGGCGGACCTACATCGGTGCGCTCCCGGGCCGCATCATCCAGGGCTTGAAAAAATCGGGCACGAGCAACCCGGTGTTCATGCTCGACGAGGTCGACAAGCTGGGCACCGACTTCCGGGGCGACCCCGCGAGCGCCCTGCTCGAAGTCCTCGACCCGGAGCAGAACGACTCGTTCAACGACCACTACCTCGAGCTCGACTACGACCTCTCGAAAGTCCTCTTTATCGCGACGGCCAACTACCTCGACTCGATCCCGGCGCCCCTCCGTGACCGCATGGAGGTCATCGAAATCAACGGCTACACGCCGTCGGAGAAGCTGGCGATCGCTAAGCGGTACCTCGTGCCCCGCCAGTGCGAGCGCAACGGCTTGCGCGAGGACCAGTTCTCGATCACCGACGAGGCCCTCCTGCTGCTGATCGAGGGGTACACGCGCGAGTCGGGCGTGCGCCAGCTCGAGCGCACCATCGGGTCCGTCATCCGCGGCGTGGCCAAGACGGTCGCCCTGGATGAGGCCGAGCGCGGCGACGTCGAGGTGGGCGACATCGAGGGCTTCCTCGGCGGCCGCAAGTACTACAACGACGTCGCCGAGCGGACCGAGGTCCCGGGCGTGGCGACCGGGCTGGCGTGGACGCCGGTCGGCGGCGACATCCTGTTTATCGAGGCGTCGGTGAGCCGGGGCAGCGGGCGGATGACGCTGACAGGCAAATTGGGCGACGTGATGCGCGAGAGCGCGCAGGCGGCCCAGTCGTGGGTCCGCGCGAACGCCGACACGCTCGGCATCCCCGACGACGCGTTTCGGTACTGGGACCTCCACGTCCACGTCCCGGCCGGCGCCGTGCCCAAGGACGGGCCGAGCGCGGGCGTGGCGATGACGGCCGCGCTGACGAGCATTTACACGCGCCGCTGCGTCCGCCACGACGTGGCGATGACGGGCGAGATCACGCTCCGGGGGCAGGTGCTGCCGGTCGGCGGGATCAAGGAGAAGGTGCTCGCGGCACGGCGCGCGGGGATCGCGTGCGTCGTGCTCCCCGAGAAAAACAAGAAGGACGTCGACGAGATCAAGGACGAGGCCATCGAGGGGCTCGACGTCCACTACGTCAAGCGGATCGACGAAGCGCTGGACCTTTTGCTGGAGCCGGAGGGGACCGAGGACCCCGTCGAGCTGTTCACCGTCTCGGACCGCGAGAAGCAGCTCTCGGCGCCCCCGCCCCCGGGCGGCCCGATCGTGGTTTCGGACGGCGAGCCCCCCACCCCCGTTATGAACTGAGCCGGCCCGCCCCGGGCCCTCAATAGGTCCAACGCAGATCAGAGGGTAGGCGGACGGATCGCCCCCGCGGCCGAGCTAACTCGCGAGGGGGTGTCGCCAGGCAGCCGCCACGCCGAGGGCGGCCGCCAGCGCCAGCATGCCGGGCGCGAACAGCGGGTTGCCCCCGGTCGCCGCCTCCGCGACGGTCCCCAGCGCGGTCAGGCCGGGGTCGATCTCGCGGGCGAACGCCGCGTTCCCCCAGCCGTGGAGCGCCACGCCCGCGATGGCGCCGATCCCGACGACGAGTCCGAACACCTTGAGCGACCCGAGCGACCGCGGCGACGGCGCTCGAGCCGCCCAGGCGACGGCCGCGAGCCCGACGACGATCAGGACGAACGCGATCCACTGCTGCCACTCGCCCCAGTGCTCGACGAGCACCAGTTCGACGGCGCCGCCGACGTAAGTGACCGCGGCGGCGGCCAGCAGGAACCGCCGCAGCCCGCGTTCGGTGTCGGTCACCGCGCCACGAAGACGCTGGCGCGGGCCCAGTCGGGCGCGCTCGCCGTGGCCTCGTAGGCCGCCTGGAAGTCGGCCATCGTCGCGTACGGACGCCCGTCGATGAGCAGCTCGGCGGCCTCGGCCGAGACGCCGGGGAGCTGGGCGAGGGTCTCCGCGTCGCTCTCGTTCATGTCGACCGGGACGAACAGGTACTCCTCGTACGCGGCCACCTGCTCCTCGTCGACGTACTTGCCGATCTCCTGGCGGAACTCGCGGATGCTGGCGTAGGGCCGGTACTCTTCGAACTCGTGGACCATCCGGTCGCCGACGCCCGGGATGGTGCGCATCTGCTCCTCGGTCGCCGTGTTGACGTCGAAGGGCGCGGCGGCCTCCGTGATCACATCATCGGTGTCGACGGCGCGGTCGATCGCCCCAGCGTCGACATCGGGCGCGGACGCGGGGTCGTCGGCCGACTGGCAGGCCGTGAACGTGAGGGCAAGGGCGAGGGCGAGAAAGCGTGTCATGGGGTCGAGAACGTGTGGTTGGAAAGGTAGCGCTAGCGCTCGACGCCGAGCAACGACAGGATGAGCGGGGTCACGTCGAGCTGGGTCGGGCGGTCGCCGACGGCGGCACGCACGGCCTCGCGGACAGAGGCGCCGTCACCCCCTGGCCGCGCGACGGCCAGCGTGATGTGGCTCTCGCCCGGCGACGCGCCGCCATGCGCGGAGTGGCGTGGTGCGCCAAAGTAGAAGCGCTCGTCGATGGGCCGTTCCGATCCCGCCTTCGCCAGCAGCAGGACGTCGCCGGCCCGGTGGCCGAGCGGCCCGTCGGTGAGCCACCCCAGCCGGCGCTCCAGATCGACGAGGTCCGGGCGCGGCGTCGCCCGGAGGTAGTCGGCGACGGACACGAGCCGATCGCCGTCGAGCACGCGGTACGGGGGGGACGTCTGGCCGGACGGATCGGAGGCCCGGGCGAACACGAGGTCGAGCGCCCCGGACAGCCCGCCGACGGCCGAGGTGTCCGCGAGGGAGGCGTCCCGGAGGGCGCGCGCGAGCGGGAGCACGTCGGCGTCGAGCCTCGGCGCTCGCGACCAGTCGCACGGCGCCCCCTCGGCGCACGCCGTCCCGTTCGCCACGTACAGCATCGCAACGGCCTCGTCGTAGATCATGACGACGTTCGCATCCGACGAGTCGGCGCTCACCGTGAAGTCGCGGAGCCGGTACCCGAGCGAGTCCAGCAGGGCCGGCGGCTCGTCGTCCCCACCCGCATCCAGGCTGTGGCGGTCGTCGGCGAGCGTGTCGGCGTGGCCGTGGTCCGAGACGATCAGGATGGTGGTCGTGTCGAGCGCCCCGCGCTCACGGTAGAGCTCGAGGAGGCGGGCGATGTCGGAGTCGAGTTCCTCGGCGATGTAGGCGAGTTGGGCCTCCTCCCCGCCCGCGTGGGCGACGAGGTCGACGCCGGGGAAGTAGGCGATCTGGAGGTCCGGCAGCCCGTAGCCCTTGATCCCCCGCTCGACGCCCTCGACCGTGTCGTCGTCGATCTCTTCGTAGGCCTCGTCCTTGCCGCCCAGGACGGCGCCGAGCGCGCCTTCGATCAGGTCCCCAAAGTCGTTGAGGTCGGGCGGGGTGAGCAGGTCGGCGCCGCGGTACACGAACCCGACCGAGACGTGCGCGCGGACGTCGGCCCGTTCGAACAGCGTTGGGGCCTGGATCACCTGGCTCATCAGGCTGTCCGACCAGATCGACAGCGTCTGCTCGATGCTGCCGACCGACAGCGGGACCGGCGCGAAGGTCGCCAGCGAGTCCCGGTCGTACCACTCGTTGCCGGTCACACCGGTGACCGCGGGCGCGGCGCCGGTGAACACAGCGGCCCAGCCCGCGGCCGTTTCGGAGGGGAAGACGGCAGGGACGCGGGACGCGACGTAGCCGTGCTCGCGGAGCCCGTCGCCGAGGTCGGCCCCGAGGAGCGCGCTCAGCGTGGGCATCGCTCCGGACGCGAGGGCCGCGGCGAGTCGGTCCTCGCCGACCCCGTCGAGCGCGATCACGAGAACGCGGTCGGCTGCACCCGCCGGGCGCATCGGAGTGCGGAGGACGCGCTCCCCTCCTTCAGCGATGAGTTCGGCGGCTTCGTCGAGCGTCCCGCCGATACCGGCGCACGCGGACAGGGAGAGGGCAACGAGGGGCAGGAGAACAAGGCGGCGCATCTGACTCGGGGAGGGAGCCCCGTCAACGCCCCGCCCCGCGCCGGGCTCCGCCCGAACGCACGAGAGCCCGAGCCGTCACCGGCCCGGGCTCTCGGATCGCACGGTGGACCGAGCGCTAGCGGACGACCTGCACGGTCTGGCTCTGGCGGGCGTCCCCGATGCGCAGGACGACGACGTAGGTGCCCGGCGCGAGCCCGGCGAGGTCGAGGTCCACGCGAGCGGGCGACGACGGCTGGACGACCCCGTCGAACGCCCGAGCCACCTCGCGGCCCTGCACGTCGTACAGGGTCACGGTCGCCTCGGCGAGCGCGTCGCTGACGACGGTCACGGCCGCCCGGTCGCTGGCCGGGTTCGGCGTCACGACGGAGAGCCCGAAGGACTCGGCCGCGCGGGACGCGGCGACCTCGGGCGTGAGCACGTCGGGAGCGACGTCTTCGACCACCGGGCCGGGGCGCACGCCGGCCGGTCGGCCATTGTCGAGCGGTCCGTCGTACGGGGCCGCCGTGAGCATGCGGGCCTCAGCGAGCGCCGCGCTCTCAGCGGTCCGGCCATCGATCAGCGGGCCATCGTAGGGAGCCACGACGCGCAGCGACGCTTGCCGGGCCGAGTCGACCGTGCGGCCGTTTGTTTCCGTGCGGGCCTCGTGGAACGACCGATGCTCGGCGAGCGCGATCGTGGAGGCCGGGTCGTCACGGTCATCGATCGCCGGTCCGGGCGGCCGTGGTCGGAAGGGCGGCGCGTAGCCGGGGTCTCGGTCGTCGACGTCCGGCCCGGCATTCGTGACCGGGGGCGCCGACTGACCGCCGGGGTCGGCGTCAACGGGGCGGCGCTGGGCGTCGGGCGCCGCCGCGAACGCGACGGCGAGCACGACGACGAGCGCGGGTTGGAAGAATCGGGTCATGGGATCGGGGTCTAGTCCTGGGCGAGGAGCGCCTCGATCCGGTCGAGCCGGGCGCGGAGCGCCTCGTTCTCGGCCTCGAGCGCGGCGATGCGGGCGCGGTCGGCCTCGACGCGGGCGTTCAACCCCTGGATGGCGCCGAGCGCCACGCCGTCGGCGTCGATCGTCGCAATTGTCGTGTCGTTAAAGCCGAGGCCGAAGGCCCGAGCGAAGTCCTGGGCCATCGGGCCCATGTGGAGCGCGTCGTTCGAGTCGGCGATGTACTCCCACGTCGAGATCGGCATCGAGAGGACGCCGTCGAGCACGGCCTCCGGGTCCACCGGGAGCACGTTCTCCTTGACGTTGGCGTCCGACGGTGGGCTGTAGGTGCCGCTGATGGTCAGGTTGCCGTTGTTGTCGAGGACCATGAGGTCCGTAGCCGTATCGAGGTTGCGGACCCGGATCACTTGGGTGATGGCGCCGCCCGGGTTGGTGTCGTAGTTGCCCCGCATGAAGACGTCCTTGCGGTACTCGGCCTGTTCGTCGTAGCGAGTCTCGGCGCGGAACCGGGCGATCTTGTCGAAGATGCCGTCGCCGTCGGGGTCGCCGTTCACCTCGAAGATGGTGTTGGTCGCCTGGCCGTCGTCGTCGTCGTCGTATCCGATGCTCAGACGGTCCCGGGAAGTCATTGGATCAAACATGATTACCGGAACCGATTCAAATTGAATTCTATTGTTGTACATACGAAGCGCACTCGTAGGTGTGCCGGGCTGGATCCGGAACGGGAGGGCGCTCCCGCTGGTGACGTCGCGGATGAAGAAGTTGGTCTCGTTGCCGGCCACGTCCCACGTATGGGCCGAGAAGCCGCTCGACCCGTCCTGCTCGAAGCGCACGGTCGGCGTGTCGCCGTCCACGATGTGGTTCTCGACGACGGGGGTTTGGGTCCCGAACCCGATGCGCCCGCCGTCGTCGACGTAGAGCGAATGGTTGGGAGCGTTCCCCTCAATCGTGAACGGGGTCCGGCTGGCGTCAACGTCGAAGATCGAGAACTTCTCCTGCCCGCCGTTCGTGGTCTCGTTGAACTGGATCTCCCAGTCGCGTGTCGGGAAGCTCGCCGTGCTCGAGGTGTCGACGGCCCGGATGCGGAGGTTGTTCTCCTTGAGCCGGATCGTTTCGAACCCGAAGACCTCACCGTTGACGCAGTCGAAGCCGATGCAGGCGCTGCCGTCGACGATGAGGTCGTCGGCGATGACGAAGTCCATCATCTCGGTCTCGACGGCGACCCCGCCGCGGACCTCGAACCCGCCGCTCTGGGTCTGCCCGGAGGCGGCGGCCTCGCCCTCGGCGGAGACCGTCTCGGTCATCACGGAGAGGTGGTAGATGTAGATGCCGTCGGCCGCGTCGAGCGCGACCGGGGCGAAGGCGATGGCCTGGCCGGGCGTGAAGGCGCGCCGGTACTCGAGGCCGTTCGGGCCGCGGACGGCGAGCGTCGCCGAGGTGAAGGCCGCATCCGGCGACCACACGATGGCGCCGTCGGCGACGTCGACCGGGACCGGCGTCGGGGCGTCCGCAAGCGCGGCCGGGGCGACCAGGAGGAGGGTGAGGAGGGCCAAGACTGGCCGGAAGAGTGCGGGCATGGGAGGCAGTGCCAGGTGAAGGTGCTCGGAAGCTAGAGGGCCCCGCGTGCACGGCAGGCACCGGCCGGAAAGAATCGTGTCGACGCACGAGGAGCGCGCTCGGCGGCACTCCAAACGGCTGGAAAGTCACCACCTACTCCGACGCCCCTCCGGCACGGACCCCTCTCGAGAGGCGGAAGTACCACGCCGATGGCCGACCTCCGCCGCTTCCGCTCCCGCGTCCCTTTCGGCCTGGTCGCGACGTTCGCCCGAAACCTGCAGGCCGGCGTCGCCCGGCTCGATGCGATCGGGGGCGACCTCGTCGAGGCCCGGGTCCCCGGCCTGCCCCCCGTGGTCCTGGTCCGCCACCCGGACGTGCTCCGCGAGCTGCTGATCGACCGCGACGCCGACTTCACCAAAGCGCGCGGCCTACGGCTGGCGCGGCAGATCCTCGGCGACGGGCTGCTCACCAGCGAGCCGCCCGACCACACGCGGCGGCGACGCCTCGTGCTCCCGGCCTTCCACCACGGCCGGCTGGTCGGCTACGGCGAGACGATGGTCGCGCTCGCCAACGCCGAGGCCGCAGGTTGGACCGACGGCGCGCCGTTCGACGCCGTCGCCGCGATGAGCCGGCTGGCGCTGGCGATCGCCGGACGCACGCTGTTCGGCGCCGACGTGCTGTCCGACGCCGACCGCGTGAGCGCGGCTGTCCACAACGCGATGGCCGCCTTCGACGGCGCCCAGTTCCCGTTCGCCGACAAGCTGACGTGGCTGCCGCTGCCCGCCAACCGCACCTCGCGCCGCGCCCGCGCCGTCCTCGACGAGGTCGTGTACCGCGTGATCGCCGAGCACCGGTCGTCGGGCCCTACTGATGACCTGCTGGGCATCCTGCTGGAAGCGCGCGACGAGGACTCGGGGGAGGCCTTGACCGACCTCGAACTCCGCGATGAGGCCATGACGCTGTTGCTGGCCGGGCACGAGACGACGGCGACGGCGCTGGCGTGGACGTGGCTCCTGCTGGCGCAGCACCCCGACGCCGAGGCCCGCCTGCACGCCGAGGTCGACGCGGTCGACGGCGACTTGTCGCTCGCGTCGCTCGCGGACCTGCCGTACACCCGAGCCGTCTTTGCGGAGTCGTTGCGGTTGTACCCGCCTGCCTGGGCGGTCGGTCGGGAGGCCGCGCGCGACACGTCGCTCGGCGGGCACCCCGTCCCGCGGCGCTCGACGGTCCTGTTCGCGCCGCTGCACCTCCACCGGGATGAACAGTTCTGGGACGCGCCCGACGCGTTCCTCCCCCAGCGGCACCTGAGGGCCAACGACCGGCACAAGTTTGCCTTCGTCCCATTCAGCGTCGGCCGGAGGGGCTGCGTCGGGGAGCGCTTCGCGTGGGCCGAGGGGACGCTGGTGCTGGCGGCGATCGCGCGGCGTTGGCGGCTCGTGCTCGATGGCGACCCGCCCCGCCCGCACGGATCCGTGACCTTGCGGCCTGCCGGGCCGCTCAGGATGCGCCCGGAGGTCCGCTAAGGGCAATCGAACCGGAGGTTAGAGGGAGTCCCTGAAAGCCGTCGGCGAGGGTACGGAAGACGGAACGCCCCACGTCACAGGGCTGTCACCCCCCTGTCGGATCCTCCAGGCACCCCCCGCCCCTCCGCCGATGTCCACTCGCCCCCCGCTCGCCGACACGCTGCCGTTCGCGGCCGACTTCGTGATCGAGATCCTAGCCGCCGCCTCGCGCGCGCCGTTCGGACAGCTCTCCTGGGTCGAGATCAACCGGCTGGCGGCGCGCTGGCTCCGCCCGGCCGCAGGCGATGCCGGCCTCGACTCGTCGCGCTTGGGGCACGAGGTCGTCATCGAAATGTCGGCGCACGGGCTGCTCGACATCGAAATGACGAGCGCGGCCGACGGGCGCCTGATGGTCCACCACGTCGCCCACCCCCGCATCTGGGGCGTCCGCGCCGCGCAGACGCTGGCGGCCTAGGGGCGCGGGCCGTCCCGCGGCTCCTCCCACTCCTCGATGACGCGCGCGTCGGTCATGTTGGGGTCGACCTCGCGGTCGAAGGCGCGCTTGGCCTCGACGGCCGTCTCGGCGGCCTTCTCGAGCCCCCGGTCGATGGCGCCCGCCAGCAGGCGCACGCCGCCGCCGGCCAACAGGCCAACGCGCTCGGCCAGGCCCGCCTTGGCGAACCGTTCGGGCCACGACTGACTCATGCGTCGTCCCCGGGCGGCGTGCGCCTGCCGGCGGTCTTGCCCCCGCCCTTCTTAGACGACGGCTTTTTGGCTGCCGGCTTCGGTTTCGGCGCGGGCGGCGTGACGGGCGGCGGCGGCGGCGGGGCGCCGACATCGGCGGGCTCGGACGCGCGGAACCAGGCGTCGATGTCGAGGTCGTCGATCGTCTCGGCGGCGCGGCGGCCGGTCTCGGCGAGCGCCTGGCTCAAGGTCTCGAAGGTGGCCTCCAGCACAAACGCCGCCTTGCGGGAGGTGCCGAGGTCGGAGAACGCATCGCGGACGGCGTCGAGGGGGTCGGGCGTGGGGCGGGCCATGAGTCGGGGGGAAGAGGGCAGCGGACGGAGCCTGAGTCGGCTGCCTGCGTTGGACGAGACCTCCCCTCGAGTGTTTCACTGTGTCCGAGACCGACGACCGCCCCGACGCCCCCGACGATGCGCCCCCGCGCGAGCCCGTTCGCGGCCTCGTGCTCCGCTCGACGGGCAGTTGGTACGACATCCGCACCGACGACGGCGACGACGTGCGCGCCCGCATCCGGGGCCGCTTCCGGCTCGACGCGCTCGAGATCGACGAAACGAACCCGATCGCCGTCGGCGACCGCGTCCGGCTCACGATCGGCGACGACGGGAGCGGCTTTATCACCGACATCGAGCCGCGAGAGACGCAGCTCAGCCGCCGCGCCGCCGGCAAGCGCGGGGCTGTCCGCGAGCACGTCATCGTGGCCAACATCGACCGCGCGTGGGTGGTGCAGTCCGTCTACGAGCCCAAGGTCAACCCCGGCTTCGTCGACCGCTTTCTCGTCGCCGCCGAGACGCGCCACATCCCGGCCGGGATCGTGATGAACAAGACGGACCTGATGGAGGACTCGCCGCGTGCTCAGGAGGCCGTCGCGTTCTGGCAGGAGCTCTACGAAGGGCTCGGCTACCCGGTGATCCTGACGTCCGTCGTCACGGGACGGGGCATCGACACGTTCCGGGCCGCGCTGGCGGACCGCGTGAGCGTCGTGTCCGGTCCGTCGGGCGTCGGGAAGTCGAGCCTGCTCAATGCCATCGAGCCCGGCCTCCGGCTGGCGACGTCCGAGATCAGCGAGAAGACGCAAAAGGGGCGACACACCACGACGTTCGCCACGCTTCTCGAGGCAGGCGGCGGATGGGTGGCCGACACGCCCGGCATCCGCGAGTTCGGCCTGTGGGACATGGCGCCCGAAGAACTCGGCGGCTACTTCGTCGAGTTCCTCGACTACATCCCCGACTGCCGCTTTCCGGACTGCACGCACGCCCACGAACCCGGCTGCGCCGTCCAGTCCGCCGTCGACGAGGGCGAGATCACGCCGGAGCGCTACGGTAGCTACCTCGCGATGCTCGAGACCGTCATCGAGTCGCACCGGCTGACGAAGGAGGCGCGGTGGCGCACGCTCGGCCGCCCCGACGACCCCGACGACCCGTTCGTCGACGCCGAGGAGCGCACGTACAACAACCCCGACGGTCGGGCGCCGGGCGAGGGCTGACACAAGCCGCCCGCAATCACGGATCAGAGAGGCGTAGCGCGCTCCCCGTCCGCACGACTGGTACGACGACCGCTTGCGATCGGCGGCACGGCTCCGGAGCACCACCCAATCGCGCCAGCGGTCGTCGCCGCGACAGCTGACCGGCACCCCGAAGCACGGTCTCGGTCAGCTGTCTTTCTTGGCCGCCGGCTTTTTGGCCGGAGCCTTTTTCTTCGCGGCGGGCTTCTTCTTGGCGGGCGCCTTCTTCTTGGCCGGGGCCTTTTTCTTTTTGGCCCCGCCCTTGGCCGCCTTGGCGTCGACGAGCTCGACGGCCTGTTCGAGCGTGATCTCGTCCTTGTCCTGGTCCTTGGGGATCGTCGCGTTCGTCTTCTCGTGCTTGACGTACGGCCCGTAGCGGCCCTCGAACACGTCGATCGGCTTGCCCGAGACCGGGTGCGCACCGAGGGTCCGCAGCGGGGCGGCTTTCTGGCGTTTCTGCGCGATCAGCTCGAGGGCGCGCTCGAGCCCGACCGTCAGCACCTCGTCGCCGTCGGCCGCCTTGAGGCTGGCGAAGGTCCGCTCGTGCTGCACGTAGGGGCCGTAGCGGCCGATGTTAGCCTTGATCTCGTTCCCCGTCTCCGGGTGCAGGCCGACCGTCCGGGGCAGGCCGAGCAGGCCGATGGCGAGCTCGAGGTCCACGTCTTCCGGCTTGGTGCCCTTGGGCAGCGAGGTCCGCTTGGGCTTGGGCGCCTTTTTGTCCTCCAGCTGGTCGTTGTCGCCGAGCTGCACGTAGGGGCCGTACGGGCCGGACTTCAGCAGGATCGGCTGGCTCGCCTCGGGGTGAATGCCGACCACGCGCTCGTCGTTGTTGCCGTCGACGAGCGCCGCGATGTCGGCCTCGGTGAGGTCGGCCGGAGCGGCCTCCGGGGGGAGCGACGATGTGCTCCCGTCGGGCGCGGCGGCGTACGGGCCGTAGCGGCCGACGCGGACCTCGTAGTCGCCCCACTTGACGTGCCGCATGGTCGAGATCTCGCGCGGGTCGATCGTCTCGACGCCCTGCTCGATCCGCTTTTCCAGCCCCTCGGGACCGTTGAAGAAGCGCTCGAGGTAGGGGCCGCGCTGCTCCGTGCCGCCCGCGATCTGGTCCAGCTCCTCCTCCATCCGGGCGGTGAACTTGGTGTCGACCAGCCGCTCGAAGTTTTTCGCCAGCAGGTTCGTCACCGCCATGCCCGTGAAGGTGGGCACCAGCTGGTTCTTGTCGCGGATGACGTAGCCGCGCCGGACGACGGTGTCGATGATTGAGGCGTACGTCGACGGGCGGCCGACGCCGGCCTTCTCGAGCGCCTGGACGAGCGAGGCGTCGGTGTACCGCGCCGGGGGCTTGGTCTCGTGGCCGACGGCGTCGACGGCCTTGCATGCGGGCGTGTCGCCTTGGGCGAGCGCGGGCAGCGGGCTGTCGCGGTCGTCGAGCGCGGCGGACGGGTCGTCCTTGCCCTCGACGTAGGCCCGGAAAAAGCCCGGGAACTCGATGACCTGGCCGTTCGCGCGGAACGTGCTCGCGTCGTCGGTCCCCTCGGCGGCTAGGATGGTGGCGCGCGTGCGGAGCAGGCGGGCGTCCGCCATCTGGCTGGCGACGGTCCGCTTCCAGATCAGGTCGTAAAGTTTGGCCTCGTCGCCGGACAGCCCAAGCTCCGACTTCGTCTTCATCTGGGTGCCCGCCGGGCGGATCGCCTCGTGCGCCTCCTGGGCGTTGCGGACCTTGCCCGAGAACTGGCGCGGCGACGGCGACAGGTACTCCTTGCCGTAGCGCGCCTCGACGGCCCCGCGCGCGGCGGCGAGCGCCTCCGCCGACAGCGTCGTGGAGTCGGTACGCATGTAGGTGATGTGGCCCTGCTCGTAGAGCTTCTGGGCCGTCTGCATCGTGCGCCGGGCGCTCATCCCGATCTTGCGGTTCGCCTCCTGCTGCAGCGTCGACGTGATGAACGGCGCGGATGGCTTGCGCGTGGCCTTTTTCTGTTCGACCTCCGAAATCCGCCACGGCGCGTCCTTGAGGCGGCCGGCGAGCGACGTCGCGTCGGCCTCGCCGAGCACGAACGCGTCGCTCTTGTCTTTGAGCTTGCCGGTCTTCTCGTCGAAGTCCTTGCCGGTCGCCAGCCGCTGGTCGCCCAAGTGAGTCATCTTGGCCTCGAACGGGACGCCCGCCTGGGTCAGCGTCGCGTTGAGGTCGAAGTAGCCGGCCGAGATAAAGTCGAGCCGCTCCCACTCGCGCTCGACGAGCACGCGGACGGCGACTGACTGGACGCGGCCTGCCGATAGCTTGGGCGCGATCTTTTTCCACAGGACCGGCGAGACCGAGTAGCCCACGAGCCGGTCGAGCACGCGCCGCGCCTCCTGGGCGTCGACGAGTCGGGTGTCGAGCTCGCGCGTCTCGTCGAGCGCCTTCAGGATGGCCTCCTTGGTGATCTCGTGGAACACCATCCGCTTGACGGGGACCTTGGGCTGGAGCACCTCCAGGAGGTGCCAGCCGATGGACTCGCCCTCGCGGTCCTCATCCGTCGCGAGGTAGAGCTCGTCGGCGTCCTTGAGGGCGTCCTTGAGCATCTTGACCGTCTTCCGCTTGTCGGCCGGGACCACGTAGAGCGGCGTGAACCCGTCCTCGACGTTGACGCCGAGCCGCGCCCACTTCTCCTTCTTGACCTTGGCCGGGATCTCCGACGCCGACGACGGCAGGTCGCGGACGTGGCCCATCGAGGCCTCGACCTGGTAGCCGGCGGGCAAGAACTTCCGGATCGTCCGGGCCTTGGTGGGAGACTCGACGACGACGAGGCGCTTCATAAGTGGGGGTCCGTGTGTTTTCAGGCCGCGCAAGCTAGCGGCATCCGGTGACGGCCCCGCGGCACAGGCGGGGCCCGGGCTACACGCGGCCCCAGCCGGTGCCGTTCCGACCGCACAGGGTCTCCTCCCCCACTCCGGATCCGCTACCCGTGGTCGGCCTCGAACCGCCGCATAAAGTCGACGAGCGCCTCGACGGACTCGGGCGAGACGGCGTTGTAGATCGACGCGCGGACGCCGCCGACCGTCCGGTAGCCCTTGAGGTTGAGCAGACCCTCGGCCGCCGCCTCCTCGATAAAGCGGGCCTCCAGGTCCTCGCTCGGCAGCCGAAACGTCACGTTCATCGACGAACGGCTGTCGGGGCGGACGGTGCCGCGGTAGAAGGCGCTCGCGTCGATGGCGCCGTAGAGCCGGTCGGTCTTGGCGCGGTTGCGCTCCACCATGCCCGCCAGCCCGCCGTTGCGCTCGATCCACGCCAGCACCTTGTCGACGAGGTAGATCGCGAAGACGGGCGGCGTGTTGAAGAGCTTCTTGGCGTGCGTCCCGTAGTCGAGCATCGTCGGCAGGCCCTCGGCGCGCGTCGCCAGAAAGTCCTCGCGGACGAGCACGGCGGTGACGCCGGCCGGGCCGATGTTTTTCTGGGCGCCCGCGTAGATCAGCCCGTGCTTCTCGACGTCGATGGGCCGGCTCAGAAAGTCCGACGAGGCGTCGCAGACGAGCGGCATGTCGACAATCGGGGTCTCGGCAAACTGGGTCCCGTAGATCGTGTTGTTGCTCGTGTAGTGGAGGTAGTGCGCGTCGGCGGGCACGGTCCACTCCGAGGGGCTCGGGATGTAGCTGTAGTCGGCATCCGCGCTCGACCCTGCGGTGACGACGGTCCCGCCGTGATGCCCGGCGACGATCTCGGCTTCGGTGATCGCCTTGGCGCTCCACGCACCCGTGTCGAGGTAGGCCGCCGTCCGGCCGTCGCGGAGGAAGTTGAGCGGGACCTGGTGGAACTGCATCGACGCACCACCTTGCAGGAGCAGCACGTGCCAGTCGGCGCCCAGGCCCAACAGCGACCGCAGGCGCTCGCCGACGCGCTCGTGGACGGCCGAGTATGCCTTTGAGCGGTGGCTGATTTCCAGGATCGAGGCGCCCGCGCCGGGGTAGGCGGGGAGCTCGTCGCGGGCCTCGTCGAGCACCTCCTGGGGGAGCGCGCCGGGGCCGGCGGAGAAGTTGTGCTGACGGCGGTCGAGGTCGGCGGGCATCGGGGCGGGGCGGGTGAGCGGCTGTGGACGTTTGACCGTCGCGTGTGTTCTCACCCGCGCCGACCTACTCGGCGTCGCAGTCGCGCGTCCGGGTGTCCATGATCTGGACGATCTGCCAGCCGTCGTCGCCGAGCGCCAGCACGAAGGCGTTCGTGCCGCAGTGGCTGAACTGGCCGCCGGCGTAGAAGCGGTACGGCGTCCACGCGACGGCGAGGCCGTCGTCGATCAAGACCGGGTAGTCGTCCGCCAGCTGCTCGTCGAGGTCGACGGGCGCGCCCGCGACGGAGGCGAGGAAGGCGCCGATGGGCGTCTGCATCACCGACCGGGCGCCGTTCTGGTTCGCCGCCGTCATCAGTCGCGCCTCGGGGTGCATTGTCGCGCGGATGGCGGTCGAGTCCTTGGCGCGCATCCCATCGAAGAGCGCGGTGATGGTGGCGCGGACGGCGGCGTCGGCGTCCTGGGCTTGCGCGGGGACCGCGAGCAGAAGGAGGGCGAAGAGTGGGAGGGCGCGCATGGGCGTCGGGGCGGTGTGCGAAAAGGTTATCACCGAGACGGGGCGCCAGCCACCCGGTTGCAGGCCCCTCCCCTGCCAGCCAGTCTCAGCCCTTGTCGAGGGTGTCGGCCGCGTGCTCGGCCGCCTCGGCGTCCGGCCGCTGGGGCTCGACCGTCTCGCGCTCGGGCGCCTCGACCCCGGCAGCCCGCGCGGCCAGTTCCTCGCCGACGAACCGCTGCATCCGCTCGATCGCGGTGTGCGCGAACTTGAGCTGCAGGCGGCGCCCGAAGAGCTTGAAGCCGATCCGGTAGAACGGATTCCGGATCCGGTCGGGCTTCGAGAACGCGTCGATGTGGAAGTCGACGGCGCCGGTCTGGGCGTACTTGCGGACCTCGAAGGTGATCTGCCCCCGTTCGAAGTGGCCCTCGAGTGTCGCGTAGCTGTAGCCGTAGACGTGCACCGGCCCGTCGTCGGTCTCGCGGACCTCGTCGGTCTCGTCGCTGAGGCGGACGCCGAACCAGAACGTGAACCCCAGAAACCGCGCCCGGAGCAGCATCGGGCGGCCGGAGATCGGGGCGTCAGGCGAAAAGATGCCGGTGATGAGCGTCGGGTCCGGGAAGGCGTAATTGCGGACCAGCTCGCAGGCGACGGCCCAGGAGGCTCCGGGCGCGTCGGGCGCGAGCGGCGGGCCGGGCGGCTCCGGCGGCAGCTCGCCGACGTGGTGGTCGAGCCGCCAGCCGTCGGCCTCGGTCGCCTGGTGCCCTTCGTCGAGCTCGAAGTTGGTCGCCGCCGTCTCGACGGCCTTGAGCCGGTCCTCGTATTCCCGCCAGTCGGGGCGGCGGACGCCAGCGCGGTCGAGGACGCTCACTCCGCCTCGCGTTCGGTCAGCACGCGGATCTCGTCGATGGTGTGGCCGCCGCACGCTTCGGAGACGCGCTCGCAGAAAAACGTCCACATCGCCTGCTGGGCCTTTTTCGCCAGCCCCAGCTCGTCGTAGACGAAGTCGACCACGTCGTCGCGGCTCCGGGCCCACGACTCGATGGAGAACGCCAGGGCGTCGGGGCGCGAGGGGTGCTCGCGGGCCTCGAACCGGATCTGACCCGCCTCGAGGTGGCCGTCGAGCGTCGCCAGCGTGAACCGGGTCGGCTCCGCCTCGACGACACGCACGGGCCCGTCCCACGGCGACCGGATCGTGATGTCGAACTCGTCGCCGACCGCCAGCCGCTCCGGGGCGCCCTTCACCTTCTCGAACACGGCTAGTTCGTCTGGGACGAAGGCCTGTATGTCGCGGCCGATCTCAGCGATCAGCTCGGTGGGCGTCTGGGTCGACTCGGCGACGTCGACCGCGTAGCGGCGGTGGAAGCGGGCGCCGACGCCGGCCTCTTCGGGCTGCAGGTCGCGCTCGCCCTCGGGGGCGTCGTCGACGGGAGGATCCGGGACGTGGGCGACCTCACGCTCGACCTCACGGACGGGGTAGGCCCAGCGGCGCCAGGCAGCCCAGCCCGCCGCGATCACGGCGGAGACTCCTGCGACGGCGGCGAGCACAGAAAGAAAACGTCCCATGCCCGATCTACGCCGGGCATGGGACGGGGGTCCGAGAGCGGGTCCGAGAACTAGTCGCGGCTCATGAACAGGCGCAGGACGTACCAGAACATCAGGGCGACCGACGCGAACAGCTGGAGCGCGGCCGAGACGTAGCGGTCCTCGGGGTAGTTGTTCAAGATCTTCGACGTGTCGTACAAGATGGCCGCGCCGGCGAGCCCGACCATCGCGACCGAGAACCAGGTGCCGAGCTCGAAGCCGAACAGGACGCCCGCGATGATGGCGACAATCGCCAGGCCCATCCCCCACTTGAGCATCCCACCCAAGAAGGAGAAGTCCTTGCCGGTAAAGAAGACGATGGCGGTGAGCGCGGAGAACCCCAGGACGGTGACCCAGGCGGCGCTGCCGACGACGCTGCTGCCCGACTGCTGGGCGTAGATCTCGGCCATCACGAGCAGCGGCACGAAGATGATGGCCTCCGCCAGCACGAACGCGGCCAGCGCGCCGTACTGGGCGGCCTTCGACTCGGCTTGCGCCGCGGCGCGGCTGGCGAACCAGCTCACGATCATGAACCCGCCGAGCACGGCGAGCCAGCTGACGCTCAGCATGGCCTCCGCCATCGGGAGGGCCAGGCCGGAGGCGAAGAAGAAGACCTCGATGCCAGCGAAGAGCAGGATTGCGCCCAAGAGGTGCGTGTAGGTGCGCGTCAGGAAGGCGGCGCGGGCGTCGTCGCCGAGCGCCGCGACGGGCGTTCCGTAGAGGGTGTCCATGGGGGTGGGGTCGTGTCCGGGGAAGGGTCTAACGCCGGCAGGCGTGCGGGAGTGCCGGGCCGTCGGTGAGGAATTCGGGCCTGCTGGCGGCGATCAGTCGTCCTCCCGCCAGAGGAGGTCGACCACGACGCGGCCGACCTGGCCCAAGCTCTCGGCGCTCACGTTCTCGGGCGTGTCGGCGGTCGTGTGCCAGGTGTCCGGGAACGGGGCGTGGATGAGGTCGACGACGGGGATGCCGGCGCGCAGGAAGGGGACGTGGTCGTCCTGGATGGCGGGACCGAGCTCGTCGACGAAGGCCGTGGCGCCGGTCCGCTCGGCGGCGGCGAACACGCGGTCGAGCACGTCGGGCGCGTGTTGCTGGGAGAACCCCTCGCGGGGGATCCGCAAGTTGCGGTCGCCGACCATGTCGAGCAGGACGCCCCAGACTGGCCGGTACGTCGGGTTGTTGAGCACGAACATCTCGGACCCCATGGCGAACGGGACACGGAGTTCGTCGGCGACGGGCCCGTTCGTGCCGAGGTCCTCGAGGTCGAAGAGGATGATGTCGACGCCGACGGCGCGCCCGATCGGGTGGACGTCGAGCAGGCGGGCGATCTCGAGCAAAACGGCGACACCGCTGGCGCCATCGTTCGCGCCGAGGACGGGCTCCAGGCGCCGCGTGGGGTCGGGATCGTTGTCGGCCTGGGGGCGGGTGTCCCAATGCGCCGCGAGCAGGATGCGGCGGCGAAGCTCAGGCTGCCACGAGGCGACGATGTTTGTGCCCGCAAACTGGCGCGCGGTGTCGCCGGGGACCGGGATCCGGATCTGCTGCTCGACGACCTGGTCGGCGTGCGCCTGCAGTCGTCGGATCAGAAACCGGCGAGTCGAGTCGTGGGCGGCGGTGCCAGGGATGCGGGGGCCGAAGTCGGTCTGGGCCTCGACGAGCGTGTAAGCGCGGGCGGCGTCGAACGCGGGGAGCGGGTCGGGGCGCGTCATCCACCACCAGGCGAGGCCGCCGACGACGAGGAGGGCGAGGGCGGCGAGGAGAAGGCGGGTCACGCGGGCACGGCGAAAAACTGGAGGTCAGCGATGGAGCCGTCGAGGGCGACGGTCTCGGGGTCGGGCAGGGTGTCGGCGATTCGGGCCGCCTCAGCGAGGGCGTCGTCCATGAGCCGCTGGCGCTCGGCGCCGGCGGCGCGGCGCAGGCCGTAGGGGGCGGCGCCCGCGAGCACGTCGTCGAGGCGCAAGCCCAGGACGGCGGGGCGGGCGTCGCGGCGCGTCCAGTCGCCGGAGGCGGGGTCGAAGCGGTACAGGGAGAGGAAGCGGCGGCCGTGCGCGGCGACGAACTCGACGGCGCTCGCGATGTAGTCGACCTCCTCGTCGCTGTGCGTAAAGTGCAGGCCGACGCGGGCCCAGCCGGGCTTCATGCCGTTGATCCCGTCGACCAGGCACTGGCGGAAGCGGGCGCTGGTGGCGTCGTCGATGCCGAGGAGCCGGTGGCCGTAGGGCCCGGCGCACGAGCACCCGGCGCGGCTCTGGATCCCGAACAGGTCGCACAGGAGGACGGTCACGAACCGGGGGTGGAGCGTCTGCCCGGCCCCGTCGAGGACGTTGAACGACAGGATGGACAGGCGGTCGACCTCGGGGCCGGGGCCGAGCACCTGGATCCGGTCGTCGTCGGCCCACCGCGCGAGGACGCGATCGAGGTGGGCGTGCTCGCGGTCGCGAATCGTGTCGGTGCCGACGGCGCGCTTAAGGTCGAGGGCGATGGCGGCGCGCAAGGCCTGGTAGAGGCCGGGCGTGCCGGCCGTCTCGCGCGCCTCGACGTCGTCGGTGTAGTCGTGGTAGATCGCGCTGACGTAGGTGACCGTCCCGCCGCCGCCGACGGTCGGGGCGAGGCCCTGGGGGTAGAGGGCCTCGTCGAACACGAGCACGCCGGCGGAGCCGGGGCCACCGAGGCACTTGTGGGGCGACAGGAAGACGGCGTCGAGGCGGGCCTCCGCGTCGTCCGGCGTCATGTCGATCTCGACGTAGGGGCCGCACGCGGCGTAGTCGAAGACGGCGAGGGCGTCGGCGGCGTGGAGCACGCGGGCGATCTCGTGGACGGGCGCGAGCACGCCGGTGACGTTCGAGCCGGCGCTGAACGAGCCGATGAGGCGGCGGCCGGCCCACTGGGGGTCGGCGAGCTGGGCGGCGAGGTCGTCCAAGCTGATCTGGCCGGTGGCGTCGAGGCCGACCTCGACGACGGTGCACAGGCCCTCGCGCCACATGACCTCATTCGAGTGGTGCTCGTAGGGGCCGACGAAGACGACGGGGCCGCGCTCGCGGAGGTCGTAGAGGAGGCGGCCGGCGGCGTCGTCACCGAGGGCGGCGGTAAGGCGGGCCGAGACGTCGCGCAGGGTGGCGGGCGGGATGGCGACGCCCAGGATCTCCTGGAGCTTGTGGATGGCGCCCGTCGAGCCGTTGCCGCAGAACACGACCTTGCCGCCGGGCCCGGCGCCGACGGCGCGCTTGACGGTCGCCTCGGCGTCGTGGAGCAGGCCCGTGGCCGTCCGCCCGGTCAGGCTGTCCTCGGTGTGGGAGTTGGCGTAGAGCGGGGCGAGCGAGGCGAGGTAGGCCTCGACAAAGGCGAGCTGGCGGCCGGAGGCCGTAAAGTCGGCGTAGACGAGGGGGCGGTCGCCGAAGGGGCCGGCGACGACGGCGTCGGCGCCGATCGTCTGGGCGCGGAGGTGCTCGGGGGTGACTCGCGACATGGGCGGGCGGGGGCGTGGCGCAAGGTACGGGGCGCGTGCAGGGTCTCGGCAAGGGCGACGGGGCCCACCGGCCGGGGCGAACCGGGGCCCTGCGGGGTGGGCTCGGGTCCAACGACGCGCCTCATGTGGTCTCCGCCGTCTCTGCAGGTGCAGATCCCTCGCAAGCAGGCGCCGACCTCCGGGTCGGGATGTCGCTTTGGGGCACATTCGGCCGAGCACACGGCCGACACGGGTACGACTCCCCCCGTTGTGGTGTAACCCTTCTCGGGCATGGTCCGTCGCTGGGGGGCACCGCCGCACCCACGTGGACTACCTCCTGAACGCCGCGCTCCTCGCCGTCGTCACCGCGCCCCCGGTCGCCCTCGCGCTGTGGACCTCGCCGAGCCGCCGCTGGCCGTGGGCGGTCCTGTTTCTCGGCCTCCTCGCGCTCGACGACCTCGCCGTCACGCTCCCCTTCGCGGTCCGCGCGCTCGACGTCGTCGGGGGCGACTGGAACTGGGTCGGGAAGGCGCTGTGCGTCGCCTGGGCCACGCTGTTCCTCGCCGTCGGGCCGGTCTCGTTTCAAGAAGCCGGAGTCACGCTCCGCCAGCACGCCGGCTCGGTCCGCCCCGCCCTCCTCGCCACGCTGACGCTGACGGCGGCGAGCGCCGGGATCGGGGCGGCGTTCGGCGGCGGGCCGTTCGGTGTGGAGACGCTCGCGTACCAGCTCACGATGCCGGGGCTGGCCGAGGAGCTCGTCTACCGTGGCATGTTGATCGCCGTGTTGCACCGGGCGCTCCCCGGAGCGGAGGGCGCGGCGTGGTGGTGGCCGGTCGTCCTGACCGCCGTCGCGTTCGGGGGGTGGCACGGGCTGGGCGTGGACGATAGGCAGGTGTCGTTCGACGCGCTCTCCGCGTCGTTCCCGTTTGTCGGCGGCCTCGCCTACGGCTGGCTCCGCGAGCGGACCGGCAGCCTCCTCTTCCCCACGCTCGCGCACAACCTCGGCAACACGGCCGCGCTGGTCGGCGGGCTGGTGGGCTAGCGTTTCGGCGCGGATGCGTTCGCTGCGCCCCAAAACCGCTGGGCGCCGTGCTTGCCTGCATCCCGAACGGCGGCGTACCCTCCTCCAGCCCCGCCGCCCCGCTTCGCCCCGGGGGCGGTCCTTTGTTCGCCCATCGACGTGTCCGACACCCCCCCGACTCCGAGCACGGCCCGCCGCGTGGTCGGGGCGGCCCTCGCCGCCGGCGGCCTGAGCTACCTGGCCGTCGAGGTCTTCCGCGACCGGGGCGGCGACCGGACGGCCCACCACCTCGTCCCGCTGTTGGCCGCGCTCACGGGGGCGAGCCTGGCGCGCCCCCAGTCCCGGCGCTCAGCCACGGAGCGGGCCCGCCGGCGGGCCGCCCAGCGCGCGCTGGACCGCGTGCTCGCGCCGTGGCTCGACGGCTGACGCGCGGCGCGGACCCGCGAGCACGGTCAGGTCGCCCCGACCCCGGCGCTACGCCTCGGCCTCGACGAGCAGGCCGTTGTTGACGACGGCCCAGGCCTTGCCCACCATCGCGTCGCCGACGAACGGGGTGTTCTTGGACTTCGACTTGAGGTGCCGGGGCTCCAACGTCCACTCGGTCGCGTCGTCGAAGACGGTGAGGTTGGCGGGGGCGCCCGGCTCGATCGTGGGCACCGCCAGGCCCAGGATCTCCCTGGGTGCGACCGCCAGCTTGCGGACGGCCTCGGCCAGCGTCAGCACGCCGGGCCGGACGAGGTCGCGGACAGTGAGCGCCCAGCAGGTCTCCAGGCCCAGTATGCCGAACGGCGCCTCGGTGAACTCGACCTCCTTCTCGAAGCCCGCGTGCGGTGCGTGGTCGGTCGCAATCGCGTCGATCGTGCCGTCGGCGAGGCCGTCCTTGATGGCCTGCACGTCGGCGGCGGTCCGCAGCGGCGGGTGCATCTTGGTGTGCGTGTCGTAGCCCGAGGCCTCGACGGCGGCGTCGGTGAGCGCCCAGTGGTGGGGGCACGCCTCGGTCGTGATCGGGATGCCCCGCGCCTTGGCGTCGCGCACGATGTCGACGGCGCGGGCGGTCGAGATGTGGCAGACGTGGACGCGGCCGCCGGTGAACTCCGCCAGCAGGGCGTCGCGCGCGATCATGGCCTCCTCGGCAAGACCGGGGATGCCGGGCAGGCCGAGGCGCGTGGCGACGGCGCCCTCGTTCATGTGGCCGTGCGGGTTGAGCGTGAGGTCCTCCTCGTGGCCCAGGATCGGCTTGTCGAGCGTCCGGGCGTACTCGAGGGCGTGGCGCATGAGGCCGCCGTGCTGGACGGGCGAGCCGTCGTCGGAAAAGGCGACGGCGCCGCCGGCCGCCATGTCGGCCATCTCGGCGAGCTCCTTGCCCTCACGCTGCTTGGAGACCGTCCCGATGGGGTGCACGTCGACGACGAGCCCCTCGGCCCGCTTGCGGACGAACTCGACGACGTCGCGCGTGGCGATCGGCGGGTCGGTGTTGGGCATGCAGGCGACGCCCGTGAACCCGCCGAAGGCGGCGGCGCGGGCGCCGGTCTCGATCGTCTCCTTGTGCTCCTGGCCGGGCTCGCGGAAGTGGACGTGCATGTCGAACCAGCCCTGGGAGATCGTCTTGCCCGTCGCGTCGTAGACGCGGACGCCGTCGGGCGCGTCGATGGACTCGGCGACCTCGGCGATCTGGCCGTCGCGGACGAGCACGTCGGCGCGCTGCGAGGAGCCGGTGCGGGCGTCGAGCACGGTACCGCCGGAGAGCAAGAGGTCGAGGGCCATGGTTGTCGAGTGTGGGGGGCGGCCGCAAGCTACCGAGGCGGGGGGACCCTGACGGACGGAGCGTCGGCGAACGCCGTCACCCGTGCGGGCGTCACAGGCTCCCCCCTCCCCTCTCTCGCCATGCCCCGTCCCCTCTCCGACCAGATCGTCGTCATCACCGGGGCCTCGAGCGGCGCCGGGCTGGCGACCGCACAGGCCTTCGCGAAGGAGGGCGCGTCCGTCGTGATGGCCGCCCGCAACGCCGATGAGCTGGAGCGCTGGGCAGGCGCCATCCGCGCCGACGGCGGCGAGGCGCTGGCCGTGCCGACCGACGTGACCGATCGCGAGCAGGTCGAGGCGCTCGCCGCCGCCGCGGTCGAGGCGTACGGCCGGATCGACACCTGGGTCAACAACGCGGGCGTGACGGCCTACGCCGCCGTCGCCGAGCAGCCGCACCAAGACATCGCCCAGATCATGGCGACCAACTTCATGGGCCAGGTCCACGGCGCGCAGGTGGCCCTCCCCCACCTCGAAGCGACCGGCGGCGCGCTGATCTGCACGTCGAGCGTCCTCGGCGACCTGTCGGTGCCGTACCAGGCCGCGTACTGCGCCTCGAAGCACGCCGTCGTCGGGTTCATGAACGCTCTCCGGATCGAGCTGGCGAAGGCCGACTCCACGGTCCGTCTGACGGTCGTCAAGCCGTCGTCGATGAACACGCCCCTGTTCGAGAAGGCCAAGACACAGCTCGGCGCCGAGCCTCAGCCGCTCGGCCCGACGTACGAGCCGGAGGTCTACGCGGAGGTGATCCTGCGCGCGGCGTCGGGCGACGAGCGCGAGGCGTACGTTGGCGGCGCGGGCAAGGGCGCGGCGCTCGCCATGCGCTTTAGCCCCACGCTCGTCGGCGCCCAGCTCGGGTCGCCGCTGGCGGCGGGCCCTGCCAGCGACGTCCCAAAGTCGGCCGACGCGCCCCACAACCTGTACGCCCCGACGGCGAGCGACGGCGGGATCCGGGGCCGCTGGACGGACCGGGCGCACGCGTCGAGCGCGTACCAGACGGTGGCCGGGCACTCGACGCTGGCGGCGGTCGCGGGCGGCGCTGCGCTCGGCACGGGCGCCGTGCTCGCGGGCGGGCGGGACCGGGGCCTGGGGATCGTCCTAGGCCTCGGCGCCCTCGCCCTGGCCGGCAAGGCGCTCACCTCCCTCCTCGCCGACGGCTGACCCAGGCCTGAGCCTGCCCCCCCTCTCTCTTCCCCCCTATGACTCTCCCCCTTATGAACACCTCCAGAGCCTTTATCGCCGGCGTCGTCGGCGGCGCCGTCATGTCTGTCCTCCTCTTCGTCGGCCGCCTCCTGGGGATGGACGTCAGCATCGAGTCCATGATGGGGACGATGTTTCTCGAGCCGGGGACGCTCGCGTTCGTCGTCGGCCTGGTGATGCACCTTATGCTGTCGGGCCTGATCGCGCTGGCGTACGCGTGGGGGTTCGAGACAATCACCAAGCGCGCGAGCGCCGGGCTGGGCGCCGCCTTCTCCGTCGTCCACGTGCTGGTCGCAGGCGTCGTGATGGGCGCGATGATCCCGGCGGTGCACCGGCTGATCCCGGAGCAAATGGCCGGGCCGGGCTACTTCTTGTCGAATCACGACGCGATGGGGGTAGCCGCATTCGTGATGCTGCACCTAGTGTTCGGCGCCATCGTGGGCGCGATGTACGCCGGGCACGTCCGCGCCCGGGCATGAGCCGGACCGCCGCCGGCGCATGGGCTGGGTTCGCCGCCGGGATGGCGATGGCGCTCGCGATGATGGGCTGGATGCTGGCGACCGGCCGGAGCCCGTGGACGACTCCGGACCTAATCGCCGCGATGTGGCTGGGCGACGGCGTCGCCGACGGCGCGCTCGGGCTCCCGACGCTCGTTGGGTTCGCGACCCACCAGGCCACGAGTGCGCTGTTGGGCGGGATCGCCGTCCCGTTCGTGCGCGACCTCTCGCCCGGCCGGACCGTGCTGGCGGCGGTTGCCTACGCGGTCGCCTCGTACCCCGTGGTCTTCGCGCTCGTGCTGACGTGGGCGAACCCGTTGATGGTCGCCGAGACCTCGCTCATCCCGATGACGCTGGCGCACGCGCTCTTCGGTGTCGTGCTGGCGGTCGTGTACCTCCGCCTCCGCGCCCTCCGATGAGCGCCCTCCGCGTCGCCGCCGTCCTTGCGTTCGTCCTTGCGCTCGTCGTTGTCGCCAGCGGGTGCCTGGCCGGGGCGGCGCAGGCGCCCGAGGCTGGGGGCCCGCCCTTCCGCCCGGACGCGTTCTTCCTCGGCGAGACGCGCGGGTTCGGGACGATCCAGATCCGCGGCCAGCGCCCACGTGTGCTCCAGGTCGCCAGCACCGGCGTGGCGCTGAGCGACAGCACGTTCCGCCTCGACCAGTCGATCCGGCTCGGCGGCCAAGCGCCGACCGAGCGCACGTGGACGATGACGGCGACGGCGCCCGAGGTGTGGGCGGGCACGCTGAGCGACGCCGACGGCGAGACGACGGCGACGCTGGAGGGCTCCGTCCTTCGCATTCGCTACCACATCGGGCGGTTCACGACCATGGACCAGCGGCTGACGTTAGAGCCCGACGGACGTGCGGCGCTCAACCTCGCGACGGTCCGATTCCTCGGCCTACCTGTCGCCCGGATCGTGGAGAGGATCCGCCGGGTCGACACGTCGGGCGACGCCTGACACTGGCCCAGCGGCGAATCCGGGGCGCGCGAGCCGGGGTTCGGAGCCTCCATTCTCCCCCCCGACGCATGCCTGCCCTCGACAACACCTCCATCGCCATCCTGGCCACGAACGGCTTTGAGCAGTCCGAGCTCGTTCAGCCTAAGCAGTCGCTCGAAGACGCCGGCGCCACCGTCCACGTGATCTCGCCCGAGTCGGGCCGCATCAAGGGCTGGGACCAGAAGGACTGGGGCGACTCGGTCGACGTCGACGTGGCGCTCGGCGACGCTGACCCCGCGAGCTACGCGGCGCTCGTGCTCCCCGGCGGCCAGATGAACCCCGACGTCTTGCGCGCGAACGGCGACGCGGTCGCCTTCGTGAAGGCCTTCGCCGAGGCCGGCAAGCCGATTGCGGCCATCTGCCATGCGCCCTGGCTCGTCATCGAGGCTGGGCTCGCGGACGGCCGCACGGCGACCTCGTGGCCCTCGCTCCGCACCGACCTCGAGAACGCGGGCGCCACTGTTGTCGACCGCTCGGTGGCCGTCGACACCGACGGCCCGTTCACGCTGATCACGAGCCGCAAGCCGGAGGACATCCCCGATTTCGTCGGCGCCGTCGTCGACGCGCTAAGCGAGCCCGTGGAGGCGTAAGCCCTCGGCGTCCTGAGATCCGCCCCGCTGGCACCGTCGCCAGCGGGGCGTTTTTTTGACTAGCCGCCGACGGGGAACTCGATGGAGATGGTGCCGGGGTAGCGGATCGGGCCAAACTGCGTGTTGATCGTCGGCTGCGCGTCGAGCCGGATCGTCTGCCGCTGGGTGCTCACGCCGGCGAGGTTGCCCACGAGCCGGGCGAGGTCGGAGACGTTGCGGCCGAAGAACGTCGCGAGGTCGAGCTCCATTTGGATCGGCAAGTCGGTGCGGGTGCCCGGGGCGATCTGGCGGTCGTCGTTGTAGATGCCCGAGATGGTCTCGGTGCCGTCGAGGAAGAGCGTCCAGTCGAGCGAGACGAGCTGGGCGGCGACGGGGTTGTCGGCCGGGTTCTCGGCGCCGACGTGCAACGTGAACGAGAGCGGGACGCGGCCCGAGGCGGCGGCGGCGCCCAAGCGGGCGACCTCGAGCGGACCGAGGCTCCCGTCACGAGCGCGGTCGAGGTCGACGCCGGCCACCAGACCGTTCGACAGCCGGTCGAGGTCGAAGTCGACCTGCTGGAGGGCCGCGAGCTGCTGGAGCGTCGTGCAGCCAGGGATGAGGAGGAGGACGGCCGCGACGAGGACGGCGAGGGAGTGGCGGGGCATGCGGGGGATCGGAGACAGGGGCGCGGTGTACGCACGTCCCCCCGTCCGGTGCCCATGTTCGATCTCGTCGTCGTCGCCCACGACCTCCGCTCCGCCCACAACGTCGGCTCGGTCTTCCGGACGGCCGACTCCGCGGGGTGGGCGCGCGTGGTGCTGACCGGCTTTACCCCGACGCCCGACCACCGGGGCGTGGCCAAGACGGCGCTCGGCGCCGAGGCCGCCGTGCCGTGGACGCAGGCGGACAACGTGCACGATGCCATAACGGCCCTGCGAGCCGAGGGCTACACCATCGCCGCGCTGGAGCGGACCGACGCCGCCGTCGCGCCCCGCGACGTGCCGGCGGAGGCGTTCCCGCTCGCGCTCGTCTTGGGCAACGAGGTCCACGGCGTGCCCGACGACGTGCTGGAGGCGGCGGACCTCGTCGTCGGGCTGCCGCAGTACGGGGTCAAGGCGTCGCTCAACGTGTCGGTCGCCTTCGGGGTCGCCGCGTACGGGCTCGCGGAGCGGCTCCAGGCGCTGCGGATCTAGCCGCTGCGCGCCTGCGTTGGCCTCTCCCCTCTCCCCCTGCCCCTCATGCTGATCCGTCCCGGCCGTTCTTCTGGCAACCTTATCGACCGCCGCGGAGGCGGGGGCGGCGGACGCGGGGGCCGCGTCGGGCTCGGCCTGGGCGGGCTCGTGCTCGTCTTGGTGCTCGGCACCTGCTTTGGCATCGACATCACGCCGCTGCTGGGCGGCGGCGGCGTCTCGCAGGCCCCGGCGAACGAGCAGGCCTCGGCCCCGACCGACGACGCCAGCCGGCTCGTCGACGCCGTGCTCGTCGAGACCGAGGACGTGTGGGGCGAGATCTACCGCGAGACCGGCGAGGTGTACCCGGAGCCTAACCTCGTCCTCTTTACCGGCCAGACGCCGACCGGATGCGGCTACGGCCAGTCCGCGATGGGCCCGTTCTACTGCCCCTCCGACCGGTCCGTCTACATCGACCTGTCGTTCTTCAACCAGCTCCAGCGCATGGGCGCCCAGGGCGAGTTCGCGATCGCGTACGTGATCGCGCACGAGGTGGCCCACCACATCCAAAACGTCGAGGGTCTGCTCACCCGTTCGCGCTCGAACGCGATGTCGGTCCAGACCGAGCTCCAGGCCGACTGCCTGGCGGGCATCTGGACGCACCACGCCGAGGGCGAGGACGGCGCGATCGTGCTCAACGAGCAGGACATCCAGTCGGGCATCTCGGCCGCGGCCGCCGTCGGCGACGACGCGATCCAGCGGGGCGCCGGGCAGGCCGTCCGGCCCGAGTCGTTCACGCACGGCTCGTCGCGCCAGCGCGTCGACGCGTTCCTGACGGGCTACCGCTCGGGCGACTACGCCGTCTGCTTCGGCTAGCCCCGCTCAGCCCACCTGGTCGCGGAACTGAGCTGTGTCGGTGTACTGCTGGAAGGCCGAGATCTTGCCGTCGCGGATCGTCCAGTGGTGCGCGAACGGGGCGTCCAGCGCGACGCCAGTCCCTTTCCGCGTGCCCGTGTACGCCCCGAGCGAGACGACCGTGTCGCCGTCAACGACGAGTTGGGCGGGGGTCGCTTGGAAGCCGTCGTAGTCGGCCATAATCCTGCCGAAGACGCCCTCGCCGATGGCCTGGGGCCCGACGTACGGGTTGCCGTCCGCGTAGGGAGTGCCGGGGGCCTCGTTCCACACGACGTCCGGCTGCATGGTGGCAAAGACGCCCGGGACGTCTCCGCGCCCGAAGGCGGCGTAGAGGGACTCGATGAGGTCGCGGTTGGACATGGCGGTGCGGGGAGTGGAGCCCCAGAGTAGACCGCCGGCACTCCCCGATCAATCCGTCGGGCTGGCGATTCTGACCAGCGCCGCCGATCGAGAGAGCGCCCCACCGGAGCCGACGGCTGGCGCCAGCGACCGATGGGGACAGCCCCCGACTACGGCGCGCGACGGAGCGTGAGCGCGCTGCCGTCCTCGGCTCGCAGGACGAGCGCATCGCCCTGCCGGTCTACCTCCCAGTCCGACTCGAACCCCCCGAGCGATATCGCCAGCAAGCCACCCTCGACGGAATACGCCGAGGGGACGTCGCGCACCTCGTAGCCGTCGTGGCGGGCTATCACCAGGGAGACGACCGCCTCGCCGGAGGCGTCGAAGCGGATGCGGACGGGGG
Source organism: Rubrivirga halophila (assembly GCF_046845755.1). Taxonomy (GTDB): domain Bacteria; phylum Bacteroidota; class Rhodothermia; order Rhodothermales; family Rubricoccaceae; genus Rubrivirga. Next base: position 1,729,454 of record NZ_CP177357.1, read on the forward strand.
CGAGCGTGTACGGGTTGTCGGGGAGCATGGCCGAGAGACCGCTCTCAGGAGCGGGCTCGGCGGCGGTGTCGATCAGCCGCTCGACCTCCCAGGTGCCGACGAGATCGGCGGATTGGGCAAGCGTGGCGGGGGTGGCGAGGCCCAGGAGCAGGGCGAGGGCGAGCAGGCGGGTCATGACACGTCGGGTGGGTGAGCCGGAAGGACGAACGACTTGGCAGATTCGCGTGCACGGCTGGGAGCCTTTCCCCTCCGCTCACTTCATGCTGCCGTCGACCTCGGCGACCGCCAGCCACAGGTCGTCCACGCGCCCGAAGGCGATGCGCCAACGGCCGGCCCCGCTGGCGGCGGTCGCGACGCCGTGCGCGGGCGGGGCCCCGTCCGCGGTGAGCGCCAGCCGGACCGAGCGGCCGCCGGCGCGGAAGCCGGTCCGCTGCCCCTTGAGGACGGCCTCTTTCAGCGTCCACAGCAGAGTCTGCACGTCGTCGGTGGGGCCGCCGAGCGCCGCCAGCAGCGCGTGCTCGTCGGGGTGGAGGATCCGGCGCCAGAGGTCGGGGCGCCGCGCGGCCACTCGCTCGAGGTCCACGCCGACCGGGCCGGACGCGACGGCGGCGAGCGCGGCGGTCGCCCCGGCGCGGCCCGTGTGGGCGATCGAGAGGTGGCCGCCGGGCACGGTCGGGGCCCCGTCGCCGGCGACGCCCAGGGCCACCGCCCCGGGCTCGATGCCTGCCACGTCCGCCGCGAGCGTCCGCGCCGCCAGCCGCCCCAGCCGGAACTGCCGCCGCCGCGCCGGGCTCGCGAAGCCCGCCAGACGGTCCCGTTCGTCTGGGCTCAGCACCGCGTCGGCACGGGCGTCGTCGCCGTCGCGGACGAGCCGGGCGCGGGTGGCCGGGCCGAGCGCCCAGGCGGCCGGGTCGAGGTCTGTCATAGCGGAGGGGCGCGCCCGCGGGCGAGAGGCTGTGACAGAGGGCGGCGACGCACAGTGGACCCTGCGCCACTCGCCGTAGTTTACGGGAGACAATCCTGCGTCGCCCCGCCACGAGTATGAGCGCCCCTTCCCTCCCTGCCCGCGCCCCGGCCTCCGGCCGGCCCGTGGCCGCTCGCGCCAAGGAGTCGTTCGCCGACTTCGTCTCCGCCTACCGCGACCGCCTCGGGCATCTGTTCGGCTCGCGCCACGACGCCGACCGCACGGGCGTCGACCGGGGCGTCCCCCCGTTCGTCATCCAGCGGTTCCGCGACGTCGACCCGCTGTCGGTCTACATCCCCGAGGCGTACGGCGGCCGGGGCGGGACCATCGGGCACAGCATGACGATGCTGGAGGAGACCAGCTACCACTCGCTCCCTCTCAGCCTGGTGCTCGGGATCAACGGCGGGTTGTTTTTACAGCCGGTCGCCAAGTACGGCAGCGAGGAGGCCAAGGCGCGCGTGCTCCCCTCGATCATCACCGACAAGAAGCTCGGCGGGCTCATGATCACCGAGCCCGACTTCGGCTCGGACGCGTTCGCGATGCAGACCGGTTGGGAGGCGACCGACCGGGGCACCGCCAAGATCCAGGGCACCAAGCACTGGGCCGGGCTCACCGGCTGGGCCGACTACTGGCTCCTCACGGCCCGCCCCCGGACGGCCGACGGCAGCCTGCGCCGGGACGTCGACTTCTTCATCTCCGACAGCAACGCGCCCGGGCAGCACGTGGAGGTCGAGGAGGTGTACCCGAACATCGGCCTCAAGATGATCCCCTACGGCCGCAATCGCGTCGACGTGGAGGTCCCCATGTCGTCGCGGCTGGAGCCGAACTCGACGGGCGTCAAGATGATGCTCGACCTGCTGCACCGGAGCCGCCTGCAGATGCCCGGGATGGGGATGGGCTACCTCCGCCGCGTGTTCGACGAGGCCCTCCTCCATGCCAGGGAGCGCGTGGTCGGTGGGAAGGCGCTGATCGACTACGACCAGGTCCGCGCCCGGCTGGCGCGGCTCCAGGCCTTCGTGACCGGGACGGCCGCGATGTGCATGGAGACGTCGGGCACGGCCGGCGTCGACCGCGACCTGTTCGGCGACGGGCTCAAGGCGAACGCCTTCAAGACCGTCGTCACCGACTGGATGCAGGAGGCCGCGCAGTCGTTCGTCCAGCTCAGCGGCGGCAACGGCTACCGCGAAGACCACCGCGCGGGGCGCGCGCTCGTCGACAGCCGACCGTACCAGATCTTCGAGGGCTCCAACGACATCCTGTACCAGCAGGTGACCGAGTCGGTCGTCAAGGCCATGCGCCGCCTCAAGCAGGTCGACCTCGGCGCGTACCTCCGCACGGAGCCGCTCACCGCGCGCGCCGCCAGCATGTTCGGCGACTCGCTCGACTTCGACATCGACTGGGCGATGCCCCAGCGCAAGCTGGTCGACCTCGGCCGCGCCATCAGCCGCATCGTCACGATGGAGATGACGATCGAGCTCGGCGAGCGGGGGTACTCGCCCGAGATGGTCGGCAACATGCTCGAGATCACTCGGGCCGACGTCCGCTCGCTGCTCGAGACGTACCGCAGCGGCGGGCTCACCGCCGTCGTCGAAGACGCCGTCGCGCCGGACTGGCTCTCGCGCGTCCGCGTCGGCACGTGATCGGGCGGCCCGAGGCCTGCGAGCACGGCCGCTACTACGACCGCTACGTCGCCCTCGTCTCGGGCACGGACTTGCTGGCGGCGCTCGCGACGTCCGAGACGGCGGCGCTGACGCGAGCGGCCGACCCGGCGCTCACACGCCACGCCTACGCGCCCGGCAAGTGGACGTTCGCAGGCGTCGTCCAGCACGTCATCGACACCGAGCGCGTGTTCACGTACCGCGCCCTGCGCATCGCGCGCGGCGACGCCACGCCGCTGCCCGGCTACGACCAGGACTTGTTCGCCGCGCACGCGCCCGACCGACCGCTGGCGGCGTTGGCCGACGAGCTCGACCGCCTCCGCGCCAGCACGCGCGACCTGCTGGCGGCGCTCGCGCCGGACGCGCTGGCCCGGATCGGCTCCGCCAGCGACCAGCCGCTGAGCGCTCGAGCCGCCGGGTGGATCTCGGCCGGCCACGACCTGCACCACGCGGCGATCCTGCGCGCGCGCTACCTGCCGTAGCCGACTCGCGTCTGGCCAGCCCTCGGGACCCCGGCGCCCGGCCGGGGGTTGGCGATCCATGCGCTACACTACTCGCGTCGCGGTCCCCGTCCCCGCCGCCGACCTGTTCCGCTGGCACGCCCGCCCCGGCGCGTTCCAGCGCCTCTCGCCCCCGTGGCAGCCGGTTTCGCTGGTGTCCCACGAGGGCATCCGCGACGGCGACCGCGCCGTGATCCGCCTCGGGGTCGGCCCTGCCGGCATCGACTGGGTCGCCGAGCACGTGGGGTACGACGACGTCTGCCTGACGGGCGACGGGCCGTGCCAGTTTGAGGACCGCCAGGTCTCAGGCCCCTTCGCCGCGTGGCACCACGTCCACCGGATGCTACCCGACGGCGACGGCTCGGTCTTGGAGGACGACGTGACGTACGAGCTCCCGCTGGCGCCCGTCACCAGCCTCGGCGCCCCGATCGCGCGGCGCCAGTTCGACCGGATGTTCGCGTACCGGCACCGCGTGACGGTCGAGGACTTACGTCGTCATGCCGACGCGGACGTGGCGCCGATGACCATCGCCATCACCGGCGCCAGCGGGCTCGTGGGCACGGCGCTGGGGGCGTTCCTGCAGGGCGGCGGCCACACGGTCGTCCGACTCGTTCGCAGGCGCGAGGACGCCGTTTCGCAGGGGCCGCAGGACGAGGCCGTGTACTGGAACGTCGAGGCGGGCGAGGTCGATACCGATGCTCTGGCGCGCCTCGCGCCCGACGCCGTCGTCCACCTCGCGGGCGAGCCCATCACGTCGCTCGACGGGAGCCAGTCGGCGCGGCGCACGATCTGGGAGAGCCGCTCGAAGGGCACGCGCCTGATCGCACAGTCGCTCGCCGCGCTCCCAGTCCCGCCCCGCGTGCTCGTCTCGGCCTCCGCCAGCGGCGCGTATGGCGACCGCGGTGACGAGGTGCTGACCGAGGACTCGCCGCGCGGCACGGGCTTCCTGCCTGGCGTGTGCCGGGCGTGGGAGAACGCGACGGCCCCCGCCAGCGCTGCCGGCATCCGGGTCGTCCACGCGCGGATCGGGCTCGTCACGACGCCGAGCGGCGGCGTGCTCCAACCGCTCGCCCCGCTGGCGCTCCTCGGCCTGGGCGGCTGGCCCGGCGACGGCACCGCCTGGTGGCCGTGGATCGCCCTCGACGACGTCGTCTACGCCCTGCACCACATCGTGCTCGCGGCCGGCCTCTCAGGCCCCGTCAACCTCTCGGCGCCCGAACCGGTCACGACCAAGGCCTTCGTCAAGACGCTCGCCCGGGTGCAGCGCCGGCCCGCGGTCGTCTCCGTTCCGACGCCGCTGGTGAAGTTGGCCGGCGGAGAGCTCGCTCGGCGCGTCGCGCTCACGAGCGTCCGGATGGTGCCCGGGCGGCTGCTCGCGAGCGGCTTCCGGTTCGCCGTGCCCGACCTCGACACCGCGCTCCGCCACATGCTCGGACGCCTCGACGCCCACACCCTGTCATGATCAACATCGGAATCGTCGGCGCCGGCCCCTCCGGGTTGGCCTGCGCCCGCGCCCTCCCCCGTCGTGGCCTGGAAGTCGCCATCCTCGTCCAACCCGAGCGATCGGTGCGCCCCGGCGACCTCTACGTCACCGGGGACGGGCGACGCAACGGGCCCATCTACGGGGCCCTCGTCTCCGGCCGCCACGCAGCCGAGGCCGCACCCACGGATCTCGAGGCCTGATGCCTGTCGTTTTTCTTGCCAATCTCGGGGCCACGCTCGCGCTCGTCGGGCTCATCTGGACGATCCAGGTGGTCCATTATCCCCTCTTCGCAGGCGTCGGCGAGGCCGGGTGGGCCACGTACGAGGCCAGTCATCAGTCGCGGATCACGTTCGTCGTGGGTCCGCTGATGCTCGTCGAGATCGCGACAGCCGTGTGGCTGGTGCTCGCCCGACCGGCACCCCTTCCCCTGTGGGCCGTCGTGCTCGGCGCCGCGCTCGTCGGCGTGATCTGGGCGACGACGGCGTTCGTGTCCGTGCCCCTGCACACGGCGCTCGCGGCGGACTTCGACGCCGACGCGCACGCCCGCCTCGTCACCACGAATTGGATCCGGACGGTGGCGTGGACCGCCCGCGGAGGGCTCGTGCTCTGGATGACGACCCTGTTCGCACGGTAGCGCCAGAGGCATGCGACCCCAACCGGTCGGTCGCCCCCTGCCCCTGTTCTCGTCCCTCGTTCCCGCGATCACAAACCTCTCACGTGGAGGCAGATCAACCCTCGGGCCGCGGGCCCAAAAAAAAGCCCCGCCAGCTCGACAGCTGGCGGGGCGCTCCGCAAAGGGAGACCGGGCGCTAGGCGGCCGGGATTCGGATCTGCTGCCCCGGGTAGATCTTGTCCGGGTCGCCGATGACCTCGCGGTTGGCCTCAAAAATCTTGTTGTACGCATTGGCATCGCCGTAGTACTCCTTGGCAATCTTCGAGAGGGTGTCCCCGCTCTTGATCGTGTAGTAGCGGCTGGCGGGGGCGGACGCGGCTGCGCCGGCGGTCTGCGCGCCGTCGACGGTCATCCCGTCGGCGTTGACGCTCGAGACGCCCTTAACGTTGCCCGCGATGAGCTGCGCCTTCTCCTTAGCGGCCTGGCTCTTGGCCGTGCCCTGGAGCGTCACGCGACCGTTGTCGTAACGGACGCCGAGGTTGGAGATGTTGCTGCCGAGCGCTTGCTCGACCTCCTTCTTGATCTCCTCCGCTTCGTTGCCTTCGCGGCCGCCGAAGAGATCTTTGCCCTTGTCTTTCAGAAAGTCGAGGAGTCCCATGATGTGTGATTGGGTGGGTGTTGGGGGGGACGAGAGGTGCCCTGGTCCCACGAGGAACGGCCGTTGGGGGTTCCTCTCCCCGTTCTAGAGAGCGCCCGCGTTCACGTCGAGACAGCGACACGATTCCACGACAATGGCTTGCTCCATTCAAGTCGGGCCGGTACGCTGGCCGGGCGTTCTCCCTGGGGAGGTACTCCTCTCCATCTTGCCTCGATGCGCTCCCTCCTCCTCACCGCCGCCGTCGCCTTCGCGCTCTCCGGTTGCGACTCCACCGGCCTCAACTTGCCCTGCGAGGACTGCGGAAGCCACGGGGGCGGCACTTACGACCACCCCGGCGGCGGGGGCTCCCACGGGGGCGGCTCCGACGGCACCGGTGGGGGAACGACGGGCGGGAGCGCGGACGCCGACGTGTTCATCGAGGTCGACCCGCGCCAGACCTACCTCCGGACGTTCGGCGACCATGCCCTCGACGCGCCCGCGCTCCGGCTTGCCGACGAGGGCCTCAAGGCCGGCGACCACGTGTGCGCCGTCGCCGTCGGCGACTTTATCCTGGGCCCCGGCATCCGCGCCAGCGAGCAGGGCCAGCCCCTCCTGACGGCCATCTTCAGCGCCGACGACACGCTCAGCCCCAGCGATGAGCGCGTCCGCATCAAGACGGCCGTCGAGGCCGGCGACGACGTCGTCACGCCCGACACCGAGTCCGGCGGGCACGCCACAGACGTGCCCCAGGACTTCGACGCCACCTCGGTCTGCGTCACCATCCCCGCCGGCGCCCGGTACGTGTTCCTGTCGACGTTCGACACGTACTACGCCGACAACACGGCCGACCCGGACGGGACCCAGCCGTTCGGCCTCCTCCTCAAGCGGTAGCGTCCGACACGTGGGACGGCACGCGGGGGCGCCTTAGGGCCCTCGGCTGTGTGGCGATCTTGCGCGGCCCTCCGATCGCCGCCGTGCCCGCCGCTCCCGTCCACGTCTCGCTCCCCGACGGCCGGGGCTACCCCGTCCACGTCGACCCGCTCGCGACGGCGCCGCGCCGCCTCCGCGACGCCGGGTTGCCCGGCCGCGTGCTCGTCGTCACCGACGCGACGGTGGGGCCGCTCTGGTTGGCGCCCCTGACGGACGCCCTGCGCGCCGACGGGCGGACCGTCGAGACGCTGGCGGTCCCGGCTGGCGAGGCGTCGAAGTCGCTGGCCGTGTATTCGGACGTGCTCGACTGGGCGCTCGCGCTCGGGCTCGACCGGGGGACGCCCGTGCTCGCGCTCGGGGGCGGCGTCGTCGGGGACCTCGCCGGCTTCGCCGCCGCGACGCTGCTCCGGGGCCTCCCGCTCGTCCAGATCCCGACCACGACGATCGCCCAGGTCGACAGCGCGATCGGCGGCAAGACCGGGCTCAACCACGCCAGCGGGAAGAACCTCGTCGGCGCGTTCCACCAGCCCGTGTTCGTCCTCGCCGACCCAGCGACCCTCGCGACGCTGCCCGACCGCGACTTCCGCAGCGGGCTCGCCGAGGCCGTCAAGCACGCCTTGATCTCGGACGCCGCGCTCGCGGACCGCCTGCGCGACGACTGGGACGCGCTCGTCGGACGCCGACTCGACGTGGTCGCCGCCCTCGTCCGGGACGCCGCCGCTGTCAAGGCCGCCGTGGTGTCGGCCGACGAGCGCGAGGCGGGCGTCCGGGCGCTCCTCAACTTTGGCCACACGTTCGGGCACGCGATCGAGCGCGAGGCGGGCTACGGCACGCTCACGCACGGCGAGGCCGTCGCCCTCGGCATGCGCGCCGCCTTGCACCTGTCGGCGTCGTTGGCAGCCGGCGCCGTCGCCGCCGACCTCGGGCCGTTCGCCGCCGCCGACGACCTGGTCGCCCGGCTCTCGCCGCCCGCGCCGGCCCTCGACCCCGACCGGTTGACGGCGGCCATGGCGTCGGACAAAAAGCGCACTGCGAGCGGGCTCCGGTTCGTCGTCCTCGACGCCGTCGGGTCGGCGCGGCTGGCGGACGGCGTGCCCCCCGCAATGGTCGCCGCTGCCTGGCGCCACGCGCTGCGCTAGCCCCGCTTCCTCAAAGCTTGGATTGAGGCCCGGCGCGGCGGGGGCGTATCCTGGCGGGCCCGGCGCGGTAGCTCAGCTGGTTAGAGCGCAGGATTCATAACCCTGAGGTCGGGAGTTCAAGTCTCCCTCGCGCCACCGATTCCCCCCGGCCCTCGCGCCCGGCCTCGACGGCCGGGCGCGACTCGTTTCAGCCCATGCGGATCTACCTCCACGACTACGGCGGCCACGCCTTCCTGGTCGGCCTCGCCCGCGAGCTGGCGCGGCGGGGCCATGCCGTCCGCTACGGGTTCTCGGCGACAAACGAAGCGCCCCAGGGCGACCTCGCGCCCCGCTCGGACGACCCGCCGACGCTGTCGCTCGACCCCGTCGTGACGGCGCCTGTCGACAAGCGGGCGCGGTCGCTGGCGGGGCTGGTCCGGCGGCGCCAGGCCGAGGCGCAGTTCGGAAAGGCCGCCGCCGCGCACGTCCGTCGGTGGGACGCCGACGTGGTGATCGGCGCGAACGCCTCGCTCGACGTGATCGCCCCCCTGATGGCCGCGGCGCACGCCCAGGACGCCGCGTTCGTGAACTGGCTCCAGGACGTCCACTCGGTCGGCACGCGCGCCGTGCTGACGCGCAAGTTCGGGGTCGCCGGCGACCTGCTCGGTCGCGTGTTCGAGGCGCGCGAGGGGCGCCTGCTCAGGGGCGCGGACGCGGTGCTGGCGATCACCGACGCGTTCCGGCCGCTCTTGGATCGCTGGCGCGTCCGCCCCGAGCGCGTGTCGGTGATCGAGAACTGGGCCCCGCTGGCGGACCTGCCCCAGCGCCCGCGCGACAACCCGTGGGCTCACGAGCACGGGCTGTCCGGGCACCCCGTCGTGCTGTACTCCGGCACGCTCGGGATGAAGCACGACCCGGCCGGTCTGGCGCACCTCGCTGAGCGGCTGGCCGCAGCGGCCCCCGACGCCCGGCTCGTCGTCGTGTCGAGTGGCGAGGGCGCCGACTGGCTGGCGACCGCCCAGCGCGAGCGCGGGCTGGCGAACGTTGTGCTCTTGCCCTTCCAGCCGTTCGAGGTCTTCCCCGACGTGCTCGGCGCCGCCGACGTGTTCGTGGCCGTGCTCGAGCCCGAGGCGAGCGCCGTGTCGGTCCCCTCGAAGGTGCTCGCGTACCTCTGCGCTGGCCGCCCGGCCGTGCTCTCGGTCCCGCCCGACAACCTCGCCGCCCGGATCGTGACGCGCGAGCGGGCCGGGGCCGTCGTGCCGCCCGGCGACCCCGACGCCCTCGCGGGCGCCGTGCTGGCGCTCCTGGCCGACGACGCCGAGCGCCACCGCGCCGGCGACGCAGGCCGTGCCTACGCCAAGCGCGCCTTCGACCTCGGGGCCATCGCCGACCGCTTCGAGGCCGTCCTGACCGGCGCCGTCGCCGCCCGCGGCTAGCTTGCAGCGATGACCGAGCCGACGCCCGCGCCCGCCCTCGACCCCGACCGCCCGACCCCCGAGGGCTTCCGCCCGGTCGGGACCGGCCTCCGGCGGCGGCTCTTCGAGATCGTCTTCCACGCCGACGACCCCGTCGCCAAGGCGTTCGACATCGTCCTGATCGTCGCCATATTGGTGAGCGTCGTCGTGGTGATGCTCGAGAGCGTAGGCGGGATCCAGGTTCGGTACGCGCCAGAGCTGTTCGTCATCGAGTGGTTCTTTACCATCCTGTTTACGATCGAGTACGTCCTGCGGCTGATCGTCCTGCAGAACCCGTTCCGCTACGCGCGCAGCTTTTTCGGGGTCGTCGACGTGCTCTCGATCCTTCCGACGTACATCACGCTGCTGTATCCGGAGGGCGGTGCCCAGGTCCTCGTTACGGTCCGCATTCTGCGCGCGTTGCGCGTTTTCCGCGTCCTCAAGCTGGGGAACTACCTCGACGAGGCCGAGCAGCTCCGCCGGGCGCTCGCCGCGAGCCGCCGCAAGATCTTTGTCTTCATCTTCGTCGTGCTCACACTCGTGACCGTCGCTGGGGCGCTGATGTACCTCATCGAGGGCGGCGAGAACGGGTTCACGTCGATCCCCCGGAGCGTCTACTGGGCCGTCATCACCGTCACCACGGTCGGCTACGGCGACATCGCTGCGCAGACGGCGGTCGGGCAGTTCCTCACCGTCGCCCTCGTCATCGTCGGCTACGGCATCATCGCCGTGCCGACAGGGATCGTGACCGTCGAGCTGGGCATGGCGCGGTCCAAGAAGCTGGCCGACGCGTTCGCCATCCGGACACCCATCGAGGTCCAGGTCGACAGGTGCCCGATCTGCGGGCTCGACGACCACGACGCCGACGCCCGGCACTGCAAGTACTGCGGCGAGGGCCTCATCGTCACCGCCACACCGACCTGAGCTTAGGCCGGGGCCGTGCTCTGCGGACGCGCGCGCGCTGACGGCGCGCCCTGCTGGCGGGCGGTGATCTCCTCGCGCCACGCCCGGGTCAGGAACGCGTAGTCGAGCGCTTCGGCCGCCTCGCCGAGGTCGCCGACGGCCTGGAAGCCGAGGTCGACCGGCGACACGAAGCGCGTCGGGGCGCTCGATAGGTCGAACACGCGGGCGCGCAGGCCGAGGCGGTACTCGCCCGCGAGCTGGCCGAGCACGCACGCCGTGCCGTCGGCGAGTTCCAGCGTGGCCGTGTCGACGTTCGCTGCCCAGCCGCCGTCGCGATCGTCGAGCAGGTCGGCGCCGCGAGCGGCCCGGGCGCGGGCGGCGTCGAGCGTGAGGGCCGCGAGGCGGCGGCGCTGGCGGGACTGACGGGGGCGTCCGAACATAACGGGAGGGGCGTGTCGTGGGGAGAGGGTACGTCAGAGTCGCTCGCCGGGTACCGAGCGTGGCAGCGGGCGAACACGCTCAGGGACCGCCCTCCGAACGGGCCGCCCGCGTCGGCGGTGCCCTAGGCCAGCCACGCGATGAGCAGGCCGAGCGCGGAGAGCGGCGCCACGATCGCCGCGCGGTACACGCGCCCGGCGAACGGCGACGAGTCGTGGTCGATGGGCCCCTTCCAGCGCGCCAGCACCGCCGCGCCGACGGCGCTCGCCACGAGCCCGACCCCGAAGGCCACGGCGGTCAGCGCGATGGGATGCGCCGGGGCGGGTGTCCCCGCGACGGCCCCCGTCGTCTGCTCGGCCCACACCCGGAGCCACATCACGAGGAGGACGGGCCCGATCCCGACCAACGTTGCCCGCCACGCGGCCCGCCACGTCAGCCCGGCGACGCCCCAGTCCGGCCGGGCCGCCATCATCCGATCGACGCCGAGGAACGCAAAGGCGACCGACCACGCGACGGCGTAGGGGAACAGCAGGTCCGCGCCGAACGCGCTCGCGGCGAGCAGCCACATTACGCCGACCGACGACACGCTGAAGACGTTGCTCGTCGTGTGCGGGCGCCGGCGGGGGTCGTGGGGCAGGCCGTCGGCCTCGCGGCCGGCGGGCCAGATGCGGGCGTAGAGCACGAACACGAGGGCCGGCGACAGCAGCCACGCGGTCCCGCCGAGCGCCCACACGAGATACCCCACAAGCGCGACCCCGAACACGCCGGCGCCGCCGACGGTCGTCTCGCGCCGGAGCACGGCGACGACTCCCAGCAGGCCCACCAGCACGGCTGCGTGCCCCACCAGCAGCGTCGCGTCGAACGTCAGCAGGCGCACGAGCACGGCGTACGCCCCGAGCGGCACGAACAGGTTGTTGAGCCCCCGCCACGAGACGGTCTCGACGATCGTCGCGAGCACGGCCACGATCGCGCCGATCCACAACGCCTCGGCGCGGCCGACCGGCGTGAACAGGAGCAGCGGCACGTGGACGCACAGGAAGGCCACGAACAGGAACGCGACGGCGCCCTCCTGGCTCTTGTCCTCGTCGTCGTCGAACCGGGCCACGTCGTGGCGCTCGGCGACGAGCCCGGCGACGGGGCTGGCGATGCCGAGCAGCAGGATCGGGATCGAGTACAGCACAGCCGACCCGTCGGCGAGCACGTAGAGCGCCCACACGGCGAGCGGGAAGCTCACGTCGCCGATCGAGGCCGCGCCGTCGTGGAGCACGTGGCCGACCGACTGGCGCAGGGCTGGGATGAACCGGATCGCGAGGACCGTCGCCACGGCGACGGCCGCCAGCACAGCGAGCGGCCAGTCAGCGTCGAACAGCCAGGGCAGCGACAGGGCGACGGCGCTCATCGCCGCGTGGAGCGCCTTCTGGGTGGCGACGGCGCCGAGCCCGCGCCGGAGCTGGGCCCACCGCAGCACGGCCAGCGTCAGCCCGAACGCCCCGAGCACGCCGGCGATGCCGGCCCACGGGGAGAGCACGGCGGGCGTCAACTCGGTCACGCGGTCGGGAGGGCGGGCATGCCGGAAGGTACCTGCCCGGCCCCGGGGCTCGGCCGGACGCCCGGCTAGCAACGGGGCCAGGCCTCCCACACTCGAGGCGCGGGCGGGCGAACACGCCCGGGGCCGTCGCGTACCCGGCACCCCTCTCTGCACTCCCCCTCTCCGTGTCTGACCCCTTCTCGATCGCCCCCGGCCCCGGGCCCCTCGTCGCCGCCGCCGTCCACGATGGCCACGCCATCCACCCCGAGACGCTTCCGCACGTCGCGCTCGACGACGCCGGCCGATTGCGCGAGGAGGACCCCTTTACCGGCCGCCTCACGGACGTGGCGCCGACTCGCGTCGTCGGCCACCGCTCGCGGTTCGAGATCGACCTCAACCGGCCGCGTGAGAAGGCGCTCTACCGCACGCCCGAAGACGCCTGGGGCCTGACCGTCTGGACCGGCGATGTGCCGGACGCGGTCGCCGACCGCTCGCTCACCCTCTACGACGACTTCTACGCGGCCGTCGAGAAGCTGCTGGCGCTCAAGATCCGCCAGCACGGGTCCGTCGTCGTCTACGACCTCCACTCGTACAACCACCGCCGCGACGGGCCGGACGGCCCGACTGCCGACCCCGAGGGCAACCCCGAGGTCAACATCGGGACCGGCTCGCTGGACCGCGAGCGCTGGGGGCCGCTCGTCGACGGGTTCATGGCCGACCTCCGGGCGGGCGCGGCCGAGGCGGGCATCGCCGACCTCGACGTGCGCGAGAACGTCAAATTCCAGGGCGGCCACTTCTCGCAGTGGATCCACCACACGTTCGGGAGCGCCGCGTGCGTGATCGCCGTCGAGTTCAAGAAGACGTTCATGGACGAGTGGAGCGGAGCCCTCGACCGCGAGCGGTTCGACGCGCTCCACCGCGCGCTGGCGTCGACGACGGAGGGCGCCCTCGCGGCGCGCGAGCGGCTGACGCCGTGACGCCCGACGCCATCGGGACGGCCGTCCGCGACGGGCTCCGCCGCGGCGAGCCGGTCCGGCTCGCGCTGCCCGACGACGGCGTCGTGTTCGTGGACCACGCCGTGCCCGTGCTGGCGGTCCACCGCTGCGCGCCGGCCCACGAGGGCGCCGACGCCCCGGCGACCTGCACCGACGCCCATACTCTCGTGACGACGCAGCCCGCGTACGTCGTCGCCTCAGGCCCGGACGTCGCCGCCGCGCGCGACGCCATCCGCGCCGTCGCCGAGGCGCTCGCCGGGGCGGGCACGCCGCCGCTCGTGGTCGAGGTCTGGACCCCGCTCGACGCCGAGCACGACGACGGGCCCGACCCGTTCGACCGCGCCCCCGGCTTCACGCTCTTCACCACGTCGGCCGGCCCCGACGCCGCCACGGTCGAGGCCTTGCGCGACGCGCTCTCGGGCATCGAGGTCGCCGGGCAGGGCGCGAGCGTGGACCACATCGTGGCCGACTCCGTCGCGCCGCCCGGGCTGGTGCCGCTCGAGGTGCCTGGCGCCCTGGGCCTGGCCGTCGACGCCGTGTTCGTCAACGCCCGTGACGGCGAGTTCTACCCACGCGTGCTGGCCGAGGTGCGCGACGCCCTCGCGCCCGCGCTCCGAGATGCCGCCGCGGCGCGCGCCTCGGTCCCGCTGTCCGAGGTCGGCCGCGCGACGCTCGAGCCCGCGGCCCTGGCCGTCGACGCCGGCCTCGCCGAGGTCGCCAGCTCGTTCGGCCTGCTCCTGCAGATCACGCCGGTCAACGGCGACGCGGCCTGGGAGGAGTTCCGGACGACCTGCGACCGCGCGCCCGAGTTCGTGTACCGCCCCCTCGCGTACGACCCCGACGCCGCCCGCCGGACGCTCTTCTCGCTCCCGCTGGACCAGGTCGAGGACCCCGTCGTGGCCGGGCTGCTCCGCGAGTCGCGCGACGAGATCGCCGACCACGTGCGGATGACGCTCGACGTCGACACGCCGCAGTTTCTGCCCACCAGCCTGCGCGTCTACGGCGCCCCCGACGACGGGCTGGTCGCCCTCGCGCGCCAGCTCCTCTCGATGCTCGACGACGCCCCGCCCCGTCCGCTCGGCAGCGAAGTCGTGGGGGCGACGGCGTTCGCCGCCGCCGCTCGCGTCCAGCTCGACGCGTACGGCGCCGTTTCGGCCGACGTACCGCAGGCGGTCCAGATCCGCGACGACATCCCGGGCAGCTTGATGGTCTCCGACGGCCGCCTCCTGATCGGCGCGCACACCCGGATCCCCGCCGCGCGCGTCGAGGCCCTGCTGGCGCACGAGGTCGGCACGCACGTGCTGACGTTCGCGAACGGCGCGGCGCAGCCGTTGCGGATGCTGCGCTACGGGCTCGCCGGCTACCAGGACCTGCAGGAGGGGCTCGCCGTCCTGGCCGAGTGGCTCGTCGGCGGGCTCACGGCCGGCCGCTTCCGCACCCTCGCCGCGCGTGTGCTCGGCGCCCGGGCGCTGGCCGAGGGCGCCGACTTTGTCGAGACCTTCCGCGTTCTCACCGGCGAAGCGGGGCTGAGTGACCGCGCCGCGTTCACCGTCACCCTGCGCCTGTACCGGGGCGGCGGGCTGACGAAGGACATGGTCTACCTCCGCGGCCTGCGCGACCTGCTCGCCCACCTCGGCGACGGGCACCCGCTGTGGCCCCTCTTCCTGGGCAAAATCGCCCTGCGGCACGTCCCCGCCATCGCCGACCTGCGCGCCCGCGGCGTCCTGTACGAGCCCCCACTCCGCCCCCTCCACGCCGACGCCGAGGCGACCCGCCAGCGGCTCGCGCGCCTGCGCGGCGGCCTCACCCTTCTCGACCTGCTCACGCCTGAGGCCTAGGCACTCTGCCCCGTCCCCGCGCTCCGCTCCTCTCTCCCCTCCCCATG
Organism: Rubrivirga halophila; assembly: GCF_046845755.1. Lineage (GTDB taxonomy): Bacteria > Bacteroidota > Rhodothermia > Rhodothermales > Rubricoccaceae > Rubrivirga. The sequence goes on from NZ_CP177357.1 coordinate 1,744,560, forward strand.
CGTCTCGCCTTTCTGATCAACGACTTCGCCACCGAGAAGTCGGTGTACACCACCACCCGGCTCGCGCTCGCCGCCCACAAGGCGGGCCACGACGTGCTCTACCTGTCCGTGGAGGACTTTATCTGCGAGCCCGACGAGAGCATGGCCGTCCGCGTCCGCCGCCCCGGCGGGACCTACAAGACGACGAAGACCTTCTGGGCCGGCGTCGCCGACGACGGCGTCGAGGAGCGGATGGACATCACCGACATCGACGCGATCCTCTTGCGCAACGACCCCGCCGACGACGCGGGGACGCGGGGCTGGGCCCAGTCGGCGGGCATCGTGTTCGGCCAGATGGCCGCCCGCCGCGGCGTGCTCGTGCTCAACGACCCCGACGGGCTCGCGAAGGCCGTCAACAAGGTCTACTTCCAGAACTTCCCGCCGTCGGTCCGCCCCAAGACGCTCGTCACGCGCCACGCCGACGACGTGCGCCGCTTTATCGACGACCACGGGGGCGACGCGATCGTCAAGCCGTTCCAGGGATCCGGTGGCGACGGCGTGTTCGTGGTGCGCGAGGGCGACCACGCCAACCTCAACCAGATCATCGACGCCGTCTGCGTCAACGGCTACATGGTCGTCCAGGAGTTCCTCGAGGAGGCGGCCGGCGCCGACACCCGGATGTACCTCCTCAACGGCGAGCCGTTGCAGCGCGACGGCGTCTACGCGGCGTTCCGGCGCGAGGGCGCCGAGGGCGACATCCGCAGCAACATGAGCGCGGGCGGCTCGGCGCAGGCGGCCGTCATCGGCGACCGCGAGCTCGAGATCGCCGAGATGGTCCGGCCCCAGCTCGTCCAGGACGGCATGTTCATGGTCGGCCTCGACATCGCCGGCGGCATTTTGCTGGAGGTCAACGTGTTCAGCCCCGGCGGCATCGGCTCCATCGAGGCGACCTCCGGCGTCGACTTCGCGCCCGACGTGATCGCGGCCATCGACCGCAAGGTCCAGGCGCGCGGCCGCTACCGGCAGCACTTCTCGAACGCCATGCTGGCGACCCTCTAACGGCCGGCGATAGCAAACGACCGGCTCACCCCTGTACCCGGATGGGGGTGCGCCGGCGAGTGGAGCGCGCACGCGCGCCCCCCCAGCCGTGGCCAGAGGCAAGACCCCACGGTACCGCCACCGTCAATTGCGGCGCCTCCCTGCGAGGCCCGGGCCGTCGTCCTGAGGCCCTACCGGCGGGCTAGTCGCGGCGGAACCGCATCCGGTCACGCGGGCGGACGCGGCCCCACGGTTGGCCGTCGACGGTCACAGCCTGCCAGCCGGACCCCGCCTCCGGCTCGGCCAACGCCACCTCCCCGTCCTGCTGGCGGCCGACGGCCTCGGCGGCGGTGCGGGCTCGGACAAAGGCAGCCGATCCCTCGCGGGTCTCGATCTCGAACTGAGGCATGGCAGTGGCGGCGGGGTTGGCTCCCGACCCGCCTCTGGCGAGGCGGTTCCTGGGGCGAACCGCTTGGGACCGGGAAACGACAGCGGGCGCCGGACGTATCTAGACACAGCCCGGAACGAGGGGCCGGAGAGAGCCGCCCCCCCGTCAACGGTACGACGACTCCCCGCTTTCCGATGAGCACGCACAACACGTCCGGCGACGGCGCCGGCAGCGCGTCCGACGCCACCGTCGACGTCCTCGACGCCGTCTCGACCGAGGCCCCCATGCCCGGCTCGGGCCTGCCCGACCTCACCACGGCCCCCGACGCCGTCGCCCCTGGCGACGATTTCCTCCCGCTCCAGGGCACCGACTACGTCGAGTTCTGGGTCGGCAACGCACGGCAGGCCGCCCACTTCTACGCCCACACCTTCGGGTTCGACGTCAAGGCGTACCTGGGGCCCGAGACCGGCCACCGCGACCGGACCAGCTATCTCCTCCAGCAGGACAAGATCCGTTTCGTCGTGACCTCGCCGATGGGCCCCGAGGGCGAGATCGCCGACCACGTCCGGCTCCACGGCGACGGCGTCAAGGACCTGGCGCTGATGGTGGAGGACGCCGTGTCGGCGTTTGAGGAGACCACCAAGCGCGGCGGCGTGCCCGTCCGTGAGCCCGAGGTCTTGGAGGACGCGAACGGCAAGGTCACCGTGTCGGCGATCGGCACGTACGGCGAGACGATCCACACGTTCGTGGACCGCTCTGGGTACGATGGCCCGTTCCTGCCTGGCTACGAGTCCGTCGAGAACGAGTACTTCACGCCCCAGCCTGTCGGGCTCAAGTACGTCGACCACTGCGTCGGCAACGTCGACCTCGGCGACATGAACAAGTACGTCCAGTACTACGCCGACGTGATGGGCTTCAAGAACCTGATGTCGTTCGACGACGAGGACATCTCGACCGAGTACACGGCCTTGATGTCGAAGGTGATGTCGAACGGGAACGAGCGGGTCAAATTCCCGATCAACGAGCCGGCCGAGGGCAAGAAGAAGAGCCAGATCGAGGAGTACCTCGACTTCTATCGCGGCGCCGGCGTCCAGCACATCGCGCTCGCGACCGACAACATCCTAGACACGGTCTCCAAGCTCCGCGCGCGGGGCGTCGACTTCCTGACCGTCCCGACGACCTACTACGACGAGCTCACGGCGCGCGTCGGCGAGATCGACGAGGACCTCTCGGAGCTCGCCGAGCTCGGCATCTTGGTCGACCGCGACCCCGACGGCTACCTGTTGCAGATCTTTACCAAGCCCATCGGCAACCGCCCGACGGTCTTTTTCGAGATCATCCAGCGCAAGGGCGCCCGCTCGTTCGGGAAGGGCAACTTCAAGGCGCTCTTCGAGGCCATCGAGCGCGAGCAGGCCCGGCGCGGCAACCTGTAGAGGGATGCGGGATGCGGCATGAGGGAAGCGGGACCGCACCTTCTGCCCATCCCTTCATCCCAACTCCCTCTATCCCTCTTTGATCATGTCCTTCTACGTCCAGCGCGGCCAGATCCCGCCCAAGCGCCACACCCAGTTCGCCCGCCCCGACGGCGCCCTGTACACCGAGGAGGTCCTCGGTGAGGAGGGGTTCCACGGTATCGGGTCGATCGCGTACCACATCCACCCCCCGACGCTCGTCGAGGCTGTCGGCGAGCCCGAGGACGTGGCCGTCGAGTACGCCGAGGAGGCGTTCCTGGCGCACCGCCACTTTCTCGGCCCCAAGGTTGAGCCCGGCGGTGACTGGCTGAGCGGCCGCGTCCCGATCATGGGCAACAACGACATCGTCATGTCGATGTGCGTCCCGACCGACGCGATGCCCGAGGACACGTTCTACAAGAACGCCACGCACGACGAACTCATTTACGTCCACGACGGCGAAGGGACGCTGCACACGGTCCTGGGCGACGTCGAGTTCGTCCAGGGCGACTACGTCCACGTGCCCCGAACGCTAATCCATCGGTGGAGCTTTGAGGGCGACGTCCAGCCCCGTCTTCTCGTCATGGAGTCGCCGACCGAGTTCCGCCCGCCGAAGCGGTACCGCAACGACATGGGCCAGCTCCTCGAGCACAGCCCGTACTGCGAGCGCGACTTCCGCCCGCCCGGCAACCCGCCCGCCATCGACCAGGAGGGCCGGTTCACCGTCAAGATCAAGAAGCACGGCAAGCTTTTCCCGTTCGTCTATCGCTACCACCCGTTCGACGTGGTCGGCTGGGACGGGTACATGTACCCGACGGCCTTTTCGATCCACGACTTCGAGCCGATCACGGGCCGGATCCACCAGCCGCCGCCGGTCCACCAGACGTTCGAGGCGCGCGGGTTCGTGGTGTGCTCCTTCGTGCCCCGCCTGTTCGATTACCACCCGGACTCGATCCCGGCGCCGTACAACCACTCGAACATCGACTCGGACGAGGTGCTGTACTACGCCGAGGGCGACTTTATGTCGCGCAAGGGGATCGGGCGGGGCAGCTTCACGCTCCACCCCGGCGGCATCCCGCACGGCCCACACCCGGGCACGACGGAGGCCAGCATCGGCGCTAAGGAAACGCACGAGCTGGCCGTCATGGTCGACACGTTCGCCCCGCTCAAGCTGACCAAGCAAGCGCTCGCGATCGAATCGCCGGACTACGTGCTGTCGTGGCAGCCCGAGAAGCACGGCCACCCGCTGCCGGACGCCGCGCCGATCCCGCCGGGCACGACCGTTTCGGGCGACGGTGCCGTCGGCGCCGTGCCCGACTCGCCGCCGATCGACGCCGCGCGCGGATGAGCCGACGGCGTCGTTCGCTCTCCCCGCGCGGTGGGTCCGCGCGGGGGGCCATGGGGCTGGCGTGTGCCGTCGCCGTGCTCGCCCTCGGGGCGTGCGCCGCCGCGCCGCCGATGGCGCTGCACGCGTCGGACCTGCCCGTGTTCGAGTTCGAGACCGGCGGCGTGCGAATCCCCGACGAGCCGAAAGTCCCGGTCCGGCTCCGCGTCGTCGAGCGCGGGTACCGCTCGGGCGAGCCGGCGGTCGGCTACCACGGCTGGGCGGGCGTCGAACGCCGGGGCCAGTCGTCGCAGTCGAGGTATCCGAAGCCCCAGCTCGGCCTCGAGCTCCGCGACGACGACGGGGACAACCGCCGCGTCGGGCTTCTGGGCCTGCCCTCCGACGACGACTGGGTGCTCCACGGCCCGTACGGCGACAAGTCGCTCGTCCGGAACGCGCTCGCGTACCACCTCGCCGGCCAGATGGGCCGCTACGCCCCGCGGACGCGGTTCACCGAGGTCGTCCTCGACGGCGACTACCTTGGCGTCTACCTCCTGACCGAGCGGATCGAGCAGGGCGACGACCGCGTCGACATCCGGACGCTCAAGGACGACGACCGCGGGCCCCGCTCGATCACCGGCGGCTACCTGTTCAAGATCGACAAGGGCGACGTCGGCGGGTGGCCGTCGACCATCCCCGGCTCGAACGGCCGCTACCCCGTCTACACCCCGCACGACCCCAAGCCGGAGGACCTCTCGCGCGCCCAGCGCCTGTACCTCGAGAGCACCGTCGCGGCGTTCGAGGAGACGATGGCCGGGCCCGACTGGGACGACCCGGACGACGGCTACGCCCGCCACCTCGACACCGCCACGTTCGTCGACGTGTTTTTGCTGACCGAGCTGGCCCGCGACGTGGACGGGTACCGCGTGAGCACGTACTACCACAAAGAGCATATCGGCGACGGTGGCCGCATCCGCGCCGGGCCCGTCTGGGACTTCAACATTGCCTTCGGCAACGCCGACTATTACGGCGGCGACCGCGCCGACGGCTGGCAGGTCGACCTCGTCCCCCGCTCGCGCGACCACCCCATCCCCGGGTGGTGGCCCCAGCTCGCGCACGAGGCCGCCTTCCGCTCTGCCGCGGCCGCGCGGTGGGCCGACCTTCGCCGCGGCCCGTTCCACGCCGACTCGCTCGACGCGACGGTCGACGTGCTGGTCGGCCGCCTCGGCGACGCCCCCGACCGGAACTTTGCGCGGTGGCCCGTGCTGGGCCGCCGTGTATGGCCGAACCCGTTCGTCGGCGCGACGCACGCCGAGGAGGTGGCCTACCTGCGGCGGTGGCTCCGCGAGCGCGCGGCCTGGATGGACGGCGCGCTCGCGGCCGAGCGCTAGCCGACGGCGCGGCCCGGATCCGCAGGCGCCCGAGGACGGCGGGGCTTTGTGAGGTCCCGGCCCATACCGCGCAGCGACGGCACTGCGGTCGGACGCTCCCCGTGAGAGGAGCCCCTACCCCCCCTCCCCCCCTCTCCGATGACCCTTCTCGTAGCCGGCGCCCACGGCGCCATTGGCCAGCGCCTCGTCCAGATCCTCGCCGAGGCCGGCCACACCGTCCGCGCGATGGTCCGAGACGACGACCAGTTCGAGGCCATGCGCGCCCTCGGTGGCGAGCCCTTGTTGAGCGACCTGACCAGCGACGTGTCGCAAGCTCCGGCTGGCGTCGGCGCCGTGATCTTCGCCGCCGGGTCGGGTGGCAAGGCCGTGGAGGAGGTGGACCGTGACGGAGCCATCGCGCTTATCGACGCGACCGCCGCGCAAGGCGTCTCCCGGTTCGTGATGCTCAGCTCCATCGGCGCCGACGCGCCCCAAGACGCCGACGAACTTCAGGACTACCTGCTCGCCAAGCACGGGGCCGACGAGCACCTCATGGGCACCGACCTCATCTACACGATCTTGCGCCCGACGTCGCTGACGAACGGGGCCGGGACCGGGACGGCCACGTTCGCCGCCTCCCTGGACGCCGACGAGCGCGCGATGGGGGTCGCTCGCGAAGACGTGGCGCTCGCGCTGGCCTCCATCCTCACCGTGTCCGAGACGGAGGGCGCCGTGATCGAGATGACCTCCGGCTCGACCCCGATCCGGGAGGGGCTGGCGACGGTCTAGGCCCGGCGCGGATGGGGCGCCCCGTACCTTGGGGCGTCCCCCCGAGCCCATGCCTGACACGTTCCCCTTCGGCCAGTCCGCCGCCTGGACGCCCTCACCCGAGCACATCGCCGACACCAACCTCGCGCGCTTCTGGCGCCGGCAAGGGCTCGCGGACTACGCCGCCCTGGAGGCCTGGGCGCTCGAGGACGTCGGCCGCTTCTGGGACGCCGTCCTCGAAGACCTCGGCATCGAGTTCAGCCACCCGTACGCCGCCGTTTTGGACACGTCCGACGGCATCGAGCGGCCCCGGTGGTGCGTCGGCGGGCGGATGAACGTCGTCCACAACTGCCTCGACCGCTGGGCGGGGACGGCGGCCTGGGACCGAGACGCCGTCCGCTACGAGGCCGAGGAGGGACACACCGTCGCGCTCACGTATCGCCAGTTGCACGCCGCCGTCGCCGACTGCGCGGCCGGCCTGCGGGCGCACGGCATCGGGGAAGGCGACGCCGTCGGGCTGTACCTCCCGATGTGCCCCGAGATCGTCGTCGCGTTCCTGGCGATCGCCCGCATCGGCGGCGTCATCCTGCCCCTGTTCTCCGGCTACGGCGCCGAGGCCGTCGCGACCCGGCTGGCCGACGGGAACGCGAAGGCGCTCGTCGTGGCCGACGGCGCTCCGAGGCGCGGCAAGACCGTCCCGATGAAGGACGTCGCCGACCAGGCGCTGGCCGACGCGCCGTCGGTCGAGACCGTGTTCGTGGTCGAGCGCGTCGGCATCGTCGGCCTGCCCCAGCACGACCGCGACGTGCCGTGGGCGCGGCTCATGGAGACCGGGGCGGCCGCGACGGACGCCCAGCGCGCATGCGCCGACACGGCCGCCGAGGACCCCGCGCTGCTGATCTACACCTCGGGCACGACGGGCACGCCCAAGGGCGCCGTCCACACGCACTGCGGCTTCCCCATCAAGGCCGCTCAGGACATGCGCCACCCGATGGACGTGCGCGCCGGCGACGTGGTCTGGTGGATGAGCGACATGGGCTGGATGATGGGCCCCTGGCTCGTCTTCGGAGCCCTCCTCAACGGCGCCACGATGGTCCTCTACGACGGCGCCCCCGACGTGCCCGACCACGCCCGGACGTGGGACATCTGCGAGCGCTTTGGCGTGACACTCTTGGGCCTGTCCCCCACCCTCGTTCGCGCCCTCCGCCCCCACGGCACGGAGCCAATCGAGCGCCACGACCTGGGCGCCCTCCGCGCCGTCGGTTCAACCGGAAGCCCGTGGGACCCCGAGAGCTGGCGCTGGTTGTTCGAGAACGTGCTCGATTCCAACAAGCCGATCCTCAACTACTCGGGCGGGACCGAGATCTCGGGCGGCATCGTCTGCGGCAACCACGTCGAGCCGCTCAAGCCGACCGGCTTCTCGGGCCCGGTCGTCGGCATGGACGCCGACGTGCTCGACGAGGCCGGCCAGCCCGTGCGCGGCGCCGTCGGGGAGCTCGCGATCCGCCAGCCGTGGATCGGCATGACGCGCGGCTTCCACGGCGACGCCGACGACGCCCGCTACCACGCGACGTACTGGGACCGCCACCCCGGGCTCTGGGTCCACGGCGACTTTGCGGCCATCGACGCCGACGGCCAATGGTTCCTGCTCGGCCGCTCCGACGACACCATCAAAGTCGCCGGCAAGCGGCTCGGGCCGGCCGAAGTCGAGGGCGCGCTCAACGCCGACGCCCGGGTGCTCGAGAGCGCGGCCATCGGCGTGCCCGACGCCGTCAAGGGGCAGGCCGTCGTCGCCTTCGTGCGGCTGGCGGACGGGGTCCGCGAGTCCGAAGAGCTGCGCGACGCGCTCGTCGGCCGGATCACCGAGGCGCTCGGCAAGGCGTTGCGCCCCAAAGCCGTGCTCTTTGTGGATGCTCTTCCCAAGACGCGCAACGCCAAGGTGATGCGTCGCGTGATCCGCGCCGCCCACCTCGGCGACGACCTGGGGAACGTGACCGCGCTCGAGGACCCCGAGGCCGTCGAGGCCATCCGGCGCGCCTGGTAGAGGCCCAAACGCACGAGGGGGACCAGGCGCATGCCCGGTCCCCCTCGCAAGCCGTCGAACGGGTCGGCTAGACCGCGTCGTAGTAGTACGTGTTCTCGGCGCCAGTCTCGCGGTAGTGGGTGTCGAGGTAGTCGCGGTCGTTGTCGCGCGGGTGGACCCCCATCACGATGCCGCCGTCCTTGACGTCCTTCTCGTAGACCTTGGCCTGGTCCTCCGGGATGCCGGCCCCGATGAGCGCGCCCAGAAGGCTGCCGCCCGCGCCGCCGGCACCGGCGCCCAGGAGCGCGCCGGCGATCGGCCCGGCGATGGCGCCGATGCCCGGGATGAGGACGGCGCCGCCGACGCCGACGATCGCGCCGAGGACGCCGCCGGCGGTCCCGCCGACGGCGGCGCCGACGCCCGCGCCTTCGGCGGCCTTCGAGCCCTGCTCGATCTCGACCTCGGCCACGTCGCGGTTGTACCGCTCCCAGGTGTCGTCGGACATGACCACGTGGATGTCGTCCTTGGTGTAGCCCCGATCGCGGAGCGAAGCGTACGCGTTGTTCGCGGAGGCGGGATCGCGGTAGGTCCCGGTGTAGAGGGGGCGGTCGGCGGTCTGGTCAGTCATGAGAGGGGGGTGGGGGAATGGACGTCTTAGAGTGCGCCTCCGCCCGGGCTGTTCCAGCCGACCGGGGTTCCACGAAACTCCTGACCGCCGATTCCGGGAATCGCCCGTCCCATCTCAGTGGTACCTACGCTCCGATTCGACCGCGCCGGACACCTGTCACGAACTGCGGTGTACGACGCGGGCAGCCCGGCCGCCGCTCACGGGCTGGCCGCCCCCATCCACCCCTCTCTTCTACACGTCCCCCGATGACTCGCACCGCTTCTGCCCACTGGTCCGGCTCCCTGTCCGACGGCTCCGGCGCCATTTCGACCGAGACCGGCGCGCTGTCCGACAAGCCGTACTCGTTCTCATCCCGCTTTGAAGAGAACGGCGAGCCCGGCACGAACCCCGAGGAGTTGCTCGGCGCCGCGCACGCGGCCTGCTTCACGATGCAGCTCTCCCACATGCTCGCCGAGGCCGGCCACCCGCCGTCGCGCGCTAAGACGACGGCCAAGGTCCACCTCCGTCAGGTCGCCGGCGGATTCGAGATCCACAAGATCGACCTCGTCCTCGACGCCGACGTGCCGGGCATCGACGACGGCCAGTTCCGCGACATCGCGACGACCGCCAAGGAGTCGTGCCCGCTCTCGAAGGTGCTTGCGGCCGCCGAGATCACGCTCGACGCGACGCTGCGCTCGTGAGCGAGACGCCTCTGGTCTGGTCCGAGCCGTTCCGCATCCGCGCCGTCGAGACCGGCCCCGACGGGATGGCCTCGGTCCTGACCGTGTGCGACCTGCTGCAGGAGGCCGCCGGCGAGCACGCGCTCGCGGCCGACCGCGAGGGCTTCCCGCTCCCCGACGGGGGGTGGAGCACCTGGGTGCTGTCCCAACTCAGCGTCCGGATTGGGCGGCGCCCAGCCATGCGCGAAATCGTTGAGGTCGAGACGTGGCCCGCCGCGCTCGACGGCTTGCGCGCCACGCGCGACTTCCGCGTCACCGACGCCGACGGCGCCGTGCTGGCGGTCGCGACCAGCCGGTGGTTCCTGATCGATATCGACCGGCGCCGGCCGGTCCGGCTGCCGCCCGCGATGGATGGGTTCGAGGCGGGGGCCAAGCCCCGCGCGCACGAGATGCCCGACCCGCCGCGCGCGCCGGACCCCGTCGAGCACCGCGCCGAGTTCGCCGTCCGCCGGTCCGACCTCGACCGCGTCGGCCACGCCAATAACGTCCGGTTCATCGAATGGGCGCTCGAAGCCCTGCCCGCTGACGCCGGGCTCGCGGGGATCGACGTGGCGTACAAAGCGGAGGCGAACGTGGGCGACGTGGTGGTCTCCGCCGTCGGCCCCCTCCGCGACGGCGCGCGAGACCACCGCCTCGCGGCGCGCGACGGCCGTACGTTTGCGCTCGCACGCACCCTGTGGTCCCGATGAAAGCCTCCCTCGTCCTGCTCGCGCTCGGCATCGTCGCCCTCGGCGGCTATCTGTGGATGACCGGCGGCGGGGACGCCGAGCCGGTCGACTCGATCGTCGCCGCCATCGGCGAGGGCGCGCCCGTCGTGGACGTCCGCACCGACGCCGAGTACGGCGAGGGCCACGTCGCCGGCGCCCTCCACGCCGACGTGCTGGACGCCGACTTCCGCGACCTCGTGGCCGACCTCCCGCGCGACGAGACGGTCTACTTGTACTGCGCCTCGGGCGTGCGCAGCGGGCGGGCCGCCCGGGTCCTGGAGGCCATGGGCTTCGCGCGTGTCGTCAACGCGGGCGGGTTCCAGGACCTCGCCGACGCCGGCGCGCCCGTCGCGCGTTAGCGGAGGGGCGCGTGTCCAGCTCGCGGCGGCGCCTATCGGGACCGGTCGGCGGCTCGCGCCTTCTGCAACCGGAGCGTCCGGATCGCCAGCCCCAGTGAGACGAGCACGACGCCCAGCAGCTTGGTGGAGCCGCCAGAAGACGCCGACACCAGCCCGACGGCAGCAAGTACGCCCGCGGCGATGGTGAGGGCGGTGGCGATGTGGCCGGCCATGCGGCCGCGGGTCGAAATGGTCATTGGAGCCCGAAAGGGAGGGTGGCGCGCTAGAGCTCGATGACGGTCGCGTTCAGCACGTGCTCGACGGCGCCGATCCGCGCGAGCGTGTCGTCGTCGGGCTGGCCGTCGAAGCGAATCCGGGCGCACGCGGCGGCGGCCCCGGAAAACACCAGGTTCTCCATCTCCTGCACGTTCCAGCCCGCCTCCCGGATCTCGCCGAGTACGCCTGCCAGCACGCCCACGCGGTCGAGGTGCCGTACGGTCAGCAGGTGCGTCGCGGGCGTCCGGTCGGCCAGGTTGACCCCGTTGTCGACGCGGCCGGTCTCGGCGTAGCGCCGGATCACGCGGATCGCCTCCTGGCCAATCGCGTCCGACGCCTCGTCGGTCGAGGCGCCAATGTGGTGCGTGAGGTAGGCGGCGTCCGCGAGGGGGTGCGAGAACGGGCCCGCCTTGTCGGACGGCTCGCCCGCCGGCACGTCGGTCGCGTACCGCAACCGGCCCGCGGCGACCGCGTCGGCGACCGCGACCTCGTCGACGACCTCCGCGCGCGTCGTGTTGATGAGCGAGGCGCCGTCGGGCAGCGCCGCGAGGAACGCGGCGTCGACCAAGTGCGCCGTCTCGGGCGTCGAGGCCACGTGGACCGTCACGACGTCCGACTGCCGCGCGACGTCGACGGGGCTGGCGGCGAACGTCACGCCGAGGTCCTGCGCCGCCTCGGGCGTCAGCGAGCGGCTCCAGGCCACGACCGGCATCCCGAAGGCGCGGGCGCGGGCGACGACCTCACGGCCGATGCTCCCCATCCCGACGACGCCCAACGTCCGGCCGCGCAGGCCGCGCGCCTTCGCGAACCCCTTCTTGTCCCAGCGCCCCTCGCGCGCCGCGATCACGTTGTCGGGGATCCGGCGGTCGAGCGCCAGGATGAGCCCGAACGCGAGCTCGGCGACGGCCGCCGCGTTCTTGCCGGGGCAGTTCGCCACGAAGACACCCCGCTCCGACGCGCCTGTCACGTCGATCGAGTCGACGCCCGCACCGGCGCGGACGATGAGTTCGAGCCCGGGCGCTGCGTCGAGCGCCGCCGCGGTCACCTTCGTCGAGCGCACGACGAGCACGGCCGGGTTGTCCTCCGCGAGCGCTGCCGCGAGCGTGTCGCCCGACAGGTCGGGCGCCTCGATCACGACGTGGCCGTCGTCACGTAGCACGCCCAGGGCGTCTTCGGAAAGCTTGTCGGCGACGAGGATGGTCATGGAACGTGAAAAGTGAAAACGAGGAAAGTGAGACCGTTCAACGCCGCACGTTCAACGTCGCCGCACGGATCAGTCCCAGAAGGTGTGGACGAGCAGGCCGCTGCGCAGCTTGGGCTCGAACCACGTCGACTTCGGGGGCATCAGCTCGCCCGCGTCCGACACGTCGAGCAGCTCCTCGGGCGCAGTCGGGTACATCGAGAAGGCGATGTCGGCCTCGCCCGCGTCGACGAGCCGCTCCAGTTCCTCGGTCCCCCGGATGCCACCGACGAAGGCCACGTTCTCGTCCGTGCGCGGGTCGGTGATGCCCAACAGGGGCTCTAGCACGAACTCGCCGAGCCGGGCCACGTCGAGCGTGTCGGCGACGCCGTCGCGCTCGGTCTCGGGCAGCACGAGCGTGTTCCAGCCGTAGTCCATCCCGAGGTAGAAAGCGACCAGGCCGAAGTCCTCGGGGTCGGGGAAGAGCGCCTCCTCGACGTCCACGCGGCGGCGGAGCTGGTCGAGGAACTTGCCCTTGCCGACCGGGAGGTGCTTGACGATCCGGTTGTAAGGGAGGATTTCCATGTCCTCATACGGGAAGAGGACGGCCAGGAAGTGGCCGGCCTCGGGCACGTCCGCCAGCTCGCGCGCGGCGCGCGCCGCGGCGGCGCTGCGGTGGTGACCATCGGCCACGTACAGCGCGTCGGTGTCCGCGAACGCCTCGACCACGGCGGCGGGGTCGGGCACGGCCCACACGGTGTGCTGGACGTAGTCCTTGGCCCGGAAGTCGTAGAGTGGCTCGGTCTCCATCGCTTGGGCGACCGCCTCGTCGATGTCGTCGCGGCCCCGGTAGGTCAGCATCACCGGCTCGGCGTGCGCGCGCTGCTCGACGATGTGCCGCGTGCGGTCGTCCTCCTTGTCGGGCCGCGTCTCCTCATGCTTGAGGATGACGTCGTTGTCGTAGTCGTCGGCAGAGACCAGGCCCACGATGCCCGTCTGGGCGCGCCCGTTCATCACGAGCCTGTAGACGTAGAGGCGCGGCTCGTCGTCGCGGACGAAGGCCTCCGAGGCCGCCAGCTCGCGCAAGGCCTTGGCGCCCTGGGCGTAGACCTCGTCGGCGTGCTCGTCGGTGCCTGCCGCGAGGTCGATCTCGGGGCGGACGACGTGGAGGAAAGAGTGCTCGTTGCCAGCCGCAAGCGTGCGGGCTTCCTCGACGGAGACGACGTCGTAGGGGACGGAGGCGGCGCGCTCGGCGAACGCGGGCGCGGGACGGAGCGCCCGGAACGGACGGACGGAGGCCATGAGTCGGGACTGCGGGGATGAGGAGGAGCGAAGATAGACGACGGGGGACCCGGTGGGCCGGATTCCGACACGCGGACTTCACCGGCGCTCCACCGCTGGCGGCTTGATGCCCACCCGCCCGGCCCCTACCTTGGGATCACACACCGCGGGGTGGAGAAGTGGTATCTCGTCGGGCTCATAACCCGAAGATCGGGGGTTCGAATCCCCCCCCCGCAACACCGGCGCCGGTCCTCACGCGAGGGCCGGCGCTTTCTGCGTGCAGCCTCGTTCCGCGGGGTCCCGATAGGCGGGCCAAATCCCGATAACACATGTGAACAGGCTGCGGTGTATCCTCGGGGGGTCTCCTCACGGTTCTGTGCTGCCCCGGGCTTTCATCCTCGCCGTCGCCCTCAGCGTCCCGACGGCCGTCCACGGCCAGCCCGCTCAGCCGAACATCGTGCTCGTGCTCGTCGACGACCTGGACACGGCGGCGATGGCGACACTCCCTGGGCTCCGCGAGGTGACCACCGAGGCCGGGCTGTCGTTCTCGCGGGGCTACATCCCGAACTCGCTGTGCGGCCCGTCTCGGGGGGCCCTCATGACAGGGACCAACAGCCACTCGAACGGATACCTGTTCAACGGGAAGCGCCACTACCGGGAGTGGAAGGCTCAGGGGTGGGAGGACCAGACGTTCCCGATCGCCCTCCAGGGCGCGGGGTACCACACGATCCACGTGGGGAAGCCCGTGAACGGGTGGCCGGACCGCGGCCCCCTCTACACCCCGCCCGGCTGGAACGTCTATTCCGCCTCGATGCCCCGGGTCGGGGGCTACATGGACTTCTCGGAGTACGTCGACGACGGCTCCGGGGGCATCGTGAACGACTATTCCGGGCCGGACTCGTACCGGACCGACGTCGAGGCCGGGATCGCGGTCGGCGCGCTCCGGGCGGCCGCCGACCTCGACCAGCCGGTGTTCCTCTACCTCTCGCTCTACACCCCCCACGCCGAGTCGGGGACGGAGCCCACCCGCGCGATCCCGGCCCCGCGCCACGAGGGCACGCTCCCCGACGCCATCGTCCCCCGCGACCCGGACTTCGACGAGGACGACGTCTCGGACAAACACGCCGACCTCGCCGGGCGCACCCCGCTCCCCGGCTACGACGGGATGGACGGGCTCTTCCGATCCCGCGTCGAGGCGATGCTCTCGGCTGAGGAGGCCATCCGCGACCTCCGCGACGAGCTCGAGGCGCTCGGGATGGCCGATGACACTTACGTCTTCTTCGTGTCCGACAACGGCATCATGCTGGGGCACCATCGGATCCGTGGGAGCAAGGGGTACCCGTACGAGCGGTCAGCGCGCGTCCCGTTCGCCGTCTCCGGCCCGGGGATCAGCGCGGGGACCCTCGACGACGCGCTCGTCTCGATCGTCGACCTCGCCCCGACTTTCCTCGACCTTGCGGGGGCCCCGGCCCCGGCCCACTACGAGGGCCGGAGCTTGGTCCCGCTGCTGACCGGCGAGCCCGTCGCGTGGCGCCAGACGCTACTGCTCGAGGGCTGGAACCGCGACACCCTCCCCTACTACCGGACCGTGATCACCGCCGAGGGGCTGAAGTACACTGAGTTCCCCAGGTCCGGCGAGGTCGAGCTCTACGACCTGGTCGCCGACCCGTTCGAGCTCGACGGCTCGTGGGACTTCATCCCCCAGGCCGACCTCGACCAGTTCTCCTTCCGGCTGGGCCAGCTCGCGGGCTGCAGCCGGGCCGCGTGCGCGTCGATCGACGGGCGCAGGGAGCCGAAGACCCGGGCCATCCGGGGGCGGCTCGAGGCCCCCGCCGCCATCGGCGTCCCGCTCGTCGCCGAGTGGAAGAGCGTCGGGCTCCGCGTTAACGTCCGCCTCGTCCTAGACATCCCGGCGACTGGCGAGAGCGTGGTGATCGCCTCGGCGCCTGCCACCGACGGCCGGATCGAGGTGTCCGTGCCCGACTCGCTCCTCGGCCAGACCGTCCAGGTCGTGCTCCGCACCGCAATCGCGGAGTGGGCCGCCGACCCCGTCGAGCTGGCCGACGTCCGGGCCCACACCGTCGTCGATGGGACCGCCGGGGCGCTCCTGTTCGGGCCGCCGGCGCCGGGCCTCACCGTGGCCGACCTCGCGGCCCAGAACCTCGTCACGGGGGTCCCCGGCTACTTCCCGAACGCCGGGCCGTCGGTGTGGACCGGCTTCGACACCGGGGCCGGGCAGTGGGTGCCCGCGGCGTCCGCCGACCAGGTCCTGCCCCTCGGGCGGGCCTTCCGCTGGCGGCTCCGCGACGAGGACGGGGTCGGCCGCGAGCGCGTCAGCATCAGCCGGGCGTTCCCGTTCGACCTCCGCTCGACGCGGCGGCCCAACACGGCCGACATCGCCGTCGAGCTCGACACCTCGGGGACGCGCTGGAATGTCCTCGCCAATCCGTTCGACGCCCCCCTCGACCTGACGCGCATGGCCGAGTGGCCGGGCGCCGTGCACGCCTCGGGTGCGACGGCGTTCGACAACGCGACGCGGCGTTGGGTGGCCATCGATGAGGTCGCGCCCTGGCAGGCGTTCCGGGTTCGGGCCCGCGGGCCCCGGCCGAACGGCGGCCCCCGCATCCTGACGATCCCGGCGTGGGCGGCGGGCCTGGCCGAGCCGCCCCCGCCGCCGCCCGAGGCCACCGCCCCCCCGGGCGCCCTCGCACGCGCGGCCATCGCCCCCGAGGTCGCGCTCGAGGCGCCCATCCCGAACCCGTCGGCCGGCCGGGCCGAGATCCGCTTCGCGCTCGCCGAGCGGGGCCCCATTCGGCTCGCCGTCTACGACGTCCGGGGCCGGGAGGTCGCCGTGGTCGCCGACGGAGACTGGCCGGCGGGCGCCCACCGAGCGCGCCTCGCGGAGGGGCTGGCGGGCGGGGTGTACGTGGTCCGGCTGGAGGCCGGGGGCCGC
Organism: Rubrivirga halophila; assembly: GCF_046845755.1. Lineage (GTDB taxonomy): Bacteria > Bacteroidota > Rhodothermia > Rhodothermales > Rubricoccaceae > Rubrivirga. The sequence goes on from NZ_CP177357.1 coordinate 1,760,983, forward strand.
GTGCTGACACACCGCGCCGTCGTCGTCCGCTAGGCCCGCGCGTACACCTTGACGGACTCGTAGCGCCGGAGCTGGACTGATCCCGGCTTGGCGCCGCGCGGCTTCGACACGTCGCACGCCCGGCATACGTGGACGTCCACCTTGCCGGTCGCGCCCTTCGCCTTCGAGTGGGCCACGGCCAGCTCCGCCGCGCGCTTCACGACGGCCCGGGGCACCTCGCCCCCTTCGGGCGTCCGGATGACCACGTGGCTCCCGGGCGTCCCGCCGCCGACGTGGAGCCAGACGTCGTTCGGCCGGGCCACCTTAAAAGTCAGCTTGTCGTTGTCGCGGGCCGTCCGACCGACGAGCACGTCGTAGCCGTCGACGTTGTGCGTGTCGTAGTCGGCGAGGGTGGGTTCGCGGCGGGCCATGGTCGGATCTTGCGGGGGACCCGAAACCTAGCGCCGTGACTACCCGCCTCCTGAGAGATCCCGCCGAAGCCGCCGCCGTGCTCGCGAGCGGCGGGCTGTGCGCGATCCCGACGGAGACCGTCTACGGCCTGGCCGCGCTGGCGACGGACGCGAGCGCGGTCGGACGCGTGTTCGGGGCGAAAGGCCGGCCGGCCGACAACCCGCTGATCGTTCACGTCGGCGACGCTGGCGACGCCGACGCGGTCGCCCAGCTCACCGCGCTCGGTCGGGACCTCCTGGCGGCGTTCGCGCCGGGCCCGCTGACCGTCGTGCTCCCCGCCCGGACCGGCCTGCCAGCCGCCGTCACCGCCGGGCTCGACACGGTCGCCGTCCGGGTCCCCGCCAGCCCCGAGGCGCGGGCCGTGCTGGCGGCGCTGGCGGCGCCCCTCGTCGCGCCATCCGCGAACCGGAGCGGCCGGCCGAGCCCGACCACGTGGCAGGCTGTGGTGGCCGACCTCGACGGCCGGATCGACGCCGTCCTCCAGGGCCCGCCCGCGACGGTCGGGCTCGAATCGACGGTCGTGGATGCCACGGGAGACACGCCTGTTGTGCTCCGTCCCGGAGCAGTCACGCTCGATCGGCTGCGAGACCTCTGGCCCGGCGCGTTCGCGACCGGGACGAACGACGACGCCCGCCACCGGTCGCCGGGCACGCGCCACCGGCACTACGCGCCCCACGCCCGCGTCCACCTCGTCGCGTCGGCCGAGGCCTCGAGTCCCGACTCCGACGCCGCCTACATCGGCCTCGACGCCCCCCCGCCCGGGTATGCCCTGGAGGTCGTCTGCCCCACGGTCGCCGACTACGCGCACCGCGTGTTCGAGACCTTCCGCCGCGCCGACGCCTTGGGGCTGGCGCGCATCGACGCCCAGCTCGTCGCCGACGATGGGCTGGGGACGGCGCTGCTCGACCGCTTGCGCCGCGCCGCCGAGCGCTAGCCGCCGATCACGCCGCGCCCGACGTACATCAGCACGAAGATGCCCATCCAGACGGCGTGGCCGATGCCGAGGCCGAGCGCGATCCGCTTGCGGCCCGTCTCGGCGACCGGCGTGCCGGCCCCGTTCGTCAACTGCGCCCATCCGGGCCGAATCAGCGCGAACTGGACGACGACCAGCACCAGGCCCAGCGACAGCGCCGTGTGGTACGGCCAGGCGTTGTACTGCGCCTCCAGGCCGAGCTGCATGCCCAGCATCCAGTTGGCGACGGCGGCCGCGTAGAACAGGACGATCGAGCCGTTCATCGAGCCGACCACCTTCCCTCCTTCCGGTGTGCCGGGCGACATCGCGCCGCGGGCCAGCGACGGCAGCGCCAGCCCCAGCCCGAACCAGGCGGCGGCGAACAACACGTGGAGGGCGAGGACGACGGTGTGGAGGTACGGCAGCATCGGTCGGGGGGAAAAGCTGATGGAAGCTAAGGGGCGGCCTCCACGACGGCGTCCAGTTCGATTTCCACCATGAGTTCGGGCGCGATCAGCGCCGATACCTCGACCATGGTGGAGGCGGGCGGGTTCGCCCCGAACCGGGCGCGGTGCACGCGCCCTACCGCGTCGGCATCGGCGATGTCGGTGATGTACATCCGCGTCCGGATGACGTCGGCGGAGGTGCCGCCCAGCGTCGCGAGCGCCGCAAGCGCCGTCTCGAATGCGGCGCTCGCCTGGGCCTGAGCCGTGGCCCCAGGGGCCGTCGTGCCTGAAACGGCGACCCAGTTGCCGATCCGGACCGCCCGGCGGTAGCCGTAGATCGATTCCCAGGCCACTCCACTGGTAGCGGTTTGACGACGCATCGCGTTAAAGGGGAATGGAGAACCGAACGGCGTTTGCGTCGCCACTGGTCCCCGGCCCGCCGTCGAGCGCGTTCCAGACCAGGTGGACGGCGACCGCCGAGGCGACCCCGACGGCGGCACCGACGGCCACGTCGGTCGGGTAATGGACGCCGTGCCAGATGCGGGCGGCGCCCATCGTGCCCACCCAGGCAGCGGCCGGCCCGATCACGTACCACTCGGGGTAGCTCAGCGACAGCGACGTGGCGCTGGCGGCCGCCAGCGACGTGTGGCCCGACGGAAAGGAGTACGGGTCGATGATGTCCTCGCCCATGTGCCCACGGTCCCGGGCCACGACGCCGTCGAGCGCGGCGTAGGGACGCGGCCGCAGCACCAGCCGCTTCATCGCGAGCGTGACCGCGACGTCCAGCCCCTGAGCCGCGGCCATCTTGACCGCCGGCTCGTAGTCGCCGCCGTCGAGCGCGGCGCCGAGCGCGAGCGCCGGCGCGATGCCGCCGTACACGGGATACGCGGTCACGTTGACGGCGCGCATCGCCCCAGTCAGCATCGGGACGTCGATCTCGTAGATCGCCCGGAAGATGGCCACGTCGCGCGCCTCGGTGTTCGGGGGGAGGTCGGGCGGGTCGCCGGTCGCGGTCGTGTCGGCGACCTGCGCCTGGGCGGGAGCCGCGGTCAGCTCGACGGCCCCGAAGGCCAGAAGCAGGAGGACAATGCGCATCCCGCAAGCTACCCCTCCCCTCCTCTCAGCAGCTCGCGCGGTCGGTCAGCGGGCGCCGTCGCCGAGCCGCGCGCCCCCTCAAAAAAGCAGGCGCCGCCCGGACGGATCCAAGCGGCGCCTGCGGGCGATCTGTCCGAGTCGGCTACGCGTCGAGGACGGCCTCCTGGCCGTTGGTGGACGCCGTGTCCTCGTCCTCGACCTCCGCGTCGGGGTCCGGGATCATGCCGAGGGCGACCTTGATGGCGTTCTTGACGGCCTCACGACGGTCGTCGTTCGTCTTGAGCCACTCCTTGGTGACGTCGCGGCCCTGGCCAATGCGCTCCTCGCCGTAGGAGTACCACGAGCCCGACTTCTGGATGATGTCGTGCTCGAGCCCGAGGTCGACGAGCTCGCCGAGCGACGAGACGCCCTCGCCGTAGATGATGTCGAACTCGGCCTGCCGGAACGGCGGGGCCACCTTGTTCTTGACCACCTTGACGCGCGTCCGGTTGCCCGTCACCTCCTGGCCGTCCTTGATGGCGCCGATGCGGCGGATGTCCATCCGGACCGACGCGTAGAACTTGAGCGCGCGGCCGCCGGCGGTCGTCTCGGGGCTCCCGAACATGACGCCGATCTTCATCCGGATCTGGTTGATGAAGATCAAGATCGTGTTGGTCCGCTTGATGGTGCCGGTGATCTTGCGGAGCGCCTGGCTCATGAGCCGGGCCTGGATGCCGACGTGGCTGGCGCCCATCTCGCCCTCGATCTCGGCCTTGGGCACGAGCGCGGCGACCGAGTCGATCACGACGACGTCGATGGCGCCGGAGCGGACGAGCATGTCGCAGATCTCAAGCGCCTGCTCGCCGGTGTCCGGCTGGGACATCAGCAGGTCGTCCGTGTTGACGCCGAGTTTCTCGGCGTACGTCGGGTCGAAGGCGTGCTCGGCGTCGATAAAGGCGCACGTGCCGCCCATCTTCTGGGCCTCGGCGATGATCTGGGTCGCCAGCGTGGTCTTGCCGGACGACTCGGGCCCGTAGATCTCGATGATGCGGCCGCGCGGGACGCCGCCGATGCCGAGCGCGTGATCGAGGGTGAGGGAGCCGGTCGAGACGGCGTCCATCGAGACGGGCGGCTGGTCGCCCATCTTCATCACGGCGCCTTTGCCGAACTGCTTGTCGATCTGCTTCATGGCGAGATCGAGGGCCTTCGACTTGGCGGCGGCGTCGACGGGGACGGTGGCGGGGGACTTCGCCATGAGGGCAGGCTCCGAAGAGCGGGTCTGTGGATGTAAAAGGGCCGGGTGCGTGGCCCCTCAGGCAGTGCGAACGCAACAGGGTACGGCGGCGGGGGTGACACCTTCGCGTCACGCCCGAGCAGACCCGCCCCCTGCGTTCACCCCGATAACCGCGAGCCCGGCCAAAAGGTTGCCGCGCGGCGCCGGCGACGGGCTCAGGCGCCGCCGCGACGCGCGAGCTGGCGCCGGGCGAGGTCGAGCACGGCCGTCGCCGACAGCGCGATGTTGACGGCGCGGTTGGGGGTGAGGTGGAGGAGCACGGCACGGGCGTCGGCGCCGTCGTCGTAGGCGATCCAGACGGTCCCGACGGGTTTCTCGGGCGTGCCGCCGGTCGGCCCGGCGATGCCGGTCGTCGCCAGCCCCACGTCCGCGCCCAAGCGGGCGCGGGCGCCGGCCGCCATCGCGAGCGCGACGGGCTCGCTCACGGCGCCGTGGTCGTCGAGGTGCTCCTCGGGCACGTCGAGGAGGGCCCGTTTGGCGGCGTTCGAGTACGCCACGACGCCGCCACAGACGACCGCGCTGGCGCCGGGGATCGCGGTGAGCCGGGAGAGGACCGTCCCGCCGGTGCAGCTCTCGGCGACCGCCAGCGTCAGACCGGCCGCGCGGAAGGCGTCGAGCACGACCGCTTGGAGTGTCGTCTCGCCCTCGCCGAACGCCAGCCGCCCGACCGCGCCGCGGACCGTTTCGAACGCGCCGTCGAGATCCGCTTGCGCGGCATCGCGGCTCGGGCCCCGCGCCGTCAGCCGGACGCGTACCTGCCCGGTACTCGGCAGGTACGCCAGTTTGACAGACTCGGGGAGGGCGCCGGCCGCCTCGATCAGCACCGACAGGTCGCTCTCCCCTTTCCCGACGGTCAGTAGCGTCCGCGAGAGCACGACGCCGTCTTGCCGCTTGACGAGCCGGGGGAGGACGGATGCCGTGGCGATGGCCTCCATCTCGTGTGGCACGCCGGGCATCACGGCCACCATGCGGCCGTCGTCTTGGCCCCACAGGCCGGGCGCGCTGCCGGTCGGGTTGGGGAGCGCGTCGAACCCGACGGGCACCTCGGCCATCACCCGGCCGACGGCGGGCATCGTGCGGCCCCGCGTCGCGTAGCGCGCCTCGATCCGGTCGAGCACGTCGGGCCGAAACTCGAGTTCGCGGCCGAACACCTCGGCGACCGCCGCCTTCGTCACGTCGTCGTGCGTCGGCCCCAGCCCGCCCGTCACGATGACGACCGCCGCGCCGTCCGCGTACGCCCTTTCCAGCGCGCGGACGATCTCGCCGTGGTCGTCGCCGACCGTCTCGGAGCGCCGCACGTCGACGCCCGCCGCCGCGAGCCGCTCGCCGAGCCAGGCCGCGTTCGTGTCGACGATCTGCCCGAGCAGGATCTCGTCGCCAACGGTCAGGAGGTGGCCGGTCATGGCAGGAGGAGAGGAATGGAGGGCAAGAGGAGCAGAGGACGAGCAGGATGGCGAACGGTTCGAGCGATCCGTACCTCCACGGCCCAGGCCTTACCCCTCCTGCTGTCCCACCCACCGCTCGCTCCATCCGGCCGGGTCGCGGCGCCAGGCGTCGAGCGTGTCGCGGTCGGCCTCGGCCAGCGTGCCCGTCTCGCGCGCCGCTCGCGCCAGCGCGTCGAGGCCGGTCAGCGTCGCCAGCGGGATGCCCGCCGAGTCGAACGCGGCCTCGGCCTCGGGGAAGCCGTACGAGAAGACGGCCACGACAGCGACCACGTCGACCCCGTGCTGGCGCAACGCTTGGGCGGCCGATAGTGCGGAGCCGCCGGTCGAGATGAGGTCCTCCACGAGGACGACGCGCGCGCCGTCCGCGACGGCCCCCTCGATCCGGTTTTCCTTGCCGTGCCCCTTGGGCGCCGAGCGGACGTAGCTGAACGGGAGCTCCAAGCGGTCCGCCAGCAGGGCGCCGTGCGGGATGCCGGCCGTCGCGGTCGCCGAAATCGCGTCGGGCGAGAAGGGGCGCGAGAGATCGGCGAAAGCATCGGCGATGCAGCCGCGCACGTCGGGGTGCGAGAGCGTCAGCCGGTTGTCGGTGTAGATCGGCGAGCGCCGGCCGCTGGCCCACGTGAACGGGTCGGCGGGGCGAAGCGCGACGGCGCCGATGCGCAACAGGTCGCGGGCGAGGGCGGCGGCGGTGTCGGGCATGCGAGGGCGCCGCGGACGGCGTCAGCCGGCGGCGGGCTGGCGGAAGTAGAGGACGCCCGTCCACACTGTGACCGCGGCGGTCGCCAGCAGGAAGACGAGCGCGACGGGCGAGGCGAGGGCGGCGGCCAGGAACGTGCCGAGCGCGCCGAGCGCGCCGCCGAGCGCCTCGAGGTGGCGGCCGGCGAGGAACACGAAGGCGGTGATCAGAAACGTGAGCTGCCACGCCGTCTTCCACTTGGCGGCCGTCGAGGTCGCCAGCGTCTTGCCCTGCTTCTCGTAGACGGCCCGGAGCACGGTCACCGCCACGTCGCGGACGGCGATGGCGCCGATCGCGAGCCACGGCAGCCACGCGCCGACGGGCGCCGCGAGCCCCTCCCCGATCGGCTGCAGAAACGGGATCAGGAAGAAGGCGCCGAGGACGAGGACCTTGTCCGCCAGCGGGTCCAGAAACTGGCCCAGGCGCGAGCCGACGCCGTACTTCCGCGCGATCTGGCCGTCGAGCCAGTCGGTGATGGCGGCGATGATGAACAGGGCGGCCCCGCCGATCTGGCCCGCGACCGTCCCCGTCCACAAGAGGTACAGGCACACCGGCGCCGCGATCATGCGGCCGACGGTCAGGACGTTGGGGACGTGTTTCATCGGGCGGAGCCCGCTAGGCCGGGGGGGACGCCAAGATACCCCGCCGCCGGGTCGGTTGAGGATCTGGCGAAGCGGTCTGCCATAACGGCAATCGGCGCGCGGTGGCACGGCCCTTGTCCTGTCTGTGCGTGACATGACGGCCTGCCGATCCGGCAGGCCCCGTGGATCCTGGCGACCGACGCGGCGTAGCCAACGTCACTCCGCCACGCTCTGCGGCACCCCTCTACTCCAAGCATCCACTCCCCCAATGGGCAAGATTATCGGCATCGACCTCGGCACGACGAACTCCGTCGTGGCCGTGATGGAAGGCAACGAGCCTGTCGTCGTCCCCAACGCCGAAGGCGGCCGGACGACCCCGTCCGTGGTCGCCTTCAAAAAGGACGGCGAGCGCCTCGTCGGCGCGCCGGCCAAGCGCCAGGCCATCACGAACCCCCAGAACACCATCTTCTCGGCCAAGCGGTTCATGGGCCGCCAGCACTCCGAAGTCGCCGAGGAGATGAAGACCGTCCCCTACACGGTCGCGGCCGCCGACGGCGGCGTGGCCCGCATCCAGGTCGAGGCGGGCGGCGAGAACAAGCTGTACACGCCGCAGGAGATCTCGGCGATGGTGCTCGCCAAGCTCAAGCAGACCGCCGAGGACTACCTCGGCGAGCGCGTCACCGAGGCGGTCATCACCGTCCCGGCCTACTTCAACGACGCCCAGCGCAAGGCGACGCAGGAGGCCGGCCAGATCGCCGGGCTCGACGTCAAGCGCATCCTGAACGAGCCCACGGCCGCGGCGCTCGCGTACGGGCTCGACAAAAAGTCCGAGGACGAGATCATCGCGGTCTACGACCTCGGCGGCGGCACCTACGACATCTCCATCCTGGAGCTCGGCGACGGCGTCTTCGAGGTCAAGAGCACGAACGGCGACACCCACCTCGGCGGCGACGACTTCGACCAGCGCCTGATCGACTGGATCGCCGACGAGTTCAAGCGCGAGGAGGGCATCGACCTGCGGACCGACCCGATGGCGCTCCAGCGCCTCAAGGAGGCCGCCGAGAAGGCCAAGATCGAGCTGTCGGCCGCCTCGCAGACGACCATCAACCTCCCGTTCATCACGGCGACGCAGGAGGGCCCCAAGCACCTCACCCTCGACCTAACGCGGGCCACGTTCGAGAAGCTCGTCGACGACCTCGTGAGCCGCACCATCCCCCCGATGGAGAAGGCGCTCAAGGACGCCGGGCTGACGAAGGAGCAGGTCGACGAGGTCATCCTGGTCGGCGGCTCGTCGCGCATCCCTAAGATCCAGGAGGTCGTCGAGCAGTTCTTCGGCAAGAAGCCGAACCGCTCGGTCAACCCTGACGAGGTCGTCGCGCTCGGCGCGGCGATTCAGGGCGGCGTGCTGTCGGGCGACGTCTCGGACGTGCTCCTGCTCGACGTGACGCCGCTGAACCTGGGCATCGAGACGCTCGGCGGCGTGATGACGCCGCTCATCCCGGCCAACACGACCATCCCGACGCGCAAGTCGGAGACGTTCTCGACCGCCAGCGACAACCAGCCGTCTGTCGAGATCCACGTGCTCCAGGGCGACCGCTCGATGGCCGTCGACAACAAGACGATCGGCCGGTTTCACCTCGACGGCATCCCCCCCGCCCCGCGCGGCCTGCCCCAGGTCGAGGTCACCTTCGACATCGACGCCGACGGCATCCTGTCGGTCTCGGCCAAGGACAAGGCGACCGGCAAGGAACAGTCGATCCGCATCGAGGCCTCGTCCGGCCTGAGCGACGCGGAGATCGAGGCCATGCGCCGCTCCGCGCGCGAGAACGCGGCCGAGGACGCCAAGCGCAAGGAGTCGATCACCCAGCTCAACCAGGCCGACAGCCTCATTTTCTCGACCGAGAAGAACCTCGCGGACTACGGCGACAAGCTGCCCGCCGAGAAGCGGTCGCAGATCGAGGCCGGGCTCGAGCGGCTCAAGGAGGTCCACAAGGGCCAGGACCTCGAGCAGCTCGAGTCGGCGATGGAGCAGCTCAACACGGCGTGGTCCGGCGCGGCGGAGGACCTCTACCGCGCCCAGCAGGCCGAGGCCGAAGCGGGCGGCGCCGACGCCGCCGCCCAGGCGCAGGCCGACGGCCCCACCGAGGCGGCCGACGCCACCGAGGACGCCGACTTCGAAGTCGTCGACGAGGGCGAGACGCAGGCCTAAGCCGGCTCTCCTCACTCAGCCGCCCCGATGCCCCTCCGGCGTCGGGGCGGTTTTTTGTTGGCCGGCCCCGCTTGCGGACGCCCGGCGGATTTCTGGTGCCCCGGCGGTCGAGAGCGACCGGGGCGTCTCTACGTTCCGGGCTCGCGCCCCTCCGCCCCAATGTCCGACGCCAGCGCTCCCCAAGCCTCCCCCCCCCCGGCCCGGCGCGTGCCCAAGCTGCCGTCGCCGCGTCGGTCGCTGGCGTGGAAGGTGGTCGCCATCGTGCTCATCGTCTTTGTGCTGATGGTGCCGCTGGCGCTCTTGGGCGGGCTCATCAACGAGCGCGAGCAGCTCCGCGAGCAGGCGCGGCTGGAGGTCTCGGCGCAGTGGGGCCAGGACCAGACGCTGGGCGGGCCGGTCCTCACGATCCCGTACACGGCGACCGAGCCGGCCCCGAACGGCGGCCAGCAGCGCGTGACGCGCTACGCGCACCTCTTCCCCGACGCCCTCGATGTCGAGGGCACGATGGCGCCGCAGGTCCGCACACGCGGCATCTTCCGCGTCGTGCTGTACGAGGCGCAGCTCACCGTCCGCGGCCAATTCCCGCCGGTTGACTCGGCCGCCTTCGGCATCCCCCGGAGCGCGCTCCGGCTCGACGAGGCGTTCGTCCAGATCGGGATCTCGGACTTGGTCGGCGTGCGTGAGCCGATCCGCCTGCGGTGGGACGGCACGGACCGCGAGGCCGACCCGGGGATCGTCACGAACGACGTGTTCTCGACCGGCGTGACGGTGCCCGTCCGCGTCGACGGCGACGGCGCGGCGTTCTCGTTCAGGCTGAGCCTCAACGGGAGCGGCAGCCTGGGCGTGCTGCCCGTCGGCCGCGAGACGACGCTGCGGCTGGCGTCGCCGTGGGACACGCCGCGCTTTGCAGGCGCCTTCCTGCCCGAGGACCGCACGGTCGCTGACACGGGGTTCGAGGCCCGGTGGCGGGTGCTCCACCTCAACCGCAACTACCCGCAGGCCTTTGCCGGGGGGTTCGGGCGACCGACGGGCCTGCCGCTGCGCCGCGCCAGGTTCGACTACTACGAGATGGAGGCCGCGATGGCCGGGGGCGCGTCGGCGTTTGGCGTCGAACTGCTGCTTCCGGTCGACGAGTACCAGAAGACCAACCGGGCGGCCAAGTACGGGGTGCTGTTCGTCTTTCTGACCTTCCTGACGTTCTTCTTCGTCGAGGTGCTGGGCGGGCGCCGGATCCACCCGATCCAGTACCTGCTAGTCGGCTTCGCAGTGACGCTGTTCTACCTCCTCCTGCTGGCGTTCGCCGAGTACCTCCCGTTCAACGGGGCCTACGGCGTCGCGGCCGTCGCCATCCTGTCGCTGGTGGTTTTATACGCTCGTGCCGTCTTCGGCGGCTGGCGCCTCGCGGCGCTCGTGGGCGGCCTGCTGACGCTGTTCTACGGCTACTTTTTCGTGCTCCTCCAGCTGGAGGCGTACGCCCTGCTCGCGGGCAGCCTGGGGCTGCTCGTCACGCTCGCGGTCGTGATGTACCTCTCCCGCCAGGTGGACTGGTATGACGACCCCTTCGGGGGCATCGGCGCCACGTCGGACGGAGGATGAGCCCGCCCCCTGCGGAGCGCCGACTGGACGGGCGCCCGCTGGGGGCTCTGCCGAGCCCTACCCTGCTGACGCCCTCTTCTGGACCGCGGACCGCTGGGCGTCCTTCGCGCGCCGGAACGCCTTCGTGGCGACGTAGAGCGTCTTCGTCCCGTGTGCGACCACCTGCCCGGCCTCGTCGACCAGTTCGACCGGCTTGTCCCAGTCGGTCTCGCCGTGATCGTCGGCCGCGCTGCGGATCGCCTCGATCTCCTCGCTCGTGAACACGAACCGGGCCGTCACGCGCGACCGGGCCGGGCGGCGGAAGCGCATCTGGACCGCCTTGTCCCACACGACGTAGCCGTCGCCCAAGATGTGGAGGAGCTGGATCATCAGGATCGGGTCGGTCGCCGAGAGCAGGCTCCCCCCGAACATCGTCCCGACGTAGTTCGCGTTCCGCCACGACAGCGGGATGGCGACCTCGACCTCGTGCAAGTCGTCGGAGACACGCGTCACCCGGCCGGTCGAGCGCCGGTACATCGGCGACAGGTTGAACCCGTGCTTGAACAACGCGGACTCCGGAAGGACCCGGCGAAGGGCGGCGGTGAGCTGGCGGTACACGGCTAGGGGGATACGGGTTGGGACCGAGGGGTGCGGGTCAACGGCCCTCCGCTGAGGCACGAAAAGGTGGGGTACGACGCAGATCCGGGTGCTGAGCAGGACGTGCCCTCGGTCTCAGCCCGAGCATGAGATCCTGCGCTAGCCGGGCACGCTGTGGCCCCGGGTGATCTTCTCCAGGAGTGCGACGAGGGCCGCCCGCTCGCCGTCGTCGAGCGGGGCGAGCATCGCGTCCACGGCCGTCTTGCGGACGGCGTCTTCAGCCTCGAAGGCGCGGCGCCCCTCGTCGGTGAGTTCGACGAGCCACACCCGGCGGTCGGCTTGGCTCCGCACGCGGCGGACCCAGCCGTGCCCTTCGAGGCGGTCGGCCACGGGCGTCGCGGCGCTCTGGCCCACGCCCAAGGCGTCGGCGAGGTCGCCCATCCGCATCGGCCCGTCAAGCCCGATTGCGTCGAGCGCTAAGAGGTCTTGCTTCGAGTACGCGCCGTGCTCGGCCGACTGCTCCGCGGCGACGCGCGCGTAGAGGGTCCCGAGGCGGCGGAGCGCGAGCGAGAAGGACTCGGTGAGATCAGTGGTCGGCATGGCAAGCGGGAGCGCGGCGGTCGGTACCTGTGCTTCGTTCGGATGTTCCGTTGTCAGAAAAGTTCAGCGATTGGAACACCTGGATCTCGAACCGGTCTGAGGGCGCTCCGCATCCGCCCTCGCTGTGACAGCCGCTCCGCCCGTTTCTCGTCCGCCGCGCCTGCCCCGCTGGCGCCGCCGGCTGGGCCGGATTGCCCTCGCGCTCGCGCTCGTGGCCGGCGCCGTGGGGTGCTCGGTGGTGAGCGCTCTGGGCGAGGCACCGGAGGGCGAGCGGCTAGAGCAGATCGAGCGGTCGCCGCAGTACCGCGACGGCCGGTTCCGCAACGCGCTCCCGACGGTGCTGGACGGCGCGTCCCTCGGTGTCTTCTGGGAGTACGTCACGGGCGGGAGTGACTACCGCGAGCCCGAAGAGGTCCTCCCGGTCTCCCAGCGTACGGCGGCCGACTTTGCCCAGGCGCCCGACGGCCTGCGCGTGACGTGGCTCGGGCATTCGACGCTGCTGGTCGAGTTGGAGGGCGCGCGCGTGCTCGTGGACCCCGTCTGGGGCGAGCGCGCGAGTCCAGCCTCGTGGTTCGGCCCGGCCCGCTTCAACACCCCGCCCCTCGCGCTCGACGACCTCCCGCCGCTCGACGCGGTCGCCATCTCGCACGACCACTACGACCACCTCGACGTGGCCACGGTCCGCGCCCTCGCCGAGCGCGTGTTCCGATGGCTCGTCCCACTCGGCGTCGGGGCGCACCTCGAGGCGTGGGGCGTCGCGCCCGAGACCATCACCGAGCTTGATTGGTGGGGAGAGGCCGAGGTCGCGGGCGTTCGCGTGGTGAGCACGCCCGCGCGCCACTTCTCGGGCCGATCCCTCGCCCGCGACCGGACGTTGTGGACCGGCTGGGCCGTCGTCGGCGACTCGGCGCGGGTGTGGTACTCGGGCGACACCGCGCTCACGCCCGAGTTCGCCGAGGTCGGGCGCCGCCTCGGGCCGTTCGACGTGACCCTCGTGGAGTCCGGCGCCTACGACGCCGCGTGGGCCGACGTCCACCTCGGGCCAGAGCAGGCCGTCGCCGCGCACCGGATGGTGCAGGGCGGCACGGGCGGGCTCCTGGTACCGGTCCATTGGGGGCTCTTCGACCTCGCGCTCCACGGGTGGACCGAGCCCGCCGAGCGCGTCCGCCGAGCGGCCGCGGCTGCTGGCGTTGCCGTCGCTTTCCCGCGCCCCGGCGAGAGCGTCACGCCCACCGATTACCCAACCGAGCCGTGGTGGCCTGAGCTCCCTTGGGAAGCCGCGACAGAAGCCCCTGCGATCTCGACGGGGCTCCCCGACTCCGTCCTCGCCCTCGTCCCGCGCCCCGGCGCCCGTCCATGACCGTCCTCCTCTTCGGCGCCACCGGCATGATCGGCCACGGCGCCCTGACCGCCGCCCTCCATGACGACCGCGTGACGCGGGTCGTCACCGTCGGCCGCCGCGCGACGGGCCGCGAGCACCCCAAGCTTGACGAGATCGTCCACACCGACCTGTCCGACCTCGGCCCGTTGGCGGACCGCCTGGCCCAGGCCGATGCCTGTCTGTTCTGCTTGGGCGTCTCGTCGGCGGGCATGAGCGAGGCCGACTATCGGGACGTCACCTACGACCTCACGCTGTCCGTGGCTCGCCAGCTCGCCGAGCGGAACCCGGCCATGACGTACGTCTACGTCTCGGGGCAGGGCACCGACCGCGGCGGCCGACAGATGTGGGCTCGCGTCAAGGGCGAGACCGAGGACGCCCTACTCGCGCTGCCTTTCCGGGCCGCGTATAACGCCCGCCCCGGCTTTATCCAGCCCGTCGGCGGGGCCGTCTCGCGGACGGCGCTGTACCGCGCGCTCTACGCCGCGATGACCCCGCTCATGCCGGTCTTCCGGCGCGTGTTCGCGCGGCACTACCTCGACACCGACCAACTCGGCCGCGCGCTCGTCGAGGCGGGCGTGGTCGGGGCGCCGCAGGCGACCCTCGACGTCCCGGACCTCCAGGCGCTCGCGGCGCGTGCCGAGCGGCACGCTACCGCCTGACCGTGTCGCTCTCCCGCCTCCAACGGCAGACCGCCTGGACCGGCGCCCGCTACGTGCTCGGGTGGGTCCTGGTCGCGCTCGCCATGGCCCCCGCCTTCACGCCCGAGTGGAACACGCTCGACTGGGAGCTGGTGGTCGTCGGCGGGCTGGGCCTCGGTGTGATCGGCGCGGCGTTCGAGCTTGTCGCCATGCCCCGGTTCGCACGCGACGCCTCGCCGCTCCGGGCGGCGCTCGGGCGGACGGTGTTCTACGTCGCGGCGTGGATCGCCGTCGCGACCGCTCTCTTGGCGTGGAGCTTGGCCCGCTACGACGGACAGGGGCTCGCCGAGGGATTCGCCCGCCCCGAGGTCCAGGCCTATTTCCATGGGCCCCAGTTCTGGCTCGGCGTGGTCGTCCTGGTGGCGGCCTCGGCGGTCATGAACTTCGGCCGCGAGGTCCGGCTCGTGCTCGGGCCGTCGGCGCTCGCGGCCTTGTTTGTGGGCCGGTACCGCGTACCCGTCCGCGAGGAGCGGGCGTTCCTGTTTCTCGACCTCACCGACTCGACCGGCATCGCCCAGCGGCTCGGGCCGGCCGAGTACCACGCGTTCAAGAACGACTTTTTCCGAGACGTCGCCGCGCCGATTCTGGCGACGGGCGGGCAGATAACCCAGTACGTCGGCGACGAGGTCGTGGTCACGTGGCGGGTGAAAAACGGGCGGCTGGCGCGGCACCCAGCCGAGACGGTCCTGCTCCTGGACGAGGCCGTCGCCGCGCGCGCCGACCGCTACCGCGACCGCTACGGCGAGGTCCCGCGCTACAAGGCGGGCTTGCACGCGGGCGTCGTCGTCACGGCCGAGGTGGGGACGCTCAAGAAGGACCTTGTCCACACCGGCGACGCCGTCAACGTGGCGGCCCGCGTCGAGGGGCAGTGCCACGCGCTGGGCGCACGGCTCTTGGCGTCGGAGGCCGCGCTCGGGCTCGCGCCCCTCCCGGCCGGAATGGAGTCCGAGGAGGTCGGGGCGGTCGAGCTCCGCGGCCGGGCCGGGGCCGTTCGGCTGTTCCGGCTCCTGCCGCTCGACGCGGCACCAGCCGCCGGGACCGCGTAGGCCCCGGCGGAGGACGGCGGCGAGGTGGGCGGTACGCCGGGACGCCCCCGCCTTACGCGAGCTTGTCCGTGAACCGAACGAGCCGGCGCGCCTGGTGCCGGATGGCCTCGGCCGTCTCGGCGTCCACGTCCGGGCCGGTGGCCGTCACGCTCGCGCCGTAGGGGTTGCCGCCCGAGGCGAAGACCGAGTCGCCGGTGTAGCCCGGGGGCACGAGGACGCAGCCCCAGTGCATGGCCGTGACGTACAACGTGTGGAGCGTGGTCTCCTGCCCGCCGTGGACGTTCTGGGCGCTCGTCATGGCCGTGAACGTCTTGTCGGCGAGGGCGCCCTTCTGCCACAGCGGCCCGAGCGTGTCGATAAACGAGCGCATCTGGCTCGCCGCGCCGCCAAAGCGCGTGGGCGACGAGAACAGGTAGCCGTCGGCCCACTCCATGTCGTCGGCGGAGGCGGTGGGGATGTCGGTCATCCGCTCCTGCTGGGCCTTCCACGCTTGTTGTGCCTCGACGACCTCGGCGGGCGCCGTCTCGCGGACCTGGCGGAGGCGGACCTCGGCGCCGGCCTCGCGGGCGGCCTCGGCGGCGATCTCGGCCATGGCGTGGTTGTGGCCGTAGGTGGTGTAGAAGACGACGGTGATCTTGGCGGGCATGGCAAAGGGGACGGTGGAGTCAGGAGCGATCGCCGGCTCACGGGAGCGGGAACCGGCGGTCGGGCTCGGGGTTGATGTCGACAGTTTAGCCCTGAACAGTGACGATGTTCCCCCTCTTCCGCCGCCGCCAGCGCGACGCCGCCCTCCTCACGTGGGTCCGGCTCGTGCGTGTCGTCAAGAAGGCCCGCCGCCACATCGCGGGCCCGATCGAGGCGGCCGGCCTCAGCGGCGGCCAGTTCGACGTGCTCGTCGAGGCCGGCGTCCACGACGGGACGAGCCAGCAGGACTGCGCCGACCGCCTGGGCGTGACGAAGGGGAACGTCTCGCAGCACGTGCACCGGCTCGAGGCCCGCGGCCTCCTGCGCCGCGACGCCGACGGCCGCGCGTACGCGCTCCACCTCACGTCCCAAGGGCTCGCCGTCATGGACCGCGTGCTCCGGGACCACGACGCGGGCGTCCACACCGTCCTCGGCGCCCTCACCGACGCCGAACTCCAGCAGCTCAGCGCCCTCCTCCGCAAGATCGACCAGGCGCTCGACTGATCCCCTTTTTTCCCTCAACGGTTTACTCCTAAACCCTGACCCCATGAACCTCGCTCTCTGGGCCGCCCAGGCCTTGCTCGCCCTCGTCTTCGCCGCCGCCGGCGCCATGAAGCTGACCCGTCCCCCCGCCGACGTCCGCGCGTCGATCCCCGCCGTCGCCGGCTTTGGCGACGGCACCCTCCGCCTGATCGGTCTCCTCGAGGTGCTCGGGGCCCTCGGCGTCGTGCTCCCGTGGGCGCTCGGCGTGGCCCCGTGGCTGACGCCCCTCGCCGCGCTCGGTCTCGGGGCCACGATGGTAGGCGCCGCGATCACCCACCTCCGCCGCGGCGAGTGGTCGAGCGTGGCGATGAACGCCGTCCTGCTGGGCCTCGCGCTGTTTGTCGCGTGGGGCCGCTGGGCCGCGCTCTAGCCCTTCGGAGCTCCCGTTCTCACCTCTCTCTCGTCCCCCCTAATCGGTATGAACGCCTCTTCGCACGCCTCCCCCACGAAGGTCGTCCTTGACGTCCTGACCACCGAGGGCCCGCACTGGGTCGGCGACGGGTTCCCCGTCCGCTCACTGTTCTCGTACCTCGACAAGCGGCACGACTTGAGTCCCTTCCTCCTCCTCGACCACGCTGGGCCGGAGCACTTCGAGCCCACGGACAGGAGGCGGGGGGTCGGGAAGCACCCGCACCGCGGGTTCGAGACCGTCTCCATCGTCTACGACGGGGAGGCCGAGCACCGCGACTCGACGGGCGCCGGCGGTACGATCGGCCCGGGCGACGTGCAGTGGATGACGGCCGGCTCAGGGATCCTCCACAGCGAGCGCCACTCCCCAACGTTCGCCCAGCGAGGCGGGACGTTCGAGATGGTCCAACTCTGGGTAAACCTGCCGGCCGCGCACAAGATGACGGCCCCCGCCTACCAGCGGATCGAGCGGGAGGCCATCCCCGTCGTCCCGTTGCCGGATCGGGGCGGAGAGCTCCGCGTCATCGCCGGGGCGTTCGGAGCACACGAGGGGCCGGCGCGGACGTTCAGCCCGATCGACGTCTGGGACCTCCGCCTCGACGCGGGCGGGCGGGCATCGCTGGACTTCGAGGCGGGTCGGACGGCCCTCCTGGCCGTGCTCCGAGGGACCGTGACGATGGGCGACACGCCCATCGGCGGGGGCCAGGTCGGCGTCCTCGACCGGGGCGCGGGCCGAGCGGTCCTCACGTCAGAGGGCGGGGCCCGGGTGTTGGTCCTGAGCGGCGAGCCCCTCGGCGACCCGGTCGTCGGGCACGGCCCGTTCGTGATGACGAGTCGGGCCGAGATCGAGCAGGCCGTCCGGGACCTGGAGGCGGGGCGGTTCGTCCGGGAACCGGAGGCGAGCCGCTGACCGCCCGGCGCGTTTCCCGAGCCACGGGCCTCGCCTTCGACGGCCTGCCCGTTGCGCCGCCCCCTTGACGCCCTCTGGGAGCCCCCGGCCCCACGACCGCGACTCCCAATTGGCATCCATAGCCGCGCTCATCTCCCACCCGACCGTCCTCTCCACGCCTCCCCATGGACCCGCTCCTTCTCGCGCTCGCCGCCGCCCTCACCCTCGCCCTGAGCGTCTGGGTCGTCCGGGCCCGTCGTCGTCCCGTCCCGCCCCCCGACGGCGCCATGCGCGTGGTCTGCGTCGGGGCCGGGTTCGGCGGGCTCCGGCTGGCCCAGGAGCTCGACGGCGAGCCCGTCGAGATCACGCTCGTCGACCGCAACAACTACCACCTCTTCCAGCCGCTGCTGTACCAAGTCGCCACGGCGGCGCTGGAGGCCGAGGAGATCGCCCACGCCGTCCGCGGCGTGTTCCACGGCCAGGGCAACGTCCGCTTCCGGATGGCCCAGGCGACGGGCGTGGACTGGGACGCGCGCGAGCTGCTGACGGCCCAAGGCGAGCCGGTCCCGTTCGACCGGCTCGTGATCGCGGCGGGCGCCGAGACGGCCTCGTTCGGCGTGCCGGGCGTGGACGACTACGCGTTCGGGCTCAAGCATTTGGAGGAGGCGGTTGCCCTCCGAAGCCACGTGATCCGGCGCTTCGAGCGGGCCACGCTCGACCCGGCGGAGATCGACCGCGGCGCGTTGACGTTCGTCGTCGTCGGCGGTGGGCCGACCGGCGTCGAGATGTCGGTCGCGCTGACCGAGCTGTTCTCGAAGGTGCTCCGCGACGACTTCCCCGACCTCGACGTGGGCCGCGCCCGCGTGATTCTAGCCGAGGCCGGCGACGGCGTGCTCACGGCCTACGACCGCGACCTCCAGCAGTACGCGCTCCGCCAGGTCCGCCAGCGCGGCGTGGACGTCCGGCTGGGGGCGGCCGTCGAGCGCGTCGAGGGCGTCGGTGGGCAGGCGACGGTCGTGACGATCGACGGCGAGCGCATCCCGGCCCAGACCGTCCTGTGGGCGGCGGGGGTCAAGGCGGCCGGGCTGGCGGAGATGCTGGGCGCGGCGACGGGGCGGGGCGGGCGGATCACGGTCGGCCCCGACTTGTCGGTCCCGGGGCACGCCGGGGTCTACGCCGTCGGCGACATCGCGGCCGGGCCGGAGGCGCTCCCCCAGCTCGCGCCCGTCGCCCAGCAGCAGGCCCGCTACGTCGCCCGGAGGCTGGCGGCCGAGGCGAGGGGCGAGGCCCCGGACGACCGGCCCTTCCGCTACGTCGACAAGGGGACGATGGCGACCATCGGGCGCGGCGCGGCCGTCGCCGAGGTGCCCGGCGGGATCAAGCTGACCGGGTTCGTCGCGTGGCAGGCGTGGGCGTGGCTCCACCTCGCGCTCTTGGTCGGGTTCCGGAATCGGGCCAATGTCTACGTCAACTGGGTCTACAACTACCTCACCTACGACCGCTCGGCGCGCCTGGTCCTGGACCGCGAGCGGATCGCGGGGCTCCTCGACCGCATCGACAGCGCGCCGCCGGTCCGTCCGGCGGAGGCCCCGCCGTCCGTCCCCTCGACCCCGCCGAGCCCGTGACCCTCTGCCCCACCCTCGCCCTATCCGTCTCCGGCTGCGGCTCGCTCCGGTCCGTCCGGGGCACCACGCTCGTGATCGGGATCGACGGCGTCGGCGCGGAGCCGGCGAGCGACGCGCGGCGGCGGGCGAGTCGCTCGCGCTCGCGCCGAGGGATCAAGGGGCGCGTCGGTCGCACCGGGGCACGGGGTCAGCGGGTGGCCCTCCGAGGATACCGCCGGCGCCCTCACCGTTTCCGTTGAGGGACCCGCGCGGCTCGCCCTGTCCGCCAGCAGCGCGTTGGAGCGGACAGGGCGGCGGTCAGGGAGGCCTGGCGCTATGGGCGCTCGTCCACCTCCCTCACACCGCGGTGTAGCCTCCGTCGACCAGGTAGTACCCGCCCGTGATGAACGAGGCGTCGTCCGAGAGCAGGAAGCACGCTAGGGGAGCGACCTCGTCCGGGCGGCCAAGCCGTCCCAGGGGGTGGCGGGCGACGAGCCCTGCGCGCGCGTCCTCCGGGAGGCCCGCCAACAACGGGGTCTCGATGTAGGCCGGCCCGACGCAGTTGACCCGGAGGCCCGCCGACCCGTACTCCGCGGCCGCGTTCTTCGTCAACCCGACGACTCCGTGCTTGGCGGCGGTGTAGGCGCCGTTGCCGATGGCCGCGACCGTCCCGTGGATCGAGGCCATGTTGACGATGGCGCACTGCGCCGGCCCCGCCTCGAGCATCGCGGGGATCTGGTAGCGCATCCCGTACAGAACACCGTTCAGGTTGATGTCGATGACGCGCTGCCAGTCGGCGAGGTCCGTCTCGCCCGCCGGAGCCTGCGCGCCGCCGATGCCCGCGTTGTTGACGGCGTAGTGGAGGGCGCCGTACGTGTCCACGGCGTGGCTCACGACCCTCTCGGAGTCCTCGGGCACGGCGGTGTCCTGCTTGATGGCGCTCGCCACGCCACCGGCGTCCACGATCTCGCCCGCGACTCGCTGGGCGGACGCGAGGTCGATGTCGGTCAGCACCACGTTGCTGCCCTTCGCTGCCAGCGCCTTCCCGATGGCCTCTCCAAGCCCCGAGCCTCCGCCTGTGACGAGTGCGGTCTTGCCGCTGAATGAGGAGTCCATGGTTCGCCTTCTGGGGTGCTGGATGGGGGAGGAAAGCGCCGAGGCCGCCTACGCGCTCCCGCCGTGCCTCAGGGGTCGCAATGTAGACCCCTGGATGAACAGAACTCGTCCGCGAAGGTGGCGAGGCGTTCGTGGCGGACTTCGAGCGGACGGCTCGGGAGGATCCCGGCAAGCGCGTCGACATCGAACGCGCCATCGCCGAGGGCGACTACGCGGTGCTCCACTGCCGCCAGACGTGGCCGGGGGTGCGGGGCTCAGCGTCGGCGTGCTCGGCGCTCTGTTCCAGCTCGTCGCTACGCCCGGACTCGCGCACCAATCTGGTCGCCCGGGTCGAGGGCCTGTGCTACGCGTTGGGCGCGCGGCTGCTCGCGTCGGAGGCCGCGCTCGGGCTCGTGCCGCTCCCCGCCGGCCTGGAAGCCGAGGAGGCCGGGGCCGTCCGGCTGTTCCGGCTTCTGCCGCTGGCCCCTACCCCTGCCCGCGAGGCGGATTGAGGGCACGTCGGACCACGATCCTGGGCCGTCCCAACGGACTCAGGCCGCGACGGCGGGGAACGGGGCCGACAGGGACTGCGCCCCATCACCTTCATGGGCGCGGCCCCAGGCCCGTGGCGGCGCGCCGAACTGGCGCCGGAACTCCCGACTGAACTGCGACGCGCTCGCGTACCCCACGGCGTACGCGGCCTCACTCACCGTCGCGCCCTGCCGGAGCCGGAGCGCGGCGTTGCCCAGCCGCATCGCCTTGACAAACTGGAGCGGGGCGTAGGTCGTGGCCTCCTTGAACCGGCGGTCGAACGCCGACCGGCTCATCCCCGCGCGCCGCGCCAGGTCGTCGACCGAGATCGGCTCGTGGACGTGGTCGCGCACGTAGCCCACGACGCGGGCGATCTCCTGCCCCCCGCCGAGGTGGCCCCGGATGAACGCGCCGGCCTCGCCCTCCATCGCGGCGTAAAGGACTTCCCGGACGCGCCCCGGCCCCAGGACCCGGACGGCCTCGGGGCGGCCGAGGAGCTCGAGCATCCGCCCTAGCGCGTCCGCCAGCGCCACGTCCACCGGCGCGACCCCGAGCCCAATCGGATTGGCCGTGCCCGCCGCGGGCTCGGCGGACGTGCGAGCGGCCTGGCACGTGACGATCGTCTCGGCGGCGACGCGGCTCTCCAGGCTCACCATCAGCCCCAGGAGGGGCTCCTCGGGCGTCGCCGCCGGAACCTCCGTCTCGATGGGGATCGACATCGCCACGCACAAGGCCTGGCCGGCTTGGAACACGTGGGTGTCGCCCTGGAGGTACGCCCGCTTCGTCCCCTGCACGATGACGCACAGGCTCGGCGGGTACACGGCGCTCACGCGCGGGATGGGGCCGTCGGCCCGGAACAGCTGGACCCCGTCGAGCGGGGTGTCGAGGAGGCCCGGCGCGGGAAGGTGCCGGGCGACGAGGGCAGAGAGGTCGGTCATGTCGTAGTGTACCCCACGCGACTGCCTGATCCGGCACGCTTGAGGGAATCAGGCATGGATGGGGTGGAATGTGGAGCATCCAGACATGGGGTTACAGGGTATCGTGCACATCGCGCTGCGGCCGCCACCGGAGCATCCCCCGAACGCAGCGCACCGCACACCCCGTCAGACCCATGAGCACAACGACATTCGGCCCGAAGGGCTGGACCCCCGACCGCCTCGACTCCCTCGAAGGCAAGACCTTCCTCATCACCGGCGCGAACGCTGGCGCCGGCTTCCAGGCGGCGCGGACGCTCCTCCAGAAAGACGCCACGGTCGTGATGCTCAACCGCTCGGTCGAGAAATCGCAGGCGGCGATCGCAGAGCTGAAGGACGAACTCGGCGCCGACGCCGACGTGTCGTTCATCCGCACGGACCTCGCCTCGCTGGCGAGTGTGCGCCAAGCCGCGGCCGAGGTCCTCCAGACCCTCCCCCGGATCGACGCGCTCGTCTGCAACGCCGCTATCGCCCAGGTGCCGACCCAGCGGCTCACCGAGGACGGCTTCGAGAGTCAGCTCGGCACGAACCACTACGGCCACTTCCTGCTCTGCGGCCTGCTGTTCGACCGCATCGAGGCATCGCACGGCCGGATCGTCGTCGTGGCCAGCCTCGGCTACAACATGGGGATCAAGACGATCCAGTTCGACGACATGAACTGGGACGAGGGCTACGCCGCGAACACCGTCTACTCGCAGAGCAAGCTGGCGCAGATGATGTTCGCCTACGAGCTCCAGGACCGGCTGGCCGCGGCGGTCCGGACCGACGTCGAGGTCTACGTCTGCCACCCCGGCTCGTCGGCGACGTCGCTTATCGCCACCAGCGGCAGCCGGACCATGCGGTTCATCTGGTGGCTCATGACCAAGACACCGATGGTCCAGACCGCCGAGAAGGGCTCGTGGCCGGAGGTCATGTGCGCGACCGAGGAGGGCCTGGAGCAGCGCGCGCTGTACGGCCCCACCGGACGGATGGAGTTTGTCGGCCCAGTCGGCAAGGGCACCCTCCATCCCCACGCAACCGACAAGCCCGTCATGGAGCGGCTCTGGGAGGTCTCCGAGCAGGCGGTCGGGTTCGAGTGGGATCTCGTCTCCGAGCCCGCCGCCTAGCCACCATCATGTCCACGTCTGGTCTCGTCGGAATCGCCCTGTCCGTCCTCGGCGCCATCGCCGCCGTGTTCCCCGACTGGTTCGGGCCGCTCACGGGCGCGCCCTCGGCAGACCTCTTCGAGACGGTCGAGCGCCGGGTGCGGGGCGGGATGCTGCTGGGGCTGGGGCTGTGCGTTGTCGCCATCCCCGCGCTCCGGCCCTGGTCCGTGAGCCTCCCCACGGCGCTGTTCTACTTCATGACCGGCGCGCTCGCGGCCCGGCTGCTCGGCCTGCTCGTCGACGGCACGGTCCCGAAGCAGTGGCTGATGGTTGCCATCGAGGCCGGGGTGATGACCATCGCCGCCGTCTGGCTGTGGCGCAGCGGCGGGGGCGGGCCCTGAGCTTGGCGTGACGGGCTGCGGCCGCGGCGAGCCCGTCATCTGAGCGATGGGGTCAAGCGTCGGAGTCCGGAGTGCCTGCCGGCACCGGGAGGCGGGCGAGTCCGTCGCCGCCAATCGCCGCCACCTGCGGGCCGTGGAGCCGGAGCGCCTCGACGAACGCGCGGACGTAGGCCGGCTCCGCGCCCGCCCGCGTCGCCGCGTACCACCCGCGCCGGACGCCGGCGCCGGTCACGGGCACGGCTGCGAGCCCACCCTGCTGGAGGTACGGGTCTGCTGCCCACCGCGCCATCGCCGTGACCCCGAGCCCGGCCCGGACCATGCCGACGGCGCCCTCGGTCGAGAGCGGGACCGGCGTAATCCGCCCCGGCGTCGCCCCGGCCTCGGCCACGAGCGAGAGCACGCAGTCCCGCTCGGCGTGGTCGTGCCACACGAACACGTGCTCGCCGTCGAAGTCTGCGGGCTCGACGTGTGCTTGCCCCGCCCAGGCGTGGCCCTCGGGGACGATAGCGACGACCTCGTCCTCGAACAGCTCCACCAAGTCGAGGTCGTCGAACCCGGCCGTCGTCGCGACGAGCGCCACGTCCGCGGCGCGGTCGCGGAGCGCAACGCCGGGCCGCTCCGAGGCGCCCGCGGCGATCTCGACATCGACGAGCGGCCACGCCTGGCGGAACGCGCCGAGGACGGGCGGGAGCCAGTGGTACGTCGTGTAGCACTGGGCCGTCACGCGCAGCGTCCCGCTCCGGCCCGCCGCAAGCGCCGCGAGGTCGGCCTCGGCCCGGGCGACCTCGTCGAGCACGACGCGCGCCGAGTCCAGCACGCGCCCGCCCGCCTCGGTCAAGACGAGCGACCGGCCGCGCCGCTCGAACAAGCCGACGCCGAGCCGGTCCTCGACGTCGCGGAGCTGGTGCGAGAGCGCGGGCTGCGAGAGGGCGAGCCGGTCGGCCGCGGCCGTCAGCGTGCCTTCCTCCACGACGGCGCGAACCAGGCGGAGGTGACGGAGATCGAGTGTGCCGAAGTCCATGAGCGGTCCGAATGAGTTGGGTAACGAGAATCGATGGACCGAATAAACGGACGGTCGGTTCCAGGCTCAACACACCCCACTGCTCTGATGCCCGACCAGACTATGACCGCCGTCGTCCTCGAAGACTTTGGCGACCCCGACGCTTTCCGCGAGACGACGCTCGACACGCCAACGCCCGGCCTCGGGCAGGTCCTCGTTCGCGTCGAGGCCACGAGCGTGAACCCCGTCGACTACAAGATCCGGAGCGGGGCCGCCGCCGCCCTCGCACCCGATGAGCCCCGCATCCTACACATGGACGTGGCCGGGACCGTCGCCGACGTCGGTGAGGGCGTGACTGCATTCGCCATCGGCGATGACGTGTTCGGATGTGCCGGCGGCATCGCCGGGGCCGAGGGCCCGCTCCAGGGTGCGCTCGCCGACTTTATGGTCTGCGACCCCGACCTGCTGGCGCCGAAGCCTGTTTCGCTCTCGTTCCGCGAAGCGGCCGCGCTCCCGCTCGTCTGGCTGACGGCGTGGGAGGGGCTGGCCTGGACGAAGACGTCGGTGAATGAGGGCGACCGCGTGCTCGTCTACGGCGGGACCGGCGGCGTCGGCCACATGGCCGTCCAACTCGCCAAGGCCCTCGGCGCCGAGGTCACGGCCACGGCCTCGTCCGATGCCAAGCGCCAGACGGCGAAGGATCTGGGCGCCGATCACGTGTCGGACTACCGCACCGAGTCGACCGAGGCGCTCGTGGAGCGTGTGACGGGCGGGGCCGGATTCGACGTCGTCTTCGACACCGTCGGCGGCGACAACATCGCGACGGCCTTTGAGGCGGCGCGAACGAACGGCCACGTCGTCACGACGACCTCGAGCCAGCCGCTCGACCTCAGCCCGATGCACCAGAAGGGCCTCTCGCTCCACGTCGTGTTCATGCTCCTGCCGATGCTGACGGGCGTGGATCGTGCGCGTCACGGCGAGGCGCTCCGCTACGCCGCCGAGCTCGTCGCCGCCGGCCAGCTCCGCCCCCTCCTCGACGACCAGCGCTTCGGGCTGTTCGACGCCGAGGCGGCCCACGCCCACGCCGAGTCGGGCGACGTCGTCGGCAAGGTGACGCTCGCCCGCGACGACGCCTGACGCCGCTCCTCACCGATTCCACCCCACCCATGCGACCTCTCTTCCTGATCCCACTCGCCCTTTGCCTCGGGGCCTCCGCCAGCGCGCAGGACGCGCCGGTCGGCGCGGCGACCGTCGTCCCGTACGCCGAGGTCGAGTGGAGCCCGCTCAACCCCGCCCGCGGCGACGCCAGCCCCCGCGCGGGCGCGCTCTGGGGCGACCGCACCGGCACCGGCCCGTCGGGCTTCTTGGTCCAGTTCGCCGACGGCTTCTCGTCGCCGCCCCACATCCACAACGTCACCTACCGCGGCGTCGTGATCCGGGGCCTGGTCCACAACGACGACCCGGACGCGGCGGAGATGTGGATGCCGCCGGGCTCGTACTGGACGCAGCCCGCCGGAGAGACCCACGTCACCGCCGCCGACGCCGCCGCGAATCTGGCCTACATCGAGATCCAGGAGGGGCCGTACCTCGTCCAGCCGACGGACAAGGCGTTCGACGACGGCGAGCGGCCGGTCAACGTGGACGCGACCAACCTCGTCTGGCTCGACTCCGCGACTGTCTCGTGGATTAGCCCGTCCGGCGCCGCCGACGGCCCCGAGGCCGCCGTCCTCTGGGGCGACCCGCGCGACGACGAGCCGAGCGGCACCCTTCTCAAACTCCCGGCCGGGGCGGCGGCCACGGTCCACGGACTCGGACAGACGCTCCGCGCCGTCGTGGTCCAGGGACGCGCCGCCTACGGGGCGCCAAGCGCCGACGACGCGACCCCGCTTGAACCAGGCAGCTACGTCGGCTCCCAAGGCCCGTCGGCGCACGCGTTCGCGTGTGAAGCCAGCGAGCCGTGCGTCGTCTACGTCCGCGCCGAGGGTGGCTTCCACGTCCTCCCGTCCCCCACCGGCAGGTAACCCCTCCGTCATCCCTCCCCTCAGCTATACCCCTGAACCCATGACCTACGACACCTTCACCACCTTCAACGTCGAGACCGACGACGGCATCGCCTGGGTCACCTTCGACTACGGCCCCGTGAACATCCAGGGCCTGCCCATGCTGGCCGACCTCGACATGCTGGCCCAGAAGCTGGAAGCCGACCGCGAGATCAAAGTCGTCGTGTTCCAGTCGGCCAACGACGAGGTCTTCGTCGCACACGCTGACACCAACTTCCTCAAGGACATGTCGGACATCTCGGTCCCACGTGGCGAGGTGAAGCTCCTGGACCTCCAGCGGGTGCTGGAGCGGATCAGCAAGGTGCCCCAGGCGACTATTGCCAAGATCGAGGGGTTCGCGCGCGGCGGCGGCCACGAGTTCGCGCTCGCCTGCGACATGCGCTTCGCGGCGCGCGGCAAGGCGACGTTTATGCAGATGGAAGTCGCGATGGGCATCCTGCCGTGCGGCGGCGGCGCCTCGCGCATGGCCCGCCAGACGGGCCTCGGCCGCGCCCTCGAGATCATCCTGAGCGCCCAGGACTTCGACGCCGACCAGGCCGAGGCCTACGGGACCGTCAACCGGGCGCTCGACCCCGACGAGATCGGCCCGTTCGTCGATAGTCTCGCCCGCCGCATCGCGCGGTGGCCTGCCGAGTCGATCAACGCCTGCAAACAGGCCGTCTACGCCTCCGTCGACCTGCCCATCGAGGAGGCGCTGAAGGAGGAGGCCTACTGGCTCTACCAGGCGACAAGCCAGACCCCGGCGCTCAAGCGCTTCACGTCGGCCGACGAGGGCGGCCTCCAGTTCGACATGGAGAACCAGCGCACCTGGAACGACTTGGTCGTGAACGTGCAGGAGATCCAGTAACGCGCCCTCTACCACGACCACGGAGCCAGACGATGATCCCGCAACCGGACACCGATTCGACGACGGCGGAGCCGGGCGAGAGCCGCGGCTTCCGCCCGCTCAACCGCGGCTACCGCTCGGTTTTCCGGCCGGAGCGGCTCACGCTCGGGCTCGTCGTGCCCATCGAGGGCTCGCCGTCGCCGGTGCCGACGATGGAGCGCCACCTCGAGCGCGCCCGGCTGGCCGAGCGGCTCGGGTTCGCTGCGCTCTGGCTCCGCGACGTGCCCTTCAACGTGCCGTCGTTCGGCGACGCGGGCCACCTCTTCGACCCGTTCGTCTACCTCGGCCTGCTCGCCGGGCAGACCGACCGGATCGCGCTCGGCGTCGCCAGCATCGTGCTCCCGCTCCGGCACCCCGCGCACGTCGCCAAGGCCGCCGCCAGCGCCGACGTGCTCTCCGGCGGTCGGTTGCTCCTGGGCATCGCCTCCGGCGACCGGCCCGACGAGTACCCCGCCCTCGCCGAGCCCTTCGAAAAACGGGGCGAGCGGTTCCGCGAGTCGTACGCCTACCTCCGAACCATGGCTGAGGCTGCCCCGGCGTTCCAGAACGGGTACGGCCGCGTCGGCGGCGGGATGGACCTGTTGCCCAAGCCGACGGCCGGGCGGCTCCCGCTCCTGGTCACCGGGAGCAGCCGCCAGTCGCCTGGGTGGGTGGCTGGGCACGGCGACGGGTGGATGACGTACCCGCGCCCGGTCGGCGCCCAGGCCCAGGCCGTCCGCGAGTACCGCGATCGCGTGCGTGCGTCGGGCGCGTTCGACAAGCCCGTCATGCAGCCGCTCTACGTCGACCTCGACGGCGACCCCGACGCCCCGCCGCGCCCGCTCCACCTCGGGATGCGGTCGGGCGTGCGCGCGCTCGCGGCCTACCTCGAATCGCTGGAGGCGGCCGGCGTCAACCACGTTGCGCTCAACCTCCGGTTCAACCGGGCCGACGTCGAAGACACTGTCAGCCGCCTGGCCGACGACCTCCTGCCCCGCTTCCCCACCCCCAGTCCCTGACATGTCCAAGACCCTCCTCATCACCGGCTCGACGGACGGCATCGGGCTCGAGACCGCCCGGCGATTGGTCGCCGACGGCCACCATGTGCTCCTCCACGGCCGGAACGCCGACAAGCTCGCCCGCGTCGAGGCGGAGCTGTCGGCTTTGGGCACCGTCGAGAGCTACTCCGCCGACCTGGCCGATTTCGCCGAGGTTGAGGCGCTGGCCGACGCCGTGGCGGAGCGGCACGACCGGCTCGACGTGCTCATCAACAACGCGGGCGTCTATTCCACGGCCCACCCCGTCACGGCCGACGGGCTGGACGTGCGGTTCGCGGTCAACACGGTCGCGCCTTACCTCCTGACGCGGCGGCTCCTGCCGCTGCTCGCGTCCGACGGGCGCGTCGTCAACCTGTCGTCGGCGGCCCAGGCGCCGGTCGACCTGGACGCGCTCGCGGGCCGTGCGCGGCTGGGCGACGGCCCAGCGTATGCCCAGAGCAAGCTGGCGCTGACGGCATGGTCGCGGCACCTCGCCGGGGAGCTCGGCCCGGACGGCCCGGTCGTGGTCTCCGTCAACCCCGGGTCGCTTCTGGGAACGAAGATGGTGAAGGAGGCCTTCGGTATGGCGGGCAAGGACGTTGGCATCGGCGCCGACATCCTGGTCCGAGCGGCGCTGTCCGAGGAGTTCGCGGCCGCGTCCGGTCGGTACTTCGACAATGACGCGGGCCGGTTCGCCCCGCCCCACCCGGACGCGCTCGACGGCCAGAAGGCGCAGGCGATCGTCCGCGCCATCGAAGCGGTGCTGGCGGCGCACGGTGCGGGCCGCTCTGGCGCTCCCGCAACAGCGGCCTCTTAATCGCCTACGTCTCCCTGCGGCGCCGGCATGATGCCCGATCGCCCCCCGCGAGCGGGCTCTAAGTGGGATCTTCCCGTCTCCCCGGCCCCGGTCCATGGACGTCCCCCTCGCCCGCCTGCTCGTCACCTGCCCCGACCAGCCCGGCATCGTGGCCGCCGTCAGCGGCTTCCTGCGCAACCACGGCGCCAACATCACGGCGCTTGACCAGCACTCGACCGACCCCGTCGGCGGGACGTTTTTTCTGCGGGCCGAGTTCACGACGCCGGACCTCGACCTCGCCGCGGAGGCGCTCGAAGCCGCGTTCCGGCGCGTCGTCGCCGAGCCGTTCGCGATGGACTGGAAAATCGCGTACGCCGCCCGTCGGACCCAGGTCGCCATCATGGTCTCAAAGGTGGACCATGCCCTCCTGGAGCTGCTGTGGCAGTGGCGCCGGGGCGACCTCGACGCCGACATCGCGCTCGTCGTCAGCAACCACGACGCGCTGCGCGCCGAGGTCGAGCGGTTCGGCGTCCCGTTCCACCACGTCCCGGTGACCCGGGACACGAAGGGCGAGGCCGAGGCCGCCACAGTCGCGCTGTTCGACGAGGCCGGCGTCGACCTCGTGGTGCTGGCGCGCTACATGCAGATCCTGACGCCCGACTTTGTCGACCGCTACGCCGGGCGCATCATCAACATACACCACTCGTTCCTGCCCGCGTTCGTCGGCGCCGACCCGTACCGGCAGGCGTTTGAGCGCGGGGTCAAGGTGATCGGCGCGACGGCCCACTACGTGACGGCCGACCTCGACGAGGGCCCGATCATCGAGCAGGGCGTGGCCCGCGTGTCGCACCGCCAGTCCGTCGCCGAGCTCCGGCGCCTGGGCCAGTCGCTCGAACGGGACGTGCTGGCACGGGCCGTCCGCTGGCACCTCGAAGCCCGGGTGCTGGTCCAGGGCAACAAGACCGTCGTGTTTATCTGAGCGCTAGATCTCCAGCTCAGGGTTGGACTCGGCGAGCGGCGGGTCGGCCGGCGCCTCTTCCAGCGCGGCGGCCTCGATCGGGTCGAGGCCCGAGGCCGGCGTGTCGTCCGGCGCGTCGTCGGCGGGGCCGAACTCCTCGGTAAAGATCTCCCAGACGGTCAGGAACAGCCCGGCGACGACGGGGCCGATGACGAGCCCGGAGAACCCGAACGTGGCCAGCCCCCCAAGTGTCGAGAGCAGGATCATGTAGTCCGGCATCCCCGCGTCGCGGCCGACCAGGATCGGGCGGAGCGCGTTGTCGACCGTCCCCATGATGCCCGCGCCGACGCCGGCCAGGATGAGCGCCTTGACCCAGGCGCCGGTCGCCACCAGGTACACGGCCGCCGGGATCCAGACGAGCGCTCCGCCGATCGCCGGGAGCAGCGAGAACACGCCCATCAGCACGCCCCACAGAACGGGCGAGCCGAGCCCCAAGAGCGCGAACGCGACGCCACCAATCGTGCCCTGCACCGCGGCGATCACGAACGTCCCCTTCACCGTCGCCCGGGTGACGGCGGTGAACTTGGAGAACAGCCGTCGCTCGCGGGGGTCGCCGAGCGGGAGCGCGCGGATCATCGTCGCCTCCAGCGCGGCGCTGTCGCGGACGAAGAAGAACAGGACGTAGAGCGTCACCGCCAGCAGGAGCGTGAACGTCAGCGCCTGCTGCCCGACCGACAGCAGCCGCGAGGCGACCTCCTGGCTCAGCGCGACGGCCGACGTGGTCACGCGGTCGCGGAGGTTGTCGAAGTCGATGCCGAGCTCCTCGGCGCGCTGGCTGAGGCGGGGCAGCATCCGCTCGGCGGCGGCGACCGGCTCCGTCAGGTCGATCTCGCCCGACGACACCCGCTCCACGACGCCGATGGCCTCTTGCGTCACCAGGATCCCCAGCACGATGAGCGGGGCGACGACCGCGGACATCACGGTGAGCAGGGTCAACAACGCGGCGATCGTCGAGCGCCCCTTGAGCCGGCGCTCGTACCAGCGGAACAGCGGCGCGAAGAGGACCGCGAGCACGACGGCCCAGAAGACAGGGAGCAAGAACCCCCCGAGCGTCCACGCGAACGCGAGCGTGACGAGGACGAGGAGGGCGAGGAAGGCCCGGTTTTCGAGCGAGCGGAGGGTCATCAGAGTCGGGGGGGACGCCGGAATATCGGCGTGGCGGGCGTCGGGATTCACCCATTGCTTCACCCAATTTGCACGGCCCCCTTGACTGCGCGGCTTCTGGTCCCTATCGTTCGAGCATCGAGTGAGGTCGAGCCTGGCGATCTGTCCGGGGGGACGACAACCGGCGCGATCCACCCGATCCAACCCCGACCGGCAGCCGCCGGTCGGGGTTTCTGTTTGAGGAGCCCCCGAGACGCCCCGTGCTGGGCGTTGTCGCACAGCGACTTCGCTCGCTCTCCCGCGGAGACCCGAGGCCATCAGGCGGCTGTGGACGAACGGCCGGCCCGACAGCCCGTCGGCGCTGTCGGGCCGGCTCTATATTCGAGGTGTCCCCCCGGTCCCCGTGGCCGGCGCCCTGTCACTCCCCGTTAGCGCCCCTCGCCATGGGCAAGGTCATCGCGGTCGCGAATCAGAAGGGCGGCGTCGGCAAGACCACGACGGCCGTCAACCTCGCTGCGTCGCTCGCGGCGTCGGAGCACCCGACGCTGCTCATCGACACCGACCCCCAAGCGAACGGGACGTCGTCGCTGGGCATCGAGCCCCGGACGGTCGCCTCGTCCGTCTACGACGTGCTCACCGGGAGCGCCTCCGTCGACGACGTCGCGCTCCACACGGAGATGCCGTTCCTGGACGTCGTCCCGAGCCACATCAACCTGGTGGGCGCCGAGATCGAGATGATCGACCTGTTCGAGCGCGAGCGGGTCCTCAAGAAGGCGCTCGAGGGACTCCGGCGGAAGTACCACTTCGTCGTCATCGACTGCCCGCCGAGCCTGGGCCTCCTCACGCTCAACGCCCTGACCGCCGCCGACTCGGTCCTCATCCCGGTCCAGACGGAGTACTTCGCGCTCGAAGGGCTCGGCCAGCTGCTCAACACGATCAAGATCGTCCGCCAGCACCTCAACCCGGACCTCGAGATCGAGGGCGTGCTGCTGACGATGTTCGACGGGCGGCTCCGCCTGAGCAACCAGGTCGCGGCCGAGGTCCGGCGCTACTTCGGCGACCGCGTCTTCGAGGCCGTCGTCGCCCGCAACGTGCGGATCTCGGAGGCGCCGAGCTTCGGGAAGCCGGTCCTGCTCTACGACGGGATCTCGTCGGGCGCCAAGAACTACCTGAGCGTGGCCGCCGAGGTGGTCCGCAACAACCAGCGCTACCTCCAGGCCCCGCCCGAGACCGCCGACGGCACGCCGCTCGACGACGCGCCGGACCTCCGCGTGCCGCCGCCCGCCCCGCGCGTGTCCACCCCTCCCCCGCCGACGCCCACGCCGGCCTCGCGCACTCGCACGATCGCCCCGCCGCGCCCGACGCCCGCCGGCGACGGCGGCACCGACCGCGTCGTGCTCGCCTCGAAAGCGACGCCGCCCTCCTCCGACGACGCCTAGCCCTGCCCCCCCATGGCCAAGAAAGCCGCCCTCGGCAAGGGCCTCAGCGCCCTCCTCCCCTCCCAGCCCGACGCCTCCCCCGGCGACGAGACCGGCTCGCGGACGCGCCTCTACAACTTCGAGGAGCGCCGCCGCCTGGCCGGCCGCGTCGCCGAGCTCGACATCGAGGCGATCAGCCCGAACCCGTACCAGCCCCGCAAGGACTTCGACGAGAAGGCCCTCGACGAACTGGCCGCGTCGATCTCCCAGCTCGGCATCATCCAGCCGCTGACGGTCCGCTCCCTCGGGGACGGGCGCTACGAGCTGATCTCGGGCGAGCGCCGCCTGCGCGCCAGCCGCCGCGCCGGGCTCAAGCGGATCCCCGCCTACGTCCGCGAGGCGGACACGGAGGAGATGCTGGAGATGGCGATCGTCGAGAACGTCCAGCGCGAGGACCTCAACCCGGTCGAGGTGGCACTCGGCTACCAGCGGCTGATGGAGGAGGTCGGGCTGACGCAGGAGCAAGTCGCCGAGAAGGTGGGCAAGAGCCGCCCGACGGTCGCGAACGCGCTCCGGCTGCTGCGGCTGCCGCCGCGCGTCCAGGCCTCGCTCCGCGAGGGCGCCCTGTCGAGCGGCCACGCGCGCGCCCTCGTCGGCGTCGACGACGACGCCGCGCTCCTCGACCTCCACCGCGCGACGATCGACCACGGGCTGTCGGTCCGCGAGGTCGAGCGCCGCGCGAAGGCCCTGCGCGAGCCGGCGCCCAAGCCGTCCGCCCCCAGCGCCGACACCCCGAGCACTCCGGCGCTCCCGCCGCGCGACCGGCTCCAAATCGAGGCCTTTGAAGCCCGGCTCCGCGAGCACGTCGCCAGCCGCGTCCAAATCAAGCACCGCGCGAGCGACGGCGGCGGCGTGGTCGAGGTCGCCTACTACTCGGTCGACGACCTCGAGCGCGTTGTAGCCCGGCTGACCGCCGAGTAACCCGTGGGCCGCATCGCGTGGGCGGCACTCCTGCTGGCGACCGCCGCGCCGCTCGCCGCCCAACCCCTCGACTCGCTGGCGACCCGGCTCGACACGCCGACCCTCGCCGACACCGTGGCGGGCCCGACCGCACGCGGCGCCGTGCTCCGAGCGCTTGCGCTGCCCGGGTTTGGCCAGGTGTACGTCGGGCAACGCGCGAAGGCCCCGTTCGCGTTCGCGTTCGTCGCCGGCGCCGCCGTGTACTTCGTCACCCGCCAGCGCCAGTACCTCCGCTACCGCCGCGCGTCGGTCGTCGCGGGCTGCCTGGTCGACGACGGCTCGGCCGACGACGACGCCGACCGCATCGCGCTGTGCGCGGCGGCCGGCGCCGACTACCAAGACGAATATGACGCCGTGAACGAGGGGCTCGCGACGCCCGCGACGTTCATCGCGATCCGCTCGGTCCGGGAAACCGCGCGCGGACAGCGCGACGTGGGCGCGCTCGTGGTGCTGGCGGCATACGCGCTCCAGGCGCTCGACGCGTATGTGGCGGCCGAGCTGTCGGACTTCGACGTGAGCGAGGACCTGAGCATCGGCGTCCGGCCGGAGTCGGGGCAACTCGCGTTGCGGCTGCGTTGGTGATTAACCGGCGGGCGGAAGTCGCGATACCGACGTCCCCCTTCCGCGTGTCGCCGATGTCTCGCCTCGCCCTCGCCCTTGCCGTCGCCCTGAGTGCCCCTGCCGCACTCGCGCAGATCGTCCCCCCGGAGGCGGAGTCCGCGCCCGACTCGGTGGCTACGGCCCCGAGCTTCGCGCAAGACGTGGTCCGCGAGGCCGCCCAGCGCGCCCGGCCGTCGCCGCGGCTGGGACTGGCGCTGCGGGCCGCCACACAGCCGACCGTCGAGACCATCCGCGAGCTGGGCGTCACCGTGACGCTGCCGCCTGGCTGGCGCGGCCCGGCCGTGCCCTCAGCGCAGAACAGCGGCCGGTATGCCGTCTTCACGCTTCGGAACGCCGCGCCGCGCCACCCGCTGGCGGGCGCCGTCGTCCGCGTCGAGCGCGTGGTCGGGTTCGAGGGCGTCGAGCGCGAGCGGTGGCTGCGGGGCCAGACGCCGTACCGCTACCACGGCTCGGCCGGGCCCGTCGGGCCGATCGCCGTGCCCGGCCACCCGTTCGGGGTCGAGGTCGCGGGCGGCGGCGTTCGGGGCGCCGTCGTGTTTGTTCGGACCCACGGCGCGATCTGGGCGATCGGCGTCGAGGCGCCCGAGGCGCTCTGGGCCCGC
The DNA here is from genome assembly GCF_046845755.1 of Rubrivirga halophila. Classification (GTDB taxonomy): domain Bacteria; phylum Bacteroidota; class Rhodothermia; order Rhodothermales; family Rubricoccaceae; genus Rubrivirga. Next base: position 1,795,822 of record NZ_CP177357.1, read on the forward strand.
CAGCAGGCCGCCCTGCTGGCTCTCGTCAACGGCGTACGGCTGCCTTAGCGAGGGCGCCTGAACATTCACCCAGATCGACTCTCGCGGGCCAGATTCCGCCGTCGCCGCGTCCCGATCGTCGTCCGTGGCTACGGCCCCGCACTCCTCGCGACACCGAAATCGTGACCTCGCGCGAGCCTGACCTCGCAATGGTCCACGCGCCCTAGTTCGAGCAGATCGAGCGGAGCACGCGGCGGCGCTCGTCGAGCGTGTCGCGCCAGCGGCCCTCGCCGACCTCGTCGTCGCCGAGGTAGTAGTCCCAGTGCTCGACGGTGTCCTCGTTGAGGAGCACGGGCGTCGACATGTGGGCGGTCCGCTTGAGGAGCGGCTGGAGGCCCATCTGGTGGACGAAGGTGATCTTGCAATCGCCTTCCTCGACGCGCCGGACGGTCAGCCAGTTGTCGCCGCAGACGTGGCAGGTAAAGAAGCGGGCCTCCTGCTCGTCGGTGAGCAGGCCGAGGTCGTCGGACTCGTCGGCGTCGAGCTCCATCGGGAGCATCGAGTACGAGCGGCAGGCCTTGCACTGAAGTCGGTCCATCGGATTCATCGGGGGTTTCCGAGGGTAACGCCTTCGGCGGGATCGCCGCACGTCGACGGGCCGTCTTCACCCCGCCTTTCCCCCCTCTCCGTGCCCCGTCCGACGCGCGTTCAACCCTACCTCGCCGAACTGCTGGCGGCTCCGCCCACGCAGCCCGTTCCGGCGCTCAAGCGCCGCCTGACGGTCGCCTCGTACAACGTCCACCGGTGGGCCGGCGTGCGGGGCGGGAAGCAATACGAGCCCGAGCGCGCGCACGCCGTCATCGAGGAGATGGGCGCCGATGTGCTGGCGCTCCAGGAGGCGCTCCGCCCCACCAAGGGCGCCGACCCGCTCCGCGAGGTCGCGGAGGATCTGGGCTACCACCTCGCGTTCGTCGTCACCAGGCTCCACAAGCGTGGCGAGTTGGGGAACGCCGTCCTGTCGCGATGGCCGCTGTCCGGGGCGCTCGCCATCGACCTGTCGTTCGGGCGACTCGAAAAACGGGCAGCGCTTGCGGTCCGCGTCGGCTCCGGCGAGCGGTCCTTGCAGATCGCCGCGACGCACCTTGCCCTCGTGGACCGGACGCGCGCGCACCAGGTCAAGGCGCTCCTGGATCACCCCCAGCTCGCGAGCGGGCCGGTCGTGCTGGTGGGCGACATGAACGCCTGGCGGCCGACGAAGGCGTCGCGCGCGCTCGACAACCACTTCAAAACGCGGCACCACAACGCCAACTGGCCGGCCTCGTACCCGACGGTCCGGCCTGTCCTCGCGCTCGACCGCCTCTACGCCCGCGGCGTCGAGATCATCCACCTGGGCGCCCACACGTCGGAGGCGGCCCGGCGCGGGTCGGACCACCTGCCGATCGTCGCCGAGCTCAAGCTGAAATAGCCGACGCGGGCGCCGGGCTCCCGTTACGCGTCGTCGTGCTCCGGCTCGAAAAAGCGCTCGGCGTGCTCGCAGACGTCGCGCTGGCGGTCCTCGTGGAACGTCAGCGTCTCCTCCTGGAATGTCACCTCGAAGGCGCCGGTGACAGGCACGGCGCGGTGGCGGAGGTACGTCAGCCGGTCGCCCGCGAGCACGAGCACGCCGCCGTCGTCGCGGAACGACTGGCGGGCGAGGTACGGCATGCCGGCGACGAGGTCGGTGATCCGCATCCGCCTACGGGTCGAGCGGCATCCGCCCCGACCCGATCTCAGAGCCCAGGAGTTCGTCGGGGATCCCGAACGCGTCGACAAGCTCGACGGCGATCGGACGGAGCCGGCCGAGCAGGGCGTTGACGCGCGTGCGGATGGCCTTCGAGACCGGCGCGTCGATGAGGTTCTGCTCCAGGAACCAGCCCCGGTTGCGCTCGATGTGCTCCAGCGCGTAGAGGGCACAGAGCAACTCCATCCGGGTCTTGAGCGCGGGGTCGTCGATCGTCGCGATGGTGTCCTGGAAGGCCTCGAGCACGAGCCGCTCGGCGTTCGCGGTCGCGAGCGTCAGCAGGTGGTCCTGCACGTCGACGAAGGCGTCGAACGAGTCGCAGCCCTTGTCGATGCGGCGCTTGAGCCGGGCGGCGACCTGGACGAGCAGCTCGCGCTCGCGGCGCTCGAACAGGTCGCGGTGCCATGCCGGGTCGAGCAGGTGGTCGCGGTCCGTGTTGCGGCGGACGAGGGGGTTGACCTCGCCGAGCTTGACCGACGCCTTCTCGCGCACGAAGCGGAGCAGGCCCCAGGCGTTGAGGTCGGAAAACTCCTGGCGGTAGCCCGCCAGCAGGCCCTTGGCGACCTGGAGCTGCAGAACCGTGTTGTCGCCCTCGAACGTCGTGAAGATGTCGGAGTCGGCCTTGCGGTGGGCGATCCGCGCGGACCACCGGAAGCCCTCGCCGCCGGTCGCCTCGCGCGCCTCCTGTAGCGTCCGCGTGGCGTGCCACGAGGCCATGGCCTTGAGCGCCGCCGCGCGCCCCTCGATCTCGCGCGTGTCGCCGCCGGGCTTGAGCGCCGCGAAATCCTGGGACAGCTGGGTGAGGGCGAACGACAGGCCGTAGCTCGTCGCCACGAGCGGGAGCAGGCGGCGCTGGTGGCTGAGGTAGTCCAGGATGACGACCTCGTCGCCTCCGGCGGGGCCGAACTGGCGCCGCCGCGCGCCGTAGCGGACGGCGACCGTCAGGCCCGCCTTGGCGGCCGAGTTGGCGCCCGACCCGACGGCGATCCGCCCGCCGACGAGCGTGCCGAGCATCACGAAAAAGCGCTTGCCCGCGCTCGGGATCGGGCTCGTGTAGGTGCCGTCGGCGTCGACCTGGGCGTACTTGCTGAGCAGCGCGGTCCGGGGCACGCGGGCGCCGTCGAACCAGAGCTGGCCGTTGTCGACGCCGTTGAGTCCCATCTTGTGGCCGCTGTCACCGATGCGGACGCCCGGGGCGGGCTCTCCGTCCTCGGTCCGGATGGGGACGACAAAGGCGTGGACCCCGTACTCCTCGCCGTCGATGCAGAGCTGGGCGAAGACGGTCGCGAGGCGGCCGTGCGCGGCGGCGTTCCCGATCCACTCTTTGTGGTCGCGGTCCGTCGGCGTCTCGATGACCCACTCGTCCGTCTCGCGGTCGAACGTCGCCATCGTCTCGAGCTCGCGGACGTTCGAGCCGTGGCCGCGCTCGGACATGGCGAAGGCGCCGGGCAGCGCGAGCGTGCCGATGGGGGGGAGCAGCTCGCGGCGCTGCTCGTCGCTGCCGAGCGCGTTGACGCTGCCGCCCCACAGCCCGAACTGGACGCCAAACTTGACGACCAGGCTGAGGTCGTGCGTGGCGATGATCTCGAACGCCGCGATAAACGCCGCGATGTCGCCCTTGCCGCCGGCCCACTCGGGGTACGCGAGCGCGCCGATGCCCTGGTTCGCCAGCAGTTGCGTCCAGCGGAGCACGATCTCGCGGTACTCCTCCTTCGGGATGTCGGGCTCGGGGTAGGCGAAGGCCGGGTCGCTCAGCAGGCGGCGGACGCGGTTCTTGACGTCGGCGTGGGGCCCGTCGAGCAAGGCCCGGAGCGGCGCGATGTCGAAGGCCGGCGGGCCGGCGCGGCGGTCGACCGACGGCGGGCGGACCTCGACCAAGTCGCGGACGACCTCCTCCCCCACCACGCCCAGCAGGTCCTCGATCTCGCGCAGCGCCAAGCGGGCCTCGGGCGGCAGGCCCGCCCCGTCGCCGCTGCCCGAGAGGACCGCGAGGTCGGCGCCGAGGTCGGCGAGCGACTTGTGGCCGAGGTCGGGGATGTGCTCGGCGGCCTGGCGGATGGTGCGGACCCAGCCGAAGTAGGTCGTCGCATCCGGCGGGTTGGCGGGGTCGAGCCACTCGGCGACCGTCGCGCGGTCGGCGTCGGTCATCCAGTCCTGCTCGGCGAGCCGCTCGCGCGCCGCGGCCACCTCGGCGGGCGTCAGCAGGCCGTCGGCCCAGGCGACGTACAACAGGGGCAGGACCGAGGCGATGCCCCGGGACAGCGTCGTGACGGGGTGGTCGGGGGCGGTAGGCGAGTCGGCCATCAGGCGGGGGCGGCGAGGGAAGGGATCAACCCGCAAGCGCCGCGCAGGGTGCCCGCACCCCAAACTTTCACTCATCGCTGAAAGCTGAGGCCGTTAGCCTCGCGGCTCGCTCGCACACTTGATCCCTGCGTGCACGTGGGGAACGGTCAGCACCGCTAGCACACCTCCTCTGCCGTCATCCCCGCGATGGCGGGAATCCAGAATGGTGGTTCTTGCTCGCGTACCGCCTGCCCCGCTTGCGGACAGCGTTATGAGGGTGAAGCCATCACGAGAGGGTGCTCCCGGGCTCTGGATTCCCGCCTTCGCGGGAATGACGTCTGCTTAGAGGTGGAGAGATGGCTTGCCGGCCGAGTTCGGGGCACGCCCTACCACCGGGGCGCGCCGTCGGCCGTCGTCGCCAGCAGCGCGAAGTACTGGCGGCCCCGTGGCGTGGGCTGATACGTGAACCGCTTGCGCAGCAGCATCTGATTCGTGCTCCCGTCGGTCAGCCAGACGCCCAGGGCCACGCCCTCGAGCGTGAGCTGGTCGACCGGGTTCGGGGCGACCTCGACGCCGATCGGGACGCCCTCCTGGGAGAACGTCACGCGCCAGCCGGGGACGGACGCCGTGTCGGCGGCGGCGGCCTCGGGGCCGAGCCAGGGGTACCGCGCGAGCAGGTCGAGCGGGCGGCCGCCGGGGAGGTCGACGACGTAGCCCTCGTCCAGGCTGCGGACGAACTCGGGGAACGAAAGTGTGGGGTCCTCCTCCAGCGCCAGGAACAGCTCGGCGGGCGGGACCCCGGCGAGGTTGGTGCCGAAAAACAGGCCGTGGAGGTCGTTCGTACCGTAGTACTCCTCGAACCAGCGGCCCTCGTGCTCATTCAGCATCAGCGCGATCTCGAGGTGGACGTGGGCGCGCGAGCGCCCCAGCCCGCGCCCGGTGTAGCCCATCTTGCCGAGCGTCCCGCCCCTCGCAACCGGCTCGCCCTCGGCGACGGTGACGTCGGCGAGGTGAGCGTACAGGCTGTACACCGGCGAGCCGCTCCAGTCGTGCTCCACGACGACGTACTTCCCGTAGCTCGAGGCCCCGGCACTTTCGTTGACGTACGCGACGCGGCCCACGTCGATGGCGAAGACAGAGTCGACGGGCTCGCCGTCGGCGTCGCGGCCGGTCGGCGCGATGTCGATGCCCTCATGGACCCGGCGGAAGGTGCGCAGGCCGAAGATGGTCGGGACAGGGTCGCGGACGAATCCGTACTGGCCGCCCTCCCACTTCTCCGGCCGCAGGCTGTCGACGGTCGTGTTCAAGCCCTGGTAAAACCGATCGGGGGCGTCGGTCAGGAGCGCGCGGTTGGCTGTCGGCAGGACGAGGTCGAGCGCGACGGGCTCGCGCGGCCCGGGCTCGCGGTCGGCGGCCTCGGCGGGCGCGACGGCGACGGGCGGGTCCGGCCGGTCGGAGGGGTCGGCGCAGCCGGCGGCGAGGGCGAGCGCGGCGAGCAAGAGGAGGCGGGACATGGCGTCGAAAGAAGGGACCGTTCAACGGCCGTCAGGGCGGGCCCCGTTCCGCCCGCCCGGTGCGAACCGGGCGAACTCGGGTGGGCGCGGGGCGTCCTCCCGACGTCCATCCCACACGTCCGTGTCCCGCGTCCTCGCCGTCGCCCTGCTCTCGCTCGCCGTCGCCCTGCTGTCGCTGCTGATCGCGATGTTCGCCTTTTTCGGCCCGCCCTTCCCGACGGCCGAGACGTACGCGGCCGAACGCGCCGAGCGCGCGCGCAACGACGAGGCGACGTTGCTCGACCACATGGTGCTGATGCAGCGGTACGTCGAAAAGGCGGCGCTGGCGTCGGACGCCGGCAACTGGGAGTTGACCGCGTTCTACGCCGACAAGATCTCCGAGCGCGCCGGCCGCGTCATCGACGGAGGCTACGTCGTCGACGGGATCGACGTGAGCGCGATCGCGGCCGAGGTGGCCGACCCGCGCGCGGACGCGCTCGTGGAGGCCGCGCGCTCCGGCGACGTGGCGCGGTTCGACGCGGCGTACGAGCAGATGGTTGTCGGCTGCAACACGTGCCACGGGCGCTCCGGGTACCCCCTCGTCCGCATCCAGCGGCCGGACGCCGACATGTACCCGTCGCAGGTGTTCGGGGAGAGCAGAAGAGAAGAGGAGTAGAGGGAAGAAAGAGGAGCCCGGGAGCACGTGGCTCCACAATGGACATCGTCTACTCCTCTACCCCTCCTCTTCTCCTGCCGCTACCGCCGGAGCGTGCCCTCGCGGATCTCGGTCACCAGCCCGTTCAGGCCGTAGACGTTGCGGAGGGCCTCGACGACGAGCCGGGTGTCGACCATCACGTTGCGGCCGCGCTCGGGGGCGTAGATGTAGTCGCGGACCAACCCCTCGATGGTGCGGTCGAAGTTGAGGCCCACGAGTTCGCCGGCGCGGTTGACCGTCGGCGAGCCCGAGTTGCCGCCGATGGTGTCGGACGTCGACGTGAAGTTGACCGGCGTCGAGAGGTCGAGGTCGTCCTCAGCGTCGAGCCAGCGCTGGGGCAGGTCCCACTCGCACGGGTCGCTGGCGCCCGACGAGCAGAAGCTGTGGTAGCGGTCGTAGAGGCCGTACATCGTCGTCATCGGCGGCGCGAGCGTGCCGTTGTAGGGGTAGCCGCGCACGATGCCGTCGGTAAAGCGGAGCGAGAACGTGGCGTCCGGCGGGACGGCGTTGCCGAACGTCGCGAACCGCTCGCGCCCCAGGCGTCGCGCGACGTCGCGCTCGCGGGCGCTGAGGCCGGCGCTGGCCGACTGGAACGCCTCGATCTCGGGGAGCAGCCCGCGGACGAGCGCGACGGCCAGGTCGTACTCGGCCTCTTGCGGGTCCGGGGCCGCCGTTGCCGCCAGCGACTCCGCCAGCAGGCGGTCGGCCGCGGCTTGCGCGGACGGGCCGTCGATACCCTCGGGCAGGGCCAGGCCCTGATCGCCGTAGTAGGCGCGGATAGCGTCGACCTCAGCGGTGAGGTAGGCCCGCTCCAAGATCATCGGGGGGGTCTCGACGGCGGCGGCAGCCTCGGCGTCGCCCATCGCGAGGGCGCGGGCGCGCTTCATGAGCGCCGAGCCGTAGGCGCGGTGGAAGAGGGTCGGGAAGGCGCGGTAGGCGGCGGCGTACTGGCGCTTCTCGGCCTGGATGGCGGCCTGCTCGTCGATGAGGGCGGCGGCGGCGGGGCTGGCGGCGCGGAAGTCGCGCTCGGCGGCGGCGCGGCGGGCGATGATGTAGTCGTCGCCCAGCCCGGCGAGGCGACCGCCATATGCCTTGCGCGCGTTCGACAGCCCGAAGATGCGGCCGCGGAGCTGGTCCGGCTCCGGGTCCTCACCGGTCGCGAGGTAGGCGCGCAGGGCGGCCTCGCGGGTGCGGATAAAGCGATCCGTCCCCGTGAGCCCGGCGTCGCGCAGGAACTCGAGCTCGGCGACGGTCAGCCCGCGCGAGGTGCTGCCCGGGTTGCCGATGACGAAGACCAGGCTCCCCTGCTCGACGCCCTGGGCGGAGAGCGGGAAGTACTCGGGCGTGGCCAGCGGTCGGCCGTCGTCGCCGTAGATGCGGAAAAAGGCGAAGTCGGCGGCGTAGCGGGGGTACGTGAAGTTGTCGGGGTCGCCGCCGAAAAAGCCGAGCGCGCGCTCGGGCGCCATCACGAGCCGGACGTCGCGGTAGCGGCGGAAAGTGTAGGCCGAGTACCGGCCGCCGTTGTAGAGCGCGACGATCTGGACCACGAAGTCGTCGGCGTCGGGGTCGGGCGCGGTGATGCCCCTAGTCGCCAGCAGCCGAGCGGTGACGGCGGCCTGGGCCGACTCGAAGGCGGCCTCGCGCTCGGCGTCGGTCTCGGCGGCGTCGACCGGCGCGGACATCGCGTCGGTCACGTCGTCGATGGCGACGAGCTGGTCCATGTAGAGGTCGTCGACGCGGCGCTCCTGGTCGAGCGAGGTCGTCGTGAACCCGTTGTCGAGCAGGCCCTCGCCGCCGCGATCGCTGGCGATCACCCAGCTCTGGGCGCAGTGGTGGTTGGTGAGCACGAGCCCGTTCGGGGAGACGAACGAGGCCGAGCAGCCGGGCATCCGGAGCGACGCGAGCCGGGCGCGGCGGTACCACGCCTCGTCGGGCGCGAAGCCGTAGGTCTCCTGGAGGTACTCTGTCGGCGAGTCCTCGAAGAGCCACATCTTGCCGCCGTCGAGCGGCTGGGCGCGGACGGTGTCGAGGGCGGCGCGCTGGGCGAGGGCAGGCGCGGCGAGCGCGAGGACGGCGAGGAGGCAGACGAGCGGGCGCATGAGGCAGCGGCGGGTGGGGTGCAAAAGGTAGCACGGCTCCGGCTCGGCCTCGCTCCGCTGCGGTGGCTTGGGGCGGGTGGCACCCCCTCATGGTTGGCGGCCGATTCGATGGCGGGGTGGTGCCCGAATGGCACCCCTCACCCTGGCTACGCCGACCTATCGGTTGTCCCTCTCCCAGCGGGAGAGGGGACGCATTGGGTAGGGCGGGCGGACAGGCACGCGGGGTGGCCTCGTCCCAGGGGCATGCTCCGGGCGGGGGTTGGGAGACGGTGCCGTCCCTTTATTGCGGCTCGACCTCCCCCCCTCCCCCATGCCACATCCTGCCAACGACGGCCTGCGCATCTCCGACGCCGGGCTCACGCTCATCGAGCGGTTCGAGGGCTTCAAGCCCGACTGGTACCTCGACCCGGTCGGCGTCCGCACCATCGCGTACGGCTGGACGGGCGCGCTGCCGGACGGGCTCGCGCCGCCGCTGACGCAGGCGCAGGGCCGCCAGCTCCTGCGCGACACGGTCGGCAGCTACGAGCGCGCCGTGCGCCGCCACGTGGCCGTTCCGCTGGCGCAGGCGCAGTTCGACGCGCTCGTCAGCTTCACCTACAACCTGGGCGCCTCGAACCTGGCGTCGTCGACGCTGCTGCGGCGGCTCAATGAGGGCGACGCGCGCGCGGCGGCCGAGCAGTTCGACCGCTGGGTGCTGGCGGGCGGGCGGGCGCTGCCCGGGCTCGTGCGCCGCCGCGCGGCCGAGCGGGCGCTGTTCGAGTCGGGAACGGGGCCGAATGACCGGATCGCCGCCAAGCCACCGCGCGCCCTCGAGCACGCGCGCCCGACGCCCGACCTGCGCGTGCCCGGCCCAGTGCATCCGGAGCCGTCGGCTCCCCTACCCTCCGAGCCGCCGCCCCGCATCCCGCCGAGCCCGCCACCGACGGATCCGGGCCGGACCGGCTGGTAGCCCGAAACCAAGCGCGGCCCCGACGTTTCCGTCAGGGCCGCGGGGCGGAGAGGGTGGGATTCGAACCCACGGTACCCGTAAGGGCACAACAGTTTTCGAGACTGCCCCATTCGACCACTCTGGCACCTCTCCGACGGGGACCGAAAACTACGCGCGGCGTGCCCCGGTGCCCGGGCCGTCCGGTGAAGAGTCCCGGAACGCGGGCGTCATCCCCCTTCGATGAGCAGGTACGCCGTCGCGAGGGCACCCAGGTAGGTGAGGGCCACCAGCGCCGCCGCGGCGAGGCGCGTCGCCAGCCCTTTGCGCAGGGTCGACCGGTAGCCGAAGTAGGCCACGGCACCGAGCAGGATCTCGGGGAGGATGACGTACGCCGCGACGGGGCCGACCGTCGCAACCGCGACGGCCCGCCAGATCGGGACGGCCCACAGGGTCGCCTCCGCCGCCACGAGCACGCCCCCGACCAGGATGGCAGCCCACCCGGCCCCCCAGCCGAACGACCCGCGAGCGAGCCGGTCGGCGGCGTAGAGCGCCGGCCATAGGGCGACCGTCCACATCCCGGCCATCGCGAGGGGGACGTCCCAGAGGCGCGGGCCGCCGGTGTCGGCGAAGTCGAGGCTCCCCAGCACGGACGCGAGGAACGCGTCGGGGACCACCTGGAACACGCTCAGCGGGACCAGGAACGCCCACAGACGCACCCAGTCGGTGTGCCCGCGCCACGTGCCCACGAGGGGCAGGGCGACGTTGTAGACCGCCACGATCGCGAGCAGGCGCCACCCCAGATCGCCGACGGGCACCGCCAACCCCACGGCGGCGACGACGGCGAACGCGAGATGGCCCGCAAGCGCGTCGCGGACCGCCCGGCCGGCGGCCCGACTCGGAGGGGGCGGGGACAGCGCGGCCACCGGGCTAGTCGGCGAGCGCGGCGACCTCCAACGTCACGTACCGGGGCCGGATGCCGCTCGGCAGCGCGTCGCCGAGCACGTAGCGCACGAAGCGGACTTTGGCCGCGGAGCCGTCGGCGCGCCGGACGACGAGCGTGCGGTCGGCGAGCGGCTGGACGCCGTTCGACTCGTACGCGTACCAGCCGTTGCCCGACCCGTTGCAGACGACGCGCGCCGCGCCGCGCGGGCACTCGCCGTTGCCGTCGGAGTCGAGCCCGTCCGGGAGCGCGGTGACGGCGTCGAAGGGCTGCTCGACGAGCGCGCCGAGCACGGCGCCCGGCCCGCTGGCGCCGCCGTTGAGGATGACCTCCGTCCCGCGCAAGCCGATGTCCCAGGCCGCCGAGGCCGAGTCGGCGCGGACCTCGTCGCTGGCGGCGACGATCACGGCGCCGTCGCGGAGCGAGACGAGGGTGAACGGGCCGTCGGAGCGGCCCATGCCGGCCGAGTACGTGGCGATGTCCTCGATCAGGAAGGTCTGGGCGCTGGCGGGGAGCGCGAGGAGCGCGAGCGCGAGGGCGGCGAGTCGGAGCATCGGAAAAGAGCGGGTGTCGGGGATCAGCGCCGGTCGGGCGCTCGGGGTGCGGCGGCAGGGTGAGGGTAAGGTGGGTTAGCAGTGCTCGCTCCCACCGCGTCATCCCGCATCTTCTGGTGGGTCAGCCCAAGAGAGCGCGGAGTTCGTCGGCCGCCGCCGCGAGGGCGTCGTCCAGGCCCGCGGGGTTCTTGCCGCCGGCGGTCGCGAGATGGGGGCGCCCCCCTCCCCCGCCGCCGACGCGCTTGGCGAGCGCGCCGACCAGCTTGCCGGCCTGCACGCCGCGCTTGACGAGGTCGTCGGTGACGGACGCGGCGAGGAATGCCTTGCCCTCGGCGTCGTCGGCCGAGCCGAAGACGGCGACGCCCGACGCCATCTGCTCGCGGGCGGACTCGGCGAGGTCACGAAGCGTGTCCATGTCGGCGCCGTCGACGCGCGCCGTCGCCAGCGAGACGCCGTCGATGTCGGCGGCGTTGGCGAGCGTCTCGCCCAGACCCGCGGCGGCCTGCTGGCCCTTGAGCGTCGCCAGCTCCGATTCGAGCGCCTTGACGCTCGCTTGCAGACCTGCCACGGCGGGCGCGAGCCCGTCGGGGAGCTGCTTGAAGTGGCCGCGCGCGGCGTCGAGCTCGGCGAGCTGGCCGTCGAGCCACGCCAGGGCCGCCTCGCCCGCGACGGCCTCGACGCGGCGGACGCCGGACGCGACCGAGCCCTCGGCCGTCAGCCGGAACAGGCCGACCTCGCCGGTGCTCGCGACGTGCGTGCCGCCGCAGAGCTCGACCGAGTCGGGCCCGAAGGTGATGACGCGGACGCGCTCGCCGTACTTCTCGCCGAAGAGCGCCATCGCCCCGCGCGCACGCGCCTCGTCGAGCGGCACGTCACGGTCCTCGCCCTTGGCGACGTTCGCCAGCACGAGTTCGTTGACGCGCGCCTCGACCGTCCGCCGCTCGTCGTCGGTCATCCGCTCAAAGTGCGAGAAGTCGAACCGGAGGCGGTCGGGCGCGACGAGCGAGCCCTTCTGCTGGACGTGCGTCCCCAACGTCTCGCGGAGCGCGGCGTGGAGCAGGTGCGTCGCCGTGTGGTGGCGCATGATCCGCTGGCGGCGGGCGGCGTCGACGGTCGCGGTCACGCTCGCGTCGCGGTCGCTCGGGAGCGCGTCGACCACGTGGACAATGACGCCGTCGGCGCCCTTCGTCGTGTCGAGGACGGTGAGGGTCTCGTCGCCGACCGCCAGCGTGCCGGTGTCGCCGACCTGCCCGCCGGACTCGGCGTAGAACGGGGTCCGGTCGAGCACCACCTCGTGGCGGGCCTCCGCGCCCTCCCCGACCGTCCGCGTCTTCAGGATCCGAGCGTCGTCGACGGTGAGCGTGTCGTAGCCGACGAACTCGATGGCCTCGGGCGTGTCGGCGGTCGCGTCCCACAGGTCGACGTCGTCGCTGGCGGCGGAGAACCCGGCGGCGGCGCGGGCGCGATCCCGCTGCTCGCCCATGAGCTCTTCGAACCGGGCCTCGTCGACGCTCAGGCCCCGCTCGCGCGCCATGACGGCGGTGAGGTCGGAGGGGAAGCCGTAGGTGTCGTGAAGGAGGAAGGCGACTTCGCCCGGGACCGTGCGGGCCTCGGCCTGCTGGCGTACGTCCTCGATCACCTCGTCGAGCGTCTTGCCGATGTAGGCCTTCTGCAAAAGGTCGACGGCGCTGCGGTCCTCCGCCAGCCCATCGGTGTCCTCGACGTACCCGGCGACCGAGTCGAACAGGTCGATGCCCCCCGCCAGGGTCCGTAGGAAGGCCTCCTCCTCGCCCGTGATGATCCGGGCCGCCGTCTCCTGCGATTCCATAAGCTCCGGGAACGCGCCGCCCATCTCCTCCACCAGCGCGGGGAGCAGCGACGCCAGGAACGGCTGGCGCAAGCCGAGCGCCTGGTAGCCGTAGCGGACGGCACGGCGCAGGATCCGGCGGAGCACGTAGCCGCGGCCCGTGTTGCCCGGCAGCGCCCCGTCGGCGATCGCGACGGCGAGCGTGCGGACGTGGTCGGCCACGACGCGCATGGCCACGCGGACGCGCTTGTCGTCGGGGTCGGACTCGTCGTAGGCGTCATACGCCTTGAGCCCGGCCGTCTCACTCAGCGCGGCGAGGATACCCGTAAAGAGGTCGGTGTCGTAGTTCGAGGTCTTGCCCTGGAGCACTGCCGCGATCCGCTCGAAGCCCATCCCCGTGTCGATGTGCTTGTCGGCGAGCGGCGCCAGCACGGTCTGGTCGCCGTCCTTGGTCGCGTCGAACTGGATGAACACGAGATTCCAGATCTCCATCACGCGCGGGTCGTCCTTGTTGACGAGCGCCTCGCCGGGCACCATCGCCCGCTCGTGGTCGTCGCGGAGGTCGACGTGGATCTCGGAGCACGGGCCGCACGGGCCGGTCTCGCCCATCATCCAGAAGTTGTCCTTCGAGGACTGGTAGAGGATGTGGGACGGCGGGACGGCCGTGGTCTCGGCCCACAGCTCGGCCGCCTCGGTGTCGGGCCCCAGCCCGAGCGCCTCGTCGCCCTCGTGGACCGTCACGTACAGGCGCTCCGGATCGAGCCCCCAGCGGTCGACGAGCAGCTCCCAGGCCCAGGCGATGGCCTCAGGCTTGAAGTAGTCCCCGAAGCTCCAGTTGCCGAGCATCTCGAAGAACGTGTGGTGGTAGGTGTCCAGCCCCACCTCATCGAGGTCGTTGTGCTTGCCGGAGACGCGCAGGCACTTCTGGGTGTCGGCGACGCGGACGTACGGGCGCGAGCCGGTGCCCAGGAAGACGTCCTTGAACGGGTTCATGCCCGCGTTGATAAACAGCAGCGTCGGGTCGTCCTGGGGGACGATCGGCGCGCTGGGGACGATCTCGTGGCCCTTCTCGCGGAAAAAGTCGAAGAAGGCGGCGCGGATGTCCTGGGCGGACTGGGGGCGGCTCGGCATCGGTCGGTCGAAGTCGGGGGAGCGCGAAAGCTAGCGCGGGCCCCGGGCGGCTCCGGGCAGACCGTGGGGATTCGCGGGCCCCGACGGGGCGGCGGTGCGGGCCCGTGGGCGAGCTGGGACACCGCGGCGGGCCGGTCGGCCCAGCCGGCGCGCTCATAGCCGCGGAAATGAAACTTTTTTGGCCGAAACAGGTGCTTACGCCTCCCCTCTCCCTCCCCCTCATGCAAGACTTCTTTACCAACGTCGAGGCGACGATGGGTCCGTTGTGGCCCGTCTTGGTCTTCGTCCTCATCCTGCTCGTCGGCTACGTCGTGGCCAAGGTCGTCGAGGGCGTCGTCCGCGGCGCGCTCAAGCGGACGACCATCGACGACCGCTTTCTCGCGTCGCTCTCCGACTCGCCCCAGATCTCGTCCGAGAAGATCGGCGGGCGGATCGCGTTCTGGATCGTGATGGTCCTGGCGCTGATCGCCGCCTTCAACGCCGTCGACCTGGGCGACGTGGGCGGCCCGCTCGGCGGGTTCGTCAGCACCATCATCGCGTTCATCCCGAACCTCATCGGCGCGCTCCTGCTGGCGATTGTGGCGTACGCCGTCGCTCGCGTGCTGTCGATGCTCACGACGAAGGCCCTCCACGCCGCCAACATCGACGAGCGCATCGCCACAGCCGGCGACGCGACCCCGGCCCCGGCCGGTCACGGCTCGTCGCCCGCTGGCGAAGTCAGCCCCGGCGCAGAGGCCGACCTGGCCGCCGCCCACGACCGCGCCGAGGCCCGCATGGCGGGCGGGGCCGCGGCCCGCTCCGGCGGCGCTGCGGGCCGATCCGGCGGCACGTCGCTGGCGGAGACGCTGGGCACGGCGGTCTTCTACTTCGTGATCCTGCTGTTCCTGCCGGCCATCCTGGGCGCGCTGGAGCTGAGCGGGATTCTCGCGCCGGTCCAGGGGCTCGTCAACGAGATCCTGGCGTTCCTGCCGAACCTCCTGCTCGCGGCCATCATCCTGGTCGTCGGCGCGTTCGTGGCCCGGGTGATCCGCAAGATCGTGGCGAACCTCGCCGCGGCCGCCGGGGCCAACCAGCTCAGCGAGCGCGTCGGGCTGGCGAAGGCGACGGGCGGGACGCAGCTGAGCGACCTGCTCGGCCTGGTGGTCTACATCCTGGTGCTGATCCCCGTCATCGTGTCGGCGCTGCAGGCGCTCGACGTGGAGGCCGTCACGGCCCCCGCCTCGGCGATGCTGGCCCAGTTCCTGGAGGCCATCCCGCGCATCTTTGTCGCCGCGCTGATCCTGGGGATCGCCTACGTCGTCGGCCGTCTGCTGGCGTCGCTGGTGTCGTCGCTGCTGGCGGGCGTCGGGTTCAACCGTCTCTTTGAAGGGCTCGGCTTCCGGTCCGCCCGCAGCGAGGTGGTCCAGCCGACCGACGCCGGCGACGCCGTGCGCGCGGAGTCGCTCGACACCAAGACGCCGGCCGGGCTGGCGGGCTGGGTGGTCCTGGTCGCCGTCATGCTGTTCGCGGCGACGGAGGCCGCCGCCGCGCTCGGGCTCGCCTCGCTGGCGGTGCTCGTGGCCGAGTTCACCGTGCTCGCCGGCCAGGTGCTGCTGGGCCTGCTGATCTTCGCCGTGGGCTTGTACCTGTCGAACCTGGCGTACCAGGCCGTCAAGTCGAACGCCTCGGAGCAGTCGGACATGCTGGCGGTCGCCGCGCGCGTCTCGATCCTGGTCTTTGCGGGAGCGATGGCGCTCAAGCAGATGGGCCTGGCCGACTCAATCGTCAACCTCGCCTTCGGGCTCATCTTGGGCGCGATCGCCCTGGCCGCCGCCATCGCCTTCGGGTGGGGCGGGCGCGACGTCGCGCGCGAGCAGCTCGAAAAGCTCCGCGACGCGAAGGACGCCCCGCGCGTGCTCAAGCCGAAGTCAAACGAGCCGGGCGCGAGCCCGCAGACGCGGCCCGACCTCACGGACACGACGCCGGGCTCCTAAGCTCGCAGGTCGTTGTGGACGCCCCCGCTGGCTTCGGCCGGCGGGGGCGTTCGCGTTCAGGCGAACCCCGGCGACGGGGCGCTCGTCCGAGCCGTCCACCGACGACACCCGCGCATGCAGCCCGACACGCTCTTTCAGGGGACGGTCCCCGTCGACACCGTCCTCACGCGAGCCGACCTTACGCCCGCCGAGGCGGCCGACACGGCCGCCGTGACCGTGGCCGACGCCACGAATGAGGCCGTCGACACCGTCCAGGGCTTCATCGATGGCTTTTTCGCCACGCTGCCCAAGATCGGCGTCGCGATCGTCGTCTTTCTCGCCTTCGTGCTTATCGCGCGGGTGATCCGCAACATCATCCACCGGGTGACGCCGGGCCCGAAAGACTCCAGCATTGGCATCGTGATCGGGCGGCTGGCGTACGCGTTCCTGCTGCTGCTGGGCGTGCTCATCGGCCTCGTCATCATCTTCCCGACGTTCACGATCGGGAGCCTGCTGGGCGCGCTCGGGCTGGGCGGCGTGGCGCTCGGGTTCGCGTTCCAGGACATCTTCCAGAACCTGCTGGCGGGCATCCTCATCCTGCTTCGCGAGCCGTTTCGCGAGGGCGACGAGATCACCTCGGGCGCGTACACCGGGACGGTTGAGGCCATCGAGACGCGGGCCACCTTTATCCGGACGTACGACGGCCGCCGGGTCATCATCCCGAACTCGCAGATCTACTCCGACCCGGTCCAGGTTATCACGGCCTACCAGCGCGTGCGGAGCGAGTACGACGTCGGGATCGGCTACGGCGACGACATCGGGGAGGCGAAGCGGATCGCGCTGGAGACCGTCCGCGGCATCGAGGGCGTGATGAAGGACCCGGCGCCCGACGTGTTGACGTGGGACCTTGCCGGCTCGTCCGTCAACTTGCGCGTGCGCTGGTGGAGCGACCCGACGCGCGCGAACGTCGTCAAGCTCCGCGACGCCGTTCTGATGCAGGTGAGCCAGTCGCTGCTCGCGGCCGGCATCGACCTGCCGTTCCCGACGCAGCAGATCCTGTGGCACGACCAGACCGAGGCGACCGACGGCGACCGCACGCGCCAGCGTGAGGGCTGGCCCGTGCCGAAGGACGGCAAGGCGCCGGAGCCGGCTCGGATCGCGCAGGCCATCCGCCAGACGGGCGGCGCGTCGTCCGAACAGAAGACGAGTAGAGGAGAAGACGAGTAGAGGAGGTCCTAATCGGTCGGGACCGTGGCTCGGGCACCGACGCACTTCCGTTCCTCTTCTCGGTCCACCGTCGTCTCTTCCCCAGCCCCTACAGCCCCCGCGCGCGGTCGGCATCGAGGCGCTCGCGAAGGGCCCCGAACGTGTCGCCGCCGTACCGCTCGATCAGCGCGACGGCGATCTCCCAGGCGACCGTGGCCTCGGCGACTGTGCTCGCGGCCGGGACGCTCGTGACGTCGCTGCGCTCGTAGCGCGTCGGCTGGGCCTCGCCCGTCTCGAGGTCGGCCGTCGCCAGCGGTTTGATAAGCGTCGGGATGGGTTTCATGGTGCCCCGGACCACGAGCGGCTGGCCGTTCGAGATGCCGCCCTCGACGCCGCCCGCGTGGTTCGACGTGCGCCCCCACCGGTCGCCGTCGCGCGTGATCGGGTCGTGGACCTCGGACCCGGGCCGCCGGCCGGCCAGCCACCCGTCGCCGACCTCGACCGACTTCTGGGCCTGGATCGACAGGATCGCCTGCGCGAGCCTCCCGTCCAGGCGTCGGTCGCCCTGGGCGTAGCTCCCGAGCCCGACCGGCACGCCCGTCGCGACGACCTCGTAGACGCCGCCGAGCGTGTCGCCGGCCTTTTTGGTGGCCTTGATGTGCTCGATCGTGCGCGCCGTCAGGTCGGCGTCGAGCATCCGAGTTTCCGACGCGTCGGCGGCGAGGTACAGCGCCCGGGCGCCGCCGCTCGCCAGCAAGGCGTCGCGGGCCTCAGCCCACTCGTTCGGGTCGTCCATGCCGACCTCGCCGAGCCGGACGACGTGGCTGCCGACCTCGATGCCGAGCGCGCGGAGCATCTGCCGCGCGACCGAGCAGCACGCCACGCGCATGGCCGTCTCGCGCGCCGACGACCGGTCAATGACCGGCCGCACGTCCGGCCCGTGCGGGGGGCGGTCGAACCCGTACTTCTGGGCGCCGACCAGGTCGGCGTGGCCGGGGCGAGGCAAGGTGATCCGCTCGATGCCGTCGCCGTCGCCCTCGACGGCCATCTTTTCGGGCCACCCGGCCTTGTCCTTCTCGTACGCCGCGTTCGGGAGCAGCATCGCGACGGGGCTGCCCATCGTGTGCGAGAACCGCACGCCGCCGAGCACGTGGATCCGGTCGCGCTCGACCTTGGCGCGGCCGCCGCGCCCGTAGCCCAGCCACCGCCGCGCGAGGTGCTCGTCGATGTCGGCGGGCGTGACGGGGACGCCGGCGGGCAACCCTTCGACGATGCCGACGAGCGCTTCGCCGTGCGATTCGCCGGCGGTGAGATAGCGGAGGGGCATCGGGAGGGGCTGTCGAGGAGCGCAAAGGTGCCGCCGAGGCGCCGTCAGCGCCAGCCGCCCGCGCCGAGATCCGGGGAAGTTCGCGGGCCGCCCCCGGTCCTCAGTCCACAAACGGGGAGGCGAGGTCGTAGAACGCCGTCCGGCCGTCGTCGCGGCGGACGCGGAGCAGGGCGGGACGGTCGAGGCGGGCCTGGCGGGCGAGGGCCGCGCGGGCCTCCTCGGCCGTAGTCACGGGCCGGTCCTCGATCTCGACGACGACGGTCCCCCGCGGCAGGCCGTCGAGCTCGGCGGCGCTCCCCGGCTCGACGGTCTCGACGTAGGCCCCCGACTCGAAGCGGCGGCGCTCGGCGCGGGAGAGGTCCCGGAACCGGACGCCCCAGTCCGGCGCCTCCGACCGGGCGATGGGCTCCTCGGGCACCGGGACGGGGACGGCGCTCGGCGACGGCGTGTTGGCGAACCAGTCCTCCAGCGACGGGTCTTGGGGGGCCGACAGCGTGGCGCGGAACTGGCGCTCCTCGCCCCGGCTCCAGATCGACAGCGAGACCTCTTCGCCGGGGCTGAACCGGGCCATGCGGCTTTGGAACTGGTTCGTCGCATCGACCGGCCGCCCGCCGACTTCGAGGAGCACGTCGCCCTGCCGGATGCCGGCCCGGTCCGCCGGCCCCCCATCGACGACGCCGGTGACGAGCACGCCCCGCACGGTCGACATCCCCGCCTCGCGGGCCTCGGCCTGATTCATGCGGAACACCTCGACGCCGAGGTATCCGCGCCGGACTTCCCCGTACCGGATCAGGTCCTCGGCCACCACGCGTGCCAGGTTGATCGGGACGGCGAACCCGTAGCCCGCCGAGGCCCCGTTTTCCGACGCGTTCGCGGTCACCAGGCCGACCACCTCGCCCCGCAGGTTGATCAGCGCGCCGCCGGAGTTGCCCGGGTTGATCGCCGCGTCGGTCTGGATAAAGTCCTCGATGGCGAAGTCGTCCTTGATGGCGTTCAGGCCGCCGCGGCCGAGCGCCGAGACGATGCCCGAGGTGATCGAGTTCTGGAGCCCGTACGGGCTCCCGACCACCAAGACCCACTCCCCGATGGAGAGCCCGTCGGAGTCGCCGAGGGCGGCGACGGGCAAGGGCGTGTCGTCGGCGACGCCGACCTCGAGGAGCCGCAGCACAGCCACGTCCGTCGTCGGGTCGCGGCCGACGACCTCGGCGCGGTACTCGCGCTTGAGCGACGGCATCACGACGGTCGCCTCGTTCGTTCGCGCGACCACGTGGGCGTTCGTCATCACGTACCCGGCGGGCGAGATGATGAAGCCGCTGCCGGTGTCGGTCGTGGTCCGGCCGTAGCCGGTCGGGATCTCGACCTCGATGTAGACGACGGCGGGCTCGACCTCTCGCGCCACGAGCACGGTCTGCTGGCTGATGTCGACGAGGTCCGGGATCTCGCTGGCAGCGGCGACGGGGGGCCGGTCGGCGCCGATCTGGACGGTCTCGACCGACGCCGGGGCCGCCGTGACCTCACGGGACGGGCCCGAGCCGGCCTGCTGGACGTCGGGCTGGAGCAGCCGGACGACGGGCAGACCGATGAGGACGCCGACCGCGAGCGCGGCCAGCCCGAACAGGAGGGGACGAAGCGACACAGAGGTGGGTGAGCCAGCGCGAGCGCCGTGCGGGCGATGAACATACGTTGGGGCGCTCCGGTTCGTCTGCCCACTCTGTTGTCTCTTTCCGATCGCACCGCCGTCTTCGCCCTGGTCGGCGACGTCACCGGCTCGTCCCGCGCCCTCCGCCAACTCCGCGCGCTCGCCGAGGCAGGCGTGGCCACGACGGTGCTTCAAACCGCACCCCCCCGAGACCCGGCCGCCGTCGACGCCGACCTCCGCGTGGTGCCCGTCGACGCGGGCGGCGGGCCCCGGGGGTTCTGGCGGGCGCACCGCGCCGTGCGCCGCGCGGCGCTCGCAGCGCCCGCCGGCCTGTACCTCGCCAGCGACCTCTACAGCCTGCCGGCCCTCGCCCGCGCCGCCCGGGCGAATGGCGGGGCCCTCGTCTACGACTCGCGCGAGCTGTACGCGGCCCTCGACTCCACGCACGGGCGTCCTCTCGTCGGGCGCGTGTGGGGCGCCGTCGAGGGCCGCTTCATCCGCCGCGCCGACGCCGTGCTCACGGTCGGCGACGCCATCGCGGACCGGCTGGCGGCCACGTACGGCATCGACCGGCCGGTCGTGCTCTACAACGCGCCGGAGCCCGCGCCTGGCCCTGACCGGACCGCGCTGGCGCGCGCGCTGGGCCTCCCCGACGACGGTCGCGTCGTGGTGCTGTACCAGGGCCTGTTCCGAGAGGGTCGCGGACTCCGAGCGCTCGTCGAGGCGACGCGCCGGGTCGAGGAGGTCCGGCTGGTGTGCATCGGCGAGGGGGCGCTGGGCGAGGATCTCGCGCGGGCCGGGGCGGCGTTGGGCGACCGGCTCGTGGTGTCGCCGTTCGTCCCGCCCGACCGGCTCGCGGCGCTGACGCCGGGCGCCGACCTCGGCGCGTGCCTGATCGAACCGCTGACCGAGAGCCTGCGGCTGAGCCTGCCTAACAAGCTGTTCGAGTACCTTGCGGCCGGCGTCCCGGTCCTCGCCAGCCCGCTCCCCGAGATCCGGGCCGTCGTCGACCGGGGCGTGGGCGTCCTCGCCGACCCGGCCGACCCCGAGTCCGTCGCCGGCGCCCTGCGCCGCTCGCTCGACCCGGCCGTCCGGGCGCGCTGGGCGGAAAACGCACACGCCGCGCTGGCGCCGTACACATGGACGCGCGGCCGGCACACGTTCCGCCACCTCATCGATCGTCTCCTCGCATGACCAAGGCCTTTCTCGCCGCCCTTCTCCTGGCCCTCGCGCCTGCCGCCCTGGCCCAGGTCGACGCGTCCATCGTGCCCGACGACGCCCCGGCGTGGTTCGGGATGGAAGAGGCAATCGCCAAGGCGCAGGCCGAGGACCGCGTGATCCTGGTCTACGGCTACGCCTCGTGGTGCGGGTACTGCGCCCGGTTCGACGCGAACGTCTTTACCGACGACGCCGTGCAGGACTACCTCAACGCGCACTACGCGCCGACGCGGTTGGACCTCGAAGACCCGGAGACGATACAGTTTTTCGACGCCTCGGTGACGGGCGTCGAACTCGGCCAGGCGATGGCCATCAGCGGTACGCCGACGAGCGTGTTTGTCGACACCGACGGCGCGCTGATCACGAAATTCCCCGGGTACACCGACGCCCAGACCTTCCTCTACGTCCTGATGTACGTGCACGAGGAGGCATACGAGACGACGCCGTTCGACGCCTACGTCGTCGCCCAGCGGACGGGGCTGAGTCTCACCCCGGCCGTCGACGACCTGCGGGCGCCGCCGCCGGGCCAGGAGTAGCCGACGACCGGGCCGGCGCGAGCCGCCAGCCCCACGGACCGCACCTCCCCTTCTCGTCCGCCCCGTGCGCGTCTCGTACCACCCGGACTACGTCGTCCCGCTGCCGCCGCGCCACGCCTTCCCGATGGGGAAGTTCTCGGCGCTCCACGAGATCCTGCTCGCGGAGGGTGTGATCGCCGCGGCCGACGTCGTGGCCCCGCGCGAGGCCGACTGGGCCGACCTGCTCCTCGTCCACACGCCGCGCTACCTCGACGCCCTCGCCACGGGCGCGCTGACCAAGGCCGAAGAGCGGCGGATGGGGCTGCCCCAGAGCGCGGCGCTCGTCCGGCGGAGCCGGCTGGCGGTGCAGGGGACGCTCAACGCGTGCCTGATGGCGCTCCACGACGGGCTGGCGGGGAACCTGGCGGGCGGCACGCACCACGCGATGCCGGACCGGCCCGAGGGCTTCTGCGTGCTCAACGACGTCGCCGTCGCCCTGCGCGCGCTCCAGCGGTCGGGGTGGATCCGGCGCGCGCTCGTCGTCGACCTCGACGTGCACCAGGGAAACGGGACCGCCCACGTCTTCAGCGGCGCCCGGGCGTGGCCAGCGGGTGGCGTCTACACGCTGTCGGTCCACGGCGCGCGCAACTTCCCTTTCGAGAAGCCGCCCTCGACGCACGACGTCGGGCTGGCGGACGGGACCGGCGACGAGGCCTACCTGGCGGCCGTGGCCGAGGCGCTAGGGGACGCGCTGACGGAGGCCACGCCGGACCTCGTGGTCTACCTCGCGGGCGTCGACGTCGTCGCGGGCGACCGGTTCGGGCGGCTGGCGCTGACGCGTGCGGGGCTGGCGGCGCGCGACCGGTTCGTGTGCGAGGCTGTGCAGTCGGCGGGCCTCCCCCTGTGCCTGTTGCTCTCGGGCGGGTACGCCGCACGGCGCACGCCCGGCGAGGCGCCGGAGACGCTGGCGGCGGCGACCGCCGACCTGCACGCGACGGTCTTCCGGCAGGCGGCCAAGGTCTACGGCACACGGCCCGGACGGAGCCCCTCGGGCACCCCCTGACGCCCCTATCGGCGGCTGGACGATGACGGACTGCTGGCGGAGCGGGAGCGCACCTTGCGGCTCACACACCCCCCCAGAGACCATGGCGACCCCTGCCGACCAGACCACGACCGACTCGAACGCTCAGAAGGACCCCGACAACTGGACCACGGGCGACGAGGCCATGACCGGCGCTCAGACGTCGTACCTCCACACGCTCGCCCAGGAGGCGGGCCTCGACCCCGAGTCGGTCGACGGGCTCACGAAGGCCGAGGCGTCGAAAAAGATCGACGACCTGCAGGCCGAGACGGGCCGCGGCGCCTAGGCGCCAGCGGGTGGGGAGGTCAGGCTGACAGCAGCGTCGGCGCCTCCCCGCCCAAGGTCCCGCCCCACCCGGCCGGGGCGGCGATGGCGTCTCCGAACGCCCACGGGCCGTACGGGTGCTCGGTGCGGACGCCGAGCGCCGTCAGCATCATCGCCATCTCGGCGCGGTGGTGGACCACGGGCACCAGCCCGAACAGCCGGACGGCATTCCCGCGAGCCAGCCGGGCCACGACGGCGCCGTTGCGCTCCAGCTGCCACGGCTCGCGCAAGGCCGCGCCGTCGGTCTCCGCCGCCAGCCGACGCACGGCCCGCTGGTTGGCGAGGTACGCCGTCACCATCTGATCGACCGTCACCAGCTCCGACAGGTCGGGCTCGTAGGTGAGTTCGATCGAGTCGAGGTCGAGGATCCAGCCCACGCGCGCGACGATGCGCACCACGCGGAGCGCCAAGGTGCGGAGCGTGGGGACCTGGGGATGCGGCGACCAGTCGAGGTGCTCCGGGGGGATCTTGCGGAGTAGGTCGCCCGTGCGCACGATCTCGGCGACGATCTCGGTCGCGATGGCGGGCGGGGGCGCCGCCGACTCACCCGACATCGGGGCCGACGCGTCCACCAGGCCGGGCCGCTCGGCCCCGACGTCGGGCGACCACACGGTCACGTCCTCGAAGGGGACCGCGTCCCCGCTCCGCTGGAGGACCCAGGAGGCCCCCTGGGGCCACGCCTCGGTGTACGCCACGGCGAAGCGGGCCGCCTGGCGTGAGCCACGCGTGGTCAGCACCAGGACCAGCTGGGACGGACGCGGGAGCCGGCTCTTGGGGTCATACCACATGGCGCTGGGACCCGATTGGAAACTCGGGCCATCGGGCGTGGGCATCGGTGTCAGAAACTCAGCCATAGAACGTGCCTGCAGCGGGGAATGAGGAGGCCGTCGGATGCGACCACATATGGCTTATCGATGTGAATCCACCGTTTCAAAGCGACCTGTCCGATCCAGGCAGGTCTAGGGGTTTCCCCCGCGCGGGCCCCTGCGGCCCGACCCGCGCCGACGGCCGCTGGTCCGAGCCCCCGCCGGGCCTAGCTTGCCCGCGCACTCCCCTCCCCTGCCATGGGCACGAAAGGACCTCGCGGCACCGGTGCCGCCGTCACGGCCGCCGCCCATTTCACCGAGCGACTGGGCCCCCTGGGCGCCTCGTCCAAGCCCATGTTTGGCGGGCATGGGTTGTTCGCCGACGGCGTCATGTTCGGCATGATCACTCCCGACGGGGCGCTGGCGCTCAAGGGCAACGACGCCACCCGGGACCGGATCGAGGCCGAGGGGGCCGTGCGGTCCGGCACGATGCCCTACTGGCGCGTCCCCGCCTCGGTCGTGGACGACGACGACGGCCTGCTGGCGTGGGCTCGGGAGGCGCTGAGCGTCGCTAGGGCGGCGAGGCGCTAGCGCGCCGGGTACAGCGGCATCCGCTCGACGCGGTGGAAGGTGATGCCGAAGGGCGCCTGGGGTGGCCGGATGGTGACCTCGGCCAGCACCGCCCCGCTCGCGAGCGAGACCTCGACCACCTTCCCGGCCGGGCCCGCCACGGCGCCCGGCGCGAACAGGACGACGCCCTCGGGCTCGTGGAGGTCCACATCGGAGACGATGCGCGAGTAGGTCTCGGCGCCGCGCTCGCGGCCGTAGGCCCAGAGCTGGCGGACGGTCATCGCCGGTTCGTCGATCGCGTAGAGGACGGCGCGGCTGTAGGTGCCGCCGGCGCCGTAGCCCCGGTTGTCGCCGTTGTCGAAGAGCAGGAGCCGCCCGCCGGGTAGGACCTCGGGGGCGTGCTGGTACCACGCCCACTCGAAGTCCGGGTGCGGGGCGGCGCCGTCGAGGACGGCGGGGTCGGTGATGGGCGCGCCGCTCGCGTCGAGCGGCTGGAGGAGCCGGGTCGCGAGGTCGGTGCCGTCGCCCGCGCGGCCCCAGCCGCGGTGCGGGGCCAGGACCCACTGCACGCGGTTGGCGCGCGTCAGCTTGACGACGCCCTGTGTCCGGCCCGACACCACGATGGCGTCGTCGCCCGCGTCGTAGGCCACGCCGTTCGCGTGGAACCAGTCCACGTCGAGGTCGGCGAGATCGGTCGGCCAGGCCCGGCGGGAGGGGTCGAGCGACCGCGTCAGGTCCCATTCGGCGACGACGGCGCCCGAGCCCCGGTCGAGCTCGACGAGCACGTCCTCGACGGTCGGGGCGCCCTCGCGGTCGACGGTCGCCAGCAGGTTGCCCGACGGCAGCTCGAGCGCCTCGTGGTGGAAGCGGACGCCCTGGAACGGCCACGACCGGACGACGCGGCCGACGAGATCGATCTCGTACATGGCGTTCGAGCTCCGGTCCGGGAGGAGCCAGTTTCCGTTCGCCAGGCGAGAGACCCCGTTGTCGAAGAACAGCGCGCCGAGGTCGGGGTGGCCGGAAACGTCGAGCACGTAGCGGATGGCGCCGGCGGCGTCGTAGGCGAAGACGCGCTGGGGCGTCACGCTCCCGTCGTGGCCGAAGTAGCTCACGACCGTGACGCCGGGCCGCACGCCGGCCCCCGGCGGCACGTCGACGGTGATCGCGGGGAAGTCGGCCGCCAGAGGCGGCGCCGCGACCGACAGCTGGCGCGTTTCAAGGACGCGCCCATCGGCGGATCGCAGGTCGAGGCGCACGGCCGTCTCGGAGCCCGGGTACAGGCCCAGCAGCGGGATCGCGTGCGAGGTCGCCGCCTCCGTCGTGCGGTGCCGGATCTCGGTGGCCGGCCCTCCCCTCCCCTCGACCGTCACCTCGACGGTCACGGGATGGGTCGTCTGCAGCGACGCGAGCGCCGCCAGCGGGGTTGCTCCCGTCGGGTTGTGGGCTACGGTCAGGCTCGTCACGAGCCCGGCGGGCGGCGGGGGCTCGGGTCCCGTGGCGTCGCAGCCCCAGACGAGCGCGAGCGCGAAGAGGAGCGGGACGGGTCGGCGCATCGGTCGGGGCGAGGTCGGACGACACGATAGCGCCGCGGGACGGGGGCCGCCCGGCTGCGCCCCGCCTAGGCGCTCCCCCCCGCGCTGGCGTCCGGAGCGATGGCGCCCGGGGGGACCTCCCAGCGCTCCCCGGCGACGGCGTCGGTGAACGCCCAGCCGGGGTACAGGTGCGGCGGGTGGATCCCAAGCGCGCGCAGCATGATCGAGATCTCGGCGCGGTGGTGGATCAGCGGGGTCAGCCCGTACCAGCGGAGGGCGTTGCCGCGAGGCATCTCGGACACCAGGCCGCCGTTGCGGACCAGCCGCCACGGCTGGCTCAACCGCTCCCCGTCGAGCGCCTCGATCAGCTCGGCCACCTCCTCGGCGTTCGCGCTGTACGACACGAAAATCTGGTCGACGGTCTCGAAGTCGGGCACGTCGGGCTCGAACGACTGCTCCATCTCGTCGAGGTCGAGCATCCAGCCGATTCGGGCGGCGATGCGGACCGTGCGGAGCGCCAGCGTGGACAGGGTCGGGATGTCGGGGTGCGGCGACCAGTCCATCAGGGACTGCGGGAGCAACCGGAGCACGGCCTTGGTGCGCTCCACCTCCGACTGGAGCTCGGCGGCGAGCGCCGGCAGGGGCCGGGGCGTGTCGGGCTCCGGGACGGGCTCAGCGACCGGCGGCGGGTCCGGCTCGGGGGCCGGGGCCTCCACGTCGGGCGTCCACGCCACGACGTCGCTGAACGGGAGGCGCTGGTCGGACCCGAGCACCCAGGACACGCCCGCCGGCCAGTCCTCGGTGAAGGCCACCTCGAACCGGGCGAGGGGGAAATGGCCCGTGCCCGTCCGCACCCGGACGCTCTGGTCGCGCCGGGGCAGCCGGGCCGCCGCCGCGTACCACTCCCCGCTCGTGGGGAGGAGATCCGCATCGTCCGATGCAGGGGTGGGGTCGGACACGTCGGTACTCATCGACACAGGGGGGACACAGCTCTGATCGAACGGTGGAGGCGCTTCCCAAGCCGACCGCGCATATGTCATCGCACGTCCTACGATAAACACAAGACGCCCCGGCCGCGCGCGGCGGCCGGGGCGTCCGGTTCTCCGTGCCGACGGGCGACTAGCCCAGGCGGCGGTTGATCTCGGCCAGCGTCTCGTCGTCGGCGGCCGGGGCCGTCGGCGCACCGAGGAAGTCGCCGTCGCCGCCGGCCATCCCGCGGTCGAGCGCGTCCTGGGTCGCCTGGAGCGCTTCGAGCTCCTGGCGGCTGCCCACGACGATGTCCTGGTACTTCCGCAGGCCCGTCCCGGCCGGGACGAGGTGCCCGATGATGACGTTCTCCTTGAGCCCGAGCAGGCTGTCGGACTTGCCCGCGATCGCGGCCTCGGTGAGCACCTTGGTCGTCTCCTGGAAGGAGGCCGCCGAGATGAACGAGTCCGTCTTGAGGGCGGCCTGCGTGATCCCCAGCAGGACCGGCTCGGCGACGGCCAGCTCGGCCTCGCGGACCTCCATCTCCGGCTTGTCGTCGCGCTTGAGCTGCGAGTTGGCCTCGCGGAGCTGGCGGCGCGAGATCGACTGGCCGATCTGGAACCCGGACTCGCTGGCGTCGACCACGACGAAGCTGTCGTAGAGGGCGTCGTTCGTGGCCTCCAGCCGGAGCCGGTCGACCAGGTTGTCCTCCAGGAACGGCGTGTCGCCGGGGTCGGTGATCCGGACCTTCTGCATCATCTGGCGGACGACCACCTCGATGTGCTTGTCGTTGATGCCGACGCCCTGCAGGCGGTAGACCTCCTGGACCTCGTTGACGAGGTACTCCTGGACCGCCGTGGGCCCGAGGATGGCCAGGATGTCCTGGGGCGAGATCTGGCCGTCGGACAGCGCCTCGCCCGCACGGACAAAGTCGTTCTCGTGGACCAGCAGGTGCTTCGAGAGCGAGACGAGGTACGTCTTCTCGGTCGCCCCGTCGCGCGACGTCACGATCACCTCCTGCGAGCCGCGCTTGCGGCCGCCGAAGCTGACGACGCCGTCGATCTCCGTCACGACCGCCGGGTCGGACGGCTGGCGGGCCTCGAACAGCTCGATGACGCGCGGCAGACCACCGGTGATGTCTCGCGTGCCGGCCGACTGGCGCGGCAACTTCGCGAGCACGGCGCCCGCGTCGATCGTGTCGCCGGCGTTGACCTGGAGACGCGCCCGAACGGGCATCGTGTACTCCCGCCCGCCCTTGCCCTCGACGACGAGCGCCGGGGTGAGCGAGCGCTCGCGCGACTCGGTGATGACCTTCTCGCGGAAGCCGGTCTGCTCGTCCGACTCCTCGCGGTACGTCGTCCCTTCGATGACGTCCTGGAAGCGGATGGTGCCCGCCGTCTCGGCCACGATGACCGAGTTGTAGGGGTCCCACGTGGCGATCACGTCGCCCTTCTCGATCGTCGAGCCTTCCTTGACGGTCACGTCGGCGCCGTAGGGGATCGTGTAGGCGATCCGCTGCTTGCCGTCGGCGTCCAGGATGCGGACCTCGCCGGAGCGCCCGAGGGCGATCGTCTTGGCGTCCTTGCCCGTGCCGGACTTGACCGTCCGCAGGTTCTCGAAGGTCACCTTGCCGCCGAACTTCGACTCGATGGTCGACTCGGCCGCGATGCGGCTGGCGGTGCCACCGATGTGGAAGGTGCGCAACGTGAGCTGCGTGCCGGGCTCGCCGATGGACTGCGCCGCGATAACGCCCACGGCCTCGCCGCGCTGCACCATCCGGCCGTTCGCGAGGTCCTGGCCGTAGCACAGGGCGCACACGCCGCGCGTGGCCTCACATGCCAGCACCGAACGGATCTCGACGACCTCGAGGGCCGTGGCCGCGATCTGGTCGGCGATCTCATCCGTGATCCGGTCGTCCCGACGCACGATGATCTCCTCGGTCTCCGGGTCGCGCACGTCGTGGACCGACACGCGGCCGACGATGCGGTCGCGGAGCGACTCGACGATGTCCTCGTTGTCCTTGAGCGCCTCCATCCGGACGCCGCGGAGGGTGCCGCAGTCCTCGGACTGGATCGACACGTCCTGCGACACGTCGACGAGCCGGCGCGTCAGGTAGCCGGCGTCGGCCGTCTTGAGCGCCGTGTCGGCCAGGCCCTTGCGGGCACCGTGCGTCGAGATAAAGTACTCGGCGACCGACAGGCCCTCCTTGAAGTTGGACTTGATCGGGTTCTCGATAATCGCGCCGGCGGAGCCGGCCTGCGACTTCTGCGGCTTGGCCATGAGCCCGCGCATGCCGCCGAGCTGGCGGATCTGCTCGCGCGAGCCACGGGCGCCGGAGTCGGCCATCATGTAGATGGCGTTGAACCCGTCCTGGTCCTCCTTGAGCGCGTCGTAGAGGACCGTCGCGATGTCGTTGTTCGTCGACGTCCAGACGTCGATGACCTGGTTGTAGCGCTCGGCCTCGGTGATGAAGCCCATCTCGTAGTTCGAGCGGATGTCGTCGGCCCGGTCCTCGGCCTCCTTGAGGAGCGTGAACTTGGCCTCCGGCACCACGATGTCGGACAGCGAGAAGCTCAGGCCGCCCAGCATCGCCTGCCCGAAGCCGAGGTCCTTGACGTCGTCGAGGAATTTGGCCGTGAGCGGGAAGTTGGTGGCCTTGAAGACGCCCGAGATGATACCCCGGAGGTTCTTCTTGGTCAGGACCTGGTTGATGTACCCGACGCCCTGGGGCACGATGTCGTTGAACAGCGCGCGCCCGACGGCCGTGTCGACCATCTCGCCGGCCTTGGCGTCGCCCATGAACTCGTCCTCGCGCAAGCGGAGCTTGATGCGGGCGTGGAGCGCGACGGTGCCTTGGTCGTAGGCCTGGCGGACCTCCTGGGTCGAGCTGAAGATCATGCCCTCGCCCTTCTCCCCGGCGCGGTCCTTGGTCATGTAGTACATGCCCAGGACCATGTCCTGCGACGGGACCGCCACCGGGCCGCCGTGCGCGGGCGACATGATGTTGTGCGACGCGAGCATCAGGATGCTCGCCTCCAGGATCGCGTCGTGCGAGAGGGGCACGTGGACGGCCATCTGGTCGCCGTCGAAGTCGGCGTTGAAGGCCGTCGTGACGAGCGGGTGCAGCCGGATCGCCTTGCCCTCGATCAAGACCGGCTGGAACGCCTGGATGCCGAGCCGGTGCAGCGTCGGCGCGCGGTTGAGCATCACGGGATGCCCGTCGATCACCTTCTCCAGGATGTCGAACACGTCGGCCGTCCGGCGGTCGACCACCTTCTTGGCGCTCTTGACCGTCTTGACGATCCCGCGCTCGATGAGCTTGCGGATGATGAACGGCTTGAACAGCTCGACGGCCATCTGCTTGGGCAAGCCGCACTCGTGGAGCTTGAGCTCCGGGCCGACCACGATGACCGAGCGGCCCGAGTAGTCGACGCGCTTGCCGAGCAGGTTCTGGCGGAACCGGCCCTGCTTGCCCTTGAGCATGTCGCTCAGCGACTTCAGCGCGCGGTTCGAGTCTGAGCGGACGGCGTTCGCCTTGCGACTGTTGTCGAAGAGCGAGTCGACGGCCTCCTGGAGCATGCGCTTCTCGTTGCGCAGGATGACCTCCGGGGCCTTGATGTCGATGAGCCGCTTGAGCCGGTTGTTCCGGATGATGACGCGGCGGTACAGGTCGTTGAGGTCCGACGTCGCGAACCGGCCGCCCTCGAGGGGGACGAGCGGGCGGAGCTCCGGCGGGATCACCGGGACCACCTTCATGACCATCCACTCGGGCCGGTTCTCGATGCGCGAGTTGGCGCCGCGGAACGACTCGACGATGCCGAGCCGCTTGAGCGACTCGGCCTTGCGGGCCTGCGACGTCTCCGTCCGGGCCTGGAACCGGAGCTCGACGGCCAGCGAGTCGAGGTCGAGCCGCTTGAGGAGCTCCTCGACGGCCTCGCCGCCGATCATGGCGACGAACTTCTCGGGGTCGTCGTCGGCGAGGCGGTTGTTGTCCTCGCGGATCTGGTAGAGCACGTCGAAGTACTCGTTCTCCGTCAGCAGCGTGCCCTGCTCGATGCCGAGCGCGGTCGCGCCGCCGGGGTTCACGACGACGTACGCCTCGTAGTAGATGACGCGGTCGAGGTCCTTGGACTTCATGCCCAGGAGCGCGCCGATCTTGTTCGGCAGGCTCTTGAAGTACCAGATGTGGACAACGGGGACGGACAGCGTGATGTGCCCGAACCGCTCGCGGCGGACCGACTTCTGGGTCACCTCGACGCCACAGCGGTCGCAGATGATGCCCTTGTAGCGGATCCGCTTGTACTTGCCGCAGTGGCACTCCCAGTCCTTGACCGGGCCGAAGATCTTCTCGCAGAACAGCCCGTCCTTCTCGGGCTTGAACGAGCGGTAGTTGATCGTCTCGGGCTTCAAGACCTCACCGAACGACCGCTCCAGGATCGTCTCGGGCGAGCTCAGGCTGACCGTGATCGAGTTGTAAAACTTTTTGGGGGCCGGCTGGGCCGGCTGGATGCCGAATGCCATAATTGAGAGTAGAGGGATGAGAGGGATACTGGGATGGAGGGACGCGGGCGGAGGGCGTGCCTCCATCCCGCGTCCCGTATCCCTCTATCAGTCGATTCGGACTTCGAGGCCCAGGCCCTGCATCTCGCGGAGCAGGACGTTGAACGACTCGGGGACGTTCGGCTCGGGGATGTTGTCACCCTTGACGATGGCCTCGTAGGCCTTCGAACGGCCCTGGACGTCGTCGGACTTGACGGTCAGGATCTCACGCAGGACGTTCGAGGCGCCGTACGCGTAGAGCGCCCAGACCTCCATCTCGCCGAAGCGCTGGCCGCCGAACTGCGCCTTGCCACCCAGCGGCTGCTGGGTGATCAGGCTGTACGGGCCAATCGAGCGGGCGTGGATCTTGTCGTCGACCAGGTGCGACAGCTTGAGCATGTAGATCTGCCCGACCGTCGTCTTCTGGTCGAACGCCTCGCCGGTGTTGCCGTCGAAAAGCTGGATGCGGCCGTCCTCGGGGAGCCCGGCCTCGCGCATCTTGGCGGCGATGTCGTCCATCGACGCGCCGTCGAAGGCCGGCGTCGCGTAGGTCTCGCCCAGCTTCTCGCCAGCCCAGCCCAGCAACGTCTCGAAGATCTGCCCCAGGTTCATGCGGGACGGGACGCCCAGCGGGTTGAGGCAGATGTCGACGGGCGTGCCGTCCTCCAAGAACGGCATGTCCTCGACGGGGACCACCTTGGCGACGACGCCCTTGTTGCCGTGCCGGCCGGCCATCTTGTCGCCGACCTGCAGCTTGCGCTTCTTCGCGACGTAGACCTTCGCCAGCTGGACGATGCCCGGGGGCAGCTCGTCGCCCATCTGGATCCGGTACTCCTCCTGCTCGGCCGAGCCCGTCACCTCCTGGTGCCGGCGCTGGTAGTTGGCGAGCAGCTTCCAGGCCTGCCGGTTGGTGTCGTCGTCGTTGGTGAACGCCTGGCGGATCTTGAGGTCCGCCGGCTCGATCGCCTTGAGCGCGGTCTTCGAGAGCTTGGCGCCCTCCGAGACCACGACCGTGCCGTCGCGCAGCTCGATGGCCGCGCCGGCCTTCTTGGCGCCGATGAGCGCGAAGAACCGCTCGTAGAACGACTGCTGCAGGGCGTCGACCTCGCGCTCGAGCTGGCGCTTGATCTCCTCGAGCCGCTTCTCCTCCGCCTTCTTGGTGATGGCGTCGGTCTTGCGGCGCGAGAACAGCATCGTGTCGATCACGACGCCGTTCATGCCCGGCTTGGCCTTGAGGCTGGCGTCCTTGACGTCGCCGGCCTTGTCGCCGAAGATGGCGCGGAGCAGCTTCTCCTCGGGCGTCGGGTCGGTCTCGCCCTTGGGCGTGATCTTGCCGACGATGATGTCGCCGGGGTTGACCTCGGCGCCGACGCGGACGATGCCGCGCTCGTCGAGGTCCTTGGTGGCCTCCTCGGAGACGTTCGGGATCTCGCGCGTGAGCTCCTCCTCGCCGCGCTTGGTGTCGCGGACTTGGTGGTCGAACTCCTCGATGTGGACCGAGGTGAAGATGTCCTCCTTGACCACGCGCTCCGAGATGACGATGGCGTCCTCGAAGTTGTAGCCCTTCCACGGCATGAACGCGACGAGCACGTTCTTGCCGAGTGCGAGCTCGCCGCGCTCGGTCGAGGCGCCGTCCGCCAGCAGGTCGCCCTTCTTCACCTTCATGCCGGCGGCGACGCGCGGCTTCTGGGTGACGTTCGTGTCCTGGTTGGTCCGGCGGAACTTGATGAGCTTGTAGGTCCGGACGGGCTCCTCGAACGCGGCGTCCGCGTCCTCGGGCGTCTCGTCGTAGCGGACCGTGATCTTGGTCGCGTCGACGTACTCGACGGTCCCGGCGCCCTCGGCGACCAGGATCGCGCGGGAGTCGCGGGCGATGCGGCCTTCCAGGCCCGTGCCGACGTACGGCGCGGACGGCTGCAGGAGCGGCACGGCCTGACGCTGCATGTTCGAGCCCATCAACGCGCGGTTGGCGTCGTCGTGCTCCAAGAACGGGATCAGGCTCGCGGCGGGCGAGATGATCTGGTTCGGCGCCACGTCCATGTAGTCGATCTGGTCGGGCGACACGAGGGGCACGTCGCCGCCGATGCGGGCGCGGACCAGGTCGTTGGCGTACGTCCCGTCGTCGTTGAGCGGGGCGTTGGCCTGGGCGATCGTGTAGCGGTCCTCGTCCTCGGCGGACAGGTACTCGATCTTCTTGGTCACCTTGCCGTTCTTGACCTTCCGGTACGGCGTCTCGATGAACCCGAACTGGTTGACGACGCCGTGCGTGCACAGCGACGAGATGAGCCCGATGTTTGGGCCCTCCGGCGTCTCAATGGGGCAGAGACGGCCGTAGTGCGTGTAGTGGACGTCACGCACCTCGAAGCCGGCGCGCTCGCGCGTCAGGCCACCCGGCCCGAGCGCGGACATCCGACGCTTGTGCGTCAGCTCCGCGAGCGGGTTCGTCTGGTCCATGAACTGCGACAGCTGGTTCGTCCCGAAGAAGGTGTTGATCACCGACGAGACGGTCCGCGCGTTGACGAGGTCCTGGGGGGTGAATTTGTCCGCGTCGCGCAAGTTCATCCGCTCCTTGATGGTCCGCGCCATGCGCGCGAGCCCGAGCGAGAACTGGCTCTGGAGCTGCTCCCCGACGGTCCGCACGCGGCGGTTGCCGAGGTGGTCGATGTCGTCGACGTTCGACTTGCCGTTCTGGAGCTTGACCAGCTCGCGGATGATGGCGACGATGTCCTCCTTGGACAGCGTGACCGAATCGTTCTCGGCCGGCAAGCCGAGCCGCTTGTTCATCCGGTACCGGCCGACGTCCCCGAGGTCGTAGCGCTTGTCCGAGAAGAACAGGCGGTCGAGCAGGGCGCGGGCGGCGTCCACGTCGGGCGCCTCGGCGCTGCGGAGCGTCTCGTAGAGCTGGTTGAGGGCCTCGTCCTCGGAGTGCGTCGAGTCCTTCTTGAGCGTGTTGAGCAGCGTCGACATGTCGAGCGCCGTGTCGTCGTCCTCGTCGGCCTCGCGGCGGACGATGACGGACGGGACGTTGGCGTCCTTGAGCAAGCCGTAGTCGTCCTCGGTCAGCTCGTGCTCGGCGGGGAGCACGACCTCGCGCTCCGAGGTCTCCTGGAGCACCTCGCCCGTGTCCTCGTCGATCACCTCGTGCTTGACCTCGACGGTCACCGAGGAGGCCAGGACGCGGCCGACGAGCTTCTTGTAGTTCGTCTTGTTCGAGATCTTGACCTCGTCGGCCAGGTCGAACAGGTTGACGATCTCGGAGTCGGACGAGTACCCGAGCGCGCGGAGGAGCGCCGTCACCGGCAGCTTCTTCTTGCGGTCGATGTAGGCCCACATCACGTTCGCGACGTCGGTCGAGAACTCGATCCAGGACCCCCGGAAGGGGATCACGCGGGCGCTGTAGAGGTCCGTCCCGTTCGGGTGGACGCTCTGCGAGAAGAAGACGCCCGGCGAGCGGTGCAGCTGGCTGACGATGACGCGCTCGGCGCCATTGACGACGAACGTGCCCTTCTCGGTCATGACCGGGAGGTTGCCGAGGTAGACATCCTGCTGGATGGCCTCCTCGGGCTCGTCCTCATCCTCGTCCTCCTTGGCGCTCAGGCGCAGCTTGGCCTTGAGCGGGAGGGCGAACGTGAGCCCCTGCGCGAGGCACTCCTCGATGGAGTGCTTGGGCGCCTCCAACGTAAAGTGGAGGTACTCGAGCGTGTAGCGCTCTCTCGTGTCGGTGATCGGGAAGTGCTCCCGGAACGTGTTCTCGAGACCCTTTTTCGGGTTGCGCTCCTCCGGAACGAGCTCGGCCTGCAGAAAGTCGTGATACGACTTCAGCTGGATCTCGAGGAAGTCCGGGAAGTCGAGGACGGCGGCGATGTCGGCGAACGACTGGCGAGTGCTCTCTCCACTGGGCGCCGGTCGGGCGCTCTTGCTGTTGCTCAAGGCGTACCCCTGGGGTTTGGTGACCGCTGATGCGAGGGCCCGGCCGAGACCGCGAGCGAACTCGGGGCCTCCGGGCGGCGCCGGCCGACTCTCGTCGGCGGCGCGGGCATCCGTCGGCAGAGCCGACGGAGAAGGACGCGACCCGGAACGCGGGGTTCCGGTCGGTCCGTGTGCGCCGGGCGGGGCCCGGACACACCGACGGTGGCGTCGGAAAAACCGAGGCCACCGGATGGCGCGAACGCCCGCCCCCTCCGGCAGAGCCGGGGAAGGCGGGCGGACGCCGTCGCGCGGGCGCGGGCCCGCGCGTCCCTTACTTGAGCTCGACGGTGCCGCCGGCGGCCTCCAGCTTGCCCTTGATCTCCTCGGCCTCCTCCTTCGAGGCGCCCTCCTTGATCGCGGACGGAGCGTTGTCGACGAGCTCCTTGGCCTCCTTGAGGCCGAGGCCCGTGATGCCGCGGACCTCCTTGATGACGGCGATCTTGTTGCCGCCGATGCCCGTGAGCATCACGTCGAACTCGGACTGCTCCTCGGCGGCCGCGGCGCCGTCGCCACCGGCCGGGCCGGCCATGACGGCGGCGGCGGCGGCGGGCTCGATGCCGTACTCGTCCTTGAGGACCGTCAGGAGCTCGTTGGCCTCCTTGATGGTCAGGTTGACGAGGCTCTCGGCGATGGTGTTGATGTCTGCCATGTGTTTGGGGGGTTCCTGCGGCGGTCTGTGCCGGAGTGGCTGCGCCGCTGATTATGGATGAGGGTGCCCGGCCCGGCAGGATGCCGAGGCGGGCGGGTCAGCAGGAGGGCTAGGCCTCCTCCTCCTTCTCGGAGATCTGCTGGATGACGCTGGCCAGGCCAGCGCCCTGCGCGCCGAGGGCCGACGCGACGTTCGTGATCGGAGCCATGAGGAGGCTGAGGATGTCGCCCAGCAGCTCGTCCTTGCTCTTGAGCGTCGCCAGCATGTCGAGCTGGTCGTCGCCGTAGATGGCCCCGTCGATGTAGGCGCCCTTGAAGCGCGGGATCTCGAGGTCGTTGTCCTCGAGGAACTTCTTGAGGACCTTGGCCGGGCCGGCCGGGTCGTTCGAGAAGGCGACGGCCGTGGGGCCGTGGAGGGCGTCCTGGAGCTCGTCGAACCCGCCCTTGTCCTCCATCGCGCGGCGGAGGAGCGTGTTCTTGAGGACCTTGTACTGGACGTCGGCGGCGCGGAAGGCGCGGCGGAGGCCCGTCGCCTGCTCGACGGTCAGGCCCTGGTAGTCGGTGAGGTAGACGGTGTTGGCGTCGCCGAGGGTCTCGGCGATGGCCCCGAGTGCCTCCTGCTTTTGCTCTTTGGTAAGCGGCATGGTCTTGTCTGGCTGCGCGGCCCGGAAGGGCCACAGGAGGGTTATCGGGTGGCGACGGCGGCTTCGGCGCGGTCGACGGGGACGGCGGGGCCCATCGTCGTCGAGAGCGTGACGCTCTTGACGTAGACGCCCTTGGCGGCGGCCGGACGGAGCCGGACGATCTCCTTGAGGAAGGCATCGGCGTTGTCGCGGATCTGCTCCTGCGAGAACGAGACGTTGCCGATCGAGGTGTGGATGATGCCCGCCTTATCGACGCGGAAGTCGATCCGACCGGCCTTGACGGCCTCAACGGCCGCGGCGAGGTCGTTCGTCACCGTGCCCGACTTGGGGTTCGGCATCAGGCCGCGGGGGCCGAGCACGCGGCCGAGCCGGCCGACGACCGGCATCACATCGGGCGACGCGATGAGCACGTCGAAGTCGGTGAAGCCTTCGTTCTGGATCTTGTCGGCGTAGTCGTCGAGGCCGACCATGTCGGCGCCGGCGGCGGTCGCCTCCGCCTGCTTGCCCTCATTCGTGAGGACGAGGACGCGAACGGTCTTGCCGGTCCCGTGCGGGAGGGCGACCGAGCCGCGGACCATCTGGTCGGCGTGGCGGGGGTCGACGCCCAGACGGACGTCGATGTCGACGGACTCCTCGAACTTGGCGCCGCTCGTCGCCTTGACGAGTTGGGCGGCCGTGTCGAGCGGGAGCGCGCCGCCGGCTTCCTCGGTGGCCGCCGCGACGGCCTCAGCCGCCTTGCGGTAGCGCTTGCCTCTCTTTGCCATGGTGTTGGGGGGTGTGCGGTGCAATCGCCAGCGTCGCTGGCTCCCGCGGTGGTACAGGGATCGCGCTCGGGCCCGCGCCCCACAGGGGGGCGTCGTCCCGGGCAGGATCCGACTAGGCGATGGGGGCGCCGGTGACGGTGAGGCCCATCGAGCGCGCCGTGCCCGCGATCATGCGGGCGGCGTTGTCGAGGTCGGTCGCGTTGAGGTCCTCAAGCTTCTGCTCCGCGATGTCGCGGCACTGATCCCAGGTGACCTTGCCGACCTTCTCCCGGAGCGGGTCGCCCGCACCCTTCTGGATCTTGGCGGCGTTCTTCAGGAGGATCGCGGCCGGCGGGCTCTTCGTGATGAACGTGAAGCTCTTGTCGCCGTAGACGGTGATCACGACCGGGATCACGAGCCCCATCTTCTCCTGCGTGGCGGCGTTGAACGCCTTACAGAACTCCATGATGTTGACGCCCTTCTGGCCGAGCGCGGGGCCGATCGGGGGCGCCGGGGAGGCCTGGCCCGCCTTGATCTGCAGCTTGATAAAGCCGTCGACTTTCTTTGCCATAACTGGGGTGCGGTGCAAACGCCGGGGCTGCCGGCTCCCGCGCAAGTGAGGCCACGCCGGGGCGTAGCGGGATGCGGAAGGTAGCCGGCCCCCCGGCCGGAAAGAGCCCCGCGAACCGGCTTCGCCCGCGTTTCACCGCACCTCGGCGGGGTCTCCGCTCGCGGCTGGATCCGGCGGATTGCCGACTCTTCCGAGGCGGCGTGCCGCGTCGCTGGGTCTGGAAACAAAAAACGGGGCGACCGCCTGGCCGCCCCGCTCGGAGTCGCTGCCCTGAACGCGCGCCCTAGCTCTCGTGCTCGACCTGGAGGTAGTCCAGCTCGAGGGGCGTCTTGCGGCCGAAGATCGAGACCATCACGCGGACCTTCATCTTGTCGGGGTAGACCTCCTCGACGAAGCCGGTGAACGTGTTGAATGGGCCGTCGACGACCTTGACCGGGTCGCCCTCCTTGAACGGGATCTCGGGCTGCTCGCTCTTCTCCTCGTCCATCATCCCCAGGATGCGGCTGACCTCGTCCGGACGGAGCGGAACGGGCTCGCCGTTCGCGCCCAGGAAGCCGATCGTCGACGGGGCGCCGTTGATGACCTCGCGGAGGTAGGGGTCGATCAGCGCCTCGAGCAGGATGTAGCCGGGGAACGAGGTCTTCTCGCGCGTCCGCTTCTTGCCGGCGCGCATCTCGAAGACGGTCTCGGTCGGGATGACGACCTGGGTGAGCTTGTCCTCGTAGCCGAGGCGCTCGACCTCGCTCATGAGGTACTCCTCGACCTTCTTCTCGTGCCCGGAGAACGTCCGGAGGACGTACCACTTGCGAATCGGCGAACGAACAGACATGGTGGGCTACCCGCCGTAGATGAATCGGAGGACGGTGCTGATCACCTGGTCGGCTCCGAAGATGAACAGCGAGATCGCCAGCGAGGCGACGAGCGTCAGGACCGTGTTGGAGATGAGCTCCTGGCGCTTGGGCCAGTTCACCTTCCGCATCTCCTTGCGGACCTCGACGAGGTAGTTGCCGGCGGCGCCGCCGGGGGCCTGCTGCGTCTGAGTCTGAGTGGCCATCGTGTACCGCGCAGGGCGGGGTCTGGTGTGAATCGGAGCACGGGCGGCAGGACTCGAACCTGCAACCTGCGGTTTTGGAGACCGCTGCTCTGCCAATTGAGCTACGCCCGTTTATGGCACCGCCGGCGCCCCGAGAGGCGCCGGCGGCCCTGTCAACCTACGAACGGCACGGCGTGCCGTCGGGAAGCGACGGTGGAGACCGCCGTCCGGATCAGTCGAGGATCTTGGAGACGACGCCGGCGCCGACCGTCCGCCCGCCCTCGCGGATCGCGAACCGGAGCCCCTGCTCCATGGCCACCGGCTGGATCAGCTTGACCGTGAACTGCGTGTTGTCCCCGGGCATCACCATCTCGACGCCGTCGGCCAGCTCGATGTCCCCCGTCACGTCGGTCGTCCGGAAGTAGAACTGCGGGCGGTACCCCTTGAAGAACGGCGTGTGCCGGCCGCCCTCGTCCTTCGACAGGATGTACACCTCGCACTCGAACTCCCGGTGCGGAGTCACCGCGCCCGGCTTCGTGAGCACCATCCCCCGCTCGACGGCGTCCTTCTCGATCCCCCGGAGCAGGATCCCCGCGTTGTCCCCGGCCTGCGCCGAGTCGAGGAGCTTCCTGAACATCTCGACGCCCGTCACCGTCGACGTCATCTTCGGCTCCCGGATCCCGACGATCTCGACCGGCTCGCCGACCTTGATCTGCCCGCGCTCGACCCGGCCCGTGACCACGGTCCCGCGCCCCGTGATCGAGAACACGTCCTCGACCGGCATCAAGAACGGCTGGTCGACCGCCCGCTCCGGCGTCGGGATGTAGTCGTCGACCGAGGCCATGAGCTCCTCGACCTTGGCGACCCACTCGGGCTCCCCGTTGAGGGCGCCCAGCGCCGAGCCCTGGATGACCGGCAGGTCGTCGCCCGGGAACTCGTACGAGTCCAAGAGCTCGCGGACCTCCATCTCGACGAGCTCCAAGAGCTCCTCGTCGTCGACCAAGTCGGCCTTGTTCATGAACACGACGATGTACGGCACGCCGACCTGGCGGGCGAGCAGGATGTGCTCGCGGGTCTGGGGCATCGGCCCGTCCGTGGCCGCGACGACCAGGATCGCCCCGTCCATCTGGGCCGCGCCCGTCACCATGTTCTTGACGTAGTCGGCGTGGCCGGGGCAGTCGACGTGGGCGTAGTGCCGGGCCTCGGTCTCGTACTCGACGTGGGCCGTCGCGATCGTGATCCCGCGCTCGCGCTCCTCGGGCGCGTTGTCGATCTCGTCGAACCCCTTGGCCACGCCGCCCGACTTCTCGGCGAGCACCTTCGTGATCGCCGCCGTCAGCGTCGTCTTCCCGTGGTCGACGTGACCGATGGTGCCCACGTTGACGTGGGGCTTCGTCCGCTGGAATTGCTCCTTAGCCATGGGTATCTCGTGTCTGTGCGCGGTGCGCGGGATGAACTGTCTGGGCGGCGGCGATCCGCCGGAGCCTCCTCCGGGAATTGAACCCGGGACCCCTTCCTTACCATGGAAGTGCTCTACCGCTGAGCTAAGGAGGCGGTGGTGACGCGCGAGAGCGGGAGACCGGGCTCGAACCGGCGACATTCACCTTGGAAGGGTGACGCTCTACCAACTGAGCTACTCCCGCAGGACGCGGTCGCGTCGCTCGTCGCGTGTCAATCGTGGGCAGGGAAGGATTCGAACCTCCGTACTCGTGAGAGAACAGATTTACAGTCTGTCGCCTTTAACCACTCGGCCACCTGCCCGGTACAAAAAAGAACAATCGCGACGGCCTCGACGGCGGCTCGGCTGAGCTGACGGAGGGACTCGAACCCCCGACCTGCTGATTACAAATCAGCTGCTCTACCAACTGAGCTACGCCAGCGGAGCGGGCATCGCGAAGTGCGAAGGTACCCGGCCGGCGCGCGGCGCGTCAACTGCCCGGGCCCCCTAGAGCCCGTCCGCGCCGTCTCTTCGCAGTCGATTCGCGCGGAGCCGCCAGCGGACGGCCGCCACGGCCCCCACGACGACCAGCGCGGCCGTCACGGCGCGGCCGTACACGGCCAGCCAGCCGAGCACCCGGTCCCACTCGGCGCCGACCGCCGCGCCCGCCCACACCAGCAGCGCGCTCCACGCGAGGGCGCTGACGCTGGCGGCGGCGGCGACCGGGACCGCCCGCAGGTGCGAAGCCCCCGCCAGCAGGCCGATCACGGACCGTGCGCCCGCCAGAAAGCGGTTCGCGAGCACCACGCCCAGGCTCCACCGCTCCAGCCAGCGCTCGGCCCGGGCGACCGGCCCCCGAGGGATCCAGCGGAGCCGCGCGGGGTCGTGGATGGCGGCGCCCAGCTTGCGCCCGGCCGCGAAGACGGTCATGAACCCCAGGGCGCCGCCGAGCGCCCCCAGCAGGACGGTCGGCACAAACGCCACGACGCCCAGGCCCACGAACGAGCCGCAGAGCACGATCACGGTGTCGCCCCACAGCGGCGGGACCACGTTCTCGAGATACGAGACGGCGAACAGGACGGCGTAGATGCCGACCGGCGGGAGCCCTTCGAGCCAGTGGACGAGGTCGGTGGCCGCTTCCACTAGACCAGCAGGCAGACCGCGTGGGCCGCCGCGCCCTCGCCCGAGCCGACAAAGCCCATCCCCTCGCCCGTGGTCGCCTTGACCGACACGTCGCCGACGGGCACGCCGAGCCCGTCCGCCAGCCGCTCGCGCATGGCGTCGATGTGCGGTCGAAGCCGAGGGCGCTGGAGCACGACGGTCGCGTCGACGTTGCCGATGGCGTGGCCCGCATGGCGCACCTTCTCGACGACGGCGCGCAGCAGCTCGACGCTGTCGGCCCCCTCCCACTCGGCGTCGGTGTCGGGGAAGAGCGCCCCGATGTCGC
The DNA here is from genome assembly GCF_046845755.1 of Rubrivirga halophila. Taxonomy (GTDB): domain Bacteria; phylum Bacteroidota; class Rhodothermia; order Rhodothermales; family Rubricoccaceae; genus Rubrivirga. The sequence goes on from NZ_CP177357.1 coordinate 1,837,699, forward strand.
CGAGCGCGGCGGCGCCCAGGAGCGCGTCGATGATGGCGTGCGTGAGGACGTCGGCGTCGGAGTGGCCGTCGAGGCCGACGTCGGAGGGGACGGTGACGCCGCCCAAGATGAGCGGTCGCCCCGCGACCAGGCGGTGGATGTCGTAGCCGTGGCCGATGCGCATGAGGGCGGAGAGCAGAGGGGCGGGAAACGAGAAGATGCCCCCATTGTGCGGCCGCCGACTCGGCTCCGGCCAATCTCCTCTCTCCCCCTACTCTCCCGTCCAGCCCGGCCAGAGCGCGAGCGCCAGCGCCCAGTCGGCGGGGCGCGTGATCTTGAAGGCGCGCGGGTCGCCCTCGACGATGCGGACGGGGTAGCCGGCGTGCTGGAGCAGGCCGACCTCGTCGGTCGCGAGGTGCCCGGCCGCGTTCGCGGCCGCCCGGACGAGCCAGTCGCGGCGGGCCGCTTGCGGGGTCTGCATGGCCCACAGGCCGTCGCGCGCGACGGTCTCGCCGAAGAAGGGCCCGTCGCCGCCCTGGCGCAAGGTGTCGGCGACGCGGAGGGCCGCCGCGGCCGCGCCGTGCTGGCGGGCGACCGAGACGCAGTTTGCAACCACAGACACAGACACGAAGGGCCGCACCGCGTCGTGCACCACGACGGTCTCGACCGACGCCGGCAGCGCGCGCACCCCGTTCGCGACCGACGCCTGCCGCGTCCGCCCGCCCGTCGCGACCGCCGCCACGACGCCGTGCTCCCCCAGCAGGTCGCGCGTGGCGGCCTCCTCCCCCGCCGGCACGACGACCACGAGCGGCCCGACGGCCGGGTGGCGGGCGAACGCCCCCAAGGTCTGCACCACGACCGGCGCCCCGCCGAGCCCGCGGAACTGCTTGGCCGGCGCGCCCGCGTGCGCCATCCGCGAGCCGGACCCGCCCGCCGGCACCACGAGCCCGACCCTCGGGTCCCCGCTCACGCGATCTCCGGCGCGTCCGTCCGGCTCCGCCGTCCCCTCTTCCCCGAGTCCCATTCTAGAGAATCAGCATCGCGTCGCCGAAGGAGAACAGCCGGTACTCCTCGCGGACGGCCTCGGCGTACGCCTCCATCAGCAGGTCGTAGCCGGCGAACGCCGCGACGGTCATCAGCAGCGTCGACTTCGGCCGGTGGAAGCTGGTCAGGAGCCGCTCGGCGACGTGGAAGTCGTGGATCGGGTAGATGAACTTGTCCGTCCAGCCCTGCCCGTGCATGAGCGTCTTGGAGGCCGAGATACAGGACTCGAGGGCCCGGACCACGCTCGTGCCGACGGCCGTGACGGTCCGGTCCGGATGCGTGAGCGCGCGGTTGACGACCTCGACGGCGGCGTCGTTGACCTGGTAGAACTCCGAGTCCATCCGGTGCTTGGACAGGTCTTCGACCTCGACCGGCTGGAACGACCCGAGCCCGAGGTGGAGGGTGACGGTGGCCACCTCGGCGCCCCGGCCGGTGATGTTGCCGAGCAGGTCCGGGGTAAAGTGGAGCCCGGCCTTCGGCGCGGCGACGGCGCCCCGCTGGCGGGCGAAGAGCGACTGGTAGCGGACGCGGTCGGCGGGCTCGGCCTTGCGGCGGAGGTACGGCGGGATCGGCGTCTCCCCGATCGCGTCGATCCGTTGGTACAGCTCGTCCGGCGTCCCGTCGAAGATGAACCGGATGGTCCGGCCCCGGCTCGTCGTGTTGTCGATGACCTCGGCCGCCAGCCCGCCCTCGAACACCAGCTTGTTGCCGACGCGCACCTTGCGGGCCGGGTCGACGATCGAGTCCCACAGCCGGTGCGCCTGGTTGAGCTCGCGGAGCAGGAAGACCTCGACGTTCGCGCCCGTGTTTTCCTTGATGCCCCGCAAGCGGGCGGGGAACACCATCGTGTCATTCGCCACGAGGACGTCGCCCTCGCCGAAGTACTCCGGGAGATCCCGGACCTCCCGGTGCTCGATGGTCCCGCGCGCCCGGTCGAGCACCATCAGCCGCGCCGCGTCGCGCGGCTCTGCGGGGTAGAGCGCAACGAGCGACTTCGGGAACGCATAGTCGAAGTCGCTGAGCCGGAGCGCATGGACGCGAAAAGAGGGGTGCGCAACTTGCATACGAGCCAAAACCGTGGCGGGAGGTGTCGACCGGGCCTAACCGGCTGGTCTGACGGCACGGGTCGGCGGTGGGGACCGCCCGAATGCGCTCGAATATAGTGGGATACGGAGGCCGCGTGCACTTGAAAGCGATTAGGTAACAGCGGGGCGCACCGTGCCCTCAACCGTTCCGAACCCGACGACCGCGCCGCGCTTCTGGGCGCGCCCCGAAAGCACGACCCGGTCGCCGTCGCGCAGGAACGTCCGCGTCTCGTCGCCGACCGGGAACGGGTCCGTCCCCCGCCACGCGAGTTCGAGGAACGACCCGTAGCTCCCCTTCTCCTCTCCCGAGATGGTCCCCGACGCCATCAGGTCGCCGGGCCGCGCGTTGCAGCCGTTGACGGTGTGGTGGGTGAGCTGCTGCTCGGGGCTCCAGTAGAGGTACTTGGCGTTCGAGCGCGCGACGGTCTCCGCCTCGGCCCCCGCCTCCCGCATGGACTCGGTCTGGAGCGCGACCTCGAGGTCCACGTCGAGCGAGCGGGGTTCGGGCTGGCGGAGGTACGGGAGCGGCTCCGGGTTGCCGGCGCTGGCGTCCTGCGCCTCACCGGCGATCCGGAACGGCGCGAGCGCGGCGTACGGCACCACCCAGGGCGAGATCGACGTCGCGAAACTCTTGCCCAGGAACGGCCCCAGCGGCACGTACTCCCACTTCTGGACGTCGCGCGCGCTCCAGTCGTTGACGAGCACGAACCCGAAGATCTGCGACGGCGCGTCCTCGATGGCGATCGGCGACCCGAGGGCGTTGCCGGGCCCGACGAAAAAGCCCAGCTCCAGCTCGATGTCGAGCAGCTTCGACGGCCCGAAGACCGGCGGCCCGTCGGCCGGCTTTTGCTGGCCCGACGGCCGCACGACGTCCGTCCCGCTCACGACGACCGACGACGCCCGGCCGTGGTAGCCGACTGGCAGGTGCAGCCAGTTGGGCAGCAGCGCGTTGTCGGGGTCGCGGAACATGGTGCCGACGTTCGTGGCGTGCTGGCGCGACGAGTAGAAGTCGGTGTAGTCGCCGACGTGGGCGGGCAGGTGCATCGTCACGTCCGCCAGCGGAAGGATCGCGCGCTCGCGCAGCGACCCGTCGTCGCGCAAGTCGCCCGGGCCGTCGGCGCTCAGCAGGTCCTGCAGGCGGCCCCGGACGGCGTCCCAGGCGTCGGCGCCGAGCGCCATGAACCCGTTGAGCGCGTCGGCGGCGAAGACGGGGTGGCGGCCCGCGCCGGCCGCCGCGATCAGCCCCGCGCGCTCCAGTTCGGCGAGGTCGACGACGTGGTCGCCCACGCGCACACCGACGCGCTTGGGGCCGCCGTCGGTGGAGAAGACGCCGTAGGGCAGGTTGTCGAGGCCGAAGCCGTCGGCGGGGTCGAGGTCGAGAAAGGGAGTCACGAGTCGTCGAGAGTCGGAAGAAGGGGTCGAAAGAGAGGGGGCGCTTACCCTGCGGGCGCGAGCCAGCCGAGGGCGCGCAGGTCGTTAACGGGCTCGTCGAAGGAGCACGAGCCGAACGAGAGCGCCAGCTGCTCGCGGGCGTCGGCGACCTCGGCGGCCGTCGCGGACAGCGAGCGCCACTGCAGGGCGTCGCCGACGCGCCATGAGGCGGGGTCCGCGTCGTCCAGGATCTCGGCGATGTCGTCGGCGCCCAGCCCGTGGACGCGCGCCAGCGCGGCGCCGCCGAAGACGCCCAGGAAGCCGTGCATCCGGGCGCCGACCGCGTCGTCGTGATTCGGCAGCGGGTGGTGGAGCCCGGCCGTCGCCTTGAATGGCGCCTCGGCCCGGACCGCCGCAGCCAACGCCGTCGCCAGCGCCTCGACGTCGGGCACGAGGTCGGGCGTGACGCCGCCGCACCGGAACTTGAGGGCGGCCGCCGGGCGGCCCGCACGCGCGTTTGCCTCGGCGACGGCTGCGGCCGCGGGCTCGACGGCGTCCGGCGCGTCGAGGAACGGGACCTCGACGGCGGCGCGAGGCCCCGCGCTGGCGCCGTCGCGCATCTCGGCGTCGAGCGTGGACAAGGCACCGACGAGAGCGTCGGGGTCGAGCGCGACGTCGGCGGGCAGGCGGATCTCAAAGCGGTCGCAGACGGCGGCGCCGTCGAGGCGCGACGCGAAGGCGCGGGCGGCGGCGACGGTGCGGGCGGCCGTGTCGGTCCACGCCTCGCCCTCGGCGGGCGCCAGCCCGAGCACCGAGAAGCGCCACGGCTCGCCGTCGTGGAGGCGGTCGGCGTGCGCGTCGAGGGCGTCGAGGCGACCGGCCGGCACGATGAACCGGCCGAGCATCGCGGCGTGCGGGCTCGCACGGTGGCGGGCGTAGGCCTCGACGGCGGCGTCGAGGTCGAGGGCGGCCGGCGGGAAGAGGCCGGCGTAGTCGATGAGGCCGTCGAGGAGGGCGTCTGCGGCGGGCGTCATGGGGGGCGGGAGCGCGGAGGGCGGCCGGGCGGCGGACCCCGGCGCTAGTTTCGGCGTGGAAGGGTACGACCCTCCGCGAGCGCCCGGTGATCCCCGCCGGCGCCCCCCGCCACCTCCCCGCCAGTCCCAACCGCACATGCCGTCCCGCTTCCTGACCCTCGCCCTTACGCTCGTCGTCGCGCTCCTCGTGGGCGGGGCCGACGGGTGCTCCTCCGACCCGAACGTCGAGGGCGCCAAGCTCGATCTCCGCAACGGCGACTACGAGCAGGCGCTCCAGAACCTCGACACGGCGCTCGAGACCAACCCCGACAACACGGAGGCCTTGCTGCTCCGCGTCGAGGTGCTCCGCCAGCAGTACGAGAACACGCCCGGCACCCAGCCCAAGGCCGCCTTCCTGGCGGCCAACTACGACGCGATGGTCGAGTCGCTGATGCGTGCCGAGCGGCTCGCGCCGGACGACCCCGCCGTCGACCAGGCCAAGCTGGCGCTGTGGGCGCTCGCCGTCAACGCCGGCAACGACGTCATCCGCAACCCCGACGCCGACGTCGCCGACGCCATCAACTACTTCGAGCAGTCGACGACGCTAATGCCCGACTCGACGCAGGGCTACCTCGGCCTCGGCCTGGCCTACCTCCGCGAGGGCGAGTCGACCCAGGCGCTCGCGCCGTTCCAGCGCGGGACCGAGATCAACGACGCCGACCCCGTGCTCGCCTACTACTACGGCCGCACGCTCGTGCTCGCCGACCGGGCGACCGACGCCGTCGCCTACCTCGAGGACGCCCAGACCCGCTTCCCGGCCGACGAGGACATCCAGACCATGCTCCTCAACGCGTACACCCTGTCGGGCCAGAACGACCGCGCCATCGAGCGCTACGAGGACGCCATCCAGCGCCAGCCGGACAACCCGGCCTTCCGCTACAACTACGGCGCGCTCCTCCTCCAGTCCGAGCGCTACGACGACGCCATCGTCCAGCTCCAGCGCGCGACCGAGCTCGACCCGACCAACTCGGACGCGTTCTACAACCTCGGCGCGGCCTACCAGAACCTCGCCGCGGCGCTCAACGAGCGCGCCAACGCGACTGAGGACGTCGACGAGGCCAACGACCTCATCGACCAGCGCAACGTGAACCTCGAGACCTCGCTCGGCCCGCTCATGCAGGCCAAGACGCTCTCGACCGGCACGGCCGACGAGGCCGGCGTCTACACGCAGCTCGGCCGCGTCGACGACGCCGAGGGCGTCGCCGAGTGCGCCGGCATCTCGATGGACTAGGGGGCCCGCGCTCCACTCCCCAGCGGGGGCGCGGCTGGTCCGCGCCCCCGCTTTCTTTTTGAGTCTCCCGCGAATGCGGAAGGCGCCGGCCCCGCGCCGCGTCTCTGTTCTCTCCCCTCCCCCCGACCCCATGCTCGACGCATCCCCCGACCTCGGCTTCGGCACGCGCGCCATCCACGCCGGCCAGCAGCCCGACCCCTCGACGGGCGCCATCATGACGCCCGTGTACCAGACCAGCACCTACGTCCAGGAGGCGCCGGACGTCCACCAGGGCTACGACTACGCGCGCGTCGGCAACCCGACCCGGACGGCGCTCGAGGGCAACCTCGCCTCGCTCGAAGGCGCGGCGCATGGCATCGCGTTTGCCTCGGGCATCGTCGCCATCGACTCGGTCCTGCGGCGCTTGCGCCCCGGCGACCACGTCGTCGCCGGCGACGACCTCTATGGCGGCACGTACCGGCTGATGACGCAGGTCCACGAGCCAATGGGGATCTCGTTCACGTTCGTCGACCTCAGCCAGCCCGGCGCCGCGGAGGCCGCCCTTACCGACGCCACCAAGCTGGTCTGGGTCGAGACGCCCACGAACCCGCTCCTGCGCGTCACCGACATCGCCGCACTCGCCGATGTCGCGCACGCCCGTGGGATCCCGGTCGCCGTCGACAACACGTTCGCGAGCCCCTACCTCCAGCGCCCGCTCGAGCTCGGCGCCGACCTCGTCGTCCACTCCACGACGAAGTACATCGGCGGCCACTCCGACGTGGTCGGCGGCGCCGTGATGACGAGCGACGACGGGTGGATGGAGCACCTCCGGTTCCAGATCAAGGCCGTCGGCGCGGCCCCAGCCCCCCAGGACTGCTATCTGCTGCTCCGGTCCACGAAGACGCTGCACCTGCGGATGGAGCGGCACTGCGCGAACGCCCGGGCCGTTGCCGAACACCTGCGCGGCCACGACAAGGTGGCCCGGGTGATCTACCCCGGCTTCGCGGACCACCCCGGACACGACGTCGCGGCCCGGCAGATGGACGGATTCGGCGGGATGGTGTCGATCGTGCTCGCCGACCCCGGATCGAGTCCGGGGCAGGCTATCGAGACGGCCACGCGCTTTATGCAGAACACGCGCCTATTCCAGCTCGCCGAGAGCCTGGGAGGCGTCGAGAGCCTGGTGTCGCACCCGGCGACGATGACGCACGGCTCGATCCCCGCCGAGGTCCGCCACGCAGCGGGCCTGCCCGACGGGCTCGTCCGGCTGAGCGTCGGGGTCGAGGACGCGGCCGACCTGCTCGCCGACCTCGACCGCGCGCTCGACGCGCTCGCGGCGCCAGCCTCGCATGTCGAGGAGGCCGTCGCGGCGTAGCGCGGGAACGGTGCGGCCCGGTCGCCCCCCCAGCCGATTCGCCCTTCAGCGACAGAGTGGACGATCGGCGAGGGGGGGCCGGCCCGTCGAGCGGCCGGGGCCGGTACCTTTCGGCCTCGCTTCCGCCGTGCCGTGTCCGCCCCCGCTCCTCCCCCCGCCGACCCGGCCGCGCCCACGCCTCCGAAGGTGGCCAAGCGTCGCGTCAACGACATCCTGCTCGGGCGCTTCGAGCGGTGGGCGCTGCCCCGAATGGCCACCCGCTTGCCGGCGTGGATGACGCCCGACGGGCTCACCGCGATCGCCCTGGCCGGCGCCCTGCTCTCGTCAGTCGCCTACGCCCTCAGCGGCGAGAACCTGGCGTGGCTCCACGTCGCCTCGTTCGGGCTCGTCGTCCACTGGTGGGGCGACTCGCTCGACGGCACGCTCGCGCGCGTCCGCCAGATCCGCCGCGAGCGGTACGGGTTCTTCGTCGACCACCAGGCCGACGCCATCGCCGCCGTGTTGCTGACGGTCGGGCTCGGCGCCGGGTCGCTGATGCGGCTCGACATCGCCATGCTGATCTGCGTCGGCGTGCTGATGATGATGCTGCTGGTCAACATGGTGACGATCGCGCGCGACGTGTTCAAGATCTCGTTCGGCGGGCTGGGGCCGACGGAGCTCCGCGTCATCGCGATCGTGTTCAACACCGTCGTGTGGGCTGTCGGCCCGACGACCGTCTCGTGGCGCGGCGTCGAGTGGACCGTCCTCGACCTGCTCGGCCTGTTCGGCGTCGGCCTGCTGGCGCTGATGTGGACCGTGTCCGTCGTCCGCGAGACGCGGCTGATCGGCCGGCTCGACCCGACGCCGACGCCCGGCCAGGACGGCCAGGCCTTCGACCCGACCGGCCAAAACGTGGGCTCCGACACGCAGACGGCCGCCTAGGCCTCGACCTCGACCACGTCGCCCGGCCGGACCGTCCCCTCGGCGAGCACGCGGGCGTACCACCGCGCCTCGCCGGGGTGGCGCTCGGCCTTGATCCGTTTCGAGTTGCCGTCGGCAAACGCCCCCGCGATCGTCTTGCACGGCTCGGCGGGCTTCGCCAGCTCCAACCGGACGCCGTCGCCGATCCGCAGCCGCGTGCCCGCCGCCAGCGACGCCCAGTCGAGCCCGGCGACGGTCAGGTTCTCGCCCGTCGCGCCCGGATAGATCGGGTGGCCCTCGTCTTGAAGCTTGCGGATCACCTCCAGCGAAAAGAGGGACACCGCCCGCTCGGGCCCGCCGTGAACCTTGGGGTAGTTGACGGCGTCGGTCGTGATCCCGTCAACGCGGACCTCGGCTTGGGCGACGGCGCGCTTGGGCACGCCGCCAGGCGACACGTTGACCTGAAGGATGCGGGCGTTCGGCATCGAGACCGGGGGGTGGGGACCCGAAGGTGGCCGCGTCCGCCCGCTTGCGCAAGCCGAATCTGAGGAGGCCCGGTGCCAGCGGAACGTTTCCGGGCGCCCCGCCTCTCTCCCCGATGCGACTCCCCGGCCCGCCCCTCCCCGTCGACGCCGTCCTGCCCCGCGTGGTCGCGGCGCTGGGCGAGGCGGGCATCGCCGTGCTCCAGGCCCCGACGGGCGCGGGCAAGACGACGCGCGTCCCGCTCGCCCTCCTGGACGCCGACTGGCTCGACGGGACGGTCGTGATGCTCGAACCGCGCCGGATCGCGGCCCGGGCGGCGGCGCGGCGGCTGGCGGCCCAGCTCGGCGAACGGGTCGGCGAGACGGTCGGCTTGCGCGTGCGCGGCGAGACCCGCGTCGGGCGGAGCACGCGCATCGAGGTCGTCACCGAGGGCGTGCTGACCCGGCGTCTGATGAATGACCCCGACCTCACGGCCAGCCGGGCCGTGTCAGCGCTCGTGTTCGATGAGGTCCACGAGCGGAGCCTGCAGACCGACCTCGGGCTGGCGCTGGCGCTCCAGGCGCGGGAGCTGCTGCGGCCCGACCTCCGCATTCTGGCGATGAGCGCGACGCTCGACGGCGACCGGTTTTCAGACCTGCTTGGCGGCGCGCCGATCGTCACCAGCGAAGGGCGGGCGTACCCCGTCGAGCCCCGCTACCTCGGGACCCCGCAAGCGACGGCGGGCGGGCGGCCGCCCCGGATCGAGGACGGCGTCGCGGCGGCCGTGCGCCGGGCCCTCGACGAAGAGACCGGCAGCGTGCTCGCGTTTCTGCCCGGCTCGGGCGAGATCCGCCGGACGGCCGAGCGCCTCGCGGGGCTCGGGCGCGACGTGATGCTCGCGCCCCTCTACGGCGACCTCGGCGCGCGGCAGCAGGATGCGGCCATCGAGCCCGCGCCGACGGGGATGCGCAAGGTGGTGCTGGCGACGAGCATCGCCGAGACGAGCCTGACCATCGAGGGCGTCCGCGTCGTCGTCGACGCCGGGCTGGCGCGGCGGCCCCGGTTCGACGCCGCCAGCGGGATGTCGCGGCTGGAGACGGTCCGCGTGAGCCGCGCCGAGGCCGACCAGCGGCTGGGCCGCGCCGGGCGGACCGAACCGGGCGTCGGGTACCGGCTGTGGAGCGAGGTCGAGCACGCCGCGCTCCGCCCACACGCGCCCGCTGAGATGACGCAGGCCGACCTCGCCCCGCTCGCCCTCGCGCTCGCCGCCTGGGGCGCGGCGCCCGACGACCTCGGCTGGATCGACCCACCGCCCGCCGCCGCCTTCGAGACGGCCCGCGAGCTGCTCCGCGAGCTCGACGCGCTCGACGCGGGTGGCGCTCTCACGGCGCACGGTCTCGCCATCGCCGCGCTCCCCATGCACCCGCGCCTCGCGCACCTCGGCGAGCGCGCCCGCGCCCTCGGTCAGGCCGCCCTCGGCGCCGACCTCGTCGGTCTGCTCTCAGAGCGCGACGTGTTCCGCTGGGACGGCCGTCTCCCGGATGTCGACCTGCGCTTGCGCGTCGAAGCCTTGCGGGGCGACGTCCGGGGCGGGAACGGTGTCCGCCTCGACCGCGGCGCCCTCGACCGCGCCCGCCATGAGGGGATGCGCTGGCGCCGGGCCTGGGACGCGACCGACGCTCCCGCCGACCTCGACGCCGCCGGGCCCCTCCTCGCGCTCGCGTACCCCGACCGCGTGGCCCAGCGCGTCGGCGAGTCGGCCGAGGGCGCGCGGTACCGCCTGCGCGAAGGGCGCGCCGCGATTCTCGACCGCGCCCAACCGCTGGCGGACGCCCCGTTTTTGGCCGTCGGCGACCTCGACGACCGGCGCGGCGGGGCCCGCGTCTTTACCGCCGCGCCGATCGACGCGAGTGAAATCGAGTCCCTGTTCGCCGACCAGATCGTCGACGAGGACGATGTGGCGTGGGACGCGAGCGCGGGCCGCGTCGTCGCCCAGCGGGTCCGCCGACTCGGCGCCGTCGTGCTGTCGCAAGCGCCAATCCGCACGCCGGCGCCGCACCTCGTCACCGCCGGGCTGGTCGAGGGCGTTCGTCAGTCGGGCCTCGGCGTGCTGCCGTGGTCGAAGGAGACGGCGCGCCTGCGCGAGCGGCTGGCGTTTCTGAATCACCACCTCGGCGACCCGTGGCCCGACGTGTCCGACGACGCCCTGCTGGCGACGCTGCCCGACTGGCTCGGGCCGTACCTCGCCGGCATGACGCGGCTGTCCGATCTGGGCCGCCTCGACCTCGGGATGCTGCTCCGCCAGCTCGGCCCGCCGTCGGCGCGGACCGACCTCGACCGGCTGGCGCCGTCGCACGTCACCGTCCCCAGCGGCTCCGTCCGCCCCCTCGACTACTCGGACCCCGAGGCTCCCGTGCTGGCGGTCCGGCTGCAAGAGGTGTTCGGGCTCGAAGAGACGCCGCGCGTGCTCGACGGCCGCCTGCCCGTCCTGATGCACTTGCTCAGCCCCGCCCAGCGCCCGGTCCAGGTCACCGCGGACCTGCGCTCGTTCTGGCGCGACGCCTACTTCGACGTCCGCAAGGACATGCGCGGCCGGTACCCCAAGCACCACTGGCCGGAGAACCCGCTGGAGGCCACGCCGACCGCGCGAGCCAAGCGCCGCCGGTGAGGCACTCTGTCGAAGTGAAGAGGGACGAAGGAGAAGAGGACGTTTCCGCTTGATGATCCAGCAGCCACGAAGCGACCCTTCCGCTCCTCTTTTCCTCTTCGCTTACCCCTCCTCCATCCCCGCCTGCACGATCTCCTCCACGTCCGCGATCTCCTTGGGGATGCCGGGGCCGAGCACGCGGAAGCCGTCGTCGGTGATGAGAATGTCGTCCTCGATGCGGACGCCGCCGAAGCCCACCCAGCGCTCCGCCTCGGCGTAGTCGATCAGGTCGGCGTGGCGGTTCTCGGACTTCCACAGGCCGATGAGCGCCTTGTTGAAGTACAGGCCCGGCTCAACCGTCATCACGTGGCCCGGCGCGAGCGCGCGCGCGAACCGGAGGTACTTCGTGCCGAACTGGGTGCTCCGGGTCGCCTCGTCGGCGTAGCCCACGCGGTCCTCGCCGAGCCCCTCCATGTCGTGTACGTCCAGCCCCATCGCGTGGCCGAGGCCGTGGTGGAAAAACAAGGCGTGGGCGCCGGCCGCGACGATCTCGCCGATGTCGCCCTTGAGCAGCCCGAGGTCCACGAGGCCCGCCGCGAGCGTGCGGCTGGCGAGGTCGTGGACGTCGCGGAAGGAGACGCCCGGGGCGCAGGCCTCGATGCAGGCCGTCTGCGCCCGGAGCACGAGCGCGTAGATGTCGCGCTGGCGGCCGGTGAATGTGCCGCCGACCGGCGAGCAGCGCGTAATGTCGGCCGCGTAGCCCGAGCCGGGCGCGACGCAGCCGGCGTCGTGGAGCAGGAGGTCGCCCGCCGCGAGCACGTGGCCCGAGGCGTGGTGGTGGGGCACCTCGCCGCGCGTGGTCACGATCGCCGGGAACGAGAGGTGCGAGCCGTACGAGTGGGCGACGCCCGTCATGGCGGCGGCGACCTCGTGCTCCGTCCGGCCGGGCTGGGCCATGAACATCGCCGCGAGGTGCATCTCGGCCAGGATGTCGAGCGCGGCCTCGATCTCGGCCACCTCGGCGTCGGTCTTGACGAGCCGCTGCGCGACGACGGCGTCGACGAGCGCCGGCGACGCCTCGACCTCGCTGACGTCCACGCCGAGCAGGCCCGCCAGCCACAGCCGGTGCTCGGCGCGGTACGGCGGCAGCGTGTGGACCGTCCGGCCGGTCGACCGCGCGGCGGCGATCGTCTCGGCGAGCGCGGCGGGCGGGGCCACGGAGGGGACGCCCGCGGCGTCCGCGCGCTGGCCCATCGACGGCCGCTCGCCATCCCATACACGGTCCTCCATCGTCGCCTCGCGGCCGTACAACGTCGCCTCGCCCGAGTCGAGGTCGAGGGTCAACGCCAGGTCCGGCTCGTCGAGCCCGGTGTAGTAGCGGAACGAGCCGTCCTGGCGGAAGGGGTACAGGTTCGCCGCGTAGTTCATCGGCGAGGGCCCGTTGCCCAAGAGGACGACCAAGCCGCCGTCGAGGGCGTCGGTGAGGGCGGAGCGCCGGGCGGCGTAGACGGAGGGGTCGAACATCGGGAACGGGGTGCCAGGGGGAGCCGGAAGGTAGCGGGCGGAGGCCTGGGGGGATCCTCGGTATGGCCGGCCCGTGTCAGCCCGACGCCCCCCCAACGCCCCGTGTCCCTGACGCACCGATTGCACACCACGACCTGGCTCCCCCTCCCCCGCGCCGAGGTCTTCGACTTCTTCGCCGATGCCGCCAACCTCGAGCGGATCACGCCGCCCGAGCTCGCCTTCGAGATCGTCACGCCGCAGCCCTTCGAGATCGGCGAGGGCACGCTCATCGACTACCGACTGGGCCTGTTCGGCGTCCGCTTCGGGTGGCGGACCGAGATCGTCAGCTGGGCGCCGCCGTACCGCTTTGTCGACCAGCAGCTGGAGGGCCCGTACCGCCGGTGGCACCACACCCACACCTTCGCCGACGCGCCGGACCAGGACGGCCACCCGGGCACGCGGATGGACGACGAGGTCCTTTGGGAGCTGCCCGTCGCCCCGCTCGGCGAGCTGGCGTACCCGCTCGTCCGCGCCCAGCTCGCGCGGATCTTCAGCTACCGCCAGCGGCGGATCGAGGAGTTATTGAGTGACGGGTAATGGGGGACGAGTGATGAGCGGCTCGCCTATCTCCCTTTACTCATCACCCATCACCTGTATTCCGGGTTCTCGTAGTCGAAGCGCGCGCCCGCGTCCCAGGCCGAGCGCTGGTTGCCATGCGCCGGGATGCCGCCGGCGTCCTTGAGCATCCGCGCGACGTGGAGGAGATTCCAGGCCATGAACGTCGTGTTGCGCTGGGTGAACTCGTTGTCGACGCCGACCGGCTCACCGTCGACCACGTCGCCGTAGCTCGGGCCCGGTCCGGCCTCGCCGATCCATCCGGCGTCCGCCTGCGGGGGGATCGTGTAGCCGAGGTGCTGCAGGCTGTACAAGACGCCCATGCCGACGTGCTTGATGCCGTCCTCGTTGCCGGTCACGATGCAGCCGCCAGTCCGGCCGTAGAAGGCGTACTGGCCGGCGTCGTTGAGCTGGCTCGACATGCCGTAGAGCCGCTCGATAAGCCGCTGGCAGACCGACGAGTTCTGGCCGAGCCAGATCGGCGTGCCGATCACCAGGATGTCGGCGTCGCGGATGCGGGGCCACAGCTCAGGCCAGGCGTCGGCGGCGGCGCCGTGCTCGGTCATGTCCGGGTAGACGCCCGGCGCCACGTCGTGGTCGACGAGCCGGATCGAGTCGACGGCGACGCCGTTCGCCTTCCAGATGTGGCGGACGACGTCGAGGAGCGTGTCGGTGTGCGACTCCTGGGGCGACGGCTTCAGCGTCGTGTTGACGACCACGGCTTTGAGGTCGTCGTACGAGGCGGGGGGCTGGGACATGGGGGGGAGAGCGGGTGTGTAGGGCGGACGCGCTAGCCGGCGGCGGTCGTACGGATCCAGTCGCGGACGACGGATTCCAAGACGCCCATCGGCAGCTCGCCGTGGCCCAAAACCTCGTCGTGGAAGGCGCGCACGTCGAAGCGGTCGCCGAGCGCCGTCTCCGCCTCCGTCCGCAGGCGGCGGATGGTGAGCTCGCCCATCTTGTACCCGAGCGCCTGCCCCGGCCACGCGATATAGCGGTCGACCTCGGTGCGCACCTCCAATTCCGACAGCGCCGTGTTCGCGGCGAGATAGCTGACGGCCCGCTGGCGGCTCCACCCGAAGGCGTGCATCCCGGTGTCGACGACGAGCCGGCACGCGCGCCACATCTCGTACGTGAGCCGCCCGAAGCGGCGGTACGGGTCGGTGTAGAACCCGGCCTCGGTCCCGAGCGACTCGGCGTACAGGCCCCAGCCCTCCTCGTACGCCGTCAGCACGAGTGCGCGGCGGAAGGCAGGCAGGTGGTCGAGCTCCTGTGCGAGCGCGATCTGGAGGTGGTGGCCCGGCACGGACTCGTGGAAGGTCAGCGCCTCCAGCGCCCACGTCGGCCGGCTCGGCAGGTCGTAGGTGTTGATCCAGTACACGCCGGGCACGAGCCCGCCCGCGGGCGGCTCGACGTAGAACCCGGCCGTGAACGTCGGCGCCAGAAAGTCGGGGACGGGGGCGACGGTGTACGGCAGGCGCGGCAACCGGCTGAAGAGCTGGGGCAGCCGGGCGTTCATCTGCGTCGCGATCCAGGCCCCCTCGCGCAAGAGCGCCTCCGGGGACTCGGCGACGAACTGCGGGTCGGTGCGCAGGAACGTGAGGAACTCCTCGAACGAGCCGGTGAACCCGACCTCGGCGATCACCGCGTCCATCTCGGCACGGATCCGCTCCACTTCTGCCAGCCCGACGGCGTGGACCGCTTGGGGCGTCGTGTCGAGCGTCGTGAACTGGCGGACGCGCCACGCATAGGCCGCGGCGCCGTCCGGCGTGTCGCTCAGCCCGATCGTCGCGCGCGCGCCCGGCAGGTACTCATCCTCGAGGAACGCCGCGAGCGTCCGGTACCCGGGCACGACAGCTTGCGCGATCGCCCCGCGCCCCGCATCCGCCAGCCGCTCGCGCTCGGCGGGGGGGATCGTGGCGGGCAGCGCGGCGAACGGCGCCCAGAACACGCTGTCTTCTAGATCGGCCACGACGTGCGCCCGGGCGGTCGCCGGCAGGCCCGCGATCGCGACGGCCGGGACGGTGTGGCCCGACGCCAGGCCGGCGCGCAGATTCGCGATCTGGGCCTCGACGTAGCCAGGCCAGGCTCGGAGCCGGGCGAGATACGCCTCGACCTCGGCCACCGTCCCGGCCGGCTGCTGGCTGGGGAGCCGGGTAAAGGCCACGTGGAAGCCGTCGCTGGCGGTGATCGGCGTGCGCTCGGCCCGGAAGCGCGCGGCGTCGCGGACGTCCGCCAGCAGGGTCCGCAGGATACGCGCCGTGATGCGGTCTTCTCCCTCCAGCGCGTCCGTATCGATGGCGTCGAGCCGCCGGAGGTACGCGTCCGCCGCTTGCGCCCGCGCGGCCACGGCGGGGGGCGACACATCCGGCAACTGGTCGTCGTAGGCCCGCTCGCCGACGTAGCTGGCGAACAGGGGGTCGTCGGCCAGCCGCCAACCCCACCAGTCGTCGACGAGCGCCGCCAGCGCGTCGTCGGCGACGGTGGCGCCGGGCTGCGCCCGGGCGGGGGCGGCGAGCGCGAACCCGAGCAGGGTCGACGACGTCAACAGGGCGAGGGCGAGCGGGCGCATCGGCGGGCACGGGGACGGGGGCCGGAGTCTACGGGCCCCGCTCTCAGGCCGCGCCCCATGGCTCGCGTGGCACCCCGCGCGGGGCGCCGCGTAGGTCTGGGCCTCGCGCCCACGCCCATGCCCGCCACCACGCCCCTCTCCGACCTCACGCTCCGGTCGGCGCGCCGCGCGCTGATCACCGGCGCGCTGGTCGTCGCGGTGCTCGTGCTGTTCTGGGTGATGGTCGCCCAGGTGCTGCTCGCGGCGCTGCTCGGCGCGGTCGTCGCCATCTACCTGCGGCCGGTGTACGCGTGGCTGGCCGAGCGCACCGGGCGACCGACGCTGGCGGCCGTGCTGACCCAGGTCCTGCTGTTCGTCCCCGCCGTCGCGGTGCTGGCGTACGGCTACCTCGAGGTGCGCGGGGCCGCCGAGTACCTGCAGGCGAACGCGGCGTCGGTCGCGGGCCAGATCCAGGACGCCGTCGCCCGCCTCCCGTTTGCGAGTGGCGACATCCAGGCCTCGACGCAGGCGCTGTTGGAGTCGCTCGCGGACCGGGCCACCAGCCTGCCGGCTGGCGTGCAGGGCGCGATCGGCGACTTCGGCGTCGCCGCGGCCGTCTTCCTCTTTACCGCCGTCTACGTCCTCACCGACGCCGACGAGATCGTGGGCTGGCTCCGCGCCAAGGTGCCCGCGCGCTACGCCGGGCTGACGGAGCGACTCGAGAGCAACGCGCGCGGCGTGCTCTACGGGTCGATCTACGCGACCGTCGTCACGCAGTCGATCAAGGGCGTCTGGATCCTGGCGCTGATGCTCGTCTTCGGCGTGCCGCTCCCGTTCACGCTCGCGCTCATCGCGTTCCTGATCGGCTTTTTCCCCGTCGTCGGCTCGTGGACGGTCTACCTCCCGGCGGCCGGCTACGTGCTGGTGTTTCAGGACGCGCCCCTGAAGGCGCTCGCGCTCGTCGTCGTCGCGTTCGTGGTCAGCACGCCGATCCTGTCGCTCTACGTCCGGCCCAAGCTGGCGGCCGACCGGTCCCAGGTGCTCAACTTCTACTGGATGTTCGTCGGCCTGATCGCGGGGGTCTACACGTTCGGGATCCCCGGCATCGTGCTCGGCCCGCTCACCATCGGCCTGCTCAAGGCGCTCATCGACGTCGTGACCGACCCCGACAGCTGGGAGCCGCCCGACGAGGCGGATGGCCACGACCCTCACATCCTGGTCGAGGAGGAGATGTCAGGCGAGTCGCCCGGCGGATCTTAGTCGACGACACGGACGCCCGAGTGGGCCACCTCGGCGGTGAACAGCTCGGTCAGCCGCGTCGTCATCGGGCCGACCGCACCGCCGCCGATCGTCCGGCCGTCGAGCCGCGTGACGGCCGCCAACTCGCCCATCGTCCCGGTGCAGAACATCTCGTCGGCGCGGTACGCCTCGGAGAGCGTGAAGCGCCCGACGCGGTGCGGGATGCCGTTCGCCGCGCACAGGTCGAGGACGGTCTGCCGCGTGATGCCCTCGGGGCAGGCGTCGGCGTGCGAGGTCAGCACCTCGCCGCGCCGGACGAGGAAGACGTGCGTGCCGTTGCACTCGGCGATGAACCCGTCGCGGTCGAGCAGGAGCGCCGCGTCGGCGCCGGCCGCGGTCGCCTCGATCTTGGCCAGGATCGACTGGAGCAGGTTGTTGGAGTGGATCTTGGGGTCGAGGCAGTCCGGCGGGAAACGGCGCACGGACGAGGTCTGGAGCCGAAGCCCGGTCTTGCCGTAGACCGGCGCCTTCCACTCCGCCAGCACGATCAGCGTCGGGCCCGACTGGTTGAGCCGGGGGTCCATGCCGGACGTGATCTTGGTGCCGCGCGACAACGTCAGCCGGATGTGGACGCCGTCGCGCATGCCGTTCGCCTCCAGCGTCTTGCGGATCTCCTCGACGATGGCCTCCTTGCTCGGCACGCCCTCGATGGCGATGGCTTTGGCCGAGTCCATGAGCCGGTCGAGGTGCTCGTCGAGCCGGAAGATGCGGCCGTCGTAGAGGCGCAGGCCCTCCCAGACGCCGTCGCCACCCTGCACGAGCGAGTCGAACGGCGAGACGCCCGCTTGGTCGCGGTGCGCGAGGACGCCGCCGACGTTGACGATGAGGTCGGCGTTGCGGGGGTCGGCGGTTTGGAGCATGGGAGATTGGACGAGGGACCGAGGACCGGGGACCGGAGACAGGTTCACTCTGGAGGGCCGGAATCGTAGGGGACGGATGGATCTCTGAAACGCCCCCCCAGGGAACGACGGAACGCGGTGAGCTGGCGGAGGAGGCGCTCGGCATGGGCGTAGGCCTCTCGCAGTGTCTCAAGATCCTCGAGGTAGCCTCGACGCCGAATCAGGTGGAGGCAGGCCACCGTCTCGATGAGCGACCGGATCGCGTAGCTCAGAAATCGGCTTTGCTCCGCGTCGGATTGACCGGTCGACCCCTCCGCGATGTTGAGCGCGATGCTCGTGGCCGCCCGCCGGAGTTGGTCCGCGAGATTGAACCTCTCAAGTGAGGGGAGAGACCTCGCGATCGACTCGACCCGGTCGCTGTAGTCCAGGGCCTCATTCCAGACCTCCAACTTTTCGAACTTGAACGCCATCCCTCAGGATACTTCGCGATAGGGACCATCTCCGCTTCGGTCCTCGGTCCCCGGTCCCCGGTCCACCCGCAGGGAATGCGGCCGCAGCCGCGCATACAGCTCGTCGGCCTCCTCGACCAGCGGCCGAAGCGCATCCGGCACCACGACCTCGCGCAGCTCGTGGCGGCCGAAGCCCGTCGAGCGCCACACGCTGGCGTACCAGTGCTCGGTCCACGTCTTGTCGGTGTCGCGCCGGCCGGGCGCCCACGCCAGCATGGCCGGGTCGAACGCCACGCCCAGGCGATCACTCAACGCCGCGAGCACGAGTCCGGGCGCGCGCAGCAGGTCGTCCGCGTCGACGACGGGCGGGGTCGGACCACTCGCCGAGAACCGCTCGAACAGCTCGACCTGCTGGGGTAGCCCGGTATCGAGCAGGCCCGGCTCGGGGATCACCTTCGCCAGCGACACCACGAGCGCGGCGGGGTCGCGGATCAGGAACGCGTGGCGGAACCCGTCGTCGAGCCAGTCGCGGCCGACGTGGGGCAGCAGGTGGTGCGCCATGTGCTTCTGGTACCAGATCGGCGCGCCCCCGGGCGCGGGTCCCGTCAGCTCCGCCACAACGTCCCGCCAGTCCGTCGCGTACTCCGCCAGCACCGACGCCCGCGCGGGGTGGTCGACGTCGGTGTGGGCGAGGTAGACGCCGTAAAGAGGCTCGTCGACCCCGACCGTGTCGGCGCGGCTCTGCCACGCCCGCAGGAGCGCCGTCGACCGGCAGCGCGGGCCGTTCCACATGGCGAGTCGGACGGGGTCGGCCATCGGCGGTAGGATTGGAGGGCGTGCGCCGAGTCTACTCCAGATCCCCGGCGCCCGGCTCGCGTAGGCCCATCCCCTCCCCGCCGACCGCATGGCCTTGTCGATTCCCGTGATCTACGGCTCCGTCCGCACCGGCCGCGTCGGCATCCGGGCGGCCCGCTACGTCAGGGACCGGCTGGCGGATGCCGGCCACGCCCCGACGCTCGTCGACCCGGCCGAGCATGAACTCCCGCTCCTCGACAAGATGTACAAGGAGTACCCGGAGGGTGAGGCCCCGGAGACGCTGGAGCGGCTGGCGACCCTGTTCCGCAGCGCCGACGCGCATGTGATCGTGTCGGGCGAGTACAACCACCTCCCGCCGCCCGCGCTCGTCAACTTGCTCGACCACTTTCTGGACCTCTACCACCGGCGCCCGGCGGGCATCGTGACGTACTCGCGGGGCAGCTTCGGCGGCGTCCGCGCGGGCGTCCACCTGCGCGACATGCTGGCGGAGCTCGGGATGCTGACGCTGCCGACAGCGCTCGCGTACCCCCGAGTCCACGAGGCCTTCGAGGAGGACGGGGCGCCGACGGCCGACCAGGCCGAGGCGCTCGCCAGGCGGTTCGGGCGGTTCGAAGAAGAGCTGTCGTGGGTCGCCGAGGCGCTCCGCGAGAAGCGCGCCGGCGTCCCCACCCGCTGAGCACGGGGGCGCGCCGCATGAGGCCGCGCCACGCTCAGATCCAGTCGGCGTACAGCTCGGGCCGGCGGTCGCGCAAAAACAGGCGGCGGGCGTGCGACCGGGCCACCAGCTCGAGGTCGAGGTCGGCGATCAGGATCTCCTCCGTGCCCTCGCCGGCCGCCGCGAGCACCCGGCCGTCCGGCGCGCAGACGAAGCTCTCGCCGGCGAACGTCAGCCGTTCCTCGGGCCCGACGCGGTTCGCGAGCGCGGTGAAGTAGCCGTTCTGGAAGGCGGCCACCTGCATCTCGGCCTGGTACAGCCCCTCCGGCCACTCCCCGACGGCGCCCGCTTGCGGCACGACGACCACCTCGGCCCCGGCCACCGCCAGCGCCCGCATCACCTCGGGGTAGTGGCGGTCGTAGCAGATCGCCACGCCAATCTTGCCCGCGGCGGTGTCGTAGACCGGCATGCCCCGGTCGCCGGGCGCGTAGTAGCCCTGCTCGTGGAACGCCTCGTAGTCGGTGATGTGGAGCATCCGCGTCCGTCCCAGGAGCGTGCCGTCGGCGTCGATCACCGGGGAGGTGTCGAACGTCCGGTCGCCCTCCCGCTCGAACAGGTTGAGCACGGCCACGACGCCGTGCTGGACGCATCGTTCTTGGAACGCCTCGACGGTCGGGCCGGGGATGGGCTCCGCGAGCGTCCGGGACTCGGGCGTCGCGTGGCGCTGGGGGTAGAACGGCGTGAACGCGAGCTCGGCGTAGGCGACGAGGTCGGCGCCCGCGTCGGCGGCGCGGTCGAAGGCGGCGAGCCCGCGCGCGAGGTTGTCGGCGAGGTCGGGCGTGGCGGGCTGCTGGACGAGGGCGATGCGCACTAGCGGGGGGTCGGGGCGGTGGCGAGGAGCGAGTCGGTGATGGCCTCCCGCGCGGCGTCGGCGAGCACGCGCGGCGGGGCGTCGGCGGGGAGCGGGTCCAGGATCCGGACCGAGATCACGCCGGGCCGGGCCTGGAACGCGCTCTCGTGCAGGACCTCGTGCGACCCCTGAACGGCGACCGGCACGATCGGCACGCCGGCCTCGATGGCGAGCCGGAACGCGCCGGTCAGAAACCGGCCGGGGACCCCGTCGAAGCTCCGCGTGCCCTCGGGGTAGAACAGCACCGACTCGCCCTCGGCGACGCGCGCGGCGGCCTCCGCGAGCCCGCCCTCCGGCGCCTTGAGGTCGAGGTAGACGCACTTCGACTGCGTCAGGACGGTCGACACCAGCGGTCGTCCTTTGAGGCTGGCGCGGGCCACAAACAGGAACGGCCGGGGAATCCCGAGCAGCAACGCCGGGATGTCGCCCATCGACTGGTGGTTGGCGACGTAGACGACGGGGCCCTCCGGCGGGGTGCCCGTGCTCCGGACCCGGATGCCGCCCACGCCCAGCCCGAGCCACGACCACGCCCGCATCCAGCGCCAGTACCGCCGCGTGGTCGGGTTCAGCAGGTAGTGCCCCCAGCCGGGCAGGATCATCAGGACGGAGAACAGGCCGGTCCAGGTCATGGTCCAGGCAAACCACAGGCGAGAGGCGACGACAGACACGGCGGGCGATCGGGGGGGCCGGAAGCTAGGCCGGGACGGCAGGCGCGGCCTCGGCCCCGACCGACTGCTCGATCCGCTCCCGGGCCCGCTCCGCCAGCGTACGGGCGCTCTCTCCAGCGGCCGACGCCAGCGCAGGCAGCACCGTCACCGAGACCCGTCCTGGACGGCCCCGCTTGCGGCGCTCGTTGAGCACCCGGTACGCCCCGTCGATCGCGACGGGCACGACCGGGACGCCGGCGGCCTGCGCCAGCCGGAACGCCCCCGACCGGAAGGCCCGGGGCGCCGTCCCGTAGCTCCGGCTCCCCTCGGGAAACATGAGCACGGCGTCCCCCTCCGCCAGCCGGCTCCCGATCTCGGCGAGCCCGGGGGCCGGGTCCCGGAGGTCTAGAAACACACACCGGGAGGCCGCCAGCACGCGCCCCACGAGCGGGAGCCGGCGGAGCTCGGACCGGGCCACGAACACGAACGGCCGGCCGACGCCGAGAAACAGCGCGGGGATGTCGAGCATGGCCTGGTGGTTGGCAACGAGCATCGCCGGCCCGTCGGGCGCCGCCCCGCTCCGGTCGACGCGGACCCCGATCCCCCCCAGCACGAGCGCCGACCAAGCGCGCATCCAACTCGAAAAGCGACGCGTCGTCGGCCGCCGCCCGTGGTAGAGCAGCCCG
Organism: Rubrivirga halophila; assembly: GCF_046845755.1. Lineage (GTDB taxonomy): Bacteria > Bacteroidota > Rhodothermia > Rhodothermales > Rubricoccaceae > Rubrivirga. The sequence continues at coordinate 1,859,815 of NZ_CP177357.1, forward strand.
GGCCCGATCAGTGCCAGCGACACGACGGCGCACCACGTCAGCGTCCAGAGATAGTGCAGGCGGGCGAGGATGGCGCGGCGGGGGTCGGGAGGCGGAGCGCAAGAAAACGCCGTCGGCTCCCCGCGGGCTCGCGCCACCTGTCTGTTTCCACGCAATAGCGGCCGGCCTCCGTCCCCCGTCCCCCCTCTTCCCCCGCGTTTCGCGGTCCTCGGCCTCATCCGGCGGTTGCTTTCCGAACACTCAACCCCCGACCGACATGGAGCGCACGCTCGCCATCATCAAGCCCGACGCCGTCGCGGGCGGCCACGCCGGCAAGATCCTCGACCGCATCCTCGCCGAGGGCTTCACCGTCCGCGCGATGAAGCTGACCACGCTGACGCTGGCGCAGGCCAAGGGCTTCTACGCCGTCCACGCCGAGCGCCCGTTCTTCGGCGAGCTCACCGAGTTCATGTCGTCGGGCCCCTGCATCCCGCTCGTCCTCGAGCGCGACGACGCCGTGGCGAAGTGGCGCGAGGTCATCGGCGCGACGAACCCGGCCGAGGCCGCCGAGGGCACCATCCGCCAGCAGTTCGCGACCTCGATGGGCGAGAACGCCGCCCACGGCTCCGACTCCGCCGAGAACGGCGTCAAGGAGGGCCGCTACTTTTTCGCCGAGAGCGAGATCGTGCAGAACGGCGCGGATGTGATCGACGCGTAACGCGCGCCCGGCTTTGCGTGCCGCCCCGTGCTCGTCCGAGCGCGGGGCGGCGGCGTGTCAGGCCGACCCGTCGTCTCGGGGCAGCGCCGCGATCCGGTCCCCAACGTCGAACGGGACGGGGCCGCCGACACGGACGGCCTGCTCGTAGAGCCAGCGCGCCCGGAGCCGGCCCGCCGGATCGCGGTCCTCGCGCAAGAGGTCCGCCAGCCCCACGGCCTTCTCGGCGCTCGCCCACCCGTCCTCCGAGGCGAGCGCCTCGATCTCGGCCCGGCTCATCGCCCGGTACGCGGCGAGGTCGAGGCCCGTCGCCTCGGCCAGCCCCTCCCCCAGCGCCTGCTGGGCCCCCTCGATGTCGCCCTCCCGGCGTCGGCCCATGACGGCCGCCAGCACCTGCACCATCTGCGCCAGCTGGCGCATCAGGAAGTCGCGCTGAATCACCGCGAGCGGCGGCCGCTGCGGCTGCGCGACGAGACGGTCCGGCCCAGCTTGGGCGCCCAGATGTCCGACGCCTCGACGGCGTTCGTGACCGCCGGCATCGTCGGGTCCGTCACGTCCGCGCCGTCGAGGTCAAAGATCTCAGTCGGGTTGTTCTCCGCGTCCACCAGCACCACGCGCGGCTGGTGCGTCTCGGCCTCCTGGGGCGTCATGTCGGCGTACGCCATCACCACGACCAGGTCGCCCGGGGCGCACAGCCGGGCGGCGGGGCCGTTGAGGCAGACCGTCCGGCTCCCGGCCTTGTCGGGGATCGTGTACGTCTCCAGCCGCGCCCCGTTGTTGACGTTGACGACCTGGACCCGCTCGTACGGCAGCAGGCCCGCCAGCTCCATCAGCTCGCGGTCGAGCGTGATCGAGCCCTCGTAGTGCAGGGCCGCCTCGGTGACGGTGAGGCGGTGGAGCTTCCCCTTGAACAGCGTGATCGTCATGGCAGCGGCGAGAGGGAGGAGGGATCGGCCATGGAGGGATGCGGGCCTCTGCCCATGCCTCCGTACCGCATCCCGCACCCCTCACACGTGGAGCGTGGTGTTGTCGATGAGTCGCGTGGCGCCGACGAACGCGGCGACCGCCACAAGGTACCGGCCCGACGAGGGCCCGTCGTCCGCCAGCACGTCGACCGGCTGCAGCGTGTCGGCGTCGACGACCTCGGCGTAGTCGAGCCGCGCCAGCGGCGCCGTCGCCACCTGGGCCTCCATCGTCGCCTGCACCACGCGCGCGTCCCGCTCGCCCAGGGCGACGGCCGCCTCGGCCGCGCGTAGGGCCCGCGACAGCACGAGCGCTTGCGCCCGCTCCTCGGCCGAGAGATACCGGTTGCGCGACGACAGCGCCAGCCCGTCCGGCTCGCGCACGATCGGGTGGCCGACGACCCCGATCCCGAACCCCATCTCGTCGGTCATCCGGCGCACGATCGCCAGCTGCTGGGCGTCCTTCTCGCCGAACACGGCGAGGTGGGGGCGACACGCCAGAAACAGCTTGGAGACCACGGAGGTGACCCCATCGAAGTGGCCCGGCCGGCTCGCGCCGCACAGGTGCGCCCCCAGGTCGCGGACCGAGACGGTCACGTACGGCGGCAGCCCGAACGGGTACATCGCCGCCGCCGTCGGCGCGAACACGGCGTCGACGCCGTGCGGCGCGAGCGCGTCGAGGTCGGCGTCGAGCGTGCGCGGATACGCCTCGAAGTCCTCGCCGGGCGCGAACTGCGTCGGGTTGACGAAGACGGAGACCGTCACGTGCCCGCCCGCCCCGACGTGCCGGCGGGCGGCCTCGACGAGCGCGAGGTGGCCGGCGTGGAGCGCCCCCATCGTGGGGACGAGCGCGAGGCGACGGCCGGCCGCACGCGCGGCGTCGGCCTCGGCCTGCATGGCCGCGAGCGTGTCGAAGACGAGGGGACGAGCGGGCACGGAGACGGGGGGAGCCGGGAAGACGCGGACGGTGAAGTTCGCCGATCCTGTCCGAACCGACCGCGCCGCGCCCGGTACCCTTCGTTCCCCGCCGCCCGCGGGCCCCGCTGCCCCTCCCCATTCTTCCCGCCCCGAATGTCCGTCCGCATCGAAACCGACTCGCTCGGCGAGGTCCGCGTCCCCGCCGACGCCCTCTACGGCGCCCAGACCCAGCGCGCCAAGGAGAACTTCCCGATCTCCGACCTCCGCTTCCCGCGCCGCTTTATCGAGGCGCTCGGCACCGTCAAGGCCGCCGCCGCGCGCGCCAACCGCGAGCTCGGCCTGCTCGACGCCGGCCCCGCCGGCGCCATCGAGGCCGCCGCGCTCCAGGTCCGCGACGGGAGCTTGGACGCCGAGTTCGTGCTCGACATCTTCCAGACCGGCTCGGGCACCTCGACCAACATGAACGCGAACGAGGTGATCGCGAACGTCGCCACGCGCACCCTCGGCGGCGACCTCGGCTCGAAGGGCGTCCACCCCAACGACGACGTCAACATGGGGCAGTCGTCGAACGACGTGATCCCGACGGCCATGCACGTCGCCGCCCGCGTCGCCCTCGAGCACGACCTGCTCCCCGCCCTGGAGCGGTTCGCCGTCGCGCTTGAGGCCAAGGCCGACGAGTTCGACGACGTCATCAAGAGCGGCCGGACGCACCTCATGGACGCCACGCCGGTCCGCCTCGGCCAGGAGTTCGGCGGGTACGCCGCCCAGGTCCGCAAGGGGATCGACCGGGTCGAGGACGCCAGCGAGGAGCTCGCCGAGCTCGCGCTCGGCGGGACCGCGACCGGCACGGGCATCAACCGGCCCGAGGCGTTCCCCAAGGCCGCCATCGCCCAGATCGCCGAGATCACCGGGCTCAGCTTCCACGAGGCCTCCAACCACTTCGAGGCCCAGGCCGCCAAGGACGGCTACGTCGCCGCCGCCGGCGCGCTCAACACGCTCGCGGTCTCGCTGATGAAGATCGCGAACGACATCCGGCACCTCTCCTCAGGCCCGACGTCCGGCTTGAGCGAGATCCAGCTCCCGGCCATCCAGCCCGGCTCCTCGATCATGCCCGGCAAGGTCAACCCGGTGATGTCGGAGGCCATGATGATGGTCTGCGCGCGCGTCATGGGCAACACGGTCACGATCACCGTCGGCGGGCAGCACGGCAACTTCGAGCTCAACGTGATGATGCCCGTCATGGCCCACGCCATGCTCGAGTCGATCGGCGCGCTCGCCGGCGCGCTCGACGCCTTCCGCGAGCGGTGCCTCGAGGGCATCACGGCGAATCGCGAGCGGGCTCGCGAGTTGCTGGAGCTCAACCCCTCGATCGCGACGGCGCTCAACGGCGAGATCGGCTACGACGCCGCCTCGAAGGTCGCCAAGCAGTCGGCCGCCGAGGGCCGCTCGGTCCGCGACGTGATCCTCGAGAAGGGCCTCCTGCCCGCCGACCGTATCGACGAGGTCCTCAACGTCCGAGACATGACGGAGCCGGGCATCCCGGGCGAGTAACTCGACCGCCCCGAGTCGCGTCCCAGCACCCGCCGGGCCCGGCCCGACCGCAAGTGCCCATGGACGCGTCCCCCCTCCCACCGACCCGCCGGCTCCTCCGCGCCGCCGCCTGGCTGATTCCCCTCGGGGTGTTGGTCAACGTCGGCGTGGCGCTGCTGACGACCGACGCCCACCACCTCGTCGACGTCGGCCGGGTCACGCCGCTCGCCGTCGCCCTAGCGGTCGGGCTGGCGCTGCTCCCGTGGGCCACGCAGAGCCTGCGGATCGGGATCTGGTCGCGGTTCGTGGGCCACCCGGTCGGCTTCCGGTCGGGCCTGCGGATCGCGGCCGGCGGCGTGCTCGGCTCGGCCGTCACCCCGACCGCCGTCGGCGGCGGCACCATCCGGTGGGCGCTCGCGACGCGCTACGGGCTCCCCCCGGGCAAGGCCGCCTCCCTGCTGGCGGTCGAGGCCGTCGAGGACCTGACGTTCTTCGCGCTCGCGCTCCCCGCCGCCATCCTGCTCTCCCAGGCCGACGAGTCCGCCGCCATCCGGCGCCTCGCCACCTCGCCCGCGCGCGGCCTCGACGACCCGGTGTGGGCGACGGTCGGCGCCGTGCTCGCGGTTGGTCTTCTGCTGGCCTGGATGTCCCGGCTCGCGTTGCGGGGCCGGTTCGGCGCCGTCTGGCGCCGGCGCAGCATGCGACTGGCCGCCCGGGTCCGCCGCCCGTTCCGCGCGCTCGTCGCCGACGTCCGCCTCGTGCTCCGGCTCGTCGCCACGCGCGGGAAGCGCTGGTTCGCCCTGTCCTTGTCGCTGACGGCCGTCCAGTGGATCACGCGGTACTCGCTGGCGACCGTCGTGATCGTGCTGCTCGGCGGCCCGCTCCGGCCGTTCCTGTTCTGGGTCCTGTCGTGGGCCACGTACGCCGTGTCCTCGGCCGTCCCGACGCCCGGCGCCGCGGGCGCCGCCGAGGCCACCTTCTTCGTACTCCACACCCCGTTCGTCTCCGCCGAGCGGCTCGTCGTCGTTACCGCCGCGTGGCGGCTCCTGATGTTCTACGTCCCCGCGCTCGTGGCCGCCGTCGCGTTCCCGATGCTCGGCGCCGCCGAGCGGCGTCGGCAGGCGCGAGCGGAAGAGGCCGGCAAGCGGGACTCGGGGCTGGCGGACGTGTCCGCGCGTGCCCCGGAGCTGCCGGTCCAGGACGCGTAGCGCACCGTCCGTAGGCGCCGGGGCGAGTAGCTTCGGCCGCCGCTTTGGACGGCCCCCGTGGCATCGACGTCGCATCGCCTCCCCTCGTCCCCCTCCGGCCGTGCCCCGTTTCCTCGTCGCCCTCCTCGCCGCCGTCGGCCTCGCCATGCTCGGGTTCGCCGTGGCGATCACGATCTGGGACGGCGGCACCCCCCATGGGCCGACGCTGGGGTGGGCGGTCCCGGTTCTGGGCGCGCTCGCGGCCGTGTTCTTCGCCGTCGCGGGGTCGCTGACGAGGGGCCGACTCGTGCCGCTGCTCGTCGCCGCCGCCGTCGCGAGCGTGGCCGGCGGGCTCGCGGCCGGCTTCATGACGGCCGGCGTGACGGCGTCGTTCGGGCTGGGCGAGGCGACGTGGCTCGCGACCTCCGTGCTGGCGGCGGGCCTGCTCCCCGGCGCGGTCGCCTTCAGCCGGGCGACCCTCGCCCCCCCCGCCGCGACGGCCTGAGCCTCAGGATGCCCCCCGGCCCCGTCACCGTCGCCACCTGCACCCACGTCTTCGAAGCCGAGATCGTCCGCGGCCGGCTCGCCGACGCCGGGCTCGCGGCCGTCCTGCGCGACGCCGAGATCGTCACCGCCGACTGGACCCTGAGCGTGGCCGTCGGCGGCGTCAAGGTCCGCGTGGCACCCGCCGACGAGGCCGCCGCGCGCGCCCTCCTCGCCCAGCCCGCCCATCTCGACGATTACGAGCCCCCGACGCCCGCCGAGGACGCCGCCCGCCTCGCCTTGACCGGCGCCCTCGTACCCACCCCGGCGTTTGTTGGGACCATCTTGGGCACCTACCACCTCGGCCGCGCCCTCGCGACCGCCCACCGCTAGTCGCCCCACACCCGGCGACGCACCGTCTGGGCCGCCCTCTTCCTCCTCCCCGCGCTCGGCCTGCTGGCGCTGCTCCTCTCAGACCGGTAGCGAGGAGCCGCCACGGACGCCCTCACAAGCGGATCGGGCGATCTCGGGGGCGTATCGAACGGTCTCAAGACCGCATCGAGCGATTTCAAAGGCATGTCGAGCGATCTCGAAGGCGTATCGAGCAACCTCGACGGCGTATCGGACGACCTCGACGGCGGATTGAGCGACCTCGACGGCGTATTGCGCCATCTCGAGACCGTATTGAGCGACCTCGAACCCGTATTGGACCACCTCCAGGCCGTATTGAGCCATCTCGAGACCGTATTGAACGATCTCGAAACCCCTTCACAGTCGGCCCGCGCGAGCCCCCGTCAGGCCCCCGGACTCCACCGGAACCCCACACGCCCGCCCCTAGCTTGCGCCGTCCCTCTTTCCCTCGCGCAACCCGCTCCATGCCCGACACGCCCACGTTCCAGAACTACATCAACGGCCAGTGGGTCGACGCCGCCAGCGGCGAGACCTTCGAGAGCCGCAACCCGGCCCGCCAGTCCGACCTCATCGGCCACTTCCCGAAGAGCAGCGCCGACGATGTGGCCAAGGCCGTCGCCGCCGCCAAGGGCGCCTTCGACGCCTGGCGCCTGATGCCCGCCCCCAAGCGCGGCGAGATCCTGAAGCGCGTCGGCGACTTGATGACCGAGCGGAAGTCCGAGATGGCCCGCGCCATGACGCGCGAGATGGGCAAGCCCTTCTTCGAGACCAAGGGCGACGTCCAGGAGGCCATCGACACGGCCTACTACGCCATGACCATGGGCCGCCAGCTCTTCGGCCACACGGTCCCGTCGGAGATGAACAACAAGTTCAACATGACGGTCCGCCGCCCCATCGGCGTCTGCGGCCTCATCACCGCCTGGAACTTCCCGGTCGCCGTCCCGACCTGGAAGATGTTCCCCGCCATCCTGAGCGGCAACACGGTCGTCTTCAAGCCCTCAGAGGACGCGCCCCACTCCGGGATGCTCCTCGTCGAGATCATGGAGGCCGCCGGCGTGCCCCCCGGTGTCGTCAACCTCATCCAGGGCGCCGGCGAGGCCGGCCAGGCCATCGTCGAGCACCCCGACGTCGCCGCCATCTCGTTCACGGGCTCCTCGGAGACCGGCGCCAGCATCGCCGCGACGGCCGCCAAGCGCCACGCCCGCGTCTCGCTCGAGATGGGCGGAAAAAACCCGGCCATCGTCATGGAGGACGCCGACCTCGACCTCGCCATGGAGGGCCTGGTCTGGGGCGCCTTCGGCACGACCGGCCAGCGCTGCACCGCGACCTCGCGCCTGATCGTCCACGAGGACGTCCACGACGAGCTCGTCCGCCGCGTCGTCGCCGCCGGCGAGGCCCTCACCATCGGCTACGGCAACGACGACGAGACGGAGATGGGCCCGCTCATCAACCAGAAGGCCCTCGACAAGGTCTCCGGCTACATGGACGTGGCCCGCGAGGACGGCGCCACGATCGCGACGGGCGGCGAGCGCGCGACGGGCGACGGCCTGGACGACGGCTTCTTCTTCAAGCCGACGGTGCTGACGGGCGTTACTCGGGACATGCGCGTCGCTCGCGAGGAGATCTTCGGGCCCGTCTTGTCGGTCATCAAGATCAAGAGCTTCGACGAGGCCATCGACATCGCCAACGACGTCATCTACGGCCTGTCGTCGGCGCTCTACACGGCCGACATCTCGCGTGCTTTCCGGGCCCTGCGCGACATCGACGCGGGCATCACCTACATCAACGGGCCGACGATCGGGGCCGAGGCGCACATGAGCTTCGGCGGCGTCAAGGCGACCGGAAACGGCCACCGCGAGGGCGGTTGGGAGGTCTACGACTTCTACACCGAGACCAAGACCTGCTACATCGACTACTCCGGCGGGCTCCAGCGCGCCCAGATCGACAACTACGACGACTAGGCGACGGCGGCGCGAGCTGACCGGGTGATGAGCCCGCTCCGAGTCGCGGCCGCCCACGCAGGAAAGGACCGATCCGCCCCGCTGGTGCTTGTCGCCGGCGGGGCGGCGTCGTGTGGAGCCGTTTGTGAATTCCGTCAGCCAAGGTTATGCAGTCCAATCGCCGCGGGTCTGTATAGGGGACGGTGTCCTGCCCACTCACACCCCCGTTCCCATGGCCCTCACCCTGTCCTCGTCCGTCGGCGCCGGCGGCGCCAACCAGAAAGCCGACGTCACCGCGCTCCAGAAGGCCCTCCAGCGCGCCTCCGACCTCACGCTCGACCCGCGCGTCCACCCCGGCCCCGCCGACGGCGCCTCCGGCGACGGCACCGAGGGCGCTATCGCCCGCTTCCAGAGCCGCCTCGGGTACGCCCGGCCCGATGCCCGCATTGACCCCGGCGGCAACACCCTCCGGCGCCTCAACGCCCTGCTGGCGATCGGCGAGACCGACCTCGGCTTCCCCTTCAGGAAGTCGCCCACCAAGCCCTACGTCGGCCCCGGCGCCGGAATGCGCTCGTTCGGCTGGCGGCGCTCTGGCGGCGCGCGCGCCCACGCCGGCGTCGACCTCTACTTTCCCGACTTTACCGACGTCTACGCTGTCGCCGACGGGACCGTCACCCGGGGGCCGTATCCGTTCTACCTCCGGACGTTCGCCCTCGAGGTCGACCACGGGACGTTCGTGGCGCGGTACGGCGAGCTCGCGCCCGACGCGACGCCGCCCGTCAAGGCCGGCGACTCGGTGACGAAGGGCCAGAAGGTCGGCCGCGTCGGCATCCTGACGCACCGCAACGGCAAGCGCCTAGGCGTGTCGTCGATGATGCTCCACTTCGAGATGTACGACAAGACGCAGACCGGGGCGCTGACGCGGGCCCTCGGGACGAGCGCGCGGCACACCAACCGCAAGCCGTTCTTCCGGCGTCGCGACCTGATCGACCCGACCGGCTTCCTGCGCCGCGCCCCGCTCCGTCCCTAGGAGGCAACCCGAGGTGGGGCCGGCGAGTAGCTTGCCGACCCTTCTCCCTCGTTATGGGCCTCTTCTCTTCCGCCCCCGCCTCGCACGTCCCGCTCCTCAAGGGCCGCCGCCTCGACGGCTCCGACGTCCGCTTCCCGCAGGACCTCCCCGCCGACGCGACGCTCCTCATCGTCCTCTTCCAGGACGACCTCGACCCGCTCGCCGACCAGTGGGCCCGCCTCGGCGACCGGATCGCCGAGACGCACGGCGACCGCTTCGCCGTCCTCGAGCTGCCCGTCGTGAGCTCCAAAATGAAGTTGCTCGGCGACCTCGGGACGATGGGCATCCGCGGCCAGATCGAGACCGAGGAGGAGCGGAGCCGCACGGTCCCCGTCTACACCGACGTCAAGGCCTTCCGCAAGGCGCTCAAGGTCAAGACCGGCGACGTCACGGCCGTGCTCGTCGCCCGCGACGGCCGCATCGCGTGGCGCGGCGACGGCAACATCGACATGGACGAGGTGCAGGGGCTGGAGGCCGCCGTGCGCGAGGTGCTGGCGCAGCCCACCCCCGACCCGACCGATCACCCCGACCTCGACGGCCCGGACCTCCCCGACGACCTCGACGAGGACCGCGACCCGCAGGACGGCCTCGACCCGGTCGAAGACGACGGACTGCAGACGGCGGACGACGAGGGTGCCGCCGACCCCGGGGATCTCGACCGACCCGACACCGCGTAGCCGGAGGACGGCGCGTTCCGCCCTGCCCCCCGGCCCGACGCTCCGCGCGGGTCAGAGGCCGCCGTCGAGCCACCCCCCGGTGAACCCGGCGCGGCGCAGGCCCCGTGCGAGCGGCTCGCAGCCGCGCATGAGCCGCCACGGCAGGCCGCTCCGGTAGTTCTCGATCATGAGCACGATGGGCCCCTGGTCGAGCCCGTAGTAGCCCTGCGAGATCCAGCCACCCTCGGCCGTCTCGTCGCCGGGGAACGTCGGGTTGAAGGAGCACTTGAAGCCGTACGTGCTCGTGACCTCGGGGTGCTCGCGATTGGTGTGGGCGAGCGCCGGGAGCACGATCTCCGGCGCAAACGGCAGGCTCGCGACCACCGCCCACGGCGACAACGTGCCGTCGTCCGGCCCGAACGGCACGCCGCGCGCGCGGTAGGCCCAGAAGTGCCGGTCCTGGCCGTCGACCGTGTGCTGGGCTGGGCCAGGGCCGTCCGAGGCCGTCACGCCCCAGGCGTTCTCGCCGTAGCCTGCGAACCCGCGCGGGTTGCGGATGGCGTACTCGCGCTGGACGTAGGTCGCCCGGCGGCTGTTCTCGACATAGTCGATGCCGCGCTCGCGTACGAAGTCGTCCGCGATGCCGCGGAAGTCGATCCAGGCGTGCGAGAGCTGGTGGATAAAGAGCGGCCCGGCGTAGACGTGCTCGATGCCGTAGAGGGAGCGCCAGTCGTACGTCGCCAGCCAGGCCGCGTAGCTCGCCTCGGGGATGGGGTGCGTCGGGGAGCCCAGGGCCAGGGCGTAGAGCAGGAGCGCCTCGCTGTACCCCTCCCAGCGGTGCGGGATGAACCCGTCCTCGGGCGTCCACCCGTGCGAAACGGTCGGGCCAGAGCCTGCCCCGGACCACGACCCGGGGTCTAACGCCCAGTCCCACTCGACGCGGCGGTAGAGCGCGTGGGCGAGCTGGCGGATCTCCGCCTCGTCGCCGTCGCCCTCGAAGTACTCGGCCGCAAGCAGCGCCCCTGCAATCAAGAGCGTTGTGTCGATGGTCGACAGCTCGGAGTCCCACGCCCGCCGGCCAGAGTCGAGGTGGAGAAAGTGGTAGTAGAAGCCCCGGTGCCCCGTCGCTTCCGGCGCTTCGCTCTGCTCGCTCGCCCAAAAAAAGCGCAACGTCGCCAGCACGCGCTCGACGGCCTGGGCGCGGCCGATGTAGCCCCGCTCGACGGCGACCGGGAAGCACGCCAGCCCCAGCCCGACGGCGGCGATGCTCGCATGTGCGTCCTGGCGCGTGTTGTCCTTGACGAGCCCGTTCTCGGGGTTGGCCTCGTAGAGGAAGTAGTCGAACGTGTGCCGCTGGAGGTCGGCGAGAAGGGCGTCGTCGGGCATGTCAAGCAGCGAAGGCGAGCGTGACCGAGGCCACGGCGTGCGGCGGGAGGTCGAGCTCGAGGACGACCGCGTCGCCGTCGCGGGTCCACGCCAGCGGCTCGGCCACCAGCGCGCTCGCGGCGTGGAGCGCCTCGATCTGGTCGGCACTCAGGTAGGCCGGCTCGTCCATCTGCTCCCACAGCTTGCGCGCGTGGGCGTGGTCTTGGTCGATCCGTTCGACTGTCACCGACGCCGGATCGCTCGCGCCGACGAGCGCCAGGCGGACCGTCGCCGTCTCGATCGCGTGGTCCGGAAGCGCGTGGTTCGTCAGGATCACCACGACGCGGCCGTCGTCGTGGCGCGTCACCCAGCGGTCGACCGTCGCGTGCATCCCGTCGACGAGCAGGCGCTCGGTCCCGGCGCGGTGCAGGAGTTCGACGGCCCGGTACGTCGGCTTGGCGACGCCGTGGATGGTCAGGAGCCCAAACTTGCCCTTGAAGGGCGTCGAGTCGAAGTAGACCTCCTCAAACAGGTCCGTGAACGTCCAGAAGCTGTAGCCCTCGACGACGCCGGCCACGTCGAGAAAGCTTTTGGCCACGAAGGCCGCCGCATACGGCCGGTCGTGCGGGGCGTAGAACGGGTTGCTCGACGCGTTCCACTCGGTGTAGTACAGGGGCCGGTCGCCGGCCTCTCGGACGGCATCGAGGGCCTGCTGGCGCAAGATGCCGCGCGTGCTGGCCGCGAGCTGCTCGCGCGTGTCGTCGTCGGGCGCACCGAAGGCGTCGGTCGGGTAGTGGTGCGTCGAGACAAAGTCGAGCGGGAGGTCCTCGCCCTCGCAGAAGGCGACCAGGTCGGCGATCCACTCGTTCTTGGCCGTCGCCGGGCCACCCACCCGGAGTTCGGGATCGGCGCGCTTGAGGGCCTGGGCCGTCGCGCGGTAGAGCTCGAAGTAGTCGGCCTGGGTGCCGGTCCAGAAGTGGTCGAGGTTGGGCTCGTTCCAGACCTCGAAAAACCACTGCCGCACCTCGTCGGCGCCGTAGCGCTCGACCCAGTGGCGCGCCAGGCGCTCGATGAGCCCGGCCCACGCCTCCACGTCCTCGGGCGGCGTGATGTTGCCGCGGTAGTGGAACACCGTCTCCGGGCCGGAGGCCAGGACCTGGGGCATCAGGCTGAGCTCGACGAACGGGCGCATCCCGATCTCGACCAGAAAGTCCATGATCTGGTCGGCGTTGAAGAACGAGTCGATGCGCTCGCCGGCCTGGTCGACGAACGTGCCCATGTCGTCGTTGAGGAGCCCATGGAAGCGGACGTGGCGGACGCCGAGCTCCTCGCGGCAGCGCCGGAGCTGGGCCTGCCAGTCGGCGCGGAGCGCGAGCGTGGCGTGGCCGCTGCCGATGGTGTGGCTCCAGACGTGGGGGAGCGGCTCGCCGGTCTGGCGGAGGTCGCAGCGGAAGGTGGGCATTCGAGAAAAGGTGCTGGGATCTCACAAGATGCACGCAGCCCGAACGGGTTGCGCTACCGGTCGGCCAGTGTTAGCCGGCGAACACCGGCGGACGGCACAGTGGATCCTCTGCCCACCGGGCACGTCCGAGAACCCCGCACGTACCGCCTCGCATGGCTTCCGCTCCGCCCGTCCTCTTCGCCACCCACGACGGCTGCGAAGCGCTGACGGAGACCATCACCCACGCCCTCGCCGATACCCTGCGCGCTGGCCCGTCTCGGCGGTATGGTCGGAGTGACCGGGTCTGGGAGCGAGGGGACCCCGCCGACGAGGTCTACTACCTCCACCTCGGCGCCGTCGAGGTCTCGATGGGCGGGGCCGACGGCCTCTTGATGCACCGCGTCGCGCCGGGCGAGCCGTTCGGGATGCTGTGCTTGTGCGCCGAGGGGGGAGGCCGGCGGCCCTCGGCGGCCTGCGTCGTCGCCGACAGCGAGGTGACGTCGCTTGGGCTCGCCGACGTGCTGGCCCACCTCCAGCGGTCACCGTCCGTCCTGCTCGGCGTCATGGCCAGCCTGTGCGAGCGGGCGGTCGAGGCCGAGGCTCGCGCCGAGATCCTCACCCACCGCGACGCCGAGGGGAGGCTGGCGCGGCTGCTGCTCCACCTCGCCCGGGTCGAGGGGTCGACCGGCGACGGGCCGGCCCGCCTCGCGCTCACGCACGATCAGATCGCGCGCCTAGCGGCGATGAGCCGGGCCCACGTGAGCGTCGTGCTCGGGGCCTTCCGCGACCGCGGCCTGGTCGACTACGCGCCCGGCCGCCCCCTCGTCCCCGACGTCGACGCCCTCCGCGGGCTCCTCCAGGACGATGCCGACTGATCGCCCCCTGCCCGACCCCATCGGCCCCACACGCTGGTGCCTTGCGAAAGGCGACATCCCCGGCGCCTCGATCGGCTCTGAGCCGGCAGCAGCACGCCTTGTTGCCTCTCCTTTTCTCTCACCTACCCCTCTCTCGGAATGAAAACAGGAAGCGCCTTTCTCGCCGGTGTCGTCGGCGGCGCCATCATGAGCGCCATCATGTTCATGGCCCGCACCGTCATGGGCATGGAGGTCAAGCTCGAACTCCTGCTCGGGACGATGATCGGCCTCGAGCCTGGCACCACGGCGTGGATCGTGGGCTTCGTGTTGCACCTGGTGATCTCCGGGCTGATCGCGCTGGCCTATGCCTGGGCCTTCGAGAACGTCCTCCACCGCGCGAACGCCGGGGCGGGCATGCTCGTCGCCCTCGTCCACATCGTCGTCGCCGGGGTGTTCATGGGGCTGATGCCGATGGTGCACCCGCTCGTGCCTGAGATGATGCCCGGTCCGGGCTTCTTCATGCTGAACCTCGGCGCGATGGGACTCGTGGCGTTCGTGTTGCTCCACCTTATCTACGGGGCCATCGTGGGCGCGATGTATGGCCCGACCCTCGCCGGCTCGACCGTGGGTGCCCCGGCGGCGCACACGCGCCCGGCGGTGTAGCCGACGGGGGTAGCCCATCGAAAGGCTACTCACACGTCCTCGGCCGCCGCCTCGTTCGCTCGGCCCTCCGGTGCCCCATGGACACTCCTCTCGTCGTTGCCCTCACCGGCGCCAGCGCCGGCGCCGGACCCGCCACGCCCCCCGGTATAGGGCCCCTCCGTGACGACGCCGTGGCCCCTCGGTGGGGCGGCAACCAGCCTTGATCTTCACCCGCCGAACGGGTACGCATCACCCCACCGGACGCCATCCCTTTTTCGACTCCAACCCCTCTACACGTCATGGACATCAACGTCACCGATACCGCCTTCGTCATCACGGACCCCCAGAACGACTTCCTCAGCCCGGACGGCGCTACGTGGGACCTCGTCGGCGACAGCGTCCGAGAGCACAACACCGTCGAGAACATCGAGCGGCTGCTGACCGCCGCGCGGGACCGCGGCTTCATCGTCTTCATCTCGCCCCACTACTACTACCCGCACGACCACGAGTGGGAGTTCGGCGGGACGCTGGAGAAAAAGATGCACGCGATCGGGATGTTCGACCGGAAGGACCCGCTCAGCCTCGAAGGGTTCGAGGGCAGCGGGGCCGACTGGCTCGAGCGCTACAAGCCGTTCATCAACGGGGACAACGTCGTCGTGGTGAGCCCGCACAAGGTCTACGGCCCGCAGAACAACGACCTCGTGCTGCAGCTGCGAAAGCGGGGCTTCGGCAAGGTCGTGCTCGCGGGGATGTCGGCGAACCTGTGCACGGAGAGCCACCTGCGGGACCTCGTCGAGCGAGGCTTCGAGGTGGCCGTCGTGAAGGACGCGACGGCAGCGGCCCAGCACCCCGAGCTCGGCGACGGGTACGCTGCCGCCCTCGTCAACTTCAAGTTCATCGCCAGCGATGTGCTCTCCACGGATGAAGTCGTCGCGGCGATGTCCGGTGTGTGAGTCCCGGCGGCGAGCCCACGGTGGAGTTCGCCGCAGTCTCGCCCGTGCAACCCTGTGCCCACAGGCATCTCCTCACTACTCGTTTGGGCGTTCGTGGCCTCGCCGCTGGCGACGCCCCCCGCCAGCGACCGGCCGAAGCCGGCCGGCGCGCCGGACAACCCGTACGGACCGGTCGACCACGTCGGAGGCGTGCACGGCGACTACTCGGCGCGAGCCCGAGACTGAAGCGCGTACGAGCAGGTCGTGTTCCGACCGCTCACCGCGGCGCTCGTCGGCAACGATTGCCGTCGTCGCCACGCGGTCGGGCGGGCGTTTGAGCCGGAGGCTGGGGCCGCGTGCGCGCTGACACCCCGCTCGCCGGGCGCGTGCAAACGCCCGCGCAGCCCGTTCGAAGCGGGACGTGTGGGCCGCAGGCCTGTTCGTCGGCGAACACGTCGGAAGCCTTCGGTTTTCGAACAGGAACGCGTCCAGACCCCGTCTCGTAGAGCTCTTTGTTATCTGGCACCTCACTGGCCTGTGGTCAGGGCGGACCGGATCTGGCCCCTCTCTTTTCACCCTTCACCTCTCTCATGAAAACGACCCTGTACACGGCACTCTTCGTTGGCCTTTTCGCGGCCGCATCCGGGTGCGCCCCTGGCATGACCACGACGCAAAGCTCGCCCGGCATCGACGCATCGGCGTCCTCCGTGATCGCCAGTTGGCCCGAGACCTCCCGCGCGGTCGCCCAGACGATCATCGGCAAGTATGGCGCGCCGAACGAGGCGACCCCCACCCGGCTGACCTGGTTCAACAGCGGGCCGTGGAAGCGGACGGTCGTCTACCGCGACACCATCCCGCACAACTTCCCCATGCCCCATCCCGACCTGCTCGAGCAGTTTATCGACTACCAGGTCCCCCCGGACCGGTTCGACGACCTCGCGCAGTACGACGGCAGCGTGATCGCGGAGCGGACGAAGGGCGAGATCTCCGCCCGCTGTGACAAGGAGGGCGCCAACTTCCTCGCCATCAACCTCGCGCACGACGTGGCGACAGGACGCCGTACCGTCGAGGAGGCCCGGCAGTTCTACGCCCAGACGATGCAGGCGGTGATGAGCGGCGAGATGCCGGCCTACACCCAGGGCTTCCAATTCCAGGTCCCGCGCGGCAACACGAACGACCCCGACCGGCCCGCGCCGGGGATGTAGAACTGTCAGGCGGTAGACCCCGAGAATGGCCCTCTCGGTCTGCGCCGGGCGGCGGTGTGCTCTCGGAAGATCCAGGGACATGCCCTGCTCACCCGAGAGCGCACCTGCGTACTCGTCTCTCCCACTCAGCACCGTCCACGACGCATGCGGACATAGCCTCGCTCCGCCGTCGTGGCCGGTCTGGCGGCAGGTGCCGTCATGGCCATGTTCATGATGGCGTAGATGGCCGCGACGGGCCGGAGCGTCTGGACGAACCCGAACCTCATCGCGGTAATGTGGACCGGGGCGCCGCCGTCCGACGGGTTCGCTGTGGCCACCGTCGCGGGCTTCGTCACGCACCAGCTCACGAGCACGCTGATGGGCTGAGTCGCCGTCCTGTTCGTGCGTGACCTGCCGGCCGTGTGAACGGTCTTGCTCGCGTTCGCGTACGCGCCCTGGTCCCGATCACGCTTGCGCACGCCGGGTTCGGCGTCGTCTTGGGCGGGCTCTTTCTCTGGCTACGGCGCAGGAGCCGCGCTTCGGTCCGATAAAACGCCCCCTCTCTCCACACCAGTCCAACGATCCCATGACCTCGAACAGCACTCGCGTCGGAGACCTCACCATGCGATGGGAGGAAGCCGGCGACGGCCCGGCCGTCGTCTTCGTCCACGGCATCCCGACGAGCCCCCGCTTGTGGCGCCACGTCGTCCCGCTCGTCCAGGGCGCGCGGTGCCTGGCCTGGGAGATGGTCGGCTACGGGGCGTCGATCGCCGAGGGCCGCGACCGCGACATCTCGGTCGCCCGCCAGGCCGACTACCTCGCCGAGTGGATGGAGGCCGTCGGGCTGGACGACGCCGTCGTGGTCGGGCACGACCTGGGCGGCGGCGTGGCCCAGATCCTGGCCGTGCGCCACCCCGAGCGCGTCCGCGGACTCGTCCTCATGAACTGCATCGCCTACGACTCGTGGCCGATCCCGATGGTCAAGGCGATGCGCGCGCTCGGCCCGGTCGTGGCGCACGTCCCGGACGCCGCGTTCCGGCCCATGTACAGCGCGTTCCTCCACCAGGGCCACGACGTGCCCGGCCGAGCTGAGGAGTCCATCGACGCGCACTGGCCGTACTACGCCGGGGCCGACGGCGCCGCGGCGGCCTTTATCCGCCAGACGGAAGCGCTCGACGTGGACGATACGCTCGCCATCGCCGACGCCATTCCCAGGCTCGACCTCCCGGCGCGGCTCGTGTGGGGCGCCGCTGACCCGTTCCAGGAGATCGCCTACGGCTACCGGCTGGCGACCGAGCTCGGCGCGCCGCTCGACCGGATCGAGGGCGGGCTCCACTTTGTCCCGGAAGACCACCCGGACCGCGTCGCCGACGCCGTCAACACGCTTCTCGACGACCTCAGCACCGGCGCATGACGCTGAAGCCCCTCCCCTCTCTATCCCACCCCCACACCATGGACCTCCAGATTCAAGACCGCGCCGCGGTCATCACCGGCGCGGCCGGCGGCATGGGCCTCGAGACGGCCCGCATCCTGCGCCAGGAGGGCGCCCGCGTGCTCATGACCGACCTCGACGAGAGCCAGCTCGCGCTGTCGGTCCAGATCCTCGAGTCCGACGGGCTCGGCGGCGACGGCCTGCGCTCCGTCGTGGCCGACTTGCGCAGTCAGGCCGGCGCAGACGCCGTCGCACGCGCCGTCGACTGGGACCTCGACATCCTGGTCCACACCGCCGGGATCACCGGCGCCAAGGGCGACCCGCTGACCGACATCACCGAGGACGACTGGATGGAAGCGTGGCAGGTCGACATGATGTCGGCCGTCCGGATGGCGAAGGCCGTCGTGCCCCAGATGCTGGACCGGGGCTGGGGCCGCGTGGTCTTCGTGACGAGCGAGAACGTGGCGCAGCCGTACGACGACGAGGTGGTCTACAACGGGGCCAAGGCGTCGCTGCTCACCTTCGCCAAGGCGCTCGCCCAGCGCTACGCGCCCCAAGGTGTGCTCGTCAACTCGGTCGCCCCGGCGTTTATCGCCACCGACATGACCGACGGGATGATGGAAAAGAAGGCCGAGAAGAACGACGAGACGATGGACCAAGCGATCGACGAGTTCCTGGAGGAGGACCGGCCCCACCTCGTTCTCGACCGCCGCGGGCGGCCCGAGGAGGTCGCGGCCGTGATCGCGTTCCTGTGCTCGGAGCGGGCCTCGTTCGTCGTCGGCTCGAACTACCGCGTCGACGGCGGCTCGGTCGCGTCCATCGACCTCTGATGCCCGGCCCGTTCGACGGCCCGGTCACGTTCGCCGATGTCGCGACTCGGATCGAGGCCCACCCCGTCGAGGGGGCGCCCAAGGCGATGCGCGACGCCTTCGCACGTCTGATGCGCGGCGACGATGCAGGCGAGCCCGTGCCCCACGCCGTCGCGGAAACGTGGGGCGGGGTCGACACGCTCCGCCTCGGCGCGGGCGAGGGCGACGCCGTCGCGGTGTGGTTCCACGGCGGCGGCTACGTGTTCGGGGCGCCCGAGACGCACGCGCGCCCGGCCGCCGCGTTCGCCCAGGCGCTCGGCGTGCCCGTCGTGCTCCCGCGCTACCGGCTGGCGCCCGAGCACGCGTGGCCGGCCCAGCGCGACGACGCGCTCGCGGCCGTCCGCGCGCTCCAGGACGCCGGCCGACGCGTCGCGCTCGCGGGCGACAGCGCCGGCGGCCACCTCGCCCTGGTCACCGCTCTCGCCCTCGCCGATGAGGGGTGCCCGGTCGGGGCGCTCGCCCTGTTCTCACCCAACACCGACCGGACGGGGCAGAGCGGCACCCGGAAGCTCAACACGCCGCGCGACCCCATGAACGCGGACGCCGACGACCGCCGGCTCGCAGAGATGACGTTCGGGGACCGGCCCGACGACGACCCCGAGGTCTCACCCCTGCTGGCCGACCTCGGCCGCCTTCCCCGGACGCACGTCGAGGTGGGCGGGCGCGAGGTCCTGCTCGGCGACGCGCTCCGGCTCGCCGAGCTCGCCTGCGCAGCCGGCGCCGGCCTCTCGCTCCACCTCACGGCCGACGCCTTCCACATGTGGCAGCTGTGGACCCCGTGGCTGCCCGCTGCGGACGCCTCGCTCCGCCGCGCCGCCGAGGCCCTCTCTGGCTGGCGCTGAGGTCTGCCGGGCTTGCGTGTGCCCCCCGCCCGAACGCGGAGCGAACCACCGACCGCGCTAGGCGCAAGCCGGAGCCCACTGGTCAAGCGAGCCTAGTACGCGCCGGAGCCTTGGAGCACGACGCGGACGGTCCGCACCAGGATCACGGCGTCGAGCCACGGCGACCAGTTGCGGACGTAGTACGGGTCCCAGCGCTCCATCCCGAGGTTGCCCGCGTCGCTCCGGCCCGAGACCTGCCACAGCCCGGTGATGCCCGGACGGACCCGCTCGCGCAGGGCCCGGACGCGCTCGCTCAGTTCCTGGTGGTGGTAGTCCGGCAGCGGCCGGGGCCCCACGACGCTCATCTCGCCCTTGAGAACGTTGTAGAGCTGCGGGAGTTCGTCCAGGCTCGTCCGCCGAAGCACGCGGCCCGGCGCCGTGATGCGGGGGTCGTTCTCCAGCTTGAAGTGCTCGTCCCATTCCGCGCGGAGCGCCGGATCGGCGGCCAGCGCCGTCTCCAGCACGGTGTCGGCGTCGGGGACCATCGTGCGGAGCTTCCACGCGCTGAAGGTGACGCCGTCTTCTCCGATGCGCTCCTGGAAGTAGAACGGGAACGCGCGGTCGG
Source organism: Rubrivirga halophila (assembly GCF_046845755.1). Classification (GTDB taxonomy): domain Bacteria; phylum Bacteroidota; class Rhodothermia; order Rhodothermales; family Rubricoccaceae; genus Rubrivirga. Next base: position 1,879,830 of record NZ_CP177357.1, read on the forward strand.
CGGCCCACACCCAGGCCGCCATCAGCGCCACCACGGGCACCCACAGCGGCGCCAGCAGGATCACGGCGGCCAGGTCGACGGTCCGCTTGACGAACCGGGGCATCGTGCGCGTCAGCGTCGCGGCCACTTCGAGGCCGAGCACGCCCGCGAAGTCGCGCGGCGTGACCCACAGGCTCGGCGCCTCGAACAGGTCGGGCACGAGCACGACGGTGCGGTAGCACGAGAGCGGCCCCTCGAGCAGGTCGATCTGGCGCCCGCGCTCGGCCTCGGGGAGGGCCAGGAACGCGACGGCCGCCTCGGGCGCCACCTGCGCCGTGTCGCCGACGATGGGGACCGTGTCGAGAAACCCGTCCCAGGTGTCGGGGTCGTCGTCGAACACGGCGATCGGCGTGTAGCCGATGCCGCGCTCCTCGTGCAGCTTGCGGACGATCCGGGCCCCCGCGACGCCCGCCCCGTACACGACCGCGCCGACGCCCCAGCGGTCGTGGCGCACCAGCAGCGACTTGACGCTCCACCGCGCGAGGGGCACGAGCCCGAGCGACAGGACCCCGGCCGCGACGAGCGTCAGGCGGCTCGCGCTCGCGCCCCCGGCGACATTCGCGTTCGTGAGGTAGAGGCCGACGGCCGCCAGCGCGAACACGCCCGCCAGCGTCAGCACCACGCGGCGCAGCTCCTCGACGGCGCCCAGCCCCCACCCGGGCAGCAGTCCGACCGCCATGGCGGCACCGAGGTACAGCGGCAGGACGATCCACGAGAACCCGACCACGGCGCCGGCCTCGCCGGTGACGGCCTGCCGCACCATGCCGGCCATGAACAGCGTCACCGCCAGCGCCAGCGCCTCGGCGCCGGCCAGCGAGGCCGCGTTCGCGATCCGGCGGCGGGCGTGCGCGGCGGCGTTCGAGAGGGCCAGCTCGCGCTGGTGCGAGAACGGCCGGTCGGGGCCGACGAGGACGGTTTCCATGAAAGAGGCGTGAGCGCAGCCCGCCCCCCGCAAAGCCGCGTCCGCTCTCGCCCGTGCGGCCAATACCCGGAGTCGGCGACCCAGGGGCGTGCCGTTAGCCCCGTTTATCTCGGCCACTCGGGGCGTGGCGGAGCCTGCCGCCAGTCCCCCCGCGCCCGGACGCGCGTCGGATCCGCGCCGACCCGGTCAGACGGAACGAGCCGGGCCGCTCTTGCGCCGGTCTCGACCGCGTCGGTAGGAGTTGCCACCGGCCGCGCACGGCCCACCAGCCGGTCGTGGACGGCGCCGGTGATCCGGGCCCACGCCCGGACGTCGTCGCTCCGAAAGTCGGCCGGGAGGTCGGGAACGGGCCGTGCGAAAAAGGTCGACCGGAAGAGGCCGTCGCCCAGGTCGCCGTAGACGTTGCCCACGAACCGCGTCGACCGGAGCCCGGCCGGCGTCTCGGCTTCGATCTGGACCTCGCGGGCTTCTTCCCCGGAGGCCGCGTTGCCGACGATCCAGTTGTTCGAGACCACGTTGTGGCCATCCGGGGCCCGGCGGTCCGGGTCGAGGCGGAGCCACAAACCGGTGCCGCCGTTCTCGACCAGCGTGTTGTGCGACAGCACGTTCCGGCTGGCGGCTTGCGAGAGAACCCCGGCGCCGCTCCACCGCCGCCAGCGTGTCCCGGCGACGACGGCGTGCTGGACGAGCGTCTCCGTCGTCCGCAGCTCCAGCATGATCCCGGCGATCTGGTCGCCGACGGACAGGGCGCCCTCAATTGTGTTGCGCTCGTTGTCGATGTCGAGCCAGATGCCGGGGCCGTCGTTGTGGGCCGAGTAGTGGCGCCGGATGACGGTGTCGGAGGTGTGGTTCCACTTGCCGCCGCCCGCCTCCCAGAACGGGTCGTGCCCCTTCCAGTTGTTGCCGACGGCGGCGGTCTCGTCGAACAGGCACGAGGTGCAGGACCCGCCCCAGCCCATCTGGCCGTTGAGGTCGGCGCGCGTCCGCCGGAAGGAGTGCCCACGCCCCGACATGTCGATGCCGCGCCCGTTCGTCCACTCGACGGTCACGTCCTCGAACAGCCCGCCCACGCTCCCTGCGCAGACGGCTCCCCACTGCGCGCGGTTCGTCGCGTAGCGGAAGGTGATCCCGACGACGCGGAACCAGCCGGGCGTGGAGGGGTCGCCGCAGTCGGCAGAGTCGTCCGGGCCCTCCGGCCAGAACAGTCGCGTCCGGGCGCCGATCTCGATGCCCGCACGCCCAGAGCGTCCGAGCGGCAGGCGGGCCACCAGCGCGGTCGGCGCCGCATCCGTCCCCTCGCGCACGAACCGGCCCGGCGCGAGATCGGCTCGGCTGGCGACGGGACGCTGCACGCGCCCGCCCACGACCACCATCTCGCGGCGGAAGGTGGGGTCGTCGGAATACGTCCGCAGCGCACCGTACGGCCACGGCAGGCGCCAGTCGCCGCCGCTCGTCCGGGTCCACCCGGCGTCCGCCCGGTCGGCGCCGCTGACGACGACGGTCTCGCCGGGGTACGCGGCGAACGTGACGCGCGAGCGGGCCCCGGTCCCGCCGACTCGGGGGCGGACCGACTCGCGATAGACGCCCGCGCGGATGACGACGGCGTCGCCGGGGCGGACCTGCTCGGCGGCCCGCGAGACCGTGCGGTAGGGGCGGGCCTCCGTCCCGGGCCCGCGGTCGCTGGCGTCGGGGTCGGCGCCGTCCACCCAGAGCGTCGTCCCGGACGTGCTGAAGGCGGTCCCAGCCGGCTGGCAGCCGTCCCCGGCGTCCCACTCCCCGACCGGACACGCCGTCGGGGCCGGCTCGGCCCACATGACGGGACGAGCGGCTTCGGCGGCGTCGCCGCAGGCGGTCAGCGCAAGCGCGAGCAGGACAGCGAGGACGAACGGCATCACCAGACCAGCTTGGCGCAGTGGAAGGCCTCGGCGTACCGCGTCCCGGCCTCGACGCCCCGGAGGCGCGCCAGCCCGCGGAACGTCTCGGCGTCGTACCAGCCCTTGGCGCGCTGGCTGGCGAAGTGCGCCTCGAGAATCGCCAGCTTGCGGTCGAGCGTCGCGGCGTCGAGGGCGACGTAGGCGTTCGGCCGGTCAAGGTCGCCGTCCCACTTGGGGATCTCGTAGCTGGCGATCGTCGCGCCCCGGAACGTCTGCCAGGCGAGGTCGCCCAGCGTCCGGTGGTCCTGGTGCGCGTCGTCGCGGCGATGCGTCAAGACAAGGTGCGGGCGAACGGGTTCGAGCGTGGCCTTCATCCACTGCTTGAGGTCGCCCGCGTGCTGTGGAAAAAACCCGTCGGGCGTATCAAGGACGTGGACATGGGCCTCGTGGGCGTCCGCCAGCAGGGCGTCGGCGGCGGCCTTCGCTTCGTCGGCGCGCGGGCCGCTGGCGGAGGCGACGACCGAGTGGACCGTCGTCCGGGGCCGCTCCGCGAGCAGGCGCAGGAGCGTCCCCCCGGCCCCGATCTCGACGTCGTCGGCGTGCGCGCCGAGGCCGACGAGCCGGAGCGGCTCGTCCCGGCCGAGCGACGGGGGGAGACCGAACACGCGCTAGCCCAGGACGGGCGGGGCGACCAGGCCGTCGCCGGCGATCCGGGGGTCGCCGTCGCCTGAGGCGCGGCGGTCGCTCCAGATCTCCCAGGGGGCCTGTCCCTCCTGGTAGATGTCCTCGAGGAGCTTCTTTTCCTTGAACGTGTCCATGCACGCCCAGAAGCCCTGGTAGTCGAACGACCCGAGCTCGCGGGCGGCCGCCATGCGGTGCGCAGGAGGGCCGAGGATGTCCTCGCCGGGGCGGATGTAGTCGAAAAAGCGCTGGTTCATGACGAAGAACCCGCCGTTGATCCGGAGCCCGATCTCCGTCACGTGCTGCACGTCGGTGACGGCGCCCGAGGCGTCGGAGCGGATCACGTGGCTCGTGTAGTTGGGCTGGACGCCGAGGAACGTCGCGGCGCGGCCCGACGCTTGCGCGAAGTCGACCATCGCGTCGAGCGGGGCGTCCGTCAGGCCGTCGGCGTAGTTGGCGAGGAACCACTCGTCGTCGCCCAGGAACTCACGGACGGCGACGAGCCGCTCGCCGACGCTCGCGGCCAGCCCGGTGTCGACGAAGGTGATCCGCCAGTCGTGGATGTCGCTGCGGAGCAGGTTCACGTCCTTCCCGCCCGTCAGCACGAAGTCGTTCGAGACCGTCTCGTCGTAGTCGACGAAGTAGCGCTTGATGTGGTCCGCGCCGTGCCCCAGGCACAGGATGAAGTCCTTGTGGCCATAGTGGGCGTAGTACTTCATCAGGTGCCACAGGACCGGCCGGTAGCCGACGCAGACCATCGGCTTGGGGATCGGGCCGGAGTGCTCCTTGAGGCGCATGCCCTCGCCACCGCAGAAGAGAACGACTTTCATTTGTGTGTCGAGGTCGGGGTCGCGGACGGGGCCGCAGAAAGGGCGCCGTCGCCGCCGGGGCGCGAGATAGAGGTCCAGACCGTCCCGGCTTTTTGTCGGAAGACGGGCTGGACCGGCCGGCCGAGCAGGAAGCCGTCGACCGAGCCGGCGTCGAGCGCTCGGGCGTAGACCGCGAGCGCGCCCGCCACGGCCTCGGTCGTCTGGTCGATCACCTCGTCGGTGTGGGCGGTCGTGACGACGAACGAGGGCGCGAGCACGCCGCGCCGGGTCAGCTCCTGGAGGAAGAGGGTGCGGAAGGGTTGAGAGGCGTGGCCGTCGGCGTCGCGCGTCCAGAACACCAGGTTGCAGTCGCGCCCGGCGGTGCCGACGGCGTCGCCCACGCCCGAGGCCGCGACGGCCTGGGTCACTTGCTGACGGAGCCGCGCGCCCTGGCGCATGAGCTGCCCCGCCACGTCCTCGCTAGCGCCGATCCGCATGGTCTCGATGGCGGCCGCGAGCCCGTGCGTCTCGGCGCCGTGCGTGGCCGAGAGCAAGAACACGCGGTCCTTTGCGGTGTCGAGCCCGCCCGCCTCCATCAGGTCGCGGCGGCCTGCCAGCGCGGAGACGGAGTGGCCGTTCGCGAGCGCCTTCCCGAACGTCGACAGGTCGGGGTCGAGCCCGAACAGGCCCTGCGCGCCGCGTGCGGACCACCGGAAGCCCGTGATCATCTCGTCGAGCACGAACACGACGCCGCGCTCGCGGCACGCCGTGATCGCTGCGCGGAGGTAGTCGCTGGGGTCGGACGCGTCGCGGACGGCCTCCATCACGACGCACGCCGGGCGGTGCCGGTCGAGGCAGGCCACGAGCGCGTCGAGATCGCCGTAGGGGAACGCGACGGTGAGGTCGCGGACGGCGGCGGGGATGCCCGCGGCCATCGGCGTCGTGCCGATAAACCAGTCGTCCTGGGACAGAAACGGGTGGTCGCTGCAGACCGCGACCGGGTCGCGTCCCGTCGCCGCGCGCGCCAGCTTGACGGCGGCGGTCGTCGCCGACGAGCCGTCCTTGGTGAACTTGACGCACTCGGCGCCGACGAGGTCGAGGAACGCCTGGGCGGCCTCTAGTTCGATGCTGGCGGGGCGCGAGAAGTTGGCGCCACGCGCCAGCCAGCGCGTTGCGGCGGCCGTGACGCGCGGCTCGGCATGGCCGAGCGTGACGGCGCGCAAGCCCTGGCCGTACTCGATGAGCCGGTTGCCGTCGAGGTCCCAGACGTGGGCGCCCTCCCCCCTGTCGACGACGACCGGCATCCACTCCGGCATCTGGTCGTCGCCCTTGGCGTAGGTGTGCGCGCCGCCCGGGATCCGGCGGTGCGCGCGGCGCTGGTGGGCGCGGCTGGCGGCGAAGCGGTGGGCGTCGGGGTCGGTCATGCCTCGGTGAGCAGGCCGGCCTCCGCCAGCCGGTCGGCGGCGGCGCGGACGGCGGCGAAGGGGAGCCCGGAGCGCTCGGCGATGGCGACGAGGGAGTGCGCGCCGTCAGCGAGGTTCAAGACCCACAGCGCGGCCTGCTGCGCGTCGGGCCCGTTCGGCAGGCCCCCGAGGCTAGCGTAGAGCCCGCGCCGGCCGAGCTGCGGCTCGCCGTAGGGCTGCGTGTTTCGGAAGACGCCGTCGCCGTCGAGCGTCCGGACGACGGCCTCGAGCGCGTCGAGCGACGCCGCCAGCGACTCGGGCGTCACCAAGTCGAGACTGTCGCCGGAAGTGTGGTACTCGGGGTACTCGCCGTGCGCCGTGCGCGTCAGGCGGCCGACGGGGAGCGCGAAGCCGGGGCTGTTGTACTGGCGCTCGTCGTAGCCCGTCGGCTCGAACGGGCGGACCTCGACGTCGTGCCCCAGGTCGCGGAGCGCCAGCGGGACGGCGCGGTCGACGGGCGCGGGCGGGCCGACGAGGGCGGCCCGAGTCTGCTTGTAGGTGAAGCCGCCCCGGTCGCCCAGGTTCGCCAGCACCAGCCCGTGGCGGATGCGCGCGACGGCGGCGTGGTTGCGGTCGAGCCAGGCGATGGCGCCGACGGTCCCGGGCGCGAACACGAAGCGGACCGTGTGGCGCGGGGGCGGCCCGTCGAGCAGGCGCCGCGCCAGCATCGTGGCGACCGCGATCGACGACGCGTTGTCGTTCGCCAGCGCCGGGTGGCAGGCGTGCGCCGAGAGCAGGATCTCGGCGTCGGTCTCGCCCGGCACGACGACCTCGCCGTACGTCAGGCTCCCGTCGACGTGCTCGGCGTCGATGACCACGTCGAGTTCCCCACCCTCGCCGATCTCGGCCGCGAGCGCGTCGAGGCGGTCGTGCGCCAAGCAGAAGCCCCACGTCGGCGCGTAGTACGAGGTGCGGTATGGGATGAGCTCGGGCTGTTCGGGCAGCGTGTGGAGGCGATCACGGAGCGCCCACAGCGGCATCCGGTCGCGCGCGGCGACGCTGTACTGGACGAGCGCGAGCGGGCTCTCGGCCCAGTCCACGATCCGCCGCCCCTCGTGCTCGATGTAGGCCTCGCGCACGCGCCACTCTTTGGGAACGGTCCAGTCCAGAACGGGGGTGCCGGTCGGGACCTCGGAGATCCGGAGCGGCACGCGCTCGCCGATGGCGAGCAGGGTCTGGCGGAGCCCGTCGCCGGTGATGCAGCGGCGGAGCGGGAGGAGATCGGCGACGAACGCGTGGAGCGCCGCGCCGGGGTCGGCGGCGGTCTCGGGGCGGTCGGGGGGCGGCGCGAGCGTAGGCACAGGGCGTCGGGGGGACGCTTCGGGTATCGGCCCCTACGCCCTCACCGTAAGGGCATCTCCCCTTCGACAGGCCCTCGCCGATGCTTCGCCGAGCCTCTACGGGTGCCCAGACACCACCCCGCCAATTGGCCCGTACTCTCCGGGCCTCGAAAACCGAACCCCAACCGGCCCAGACCATGATCAAGGGTACCATCACGCAGTTCAACGCCCGCCGCGGCGTCGGCTTTGTGCGCCATGGCGAGAACGGCATCCCGTTCTCCGTCCGCAACGCGGTCGACCGCTCGTTCAGCGACGGCGACACCGTGCAGTTCACCGTCCGCGGTGGCCGGGCGGGCGTCGCCGCCCACAACGTCCGCCGCGTCCGCGCGACGAGCTAGACGGGTACGTCAGAACGGAGCCGGGGCCGGTCGCGCGGTGCGACCGGCCCCGGTTTTTTTGTGTCCGGCCGCGCGGTTAGCGCACGACCGTCAGCCGCTGGGTGCGGACGCTCGCGCCCGCCTCGACGCGCACGAGGTAGACGCCCGCCGCGAGATCCGACACGTCGACGGCCACCTCGGCCGACTCGGCGACGGGCCCGTCGAAGACCGTGGCGACCGTCCGGCCCGTCGCGTCGACGAGCGTGGCGCGGACGTGCTGGGTGCCGGGCACGGCGAGCGCGAGCGCCGTCCGCGTGCCAGTGGGGTTTGGGCCCGAGAGCCGGGCCGTGAACGCGCCCGCCGGCCCGGCCTCGCCCGCGACCGCGCCCGACGACACAAACTGCAGGCTCCAGCGCTCCAGCCGGCCCGTGTCCTGGGCGGCCCCGTCGCAGACGCCGAGCGTCCACGTCCCGGCGGCGTCCTCGCCGATAAACGATGCCAGCGTCCCGACCGGCCCGCCCGGGGCGCCGCTCTCGGGCGCGCCGACCACGTCGTAGAACGGGGCGCCGACGTTGTGATTCCCGCTCGCGAACGAGCCCGGCGCGCCCTCGTCGCCGATCAGCACGTCGAGGTTGTCGGCATTCGAGCCGGAGCCGCCCGCCCCGACGCGCTCGATGAGCGAGACGGTTGTGCCCGCCGGGCTCGTGAGCCGGACGCGCAGGTCCCCGCGCCAGGTGTGCGTGATCCCGACGCCGACCGCGAGGTGCTCGATCACGAGCGGGCCCGTCACGTCGAGGGTCGAGCCGACGAACGATGAGCACCCGTTGTCCGGGATGGCCGTCCCGACGACGGCCTCGACGACCGTGTCCGGCGTCGGGAAGGCGAGGGTGGCGAACACACGCGCCTGGGCGGGCAGGTCCGGGAAGCCCGGGATGGCCGACGAGGCCGTGTTCGTGAGCGCCCCGGCCGCGAGGACGGTCGCCTCATACCGTATGGCCACCTCGCTCTCCGCCGGCACCGTGCCCGACCACCGGACCACCCCGTCCGCGACGGACGGGACCCCGACCGACGCCGTGGGCGTGCCCGCCAGGGCGAGGGCGCTCGGGAGCGGGTTCGTGAACTCCGCCTGGATCGGCTGCGCGCTGAAGTTGACGACGGAGAACGTGAAGGCGACCCGATCCCCGACGGCCGCCTGGTCGACCGACGCGACGGCCCGCGTCATCGCTGGCTCAAAGTCCCGGCCATCGTGGGTCTCGGTGCCCGTCCCCAACGGGTCGAGCAGCGGAGCGAGCCCGTCCGCCATCGACCGCGCCAACCGGCCGTACCAGTCGGACTGGTCGTTGCCGCAGGCCGCTCCGCCTCCGTGGAGTTGACCGACGATCCGCCCCTCCGGGCTGAACAGCGCCGAGCCGGACGATCCGCCCTCGGTCGTCCCGAGGTCCCAGTCGATGACCCGGAGGTGCGTTCCCGTGGGGGACGCCACCGCCGACCCGTAGGTCGTGATCGTGAGCGGGTCGTTCTCAAACGAGATGCGCTTTTCCTCCACGCCCGGGTGATGGATGCCGACCGCTGAGGTCGGGGCCTGGTCTCGCCGGTCCCACCCGCTGAGGTACACCCCGGCCCCCGTGACGAACGGGTCGTCGAGCTCCAGCAGGGACCAGTCCGAGGCCGCGTTCGCGCCGACCTCGCGGGCGCCCGTGTTGAACTGGTAGCGGGGGCCGTTGCCCGCGCTCCCGCTCTCTGCCGACCCCGGCGTCCGGCATCGCGTGTTCTGGTAGTTCCAGTACACGACGACCGCGGCCCCATTGCTCGGGCCGATCCCGCAATGCTCCGCCGTCAGAAACAGCGGGCGGTCGTCCTCGGCCGTCGTGTTCACCGCCGTCCCGGAACAGTAGTCGACGCCGCCGACGGTGTAAGCCCCGACGGAGCGGATGAGGTCCCCGTAGGCGTCGCCCTGGGGACAGGCCACGTCGACGTTGCACGAGCCGGAGAGGCGGGCGCCGAGCGCGTCCTTCTCCTCGCGCGCGAGCAGCGTCGGGAGGAAGGCGTGGTTGGCCTGTGCGAGTTCGAGCTCGACCGCGAGCGGCGTCTTGCTCGGGGGCACGTTGAGCTCGATCACGGCCCGGTCGCCGACGACGATCGGCGTCCACAGCTGGCCGTGCGCCTCGTTGTCGGCGGCCGTGAACGGGCGGTACTCCGGGGCCTGGCCCGGCGCGTAGATCCACAAAGCCGCGCCGGGGGGAAGCCGGAAGCGGGAGAACCCAAAGCTCAGCGAGTACGCGGTCGGAGACTCGACGACGAGGCGCCAGACCCGCGTGCCGTCGCCCGCCACCGTCCACGTGCCGTGTGTCTGCGGGGTGACGGCCACGTCGACGGGCTCGGCAAAGCGGACGGGGGCCGGCCCCCCGGTCCGGGCGGCCCTGGCAGTCGCCGCGAGCGCGTCGTTGCTGGCGACCGCCAGCGACAGCACCTCGACCGGTGTGGCCTCCGCGAGCCGGTGGCTGGCGGGCTGGGCCGAGGCGGAGAGGGCAAACAGCAGCCCGAGGGCGAGGACGGCGAGGCGCATGTCGGCTCGGGGCACGGCCCCGCGTGGTGGAGCCCCACGCTACGACCGATTCGCCATCGAAATCAGTCCTCCTCGATCCAGACGCTGACCTCGTCGAGCGGCTTGCGCTGGAGGTCCGGGACGGTCGCGCCCGGGGCGACGTGGCCGACGGGGAAAAGGATGAACGGGGCTTCGTTGTCCGGGCGCCCGAGCAGGTCGCGCAGGAAGCGCATCGGCGACGGGGTGTGCGTCAGCGTCGCCAGCCCGGCGTGGTGGAGCGCGGCGATAAAGAGGCCGGCAGCGATCCCGCAGCTCTCCTGCACGTAGTAGTGCTTGCGCTTGGTGCCGTCGGGCCGGACGCCAGAGCGCTGGGCGAACAGCACGACGATCCAGGGCGCGGTCTCCAGAAACGGCTTGCGCCAGTCGGTCCCGATGGGCGCGAGCGCCTCCAGCCACTCGTCCGACATGCGGCCGTCGTAGCCGGCGCGCTCCTCGGCCTCGGCGGCGTGGCGGATCTGGCGCTTCATCTCGGGGTCCGAAACGGCCACGAACGTCCACGGCTCCATGTGGGCGCCGCTGGGCGCCGTGCCGGCGGCGGCGATGGCCGCCTCGATGGCCGCGCGCGGGACCGGCCGGTCGGTAAAAAAGCGGACCGAGCGGCGCGTGTCGACCGCCTCGTAGAACGCTTGCGCTCGGGCGACGATCTCGTCGTCAGAGCGCTCGGCGACGGCGTAGGGAACGTGAGGGAAGTCGGACACAGGCGGCGGAGGCGACGGTCGGGTGGCGCCAGCGCGCCGGGCGGACCGTCAACCTACGCCGCCTGGGGAGGGCCGGCCGCCCACCGCCCCTCCCTGCCACTCGGCTAGCGGCCCGTGTTCACGTAGCGGATGCACTGGCCCTGGTTACGGAACGTGCTCCCGTCGGCCCGCCGGAGGTCTTGCCACCCGCCCTTCTTGCAGTCGTCCTTGTCGGTCGCCACGCGGTACGGCTCGAAGTCCCAGGTCGTCGTGCCGGCGGCGGTGCCGAACACGAAGGCGTCGAGGTTCTCCGAGTAGCCGCTCGCGTAGGGCTCGCCGACCCGCAGGCCCATCCACGAGTCCGTGGTGCGGACGGCCAACGCCGGGAACGAGCTGACCAAGTCGGCCCACGTCCGATACTGGCTCGTGTTGCCGTCGGGCCACATGCTCCCGCTGCTGAAGTAGCCCGACCACGTCCAGAGCGCGGCGCCGCCGTCGAAGGCGTCCCACTCCTGCCAGGTGTCTTGGAGGACCGTCCCGTTCACCTTGGGAACGTAGACGAGGCGCCGCTGCCACGTGTCGGACCCGTCGAAGTCGACGTTGAAGTTGAGGTACGCCGACCGATCCGCCGCGCCGCCGTTGCCGGCCGACGGGTTGTAGGTCGAGAACCGGAGGTCGGTGACGTCGGCCAGGGCGGTGCCGCTGAACTGGTATGTGGCCAGGTTGCGGCGCTGCGTCCCGGACACCGAGATCTGGGCGCTGCCGACGCCCTCCGGCGGCGTGTCCGGCCCGACAGCCATCGTGCCAAGCGCCGGGTTGATCTGGTCGATCTCGTCGTCGTAGAAGAACCACTTGGTCGGGTCCGCGATCACGTCCGCAACGCTGGTCGCCATGTCGGCTTCGGTGACGACGATCGTTGAGGCGCTCGCATCGGCGAGGACGGGGGCGGCGACGTCGTCCAGGGAGGCGGAGTCGCAGCCGGCGACCGCGAGGAGGGCACCCGCGCAGAGGAGGGAGAAAAGTCTCATGGGGAAGGAGGAATGTGAGCACAGTCCCGGGCACGCCTCGGCCTACTGCCGACCGCTCGGCATCGCGCACCGAAGGGCCCGGGCCGCCAGAGTAGCGCCCCGGCCCCGTTGGTCGGTTTCCCACCGGCCCCGCTCCCACTCCGACGCCGCCTCGCTACGGGTGCAGGCGACCGAGCAGGCGCGGGAAGAACCCCGTCTCGCGGACGTGGGGCAGGCCACAGACGTAGGCGACCGTCCGCTCCAATCCCAACCCAAACCCCGCATGAGGTACGCTCCCAAACCGTCTGAGGTCAAAGTACCAGTCGAACGCCGACTCGGGGAGCCCGTGCGCGGCCACCTGCTCGCGCAGGAACGCGAGGTCGGTCGCCCGCTCGCCACCGCCGACGATCTCGCCGTAGCCCTCGGGCGCGAGGACGTCCATGCCGAGCGCGAGCCGGTCGTCGTTGGGGTCGCGCTTCATGTAGAACGCCTTGATGGCCGCCGGGTAGCGGTGGACGATGACGGGCGTGTCGAAGTGCTTCGTGAGCACGGTCTCGTCGGACGCGCCGAAGTCGGCGCCCCACTCGAAGGTGCGGGCGCTCTCCTTCCAGGTCGGGATGTTGCGCAGGCCCTCCGCGATCTCGTCGAGACGGACGTTGATGGCGATCTCGCGGGCGTCGATCCGGCGCTTCTCGCCCTTTTTGGCCTGGCCGTAGCTGGCGCGGTTCGCGGCCTTCTCCTCCTCCAGATCGCGCTGCTCGTCTTCGAGCCCTTCCTGCTCGGCGTCGAGCAGGGTCTGCGTCGCGTCGCCGGTCAGGAGATCGACCGCGTCGGAGTAGCTGAGGCGGGGGAACGGCGTCGCCCGAGCGGCCTCCAGCTTGCCGGTGTCGCGCTCCAGAATCGCCAGCTCGTCGCGGCAGTCGGCGAGCACGGCGTCGAGGATCGCTGCGAGCAGCTCCTCGGCGACCTCCATGTTCATGTCGAGGTCGTAGAAGGCCATCTCGGGCTCGATCATCCAGAACTCGGTGAGGTGCCGCCGGGTCTTGGACTTCTCGGCGCGGAACGTCGGGCCGAACGTGTAGATCTTGCCGTGCGCCATCGCCATGGCCTCGCCGTGGAGCTGGCCGCTCTGGGTGAGGTAGGCCGGCTCGCCGAAGTAGTCGAGCTCGAACAGCGTCGACGTGCCCTCGACGGCGTTGCCGGTCAGGATCGGCGGGTCCGCCAAGAGGTAGCCCTCGCCCTGGAAGTAGGCGTGGACGGCCGTGATGATCCGGTTGCGGACCCGCATGATGGCCCACTGGCGGCGGCTCCGGATCCACAGGTGCCGGCGGTCCATCAGGAACTCGACGCCGTGGTCCTTGGGCGTGATCGGGTACGGCTCGGCTATCGCGATGACCTCGACCGAGTCGGCCTGGATCTCGACGCCGCCGGTCTGCCGGTCGTCCGCCTTGGCGGTGCCGACGACGCGGAACGCGCTCTCCTGCGTCAGCGACGACGCGGCCTCCCACGACGCCGCATCCACGTGGCCCTCGTTGACGACGACCTGGACGATGCCGGACCCGTCGCGGAGCTCGAGAAAGCGCAGCCCCTTCGAGCCCCGGCCGTTGTAGAGCCACCCGTTGACGGTGACGGTCTCGCCGACATGGTCGGGCAGGGCGTGGACGCGGGTGAACGGCTCGGTCATGGCAGGATGTGGGGGGCTTGCGCAAGCTACCGGCCCGGGCTGGGGGAACGGGGAATGAGGAATGAGGAACGGGCAGAGCGCCGGGCTGATGGGGGATCGACTCCGTTGGGCATGACGTGCCGCACTCACCGATTGACGTGGCGCGCACGTCGATGGATAGCGTCCCCGTCCGCCTCGGCGCCGAGGCAGAAAGCAGCCGGGATCCCGGCGCGCCGGGGCGGGTGCACCCCTCCCCTCCCCGAGCGCCTGTGCCGAGCCGGTTCACCCTGTTCAACGACCCCGTCCACGGCTTCGTAACGGTCCCCAAGGGGCTGATCCTGTCGCTCGTCGAGACGCCCGAGGTGCAGCGCTTGCGGCGGATCCGCCAGCTGGGGCTGGGCTTCTTGGTCTTCCCCGGCGCCGTCCACACCCGGTTCGAGCACGGGATCGGCGCGATGGCGCTGATGGACGAGGCGCTCGACACGCTGCGCGAGAAGGGGACGGTGATGGCGACCGACGAGGTCGAGGGCGCGCTCGCGGCGGCACTCCTCCACGATGTCGGCCACGGGCCGTTCTCACACACGCTGGAGCACCAGCTGCTCGCGCCGGGCTCGCGTCCGTTCCGCCACGAGCAGCTCAGCCGCGCGCTGATGGCCCGGGTCGACCGGCGCATGGGCGGCGCGCTGGCGACCGCGCTCGCGATCTTCGACGGGACCTACGACCGGCCGTTTTTCCACAGCCTGGTCGCCAGCCAGCTCGACATGGACCGGCTGGACTACCTCCGGCGCGACTCGTTCTACACGGGCGTCGCCGAGGGCGTCGTCGGGGTCGACCGGGTGATCAAGACGATGCGCGTCCACGACGGGCGGCTAGTGGTCGAGTCGAAGGGCGCGTACGCGGTCGAGAACGTGCTGCTGAGCCGGCGGCTGATGTACTGGCAGGTGTACCTCCACAAGACCGTCCTGGCGGCCGACCACGTCCTGCGCGCGGCGTTCGCGCGCGCCCGCGCCCGGTGGGGCACGGACCCGGCGCTCGCAGCGACGGCGCCCAGCCTGTCGTTCTTCCTGAGCGGCGCCGCGGCGGCCGACGACCTCGACCCGGCCAGCGACGGCCACGACGCCCTGCTCGACGCCTTCACGGCGCTCGACGACACCGACGTGCTGTACAGTTTGAAGCGCTGGGCCGGCTCCGACGACCGCATCTTGGCGGACCTCGCGCAGCGGTTTGTCGACCGCCGCCTGTTCCGCACGACGCCGCTCGACGCGCCCGCGACGCCCGACCAACTCGCCGACTGGCGCGAGCGGACGGCGACGTGGCTGGTGTCCGAGGGTCTGTCGTCGCCGCACGACGCGGCCCGCGACGCCGCGCTGTACGTCTCCGAGGGGTCGGCCCGGCTGGCGGCGTACCGCGCCGACGGCGAGGCGATCTGCGTGCTGGAGCGCGACGGGACGGTCCGCGAACTCAGCGAGTCGGCCGACGCCCCGACGGCGTTTTCGCTCGCGGCCCGGCGCGAGCGGGCCTTCGTGTGCCTGCCCAAGGCCATCGACCCGTGACGGGGCTCGCGATCTTGGACGGCGACGCCGCGCACGCCAGGCCCGGGCACCCCGAGCGGCCCGAGCGGCTGGCGGCGATCCGCGCGGCGATTGCGGCCGACCCGGTGCTCGCGGCGCTGCCCCGACTCGCGAGCGCGCCCGCGGGCCGGACGGCGCTCGAACGGGTCCACGCCCCGGCCTACCTCGACCTCGTCGAGACGTTCTGCGCGACCGGCGGCGGCGACCTCGACTTCGACACGTACGCGACGCCCGCCTCGTACCGCCTGGCGACCGAGGCGTGCGGCGGCCTGCTGGCGTTGGTGGACGCTGTGATGGGCGGGGATCTCCACAACGGGTTCGCGCTCGGCCGACCGCCCGGCCACCACGCGCGCCCGGCGCAAGCGATGGGCTTCTGCCTGGTGTCGAACGCGGCGGTCGCGGCCCGGCACGCGCAAGCCGCACACGGCGCTGAGCGCGTGATGATCGTCGACCTCGACGTGCACCACGGCAACGGCACGCAGGAGGCGTTCTACGACGACCCCGACGTCCTCTTCGTGTCGACGCACCAGGCCGACATCTATCCGGGAGGCGGCACGATGGGCGAGACGGGCGTCAGCGACGGGGTCGGCGCGACGGTCAACCTGCCCGTGCCCGGCGGAACGGGCGACGAGCTAGTGGGCCTGGTCCGCACCGTCCTCCCCCCCCTCGCGGCGCGACACCGGCCGGACCTCGTGCTGCTCTCCTTCGGCGCCGACGCCCACCGCCTCGACCCGCTGGCGGGGCTCGGGCTGTCCGTGGGCGGGCTCGCGGACGCGGCGACCGTCGCGCTGGAAGTCGCCGACACAGTGTGCGACGGGCGCGTGCTAGCGACGCTGGAAGGCGGGTACCACACGCCGTCGCTGGCGGCATCCATCGTGGGCGTGCTACACCGGATGGTCGACCCGGCGGCCGTCGTGGCCGATCCGTTCGACCTCCCGCCTCTGCCGGTTCAGAATCTCACACCGTTGCTCGACGCAGTGAGAGACCTCCACCGGTTGTAAAAACGGGCCCGGGATCGGCCGGGGCGGATCCGGTGGGTCGTTCGGTCCGTCCGCGGCTTCGGGCACGCGTGCGGCCCTAGCGCGGGACGCCGAAGACCTGGGTCCAATAGCCGTCCTCCTCGGCCGCGCCGATCTCGACGAAGCGGGGGCTCAGCATCTGGCGGCAGTGGTCGGGGCTCGCGAGCCAGTCCGAGACGACCTGATCGACGCTGTCCTGGTAGCGCGCGATGTTCTCGCCGACGGCCCGCCAGTCGTAGCCGGCGCGGCGGACGCGCGTGCCCGTGTCGAGGCCGTCGGTGCCGGTGTGGCCGAAGTAGTCGTTGTCCGCCATGTCGCGCGAGTGGCGCTCGGCGGCGCGTTCGAGGCGGGCGTCCCAGATGAGCGGCGCGACCGGGCCCATCGCGTCGTTCCCGCACACGGCCCCCGTCGCGCGGACCTCGTTGACGGCGCTCAGCATCGCGTCCCAGGCGGGCGCATCCGCGACAGGCGCCGCGTCGATGCCATACGTCGTGTCGCAGGCGGCAAAGGCCAGGGCAGCGAAGAGGACGATTCGGGACATGGCGCGGGGGGGAAGGCCGACAACCTCGCGCATGCGCGTCCCAAAACGAGAACTGGCGCCGAGTACGGAACGCGGGCGCCGCGCTCGCCCCGAGTGTAGCGTCTCGCTACCGCCCCTCGACCAGCGCGGCGTGGCTGGCGTCCAGAATCTCGACCGCCCGGACGATGGTGTCTGCGGCGCGAGCGAACGTCAGCGGATCGATCCGGCTGGCGTCGTCCGTCGGCTGGTGGTAGTCGGGATGGTCCTCGACGCCGAAGTAGACGAACGGGACGCCGCGCTGGTGGAAGGCGGCGTGGTCGGAGGCGCTGGTCCAGTTGTCGGCGCCGCCGCCGGTGTCGTGGCCGAAGCGGAGCGGCAGGCCGGCGTCACGCAGGAGCTGACCGAGGTGCGGGTAGTGGGCCGCGCCGGCGGCCCAGAGGTCGCCGCGCGAGACCATGTCGAGGTTGACGACAGCCAGAACGGCGCCGAGCGGGACCGGCGGGTCGGCCGCGAGCGCCTGGGCGCCGACGAGCCCCTGCTCCTCGGCGTCGAGGGCGGCGAGGTAGACCGTGTGCTGCGGCGGGTTGCGGCGGAGGTAGTCCGCCAGTGCTGCGAGCGTCGCGACGCCCGATGCGTTGTCGTCGGCGCCGTTGAAGATGCGGCCCGAGGCGACGCCGAGCCCGTCGAAGTGGGCGGTCACCAGGATCGCCTGCTGGGGGAAGACGGTGCCCTCGACGCGCGCGACGATGTTGGTCCCGCCCCCGCTCTGGGGGAGCACGACCGGCTGGCGGTAGCCGTCGGCGAAGGCGGGCCGCGCGCCCGTCCGGCGCAACCTGCGTTCGACGGCGTCGGCGGCGCGGGCCCCGCCGGGCGTCCCAGCGCGGCGGCCTTCCAGGGCGTCGTCGGCCAGCGCCAACACATCCGCCATCAGCGCGACGGGGTCGACGAGGAGCGCGACCGGGGTCGGCTCCGGCGTCGTCGGCGGCGGGGGGCTGGCACACGCCGCGAGCGCGGCGAGGGCCAGGATCGATACGCGGATCACTCGATCACCAGGGGGACGCGGAACGGGACGCTGGCGGGGGGCAGGCAGATCCGGTCGTCGCAGACGGCAAACCGGACGGTGCCGCTGACCTCGCGGCGCCCGGGCCGCAGGCGCCGCCCCACGCCGAGCACCTGGACCACGCGCGCCGACTCGGCGAAGTACGGGTACGCCGACGCGAACGCCTCGTCGTACCCCTCGCGGGGCTCGGACTGCGCCAGCCGGACGGCGCGGATGCCGTCGGGCAGCGCGTCGAGCGAGACGACGAGCGGGATCCCGACCGTCGAGCCGAGCGCGTACAGCCGCCAGCCGGGCGCGATCGTGGCGTCGAGGACGACGCGCGCCTGAGCGCCGGGCGACGCGGTCTCGGCGCGCGCGCGCCAGCTCACGACCTCCTCGGTGCGGGGCGCTTGCGCCAGCGCGGGGGCGGCCGTCAGAAACGCGAGCAGGAAGAGGAGTCGGTGCATGGGCGGCCAACGGGACGGGCCCGGACGATAGTGTAACGCAACGCGCGGGGCGCCCCCCGGAAGGGACGCCCCGCGCGAGACCTGCGGACGGCGGCGGCTAGACCGACGCCTCCTCGGCGACCACCTTGACGGTCACGTCGGCCGTGATCTCGGGGTGGATCCGGACGGTCGCCGTGTACTCGCCGGTCGTGCGGACGTCGTCGGACATCGAGATCTTGCGGCGGTCGATCTCGTAGCCCAGCGTGGCGAGCTCGTCGGCCACCTGCTGCGTCGTGACGGTGCCGAAGAGCTTCCCGTCCTCGCCCGTGCGGACGGGCAGGAGCACTTCGACGCCGTTGAGCTTGGCGGCCAGCTTATCGGCGTTGCCGCGGGCGGCCTCGACCTTGTGCGCGGCCTGGCGCTTCTCCTCGGCGTAGCGCTTGCGCGTCGACGGGGTCGCGACGACGGCGAGCTGGCGCGGGATGAGGAAGTTCTGGCCGTAGCCGTTCTTCACGTCGACGACGTCGCCCTTGAGGCCGAGCGTGTCGTGATCCTGCGTAAGGATGACTTGCATGGTGTTCTCGGTGATGCAGCCGTCGGGGACCGGAGCCGGGGCTCCGGACCGGTCCCCAGCGACCTACTTGACGTTGTCGGCGGCGAAGGGGAGCAGGGCGACCTGCCGGGCCCGCTTGATGGCGGACGTGAGCTGGCGCTGGAACTTGGCCGACACGCCGGTCATCCGGCGCGGCAGCATCTTGCCCTGCTCGTTGACGAACCGCTTGAGCGTCTCGACGTCCTTGTAGTCGATGTAGGCGACGCCGGCCTCCTTGAAGGGGCACTTCATCGTCGCGCTCAGGGCGCCCGGCGCGGCGATCCGCTGGAGGTCCTCCGGGTTGGAGGCGGCGATGAGCCGCTTGGCGACCTCGGGCGAGACGGCGCGCGGGGCGGGCTCGGAGCCCATCTGCTCGGCGGCCTGCTCGACGGCCGTCGGCGCGTCGGACGTGGTGGGCACGGACGCGCTCTCGAGCGCGGCGCCGACCTGGGTCTCCTCGATCTTGGTCACCTCGACGCCGTCGGCGTCGGTGGGGGTCTCAACGGCGTCGCCGTTGGAGTTCTGGACTTCAGCCATGGTAGGTAGTCGGGTTAGGCGCGCTGGACGGGCGGCGCGATCTTGGGGAGGTCCTTGCCGGCGCGCTGGGCCTCGTAGTGCCGCATCATCTTGGCGTCGTAGCGCAGGACGAGGTGGCGCATGATGTCGTCGTTGATGGTCAGCGCGCGCTCGATCTTGACGAGCCCGCCGTTGACGCCGACGGGCAGCCGGAAGTTGACGACCACGTAGTAGCCGTTGCGCTTCTTCTCGATCGGGTAGGCCAGCCGCTGGCTCCCCTTCTCCTCGACGTTCTCGACGCGGGCGCCGTTGTCGGAGAGGTACGCGGTCACGCGCTGGACGATGTCCTTGGTCTGGTCCTCGTTGAGGACCGGGTTGATGATGTACATCATCTCGTACATCGGGTCGTTCGACCCGGAAGCCGCGGTGGCTTCGGTGGCGTCTGCCATAGTGTCCCTGTGGGATACGGTGAGTGTCGTATGCCCGCGGTGCGCCGGGATGTCTCCCCGGTCGCCCCGGGGCAGGGCGAACGACGAAACTACCGGGCGGGCGGGCTGCCAGCGGCGAAGCGGGGGCGAAGAGTGGGCCCGAGCGCAGGAGCGCAGGAGCGCAGGAGCGCAGGAGCGCAGGAGCGCAAGCTGACCCCCGAGGTCGGTCGTGCCGCTTGCGTGCTTGCGTTCTTCTAAGCTTGCGTTCCCGAGAGGACTATTCCCCGCCCGACGCCGCCGCCTCCATCCGCGCCTCGCGGTCCGCCAGCGCGAGGGCGCGGACGATGTCGTCGAGGTGGCCGTCGAGCACGTTCTGCAACGGGTGGTTTTTGTCGTCGCCCTCCAGGCGGTGGTCCGTCACCCGGCCCTGGGGCCAGTTGTAGGTCCGGATCTTGCCCGAGCGGTCGCCCGAGCCGACCATCTCCTTGCGGGCCGCCGCGCGCTCGTTGTGGACGCGGTCGAGCTCCAGCTGGTAGAGGCGGCTGCGGAGCACCCGGTAGGCCTTCTCCTTGTTCTTGATCTGGCTCTTCTCGTCCTGGATCGAGACCACGAGGCCGGTCGGCTCGTGCGTCAGGCGCACCGCCGAGTCCGTCGTGTTGACCGACTGGCCGCCCGGGCCTGACGACCGGTATACGTCGACGCGGACGTCCTGCGCCCGGATCTCGATGTCGACCTCCTCGGCCTCGGGCAGCACGGCGACGGTCGCCGCCGAGGTGTGGACGCGGCCCTGGCTCTCGGTCGCCGGCACGCGCTGGACGCGGTGGACGCCCGACTCGTACTTCATCCGCCCGAACACGTCCTTGCCCTTGAGCGCGAACGTGATGTCGCGGTACCCGCCCATCGCGCCCTCCGAGGTGTCCATGACCTCGATCTTCCAGCCCTTGTCGGCGGCGTACTTCTGGTAGAGCTCGAACAGGTCGCCGGCGAAGAGGGCCGCCTCGTCGCCGCCGGTCCCCGCTCGGATCTCGACGATCGAGTCGCGCGCGTCCTCGGGGTCCTTCGGCACCAGCTCTTCTTCGAGGTCCTTCTGCGCCGACGCCAGCCGCGCCTCAACCTCTTCGAGCTCTAGCTCTGCCAGCTCGGCCATCTCGCCCGACTCGGCCTCGATCATCTCGCGCAGGCCGTTCGCCTCGGCTTCTAGCTCCTGCCAGGTCCGGGCCGCCTTGACGGCCGGCTCCAGCGTCGACATTTCGCGGCCCAGCGTCGCGAGCTGGCCGGGGTCGCTGGCGACGTCCGGCTGGGACATCGCGGTGAGCACCTCCTGGTAGCGGGCGTAGAGGGCGTCGAGGGCGTCGGGGTTGATCATCGGTGCGAGAGCGTCTGCCGCAAGCTACCGCCGGCCCAGACCTCGCCTAGTCCGCCAGCCGCGTCGTCGAAGTGCGGACCGCCGTCAGTACCAGGCCGTCGGTCGTCCGGTCGATCTCGTAGAGGTCGACGGCGCCCCGGTGGTGGATCGAGACCCGAACGGGGTCGCCGGCGGGGATTGCGAGGGTCCACGCCGCTGGCGCCAAGCCGTCACACGAGGCGCTCACGACGAGCGCGCCACGCACGAACACGGTCAGGCTCGCTGGCCGTGCCTCGCTGTCCACGAAGATCGGGATCCCGCAGTAGTGGTAACTGTCGGTCGTCACGCGCAAGCGGCCGTCGTCGGTGAGGTCCACCAGCATGTCCTCCGGGATCGGGCGGAGGTCGTCCGTCGAGTCGCAGGCGGCGAGCGCGAGCAGCGCGAGGAGGAGCGTCGGGCGCACCACGTCAGCGGGGGCCGGCCCGCGTGGCCGACGTGCGGACGGGCACCAGCTCGAGTCCTCCGTCCGCGTACCGCACCTCGTAGCGGTCGGTCTCGCCCCGGTGACGGACCTCCACGTCGAGAGCGCTCGCGGTCGTCGTCGGAACCGCCACCGCGAAGCTCGACGGGATGAACGCCCGGCAGGTCGGGCCGGTCGGCACCTCCAGCCCGTCCACCTCGACCGTCAGCACGTCTCGGGACACGCGGGTCCGATAGGCGACGGGCGTGGCGCAGCCCGGCGCGCCCTCCGTCACGAACGTAAGGGCTGGCAGGACGGCCGGGTCGGCGGCGACTACGTCGACCACCAGCACGTCGTCGAGCGCGACGACGTCGGGGCGGACGGTGTCGCAGCCGGCGACCGCGAGCGTCAACAGAGCGAGGAGGACGCGCATGGGGATCGGGAAGGGCGACGCGAGATACGCCGCCCGACCTCTCCCTTCAATGCATTCCGCCGTCGCTACTCGACCGTCACGCTCTTGGCGAGGTTGCGCGGCTGGTCAACGTTGCACCCGCGCATCACGGCGATGTGGTAGCTGAGCAACTGGAGCGGGACGACGGTCAGCAGCGGCTCGAAGGCATCGAGCGTCTTGGGCACCTCGATCACGTACTCCGCCAGCTCCCCCAGCCCCTCGTTGCCCGCGTCGGTGATGGCGATGATGGTGCCGCCGCGCGCGGCCGTCTCCTCAATGTTGGAGACCACCTTGTCGTAGGTCGCCTCGCGCGTGGCGATAAAGACGACCGGCATGAACGGGTCGATCAGTGCGATGGGCCCGTGCTTCATCTCGGCGGCCGGGTAGCCCTCGGCGTGGATGTAGCTGATCTCCTTGAGCTTCAGCGCGCCCTCGAGCGCGACGGGGAAGTTGACGCCGCGCCCGAGATACAGGAAGTTGCTGGCGAAGCGGTAGTCGCGCGCCATCTTGCGGATCTGGTCGTCGCCTTCGAGGACGGTGCGGATCTGGTCCGGGATCGCCGCCAGCGCCTCGGTGTGCGTGCGGAGCTCGTCATCGGAGAGGACGCCGCGCTCGGCGCCGAGCAGGAGCGCGAGCTGGGCGAGCACGGCGACCTGGGCCGTGAACGCCTTCGTGCTCGCGACGCCGATCTCGGGGCCGGCGTGGAGGTAGACGCCCGCGTCGGTCTCGCGCGCGATCGTGCTACCGACAGCGTTGACGAGCCCGATCGCGAGCACGCCCGCGTCCTGCGCCTGCCGCACAGCCGCCAGCGTGTCGGCGGTCTCGCCGGACTGGCTGATGACGACGACCACGTCGCGCTCGGGGTCGAGCACGGGGTCGCGGTAGCGGAACTCGGACGCGTACTCGACCTCGACGTTGACGCGCGCGAGCCGCTCGATGAGGTACTCGCCCACGAGCCCAGCGTGCCACGACGTGCCGCACGCGCAGATCACGATCCGCTCCGCCTTGCGAAGCCGGTCCATCACGGGCTCCAGCCCGCCCAGCTTGATCCGCCCCTCGCCGGGCCGGACGCGGCCGCGCATCGCATTCTCCAGCGACTCGGGCTGCTCCATGATCTCCTTGAGCATGAAGTGCTCGTAGCCGCCCTTCTCGATCTCCTCCAAGTCCCACTCCAACTTGTGGACCTCCTTCGAAACCGGCGCCCCGTCGATCTCGAACACGTCGTAGCCGTCGCGGCGGACGACGGCCATCTCGCCGTCGGACAGGTAGACGACGTTCTTGGTGAACTCGATGAACGGGCTCGCGTCGGAGCCGACGAAGTGCTCGCCCTCGCCGATGCCGAGCAGGAGGGGGCTGCCGTTGCGAGCGACGACGAGTTGGTCGGGCTCGTCGCGATGGACGGCCACGATGCCGTACGCGCCGTCGACCTGCGTCAGCGCCTGGCGGATGGCTTCGGCAAAGCCCAGCCCGGTCTCGCGCAGGATCTCCTCGACGAAGAACGCCAGCACCTCGGTGTCGGTGTCGCTGGTGAACTCGTAGCCCTTGTCGACGAGCCGCTTCTTGATCGACGC
This sequence comes from Rubrivirga halophila, assembly GCF_046845755.1. Lineage (GTDB taxonomy): Bacteria > Bacteroidota > Rhodothermia > Rhodothermales > Rubricoccaceae > Rubrivirga. Next base: position 1,903,185 of record NZ_CP177357.1, read on the forward strand.
GTAGTTCTCGATGATCCCGTTGTGGATCAGCGCGAACGAGCCGTCCGAGGCCGTGTGCGGGTGGGCGTTGAGGTCGTTCGGCGGCCCGTGCGTGGCCCACCGCGTGTGGCCGACGCCCACCGTCCCCTCCAGCGGCCGGGCCGCGAGCAGCTTGGCGAGCTCGTCGACCTTCCCCTCCTTTTTGCGGACGTTGAGGTCGCCATTCAAGACGGCGACGCCGGCGGAGTCGTACCCGCGGTATTCGAGCCGACGCAAGCCCTTGACGAGCAGGGGGCTGGCGTCACGAGTGCCGATGTATCCGACGATTCCGCACATAAAGGTGGGGGAGTTGAGTGCTGGAGGGTATCGATGCCTGGGACGCCAACAATACGCCCCGCGGTCCCCGGACTGGCCGGTTTCCCCCACACCTCACGCGATGGGGACGGAGGACCGAAGACGGAGAACCGTGGACTGCAGGCTGGCCTCGTTGCCGGCGCATGCCCGTTTGGCCGCACATCCCTCCGTTCTCGGGCAGACCCCGGGAGCGTCGTCCGACGGTCCGGACCGGCCGGTCCGCTGGCCTACGCCGCCAGCGCGGGCGTCGCCTCGGGGATGGTGCGGTCGACGACGTCGGCCACGCGGCGGGCCCGGTCCATCAGCGCCGCGAAGGCGTCGAGGTAGAGCGACTGCGGGCCGTCGCTCAGCGCCTCGGGCGGGTTCGGGTGCGTCTCGATCATCAGCCCGTCGGCGCCACACGCGACCGCCGCCATCGCCATTGGCGCCACCTTGTCGCGGATCCCGACGCCGTGGCTGGGGTCGACGATGATGGGGAGGTGCGAGAGCTGCTTGACGACGGGGACCGCGCTGAGGTCGAGCGTGTTGCGCGTCGCCGTCTCGAACGTCCGGATGCCGCGCTCGCACAGGATCACGTCCGGGTTGCCCTCGGCGAGCACGTACTCGGCCGACATCAGCCACTCCTCGATGGTCGCGCTCATGCCGCGCTTGAGCAGGACCGGCAGTCCGGCGCGGCCGACCTCTTTGAGGAGCGGGAAGTTCTGCATGTTGCGCGCGCCGATCTGCAACACGTCGGCGTACTCGCACACGACCGCGAGCTGGCTCTCGGTCATCACCTCGGTGACGACCCGCAGGTCGTGGCGGTCGGCGGCGGCCCGCATGATGCGCAGGCCCTCCTCCCCCATCCCCTGGAACGAGTACGGGCTCGACCGCGGTTTGAAGGCGCCGCCGCGCAAGATCCGCGCGCCCGCCGCCGCGACCGCCGCCGCCGACGCCTCGATCTGCTCGACGCTCTCGACCGAGCACGGCCCGGCCATCACGACGAGCTCCGGCCCGCCGACCGCCAGCCCGTTCACGTCGACGATCGTGTCGTCGGGGTGCCACGTCCGGCTGGCGAACTTGTAGGGGCTCGTGATCCGGACGACGTCCTTGACGTCCGGCAGCACGGCGATGTGGCGGACGTCGAACTCGGCGTCGACGCCGGTCGCCGCCAGCACGACGGGCTCGCCCGTCCGGTGGACGTCGAACCCGAACCCGCGCAGGGCCTCGGCAATGGCCTCGACGCGCGCGGCGTCGGCGGAGAGGGCGGGGATGACGACGAGGCCGGCCATGGGCGGAGGTTTCAGCGGGGACTGAAACGTACGGGAGGCGCGCCGGCCGGTTCGCCCTTCACGCCGAGTCCTACTCCGGACGGTTCGAGCCGGCTCGGTGTACACTTGGGCTCCACGTCTGCACCGACATGTCCGACTCTCTCACAGACATCCTTTACGCGCTCCAAGAGAGTCGCCAACGAGCGACGTACGGCGCGGTCGCGGGCGTGCTCAACGCCGTCCCTCGCCGCCCGAAAGACCCACTCCACTCGTGGGTCGTCAGCGCGAAGAACGGGCGTCCGAGCGGCTACCCCGTCGACGCCGTGCACGCCGACCTCGAAGCCCACGAGCAGATCCTCACGACCCCGGAGGATCTCGAAGCCTGGCTTCCGGAGCGCGCTTAGCCCCCGTAGCGCTCCAGCGTGAAGCTCTCCCCGAGGTAGCGGCGCCGGACCTCCGGGTTGTCCGCCAGCTCCTGCGCCGTGCCCTCGACGAAGATCTTGCCGTCGTACAGCAGGTACGCGCGGTCGGTGATCGCCAGCGTCTCGTGGACGTTGTGGTCGGTGATGAGCACGCCGATGCCCCGGTCGCGGAGCGCCGCCACGATGCGCATGATGTCCTCGACGGCGATCGGGTCGACGCCCGCGAACGGCTCGTCGAGCAGGATGAAGCCGGGCCGCGTGGCGAGGGCGCGCGCGATCTCGGTCCGCCGCCGCTCGCCGCCCGAGAGCTGGTGGCCCTTCGACCGCCGGACGGTCTCGAGCCCGAACTCGTCGATCAGCTCGTCGACGCGCGCCTCCTTGTCGGGCTTCGACATGGTCTGGAAGTCGAGGACCGCCCGAATGTTGTCCTCGACCGTCATCGCGCCGAAGACCGACGCCTCCTGGGCGAGGTAGCCGATGCCGAGCCGCGCGCGCTTGTACATCGGCATCCGCGTGATCCGCTTTTCGTCGCCGCCCTTGCGCCCGAGGTAGACCTCGCCCGCGTCGGGGCGCACCATCCCGACGGTCATGTAGAAGGTCGTCGTCTTGCCCGCACCGTTCGGGCCGAGCAGCCCGACGCACATCCCCTGCTCGACGTGGAGCGAGACGCCGTCGACAACGGTGCGGCGGCGGTAGCGTTTGACGAGCCCCTCGGCCCGCAGGACGAGCGGGGCCTCGGGCTCGGTTGCCAGGGATTGGGGGGCGGCGGGGGCGTCGGTCATTCTAAAGACCCATCGGTGGCTGGCGGGCCGGGGTCGTCGTCGGGTGGGGGCGCCGAGAGCGCGGGGTTACCGGCCTCAGGCATGGCGGTGTCGGGCATGGCCGCGTCGCGGGCGAGCCACTCGGCCTCCCAATCGGCGCCGAGCACGTCGGCGCGCGTCGGCCCGTGGGCGGCGTATGCGAATCCCGGCAGGCGGGGGTCGTCGGGGACGACGGAGGCGCCGTACGTGGTCCCCACGATGCCGCCGTCGCCCGCCAGCTCGCGCAGGTCGCCGTCGGCAAAGCGGAAGACGAGCGTGTCGGCCGAGAGCTCGTCGGCGCCCGCGAGCAGGCCCTCGGCCGTGGCGCGGTAGTACACGGCCTGCGCGTTCGGGCCGACGCCGAGCGACCGCAGCGTGTCGCCCTCGAACCGGCCCCGCATGCGGACGCCCGCGATTTGCGCGAGCCGCCCGAGCGTGGAGTCGAGCCGCGCGGCGAAGGCGCCGCCCAAAATCCGGATCCCCTCCGGCCCGCCGTCGACCAGATTCAAAAAGAGGCTGTCGCCGGTGAGCTGGGCGCCATCGGCCCAGACCGACGGGCGCGAGCCGTGCAGCGCGAGGCGGTCGCGGGCGAGCCCCAGCGAATCCGGCAGGCGCACGAAGCGCGCGGAGTCGGCGCGCGCCGCCAGCCGGACGCTCCACACGCGGACCCCGCCCGCCGCCGTCACCACGGTCGTCGTGTCGCTCCCCGCGATCTCGCGCGCGGCGTCAATGCGCGGCGCTCGCGCGAGCGTCGTGTCGGGGCGGCCGCCGTCGTCGGTGCGGAGCACGAGCGCGAGCGGGTCGCGAGTTTCAGTGCCCCGGGCCGAGGCGGTCTCGGCCTGGCCGTCGAAGATGAGGGCGTCGCCGAAGAGGACGGTGCGCGTCGTGGAGTCCGGCTCGGCGGCGTCCTCGTCCCCGAACCGCTGCAAGACGGTCCGGCCGAAGGCGCGGGCTCGCTCGGTCCGGCGGAAGTAGACGACCGAGTCGGCGTCGAGGGCGTCGGTCGGGCGGCGCAGGCGGACGCCGCCCACGAAGTCGGCGCGCTGCGTCCGGGCGTCGTACGTGCCCCGGTCGGCGGTGAGCCGGCCCGTCGAGTCTTCGAGCGCGACGGGCCCGGTGAGCGTCGCGAAGCGGCGGGCGGACGAGTACGTGCCCTCGGGCGAGGTCAGCACGGCGCCCCGGTGCAGGATGCGCCCGCCGCCCGTGAACGTCGACACCTCGGCCCTCGCGTCGTACGTCGCCGTCGGCGCCAGCAGGACCGACTCGCCGTCGCCGAGCCGGACCGCCCCGCCCGCGACGGACCGCTTGGTGGCCGAGTCATACGTCAGCCGGTCGGCGGTCAGCGTGTCGCGTCCCGAGACGACGCGGACGGCGCCCTCGAGCACGACCTCGCCGCGCGACTCGTAGTAGACGGCCCGGCGCGAGCGCAGAAACGTGGTGTCCTGCCGGAGCCGGACGTTCCCCTCCAGCCGCCGGACCGTCCCCGCGACGGAGTCCGACGAGACCTCGACGTAGTCGGCGTTCAGGATCTCGACGAGCCGCGTCTGGGCGGCGGCGGGGGGCCACCAGAGGGCGACCGCCGCGAGGGCGACCGCGAGCCGGACGGCCGCGCTCCGAACCGCGTGGCTGTGGGGCCATCGGCCATCGGGCATCGGCCACCGGAGGGACACGCCCGACGGCTGACGCGGGGCGGCCGGTTGAGCCCCCCGATCGCCGGTCGCCGGTCGCCGGTCGCCGCCCCTCATTCCCGCACCTCGATCTGGCCGGTCGCCCGGCGGAACGAGTAGCGCGAGAGGTCGGAGGTCGCCGACAGCCCGACGCCTCGGACGCGCTCGCCCGGCCCGTCGAACGCGAACGCGCCCGGGGCCGAGAACCGGCCCGAGGCCTGGTCCCAGATCACGCGGCCCGCCTCCAGCGTCCGCCCGCCCGAGGTCAGCACGCGGACCGCGCCGCTCGCCTCGTACCGCCCGCCGGCCCCGCTGACCCGCTGGGCCCGGACGCTCGCGCGCGCCTCGGCCAGCTCGACCGACGCCCCCCCCGACGCCCGGAACGCGCCGTCCGCGTCGACCTCGATGCGCGGCGCCTGCACCTGCGCCCCGTCGACGTCGGCCCGGACGCCGCCCTCGGCGACCACGCGGACCGGGTCCTCCCAGAGCCACGCCTCGCGCGAGCGGACGGCCCCGCCCGGCGCGTCGCCCGAGGCGTAGAGCTGGATCGAGACGCCGCCGCCGGCGGTGTCGCCGGGGACGGGCCCGAGGTACACGTAGGCCGTGTCGCGCGTGTAGCGGGCGAGGTACGGGGCCGCGACCTCCACGAGTGGCGCGCCGTCGCGGGTCGTGCGCAGGCTGGCGTCCCAGCTCTCGCTGTCCGGCAGGTCGTCGAGCGCGACGCCCGGCGGCAGCGCGTCGCCCCCACGCCGGGCGCAGCCGCCGAGGACGGCGACGGCGACGGCGACGGCGACGGCGAGGACGGAGCGGAGCACGGCGGCGGCGGGGGGAGCGCAAGACTACGGGCGGCCGGGAGGTGGATTCGCCCCGCCGGGTGTCGAAAGGTGACGCCCCGGGGACGGGCCGGAACGGGGCCGGTGGGGCGCCCAGGGCGCCGGGAACGGCGCGGGGCTTTGATTTCGCGTCGCGTCGCGGATTCGTGACACCCGGCGAGCGCCCCTCCGGCCCGGTGGTATGATATCTGTCCGAGAGGCGGGCCCCGGGCCACGCTGGCCCCCGTGACCTCCCTCTCGCCCATCGGCGCACCCATGAGCTTCACCTTCCAAAAAGCGTCCTCCACGGCGGCCGTCGTCCGCATCGGCAAGGCGCTGGACTTCCGCAACGCCGCCGAGTTCAAGGCGGCCTGCCAGGAGCACGCCCGTCAGGGCATCCGCTACTACGTCCTCGACTTTTCGGGCACCGGCATCCTGGACTCGACCGGCCTCGGCGTCATCTTCTCGCTCTACCGCCAGCTCACGCCGGCCGGCGGGCAGGTGGTGTTCGCGTCGGTGAGCCGCCCCGTCCAGGTCGTCGTCCAGCTGACGCGCACCTACAAGGTGTTCCGGCAGTTCCCGACCGTCGAGGCGGCCCTCGAGGCGCACGCCGGCGCGGGCGCCCCGGCCGTCCCCCAGCAGCGCCCGACCGGCACGGCGTAGCCACGCCCCCGCCGCTCCCCCCACCCACCGCCGCTGTCGCCATGCCGACGTACGCGTTCACCGATTTCGAGCACGCGGTCGACCGGCTCCACGCCGTGTGCGACGGTTGGGCCGCCGGCGGGCCCTACGTCGACCTCCTGGGCGACGACGGGCTCCACGTGCTCCGGCTCACGCTCCACGAGTGGATCGCCAACCTCGTGCAGCACGCGGCCTACGACGGCGACCAGGAGATCCTGCTCACCATCGGGGTCGACGGCGACGCCGTGCGGTGCGTCGTCGAGGACACCTCCAACGGGTTCGACTTCGCGCGCCAGATCCAGCGCCAGCAGCAGATCCTCGACGCGCCCGCCCCCTCGGAGCGCGGCCGGGGCCTGCTGATGCTCGTCACGTGCGCCGAGGAGCTCGAGTTCCGGCCCGCGACGGAGACCGCCCGCCAGCGGCTAGCCTTCGCCCTCCGCGACCCCGCCGGGGGCGACCTCGGCACGCTCTTCCGCGCCGCCGACCTCCAGTCCGACCCGGCGCTCGTCCACTCGATGGGCGACGGCCAGGCCGGCCGGCCCGCCCCCTCCCCCCGACAGGACCGATGAGCACGCGCCCCCATGTCCTCGTCGTCGAGGACAACAAGACGCTCCGGCGCCTGCTCGAGTACCGCTTGGGCAAGGTCTACGACGTCACGGTTGCCGAGAACGGCGAGCGGGGCCTGGAGGCCGTCGAGGCCCGCATGCCGGACCTCATCGTGAGCGACATCATGATGCCGGTCATGGACGGGTTCGCCCTGCTGGCGGCGCTCCGCGCCGACCCCGCGACCTCGGCCATCCCGTTCATCTTCCTGACCGCCAAGACCGACGACCTCAGCCGCCAGAAGGGCCTCAAAAAGGGCGTCGACGACTACCTCACCAAGCCCTTCGACGTCGACCGGCTCATCACCCGGATCGGCCAGATCTGCCAGCGGAGCCAGGTCTACCAGACCAAGCTCAACTCCAAGATCGGCAAGGACTTTTCGGACCGGCTCCTGCCCAAGGCCATGCCCGACGAGCCGGGCTACCGGACCGTCTTCTTCTCGCGCCCCAAGGAGGACGGCGGCGGCGACCTCTTCGACTGGACGCGCTCCGAGGACGGGTCCTACCTGTTCACCGTCGGCGACATCATGGGCAAGGGGCTCCAGGCCAAGTTCTACGCCTTCAGCTTCCTGTCCTACATCCGGAGCACCATCCACGCGATGCTCCGCGAGACGGTCAGCCCGGCCAAGCTGATGGCGCGCGTCAACGAGATGCTCATCACGGACGCCGTCCTCGAGGAGACCTTCGCGTCGCTCCTGCTGATGCGCTGGGAGCCCGAGAACAACCGGGTCATCTACGCGAACGCCGGCCACTGCCGACCCATCCTCGTCACGCCCGAGGGCCCCGGCATGGTCGAGTACTCCGATCTGATCCTCGGCCTCGACCCGAACACGGTCTACGAGGACCGCCAGCTGGAGCTGCCGCCCGACAGCGCGCTCCTGTGCTACACCGACGGGCTCAACGAGCAGGTCACCAAGGCCGGTACGATGTTCGGCGAATCCGGCGTCGCGCTCGGCGCCCAGGCCGCCTTGCGCGCCGACCAGCCGGCGCACTCGCTGCTTTCGTGGCTCCTGCGCCGCAGCGAGCAGCCGACCTTCGACGACGACGTGCTCGTCTTCTGGCTCCAGCGCCACGCCGAGGCCGCCGCCCGCGCCGCCTAGCCAGGCCTGCTGGCGAGCGCCCCAGCCCTGCGGCTGCCAGCGCGTGTCGGAGGGTTCCCACCGGGCACCACGTCGCTCGTCGGGGGGGGCTCGTAAAGCCTGCCGCTGTCGGGTGCCTGCTGCCTTGGGATGAGGTCATCCCGAGCTCGCGAAGGATCTCAGCGTTAGCCTCCGAGGTGAGACGAACGGAAGGACGGCCGCGAGGGCCGCACGGAGATCTCTCAGGTTCGGTGGCTGGCGCCTTCCCTGCAGGTGCGGGATGACGTTGAGTGGGAGGCGATTGCACTCTCCAGCAGGCGACCAATAGAACGCCGCCGGGCGCGTCCCCAGAAGGCCACCGCGCGCGGGCCGGATCTCGGCACTGCGAGCAACGCCATGCCGGTCCGCCAGGCGGCCGGGCGTAGACTCTGGGCCTCTCGCCCCGCTCCCGATGCGCCCGCTCGTCTTCGCCCTCGCCGTCCTCGTCGCCGGCTGCGCCGGCACCGCGCCAGCGGCGCCGGTCGCCCTCGACCACTCGGCGCTGCACGTCGCCGACCTCGACGTGAGCGTGGCGTTTTACCAGTCGCTCTTCGGGCTCGCCGAAAAGCCGGCCCCCGGTGATCCCGCCGTGATCCGCTGGCTCGACCTCGGGACCGCCGAGCTCCACCTCATCGCCTACGACGGCGACGTGCCGACGACCGACAAGGCGGTCCACTTCGCCTTCCGCGTCCGCGACCTCGACGCCATCGTCGCCCGCGCCGAGGCCCTCGGCATCGCCTACTCCGACTGGCCCGGCGCGCCCGCGACGGTCAGCGTGCGGCCCGACGGCATCCGACAGATTTACGTCCAGGACCCCGACGGCTACTGGATCGAGGTCAACGACGTGCGCGGGTAGCGATCGGCGCCCCTCTCCCCTCCGCCATGTCTCCCCGACTCCTGCTGCTGGCCGCCCTCCTGGCGGGCTGTGCCGGCGCCCCGCCCACGGGACCGGCGCCGTACCCCACGGCCGACACTGTCGCGCCGGGCGCCATCGCGCTCCACCGGCTCGCGCCGGACGTGTGGACCCACGTCTCCACGTTCGAGCTAGAGGGCGGTACCGTCTACCCCTCGAACGGGCTGGTCGTCCGCGACGGCGACGGCGTCTGGCTCGTCGACACGGCCTGGGGCGAAGCCGCGACGGCGGCCCTGCTGGCGGCCGTCGACGCCGAGATCGGCCTGCCCGTCCGGGGCGCCGTCTCGACCCACTTCCACGACGACCGCGTCGCCGGCGCCGACGTGCTCCGCGAGCGGGGCATCCCGGTCTACGCCTCCTCGATGACGCGCCGCTTGGCGGCGGCCGAGGGGAACGCGGTCCCGTCGGACTCCCTCGCCGGGCTGACCGTGCCGGGCGCCCTCGTCCAGCTCGGGGCGGTCGAGGTCTACTTCCCCGGCGGCGGCCACACGCGCGACAACGTCGTCGTCTACGTCCCGGACGCGGGCGTGCTCGCGGGCGGGTGCGCCGTCCACGAGGCCGCCCGCACGACGGCCGGCAACACGGCCGACGCCGACCTCGACACCTGGCCCGACGCCCTGCGCTCGATCCGCGACCGCTTTCCCGACGCCGAGATCGTCGTGCCGGGGCACGGGCCGCCGGGGACGCGGGCGCTGCTCGACCACTCCATCGCGCTCGTCGAGGCCGCGCATCTCTAAGCCGGCGCCCGCGTATCGGCGCGCTCACCAGCCGCCGATGCCATGACCCGCGTCTACAGCACCCCGAACGCCCCCGTCGCCCACCTCGTCCGGCACGCGCTCGAAGCGGACGGCATCGTGGCCGAGGTCCGCGGCGAGACGCGCGCGGCGTTCGTCGGCGAGATCCCACCCATCGAGACCTGGATCGAGGTCTGGGTCTCGGACGAGGACGCCCCGAGCGCGGCCGGGACCGTGAAGGAGGTGATGGCCGAGGCATCCGACGTGGAGCCCTGGGAGTGCCCGACCTGCGGCGAGATGGTCGGCGGCCAGTTCGCCGTCTGCTGGTCCTGCGGCACGGAGGCGCCAGACCAGTAGCGCTCGGAGGTGTCAGAGCCTCCGTCCATGACCTCCCCTCCCAGACGGGAGGGGCCGGGGGAGGGTGACCGGCTGGCGCCAGCCCGCGACCGATCAGCCCCCCTCGGCTCCCCGCACCAGGTCGTCCGCCAGCAGGCCGTACATCGCCGAGTCCTTCCACTCCTCGAACCAGGTGAACCAGCGCTCGCGGAAGCGGCCTTCGAGCCGGAACCCGAGCCGCTCCAGCAACCGCGCCGATGCGGTGTTCTCCGGGTCGACATCGGCCTCCACGCGGTGCAGCCCCATCGTGTCGACCGCGAACGCCAGCGCCGTCCGGACGGCGTCGGACGCGAGCCCCTTGCCCGTGTGGTAGGGGTGCAGGATGAAGCCTAGCTCGCACCGCCGGTTTTGCCGGTCCCAGCCGACAAACGTCACGGTCCCCACGAGCCGGTCCGTCTCCGGGTCGGCGGCGACCCACTGGAACAGCGACCGCTCCGCAAAGCCCCGGTTCATCCCCTCGACGTAGGTCCGCGCCGCGTCGAGGTCCGCCAGCGGGCCGTGGCTCCAGAATCGGAGGTGGCTGCCGTCGCCCAGCATCGCCAGCACATCTGGGACGTCGGCCTCGCGGACGGGCCGCAGGCGCACGCGGGCGCCGACGAGCGTGGGCAGGGCGTCGCCGAAGGGGTCGGGGTGCTCGACCTCGGGGCCGCGTCCGTGCATGTGGGGGGTACGGGGTACGAGGTACAGGGTACGGGCGAGGCTGGCGCTCGTGGGGCGGGGCCGCCCTTCGGAATCGGGCCATGAACTCCGAGAACCGACGCCCGACGGCCGAAAACCGACGCCGTCTCCACCCCCGGCGGGCATCCCCTCGCCACCGCTGGCGTTAGCCTCCCGTCTCCTCTCCCCGCTCCCCCGTTCTCGTGTCCGACGACCGCGCGCCCAAGTCCAACTTCCTCCGCGACATCGTCGCCGCCGACGTCGAGGCGGGCACCTACGGCGGCCGGGTCGTGACCCGCTTCCCGCCGGAGCCCAACGGGTACCCGCACATCGGGCACGCCCAGTCGATCTGCCTCAACTTCGGGCTCGCCCAGGCGTTCGGCGGGCGGACGAATCTCCGCTACGACGACACGAACCCCGAGGCCGAGAGCCAGGAGTTCGCCGACGCGCTCCTCGACGCCGTCGAGTGGCTGGGCTTCGAGCCCGCCGAGGTCCGCTACGCCAGCGACTACTTCGAGCAGCTCTACGAGTGGGCCCAGGACCTCGTCCGCAAAGGGCTCGCGTACGTCGACAGCCAGTCCGGCGACGAGATCCGCGCCACGCGCGGAACGGTGACGGAGGCCGGGACGCCGTCGCCTTACCGCGACCGCCCTGTCGACGAAAGCTTACGGCTGCTGGAGGAGATGAAAAACGGCGAGCACCCCGACGGCTCCCACGTGCTCCGCGCCAAAATCGACACCGAGCACGGGCCGATGGCGCACCCCAACATGAAGCTCCGCGACCCGGTGATGTACCGGATCCGCCGCGACGCCGAGCACTACCGCCGCGGGACCGAGTGGGCCATCTACCCGCTCTACGACTGGGCCCACGGCCAGGGCGACGCCATCGAGGGCGTCACGCACTCGGTCTGCACGCTCGAGTTCGACGTCAACCGCCCGCTCTACGACTGGTACCTCGATGCCATCGGCGTGGAGGAGCCCCGCAACCACCAGCACGAGTTCGCGCGGTTCAACCTCGACTACACGGTGATGAGCAAGCGCAAGCTCCGCCAGCTCGTCGAGGGCGGCCACGTCGCCGGCTGGGACGACCCCCGGATGCCCACGATCGCCGGCCTGCGGCGGCGCGGCGTCCGCCCCCAGGCGCTGCGGCGCTTTTTCGCCGACCTCGGCGTCACCAAGGTCAACGGCTCCGTCGAGATCCAGCAGCTCGACTACGCCGTCCGCGACGACCTCAACGGGACGGCCCGCCGCGTGCTCGCGGTCACCGACCCCGTCCCGCTCACCGTCGAGGGCCTGGCGGCCGACACGCTCGACGCCCCGTACTGGCCCCACGACGTGACGCCCCCGGCGGACGCCCCGGTCTCGCGCAAGCTCCCCATCTCGTCGTCGCTCGTCGTCGAGCGCGCCGACTACGCCGACGTGGCGCCCAAGCGCTGGAAGCGGCTCGCGCCCGGGGCCGTCGTCCGCCTTCGCCACGGGCCCGTCGTCGAGTGCACCGGCGCCGACCACGACGCCGACGGGACCGTCACCGCGATTCGCGCCCGGCTCGCGCCCGACGATGCCCGGCCGACCGGCGTCATCCACTGGGTCGACGCCAGCACCGGCCTCCCCGCCGCGTTCCGCTTGTACGACCGCCTCTTTTCGGACCCCAACCCCGGCGCCGCCGACGACTTCCTGTCGCTCCTCAACCCCGACTCGTTCGTCGAGACCGAGGGGTTCGTCGAGGCGTCCGTCGCCGACGACTCCGCCGACACGCGCTACCAGTTCGAGCGCGTCGGCTACTTCTGGCAGGACCCCGAGGACAGCCTGCCCGGCGCGCTCGCGTTCAACCAGATCGTCGCCCTCAAGGACAACTGGGCCACCCCGACCTCGGCGCCCGCTCGCGACGAGCCGAAGGCCACCCCCGCCCCGCAGGCGCAGGGCCCCCGCGACCCCGCCAGCGCCCTCGACGGCGCCCAGCGCGAGACGTACAGCGCCCTCGTCGTCCGCGGCGTGGGCGAGGAGGAGGCCGCCGTGCTGGCGACCGACGCCGGGCTCCGCAAGCTGACCGACGACACGATCGCGTCCGGCGCCGACCCCAAATCCGCCGGCGCGCTCGTCGTCCACGACCTCCGCCGCGCGCTCGGCGACCGCGAGCTCTCCGAGTCGAAGGCGGACGGCCCCGCGCTCGCAGCGGTGCTGGCGATGGTCGACGCCGGGACGCTGACGCGTAACGCCGCGGGCGAGGCCGTCGCCGGACTCGTCGAGCGCGGCGGGACGGCGGCCGGCGTGGTCGAGGCCCTCGGCCTGGCGGCCGTCCGATCCGAGGATGCCCTCGCGCCCGCCATCGACGCGGCGCTGGCGGACAACCCCGACGAGGTCGCCCGCTACCGCGCCGGCGAGGGCAAGCTGTTCGGGTTCTTCGTCGGCCAGGCCATGCGCCGCGCCGGCAAGGGCGCCGACCCCACGGCCGTGCAGGCCCTCCTGCGCCAGCGGCTGGCGGAGTAGTCCGCACCGGTGAGCGAGTCATGCATATAGACGAATCCCACGCGTTATGCCGATTGGCGGCGTCTATATTGACCGAACCTGCCCGTTCTGCCGACTGGCCGTCGGGTGAAGTACTGGTTACACCACCCTCTTGCTTTGCCGACGCTGAGGAGTGAGGTTGTCCGCGAGGCGTTCGAGCCGCTCGTCTACCGAGGCTTCTCCGAACCGGAGGCATCGCTTGACGGGACCGACCGGACGTTCACGCTCCGCCGCGACGGAGACGAGGTCGTCGTGTCGTCAGAGGACATGGGATCGGCCAAGCCCTACGCTTCTTGGCGCCAACCCGACGGGACCATCACCGACATCGAGGACAACGCGGCGTACCCCGCACATGGCCTCGTCCACGGCTCGCCGTGGCCGCTCTCGCTCTACCACCGCTGGCGGTTGCGTCCGGCGCTCCAAGAGGAGATGGACCTCCGGGTCCGGCGGCTGGCCGAACAAGCGGCTGATCTCGAACGGACGGCCGCTCGTGATCGTCGTAGGGAACGGCGGGCGGTGTAACCCGCGGCTGCAGGCCGACCCAGGGCTCCAGCGTCCTCGGCTCGTCCCGGCGTCGGCGCTACCTTCGCCTCGTCCAACCATCATGCTGCTTGCCCTGGGCGGCTGAGCCGCAATCTGTTATCCGTCGTCGGACCAGACAAGCGATCATTTGAGAGACTCCCGAACCGGAATTTAAACCATGAGCTTGGAGGCATTAGCTGCAATCGCGCAGATCGTAGCCGCGCTGGCTGTGGTGATCACCTTATTCTACCTGGCGCTTCAGATTAAACAAGCAAACGTTCAGGCTGAGGTAGAGTCCCACCGCCACATATGGGATCTACTGAATCAGTGGTGCGACCTGATTTCGAGCTCCACAGAGACGGCGAAGGTCGTTACAAAAGGCAGGAAGTCTATAGGAGAATTGGACGAGGCCGAGTACCTAATGTTCGAACACATCCATATTCGCTTGCTCAACACACTCGAGAGCTGGTTCCTTCAGTTCGACAAGACAGCCAAGGACAAGGCATTCAAGACGCAGCAAATGGAAAACCTGAAGGGGATCGCTCAGGGTTATTTTTCTTATCCCGGGACTAGGGAGTTATGGAATGGATTCCGAGATCACTTTCCGGCCATAGCCCACGTCGTGGATTCTGCCCTTGGCGATACATAACCCACGGCTGCAGGCCGACGCGGGACTCTAGCGCCCTCGATTCGTGCAGGCTTAGGCGCCTACATTGACTCTTCCCAACTTCCCAGCGTCAGCCCCGCGCGGATGAGCCGCAAACTGTTCTACCGCGCTCAGCATGAGCAAGAAGCAGCGAGACCTCGGGAAGGTCCAGAAGATCAGGAACCACATCCGCGACGTCCCGACCGACGAGCTTGTCAAGCGCTACAACTCGGGCTACCTCGGGAAGGCCGGTGCCGTCGCCACCCGCGAGCTGCTGGCGGAGCGAGGCGAGAGCGATAGGATCGGGGAGTGATCTGGCCGGGCGCGGTAGAACCCACCGCTGCAGGCCGACCGAGAGGGTCAGCGTTCTCAACCCGTCCGACCGCCCGCGCAGTCATAGCTTCGTCTCACCTCTCGGCGGCTGAGCGGTCCATGTTCTACCGACATTTCGCTCCGTGCAGCCGACTCCCCCTCGTCGTCGGGGGGTCGTAGAGCCCACCGCGCCCTCGGGCAACCCACTCGCTACGTGACCAGACTCCTCGCTGCCGCCCTCCTGGTCGCCTCGACCGGCCTCTCCTCGTGCCGCGCGCCCACAGCCCCCCCTGACGACGTGGGAGGCACCTCAACAACCAGCGCTCGCGCGTGCCCAGATCACCCGAGCGACGTCCTCTCGTTCTTCCACGAGTGGACGATCACGCTGGGGGACGGGACGACGGTCGCCGACGTGGTCGGCTACCGCGACGACGACTTCTTCTTGACCGCCTGCGACGAGGCGGACTGGGTGGTGTACAAGGTGCCCAACTCGGGGGGCACAACGCGCAACTCGTCCAACACCCGGTCTGAACTCCGGCAGGTGGCCGAGTGGGTACCGGAGGTCGGCGGCCGGCTGGAGGGGACGCTCAAGGTGATGCACGTCTCGACGACGGGCGACGCCCGGGTCCCGGCCTCGTTCTCGGTCGTGGTGGGCCAGATCCACAGCTCGGAGGGCCACGAGAACGAGCCGATCAAGATCTTCTACAAGAAGTTCCCCGGGCACACCAGAGGGTCTGTCTTCTGGAACTACGAGATCAACACCGAGGGCGACAACGCGGAACGGTGGGACCTCTCCACGGCCGTCTGGGGACACGACTTCTCGGTCGTAGGATCGAGCCCCGACACCTACCCGCCAGACCCCGCCGATGGCGTGGCCCTCGGCGAAGAGTTCAGCTACACGATCGACGTGTCCGACGGGATCATGCACGTCTCCTTTGAGCGGGATGGCTACGAGACGCGGACGTTCTCCAAGTCCCTGGTGTCCTCGGACTTCGGGCCGGGCTCCCCGACTCCGCAGCAAGTGCTGTCGGTGTTCGCCTCGACCGGCCAGGATGGCGCCGAGCAAGCCTCCGCCTACGCCGGCGAGCGGCAGTACTTCAAGCAGGGCGCCTACAACCAGGCGAACGGCAAGGACCCCGCCGACAATATGGTCTGGAACACGGGGTCGGAGACGTATGGCGGGCGCCTGGGTGAGCAGTACGCACGGGGCAGCTACGCGGAGGTGTGGTTCAGGTCGGCGACTGTGGGCCAAGGGGGGGCGCCCTGAGCCAAACCTCGGCCGCCCGGTCCGTTCGAGATGACGACCTACGAGGCCAGCCGCGAGTTGCACGCCGCCGCCGCGTGGCTCGTGCCCTCGGGAGTGCGGTCAGAGCCCTCCGACCAGCGCCTGGTCCGGCCGTCCCCCGCCAGGCGCCAGCGTATCCTGCACGCCGACCACAATCGCACCCGGGGCGGGCGAGCGGCCCTCGCCCCCGCGCTCTCCGCATGTCTGCTCGCGTCTCCGTCCAACGCGCCTTGCGTGTCGGGGTCGCCGTCGTAAACGGTCCCGTCTGGCTCGTCCTCTTCGGTGGGCTCGGGGCGGCCATCGCGTTCGGCGACGACCTCGGCCTGACCGGGTGGCTTGCCCTCGCGTCCGTCGCCGGTCCGATCCTCCTCGCCTGGGTCTGGTGGTCCTTCGCGCTCCCCCGTTGGAGGGTCTGGGCGCTGGAGCGCGTGGACGACCGAGAGGCGTTGATCGACCGGGCCGTCGCGTCCCGGCTGATGTGGCCTCGCGGGCACGTGTTCGAGTGGACCGAGGTGCGCCCCCTGTCGGTCCGCGAGCGCGAGCGCGACGTGGGTTGGGACGGCCCCTCCCCCCCACGCGCGAGGTAAGACCGAGGCCGCCGGCCGCCCCGAGGCGCCGACGTCCTCGCCTCGTCCGGGCAGCGGTGCCCCCGGGCCCCCGCTCCGGCGCCAGCCTTCAGCTCGGGACGGCGTACGGAGCCGGACAGCGAACGGCCCCGACCCAGCCCTTCTCGCTCCCTCTCCAACCGTCGGGGCTCGCCCTCGCCGGACTAGAGACCCTCCCAGGCTGGCGGGGGAGCTCGGCCCCATCCCCCAAGCGCGCCCGCGCCAACGGGTGATGTGCAGGCCACCGACGGGCGCGACGCACCGCTCGCGCCCTACGGCCACCCTTCGTCAGTACGCGCCCTCCCTCCCGCTCGCCTCCGCACGGTGGGGGCCCGCCCGCTTTGGCTCGCAAAGTATATTCCGCGTGTCTTCCCCCGCCGCCCATGCCCGCTCCGTCCCACCGCTGGCGCCTGGTCCGGCGCGTCCTCCTTGCGCTGGCGGCCGTCGGCGCGGTCGTCCTGTTCGGGGAGTGGCGCCAAGCGTCGCGCAACGGCGGCCAGCAGCCGGCCGAGCCCTTCCGCATCGCGGGCGACCTCTACTACGTCGGCGCCAACGACGTGGCCGCGTTCCTCATCGCCGGCCCCGACGGTCACGTGCTGATCGACGGCGGCTACCCGGGCACGCCCCCCCTCATCGCCGCCAGCATAGAGCAGCTAGGCTTCGACGTGTCCGACGTGGCCGTCTTGCTCAACTCGGAGCCGCACTACGACCACGCGGGCGGGCTCGCCGAGCTCCAGGCGCGCTCCGGGGCCGAGCTTTGGGCGAGCCACGCCAGCGCCGACGTGCTCGAGGCCGGCGGCGCCGACCCCGACGTGGCGCTCCCCATCCGAGTCCTCATGTGGACCGGGCTCATCCGCTACCCGCCCCCCCGCGTCGACCGCCGAATCACCGACGGCGACACCCTTCGGGTCGGGCCTATCGCACTGGTCGCCCACGTCACGGGCGGGCACACGCGCGGGTGCACCTCGTGGGAGATCCCGCTGCGGGACGGCGACCGGGCCCTCACGGCCGTCAGCGCCTGCAGCCTCGCGCGGATGGGCGGGACAGCCTACCCCGAGCAGGCCGCCGACTTTGAGCGTTCCTTCCGCGTCCTCCGCGGCCTTTCCGCCGACGTCTGGGTGACCTCGCACGCCCGGCTCTTCGGCCGCTACCGCAAGTTCCAGGCGAGCGCGCAAGCTGGAGGCTCCCCGGCCCCGTTTATCGACCCCGAGGGCTACCGCGCCTACGTCGACAGCGCTGAGGCCCGGTACCGACGAGGCGTCGTCCACTAGCCGCACCGCCCTCCCCGGCTCACGGTGGCTCCCGTCAGAGAACGGCGCGCGCGTCGAGTCCCCGCGCCGCCCCTCGGCCCCTCCGCCTGAACCCTGCTCGCGCCTGGCAAGACCGCGCACGGCAAAGATCGCCGGCCTCTCCCCGCCCGACCTGCTGGCGTTGAAACGGACGGCGCCCCCCCGACGGAGCCTCTGGAGTCTCCGCTTGAGGGCACTAGGCCGACGGCCCGTACGCCCCCCGGGGCTCCAACGGAGTCCGTCAGCGCTCCGAGCGAGCCCGAACGCCGCCGCACCGGTTCCTTTCCGTCTCGCCCCCCACGTCCCCTTAGGCCCCGAGGTCCCCCATGAGCCGCATCCTCCCCGCTCGCATGAGCGCCCAGATCGAAGGCGACTTCGTGGTCTTCCTCATCGGCATGCGCCCCAACAAGCTGTGGCTGGTGCACAAGTGGCTCCCCGTGCTGACCGCCATGAACCGGATGCTCGCGGAGCTCGCCGACCGGCCAGAGAGCGGGTTCCTGGGCCACACCTATGGCCTGCCCGTCATTGTCCAGTACTGGCGCTCCTTCGACCACCTAGAGGCCTACGCCCGCTCCACCGACCATGAGCACTGGCCGGCCTGGGTGGCCTTCAACAAGCGCGTCGGCGCCAGCCGGGGCGATGTGGGCATCTGGCACGAGACCTACCGCGTGCAGGCCGGCCAGTACGAGGCGGTTTACAGCGGGATGCCCACCATGGGCCTGGGCGCCGCGGGCCGGCTCGTCAAGGCGTCGGGGGGCCGCGCCATCGCCCGGGGCCGGATCGAGGGGCGCTTGCAAGGCGCCGAGCCGCTGGCGTGAGCCCGGTCGGCCTGGCCTGACCGTGAGCGGCGACTACCCCGCCAGCGCCGCCTTCTGCCCGTCGGCCTCAGCCGCCGCCCGCCGCAGGCGCCGCACGACGGCGTCGCGCCCGATGAGGACCAGCGTCTCGAACAGCCCGGCCCCGACCGACGTGCCCGTCGCCGCCAGCCGCACGGGATGCACGATCCGCCCGAAGCCGGCGCCCTCGTCCTCGGCCAGCTGGCGCATCGCCGCCTCCGTGCTCTCGACCGTGAACGCGTCGGCCGCCGCCAGCCGGTCGGCGTACGTTGCCACGAGCGCCGCGCTGTCCTCCTTCCACCGCTTTTTGAGCCCGCCGGCGTCGTACGTCTCGGGGTCCCGGAACAGGTAGGTCGCCTCCGCCAGGTCCGACGCCTTCGCCAGCCGCTCGCGCAGCAGGTCGGCCGCCGCGACGAGGGCCGCCTCGTCGACCGGCCCGACCGCCGCCTCGACGGCCGGCCGCGCCCGCCCGGCGATCTCGGCCGGCGACAGCATCCTCAAGTGCTGGCCGTTGAACCAATCCAGCTTGTCGATCGAGAACTGGACGCCGCTCCGCCCGATCCGCGCCACGTCGAACGCCTGCGCCAGCCCGGCGAGGTCGAACAGCTCGCGGTCGTCGCCGGGGTTCCAGCCCAGGAGGGCCAGGAAGTTGACGACGGCCTCGGGCTCGTAGCCCGCGTCGCGGTACTGCGAGACCGAGACCGGAATCCCCAGCCGGTCCGCCGAGCGCTTCGACAGCTTTCCGCCCGTGGGCGAGAGGATCAGCGGGAGGTGCGCCAGCCGGGGCGCCTCCCAGCCCAGCGCCCGGTACATCAGCAGGTGCTTCGGGACGGACGACAGCCACTCCTCGCCCCGGATCACGTCCGTGATCCCCATCGCGTGGTCGTCGACGACGTTCGCCAGGTGGTACGTCGGCATCCCGTCGCTCTTGACGAGCACCTGGTCGTCCACCTCGGCCGTGTCGAAGGCGACCTCGCCGCGGACGGCGTCCTCGAACGTGATCGTCTCGCCCTCGGGCACCCGCAGCCGCACAACGTGCTCGTCGCCCGCCGCCAGCCGCCGCGCTACGTCGTCCGCGTCGAGCGTCAGCGAGTTGACCATCTCTCCTCGCGTCGCGAGGTCGTACCGGGGGCTCGGGTTCGCGTCCGAGCGGTGGCGCGCCTTCATGGCCTCGATCTCGTCCGGCGTGTCGAAGGCGACGTAGGCGTGCCCGCCGTCGAGCAGCCGCTGCGCGGCCTCATCGTACAGCGCGCGGCGCTCCGACTGCCGGTACGGCCCGGCGTCGCCGCCCTGCGTCGGCCCCTCGTCGACGGTCAGGCCGGCCCATGCGAGCCCGTCCAGAATGTCCTGCTCGGCCTCGGGCACGAAGCGGGAGCGGTCGGTGTCCTCGATGCGGAGCACGAACGTGCCGCCGGTCTGCCGCGCGAGCAGCCAGTTGTAGAGCGCCGTGCGGAGCCCGCCGATGTGGAGCAGGCCGGTGGGCGAGGGGGCGAAACGGACGCGGACGGGGGCGGACATGCGGGCGGGGAGATCGGACCGCCAACGTACCCGCATCCCCCCCGGGGGCCGCTGTTAGAGGTTTGGGAATACCTCCGCCAAGGGCCTACCCATGGGGTACCTCGACGGTCCGCCCCCCGCTCGCGCAAGCCCCTCTGCTCGTTCCTCATTCCTCGTCCCCCTTTCCCGCGAGCGCCAGCGAGCTACTCCCGCTCGGCCTCGACGGTCACGCCCGGGTCGATCACGTACAGCGTCCCGTCCGACAGGACCGCTTCCACGACGCGGTCCGGCGCCTCGGCGACGGCCGGCGACGGCGACAGCACGGTCCCGATCGCGACGGCCAGCCCGGCGACCGCCAGCAACGCGCCGACAGAGACGCGGCGGCGCAACGCCCCCCCGAGGGGCGCGCGTTCGGCGGCCCGGTCCGGCGCGCGCCGCGACTGCCGCCGCATCTGGTCGAGCCGCGCGAACAGCGCCGTGTCGGCCGTCGCCGGCACCGCGAGCGGCTCCTGGCGCGCCGCCAGCCGGAACGCCAGCAGGGCGTCGAACTGGGCCCGGCACCCGGCGCAGGCGGCGAGGTGCGAGAACAGCGCGGGCTGCAGCGCCCGGTCGAGCTCGCCGTCGACGTACTCGTTGAGCAGCATCTCGGCGTCGTCGGAGCAGGGGATCGCAACGGTCATCACGAGAGGGAGGCTGTGGGGACGGGGGCCGCCGCGGGTCCCGGCGCCTCCCCGCCGGCGCGGGGCAGGCTGTCGGGGTGGAGGAGCGGGCGGAGCGTCGCGCCGATCTCGCGCCGCGCCTTGAACAGGCGGCTCTTGACGGCCGACACGGTCGACTTGGTGACCGCCGCGATCTCGGCGTAGCTCAGGTTCTGGTACTCGCGGAGCACGACGACCTCGCGGTACGACGGCGACAGGCCCTCGAGCGTGCGCGAGACGAGGGCCGCCTGCTCGCTCCGGAGCAGGTTGCCGAAGGGCGTGGCGCCGGGCGACGTCGGCTCGGGCGCCTCGGGTTCGAACCCGACCTCGCGGCCCCGCTTGCGGAGCGCGTTGAGGCACTGGTTGCGGGCGATCGTAAAGAGCCACGCCTTGAACGAGGTCGTGTTGAGCAGTCGGCTCCGGTGCTCGTAGGCCCGGGCGAAGGTCTCCTGGAGCAGGTCCTCCGCGGCCGTCTTGTCGAGCAGCATCTTGGCGCAGTAGCCGTAGACGGCGCCCTTGTAGCGGTCGTAAAGGGCGACGAACGCGAACTCGTCGCCCTGGCGGAACGCGTCGATCAGGGCCGGGTCGTCTGGAGGCATGGCGGGGCGTGGCGGGGTCTCACAGGACGAGACACCGCAGCCAACGGATCGTTGCTCGACGTTCGCACTTTTTCGAGGGCGATGGCGATGTGGGACGTGGGTCGGGGCAGCTCTCAGGACCTACTGGCGACCTGCGCGAGCGGGCCACGAACCCTCGGGTCGGGGGTGGCGATCCGGCCGGCCGTTGCACCGCCCCCCCTCCCCCGCGCCTCGTCCCTCTCCCCCTATCCCGCGCATTTCGCGGTGCCTTGGACGGTGCCACCCCCCGCCCCAGTTAGCTTCGGCGGCTCTGACGCGTTCCCCCCTGCCCTCGCGATGTCTCCGATCCGCCTCGCCCTGCTCACGTTCGTCGCCGCCACGCTCGCCGCGTGCGGCGGCTCCCGCCCGACCGCCGAGGCCCCCGCGCTCGGCCCCGACGGGACGCCGATCGTGGCCACCTGGACCGCCGACACCTTGTCGCTCTTGGAGTTCGACCGCGCCTACACGGCCGCCGACGGCACCGTCGAGGACTCGGCCCGGACGCCGATGGCGCGCCGCCTCGACTTTCTCGACCGCTACGTCGACTTCCGCCTCAAGGTCCTCGCCGCGCGCGAGGCCGGCTACGCCGACGACTCGGCCTACGTCGCCGAGGTGGCCGACTACCGCGACCAGCTCGCGGGCCCCTACTTCACCGACCGCCGCGTGCTGACCGGCGTCGTCCGCGACATCTACGACAAGCAGGCCGAGGAGGTCGAGGTCTCCCACATCCTGTTCCTGCTGAGCCCGGCCGCGCCGGACACGGCGGCGACGTTCGCCCGCGCGACCGCCCTCCGCGACTCCATCGCCGCCGGGCTGATCGCCTTCGACGAGGCCGCCGCCCGGTACTCCGAGGACCCGACGGCGGCGCAGAACCGCGGCGCGCTCGGGTTCATCACCGGCGGCCGGACCGTGCTGCCCTTCGAGAACGCCGCCTACACCACGCCCATCGGCGAGATCTCCGAGCCCGTCCGCACCCGGTTCGGCGTCCACCTGGTGATGCCGACCGACCGCCAGCCGGCCAAGGAGGAGATCGGCGCGCGCCACATCCTGATCCGCACCTCCGAGACGGTCTCGGCCGACTCGGCCCGCGCCGTCATCCAGGGCCTCAAGGCCCGCGTCGAGGCCGGCGAGGACTTCGCCGCGCTCGCGCGCGAGTTCTCCGAGGACCCCGGCTCCGGCGTCAAGGGCGGCGACCTCGGCGTCTTCGGCCGCCGCCGCATGGTGGCCCCGTTCGAGGAGGCCGCCTTCGCGCTCGAGGCCGTCGGCGACCTGTCCGACCCGGTCGAGACCCGGTTCGGCATCCACCTGATCCAGCTCACCGAGGTCGCCGAGCGCCCGACGTTCGACGAGGCCTACGACGAGCTCCGCGAGCTGGCCCTGCGCCTGCCCCGCACGGCCGTCCGCCGCCAGGCCGTCGGGCGCGAATACATCGACGAGGTCGGCGGGAGCTACGACGAGGACCTGGTGCGCCGGGCCGTCGAGCAGTACCCGGCCGACTCCCTCCTGCAGTCCGTCGCCCGCGACGGCTTCGGGGACTTGGGCGACGAGACGTTCGCGACGGTCGGCGACTCGACGTTCACGCTGTCGGAGCTGGCGCCGCTGCTGGCGCGGATGCGCTACGGGCCGCACCCGGCCGGCGAGATGATCAAGACCGCGCGCGCCTTCGTCGACGAGCGGGCCGTCGAGCAGGCCATCGCCCGGCTCGAGGACCGCGACCCCGAGTTCGCCCGCGTCTTCCGCAGCTACGCCGACGGCGTGTTGCTCTTCCGCGTCGCCGAGGACAGCGTCTGGACGCCCGCCCGCACCGACGCCGACGGGCTCCGCGCCTTCTACGAGAGCCGCCCGGGCGCCTTCCGCTGGCCCGAGCGCCGCCGCGCCCTCGCCTTCCGCTCCACCTCCGACTCGCTCCTGCGCGCCGTCGCCGTCGACCTCGACGCGGGCCTGTCGCCGACCGAGGCGCTCGAGGCCCAGGAGGACTTCATGACCCGCAACGTCCTGCGGCTCGACACCGTGTTCGTCGCCGACTCCTCCGGCTCGACGCTCGACGCCGTGCTGACGCTCGACGTCGGCGAGCGGAGCGAGGTCGCCCTCGACCGCGCCCAGCGCGTGCTGTACGTGCTCGACGCGATTGAACCCCCGCGCGACAAGACGTTCGACGAGGCGCGTGCCGAGGTTATCACCGGGTACCAGGACGTGGTCGAGGACGCGTGGGAGGCCCGCTTGCGCGCCCGCTACGACGCCCGCCTCTACCCCGAGCGCGTGCCCGCCGAGTCGTCCGTTCCCCGCGAGGCCCCGCGGACCGGGTCCCCGTCCCTCGTCGGCGCCGACGACTAGTGCGGCGCGCGCGTCCCCGTCGCCTGGTGCTGGCGGTCGCGTGTGCGGCCGTCGGGCTCGGCTGTGGCGACCGCGCCGCCGCGCCGGCGCCCGGCGAGGGCGCCGTCGTCGCCCGCCTCGGCGACGCCACGCTGACGACGGGCGACCTCGCCGACGCCGTCGGCGGGGCGACGGGGGCCGACAGCGCGCGGGCCGTCGAGGTCGCGACGGCCCAGTGGACCCAGCGCGAGCTCCTCGTGCAGGAGGCCCGGCGCCAGGGGCTCGACCGCGACCCCGCCGTCCGGCGCCGCGTCGCCGAGGCCGAGCGGGCCGCGCTCGAGGCCGCCGCCATCGAGGCCCTCTTCGTCGCCGCCAGCGCCGAGCCCTCGGAGGCCGACCTCCAGGCCTACTACGACGCCCACCGCGAGGCCCTCGCCCTGCGCGAGCCCTACGTCCGCCTCCGGCACCTCCGGCTGGCCGACCCCACGCGCGTCGACGAGGCACAGGCCTCGCTCGCCCGCGCCGTCACCTCCGGCGTCCCCGACTCCCTCTTCGCGCTCGCCGCGCGCGAGTACGCCCTCGACCCCGAGCGCGCCGCCGCGTTCTCGGCCGAGTACGTCCCCGAGGGCCGCCTGCGCGCGCTCGACGAGACACTCGGCGACCGGGTGGCTGCCATGCCCCCGGGCCCCGCGGTCGCCGTGGTCCAGACTGGCGGCGCCGTCCACCTCGTGCAGGTCGTCGACCGCGAGCCGGCCGGGACGGTCCCGCCGTTCCGCCTCATCCGGGCCGAGCTGGCCGAGCGGCTCGCCGTCCAGGCCCGCCGCGACGCCCACTCGCGCTTGATCCAGCGCCTCCGCTCCGAAGCGCGGGCGCGCGGCGACCTCGTCGACTAGCGCACGGTCGTCACCGCTTCTTCCCCCCGTCTGCGGGCAATACGACGCCGGTGCGTCCGTCCTTTGGCCCGACCCGATCTCTCTCCCATGCGCCGACTGCTCTTCCTCGCCCCGCTCCTCGCCGTCGCCGCGGCGGCGCAGCCCGTGTCCCCGGGCCAGCGCCTCGACGGCATCGCCGCCGTCGTCGGCGAGCAGGTCATCTTGTACTCCGAGGTCGACGCGCTCGTCACCCAGACGACGCAGGGCCAGCAGGCGCCGCCCGACCTGTGGAGCCGCGCGCTCGACCGCCTCGTCGACCAGCGGATCGTGATCGCGCGGGCCCGGCAGGACACGACGCTCAACGTCACCGACGACCAGGTGGCCCAGCAGGTCAACGCCCGGCTGGCGCAGCTCGCGGCCCAGGTCGGCGGCGAGGCCGCGCTCGAGGCCGCCTATGGGCGGGGCATGGAGGAGATCCGCGTCTCGGTCCGCGACGACGTGCGCGACGAGATCCTGCTTCAGCGCTACCAGGGCCGCCGCGTCCGCGAGGTCACGATCACGCCCGGCGAGGTCCGCGCGTGGTTCGAGAAGATCCCCGCTGCCGAGCGCCCCGAGGTGCCCGAGCTGGTCCGCGTGGCCCACATCGTGCGGCTCCCCGAGACCGACGAGGCCGGCCGCCTCGCCATCCGCGCGACGGCCGACGCCCTGCGCGACTCCGTCCTGGCGGAGCAGGCGACGTTCGAGGCGATCGCCGACCGCTGGAGCACCGACCCCGGCAACACGAACCGCGACGGCACCCAGAACGGCGGGCTGTACACGACCCTCCGTCTGAGCGACCTCGAGCCGCGCTTCCAGGCGGCCGCGGCGTCGTCCGAGATCGGCGCCATCACGCCCGTCTTCGAGACGCCCTTCGGCTACCACTTTATGCGGGTCAACGCGCGCGAGGGCAACCAGATCTCGTTCAACCACGTGCTCCTCCAGATCGAGGCGGGCGAGGCCGAAGCGCAGGTGGCTCGGGAGTTCCTGACCGTCCTCCGCGACTCCGTCCAGGCCGGCGCGCCGTTCGAGGCGCTCGCCCGGCGCCACTCCCAGGACCCCGCCAGCGCCCCGCGCGGCGGCTACGTCTCGGTCCCCAACACGCGCCAGCGCGACCTGTCGACGGAGGGCCTCGGCCCGCTGTGGCAGGCCACGCTCGACACGCTCGAGGTCGGCGAGGTCTCGATGCCCGCCGAGGTCCAACTCGCCGACGCGACCGGCACGCGCGCCTTCCACATCGTGCTCCTCCAGAAGCGGACGCCGCCCCACCCGCTCTCGGTCGCCGACGACTACCAGTTGCTGAGCCAGTACGCGCTCCAGGAAAAGCAGCAGGAGGTGTTGCAGGACTGGATCGGCGACTTGCGCCAGAAGGTCTACGTCGACATCCGCGCCGACGAGTACCAGCCGCTGCAGGCCGGCGGCTAGCGACTCCCGAGCGGCGCCCGTCGCGCCGACCGCTCGTAGACTCGCCCCCCCGCCCCCTGCTTGCGCCGATGCCCATCGACCCGACCGACCCGTCCGCCGTCTCCGCCCTCGACGAGGCGTACCGGCGGCTCAAGGCCGAGGTCGGCCGCGTGGTCGTGGGCCAGGAAGAGGCCGTCGAGGGGCTCGTCGTCGCCCTGCTGGCGCGCGGCCACGCCCTGCTCGTCGGCGTGCCCGGGCTGGCGAAGACGCTGCTCGTGCACACGCTCGCCGACGCGCTCGACCTCTCGTTCCGCCGGATCCAGTTCACGCCGGACCTGATGCCGAGCGACATCACGGGGACGGAGATCGTCGAGGAGGACCCGGCGACGGGGCGCCGCGCGTTCCGGTTCGTCCAGGGCCCCGTGTTCGCGAACGTCGTGCTGGCCGACGAGATCAACCGGACGCCGCCGAAGACGCAGGCGGCGCTGCTCGAGGCCATGCAGGAGGGCCACGTCACGGCGGCCGGCGACACGTTCGAGCTGCCCAAGCCCTTTTTCGTGCTGGCGACCCAGAACCCGATCGAGCAGGAGGGCACGTACCCCCTCCCCGAGGCCCAGCTCGACCGGTTCATGCTCAACCTGTGGCTGGACTACCCGCCCTTCGCCGACGAGGTCGCCGTCGTCAAGGCGACGACGTCGGGGGCGACCCAGACCATCTCGCCCGTGCTCTCGTCCGACGATCTCGCCGCGTACCAGGCGCTCGTCCGCAACGCACCCGTCGCCGACCACGTCGTCGAGCACGCCGTCCGGCTCGCGGCGCGCACGCGGCCCGGCCGCGACGGCACGCCGGACTACGTCTCGCAGTACCTCTCGTACGGCGCCGGCCCCCGCGCCAGCCAGTACCTCGTGCTCGGCGCCAAGGCGCTCGCGCTCTTGGACGGACGACTGACCCCGCTCGCGGCCGACGTCGACCGGATCGCCGTGCCCGTCCTGCGCCACCGCATCGTGACCAACTTCAACGCCGAGGCCGAGGGCATCTCAGGCGTCGACATCATCGGGCGCCTGGTCGGCGAGGGGGACTAAGGGCTGAGGGGAGTGGAAGCGGGGAACGCCGGCACGCGCGCGTTCTATCCTCCACCCGCCCTCCTCTCCCCTGCCGTGCTCGACCTCCGCGACCAGTTTGTCGTCCCCCCCGCCCCCGCCGTCGAGCTCCGCGCGTTCACGCACGGGCTGATGCCCCGGACGGTCCCGGACCTGATGGCCGGGTTCTGCACCGACTGGGCCGAGCGCGGCGTCGACGCCTGGAACCGCGTGCCGGACCGGTGGGGATTGGGGAAAGAGACCGGCTGGTGGGCGCTCCCCGTCGACCTCGCCGACGCCTACGTGGCGCCCCTACTCTCGGCCGCGCCGGGCACCTGCATCCTGCAGCCGAACGTCCACTGGTCGGTCCAGTGCCTCTTGTCGTGCGACGAGCCGTTCGCCGGGGGCCGCGACGAGGTCGTGCTCACCGAGGGCGAGTTCCCGTCCGTGCGCCACTCGGTCCAGCGCTGGGCCGGCTTGCGCGCCCTCCGCCCCGTCGAGGTCGCCCTCGCCGCGGGTGGGGCGGTCGACGTGGAGGCCGTCATCGGCGCGATCACCGACCAGACGGCCTGGGTGATGATCTCGCACGTCGGGTTCGCGACGGGCGAGGTGCTCGCGACCGAGGCGCTCCGAGCGATCGCGGACGCGGCCCACCGGCACGGCGCGCACCTCGCCGTCGACGGCTACCACGCCACGGCGTCGCTGCCGGTCGACGTGGACGCGATCGGCGCGGACGCCTACGTGGGCGGGTTGCTCAAGGAGGCCTGCGGATCGACGGGCAACGCCTACCTCTGGGTCCGCCCCGGCGTCGACCTCCGGCCCCGGCTGGCGGGCTGGTTCGCGGATGCCGACCCGTTCGGCTTCCGCCCGGCGCCGGCCGACCACCCCGACGTGCGCCGCCGATTTCTGGCGGGCACGACGGCCGTGGCCTCGATGTACCACGCCGTCGAGGGCCTGCGCGTCTTGCTCGACGCCGGCATCGACGCCGTCCGCGCCGACACGCTGGCGAAGGGGCAGCGCGCGCTCGACCGGGTCGTGGCGCTGGGGCTGACGGTCCGCTCCCCGCTGGCGCCCGAGCGGCGGGGCGCGATGATCGTGCTGGAAGTGCCGGAGGCCGACCGGATGGTCCGCTACCTCAAGCGCCACGAGGTGTACGCCGACGCCCGGCGCAACGAGGTCGTCCGCCTGGCCCCGTTCGTGTGGAACACGCTGGCGGACGTGGACCGCCTCGTCGACGTGCTCGGCCAGGGGCTGGCGACCGGCGACTACCTCGCGCTGGCGGCGGCCGACGAGGGCGGCCCCGTCACCTGAGCTGGGCCGGGTGCGGCGCGAGCGGTTTCGCCCCGGCCCGGTTCGAATCGTGACGGGGGCCGTGATTCTACCGGCCCCGTTACGAATCCGTACCCCGGACCCGGGTTGATTAGGGTTTGGGGCACGAAGGCCGATACGGGCCACGGGTACAAGTCGAAGGGCATCAACGGGGTACACGCGGAGCGCCAGCGTTCCATCGGAGCGGTCTGTGCAAGGGTTCGGGCCGGCGCGGATGGCGCGCGGGCTGCAGGTGCGAAGTGTGGCACCGGGCTTGCGGAGGGGCTCGCCGTCGCCCCACCACCGTCCCGTGCTCACCGACCCGCTCCGCTCCGCTGCTGCCCTGGGCCTGCTCGCGCTCGCCGCGAGGACGCCCGGTGCCGAGGCGCTTGCCCTGGCCGCCGCCGGGCTCGCCATCGCCGCGGTTGCCGTGTTCGGAGCCGCCCGGCGCCCCGCCTGACGCCGTCCCCACGGCCACCTTTATGACCTCTCCCTTACAGCCCGCCGTCGAACGGTACGTCGCCGAGCGCGACGCCGACGGCCCCCGCGCCGACGACTACGCCCGCGCCGTGGCCGTGGCCGCGCTCCCGCTCGTCCGCTCGCTCGCGCGGCGCGTGACCCTGCCCGACCACCCGCTCGCGTCGTACCCCGACCTCGAGAACGCCGGGATGCTGGGGATGCTCCAGGCGCTCGGCAGCTACGACCCTGCCCGGGGCACGCCGTTCGCGTCGTTCGCCTACGGCCGCATCCGCGGCTCGCTCGTCGACTTTCTGCGCACCATCGACTGCCTCAGCCGCGACCGCCGCCGCCGCGTCGCCGAGGCGAACCGGACCGCGCAGACCCTGCAGCAGGAGCTCGGCGACGAGCCCCGCGCCGCCCAGGTCGCCGACCGGCTCGGCGTCTCGGTCCGGTCCTACAACCGGCTCCTCGGCGACGCTCAGCAGCGCTTTGCGCTCTCGCTCTTCGACGGCCAGGGCACCGACCGCCCGTCGCCTATCGACACGATCCCCGCCCTCGACGTCGAGCACGCCGACGCCCACACCGAGCGCCGCTCGATGTACGACTTCGTCGGGGCCCTCGTGGAGCGGCTCCCGGAACGCGAGCAGCGGATCGTGCACCTCTACTTTTTCGAGGGGCTCACGCTCCGCGAGATCGCCGGCGAGTTCCACCTGACCGAGGCGCGCATCTCCCAGATCCTGTCCAAGACGCTCCGCACGCTGCGGGGCCGCATGGCCGAGCACGCCGTGGCCGCCTAGGCCCGGCATCCGCCTCCCGAGAGGGAGAGAGAGAGCGGTGGGCTGGAGCCGGGGGCCGTAACCCCCGCTCTGGCCCACTGTTTTTGGGATTCGGCGGTCGCCCGAGTGGCCGCCCCGCCCATTCGCGGACAGGCGCAGAGAACGGTCGCGAGTCCTCCCCCCTCGCCGTCATACCTGCGAAGGCGGCCACCCGGGCCGACGGCGCGGCCCACGACGGGGATAGATCCGCAGTCGATGCCTCCGCCAAAAGACGGTCCGCTCGGGCGTACGGAGCACCAGTCGACGCGAGATCGCGGGCCGTCCGAGGGAGGGGTCAGCCGCCCCAACGTGCCCGTCTCCCCAGACTCCGCAGATTTTCCCCACGGCCCCACTAGGGCGTCCCCGTATCTTCGCGCTCCACCGGGCCGGCATCGCTGCCGGCCCGTGGTGGTTCGGGCACGCCGCCCGGCCGACACGCACGACAGATCCCGCGGAGGCGGAGCGACATGGCAGGAATCATGAACAGCATTCGAGAGCGAGCTGGCGGCCTTCTGGTCGGCATCTTGGTGGTCGCCTTCGGCGGCCTCTGGGCGCTCCAGGATTCCGGCGCCTTCGACAATGTCGGGATGGGCCGCGACGGCCGCACCATCGGCGAGGTCGACGGCATCAACCTCGAGGGGGAGCTCTTCAGCCGCGCCGTCGAGCAGCAGCTCGACGCCTACCAGGCCCAGGGGCTGGAGGTCTCGAGCGCGCTCCAGCGCCAGGTCGAGGACCAGGTCTTCGAGAGCCTGGTTGACAACGCGCTCATCGAGCGCGAGATGGACCGCCTCGGCGTCGAGGTGACGGACGACGAGGTGTTCGACCTCATCACCGGCCCCAACCCGGACCCGCTCATCGCCCAGGTCTTCCCCGACGGCAACGGCGGCGTCGACCGCGTCGCGCTCCAGCAGGTCGTTGAGGACCCGCAGTTTGCCGAGCAGCTCCAGGCGATTGAGGAGCAGGTCCGCCGCAACCGGCGCCAGGCCAAGCTCTCCGCGCTCATCACCGCGACCACGCGCGTGACGCCGGCGGAGCTCCAGGCCGAGTTCGTGCGCCAGAACCGCCGGGCCGCCGCCCAGGTCGTCGCCCTGCGCTACGCCTCCGTCCCCGACGACCAGGTGGAGGTCTCCGACCGCGACCTCCAGCGGTACTACCGCGACAACCGCGACGACTTCGAGCGCGACGCCAGCTACTCCATCGAGTACGTCGGCTTCGAGAAGGCCCCCACGGGCGCCGACTCGACCCGGGCGACCGAGGAGCTGGCGGGCCTGGTCCGCGGCTTCCGCTCCGCCCCGGACCCGATCGCCTTCGCGCGCCGCAACTCGTTCGGCGCCGCCGTCGACCCCGAGTACGTCGGCGCGGGCGCCCTGCCGGCCAACCTCGCGACGGCCGTCTTCTCGGACCTTACCGTGGGCCGCGTCGTCGGGCCGGTCGTGGCCGACGGGCAGGCATACCTCGCCAAGATCACCGGCGCCCGCCCCGGCGACGCCGAGGCCATCCGCGCCCGCCACATCCTGTTCGCCCCGACCGACCGGGCCCGCGCCCTCGAGGTTCGTGACCGGATCGTCGCCGGCGACATCTCGTTCGCCGCCGCCGCGCGCCAGTACTCGACCGACCCGAGCAACAAGGACGTCGGCGGCGACCTCGGCTTCTTCGGTCGCGGCGCCATGGTGAGCGAGTTCGAGGACGCCGCCTTCGCCGCCCCCCAGGGCCAGGTGGTCGGGCCGATCGAGACGCAGTTCGGGCACCACCTCATCCGCGTCGAGGGCCGCGCGTCGGCCGAGGTCGAGCTCGTCCAGATCTCGCGCCCTGTCGAGGCCGACTTTGCACGCGTGCTCGGCGAGGCCGAGGACTTCGCCGCGTTCATCGAGCTCGAAGACCGCGACTTCGCCGAGGAGGCGTCGGAGCGCGGCATCGCGCCGACGCCGGTTCAGGTGCAGGACGGCCAGGGCGCCATCCCGGGCCTCGACCTCGGCCGCGACTTTTTCCGCTTCCTCCGGGGCGCCAACGAGGGCCAGGTGTCGGACCCGTTCGACGCCGGCGACCGCTATATCGTCGCCCGGCTCGTCGACCGCACCGAGGCCGGCCCGGCGCCGTTCGAGGACGTGCGCGGGCAGGTCGAGGCCGCCGTGCTGACCGAGCGCAAGCGGGAGGTCCAGGCCGCCGCGCTCCGCGCGGCCGTCCAGGGCGGCGCCTCGCTCCAGTCCATCGCCTCCGCCGTCGGCGCGACGGTCGAGACCGTCTCCGACCTGTCGATGCAGGCGGCCGTGATCCCGGGGTACGGCGTCGAGCCGCGCGCCGTCGGCGCCGCGTTCGGGCTCCGCCCCGGCCAGCGGAGCGGCGTCATCGAGGGCGACCAGGCCGTCTTCGTCATCCGCACGACGGCCTTGCGCGGCGGGACGGACGGCGAGCTGACCGACCAGGCCCGTGAGCAGCTCGCGAGCTCGCTCCTGCAGCGCAAGCGCCAGCGCGTGCTCCAGGCGTGGCTCCAGGGCTTGCGCGACGCGGCCGAGGTCGAGGACTACCGCAACGACGTCCTCTAGCCGAGGCTCAGCCCTCGCTCCGCGACTCTGCCGCCCGGCGCTCCGCTTCCCGCGTGAGCGCCGGGCGGTCCGGTTTCAGGCCCTCGGCCCCGTCCCAATCGTAAAACGCGACGGGGACCTCGAACCCCGCCAGCCGCTCGCGAAGCGCCGCGGCGAGCGCGCGGCCGTCGGGCACGGCGCCGTCGGCGGTGCGAACGAAGGCGACCGGCCGCGCTCCGAACGAGCGGTCCGGGACTGCGACCACGACGGCCTCGGCCACCTCGGGCAGCGCCGCCAGCGCGGCCTCGATCCGCTCGGGCCGGACGTTCTCACCGCCCGACACGAACTGCAGGTCCGCGCGCCCGGTGACGACGAGCCTCCCGGCCGCGTCGACGTGGCCGAGGTCGCCCGTCGCGAGCCACTTAGGCGGCGGCTCGGGTCCGCCAGGCCCCCACGTGCCGGCGACCGTCAGGCCGGCCACCTCGATCTCGCCGCCGCTCGCGATCCGGACCCGGCGGTGCGCGAGGGGCGGGCCGGAGGTCCCGAGCGCCTCACGATCGGCGCCCGGCGCCGTCGCGGAGATCGTCGCCGTCGCCTCCGTCATCCCGTACGACGTAGCGACCGGGACGCCGGCGGCGACGGCGCGGTCGAGCAGGCTTGCGGGGATGGCGCTCCCGCCGAGCAAGACGGCGCGGAGCGACGACAGGTCAGCGTCGGCGTCGAGGAGCCGGTCGAGCTGGGTGGCCACGAGCGAGGCGTGCGTCGGGCGGAGCGTCGCGACGGCGTCGGCCGTCGACGCGCCGTCGGGGAGCACGAGGGCCGCGCCCACGAGCGCGCACCGGATGACCACGCCCAGCCCGCCGACGTGGTACAGCGGCAGGTCGAGCAGCCACCGGCTTTTCGCGTCGACGCCCAGCCGCTTGATCACGCCGCGCGCGCTCCACACGTGGTTGCCGACGCTGTGGAGGACCGCCTTCGGCGCCCCCGTCGAGCCGGATGTGTGGACGACGGTGAACGGCCGATCTAACGGAATGTCGACGGTGGGACCATCGCCGCGTGCGTCGGCCGCCAGCAGGTCCCCCAGCGGGGCGCTCGCGACACCCGCGACGTCCGCCTCTGAGCAGACCGTGTCGAGCCTCAATCTCGCCAGCGCCTCGGCGACGGCCGGCGCGGGCCACCGGGTCGACAGCGGCGCGAGCACCGCCCCGATGCGCAACGCGGCGAGTACGAGCACGACGAAATCGGGCGAGGTCTCAGCCCGCACGGCGACGACGTCGCGCCCGGCGAGTGCCCTACTAGCGGCGTCGACCCGGCGATTCAGGTCCACCCACGTCCAAGTCACCGACGGCGTGAGGAGCGCGGGCGCGTCCGGCCGGGTTTCGGCGTGCTGGCGCACGGGGTCCGCGAGCGTCACGGGAGCGCGATCTCGGGCGGCATCGAAAAGAGGCCTGCCACGTCGACGCGGGGGCGGTCGAACGGGAGCGGGCCGAGCACGTCGGCGGCGAGCCAGCGGTACGTGTCCAGCCCGGCCGGCTCGGCGCCCGTCGCTGCCGCCAGCGCCGCGATGCCCCGCAGGCCGACGCCGCTCTCGAACGCCGCGCTCAGGACGGGCCGCACCCCGACGAGCCGGGCCTCGGTCGCCCGCCGGATCGTCGCGCCGATCCCGCCGACGAGCGTCGGCTTGAGGACCGCCGCCGTCGCCCAGCCCCGGATCGGCGCGCCCTCCTGCACCGACTCGTCGACGGCGACCGGCAGGCCCGTGTCGTGCCACAGTTCAGGGAGCCGGCTCGCGTCCCGAAGCGGCTCCTCAATGTAGTCGAGCGCGAGGCCGCGGACGCCCTCGGCAAAGCGGACCGCGTCGTCCCAGCCCCACGCCCGGTTCGCGTCGAGGCGCAGGGCGACCGCATCGGGGAGCGCCTTCCGGACCGCCGTGACGAGCGGGAGGTCGTCGTCGACGGGCTGACGGCCGACCTTCAGCTTGACGGCGGGGTACCCCTGCTCCCCGAGCCGCTTCGCGGAGGCGACCGCCAGACTTCCGCCCCCCATCACGAGTCCGTTGAGGGGCAGCACGACGGCCGGGTCCGGGTGGAGCGCTTGCGGGAGCGTTCTTCCGAGTTCCTGGGCGGCGAGCTCCGCCAGCGCCAGGTCGAGGCCGAACCGGGCCGACGGCGAGAGCCCAGCGGCATCGAGGGCCGTCGCGACGGATCCCCCCAGCAGCGCCTCGGCAGGCGTCAGCTCGCGGCCCCGTAGCACCTCCGCCAAGGCCACAAGCTCGGCCCGAGCCTGGTCGAGCGACTCGGCGCTGAACCCCGGGAGCGGCGCGGCGTCGCCCCACCCGACCGCCCCATCGGCGCCTTCGATCCGGACGAGCACGCCGCGCCGTTGCACATGCGCCTGCCCGCCCCAGACGACCGGCTCCCTCAGCGGGAGCGCGTACGGCACGAGGTCGAAGGCGGCGATCGTCATCGGCGGCGCTAGGTCAGGAGCCAGCCCGCGGCGAAGACGAGGGAGTAGGCGAACAGCAGCCGCGCCGTTTTGCCGAGCAGCGGGTTCAGGACGGCCGGGTCGGTCGACGTCGCGAGCGTGCTCGCGTACCGGCGGCCCGCGAGCGCCGCCAGCGCCGAGGCGCCCAGGATGCCGACGTGGTCGCGCGACACGAGCGCAAGCGCGGCCGGCACGACGACGGCGCCCGAGATGGCGTGCGTGTACAGCCGGACCCCGAACGCGCGCCCGAACCGGACGACCAGGGTCCGCTTGTCCGCGGCCCGGTCCTCCTCCACGTCGCGGACGTTGTTCGCCAGCAGGATCGCCGTCGCCAGGAAGCCCGGCCCGAGCCCGGCGACGGGCACCCAGCCGGGCAGGCTCAACGCCTGCACGTAGTATGTCCCCGCGACGGCGACCGGCCCGAAAAAGACGAGCACGAAGAGGTCCGCGAGGCCGGTGTACGCGAGGGCGTAGCGGCCCTTCGTGTACGCGACCCCGCTGGCGATGGAGACCAGCCCGAGGGCCAGGATCGGCCACCCGCCCCGGACGATGAGGTACACGCCCGAGGCGAACGCCAGCCCGAAGGCGACGGCGGCGGCGGCGCGCATCTGGCCCGGCGTCACGAGCCCGGCGGCCGTCGCCCGGCGCGGACCTTTGCGGGCGTCGGTGTCGGCGCCGCGCACGAAGTCCTCGGCGTCGTTCGCGTAGTTCGTCCCGACCTGAATGAACAGGGCGCCCGCGAGCGCACACGCAGCGGCGAGCGCGTGGAACTGCCCGGCGTGGGCCGCGAGCGCGACGCCCACGATCACGGGCGCCGCGGCGGCGGTCAGCGTCTTGGGCCGGGCGGCCTCGAGCCACAGCCGCCAGCGGGGCGGCGCCGGTGCTACGTCATCCACAGGTCGAACCGGTCGAGGAGCGCGTCGAGGGCGTCGCGGTTGCGGCGCTTGACTTTGAGGGCGAGGCAGCCCTCGCTCGCGCCGGGCACCCGGCTCACCAGGTCCATCGGCCGCGTGCGCAGCGTCAGCGTGTCGCCGAACCAGCCGCGCTTGTGGCGGACCTCTTCGAGGTCGGTCAGTTCGAACCGGAACGACTGGGCGCCGCGGTCGAACATCCCGAGCACCTTGACCTGCACCTCGATCACGACCTCGTCGCCCTCGACGTGGATCGAGCCCCGGCCCTCAGAGAGGCCGCCGTGGACGTCGCCGGTCGCGAAAGGAACGGAAAGCATGGCGTGGGGCGAAGGGCCTGGAACGTAGACACGCTCCCGGCGCCGAGCGCTACGGCCGGTAGCCGTCGGCGTCGAAGTCGGGCGCGCGGCGGTCGAGGTAGGCGTTCTTGCCCTCCTGGCCCTCCTCGGTCATGTAGAAGAGCATCGTCGCGTGGCCCGCCAGCTCCTGGAGCCCGGCGCCGCCGTCCTCGTCCGCGTTCGCAGCGGCCTTGATCATGCGGATGGCGAGGTTGGAGTTGGCCAGGATCTCGCGGCTCCACTGGACGGTCTCGCGCTCCAGCTCCGCGAGCGGCACGACGGTGTTGACGAGGCCCATCTCGAGCGCCTCGGCGGCCGAGTACGGGCGGCACAGGAACCAGATCTCGCGGGCCTTTTTCTGGCCCACCATCCGCGCGAGGTGCGTCGTGCCGTAGCCCGCGTCGAACGAGCCGACCTTGGGGCCGGTCTGCATGAACCGCGCGTTGTCGCTCGCGATCGTCAGGTCGCAGACGACGTGGAGCACGTGCCCGCCGCCGACGGCCCAGCCGTTGACGGCCGCGATGACCGGCTTGGGCATCTTGCGGATGCGCGTCTGGAAATCGAGCACGTTGAGCCGCTGCGTGCCGGTCTCCTTGCCGTCGGTGATCTCGCGGTAGCCGTGGTCGCCGCGGATGCGCTGGTCGCCACCCGAGCAAAAGGCCTTGTCGCCGGCGCCGGTGATCACGAACACACCGATGGACGGGTCGTCGCGGGCGTCGTCGATGGCCGCGATCATCTCGGTCACCGTCGTCGGGCGGAACGCGTTGCGGACCTCGGGGCGGTTGATCGTCACGCGAGCGATGCCGGCGGTGTCGGTGCCCGGGGCGCCCTTTTCGTAGACGATGTCCTCGAACTCGCCGACGGAGACCCACTCGAAGGGGCCGGAGACGGTGGGGCGGTCGGTGGTGTGGTGCGTCTGCGAGTCGGCCATCAATCGAGGTGGGTTCGGAGGAGCGAGGCGAGCGCGGCGGGGCGCTCGGCGGGGAGCAGGTGGGCGGCGTCGGGGACCGTCGCGGCGCGGATGGCCGGGGCGGTCGCCATCGCGGCGGCGAGCGCGACGAACTTGGCGTCGCGGGCGCCTGCTACGGCGAGCGTGGGGGCAGAGATTCCGTCGAGCGCGTCCCAGTGCGAGGGCTGCGCGCCCGTCCCCATCCCCCCCAGCGACCGCGCCAGCCCGGCTGGGTCGTTGTGCGCAATCCGGTCGGCGGTAAGGCGCCTGCGCGGGCCGTCGGGTAGCGCGAAGAGCGGCATCCGGTACCATGCGTCGACGAAGGCGGGGAAGTCTCGGAGGAGGCGGGCGGCCCGGCTCGCGTCGGTCTCACGACGGGAGGCGCGTTCGGCCGACGTTCGCAAGCCGGGCGAGGCCGAGACAAGCACGAGTCGGCGCACGGCCTCGGGGTGGCGGACCGCGAGGTGCAGCGCCAGCCGCCCGCCGAGCGAGTAGCCTACCCAATCGGCGGGACCGTCGAGCGCGGCGACGAGCCGGTCGGCCTCGGCGTCCATCGTGGTGTCGTCCGGGCTGGCATCGGCGCGGGTGCCGTGGCCGGGGAGGTCTGGCGCGAGCACGTCTCCCTTCTCCGGCAGGTGCTCGCGGACGGCATCCCAGTCGGCGCCCCGGCCCATGAACCCGTGGAGCAGGACGAGCGGCGGCCTCACGCGAGTGCCGCGTCGACGGCGCCGGCGACGTCCGCCTCGATCCGGGCGCGGAGCGCGGTCTGCTCGGCGCGGTCGGTGCGGACTTCGATGAGCGCGGAGGCGCCCGACGCGGTGGCGTGCGCGAACGCGTCGCGGAGGGCCGCCAGCGTCTCGGGCGCGTGGTACGCGAGCCCGACCTGGGCGGCGGCGTCTCGGAACACCAGCCCGTGCGGCGTTCCGAACATCCTCTCAAACGTGTCGGGGGCGACCGCGCCCGGCCCGCTCGCGACCGGCAACCGGTGGAAAATCCCGCCCCCATCGTTGTTGACGACGACGACGGTGACGGGCGGCCCCTCGCGGAGCAGCGCCAGACTCGTCTGGTCGTGGAGCAGGGCGAGGTCGCCGAGGAGCAGCACGATCGGCTTCCCGAGCCCGCGCGCGAGCCCGTGCGCCGTGGCGACCGTCCCGTCGATCCCGCTCGCGCCCCGATTCGCGACCACCCCCTCGCCCGCCCCGGCGGCCACAAACGCCTCGACGTCCCGGATCGGCATCGAGGCCGCGACGACGGTGCGCCAGCGCGTCGCCGTCACCGCTCGGGCGACGGCGATCTCGGACAAGTCATCGGGCAGACCCGCGAGCACGGCGACGGCCGCCCGGTCGGCCGTCGCCCATCGCTCGCGCCAGTCGCCCCTCCGCCACGACGACTCCCCATCCTCGACGGCAGTCTGGAGCGCGGCGAGAAGATCGGTCGGGGGACCGACAAAGCGATCGGTGACGAGACTGTCGGGGTCGCGCCGGTCCGCCGTCGGCGAGAGTTGGACGTAGATCTGGGGCTTTACGGTCGCGAGCAGGCGCGCGAGCCGCTTCGACGTCAGCCGTCCGTCGCCGACGTGAACCACGGCGTCCGGCCGCAGTGCATCGAGCGCGGCCGGGGACGCCAACAACAGGTCGGCGTGGGCGACGAGCGAATCCGAGTCGAGAGGCCGCTCGGCCCGAACGTCGGCGACGAGGGGCCAGCCGAGCCGATCTGCGAGCACCGTCGCCGCCCTGCCGTCGGCCCCAGGGCCCAGCACGACCAGCCCGCGCTCCGCGCTCCACAACTCGGCTACAAGCGCGTCGCCCGGTTCGTCGCCGGCGACACGCGCCCCCCCAACCGGAGCGTGCTGGCGGACGAACGGGGCGCCCGACTCGACCCAGCGTGAGACGTCCCCGAGCGCCGCCGACGTGTCCGTGCCGTCGGGCGTCGCCGCGAGGGGCTCGCGGAACGGGAGGTTGAGGTGGACCGGGCCGGCGGGTTGGCTCGCGCGATGCACCGCGTGCGCCGCCGTCGAGAGCACCCAGCGCGCGGGGACGTCGGGGCTCGGGACGGGCCAGTCGAGCGCCCACCGCGCGACGTCCTGGAAGATGGGCGGCTGGCGGATGGTCTGGTTCGCGCCCGTCGCGCGCAGTTCCTGCGGGCGATCAGCCGTGAGCAGCAGCAGCGGCACGCCGTCCGCATCCGCCTCGACGGCGGCGGGGAGCAGGTTCGCGGCGGCCGTCCCGCTCGTCGTGATGACCGCCGCGGGCCGTCCAGTCGCCCGGCCCCACCCCAGCGCGACGAACCCGGCGGCCCGCTCGTCCCAATGCACCAACACGTCGGCGCGCGGGTTGCTCGCGACGGCGACCGCCAGCGGCGTGCTCCGGCTCCCCGGGCAGACCACGAACAGCGTCGTGCCCTGCCGGACCAACTCCTCGACGAGCAGAGCCGCCCAGAGGTGGTTGATGTTCGGAGCGGCGGTGAGGTACGTCACGGACGCAAGATCGGCGTCGCCGGGCTAGGCCGCCGCCCGCGCGTCGAGCCCGAGCACGCGCGCAAAGTCGCCGATCTTGTGTTCGATCTCCGCCCACTCGGCCTCGGGATCCGACCCGGCCACGATCCCGGCGCCCGAGTACAGCGACAGCGAGCGGCCGTCGGCCAGGCCCGAGCGGATGCCGACCGCGAGGTCGGCGGCGAGGGCGCCCGCCGCGTCGCGGCCGATCCAGCCGATCGGGCCGGCGTACAGGCCGCGGTCGAACGGCTCAAGCCGGTCGATGGCGTCGAGCGCGCCCGGCGTGGGCGTCCCGCCGACGGCGGGCGTCGGGTGCAGGGCGCGGAGCACGTCGACCACGCCGACGCCGTCCGCCAGCGTCGCGCGGATGCCCGTCCGCAGGTGCCGGCCACGGGCCAGCGTCATCGCCCCGGCGCGGTCGTCGGCCTCGACCGACTCCGCCAACGGCGCGAGCGCGTCGACAATCGCGCGGACCACGAAGGCGTGCTCGCGCTGGTCCTTTTCAGAGTCGAGGAGTTCGGCGCGCAGGCGGTCGTCGGCGGCGTCGGCCTCGGCGCGCGGGCGCGTCCCGGCGACGGCCTCGGTCGAGAGCCGGCGGCCGTCGATGCGGAGCAGGCGCTCCGGCGTGGCCGTCAGAAACGTCGGGCCGCTGGCGCCCATGGGCGCCACGAGCGCGTGGTAGCAGCGGGGCGTGGCGGCTTCGAGCTGGCGCAAGAGCGCGATCGCATCGACGGGCTCGTCGAACAGGTAGCGGGCGCGGCGCGCGAGCACCACCTTGTCGAGCCGGCCGGCCCGGATGGCGGCGAGCGCGCGGCGGAGCATCCGGTCCCACTCGGCGCGGTCGGGGTCGTCGCGCCGCATGAACGGGAGCGAGAGGCCGGCGGCGACGGGCGCCGGCATGCGGACGGCCGCGAGCGCCGCGGCGGCATCGCTCGGCGACTCGCCGGGCGCGAGGTGGAGCGCGAGCGCGGCGGTCGCACCGTCGGAGCGGAACTCGATGCGGGGGAGCACGAGCCGGACCGCGCCAAAGGCGCGCCACTCCTCCCCCACCTCGGCCGTCACGTCGAACCGCGCCGTGGCCGTCAACCGGGCGTCCGGGGGCAGCGAGTCGAGCACCGCGGGGTCGACGGCGTCGAGCGACGGGGCGTCGAGGGCGAGCGCGGCGCCGGTGCTGGCCCGCGCGTCGGCATCGCCGCGTCCACGCCAGTAACTCGTCGGGGCGGACTGGGCGGCCGCCCACGCCAGCGCCTCCGCCGGAGCGGCGGGGACCTCGACGCGCAGCACGCCCTGGCCGGCCCATGAGCGGGCGGCCCGGTCGAGGGCGGAGGCGAGTCGGGCGGCCGGCGCGGAGGTCGGCGTGAGCGGTGCGAAGGGCACGGCAGTCGGGGGGACGGCGGGAAGGTAGGTCAGGGTCTACCCGACCCGGTTCAGCAGGTTTCAGAAATTAGTGAAAGCCCGATGACTCTGCACGGCCCGGGCACCGCGGCGTCGCTGGGGGGTAGTCGGCGTCCCCCTTCGCATCGAGATGACCAAGCCGCCCATCGGCCAGGCCCCCGGCAAGCGCCAGCACGTCGAGGCCATGTTCGACGACATCGCCCCGCGCTACGACGTCCTGAACCGCGTCCTGTCGTTCGGCACCGACATCCTGTGGCGGAAGCGGGCCGTCCGGCTGCTGCGCGACGGGCTCGCGGGGCCGCCCGACCGCCTCCTGGACGTGGCGACCGGGACGGCCGACCTCGCGATCGAGGCGCTCTCGCTCGGCGGCTCGGTCGTGGGCATCGACATCTCGGACGGGATGCTGGAGGGCGGCCGGGTCAAGGTCCGCGAGCAGGGGCTGGCGGACCGCCTGGAGCTGGTGCAGGCCGACGCCGCCGACCTGCCCTTCGGCGACGACTCGTTCGACGGCGCGTTCGTGGCGTTCGGCGTCCGCAACTTCGAGGACCTGCAAGCCGGGCTCCGCGACATCCGCCGCGTGCTGCGGCCCGGCGCCCCGCTCGTCGTGCTGGAGACGAGCCAGCCGACGGCGTTCCCCTTTAAGCAGGGCTACCAGGTCTACGCCAGACACATCATGCCCCGCGTGGGCAAGGCGCTGAGCGGCAACACGGAGGCGTACGAGTACCTCCCCGAGTCGGCGAGGGAGTTCCCGTACGGCGACGCGTTCATCCGCGAGCTGACCGCAGCGGGCTTTTCGGAGTGCATCGCCAAGCCGCAGACGTTCGGCGTCGCAAGCCTGTACCGCGGGCAAGCCTAGCTATTCGAGCACCATCCGGGCGCGGTCGGCCCAGATGCGGCGGAGCCCGACCGTCACGCCGACGAACGGACCCGGCCGGGCCGCGTCCCCGATCTCCTGGGCGAGCGTGAGGCCGACGGGCGCGGAGAGCACGGGCGACAGCGGGACCACGATCCGGGGCGAGACGGCCAGCCGAGCCACCGTGCCGTCGCCATAGAAGCTGGCGCCCGCGCCGACGGCCAGCTCGCGGCCGACCGTCCGGGTCCCGACGCGGCGCAGGCCGTGGAGGTACTCGAGCCCGAGCGCCCCGGCCGTGTCGTCCACCTCACCGAGGCCGGCGCCCGGCGCCGACTGGATCGGGGCTTGCACGGCGACCGAGAGCGCGACGGCGTGGCCGCTGCCGAACCGGTAGCCGGCTTCGCCGCCGACGGCCGCGAACAGCTCGGGCTGCGCCAGCCGGGGGCCCGCCGACAGCGTGCTGGTGGCAAACAACCCGGAGAGCAGCGGGCGATGGCGCTCGGTCAGCTCCCGCTTCGTCCGGTCGATCATCGGCTCGTCGGTCGGGAACTCGTCGGGGATGATCTGAGCGGAGGCGGCCGTCGCGAGCGCGAGGGCGAAGACGAGCGCTTTCATGGGTCGGGTGGCAAGAGGTCCAGAACGGCCGCGCCGCGTGGACGGCGGGTCGCAGGGCACCCGCAGTTTGCACCCGGATCCGTGACCCGTCAAGGCGTTTTAGCCGCGCCACTCGACGGTCCCCTCGTAGACCGTCTCCGCCGGGCCCGCGAGCGTGAGGTCCGTCACTGTCTCGCCGTCGGCCACGAACCCGACCGTCAGCGTCCCGCCCGGCATCTCGACGGCGACCGACTGCGGTCCGTCGCCCGCGAGTCGACCACCGAGGTGGGCCGCGAGGGCCGAGGCGACGGCGCCGGTCCCGCACGCCAGCGTCTCGGCCTCGACGCCTTTCTCAAACGTCCGCACGCGGATGCGGTCCGGGCCGGTGACCTGGACGAAGTCGACGTTCGTGCCCGCCGGCGCGAAGACGTCGGCCCTGCGCAAGCGGGCACCCTCGCCCGCCACGTCCGCCGCGTCGACGTCCGGGGTGAACACGACGGCGTGCTCGGTCCCGGTCCAGATGCCGAGCACGGCGGGCTCGACGCCGCGCGCGGGGTCGGCCTCGATGGCGGCGGGCGCCGCGTCGCGGTGCGGGGGGACGGCGAGCGAGACCGGCCCGCTCGCGGCGCGGCCCTCGACGGTCGCGCGGTACGGGCCGCCGTCGGTCTCGAACGCCAGCTCGACCGTGTCGTCTCCCTGGCCGAGGCCGGCGCGGGCGGCAAAGCGGGCGAGGCACCGCGCGCCGTTCCCGCACATCGTGCCGAGCGAGCCGTCGGCGTTGCGGTACCGCATCCGGAAGTCGAAGCCGTCTCCCCCGTCGGCGAGCGCCAGCAAGCCATCGGCGCCGACACCCGTGCGCCGCGGGCACAGCCGCCTGGCGAACGCCGCGAGCTCGTCGTCCGAAAAGTGCATAAAGCGGTTGTCCAGCACCACGAAGTCGTTGCCGGCGCCGTTCATCTTGGTGAACGGGACGATCAGGGCGGGGCGGTCGGGCATGGGTCGGCGGCAGGCGTGGGGCAAGGTGGCGCGTCCGGGCGGCCGGCGCCAGCGGCGCGCGCGGATCCTCGACGAAGGCGCCGCCGCCCCGAACCGCGCCCTCTCGGGATCGTTGCCGTTCCTTGACACACCGTTGTCGCACATCTCGGCTAGCTTTTCGCCACCCCCTCCCCCCGACCGCTTGGCTGCCAGCACTCCCGTCGACCGCACCGTGACCGTCCAGGGCGCAGAGCCCCTGCTGCTCTTCGGCTTCAACGACATCTACCTCCGCAAGATCGAGGCCGCGTTTGCCGACACACGGTTCGTCGCGCGCGGCGACCAGCTCAAGCTCCGGGGCGCCGAGGCCGACGTCGACCGCATCGAGCGCGTGATCTCAGAGCTCATCGTCATCCTCAACCGGAACGGCAACCTCACCGAGAACGACGTCGACACCGTGCTCGACCTGGCGCGCGTGGGGACCGGCCAGACGCGGGCGACGGCCTCGGACGCCATCTTGTTCACGCCTCAGGGCGGGACGATCCAGGCCAAGACGCCGGGGCAGGCGCGGCTCGT
The DNA here is from genome assembly GCF_046845755.1 of Rubrivirga halophila. Taxonomy (GTDB): domain Bacteria; phylum Bacteroidota; class Rhodothermia; order Rhodothermales; family Rubricoccaceae; genus Rubrivirga. The sequence goes on from NZ_CP177357.1 coordinate 1,946,752, forward strand.
GGAGGCGGCGCGGCAATCCGACATCGCCTTCGCCGTCGGCCCGGCGGGCACCGGCAAGACGTACACAGCGGTCGCGCTCGCGGTGAGCGCGCTCAAGAGCCGGCAGGTCAAGAAGATCGTGCTCGCGCGCCCGGCGGTCGAGGCGGGCGAGAGCCTCGGGTTCCTGCCCGGCGGCCTGCGCGACAAGGTCGATCCGTACCTCCGCCCGCTCTACGACGCGCTCGAGGACATGATCGAGGGCGACAAGCTCCGGAGCTACCTCGAGCGCAACATCGTCGAGATCGTCCCCCTCGCCTACATGCGCGGCCGGACGCTCAACACGTCGTTCGTCATCCTGGACGAGGCCCAGAACGCGACGACGGGCCAGATGAAGATGTTCTTGACCCGGCTCGGCGCCGGCAGCCGCGCCATCGTCACTGGCGACGCGAGCCAGACCGATCTCCCCTCGCGCGCGCTCTCCGGGCTCGTCCAGGCCCGCGACATCCTGGAAGGCGTCGACGGCATCTCGTTTATCGACTTCACCAAGGAAGACGTCGTGCGCCACAAGCTGGTCAAGGACATCATCGCCGCGTACGAACGGGCAACGGGCGAGTGATGGGTGATGAGTAACGGGTGATGAGCGGTTGCCGCCCCGAACCGGTCCGGCTGCGGGGTGTCCACTCGGCCAGTTGGGAGGGTCAGTCTCCAAACGAGTCGGCGCAGCGCACGCGCCCCGCAATCGAGAGCGCCCACCCACCCATCACCCCGTACCCTCACTCCTTTGACCTACGGCGACCTCGAGATCCTGTCGCTCCCCGAGGGGCGCTTCACGGTCGGCCTCGACAAGCGGTTCGTGCCGTATGCCGACGGCGACCCGGCCCGACCGGGGACGCTGTTCATCTCGGTCACCCCGTTCGTGGTCCGAACGCCCGAGGCGACGTTGCTGATCGACACCGGACTGGGGACGTGGGCGGAGGGCCGCGGCACCGAGTTTTTGCTCGACGGGCTGGCGGCGCGCGGCGTGACGCCCGAGGCCGTCGACCGGGTGATCCTGTCGCACTTGCACTTCGACCACGCCGGCGGCGCGGTCTCGCCCGTCGGCGAGGCCTGGCGGCCGTCGTTCCCGAATGCCGACTACGTCGTCCAGCGCGCCGAACTGACCGCCGCCGGGTATGCGGGCGAGTCGGCCCGGGCGCGCGACATCGTAGCCGAGACGCTCGACCGCGCGGGCCAGCTCGCGCTCGTCGACGGCGACGCCGAGGTCGGCCGCATCGCGCTGACGGTGACCGGCGGGCACACGGGCGCCCACCAGGCCGTCCGCGTCCGCTCGGGCGCGCTCCAGGCCCTGTTCGGCGGCGACGTGCTGGGGACGCCGAGCCAGGTCACGCGGCGGTTCCAGGCCAAGTACGACGTCGACGGGGCCGCGTCGCAGGCGTGGCGCGACCGGCTGGCGAGCGAGGCGGCGGCCGAGGGGCACCTCCTGCTGTTCTACCACTCGACGGACGCGCCGGCCGCGTTCGTGGACCTCGGCGCGCGCGGCGAGCGGCGCGTCGAGCCCGTGTCGCTCTAGGCGAGCCGAAAGGCCCTGCCCGCGGGCGTCCGGCGCCCCTAGCTTCCCGCTCCCCTCTGTCGATCGCGATGCGCCCGCTGCTCCTGTCCGCCCTGTTCGTCTCGCTGCTCGCGCTCGGCGCCTGCGACTCCGACACGACGGAGGAGCCGCCGCCGCCGCCGCCGGAGGAGATCGTCCCCGTCGTGTTCGAGTACCGCGTCGACGCGCCCCAGGACATCTCGGACTTCGGGATCCGCTACACCGGCGAGGACGGCGAGGAGGTCGTCGTGCCGACGGCTCCGCCGTTCGCGTTCCCGTTCGTCGAGATCCTGGACCCGCTGCCGGTCGAGGCGCGGGGGCCGTACTCGGTCCGCATCTTCGGGTTCGTGCAGTCGGGCGGGGTCACCGCCCGCGTCCGCGCCTTTCGCGACGGGCTGCTCGTCGCGACGGCGCAGGTCTCGTCGGCCGGCGACGCGATGGGCGCCGTCGACGTCACGGCCACGCTCACCATCGGGCCGGACGGCGAGATCATCGAGGAATAAGCGGACCGACGACGGCGGCGACCTCGGCCAGCATCATCGCCGTCGCGCCCCACACGTCGTGGCCCGCGAGCGCGAAGTAGGGCACGTCCCAGCGGCCCAGCGGGGCGTCGCGCATCGCGCGCTGTCGGGCGCCGGGCGCGAGCAGGTCCGCCAGGGCGATGTCGAGCACGGCCGTCACCTCGGTCTCCTGCGCCACGAACGGCGGGCGCGCGCCGACGGTGGCGACGATGGGCCAAACCGAGAACCGCGAGGGCGGGATGTAGAGCGGCGTCAGGCGCCCGAGGATGACCACGGCCTCCGGCGCCACGCCGACCTCCTCGAAGGCCTCGCGGCGGGCGGCGTCCTCGGGCGTCTCGTCCCTCTCGATCCGGCCACCGGGCAACGACACCTGCCCGGCGTGCGTGCGCAGACTGCCGTGGCGGACAGTCAGCACGAACCGCGCCTCGCCCTCGTCGCCCGGGTACAGCAGCACGAGGGTGGCCGCGGGCGTCCCCTCGTTCTGCTCGATCGACAGGGTCTCGACGGTCGCCCGGGCTGGGAACGGCGCCATCTCGGCGTGCGCAGCGTGGCCGGGGAGGGGCTGGCGCAAGCGCTCGGCAAGGGGCGCGAGCAGGGCGTCGTATCGCATGGCGCCCCAACGCGCGTGGGGCGCCAGGGCTCCGTGCGCGCTACGGGGCGTCGGGGGCGATCCAGTACAGCGCGTGCGCCCGGTTAAGGTTCTGGCCCGACAGCCGGCGCGTCCCCAGAAAGTGCTTGCGGGGCTCGTAGTCGAGCGCGCTGCGGGGGTGCGCCGCGAAGGCGCCGTCGCCGCCCTGGACGGCGAAGGTGCGGAACGGCCCGGCCTCGCTTCGGATCACGACCTCGTACTCGCCGGGCGTGACGTCCTGAATGGTCCAGAGCGTCCGGTTGGCATTGGCCTGGCCGTACTGCGTGCCGCGGCTGTCCGGGGTGTAGAGGACGAACTCGGTGTGGCCCCACCCATACTGGAGCTGGGCGTGGCGGGCGCCCCACGCCACCTCGCGGCCCCCGCGACGGACCGAGACCTCGGCGATCGTGTTCGGGGGCATCTCGTCGGGCGAGATCCAGGCGTGGAAGTGCATCCGGTAGTCCGGCCGCTCCGCCTCGTGCTCGAAGTAGGCGTGCGTGCGCCACGGGCCCTCCAGCGCCATCGCGGTGACGGGGTTGTATGGGTCGCCGTTCGAGGACTGCGAGACCGTGAACGGCATCGACCCGACGACGTCGCCGTACAGCTCCACGTCGAACGTGTAGCGCTTGCCCGCCTCGACGGGGCGGTTCACATCGGACACGACGCCCGCCCGGCCCTTCAGCTTGGCGATCGCGGTGGCCCCGGTCGGCTCCGCTCGGCCGATGGTGGTGTGGACGACGACGTTGCCGGAGGCGTCGCGGATCACGAACGCCCCTTGGATCTCCTCCCGCTCCACCAGGCCGGGCGGGGGGAACAGCAGGAACGCCTCACCAATCCCGAACTGGCCGGCTGTCGGGTAAAACCGGGTGTCGAGCAGGCTCACAAAGTCGAGGGCCGGCATCGGCGCGCCGTCCGCCGGGCGGGGCGGCGTGTCGAGGGCCGCGCGCGCGTCGCCCGCCGTGGCCGCGGCGGCCTCGCGGGCGTCGGCGGACCGGTCCGTGACGGCGTCGCGCGCGCGGTTGAGGAGGCCCCGGAGCTGGGCGTCGGCCGTCGGGGCGGACGCCAGGAACAGGCCGATGAGGAGCAGGCTGGAGAGTCGACGCATGGCGTGAGGAGGGAGAGTCGCCCCTCCCTTCGCAGGAACGCTCGGCGCCGGGTCATCCGGACGCGGCCCCCACCCGGCGGAACCGCACGTTCCCTACCCTACTCCACCGGCGCGATCCAGTGCAGGGTCCGAAGCGTCCGGTTTCGGTTGCCGCCCATCCGGCGTGTCGTCAGAAAGTGCGCGCGCGGCTCGTAGTCGATCGCACTCCGGGCGTGGGGCACGAACGCTCCCCTGCCCCCCTCGATGGTGAACGTGCGCAGCGCCGTGCCGTCCTCGGTCGAGATCACGACCTCGTAGGGGCCGGGCGTCACGTCCTGAATGGTCCAGTTGGTGACGCGGGGCCCGCGATCCGCAAACCGGCCGGACCGTTGATCCCGACTGTCGGGCGTGAACAGCTGGAAGCTCACGGCGTGCCACTCCGCGTAGTTCGTCGCATACACCGTATCGAAGCCCCAAGCGATCTCGCGGCCGTCCCGACGGATCGAGACCTCCACGGGCTCGTAGTCGACCCCGTCGGCCGGGAGCATCTCGTCGGGCCGGATCCAGGTCTTGAACTCCAGGATGTAGTCTGGTCGGTCGGTCTCGTGCGAGAAGTAAGCATGCGTGCGCCACGGGCCGTCCAGCGTCAGCGTCGTGACCGGGTTGAACGGGTCCCCGTTGGACGACTCCGTCACGGTGAACGGGACGGACCCGACGAGATCACCGGTTACCTCCACATCGAGCGTGTGGCGGCCCGCCTGGACCGGGCGCTCCCGGTCGCCGATCCCCCGGCTCTGCAGCAAGACGAACGCATCGCCGGTGGACGACGGGGTCCACGCAAGCGCCTGTCGACTGACAACCTCCCCCGCCGCATCGCGGACGAGGAAAAGGGCTCGGTCCCCCTCGGGGGACGGGGGGAACACCAGGAAGACGTCCCCCAGGTCGAACGTCCCCTGGGCGGGGAAGAACCGGGTCGCCAGGAGGCTCGCGTAGTCGATGGCCGGAGCCGGGGCGCCGTCGGCCCGCGCCGGGGGGCGATCGGCCGCCGCCTCGGTCGCCCGGTCGCCGGCGTTGGAGACGGTCTCCGTGGCGCGGTTGAGCAGGCGGCCGAGCTGCGCGTCGGCGGTCGGCGCGCTTCCAACCGCGAGGGTGGCGAGAAAGGCGAGGCTGAGGAGGCGGGAGCCTCCGAACGAGCGGTACGACATGGGGGTGGGAGTTGGGGGTTCTACGTCCGAAGTGCGCGCCTGACGGGGGTCACGGGGCGGGCCTTCGCCTCGCTAGCGGATACGACCCGCCAGCCGAGGCGACGGCGCACTACTCGTCCGGCCCGATCCAGTAGAGCATCTGCGGGTAGTCTTTCCGGAACGACGACTGTCTCTCCAGACTCTTGGACAGCATCACGCGCGTCGTCAGGTAGCGCGTCCGCGGCTCGTGGTTCAGGTCGCTCCGCGGGTGGGGCACGAACGCCCCGTCGGTCGCCTCGATGGTGAACGTCCGGAACGGGCCGGACTCGGTTGCGAGGACGATCTCGTACGTCCCCGCCGTCACGTCCTGAATGGTCCAGGGGCGGCGGAACCGCTCGTCCGCGCGGCGGCCGTCGGGCAGGTCGCGGAACTCGGTCGGGATCAGCTCGAACCGTCGGCGGAGCCATCCGTGGTCCGTGCTGATGTGCCCGCCCCGCCCCCACGCGACCTCCTCGCCGCCACGGCGAACTGTCACCTCGACGGTCTCGCCAGTCGGCCCGTCGTCCGGGCCGACCCAGGCGTTAAAGTTGAGGTATGCCTCCGGGTCCTCGACCGAGTGCTCGAAGTAGGCGTGTGTGCGCCAGGGCCCGTCCAGCACCCACGCCGTCGACGGGCGGTACGGGTCGCCGCTCTCGACCATCGAGACCGTGAACGGGAGCGACCCGACGACCTCGCCGTAGAGCTCGACGTCGAGCGTGTAGCTCCCGCCGGGCTCGAGTGGGGCCTGATCGTCCCCGGGCACGCCGGCCCGGGTCATCAGGTTGACGATGGCGGCGGCGAGCGTTTCGGAGGCGCTGGACAGCGTCTGCCGGCCGGTCACTTCGCCGGAGGCGTTCCGGATCCGCCAGCCGGCGTCGATCGACTCCTGCTCGGCCAGGCCGGGGAGGGGGAACAGCAGGGGGATCTGGTCGAGGTGGAAGGTCCCCCGGTCTCGGTCGAACCGAGTGTCGAGCAACGCCGCGAAGTCGATGGCTGGGGCCGGGGCACCGTCGGCGCGGGCCGGGGGCCGGTCGGCGGCCCGCCGAGCCTGCTCGGCACGGCCGGAGACGGCCTCCTTGGCGCGGTCGAGCAGGCGGCCGATCTGGGCGTCGGCGGTGGGGGCGTCTCCCAGAAGGAGTGTGGCGAGTAGCGTGAGGCTGAGGACGCGAGACATGGGGCGCGGTGGGAGCGAGAGTCGCCCTTGCCTCCGCAGTCGGCGCCCGGCTGGGATCACGCCGGAGCCGTCCGCTCCGTGGGCGGATCGCCACCGGGCGCCCGGCGGAGCTACCGCCCGGCCGCGTCGCCCCGCGCGATCATCGTGTAGCCCGACTGCGCGCGCGGCGTCAGCAGCAGCTCATGCACGTTGACGCGCTCCGGCGCGTGCGCGCAGTACACGACCGCATCCGCCACGTCCTCCGGCGTCAGCGCGACGGTGTCGGCGTACACGGCGTCGGCCCGCTCGGCGTCGCCGTCGAAGCGGACGAGCGAGAAGTCGGTCTCGACCAGGCCGGGCGACACGGCCGTGACGCGGAGCGGCGTGCCGTGGAGGTCCACCTTGAGCCCGTCCGCCAGCGCGAGGACGGCGTGCTTGGTGGCGCAGTACACCACGCCGCCCGCGTAGACCGCGTGCCCCGCCGTCGAGCCGATGGGGACGACGTGGCCGCGCCCGCGCGCCAGCATCCCCGGGACGACGGCGCGGATCCCGTTGAGCACGCCCTTGACGTTCGTGTCGACCATCGCGTCGACCTCGGCGGGCGTGTTCTCCCAGACCGGCCGCAGCCCCTTCGCCAGCCCGGCGTTGAGGACGGCCACGTCGATGGCCGCCCAGTCCTCGGGGAGATCGCGGACGGCGGCGAGGTGGGCCTCCGGGTCGGTCACGTCGAGCACGATCGCTCGCGCGGTGTCGGGGCCGAGCGCGTCGTTGAGGTCGGCGGCCAGGTCGTCAAGGGCGTCGGCAGAGCGGGCGGTCAGGATCACGCGGTCGCCTTTGGCGGCGAAGGCGCGGGCGCACGCGGCGCCGATGCCGGCCGAGGCGCCGGTGATGAAAACGGTGAGTCGGTCGGCCATGGCAGCGGCGGGGTGTCGAGCCCGTACCCGCCCGCGCCCGCCCGCGATCCCGCCGGCTACCGGCCCGCGAGCAGCACGAGCCCCACGACGCAGGCCCCGGCGCCGATCCACTGGCGCGGGCTCAGCGCCTCCCCGAACGCGACGAGCCCGACGGCGAGGAGCACGACGGCCACGGCCACGTTGACGCCCAGGCTGGCGGTCGACAGCGGCCACCCGGCGCGGTACGCCAGCAGAAAGCCGGCCTCGATGACGAGCGCGCCGAGCCCGATGCCGAGCGCCGGGCGCCACGCGCTGCGGAGCGTCTCGACGACCGGCGTGCCGGCCGCGAGCACCGCGCCGACGCACGCCAGCAGCCCGACCGCGTACGCCAGCCCGATCACGACGAACGGCGCGGCCGTGTCGGGCACGGCCTTCTGCGCGAGGTGGTAGGCGACCGCCCCCGCCAGCGCAAGCACGAGCGGGAGCGGGCTCGCGGTCACGAGCTGTAGTCGTAGAAGCCCTGGCCCGACTTGCGGCCGAGCCGCCCGGCGGCCACCATCTTGCGCAGGAGCGGGCACGGGCGGTACTTGTCCTCGCCGAGCTCGCGGTGGAGCACCTCCAGGATGGCGAGGCACACGTCGAGCCCGATAAAGTCGGCGAGCGTCAGCGGGCCCATCGGGTGCGCCATGCCCAGCGTCATCACCGTGTCGACGGCCTCGGCGGTCGCGACGCCCTCGTGGACGCAGAAGACCGCCTCGTTGATCATCGGCATCAGCACGCGGTTCGACACGAACCCGGCCGCGTCGTTGACCTCGACGGGCACCTTGCCGAGCCCCTCCGACAGCTCGCGGATCGTCTCGTACGTCGCGTCGCTCGTCGCCAGGCCGCGAACGACCTCGACCAGCTTCATCACCGGGACCGGGTTGAAAAAGTGCATCCCGATCACTTGCTCCGGTCGCTGCGTCGCGCCAGCGATCTGGGTGATCGAAATCGACGACGTGTTCGAGGCCAGAATCGCGGACTCGGGCGCGTGGTCGTCGATCTGCTCGAAGATCTTGGCCTTCAGCGTCGCGTCCTCCGTCGCCGCCTCGACGACGAGATCGGCGTCCGCGACGCCCTTCGCGAGGTCGGTCTGCGTGTCGATGCGGCCGAGCGTGGCCGCCTGGTCGTCGGCGGTGATCCGCTCTTTGGCGACCTGGCGGGCCAGATTCTTGTCGACGGTGGCGAGCGCGGCGTCCAAGCGGGACTGGTCGAGGTCGACGAGCGTGACGGTGTGGCCGGACTGGGCGAACACGTGGGCGATGCCGTTGCCCATGGTGCCGGCGCCGATGACGGTGACGTTCATTCGAGTGATGCGTGAGGAGTGATGAGTGAAGGGCCTCAGAATCGAGTCCAATCCATTGGGGGCGGCGGTTTCTGCACGAGGACTGCGGACAAGACGCTCCCGAGGATCAGGTCACTGATCGGGACTGCGAGCCAGAAGAGCGATGCGTCTGTGATGCTACCCGCAGTTGCGGCAGGGTTCAGCGACCTCAACCCCTCTCCACGATCATCGCCGTGGCCTCGCCGCCGCCGATGCAGATGGCCGCGAGGCCCCGTTTGGCGTCGGTCTCGACCATCGCGTGCAGGAGGGTCGTCAGGATGCGGGCGCCGGAGGCGCCGATGGGGTGGCCGACGGCGACCGAGCCGCCGCGCACGTTGAGCTTCTCCGACGGGATGCCGAGCGCGTCTTGGGCCGCGAGCGCGACGACGGCGAACGCCTCGTTGACCTCGAACAGGTCGATGTCGTCCAGCGCCAGCCCGGCCTTGGCGAGCACCTTGTTGACGGCCTCGATGGGGGCCGTCGTGAACTCCATCGGCGCCTGGCTGTGCTGCGCCGAGGCGACGATGCGCGCCATCGGTGTCTTGCCGTTCGCCGACGCCCACGCCTCCGAGGCGACGACGAGCGCGGCGGCGCCGTCGTTGATCGAGCTGGCATTCGCGGCCGTCACCGTCCCCTCCTTGGTGAAGACGGCCCGCAGGGTCGGGATCTTGTCGAAGTTGGTCTTGGCCGGCTCCTCGTCGGTGTCGACGACCGTGTCGCCCTTTCGCCCGGGGACCGTCACCGAGACGATCTCCTGGGCGAAGGCGCCGTTCTCGACCGAGGCCTGGGCGCGCGTGTAGCTCTCGATCGAGAACGCGTCCTGGCGGTCGCGCGGGACGTTGCAGGTCACGCCGCAGGCGTCGGCGGCGACGCCCATCGCCACGCCGTCGTAGGCGTCGCGCAGGCCGTCGTGGAAGAGGCCGTCGACGACCTCGCCGTTGCCGTAGCCGTAGCCGTACCGCGCCTTCGGGAGGTAGAACGGCACCTGCGACATGTTCTCCATGCCCCCGGCCACGACGACGTCGGCGTCCCCGGCGCGGATGGCCTGGTCGGCCAGCATGACGGCCTTCATGCCCGACCCGCAGACCTTGTTGATGGTCATGCAGGCCACGCCTTGGGGGAGGTCGGCGGCGAGCGCGGCCTGACGAGCGGGCGCCTGCCCCTCCCCCGCCGTGACGACGTTGCCCAGGATGACCTCGTCCACCTGGTCCCTCGCCACGCCCGCGCGGTCGAGAGCGCCGGTGATGGCGGTGGCGCCGAGCTGGGGGGCGGAGACGGTCGAGAGCGCGCCGCCGAAGGAGCCCACGGGCGTGCGGGCGGCGGAGAGGATGACGGAGGCCATGGAGCAGAGGGGTTGGAAGCGTTTCCGAAGCTATCCGGGCCCGCCACCAACGGGGTTGACCGGCGGTGAAAACGCAAGCGTGCAGTGGGCGCGTCCCACCGCGCCCGCCGGCCCCAATCCCGGCGGGCCCTGCGACGGCGCCCTGCCCCTGGCGCCCCTAGCGCTCCGGCCCGGCCGTCGGCTCGAACCGCTCGTGGGCCACGCGCCCCGCACGCGGGGTGTCGGCCAGCTTGCGCCCCACGAGCGACTTGACCTGCTGGCGGCGCTCGGCGTAGCGGACGATGCGGCCGGGCGTCGGCAGGTACCGGACGTAGCCGAGGAACCCGTAGACGGCCGCGGAGCCGAACAGGAAGGTGACGAGTGCGGCGAGCGGGCGCATCGTCGCCATCGCGAGCGCCCCGAGCGCGAGGTACGCCCCGAAGGCGTACAGGGTCAGCGCCGCCCGGCGCGTCGACATCTGGGCCTGGAGCCGGTGGTGGATGTGGTCGCGGTCGGGGTAGAACAGCCGCTGGCCGGTAAGCTTGCGGCGCAGGATCGAGACGGCCGTATCGAGCACCGGGATCCCCATGATCACGGCCGGGATGACGAGGGCGAGGACGGGGTTGGGGTGAGCCGTCCCCCGCAGGGCGTACGCCGCGAGCGCGTAGCCGAGGAACAGGCTCCCGCTGTCGCCCATGAAGACCGTCGCGGGCGCGAAGTTGTAGCGCAGGAAGCCCAGGAGGGCGCCGCACACCGCCGCCGCCAGCACGAGGGCGCCGAGGTCGCCCCCGAGCGCGTGCGCCCCCGCCAGCCCCACGAACGCGATCGCGACGACGCCGGCCGCCAGCCCGTCCATCCCGTCGACCAGGTTGACGGCGTTCATCATACCGACCATCCAGACGACGGTGAGCAGCCCGGAGACGGCCAGCGCGAGCGGGCCGGCGCCGAGTGCGGCGTCGAACACCATCACGCGCGCCCCGCCCGCGAAGGCCAGCGCGGTCACGACGAGCTGCGCCACGAATTTCGCCCGGTGCGACATCGCCCGGCGGTCGTCCCAGAACCCCACCGCCGCGATCCCGAGCGCCCCGAGCACGACGAGCGGATCGGGCAACGTGAGGGCACCCGAGATGGACCGGGGGAGCTCGATCCGGGCGACGGTCATCACGCCGATCCCGACCACCGCGGCTCCGACGATGGCCAGGCCGCCGACGTTCGGGACCGCGTCCCGATGGATCTTCCGGGTCCCGTCGGGCTCGTCGAGCCACCCCACGCGACGCGCCACCCGACACACGGTCGGCACCAGCAGGAGCGCGGCGAAGAGGCTGACGAGAAACCCCAGCGCGAGAGCGAGAATGGGCATCACGGGATAACTACGGGGCTGTGGGGGACGCCCCATCTTGGCCGGTTAGATACGGCGAACGCCGTTAACCGACGCAGCGGTAGTACACCATACAGAACCGAGGCCGCCGGAGAGTCACGATTCCGCCCCGGTTCATGGCCGTGCCGACCACCGCTGAAGGATGGGCGCGAGGGCATCGCGCCAGTCCAACGGCGCCATGTCCAGCGCCGCCAGCGACGCCGCCAGCGCGAGGCCGACGCGCCTCGGACGGGGCGCCGGGGCGCCGTACGCCTCGGTCGAGATGGGGTCGACGGGGACGCGGGGGCAGAGCCCGGCCGCGCTGGCGGCCTCCACCAGCGCCGTCGCCAGGTCGTGCCACGTCGCGAGCGGCGTGCCGGCCACGTGGAGGACGGGCGGGAGCGCGCCCACGCGCTGGGCGGCGGCGAGCGCCGCTTGCGCGACGTAGGTGGCGGGCGTGGGGTGGCCCCACTGGTCGGCGACGACGCGCAGGCGCGGCGCGGTCTGGGCCAGACGCACCATCGTCGACGCGAAGTTGCCCGGGGCCGCGCTGAACACCCAGGCCGTGCGGAGCACGACGGCCGGGCCGCCCGCCGCGAGCGCCTCCGCCTCGCCCTGTGCTTTGCTTGCGCCGTAGACGTTGAGCGGCGAGACCGGGTCGTCGGGTCGGTAGTCCGCCCCGCTCATGCCGTCGAACACGTAGTCGGTCGACAGGGCCACCAGCCCGGTGCCCCGCTCGGCGCACGCCGCGGCCACGTTCGCCGTGCCCATGGCGTTGACCGCCATCGCCCGCGCGGGCTCGGCCTGGGCGCGGTCGACGGCCGTGTAGGCGGCGGCGTGGATGACGGCGTCCGGGGCGTGCGCGCGGAGCGCGGCACGGACGGCGGCGGCGTCCGTCACGTCGAGCCGCTGGCGGTCGAGCCCGACGACGGAGGTGCCGGCGGGCACGAGCCGCACGATCTCGCGGCCCACCTGTCCCCCAGCACCGGTCACGAGGAGGGTCTTCAAAACGGCGCCTCGGGAAGGTCGGAGGCCGCCAGCGACGCCAGCCAGGGCAGCGCGCGGTCCTTCTCGGAGACGACGGCCTCCTCCCGTGCCACCGGCCAGTCGATGCCGAGCGCGGGGTCGTCCCAGCGGACGCCGCCCTCGTCGCCGGGCTCGTATCCGGCGGTGCACCGGTAGAGCACGTCGGCGGTCTCGGAGACGACCGCGAACCCGTGCGCGAAGCCTGGCGGCACCCACAGCTGGCGGTGCGTCGCGTCCGACAGCTCGACGCCCTCCCACTCCCCGAACGTCGGCGACCCGGCGCGGAGGTCGAGGACGACGTCGTAGATGGCGCCGCGCACGACCTCGACCAGCTTGCCCTGCGGGCAGCGCCGCTGGAAGTGGAGCCCGCGGACGACGCCCCGGCGCGAGCGGCTGTGGTTGTCCTGCACCCACGGCCCCGGCATCCCGGCCTCGGCGTACCGGTCGGCGTGGAAGCGCTCCAGGAAGTAGCCGCGCTCGTCCTCGAACACGCGGGGCTCGACGAGCAGGACGCCCGGCAGCCGGGTCGGGTGGACGGTCATGAGGGCGGCCCGACGGGCGGGCGACGACCCGGCAGGCGCCGGGCTAGGCCGGGGAAAGGATCCCGGCGTCGGTGAGGTGGGCGATCACGGCGTCGGCGGCCTCCTCGACCGTCATCGAGGCCGTGTCGAGGCGAAGCTCCGGGGCCTCGGGTGCCTCGTAGGGCGCCGAGACGCCGGTCAGGTTCGGGATCTCGCCCGCCTCCGCCTTCGCGTAGATCCCCTTCGGGTCGCGCTCGCGGGCCGTCTCGAGGTCGACGTCGACGTGGACCTCGACGAACCGGCCCTCGTCGACGAGCGCGCGGACGGCGTCGCGGTCGGCGCGGTACGGCGAGACGAACGTGCACAGCGTGACGGCGCCGCTCTCCAGGAAGAGCCGGGCGACATGTCCCACGCGGCGGACGTTCTCGCGGCGGTCGGCCGGGCTGAACCCGAGGTCGCCGTTGAGCCCGTGGCGCACCTGGTCGCCGTCGAGCAGCATCGTCTTGACCCCGCGCTCGAACAGGCGGCGCTCGACCTCACACGCGACCGTCGTCTTGCCGGCGCCCGAGAGCCCGGTCAGCCAGACGACCGCGCCGCCGTGGCCCTGCGCCGCCTCGCGCTCGGCGCGCGGGATGTTGAGCGGCTCCCAGACCACGTTCGGCGAGACCGGCGCCGCGCCCGCCTCCGCCAGGTCGCCGAGGTCGTCGGCCGTCCGGGCCTCGCTGCGGATCATGCCCGCCGCGACCGTCGCGTTCGAGTACGGGTCGATCAAGATGAAGGCGCCCGTCGCCTTGGCCTGGAGGTACGGGTCGAAAAACAGCGGCGCGGCCGTCGTCACGCGGATGCGGCCGATGTCGTTGAGGCCGAGCGTCGCCGCGTCCTCGCGGTGCAGCGTGTCCACGTCGACGCGGTAGACGACCGTGTCGACGAAGGCCTTGACCTCGCGCGTGGTGTGCCGTAAGAGGTAGTGGCGGTCCGCCTGCAGCGTCTCCTCAGCCATCCAGCAGACCATGGCCTCGATCTCGGTCGCGACCGTCGGGATGTTCTTGGGGCGAACGAGCATGTCGCCCCGGCTCACGTCGATCTCGTCGGCCAGCGTGATCACGACCGCCTCGCCCGCGTGCGCCTCCTCAAGGTCGCCGTCGAGCGTGGTCACGGACTCGACCGTGGAGCGGGTGCCGGCGGGCAGCGCCAGCACCTCCTCGCCGGGCCGGATCGCGCCGCTCGCGACGGTCCCCGCGAACCCGCGGAAGGTCTGGTCGGGGCGGATCACGGTCTGGACCGGGAACCGGAAGTCGCGCAGGTTGCGGTCGCCGACGACCGAGACGTTCTCAAGGTGGTGGAGCATCGTCGCGCCCTGGTACCACGGCATCGCCGCGCTGCGGTCGACCACGTTGTCGCCCTTGAGCGCTGAGACGGGGATGAACTCGATGTCGCCGAGGTCGAGCTTGGCCGCGAACGCCTCGAATTCGTCGACGATGGCGTCGAAGACGGCCCGGTCGTAGCCGACGAGGTCCATCTTGTTGACCGCCACGACGACGTGCGGGGTGCCGAGGAGCGACGCGATAAAGGCGTGGCGCTTGGACTGCGTCTGGACGCCGCGCTTGGCGTCGATCAGGATGACCGCGAGGTCCGCCGTGCTGGCGCCGGTCACCATGTTGCGGGTGTACTGGACGTGGCCCGGCGTGTCGGCGATGATGAACTTGCGCCGGGGCGTGGCGAAATAGCGGTACGCCACGTCGATGGTGATCCCCTGCTCGCGCTCGGCGCGCAAGCCGTCGGTCAACAGCGCGAGGTTGGGGACGCCGTCGTCGTCCATCCCGCGGTCCTTCGAGGCCTCGGCGACGGCTTCGAGCTGGTCCTCGAAGATCGACTTCGAGTCGTACAGCAGGCGCCCGATCAACGTGCTCTTGCCGTCGTCGACGGACCCGGCGGTCGTGAACCGCAGCAAGTCCATGTCGAGGTAGGCGTCTTGGCTGGCGGTGTCGAGGGAGGCGGTGCCCATTGGAGATGCGTGATGCGTGATGCGTGACTCGTCGATGGCCGATCCACGACGGGCGTGAAAGTCACGCGTCACGGATCACTCGTCACCCTAGAAATAGCCCTGCTTTTTGCGGTCCTCCATGGCGGCCTCGGAGCGCTTGTCGTCGTGGCGCCCGCCGCGCTCGGTCTGCCGCGCCGCAGCGACTTCGCCGATGATCTCGGGCAGCGTGCGCGCGGTGCTCTCGACGGCGCCCGTGCACGTCGCGTCGCCGATCGTCCGGAACCGGATCGTCTGGCGCGCGACGGTCTCGTGCGGCTGGGGGATCACGAAGTCGGTGACCGCCAGCAGGGTCCCGTGGCGGTCGAAGACGTCGCGCTCATGCGCGAAGTAGAGGTGCGGGATCTCGACCTCCTCGAGCGCGATGTACTGCCACACGTCCATCTCCGTCCAGTTGCTCAGCGGGAACACGCGGAAGGTCTCGCCCACGTTCTTGTGGCCGTTGTACAGGTTCCAGAGCTCGGGGCGCTGGTTCTTGGGGTCCCACTGCCCGAAGCGGTCACGGTGCGAGAAGAAGCGCTCCTTGGCGCGGGCCTTCTCCTCGTCGCGCCGCCCGCCGCCAAACGCCGCGTCGTAGCGGTGCTCCGCGAGCGCGTCCAAGAGAGGCACGATCTGGAGCCCGTTGCGGCTCGCCTCCGGGCCGGTCTCCTCGACGACGCGCCCCCGGTCGATGGCGTCCTGCACGCTCGCGACCTCGAGGCGGACGCCGAGGTCGGCGACCAGCTTGTCGCGGAAGGCGATCGTCTCCGGGAAGTTGTGCCCCGTGTCGACGTGCAAGAGGGGGAACGGGATCGGGGCCGGGTGGAACGCCTTGCGGGCGAGGTGCACCATCAGGATCGAATCCTTGCCGCCCGAGAACAGCAGCACGGGCCGCTCGAACTGGGCGGCCACCTCGCGCATGACGTGGATGGCCTCGGCTTCGAGTGTGCGGAGGTGCGACGTACGCGGGGCGCGGTCTCTGGCCATCGGTGCGATCGGGGGGGGGGGACTAAGCTAGTGGAGGCCCGCCCACCAGCCGGTGCCTTCCTGGTTACTTGATGTGAGCCGCTACCCAATGCGCGCCTCGCGCCGACGCCGGCGGAGTCAGAGCCAGACGACGACGCAGACGGCCATCGTGACCGCGAACACGATCAGGCTGACGGGCAGGCCCGCGCGCGCAAAGTCGGTGTAGCGGTAGCGGCCGGCGGCCATCACCATCAGGTTGGTCTGGTAGCCTATGGGCGTCAGGAAGCTGGCGGCGCTCGCGATGGTGACGGCGACGGCGAACGGGAGCCACGGCACGCCGAGGTCGGCCGCGACGGCGAGCGCGACGGGCAGCATCAGGACGGCCGAGGCCTTGTTGGTGATCAGTTCCGCGAGCCCGTTCGACAACAGGTACACGACCGCGAGCGTGGCGACGGGCCCGAGCGGCGAGACCCGCTCGATGCCGGCCGCCGCCAGTTGCGACAGCCCCGTCGCCTCGACCGCCGCGCCGATCCCGAGCGCGGCGCCGATCACGATCAGAACGGGCACATCGATGGCGCGGCGCAGGCCCGCGCCCCGCAGGCAGCCGGTGACGACCATCCCGAGCGCGGCGCAGAAGGTGGCCGTCGCGAGGGGTAGCACGCCGAACGCCGTCAGCCCGATGGCGCCGCCCAGGAGCGCGAGGGCGACGGGCGCCCGGCGCGAGACGATGCGCGGAGCGCCGACGGGCGAGACGAGCGCGAAGTCGTCGGCGAGCGCACTGAGCCGGGCCGCCAGCGTCTTGCGGCCCTCGACCAGCAGCAGGTCGCCCGCGCGGAGCGGGACGCGGCCGAGCCCGCCGGACACGTCGTGCGCGCGCCGTCGCAGCGCCAGCACCACGCCGCCGTAGCGCTCGCGGAAGCCGATCTCGCGCAGCGTCTTCCCCTCCAGCCGCGAGCCCGCCGCGACGACCACCTCGAAGAGGGGCAGGTCCTGGGCCTCGGCCGTCGGCGCGGTGCGGACGAGGCCGGGCCGCGCCAGCAGCTCGTCGAGCTCAGTCGGGTCGCCCACGAACGAGAGCACGTCGCCCGTGAGCACGGTCGACTCCGGCGCGGCGTCGGTGGCCCGGCCGTCGCGCGTGATCCGGGCCAGGAAGGCGGCCCCGAGCGTCCGGAAGCCAGCGGCCTCGACGGTCGCGCCCGCGAACGGGGCGTCGGCGGCGACCGCCAGCTCGAAGTGGTAGCCCCGCCGCGCGTCGGTGTCAGACACCGCGTCGTTGGCGGGCAGCAGCCGGTGGCCGACGAGCGCGTAATACAGCACGACGGCGACCACGGCCGGGACGCCGACCCAGGCGAGCGTGAAGAAGCCAAACCCGGGCAGCCCCTCGGCCTGCAGCAGCCCGTGGACCACGACGTTCGTGCTCGTCCCGATCAGCGTCAGCCACCCGCCGACGATCGCGGCGGTCGAGAGCGGCATCAGCAGCTTCGAGGCGGGCGGCGTCCCCCCTTTCCGATGCCACGCCTGGATGCGCGGGATGAGCATCGCCACGATCGGCGTGTTGTTGAGCACGCCCGACAACAGCGCCGTCGGTCCCATGATGCGGGCGACGGCCGGGCCGGACGTGGTCGACCGCGGCCGAAGGAGGCCGTCTAGAAACCCCAGCGCGCCCGTCCGGTCGACGCCGGCGGCGACCACGAACAGCGACGCGATCGCGACGACGGCGGGGTTCGCGAACCCGGCGAACGCCTCGACCGGCCCGACGATGCCCGCCAGCAGGAGCAGCCCCAGCGTGCCCAGCAGCACCATGTCGACGCGGGCCACCCCGCGGACGAGGGCCGCCACCATGAGCGCGAGCGCGCCGAGCGTGTACCAGGCCTGCCAGGTCATCGGAAGGGCAAGGGGAACGGGGAACGGGGAAAAGGGCGGGGCCCACGGGTCGTCTCAAGGCCCCTGAGAGAGAGGCCCCTTGCCACGTCCGTCTTCTCTCTTGCCCTCATTGAGCCAGCCACTCGCGCCACTCGAGCCCGGCGTCGCCCCAGGCGAAGACGGACGGGTTGCGGAGGTCGTCCTTGTTGTACGCCAGCCGTTTTCCGTCGCGCGTCGAGACGCCGCCGCCGGCCGCTTCGACGACCGCCTGGGCCGCGGCGGTGTCCCACTCGAATGTCGGGACCGTCCGGGGGTAGAGGTCGGCGGCGCCCTCGGCGACCAAGCAGAACTTGAGCGACGAGCCCATCGAGGCGCTGGACACGTCCCGGCCCGAGTCCTCGGCGTTGTCGATGATGCCGGCCACCTCGGCGCCCGCGTGGTCGCGACTGGCGACAATCGTCAGCGCGTCGTCCGGGGCGGGCCGCGTCGCGATGCGGACCGGCTCGGCGTCGCCGGTCTGCTTCCACGCCTGGCCGTCGGCCGCGAAGTACGTCACGCCGTGGACGGGCACGTGGACCACGCCCAGAACCGGCGCCCCGTCCTCAACGAGGGCGATGTTGACCGTGAACTCGCCCGAGGTCACGGGCGGGCGGTCCGAGCCGGCGACCGGCGAGCCCTTGATGAACTCCTTGGTGCCGTCGAGCGGGTCGACGCACCAGAACCGGCGCCAGCTTTTGCGGGCGGCCACCTCCGACGCCGGCGACTCCTCGGACAGAACGGGCACGTCGGCGCCGGCGCGGAGGGCGGCGGTGATGGTGCGGTGCGCGGCGAGGTCGGCCTGCGTCAGCGGCGAGTCGTCGGCCTTGGCATCGACGGTCAGCGGCTGGCCGTAGTAGCCCAGGATGGCGTCGCCGCCGGCGCGGGCGGCGTCGAGGGCGAGGCGGATGAGGTCGGTCACGGGGCGGGGGGACGGGCGGGGCAAGATCGCCCCGGCGCCTCTCCCCTGCCGCGCTACCCGGCGGCCTCCTCGGCGACGCGCTGCCGGAAGTAGTCGAGCGTCCGCGCGAGCCCGTCGGCGCGGTCGACCCGGGGGGTCCAGCCCAGGATCTCGCGCGCCCGCGTGATGTCCGGCTGGCGGACCTGGGGGTCGTCGGCGGGCAGGTCCTCGAAGGTGATCGTCGAGTCGGAGCCGGTGAGCGCGACGACCTCTTGGGCGAACTCGCGGATCGAGACCTCGTCCGGGTTGCCGATGTTGACCGGGTCGGCCTCGTCGGAGTGGAGCAGCCGCCACAGCCCCTCGATCAGGTCGTCGACGTACTGGAAGCTCCGCGTCTGGGAGCCGTCGCCGAAGACCGTAATCGGCTCGCCGCGCAACGCCTGCCCCATAAACGCCGGGAGCGCGCGGCCGTCGTCGAGCCGCATCCGCTCGCCGTACGTGTTGAAGATCCGGACGATGCGCGTTTCGACACCGTGGTAGCGGTGGTACGCCATCGTGATGGCCTCGGCGAACCGCTTGGCCTCGTCGTAGACGCCCCGGCTGCCGACCGGGTTGACGTGGCCCCAGTAGGTCTCCGGCTGCGGGTGGATCTGGGGGTCGCCGTAGACCTCGGACGTGCTCGCCAGCAGGAACCGGGCGCCCTTGGCCTTCGCCAGCCCGAGCGCGTTGTGGGTCCCGAGGCTGCCCACCTTGAGCGTCTGGATCGGCAGCCGCAGGTAGTCGATGGGGCTGGCGGGGCTCGCGAAGTGGAGCACGTTGTCGACTGGCCCGGCGACATACGTGAACGTCGAGATGTCGTGGCGCAGGATCTCGAAGCCCGGTTGGCCGACGAGGTGTGCGACGTTCTCTGGGTTGCCCGTGATGAAGTTGTCGAGGCAGACCACGTCGTGCCCTTCGGCGACAAAGCGGTCGCACAGGTGGGAGCCGAGGAAGCCGGCGCCGCCGGTGATCAGGGTGCGGGGCATGGGGAGTGGGGCGTGAACCGTAGGACGAGGGAAAGGCGACACCACCGAGCGCGGAGTCCCGCGCTCCACGGACTACGCACCCGACATCGGCGTGACGAACGGGCGGCCGACGGAGTGGTACGCGAACCCGGCGGCGGCCATCCGCTCCGGGTCGAACACGTTGCGGCCGTCGAAGATGACCGGGACCCCGTCGGGCCCCGCGTTCATCAGGTTGCGGACGCGGTCGAGGTCGGGGCGGCGGAACTCGGGCCACTCGGTCGCGATGACGAGCGCATCGGCCCCGTCGATGGCGTGGTAGCCGCGGTCGGCGTAGCGCAGCGAGCCCGGGCCCTCGACCGGCTCGCGCGCGAACGCCGCCTCGGTCGTCTCTCGGGCCTCCGGGTCGAACGCGACCACGTCCGCGCCGAGCCGCACCAGCTCGCGGATGATGACATGCGCTGGGGCCTCGCGGACGTCGTCGGTGTGGGGCTTGAACGCGAGCCCCCAGACCGCGACGGTCTTGCCAGCGAGGCGGCCGTCGGTGCCGATGGCCTCGACCACGCGGGGCACCATCGACCGGCGCTGGCTGTCGTTGACGCGGAGCACGGCGTCCAGGATCTCGAAGTCGTAGCCCTCCTCGCGCGCCGTCCGGTGGAGCGCCTGGACGTCCTTGGGGAAGCAGCTCCCGCCGAACCCGATGCCGGCGTACAAAAACTTGGGGCCGATCCGGGAGTCCGTCCCGATCCCGCGCCGCACCTTGTCGACATCCGCGCCGACGCGCTCGCACAGATTCGCGATCTCGTTCATGAACGTGATCTTGGTCGCGAGCATCGCGTTCGCCGCGTACTTCGTCATCTCGGCCGAGGGCTCGTCCATGACCAGGATCGGGTTGCCAGACCGGACGAACGGCTCGTAGAGCCGGCGCATGACCTCGGCCGCCCGCTCGGACCCGGTGCCCACGACGACGCGCTCGGGTTTCATAAAGTCCTCCACGGCCACGCCCTCGCGCAAAAACTCGGGGTTCGAGACCACGTCGAAGTCGACGCCCTCCTCGAGCCCGTGGGCCGCGAGCGCGGCCGTCACGCGTGCGGCCGTCCCGACGGGGACCGTGCTTTTATCGACGATGACCTTGTAGCCCCAGCCCGTGCCGTCGGCCGCCTTGGCGTCGGCGAGCATCTTGCCGAGGTCGTCGGCGACGCCGAGCACGTAGCGGAGGTCGGCCGCGCCGCCCTCGCCCGGAGGCGTGGGCAGGGCCAGGAAGACGGCCTCGGCCGACTCGACGGCCTCGGCGAGGTCGGTCGTAAAGTGCAGGCGCTCCTCGCGGCGGCCGCGGTCGAAGTAGACCTCGAGGCCGGGCTCGTAGATGGTCAGCCGCCCGTCGCGCAGGCTCTCGACCTTGCCGGCGTCGATGTCGACGCAGACCACGTCGTTGCCCATCTCGGCAAAGCAGACGCCCGAGACCAGGCCTACGTATCCAGTTCCGACGACGGCGATGTGCATAGCGAGAGCGGGGGGAGAGTCGGGAAGGTATCGGAGGGCCGGGCGCAGGGTGTAGCCCCGCCCCGGCGACGTGGACGCCCGCACGCCCGCGAGCGCCCCAATGGCCGCTGTGTTCCCCGTAAACACACGAAAGCGATTCCCGGCGCGCCGTGCCGGCGCAAGGCGCTGGCTGGAGGGCGGTGGCCGTCGGGAGGCGCCTCCCCGGCCTCGTCGCCCGCGCCGGGGGCACACATTGGTTGCGCAGGTGGCCGCTCCGCTCCATCTTCGGACCGACTCATTCCCCTATCTCCATGCGTTTGTTTGTCCTGGCCCTGATGGCGGCCCTGAGTTCGGCGGCCTCGGCCCAGGCCCCCTGCGCCGCCGGCTCGGCGGCCGGCTACCCTTGCGATGGAATCGACCTGATGGCCCACCTCGGCCTCTCCGCGTTCGCGTCGCCGGGCTCGGGTGCGCCCTCGGCCGCGAACGACATCTGGGGCTGGACGCATGCCGCCAGCGGCCGCGAGTTCGCGCTCGTCGGCCTGACCAACGGCACGGCCTTCGTCGAGGTCACGACGCCGAGCGCGCCGGTCTTCCTGGGCAAGCTGCCCACGGCCACCTCGTCCTCGTCGTGGCGAGACATCAAGACCATCGGGGACCACGCCTACATCGTCTCGGAGGCTGGGAGCCACGGGATGCAGGTGTTCGACCTGACTCAGCTGCTCGCGGTCGACGGCCCACCGGTCACGTTCGCCGCCGGCACGACGTACACGGGGTTCGGGAGCGCCCACAACGTCGTCGTGCTGGAGGCGGCGGACCTGGCGGTCGGCGTCGGCGCCTCAACGTGCGCCGGCGGCCTCGAGATGGTCGACGTCTCGACCCCGCTCGCGCCCACCCCCGCCGGCTGCTTCTCGGCCGACGGCTACACGCACGACGCGCAGTGCCTGATCTATAGCGGTCCGGACGCGGACCACACCGGCCGGGCCATCTGTGTGGCGAGCAACGAGGACACCGTTACCATCGTCGACGTGACCGACCCGAGCGCCCCGGTCCAGATCGCGCGCGCGTTCTATCCGACCCCGAGCTACACCCACCAGGGCTGGTTCACCGACGACCAGCGCTACTTCATCGTCAACGACGAGCTCGACGGCAACAGCTCGACACCGACGCGGACGCTGGTGATGGACCTCCTCGACCTCGACGACCCGGAGTTCGCCTTCGCCCACGACGGCACGTCGAGCGCCTCCGACCACAACCTCTACGTCGTCGGCCCCCGGGTCTTCCAGAGCAACTACACGGCGGGCCTGCAGGTCCTGGACGCGGCGGCGATCGGGAGCGGCGCGCTGTCGATGGTGGCCTACTTCGACACGGAGCCTGCGACCAACGCGCACGGCGCGAGCACGGGGACGGGCGGCCAGTGGAGCAACTACCCGTACTTCGCCAGCGGGACCGTCGTCGCGAGCGACATCAAGAACGGCCTGTTCGTGCTCGCCCCGCGCGACGGGTCGTCGGGCACGGCCGACCTCTCGCCCAGCGCGCTCGACCTCACGGTCGCCCCCGGCGAGACGGGCCGCGCGACGCTGACGCTGGCGAACACGGCGGGCACCGGCGACCTCCTGTACACAGCCTCGCTCGGGGCCCTGTCCCAGCCGGCCGCCGACCGGGTGGCGCTGCCGTCCCCTCCCCCGCCGTTTGTCGGGGAGCCGCTCGTGTCCGGCGCCGTCAGCGGGCGGCCCGGCGCCGTCGACCCCGGCGCGGACGCATTCGGCGCCAGCAAGGGCAGCGTGGAGTTTGCCGCCCGCCTGGGCGACGGCGGCCCCGACGCCTTCGGCTACGCCTGGATCGACTCCGACGAGCCCGGCGGCCCGGCCGTCGCGTTCCAGGACATCTCGAGCACAGGTACGCCCATCGCCTTCTCCGGCAACGACGAGGGCTCGGCCACGCTCACCCTCCCCTTCGCGTTCCCCTTCTACGGCGCTAGCTACACCGAGGTCGGCGTCTCGACAAACGGCTACGCGGCCTTCGCCTACAGCCAGGACTACTCGAACGGCCCGATTCCGTCCGCGGTCACGCCGAACGGCCTGCTGGCGCCATTCTGGGACGACCTCCACCGGCGCTCGGGCACGGCCTACAGCGGCACGCTGCCCGACGGCCGGTTCGTCATCCAGTGGACGAACTGGGGCACGTACGTGCCGTCGTCCGGCGTCGACCTGACGTTCCAGATCCTCCTCTCCGACGACGGGTCGATCGAGTACCAGTACGGCACGCTGACGGGTCCGCTCGACAGCGCGACGGTCGGCATCGAGGACGAGGACGGCGCCGTCGGCCTCCAGGTGGCGCTCAACGCGGCCTACCTCCGGTCCGACCTCGCGATCGCCTTTACTCAGCCGACGCGGTGGGCGACCCTCTCCGGCCCGGCGAGCGGCGTGATCGGCCCCGGCGGATCGGTCGGGTTCGACCTCGACGTCGACGCCACGGACCTGCCGGAGGGCGTCTACACGACCGAGATCACCGTCTCGACGAGCGACGCCGCCGCCGAGATCACCGTCGTCCCGGTGACGCTGACCGTCGGCGGCTCGACGGCCACCTCGTCCGTCGTGATCGCCGGGGCCCGCGGGGCCCGGTTCCTCGGGCCCCCCGCGGCCGGGATGACCGTCGACGACCTCGCGGCCCAGAACCTCGTCCGCGGCGTGCCCGGGTACTTCCCCGACCACCCCAAGCCGACCCTGTGGACCGGGTACGACACGGCCGCCGGCCGGTGGCTCCCCGACGGGGGCGCCGGACACGAGCTCCCGCTCGGCCGCGCGGTCCGGTGGTACCTCCTCGACCGCGACGGGGTCGGCGACCCCGCCGTGAGCGAGAGCCGGGCCCTCCCGTTCACGCTCGCGACCGGCCGCCCGGTCAACGACCGGTTCGTCCGGGTCCCGCTCGACACCGGGGGCAACCGGTTCAACCACCTCGCCAACCCGTTCGCCGAGCCGCTCGACGTCTCGGGGATCCGGTCGTGGCAGGGCGGGGGCGGGCTCTCGCGGAACACCGGGGTCTACACGTACGACCCGGCCACGGCGACGTGGGCCGAGGCCACGACGGTGGCCCCGTGGCAAGCGTTCCGGTTCCGGGCCCGGGGCCCCCGCCGGAACGGGAACCCGCGCGTGCTGACCATCCCTTCGGACGCCCGGGTCCCCGCCGCGCAGGCGGCCCGGGCGGCCGGCCCGACGGCCCCCGGCCTCCGGTTCGCGCTCGAGGCGACCTCGGAGGCCGGCCGCCCGCTCCGCGACGCCTCGCTCGCGGTCGCCTTCGACGCCGAGGCGACCGCGGCGTTCGACGCCGACGAGGACACCGAGAAGTTCCAGCCCCCGGCCACGGCGTACGCGCTCGTCGGGGCCCGCGTGGGCCGGGCGCTGGCGACCCGCGACGCCCGGCCGTTCGCCCCCGCCGAGGTCCCGCTCGCCGTCGAAGCGCGGGGTACGCGCGGCGACGCGACGCTCCGCTGGGACGCGAGCGCGCTCCCGGCCGGGCTGCCCGTCGTGCTCGTCGACCTCGCGACGGGCGAGGAGGTCGACGTCCGGGCGCGGTCGAGCTACGGGTTCCGGCTCGCGCCGAGCCCGGCGCTCGACGACGTCCCGCTCGACGACCTCGCCGACCCGGCCGCGGCGGCCGACCGGTTCGTGCTCCGGATCGGGGCCGCGCTCGCGAGCGCCGGGGACGTGGCGGCCGTCGCGCTCGAGGCGCCCGTCCCGAACCCGTCGGCGGGCGGCGCGCGTCTCGAGTTCGGGGTCCCCGAGGCCGGCGCCGTCCGGCTGAGCGTGTTCGACGCGCGGGGCCGAGAGGTCGCCGTGCTCGTCGACGGGCCGCTCGCGGCGGGCCGGCACGAGGCGGCGCTCCCGGCCGGGCTCGCGGCCGGGGTGTACGTCGTGCGGCTGGCGGCCGGCGGTGCCGTCGTCAGCCAGCGCGCGGCCGTCGTCCGCTGAGGCGCCGCGCTCGGTTCTGTTCGGGGGCGTCGGCCTCGAAGCGAGAGCCCGCCGCCAGCCGGCAGTAGGCGCGCGCGTCTTAGCCGCCGCTCCACACGGGCCCATTGCCCACGGGCCGGGCACGGGTCTAGTTTGGACGCCTGCCCGCCGGAGAGGCGCGAGCCCCTCCTCTGGCTCCGTAGCTCAGTTGGCAGAGCAGCTGGCTTTTAACCAGCGGGTCGTAGGTTCGAGCCCTACCGGAGTCACACCTCGACCGAGTT
The DNA here is from genome assembly GCF_046845755.1 of Rubrivirga halophila. Classification (GTDB taxonomy): domain Bacteria; phylum Bacteroidota; class Rhodothermia; order Rhodothermales; family Rubricoccaceae; genus Rubrivirga. Next base: position 1,971,906 of record NZ_CP177357.1, read on the forward strand.
CTTTCTAGCGCCCTGTGCGCACCCTGCCCGGGTGGTGAAATTGGTAGACACGCACGCTTGAGGGGCGTGTGGAGTAAAATCCGTGCTGGTTCGAGTCCAGTCCCGGGCACGTCACGAGCGGCCGTTGCAGCGATGCAGCGGCCGCTTTTTTGTGGGCGTGGCGGGTCCACGAGGCTCCTGCTGAACGCGCGTTCGCGCCTGGCCTGTGCCGAACCGCCCCTTACGACGTCGCCTCCCGGACCGGGGCCGGCATCGCTTTCGGGGGCGCCAGACCGGTCAGCCCGACGGTGAACGTGGTCCCCTCCCCTTCTTCGGTCTCGACGGTCAGCTCGCCGCCGTGCCCGTGGACGACGATCTCGTAGGCCAGTGACAGGCCGAGGCCGGTGCCCTCGCCGGTCGGCTTCGTGGTGAAGAACGGCTCGAAGATCTTGGTCCGCGCGCCCTCCGGGATGCCCGGACCGTTGTCGGTGATGCGGACGCGCGCGCCCTTCCCCCACGGCCGCGACTCGACCCGGAGCACGGGGGCAAACCCGGGCTCGCCCGCTGCCGCCCGCTCGCGGAGCGCCTGGAGCGCGTTGTCGAGCAGGTTGAGGAACACGCGGCCCATCTCCTCGGGCACCATCACGACCGTCCCGACGGCCTCGTCGAGGTCGAGGTCGAGCTCGACGTTGAAGCCGGAGTGCTCCGCGCGCATGCCGTGGTACGCCAGCCCGACGTACTCCTTGAGCAAGCTGTTGAGCGGCGCCTCCCGGCTCGGGCCGGGCTGGGCCCGGCTGTGCGCCAGCATCGACCGGATGATGCCGTCGGCGCGTCGGCCGTGCTCGCGGATCTTGAGCGCGTTCGAGCGCATGTCGTCGAGCAGGTCGGCCGACTCGTCGAGGGCCTCGCCGACCGGCCGCTCGGGGACCTCGCGGACCTCCTCCTCGAAGTCGTCGAGCAGCTCGACCAGGAGCTGGGCGAAGTTGTTGACGAAGTTGAGCGGGTTCTTGAGCTCGTGGGCGACGCCGGCCGTGAGCTGCCCCAGCGACGCCATCTTTTCCTGCTGCACGAGCCGCGTCTGCGCCGCCTCCAGCCGCGCCAGCGACGCCGTCAGCTCGGCCTGCTGGGCCTCGAGTTCCGCCCCGCGCGTCTCCAGCTGCTCGCCCCGCGCCGCGAGCCGGTCGCGCAGCCGCGCCAGCCGCTGCGTGCCCCGGTACTGCCCCCGGCGCCCTGCGTACAGCGCCGCGCTCATCGCCGTCGACAGGAACGTGACCAGGAGCAGAAACGACAGGCGGCGGACCGCCTCGCCCGCGTCGACCAGCGAGCCCGTCGTGCCCGCGAGTGCCAGCGCGCCGGTGTGGAGGACGGTGATCAGGCCGCCCAGCAGCATCGTCTGGATCGGCTGAAACGGCACCGTTCCGACGGTGAACAGCAGCAGCAGCGACAGCCACGCGGCCATGAACTCGAGGTCGCCCCGGACCAGCTCCTCCCACGTGATGACGAGCGAGCCGACGAGCACGAACAGGGCCACCAGCCACCGCCCGAGCACCAGGCCGGGCCGGAACCGGGCGACCACGAAGAACACGGCCGCCGCCGCGTACACGAACAGTTTGTCGGACAGGGCCTCCCCGATCTGCGTCGCCGAGTCGCCCACGTCGCCGACGCCGCCGCCCCCGACCATGCTCGTCACCACGACGGCCATTCCGACGCCAACCAGCGCCACGATCCCGAACAAGCCGGCGACGCGGAGCCCGATGACCGTCGCCCCGTCGAGCACGGCGCGGAACCCGGGGTCGTGCTCGGCGCGCGACGGGGCGACGTAGCGCTCCCAGAGGACGCGCAAGCGGACAGATGGAGACATCGGCGAGGGTGGGGCGGCGGGGGATACTCGGGCCGTCCGGCTTTGTCCCCGACGGCCCGAGCGGCCGCGAGCGGGGGCCGCGGGCCGGCAATCAGCGAGCGGGGCGGAACGGAGGCGAGCGGAAAGCGCCCTCCGACGCCCATCTCCTCCCTCGGCTCCCCTGCCCCCCAACTCAGGGTGCCTTTTTGCGGGCGCGGCTGCGCGGCGGCGGCGCGGCCTCCACGACGAGAGGTGCCGTCGCCGTCGCCCCGCCGACATCGACCTCGACGACGTACTCGCCGGGGACGAGGTAGAACGCGCCCGTGTCCTCGCCCGCCTCGGCGTCGTCCGACAACGCCCGGTCCGCGCGCAGGGCATACATCGTCAGGTTGAGGCCCGGGTCGGCGGCGTCGGTGAACGAGTGGACCGCGGTGCCAGCGGCGTCGAGGATGCGGACCGTGGCGGTCCCGCTGTCGGCGGACCAGTACGCGATCTCGACCTCGGGCTCGCGGGGGTCGGACCACGTGTAGCCGATCGTCCCCCAGTCGTCGCGGTGGCGCGTCGTGTCGGGCGCGAAGACGTGGACGGCGCGCGCGCGGACCGCGGCGGTCAGGTCCGCGATGTGCCCGGTGTCGGCGATCCAGATCGACCGTCCGTGCGTGCCGACGACCAGGTCGCGCTCGCGCGCCTGGACCACGAGGTCGTGGACGGGAGCGCGGGGGAGCGTCACGCCCTCCCCCACAGTGTCGAACGGGCCGGGCGCCTCGGGCGCGGCGGCGCGCTGGCCATGGAACGGCGCGAAGCTCGCGCCGCGGTCGAGCGACACGTAGAGCCCGCCGTCGGTCCCGACGTAGAGCACGTCGGGGTTGTGCGGGTCCTCCTTCGCCACATTCACCGGCTCGGCGGGCAGGTCGGTGCCGAGCCGGGTCCACGTGCGGCCGAGGTCGTCGGAGGCGAAGACGTGGGACGCGAAGTGGTCCCAGCGGTAGCCGTTGAGGGCGACGACGAGCCGGTCGCGATCGTGGCCGGAGAGCTCGACGCGGCTCACCCACAGGTCGGCGGGCAGGCCGACCGAGCGGTCCTGCCAGCTTTTGCCGCCGTCGCGGCTCGTCCACACCCGGCCGTCGTCGGTGCCCGCCGCCAGCAGGCCGAACTCGAGGGGTGACTCGTGGAGCGAGGTCAACGTGCCGTAGGGGACGTCGCCGGGGCGGCCGCCGCCGGTCAGGTCGGCGGACATGGTCTCCCACGTCTCGCCCCGGTCGAGCGAGCGGTGGACCTTGTTGGACCCGAAGTACAGCACGTCCGGGGCGTGGCGCGAGAGCCAGATCGGGGCCTGCCAATTCCAGCGGTACGGGCGCTCGCCGAGCTCGTGCTGCGGCACGATCCGCTCCGCCCGGCCCTCGCCGCTCCGGTTCGTGCGGAAGTAGTTGCCGAACTGGAAGCCGGTGTAGACCGTCCCGTCGCGGTCGTCGATCTGGACCTGCATCCCGTCGCCGCCGAGCAGGCGCCGGTACGGGTACTCGCCCTCGGCGCGCCAGCCCTCGCCAGCGTCGTAGTCGCTCGGGCCGACCCAGACGCCGTTGTCCTGGAGCCCGCCGTAGACGTTGTACGGCTCGGCGTCGTCAACGGCGACCGTGTAAAACTGCCCGACAGCCGGGCGGTTGAGCTTGGTCCACGAGGCGCCGCCGTCGTACGTCACGTTGAGGCCGCCGTCGTTGCCCGAGATGGCGTAGCCCGGGCGCGTGGGGTCGAGCCACAGGTCGTGATGGTCGACGTGGACGTGCGCGTCGTCGGCGCGCTGCCACGTCGCGCCGCCATCGACGGAGGCGACGAGCGGGACACCCATCACGTAAAGGCGGTCGGCGTCGTGCGGGTCGACGCGCAGGACCGAGAAATAGTAGCCGTAGGAGTAGAACAGGTCGTCGAGCGGGCCCTCGTGCGTGCGCGTCCACGACCGGCCGCTGTCGTCGGAGCGGTACACCTCAGCGCCGACGACGGGCGTGTCGAAGAGTTGGGCGTTCGCGTCTTCCAGGAAGGCCACCAGGTCGGCGGGCGTGATGCGGCCCTCGCGGACGTCGTCGAGGATGCTCTCGGCGGTGTAGCTGTACGGGACGTTGTTGGCGTCCAGGAAGGCGTTGAGGTCGTCTTCGGCGAGCGCGAGGAAGGCGTCGCGCGAGATCGTCCGGAGCACGTCGCGCGTGACGGCCGGGGCGTCGGGGTCGTCCTCGTCCGGCCGCCGCGCCTGGTTGTCGACGACGGCCCAGACGGTCGTCCCGTGCGTCGCCACGCCGATGCGGCCGACGGTCGCGCCGGTCGGGAAGCCCGAGCCTTCGATCGTCAGGCGGCTCCACGAGGCGCCGTCGTCGTCGGACGCCCAGATCGCCGAGCCGGGCCCGCCTTCGCGGAAGTCCCAGGCCCGGCGCGAGCGCGTCCACGTCGCTGCGTAGAGGCGGCCGTCGGCGTCCTGGGCGAGGTCGATGGCGCCCGTGTCGGCGTCGAGCGCGAGGGTGTGCGCCCACGTCGCGCCGCCGTCGGTCGTGCGGAAGACGCCGCGCTCGGGGTTCGGGGAGTACAGGTGGCCGACGGCCGCGACGACGGCGTGCCCGGGCGCGGCGCCGAGCACGATCTTGCCGATGTGGTGGGTCTCCGCCAGCCCGAGGTGCGCCCACGAGTCGCCGCCGTCGGTGCTCCGGTAGACACCGGTCCCGGCGTACGACGACCGCGACGAGTTCGCCTCGCCGGTGCCGACCCAGATCGTCGGTTCGTCGCCCTCGGCGTCGGTCCAGTCGACTGCGAGTGCGCCGACGGTGATGGTGGGCATGTCGTCGAAGAGCGGCTCGAAGCTGGCGCCGCCCGTCGTGGTTTTCCAGACCCCGCCCGAGGCATACGCGACGATCATCGTCGACGGGTCGCCGGGCTTGCCCTCGACGGCGGCCACGCGGCCACTCATCACGGTCGGACCGACCGAGCGGAACGGGATCTCCGCCAGCGGGCTCTCGCCGTCGGGCACGACGAGCCGCTCGGCGGCGGGCGTCGGCGCGATGGCGTTCGGGAGGTGGACGACGGGGTCGACGTTCTGGGCCAGCGCGGGGGCGGCGAGGACGAGGGCGAGAGCGAGGGCGCGCATCGGGGCGAGAGGGTGGGCCGTGAAGGTAGCGGGGAGCCGCCCGGGGTGGGGCCCGGGCACGAGCCGTCCGGCAACCGCGTTCGGGCCTCGCCGTACGTTGCCCTCTCTCTCTCCCCCGTCGCTGTGTCCAAGACCGACCGCACGACCGCCAAGCGCGGCCTCCGCCTCGTCCGCGAGGACGCCGAAGAGCTCGCCGACAACCCGAGCCGGCTCCGCGCCGTCATCCGCCGGGCCCAGGCCCAGCTCCGCGACGACCGCTCGCGGCTCGGCACCCTGCGCGACGACGTGCCCCGGCTCACCCGCCTCGGCTCCGCCGTCGCCCGGGGCGACTACCGGCACCTCCCCTGGAAGAGCATCCTGTTCATCGCCGCCGGGCTCCTCTACTTCGTGACGCCGGCCGACCTGATCCCCGACTTTATCCTGGGCACGGGCTTCCTCGACGACGCCGTCGTGGTGGCGTACGTCATGAAGGCCATCCGCGACGACCTGGCGCGGTTCGAGGACTGGGAGCTCCAGAACACGCCCGCCGACCCGGAGACGCTCAACCCGCCGTACTAGGCGCTCGCGGCGCCGATGCCCTCCGGGTGCGCGCTGCCCCCAGCGCCGGGAACGGGGAACGAACAGAGGGCGCTCGGTACAAACCATCCGCCCGCCTCGGCGCGTGTGCCGAGGCGGGCGGATGTCCGGAGGCGGAGCGAGGACGCGAGATGGGGCGGTCAGAGGGCGGTCTGCCCATTCCCCTTCCCTCGTTGCCCCCTTACAGCTTGTAGAAGCGCTCCTCGGTGATCTGGCCGTCCTTCCACGTCTGAACGGCGACTTGGTCGTAGGTCTGCGAGCCGAAGTCGGCGTGCGTGAAGTCGAAGTGCCACTCGACGAGCGCCTTGCCCTTGTCCTCGTCGACGGCGACCGACTTGACCTCGGCGCCACGGAACTCGGTGAGGCCGTTGACGAAGACCTCCTCATACTGGCGGTTGATGTCCTTGCCTTTGCGGGGCGGCTGGCCGGCGTCGATCATCACGACGTCGTCGGCGTAGTAGTCCTCGAAGGCGCCGAGGATGTCGCCGTTGAGGATGCGGGCGTTGAGGTCGTCGACCTTGGAGCGGAGCTCTGACATGGGAGTGCGGGGGGGTGTCGGCCTGTTATTTGTTTGAACAAGCATTGTTCCCACGCGCCCCCTTCCCCGCCCACACGCACAGGTCGTAGACCGGGCACCGCCCGCACGCCGGCGCCCGCCAGCGGCAGCACCGCTGCCCGTGGAGCATGAACACCTCGTGGTGGTCGTAGACCTGCTGGGCGTCCCAGTCGGCGGGCACGAACGCCGCGAGCGCGTCGTGCGACGGCCCGACCGCCATCGACTCGGGGATCAGGCCCAGTCGCTGGGCCACGCGGTGGTGGTGGCTGTCAACGGGGAGGGCCGGCACGCGCAGGCGGCTGAACAGGAGCACGGCCGCGCTCGTGTTCGGGCCGACGCCGTTGATCTGCTGGAGCCAGCGCCGTGCCTGGTCGGCGGGCCAGTCGGCGAGCGCGTCGAGCGAGAGCCCGTCGGTCTCGGGCGCGTCGGTGACGGCGCCGAGCACGGCCTGCACGCGCGGGGCCTTCTGCTCGGGCCAGGTGCACGGCGCGAGCGCCGCCTGGACGTCGGTCGTCGGCGCGTCGCGGACGGCCTCCCACGTCGGGAAGCGCTCGCGGAGCTGGCGGTAGGCGCGGGCGCTGTCGGCGTTCTTGGTCCGGTGCGACAGGAGCGCCGAGACGAGCTCGCTAAGCGGGTCCTTGGTGGAGAAGAACGGGACGGGGCAGCCGTAGGCGTCGCACAGCGCGTCGTGCGCCGCGAGCGCCTTGTCGCGCAGGGCGGCCGGGTCGGGTGGGGGCGAGAACAGGTCCATACGCGCCCCACGCCCGGCGCCGCGAGCGGTTTGGGGCTGCTAGCTTTTCCGGGCCCTCCCCATTCCTAATCCCGCCATGCCGTCCGTCCGCCGCGTCCCCGCCGCCGTCGTCCGTCCCCTGAGAACCGCTGTCTTGCGCCCGGGCTGGACCGACCGGCTCGCGAGCTACGACCAGGACGACACTGTCGCCGCCCACGTCGCCGCCTTCCGGGACGGGGCGAGCGAGCCCGACGGCGTCGGCACGGTCTACGCCGAGGCGCCGCCGGCCGAGCTCCGGGGCGAGATCCCCCCCGCCGCGTACGCCGACGGCGCCGCGTGGCGCTTGCGGGGCATGGCCACGTCGGAGGCCGCACGGGGGACGGGCCTGGGCCGCCTCGTGCTCGACGGCTGCTTCGACGCGGTCCGCGACGACGGCGGCCGCTTTCTGTGGTGCAACGCCCGCGTGGGCGCCCTCCCCTTCTACGAGCGGCTGGGGCTGGCGGCCGTCGGCCCCGAGTTCGACATCCCGGAGATCGGGCCCCACTTCGTGATGTGGACGGCCGTGTGAGTGGGCGTTGGGGGCGCAAACAGGGTCGGTACCGCCCCCCCCAGCCTGCCCGCGCGGAGGCGAGGCTGGGAGCGGGCGACCGGCACCGCGCCGTCCGGCGAGACGTCCCTCCCCCTGCCTCGGCGCCCTCCCAGCACTCGGGGCCGTCCCGCGCGGGCGGCCCCGCTTCAGGCTAGCTTCACACGCGCCCCTCTCCTCCCCTGCCCGATGAAAATCCCCTCCCTCGTCCTCCGCCAGCTGTACACGAACGGGAGCCTGACCCCGACCGACAACGGCGTCGCGTTCAGCCTCAAAAACCGGCTGACCGACGCCAAGCTGGCGGGGCTGAAGAGCGTGACCGTCGACGGGACGACCGTCGGGGCCGACCAGATCGTGCTTGGGCTTGACGACGGGAGCACCCGGCCCGCCGCCTCCGTCACCCCGGCGAATCCGATCGACTTCCCGCTCCGCCGGATCGTGACGATCCATGTGCCCGGGGTCTCGGCCGAGGAGGGTGTCCACCAACTCAAGCTCGAGTTCTCGATCGCGGGGATGGGCGACCTGTCGTTCAAGGTCAAGGACTCCGTCGCCCCGCCGCGGCCCGACCGCGTAACGGTCCCGCGCGACCGCGAGGACGACTTCTCAGACGCCGCCATCCAGGCGCGGCAGGCGTTCGTCGAGGCGTACACCGGGAAGACGTTCGAGCACGTCAAGAAGTACTCGTTCGACCCCCACATCACGGCGGGGAATGTGGAGGCGTTCATCGGCGTGGCGCAGGTGCCGATCGGGGTCGCCGGGCCGCTCCAGGTCAACGGCGAGCACGCCCAGGGCGAGTTCCTGATTCCGATGGCGACCGCCGAGGGGACGCTCGTCGCCAGCTACAACCGCGGGATGAAGGTGCTCAACCTGTCCGGCGGCGTGAAGTGCACCATCTCCGACGACGCCATGCAGCGGGCGCCGGTCTTCATCTTCGAGGACGCCCGGGGCGCGCGCGACTTCAAGGTGTGGCTCGCCGAGAACTTCGACGAGATCGCCCGGCAGGCCGAGTCCACGACCTCCGTCGGCAAGCTGAAGGAGATCGACACGTACCTCTCGAACCACTTCGCCTTTAGCCGCTTCAACTTCTCGACGGGCGACGCGGCGGGCCAGAACATGGTCGGCCGGGCGACCTTCGCGGCGTGCTCGTGGATCCTGGAGAACAACGACTCGATCCGCCGCTTCTACCTCGAGTCCAACTTCGCGACGGACAAGAAGGCGTCGATGGTCAACATCATGAAGACGCGCGGCAAGCGGGTCACGGCCGAGTGCAAGATCTCGGGCGACGTGCTCCGCGAGGTGATGCGGGTTGAGCCGGCCGGGCTGGCGTACCACTGGGGCGTCGCGGCCGGCATCGGCTCCGTCTTGTCGGGCGCCAACAACAACGGGCTCCACAGTCCGAACGGCATCACGGCCCTGTTTATCGCGACGGGCCAGGACGTGGCGAACGTGTCCGAGAGCTCGGCGGCGATCCTGTACGCCGAGCACACCGACGACGACGACCTCTACATGTCGATCACGATCCCGTCGCTCATCGTGGCGACGTACGGCGGCGGCGTCGGGCTGGCGACCCAGCGCGAGTGCCTCGAGATGATGGGGTGCTACGGGAAGGGCGGGGTCCAGAAGCTGGCCGAGATCATCGCGGGCGTCGTGCTGGCGGGCGAGATCAGCCTGGCCTCGGCGATCTCGTCGAACGACTGGGTGTCGAGCCACGAGAAGTTTGGCCGCAACCGCTAGAGCAGCGCCCACAGACGGGGGCCCCGCCGCCAAGGCGGGGCCTCGTATGGAGTTATGGGCGGACGTGGACGTTGCCGCGCGTCGTCTCGCGGAGGTCGTTGCTGTTGCCGACGACGCTGCCGTCGGCGCAGTGCTGGTCCGCCGCGCCGTCGGCTGGGTCGAACCCGTAGGTCAGCTCCGTCGCGAGGTCGGTGCGGGGCTCGCCAAGGTCGACGACGGTCCACTTGGCCTCCTTTCCGAGGACGCCGGCGGCCGGAAACCCGTTGGAGTCGGAAAACTGGGTGATGATTCCGCCGACCCAGGCGGTCTGACCGTCGGGCGCCACCGTGAAGCACTTGATAGTGCCGTGGGCCCGGGACGAGTACCCCTCGGACCGGTAGTGCGTGGTCCAGTTGCCGCGAACGCTGCCGTTCGGGGAGCGGACGGCGTTGAAGGAGTACGTCTCCGTCGCACCAGCGCTCCCGATGGGGATCTCGACGTGGCCGGTCGCGGAGGCCCGGCCGTCGGCGTGGGCGCTTGCATCGGCGTGGGCGGTGAGGGGGGCCTCGTCGCACCCGGCGACGGCGAGGAGGAGGACGATGCTGAACGAGAGGAAGCGGGTCATGGCGCGTGGGGGCAGCGGGGAACAGAGATGAGCGAGCGAGCGCGACAAGGCTGTGGAGCCGCAAACGGCCGGCGAAGCTAGAGTTAACGGTCCAACTCTTGACCTCCTGGCCGAAATATTTTTGCCTCCTCCGGAACCGCCCTCGAGAGCATGGGAGCCCTCGCTGTGGGCGAGGGTACCACGTGATATGAGTCCCCACCGTCCAGGCCCCCGCGGCGAGCCCGTCCCCGAAACGGGGACGGATTCCGAACGGGTCGAGCCTCTCGCCCCTGTTGCTGGGCCTTCGCCTGATGCGCCGTACCCTCAAGGAGGTCCGACGTGACCGGCACCCATGCCCCCTCCTCCACCCATCCGCGAGGGCGAGACGATCGCCCAGTACCACATCGTGGAAAAGCTCGGGGGCGGCGGGATGGGAGTCGTCTACAAGGCCCGACACCTGACCCTCGGCCGCTTTGTCGCGTTGAAGGTCCTGCCCCCTCACCTCGTCGCCGACGAGGCGGCGGAACGGCGCCTCCTCCACGAAGCCCAGGCGGCCTCGGCGCTGGACCACCCGAACATCTGCACGATCCACGAGATCGGAGAGCACGAGGGACGTCTCTTTATCGCGATGCCGTGCTACAGCGGCGAGACGCTCAAGCGCAAGATCGAGCGCGGCCCCCTCCTCGTCGAGGACGCCGTCGACTTCGCCCGCCAAATGGCCGAGGGCCTCGCCCGCGCGCACGACGTCGGGATCACCCACCGCGACGTCAAGCCGGCCAACATCATGGTGACCGAGTACGGGCACCTGAAGCTGCTCGACTTCGGCATCGCGAAGGCGGCGGGGCAGGCCGACTTGACGCAGACGGGCGAGACGCTGGGGACGGCGGCGTACATGAGCCCGGAGCAGGTGCGGGGCGGCGCCGTGGACCAGCGGTCGGACCTGTGGGCGCTCGGGGTCGTGCTGTACGAGATGACGACGGGCGAACGGCCGTTCCAAGCGGCGTACGCCCAGGCGCTCATCTACCAGATCCTCCACGAAGAGCCGAGGCCGGCCCGGGCGCTCCGGCCCGAGATCCCGGAGCGGCTGGCGGGCATCGTGGAAAAGGCGCTGGCGAAGGAGCTCAGCGACCGCTACCAGCACGCGGCCGACGTGCTCGACGCCCTCAAGGCTCTAGACCAGGGCCCGGCGACGGAGGCCTCGGAGCCGCCCGCACGCTCCGGCCACCAACGTGGTCCCTGGGCGTACGCCGTGCTGGCGGCGCTCCTCGCCCTCGCCGCCCTGCTCACGGTTTACCTCTGGCGGGCGGCCGGGCCTGGCGAGACGCGTGGAGCGGCGGGGATGCAGCCTCCCCCCGGCGTCGGCGTCGCGTCGGTCGCGGTGTTGCCGTTCGAGAACCTGAGCGGCGACCCCGCCCAGGGTCCGCTCGCCGACGGGCTTTCCGAAGACCTCCTCCAGACGCTCGCCCGGTCTCCCGATCTCCAAGTCGTCGGCCGGACCTCATCGTTCGTGTTCCGCGATACGAACGCGCTGGCGGACTCGATCGGGCGGGCGCTCGGCGTCGCGTACCTCGTGCAGGGGAGCGTACGGGGCGACGGAGACCGGGTCCGGGTCTCGGCCCAGCTCGTCGACGCCGAGACCGGGTTCGAGGCGTGGTCCACCACCTACGAACAGGCGGCCGACGCCGTGCTCGACGTCCCCTACCAGATCGCCCGCGCCATCGCTCGGCGGCTCTCGCTCGCGACGGTGGTCGCCCGGGCCGAGCCTGGGACCTCGGACCCGGAGGCGTACGCGTTCGTCCAGCAGGCCGAAACCGTCCGGCGGCTGGGCCTCTCCACCCGCACGGCGACGGGCGAAGAAGCCGAGGCGCTGTATGCGCGCGCGCTCCACCGAGACGATGCGTATGCCGCGGCGTGGTCGGGCCTGGCCTGGGCCCGGTACCTCCGGGGCCCCGACACAAACGAGGAGTGGACCGAAGTCCGAGTCGCAGCGGCCCGGGCCCTGTCGCTCGACCCCGGGGACGCGGAGGCCCACCACCTGCTCGGAGAGGTCGCGCGGTACCGCGACCACGACGAGGACGCGGCCCTCGCCCACTTTGAGCGGGCGGTCGAGACAGACCCGAGCGACGCCTACCTCCGGGCCACGCTGGCCGAGTTGCTCGTCGGACAGCACCGGTGGGACGAGGCCCTCCGCGCGGCGGATCGAGCCGTCCAGCTCGGCCCGCTCGACGCGCTGGTCCTCAACATCGCCGGGATCGTGTACTACCGAGCTGGGCACTACCCTAGAGCGGCCCTCACCTTCGAGTCCACCCTCGCCCTCGCCCCCACGTTCTCGTACGCGATCCAGATGCTCTCCGCCCTCTACGTGTCCCAGGGCCGACTCGACGACGCACTCGGTCTCGTCGAGCGGGGGCTCGCGTCCCACCCCAGGGAACCTGCCATGCGGCGAGCGGCTGCGTACATCTACGCGAGCGCGGGACGGCGGGCGGAGGCGGAGCGGATGCTGGTTGGCAGCCGTTCGGCCTACCCCCGAGCCGTTGTCGAGGCCGCCCTCGGCGACTCCGACGCCGCGTTCGGCGCACTGGAGCAGGCCATCGCCGACGACGAGTACGCCCTGCATGAGTTGTCCGGCGGCCCACCTGACCCACGGTTGCGCGCGCTTTTCGACGACCCGCGGTGGCTCCCGTTCGTCGCCCGCGTCCGCTCGGACGAGTGGAGGGACGGCGGGTGAGGGGCCACCCGGGGGCCGCAGGGGGCGGCAGGGAGCCATCCGGAGAGCGGGTGGTTACACTCGGACATGGCCGCCCCTCCCCTCCCGCCCCCCGACGACGCGCCCTCCGACTCGGGAGGCGCGAAGAGCGAGCCGGTGCCCGTGTCGGAGATCGACGACGGCTTCTCGCCCCCCTCCGACGCCGCCGGGGGCCCCGAGCCCGCCGCGGCGTTCGAGGGCGACGCGCTGGCGGGTGGCGACGGCCTCGCGGCCGACGACGGACTCGACACCGACCCCGAAGTCGGCGACGAGCGCCCCCCCGGGCCGGCGGGCGACAACCCGACGGCGACGACGCACGCCAGCGCCGCGCCCGGCCCGGTCCGGGCGAGCCCCCTTCTCCCCTCCCGGCGGACGCCGCGCGAGGAGACCGAAAAGTCGGTCGCCGCCGACCTCCGCCGGCTGGCGCGGATGCGCCGACATGCCGGCACGACAGACGTGCCGGCGCTGGACCCCGGGACCGAAGCCGCGCGCGCGGCCGGCTACGAGGTGATGGACGTCGGCGAGCCCCCCTCGCTCGTCCGGCGCTACTTCACGACGCTGCGCCACGCCGTCGGGCTGGTCTACGGGACGGCGATCGCCGTGGCGCGCGACCGCGACCAGTTCGTCTGGGTCAAGGGCTTCCCGCTGATCCTGATCAAGCTGGCCGCGTTCTTCGTCACGCCGTTCGTGCGGCGCGACATCCGGGGGCTCCCCATCGAGCAGCAGCTGCGGCGGCGCCTGGAACTGCTGGGGCCGACCTACATCAAGCTCGGTCAGGTGCTGGCGCTGCGCGAGGACCTGTTGCCGCCGTCCATCACCGAGGAGCTCAAAAACCTGCTCGACCGGCTCCCGGTCATGCCGTACCCCGAGTACCTCGACCGCATCGCGAAGGGGCTCGGCCGCCCGATCGACGAGATGTTCGCCTCGATCGACCCCGAGCCGCTCGGGAGCGCGTCGATCGGCCAGATCCACGGGGCCACGACGGTCGAGGGCGACGACGTGATCTTGAAGGTCGTCAAGCCGCACATCTACGTGATCCTGAAGCGGGACGCGCGGCTGCTGGGCTTTTTCGGGTCGTTCCTGCAGATCTTCTTCGCCCGGTACCAGCCCAAGAAGGTGCTCGACGAGTTCGCCGAGTACACGTTGCGCGAGGTCGACCTGCGGCGCGAGGCGGAGAACGCGGAGCAGATGGCGCTCAACTTTGCCGACGTCCCGGACATCCGGTTCCCCAAGATCTACCGCCAGTACTCGTCGCGGCTGGTGCTGACGCAGGAGCGGTTTCGGGGCGTCCGCCCCGACACGGCCGCCAGCCGGGCGCTCCCGCTCGCCGCGCGCGAGCGGCTCGTCGACCTCGGCGCGCTGGCCATCATCCGGATGCTCTACCAGGACGGCTTTTTCCACGCCGACCTCCACCCGGGCAACATGTTCGTGCTCGACACCGAGCCCGACGAGCAGGGCCGGATCCGGCCCAAGGTGGGCTTTATCGACCTCGGGATGGTCGGGTACTTCGACGGCGACCTGCGGCGGACGCTGCTGTACTACTTCTTCTCGCTCGTGACCGGCGACGCCGAGAACGCGGCGCGGTACCTCGCGAGCGTGTCGGAGCCGGGCAAGAACGCCGACCCCCGCGGCTTCCAGCGGGCCGTCGCCGAGCTGTGCCGGCGGTTCTACCGGGCCCAGCAGTACGGCGAGGTCAACGTCGGCCAGCTCATCATGGAGTCGGTCGGGCTGGCGGGCCAGTACCGGATGTACTTCCCCGTCGAGATGGTGCTGATGACGAAGGCGCTGGTCACGTTCGAGGGCGTCGGGCAGACGCTCCTCCCCGGCTTCGACGTGGCCGAGGTGAGCCGCCAGCACGTCAACAAGTTGTTCCTGAGCCAGTTCAACCCGATCGCCCTCCTCAAGGAGAGCTTCCGGGGCGCGCCCGAGCTGGTCGACCTCATCGTCAAGAGCCCGACGCTGCTGGCGGAGGGGATCCGGTTTATCGAGACGCGCGTGCGCCACCCCCAGGACTCGCCGCTGGCGGGCCTGCGGACGGCGCTGCTCTCGGGCGCCAGCCTGGTGGCCGGGACGCTGGCGGCGTCGACGGGCGGGCCGTGGTTTTTGTGGGGGCCCCTCTTCGTGCTCGCGGCCGGGTTCGCGATGAAGCGGCGCTAGCCCGCCTTAGCGCGGCGCGCGGCGGGGCGGGAAGCACGGGCCGAACGTGCGGGGCTCGCCGGTGCGCGGGTCGTCGGGCAGGATCGCCAGCTCGCGCGTCAGCCGCCCGGGGTCCTCGGAGGCGCCGTAGACCAGCATCGCCGCGAGTGTCGCGTTCTGCTTGAGGTCGTCGAAGACGATCTTGTCGTAGGTGTCGAGGTTCGTGTGCCACGTGTACTGCCGGTACTCGTCGTACGGCGACTGCAGGCGGAGCACGGGGGCCTCGGCGCAGACGAACGAGGTGTGGTCGCTGCCCCGGTTGTTCTGCTCGCCCGGCACCTCGACCGTCACCTGGGCCTGGATGTCGGTCGGGACGGCGGCCATCCACTTCGGCAGGTGCGCGGCGGTATCCAAGAACCCCTGGCCCTCGATCCGCTCGAACCGCCACGTCCCGTTGTCCTGATTGAACCCGACCTGGAGCCCGGCGACGACCTCGGGGTGGTCCTCGCGGAACGCGCCCGACCCGATCAGCCCCACCTCCTCGGCGCCCCAGTGGCCGACGAGAATGGTGCGGCGGGGATTCGGGTACGTGGCCTTCAGGATGCGCATGGCCTCGAGCATCACGAGCGTGCCGGTGCCGTTGTCGGTCGCGCCGGTCGCGGCGTGCCACGAGTCGAGGTGGGCGCTCAGAAGCACGTACTCGTCGGGCAGCTCGGTCCCGCGCATCTCGGCGATGACGTTGAACTGGGGGACCTCGCCGAGGTCCTGGGCCTCGGCGTCGACGCGGATGCGGGGGGCGTGGCCCGAGGCCGCGAGGCGCGCCAGCAGGCCGTAGTCCTCGCACGACACGTCGAGCCCGACGGCGCGCTCGTTCGCGGTGCTGAACACCTTGTTGGCGCCCCACCCGCCCGACCACCGCGAGCCGAGCGTCCCGGCGACGCCGGCCGCTTCGAGCCGGGCGGTCCGCTCGCGGAGGCCGCCGACGGCGTCCCAGCGGCGCGACCAGTCGGCGCGCAGGGTGTCGCGCTGGGCGCCGAGCCGCTCGACGGTCTCGGGACGCGCATTCGCCTCCAGCTCCTGCGCCGCCCGGCACGTCGGCTCGGGCGCGTCGAGCAGGACGAAGGCGCCGTCGAGCGTCGCCAGCCAGGCGTCGGCGGTCTCGGCGGTGAGGCCGGCGGGCGGCATCACGACGGGGCCCTCGACCGGGCCGTCGGTCGCGGGGCTCCACGCCAGGATCTCGGCGACGAGCGGCTGCACGCGCGGCGCCGTCATCTCGACGTGCAAGGCGCCGGGCTGCCAGCCGGTCCACGTCCCATACGCCTCGCGTCGGGCCGGGACGCCCCACGCGGCGTACGTCTCCAGGAGCCAGTCCTGGGCGGTCGCCAGCCCGGGCGAGCCCGCCAGTCGGGGACCGATCACGTCAATGAGGTGGTGCGCGAGCGGCTCGGTCTGCGACCGCTCCATCCCCTCGGTCCACATCGCGCGGATCACGGGGTCGTCGGTGGGAAAGTGCTGGGCGCTGGCGGGGACGGCCGTGGCGACGAGGACCAGGGCAGCGAGGACGGACAGGCGAGGCATCGCGGATCGGTCGGCAGGTGAGGCCTCAAAGGTACCCGGCGGGGACGGGTGGGGCCGACTCTGCAGGCCGCGACCCGCACGCGCAACACAGCGCTCACGCACAGCAAAGCGGAGTCTCGGCCTCGTCAGAGCCAGGCGGCGCCACGTCCGAACGACGCTCGGCCCTGGAAAATGGCCCCTCGGACGCGTGGGACACGGTCTCGAGCCTGTAAAACAGGAGCTCGGTCCTGTAGAATGACTTCTCGGACCCGTAAGACGGTGTCTCAGACCCGTAAGACGGCCTCTCGATGCCGTATAACGGTGTCTCGGACCTGCAAGACGGGGGAGTGGACCGGTAGGATGGACGCTCCGAGCCGTCCAACGAACGCTCGGCGGCCGGTCAAACAGAGTGCCGGTCCCTCACTCCGGCCGAGGCTCGCGGGCGCGTCGCCAGCCGGTCGAGGGGGCTCCGCACGCCGAGCCCGTTGAGCCCGGCGACGTGGGTGTAGATCTGGGTCGTCGCCAGCCTGGCGTGGCCGAGCAACTCCTGGACGGTCCGGATGTCGGCGCCGTCTTCGAGCAGGTGGGTCGCGAACGAGTGGCGGAGCGTGTGGCACGTGGCCCGCTTGTCAATCCCTGCTCGACGTGCCGCTCGCTGGACCGCCTTCTGAACCGTCGATGGGGAGAGGTGGTGGCGGTGCGTCGCGCCCGTCCGGGGGTGACGGCTGAGCCGTGGGCTCGGGAACACGAACTGCCAGCCCACTGCGGTCGCGGCCCCGGGATGCTTGCGGCCGTAGGCGCCCGGCAACGCCGCTCGCCCCTCCCCCGCTGCGAGATCCGTGCGGTGGAGCGCCCGAACGCGGCCGACCTGCGCTCGGAGCGACTCGACGGTCGCCTCGGGCATGACCGCCGGGCGGTCCCGGTCGCCCTTGCCCCGCCGAATGGTGAGCTGACGGGTCTCGAAATCGAGGTCCTTGACCCGCAGCCGGAGGGCCCCCGCAGCCGGAGCCCGGCGCCGTAGAGCAGGCGGCCGATAAGCGCGGGCACCCCGTCCATCTCGGCGAGGAGCCCTGCGACCTCCCGCCGCGACAGCACGGACGGCAGGCGGGCCGGCTTGCGGACCCGGACGAGGCCGGCGAGGTCTCCGAGCGGGAGCCCGAGCACGGCGTCGTAGAAGAAGAGCAGTGCCGAGAGCGCCTGAGTCTGTGTGCTCGCGGCCACCTCGCGGTCGTTGGCGAGGTGATTCAGAAACGCGGTCACGTCGGGCTCGGCGAGGTCGCGAGGGTGGCGCCAACGGCCCCCTGAACGGGCGGAGTACCGGAGGTATCGCTCGACCCAACGGACGTAGGTGAGCTCCGTGCGGTAGCTCATGTGGCGAAGGCGGAGGGCGGCGCGGGTGGCATCGAGCAGATCGGACATGGTGGCGCGGGGCGAGTACGCAGTATGTACGGATCCCGCCTCTTATGCCGACTGGCGGCGTCTATATTTACCGGATCCGCCCGTTCTGCCGACTGGCCGTCGGGTGAAGTACTGGTTAGCGCGCACTCCCGCCGCTCCACCCTATCTTGGGGTTTGTGTTCTTTGACTGGCCGCAGTCTTCGCCTAATAGGCCTCTCAGCAGGTGGTTCGATTCCCCTGGTGCCTGTCGCCATCGTGGCCCTCTTTCTCGTAACACTAGTAAAGGTGGCGAGCCTTGTCGCAAAGGCAGAAATCGCGCTATTAGCTCCTTGTCACGAACCAAAAGAGGTAAACACTATGGAAAAGACAAACACGAAATCAATAACACGACTCGCGTTGCTCTCACACTCAATCCTGGAATCAATCTGGGCTATGATGGCGAGCGGTTCGGCTGGTGTCCTGTTAGGCGAAGATCGTCGCTGGTCCATATCCCCTACGTCTTTCGCCGGTGCGCGCTAACCCACCGCTGCAGGCCGACAGCACGCGCGGGCGTCATTGCTTCGTCCCAACGCTGCTGTTTTCGTTGCCTCGTCCCACCGGCCAGTCGTCAGCGTGCTGCGGCTGAGCGGTCACCTGTTCTGCCGCGCTCGTGCCATCCGATGACCGACGACGACTGGCGGCTTACTGGACAAGAGGCGTATCTCACCGGCGTCGCGCTCTGCTGGCGGGAGTACCGGCGCTACAGCGAGACGTGGGATCACGACCACTGCGAGTTCTGCTGGTCCAAGTTTGCAGAGCCCTCCGTCAACCCCGAGGCGCTCCATGCCGGGTACGCGACGCTCGATGAGTATCGGTGGGTTTGCAATCAGTGCTTTGGAGACTTCCGCCAGCGCTTCGGGTGGACCATCGCAGAGTGCGGTACCTGAAGGCGCCTTGTGTGTCCGCGCCGCAGAACCAGCCGCAGCAGGCGGACCGAGGGCGCCAGCGTTCTCGCGCTGTCCCGGCATCACCGCTTCCAGCGCTCCGGCCTACCTTCGGCGGTGTCTGCCCTCGGCCGCTGAGCGGCCCCCTGTTCTGCCGCCCTTACAGGCACACCTCGGTGAGGCTACTCACTCTCTTCCCTCTCCTCGCGCTCGCGGCGTGCTCCCCCGAGACATGTCGGGTGGAGTCCGCGTGGTACATCACGGTGGTCGGAGAGGACCGCGACGTCTCCAGTCTGCGCCAGTTGGCAGGGCCGTACGCGGGTCGTGCCCCCACCGGTCAACCCGACCCCTGTGTTCTGCCCTTCTGCAACGTAGTCGGCGACTCGCTCTACTACATCCAGAGGGTGACGTCCTTCGAGGACCTCCTCTACGATGACCTCAGTGATCCTGAGGGTGGGGCCGAGTCGTTGCTAGAATGCGACGTCGTCGTGACCCGGGACTGCGTCTACGACGTGGGTCGGCTCCCGAACCGTCTCGAAGCAGTCGACACATGCGGCCCCGACTACAACGCCTCGGAGTACGTCAGCGGATGAGCCTGCCTTGCCGACTCTCGCACGGGCCGCAGAACCCGCCTCTGCAGGCCGACACGCGGCGTCAGCGCTCTGGGCTCATCCCTGCGCTGGCGTATTCTCTCGCTCGTTCACGCCTCGTGCTGTTCGCCGCGTGCGGCTGAGCGGCCTCCTGTTCTACGGCCCCTGAACGATCCTCAGACCGATGCTCCGTTCTCTCGCTATCGGCTTCGGGGTTCTTGTAGCGCCGGACCAGATCTGGGCGTTCTGGACGACGGAGCGCGCTCTGAGCGGTGGAGAGACCGATCCGATAGGGACAGGAGATCAGGAAGGACTTCCTTCTTGACTAGGACAGCGACCCGGTCTCACGTCCACGAATCGCCCTTCCCGGAGGCCACGAGCGCCCACCCTTCTTGACAAGAGCACCGGCGGGCGGTTAGCGCCCAAACCTGTTCCAGTGCTACGCATTCCTCGGGTCGTCTACGGGGCCGGGTTCTCGCTGGTGGTCGACGAGGGGCTGAGCCCGCTGCTCGAGTTCTCGCCCGGGCCGCTCGCGTTCCCGTGGCAGACGCACGCCCGGGGGTTCATCGGGCACCTCGTGTACGGCGGCGTCATAGAGGCGGCCATGCGGGTCCAGGGCCGGGCAGGGTGAGGGGGGCGTCAGGCCGCAGAGTCAGGGCCTGCGGCCGGGCTCTGAACGCCCCGCGCCTCGCTCGTTCCGGTTGCGGCATTTCCGGTAGCGGCCAGAATGAGGCGGACCGCCTCCTCCGGGCGGTCCCACTGGGGGAAGTGCCCGCACCGGTCGAGCCACTCGAGCCGCGCGCCGGGGAACCGCGCCGTCGCCCGCTCGGCCTGCGAGGGGAAGCACACCCGGTCCTGACGGCCCCACACGATGAGGACCGGCCCGCGCTGCTCGTCGGCCGGCATCCCCTCCTGCGTCGGCCCCGTGATGAGCGCGCGGAGGGCCGCGTCGAACGAGGGCGCGGCGACGTAGCCCCGGAGCTCGTGGAGGGCGACCCCCGGGTCCAGCGCCCAAGGGCGGGCTGAGAACTGGAGGAGCAGGGCCGTGCGGCCGGCCGGGCTCGCGAGGACGCGCGGGAGCACGGGGTCGAGCACGCGCAAGAGCCGGACCGAGAGGGCGATCGAGGCCCCGAAGACGAGCCGCTCGGGGCCGTTCCAGAACCCGCCCGGGTCGAGCGCGACGGTCGCGCCGACGGCCCGCCGCCGCGCCAGTTCCAGCACGAGCCGGGCGCCCATCGACGTGCCGACGGCGTCGACGCCCCGGAGGCCGTGCCCGTCCAGGAACCCTTCGAGGGCGTCGGCGAGCGTGGCGATGGAGACCTCGCCGTCGAGCGGCGGCGTCTCGCCGAAGCCGGGGAGGTCCGGGGCGATCACGTCGCGCTCGGCGGCGAGGGCGTCGAGGACCGTCTCCCAGGAGCGCCACGTGCCGCCGAGCCCGTGGACGAGGAGGAGCGGGGGGCCGGTCCCCTTACGGACGTAGTTCATGTTGATGGGGGTGTCGAGCAGGACCTGAGCTAGCAGTTGTGGCAACAAGCTTTTACGCAGAGGCCGTGCGGGCCGTTCCTGGAGGGCGGGCGGCCCCCGAAGATGACGCGGGCGAAGGTGCGCCAGGCGGCCGTACTCCTCGCGGACCCTGAGGAGGGTGCCGGGCCGATCCGTGCAATTTTATACGGTAGCCGACCGCTGCCGACTTCGCACAACACGGAGAGAGCGCCGGCCGACGGCCTCCCGAGTGCCCGTATGGGCTCGAAGCGCCGTTCTGATCCAGGACTCCCATCACTTCTGCGTGGTCGTCGAGCGAACACGAAGCCGGGTCGCAGTCGATAGAAGTTCGCTAGGATCAACCTTTGGAGGGCTCCAGACCTGATGTGGGACGGCTACCGTACCTCATTGCACGAATCTGCCCCCTTCCCTAACTAGAGGAGCACTCCTCGGCTTGCTTCTCATACTCCTCCGTCAAACTGGCGATGCGCGCCGTAGAACCCGCCAATGCAGGCGGACCTGCGGCGGTGCTTAGTGCGAGGCTTTGGGGACGCTTTGTGTCCATTGTGCTCTGGGTTAGGTTCGGTATCCGCAGGCCGCTGATCGGCCCTTCGTTCTACGGCGCTGCGACTGCCTTGCCATCCTTCGATCACGTCGTCCAGTTGCTCCGAGAAGCCGCGACCGACTCAGCGCGACTCGGCCCTGCTCTCGCGGCTGCCGAGGACCTCGCGTTCAACGATGAGGCCGAGCGTCAGCGGCTGCCGGAGTCCGTCCTGAACGCGCTCGATGAGTTAACCGACGGCCTCGACCTCTTCGAACCACGGCCGGACTGGCGGGGCGAGGACGCAGGGCTTTTCGGTCCGGTCGAGGCCCAATCGCGGATCGAATCGTTCTTGTCCCGTATCCGCGAAGGGGCGCCGTAGAACCCGCCGCTGTAGGCCGACACGGGGCGCCAGCGTTCTCGGCTCGTCTGGGCGTCGGCGCTCCAGTAGCTTCGTCCACACATCCCGCCCTCAGCCCCGTGCGGCTAAGCGGCAAACTGTTCTACGGCGCTCCACCTCAGTCTCAACTCACTATCCAGTCGAACGCGATGACCCCGGCAGCCCTTTGCATCCTGTCAGCCGTGTTAATGTTCTCCGGCTGTCAGGCAGGCACTTCTGTTCAAGTTCCAATGGCAAGCGCAGACACCTTGGAATTGGGTGACGCAAGGTTTCTTTCCTATACGGTTTCCGTAGAGTCAGCGGCTGTCGCTGCGGGCGACTTCGACGGCGACGGTCGTGCCGACCTCGTCGGGGCGGGATAGACGCACCTCGCAGTCCTCCGAAGTGATTCCGACGGGAAGCTGACGAGTGCTGGTCGTGTCCCCGGAGGCGAAGACCCCAACGACTTCGCGCTCACCGACCTCAATGGAGATGGGAATACCGACATCGTAGTCGCCAACCACGAGACGGACTACCTCACACTCCTCCTCGGCGACGGGAGCGGCGCGTTTGAGCCTGCCTCGAACTCCCCCCTACGGATTAATGTCCGGCCTCACCCTCATGCCGTTCAAGCGGCAGACTTCAATGCAGATGGGCTGGTGGACCTCGCCGTGGACCACCGCGAAGCCGGGGGTCTGCTCGTACTCCGGGGTTTGGGTGGCGGCCAATTTGACGCGCCCGGTATCGTCGCAGACGCCGGGGGCGATCCCTATTGGGGCATGGCCGTCGGCGACCTCAACGGCGACGGCAGGCCTGACGTGGTGACGCCGAACCCGGACGAGGTGGGCGTCTTGATCAACGTGAGCGAAGAGGGGATCGCGTTCGACCGGGCTACTCCCGTCCCCGTTGTGTCTCCATTTGCCGTCGGTCTCGGCGACCTCAACGACGACGGCCACCTCGATCTCATCGCAGCTCCAGGGGGGGGGCCTCCCGTCGCGCAGCTCTTCTTGGGTGACGGCACTGGCGAGTTTGAGGAGTTCGATGGGTCTCCGTTCCGGGCTGGGTCGGGCGCGAAACGAATCGCCATCGGCGATTTCAACGGAGATGGAGCGGACGACGCGGCCATCGCTAGCTACGAGTCCTCCGACGTACTCATACTTCTCGGCGGGGTCAGTGCGATTCGCATGACCTCTGTGCCTGGAGGCGAGCACCCGTGGGGGATGGCCGTAGCCGATCTGAACCGCGACGGGAAGGACGATCTTGTGATCGCTGACGATGCGGCTCCGCAGGCTATCGTGTATGTGAGCCTCCCTTCACGGCCCGCGCCGTAGAACCCACCGCTACAGGCCGACAGCACGCGCCAGCGTTCTTGCCTCGTCCGAGCGCTAGTGTCTACGTTGCCTCGCACCATCGCCAGGTGTCAGCCTTGGGCGGCTGAGCGGTCCACTGTTCTGCCGCAGCACGCCGGAGCGCTCGACAGCGATCTGTCATGGATGAAGCGACGCCCACGCTCACGTCCCCTCGGCTGGCGCTCCGTCCTGTCGACGGCAGCGATGCGGCCGCCCTTCACCAGCACTGGACCGATCCCGGCGTGCGCCGCTACCTGTGGGATGACGAGGTGATCTCCCGCGAGCAGGTCGAAGACCTCGTGGCCCAAAGCGCCCAGCTCTTCGCAGAACGAGGCTACGGGCTATGGGCGATTTGCCATCGGGACGCGGACGACCTCCTTGGCTGCGGAGGGTACTGGGAGTTCCACGAGCCTCCGCAGCTCGAACTCGTTCTCAGCCTCTCGCCCGCTCACTGGGGACGGGGCGTCGCTACGGAAGCCTGCGACCGCCTCATCCGGTACGCGTTCGACGAGCTGGGCTTCGGCGAGGTGAGGGCGAGCACCGACGCTCCGAACGAGCCCTCCCGCCGCCTGATCGAACGGCTCGGGTTCCGCGACTCGCACCGGGCGGACGTGGGGGGCTTGGACACCCAGTTTTTTACAGTCTCACGCTCCGCCTATGGGTCCGATGACCGCGCTGAGTGACCCGGCTCCACGCGCATGGGCTACCGCCACCCGAGAACTGCCCCCTGATTGCACGTCGTGCGTCATGGTCGGTCTGCCCACATCCACACGGGCTGGATCGACTCGGCTTCGCCTCCCGCTGTCCCTCTGGGCACTGGCGGTATGGGCAAGGTCTCGCGATCTCGTCCTGAGGAACCGGTGCCCCTCGGAGGCCGATCGCTCCCGAACCACCGCCTTCGACCGCGGCCCTGGGGGATCGCCCCCCTGCCTGGCCGCCGTCGAGACCACACCGCCGTCCCATGTGGTATGACCTCTTCTCGCTCGTCTACGACCGGGCCCTCGAAGACCTCTACGCCCCCTTCCGTCCCGCCGCCGTCGAGCCCCTCCGCCTCTCCGACGGCGCCCACGTGCTCGACCTCCCCTGTGGGACGGGGCAGTGCCTCGACCTCCTGGCGGCGGCCGTCGGCCCGACCGGCGCCGTGCTCGGCGTGGACGCGTCGCGCGGGATGCTCCGCCAGGCCCGGCGCCGGATCGAGCGCGCAGGCTGGGACACCGTCGCCCTCCGCCGGGCCCGGGCGGCCGACGTGGACGCGGACCTGCTCGCGGGCGCACTTGGCCAGCCCGATGTGGACGCCCTCCTGTGTGCGCTGGGGCTGACGGCCCTGCCGGCGTGGGAGGCCGCGTTCGAGCGGCTGTTCGCGCGGCTCCGGCCCGGCGGCCGGTTCGTGCTGTTCGACGTCTACGCCCCGGAGCGGACGCGCGAGGCGCGCGCGGTCGAGCTCGTGGCGCGGGCCGACCTCTCCCGCGAGGCGTGGGGCCCGCTGGCGGCTAGGTGCGACGACTTCGAGCGGGAGGTGCTGTCCGACGACGCCAAGACATTCGGGGGCGAGCTGTACGTGGCGTCGGGGACGAAGGGGGCGACCTCCGCCTAAGCCGGCCCCACGCCGCGCGCGCTCGTCGTCCGAGCACCGGCGTATCCTGGCGCCTGCCACCCTGCCAGCTCTCAGCGTCGGAGAGCGGAGCGGCCCCTCCCCTGTCGCGCCTCCCGCTGAGATGTCCCCTGCCGTCCGCCCCTCCCGCGCGGGTGCACTGGGCACGACGGGCTGCCGGGCGCTCGTCGTCGGTGCAGGGCCAGCGGGCCTGATGGCCGCCGAAGTGCTGGCGCAGGCGGGGATGTCGGTCGTCGTCGCGGACCAGATGCCGACGCCGGCGCGCAAATTCCTGATGGCGGGCAAGTCCGGCCTGAACCTCACGAAGGTCGACGATCACTTCGACGCGGGGTACGGCCCGGTGGCGCCGGCGTTTGCGCAGGCCGTGGCCGACTTCGGGCCCGACGCCGTCATCCGGTGGGCCGAGGGGCTGGGCCAGGAGGTGTTCGTCGGGTCCACGGGCCGCGTCTTCCCCGTGGCCATGAAGGCGTCGCCGCTGCTGCGCGCCTGGCTGCGGCGGCTGGACGGCCTGGGCGTGGAGCTGCGGACGCGGTGGCGGTGGACCGGCTGGCGCGACGGGCAGGCCCGTTTCGACACGGCTGAGGGACCGCACGCAATCGATGCCGACGTCACCGTCCTCGCGCTCGGCGGCGCCAGTTGGCGCCGGCTGGGCAGCGACGGCGCGTGGGCGGCCCAGATGCCGGGGGCGGTGGCCCCGTTTCAGGCCGCCAACGTCGGGCTCCGCGTGGAGTGGTCGGCGCACATGGCGCGCTGGCACGGCCAGCCGCTCAAGGGCGTCGCGTGGTCGGCGGGGGCGCGGACCAGCCGGGGCGAGGCGGTGGTCACGGCGGACGGGCTGGAGGGCGGCGGCATCTACAGCGTCAGCCGCGCCGTCCGGGACGGGGCGCCGCTCGTCGTCGACCTCTTTCCCGACCTCTTGCCCGCCGTCGTCGCCGAGCGGCTGGCGCGGCAGGGCCGGAAGGCGAGCCTCGCGACCCGGCTCCGCAAGGCCCTGGGCCTGGGCGGCGCGCGCGCCGCCCTGCTCCACGAGTTCGGCCGCCCGTTCGGCCCGGACCTCGCCGGCACCCTCAAAGCGCTCCCGGTCCACCACGCCGGCGTGATGCCGCTCGACGACGCGATCTCGACGGCCGGCGGGCTCCGGTTCGACGCCCTCGACGGGTTCCGGCTGGCGGGCGACGCCCGGGTCTACGCCGCCGGCGAGATGCTCGACTGGGAGGCCCCGACGGGCGGCTGGCTCCTCACCGGCTGCCTCGCGACCGGTCGTGCGGCGGCGCGGCAGGCGCTCGCTGAGGCCGCGGCGGCGCCCCGGCCCGGCGATGTCGCAGTGTGAGCGCCACACGCGCCGTTGCCCCTGGGCGAGGGCGGGCCCGCGAGACGCCTCGTGATGCGACCCGTCAACGGCCGCGTTCCGCGTCCCACGCTCATCGGGGTCGCCAGGCGGCCGCGGGGTTGCCGGTGCGGTCGATGGGGAGCGGCGGCGACCACCAGCGGTAGCTCGCCTCGACGGGTTCCAGTTCGCCCGTCCATCCCGGCGCGATCCACGACCGGGTAAAGCCCGAGTCGGCGACGGCGATCCGCGAGGTCGAGACGCCGCCGGTGTAGGGCCACGCCTCCCCGCTCAGCGAGAGCTGGCGGAGTTCGAGGGTGTCCGCACGGATCTGCCACGTCCCCCACCGGACGGACGGCGTGCCAGGCGCCCGGCCGCGCCCCGTCGTGTAAAAGGCGACCAGGGCCTGGGCAGCGGCGAGGGCGTCGCGGTCCCAGACGGGCGAGCCCGGTACGGGGCGCTCGACGTGGAAGGAGTCCGAGGGGAACGAGAGGGTCGAGGCGAAAAGGCCGTCGGGCCAGAGCACGACCCCCTGCGCCTGGATGCGGTACCCGTCCACGTAGGCCGCCGTCGAGGGGCGGACGCCGTCGGGGAGCCGGCTCCCGCGCTGGACGCGGGTCGCGACGTAGAGGCCGGGCGGGAGCGCCGCCGACCCATTGGAGGAGGGCTCGTCGGCCGGGTGGAGGTCGCCGCGGACGCCCAGCAGCGGCGGGACGCAGCCGGTGAGGACCAGAGCCAGAGCCAGGAGTCGGCGCATGCGCGGAGGCGGCAGTGGGCCACCAGCCTACTCCACCAACCGACCGCACCGCTGGTCCGTTCGGACCAGCGGTGGGGCCGGGGCCTAGAGCGCGCCGCGGAGCTTCTCGGCGGTCTGGACGCGGCCGATGGCGAGGGCGAAGGCCGCCTCGCGCATGGTCGAGCCCAGCTCGGCCTGCTTGTCGGCCGTGTCGCGGTAGGCCTGGAGGAGGATCCGCTCCAGCCGCGTGTTCACGTCCTCGACGCTCCAGCGGTACTGCTGGAAGTTCTGGCTCCACTCGAAGTAGCTCACGATGACGCCGCCGGCGTTGGCCAGGATGTCCGGGACGACGACCACGCCGCGCTCGGCGAGCTTCTCGTCGGCGATGGGCGTGACGGGCAGGTTGGCGCCCTCGACGACCAGGCGGGCCTGGATCGAGTCGACGTTGTCGGAGTGGATGGCGGCCTCGATGGCGGCCGGGACGAGCACGTCGCAATCGAGCCCCATAAAGTCCTCGGCGGCGACGGCGTCGCCGCCGGCGAAGCCGCGGAGCGTGCGGTCGCCGCCCTCGCGCCCGACGTGGGCCACGGCGGCGTCGAGGTCGATCCCCTCGGCGCGGTGGTACCCGCCCGTGTGGTCGCTGATGCCGACGATGGTCGCGCCGCGCTCGGCCAGCAGCAGGGCGGCGTTCATGCCCACGTTCCCGAAGCCCTGGACGACGACGCGGAGCTGGTCCGGCGTCATCCCGAGGTGGTCCTTGGCGGCCTCGAGCGCGGTCAGCATGACGCCCCGGCCGGTCGCCTGGGCGCGGCCGGGCGAGCCGCCGAGCTCGAGCGGTTTGCCGGTCACGACGGCCGGGTTGTAGCCGTGCTGCCGGCCGTACTGGTCCACGATCCAGGCCATCGTCTGGGCGTTCGTGCCCATGTCCGGCGCCGGGACGTCGCGGTTGGGGCCCAGGATGAGGTGGATGCGGCTGACGTAGCGCCGGGTGACGTGCTCGAGCTCGCGGTCGGTCAGGTCCCGGGGGTTCACGTTGACGCCGCCCTTGCCGCCGCCGAACGGGATGTCGACGAGGGCCGTCTTGTAGGTCATCGTCTCGGCGAGCGCCTTGACCTCCTGCTCGTCGACGAGCGACGAGAACCGGATGCCGCCCTTGAACGGCCCGCGCGCCCCGTTGTGCTGGATCCGGAAGCCCTCGTAGACCACGAACGTCCCGTCCTCGCGGTACAGCGGCACCTCGACCTTCATCTCGCGGAACGGCGTCCGGATCAGGATGCGCCAGTTGGGGCTGAGGTCGATGAGGTCGGCGGCGCGCTCGAAATTGCGGGAGGCGATCTCGTAGGCCGGGACCTTGGGGCGGAGGGACATGGGGTCGGGAGGGAGGAGCCGGGAAGATCGGAAGGGCTTCCGGGATCGGCGAGCCCTTTCCGTCTTTCTTTGTGGAGGGCCTAGGGCGCGTCGCAAGCGGGCGTGATCCGTCGCCTCGCGATCTGGCGCATGAAGGACCCCACCCTCTCCCCGACCATGCGCCTCGCCCTCCTCGCCGCCCTCTTGCTCGCCCTGCCGGCCGCCGCCCAGCCCGCGGCCGGCTTCGACCTCAAGATCGACGCCCGCATCATGTTCGAGACCGTCGTGGACGCCCAGGGCCCCAACGCCGCGCGGGTCGTGGTGGCCGTGCCCGACGGCGCGCCCGCCCCGACCCAGATCGCCTTCGCCCCCGACGCCCGGACGGCTCGCCGCGCCCTGATCGACCTCGCGCCCGCCGGCGACGGCACGTTCGTCGGGACCGGCCGGGCGCCGGCGCCCGAGCGGATCGAGACCGTCGTCGTCTCTGCTGGCACCGGACGGGGCGCGGGCCGCTACCGCCTCGTGGTGCCCGCCGGCTGGGAGGAGGGGGTCGCGGCGCTCCAGTACCGCGTCCAGCCCGCCGACGGCGTCCCCTCGGCCGGCACCGTCGAGGCCACGCTGACGCGCACCGACGACCCGGTCGTGCTCGGGTTCACCATCGGGATGCCGCCGGGCGCCCGCTAGTCGGCGCGGACCCAGATCCGGACGCCCTTCGCCGGCACGGGCGCCGCCGCGGCTTGCGCCGCGAGCACCCCGCGTCCGAACCGGCTCACGTCGACGACCCCGCCGTCCGCGTCGGCGTCGGCGACGAGGCGCCAGTCCACGCCGGGGAGGTCGGGGGCAAACTGCGCGGGCGCGTCGCCCGCGTTGATCAGCACGAGCACGCGGTCGCCGACGAGGTAGCCGAGCGCCTGGGGCCCGCCGCCGGGCACCTCCCGCACCCAACCCGGGGGCACGGGCCCGCCGATCCGGAACACGTCGCCGGCGTCGCTCGCGCGGAGCGCCAGCAGGCCGCGCCACCAGGCCAGCATCGCGGCGCGGTCGACGGGCGCGGTCGCGCCGACCTCGTCCCAGCGAAAGGTGTTGGCCGCGCGAAGGTTGTAGGTGTCGCCCCTCCCCTTCAGGTAGATCGGCGCCAGCGTCATCGCGTCGAGCCGAAGCTCGCCGCCCCAGTCGTCGGCGAGGGGCGCGAGCCCCTTCGACCGCGCGAACTCGGTCCCGCCGTGCAGCACGACCGGGCCGAGCGAGGTCAGCAGCAGCGTCGCCGCGATCCGCATCTCGGCCTCGCGCACGCCGAGCCGCCCGTCCCACCGACACTCTCCGGTCTGGCAGCTCGCAAACCGGTCCGCGAGCGCCCAGTTGTCGTGGATGTCGAGGTAGTTGATCCCGCCCGTCGGCGTGGCCTCCTCGGGGTAGTCGTTGCCGACGCCCCGGAGCGCGGCGTCGCGAGCGCCGGGGTCGCCGCCAGCAAAACCGCGCGAGATGGGCGCGGGCGTCGGGTCGTCGAGCGGCGTGCCCTTGAAGGCGTTGCGGGCGTCGTCCTGGAAAAAGGTGATCGGGCTGTCGGCCTTGTACCAATCCCACGAGGGGTTCGCCTCATAGTCGGGGTCGTTGCTGGCGATCCAGGGCTCGCCGTAGATCAGCACGTCGTCGCCCAGCTCGGCCTGGAGCCAGCGCAACGTCTGCTCGTCGGTCTGGCCGGCGAGGTCGATGCGGAAGCCGTCGATGCCGAAGACGTCGACCAGCTGGCGGAGTTGGTCAAGCAGCCAGCGCTGCACGAACGGTCGGTTCTCGCTTTTGACCTCGTTCCCGAACGCCCCGATGTGACGGCCCTCGTCGTCGAGCCGGTAGTGGTACCACTTGTCGATGCCGTTGAAGGTGAAGAGGCGCTCGTCGCCCTCCATGTTCTCGCCGGTGTGGTTGAAGACGACGTCGACCACGACCGCCAGCCCGCGCGCGTGGAGCGTGTCGACGAGTGCCGCCAGCCGCTCGCGCTCGCGCCCGGGCTCGTCGCCAGCCGACCGGAAGCGGGACTCGATGGCGAAGGCGTGGGTCGTGCGGTAGCCCCACTGGTAGTTCTCCCTGCCGATGCCTTGCTCGCGCATGAAGGCGTCGTCGGCGAAGGCGGCCTGCCACTCGGCGTCGGGGTAGTGGAGAAACTCCTGGACCGGCATGAGGTGGACCGTGTTGACCCCCAGGTTCGCGATGTGGTCGAGGCCGACGGGCTCGCCCCGGGCGTTCCGCAAGTCGGGCATCGCGAACGCCTCCAGCGGTCCGACGCCGTCGGGCACGGGCAGGGCATCCGTAAAGTCCTGGAGGTGGACCTCATAAGCGACCACGTCCTCTAGCGCCGGGCGCGGACGGGCGCGCGTGCCGGTCCGGGCGATCCGGTCGCGCCAGACGCGCGCGCGGCCCCACGAGTCGTCGGAGACGAGCGCGTAGGGGTCGGTGACGCGCGCGCCGGTCTGGTTCGTGAACGCCGAGCCCGGCCCGTCGGGGCCGTAAACAGCGAAGTCGTACCAGACGCCCTCGAGGCCGTCCGGCTCGACGTGCTCCCACACGCCGTCGGCGTCGCGGACGAGGGACCGGTGCCCCGACGCCAGCCCGGTCCGGTCGGCGTAGAGCGCGAGGTGGACCGAGTCGGCACGGGGGGCGAACAGCCGGAACGTGGTCTCGCGGAGCCGGGCCTGGACGCCCATCGGCTTGGGGCTCGTCAGGTCGCGCCACAGCCCGTCGAAGCGCGCGCGAGCGCGCAACGTGCCCGCTGGGGTGTCGACCTCGACCCAGTGAACGTGGGCCGGGTCGAGCGGCCCCGTCGCCAGCAGGGCGGAGTGCGCCTCGTGCGGCGTCAGGCCGGCGACCGCGATCGGCTCGCCGTCCCACCGGGCCACGCGGTAGTCGCTCGCTATGAGCGGCCGGTCCGTGCCGGTCACCTCGACCCAGACGGCCCCCTCCCCTCTCAGCTCGGCGACGAGCCGCGCCGGGACCTCGCCGAAGCGGTACACGAGGTTGCCGCCGGCCACGTTCGGCGCCTCGGCGGGCGGGTCGAGCCAGCGACCATCGGCGCGGAACTTGAAGGGCGTCGCGGGCCCCAGCCCGGCCGCCCCGGGGTCGACGGCCAGCGTCCACAGGCCGTCGCCGGCGGGCGCCAGCGCCCAGGCTGGGTCGGCGTCGTCGGTGCTCCAGCCGCGGAACGGGCCCGTCACGGCCACGGCCTCGGGGGTCACCCCGTAGCGCGCCGAGTCGAACACGAACACGACGCGGTCGCCGTCGCGAGTGTAGCCGCGCCGGCGGTCGGCGTCGGCCGTCTGGGCGAGGGCGGGGGCCGCGAGCAGGGCGAGCGCGAGGAGGCGGAGCATGGCCGTCGGTCGGGGGGCCGGAAGCTACTCGGCCCCCGCCGCGATCTCGGCGGCGCGGTCGAGCGCCTCGTCGCGCCCGGCCCGGAGCCCCGCGAGCGTGCGGCGCACCGGCACGTCGGGCGCGATCCCGACCCCGTGCAGCGTCGCCCCGTCGTGCCGGCGGACCCGCATCCCGGTCCACGTCACGCGGTGGCCGCCGGGCAGCACGAACGGGTTGATGTTGCCGTTCGCCCCGGCCGTCGGGCCGCCGACCGTCGTCCCCAGACCGTAGTGGTCGACGATGCCCAGGATCGACTCGGCGTAGCTGATCGCCCGGCCGTCCGTCAGGAAGACCGCGCGGCCGCGCGCGTGCGGCTCGGCGGGCGGCATGGGCGCCCACCGCGACGTGTCGGCCCCGGCCCCGCCGGGGGCGCCGGGACGCAGCGTCCTGGGGACCTCCCACAGCGCCGACACGATGGGGCGGTCGGCGAAGACGGCCAGGAACCACGGGCCGAGCTGGCGCGGGTACCCGCGGAAGTCGAACACGACGCCATCCGCGGCGACCACGTCCGGCATCCGGGTCGTGAGCAGGCTGTCCGAGACGCGCTCGATGTCGACGTAGAGCACGCCGGGGCGGAGCTCGGCGATGGGCTCGGGCCGGGCCTCCGCGGGCGCGGGGCCCACGTCTCGCGGCACCGAGCGCACGATGCGCTGGCCCGC
Organism: Rubrivirga halophila; assembly: GCF_046845755.1. Taxonomy (GTDB): domain Bacteria; phylum Bacteroidota; class Rhodothermia; order Rhodothermales; family Rubricoccaceae; genus Rubrivirga. The sequence continues at coordinate 2,003,798 of NZ_CP177357.1, forward strand.
GCGCTCGACCTCGACACGGGCCGTCGATCCCTCGGCGCCGGCCCCGAACTCGCGGGCGGCGCGCCAGAGGCGCCACTGCGGCGAGCCGGAGACCAGCGCGGATAGGCTGTCGAGCTCGGCGCTCGCGTCGGCGCCGTCGACCGACACGACCACGTCGCCCACGTGGACCTCAGAGGCGTCGTCGGCGGCCACCACAGCGACCCGGCCTTCGACGCGGTCGACGAGGAACGGGAGCCGCGCGGGGGCCGGCAGGCCGGCGCAGCCGACGTTGCCGTGGCCGTCGCGCAGGTGGGCCACCAGCACGCGGAGCGCGCGGCAGTGCGCCCGCGGCGTCTCGGCCGCGAGTGCCGCCGCCAGCGCTTGGGCGCGGACCGCACGCCAGTCGAGATCGACGAGGTCGGCGTACGGGTAGAAGTGCTCGAACACGGCCGCCGCCGCGATCACGTCCGCCGCCCGCGTGGCGCGCCCACCGTCCGACGGGTCGACCTCGGCGAGGGCGGTGCGGAGGGCCGCCAGGGCGTCGGGGTCGGGCGCGGGGGCCGTCTGGCCGTCGCGGCTGGCGACCGCCACGGGGACGCGCGCGGAGAGCCCCCGCCCGAGGTCGAGCGTCACGGTCTCGCCGGGGGCGGGGCGCTCGGCGAACAGGTCTCGCGCCGGGCCGGTCGCGGTCGAGGTCGCCAGCCGGAGCGCGGGCGTGCCGTCGGCCTCGGCGACGCGGTCGTAGACGTAGCCGGCGGAGGGGAGGGCCCACCCGTCGGCGGCGTCGGGCGCGTCGAAGGCCCCGTCCGCCAGCGGGATCGGCTCCCAGTCGCCGCCCGCCGTCGTCGCCTCCAACGTCACGTCCGAAAACCGGGCGGCTCCGCCCTGCAAGACGAACCCGCCGAACGCGAGGCCCACGGCGTCGTCGGCGACGGGCCCCTCGACGGTGTAGCGGACGGCGGCGGCGTCCGTGATCGGCCGGTCGTCCATGTTGTCGAAGAAGCCCCGGCTCGGCTCCGGGCGGTCCACGCGGAGCCAGAGCTGGGCCTGCCCGCGCTCGGCCGCGACGGTCGCCGAGAGCCGGACCCGGCGCCCCTGCAGCGGGCTCGCGTCGAGGCCCCGAACGAACAAGCCGAACGGCGCGCTCTCGACCGGCGGCCGCCGCCCGAGCCGGACGCTCTGGTACACCGGGCCCGGGTTGCCCAGCCCCACCCCGAGGTGCTGCCACGCCACGAGCACATCGGCGGCGTCGAGCCACTGCGCGAGCACCGGCGGGCCGTCCGCCGACCGGTACACGGCGATACTCGGGGCGACCGGGCCGAACACGCTCGCCAACGCCCGCCGCAGGTCGTCGGGCGTCCGGGCGTCGAGCACGCGGCTCGCGCCGAGGGCGGCGAACCGGTCCCAGTCGGTCTCGGCAGCCTGGTCGCTGGGATGGAAAAAGCGGACGGCCCCGTAGAGCGCCGCGAACGCCTGCAGGTTGGCCACCTCGACGCTGTCGGCGGGCGCCGTCGGGCGCGGGCGCTCCGCTGACGGGCCCTCCGTCGTGAAGGCGAGGACGGCAACGGTGAAGGCGGCGAGGGTGACGATGCGCATGGGAAAGAGCGGGGTCGGAGTGCGGGCAAACTGCGCACACGATCCGACTCGTGCCCGGGCACCGCGCTCTGCCCCCGCCGTCGAGGGCACGCGAAGATGCCCTGGCCTACGTTCCAGGCCCTCACCCACCGGCGTCCTCCATGCCCCTCCGCCACGCGTTCGCGCTCGTCGCCCTGCTCGCCGTCGCCGCCTGCCAGTCCGACTCGGGCTACGCCGAGATGGACGTGCAGGACTCGACGACGGAGGCCTTTGAGCTAGACGAGAGCGCCACCGCGAGCGCGGCCAGGGTGATTCGCACGGCGTCCCAGCGCGACGCGCCCCTCCCGGCCGACCGCCAGCTCATCCGCACCGCCGCGCTCCGCATCCGGGCCGACGACCACGCCCAGGCGGTCCGGCGCGCACGAGCGATGGCCGCCGTCACGGGCGGCTTCGTCGGCAACGAGTCGAGCCAACGCTACGCCGACCGGGTCGAGACGACGTTGTCGATCCGCGTCCCGTCGGCGCGGTTCGACACGCTCTTGGGCGCGCTGTCGGCCATCGACGGCGAGGTCGAGTCCCGGTCCGTCTCCGTCGACGACGTGACGCGGCAGGTGGCCGACGTGGAGGCGCGGCTGGCGGCGCGGCGCGCCGCGGAGACCCAGTTCTTGGCGATCCTCGATGAGGCGGACTCCATCGAGGACGTGCTGGCGGTGCAGGTCCAGCTCCAGCGGGTCCGCGAGGAGATCGAGTCGGCCGAGGCCCAGCTCCGCGCGATGCGGGACCAGGTGGCGCTCTCGACGATCGCGGTGACGCTCTTCGAGGCCTCAGCGGCGGGCATCACGGCCGGGCCCGGCTTCGCCTCGCGCGCTGGCCGCGCAGCCGCGAGTGGATGGGACGGGCTCCTCGAACTGCTGCTGGCGCTCGTCACCGTGTGGCCGCTCGTGCTCGGGGTCGGCGCGCTGGTGTGGCTGGTGGTGCGTCGGCGGCGGCGACGGCTGCCGGCCGCCGCCTGGGTCGACTAAGGGGGCCCAGGCTCTGTCTCGTGATTCGAGACGAGACCGATTGCGAGGCCTGCGGCCGTCCGGCAAGGAGCGCGAAGCAGGCGTAGCGCGAGCTACGGCGATGGAGCGCGACGCCGCAGGGCGGCCGCAGGGCCGCAAGCGGGCCGGTCAGGAATCGTGAGACAGGGCCTAGTACAGCACGCGGGCGCGGATGGTGGCCTCGATGTCGCGGAGCGCCGCCAGCGCCTCCGCCGACGCCTCCCGCCCCACGTCCGTGACCACGTAGCCGAGGTCCCCGCGCGTCTGGAGGTACTGCGCGTCGACGTTGACGCCCAGGTCCGAGAGCAGGCCGTTGATGGCCGCCATCACGCCGGGCACGTTGCGGTGCATGTGCAGGATCCGGTGGCACTCGGCGTGCGCGGGGAGCGCGACCTCGGGCACGTTGACCGACGACATCGTGCTCCCGTTGTCGGAATAGCGGACGAGCTTGCCGGCCACCTCGGCGCCGATGTTCTCCTGCGCCTCGACCGTCGAGCCGCCCACGTGCGGGGTCAGCAGCGCGGAGTCGACGCCCTGCAGCGGGCTCGTGAACGGGTCGTCGTTGGAGCGCGGCTCGGTCGGGTACACGTCGACGGCGGCGCCCGCGAGCCGGTCGTTTGTCAAGGCGTCCGCGAGCGCGTCGAGGTCGACGACGGTCCCCCGCGAGGCGTTGATGAGCACGGCGTCGGGCTTCATCGCCGCGATCTCTGGGGCCCCGATGAGCCCCTTCGTCCCGGGCGACTCCGGCACATGGAGCGTCACGACGTCCGCTTGCGCCACCAGGTCGCCGAGGTCGGGAACGGGCTGGGCGTTGCCGAGCGGGAGCACGTCGGCGGTGTCGGTAAACACGACGCGCATGCCGAGCCCCTCCGCCAGGACCGATAGCTGCTTGCCGATGTTGCCGTACCCGACGATCCCCAACGTCTTGCCCCGGATCTCGCGGCTCGTGCCGACGCTCTTGGCCCACACGCCGCGGTGCGCCTTGGCGTTCTTCTCGGGCACCCCGCGCAAGAGCAGGATGGCCTCCGCGAGCACCAGCTCGGCGACCGACCGCGTGTTCGAGAACGGCGCGTTAAAGACGGCCACGCCCCTGTCCGACGCCGCGCCCAGGTCGATCTGATTCGTGCCGATGCAGAACGCGCCGACGGCCACCAGCTTCTCGGCCGCCGCCAGCGCCTCGGCCGTCAGCTGCGTCCGCGAGCGGATGCCCAGAAAGTGGACGTCGCGGAGGGCGTCGGCGAGCGCGTCGCCGGAGAGCGCGCCGGCCCGGCGGTCCACCGTCTCGTAGCCGGCCTCGCGGAAGACGGCCTCGGCGTTCTCGTGGATGCCCTCGAGGAGGAGCACCTTGATCTTGGACTTGTCGAGCGAGACGGACATCGGGTGGGGTCGGGTCGGGAGCCGCTAGGGACCGCGAGCGGGCGGAACGGTTCGCGCGGCGACCGCGGCTCCGGGAGAAGGAGAATGGCCCCGCCCCTTGAAGGACGGGCGTCCGGCTCGATAGGAAACGGAATCGCCCGACTGTGCCCGTGCTGCGCCGACTCTCCCTCCTCGCCGTCCTCCTCGCCCCGCTCGCGGGCGCCGCCCAGCCCGGCGACGACCTGGGCGACCTCGAGTCGCTGCTCGACGAGCCCGTCCAGACGGCGGCGACGTACACCCAGCGGTCCAGCGAGGCGCCCGCCTCGGTCACCATCGTGACTCGGGACGAGATCGACCGCGCCGGCTACCGGACGCTGGCCGAGGCGCTCAACAGCGTCCGGGGGTTCTACCTCTCCGACGACCGCAACTACACGTATGTGGGCGTCCGCGGCCTGAGCCGGCCGAGCGACTACAACAACCGGATTGCGATCCTGGTCGACGGCGTGGCCTCCCAAGAGGGCAGTTCGGGGTCGGGCGCGGTCGGGTCCGAGCTCGGGATCCCGCTCTCGGCCGTCGACCGCATCGAGGTCATCCGCGGGCCCGGCTCGACGCTCTACGGGACGGGCGCCATGTTCGGCGTCGTCAACGTCATCCTCAAGGACTCGCGGACGTTCACGGGCGTCCACGGCGTGGCCACGGCGGGCTCGGCGGAGCGCCTGAGCGGCGAGCTCGTGGCCTCGGCGGCGCTCGGCGGCGGCGTCGAGGCCACCGTCGCCGTCCACGGGCTCGAGGACCGGGGCCCCGACCCCTACTTCGCCGAGTTCGACGCGCCCGAGACCGGCGGCGGCGTCGCGGCCGGGCAGGACTGGGAGCGCGCCGTGGGGGCGCTCGCCTCCGTCCGCGCCGGCGACGTCCGCCTCAACCTCCGGCTCAGCGAGCGCGACAAGGGCATCCCGACGGGCGCCTTCGAGACCGCGTTCGGGCTCGACGCCTGGACGCGCGACCGGACGGCCGCCGCCTCGCTCCGGTTCGAGACCGACCTCTCCCCCCGCCTCGCGCTGTACGCCGTCGGCTCGGTCCACCACGCCTACTACTACGGCGTCTACCCCTACGACGACGGCGACGGCCCGTACGACGCCTACGACGACTCGCACTCGTCGGTAGCCCAGGCCGAGAGCCGGCTCCGGTGGGACGCCAGCGCCTCGAACCGCGTCGTGCTCGGGGCGCTGGCGTCGGCGAACCTCCAGAGCCGGTACCGCGGCTACGACGACGAGGCGACGTACGTCGTGGTCGACGAGCCCTACCGCTCGGGCGCGCTCTACGGCCAGGTCGAGAGCCAGCTCCGCGACGGGCTCGCGATCACCGCCGGCGCCCGGCTCGACGTGGTCCGCGGCGACGTGGCGCTCTCGCCCCGGGGGGCCGTGGTGGTGACCCCGGACGACCGGACGAGCCTCAAGGTCGTCGTCGGGAGCGCCTTCCGCGCGCCGTCGACCTACGAGCTCGGCTACATCGACCCGTACACCAACCAGATCGCCGCGCCGGGCCTCCGCCCCGAGTACGTGACCACGGCCGAGGCCAGCGTCACCCGCGAGGTCGTGCCGGGCGTCCGCCTCGACGGGGCGCTCTTCGTGACCCGCGTCGCCGACCTGATCGACACGCGGGAGGTCGCGGGCGCCCCGGGCACCCTCCAGTTCGTCAACGTCGGGCGCGCCGAGGCGCGCGGGGCCGAAGCCGGCGTCGCGAGCGCCGTCGGCCGCTGGCGCGCGCGCGCCAGCTACGGGCTCCAGCGCACCGTCGACCCCGACCTCGGCGACGAGCCGCTCTCGAACGCGCCCACGCACGTCGGCAAGCTGACCGCCTTCGGGCCGCTCGCGGGCGGGCTCGCGCTGTCGGTGTCGGGCCGGGCCGAGAGCGGCCGCCGGACCGTCTTCGGCGAGGCCACGGCCGGGTACGCCGTCGTCGACGCCGCCCTCTCGGCCGACGTGTTCGGCGAGGCGGCTCGGGCGACACTGGGCGTCTACAACGCCCTCGACGCCGACTACGCGCTGCCCGGGGGCTTCGAGCACCTCCAGGCCGCCATCCCGCAGCGCCCCCGCTCGGCCTACCTCCGCCTGGATGTCCGGCTCTAGGGCCCGGCCCACTCCTCGCCCAGTCCCTCTGGCGCGTCGCTCCATGCCCGCACTCTCCGCCGCTCCCCGCTGGATCGCCGTGGCCCTGCTGCTGATGGCGGCGGGCGGCCACGCGGACGACATGGAGGTGCCGGTCGGGCGGCAGGTCCCGCTCTTGACGCGCGTGCTCGCCTTCGACCGCTCGATGGCAGGGTCCCGCCCCCTCGTCGTCGCCATCGTCTACCAGGAGCGCAACCGGGCGTCGCGGCAGGCCTTCGAGGCGGCCGCCGCGGCCTTCAGCCGGGCGACGGTCCAGGGCCGCGCGGTGCGGGTGGCCGGGGTCCCGATGACCTCGCTGCCCCGGGTCTCCGCCGCCCTCCGGTCGGCCGACGTCGCGTACGTCGCCCCGCTCCGCGGCGTCGACGTGGCGGCGCTCGTGCGTGCGAGCGCGGCGGCCGGGGTGCTCACCGTCACCGGCGTCCGCGCCTACGTCCAGGCCGGGGCCGCCGTCGGGATCGGGCTCCGCGACGGGCGGCCCGAGATCCTGCTCCACCGCCGCGCCGCCCGGGCCGCCGGCGCCGACTTCAGCGCCCGGCTCCTCCAACTCGCCACCTTCGTCGACTGATGCCCCGCCCGTTCCCCACGGCTCTCCGCCCCCCCCGACGGCTCACGATGACGCTGCGGAGCCAGTTGATGACCGCGCTCGCCGCGCTCGTCACGGTGGGCGGGGTCGGCATCTTCGCCATCACACCCACCTTGATCGAGACCGTCGCCGTCGAGGCGGTCCAGTCGCGGGCCGAGAGCCTGGCCCGCATCACGGCGTACGGCGCCGCGCCCGGGCTCGCCTTCGGCGACCCGGCGGCCGTCGAGGACGTCCTCCGCCAGGTGCTCGAGGACCCCGACGTCCGCCGCATCGTGGTCGACGACGAGGCCGACGCGCCGATCGCGGCGTACCGCGCCGACGCCGACACCGCCGACGTGTTCGAGACGGCCGTCCCGGTCCTCCTCGACGGCGCCGTCATCGGCCACCTCCACCTCGCCCTCTCCCTGAGCCCGGTCCGCGCCCGCGTCTCGGCGTTCCGGCGGACGGTGCTGGCCGTGCTCCTCGGCGTGACCGTGCTCGGGCTGCTGTTCGCCAACGCGGTCGCCGGGGCGGTCTCCCGGCCCATCGCCCAGATCGCGGCGACCGCCCGGGCCATCGCCGACGGCGCCCGCGACCGCCGCGCGACGCCCACGGCCGGGCCCGAGACGCGCGACCTCGCGCGCGCCTTCAACCAGATGCTCGACGAGACCGAGGCGCGCGAGACCGAACTCGACGCCGCCCGCGAGACCGCCGAGGCCGCCACGCGGGCCAAGTCCGAGTTCCTGGCCAACATGAGCCACGAGATCCGCACGCCCATGAACGGCGTCGTCGGCATGACCTCGCTCCTGCTCGACACCGCGCTCGACGGCGACCAGCGCGAGTTCGTCGAGATCATCCGGACGTCGGGCGACGCGCTCCTGACCATCATCAACGACATCTTGGACTTCTCGAAGATCGAGGCCGGCATGCTCGACCTCGAGGTCCACACCTTCGAGGTCCGGACGTGCGTCGAGGAGGCGCTCGACCTGATCGCCCCCCGGGCGGCGGAAAAGGGCGTCGAGCTGGCGTACGTCGTCGAGGAGGGCGTGCCGCACGCCGTGCTCGGCGACGCCACGCGCGTCCGCCAGGTGCTGGTCAACCTGCTCTCCAACGCGGTCAAGTTCACGCCCGAGGGCAGCGTCTGCGTCCGCGTCGACGCCGCGCCGCGCGCGCCGGCGGCGGGGAGCGCGACCATGCTCCAGATCGCCGTCGAGGACTCGGGCATCGGCGTCCCGGCCGACAAGCTCGAGGCCATCTTCGAGAGCTTCTCCCAGGCCGACGCCTCGACCACGCGTCAGTACGGCGGGACCGGCCTCGGCCTCACCATCAGCCGGCACCTCACCGAGATGATGGGCGGCGAGATCGGGGCGACGAGCGTCCCCGGCCAAGGCTCGACGTTCCGGTTCTCGGTCGCCGTCGAGGCGGCGCCGGGCGAGCGCCAGGTGTTCTTGCGCCGCGAGCAGCCGGCCCTCGCCGGCCGCCGCGTGCTCGTCGTCGACGACACCGAGGTCAACCGCCACATTCTGCGGCGCACGCTCGCGGGCTGGGGGATGGCCGTCGTCGAGTGCGCCTCGGGCGCCGCCGCCATCGACGCGGCCGTCGCGGCCGGCGCCGCCGGCGCCCCGTTCGACCTCGTCGTGCTCGACATGCAGATGCCCGAGATGGACGGGATCGACGTGGCGACCACCCTCGGCCTGCTCCCCGGCCACGACGCCCCGGCCCTCCTGCTCACCTCCGTCGCCCGGGACGCCTCGCTCCGCATGCGGGCCGAGGACGCGGGCATCGCGGCCGTGCTCTACAAACCGGCCAAGCCGGCCCAGCTCTACGACGCGTTCCTAGACCTCTTCGGCGCGCGCGTGGCGTCGGCGGCCCAGCCCACCGAGCCCACCGAGCTTGCCGAGGCGGGGCCGCGCGTGCCCATGCGGATCCTGCTCGCCGAGGACAACGTGGTCAACCAGAAGGTGGCCCTGCGCATCCTGAACCGCCTGGGGTGCGAGGCGGATGTGGCCGCGAACGGGGCCGAGGCCATCCAGTCGCTGCGCGACCTCGACGCCCAGGGCCACCCCTACGACCTCGTCCTGATGGACATCCAGATGCCCGAGATGGACGGGCTCGCGGCGACGCGCGCCATCCGCGCCGACCCCGGCCTGCGCCAGCCCCGCATCGTGGCGCTGACCGCGAACGCCATGGAGGGCGACCGCGAGGCCTGCCTCCATGCCGGCGCCGACGCCTACCTCTCGAAGCCGGTCAAGCTCGACGACGTCCGGGCGGTGCTCGCGGCGCACGCCGGCGACGGCCACGCCCGCCCCGCCGTGCTCGCGGTCCCCTGACCGGTTCGCGCCCCGCCGGCCGATTGGCGACGCCTGCCGACCCGGCGGAGGATCCGCCGCCCACGATCGGGCCCCGATTCCCGCCGGGCGCGGCTTCAGCCGCCCCCGTTGTCCTCGACAAGAGACCTACGACACCTGCAGATTGACCTCGCCATGTTTCTTACTTCCCCCCCGCTGCGATTTCTGGCCGCCCTGGTCGCCATCGCTGCGGGCTCGCCGCTCGCCCAGGCCCAGGAGCGGAGCGTCAACATCTACGGCTACTTCGACCTCGAGTACGAGCTCGACAACGCCAGCGACGCCGGCAAGCGCGGGACGTTCGACCAGCACCACTTCAACGTGCTGACGTCGTTCGTCCTCGACGAGCACTTCCGCGTGCTCGGCGAGATCGAGTGGGAGCACGGCTTGGAGCTGAGCGACGGCGTCGGCGTCGGCGAGGTCAAGCTGGAGCGCGCCTGGGTGGAGTACCGGCACACCGACGCGCTGATGGCGCGGGCCGGCAAATTCCTCGTCCCCTTCGGGATCTACAACCTGGTCCACGACGCCACCCCGACGTTCCTCAGCACATACTTGCCGACGGCGGTCTACGGCAAGCATGCGAACCCCATGGGCGACCGCCAGCGGCTCTTCAGCAAGTTCGGGACGGGCGTCCAGGTGCTCGGGGCGGTGTACTCCGACGCCTGGAGCCTGGACTACGTCGGGTACCTCTCGAACGGGCAGGGGGCCAACCCCTACGAGCAGGACGACAACGGCAACAAGGCCCTGGGCGCCCGGGTCATCGTGGGCCTGCCGCTGGGCCAGTCCGAGCTCGGCGCCTCGGTCTACACCGAACGGAACGGCGACGCCGCCCAGACCCGCCAGCGCGCGCTCGCCCTCGACGCCCGCCTCCGGTCCGACGCGCTCGACGTCCACGGCGAGGTCCTGTTCGGGGCGATGGAGTCGCTCGACGCCGCCGGCGCCCCGAGCGGGGCCTTCCAGCACGCGGTGGGGAGCTACCTCCAGGCCGGCTACACCCTGGCCGACCGCCTCACGCCGTTCGCCCGGGCCGAGCGCTACGTCCCCGCCGTCGACACCGGCGACGAGTACCGCTTCGTCGGCGGCGTCAACCTGTCGCTGACGCCCCGCGTGTACCTCAAGGCCGAAGGCCACGTGGTCCGGTTCGAGGACGCGCTCCGGGACGGGCACGAGATGTTCGTGTCCTCCGTCGCCGTCGCCTTTTAGCCCGTCACGGGACACCGCCTCCACCGATCTCATGTCGCGCTTCCTCCTCCCCGCCGTGCTGGCCGGGCTCCTCGTCGTTTCCGCGGGCTTCGAGCCCCCCCCGTCGCTGCCCCCCGTCGCGATCGTGGCGCACCCCTCGAGCCCCGTCAGCGCCCTCTCGGTCCAGGACCTCCGGCGGATCTACACCGGCGAGGTCCGCAGCTTCGCCGCCGTGTGCATCCAGCGCCGCCTGGCCGACCAGTTTTTCGAGACCGTCGCCGACCAGAGCGCGCGCGCCATCGGGCGTCGCTGGGTCCGGCTCCTGCTCTCCGGGCGCGTCGCCGACGGGCCGGTCAGCCTCCGCACCGACGCCGAGGTCCTGGCGTTCGTCCGGGACCACCCCGGGGCCATCGGGTTCGTCACGGCCTCGGCCGTCGAGTCCGGCGCCCGGGTCAAGCGGATCGCAGTCCGGGGCGAGGGCGGCGACCGCAACGGGCACCTCCTCCTCACCGACTAGGCCGGACGGCACCGGCCTCCCCCCGACAGGACCCCCGCTTCATGCGCTCCATCTCGTTTAAGGTCGTCACGAGCACGTTCGTCCTGATCGTGGCCTTCGTCGCCTTCGTCGTCGTCTACTTCCCGCACGTCCAGCGCCAGCAGCAGCTCGCGGCGTTCGAGCGCGAGATCGAGGTCACGACGGAGACGCTGGCGCTGGCGATCGCGGTCGGGCTCGACAGCTTCGACTACGAGAGCATGCAGCTCGCGTTCAACTACGCCAAGCGCGAGGCCGCCATCACCCAGATCGTCGTGGCGGCCCCCGACGGCGAGGTGATCGGCGCCTTCCCCGAGGACGCGCGGTGGGACCCCGCCTGGGCCTCGGCGACCCTCCGCTACGACGACGGCCGGCTCATCCACAGCGCGCCCATCTCGGCCGGCGAGAGCGACTACGGCTCCGTCGTGCTGGTCGAGTCGCTGGCCGCGCTCGACGCGGGGATCGACCGGAGCCGCCGGAACACGCTCGGCGTGGGCCTGCTCCTGCTCCTGACCGGCCTCGCGGCCATCTACGCGATCGCCGCGTACATCGCCGCGCCCATCAGGCAGCTCACCGAGACGACGCGGGCGCTCGCCGGCGGCGACTTCTCCGCGCGCGCCGTCGTCCGCGGCCGCGACGAGACGGGCCTGCTCGCCCACCACTTCAACGAGATGGCCGAGACCATCGACCGGGGGCGCCGCGAGCTCGAGGACCGCGTCGCGCGCCGGACGCGCGAGCTGTCGCAGGCCACGGAAGAGCTGGAGGCCCGCGCGGAGGAGCTCACCGGGACCGTCCACGACCTCGAGATCGCCCGCGACGAGGCCCAGGCCGCGACGCGCGCCAAGAGCGAGTTCCTGGCCAACATGAGCCACGAGATCCGCACGCCCATGAACGGCGTGATCGGGATGACGAGCCTGCTCGTCGACACGGGCCTCGACGCCGACCAGCGCGAGTTCGTCGAGACCATCCGGACGTCCGGCGAGGCGCTCATGACGGTCATCAACGACATCCTGGACTTCTCCAAGATCGAGGCCGGCCAGCTCGACATCGAGGCCTACCCCTTCGACGTGCGCCAGTGCGTCGAGGACGCGCTCGACCTGATCGCCCCCCGGGCGGCGGACAAGGGCGTCGAGCTAGCGTACATCGTCGAGGACGGCGTGCCGGGCGCCGCCGTCGGCGACGTGACCCGGGTGCGCCAGGTGCTCGTCAACCTGCTCTCGAACGCCGTCAAGTTCACGGCCGTCGGCGGCGTCTGCGTCCGGGTTTCGGCGGCGCCGCCCGACGTGGCCCCCGGGGGCCGCACCGCCCTCTGGTTCGCCGTCGAGGACACGGGGATCGGGATCGCCCGGGGCAAGCTCGAGTCCGTCTTCGACAGCTTCTCCCAGGCCGACGCCTCGACCACGCGCCGGTTCGGGGGCACGGGCCTGGGCCTGACCATCAGCCGCGGCCTCGTCGACATGATGGGCGGCGAGATGCGGGTCGAGAGCGTCGAGGGCGAGGGCTCGACGTTCCGGTTCTCGGTCGCCGTCGAGGTGGCCCCGTCCGAGCGCCGCGTCCACCTCCACCGCGACCAGCCCGCGCTGGCGGGCCGGACGGTGCTGGTCGTCGACGACCACGCCGTCAACCGCGAGATCCTCTGCCGCCTCTCGGCGCAGTGGGGGATGGCGGTCCAGGCCGTGGCCTCCGGCCGCGACGCCCTCGCCGAGCTCGGCCGCCTGCGCGCCGCCGGCCGCACGGTCGACCTCGTCCTGCTCGACATGCAGATGCCCGAGATGGACGGGCTCGAGGTGGCCGAGCGGATCCGCGACGCGGGCTCCCCGCCCGTCGTCGTGATGCTCACCTCGATCAGCCGGGACGCCACCCTGAAGGCCCGGGCGGCGGCGGCTGGCGTCTACGCCGTCCTCTACAAGCCGACCAAGCCGAGCCAGCTCCACGACATCGTGGTCCGGGCCTTCGCGGCGGCCCCCGAGCCCCCCTCCCCCCTCGCCGACGGGGCCTGGGTGGCGCGGCCCTTCGCCGAGGAGCCCCCGCGGTCGGCGCACCGCGTGCTCCTCGCCGAGGACAACGCGGTCAACCAGAAGGTCGCCGTGCGCCTCCTGAGCCGCCTCGGGATCCGGGCGGACGTCGTGGCCGACGGCGCCGAGGCCGTCGAGGCCGTCCGCCGCCAGGCCACCCACGGGCAGCCCTACGACGTGATCCTGATGGACATCCAGATGCCCCGGATGGACGGCCTCGAAGCCACGCGCCGGATCCGGACGCTCGACCTCGATCAGCCCCACATCATCGCGCTGACGGCGAACGCGATGGAAGGCGACCGGGAACGGTGCCTCGAGGCCGGCTGCGACAACTACCTCACCAAGCCGATCGTCGTCGAGGCCCTGCACCGGGCGTTCGGCGAGGTCCCGGAGTCCCCTGCCAAGCTCGCCGAGGCGGACTAGCCACGACTCGAGGCGCTGGCCGCGTCAGTCGGCGGCCGCCAGCAGCCCCTCCTGCGTCGACTGCCGGGACTCGGCGACCGTCGTGCCGTCCCGCGTCACGCGCGTCGACCACCGCCACGTCGAGTCGTCGTGGGCGGAGGTCACCACCTCGACCTCGACGAGGTCCCCGGGCTCCACCCGGACCGGCGGCTCGATCGGGAACACGGCGTGGCCCCAGTTCGGGGCCTCGTTCGGCGGGACGTTCGAGATGAAGACCTTCCCGAAGAGCCGGGCCCGGAAGCTCCCCGCGAGCGCGTCGAGGAACCCGGCCCGCTCGACCACGAGTCGCCCGCCGAGCACGATCGCCTCCGGTCCCTCATACGGGAGCGCCAGCCCGCCGACCCGGGTCATCTCGCCCAACAGCCGTGTCGAGGCGTCCTCGACGGTCCCGACCGAGTGGACGACCGCGTTCGTGAGCCGGGACAGGTCCAGGCCGTAGGCGTCGCCGAACCCCGCGGGCGGGCGGGCGCGGCGGGCGAGCCCGGCCGGCGCCAGCAACATCTCGAACGAGGCCGGGATGACGAGGCCGCCGGGGCGCAGCCAGCGCAGGCTCGCATCCGCGATCGTGTCGACGATCCCCTCGCCCAGACCGAAGTCCCACAGCGTCTCGCTCACGACCACGTCGACGGGCTCGGGCACGTCGACCTCCCACGACGGGTCGTGGAGGACCGTCACGCGGTCGGCGAACCCGTTGGCCGCCGCCAGCTCGCGGGCGAGCCCCACGATCGGGCCGCGCTCGATGGCGTAGACGTGTTGGGCGCCGGCCTGGCAGGCGAAGAACGCCAGCACGCCCGTCCCGCACCCGATGTCGACCACGATGTCGCCCTCGGTCACCGCCGCGTGGATCGCGCGCTGAAACTGGAGGGTCCGCTCCGTGTCGAGGAGCATGCTCGCGTGGTACGCGAGCGTCTGGGAGAATTGCATGGGGGGACGCGAGCGTCGGGGGCGTCCGGCAGACTACCCCTCCGGCGGGCCCTCAAACGCAGGGGGTCGCTTCTTCGTCCGGGCCCGCCGGGCGCCGCTAGCCGAGGCGCCGGGGCGTCCGGGCGTCGGCCATGCGGACCACGGCGGTCCCGGCGATCTTGTCCTGCACGCCTTGCCGGTTCGGGTCCCACAGCACCTGGGCGAACCCGAGGAGCCCGGTCACGAGCCCGGCGACGTAGCCGCCGAACCGCTCGAACGCCGCCCACAGCGACAGGCGACGGCCGTCGAGCCGGACGACGCGGATCCCGAGGAGCCGCTTGCCGGGCGTGTAGCCGTTCCAGACCGCGAGCGTCAGCGTGAAGTAGGCGCCGATCCAGCCCAGGACGAGCCCGAAGTCGGCCGCGAGTGCCTGGAGCGAGCGCAGAAACGTCGGGTCGTCGATCTGGTCCTGGAGGTCGTCGGCGCGGTCGTCGGCGCGCCTGAACCGGGCGCGCCAGTACTCGGTGTCGGCGTCGCGCTGGCGGAGCTGGCGGCCCGCGACGGCGGGGGCGGCCGCGTCCCGGAGCGAGTCGGCGGCGACCGAGTCGGCACGCGCGAAGGCGTCCGCGAAGGCGCGCACGTCGGCGGCGGCGGCGGCGCGCGCCGAGTCGGACCAGACCGGGGCGGCGACGGGGTCGGGGCGCGGGACCTCGGCGATCTCGGCGGCCCGGTCCTCGTCGGTGGCGTCGTCGAGCAGCCCGGTCGTCACGCCGAACAGGATCAGCGCGCCGACGCCGACCAGCGCGCCCCGCACGACGCGCCGGAACCGGCCCCCGCGTTTGCGCCGCATCCCGACGAGCACGAACAGCACGGCCGCCGCGATGCCCGCCGCCGCCGGGCCGCCCGCCTCGGAGACGATCATCGCCAGCACCAGGTCGACGCCGAGCGCCAGCCCGCGGCGGACCGGGCTCGCGAGCGCGACGCCGAGCAGGTCGGGCGCGATCTCGAACGCGGTCGGCGTGATCCGGTCGCGCGGGTCGAGGGCGACCACCGCGCTCACTCCACGACCTGGAGCTTGGCGAACGCCAGCTTGAGCTTTTTCATCCCGACCGACTTGAAGTGGACCGTCGCCGCGGCCCGCTCGCCGGCGCCCTCGACGGCGATCACCTTGCCGTTCCCGAACGACTTGTGGTACACCTTGACGCCGGGCACGACCTGGGCCTCGCCTTCGTCGTAGACGACCTGACGCTCGGCGTAGGGCACCTTCTTGGTCCGCCGCTTGAGCTTTTTGGCCGCCTCCGCCTCGGGCCGCAACGTGGCCTTCCAGTAGTCGGGGTCCATCCCGCCGTACCGGCCCATCCCGCCGTCCGGCGTGGTGAACCGGTCCGACCGCGACTCGACGCGCGCGCCGGACTCGGTCTGCAACAGGTCGTCGCCGTCGAGCTCGTCCAAGAAGCGCGAGCGGACGCTCGACTGCTGGTCGCCGTAGCGGTAGCGGCTCCGGGCGTAGCTGAGGTACAGCCCCTCCTCGGCGCGCGTGACGCCGACGTAGAGCAGGCGCCGCTCCTCCTCCAGTTCCGTCGGGTCCTGGGCCGCCTTCGCGAGCGGGAAGAGCCCCTCTTCGAGCCCGGTCACGAAGACGACCTTGAACTCGAGGCCCTTTGAGGCGTGGAGCGTCATCAGCGTCACCCGGTTCTCGTCGTCCGACAGCCGGTCGACGTCGGCGACGAGCGAGACCTCCTGGAGGAACTCCGCCAGCGTCCGCGGCTCGCCGTCCGGGGAGCCGCCGGCAAACTCGGCGACGGCGTTGAGCAGCTCGTGGACGTTCTCGAGCCGGACGAGCGCCTCGGGCGTGTTCTGGTCGCGCAACGACTGGAGGAGCCCCGTTTCCTGGATCAGCTCGCGCGCGATCTCGTCGGCCGGCGCCGTCGTGGCCTTCGAGGCGAACCGCGAGATCAGGAACCCGAAGCCCTCGACGGCCTTGGCGGCGCGCGCCGACAACCCGGCGCCCCCAGGGTCCTGGATGGCCTGCCACAGCGCCACGCGGTGCTCGGTCGCGTACTGGCGGAGCTGCTCGACGGTCTTCCCGCCGATCCCGCGCGTGGGCACGTTGAGCACGCGCAGGATGCTCGCGTCGTCGCTCGGGTTGACCGCGAGCCGGAGGTAGCCGAGCGCGTCCTTGATCTCCTTGCGCTGGTAGAAGCTGGTCCCGCCGACGATGCGGTACGGGATGCCGCCGCGCCGGAGCGACTCCTCGATCGAGCGGCTCTGGGCGTTCGTGCGGTACAGGACGGCCACGTCGCGCCAGCCCATGCCCGTCCGGCTGCGCAGGTCGCGGATCGTGCGCTCCACCTTCTGGGCCTCGTCGCGCTCCGACAACGCCTCCATCAGGACGATCGGGTCGCCCTCCGAGTTGTCGGTCCACAGCGTCTTGGTGAGCTGCTTTTTGTTGCCCTTGATGACGGCGTCGGCCAGCCGCACGATGCGCTGGGTGCTCCGGTAGTTCTGCTCCAGGCGGAGCTCGACGGCGCCGGGGTAGTCCTTCTGGAACGACAGGATGTTCTGGATGTCGGCGCCCCGGAAGGCGTAGATCGACTGGGCGTCGTCGCCGACCACGCAGATGTTCTGGTGCTCGGCCGCGAGCATCTTCGCGAGCACGTACTGCGTCCGGTTCGTGTCCTGGTACTCGTCGATGTGGAGGTACTGCCAGCGCCGCTGGTACTCCTTGAGCGTCTCCGGATGCTGCTCGAACAGGCGGATCGGCATGCCGAGCAGGTCGTCGAAGTCCATCGCGTTCGCCTGCCGCAGCATCCGCGCGTAGGGCGGGTACAGCTTGGCGACGGCCTCGGTAAAGGGGTCGCCGGCGAGCCGGGCGTACTCCTCGGGCCCGACCATCGCGTTCTTGGCGCCCGAGATCGCGTTGCGGACCGAGCGCGGGGTGACCTTCTTGGGGTCGATCCCGAACCGCCGCATCTGCTCCTTGATCAACCGCTCCGAGTCGTCGGAGTCGTAGATCGTGAAGTCGCGCGAGAACCCGATCTTGTCGGCCTCGCGGCGGAGCACGCGGGCAAAGATGCTGTGGAACGTCCCGATCCACATCCCCTTGGCCTCGTCGCCGACGAGCTCGACGACGCGCTGGCGCATCTCCTTGGCGGCCTTGTTGGTGAACGTGAGCGCCAGGATCTGGCTCGGCCACGCCTTTTTGGCCGCCAGCAGGTACGCGATCCGGTGCGTCAGCGTGCGGGTCTTGCCCGAACCGGGCCCGGCGATGATCATGACGGGCCCGTCCGTCGTGCTCGCGGCCTCGGCCTGCGTCGGGTTGAGGCCCGCCAGCAGGTCCTGAGCGGCGGCGGTGTCGGGGGCGCGGTCGGGCGTGTCGCCGGCGTCGGGGCCGGGGCGGAGCGTGAACGTCTTCATCGGTGGATCGGCGTTTTGCGCAACCTAGCGAAGCGGGCGGACGCGATTGGGGGTCGGGCGTTGGGGATCGAGGGAATCCGGGGCCGAGGCACAGGGCCGTATGCCCGGTCTCCGTCCGCGGTCTCCCGTCCCCGGTCGCCGGTCCCATCCACGGAAACCCCGTGGAGAGCCGCCAGCGGGGATCAGCGGGCGGCGCCGTCTGGTTTACCTCTCCCCTCCTCCCTCCCCTCCCATGGCCGACAAGACCGCTCAGACCCCGTACCGCACGCGCCTCGGCATCCCCGCCGACGACCGCCACAAGCTCGTCGCGCTGATGAACACGACGCTCGCGGCGACCTCCGATTTGTACTCCCAGACGAAGCAGGCCCACTGGAACGTCAAGGGCAAGGACTTCTACCAGCTCCACCTCCTCTACGACGAGCTGGCCGAGAAGCTGGAGGAGCCGGCCGACCTCCTGGCCGAGCGGATCGTGCTGCTCGGCGGGTACGCCTTCGGGACCGTCCGGATGGCCGCCAAGAACAGCCTGATCGACCCGTTCCCGGGCACCGACCAGGACGACGCCGAGGACGGCCTCAACGACCCCTCGTTCCTGACCGTCCTGGCCGACCGCTGGGCCCAGTACGCCGACCACATTCGCGAGGCGAACGGCACCGCCGACGAGATCGGCGACCCGGGCACGACGGACCTCTACGACCAGATCGTCCACATCGCCGAGCGCGGCACGTGGTTTATCGAGGGCCACCTCCAGCGCTACGACGGCGGCCTGACCGGCGAAGGCCAGGACCCCAAGTAGGCCGCATCGACCCATCGCGCGGGCCGACCTTTCTCGGTCGGCCCGCTTGCATGCCTGCATCTGAGGGAGCGTTCTGGGAAGGCCCCCCGTCCTACAACGTCATCCCGAGCTTGCGAGGGATCTCAGCAAAAGCCTCCGAGTGGCGACCCACGGAAAGATGGGCGAGCGGGCCGTGCTGAGATCCCTCGCATGCGTTGGCTGGCGCCTTTCGGGTGCGGGATGACGCTGTAGGATGAGCTTGGTGCTCCCCGAGCCGTCTCTGAGCCTCACGCAAGCCTCTCTCGTTCGGAGCGATAGCCGACCTATCCCTCAGTCGTCGTCCTCGCCCTCGACGTTCGCGCTCGGGGAGATGAGCCCGAACAGGCTGATCCCGATGCCGTCCTGGGGCTTGAGCAGGTCCGCCAGCTCGGCCCGGCGGATCCAGTCCGACTCGTTGGCGACGACTTCCAGGCTGTCGAGCGGGAGCGCCGCGCGGCCGGCGCGGAACGTCTCCCTCCCAGCGTAGACGCGGCGCGGGTTCCGGTACCGTCGCGCGGAGGCGGCGACCTGTCCGCGGACACCGGGGAGCACCAGGTCCAACAGCGTCGTCTGGCGAAAGCGGACCGTCGGGATCCGGTTGCCGGGCAGGTTGACGGTCACGGTCCCCTCGCGACTGAACCGGCGGGGCAGCCAGACCGAGTCGCGCAAGGCGTCGCTCGCCCAGACGGGCGCAAAGTCCCAGCGGTAGCTCGCGTCGAAGTAGTCGACGGCGCCGCCGGGCTGGAAGTCGGCCCGCAAGTCGGCCTCGGCGATGACGTAAAGCGAGTCGACCACGCGGATGCGGCCGGCCACCAGGCCCCCGCGCCGGGGGATGACGGCGAGGTCGAGGTAGCGGAGCCCGTCCATCTCGACGGTCTCACCCAAGCGGAAGGCGTAGTCGCGCAAGGCGTCGGGCCGCGTCGGCGACGGGATCGGGCGGCCGTCGAGCCACAGCACGTCCTCGAAGTACAGGTCGGGCAGCGGCTCGAGCCCGGCCCACCGGAACGGTCCGCCCTCGGGCAGGCGCCGCCGCGCGACCACCTCCTCGCGCAGGCCGGCGCCGCGCGACCACGACAGGTTCGAGACGGCCTCGGTCAGCGAGATCGCGACCGGCCGCACGTCCGTCACGCCGTCGCGCGTCAAGAGCAGCCGCGCGTAGCCTTCGGCGGCGTATGCCCCGAGCCCGACCGCCAGCCGCTGGCGCCGCGCCAGCACGCGCCTCCACAGCACCTCGCCGGGCGGCTCGTCGGTCACGACGACCTCGCCGAGCGCCGTCGCCGTGGGCGACAGGTGGACCGTCCGCCGCACGACGCCGTCGCGCACGTCGGCCTCGGTGAGCGGCACCAGACCCGGCGCATAGCCCACGAACCGGACGACGACGGTGGCCGGGAGCTCGCGCAGGTCGAGTGCGAGCCGGCCCTGGGCGTCGGCCGACGTGCCGCCCGGCCACCCCTGCACCTGAGCCGTCGCTCCCGGCAGCGGCAGCCGCGTCTCGGCGTCGAGCACCACGCCTTCGAACCGGGCCACGGTCTCGGCGGGCCGCTCGACGCGCCGCTCAGGCACCGTCACCCCCGGCCGGACGGGCTGGGCCTGCACCGACCCGGCGAGAACGAGGAGCGCCAGCCAGGCGGGCCGAGACAGGGGATGGCGCACGGGCGACAGCGGGGGGACGGGCGAGGCGGAAGGCCTCCGAACGGGCCACGCCCCGCCGTGGTGCCCCGCCAGCGGACCCGTTCCGTGGACCTCGCGAGCCGTTCCGTGGACCTCGCGGCATCGGGTAGCGCCGAGCCGGCCCAGCGCCCTACCCGCCCGCCGCTAGAACAGGCGCGTCAGCCCGACGCCCACGACGACGCCGGGGTCGTCGGTCAGCCGGTACGTCGCGTCGAGGCGGAGCGGGACGGTGTAGCCCAGCCCGAGCGAGGCGCCGACCTCGTGGTGGACGACCGACGGCTCGACGCCGACGGCGCCCTCCGCCGCGCTCCCCCAGGCGTGGGCGCCGTGGACCAGCAGCGAGACGCCGAGCGGCGAGGCGCCGCGCCAGCCGAGAAGCTCGAACGGGACGCTCCGGAAGTCGTGCTCCCAGGCGACGAGCGCGTACTCGCGGACGAGCGACTGGCCCTCGCGCGCGCGCAGCGTCCCGAACGGCGCCACGCCCGCATGCGACCCATCGAGCCCGGACGCCTGCGTCACCGGCAGGTCGCCCCAGCTGGCGCCGGCCGCGAGCACGAGGTGCAACGTCGGCGGCAGCAGGCGGCGGCGGAGGACGGTCGGCGTCGACCACCGAAGCTCGGCGCCCGCGCGGGCATAGTCGGCGTCGACCGCCGGGAGGCCATCGGTTCGGCGCCCGACCTCGGCCCAGGCCGAGACGGCGCGCTGGCCCGTCACGCTCGCGCGCAGGGCATCTAGCCAGCTCCCGACGCGGACTTGGGCGCCCGCCCGGATCACGCCGTCGGGGACCGCCGAGACGGTCGGCCGGTCGAGGTCGCCGACGAGCGAGAACGTCGTCGTGACGTCTGACGGGTCATACCCATCGGCCCGGAGCCAGCCGGAGACGACGGGGTACGGCGCTTGCTGTCCCCACCAACCCGCCCACACCGAACCGCCCGTCCGGTCGACGTAGTCGTAGTAGTCGTCGCCCCCAGCGAGCGCCGTCACGGAGTTGGTGACGCGCGTCGGCCACGACGGCGCGAGCCGGAGCACGTCGTGGTGCGCCGTGACGCCGACGAACGCGCCCTCGGAGAGCCGCCCGACAAGCTGGCCGCTGGCGGCGAGCCGGGCGGGCCCGGTGAGGTAGCCGAGGTCGACGGTCGCCCGCTGGCGCCCCAGCCGCGCCGTCCCCTCCGCCCCGACCCGGGCGCCCTCGACGCGGTTGTACCACGCGGCCGGCTTGTACGAGAGCCGGAGCCCCGACGGCGCCGCGCGCCCGCTCCCCTCGCCCGCGACCGTGATCGTCACCGGAAAAAAGCGCGCGAGCGGGCCGGTCGGGCGGAACGCCTCGGTCAGCGACACGGTCGAGTCCACGTCCGCGAGCGCCCGCTCTTCCTCGACCGACAACGGGACGACGCCCGCGACGGGCAGCGCGCGGGCGACAGAGACGGAGTCGACGACGGTCCCCTCGGCCACGTACAGCGAGTCCGGCAGGGCCACGTTGACCTCGTAGTCGGTAAACCGGCTGGCGACGGCGACCCCGATGTCGGGGAGTTGGAGCAACGCCGTGCCCGCCTTACCCTGCGCGTCCATCCGGAAGTCGGCCGGGAGCCACACCGGCTCGCCACCGACGGCCAGCCCGAACGACGAGAACTGCTGCTCGAACGTCAGGTCGAACCGGTTGACGAGCGGAAACTGGACGGCGCCGCTCGTGGTGGCCGAGACGCCGACCATCGCGTCCGCGTCGACCAACACCGCCAGCGTCCCTGCGAAGCCGGGCTGGAGCGCGTTCCGGGGCGAGAACGACAGGTCGTAGACGAGCTGGTCGCCGAGGGCGCGCCGCCCGACGATCTCGAAGCGGTAGAACGCGAGCGCGCGCGGCGCGGTCGGGCCCATCAGGTCGAAGCCGCCGAACGCGATCTCGTCGTCGTAGAGGTTGAGCGCCTGGTCGGCCGCCGAGAACGCGTCGAGCGGGACCGACCCGAAGTTGCCCGTCCGGTTGACGCCCTGGACGACCTCGCGGAGCCCGCGCGCGCGGTCCCAGTGCGCCAGCGTCTGCGCCTCGATCACGCCGACGACCTCGCCGCTCGCGCGGATCGTCTGGCGCGAGTACACCTCGGCCCGCCACGTCCCGAGCCCGGCCCGCCAGCGCCCCTTCCGTTCGATGACGCGCCGCATGATGTTCTCGGCGGGATTCCCGCCCGTCACCACGGCCTCGCCCAGCGTCGCCACGGCGGGCGCCAGCGCCACGTCGAGGCGGCCCGAGGCGGGGACCGCGAGCCGCGCCGGCGTGTAGCCGACGAAGCTGACGACGAGCGAGTCGGCCCCGGCGGGGAGCGCCAGCTCGAAGGCGCCCTCGCGGTTCGTGATCGTGCCCCGGCTCGTCGCCGGCACCTGGACGGTCGCGGCCGGCAGCCCCTCGCCGGTCGACGCGTCGGTGACGCGGCCGGTCACCGTCGTCTGCGCGTGGGCGCCGATGGCAAGAACGGCTAGGACGAGCGGCGCAAAACGCATGACGAGTTCGGGGAGACAGACACCCAGACGGACGCGCCCTCTTGAGGTTGCGCGTCCGAGCGTTATGCCGCGGGCTCGCGTCGCGCGGTCACGGTCAGCGTCGGCAGGCCCGTGCCCGTGGCGACCAGCGTCTCGCCATCGTGGACGGGCCCGACGCCCTCGGGCGTGCCGGTGTAGATCACGTCGCCCGGCTCGAGCGTGAACACGGTCGACAGGTAGGCCACGATGCGGGCGACCGAAAAGGCCATCAACGCCGTCGAGCCTTGCTGGCGGACGTCGCCGTCGATCGTGAGCGTGATCTCAAGCGCTTGGGGGTCTGGGATCTCGGCCGCGTCGACGAGCGGGCCGAGCGGCGCGAAGGTGTCGAAGCCCTTGGCCACGCTCCACGGCTTGCCGCCCTTTTTGGCCTCGGCCTGGAGGTCGCGGGCCGTCATGTCGAGCCCGAGCGCGTACGCCGCGACGTGGTCGAGCGCGTCGGCCTCGGCGATGCCCTTGCCTTCGGTCCCGATCACGGCTACCAGCTCCACCTCGTGGTGCACGTCGGCGGACTGGCGGGGCAGCACGAGCGTCCCGCCGCTGCCCACCAGGGCCGTCGCCGGCTTGAGGAAGACGACGGGCTCGTCGCCCTCGCGCCCGCCCATCTCGATCACGTGGGCGACGTAGTTGCGGCCGATGCAGAGGACCTTGCCGGGCCGGAGCTCGCGGCCGTCGGGGAGGGTGAGGGTCATGGGGTGGGAACTGGGAACTGGGAACTGGGAACTGGGAACTGGGAAGATGTCGCCAGTCGACCGCTTGCGCTACCCCTGGGTCTGCCCGTGCCTCGTGCCCCGTTCTGCGAGCGTAGCGAGCGAGCCTCAGGCGGCGTACAAGAACGGCTTCCACGACTCCTCGCCGTGGCCGATCAGGTCGCGCATGTACATCACGTGGCTAGGGCGGAACGGCGGCCTCCGCATCGTGAGCCCCGCCTCGGCAGGCGTCCGGCTGCCCTTGCGGTTGTTGCAGGGCGTGCAGGCGGCCACCAGGTTTTCCCAGGTGTCCGTGCCGCCCCGCGACCGCGGGAGCACGTGGTCGATGGTGAGCCGCTCCGACGCCCCGCAGTACACACAGCGGTGGCCGTCGCGCCGGATCACGTTGCGTCGCGTCAGGAGCACCTTGCGGTACGGCACGCGGACGTAGCGGGCCAGCCGGACGACGGTCGGCCAGGGGTACGCGCTCCGGACCGTCCGCAGCGCGCGGTCCTCGCGGGCCGCCACCACCTCCGCCTTGTCGAGAAAGACGAGCCCGACCGCGCGCTCGACGGTGCACACCGAGAGCGCCTGGTAGTCGCGGTTCAGCACCAGGACGTGGCCCGCGAGCGAGGTCACGACAGTCTGGCGTTACGCCGGGGGGCCGGGGGGGACGACGCGGATGGGAAGGCGGTGCAGCGGCTTACGGCCGGCAGCGGCGCCGACCACGGCCCGATGATACTGAAAAGCCCCCCGGCCGCAAGCGCGACCGGAGGGCCCAAAGCCGTCACTACCGGCGGCGCGGTGCGCCGCGACGGGCTAGTTGCAGTTCGAGGTCGGGACGCGGCGCCAGTACTGCGTGCGGCCCAGGGCGCGGACGCCGAGGTAGCCCCGCAGGTAGAGCCGGTCCGAGTTGCCCTCGACCAGGTTCATGAGGGCGCTGTACGTCCGGCCCGACTTCGGGTCGATGATGCTGCCGTCCTCGTACCGCGCGCCGTCGCGCTTGAAGCCGGTCATGATCCGCTCGTTGCGGAGCACGCGGCCGTTGTACTGGTCGGCGCAGTCGGTGCAGCGGCCGCCGTCCTGGACCAGCCGGACGATGTCGCCGACGAGGGTGTTGCCCTCCGGGTAGATCTTGACGTAGGACTTCACCTGGCCGTCTTCGTCGTCGACGGAGGCCCAACAGCCGGTGACGGACTGGGCCATCGCGGGCGCCGCGAGGAGGGACAGAGCGAGCGCGAAGAGCGCAGTGAGGGAAAGTCGGGTCATCGTGTGCGTGGGGGAGTGAAGAGCCGGGGGGTGTCCACCGGAGATACAAGGGGCGTGCCAACAGCGGCGGACCGGACAGGAACGGCTGGCGGCGCCTCGTCCGTGCCCGAGTGTACACTGTTCACCGGCCCGTGTTCAACTGTACCCGATCCCGACCGCGATCGCCAGCGTCACCAGGCCGAGCGTGAAGAGGGCCAGTTGGAGCGGGACCATGAACCGCGCCCACGTCGGCCAGGGCACCTTCGCCAGCGACAAAACGCCCATCAGGACCGGGCTGGTGGGGATGATCATGTTCGTGAACCCGTCGCCCATCTGGAATGCCAGCACGGCCGTCTGCCGCGTCACGCCGACGAGGTCCGCGAGCGGCGCCATCAGCGGCATCGTGAGCGCGGCCTGCCCGCTGCCGGACGGCACGACGACGTTGATCGCGGTCTGCACGGCGAACATCGCCCCGGCCGCGACGGTCGCCCCCGCCCCGCCCAGGCCCGACGACAGCGCGTACAGGATCGTGTCCACAATCTGCCCGTCCTCGAGCACGACCAGAATCCCCCGCGCCAGCCCGATGATGACGGCCGTCGGCGCGAGGTCGCGGACGCCGGCCATGAACGCCTTGGCCGTGTCGTTGCCCCCCAGCCCGCCGACGGCGCCCAGCAGCACCGCCAACGCCACGAACAGCGCGGCGATCTCGGTGATGTACCAGCCCTGCGAGAGCACGCCCGTCACGAGCGCGGCGATGCCCAGCGCGAACGCCAGCAGCACCCACCCGTGGCGCCGCGTGAACGGGACGTCGGCGAGGGCGGGCACCTCGGTGTCCGAGGCCACCCCGCGGGCCCGCACCCGGCGCGCGCGGACGACGACGAAGGTGGTGACGACGGCGGTGACGATCACCCACAGCACGACCCGGAATCCGGCGCCGCTGAACAGGGGCACGCCGGCGATGCCCTGGGCGACTCCGACCGTGAACGGGTTCAAAAAGGCGGCGGCGAACCCGGCGGCAGACCCCAGGAACGGAATTGCGGCCCCGGTGATGGCGTCGTAGCCCAGCGCCAGCGCGAGGGGCACGAAGATGAGCACGAACGGGATCGTCTCCTCAGACATCCCGAAGACGGCGCCGCCGAGCGAGAACAGCGCCATAAAGAGCGGGATCAGCAGCACGTCGAGAAGCGGCGACCCCTCGGCCCGAAGCACCACGCGCCGGAGCGCCGCGTCAACGGCGCCGGTCTTGGTGAGGACGGCGAACGCCCCGCCGACCAGGAGCACGAACGCGATGATCGGCGCCGCGTCGGGGTCGACGAAGCCCCGGATGGGGGCCTGAAAGATCATCGCGACCGTGTGGACGACGCGCGAGCCCACGCTGACGTCGGCCCCGTCGATCCGCTCATAGGAGCCGGGAACGACGACCTCGCGCGTGCCGACGCCCTCGACCTCGATCTCGTTGCGGGCGAACTCGCCAGGCGGGACCAGCCACGTCAGCAGCGCGGCGAACACGACGATGCCGAACAGGATGAGCGTGGTGTCGGGCGCGCGGAATCGGGGGGCGGCGAGGGTTTCGGCGGGCGTCATGGCGTCAGGTGCGGAGACGCGGAAGCTAGACGCGCCTCCGCGAGCGACCGGAAAGCGTGCGATCCGGCGCCCGAGATACCTCGCGGCCCGTCGTCGCCGTTGGGCGGCCATGCGATCTTCCGCCATGCGCCTGCTGCTGCTCCTCGTCCTCGGCTCCCTCGCCGCCCCCGTCGTCGCCCAGGCGGGTGCGCAGGCGGCACGGCTAGAGGGCCGCTACGTCCGGGCCCTGACGGCGCTCGCGGTCGACGACGACTCGACGGCGCTCCGGCTGCTCGACGAGGTGCTGGAGTCGGCCCCCAGCGACGCGGCCGTGCTGGCGACGCGCGCCGAGGTGTCGCTCCGCATCGGGGCCCACGCCGACGCCGTCTTCTTCTCGCGCCGCGCCGCCGACGCCGCTCCCGACCGCGCCGACGGGTTCGTGCTGCTGGCGGCCGCGCTCGACGCCGCCGGCCAGGACGGCGCCCGGGAGGCGCTGACGCAGGCGCGGGACCTCTCCCCCGCCGACCCCGCCGTGCTCACCGCCGTCGCCGACTGGGCCGCCGCCGCGGGCGATGCCGGGCTCGAGCGGGAGGTGCTGCGCGACTTGGTCCGCACCGGCGACACGATCGCGGCGCGGCTCCGGCTGTCGCGGCTGGCCCAGCGCGCGGGCGACGCCGCCGACGCGCTCGCGCACGCGCAGGCGGCCGCCCGGCTCGCGCCCTCGGAGCCCGCCGTCCGCGCCCGGCTCGCGGATCTGACTGCGCCCGTCGCCACGCCGGCGGCGCCCGCGCCGAGCGGCCTCGACGCCCTCGTCCAGACCGCTCGCGACAACCCGCGTGACCTCGACGCGCTCGTCCGCGCCCTCGACGCCCTCGCCGACGCGAACGACCCGCGCGCCGGGGCGCTCGCCGACGACGCCCTCCTCCTGTATTCCAGCGTCCCCGCCGTGCTCGCGTCGGCCGCCGAGGCGTACGCCGCCGCCGGCCGACGGCCTGATGCCCAGGCGACCGCCCGTCGCGGGCTCGCCGCGCTCGACGTGGTCGGCGCCGCGCTCGACGGCGCCGCCGCGCTCCGGGCCCGCTTCGACGCCCTCCTCTCCCCCTAAAGCTCCGTTGCTCCGTCTCCTTTCTCTCGCCCTGCTGATCGCCGCCGCCGGCTGCGCGCCCACCGGCCCGCTCGTCGCCGACCCGCCGACCGGGCCCGCCGCGGGCTACCCCGACCACACGGTCGCCCAGATCCTGGCGGCCGTCGAGGCCTCCGTCGCGCCCGTCCTCTCGGTCGCCGCCGACGGCGAGGTCCGCGCCGTCCAGCCCGACGGGACCGACCAGTCGGCGTCGTACAGCCTGCGCGCGCGGCTGGCGGACAGCGCCTCAGTGACCGTGCGCGGCCCGCTCGGCATCATCGCCGCGCGCGGGCTGCTCACGCCGGACTCGCTGTTTCTCGCGAACGTGATCCAGGACGAACTGGTGATCGGCCCGCTGGGCGCCGCCGACGCCGTCGTGCCGGGCGCCAGCCGCGACGGCCGCGTCGTCCGCGCCGCGCTCGGTCTCCTCGTCCCCGACGCCGACGTGGCGTGGACGCGGGTCGCGAGCGACGGGATGTACACGCTCGCCGGCCGCCTTCCGAACGCCCCCGGCAACCGCTCGTACACCGTCGACCCGTCGATCTGGCGTGTCGTGCGCGTGGTCGAGTTCGATGCCGACGGCCGTCAGGTCGGTCTCCAGACCGCGAGCGAGTTCGACACCGTCGACGGCGCCGTGCTGCCCCGCCGCGTGCATCTCGAAGGCGCGGGCACGACGGTCGACCTCGAGCACCGCCGCCTCGTCGTGAACCCCCCAGACCTGCGCATCCGGTTTGTCCGGCCGGACGGCTATGAGGTCATCGTCCTCCGCTGAGGGCTCGCGCCTTTACCTTCCCCGCCGGTCGCCGACACCGTCCCCCCATGCGTTGCGTCGTCCTTCTCGCTGCCCTCATCGCGCTCCCGGCCCTCTCGCAGGACCGGGCGGCCACCGAGCGCCGCCTGACCGGGCTGCAACGCCAGATCGCAGCGACGGAGCAACAGGTCCAGCGCACGCGGGGGCAGGAGACGTCGGCGCTGCAAGCGCTCGAAAGCATGGACGCCGAGGTCCAGCTCCGCGAGGAGCTCGTGTCGGGCTACCGCAGCCAGATCGGCACGATCCGGACGGAGACCGAGACGCTGCGGCGGTCGATCGAGCGGCTGGAGACGGAGATCGAGGAGGCCAAGCGGTCGTATCGGCGCCGCGCGCGGCACGCCTACGTCCACGGCCGGCGAAACGGGCTGGCGCTGATCCTGGCGTCGGGCTCGGTGAACCAGATGCTGGTGAGGGCGCGGTACCTCCAGCAGTTCGCCCAGCGGCGGCGCGGGCAGGTCGAGCAGGTGGCCCGGAAGTCGGCCGAGATGCAGGGCCGCGAGCGCGAGGTGCGAGTCTCGCTCGAAGAGACGCAGCGGCTGCTCCAGCAGAGCGAGGTCGAGCGTGGGCGCATCGCCGCGCGGCGGTCGGAGCGGGCGGCGCTCGTGACGGACCTCCGGAGCCAGCGCGGCCGGCTCGAGCGCGAGCTCGACCAGCGGCGCACGGACGCCCAGCAGTTGGCCGGCGTCGTCCAGGACCTCGTCGCTCAGGAACGGCGCCGGGCCGAGGCCGAGCGCCAGCGCCAGGAGGCGGCGGCCGCCGAGGCGGCCCGCGTCGCCGCGGCGCAGGCCGAGGCCGAGCGCCGCGCCCGTGTCCAGCGCGAGGCCGACCAGGCCGCCGAGCGCGCCCGGATCGCGCGCGAGCGGCGCACGACGCCCGAGCCCCGAACAGCGCCCGTGCCCGCGCCCGCTCCGACGCCCACGCCCGAGGCCACCCCGACGCCGCCCGAGGCCGCGCCCTCCCCCCCCATCGCCGAGGCCCGACCAACGCCCGCGCCGGAGCCGCGCCCGGCGCCTCCGACGCCGCCCGCTCCGCGAGCGACGCCGACCCCGCCGCCGGCGGCGGACCGCCCGGTCAATCTTACGGGCTCGTTCCGCGCCAACCGGGGCCGCCTGCCCCGCCCCGTCGAGGGCACCATCACCGGAAGCTTCGGCTCGCGTCGCGACCCCGTCACCGGTACGACGACCTCGTCGGACGGCGTCGACTACTCGACGGCGCCGGGCGCGCCGGTCCGCTCTGTCTTTGAAGGGGTCGTCCGGCGCATCGGCACGATTCCGACGTACGGGACCTACATCATGGTCACGCACGGCGAGTTCGTGACGCTCTACGGCAACCTCTCGAACGTGGCCGTTCGGCAGGGCGAGACGGTCCGCGCGGGGCAGGTTGTCGGGCGATCCGGCACGAGCGCCCAGCGGCGCGGCGCCAAGCTGTTCTTCGCGCTCTACGACGGCGGCCAGGCAGTCAACCCCTCGGGCTGGCTGCGGTAGGCCGCGCCCTCCGCCCCGCGCGGGCCTGCGTGCGGGCGATGGCGTCTACGCGTCCGGTGACCCGCTCCCCTCGTCGGCCGGGTCGAGGGCGAGCGCGGCTGAGTTGATGCAATAACGGAGCCCGCCCGCCTCGCGCGGCCCGTCGTCGAACAGGTGCCCGAGGTGGCCGCCGCACGCCACGCACACGGCCTCGATGCGGACCATCCCGTGCGTCCGGTCGTCGCGGAGGTGGACCGCCCCGCCGACGGCGTCGGTAAAGCTCGGCCACCCGCTCCGGCTGTCGTACTTGTCGGCGCTCTGGAACAGACCCGCGCCGCAGCCCGCGCAGCGGTAGAGCCCGGCGCGCTGTTCGTCGTGGTAGGCGCCCGTGAACGCCCGCTCCGTCCCGCCCTCGCGCAAGACGCGGTACTGCTCCGGCGTGAGGCGCCGGCGCCAGTCGTCGGGGGCCTCATGGTCGGTCACGGTCTTGCGGTGTGGTTGGAGGGGCGACGCGTTGGGGCACGGCCGAGTGCCGACCGGGCCAGTGCTCGTGACCGTCGGACTCAGAGCATGAACAGGGCCGCGATCACGAGGAGGACGAGAACGGCGATCCCCCACAGGACGGCGGATCGAGCCCCCCCTGCTTCCTCGGGCGGGGCTGCCGCAGGCGCAGCGATGGGTGCGCGCTCAGGTTTAGGTGCGAGCGTCTCGACGGCAGCCGGCTCCGCGATCGGCTCCGCGACGGGCTCCACGATCGGTTCCGGAACGGGCTCCGCGACGGGTACGGGTACGGGCTCGTCAACCGGCTCCGGGGTGGGCTCGACGACCGGCTCCGCAACAGGCTCGGCAACCGGATCGGCGGCCTGCGCCTTGGCGGGCTCGGCCACCGGCTCCTCGCCAGCAGCCTCCGGGCCCGACGCCTGGTCCGGCTCGGGAGCGACCGGCTCCGAGGGCGCCTCGGCCTCGCGCTGGGCCCGCTCTTGCTGATCCCGCGCCGCTTGCGCGCGGCGCTCGCGCTCCTCCCGCTCGGCGTCGTTCTCGGCCAGCGAGTACCGGAGCAGCGCCGCCACCCCGCCCACCTTGGCGAGGGCCTCGAACGGGTCCGCGAAGTCGACGTCGGCGCCGGTCCGCGTGGCCTGCTCGGTGAGCACTTCGACCAGGTCGACGCGGAACACGTCGGACGAGCCGCAGACGCCGCACGTGTCGGGCGTGCCGTGGGCGACGGCCTCGCACGCGCGGCATTTGGTGCCGTCGAGGTCGGCGTCGCGGGCGATGAGGAGGGCATCGGCGCGGGCGGCCTGGAGCGCCGCCAGCACCGAGGTCGCGCCGAACGCCGCCAGACCGGGCCCCATCCCCTGCTCGCGGATGGCCGCCCACAGGTCCTGCTCGGCCTGCCGCTCCCCTTCCTCGGCGAGGTCGGCCGCCGCCTCCAGCGCCTGGGCGTCGCTGGCGTTCCCGTCGACGGAGCGCGAGCCGACGAGCTTGTCCTGGAGGTCCTGCCGGAGCGCCGCCGTCAGCGCGCGGGCGGGCTCGTCGGAGCCGACGATCACCAGGCGGGCGAAGGGGCGCTCGGCGTCGAGCGTGGCGAGGTCGGTCGCCAGCTGCGTTGCGTACGTCTCGATCTGCTTGTCGCGGCGGCGCGCGTACCGCTTCTGGCTCCAGCCCCCCTTTTTGACCCGGTTCTTGACGTCGCCCCGGACGCGGCCCTCCTCGTCGACCTCGTCGGCCGAGACGAGGTAGATCCGCGCCTTCTCGTTGTCGAGGACGACGGCCGCGTACGTCTCGTTCTCGTCGAGCAGCTCGGCGGCCGGGCGGAGGTAGGGCGCGTCGCCCATCCAAACCTTGGTGCCGACCGCCTCGGGGAGGGCGTACGCCTTGCGGAGGTCGCCAGCCCACGACGAGAAGACGGCCAGCGAGCCCTCGCCGACGGCGTGCTCCTCGATGAGCGGCCGCGCCAACGCCAGGCTCTCCTCGAAGTGCTCGGCCTCGGCGGGCTGGTCGGCCAGCAGGGCGCGGACGCGCTCGAACCGGGACTCCAGGACGCTCGGCTCGTCGTGCGCGTCGAGGTAGACGGTCAGGAAGGCGCGCTCCGGCCCGGCGAGGTCGGCGAGCTGGCGGAGGGTGGCGGCGTCGAGCATGGGTCCGGGAGAGTGGCCCCCCTCAACGCCGTGGCGGCACGGCGGCTCCCACCGGCCTGGTAGGGAGTCGCCCCGTCGTCCCTTCCCGGTCCTGCGTGGCGCCGGGCGGGCGGCCACCCCGCGCGGGCGCACAGAAAAGGGCGGCGGCCTCCGGAGAGACCGCCGCCCATGCCTTTCAGAGACGGAGAGGTCTAGACCTCGTCGTCGGCGTCGGACTCGTCCGCGGCCTCGTCGAGGTCGCCGTCGACCTCGAGCGCCGCCTTGCCGAGCTCGGCGTCGGCCTCGGGGCCGTCGTCCTCGGAGCCGTAGGCCTCGTCGACGATCTCGCCGGCCGGGACCTCGAGGACCTCGGGCACGTCGACGTCGTCGACCGAGTCGACGGTCGGGCCTTCCACGTCGAGGGGCGTCGTGACGTCCTCCGGCGTGGCGTCGGCGGGCTTGTTGGCCTCGGCCGCCGCCATCTGCTGGCGCAGGGCCGCGAGCCCGGAGAGCTCACCGATCGTCGCCGGGCCGGACTGCGTCGAGCCGTAGCTCTCGACCTGCTTGCGCTCCTCGCGCTGCGCCGCCCGCTGCTCGCGGTACTCGGCGTCGCGCTCGGCGCGCTCCTCGGAGCGGGCCTTGGCCGTCTCCGACATCACCAGCTCGCGGTCCTCGCGGTCCATCCGGATGACCTGGAGCTCCAGCTCGTCACCGATCTGGTAGGCGTCGGCCGGACGGCCGCCGCGCTGCAGGTGCGACGCGGGCACGAAGGCCTCTACGTCCATCGGCAGGTCCACGACGACACCGCCGTCGTTGATCTCGGCGACCACGCCCGAGGCCTCGGAGCCCTCGGTGTACACCTCCGCCACCTTGGCCCACGGGTCGGTCGAGACCTGCTTGTGGCCCAGGCTGATCCGGCGCTGCGCGATGTCGATGTCGATGACGATCACGTCGAGCTCCATGCCCTTCTTGACCACCTCCGACGGGTGCTTGACGCGGCGCGTCCAGCTGAGGTCGGACACGTGGACGAGCCCGTCGATCCCCTGCTCGATCTCGACGAAGGCGCCGAACGTCGTGATGTTGCGGACCTTGCCGCGCGTGATCGTGCCGACCGGGAACCGCGCGAGCAGACCCTCCCACGGGTCGGGCTCGAGCTGCTTCATGCCGAGGCTGATCTTCTTGGTGTCCTCGTCGACCTTGAGCACCTTGACCTGGACGGTCTGGCCGAGCTGCACCTTCTGGGTGGGGTGCTTGACGTGCTCCGTCCACGACATCTCCGAGATGTGCACCAGGCCTTCGATGCCGGGCTCGATCTCGACGAACGCGCCGTAGTCGGTGATCGAGACCACGCGGCCCTCGATCTGCATGCCCTCGACGATGCGCTCCGCGAGGTTCTCCCACGGGTGCTCCTGGAGCTGCTTGTAGCCCAGGGAGATCCGCTGGCGCTCCTTGTCGTAGTCGAGGACGACGACGTTGAGCTTCATGTCGAGCTCCAGGACCTCGCTCGGATGGCCGACCCGGCCCCACGAGATGTCCGTGATGTGGAGCAGGCCGTCGACGCCGCCCAAGTCGACGAAGGCGCCGAAGTTGACGATGTTCTTGACCTGGCCCTCGAGGACCTGGCCGACTTCGAGCGAGTCCAGGATGTGCTTGCGCTGCTCCTGGAGGTCCTTCTCGATGAGCGCCTTGTGCGAGATGACGACGTTGCCGTTCTGGGGATTCGTCTTGACCACCTTGAACTCCATCGTCTTGCCGATGTAGACGTCGAAGTCGCGCACGGGGCGGACGTCGACCTGGGAGCCCGGGAGGAAGGCCTCCGAGCCGAGCAGGTTGACGATCATGCCGCCCTTGATCCGCTTGACGATCTCGCCCTCGATGACGGCGCCGGACTCCAGCGCGCCCTCGAAGATGTTCCAGCGGAGCTTGTGGTTGGCCTTGTCGTAGCTCAGCGTGAGCTGGCCGCGGCGGTCCTCCAGGCGCTCGACGTAGACGTCGATCTGCTCGCCCATCTCGGGGACCTCGGCGAACTCGTTCTTGGCGACGACGCCGTCGGACTTGAACCCGATGTCGACGACGATCTCCTTGTCGGTCATCCCGACGACCGTGCCGGTCACGATCTGGTCGGCCTCGACGGCCGAGAGCGAGCCCGAGTAGAGCTCGGTCATCTCGTCGGACGAGGCGCCCGTGTCGGAGACCTGCGACGAGGCGCCGATGCCGGACACGCCAGCGTTCGCGGAGTCGACCTCGTTGAGCTCGTCGATCGAGATCGTGCGGCCGAGCGACTTGCCGGTGTAGCCGAGCTGGGCGGCCGAGTCGGCGCCGTCGCCGGCGACGGCGTCGGCGACCGAGCCGGTGACAGCAGCGGCAGCGTCGCCCGCCGCGTGAGCGACGGTCGAGGCCACCTTCTTGGCGGTCTCGGTGACGGCCTCGGCGGCGTCTTTGGCGGTCTCGGAGACGGCCTCAGCGGCGTCGGAGACGGCGTGGGTGATCGTGCCGAGGAGGCCCTCCTTGGGTTCCTCGGTCTCCTTGGGCTCGTCGTCCGCCGGCGGGTCGGTCGGGGCCATCGGGTCGTCCGGGTTGGGGCCGGAGTCCTCTTCGCCGGTCGTGCCGCCCTCGTGGGACGCGTCCGTGGCGGTCTCGGAGGTCGGCTCGGGGGCCGTGGGCGTCGTGGCGCCGTCGCCGGTGCCGGTCGTGGCCTCGGGGGCCGGGGTCGAGTCGACGTCGGTCGTCTCGGGGGTTTGGGGGTTGTCAGCCATAGGGCGTGCTCGGTCGCTCACCGCCCCGAGGGGCCTGAAGCGTGGCGGCGACCGGAGAGAGTCTGGAGGAAAAACAGGCGCCTCGAACGGTGCTTCGACCCGGAGTGGGCCGCGCGAGGCGAAGGGTCAGGCGGCCGGGCTCGTGGTGGCGCGGCGGACCGCGTGCAAAACGTGCTCGACCTGCTGGTCGATGTCGAGGGTCGTCGTGTCGAGCGTGACGGCGTCGGGCGCGGCGCGCAGAGGCGCAATCGCCCGGCCCTCGTCGCGCGCGTCACGCGCGGCGAGCTCGGCCCGAACGGTGTCGAACGCCGCGTCGGCGCCGTCGGGTCCGCCGAAGTCGGCGAGCCGGCGGGCGGCGCGGGCGTCGAGGTCGGCGACGAGAAAGAACTTGACGTCGGCGTCGGGGAAGACGACGGTGCCGATGTCGCGCCCCTCGAC
This sequence comes from Rubrivirga halophila, assembly GCF_046845755.1. GTDB lineage: Bacteria > Bacteroidota > Rhodothermia > Rhodothermales > Rubricoccaceae > Rubrivirga. The sequence continues at coordinate 2,038,550 of NZ_CP177357.1, forward strand.
GACGACGCCGCCGCCGTGGGAGGCGACGTAGTCGGCTGCGGCCCGCCGCTGGAGCGCGACCATGGCCGCGCGGACGGGCCCGAGCGCACTGGCTTGCGACGCGTCGACGGCGGCCTCGGGCGTCCGGATGCGGGCGGTCACGTCGTCGCCGTCGAGGGCAACGCGCGTGCCGTCCGGGCCGGGCCGGAGGGCGACGTCGAGGGTGTCGACAAGGGCGGCGGCGGCGGTCTCGGTAAACGGGAGGCTCCGCTCGCGGAAGGCGAGCCCGACGGCCCGGTACATGGCACCGGTGTCGAGGTAGAGCCACCCGAGCCGGTCGGCCACCTGCCGCGCCGTCGTGCTCTTGCCGGACCCGGCGGGCCCGTCGATCGCGACGATCACAGTGTGGTGCTCAGGGGAGCCACCCAGTATAGGCCCCTGGGCCCCGCGTTCGCGTGCGGGCGGTGTGAGGAAGCGGTGAGGCCCATCGCGTTCTGTGGGCTCCGTTTGCAGGCGGGCCCCGCTGCGATCCGCCCCCGGTGGCGGCGCCTCTCCCCTTACGCCCCGACGGTGGACTCGGCCCGCACCGCCCGTTTCCCCAACAGGTGCACCTCTCGATGCGCTCACCACGTCCTGTTCTGAGTCATCGCCTCCGCAGCTCGCGCCCTTCCTGGCGGACACCGGTCCCCAGCCCGACCTCGACGACCCCGTCGCGTGGCTGCGTGCGTCGACCGGATGCAACAGCGCCCCGCCAGCCAGAAGCCGACGGGGCGCTTGCGCGAGCCTGGGACGCCTAGCGCTCGGCCATCAGTTCCGTGCCCGCGAGCGTCTCGGCGACGTAGCGCGTGAGCATCGTGAACAGGTGGCGGCGCGTGTTGCCGCCGTAGATGCCGTGGTTGCGGCCGGGGTAGAGCATCATGTCGAACTGCTTGCCCTCGGCCTGCAGCGCGTCGACCATCACCATCGTGTTCTGGACGTGGACGTTGTCGTCGGCGTCGCCGTGGACGAGCAGGAGCCGCTGGTCGTCTTCGAGGTTGGCCGCGTACGTGACCGGGCTGCCGGCGTCGTAGCCGGTCGGGTTCTTCTGGGGCGTCGAGAGGTAGCGCTCGGTGTAGATCGTGTCGTACTGGCGCCAGTTGGTGACGGGCGCGACGGCCATGCCCATCGAGAAGGTCTCCGGCCCCTCGCCGTACGTCATGGCCAGCAGCGTCAGGTAGCCGCCGTAGCTCCAGCCCCAGATGCCCATCCGGTCCTCGTCGACGTACGCCATCTCGCCAAAGTGCTGGGCCGCGGCGATCTGATCCTCGGCCTCCAGGATGCCGAGCCGGTTCTGGGTCGCCGTCTTGAAGGCCTGGCCGCGCCCGCCGGTGCCCCGGTTGTCGACGCCGGCCACGAGCACGCCGTACGTGTCGGCGAGGTAGTGGTGCCACAGGCGCTCGGTCCCGCCCCAGCTGTTGCGGACCTCCTGGCTGCCCGGCCCACCGTAGGTGTGGATGAGGAGCGGGTACTCGCGCGTCGCGTCGAAGTCGCGGGGCTTGACGAGGTAGGCGTTGAGCGGCGTGCCGTCCTCGCCGGGCACCGTCATGAACTCGGCGGCGGGCAGCTCATACGCCGCGAGCCGGTCGCGCAGGTCGGCGTTGTCGACGAGCACCTCGACGAGCGTGCCGTCGCCGCGGTATAGCGTCGTCGTGGCGGGCGTGGTCGCCGTCGAGTAGGTGTCGACGAAGTAGTCGAAGTCGCGGCTGAGGTCGACCGAGTGCCAGCCGGCGCCGGTCGTGAGGCGGACCGGCGCGCCGCCGGCGAGCGGGACGCGGTACAGGTGCCGCTCCATTGGCGACTCGGCGGTCGTGGTCACGTACGCCATCCCTTCGGCCTCGTCGACGCCGTGGAAGTCGGTCACGTCGTAGTCGCCCGAGGTGATCTGGCGGACGAACGTGCCGTCGTTGCGGTAGAGGTAGAGGTGCGAAAACCCGTCGCGGGCGCTGCGCCAGACAAAGTGGTCGCCGTCGCCGAGGTACGTGATGGTGCCGGTCGACAAGTCCGAGAAGCCGGTCTCGACCTCGATGTAGCTGTCGTTCTCCTCTTCGAGCACCTGGGACAAGCCGGCCGTGGCCGGGTCGCCGTAGAGGAGGTCGGCGTGGTTCTGGTCGCGGTTGAGGCGGAGCATCCAGACGTGCGAGGTGCCGTCGGCCATCTCCGGGGTCCAGCCCATCGAGGCGATGTACTCGGTCTCGTCGCCGCCCTCAAACCAGGTGTCGGTGTCGAAAAAGCGCGTCTGGCCGGTCGTCACGTCGACGACGCCGACGCGGACCTCGGCGTTCGTCTCGCCGGCCTTGGGATAGCGGAACTGCATCGTCTCCGGGTAGAGCGTCCGGAAGTCGGTCATCTGGAAGTCGCGCGTGCCGGTCTCGTCGAGCTGGAAGAAGGCGATGTAGCGGCCGTCGGGGCTCCAGCGGAACCCGTCGCGCAGGCCGAACTCCTCCTCGTAGACCCAGTCGAAGGTGCCGTTGATGACGCCGCCGGGCGAGCCGTTCGTGGTGAGCGCCCGCTCGCGCCCGGTGTCGAGGTCGACGAGGTAGAGGTTCCGGTCGCGGACGAAGGCCACGCGCTCGGCGGCGGGGTCGAACTTGGCGAACATCTGGAACCCGTCGGCGCGGTCGGCGACCGGGGTGACGGCGCCCGTCGCGTTGTCCAAGACGTAGTAGTAGCCCTTGGTGTTGAGGCGCCAGACGCGCTCGGAGTCGGTGTAGAGCAACGTTTTGGAGCCGTCGGCAGAGGTCGCGTAGTCCTCGATGGCGATGCGGCCGTCGCCGTCGGGCTTCCCGAGCGTGGCGCCGTCGATGAGCGTGCGGGTGGCGTCGGTCGTGAGGTCGCGCTCGACGAGGCTGGAGGTGCCGGCGGCGCGGTCGGTCTCGACGTACATCAGCCGGGCGCCGGACTCGGCCCAGCGGCCGCCCTGGAAGCCCTCGCCGTAGAACTCGGGGCTGGCGAAGAGGAGTTCGAGGGTGAGGTCCTTGGCCGCCTGGGGGCCGGCGGCGCGGGGGGCCTGCTCGACGGTGCCGGACGGGGCCGGCATCGACGTGTTGGCCGGGGCCATCGTGGCCGGCGCGGCGCACGCGCCGAGGCCGAGCGCGAGCAGGAGGAGGACGGACGGGGCGTATCGGAGGCGCATATGGAGAGCGGTGGGAGCTGGCGGAATCTACGGCCTGGGGAACGGCCCCTCCGGGCACGACGGTGTCCGGGGCGCGCGAAAGCGCCCTTTTCGGATGCGGGCGGCGGATCGCCACCGATGACGGCGCTCGCTCTACCGACGGCCCCGCACAGGCCACCACTGACCGACCACGGTCCACTGACGGCGGCGCACAGCCTATCGGTGGCCGCTCGCGGTCCGACAATGCCCGCTCATCGTTCGACAATGGCGTCTGATCGTCCGACAACGCTGTCTCATCGTCCGACAATGGCCACTCATCGCCCGACAACGGTGTCTGATCGTCGGACAATGCCGTCTCATCGTCGGACAACGGCGTCTGATCGATGGACAACGCGGGCTGATCGTTAGCCAACGGCCTCTGATCGGAGGACAACGGGCGCTCATCGGGGGACAACGGGCGCTCATCGTCGGACGGCGCCGCGCGGAGGGGTCCGGGCGCCACTGGCGGGAGGCCGTGTGGGGGACGCCTAACGGGCTCGCGCTCGGGGCCGCCGTGGCCGACATTGCCCCGGTCCCACCCGTTTCGCCATGCGCCTCGCCCTGTTTCTGACCCTGCTCGCGCTCGCCGCCTGCGACACCGCCGCTCCGGAGCCGAGCATCGCCCTCAACGCTCGGCTCCCCGAGGTCTCCGTGCTCCCGACCGCCACGCCGCTGACCTTCGATCTGGGCTCGCACTTCGAGGCGAACGAGGCGGCGGGCGCGCTCACGTTCCAGGCGTTCTCGGAGGACCCCGCCGTGGCGGATGTGGCGGTCCGGGGGTCTGAGATGACCGTCACTTTCAAGGCTCCCGGCCGGACGGCGATTCGCGTGACCGCGACGGCCGGCGGGGTCCAGGCGATCGACGCGCTCGCCGTCCACGTCCAGCTCGGCCCGCTCGCGGGGCAGGCCGACTTCGTGCCGATGGCGCCCGGCACCGTCTGGGACTACGACTACACCTTCACGCACGACTGCTTCGCGCCGACGACCACGCGGAGCGGGCGGGTCACCGTCACGTTCGCCTCGGTCTCCGACGAGGTCGACGGGGAGCGGACGTACACCGCCGAGCTCCACGCCGACTACCTCGAGGAGCGCACGCAGGACGGGACGACCGAGCAGACGTCGGTCGACGAGCGCTCGACGATCACGGTCTCGGAGACCGCCAGCGGCGTCGCGTTCGGAACGTCGGCCCTCACCGACCTCCGGTTCCTGACGCCGCGCCTCCTCCCGCGCTACCACCCGGCGACGAATGAGTTCGCGATCGTCAACGTCAATCCCAACCAGCAGGTGACGTTGCGGAAGGGCCTGGCCCCGTCCATCGTCCCCCTCAGCGGCCCTTGCTTCCCCGAGGCGACGTTCGCGCCACGCTAGCGGCGCCGAAGTGACTTGGCGAGGCGGCGGCGGAGAGCTCACCTTTGAGCGGTCCTCCCGCCCCGCCATGCGTCTCGCGCTGCTGGCCCTCGCCCTCGTCCTTGCCGCCTGCGACACGACCGTCGACCGGGCCGTGCCCCCGGCCGGCGACTTCCCGGCCGTCTCGCTGGCGGCGCTCGTCACGGCCGCGCCCGGCCGGTACAACGTGGCCGGCGTGGTCCAGTCGGTCGAGGCGTGCGACGTGTCCCGCCTTGCGCTGTGCGCGGCGGCCGGCGTGCTGGCGGTCGGCGACGCGCTCGCCCCGGAGACGGACCCCGGCCCGCCGGTGGTGATGGCGCTGGTGGACGTACCGGAGGCGTGGGCGCGCGGCGACCGGGGCACGTTCTCGGTCGAGACGCTCGCGCCGCCCGGGAGCCCCCACACCGTCGTCCGGGTGATCGGGTACTCGCGGTAGTCGGTTGGGGGATGAACCGCCAGTGGGTGGTCTCGCGCCAATGGTGGGGGATCGCGGTCGGTCGTCCCCTCACCCTGCCCCTCTCCCGCAGGGAGAGGGGACGCCGTAGGCGAGGCTCGCGCCGGCCCGGCTCGCGGAACCCGCAACGCCCCAGATCCGACCTCCCCTCCAGCCTGTCCCCGCGCAGGCGGGGGGAGGGCGACGGGGAGGGCGACTAGGCGTTGTAGCCAGTCGCGGGGACCGAGAGGCGGAAGGTGGCGCCGTGGCCGCGCGTGCTCTCGACGGCGAGCGTGCCGCCGTGCGCCTCGGCGACAGCCTTGGTGATGGCGAGCCCCAGCCCCGTCCCCGTCCCGCGCGTGCGGGGGCCGTCGCCCCGGTAGTAGCGCTCGAAGACGTGCGCGAGGGCCTCGGCGTCGATGCCCTCGCCGGTGTCGGCGACGGTCAAGAGGATCTGGCCGGCGTCGACGCGCGCCGCGAGCGTGACCGTTCCGTCGGCGGGCGTGTGGCGGCGCGCGTTGTCGAGCAGGTTCGAGAGGGCGCGGACGAGCCGGGCGCCGTCGGCCTCGACGACGGGCAGGCCCGGGGCGACCTCGACCTCGAAACGGACGCCAGCCGACTCGAAGGCGCGGGCGTGGCGGGCGGCCACGTCGCGCACGAGCTCGCCGACGGGCACGGGCCCGGGGCGGAGCGCCTGGGGGCGGTCGAGGATGGACAGCTCGAACAGGTCGGCGACGAGGTCGGCGGCCCCCTCGGCCTGGCGGCGGGCGGCGGCGAGGTCGGCGGCCACGTCGTCGTCGCGGCCCTGCCCGGCGTGGCGCTCGGCCTCGTCGAGCGTGGCCCGGAGCGCCGCGAGCGGAGTCCGCAAGTCGTGGCCGACGTTCGCGACCAGCTCGCGGCGCAGCCGGTCGGTGTCGCGGAGCTGAGTGATCGACGCTTGGACGCGCGCGGCCATCTCGTTGACGGCTGCTGCCAGCCGGCCGAGTTCGTCGTCGGACGTCTCGGGCAGGCGCTCGGCATACGCGCCCTCCCCGATCCGCTCGACGCGGCGCGTGACCTCGCGGATGGGGCGCACGAGGCGGGAGGAAAACAGGGCGCCGAGCAGGAGCGCGAGCCCGACCGCGAGCGCGACCGTCACGGCCGTCGCGCGCCAGAACGCCTGGCGCGTGCCCCGGCGCTCTTCGACGAGGGTTTTGGTAAGGGGGCGCACGAGCAGAGCGCCGGCCGGGAGCCCGTCGGCGGCCAGGATCGGCGCGAGGCCCCAGGTGTCGCCGCCGAGGGCGACGTCGACGCGGCCGTCGTCGAGGGCGTCGAGGGCGGCGGGCGGCACGTCGGGAACGGGCTCGTCGCCCAGCGTCGCCACGACGGCACCAGTCTCGTCGAGGAGCGCGAGCGGGTCGGGGAAGCGCGTCCCGAGGTCGGCGCGGAGCCGGGGCGACAGCGTCAGCTCGCCGAACGGCCCGATCTCGGCGCGCGCCTCGACCTCGTCGGCCACGGCGTCGAGGCGGAGCTGGAGCGTGCCCGCGAGCAGCTCGTCGGTGCGCGCTTGCGCGAACACGCCGCTGAGCACGACCGCCAGCACGGCCGTGGCCACCTGCGCCCCGACGAGGACGGCGGCGACGGCCCAGAAGACGGTGGACCGGCGGGTCGGGGAGTCGGTGGGTCGGTGGGCCAGAGGTCAGGCGGGGGTCAGCGAGTCGGTGGGTCCGTCGGTGGTCGATCCGTAGGTCGGTTGTCCGCCGATCCACAGACGTACCGACTCACGGATCGACCGTCCCACTGAACTTGTAGCCGACGCCCCAGACGGTGCGCACGAACTGGGGGTCGCCGGGGTCGGCCTCGATCTTGGCGCGCAGGCGCTGGACGTGGCTGTCGATGGTCCGGTCGTAGCCCTCGTACGTGATCGCCCAGATCTTTTCCAACAGCTGGCTCCGCGTGAACGGGCGGTCGGGGTGGCCGGCGAGGAACGCCAGCAGGTCGAACTCGCGGACCGTCAGGTGCACCTCCGCGCCGTCGACGGTCACCTCGCGGCGGACGGTGTCGACGGTGAGCGGCCCGGCGACGATCGGCGCGTCGTCGTCGGCCGAGGACCCGGCGGCGAGCTGCTCGCGGACGGTCTGGACGCGGCGGAGCGCGGCGCGGACGCGGGCGACGACCTCGGGCAGGCTGAACGGCTTGGTGACGTAGTCGTCGGCGCCGACCTCGAGGCCGACGACGCGGTCGAGCTCGCCGGCCTTCGCGGTCAGCATCAGGATGTAGAGGAGCGGGTGCTCAGCGCGCAGGCGGCGGCAGACCTCGACGCCGTCGAGCCCGGGCAGCATCACGTCCAGGATCACCAAGTCGGGCACGCGCTCGGCGACGGCGTCGAGGGCGTCGGGCCCGGCGGCGGCGGTGTCAACGGCGTAGCCCTCCTCGCGGAAGCGGCGGGCGAGCGTCTCGCGGAGGTCGTCGTCGTCCTCGACGACGAGCAGGGAGGCGGTGGGCATCGGGTCGGTGGGGGGGCACCGCGAAGCTAGGCCGCGCGCCGGACGGCGGGGCGGGCGGGCCGAAGCGGGACGGAGTCGCCACGGTTCTGTGACAGGATGCGCGGCCCCGGTGCGTTCTTCCAACCGACTGACTCCTGCCCATGCGCTTCGTCCTGCTCCTGCTCCTGGCCGCGCCCCTCGCCGCCCAGCCGTCCGCCGACGCCATCGTCGAGGCGTGGCTGGCCGACTGGCGCCTCGTCGCCCGCGGCGTCGACCGCATCGAGGCCGACGAGTCGGCGGTGTGGACGGTCGACGGCCCGCGCGGGGTGCTCGAGGTGGAGGCCGACGGCGTGCTGATCTGGGGCCAGGGCCGGCCGGAGCGCGCGGTCGACCGGCTGGTCGTCGACGGCGAGCGCGTCGACGCGCGGCGAGCGGGTGCGGCGGGCGACCGGTGGCAGCGCGCGTTCGGGCCCGCCAGCCGCGAGGTGCTCCGGCCGCCGGGCCTGCCGGGCCGCCTGATCTCGCGCGGCGAGCCCGTCGAGGCCGCAAACGACACGTACGCGGGGCAGCCCGCCTGGCGCGTCACGTTCGGGCGCGGCGGGCAGGCCTGGTTTACGCGCTCGGCGGCCTCACCCCGGCTGCTGGCGATCCGCATCGAGGGCGAGCGCGAGGGTCGCGGGGGCCGGCGCGGCCGCGGCGGCGAATCGGGCCGCCTTGTGCGCGAGGTCCGCTACGTCCGCGTCCGTGGGCTCGACCTCCCCGCCTCCGCCGACACCCAGTTCACGATCCGCCAGCGGCGGCGGCTGCGGGAGTATTTCGTCACCCTGACGGCGTCGGCGGGCTATTCCCGGCACGTCGTGCGTTAGCGCGGACGCCAGTCGTTTGCCTTCAACTCGGGCCGCCCGCGTTTCCCCGAGAGAAGAGGAAACGAGGAGCGGAGGCGTAGGGGGTGCCCTCTTCCCCTCCCCCCTCTGCTCTGATCGCCCCCCCTCCTCTTTCGTCTTTCCCACGCCTCCATGGCCCTGTCGCTCCCCTACCCAGAGGCCGGCCTGTCGGACGAGGCCGCCGCCGCGCACGCCCTGAACCGGCTGGCGTTCGGCCCGCGCCCCGGCGAGGTCGCCGACGTCGCGCCGGATGTGGCGGGGTGGATCGAGCGCCAGCTGACAGGCGTCGCCGACCCCGGGCTCGACCGCCGGCTCGCCGACGTCGACTGGGTGGGGATGCCCGCCGAGGACATCGTCGAAGTCTATGTCACCAACAACACGGCGCTGCGCCGGGCCGTCGCCCGGGGCGAGATGGCGGCCGGCACCGTCCCGCGCGAGGTGGCCGACGAGCTCCGCGCCTGGATGGAGCGCGAGGGGCTGAAGCCCCAGCGCGTGCTGCGCGACGGGATGGTGACGGCCAAGCTGATGCGGGCCGCGCACGGCGAGAACCAGCTCCGCGAGGTGCTGGCGGACCTGTGGTTCAACCACTTCAACGTGTCGGCGCGGGGCCAGCGGGTCGCGCTCGTGGCGACGTATGAGCGCGACGCGCTCCGCCCCCACCTGCTCGGCCGCTTCCGCGACCTCCTCGGCGCGACGGCCCGGCACCCGGCCATGCTCTCGTACCTCGACAACGCCAGCTCGCGCGCGCCCGAGGGCACGCCCGTGACGGTCGGCCGCGACAGCCGCCGGGGCGGGCTCAACGAGAACTACGGCCGCGAGCTCCTGGAGCTCCACACCCTCGGGGTCGACGGCGGGTACACGCAGTCGGACGTGCTGGCCGTCGCGCGCGCGTTCACCGGCTGGACGATCTACCCGTACCGGGGCCGCGAAGAGGGCATCGACCGCCAGCGCGACGCCGTCGACCGCCTCCTCGACCGGACCGACCACGCCGTGCTCGACGGCCTCTTCCTGTTCCGCCCCAACTGGCACGACGCCGCCCCGAAGACCGTCCTCGGTCGCCGGCTGCCCGCCGGGCGGGGGATCGAGGACGGCGAGGACGTGCTCGACATTTTGGCGGCGCACCCCGCGACCGCACGCCACATCGCCCACACGCTGGCCGTCCGGTTCGTGGCCGACGACCCTGACCCCGCGCTCGTCGGCCGCCTGGCGGCCGTGTTTTCTGAATCCGACGGCGACCTGGGGGCCGTGATGCGGGCGCTCGTCGAGGACCGTGCGTTCTGGGACGCCGCGGCGGCCGGGCCCGACGGCGCGCCGTCGAAGGTCAAGACGCCGTTCGAGTACCTCGTCAGCGCGGCGCGGGCGACGGGCGCCGAGGTGCGCGGGAGCCGGGGGCTGGCGCGCGCCCTCCTGGAGATGGGCGAGCCGATCTACCACGCCGAGCCGCCGACGGGCTTCCCGGACCACGCCGAGGCCTGGGTCAACGCCGGGCTCCTGCTAACGCGCATGAAGCTGGCCCTGACGCTGGCGGCCGGCGACCTGCCCGGCGCCCGCCCCGACCTCGACGCGCTCACGGACGGCCGCCAGCCGGAGTCGGTCGACGCCGCCCTCCGCACCTACGTCGAGTCGCTCCTGCCCGGCCGCGACGCATCGCCCACGATCGCGCTCTTGAAGCCGATCGTCCACGAGCCCGCCTTTGCGCGCCGGCTCGCCGAGGCCGCTGAGCCCGAGGCCGCGATGCCGGACCTCGACGACGACGGCGTCTTCGCCGACCGCGACGCCGCCCCCCCCTCGGCCCGGGACACGGCCGCGTTCGTCGTCGGCGTCGTGCTCGGGTCCCCCGCCTTCCAGCGCCAGTAGCCATGATGTCCCGTCGCGCATTCCTGACCGCCGGAGGGCTCACCGTCGTCGCCGCGGGCGTCGGCGGCGTCCCCTCGTTCCTCACCCGCGCCGCCGCGTCGACGCCGCAGGGCGTGTTCCGGCGCCGCAAGGTGCTCGTGACCGTCTTCCAGCGCGGCGCCATGGACGGGCTCGCGGCCGTCCAGCCCATCGCCGACCCGATGCTGCAGCGCCTGCGCCCGACGCTGTCGCTCGGCGCGAGCGACCTCGTCGACCTCGACGGGCGCAACGGGCTGCACCCGGCGCTCTCCCCGCTGGCGCCGTATTTCCGCGAGGGGCGGCTGGGGATCGTCCACGGCGCCGGCTCGCCGGTCGCCACGCGCTCGCACTTCGACGCGCAGGACTTCATGGAGACCGGCCGGCCCGGCGACAAGTCGGCCGAGACGGGCTGGCTCAACCGGGCGACCGGGCTGCTCGGCCACGAGCCCGAGACGCCGTTCCAGGCCGTCGCGCTCACGCCCCAGCTCCCGCTCTCGCTCCGCGGCCCCGCGCCGACACTCGCGATCGCGCGGCTCGACGACTTCGGCATCACCGGGACGGGCAGTCTGGCGGCCGGCGAGACGCTGGAGGCGCTCTACGCGCAGACGACGGCCGACCTCCTCTCGACCTCGGGCAGCGAAGGCTTGGACGCGGCGCGGCTGCTCGAAGAGGCCCGGCTGGGGCAGTACACGCCCGCGAACGGCGCCGAGTACCCGCGCTCCGAACTCGGCGAGAGCCTGCGCCAGATCGCCCAGCTCATCAAGGCGGACGTCGGGCTGGAGGTCGCCTTCGCGGAGGCGGGCGGATGGGACACGCACGCGCGCCAGGGCGCGGCGCGCGGCTCGTTCGCCCGGCGCGCGGAGGACCTCGCGCAGAGCCTCGCCGCGTTCTGGACCGACATCGCCGCCCACCACGACGACGTGACCGTGCTCACGATGACCGAGTTCGGCCGGACGGTCGCCGAGAACGGGACCGGCGGGACCGACCACGGCCGCGCCTCGGCCATGTTCGTGCTCGGGAATGACGTGCGCGGCGGCGAGGTCCACGGCGCCCCGCTCGTGCTCGACCCCGACGCGCTCGAGGACGGCCGCGACCTCCCCGTCACGACCGACTTCCGGTCGCTCTTCGCGGGCGTCGCGGGCGGCCACCTCGGGATCGCGACCGGCGAGGCTCTCTTCCCCGGCTGGTCCGGCACACCGCTCGACATCGTGCGGGGCTGACTTGCTGGCGGGTCGCTCGCCAGACCCCCCGTCCGCGCAGCGCCCAGGCGCCAGCGCCTGCGCCAGCATCAGAGCGGTGCTGCCCTGTTGGTACGACGCCGCGCAGACTGTCCCCCTAGCCAAGGGGGACAGCCAGGCCGAGCGCTGAGCGCAGCGATGCGCGGGCTGGCGGGGGGTCTGCTGAGCGGGCCGCTGGAACCGAACTCCTTCCTATCCTCCCGCTACTTGTAGACCGAGTCCGCGTCGAAGACCGGGGTGCCGACCGTCTCCAGCGCACCGTCCTCGACCTTGCGGTAGAAGCAGGTCCGGTGGCCGGTGTGGCAGGCGGCGCCGCCGACCTGCTCGATCCGGAACAGCAGCGCGTCGCCGTCGCAGTCGATGTGGGCCGACTTGACGTTCTGGACGTTGCCCGAGGTCTCGCCCTTGACCCAGACCTTCTGGCGCGAGCGGCTCCAGTACGTCATCACGCCCGTCTCGAGCGTCTGCTGGAGGGTCGCGCGGTTCATGTACGCGAGCATGAGCACGTCGCCGGTGGCGTCGTCCTGGGCGATCGCGGCGACCAAGCCGTTGTCGTCGAATTTGGCGGCGTCGAGAAGGGGCTGGAGGTTCATGGAGGCGGGGGGTCTGAAAGCGAGGTGTGGGGTCCGAAGTTGAAGCGCGACGGCCGCCAGCGTTTCCCCCCGGCGCCAAATCTGCCCGTTCCTCATTCCCCGCCCCTCGTTCCCCGGGGACACCGGGCGCCGCTGTGCCGTTCTTCCGCCCGTGCGCCGACTCCTGCCCCTGCTCCTGGTCGCCCTCGCGGGCTGCGCCACGCCCGCCGCCCCGACGGGCGGGCCCGCGGACTCGACGCCGCCGACGCTCGTCGCCTCGCTCCCGGCCCGGGGCGCGACAAATGTGACCGACCGAACGGTCCGGCTGGCGTTCTCGGAGCGCCTGCAGCCCGCCGCCGCGAGCGCCGTCACCATCACGCCCGTCGGCGACGCGCGGCCCCAGATCTCGGTCCGGGCCGACGAGGTCGAGATCCGCTTGCCCGAGCTGCGCGACTCGACGACGTACGTCGTCACCATCGGGACGGAGTTTGCCGACCAGCGCGGCGTCCGCATCCGCGCCCCGATCACGCTCGCGTTCTCGACCGGCAACACGATCGACGGCGGGGCGATTGCAGGATCCGTCCGCACGCCCGACGGCGCCGCCGCGCCCGGGCTCGACGTGTGGGCCTTCGCGCTCGCCGACTCGGCCGCGACGCCGACCCTCGACGGTGCGCCCGACTACCGGACCGAGACCGGCGCCGACGGCGCCTTCCGCCTCGACTACCTCCGCCCCGGCCCCTACTTCGTCGCCGCCGTCGACGACCGCAATCAGAGCGGCCGCGCCGACGCGGGCGAGCGGTTTGCCGCCCCGCCCCGCGCCGTCGTCCGCGCCGACACGACGGATGCGCCCCCGCTGGCGCTCATCGTGACCGCGCTCGACTCGATCCCTCCGGTCGCCCAGCGAGCGAGAGCGCTGTCCGACCGCCGCGTCGCCGTCCGGTTTTCGGAAGCCGTGACGCTCGTGGACCGCAGCGCGCTCGCGATCGCTGACTCCGCGAGTGGCGCCGCGCTCCCGGCGACCGTGTACCAGACGCCCGAGGCACCCTTCGAGATCGTCGCCGTCACCGCGAGCGCGATGAGTGGCCGCGTGGTCGTGAGCGGGACGGGCGTCGTGGCCGACTCGGCCGGGCTGGCGGCCGCGCCGTTCCGCTTCGTCGTCGATCCCCCGGCGCGAGCCGACACGGCGCAAGCCCGCGTCGTCGGGTTCGTCCCGGCCCGACGCGACTCGGTCGTCACGCTGCGGCCGGGCGAGGCCGCAGGCGTCCGGTTCGCGGTCCCACCCTCGCCCGGCGTCGTCGCCGGGCTGGCGGTGATGCGCGGCGGCGAGCGGGTTTTGGCCACGTTCGAGACGTCCGACGGCGTCACCTTCACCGTCGACTCGCTGGCGGGCGCCTTCCGGCTCGTCGCGCCGAGCGGCGACTCGACGCGCGCGCAGGCCTTCGCCGTCCCGGCCGCCAGCGAGACCGGCGGCCTCGTCGGTCGCGTCACCGCCTACGGCCCCGTCGTGATTGAAGCGACGCCCGAGGTGGGTCCTCCGATCGTCGTGCGCGCGAACGCCGATGGCACGTTTGCCATCTCGGGCCTGCTGCCCGGCTCGGTCGCCCTCCGCGCTTTTGTCGACCGCGACGGCGACGGGCGGTGGAGCGGCGGCCGGCTCCGTCCGTACCTCGCCCCCGAGCCCCTCGTCGTCCTGCCCCCCGCGACGGTCCGGGCGCGGTGGGAGACCGAGATCGACCCCGTGACGCTGTGACCGACACCCTCCCCCTCGTCTCGGCCGGCGCCATGCGCGCCGCCGACCGCGCCGCCATCGACGACTGGGGCATCCCCGGGCGCGTGCTCATGGAGACCGCTGGGCGAGAGGCCGCGCGCGTGATCGCCGAGCGGTTCGAGATCGCCGACGGCCACGTCACCGTCCTCGTCGGGACCGGCAACAACGGGGGCGACGGGCTCGTGGTCGCCCGGGTGCTCGCGGACCGCGGCGCGCACGTCCGGGCTCTCGTGCTCCCCGGCGACGGCACGCTCGACCGGGCGGCGAACCTCGCCCTGCTCGACCGGCTGGCGGGGGCGTCGGACCGTATCGAGGTCGTCCGGTACGACACGATCGGGCAGGCGGCCAACGCCCCGGCGGATCTCGTGGTCGACGCCCTCCTCGGCATCGGCGCCAGCGGCCCGCTGCGCGAGCCGGCCGCGACGCTGTGCGCGTGGGCCGACCGCCAGCCCGCCCCGGTCGTCGCCATCGACGTGCCCTCGGGCTTGGACGCCACGACCGGCCGCGCCGCCGACGGGACGCCGACCGCTGCGCTCACCGTCACGTTCGGCGCCGTCAAGACCGGGCTGCGGACCGGGGACGGGCCCCGGCTCGCGGGCGACGTGGTGAGCGTCGAGATCGGGATCCCGGCGTCGGAGCTTCGCGAGCGTGCGACGGCGTTCGAGGTATCGCGCGAGCTTGCGGGACGTTGGCTACCGGTCCGCGCGCCCGACGCGCACAAGTACACGGCCGGACGCGTGCTGGCGGTCGTCGGGAGCCGCCACTTTACGGGCGCCGCCGTGCTCTCGACCGCCGCCGCGTACCGCGCCGGCGCCGGCGCCGTCGTCGCCGTCGTGCCCGCCTCGGCGCGCGAGACGGTCGACCGGGCGACGGCCGAGGTGATGGTGGAGGCCGCGCCGGAGACGCTGACGGGCGGGCTCGCGGCCGACGCGGGTGCGATCCTGGAACGCGCCGCGAGCGCCGACGCCGTGCTCGTCGGGTGCGGGCTCGGGCGCGAGCCGGAGACGCTCGCGCTCGTCCGCGACCTCGTCGCCCGCGTCGAGGCGCCGCTCGTGCTCGACGCCGACGGGCTCGCGGCGTTCGCCGGAAACGCGGATGGCCTGCGCCAGCGGTCGGCGCCCCTCGTGCTGACGCCCCACCTCGGCGAGCTCCGCCGCCTGCTCGGAGACGACGACTTCGACCCCGACGACCGCTTGTCGACCGCGCAGGCGCTTGCGGCACAGTGGGGAGCGACGCTCGTGCTCAAGGGGATGCCGAGCGCCGTCGGGCGGCCGGACGGGGCCCCGCTCCTCGGCCCGCCCGGCATCCCAGCCCTCGCGACGGCCGGCACGGGCGACACCCTCGCGGGCGCCATCGCGGGCCTGCTGGCTCAAGGGCTCGCGCCCGACCGGGCGGCCGTGTGCGGGTTGTGGCTCGGCGCCGAGGCCGCCCGGCTGTGGACCGCCGAGCACGGCGCCGCTGGTCTCCTCGCCTCCGACATCGTGGCTCGGCTCCCCGATGCTGCCAACGCCTTGCGCTCGTGAAGCCGCTCACCCTTGCTGTCCTGTGGACGGTGCTCGTGGTCGTGGGCCTGTCGATCCCCGGCGAGGCCGTGCCTCCGCGCGAGATGCTGCCGTTCGCGGCCGACAAGTGGGTCCACGCCGGAATGTTTCTGGGCATCGGGGCCCTCTGGCTCCAGGCCCTGCCCGGGCGGACGTGGGCCGTTCTCGTCGGGGGACTCGTCTTCGCCGTCGCCTCCGAGATCTGGCAGTCGATCCCGATGATCGGCCGGTATTCGGACCCCCTCGATGTCGCCGCCGACGCCGTCGGGCTGGTCGTCGGCGTGGCGCTGGCGGCCTGGCTGGCCCGGCGCGCGAGCAACGATCGGTAGGGATCGGTGTCTGGAAGGGACCCCACTCCCTCCCTGCCATGCCGCTCCGGAAAGCCCCCGCCGCCGACCTCCGCCGCCGCCAGCCGCTCCACGCGCTGATCGGGTCGGCGCTCGCGCTGGCCGTCGTGATCGCCGCGTTCACGGTCCCCGTCCGCGCCTCCGCCGACGGCGCCAGCTTTGTCGAGACCGCCGTGCCACTCGAACTGGATGTGGTCCCCCCGACAGATCAGTCCACCCCGCCGCCTCCCCCGCCGCCCGCGCCTCCGCCGCCCGTCGAGGTGCCGGACGAGGTGACGGTCGAGGACATCGTGGACGAGCTGGTGTTCGACCCGATGGAGGAGGTCGCCCCGCCGCCCGGCCCGCCCGTGCCGCCGGCGCCGCCCGTCTTCGACGCGACGCCCCCGATTCCGCCGCCGCCGACCCCAACCGTCGAGGACACCCCCGACGAGGTGTTCATCGTCGCTGAGGTCCAGCCCGTGCTGATCGACGGGATCGGCGAGCTGCAGAGCCGTGTGGAGTACCCCGAGTTCGCACGCCGCGCGGGGATCGAGGGCCAGGTCGTCGTCCAGTTCGTCGTCGACGAGCGGGGCAACGTGGTCGACCCGGTCGCCGTGCGGTCGCCGAACGAGCTCCTCTCGGAGGCGGCCATCGAGGCCGTCCGCGAGAGCCGGTTCACCCCGGGCCAGCAGCGCGGCCGCCCCGTCAAGGTGCGATTCTCTGTCCCGGTGACGTTTCGGCTGAGGTGAGCGCGCGCCGCAGCAACTTTCGGCCGCGCCGCGTGTCTTGTGCGCGCAGGCCCTTCGCTGCCCCTCCCTGAAATCTCCCCGCCCCTCGCACTGAGCCTCGGGCGTCCCTAGATTGGGAATCGGCCCCCGGGCCCTCCTCTCTCCCCCTCGACATGGCCATTTACAAAACACCCAAGGCCGACCTGCGGAAGAAGTATCCGCTGTACCTGCAGGTCGGGCTGCTCGTCTCCCTCGGGCTCGTCATCGCCGCGTTCACTGTCCCGCTCGACGGCGGCGAGACGGTCGTGATGATGGACGACTCCCAGGAGATCATCGAGCTCGAGGACATCGAGCAGACCCAGCAGATCCAGCCGCCGCCGCCGCCGCCGCCGGCCCCGCCGCCGCCGCAGGAGGTGCCCGACGACGTCGAGATCGAAGAGGAGATCCTCGAGGACGTCGAGCTCGACCTCGAGGACGTGCCGCCGCCGCCGCCGGCCCCGCCGGCCCCGCCGCCGCCGCCGCCGAACGCGCCGCCCCCGCCCCCCCCGCCGCCGCCGCCGGAGCCCGAGCCCACGGAGCCGGAGATCTTTGAGGTCGCCGAGGTCCAGCCCGTCCTGGTCGGCGGCATCGAGGACCTCCAGCGCCGTGTGGAGTACCCCGAGTTCGCACGCCGCGCGGGGATCGAGGGCCAGGTCGTCGTCCAGTTCGTCGTCGACGAGCGGGGCAACGTGGTCGACCCGGTCGCCGTGCGGTCGCCGAACGAGCTCCTCTCGGAGGCGGCCATCAAGGCCGTCCGCGAGAGCCGGTTCACCCCGGGCCAGCAGCGCGGCCGCCCCGTCAAGGTGCGGTTCGCCGTCCCGGTGACCTTCCGCCTGCGCTAGGCGCTTCAAGCTCCGACTTCAGACCGCCCCGGCAGCTTCAGCCGCCGGGGCGGTTTTTTTGAATGGGTCGTACCGCCGAGGTCACATCGAATGCCTCTCCCCCGCGGGCCGCTCCATCATGGGGTCCAGCCGGACCAAGCCGGGCTACGGCCGGACGATGTGGCGCACGGACCCGTCGGCCTCGCCCACGAGCACGTCCGTCGCCAGATTCAAAAACAGGCCGTGGCCGAGGACGCCGGGGATCGCGTCGATGGCGGCGCCGAGGTCGCCCGCGTCGTCGATGCCGTCGAATCGGGCGTCCAGGATCCACAGGCCCTGGTCGCTGACGACGGGGCCGTCCTTCCGCTCCCCCATCCGCAGCATGGGAGTGGCACCGAGGGCGCGGAGGGCGCGCTCGACGGCGGGGGCGGCGAACGGGAGCGCCTCGACGGGGACGGGCATCGTCGTGCCGAGCCGATCGACCAGCTTCGAGTCGTCGACGAGCACGACGAACCGCGCCGCGAGCGCGGCGACCACCTTTTCGCGGACGTGCGCCGCGCCGCGCCCCTTGATGAGCGCGAGGTCCGGGTCGACCTCGTCGGCCCCGTCGATGGCGAGGTCGAGCGGCGGCTGGGCGCCGGCGTCGGCGATGCCGAGCGCGTCGAGCGTGGCGACCGGGACGCCGTGCCGGCGCGCGAGCCGCTCGGCCGCGAACGAGGTCGGGACGCCGACGACGTCGATCTCGCCCGACGCGACGCGCGCGCCGATGGCCTCGATCGCAAACGCCGTCGTGGAGCCCGTCCCGAGCCCGAGTGTCATCCCGCTCTCGACGAGGGCGGCGGCGGCGGTGCCGGCGGCACGTTTGGCGTCGGACTGGGACATGGGCGGTGCGGGGTGTAGGGGGGGCAAGGTGCGCTCACGACCGGGCTCGCGCCAGCCGCGGGCGGGGTCTCCCTCCCCAATTCCTAACGCCGACCGCCTACTCGTAGCGCAGGGCCTCGATGGGGTGCAGCTTGGCGGCCTTGGTGGCCGGGTACACCCCGAACACGAGGGCCACGACCGTCACGCCGAGCACGGCGGTGATGGCCCAGCCCCACGGGAACGCCGGGGGCGTCGTCATGAGCGCCGCGACGACGTTCCCACCGAGCGCGCCGAGCACAATGCCCACAAGCCCGCCGATCTGACACAGCACGACGGCCTCGACCAAGAACTGCAACAGGATGTCGCGCCGAGTGGCGCCCAGCGACTTGCGGACGCCGATCTCGCGCGTCCGCTCGGTCACGCTGACGAGCATGATGTTCATGACCCCGACGCCCGCCGCGAGCAAGGCGATGAGCCCGATGCCCGCGCCGCCGGTCGCGAGCGCGCTCGTGAACGTCTTGAGCCCATCGGCGGCCTCGGCCGAGGAGAACACGTCGAAGTTGTTCTCGGCCTCGGGCGGGAGCCGGCGAATCGCGCGGAGCGCGCCCGTCGCCTGGTCCTGGGTCGCCGCCAGCATCTCGGGGCTCGGCGCGCGCACGTCGATCCACACGTCACGGTTCTGGAGCCCGAACGCCTCCATGCCCCGGGTGATCGGCACGACGACCCGGTTGTTGGCGTCGCCGATCCCCATCCCGCCCGACTTTTCGGCGAGCACGCCGACGACCGAGAACCGGACGCCGTCGACGCGGACCTCCTGGCCGATCGGGTCGCCCTCGCCGAAGAGCTCGGTCGCGACGGTCGTCCCCAAGACGGCGGCCGGGCGGGCGGCCCGGACGTCCTCCTCGGTGAGGAACCGGCCCTGGCCCATCTCCCAGCCATTGTTCTGCGGGTAGTCCTGGTCCGTCGCGATCACCGCGACGTCCGGGTCGGTCGCCTCCTCCGTCGTCCGGACCTCGCGGCTTCCGGCCCAGACGCCCGCACTGACCGACGCCGCGAGCGGGGCGCGGTCGCGGAGCGCAAGCGCCTGGTCGAAGGTCAGCTGAGGCCGGCGCTGCTGCTCGTCGGTCGGCGGCCCGTCCGAGTTGATCCGGTTGAACGTGATGGTCTGCGTGCCCATCGACGCCAGCTCCGACATCAGCGTGCCGTCGAGCACCTTGACGGCGGTGACGGACGCGATGACGGAGAACACGCCGATCGCCATGCCGACGAGCGTCAGCGCGGACCGGAGGCGGTTCGAGCGGAGGGCCTGCAGGGCCTGGCGGAAGGTCTCTCCCATGGGTTACTCGTAGCGGAGGGCCTCGATGGGCCGAGCCCGCGCGGCCTGCCACGCGGGGATCAGGCCGAACGCGACGCCGACGACGGCGCAGATCACGAACGCGAGGGCGACCGTCCCGCCCGACAGCTCGGCGGTAAAGACCTGGTTCAGGCCGACGGCGACGAGCGCGGCGATGGCCACGCCGATCGCGCCGCCCAAGAGGCAGATGGCGACGGCCTCGACGAGGAACTGGAACAGAATCGCGCGCTGCGTGGCGCCCAGCGCCTTGCGCACGCCGATCTCGCGCGTCCGCTCCTTGACGCTCACGAACATGATGTTCATGACCCCGATCCCGCCGACGAGGAGGGCGAGGGCCGTCAGGAACAGGCCGACGGCGTACGTCGCGATCCGCATCGTCTGGACCAAGTCGCGGAACTGGTCCTGGCGGTTGATCGAGAAGTCCTCCTCGTCGAGCGCGTCGAGCCCGCGCCAGATGCGCGTCAGGCCGGTGATCTCGTCGATGGCCGCGAGCTGGTCGACGCCCTCCGCGACCTGGACCTTGATCGACAGGTTGGGCTCGGTCGAGAACAGGCGGCGATACGTGTTGAGCGGGATGATGGCGCGGCCGTCGGCCGACATCATGCCCAAGAACTTGCCGCGCTTGGCGAGCGTGCCGACGACCTCGAAGCGCTCGCCGCCGATGCGGATGTCCTTGCCGATGGGGTCCTCGCCGGGGAACAACTCCTCGACCACGTCGAACCCGATGACGGCGACGGCCCGGGCCGCGCGCGACTCGGCGTCGGAGTAGAAGCGGCCCTCCTCGATGTCGGCGCCGCCGGTGTCGACGTAGTTGGCCGTCGAGGCCTCGACGCCGACGCCGGCGATCTCGTCGCGCCCGCGCGTGACCGTCGCGCCCATCCCGGTAATGGGCGCGATCTCCGACGCGACCGTCGCGCGCTCACGCAGGAACGTCGCGAGGTCCTCGGTGACCGGCGGGCGGTTGCGATACTTCCACCAGTCGTCCAAGATGATCCAGGGCGTGCGCTCGACGAAGAGCGCGTCGTCGCCGATCATGGCCATCGACTTGTCGAACTCGCGCTCGATCCCGTTGATGACGGTGAACATGGAGGTCACCGAGACGATGCCGATGACGATGCCGAGCGTCGTGAGCAGGGCGCGGACCTTGCGCTCCCACAGAGCCGTCGCGGCGATACGGACGCCCTCGGCGATCTCGGTGGGAAAGGCGGGCACGGGCGGCGGCGGGGGGAGGGCGAGCTACGGCGAGCCGGGCGCGGGGTTGCGGTCGCAAGGTCGCCCCTCTCGTGGGTCAGCGTCTTGCCGTTCCCCAGTCCACGTCATCCCGAGCCTGCGAGGGATCTCAGCGAGACTCTTCAGGTCGCGACGAACGGCAGGATGAGCATGACGGCCATGCTGAGATCCCTCGCGTACGCTCGGGATGACGTCGGACGAGCGTACAAGGCAGGGCGCCCGCTCTTGCCCGGATACCCGAGAAGGGGCAGACCGTTCGAGCGCGCAGCCCTCACAGGTCACGCTCGAAGCGGAGCCGAAAATCGCGGTAGGCGGCGTTGTAGCCGGCGGCGGTGACGGTGTAGCCCTGCGCCAGCCCGAGCACGGTCATGCCGGGGTGCTTGTTGGGGAACGTGTCGTAGGCGAACCGGGCGTAGCCCAGCCGCCGGGCCTCCTGCTCCAACGCGGCCAACAGCGCGCGCGCCACGCCGCGCCGGCGCCACGGCTCCAGCACGCCGCCCTTGGCGCTGTAGAACGTCGTCGCGCTCTCGCGGTAGCCCACCTTGTAGCCGACCGGCTCGCCGCCGACCGTCGCCAGCAGGAGCACGAGATCGTCGCGGTCGAGGCGCTGGATCACGCGCGTGTCGTCGAACACCGACCGGTTGAGGGCCTGGATCTCGGGGTACCGCGCCACGTCGATCCGCTCGATCCGAACGTCGGACGGCGGCCGGAGCATGGACGGGGGGGCCAGGGTTTCCACACCGAACGGTACCGGCTGGCGCGCTCCGGATCAAGGGGAAGTTGCGGGGGCCTGGACTCACACATCCTCGCCCCATACTGTCAGCCCTCCGGGAGCGCGGGCGGCGGCGGGGGGAGTGCGGGCGGGGCCGCCTCCTCGACGAGCGACCACGGCTCGATCAGCGTCTCGGGCAGGCCGGACAGGAAGCGGCTGGGCTCGGTCAAAAACTGGCCGGAGCCCCGGCGGTACTGGACGAGCGGGACCGAGCAGTACAGGTGCGTCTCGGCGCGCGTCAGCGCCACGTAGAGCAGGCGGCGCTCTTCGTCTTCCTCCTCGCTCGACGCGAGTGCGTAGGCGGACGGCAGGACGCCGTCGAGGGCGTGGATGAGGAAGACCGTGTCGAACTCCAAGCCCTTGGCCGAGTGGATCGTCGAGAGCACGAGCGGCGGCTCGTCCTTGAGGGCGGCGTCCGACGGCTCCTGCGTCCAGTCGATGGGGTCGAGCGCGAGCGACTCCAGCAGCGCCGTGCGCGAGCGGTGGCGGGCGGCGAGCGCCACGACGGCGTCGAGGTCGGCCTCGCGGTTCTGAAAGTCGTCGGCGTAGACGCGCTCGAAGACGGGGCGGTAGTACGCCAGCAGGCGCTCGACCTGGGCCTCGGGCGCCAGCGCGTCGTCGCGCAACGGCGTCAGCGCCTCGACGAGCCGGGCGACCGAGGCGGCGACGGTCGGCGAGGAGACGACCTCGTCGACGGACTGGCGCAGGACGTGGACGGCGGCGTCGGTGCCGCCCGTGGCGGCGTGCGAGATCCAGTCGAGCAGGCGGCGCGCGGTCGTGGGGCCGACGCCCTCGACCAGGCGCAGGGCGCGGTTCCAGGCGACGGCGTCGGCGGGGTTCTCGGCGACGCGCAGGTGGGCGACGATGTCCTTGACGTGGGCGGCCTCCGCCAGCTTGAGGCCGCCGAACTTGACGAAGGGGATCTTGCGGCGGCCGAGCTCGGCTTCGAGCGCATACGAGCACCAGCCGGAGCGGAAGAGGACGGCCTGGCGGTTGAGGGGCGTCCCGCTCTCGCGGTTGTCCAAGACCACTTGGGCCACGAACCGCGCCTCGTCGCCGTCGTCCGGCGCGGAGACGAGCGCCGGGGTCTCCCCTCCCTCGCGGTCGGTAAAGAGGCGCTTGTCGTAGGCCTCGGCCGCGTTCGCGATAACGTGGTTGGCGAGGTCGAGGATGGGCTGCGTCGACCGGTAGTTGTGCTCCAGCTTCAAGACGCGGGCGCCCGGGTAGCGGACGGGCACGTCGAGAATGTGGCCCACGTCCGCGCCCCGGAAGCGGTAGATCGACTGGGCGTCGTCGCCGACCATCATGACGTTGCGCCAGACGGACTGGAACTGCTCGACCAAGTCGGCCTGGAGCATATTGACGTCCTGGTACTCGTCGACGAGCACCTGCCGCGCACGGCCGGCGACGGCTTGGCGGACATCGGGGTTCTCGCGCAGGAGTCCGAGCGTGAGCGCCAGCAGGTCGTCGAAGTCCATCATCCCCGTGCGGCGCTTGGTCTCGGCGTAGCCGGTGCGCAGGCGGTGCAGGGTGTCGAGGTGCTCGGCGTACTGGGGGTAGGCGTCGGCGACGACCTGGTCGAGCGCCAGGCCGCGGTTGGTGGCGGCGGAGAACATCGCCAGCAGGGTCCGCTTGCGGGGAAAGCGCTTGGGCAGGCGGTCGAGCCCAAGCCTCGTCCGGGCAAGGTCGACGACGTCCGCGGCGTCGGCCGAGTCGAGGACGCCGAAGCGGTCGGGGTAGCCTACGCGCGTGGCATAACGGCGCAAGGTCTCAAGGCAGAAGGCGTGGAAGGTGCCGCCGCGGACCCGCTCGCACCGGCCGTCGAGCAGCATCCCGGCGCGCGTGAGCATCTCGGTCGCGGCGCGCCGGGTGAAGGTGAGCAGGACGATCTGCTCGGGCGGGACGCCGGTCTCGACGAGGTAGGCGACGCGGTAGACGAGCGTGCGCGTCTTGCCCGTACCGGCGCCCGCGACGACGAGCGTGGCGCCGTCGCCGGCGGTCGCCGCCGCGAGCTGCTGACGGTCGAGGTCGGCGGCGTAATCGAGGGTGAGGTGCGGGTCGCCGGGGTCGGGCTCGCGGGGCTGGAGGACGAAGCGGCGGGCCACGGGGCGGAGGGTCGGAGAGGTCGGGTCGCCAGCGGGGCGGGGGTCGAGTCTACGCCGGAGGGGGTGACAGGGTCGGCGGGGACCTCGGGGAGCGGGCACTGGGTACGGGACGTCCCCCCCCTCTCCCATGCCTGCCCTCCCGGACTCCTTCCGTCTCGATAGCCGCGTCGCCCTCGTCACCGGCGCCTCGCGGGGGATCGGGGAGGCGATGGCGCGGGCGCTGGCCGACGCCGGGGCGCATGTCGTCGTTGCGAGCCGGAGGCAGGAAGCCGTGGACGCGGTCGCCGCGTCGATCCGGGCGGCGGGCGGGCAGGCCACGGGGCGGGCGCTCCACGTCGGGCGGGCCGACGAGATCGCGGAGGCCGTCTCCGAGATCGCCGACACCCACGGTGGGCTCCACGTCCTGGTCAACAACGCGGCGACGAGCCCGGTCTACGGGCCGGTCGAGGAGACCGACGAGCGGGCGTTCGACCAGATCATGGGCGTGAACCTCAAGGGCCCGTTCCTGCTGGCGCAAGCGGCGCTCCCCTACCTGTCCGTGTCGGGCGGGTCGATCCTCAACGTGTCGAGCATCGGGGGCGTCACGCCCGAGACCGGCGTGGGCATCTACAGCGTTTCGAAGGCGGCGCTGATCTCGCTGACGCAGGTGATGGCGAAGGAGTGGGGCCGCCACGGCGTGCGGGCGAACGCGATCTGCCCCGGCCTGATCCAGACGCAGCTCAGCCAGCCGATGTGGGCCGACGAGAAAACGCTGGCGCGATTTACGCGGGGCGTGCCGGCCGGGCGGATCGGGGTGCCCGAGGACCTGGCCGGGCTGGCGGTGTTTCTGGCGTCGGACGCCTCGGCGTACTGCACCGGCGGCGTGTTCACCGTCGACGGCGGGTACCTGGTGGCCTGACGCAGGTCGCGCGCGGACCGCTACGCCGTCCTCAATCGGCCCTCACCCTGTCCCTCTCCCAGAGGGAGAGGGGACGCCTCACGTGGCGCCTCGCTATTCACGGTTGTCTACAGCAGGAAGTCGTTGACGACGGCGACGCCCACCATCGTCAGGCCGGCGCCGAACAAGCCGAAGGCGAGGTACATCAGGCGCTGCTCGTTGGCCGAGGTCCGCTTCATTTTGAGGCGCGCGAGCCCCCCGTCCTGCGGCCGCATCGTCTTCGTGTGCCCCGCGAGCCGCTCGACGAGCACCTGCTGGGTCTGGAGCGCGAACAGGGCGGCCAGGAACAGCGCCGCGACGCCGCCGACGAGCAGGCCCTGGCTCGCGGACTCCGCCAGCACGGTCTGCATCAGCGTGACCGTCCCGCCGGCGGCCGCCAGCGACAGCGTTGAGAGCTGGCGCAGAAAGTCGAAAAAGAGCTGGGCGACGGTGTCGGCGGAGACCTCGGGGAGGTTGTCGGGATCCGGGGTCGGCGTCATGTCGAGGGCGAGTCGGGCGGGCGGCGGGCGACGGCGATGCGGTCGCGGCGGGCGAGGTCGGGCAGGATGGCGGCGTCGGCGAGCCCGGCGTCGCGCCAGAGCGCGGCGACGGCCGTCCCGTGGTCGGCGTGCGTCTCGGCGACGAGCCAGCCGTCGGGGCGGAGCAGGCGCTCGGCGTGGCCGGCGAGCGCGCGGTAGAAGAGGAGCGGGTCGGCGTCGGGGACGAAGAGCGCCAGCCCGGGCTCGTGGTCGCGCACCTCGCGCTGGAGCCCGGCGCGCTCGGCGTCGGGGACGTAGGGCGGGTTCGAGACGAGGAGGTCGAACGCGGGCGGGACCTCGTCGGCAAAGGCCGGGCGCAGGGCGTCGGCCTCGACGAACGTGACCGCCAGCCCCAGGCGGTCGGCGTTGCCAGCGGCGACCGCGAGCGCATCCGGCGACACGTCGACGGCGAAAACCTCGGCGTCGGGCCGCTCCGAGGCGATCGCGAGCGCGACGGCGCCACTCCCCGTGCCCACGTCGAGCACCCAGGGCGCCTCGACGGACCGGATCCGGCGGAGCGCCTCCTCCACGACGGCCTCGGTCTCGGGGCGCGGCACGAGCACGGCCGGCGAGACCGCGAGCGTGAGGCCGTAAAAGTCGGCGTGGCCCAAGACGTACTGGACGGGCTCGCCGGCGGCGCGGCGCGCGACGGCGCGGGCGACGAGGGCGACCTCCTCAGGCTGCGCGGGCGCGTCGGGTCGGGCGTAGAGCGCAGCGCGCGTGGCGCCCGTCACGTCCTCGACGATCCACTCGGCTGTGCGGCGGGGGTCGTCGACGCCGGCGTCGGTGAGCCGGGCGACGGCGTCGTCGAGGAGGGATCGTCTCGTCAACCGATCTGTGGCGGGCGGGGTGGCGTAGGATACGGGCCCACCTCTCCCCTCTTCCTTTGACGGATTACTACACCGGCCGCACGGCCCTCGTCACCGGCGCCTCGTCCGGCATCGGCGCCGACATGGCCCGCCAGCTCGGCGCAACTGGCGCGCACGTTGTCTTGGTCGCCCGTTCCGAAAACGCACTCGCGACGGTCGCCGGCGAGGTCCGCGCGGCAGGCGGGACGGCGACCGTCGTCGCGGCCGACCTCGACCCGCGCGACGCCCCGGCCGCGCTGGCGGCCCGCCTGGACGCCGACGGCCTCGCCGTCGACGTGCTCGTCAACAACGCCGGCTTCGGCGTGCAGGGCCCGTTTCTCGACGCGAGTGCCGAGCAGGCCGAGGGAATGGTCGGCCTCAACGTCATGGCGCTGACCTCGCTGACGCGGCGGCTCTTGCCCGGGATGGTGGGGCGCGGGCGCGGCGGCGTCCTCAACGTCGCGAGCGTGGCGGCGTTCGTGCCCGCGCCCTCGTTCGCCGTCTACGCGGCGACCAAGTCGTACGTGCTGTCGTTCTCGGAGGCGCTGTGGGCCGAGATGCGCGGGACGGGCGTCCACGTGTCGTGCCTGTGCCCCGGGCCCGTCCGCACCGGGTTCGCGGACCGGGCGGGCATGAACGACGCCTTTTTCAACGGCGCGCTGCCGTCCGAGACCGTCGCCCGGCAGGGGCTTGCGGGGCTGGCGGCAAACACGCGACGCGTGGTGCCCGGCGTCGGCAACAAGGTGCAGGCCATCGCCGCCAAGCTCGGCCCGACTTCGCTGGGGCTGGCGGTCGCCGGGGCCGTGATGAAAAAGGCGGGGTGAGTGTGGATAGGTGTTGCGTGTTGCGTCCCCAGGGGGGGATACACGCAACACGAAGCACGCAACAGACTCACCGACCCAAGTACTCGAAACACCCCGCCCCACCCGCCTTAGGCACACGGGGGGCGTCACGGCCGGCGGATCCGAAAGTCGTCGAACCTCGCCAGGGGGGCCGTGCGGACCGCCTCGACGGCCTGGACGTCGGCGCCGGGCGGGCCGCCCCACAACAGGCGCGTCAGGCGGTCGAGCTCGGGCGCCTCGCCGTCGGCCGCCAGGCGGACCGTTCCGTCGGGGTCGTTGCGGACCCAGCCCGACAGGCCGAGGCGGCGGGCCCAGCGCATCACGTAGCGCCGGAACCCGACGCCCTGGACGCGACCCCGGACGGTGGCTTCAAGTCGCTGCATCGCGGCAACGGCGCCGCCCGCCTCCGGACGGGGCGGGCGGGGCGCGCTAGGCGTCGGCGGGGAGCAGGCCGCGGCTGGCGGCCCAGGCGCGGAAGTCGGTCTCGAGCTGCTCGAACGAGTCGAGCACGAACAGCTTGGGCTGGAGGTGCCACACGTCGTAGTCCTGGTTGATGACGGCCTCGATCGAGAACGGCACCTTCTCGACCTTGTCGCTGAGCGCGTGCTGGACCTCGTCCTTCGACGACAGGATGCCGGCGCCGAAGATCCGCTCTCCGACCTCCTGCTTGATGAGCCCGAACTCGACGGTGAACCAATGGAGCCGCTCGAGCGACTGGCGGTCCGTGCCCTCGGCGTGGAGCGCGCTCTGGCCGAAGAGGTGGTAGAAGTCGGCGAAGGCCGGCTCCGTCAGCATCGGCATGTGGCCGAACATGTCGTGGAAGCAGTCCGGCGCGGGCGTGTAGTCGAGCTCGTCCTTGCGGCGGATGTAGTCGGTCGAGGGGAAGACGCGGTCGTTGAGCAGGCCGAAAAAGTCGCGCTCGTGGAGCAGGCCCGGGATCCGGGCGATGCGCCAGCCGGCGGCGGCCTCCATGCGGCGGCTGAGGTCGCGCAACGTCGGGATGTGGTCGGGCGTCATCCCGAGCGTCTTGACGCCTTCGAGGTAGGCCTCGCCGGCGCGGCCGGGCAGCATCGACATCTGACGGGCAAACAGGAAGCGCCAGTTTTCCTGGCTCTCCTCGTCATACGCGGGCGGCTCGATCTCGTCGCCGATGGGGGGCGGCCCGTCGAGGTTCTGCGGGACGCAGCGGGGATCGACCTCCCCGCCGTCGGCCGGGGGCTTCTCGTAGGCGGAGAGGGGGGCGTCGGCGGTGGGCTCGGTCATCGGAGTGGGGAGGATTGGAAGGGCTTTCGGAATCTACGGGCGTCGGCGACGGGCTTCGGCCTCTAGCGGGGTCGGTTGGCGCGGCGCGCGGCGCGGAGCACGAGGGCCATCACGAGGACAGCCGCCAGCACGCCGCCGGCCCGGACCGCGGCGTCGAGCGACCAGCCGCCCGCGTCGACCGTCCAGACGGCGTACGCCCCGGCGGCGACGGCGCTGCCGATCGCTAGAACGAGACGTTCGCTGGGGAGGTTCGGGGCCAGAGGGCCAGTGGCTCGGTGGGGTCGGTGGGGTCGGTGGGGTCGGTCGCACGGCAGGGTTCGATCTCGCACGGACCGACTCACGGGCCCACCGGCTCGCCATCGGCCCGCCCCGCGAGCCGCTCGACGGCAGCGACCTGGCTGGCGGCCACGTCGGAGTACGTCACGATCGCGGCGTCGCACGCGTCGTAGCCGCGCAGGCCGCGCTGGTCGCCCAAGACGACGAGCGTGGTCGGGTGGGCGGCCATCAGGTTGCGGGCAAAGCGGCGCTCGCGGCCGGCCAGCCCGAACGTGCTCCACGCGGCGGGCCGGGCGATCGTGGCGACCACCAGCTCGCGCGCGTCGTTCGCGAGCAAGCGGATCTCGTCGAACGGCTCGTCCTGGTCCTCGTGCGTCGGCTCCAGCTCGCGGTAGACGGCCTTCGGCAAGAGTTGGGCGACGGCCTCCCCCATCGGCATCGTGACCGGCTCGTTGGGGCGCGGGGCGGGCTTAATGAGCACCACGAGCACGCCGGACCCGTCACCCAGGTCGGGCAGCGGGCCGCGAGCGACCTCGACGGCATCATGGGCGACGCGCTCGGCCAGCGCGGCGTGCTCGGGCGCGGCGACGGTCTCGGCCGGGAGCGGCGGCGTGCTGAACACGTCGGGCCCGTGGCGCTGGCGCAGCGTCTCGCGCAGGCGGTCGACGCGCGCGAGCGCGGCGTCGAGCAGGCCCTCGTCGAGGCGCCCCTCGCGGACGGCGGCGACCAGCCCCTCGATGACGGCGACCGGGTCGACAGCGTCCACGAACAGGTCGACGCCCGCCTCCAACAGCTCGGCGGCGAGGTCGCCCTCGGTCTTGCCCTCCACCTTCGCGCCCGCCATCTGCAGGCTGTCGGTGACGACGACACCCTCAAAGCCCATCTGCTCGCGCAAGAGGCCGCGCAGAATCGTCGGCGAGCGGGTGGCCGGGGTGTCGGCGTCGAGCGCCGAGTACACGACGTGCGCCGTCATCACCAGATCGACACCCGCGTCGATGGCGGCGCGGAAGGGGACGAAGTCGGTCGCTTGCAGCGTCTCGAGGTCGTCGTCGACCGTCGGC
The DNA here is from genome assembly GCF_046845755.1 of Rubrivirga halophila. Classification (GTDB taxonomy): domain Bacteria; phylum Bacteroidota; class Rhodothermia; order Rhodothermales; family Rubricoccaceae; genus Rubrivirga. The sequence continues at coordinate 2,067,862 of NZ_CP177357.1, forward strand.
AGCTCAGCGTGCGAGTCGCCCGACGTGCCGCCGTGGCCGGGGAAGTGTTTGGCGGTCGCCAGCTGGCCTGCGTCGTGGACGCCCGCGACGAACGCGGCCGTCAGCTCGGCGGCCCGGCCGGGATCGGGCCCGAAGGCGCGGGCGCCGATGATGGGGTTCTCCAGATTGCGGTCGACGTCGGCGACCGGCGAGTAGGTGACGTGGACGCCGCACGCGAGCGCCTCCCGACTGGCCTGTGCGGCGAAGGCGCGGACGGTCTCGGCGTCGCTGGCGTGCGCGAACGCCTCGGCGTGGGGGTAGACGGTCCCCCCGATGACCTGCTGCCCAAACCCGCGCTCCATGTCGGTCGTCACGATGAGCCCGTGCTCGGACTTCTGCTGGAGCCGCGCGAGGGTGTCGCGCGTGTCGGGCCAGCGCCCGTTGAACAGGATGAGCCCGCCGATGGCGTAGCGGTCGAGGAGCGCGGCGACCTCGGCTTCGGCCTCCGTCGCGGTGACGGCGGGCGGGAGGTTGTTGCCGAGACGGACGATGAGGAGGCCGGCGGCTTTGTCTTCGAGGGAACGGGGCACGGACGTGGCGGGGAGAGAGGGGCCCGTGGTACGGCCCGCCTCCCGTGGGCGATCCCTAGCCCGCGCCGTATAGCCCCTCGGCCTCGATGATCGTGCGGACCACGTCGGGCACGAGGTACCGCACCGTCTGCCCGCTGGCGACGCGCTCGCGGATCTCGGTGCTCGACACCGCCAGCGACGGCCCCTCTACGACGGTCAGCGCCGACGCCAGCCAGTCGGGTAGCGCGCTGAGGTCGACGGCGTCGCCGGGGCGGCGGTACACGACCAGCGTCGCCAGGTCGAGGATCGCCCGAGGCTCGCGCCACGAAGGAAAGCCCGCCAGGCTGTCGCCGCCGACGATGAGGGCCAGGGGCCCGGCGCCCTCGGCCGCCAGCTGGCGCAGCGTGTCGACGGTGTAGCTGACGCCCTCACGAGCGATCTCGATATCAGACACGGCGAACCGGTCGTTTCCTTCGACGGCGGCGCGGACCATCGCCAGCCGCGCCTCGGCGGGCGCCAGCGACGGGTCGCCGACCTTGTGGGGGGAGGTCGCGGCGGGAATCCACAGCACGCGGTCGAGCCCGGCGGCGTCGGCGCACGCCTCCGCCACGGCGAGGTGACCGACGTGCGGGGGGTTGAACGAGCCGCCGAAGACTCCGAGGGGCATGAGGGATGAGGGATGAGGGATGAGGAAGATGGTCGGCCGTCACGCCTGGCGCCACCCTGCACCGTCCGCCCCCCACTCCTCGTTCCTTCACCCCGCGAGCCGCCGTCTTCGACAAATCCCCAGATCCCTGGGCGCGCGAGCCCCCTAGATTCCCCGGCTCTGCCCTGCGCTCCTCGGACGGCCGCACCTGCCGTCGCCCGGGGGACTTCCCAAGCCCGCACACCCCATGTACGCAATCGTCGAGATCGCCGGCAAGCAGTTCAAGGTCTCCGAAGGCCTCCGCCTCTTCGTGCCCCGCCTCAAGGGCGAGGTCGGCGACTCCCTCACGTTCGACAAGGTCCTCCTCGTCTCCGGCGACGACGGCGTCTCCGTCGGGGCCCCGACCGTCGATGGCGCCAGCGTCCCCGCCGAGGTGCTCGCGCACGTCAAGGGCGACAAGGTCATCGTCTTCAAGAAGAAGCGCCGCAAGGGCTACAAGGTCAAGAATGGCCACCGCCAGCCGTACACGCAGATCAAGATCGGCGCGCTCTCCGTCAACTAGCGCGCTCGCGCTCCCAGACCCCCACCTGAGATGGCACACAAAAAAGGCGTCGGCTCGTCGAAGAACGGCCGCGACTCCAACCCCAACATGCTCGGCGTGAAGTCGCCGGGCGGCGCCACGATCCACGCCGGCACGATCATCGTCCGCCAGCGCGGGACCAAGTTCCACCCCGGCCTCAACGTCGGCCGTGGCAACGACGACACGCTGTTCGCCACCTCGAACGGCCGCGTCCGCTTCCAGACGTCGCGCGGCGGCCGCAAGACGGTCCACATCGACCCGGTCGAGGGCTAGCCTCGCGGATCGACTCGATCTCGGCGCCCCTGCTGCTTCGGCGGCGGGGGCGCTTTTTTTTGGTTTCAGGAATGGCTCGCTGGCGCTGGCTGGCGCCGACCTCCGGTTCGCGGGAACAGGGAGTGAGGAACGAGCGGAGTGCAGACAACGCGCTCGCGTCGGCCGGTGGCGGTCGGCATCTTGGCTCTCCCCTCTTGCCCCTCTCCCCGTGCCCCTGTCCCCCCCTGCCCTCGTCGTCTTCGACCTCGACGACACCCTCCTCGATCACAAAGCGGCCGAGGCTGCGGCGCTGGCGGACGTCCACCGGCTGCACGGCGCGCACCTCGGGCACCACACGTTCGACCACGTCCACGCCTCGTACCGGGCCTGCAACATCCCGCTCTGGCGCGACTTCGGCCGGGGCGAGATCACCGGCGAGCAACTCCGCCAGCTCCGCTCGGAGCGCCTTCTCGCGGCGCTCGAGTGCGACACGATCGAGCCGGCGACACTCGACCGCGACTACCTCGCGCGGTACGCCGCGCACTGGCGCTGGGCCGAGGGCGCGCGCGAGGCCTACCGCGCCGTCGCGGACGCCGTGCCCGTCGGAATCCTGACGAACGGGTTCTCGGCGCAGCAGCGCGGCAAGCTGGCGGCGCTCCCCGAGATCGCCGAGCGCGCGGCGTTCGTGGTCATCTCCGAGGAGGTCGGCGTGATGAAGCCCGACCCCGGCATCTTCGAGCACGTCCGCCAGCAGGCCGCCAGCACGTTGGGCTGGGACGTGCCCGCGGGCGACTTGCTCTACGTCGGCGACTCCTACCACTCCGACGTGCTGGGCGGGACCGGCGCCGGGTGGCCCGTCGCGTGGTACCGGGGCGACGCCGAGCGCGCGCCCGAGGGCGCCGTCGCCTTCGACGACTGGGCCGACCTGCTGGCGCGGGTGCGCTAGCCCAGCCCGAGCTGGGCGAGGAAGATGGAGACGGCGGCCGGGTACAGCAGGATCGTCAGCGCCAGCCCGCCGAGCGCGCCGCCGAGGTGCGCCTCGTGCGCCACGCGGCCGATCTCGCGCTTCGAGGCGTAGATCGAGAGCACGACGTAGAGGACGGCGAACAGGATGGCGGGCATCGGGATGATGAACATGATGCCCAGCATCGCGAACGGCTCGAACAGGCAGAAGGCGAACAGCACGCCCGAGATGGCGCCCGAGGCGCCGACGGCCGAGTACTGCGGCGCGTCGCGGTGCTTCCAGAACGTGAGCGCGTTCGCGGTCAGCTCTGAGCCGAGGTAGACGATCAGGAAGCTCCACGGGCCCATCACCGCCTCGACGTACGGCCCAAAAAAGTAGAGCGTGATCATGTTGAACGCGAGGTGCATCCCGTTCACGTGGACGAAGCCCGCGGTGAGCCACCGGCTCCACTCGCGCTCGCGCACGACGCGGTACGGCTTGAACGCCCAGCGGTCGATGAGCTCGGGGTTGACCAGCAGCGTGTACGCGCCGATGGCGACGTTGAGCACCAGCATGGTCTGGGTGACGGGCGGGAGCGAGAGGAGGCCTTCGAGCATGGGCGTGGGGGCGGGTACCTTCGCGTACTCGCTGCCGCCGCCGATGTCCCGCCTGCCCCTCCTCTTCGCCATCGCCGCGCTCGCGCTTGCCGGGTGCGACGGGTCGGGCGGCTACGTGGGCACCTGGCGCGCGGCCGGGCCGGACTCGCTCGGCATGCGCTACCAGTTTTTCGCCGACGGCACGGCCCGCATCGTCGAGCGCGCGCCGGGCGCCGAGCCCGTCGTCTACGGGGCGACGTACGAGATCGTCGGCGACTCCATCCTGTGGCTCCGCGACGACACCCAGGACGGCCGCTTCCGCGTCGCGCTCGACGGCGACACGCTGCGGCTCGAGAACCCCGCCAGCGGCCAGCGCACGGTCTGGGTGAGGCTCTGAGGGTTGGGACCGCGGACCGCGGACCGGGGCCATGCCGGCCCGGTGGCCGTCTTTCCGAGTTCCCCCCAATCCCCAATCCCGCGAACCGGAGGTCGGCGCCAGCCAGCGGAGCGAGCCAGTCCCTAGTCCCGCGAGCGCCGGCGAGCCTACAGCACCGCGTCGATCCAGCCCCAGAGCTCGGCCAGGCCCTGCTTTTTCTCCGACGACGTCAGCACGATCGGCAGCTCCAGGCCGAACGGCGCGAGCTCGGCCTGGATGCCCGCGACGGCCTTTTTGCGGGCGTTCGCGCCCAGCTTGTCCGCCTTCGTCATGGCGATGAGGTGCGGGGCCGGGCTCTCCAGCATCACCGCCAGCAGCTCGGCGTCCATCTTCGTCATCCCGTGGCGGCTGTCGATCAGTTGGACGACCGCGCGCAGCGTCCCCTCCTCGGCGCGCTGGGTGATGTACTGCCCGATAAACTGCTGCCACCGCGCCCGCTGCTTTTGCGACACCTTGGCGTAGCCGTAGCCCGGGAGGTCGACCAGGAACACGTCCGGGTGGCCCTGCGGGTTGGGGTTGACCGCGTAGAAGTTGAGCGCCTGCGTCTTGCCCGGCGTGCCCGACGTCTTCGCGAGCTGCTTGCGGCCGAGGAGCGCGTTCAGCAGCGAGCTCTTGCCCACGTTCGAGCGCCCCACGAAGGCGACCTCGGGCGCGATCGGGGGCGGCAGCGTCCGCCAGCTGGGGGCGGAAAGGACGAACTCGGCGTGCTTGACCTTCATGGGCAAGGGGGATGTGGCAAGGGGCAAGAGGCGGGGGCTCCAAGCCCCTTGCCTCTTGCCCCTTGACGCGTGCCCGGGAGCCGCTAGGCGACCGCGCTAAAGTGGTCGGCGACCGTCTGGCCCAGCTCGGCGAGGTTCTCAACGGCCGTGATGCCGGCGGCGCGCATGGCCTCGAGCTTGGCCTCGGCCGTGCCCTTGCCGCCGGAGACGATGGCGCCGGCGTGGCCCATGCGGCGGCCGGGAGGCGCCGTGCGGCCGGCGATAAACCCGAAGACCGGCTTCTGGACGTGCTGGCGGACGTACTCGGCGGCCTCCTCCTCGGCCGACCCGCCGATCTCGCCGATCATCACGATCGCCTCGGTCTCGGGGTCCTCGTTGAACAGCTTGATGGCGTCGGTGTGCGTGGTCCCGATGATGGGGTCGCCGCCGATGCCGATGGCCGTCGTCTGGCCGAGGCCGGCGCGCGTGAGCTGGTCGACGGCCTCGTAGGTCAGCGTGCCGGAGCGCGAGACGACGCCGACGGCGCCGGGCTTGAAGATCATGGTCGGCATGATGCCCACCTTGACGTTCGCGCCCGGGGTCAGCAGACCGGGGCAGTTCGGGCCCACCAAGCGGACGCCGCGCGTGTCGACGAACGACTTGATGGGCAGCATGTCCTTGACCGGGATCCCCTCGGTGATGCAGACGACCGTCTGGACGCCGGCGTCGGCGGCCTCCAGGATGGCGTCGGCGGCGAAGGGCGGCGGGACGAAGATGACGGACACGTTCGCGCCCTCCTTCTCGACGGCCTCGGCGACCGAGTTGTAGACGGGCCGGTCGAGGTGGGACGAGCCGCCCTTGCCAGGCGTGACGCCGGCGACGACGTTCGTGCCGTACTCGATCATCTGCTCGGCGTGGAAGGAACCTTCCTTGCCAGTGATGCCCTGGACGACGAGGCGGGTGTCGGAATCGATGAGGATGCTCATGCGGAAAGGCGGGGGTCGGGGAGATGCGCGGGGCGCGGTCGGGGTCGAAGTGAAGGGCGGCGGGGTCGCGGGACCCCGGGCCTTTAAGCCTGCGTGTCGGGCGGCGGCTGGGGGGCCGGCGCGGGGGGCGGCGTGGCCTGCGTGGCGACCGGCTGCGAGGCTTGCGCCTGGGCCGGCGGCGCGGGCGGGATCTGCGTCCGCGGCGGCTCGACGGTCAGTTCGTGCTTGATGTCGTTGGTGGCGTCCTTGAACTCACGGATGCCCTTGCCCAGGCCGCGCGCGATCTCGGGGATCCGCTTGGCGCCGAAGAGGAGGAGCACGACGAGAAGGATCGCGAGGATCTCAAACGGTCCGAGGCTGCCCATGACGGTAGGATCTGTGGGAGGGGAGGCGCCACCTGCGGAAGGCCGGTGCGCACGAAGAATCTACGGGCCACCCCCGCCGAGGTGCCCCGCGCGCGCCGAGTTCGCCGGATCTCACGCCACACGCGGCCCGTGGCGCCCGGCGCCGGGGCGGGGGGCCCGTAGCTTCACGGACGCCCCCCGCCCCTCATGCTCGACCGCGACACCATCCACGCCTGGCCCAAGGCCGAACTCCACTGCCACCTCGACGGCTCGCTCCGCGTGTCGACCATGCTGACGCTCGCGCGCGAGCAGGGCAAGCTCGACGTGCTCCCCGCCGACACCGAGGAGGGCATGGCCGAGGAGCTCCAGAAGATCGACGGGTCGCCGACGCTCGAGGAGTACCTCCAGTGGTTCGGGTACTCGCTCCCGCTGATGCAGACGCGCGAGGCGCTCTACCGCATCGCGTACGAGCTGGCCGAGGACATGGCGGCCGACAACGTCCGCTACCTCGAGGTCCGCTACGGGCCGGTCCTCCACACCGACGAGGGGTTGACGATGTGGCAGGTCAACGACGCCGTGCTGGCGGGCCTCAAGGACGCCGAGCGTGACCACGGCATCCGGAGCGGCGTCATCGTCTGCGGCCTGCGCGACCGGCGCGAGAGCGCGTCGCTGGCGCAGGCCGAGCTGGCCGCGAGCTACCGCGGGCGCGGCGTCATCGGGTTCGACCTCGCCGGCGGCGAGCGCGGCAACCCGGCCGACCTCCACGGCTCGGCGTTCTACCTCGCCCGCAAGGAGCTCCTCAACATCACCGTCCACGCGGGCGAGAGCTTCGGGCCGGCCTCGATCCGCCAGGCCCTCTTCAAGTGCGGCGCGCACCGGATCGGCCACGGCGTCACGCTCGGCCAGGACCCCGAGCTGCTCCGCTACGTCGTCGACCGCCAGATCCCACTCGAGGTCTGCCCCACGTCGAACGTCCAGACGCACGTGGTCGCCAGCTACGAGGCCCACCCCGTCGCCGAGTACTGCCGCGCCGGCGTGCCGGTGACCATCAACACCGACAACACGCTCTTTAGCCACACGACCACGACCGAGGAGTTGTGGCTGGCGCACACGCGCTGCGGGATCCCCGAGGACGCGCTCCGCCAGATCGTGCTCAACGGGTTCCGCCACGCCTTCCTCCCCCACCGCGAGAAGGCCGCCCTGCTCGCGGAGGTCACCCCCCTCGTCCTCGCCGATGCGTAGCCTCCCCGCCCTCCTGCTGGCGCTGGTGCTCGGCGCCTGCGCCAGCCCCGAGACCACCCCGGCCGATGCCCGCCCCGAGGCGCCCGCCGAGGCCCCGCCGGGCGAACCCGTCGCCGCGCCCGATTTCGACACCGCCGCCTGGATCGCCGCCGTCGAGGCCGCGCCCGACGACACGGCGCTCGTGTCGCTGTCCGAGACGCTGCTCGGGGCGCTCGACTGGCGGGCCGCCTGCGGCGAGGACGACCCGACCGTCCCGCGCCGTGGCATCGTCCAGATCCACCGGCTCGGCGCCGAGGCCATCGCCGAGGTGACGTGCCAGGCCTTCGCCTACCAGAGCGTCTTCGCCGTCGTCGACCTGAGCGGCGCGACGCCCCGGCTCGTCCGCGCGCGGATCGTCGGCGAGGACGGGCGGCCGTCGGCCGACGTCACCGAGAGCTTCCTCGGGGTCTTGTCCCCGGGCGACGCGCCCCGCACGTTCGCCGTCTTGACCAAGAGCGCCGGCCACGGCGGCTGCGGCACCGACGTCCGCTACCGGCTCCGGCCCGACGGCTCGGCCGCCATCGCCACGACGCGGGCGTACGCGGACTGCGACGACGCCCTCGCGCCCGAGGCGTGGCCGGTCACCTTCACGGCCGAATGATCGTCACCGTCCACCCCGCCGCCGCGCTCGCGGGCACGCCCCGGCTCCCCGCCGACAAGTCGATCGCGCACCGGACGGCCATGCTGGCGGCGATCGCCGACGGCGAGAGCGAGATCGTGGGCTTCTCCGACGCCGCCGACCCGGCCTCGACGGTCGCTTGCCTCCGGCAGCTTGGCGTCCGGTTCGAGACGCGCGACGACGTGCTCGGGCCCGACGGCACGCCGAGCCTGTTCGTGACCGGCCGGGGGCTGGCGGGGCTTCGCGAGGCCGACGGCCCGCTCGACTGCGGCAACTCGGGCACGACCATGCGCCTGCTGGCGGGCCTGCTGGCCGGCCTCCCCTTCCGCACGACGCTCGTCGGCGACGCCTCGCTGTCGGGCCGCCCGATGGAGCGGATCGCCCGGCCGCTCCGCGCGATGGGCGCGGACGTGGCGCTGACCGACGGCCACGCGCCGATGACGGTCGGCGGCGGCGGCCTCACGGGAATCAGCTACCGACTGCCCGTCGCCTCGGCCCAGGTCAAGAGCGCCGTGCTGCTGGCGGGGCTGGGCGCGAGCGGCACGACGACCGTCGTTGAGCCCGTGCCGACGCGCGACCACACCGAGCGGATGCTGGCACTCGACGCGCTCGTGATCGGCGGCGAGCGGCACGTCTCCGTCGACGGCGGGACGGCCGTCCGCGCACGCCAGTTTATCGTGCCCCGCGACGTGTCGGCGGCGGCCTTTTTCCTGGTCGCCGGCAGCATCGTGGACCCAGCCACCATCCAACTGGGCGGCGTCGGCCTCAACCCCACGCGTAGCGGCGTCGTCGACGTGCTCCGGGCGATGGGCGCCGACATCCGGATCGCGAACGAGCGCGAGCGGGCGGGCGAGCCGATCGCCGACCTCCGCGTCGAGGCGGCGCCCCTCGCGAGCGTCGAGATCGGCGGCGACCTGGTCCCCAACCTGATCGACGAGATCCCCGTGCTGGCGGTCGCGGCGGCGTTTGCCGACGGGCGGACCGTCATCCGCGACGCGGCCGAGCTCCGTGTCAAGGAGACCGACCGGATCGAGGCGACGGCCGCGTTCCTGCGCGCGATGGGCGCCGCCATCGAGGAGACGCCTGACGGGCTCATCATCGAAGGTGGGAAGCCGCTGACGGGCGCCGACGTCGACGCGCGCGACGACCACCGGATCGCGATGGCGGCGGCGGTCGCCGCGCTCGGGGCCTCGGGCCCGACCCGGATCCACGGCGCCGAGGCGGCGGCCGTCTCGTTCCCCGCGTTCTGGGAGGCGCTCGAGAGCGTCGCCGCCGGGTCCGTCGAGACGGCCTAGCCCTCCGTCTCCTCGACGACGGGCTCCGAGGTCGGAGACGCCGCGCGGGCCGACGCCAGCACCGCGGCCACCAGATCATCCGTGTCCGTGTCCTCGTCCCAGCGGACCGTCCGGGCGGCGTCGCCGTTGAGACGCATCCAGCTCGCCAGCATCCGCATCTCGTCGACGTCGGGGCGGCGGTGGACGTCGGGGGCGGGAAGATCGGGGTCGAACGCCTCCGCCAGCGCCGCGCGCAGGTCGGCGACCTCGTCGGGCCCCGGATCAGCCGGCAGGTCGACCGTCGCCGCCAGCCGGCCGTGGCGGATCAGGAACAGCTGGGCGCCGCCGGGCAGGCCGTCGTAGCCCGGCGCGAGCGGCTCGACAAGGACGGCGTGGTGCTCGTGGACGGCCGACGCGACGGTCTTCTGGCGGCCGAGTGTGCGCTGGAGCCGGCGGAGCTGGTCGCGGTACCACCCGGCGGCCTCGTACTCGCGCGACGCCGCCGCCTCGCGCATCGCCTCCTCGACCAGGTCGATCGCCTCGGTGTCCTGGCCGGTCAGGAAGGCGCGGACGCGCTGGACCTCGAGGTCGTACTGGTCGGCGCCGTCGCCGCCGACGCAGGGCGCGCCGCAGCGGCCCATCTCGTGGTACAGGCAGGGGCGGCCGAGCGCGAACACGTTGTCGTCGCACTCGCGGAGCAGGAACAGCCGCCCGATCAGCTCGACGAGCTCCTCGGCCTGGCCGCGCCGCCCGAGCGGGCCGTAGTACTCGGCGCCGTCGTGCGCGATGCGCGGGGTCCACGAGATGGTCGGCGTCCGGTGCCGCGTGTCGAGCCGGATAAAGGGGTAGTCGCGGTAGCGGCGCTGGGCCCGGTTGTAGACCGGGAGGTAGTTCTTGATGAGCTTCGACTCCTCCAGGAGCGCCGACAGCTCGGTCCCCGTCTCGCGCCAGGTCACCTCGCGCACGTCGCGGATGAGCTTGCGCGTTTTGGGGTCGTGGTTCTCGACGCCGGTGAAGTAGCTCCGGACGCGGTTGCGCAGGCTCTTGGCCTTGCCGACGTAGATAACCGACCCGCGCGAGTCGCGCATAAAGTAGACGCCGGGCCGGTCGGGCAGGAGCGGCAAAGTCTGCTCGCGGATCTTCTTGAGGTGCGCCGGCTCGCGGCGCGTGTCCTTGTAGCGGCGGCGCTGGAAGCCGAGGACGCCCTCGACGGTCGTGACGTTGAACTCGATGCGGAGCCGCTCGAGCAAGATCACCAGCAGCTCGGCCGTCGCGACGGCGTCGCCGAGCGCGCGGTGCCGGCCGTTGACTTTGATCCCGAAGTGCTGCGTGAGCTTGCTCAACCCTTTCGAGGGGAGCGACGACAACAAGCGCCGCGCCAGCCGCAGCGTGTCCAGGCTCTGGTTCTGCAACGGAGGCAGGCCACTCTCCGCCAGCGCCACATCCAAAAAACGGGCGTCGAACGGCAGGTTGTGGGCCACGAGCACCGAGTCGCCCAGGAAGTCGACGAACTGGGGCATCACCTCGGCCGCGTCGGGCTGGCCGTAGACCATCGCCGTCGAGATGCCGGTCAGCCGCGTGATCCGCTGGGGGACGTGGCGCCCGGGGTCGATGAGCTGCTGGAACGTGTCGACGATCTCGCCGCCAACGAGCCGCGCCGCGCCGATCTCGATGATGCGGTCGTCGCCCGCCCGCGACCCGGTGGTCTCGGTGTCTACGATGACGAAAGGCGTGGTGTCGACGTCCATGGGGGCGGGAAGATCGCGCCAGTCTCGCGTGCCCGGCTGACGCCCGGCGTGTCACACGGTACGCACACGGTCCGGTGAAGCCTGCGCGCGCTACGTTCGGCCATGCCGCTCTCCCCCACCCTGTCGTTCGGAATGGTGGCCCTGGCGCTCGCGATGGCGGGCGTGTTCGTGTTTGCCGCGTGGTGCCCCGAGGGCACGCCTCGGGAGCGGACGCGGTGGGCGCTCGTCGCGCTGGCGGTGGCGGCGGTGTACCTCGGCGGCTCGGCCGCGCTCGCCGCCAGCGGCGCCCTGTCCGACGTGGACGCCCGTCCGCCAGCGGCGGGGCTGATGCTGATCGGGCTGAGCGTGGGCATGGCCGCGCTCGCGTTTTCCGGACTCGGCGACCGGCTGCTGGCGTGGCCGCTCGCGTGGCTGGTCGGCGCGCAGGCGTTCCGGATCGTTGTGGAGCTGTGGCTGTCGGCCGCCTACGCCGAGGGCGCCGTCCCGGCCGAGGTCACGTGACACGGGCACAACTATGACGTGGTGACGGGCCTGCTGGCGGTGCCTCTCGGCGTCTGGCTGTGGCGCGGGTCGCCGCCCCGGTGGGTCGTATGGGTGTGGAACGCGCTCGGGCTGGCGTTGCTGGCGGTCGTCGTGGTCACGGCCGCCCTGTCCGTCTTCGGCGTCATCGAGACCGAACCGCGCCTGCGGCTCCCGACGGCGTTCCCCGGCGTCTGGCTCCCGGCGTGGCTGGTGATGCTGGCGTTCCTGGGGCACCTGCTGGTAGCCCGGGCGCTGCGCCAGCGGGCTTAGCGCAGCGTCACCCCGCGGAACAGGCTCATCAGCGCGCGGCCGACGGCGTCGTTAGCCATCCGGCCGGCGAACCGCTCGGCGCCGGGCCCGAACGCGTAGAGCCCGACGTCGACGGCCGTGTGACCGCCGGTCGTCCAGCCGATGCCGGCCGGCTCACTCGCGAGGTCGCGGATGACCGGGCCGAGGGCGTACGGGTTGCCGCTGGCGACCGCGGCCCGAACCGCCTCCTCGACGCCGTCGGGCAGCGCATCCAGGCCGAGCCCTTCCCGGACGACGGCCGCAGGCGCCCCGCCGTCGGCCAGCCGGGCCGTCATCGCCTCGTAGCTGGCGATCGCCGCGAGCAGGGGCGCCGGGTCCCAGGCGTAGATCCCGTCGCGCGCGAGCGTCATCCCGCCCGTCTCGTGGTCGGCCGTCGACACGACGAGGGTGTTCCCGTCCGCAGCGGCCCAGGCGAGCGCGGCTTCGACGGCGGCGTCGTAGGCCAGGATGTCGCCGAGGTGGGCGGCGGGGTCGTTGCCGTGGCCGGCGTGGTCGATCCGCGAGCCCTCGATCATCACGAAAAAGCCCCGCTCGCGGCCGGCCGGCGAGGCCGCCAGCAGGTCGAGCGCACGCGTCGTCATCTCGGCCAGCGACGGCTGGTCGGTGCCGTCGCGGTCGATCTCGTACGCGAGGTGGGAGTCGGCCAGGAACGCGGCGGCGGGGAGGGCAGAGATTGCGTCGTAGCCCGTGCGGTCGGTCGCTACGGCCCAGCCGCGGTCCCGCATCTGGTCCACGAGCGGCGCCAGCCGGGCGCCGGTCTCGGCGTCCGCCGCGTCGTCCACGAAAAAGGTCCGGCCGCCGCCGACGAGCAGGTCCACGTCGGACAGCGCCAGTTGCCGGGCGATCTCGACCTCTTGCCCCCGCGCCTCGACGTGGGCGGCGAACGAGGCGGGCGTGGCGTGCGTGATGCGGCTGGTGGCGACGAGCCCGGTCGCGAGCCCGGCCGCCTCGGCCATCTCCAGCACGGTCCGGCACGGCCGGCGGGCGTCGGTCATCCCGATGGCGCCGTTGTACGTCTTGATGCCGCACGCGTACGCGGTCGCGCTCGCGGCCGAGTCGGTCACCCGGCTGTCGCTCGCGGAGGTCTCGACGGCCCCGACGAGCAGGCTGTCGAACGCGAGCGGGGCGCCCTTGGCGGCGGCGCCGAGCGTGGCCGAGGCGGGCCCGAAGCCGTCGGCGATCATCAGGATCACGTTCTTGGGCGGGGCGTCGGCCGCGGGCGGCGGTGCGGGGGCCTGGGCGGTCGGGGCGGCCGAGCAGGCGCCGAGCGCGAGCGCCAGCAGGAGGAGCGGGAGGCGGCGGATCATGGCGGTGTGGTGGGGCGTGGCGGGAAGCCTACCGCGTGCCGACCGGCTCGGTGGGGCTCGAAGTGCGACAGTTGCGGTCTTCGTGCCGAATCCGAGTCGGCGGGGCCGGCCGGGCCGGGTGCCCCGCTAAACTCCCTGAACGGCGACGCGCCAGCCGCGTAGGCCTCTCCCCTCTTCCCCCTCAAACCCAAACACATGAAGATCACCGTGGTAGGCGCGGGCAACGTCGGCGCAACGGTCGCCGAGTGCGTCGCGCGCATGGACATCGTCCAGAACATCGCCCTTATCGACATCAACTCCGGCGTGGCCAAGGGCAAGGCCCTCGACCTCATGGAGGCCGCGCCGATCCACGGGTTCGACACCGTCATCGAGGGCGGCGACGACTACGCGATCACGGCGGGCTCCGACGTGACCGTCATCACGGCCGGGCTCCCCCGCAAGGAGGGCATGACGCGCGACGACCTCTTGAAGGTCAACTCGCAGATCGTCGCGTCCGTCACCCAGCAGGTCGCCGAGCACTCGCCGAACACGATCATCATCGTGGTCTCGAACCCGCTCGACGTGATGACCTACGTCGCCTACATGGAGTCGGGCTTCCCGAGCCACCGCGTGATGGGCATGGCCGGCGTGCTCGACACGGCGCGCTACCGGGCGTTCCTCAAGATGGAGCTCGGCGTGTCCGTCCGCGACATCCAGGCGATGCTGCTCGGCGGCCACGGCGACTCGATGACGCCGCTCCCCCGCTTCACGACGGTCGGCTCGCGCCCGGTCACCGAGATGATCGAGGCGTCGCGCTTGGACGAGATCATCGAGCGGACCAAGAAGGGCGGCGGCGAGATCGTCAAGCTCATGGGCACCTCGGCGTGGTACGCCCCGGGCGCCGGCGCCGCCGAGATGGTCGAGGCCATCGTCAAGGACTCGGGCCGCGTGCTCCCCGCCGCCGCCTGGGTCTCGGGCCAGTACGGCCTGGAGGACATGTTCATCGGCGTGCCGGTGAAGCTGGGCAAGAACGGCGTCGAGGAGGTCGTCGAGCTCGACCTCAACGACAAGGAGAAGGCCGACATGCAGTCCTCGGGCGCCCACGTCCGCGAGGTCATCGAGGCCTACCAGAACCTGCCCAAGGACGACGCCTAGCGCCTCCGCCCGTCGACCGCCAGCGGGGCGGCTCCCAGTGCGGGGGCCGCCCCGTTTGCGTTCGGGTCGGGTCGCGAACGGGGACGGCGCCCTAGTGCCCGAGGACGGCGCCGGGGGGCCACGGCTCCCGGCACGAGTGCGGGGCGAGTCACAAATCCTGACGAGATGAACTCGGAATGAAGGAAAGGTGAGCCGGGCAAGAAGGGGTGCCCTAGGTTCCAGGCCTGCCGACGGTGCCCCGAGAGCCCGTCGATCCCCACCATCCCCCGTTCCACATGTCCCGACTGCTACGCCTCGCCCTGCTGGTGAGCCTCCTCCCCATCGCTGCCAACGCGCAGTCGCCCAGCGCCGACGCCGCGCTCGCGCACGCCCGGCAGGCCGCCAGTGCCAACGGCCTCGCGGGCGCCGACTTTGTCGTCACCGACGCCGTCCGCAGCCCGCGCTCCGGCGCCGACCACGTCTACCTCCGCCAGCAGATCGCCGGGCTCGAGGTCGTCGGCTCCGAGGCGCTCGTCGCCGTCAACAAGGGGCGGGTGGCCCACGCCGTCGGGCTGGACCGCACGGTCGGTCCGGCGGGCTTGGCCATCGGCGCGACCGCGCTGTCGGCCGCGGCCGCCGCGAACGTCGTCGCGCGGCACAACGGGCTGGGCGCGGGCGCCTTCGCCATCATCGACCGCCAGGGCGGGCCGTCGCGAGCCATCACGCTGAGCGAGGGCGGCATCGCCGCCGAGCCCATCGACGTGCGGCTGGTCTTCCGCGCGACCGAGGCCGGCGTGCGGCTGGCCTACGAGGTCCAGCTCTACCAAGCCGACGCCCAGCACGCGTGGCTCGCCTACGTCGACGCCCGGACGCGCGAGCTGATCGACCAGGTCGACCTAGTGGTCCACGACACGTTCGGCGAGGCCGCGCCGTCGCTGGCGCCCGTCCGCCAGCCCGCCCTGCCCGTCGCGACGCCCTCACCCTTCGTCGCCGCGCGCTCGGCCGTCGGCGGCTACCGCGTCTTCGCGATGCCCGACGAGGCGCCGATCTACTCGTCCGGCCGCGTACTCGTGGCCGACCCCGACCACGCGACCGCCTCGCCCTTCGGCTGGCACGACACGAATGGCTCGGCGGGCGCCGAGTACACGATCACACGCGGCAACAACGTCCACGCGTACACCGACATCGACGCCAACAACATCCCGGACTCGGGCAGCAGCCCCGACGGCGGGTCCGGCTTGGCGTTCGACTTCCCGCTCGACCTGGGCCAGGCGCCGAGTGCGTACCGGCCCGCCTCGGTCACCAACCTGTTCTACTGGAACAACGTCATCCACGACGTGATGTACCAGTACGGCTTCGACGAGGCGTCCGGCAACTTCCAGGTCAACAACTACGGCCGCGGCGGCGCCGGCAACGACGACGTCCGCGCCGAGGCGCAGGACGGCGGCGGGACCAACAACGCCAACTTCTTTACGCCCTCCGACGGCTCGCGGCCCCGCATGCAGATGTACATCGGGACGAACCCCGCCCCGGACGTCGACGGCAGCTTCGACAACGGCGTCGTGGTCCACGAGTACGGCCACGGCATCTCGAACCGCCTGACCGGTGGCCCCAGTCAGTCCGGCTGCCTGGGCAACGCCGAGCAGATGGGCGAGGGCTGGAGCGACTGGTACGCCCTGCTGTTCACGATGACGCCCGGCGACGCCCGGACCGACTCGCGCGGCATCGGCAACTACCTCTTCGGCTACGGGGCGACTGGCGGCGGCATCCGCCTGGCCCCGTACGACACCGACTTCGCCGACAACGGCTACACCTACGGCAACACGGCCTCGATGTCGGCCGTCCACCAGATCGGGTTCGTCTGGGCCACGATTCTGTGGGAGGTGACCTGGGACATGATCGACGCCCACGGCTTCTCGGCGGACCTCTACAACGCGAGCGGCACGGCCGGCAACCAGGTCATGATGAACCTGGTGACCGAGGGGATGAAGTACCAGCCCTGCCAGCCCGGCTTCGTGACCGGCCGCGACGGCATCCTGGCCGCCGAGCAGGCGCTCTACGGCGGGGCCTACGCCGAGACGCTCCAGGCCGCCTTCGCGCGGCGCGGGCTCGGGTACTCCGCCGACCAGGGCTCCTCGACCCGCAACTCGGACAACGCGCAGGCCTTCGACTTGTGGCCGACCGGCGGCAACCAGCCCCCGACGGCCGCCTTCTCGGTCTCGTGCACCGGCCTGGCCTGCCAGTTCACCGACGCCAGCGCCGACGCCGACGGCTCCATCGCCTCCCACGCCTGGACGTTCGGCGACGGCGGCTCCTCGACGGCCACGAACCCGGCGCACACCTACGGCGCCGCCGGCACGTACACGGCCTCGCTGACGGTGACCGACAACGACGGCGCGACCGCCAGCACCTCGCAGTCGGTGACGGTCTCGACAGGCCCGCCCCCGGCCTCGATCGACCTGACGGTGACCATGACCGGCGGCCGGCGCCCGAAGGCCCAGCTCCGCTGGAGCCCCGCCGACGGCGGCAAGGTGGACGTCTTCCGCAACGGCTCGCGGATCGGCACCACCAAGGACGACGGCGCCTGGAACGACCGCAACGGCTCGGCCGGCGACGTCTACCAGGTCTGCGAGACCGACTCGGGCGACTGCTCGAACGAGTCGACGGCCTCGCTGATGGCGAACGCCTCGGCCGGCGCCGCCGACACCGAGCTACGCGTGGCGCCCAACCCCGTCGCCTCGACGGCCCGGTTCACCTTCGGCCTCGACGACGCGTCCGACGTGGAGCTGGCGGTGTACAACGCCATCGGCCAGCGGGTGGCGCTGCTCGCCAGCGGCACGATGGAGCCCGGCCAGCACGAGGTCCGCTTCGACGCGGGCGCGCTGCCCAGCGGCGTCTACCTCTACCGCCTGGTCGCCGACGGCGACGTGCAGACCGGCCGGCTGGTCGTGACGCGCTAGCGCCCCTGGCCTCCACCACCCTGCGGGGCGGCTCCCTTCACGGGGGCCGCCCCGTTGTTTTTTTGGCACCCGGGATACGCGACCGGCGGGCGCTATCGTTGGCCCGGTCCCCTCACCCCCGTTTTTTATGCGACTGCTCCTACTCCCCGCCCTCGCCCTGCTCGCCGTCCCCGCCCTCGCCCAGACCGACCGCGACGTGGAGGTCGAGGACGACGACGTGATCATCGAAGAGAGCGACGGCGACGGCATCCGAATCATCCGCCGTAGCGGCGAGCCCGGCGCCGACGGCCGCGAAGTCCGCGTCCGCGTCGAGCGCGACGGCCCGCGCGTGATCGTCCGCCGCGACGGCGACGGCGAGGAGATCGACGAGAACGTGTTCGAGCTCGACCTCGACGGGCCCCGCCGCATTCTCGAGCGCATCGAGCGGAGCGGCGAGATGCCGTTCGGCGGCGTTTTCCGCGAGATGATCGGCGGCCCGAGCGCCTCGCCCGAGACGCGCGCCCGGATGCGCGAGCTCGACATGCGCGCGCGCGCGCTGGCGCGCGAGGCGAGGGACGCCGAGGGCGCCGATCGGACGCGGCTCGAGCGCGAGCTCGACACCGTCTTGGGCGAGCTGTTCGACGTTCGCGGCCAGGCCCGCGCCGAGCGCGCCGAGGCCCTGCGCGAGCAGGCCGCCGAGATGCGCGCCGAGGCCGACGCTATGGACGCCGCGACGGCTGAGCGCGCCGCCCGCCGCGCCGCGCTCATCGAGGCCCGCCGCGCCGAGCTCCTGGGCGCCCCGACGGTCGATTTTTAGGCCCGAGGCGGCTCGATTCCAGATCCGGCCCGCTGGCGACGACGCTCGCGGGCCGGTCTCGCGTCGAGAGGCTCAGCGCGCGAGCACGACGGAGCCTGTGGTTCTTCGGCGGTCGCCGTCCGCAGGCGGACCGTGTAGGCGCCCGGCGCCAGCCCGGCGGGCACGGCCCACGCGGCGTCGCCGTCGGCGACCGGCTCATCGACCCCGCCGACGCGGCGCCCGAGGCCGTCGAACACGTCGATCGTCGCCGGGCCGACCGACGCCGGGTAGCGGATGCGGACGAGGTCGCGCGCCGGGTTCGGGCTGAGGCGGAGCAGCGCCCCACCGTCGGGGCCGGCCTCGGCGAGGACGCCGCGCGCGTCGAGCCGGTGGATCTTGTGGCCCGAGGCGAACCCGATGCCGTCGATAAACTGGAAGCGGTTGACGTTCGGGTCGAGCCCCTCGCCGATCGCGAGTTGCGTCCAGGTCGCACCGCCGTCCGTCGTCATCGAGGTGGTGCCCCGGCCGCTGACCCAGCCGACGTCGGGCGTCAGGAAGCCGACGCTCTGCAGGTTGCCGTTGCCAGCGTTGGGGATGGTGACCTCGGCCCACGACGCGCCCCCGTCGGTCGTCTTGAGAATCATGGCGTCGGGGTTGCCGTCGTACTTCTCGACCGACATGTAGCCGACCTCGGGCGTCGGGAAGCTCAGCTTCCAGCCCCACCCCGGCGTCACCGACGTAACGGTGTGGCGGACGGTCCACGTCGCGCCGCCGTCCCGCGTCTCGATCACGCGCGGGCGGATGTCGCCGCCGAACACGCCCGTCCCGCCGACCGCGAGCCCGTGGAGCGCGTCGAAAAAGTGGACGTCGACGACGGTGTCGAGGTGGGGCGCCAGCGGGCGCGCCGTCCACGTCTGCCCGCCGTTGACGGTCTTGAGGAAGGTCGCCGGCCCGTTGTAGGTCCCCGCCCCGTAGACGACCTGGTCGGAGACGGCGAACAGGCTGCAGACCCCGTGCGTGAGCGGGTTGACTCGGAAGCTGATGTCGGTAAAGGTGCGCCCCCCGTCTCGGGTTTCGTAGAGCGTCCGCCGGTTGTCGAGGGTCCCCACCCAGCCGACCGTCGGCGAGACGAAGGCGACCGCCCGGAGGTAGTCGAAGCCGATGCTGGCGGTCTGGGTCCAGGTCGCGCCGCTGTCGAGCGTCCGGTGCACGCGGCCGGTCCCGTCGACGGTCCAGCCACGCTCGGCGTCGAGAAACGAGAGGTCCTCGCTTCGGTAGTCGTTGAACGGCGAGGCCGCCAGCTCCTGCCACACCGGCTGGGCGGCGGCAGCGGTCGCGAGAAGAGGGACCAGGAGGGCGTAGCGGAGCAGTGCGGGCATGGGCAAGCCGTTGTGGGGCCGCAAGCTAGGGCGCCGCGCGGCGGGCCGCGGAACGGGATCGGGTCCCCCCCCGTGTGCCGAACGCTCCGGGGCGGGGTACCATCGGGCTGCTCACCTCCTCGCCCGATGGCCGACCCTGCGGCATCCCCCTCCACCGCCCGCTTCGGGACGTTTGCCGGCGTCTTTACGCCCAACGTCCTCACGATCCTGGGCATCATCCTCTTCCTACGGACCGGCTGGGTGGTCGGGCAGGCGGGGCTGTGGGGGGCGCTCCTGATCATCGGCATCGCGAACGCGATCTCGTTCCTGACCGGGCTGTCGCTGTCGTCGATCGCGACGAGCATGGACGTCCGCGCGGGGGGTAACTACTTTTTGATCTCGCGGTCGCTGGGGCTCCAGATCGGCGGGGCCATCGGGATCCCGCTGTACCTGTCGCAGGCGATCTCGGTCGCGTTCTACATCATCGGGTTCGTCGAGGCCATGGAGGCCGTCCCGATGCTGGCGGCGTTCGACGCCCAGGTGTTCGCGACCGTGGTGGCGCTCGGCTTCGTGGCCATCGCGTACGTCGGGGCCGACTTCGCGCTCAAGATCCAGTTCGGGATCCTGGCCGTGCTCGTCGCGGCCCTCGTGTCGTTTTTCGCGGGCGGCTGGGGGAGCGTCGAGGCGCCGGCGGCGACGGGCGTGGGCGAGGTCTCGTTCTGGGTCGTCTTCGCCGTCTTCTTCCCCGCCGTCACCGGCATCGAGGTCGGGATCTCGCTGTCGGGCGACCTCAAGGACCCGTCGCGGAGCATCCCGCGCGGCACGATCGCGTCGATCGTCGTCACGACGGTCGTCTACATCGCCGCGGCCGTCTGGTTTGCGACCCACTTTTCGCCCCAGGAGCTGGTCTCGAACACGGCCGCGATGTCGGAGCTGGCGGCCGTCCCGCTGCTGATCCTGGCGGGCGTCGCCGCGAGCACGCTGTCGTCGGCGCTGGGGAGCGTGCTGGCCGCGCCTCGGACGCTGCAGGCCGTCGCCGCCGACCGCGTGGTGCCGCGCTGGATGGCGAGCCAGATGGGCAGCGCGACCGAGCCGCGCGCGGCCGTCCTGCTGACGGGCGCCGTCGCGATCGCCGTCATCTGGGCCGGCGATATCGACGCCGTCGCGCCGGTCATCACCATGTTCTTCCTCAACACGTACGGGATGGTGAACCTGGTGGCCGCGCTCGAGAAGGCGGTCGGGAATCCGAGCTTCCGGCCGACGTTCCGGGTCCCGTGGTGGGTGCCCGCGCTCGGCGGCGTCGGCTGCTACAGCGCCATGTTCCTCATCAACGCCCCGGCGACCGTCGCGGCCATCGTGGTCACGTACGGGATCTACTTCGCGCTCCAGCGGCGCCAGCTGGCGGGGACGTGGGGCGACGTGCGTAGCGGCGTCTGGACCTCGCTCGCGCGGTTCGCGCTGATCCGGCTGGAGTCGAAGGCGCCCGACTCGCGCAACTGGCGGCCCAACTTGATGGTGTTCACGGGCCAGCCCCACAACCGCGAGCACCTGGTCGCGCTCTCGCGCTGGCTCAGCCTGGGGCGCGGCATCGTCACGTTCAGCCAGCTCATCACCGGGGCCGTCGACGACCCCAACAAGCCGGCGCGGCGCGAGCGGGCGCGCGAGCGGATCCGCGAGTACATCCGCGAGCACGGGATGACGGCCTTCGCCGAGGCCCAGATCGTACCCGACTTCGCGACAGGCGCCGTGGCCGTCTCGCAGTCGCACGGGGTCGGGCGGCTGGAGGCCAACACGGTCGTGATGGGCTGGAGCGGGACCGCAGGCGGGCGCGGCCTGCTGCTCCGCGTCCTGCGCGACCTGGCCGACCTGCGCAAGTCGGTCCTCTTCCTGCGCGTCGACGAGGCGGCCGGCTTCGGCGCGCGCCGCTCGGTCGACGTGTGGTGGGGCGGGCGCGGCGGGAACGGGGACCTGATGCTGCTGCTGGCCCACCTGATCCGCAGCAACGCCGACTGGGCGGGCACCCGGCTCCGGGTCGTGCGGATGGTGGGCCGCGAGCAGGCCGCCGAGGGGGTCCGCGCCGATACCGTCCGCCTTCTCGAGGCCGTCCGCGTCGAGGCGGAGGTCCACGTCGTCGTCCGCGACGACCGGCCGTTCCCCGAGGTCCTGGCCGCCGAGAGCGGGGCCACGGACCTGACCGTGCTCGGCCTGCAGCGCCCCGACGCCGACGGCGCGGAGGCCTACGGCACCGGGCTCGACGGGCTGGCGCAAGCGGCCGGGACGGTCCTGTTCGTCCACAACGGCAACCCGGGCGAGGCCTCGCTGGACGCGGACTGAGGGTTGGGGACCGGGGACCGGAAGCCGGCGCCCTCTGGCCTGCTGACGCCAGCGGCCTTGCCCGAAATGGGCGCGCAAGCCAGTGTGCCTCAGGGAACTCACCACGGGGCGGGAAGCCGGGAACGGCGCCTGCGGACGGAGCGAACGCAGACGAGCGACCGCGCCCCACCCGCGCCGCGCCCCGCCCCATGCCCGAGCACGTCGTCCTCGTCGACGCCGCCGACCGCGAGATCGGGACGGCCGAGAAGCTGGCCGTCCACCGCGACGGGCGGCTGCACCGGGCCGTCTCCGTCTTCCTGTTCGACGGCCGGGGCCGGTGGCTGCTCCAGCGCCGCGCCGACGGCAAGTACCACTCGCCGGGCCTGTGGTCGAACACGGCCTGCACGCACCCGCGCCCCGGCGAGCCGCCCCAGGCCGCCGCCAGCCGCCGCCTGGACGAGGAGATGGGCGTCCGGTGCGCGCTCCGCCCGGCGTTCGCCCGCGTCTACCGCGCCGAGCTGCCCGGGCCCGAGCCGCTCGTCGAGCACGAGCTCGACCACGTCTTTGTGGGCCGCTTCGACGGCGAGCCGATCCCCGCCGCCGCCGAGGTCTCGGGCTGGCGCTGGGTCGACGCCGCCGACCTCCGGTCCGACCTCCGGGCCAACCCCGACCGGTACACGGCGTGGTTCCGGATCCTGTGCGACGAGGCCGCCGAGGCCGCGCTCGCGCTCGGCGCGTAACCGGCCCGCGGACGAGCCCGTAGGGCGCGGCGTCTCCCCACCCGCTGCTGTGCCCGCTCTCGTCCGCGACGTCGCCCTCTACAACGCCAAGCTCTGGGTCGCGAGCCTGGCCGGCGCCCTCTTCGTCCCGCTCTCGCTGGTCGCGCTCGCGCTCGACATCGTCCTCCAGACGACCTCCGACGAGGACTCGCTCTCACGCCGCGTGCTCCGCGCCAGCGCCCAGCTCGAGGCCTCGCTCGACGTGCACGGCGAGCTGACCGACGTGTCGGTCGTGGAGACGGCGCGGTAGCGGAGAGCGCCCCGCTCGTCGCCGATGGCTCGTCTGGACGGCGAGCCCGCTTTACAGGGCGGCCCGCCAGCAGGTCGGGTTCTCTAGAACGACGCGCGGGCGCTGCTCTCGAGGCCGTCCGCATACCCGGTCATCTCTAGGAAGCCTACGCCGGTCGCCGAGCCGGACACGTCGACGGCGCCCTCCCAGTAGCGGATCGTCGCGTCGAGCTCTTGCGCCTCGAAGGCGGCCGTCACGTCGAGGTCGAGGCCGGCGCTCGGGACGCGGACGCGCCAGCGCGTCGGGTAATCGGCGCCGTTCGTCGTCCACGTGTCGAGCGGCTCCAGCGAGAAGTCGGCCGCGTCGAGGCGCGTCTTCGCGCCGTCGACGGCGACGAGCGAGCCCTCGGACAACGGGTCCTTCGAGCCGTCGGTCCGGCGGAGTTGGTACAGCATCAGGTCGCGGCCGTCGTCGAGGTGGAGGGCGAACCAGTCCCAGCCGACCTGGTCGTCGCCGAGCGCCGAGGTCGACCACTCGCGGTCGAGCCACGTCAGGCCCTCGACGGGGACGGCCTCGCCGTCGGGGAGCGTGACGGTGCCCGTCGTCGCCATCCGGGTCTGGGCGTAGTAGTAGCTCGCGTTGCCCTCCCCATTGCCCTTCTGGCTGAGCCCCCGGTCGCCCTGGCGTACGATCGGCTTGAGCGGGCGGGCCGTGAGGTCGAAGCGCGCGCCCTCGGCCTCGCCGGTGAGCCGGAGCGGGACGGCTGCCCCCGCGTCGCCCGCTTGCGCAAGCCGGACGGGCCCGAGGAAGGCCGCGACGGGCACGGCGCTCGCGCCCGCCAGCCCGGCGGCGCCGCGCGAGAAGCGCTCGGCGTCGTAGAACGTCCCCGTCGCCACGTCCCCGATCGCGACGTGCGCCATGTACAGCTGGCGCGTGGCCCAGTCCGACGCGCGCTCGGCGGTGTCGGCGGGCGCGAGCGCCGAGCGGAAGACGGTGAACTGGATCCCGAAGCGGCGGCCGGTCCCGTCGGTCGACCGGACGTTCCCGGTGACGTACCACCACTCGGCCTTAAAGTCGGGGTGCGGCCCGTGGTCGGCGGGGAACGCGAAGTCGACGACGCGGTCGGCACGCGCGTAGCCGGTCGTGTCGCCCGACATGGCCTCGGCGACGGACACGCTGGCGCCGACACCGGGGGGCGCGTCGGAGCAAGCCGCCAGCGCGGCGAGGAGGAGGCAGGCGGCAAGCGGGCGCACGGGCGTCGAGGGGGCGGACGGCGTCAACGCCGGACCGGCCGGCCGCGGTTCGCTTGCGCTCCCCCTTCACGCAGCCGGCCGACGCGGCGCCCCACTCAGCCGCCCGCCAGAAAGGCCGGCAGGGCGTCGGGCCGGGTGACGTAGAAAAAGCGCGTGACGTGAAAGAAGACCGGCGCGGCGAAACAGACCGAGTCGATCCGATCCAAGACACCGCCGTGGCCGGGGATGAGGGCCCCGAAGTCCTTGGCGCCCCGGTCGCGCTTGACGGCCGACATCACCAGCCCGCCCGAGGCGCCCGCGACGGCGATCACCAGGGACACGGCGCCCGCCGCGAGAGGCGAGAACGGCGTCATCCACCACAGCCCGGCGCCGATCGCGGTCGCGCCGAGCACGCCGCCGATCAGCCCCTCCCACGTCTTGTTGGGGCTCACGCGCGGCGCGAGGGGGCGGCGCCCGACGGTCTTTCCGACCACATACTGGAGCACGTCGCTGAGCTGGACGACCACGATCAAGAAGATGAGCAGCTTGATCGTCTCGCCCTCGAACCCAGGGATCGCCAGCGACAGCAGGAGCGGGGCGTAGCTGACGCAGTAGACGCACACCATCAGGCCCCAGTGGATCGCCGCCGCGCGCCCGAGAAAGTCCGTCGTGTCGCCCGTCGCGGCGCTGCGGACGGGGGCGAACAGGAACACGTAGACCGGAATGAACAGGACCACCATCCCGTAGAGCCCGAGCCAGACGAACAGGTACTGGACCGGGATGACGACGAAGAACGCCCACGCCAGCGCGCTGTGGTCGCTGGCCGTCGCGGGCGAGAGCGTCGCGAACTCGCGCAGGGCTAGGAACGAGGTGGCGCCGAAGAGGAGTACCGACCCCACGCCGCCGGTCGCCAGCGTGAGCGCGAGCACGGCGACCATCGCCCACCACGCCTTGACGCGGAGCGCCAAGTTGTCGACGACGGCCCGGCCCGCCTCCGTCGTGACACGGCGACGCAGGATCGCGACCGCGACGCTCGCGAGCGCCAACAGGGCAAGGACGCCGACCAAGACGACCTGGAGGTCGGGGTCCTGAAAAAAGCGGCTCATGCGGGGGCGCCCAGGCGGGCGACAGCGTCGCGGGCACGCGCGAGGAAGGCGTCTTTCGACTCGTCGGGCGCGAGCCGGAAGGGGGCGCCGAAGGTGGCGCGGCCCAGCATCGGGACGGGCAGGGTCTTGCCCTTCGGCAGCGACCGCGCCAGGTTTTCGAGCCGGACGGGGACGATCTCGGTGTCCGGCCGGTGACTCACGAGATGGAACAGGCCGGCGCGGAATGGGCCGACGGCCGTGCCGTCGCCGCGCGTGCCCTCGGGGAAGAGGACGAGCGCCCCGCCGCCGTCGAGCACGGCCGCGAGGCGGGGCACGGTCTCGCGGTCGACGTGCGCCCGGTCGACGAACACGGAGCGGAACACGTCGCGGGCGATCGTCCGGCGGAAGGCGGTCGCCTGCCAGTAGTCGCCGGCGGCGACGGGGCGCGCGCGGGCGCGCTCCTCGGGCGGGAGCGCGGCCCAGACCACGACGCCGTCGAGGTGGCTCGTGTGGTTGGCGACGTAGACGCGCGCGACGCCGGGCGCGAGCTCCGTCTCGAACGTCCCGCTGACCCCGAGCGCGATGCGCGCGAGGCGGACGAGCACGGCGGCGACGGCGCGGGCAATCATGAGCCCAGCGCCCCCAGCACCGCTCGCGTACGGCGACTGACAGTAACGAGCGATCCGACGGCGATCACGCCCAGGGTCGCCGCCAGCACGACCACGTCGTAGCCGGCAGGCACCGCGAGCGCGGCCACCAGCAGCCCGACGGTCAGCGCGAACATCCGGTGGGGCTTGGCCATCGGGCCCGTGAACCGCTGTTCCAGTCCGCACGCCCCGCCCAACACGCGGACGTAGGCGGTCAGCACGGCGAGCACGCCGGCGGCCCACCCCAGTTCGGGGCCGAACGGCACGCCGAGCGCGTAGCCCGCCGGCACGAGCGCGAGCAGGTCCGACGCCCGGTCGGGGAGATCGTTGAACACCTCGCCGGCCGGCGTCCCCTTCCCGCCCTCGACGGCGACGAGCCCGTCGAGCAGGTTGCACAGCAGGCGGAGTTGGACGGTCCCGGCGGCGATCACGAACAGCAGGGCTCGCGTCCCGCCCTCCGCGTTCGCAGCCGCCAGCAGGGCCGCCGCGGTGCCGACGGCGACAGCGACGCTGAGGAGGGAGATCGCGTTCGGCGTCCACCCCATCGAAGCGGCGGCGCGGGCGAGCGCGCCCGCCCACCGGGCCTGGCGGGTCTTGATCGGACGGCGAACGGGGGCACCGGGCATGGCGCCAGGATACCGTGCACTTGCCCTACGCCTCTGGTACGGATGCCCCGGTCACGCACCCGACGCAAACCGCTCCGTTACATACCCTTCACCCATGACCCAGGGCCGTCACCACCGCGCCCGACATTGCCCATTCACACCCCGGCACCCGCCATGACCCTGCTCGAACAAGCCCAGCACCTCCAGGACCTCGCCTCCGGCCCCGACATTCTCGAGGCGGTGGATACCTACTACGCCAACGACATTCAGATCGTCGACTTTACCGGCGAGACGCCGCAGGGCAAGGAGACCCAGAAGGAGCGCATTCGCCAGTGGCTGGAGATGGTCGAGACGGTCGCGCCGGGCGGTGGCGTGCAGTCGATCGCGGCGCACGAGACGGCCCCGGGGACGGGCGTCGTGTTCGTGGAGACCTCGGACGTCGTCACCTTCAAGGACGGGACGGTGTACCCGATGGACGAGGTGGCCGTGCAGCGCTGGCAGGACGGGAAGGTGGTCCACGAGCGGTTCTACCACACCCCGCCCGGCGCGACCGAGGCGTAGACAACCTGACGGCGGGTGCGGCGTAGACTGCGCTCCCCTCACCCCGGCCCGCCGTCATGCGTCTCGCCCTCGCCGTTCTCTTCCTCGTCGCCGTCCTCGGCATCCTGCTGGCGACCCAGCCCGCCAACCTTGAAAACGAGGTCCGCCTCGCCTTGCCGTTCGTTGAGGCCGACTGGACCGGCCCTGTCCTGTGGATGGTCGCCGGATGGTTCGGCGTCGGCTTCGGGCTGGGCTACCTCGTCGGCCTGCCCGGCCGCCTAGGCGCCTCGTTGCGCGCCCGCAAGGTCGAGAAGGAGCTGACCAAGACCTCCGTCGAGCGCCAGAAGGCGGTTTCCCACCTCAACGAGCCTGCCCCGCCCGCGCCCCCGACCGCTCGCGGCACCACGGAGGCCGACGAGATGCAGCGGCTGGCCGACGAGGTCGCGCGCCGGACGGAGTCGGCCACCCAGAACCCGCCGCCGTCGTCGACCCTCTGATGGCGCAAGGCGCCCGGCGGCCGCTCGTCGAGCCACGGTCGCACCACTCGGGGCGGCCGCCCGGCGTGCTCCCGGCGCACGCGCCGCCCGCGCGCACGGCGGGCGTTCGCGCGGTTTTCTACGACGCCGACGGCATCGACGAGTCGGACGGCCTCTCCCCTGCCGAGGCGCGAGCCCTCGCGGACGGCCCCGGCATCGCCTGGATCGCCGTCGACGGGCTGACCGACACGGCGACCGTCGCCGCCTTTGGCGAGGCGTTCGGGCTCCACCCCCTGCTGGTCGAGGACGTGCTCACGTCGAGCCAGCGCCCCAAGCTGGAGGTGTTCGACGACGCTGGCGGCCACCCCATCGTGTCAGTCGTCGCGCGGATGGTGCGCGAGACGGGCGACGCCGCCAACGCCGTCGAGGCGTACTGCGACGCCGACGCGAGCACCGAGGGCCACCGGATCGACCGCGTCGCGTTCGTGCTCGGGCCGGGCTGGGTGCTGAGCTTCCAGGAGCACCGCGCGGACGTGTTCGAGCCCGTGCGCGAGCGCCTGCGGACGGGCGCGGGCCGCGTCCGCCGGGCGGGCGCCGACTACCTGCTCTACGCCCTGCTCGACCTCGTCGTCGACCACGTCTTCGGGACGCTGGAGCGGATCGGCGACGCGGCCGAGGTGCTGGAGGCGCGCGCCCTCGACGACCCCGAGCCCCGCATCCAGGCCGCGCTGGCGATCCTGCGGCGGGACCTTACCGGGCTCCGCCGGGCGGTGTGGCCGCTGCGCGAGGTGCTGGCGGCGTTGCAGCGTGACGAGATGCCGTACGTCGAGGCCGACACGCGCCCGTTCCTGCGCGACGCCTCCGACCACGTGGTGCAGGCCGTCGAGGTGCTCGAGTCGCTGCGCGAGGTGCTGGGCTCTACCTCCGACCTGTACCTCTCGTCGCTCGGCGTCCGCCAAAACGAGGTGATGAAGGTGCTCACGGTCGTCGGCACGCTGTTTCTGCCGCTCGGCTTTCTGACGGGCGTCTACGGGATGAACTTCGCCGTGATGCCCGAGCTGGCGGTGCCGTGGGCCTACTTCGCGCTGTGGGCCGTAATGATCGCCGTCGCCGTCGCGACGGTCGCGTACTTCAGGCGCAAGGGCTGGATCTGAGGCCGGCTAGCGGACGAGGGTGAAGGGGACGGTCTGCGTGGCGCCGTCGGCGCGAACCTGGGCGAGGTAGACGCCCGGCGCGGCCGGGCCGCCAGCGCCGCGGCCGTCCCACTGGACAGCGCCGGAGGCGAGCGCGAGCCGCGCGAGCACGCGGCCCCGGGCGTCGAACACGACGACCTCGCCGTCGGGCGCGTCGGCGCGGACGGAGACGCTGCCGGACGACGGGTTGGGCACGATGCGGACGCCGAGGTCAGACGGGGCGCCGGGCGGCGTGGGCTCGGTCCAAACGCCGCCGGCGGCGCTCCAGAACAAGAGGCCGCCCGACGAGGTGCCGGCGACGATCTCGGGGCGGCCGTCGCCGTCGAGGTCGCCGAGCGTGGGGGCGACGCGGCGGCGGCCGGCGGGGACGGGCTCGGCAGCGACAAACGCGGGCGCGGTCGGGGTGCCGACGTTTTGGAAGACGAGAATCGTGCCCTGGGCCGTGCCGATGAGCACGTCGAGGTCGCCGTCGCCGTCGATGTCCGAGAAGGCGGGGGCGGCGTCGCCGTCGAGCCGCTCGGGCAGGCCGATGGCGAGGAGGTAGGCGGCGTCGGCCTCGGACGGGGCGCCGTTCGGCATCGTCTCGAACGCCGGGGTGCTGGCGGTGCCGACGTTTCGGTAAAGGCGGACGCGGCCGCTGGAGGCGCCGCCGAGCAGGTCGAGGTCGCCGTCGCCGTCGACGTCGCCGAGCGTGGCGCGGGCGTACTGGCCGACGTCGATGCCGCCCCACCGGTCGTCCTCGCGGACGTAGCTCGGGGTGGCAGCGGTGCCCGTGTTGCGCAGGAAGGCGAAGCGGCCGTTGAAGCCGCCCACGAGGAGGTCGAGGTCGCCGTCGCCGTCGAGGTCGCCGAAGACTGGGGCGTAGGCGCCGAAGTCGTAGGCGAGCGCGAGCCAGTCGGGGTCGGCGAGCCGGAAGGCGGGGGCCGTCGCGGTGCCGGTGTTCTCGTAGCGCTGGAGGTTGGCGCGCGAGGTGTCGTCGGGGTTTGTCTCATTCGCGACGACCAGGTCGAGGTCGCCGTCGCCGTCGAGATCCGCGAGCGCGACGGCGGAGCGCGAGCCCACGTCGATGCCGTCGATCAGGCGGTCGGTGCGGAGCTGGAGGTCGGGCGCGGCGGCCGTGCCTGTGTTCTCGAAGTAGATGAGGTTGTGCGCGGCGGTCTGGGTCTGGAAGCACAGCCCGCGCTGGACGCCGACGACCAAGTCCGGGTCGCCGTCGCCGTCGGCGTCGCCGTACGTTGGTGCGTTGTAGCCGCCCGAGGTGAGGGGCTGGCCGACGGGGAACCGCTCCGACGCGAGCGCGAGCTGGGGGTCGGTCGGGGAGCCCTCGTTGAGGAAGTAGAACAGGCTGGGCGCGAAGAAATCGCCCCAGAACAGCTCCGGGGCGCCGTCGCCGGTCACGTCCTGGATGGCGATGGCGTTCGCGCCGTGGCGCATGGACCCGCGCCCGGGGACGGTGAGCGGGCCGCTCTCGATCGTGCCCGCCGACCGGCACTGCGGGTTCTCCTCGTAGATGACGATGTCCTGGAAGCGGTCGGTGACGAACTCGAAGACGGGCACGCCATTCTCGACGCCGACGTGGCGGTAGTAGGTGATGGTGCCGATGTCCGCCTTGCCGGAGAACAAGTCGGGGTCGCCGTCGCCGTCGAGGTCGGCGAGCTCGGGGATCGAGGAGTCCTCGACGTAGACGGGCTCACCGGCGGCGTCGCGGAGGAGCTCGGCGCCGATCTCGAAGGCGGCCTCCTGGGGCGTGCCGACGTTGCGCCAGTAGCGGACGCGGCCGGGCTCGCCGCGCGCGAGCAGGTCGAGGTCGCCGTCGCCGTCGAGGTCGGCGAACGTGGACCAGTTGCCGGGCTCGATGCCGCCGATGCGGTCGGTCGTCCAGACGTAGCGGTCGCCGCGCCGCTCGAACAGCTGCAGGCCCGCGCCGCCGACGTTCACGATGAGGTCGGCGTCGCCGTCGGCGTCGATGTCGGCCAGTTCGGGACGGGGCTCGAAAAAGCCGCCGACGAAGGGGAAGGCGACCTCGCCGTCGGGGCCGGTGACCGGGAAGGGCGTCGCCTCGCGGGTGAACGTCTGGGCGCTGGCGGGGAGCGCGAGCGCGGCGGCGAGGGCGAGGAGGAGCGGACGGGGCATAGAGGGTCGGTGTTCGGTCGTGAGTCGCCGGGGCGGCGGGCGCGAGCGGGGGATCGTGAGGGACCGGGCTGGCGCGGAGTCCCCTCGAGGGAGCGGGGCTGCGTGGGGCTGCTGGCGCTCGCCGGTCGCTATCCGAGCCCTTCGACCCTCACCTGACTGCGCCGACCTTGCGGTTGGCTGGCGCCGGCCTTCGGCTGTCCCTCTTCCAGAGGGAGAGGGGACGATCTAGGTAGCGTGGCGCCGTCCCGGAAGGGGCTACCGATCGCCCGTCGAGTGGTCTTGGCCTCCGTGGACCATGACAGGCTCGAGGCCGGAGGGGTAGGCGCCGAGTTGGACGACCTCGACCAAGTCGCCGGCGGCGGAGAAGATGGCGAGGTTGCCGAACGACTCGGGGCCAAGGGGCTCGCGGTCGCCGGTGCCGGGCGGCATAAAGAGGAAGGGCGGGGTCCAGGCCCCGTTGAGGTTGGACGAGGTCACGAAAAAGCGCGCGCCGTCCATCGAGGGGGCCGGGCTGTGGGGCTGGCTGAGGGCGTCGGCCTCGACGAGCAAGAGCACGGCGCGCGTGGCGGCGTCCAAGATGGTGACGGTGTCGCCGCGCTGATCGGGGATGAGCAAGCGCGAGCCGTCGTGGTTGGCGTGCGCGTGGTAGGGGCCGTCGCCGGCGGGGGCGGTGCCGTCGAGCGCGAGCGTCCCATCCTCGGCGAGCGTCAGGAAGAGGACCTCGTCGGTGGAGCGCGAGGTCAGGGTGACGGTGTACGGGTAGCCGGCCATCGACGCGTCGGCGTTCATGCCCGAGTGGTCCATGCCGCCGTGGTCCATCCCCGCGTGTTCCATCGCGCCCGCGTCATGCGTCATGCCCATCCCCATGTGGTGGGCGCCCAGGATGCTGAAGTGGATGAACTCGCGCGGGGCGCCGTCGGCGGGGATCCGCAGGATCGTGGCGTCGCCGGAGACCGCGTCGTAGACGAGCGCGCGGCTCTCGGACTGGGTGCCGGTCAGCTCGGCCGTGATGGCGTAGCGGCCGTCGGGCGTCGCGGCCATCGCGTGGGGGACGTTGAACGGCGTCGCGATCACGTCCATCTCCATCGTCGAGCGGTCCAAAATTCCGAACCCGTTCGCGAGCGGGTCGGAGAGCGTCGAGCGGCCGACGAAGATGCGATTCGAGGACGGGTCGAGCGACATCATACCGGGCGTGGCGAAGACGCCTTCGGGCGTGCGGCCCAGGAGCGCGTCGTCGGGGTCCTGGCCCAGGTCGAGCGAGACCTTGGCGACGACGCCCGCCGACACGAGCGAGACGTAAGCGGCGCTGCCGTCGGGCTCGAAGGCGAAGTGGTGCGGGCCGTACGGCGTGCTCGGGAGGCCGAGCGCGTCGAAGTCGATGCGGCGGACGAGCCGGCCGGTGTCGGCGTCGAGGACCGCGACGTGGTTCTCGGCCTGGACGCCCGCGAGCAGCAGGTGGTGCGCGTCGGCGAAGGGGATCGTGTCGCCGTCGCGCGCGCCGGCCTCGATCCAGCGCGCGAGGTAGCGGGCCTCATCGGGCTCCAGCGTGCGGAGGTTGGGGAACGGGATGGCGACCGAGTCGGGGAGGTCGGTGACGAAGCGCAGCATCAGGCTGCCCTCGGCGTCGAAGGGCACGACGAAGCCGCTGGGCCCGGCCATCACGACGTCCATCAGGTCGTAGTCGCTGGCGTCGCCGCGGTCGGTCGTCGCGGTGGGCGAGAGGACGTTGCGGGCCGCCAGCAGGGGCCGGACGGTCTCGTCGTAGTCGAAGGTCTGAATCACGTCGTAGTCGACGGTCGACGGGTCGAAGCCGTCGTCGGTGAGGGTGCTGGTCGTGTCGCAGGCCGTGAGGGCGAAGGCGAGCGCGAGCAGCGGGCTGAGGCGGAGCATGGGGGTCGGCGGGTGCGGAGGGCCAACGCGGCGGCGCGGCGGTCGGTTCGAGTGTAACGCGGCGCGACGCGCGGCCGTGCACGGAGGGTCGCACGGGCCGGGGGGCGGCGACAGGCCACCTCGGTCGTGAGAGGAACGGCCCGAAGGGCGCGCGGCAGCCCGCGAGCGGCCTCAGACCCCCGGGCTCGCGAGGCGCCCCTGCAATCCTTCGACGCAACTCGCCGCCGCGGGCGTCGCCAGCGCCGGTAGCTTGCGGGCGTGCCGCTCCCCCGCCCCCTCACGCCCGAGTCCCGCGTCGCCGTCGTGGCGCCGTCGAGCGCCGCGCTGGACCCGGCCGACGCGGCCCGGGGAATCGCCGCGCTCCGAGCGACGGGCCTCACGGTCGACGTGATCGGCCCCGCCAGCGGGCCCCGCGCGTATCTCGCGGGGACCGACGAAACGCGGGCCGAGGCGCTCAACACGGCGCTCCGGCGCGACGACCTCGACGCCATCGTCTGCCTGCGCGGAGGCTACGGCCTGCTCCGCATCCTGGACCGCGTCGACTACGCCGCCGCTCGCGCGCACCCCAAGCTCGTCGTCGGCTACTCCGACGTGACGGCGCTGCACCTCGCGCTGTGGGGGCAGGCGGGCGTCCCCGGCGTGTCCGGTCCGATGGCCGCCAGCGACTGGGCCGGCGGGCTCGACGCCGAGACCGAGGCCGACTTCTGGCGCGTGGCCCGCGGCGACGCCGGCTACGACGTGCTCGGCCCGGGCGGCGAGGGCCTTGCGACGCTCAAGGCCGGCGAGGCGGAGGGCGTCTTGCTCGGCGGCAACCTGGCGCTCGTCTGCGCCCTGCTCGGCACGCCGTACCTCCCCGACCTTCGGGGCGCCATCCTCTTTGTCGAGGACGTGGGCGAGTCGCCGTACCGGATCGACGGGTTGCTGGCGCGCCTCCGTCTGGCGGGCGTGCTCGAATCGCTCGGCGGGCTCGTCTTCGGCATGTTCACCGGCGCCGAGGTGCCCGAGGGGCGGCCGACGTTCACGGTCGACGAGGTGCTGGCGCAGTACGCGCCGTTCGTGGGCGGGCCCGTCGCGGCGGGCTTGGTCTACGGCCACGTGCCGCGCAAGAGCACCGTCCCCGTGGGCGTGAGGGCGCGGCTGACGGCGGGTGCCGACGGCGCCGTGCTGCACGTGCTCGACCCCGTCGCCCAGTGACCGCCGTCACCGCCCTCGGCCTGGTCGCCGCCGCCTGCACGATGAGCTCGTTCGTGCCCCAGGTCGTCAAAACGTGGCGGAGCGGGTCGTCGGCCGACCTGTCGGTCGGGATGTACGCCCTGCTGACGGTCGGCGCGGCGCTGTGGCTGGCGTACGGGCTGGCGATCGGCGACCTCCCGGTAATCATCACGAACCTCGTCACGCTGGCGCTGCTGCTCCTCGTCGACCTCCAGATCTGGTGGCACCGCCGCCGCCCCGCCTGATGCGCCTCGCCGTCTTCGCCTCCGGGGGCGGCTCGAACGCCGCCGCCATCTGGGACGCCGTCGACCACGGCGCGCTCGCCGCCGAGGCCGTCCTCCTCGTCACCGACCGGCCCGGGTGCGGGGCGCTCGTGCGCGCCGAGGCGCGTGGGATCCCGACCGAGGTGATCGCCCCGCTCGGCGACCCGGCGGCGTTTGCCCAGTCGTTGCTCGACGCGCTTGCCCGCGCCGAGGCCGACACGGTCGCGCTCGCGGGCTACCTCCGCATGATCCCCACGCCCGTCGTGTGGGCCTTCCGGCACCGGATCGTCAATGTGCACCCGTCGCTGCTGCCCGCATTCGGCGGGCCCGGGATGTACGGGACCCACGTCCACCGCGCCGTGCTCGAGTACGGCTGCCGGCTGTCCGGCGCGACGGTCCACCTCGTCGACGCCGAGTACGACACGGGCCCGGTGATCCTTCAAGAGGCCGTGCCCGTCGAGCCCGGCGACACGCCCGAGTCACTCGCCGCACGCGTGCTGGCGGTCGAGCACCGGCTCTTCCCCCGCGCCCTCGCCCTGCTGGCCGACGACCGCCTCCGCGTCGACGGCCGCCACGTCCGCATCCTGCCTGGCCGGCCCGACCCGGCCATCCCCCCTCCCTCCCCGCACTCGTGATCGACGCCAAGGACCTGCCCGCCCCCGACGACCGCTACCCCGTCCGCCGCGCCCTGCTGTCGGTCTTCGACAAGGCCGGGCTCGTCGACTTCGGGCGCCGCCTCCACGCCCTCGACGTCGAGATCCTGTCGACCGGCGGGACCGCGCGCGCCCTGCGCGAGGCGGGGATTCCGGTCCACGACGTGGCGGACGTGACCGGCTCGCCCGAGATCCTGGGCGGCCGCGTCAAGAGCCTGCACCCGACGGTCCACGGCGGGATCCTGGCGCGGCGCACCGACGCCGACGACATCTCGGAGCTGGCCGAGCACGGGATCGGCGCCATCGACCTGGTCGCCGTCAACCTCTACCCCTTCCGCGAAGCGACGGCGGGCGGCGCCAGCGACGCCGTCGCGGCCGAGAACGTCGACATCGGCGGGCCGACCATGCTCCGCGCGGCGGCCAAAAACTTCGCCTTCGTCGCCTCGGTCGTGAACCCGGCCGACTACGAGGCCATCGCCGATGAGTTGGAAGCGAACGGCGGGACGCTCGGGATGGCCACGCGACGCCGGCTGGCGGCCGACGCCTTTGCGCACTCGGCCGCCTACGACGCCGCCGTCGCGAGCTTTTTCGGCGCCGCGTACGACGGTACCGGCGAGGCGCACGCAGGCGACGACGCCATGCCCGACGCGTTCACCGTCGACCTCGCCAAGGCCGCCGACCTCCGCTACGGCGAGAACCCGCACCAGCGCGCGGCGCTGTACACCGACGGCTCGACACCGTACGAGGTGCTTCACGGCAAGGCGTTGTCGTTCAACAACCTCACCGACCTGACGGCGGCCCTCAACCTGATCGCTGAGTTCGACGGCGGGCCGCCGACGGTCGCCATCCTGAAGCACACGAACCCGTGCGGCGTCGGCCAGGCGGAGGCGCTGGCGGACGCCTACGCCAAGGCGTTTGCGACCGACCGGCAGAGCCCGTTCGGCGGCATCGTCGCCGTCAACCGCCCGCTCGACCTGGCGACCGCCCAAGCGATCGACGCCGTCTTTACCGAGCTCATCATCGCGCCCGCCTTCGAGGACGGCGTGCTCGCGTTCCTCCAGCAGAAGAAGAACCGCCGCCTGATCCGCGCCGTGCCGACGGCGCGCGCCAGCCAGGACGTGCGGACGACGGCGGGCGGCCTGCTCGTCCAGGACCCCGACCGCGCGCTCGCGCCCGACCTCAAGACGTCGTGGACCGTGCCGACCGAGCGCCAGCCGACCGACCGCGAGTGGGCCGACCTCGACTTTGCGTGGCGCGTCTGCAAGCACGTCAAGTCGAACGCGATCGTCTACGCGCGCGACGGCGCGACGCTCGGGATCGGGGCTGGGCAGATGAGCCGGATCGATGCGTCCGAGATTGCGGTCGCCAAGGGCGCCAAGTCCGGGCTCGACTTTGCCGGGTGCGTGGTCGCCAGCGATGCCTTCTTCCCCTTCGCCGACGGGCTCGAGGCGGCGGCCGAGGCCGGCGCGCGCGCGGCCGTCCAGCCCGGCGGCTCGGTCCGCGACGACGAGGTGATCGCGGCGGCCGACGCGCGCGGGATGGCGATGGCGTTCACGGGCCAGCGCCACTTCCGGCACTGAGCCTCGGGCGGCCGGTGGGCCCGCTCCGCACATGAGCCGCCGATCATCGCTAGCGACGGAATGCAGCGGCGACGTTGTCGACCGTCCTCCCCGAAAAATCAAGGCGGAAGGCCCAGTCTGGGCCGACCCCCCGGTTAGTTTGCGCGCCGCTCGACTTGCCACCCCCGTTGGACGCTGGGTCGTGGCTTGCACATCTCTGCGTCCCCGCTCCCTCCCGACCCCGTGCTCAACCCGTTCTCGGTCGACGTCGCCATCGACCTCGGCACCGCCAACACGCTCATCCACGTCCGCGACAAGGGGATCGTGCTCAACGAGCCGTCCATCGTCGCCATCGACCGGCGGACCGGCAAGACGGTCGCCATCGGGACGGAGGCGCTGATGATGCACGAGCGGACGCACAAGGACATCGAGACGATCCGCCCGCTCAACGACGGCGTCATCGCCGACTTCTCGGTCGCCGACGCCCTGATCCGTGGGCTCATCCGGCGCGTCAAGCCCGGCTGGCTGACCTCGATCGGCCGGATGGTGATCTGCGTGCCCTCGGGGATCACCGAGGTCGAGCGCCGCGCCGTCAAGGACGCCGCGCAGAACGCGGGCGCCCGCCAGGTCATGCTCATCGACGAGCCGATGGCCGCGGCGATCGGGATCGGGCTCAACGTGCAGGAGCCCGTCGGCAACATGATCGTCGACATCGGGGGCGGGACGACCGAGATCGCCGTCATCGCGCTCAACGGGATCGTCGTCGACGAGTCGATCCGCGTCGGCGGCAACGAGCTCGACGAGGCGGTGATGCAGTACTTCAAAAAGCACCACAACCTGCTCATCGGGCAGCGGACGGCCGAGCGCATCAAGTGCGAGATCGGGAGCGCCCAGAAGCTCGACCCCGAGCTCGAACTGTCCGTCAAGGGCCGCGACCTGGTCACGGGCGTGCCGAAGACGCGCGTGGTCTCGTCGGAAGACGTCCGCGAGGCGTTGCGCCCGTCGGTCAACCAGATCGCCGCGGCCGTCGTCCGCGCGCTGGAGCGGACGCCCCCGGAGCTGGGCGGCGACGTGCTCGAGCGCGGCATCATGCTGACCGGCGGCGGCGCGCTCCTGAAGGGCCTCGACGAGTACCTCCGCGAGCGGACCGAGCTGCCCGTCTTCAGCGCCGACGACCCGCTGACGGCCGTCGTCCGGGGCACGGGCTCCGTGCTCGAGGACATCGACGGGTTCATGCCGGTGCTGACGAACTAGCGCGCTTTCGGCGCGGACGGAGGACGACGGACCGGAGACCGGTTTGGGATGCCCACCGGCGGGGACCACTCGGCCGGCGGCCTTCGACGCGGCCCCGTCGGCTGGCGCGCGGCGCCGGTCCGCACATCGGGCGGCGGTCTCCGGTCCTCGGTCCTCCGCCCCTTCTCTTCCCCGCGCCCGAACCGCGGGGGCCATCGGGAGTAGGCACGCCTCCCCTCTCTTTCCTGGATGGCTCTCGCTCAGCAGGTCTGGGAGCGCTCGCGCGACTACGTCGTGTTCGGAGTGCTCCTCCTTATCGGACTCGTGATCTTCGTCGGCCGCAACGGCCCCGCCCTCCGCGCCGCCCGCGCGGCCAGCCTGACCGTGACGGCGCCCGTCGAGGGCCTGTTCGAGCGGTCCGCCCGCTTCCGGCGGTCGCTGGCGGAGAACGACCGGCTGCGGACCGAGACCGCCGAGCTGTCCGCCGAGGTCGCCCGCTTGCGCGAGGCGTCGGCCGAGAACGCCCAGTTCCGCGCGCTCTTGCAGTTCGACGACACGACCGACGTGCAGCGCGTCGTCGCCCGCGTGGTCGCCAAGGAGGTGACCGGCCAGACGAACCTGCTGACGATCGACGTGGGCGCGCGCGACTCGGTCGAGGCCGGGATGCCGGTCATCAACGAGCGCGGCGTCGTCGGCTTCGTCGTGCTCACGAGTGACAACTACGCCGTCGTGATGCCGCACCAGAACACGCTCTTCAAGGTGCCCGGCGTCGTCGAGGCGCTCGGCCGCGAGGGCGTCGTGTCGTGGGACGGCCGGACGGTCGACCGCCTGACGATGACGCGCGTGGTCAAGACGGAGCCCGTCGAGCCCGGGATGCTCATCGTCACGAGCGCGTTCTCGGGCGTCTTCCCTGCCGGCGTGCCGATCGGCCGGGTCGACACAGCGTACGCGGCGGCGGGCCGGAACGACTTCGAGATCATTCTGGAGCCGGCCGCCCCGATCTCCGAAGTCGGCTACGTCTACGTGCTGCTGGCGCGGCCGAACCCCGAGCAGGCGATCCTCGAGGCCGCCGCCCGCGACTCGCTCGGCATCGAGCGCCGCGAGGCCGACCTCCAAGCCCGCCTCAACGCGACGACGCCGGCCGACTAGCGCACGACTGTTGCACGGACGGCCGTTGACCGCCGCCCACCCCCCACCTCGATGCCCCTCGTTTTGCGCCCGCTGGCGGCCCTCGCCGTCGCCCTGTTCGCCCTCGCCGCCGCCGCCCAGCCGACCTCGACGGTCGGCGGCCTGGCCGACCGGATCGACGAGGTGCTCGACGCGCGCGCCTTCGACGACGCGTACTGGGGCGCCTACGTCGTCGACCTCACGACCGGCGAGGAGCTGTTCGCCCGCAACGCCCAGCGCCGGTTCATTCCGGCCAGCAACATGAAGATCGTGGCGACGGCCGCCGCGCTCGACCAGCTCGGGCCGGCCTTCACTTACAAGACGCGCCTCTACGCCGACGGCCCCATCCAGAACGGCACCCTCCTGGGCGGGCTCGTCGTCCGGGGCGCCGGCGACCCCACGTTCGGCGGCCGCTTCCGCGACGGCGACGCGCTCGGCATCTTCCGAGAGTGGGCCGACAGCCTGCGCGCGCTCGGCGTCCGCCGCATCCAGGGCCCGATCGTCGGCGACGACGACGTGTTCGACAACGTCCACCTCGGGCAGGGCTGGCAGTGGGACGACCTCAAGTGGTACTACGGCGCCGAGATCTCGGGCCTGCAGTTCCAGGAGGGCACCGTCCACGTCGAGGTCCGCGGCACGACGCCCGGCCAGCGCGCCCGCATCACGGCCTCGCCCGACTATGGCTACGTCCGGTTCGCGAACCAGACCACGACGACGGACGGCGGCTCGATTCAAGAGGGCTACGACCGCGCGCTCTCCGACAACGTGTTCACCGTTTCCGCCCGCGTCCCTGCCGGGCGGACCGAGACCGAGGACCTCTCCATCGTCAACCCGACCGACTACTTCGTCTCGACGCTGATCGGCGTCCTGCGTGACCAGGGCATCGACGTGGTCGGCGAGGGCGTCGACGTGGACGAGTGGGGCCGGCGCCCCCGCTACGAGCGGCTGACGCGCGTCGCGACGCACACCTCCCCGTCGCTCGCGGCGATCGTCGAGCAGACGAACACGGACTCGAACAACCTCTACGCCGAGCACCTGCTCCGCACCCTCGGTGCCTACGTCTACCGCGGGGCCGACCTCCCGACGGGCTCGGCGTTCGCGGGTTGGGAGGCCGCCAAGCCGTTCATGCTCCGCATCGGCGTCGACCCCGAGACCTTCCGCGTCGCCGACGGCTCCGGGCTCTCAGCCCTCAACCGCGTCACGCCCGTCGGCATTGTCGGCATCCTGCGGGGGATGTACCAGCACCCCGACCGCGCCACCAAGGACGCGTTCTGGAATTCGCTCCCCGTCGGCGGCTACACCGGCACGTTGCGCAACCGCTACCGCGGCGGCGACGCGCGCGGCAACGTCCGCGCCAAGACCGGCTACATCTCGGGCGCCCGGACGTTGTCGGGCTACGTCACCTCGGCGTCGGGCCACGTGCTGGCGTTCTCGCTCCTGTGCAACAACTACACGGTCCGCACTTCGAGGGTAAACCAGGCGCAGGACCAGATCGTGGAGCTGCTGGC
This sequence comes from Rubrivirga halophila, assembly GCF_046845755.1. Classification (GTDB taxonomy): domain Bacteria; phylum Bacteroidota; class Rhodothermia; order Rhodothermales; family Rubricoccaceae; genus Rubrivirga. The sequence goes on from NZ_CP177357.1 coordinate 2,107,874, forward strand.
GGACTTCGAGGGGCGATAGCCAGGCTCGCAGAGCACAAACCGGTGCCGGTGCAACTTGGTGGTGGACCGTCACGCTAGGGGGCGACCCTTCCCCCCGGCCCATGTCCCCCGTCATCGACGCCCGCGACGTCACCCGCACGCTGTCGCTCGGCGACACGCCCGTCCCCATCTTGCACGGCGTCTCGTTCACCGTCGACCGCGGCGAGTGGGTGGCCGTCACCGGGCCGTCGGGCTCGGGCAAGTCCACGCTCTTGGGGATCGTCGCTGGGCTCGACGCGCCGACGTCCGGGACCGTCGCCATCGACGGCGTCGACGTGTCGTCGCGGAGCGAGGCCGAGCTGGCGCGCTTCCGGAACGAGAAGGTGGGCGTCGTCTTCCAGTCGTTCAACCTGATCCCGACGCTGACGGCCCAGGAGAACGTCGAGGCGCCGCTCTACGTCGGGCCCCATCGTCGGGAGGCCAGGGCGCGAGCCCGCGCGATGCTGGAGCGCGTCGGGCTGGCGGACCGGCTCGGCCACCGCCCGCACCAGCTCTCGGGCGGCCAACAGCAGCGCGTCGCGATCGCCCGCGCGCTCGTCACCGAGCCGGCCCTCGTCGTCGCCGACGAGCCGACGGGCAACCTCGACGCGGCCACCTCCGCCGCCGTCCTCGACCTGTTCGCCGACTTGCGCCGCGATCTCGGGCTCACCGTCCTGGTCGTCACCCACGACCCCGACGTGGCGGCCCGCGCCGACCGCGTGATCCACCTCGTCGACGGCCGGATCGCGACGGACACCCGGCGCGCGGCATGAGCACCGCCGCCTTCGTCCTCCGCTACGCCCTCCGGTCGCTCGTCCGGAGCGGCCAGCGCGGCGCCCTCGCCGTCGCGTGCGTCGCCTTCGGGGTGTTCTCGCTCGTCGGGCTCCAGCTGCTCGCCGCCAGCATCTCCGACGCCGTCCTCGTGCCGCCGCGTTTCTCGCTCGGCGGCGACCTCGCGCTCTCCCGCGGCGCCCCCCTCTCCGCCGACGACCTACTCGCGGTCGCCGCCGACCCCGACGTCGACGGCGTCGACGCCCGCAGCGAGGTCCCGGCGCGGTTCGTCCAGACCGCCGACAACGCGCGGCTGTTCATCTTCAACCGGATCCTGGCCGTCGACGCCGACGCGTACCCACTCGTCGGCGACGTACGAATGCAATCCGGGACGCTCGCCCAAGCGCTCGCCGCGCCCGAGGCCGTCGTGCTGTCGCGCGACCTCGCACGCGCCCTCGCCGTCGATGAGGGCGACCGGGTCCGGCTGGCGGGGACGCCCGGCGGCGCGCCGACGACGCTCACCGTGTCCGGCATCGCCGACCAGCTCCCCGACGCCATCGGCGGCACGCTCCTCGTCGGCCGCGAGACCGCGCGCCGGATGGCGGGCGCCGACGTGGTGATGACGGCGCGCGTGGCGACCGACGCGCCCGACCGCGTGGCCGCCCGGTTCGAGGCCTCCGGCTGGACCGTCGAGCGGCCCGATGCGCCGCCGGGCGACGTCGAGAAGGTGTTCGGGTTCGCGCTCCCCGCCGCCGGCCTGCTCGGCTTGCTCGTCGGCGGGATCGGTGTGGCCAACACGCTCCAAGTCGTCCTGACCCGGCGGCGGACGGAGGTCGCCGTGCTCAAGACGTTGGGCTACCGCCAGCGCGACCTGATGGCGCTGTTCGGCGTCGAGACCGCGATCTTGGGCCTGGTGGGCGGCGTGCTGGGCGTGCTCGGGGGGATCGCCGGCGCCGAGGGGCTGCGCCGCGTCATGGCCAACGGGTTGCCGATGCTGCTCGACTTCCGGCTCGTCCCGTCCGTGCTCGTCGGCGGCCTGCTCGCGGGCGTCGCCACGGCCGTGCTGTTCGGGCTGATCGCGATCGTCCGCGCCAGCTCCGTCCGGCCCGGGACGCTGCTCCGCCAGACGCCCATCGTCATGACGACGCGGACGCGGCTGGCGACGGCCGGGTTGTCGCTGCTGCTGTTCGGCTTGTTCGGCGTGCTCGGGAGCGGACTCGTCGGGTCCGTCGCCGTCGGGTTCGGCGTGATCGCCGCGGGCGTCGCCGGGCTCGTCGTCTTCGGCGCGCTGATGGTGGCCGCCCTGCTCGTGGTCGTGCGGATTCCGACGCCGGGCCTCCCGCTCGTCCGGATGGCCGCGCGCAATCTGGGCCGGCACCCGGCGCGGGCGGCCGCGTCCCTCGTGGCCCTCTTTGTCGGGACCTACGCCATCGCGCTCTCGGGCATCGTCATCCTGAACGGCCAGGACGAGGTCGCCCAGCGGATGGTCGACGTGGAGGGCGCGAACGCGGCCCTGTACGGCATTTCGGAAGACGCCCCCGAACTGGTCCGGCTCTCCGCCGAGGCGGGCGCGACGCTGTGGACTGACCGGACGGCCGAGGCCGAGATCACCTGGCCCGACGGCACGCCGTTCGCGTTCGTCGACCAGCTCCACGGCCGCGGCGCCGACGGCGCCTCGACCGTCGCCGTCTCCGACTCCGCGCGCGGTTCACGCGGCACCGACTGGCTCGCCGACCCGGGCGGCCTGCTCGTCCCGTGGCGCCTGGGCACCAACGACGCGCGCCCGGTCGCCGTCGGCGACACGCTTCGGGTCCGCGTCGGCGCCGCCGATCGCCTGCTCGCGGTCGATGGCTACTACGACCGGCCCGACGGCATCCCGCTCGTCCAGACGTCCGGGGCGATCGTGCTCCCAGCCACCTTCGACGCGCTCACTGGCGACGCCGCCGTCACCGAGACCGTCGCGGCCGAGGTGCCCACCGCCCGGCTCGACGCGTTCGCGACGGCCGTCGGCCACGCCCACCCCGAGGGCGCCGTGATCACCTCGCGCGAGGTGGTCGACATGTTCGTCCGCGTCGTCCGCGGCCTGTTCTTGCTGGTGCTCGCGCTGACGAGCCTGGCGCTCGTGGCCGGGACCGTCCTGATCGCGAACGGCGTCGGGCTGGCGCTCGTCGAGCGCCGGCGCGAGCTGGGTGTGCTCAAGGCCGTCGGGTACTCGGCCGGGCAGGTGCTCCGGATGCTTCTGGTCGAGAACGCCCTGCTCGGCTTGGTCGGCGGTGGGCTCGGGGTCGGCGCGGCCGCCCTCACGCTCGCCGTGATCCGGGCGCAGGACGACGGCATCCCGATCGACCTCTACCCCGGCGTCTCCCTCGGGCTCGTCGCCGTCGCCGTCGCCATCGCCGCCGCGAGCGCGTTTGCGGTCGCGTGGGGCGCCGTCCGCGCCCGCCCCCTCGACGTGCTCCGCGCCGACTAGGTTCTGTATGGTGATTGTGAGCGCAGCCGAGAGCGAGCACCGGGAACTGCCGGCAAGGAGCGCGAAGCAGGCGTGGCCGCAGCCACGCCGATGGAGCGCGACGCGGCTGGCGGCTTCCGGGGCCGCTCGCAGGCCGTGAGGGACTCGTCAGACAGAGCCCAAGGCGAACTCGTCGTGGAGCGGAAACCGCGCCCGCGCCCGCTCGTGGTCCGCCCACGCACCCCCACTCCGATGACTCCGATCCACGCCACGACCGTCCTGGGCGTCCTCCACAACGGCCGCGTCGCCCTCGGCTCCGACGGGCAGGCCACCATGGGCGACACCGTGATGAAGCACAAGGCCCAGAAGGTGCGCCGGCTCTACGGCGGCAAGCTGCTCGCGGGCTTCGCCGGCTCGACGGCCGACGCGTTCACGCTCTTCGAGCGGTTCGAGGCCAAGCTGGAGCAGTACGGCGGCAACACGGTCCGCGCGGCCGTCGAGCTCGCCAAGGACTGGCGGACCGACCGCTACCTCCGCCGCCTCGAGGCCCTGCTGGCGGTCGCCGCGCCCGACCGCCTCCTGCTCGTCTCAGGCACGGGCGACGTGATCGAGCCCGACGACCCGATCCTGGCGATCGGCTCCGGCGGCAGCTACGCGCTCGCGGCGGCGCGGGCGATGATGAAGCACAGCCCCCAGCTCTCGGCCAGGGAGATGGTCGAGGAGGGCCTGCAGATCGCGGGCGAGATCTGCATCTACACCAACCAGAACACGACCGTCCTCGAGCTGGACGCCGAGGACTAGAGTCGGCTCGGGAGCCGGGGTGTAGTTTCGCGGTGCGCCTGCCTTCGGCGCGCACTGTACCACAGCCTTCGCCGTCATGTCCGAGATCCCGTCCGACGCCCCGGTCCCTGAGGCCGAGGCCGGCGCCCGCCAGGCCGCCGTCCTCCTCGACTACCAGAACCTCCACCACTACCTCAAGGGCCGCGTCGGCCGCGACGGCTCGACGGCCGACCTCGCGTCGTCCCTGCTTCGCGCCTTGCGCGACCGGCTGGCGGACGACGACACGCGCCTGGCCCGGGGCCGCGCGTACGCCGACTTCGGCGGGCTCGACGACCACTCGCGCCACGTCCAGCGGACGCTGTACCTCCACGCCATCGAGCCGGTCTACGTCCCGGCCACGATGCACCGCAACACGACCGACCTCCAGCTCGCCGTCGACGCCATCGAGATGCGCGAGCGGCACCCCGAGGTCGGCACCTACGTCCTGCTCGCGGGCGACCGCGACTACGCGCCCGTGGTCACGGCCTTGCTGGCGGGCGGCAAGCGCGTGCTCGTCGTCGGCTTCAAGGAGCACCTCTCGCCGTACCTCCTGGAGCACACCGACGGCGGCGAGTTCATCGACGCCAACGAGCTGCTGCCGTCCGGCGCGCTCCCGCCCGAGGTCGAGGTCGGGACGGCCATCGAGACGACCGAGTTCGCCGACGCGCAGGACCCGCGCCACGAGATCAACTACGACGCCCTCGAGGTCGTCGAGAAGTTTTTCGGGCAGTACGAGGAGATCTACCTCACGCCCTTGCTGCGCCGCCTGTCCGACGAGATCGGCGAGGTCGAGGGCCACGACCCCAAGTCGCTCGTCGCCGACCTCGAAGAGTGCGGGGCCGTCCGCCTGGAGCGCCGCAAGGGGATGCCGTACGACTACACCGTGCTGCTGGTCAACAGCGAGCACCCGGCCGTCAAGGAGGTCCGCGAGGACGTCCACGGCAAGCCCGTCACGGCCGCCGACGACGGCCTGCCCTTCGACGACGAGCGCGAGCTGTAGCCCGGATCGGCGACTCTTCACGCATCACGACCCGGGCCCGGGCGTAGCCGCCGGACGCCACCGTTCCGCCTTCCAATGATCCCGCTCCCCGCCCACGAGACGAGCGAGGCCGACCGCCTCGCCGAGCTCACGCCCCGCCAGATCGTCGCCGAGCTCGACCGCTTCGTCGTCGGCCAGCACGACGCCAAGCGCTCGGTCGCCATCGCGCTCCGCAACCGCTGGCGCCGGCTCCACGCCGACCCGGCCCTGCGCGACGAGATCACGCCGGCCAACATCATCATGATCGGGCCCACGGGCGTCGGCAAGACCGAGATCGCCCGGCGCCTCGCCAAGCTCACCGGCGCCCCGTTCGTCAAGGTCGAGGCCACCAAGTTCACCGAGGTCGGCTACGTCGGCCGGGACGTGGAGTCGATGATCCGCGACCTGGTCGACCTCGCCATCAACCAGGCGCGCGACGCCCAGGTCGAGCGCGTCCAGGAGCCCGCCATGGCGCAGGCCGAGGAGCGCCTGCTCGACGTGCTCCTGCCCCGCGCGACGCCGAAGACCATGCCGGGCCTGGGCTTCCCGCTCGGCGGCCAGACGCCCGCCGCCGCCGCCGAGCCGTCCGAAGAGGACGACCTCCGCCAGCGGACGCGCGAGAAGTTTCGGGAGAAGCTCCGCCGCGGCGACCTCGACGACCGCGAGGTCGAGATCGACGTCTCGCTCGACCGCACCACCAACCTCCAGATGTTCGGCCCGGCCGGTCTCGAAGAGATGGGGATCAATCTCCAGGAGATGCTTGGCGGGATGGGCAAAAAGCGCCAGAAGCGCCGCGTCAAGGTTCAGGAGGCGCTCGAACTCCTGACCCAAGAGGAGGCCCAGAAGCTGATCGACGGCGAGGCCGCCAAGGAGGAGGCCATCCGCCGCGTCGAGCAGGGCGGCATCGTCTTTATCGACGAGATCGACAAGGTGGCCGGCCGCCAGCAGGGCGGCTCGGGCGGTGGCCCGGACGTCTCCCGCGAGGGCGTCCAGCGCGACCTCTTGCCCATCGTCGAGGGCTCGACGGTGATGACCAAGCACGGCGCCGTCAAGACCGACCACGTCCTGTTCATCGCGAGCGGCGCCTTCCACATCGCCAAGCCGTCGGACCTCATCCCCGAGCTCCAGGGCCGCTTCCCGATCCGCGTCGAGCTGGGCTCGCTGAGCGTCGAGGACTTTGTCCAGATCCTCAAGACGCCGCAGAACGCGCTGCTCAAGCAGTACTCCGCGCTGTTCGCATCGGAGGGCGTCACGATGACGTTCACCGACGACGCGGTCCAGGCGATTGCCGAGACCGCCGCGAAGGTCAACGACGAGGTCGAGAACATCGGCGCGCGGCGCTTGCACACGATCCTGACGACGCTCCTCGAGGACATGCTCTTCGACGCGCCCGACGGGCCCGACACCTACGAGATCACGGCGGCCGACGTCAAGGACAAGCTTGCGGGCGTGGTCGAGGACCGCGACCTCAGCCAGTACATCTTGTGAGCGGGGCCGGGGACTGGGGACCGTGGACTGGGGGCACGACCTCCCAACTCCTGTGCCCGTCCCCAGCGCCGACGCCACTCACGACGTCCCCTCTCCCCTCGGGAGAGGGACAACCGACAGGTCGGCGCAGCCAGGGTGAGGGTTTCTGCCCGCTTGCGCAAGCGGCGCAGGCTCATGCCGTACCGGTGGCGCCAGTCCGTCGCCCTCCCGTCCGGGAGGGGAGGTCTTGTCTAAAGCGTCGATTGGTCCCGCGAGCAACGCTGGCACAAGGCTCACCGAAGGTGTCCCCGCTCCTCCTGGGTGAGGGGACCGGCCGCCAGAAGGTGACTCAGTGACCCGGCGAGCGCTCGACCCCCTGTTCGCCGCCCGCCGTGCGGCTATCGCGGCGGTCGCCCCGGCGCTGCGCTGGCGGCACCGGCGCGGCCCGTTCGTGCGCGCGGTGCCGATGCCCGAGGCCCGGCCGCGCCCGCTCGAAGGCTACCCCGCCGAGCTGTGGGCCCCAACCGGCCAGCCCCGCGCCTTCCACCTCCGGTCGCCGTTCGAGGCCAACACCCTCGTCGTCGAGCGGTATGCCGGCCCGGACGCATTCAAGCCGGTCGCCCGCGAGCCTTTCGGACGGTGCCAACCGGACACGCCACCCGACGCGCCCGCCAGCGGGTGCGGGTGGCCGGAGACGCTCGCGCTCGACACCGCCGGCTGGCGCCAGGGCACGTACCGCGCCCGCATCGAAGCGGACGGCGCCGACGCCGAGACGAGCGAGCGGTCCACGATCACGTTCCTCGTGGGACCGGCCTCCCCTAGCGCTCGCGTCGCCGTGTTCGCGCCGGTGACGACGTGGCTGGCGTACAATCCGTACGGCGGCCAGTCGCTGTACCACAACGAGTTAGGCGACGGCACTACAACCCTTGCGCACGCCCATCGGCCGAACCCCGCGCTCGACTGGGCGTCCGTCGGGGCGATCCACGCGATGGCCGCCGAGGCACCCGTGTTCGACTGGCTCGACGCCGAGGTCGGGGCCGACCTCTACCCGGACTGGATGCTGGCGCACCCCGACCGGCTCGCGAGCTACGACGCGATCGCGCTCGCGTACCACTGCGAGTACGCCAGCGACGCGATGGTCGACGGCCTGCGCACACTCGTCGACGGCGACCGAACGCTGCTGGCGATCGGGGCGAACCAGCTGTACTGGCGGGTGCGGTGGGACGCGGAGAAGACCGCCGTCGAGTGCCGCAAGGACGGCTCGCGCTTTGCCGACGGCGCTCGCGGCGGGCTGTGGCGACAGCGCGGGCGGCCCGAGGACGAGCTGCTCGGCGTCCGCTTCACGGCGCCCGGCACCGGCACGTATGCCCCGTACCGCGTCACCGACGCGAGCCACTGGCTCTACGACGGCTTGGGCGTCGCCGGCGGCGACCTGTTCGGGTTCTCGGGGACCACGCCCCTCCCGATCTGCGGCGACGAGACCGACGCGCCGACGGCGCTCTCCGGGCTCGCGGCCGACGTCGTGGCGCGCGGCCTCAACCGCCCGGACGCCATCGACGGCGACTACACGCTGTACCAGCGCGGCCACCCGGCGTGGGACGGCTCGGCCGGCGGGACGATTGCGCTCACCGAACGCTCAGCGACGCACGGCGTGCTGGCGACCGGTGCCATCCACAGCGCCTCGGGGCTGGGCGTCGACCCGGTGTTCACCGGCATCGTCCGCAACGCGCTGCAACGCTACGGGCTGGGCCCAAACAGCTGATGCGCGAGCCCCCGGAGGAGACCCGCGCATCCCAAACCTCAGAACCGCTCCGGAGACCTAGGCGACCTCGATCTGGGCGAGGTGCTTGCCAAAGCGATAGTTGTCCTGCGCCAACACCTGATCCACGTAGCCCGCGGGCACGTCGACCAGCGTCTGGCCGTCGTTGATCAGGATCTTGCCGAGCACGTTGCCGGGGATGTCGGCGGTGCGGGCGATGGCGCTGACGACTTGTGACGGGCGGACGCCCGACTCGTAGCCGGCGTCGATCGTCATCCGGACGAATCCCTCCTCGCGCGCGTTGCGCGGGGCGTTCGAGCGCGGGCCATTGTGGCGCGGCCCCCGGTCCCCGCCCGAGCGACGGTCGTGCGGCGTGTGGATATGCGGGAGCGAGGCCTCGCCGCGCGCGATCCGGGCGACCGCGAAGGCGGCGGCGGCGATGCGCATCGGGTCCTCGCCCTCGGCGACCAGGTCGAGCACGAGCCGGCGGTCGGCGTCGGTCGCGGCGTCGAGCGAGGCCGACACCATGGCGCCCATCCGCGCGGACCGGGCGGCCTCCACGTCCGAGATGCTGGGCAGCTCGGCGTAGGGGATCTGGCGCTTGGCGTAGCGCTCGACGCGGCTCAGCAGGTTCCGCTCGTTGGGAGCGACGAGCGAGATCGCCGTGCCCTCGCGGCCGGCGCGGCCCGTCCGGCCGACGCGGTGCACGTACGCCTCGACGTCGATCGGCAGCATGATGTTGAACACGTGCGAGACGTGGTCGATGTCGAGGCCGCGCGCGGCGACGTCGGTGCCGACGAGGATCTTGAGCTGCTGGCGCTTAAAGCGTTCCAGCACAGCGGTCCGCTGAGACTGACTGAGGTCGCCCGAGATGGCCTCGGCGGCGAACCCGAGCCCGGAGAGCTCGTCGGCGAGCCGGGTCGCGCCGTGGCGCGTGCGGACGAAGGCGAGGGCGCTCGTCACGTCCTCGGTCTCCAGCAGGCGCACGAGGGCCGCCAGCTTGTCGCGGTTGTTGACGAGGTAGGCGCGCTGCTCGATGTCCTCGGCGGTGCGGTCGCCGGACGCGACGGCGATCGTCTCGGGGTCACTCAGGTAGGTGCCCGCGATCTGGCGGATGCGGGGGGGCAGCGTGGCCGAGAGCAGGGCCGTCTGGCGCCCGCTCGGCGTCGCCTGCAGGATCAGCTCGAGGTCGTCGGCGAAGCCCATCGAGAGCATCTCGTCGGCCTCGTCGAGCACGACGGTCTCGACGGTCGAGAGGTCGATGTACTGCTGCTTGATGAGGTCGACGAGCCGGCCCGGCGTGGCGACGACGACGTCGACGCCCTGCTGGAGGCGGCGCGTCTGCTTGTGGTACGGCTGGCCGCCGTAGACGGGCAGCACGCGCACGTTGAGGGCCTTGCCGTAGGTAAAGACGGCGCTCGACACCTGGACGGCGAGCTCGCGCGTCGGGCAGAGCACGAGGGCGCGGACGACGCCGCGCGTCGAGTCGGCGGCCAGCTTCTGGAGCATCGGAAGCGCGAAGGCGGCCGTCTTGCCGGTGCCGGTGCGGGCCTGGCCGATCGCGTCGCGGCCGTCGAGCAAGACCGGGATCAGGCCGGTCTGGATCGGGGAGGGCTCGGTGTAGCCGAGGTCCGCAACGGTGGAGGCCAGCTCCGGGCGGAGGTGGAGGTCAGAAAACGTCATCAGGAGTCCGCTTGCGCGGCGGGCATGGCGGGATGGCGATAGGCCTCGGGCGGCTGCCCGGTCCGATCCACGCTCATGCCCTCACCTGAGGAGTCCCCTTCCGGGGGGAGCCTGGCGACCGCGTCGGTGCGGCCGGAATGGGTCCCTTGTCAGTCCACAGGGTACCGCCCGCCCCTCTGGGCTGTGCGCGGGAGCGGTGACGAGCCTGCGAAAAGATGTCGAGGACCGCCCAGGCGGCCTACTGCGCCTTGAGGCCGGCCGCGAGCGCGAACCGGTCGACCTCGGCGCGCAAGCGGTCGCGCATGGGCGCCAGGCGCGGGTCGTCGCGGCCGTCGGCGTGCGCCACCACCGCCTCGAAAAACCAGAGCTGCGCCTCGGGCCCCGCCGACAGCCCGCGCCGCGTCGGGGTCGTCGTAAAGATGTCGATGCCCGCCTCCAACGACGACGCCATCGAGTAGGCGTTGTGGAGCTTGTCCGCCAGCGAGACGGCGACGGCTTCGTCGGAGCCCGCCGCCAGCCGGTCGAGGTAGGCCTGCTTGCGGACGCGCCACGGCAGCATCGCCCCGCCGACCCGCTTGGGCTCGCTGACGGCCTCGACGATCGCGACGACGGCCTCGCCGACGCGCGCCGCCAGCACCTCGCGGGCGAGTGTCGCGCCGTAACGGTTGTCGTCCTCGATGGCGTCGTGCAGGAAGGCCGCGGCCACGGCCTCGTCGCCCCACCCGGCGCGCTGGACCGTCAGCGCGACCGTCGTGACATGCGCCATCGCCGGGATGCGCGAGGGCGCGTCGGGCGGGGCCTCGACGCACGGGTCGCTCCACCGGCCCTTGCGGTAGGTCGCGTCGTGCCACTCGGCGGCGGTCTCGATGGCGCGCTCGACGAGTGGCGAAAAGAGGTCGGTCACGGGCGGACGGTGTAGTGCGTGGTCGCGTCCAACGGGAGCGCCTCGACGATCGCGCGCAGACCGCCGACGCCGTGGCGGGCGACCACGCCGAGCGGGCCGAGCGAACGCTCTTGCAGCACGCCATTCGGCCACAGCGCGGCGCGGGCGCGGTCGAGGCGCGCGCGCACGTCCGCGTGCTGCCGCTTTTCGACGCGGACGGTCTTGGTCTCGAGCGCGTCGAGCGCGTTCTCGGCCTTGGCCCGTGCGGCCCCCATCGCCCCATCGAGGCTGGCGTCCACATCCGCGACGACGACCGCGAGCCGGGCGAGGGCGTCGTCGACGGCGGCGCGGGCGTGGCGGAAGGCGCCGTCCAGGTCGAGGGCGCTCGCGTCGAGGGCGAGCCGGCGCCACAGGGCCTCCACGTCGCCTCCGACCTCCGCCAGCCCCAGTTCGTAGCGGTCCATCACCTTGGCGATGCCGGGCTCGACGACGGTCAGGCTCAGGCGCGGCTCGATGACGGGCATCGGGACGCCGAACGCCTCGTAGACGGGGCCAAGCTGGGCGAAGTAGGCGGCCTCGCCGGGGCCCGCGACGTAGGCGGCCGTTGGCAGGAGCGTGTCCTGCACGAGGGGTCGCAGGATGACGTTGGGGCTGATCGACGCGGGGTCGTCCGCGACGCGCTGGCGCAAGGCGCTGGCGGAGACGGGCTCGCCGGTCGTGCGCAGGGCGAAGCCGTCGTCGGCCGGGTCGAGCGGGGTGCGGTGCCCCTCCCCCATCACGAACAGGTTGACGGGCGACGGACCCACCTGGACGTGGAAGCCGGCCGATTCGAGCTCGGCGCTGCGGGTCTCCAGCAGATCCAGCGTCTCGGCCCAGCGGTCGATCTCGTGCGTAAAGTGCGGCGCCGCCAGCCGCTTGAGGCGGGCGTCGTCGGCGGACATCAGGACAATGTCGGGGACGAGCGCGCCGATGAGCTCGGCGAAGGCGTCGCGCATCGTCCGGCCGGGGACGTACGCGGCTCGCGCGAGCGCCAGGGCGTCGTCGCGGAACGGGCCGGCGGGGAGGGCGGCGGCCAGCCCGTCGAGGGCGCGGGCGGTCGCGGAGGCATCGAGGACAATTCGGCCGACGGGGCCTCGGTCGGCTGTCGGCGGGAGGCCGTCGTCGTAGGCGACGGTGCGGACCTCCTCCCCTTCCGAAAAGGTGGCGCCGTGGATTTCGGCGAAGTCGTGGTCCTCGTCGGCCAGCCAGAAGACGGGGACGACGGGCCGGCCGGTCTCGCGCGCGAGCCGGTCCGCGAGCCGGACGGCGGTGACGGCTTTGTAGACCGTGTACAGCGGCCCGGCGAACAGGCCGAGCTGCTGGCCGGTCACGACGGCGACGGCGTCGGGCTGGCGCAGCGCGTCGAGGCGGTCGAGGACGGTGTCGCTGGCGCCCCAGCCTCGGTTCTGCTCCGCGAGCACGTCGGCGACGGCGTCGCGCGAGCCCCGGGCGGTCGCCGCCTCGGCGGCGACGCGGGCGGCCTCCGCTCGGTCGGCGGGGTCGTGGGGCGACCACCGGTAGAACGCGAGCGCCGCCGGGTCGCCCGCCAGCACGGCGCGGTGCAGCGCCGAGGCGGGCAGCCCGGTGGCCTCGACGACGGGGTCGACGACCGTCATCGGGGATGCCGGGCCGACGGACAGGCCACGCTAGTTGCCCTCCTTCATCCGCGCGATCTCGTCGCGGAGCCGGGCGGCGGTCTCGTAGTCCTCATCGGCGATGGCCTTCTCGAGCTTCGACTCCATCTTGTCGAGCGTGGACATGGCCTGGGAGGCCACGGCCTCGAAGGGGTCCGCGTCGCGGTCGTCGGACTCGACGGGCTCGGCGGCATCGTCGTCGGCCGGGATGCCGGCCTCGTCGAGGACGGAGGCGGAGACGAAGAGGGGCGCGTCGGTGCGGACAGCGAGGGCGACCGCGTCGGAGGGGCGGGCGTCGAGCGTGGCCTCGTCGTCGTCGTGGACGTAGCGGACCTTGGCGAAGAAGGTGCCCTCGCGCAAGTCGTCGATGACCACGTCGGTGACGTCGGCGCCGACGGCCTCGAAGAGGGCGCGGAGCAGGTCGTGCGTCATCGGGCGCGGCGGCTGGATCTTCTCCAACTCCAGGGCGATGGCCTGGGCCTCAAACGCGCCGATGATGATGGGGAGCCGCCGGTTGCCACCGACCTCCCCGAGAACCAGGGCGTAGGCGCCGCCGGACGAGGGGCTCGTGGAGAGCCCGATGATGTCGACCTGGATGTAGTCCATTGCTGGCGGAACCGACTGGATTGGAGGGCCGCAAGGTACGGCCGGTGAGAGGCGGACCGGCCAACGGCGCGGCGGGCGGCGGGGTTCTCAGGGGCGCCCTGCCGGAGGTGGTGAGCGGGTCCCGGAGGTCGGCGGGCGCTCGGGCGGCGGGCCCGGGCGCCAGCGGGCCGGGTCAGACGAGACGGGCGAGGGCGACGGACTTTTTGCCCTTCCGCAAGACGACGACGGAGCCGTCGACGGCATCCGCGCGGGTGACGGCCTCGTCGAGGGCATCCACCTTCCGGTCGCCGACGCGGACGCCGCCGCCGGTGATGGCGCGCTTGGCCTCGCCGCGCGACGACGCGAGTCCGGCGTCGACGAGCAGGTCGATCACCGGGGCGCCGTCGCCGTCGAAGCGGTCGGCAGACATCTCGACGGACGGGGCTTCGTCGAACACCTCGTCGAGTTCCTTGGAGGACAGCGCCGAGAGGTCGCCGCCGAACAGGGCCCTGCCGGCGCGCTCGGCGGCGTCCGTGGCCTCCGGGCCGTGGACGATCGTTGTGACGGCCTGCGCGAGCGCGCGCTGGGCGCCACGCGCGCCGGGGCGGTCCGCGGTCTCCTGCTCCAGGGCTTCGATCTCCTCCCGGCTCAGCCAGGTGAAGTACTTGAGGTAGTCGACCACGTCGCGGTCGTCGGTGCCGAGCCAGAACTGGTAGAAGCGGTACGGCGAGGTGCGCTCGGGGTCGAGCCAGACCGTCCCGGCCTCGGTCTTCCCGAACTTGGTGCCGGCGGCGTTCGAGACGAGCGGCATCACGAACCCGTGGCCCTGGCCGCCGGCCGACCGGCGGATCAGCTCCGTGCCGGCGGTGATGTTGCCCCACTGGTCGCTGCCCCCGAGCTGGACCGTGACGCCCTGCTCCCTGTAGAGGTGGAGGAAGTCGTAGGCCTGGAGCAGCATGTAGCTGAACTCGGTAAACGACAGGCCCGCCTCGACGCGGCTCCGGACGGACTCCTTGGCCGTCATGTAGCCGATCGTGAAGTGCTTGCCGACGTCGCGCAGGAAGTCGGTGAGCGGGATGGCGGTGAGCCAGTCGGCGTTGTTGGCCATCCGGGCGGCGCGGTCGCCCTCGAAGTCGAGGAACCGCTCGAGCTGGCGGCGGATGCCGGCCACGTTCGCGTCGACCTGCTCACGCGTGAGGAGCCCGCGCTCGTCCTTCTTGAACGACGGGTCCCCGATGAGCCCGGTGCCGCCGCCGACGAGCGCGATGGGCGTGTGGCCGTGCCGCTGCAGGCGCGCGAGCCCCATGATGGGCACGAGCGAGCCGACATGCAGGCTGTCGGCCGTCGGGTCGAACCCGCAGTAGGCGACGCGCGGGCCTTGGGCGAGGTGGTCGTCGAGATCGGGCGTCTGGTCTTTGAGGAGGCCGCGCCAGCGGAGGTCGTCGAGCAAGGTCATGCGGGTGAGGGGCGACGAGTGATGCGTGATGAGGGGAGGTCGGAGCGAAGCGGTGGAGCCGGGAGGGCCCTCGCCCGCTACTCCTCTGCCATCACGCCCAGGACGGCGGCGAGGGCGGCGCGGACGGCGACGTTCTCGGCGGGGGCGCCGACGGAGATGCGGACCCAGCCCGGTTTCCCGTCGGCGGGCGCGAGCGCGGGGTAGCCGGTCACGTCGCGGACCAGGACGCCGCGCTCAGCGAGCTGCTGGCGGAGGTCGTCGGCGGCGAGGGGCGTGCGGGCGAGGAAGAAGTTGGCGGCACCGGGCAAGACCTCGACGCCGTCGATCGCGCCGAGCCACGTCTCCATAGCGGCGCGCTCATCGAGAAGTGTCGCCGCGCGCTCGGCGACGAGGTCGCCCGCGTCCAAGACGGCCAGCCCGACGGCCTCGCCCAGCCGGTCGACGAGGAACGGGAGCCGCGACTTTTCCATCTCGGCGATCAGGTCGGGGTGGCCGAAGAGGACGCCCAGGCGGACGCCCGCGAGCCCGAGCGCCTTCGAGAACGTCCGCATCACCAGGACGTTGTCGTGCTCCGCCAGCAGGTCCGTCGCGGTCGGGCCCGTCAGGAACTCGTGGTAGGCCTCGTCGATGCACAGGATGCCGGGGACGCCCGCCGCCAGCCTTTGCAGATCAGCGTGCGAGAGCGCCTGCCCGGTCGGGTTGTTGGGCGTCGTGACGACCGTCAGCGGGGCGTTCGCCTCGACGGCGGCGGCCAGGATGGCGTCGGCCGAGTGCGCGAGGTCGGGCCCGGCGGGCACGTCGACGATCCGGGCGCCGTGCATCCGCGCCATGCTGGCGTAGAGCGCGAACATCGGGCTCGGCAGGACGACCGGCGTGCCGGCGTCCAGGAAGCACAGACCCAACGTGTGCGTCAGCTCGTTCGAGCCGCGGCCGACGATGACGGAGCCGGCGGGCAGGCCGTTGGCCTCTTCCAGGCGGGCGACGAGCCGGTGCGGGCGGTCGTCGGGGTACCGGTTCCACGGCGTCTCGCGGAAGGCCTCGAGGGCGGCCCGCTTGATCTCGTCGGGGAGGTCGTAGGGGCTCTCGTTCTGGTCGACCTTGGCGTCGGCGACGAGCGTGGTGGGCACGCGGTAGGCCCGCTCGGCGCGGATCTCGGGGCGGACGAGGTCGATGGGAGGCATCGGGCGAGGGGGGATGGGTGAGGCGTACTGGGCGGACAGGCTGGCGATGTGCGGGCTCGGGGCCCATCGCTCATCACCCTTGACTCCTCACTCGGATCGCGAGGGCGTGGGCATCGAGCCCCTCGGCCTCGGCAAAGCGGGCGATCGCCTCGCCGGACTGGCGCAGGCGCGCGGCGGAGTAGCGGACGACGGACTGGCGGCGCAGGAAGACGCCGACGCCGAGCGCCGAGGCAAAGCGCGCCGTGCCGCCGGTCGGGAGCACGTGGTTGGGGCCCGCGAAGTAGTCGCCGACGGGCTCGGGCGAGTCGTGGCCCAGGAACGCGGCGCCGGCGTGGCGGACCTGGGCCCACAGCGCGTCGGCGTCGTCGGACAGGATGACGAGGTGCTCGGGCGCGAGCTCGTCGACGCACGCGAGCGCCTGGGCCATCGACTCGGTGACAATCGCGGCGCCGTAGGCGGGGAGGGAGGCACGCAACGTCTCGGCGCGGGGCAGCGTCGGCACGAGCCGCTCGACCTCGGCCTGGACGGCACGCGCCAGCTCGGCGGAGGGCGTCACCAGCACGGCACTCGCGCGCGTGTCGTGCTCCGCTTGCGCCAGCAGGTCGGCGGCGGCGTGCGTGGGGTTGGCGGAGTCGTCGGCGAGCACGACGACCTCGCTGGGCCCGGCGACCGAGTCGATCCCGACCTGGCCGACGACGAGCTTTTTGGCGGTCGCCACGTACGCGTTGCCCGGCCCGACGACGACGTCGACGCGGGGGACGGTCTCGGTCCCGAACGCAAGCGCGCCGACCGCCTGGGCGCCGCCGACGGCGACGACGTGGTCGAGCCCGAGCAGGCGGGCGGTCGCCAGGATGAGCGGGTGCGGCCGGCCGTCGGGCCCGGGCGGGCTGGCGACGACGATCTCGCGGACGCCGGCCACGAGCGCGGGCACGGCATTCATGATCACGCTCGACGGGAGCGGCGCCGTCCCGGCCGGGACGTAGAGCCCGGCGCGGTCGACGGGCACGATCCGCTGGCCATACGCGACGCCGTCGCCGTCGTCGTGCGTCCACGAGGCGGGCATCTCGCGCTCGTGGAAGCGGCGGACGTTGGCGGCGGCCTGCTCGAGCGTGGCGCGCAGCTCGGGGTCGAGCGCGTCGAGGGCGCGGTCGAGGGCGTCGACCGGGACCGCGAGCGCATCCGGGCGGACGCCGTCGAACCGCTCGGAGAGGTCGAGGAGCGCGGCGTCGCCGCGCTGGCGGACGTCGTCGAGGATGGCGCGGACGGAGGCCTCGACGGCGTCGTCGAAGACGGCGCGGCGGTCGAGGACGGCCGCCAGCCGGGCGTGGCGGTCGGCGTAGGGGACGAGGGGGAGCAGCATCGGCACGGCGCGAACCTACCCCCCCGCCCCGATCGCGATCCGCGGTTCATTCGGCATTCACCGCGCCCGCGCGGGCGTCAACGCCGACCGACACTCGCTCTCAATCGCGTCATCCCGAGCTTGTCGAGGGATCTCTGGCGCGCGACGACGTGCTCGATAGAGATCCCTCGACAAGCTCGGGATGACGTCGAAAGAAAGGAGGCGGCAACCGAAGGCGCCTTCCCACACTTACCGCCCTGCTCGCGCGGACACTCACGCCTGAGCTACCGCTGGGCGGCGACGCGGTCGATGGGCCGCAGGACGGGCGGGCGCAGGGCCTCGGTCTCGACGGGCAGCCTGAGGGCGCGCGCCCACGCGGGCCGGGCCGCGAGCCGCACCGCGAGCGCGCGCGCCTCCTCCGAGCGGCCCTGCGCGAGCCGGACGATGCCGAGGAGGTACAGCGCCGGGGCAAAGCGGGCGTCGTGCGCGAGCACGACGTGGAGCGCGGCCTCGGCGGCCTCGTACCGACCGAGCCCGACGAGCGCTTGCGCCTGGCCGAACGACGCGAGCCGGCGGTACGGGCCGTCCTCGACGCCCGCGATCTCGCCGAACAGCGCGGCGGCCGTCTCCACCTCGCCCCGGCTCAGGTGGTGGTGCGCCAGCGAGTACGCGGCAGGCAGGTAGCCGGCGCGTCGGCTGGCGTCGAGCGCCGTCGCGGCCGGTCGCCGCTCGCCCGCGTCCTCCAGCGCCATCCCGCCCGTGTACTGGAGCACGGCGTCGTGGGGCGACTGGAGGAGCGCTTCGCGCAGGGTGTCGAGGTAGCGCTGCCGGCTGTCGCCGCGGCGCCGGGCGGGGACCTGGATGGCGCCGACGGCGTCGAGCGCGCGGCCTGCCACGAACGACTCCGAGGACGCCGCGAGCGCGCGGTCGAGGCGGACGGGGCGGGCCGCGGCGGCGTACGCCGCGAGCGCGGGGCCGGGGTCGGACGCGAGCGCGATCGACTCGCGCAGCAGGTTGGGCGTCGGGCTGGCCTGGCGGCCCGAGACGACGACGCCGAGCACGCGGCCGGCCTCGTCGAGCAGCGGCCCGCCGCTGTCGCCGGGCCGCACGGCGTTGCCCGCGACGCGGACGCGGTGGTCACCGATCTGCAAGTCGTGGTACCGCACCGCGACGGTCACGCGCTGGACGCCGCCGGGCCAGCCGGCCGTAAACGCGACGTGGCTGGCGGCGTCCGGCGGGGCGACCACGAGCGGCGCCAGCCCGGCCCGCTGTCGGACCTCCTGCGGCAGGTGCAGGATGGCCACGTCGTTTATGGGGTCGAGCGCCCACGCCCGGTCGACCACCACCTCGCCGCCATCGGGCAGCGCCAGGCGGATGCGGCGGGCGCCGACGACGACGTGGTACGCTGTCACGAGCGCGTCGCCGCCGACGGAGAACGCGGAGCCGACGCGGCGGAACGGGATGCCGTCGACCTCGCCCTCGGCGGTCACCCCGACCACGGAGCGGCCGTGCACGCGCGTGGCGTCGAGCCCGGCGAAGGTGCGGATGGCTCGGGCTGGGGTCGTCCGCTCGACCGTCCGGCCGTCGAGCCGCACCGCCAGCCGGAGCGCGGGGATCGCCGTCGCCCCCTCCCCCACCCGGACGATCGCGCGGCGCTGCCACTCGACCACGCCATCGGTGTCGCGCCGCATCGGCGCGGTCTGGCGGACGACGTCGAAGGGCTCGCCGAGTTGGCTCGCGAGGTCCCACTCCGCGAACGCGAGCGCGAGCGCGGCGTCGGCCTCTGGGCTCTGCGGGATGGCGAGGGCTTCGACCTCGACCTCCAGATACCCGCCCGCCTCGACAGCCTCGCGATCGACGCCGCTAAACACCTGCAGGCTCAATGGGTCCGTCTGCGCCGTCGCCGACGCGGCGAGCAGGAGGGCGAGAGCGAACACGCGCATGGTCCCGGGGAGCGTCCTGGGGCCGGCTAGACGCCCTCGGCGACGATGGCGCGGACCCAGGTGGACAGCCGGACCCGGACGGCGCGGCCGACCTCGAGCACTTCGGTGTGGTCGAGCGGGGCGGCCGAGAGCCCGGCGGCGGGGTTGGTGATGGTCGAGATGCCGAGCACCGGGACGCCCAGGGCGGCGGCCTGGATGGCCTCGGGGACGGTGCTCATGCCGACGGCATCGGCGCCGGCGCTGGCGAAAAAGCGGATTTCGGCGGGCGTCTCGTACGACGGCCCGGCCGTCCATACGTAGACGCCCTCACGGTACGGAATGGTGTGTGCGAGCGCAATCTCCCGCGCCTTCACCCGCCAGCCCTCGTCGTACGGGTTCGACATGTCGGGGAAGCGGGTCTCGCCCTCGCCCACCGGGCCCGCGAGCGGGCTCAGGAACGACAGGTTGAGGTGGTCGGTGATGAGCATCAGCGTGCCCGGCCCGAACGCCGGGTTGACGCCGCCCGCCGCGTTCGTCAGGATGAGTCCCTGCGCGCCGAGCGCGTGCGCGAGCCGGATCGGGAAGCCGAGCGCGCGCGGGGAGTGCCCCTCGTAGGCGTGCGCCCGCCCCTGGATGACGAGCACCGGCCGCCCGGCCAGATCCCCGAGCACCAGCCGCCCGGCGTGGCCCTCGACGGTCGAGCCGGGGTAGTGCGGGATGTCGCCGGTCGAGATCACCGTCGCGTTCTCGACCTCGTCGGCGAGCGCGCCCAGGCCGGACCCCAGGACGAGCCCAAGCTCGGGCACGAGGTCGGTGTGCTGGCGGACGGCCGCGACGGCGGCGGCGAGCTGGGCGGAGTCTTCGGACATCGTGGAATCGAAAAGGGAGACGGGAGAATAGGCCGCGTCCGCACGCTCGACTGTGGCGTCGAAGCGAAGCGAGTCGGAGAACGGACGCCCCACCCCTCGTGCCCCATTCCCCATCCCCGAGATCAATCGCGTCCCCGGACCACCCACGTGGCCCACGCCGCGACGGCCGCCGCCGCGAGCTGGCGGAGCGGCACGAGGTCGGTCGCCACGTACAGGGCGTCCGGGCGGCTCGCGCCGAGGGCGGCGGCGTAGAGCGCGAGCCCGAGCGCGAGCGTTAGCGCGGCGCCGACAAAGGCGGCCCACGAGGCGAGGCGCCCGCTCCGGCCGAGCCGGGCGACCACGACGAGCGCGAGGGCCGGGGCGAGCGCGTGGAGCGCCCCATCGCCGACGGCGGCAAGTGGGGCCACGGCGCCGATCGACCGGGCCGCGACGAGCGGGAACGCGGCGCCGCTGGCGAGCACGAGCCCGGCGCACGCGAACGCCCCCGCACGGAGGGTCGCCGCCGTCACGCGTCGTCCCACGTCTCCTCGTCCTCGGCCACGTCGTCGACGGCGTTGCGGGCGGTGTCGAACCCGAACCCGCGGCGGACCAGGAAGTCCATCGTCTTTTTGCGCCGCTTGCGGTCGTCGGCCTCCGACGCCAGCGCGCGCCACTTTTTGGCGGCCTGCTGGACCGCCGAGTCCGCGAGGTCCTCGGTCTCGGCCAGTTCTGCGAGCGCCGCGTCGATGGTCGCCCGAGCGACGCCCTTGCGCATCAGGTCCTGGCGGAGCCGCGCCGGGCCGTAGCCGCTCCCCGAGAACCGGCCGCGCACGAAGGCGCGAGCGAACGCGTCGTCGTCGATCAGGCCGAGCCGCTCCAACCCTGCGACGGTGTCCTCGACGATCGCCTCGGCGTACCCCTTGCGCGCCAGCGAATCCCGCACCTCGCTCGCGGTCCGCGCCTTCACCGACAGCCCCGCCAGCGCCGAGGCTTTCGCCGCGTACGTCTCCTGCTGGACCAGCAGCTCACGCTGCTGCGCAGCCGTGAGCGTGATCCCCTTGCGGACGCCCGCCTTGATGACCAGCTCGACCGACAGCCCGAACGCGAAGGCGTCGTCGATAAAGACGCTGGCGCGGTCGAGGTCCTTTTTCTGCTGGGCCACGCGCGTGACGGTGCCGTCGGCGAGGTCGAGGTCGGCGGGGTCGACGCGCTCGCGCCGCTGATTGTTAAACGCCACGGGATCGGGAGAGGGGGCCGACAGAGTACGCGGGCCGGGGTGCCGGGTCCCGCGTCACTCGCTCACCAGCGGACGGCGACGCTGACGACGGGCCACCCGGGCAGGCCGCGCGCGTCGGTCGCCAGCGGAAGGTCGGGGTCGAAAGGGGCCGACGACGTGCCGGTCGGCGGCCGGGCGGTCGCTTGGGCGAGCGCGGTCCATCGGTAGCCCGCGCGCTCGCCACGGAGGCCGACGGCGGCGCTCGCGCGCAGGCCGATCCGGTCGCGCGTGCCGCCGGGCACGGCCAGCCCGGACTCAGCGTCGAGGCGGACGGCGGCGGTCCACGGGCCGCGCGCGCGCTGGGCGATCAGCCCAAGCGCGAGCGGGCGCGAGTATGCCGAGGGTCGCCAGTCGCCACCCGTCTCGGGTCGGACTTGGGCGAGCGCGAGCGCCCCGCTCGCGCCGAGCGTCCACGGGCCGATGTCGAGGCGGGCGGCGGCCTCGATGCCGGCGGCGCGGCCGTCGTGCGCCGGGTGGCCCGCGAGCAGCGCGGACGGATCGACGCCGGCCTCTTGCGCGGGCCCGTCGCTGGGTTCGAGCAGGCCCGACGAGCGGTGCGCGTAGAGGTCGACGCTCAGCGCCAGCCGGTCCGTCGCGGCGACCTCGGCGCCCAGCCCGGCCTGCCACGACCGCGCCACGGGTACGGCGGCATCGGCGAGCAGCCAGCGCGACGCCGCCAGCGCGTACCGGCCCTCAACGCGGTCGCGCACGCGGTGGACGGCCTGCGTCTGGCGGCTCAGCCCGGCCCGCACCACGAGCCGGTCGCCGCGCTCGTAGCGGACGAACACACGGGGGCTGAGGTCGAGCGCGGTGACCGCGTTGTCCGCGGTGTGGGCCTCGACGCGCAGGCCCGGCTGGATCTGCCAGTCTGGGGCGGGGCGGATCGTGGCCGCGAGGTACGCCGCGCCCTCGGCAGTCCGCTGGCGCCCTTCCCCGCCCGGAGCAGCGGCGCCGTCGACCGAGCGGTCCGCGACCTGGAGGCCGCCCTGAAGCTGGAGCGTCGTCGACCGGAAGTGGTCGAGGTCGAGCGTCGCGCCGTGCTCGACGAGGGTCTGCTCGGCCCGACCGGTCCCAAGTCGCCGCTCGGTCGCCGCGTGCCCGGAGCGGTACGCGACGGCGGTCACGAACGTCTTCTCGCCCTGCAGCGCACGGAGCCGCGCCGAGGCCGTGTGCGTGCGCCAGCGGTAGTCGAGGCCGGGTTGCCCGGCGATCGTCCCGAGCCGGACGGCGTCCTGCCCGCCGGTCGCCGACACGTCGAGGCGGGCCGATGACGCCAGCCGGGTGCTCACTTTGACGGCGGCATCGGCGAACGACACCTCGGGCCGGTCGCCCTCGAAGGGGCGTCCGCCGGCGGGGTCGAGGACGAGCGCGCCGCCTTCGGTCCGCAAGCCGGGCGCCACGAGCAGGCCCAGCGTCGAGCGCCGCAGGCCGACGTGGACGCCGACGCGCTCCCCCACCGGCACGTCCGCGACGGCGCGGACCGCGATGAGGCCGGCGCCGAGCGTCCGGAGCGTGTCGCCCGCGAGCGCGTCGGTCGTCTCGACGTCAAGGACGGCCGCCAAGCCACCGCCGAGCGCGGCCGGGAGCGAGCCCCGGTAAAAGCGGACACGAGACAGCGCCTCGGGCTGGAACGCCGAGAACAATCCGAAGGCGTGCCACGGCTCGTAGAGCGGGACGCCGTCGCGGACGTAGCGCGTCCGGTGCGGGTCGGAGCCGCGCACGACGATGGCTCCGCTGGCGCCGCCCGTGCGCGAGAGTCCGGGGAGCCACGACAGCGTCGCCGCGAGGTCGGCCTCGCCGAGGGCGTAGGGGATGGCGGCGGCTTGGCGGGCGCCGAGTGCGCTGAGGTCGGTCGAGCCCGGCGTCGGGCCGGGCGGCTCGGGCCCAGCGACGACGCGGGCGTCGGTGCTCTCCAGGAGGTCTGGCTGCAGGCGGATCGTCGGGGGCAGGCGCGGGGAGTCCGGGAAGACGTCGAGCTCGATGCGGACCGGGCGGTAGCCGACGTGCGAGACGCGGACGACGTAGCGGCCCGTCGGGAGGTCGGGCACGGCGAACCCGCCGTCGGGCCCGACCACGTCGCCGAGCCCGAGGTCGACGAGCCAGACGTGGGCGCCGACCAGCGGGTCCCCGCTCTCCGCGCCGACCACGCGTCCGTCGAGCGTGCCGGTGTACGCCTCGCGCGCCGTCTCGATGTCGGGCCGGACGTTGAGCGGCTCTTTGATGAGCACGTACTGCCCCTCGCGGATCCGCTCGGCGCGGACGCCCGAGTCGCGCAGGATGAGCCGGAGCGCGCGGTCGGGGTCGTCGGTGGCCCGGTAGCTGCCCGTCACGCGCACGTCCTCAACGAGCCGCAAGGCGAAGACGAGCTCCAGCCCGGTCGCCTCGGCGAGCTCGTAGAGCGCGTCCGCCAGCGGGGCCTTGACCCAGACGAACTCGGCCTCGGACTGCGCGGCGGCGGGCCGGGCGGCGAGCACGGCCACGAGGCAGAGGACGAGGGCGGCGGAGCGCACGGCGGGAGGATAGGGACGGCCCCAACGGACGGCGCCCCCTGCTCCGCGCCTTCGGGCGCCGCCTTACTCGACGATTCGGAATCCGCGCCCGTCGGCCTCGACGCGCGCGCCGAGCGACAGCGCCAGCTTATCGACGGCATCGCGAAGGCCTTCGCGACCGAACTCCGCGGTGCCACCGATGACAACCGACGCCAGCGTCGGGGCGACGGAGACGGGCACATCGAAACGGGCGCTGAGCTGGCGGGCGATCTCGCCGGCCGTCTGATCGGTCGCGAACACGACGCCGGTCCACGCGAGCGCGCCGAGGTCGGCGCGAGCCGGTGCCGAGGGCGCGTCGAGCGCGAGCACGGTCGTCCGCTGGCCGGGTGCCAGGGTCACGGCGGCGGCGGGCGTCTCCCGAGGCGCCACGGTTACGGCGCCGGTCACCAGCGTCACCTCGGTCCGCACGTCGCTGGCGTCGACGGCGAACGTGGTGCCGAGCACGACGACATCCGCGTTCGGGGTCGTCACCGAGAACGGCGCGTCGGGGTTGCGGGTCACGCGGAAGAGGGCCTCGCCCGCCAGCAGGCGCGCCTGGCGGCCCCGGTCGTCGGGGACCGCGAGCCGGGCGTTGTCGGCGAGCTGGACGGTCGTGCCGTCCTCGAACGTGACGGTCTGGGCGCCCGCGAGCGTCTCCCACCCGGCGTCGCGGAGGTAGAGCTGGGTCAGGACCGCGCCGAAGGCGACGACGGCGAACACGGCGGCGGCGCGCATCACCCAGCGCGTCGGGCGGACCAGGCGGAGCGGCTGGCGGTCGGCGCGCTTGCGCAAGACCTGTCCCTCACCCTGGCTGCGCCGACCTGTCGGTTGGCGGACGCCGGCCTCCGGCTGTCCCTCTCCCGTGGGGAAAGGGGACGTCTTCGGGAGGCTGGCGAGAGTTGGGGCGGTCTCTGCGGGCTCAGATGCGGCGTCGGCCCAGGCGGCCTCGAAGGCGTCGCGGTCGGCGCGGATGCGGCGGACGGCGGCGGCCAGGCCGGGGTGCTTCGCGAGCGCGGCGTCGAGCGCCGGCCGGGCTTGGTCGACCCGGGCCTGCTCGGCGTCGCTCAAGAGGTCGGGGTCCGCCAGCGCGTAGAGCACGAGCAGGACGCGGTCCGGCAGGTCGCGCGCCAAGTCGGCGCGGACGGCGGCGCGGAGCGAGCGCCACCGCGCGAAGGCCTCCGCGAGCGCGGGCTCGGCGGCCACGGCGGCGTCGAGGGCGGCCCGCTCGTCGGGCGGCAGGGCGTCGAAAAAGGCGAGGGCGTCGGTGTCACGCATGGGTCTCTCTAAAAGGTGCCGAGGAGGACGGCGGCCAGCACGAGCGCGCCCGCGAGGGCGTCCCGGAGCTTTTCGAAGGCCCGCTTGACCTGCATCTTGACGGCGGCCTCCGTGGTGTCGAGGGTGTCGGCGATCTCGGAGTAGGCGTAGCCCAGCTCCCGCATTTCCAAGATGGCGCGGGCGTGGTCAGTCAAGACGGCCATGGCGTTCTCGAGGTCGACCCGGAGCGCCACGTCGTCGGCGTCGACCGACCCCGGGGTCGGGAGGTCGGGGTCGAACAGGGCCTCGCGCGACGTGTACCGGCCGCGGTAGAAGTCCTGGAGTTCGAAGAGGGCGGCTTTCATGGCGAAGGCCTTGAACCGGGCCGGGTTCTGGAGCGCGTCGAGCCCGCGAAGGACCCGGATCAGGGCGTTCTGCACCAGGTCGTCGACCTGGGGCGAGGCGCCGATCCGGGCGCGGAAGAACCCACGGATGGGGCGCTCGACGGCCGCGAGCAGGGCGTCGCGGGCGGCGGCGTCGCCGGCCTGGGCGCGGGAGACGGCGTCGGGGGTGAAGGGCATGGCGGGGAGGCGCCCCTGGGGGGCAGGGCTAGAGCCGCAGGACACGCCCGCAAGGTCACACCGCGGGCGGCGCCCCGCATCCGCGATCCACTACGGTATCACTGGCTGGCGTCAGCGCCGCTCCGGAGCCCCTCCGCTGATTTCTCGCCTGACCCGCTCGCATGAGGTTTCCCACGGCGCTTCGGGTGGGCTTGCGTTTGTAGGTGGGTGCGGCCCTGTCCTCCCCTCCCGGACAGGAGGGGCTGGGGGAGGGCGCCCGGCTGGCGCCTGCAGTCAGACTCTCGCAAGCCGGTGGACACCCGCACCCTGGCTGCGCCGACCTGTCGGTGGTCCCTCTCCCGAGGGGAGAGGGGACGACGTAGGCAGAGCTCGCGCCAGCAGCGGGCTCGCTCGCGGGGACTCCGCCAGCGACGCTCTGTCCCTTACCCCCGACTACTCGGCCTGCGCGGCGGCGCTGGCCGCCTGCCAGCCGGCGTAGGCGCGGTCGTAGAGCCCCTGCGCCTCGGCGAGCGTCGGGCTCTGCGGGAAGAGGGTCGTGAGCTCGTCGTAGAGGTCGAGCGCCGTCTGGTAGCGCGCCTGCTGGCGGGCGGCGACCGAGCCGTCGGCGTACTTGAGCTGGGCGCGGACGGCGCCGAGCATGGCGTCGTCGGCGTACTCACTCGACGGGTACTCCTCGAGGACGCGTTTGAAGGCGATCACGGCCGCCTCGTAGTACTCGCGCCGCTCGTAGAGCTTGCCCGCCTCGAAGGCCTTGCGGGCCAGCTTCTCGCGGAGCTCCGAGGCCAGCGCCTCAGCGGCCGCGAGGTTCGGGCTCTGCGGGTAGCGGTCGGTAAAGATGCGGATGTAGGCGAGCGCCTGCCGGGTGTCGGTCTGGTCGAGCTCGAAGCGCGGGCTCAGCTCGGCGTAGGCCTGGATCCGCTCGAAGGCGGCCTGCTCGATCCGGTCGTCGGTCCGGTAGAACTCGATAAAGCGGGTGTACTCGTTGCCCGCCAGCAGGTACTGCCCGTCGGCGGCGTACGCGCGGGCCAGGCCGAGCTGGGCGTCGTCGGCGAGCTCGCCGGTGCGGCCGAAGTCGAGGGCGGCGCGGTAGTACTCGATGGCGAGCGAGTGGCGCCCTCGCTCGGCCTCGGCGGTCGCCTGCTCATACGCGGCCTGGGCGGTCCCGAACGTCGTGGGCCCGCCTCCACATCCGGCAGCGACGGCGACGAGAAGGGCGAGAAGCCCGGAACGGAACGGCATGAGCGAGGGGGCGAGGCGCGAGTCGGACAGGGCCGGGGAACGGGGTCCCAATCGGCTTATTGCAGGCCAAGGTCGCCCCCCCGCTCGGGGGCCCGCCGACGAGAAGCGGCGAAGACGGGGCTGCTGGCGCGATAGGGAACGGGGGACGGGGAAAGAGGGACGGGCAGCGCGCGTGGGCCGGGTCGATGGCGCTGGCCGTCCGGCCCCCCTACCCCGTTCTTGTCCCCAACCCTACTCGAGCAACACCGCCTGGCCGTCGCGGAAGCCCAGGATGTAGAGGGCCTCATTGACCTGGCCGCCGTCGAAGTGGAAGCGGTGGCCGAGCCCCTCGAACATCGGGGCGGCGCGGAGCGCGTCGGCGAGCGCGCCCTCGTCGGCCTCGGCCTCGCGGAGCACCAGCCGCGTGATGTCGTAGCCGATGAGCGCGAGGCGGTCTTGCCCGATCCCCGCCAGCTCGCGGTAGCGGCGGCCAAAGGCGTCGGCGGCGCCGGGCGCGACGAAAAAGTCCTGCGTGAAGACGGCGCCGAGGCGGCTGGCGCGGGCCTTCGAGGCCTGGAGGCCCTCCCACTCGGTGTTGCCGAGCGGCCGGGGCGCGCGGCCGATGGCGTC
Organism: Rubrivirga halophila; assembly: GCF_046845755.1. GTDB lineage: Bacteria > Bacteroidota > Rhodothermia > Rhodothermales > Rubricoccaceae > Rubrivirga. Next base: position 2,135,232 of record NZ_CP177357.1, read on the forward strand.
GAGCGCGCGGAGCGCGTCGTCGGCGTAGCGCGGCGCGTCGCGGCCGGTGACGGGGAGGTAGACGGCGTCGACGGCGCGGAGGCGGGCCTCTCCGACCTCGCGGTCGAGGTCCTGCCAGTCGTCGGCGGCGTCGATGAGCGTCTCGAAGTCGACGCGGGCGCCCAGGCGGCGGGCCTCGGCGGCGAAGGCGCCGGCCATGTCGGCCCCGAGCGTCTCGCGTTGGGCGGCGACGCCCAAGCGGTTGAGGCCGAGGCGCCCGGTCGCGTAGCGGGCCATCGCCCGGCCCCGCTCGGCGAACGTCGGGTTGGCCTGGAAGACGAACCGCTTGCCCGCACTCACGGCGCCGTCCGTGGCGAGGGGGGCGACCAGCACGACGCGAGCCGCCTCGGCCGCCTCCCCCGCAGGCCCCGCCTCCTCGCTGGTGAGCGGGCCGACGACGAGGTCGACGCCTTCGGCGACCACGGCCTCGACGGCGGCCCGGGCGCCCGCGCCGGTCGCGCGGGAGTCTCGGAAGACCATGCGCACCGGTCGCCCGGTACCCGACGCGTTCCGCTCGTCGACGGCGATGCGGATGCCGTTGAACAAGGCCTGGCCGAAGTACCCGCCCTCACCGGCGATGGGGAGCACGACGCCCAAGTCGAGCGGGCGGCCCCGGCCACCGCGCCCGCCAGTCGTGGCGTTGGCGAGGACGGTGCGTGCGGGCTCGGCGTAGCGGCTGCCGGGGTACTGGGCGACGAGGCGCGTCGCGGCAGCGATGGCGCGGTCGAAGTCGCCGTCGGCGTAGGCGGCCTTGGCGGCCATCAGCGTCGCCGCCGTGGTCCGCTCGTTGAAGCCGAACTCGTCGGCGGCACGCGTAAACAGGCGCTCGGCCTCGGCATACTCGCCGGCGCCGTAGCTGGCGATCCCGTTCTGAAAGGCGGCCTCGGCGGCGGGGACGGACTCGGCCGTCGCCGGCTGGGCCGCGGCGGAGGGCGCGGCGACGGCGAAGGCGAGCGAAAGGGCGAACAGGCGGAGCAGCACGGCGCGGATCGGAGGGGGCCGGCAAGATGCGACCGGCGGGGGGACCCGGCAAGGCGCCCGCCCGGTCTTCGCGGAGTCGGAGCGCAGGAGCGCGTCCGCGGACGGGGGAGAGTCGTCTCGCAATAGCGGATCCTGTCCCCGATCCCCCGCCCCCTAGCTCGCGAGGTGCCGGCCGAGCCCCAGCCCGAGGACCACGAACAGCACGCCCACGGCCACGCTTCCGGCCGCGTTCGCGACCGCCAGCCCCCGCCGCCCGGCCTCCCACAGCAGCACGGTGTCGGCCGAGTACGTCGAGAACGTCGTGAACGAGCCGAGCACGCCGACGACGAGCGCCAGCCGGGGCCCGTCGGCGCGGACGAGCGGGATCGCCAGCCCGATCAGCAGGCAGCCGAGCGCATTCACGCCCCACGTCCCCCACGGCGCGGCCGCGCTCCAGCGCACGGCCGCCAGCCCCACGCCGTACCGGGCGACGGCCCCGACGGCACCGCCGAGCGCGACGTAGAGGAGATTCAACACGACGATGGCGAGCGGGGAGCAACGGGAGCCTGAACGTACCGCCCGCGTCGGGCGCGACGTCTGCCGACCCTACTCGGCCGGGTGCTCGGCGAGGTACTCGGCGCCGCGCCCCTTGATCTGCTCGTCCCAGACCTGCATCCACTCCGGGCCCTCGGTCGACAAGCGGTCCCAGTCGAGGTTCATCGGTGTGAACGTGCCCTCGCCCATCCAGGCGGGGAGGTCCGACGCCGGGATGTCGGTGCGGGCGGGGATGCGGTGGAAGTCGGCGGCCTGGCGGACGAGCGCCTCGCGCGTGGTCACGAACTCGACAAAGGCTTGCGCCAGCTCGGGCTGCGGGGCGCCCGCCGGGATCCCGACGGCGTCGACGAGCACGGGCGTGCCGGAGACGGGGGCGTGGAAGCCGAACGCGTAGTCCTGCGCCTGGAGGTAGGTGTCGGGCAGGTTCCAGAGTGTGAGGTCGGCCTCGCCGCGCGAAATCCCCAGATACAGTTGGGTCGGGTTCGCGGCGTACCCCTTCGTGTTCTGATCGAGCTGGGCGAGCCAGCGGTAGCCGTCCTCCACGGTCGGCTGGCGCAGGATGAGCGCGCCCCAGATCGTCCGCATCGTCCCGGACTCGAGCGGCGAGCGGATCAGGATGCGGTCGGCCCACTCCGGGTCGAGGAGCGCGTCCCAGTCGCGCGGCACGTCGCTCTCTTCGATGACCGTCGTGTTGTAGAGCAGGCCCTCGGGGGTGAGGTAGGTCCCATACCACAGGCCGTCGGCGTCTTTCGCGTTCGCCGGGACGGCGTCGGCCCAGTTCGGGGCGAACGGCTGGAGCAGCCCGTCGGCGGCGGCGCGCATGAACAGGGTCTGCGGGGCGCCCCACCAGACGGACGCCTGCGGGTTCGCCCGCTCGCCCGCGATCCGGTCGTAGACCTCCTGGCTTCCGAGGTCGATCCACTGCACGTCGACCGTCGGGTTTTGGGCCTCGAAGGCCTCCTCGTAGGCGCGCAACATCTCCTTGCCGTGCGGCGAGTAGACGAGCAGCGGGGTCCGGCCGTCGCCCCCGCAGGCGGAGACGGTGAGGGCGGCGACGAGGGCGAGGAGGACTATGCGCACGGGCGAAGCGGGAGCGGGCCGGGCCTATCGCCGGCGGGCGGGCGGCGTTCCCCCGGTCCTATCCTTGGGCTCCCCCTCCCCTCCCCCGCTCCCCTCCTGATGCCGAACGCCGGACGCCTGCTCGCCCTCCTGCTCCTCGCCGCGCCGCTGACGGCCCAGGCGCAGCCCGTCGCCTACGACGTCTCGTGGCCGAACGCTGCCGCGCACGAGACCGAGATCGCCGCCACCTTTCCCGGTCTCGACGCCGACCCGCTGACGGTCGTCATGAGCCAGTCCTCGCCCGGCCGGTACGCCATCCACCTGTTTGCCAAGAACGTCTTCAACGTGTCCGCCACCGACGGCGCCGGGCGCCCGCTGGCGGTCCGGCGCACGGCCCCCTCGGAGTGGACCGTCGGCGGCCACGACGGGACGGTCACCTTCCGCTACACGCTGTACAGCAACCGCGCCGACGGCACCTACGCCGGCGTCGACTCGACGCACGCCCACTACAACATGCCCGCGGCGTTCGCGTGGGCGCGCGGGCTGGAGGCGCGGCCGGTCCGCGTCACGTTCCACCCCATCCACGGCTGGCGCGTGGCGACCCAGCTCCAGCCCACCGACGCCCCCCACACGTTCACCGCCCCCGACCTCGCGGACTTTATGGACTCGCCGACCGAGCTCAGCGACCACCAGCTGATCGAGTGGGACCAAGGCGGCGCGCGGTACCGGATCGCGCTCCACCACCTCGGCACCGATGAAGAGGGCGAGGCCTACGCCGCTATGGCGCGCCGCGTGATCGCCGAGCAGGCCGCCGTCTTCGGCGCCTACCCCACCTTCGACCACGGCACCTACACCTTCCTGGCCGACTACCTCCCCTGGGTCGCCGGCGACGGCATGGAGCACCGCAACTCGACGATCCTGACGAGCACGCGGGCCCTTGCCGACGGGGGCGACCTCCGGGTGCTCGGGACGCTCGCGCACGAGCACTTCCACGCCTGGAACATGGAGCGCCTGCGCGACGCGGCGCTGGAGCCGTTCGACTTTACCGGCCCCAACCCGTCCGAGAACCTGTGGTTCGGCGAGGGCTTCACGAGCTACTACGACGGGCTCACGCGCGTCCGCGCCGACCTCATGCCGGTCTACGCCTACGCGGCCGAGATCAGCGGCCCGCTCGACTACGTCCTCAACTCGCCGGCGCGAGCGACGCGCGGCCCGGCCGAGATGAGCCGGATGGCGACGTTCGTCGACGCCGGCACGTCGATCGACGAGGCCGCCTTCTCGACCACGTTCATCTCGTACTACTCGTGGGGCGAGATCCTCGGGCTCGGGCTCGACCTCACCTTGCGCCAGCGCTACGGCCGGACGCTCGACGACGTCATGCAGGCGATGTGGGACGAGTTCGGCCGGCACCAGACGGCCACGACGCCGGCCCGCCCGTACACGCGCCACGACATCGAGCGCGTGCTCGGCGAGGTCTCCGGCGACCCAGCGTTCGCCGCCGACGTGTTCGCCCGCTACATCGACCGGGGCGAGGTGATGGACTACGCCGACCTGCTGGCGCCCGTCGGGATGCTCCTGCGCCTGGCGCGGCCGGAGGCCGGCTCCATCGGCCGGCTCGCCCTCGCCGACGGCGACGGCGGGGTCGAGATCGTCGCGCCCGTCCCGCACGGCACGCCGGCGTACGACGCGGGCCTGTCGTCCGGCGACCGGATCGTGCGGGTCGACGGCGTCGACGTGACAACGGCCGCGGCGGTCGAGGCGGCGTTCGCGCGCCGCGCGCCGGGGACCGAGGTCGAGGTGGCGTTCGAACAGCGGGGCGTCGTCAAGACCGCGCGGCTCACGCTGGCGGCCGACCCGACGCTCGAAGTGGTGACCTTCGAGTCGGCGGACCGGCCCGTGACGGCCACCATCCGCGACGCCCGGGAGGCGTGGCTCGGAGCGAAGGCGCCGGTCGACTAAATCGAGGCGTCAGGCGCGGCCGTGCGGGAGGGCGTACTCCCGCATCGGCTCGCCGGCGGCGTGGGCGTCGGCCTCGCGCCGGGCCTCGGCGTGGGCCACCTCAACGAGGGCTTCCTGGACCAGCTCGCGGAGCCAGTCTCGGTTTTCGCGGAGCACCTCGGTGAGGGCCTCCTTGAGAGCGTCGCGGTCAGTCTGCGTAGCGAAGTCGGTCATGCGGCCGGGCGGGTGCTCAGGGAAGCTAGGGGCGCGCGTCGGCGCCGCCGGGGCGGGACGGCGTGCCCCGCCAGGGCACAACGGCGCGGCTCACACGCCGAGTTCCTGGTCCGGGACGGACTCGGCCCCCTCCTCGCCCTCGACGAACTGCTGGTAGTGCTCGTAGCGCTCCAGGATGATCTCGACGTAGTGGACGGGCTCCAGGCCGCGCGCGTACCCGTGGCGCACCTCGGGGCGGTTGTAGACCTCGGCCTCGGACTTGCGGAGCAGCCAGTACGCCACGTCGTCCCAGATCGTCGGGTCGCCGCCCTCGGCCTCGGTCAGCCGCTGGGCGTCCATCACGTGGCCCGCGCCCGCGTTGTAGCTGGCCAGGATGAACTTTTTCCGCTCCTCCGGGTCGTCGATCTTCTCCGCCCAATAGTTGTCTTCGAGCCACTTGAGGTAGCGGACGGCGGCCTCGATGTTGGCCTCGGGGTCGTAGGGGTCGGCGAGGCCGAGGTCGCCGGCCGTCGCGGGCATGATCTGGAGCAGGCCCATCGCCCCGGCCCACGACCGCGCGCGCGGCTCGAACCGGCTCTCCTGGTACATCTGGCTTCCCAGGAGCCGCCAGTCCCACCCGACGCCCGGGGCGTACTTTTTGAGCAGGTTGTCGTAGCCCGAGAGGTTGCCGGTGCGGGCGGTCAGGAAGCCCGTCTCGATCCGCTCGCGGAAGCCGCGGCGGTCGACGTAGTACTTGCGGTAGAGCGAGTTCCAGCGCCGGGTGTCGCGGTTCTCCTCGATCCACTCGTCGAGCGCGGCGAGTAGCGCCGGCGCGTTGTCGCGGACGGCCCACGCCACGCCGTGCGGCGCGCCGACGGCCGGCTCGACCGTCAGGTTCTCGTAGTAGCCCTCCTCCAGCTTGGCCACGTTCTCCTGGGCGACGGTCAGCTCGATGTTGCCGACGGCCACGTTGCGGATGAGCGCCTCGCTCGTCGTGTCGACCTCGACCACGCGGATGTCCCCGCTGATCCGGTCCTCGAGCTCGACCAGGCGCTCGACGTAGGGGTCCCCGGTGGGCAGGTAGACGTCTTGGCCGGCGAGGTCGGCGGGCCGGCGGACGCGGCGGGCCTGGATCGTGAGCGGGTTCTGGGCGACGTCGCCCGCGATCTGGCCGCGGCGCTCGGCGATCTCGGACGGCATGATCGGGGCCTCCACCTCGGTCGTGTCCGCGATCTCCTGCGCCTGGACGACCGCCGCCTGCGTCTCGTACAGGTTGACGGTGAACCCGAACCGCGAGGTGTCCTCCTGGACGGGCTGGAGCCGAGCGGCCGCGATGTCTCCGAGCCCCGCGTTGAGGTAGTACAGGATCGAGTCGCGCGGGACCACCTTGATCTGGAAGACCACGTCGCGCTCCTCGGCAAAGTCCTGCAGCAGCTCGTACTCGTAGCCCATCGGCAGGCCGCGGTACAGGAAGTAGCTGGTCGAGGTGTAGGACGTCAGCGCAACGAGCGTATCGCGTTCCATGATGGCCCCGAGGTCCCGCTCGATCGGGTCGGGGATGCTCACGCCCTCGGGGTCCGCGACGGTGCGGATGGACGCGGCGGCCAAGCCACCCACGATCAGGACGGCGACGACGGCAAAGGACTTTTTGAACATCGGACGGTCGACTGACGAGAGGGGCCGACTGATACGGGGCGCGCACGGGGCGGGTCCGACCCCACCCGCCTTCCGGACTTATTGGCGGGAGAGGACGCCGACAAGTGCCCGGATCATCTGGGCTTGCGCCTCGACGTGTCCGTGCTGCGCCTCCACGTTGACGTACGGGACGCCCCGCCGGGCCGCCCATACCGACAGCGAGCCGTCGTCGGTCGCCGCGTCGTTGTCCTGCAGGACGGCGTTGAAGCCGGCCTCGGCGAGCGCGTCGTAGAGCGCGCGGTCGGTGACGAAAAAGAAGTCATCGGGGTCGGTGCCGGGATGGACGGTGACCGCCGCGGCGTCGCTGGCGTACTCGCCGCCTGGGGCATACGACCGCGCCGAGTAGTTGTCGTCCGTGTTGTTGTGGAGCGTCAGCACGACGCCGGCCGGGACGGCGGCGTAGACCGCCAGCGCCGAGTCGGCGAACGCCTCCAGCGCCGCGAGCGCGGCCGGCGTCGCGGCCGAGAGCGACGCGAGCGTGCGGCGGCGGCCGGCGTCGGTGAACACGCGGTTCGGGTCGGCCCGGAACGTCGCGCCGCCGACGGCGAACGTCAGGTTCCGCTCGCCCGAGTGCCGCAGCTCGACGACGCGCCCGCCGAGCTCGCGGACGACCGCGAGGGCGGCCTCGACCGACGTGCTCTCGTCGTCGTGGAGGTTGAGCGCATTGAGCGGGACCGCCTCGAAGCCGGGGCTCGCGAGCCGGTCGGTGATCGGGGCCGTCGACACCCGGGCGACGATGGCGCCGTCGCCCAGCGGGATGCGGATGTCGGTGACTGCAAGCGTGTCGCGCGAGCCTGTGGTGACGTCGCCGTCGGACAGTGTGGGACCGTCGCCGGGGATCTCGGCCGCGTCGGGTCGGGTCACGACCGAATCGGCCCGACGGCCGGGGTCGGCGGCCTCGGCGGGGGCCTGCGCGCAGGCGGAGGCGGCGAGGGCGGAGACGAGCAGGAGGAGGCGCATGGCGGGGGCGAGAGTGATCGGCGCGGCACACACCGCGCGTCCACGATGGCGGACGGAGGCGCACACGAATCGCCCCCCGGGGGCGGTTCCCCACGGTGGCACACCCTATGTAGGTTTGTTGTCCGAGCCATCGCCCCCACCCCCCCGTCCGACATGTTCCGTATCGCCCTCCTTGCCCTCCTCGCCCTCGGTCTGACGACCGCCGCCAGTGCCCAGTCCGACGGCGGCGAGATGCCCGCCGACACCCCGGAGGTCGCCGCCGACTCCGCTGAGGCCGCCATCGAACTCGACCCCGAGCGCGCCCGCGGCCTGTACGACGAGGGCGCCGCCCTCCTCCGCGACCGCGACTTCGAGGCGGCCCTGCTGAAGTTCGAGGAGTCCCTCATCTACAACCCGTCGTATGCCGCCGCCGGCCTGGGGCTGGCGCAGTCGCTCGCCGCGCAGCGTCGTCTCGAGGACGCCCGCAACGCGTATGAGGCCGCCATCGCCATGGCCGAGGCGTCGGACGCCTCGAACGCCGCCGACATCCGCTCCACCGCGCAGGACCAGCTCGACCGCGTGACCGCCGCGCTCGACCAGCGGGCCGCGAACGCCGCCGCGCAGCAGGCCCAGGCCGGCGCGAATGCGACCGCCGAGAAGGTCGCCCAGGCGACCCAGATGCTCTCGGGCAACGAGATCTCGTTTGAGCAGGCGACCGACGCGTACGCGCTCCTGGAGCAGGCCCGCATGGACGGCTACGACGCCGACCTGGTGGCCTTCTTCTACGCCAAGGCCCTCAACGCCATGGAGCGCGGCGCCGACGCCGTCCCGTTCGCCGAGACCGCCGTCGCCAACGCCGACGCGTCGGCGGACAACTCGGCGATCTACATCCAGCTCGGGCTCGCCCACATGGGCGCCGGCAACGACGCCGAGGCCCGCGCCGCCTTCGAGGCCGTCACCGAGGGACAGGCGTGGCACGGCTGGGCCCAGCACTACATCGGTCAGATCGGCTCCTAGCCCCTGACCGCGGGCATCCCACCACGCCCAGCGGCGCCGGACTGAGTCCGGCGCCGCTTTTTTTGTCTGCCCGCTGGCGCTGGTTACCGCTTCATCCGGCGGAAGACCTTCCCGAGCCAGGCGTCCGACTCGTCGAAGCCGAGCAGGTGGCCGAGCGCGAGGTAGCCCAGCCCGTAGACGCCGATGACGCCGATGCCGTAGGCCCACACCGGCGCGACGGTCGCCGGCACGAACGCCAGCGCCAGCGTGGCCGGGATCGCCGCCAAGCCGGCCAGCCCCAGCATCCGGAGGCCCGCCGCCCAGGGCAGGCGGAACGTGGGCTCGTGGCCCCGGAGCGCGGCGACGAGCCGCCACAGCTCGACCCAGGCGCCGACCGCCGAGCCCAGCGCCAGCCCGACCGCGCCGAGCCGGAGCGGGTCGCCCTCGGCCTCGACGCCGATCACGTCGGTGACGCTGTACTGGTCGAGCACGAACATCAGCGCCGCGCCGATGGCGCCGGAGACGGCCACGCGCCAGACGGCGATCCGCGCGGGCGTCTTGGTGTCGTTGAGCGCGTAGAACGCGTTCTGGAGCAGGCGCCCGGCCGTCGTGGCGATCATTCCCAGCGAGTACGCCATCAGCACGAGCGTGACCTGCCAGGTGTCGTCGGCGCCGAACTGGCCGGTCTGGTAGAAGGCGCCGACCACGAGCGCGCCGAAGCCGAGGTAGCCGACGACGGTCGGGACGATGAGGTACAGGATCTGGCGGACCGACCCGGCGACGCGGTCGAGAAAGTTGTCCAGCTCCGCGCGCGAGATCCGGCTCAGCTCCGGGAGCTCGCTGGCGGCGACGCTCATCCCGAACAGGGAGATCGGCAGGAGGTAGAGCGTCTGGGCGTAGCCGATCGCGCCGAGCGCGCCGGCCGCCACGAACGTCGAGAGCCAGAAGTCGAGGTAGCCCGAGAGCTGATACGCGCCGCGCCCGAGCACGACCGGGACGAACGCTTTGATGGCCTCGCGCACGCCCTCAACCTGGAGCGAGATCGACGGCCGGAACCCGACGAGCAGCCGCAGGACGGTCGGGAGCTGGACCACAAACTGCAGGACGCCGCCCGCGATGCCGCCCACGAACACGGCGATGAGCAGTTGGCTGAGCTGGTCCGGCGGGACGATCTCCATCGCCGCCAGCCCGAAGGGGTCGTCCAGGTACAGGTACGCCCCGCCGAAGAGCGCCGCCAGCAGGGCCACGTTCCAGGCGACCGGCGCGAAGTACGACAGCAGAAACTTGCGGTGGCTGTTGAGCACCCCCAGGCACCACGCGCTCAGCACCAGGAACGCCGTCATCGGGAACGTGAACCGGACGACGGTGACGGACAGCGCGTAGCGGTCCACGACCAACGTCCCGGCGGCCACCTTGTCGGCGTCGTCCAAAAAGCCGCTCGCGATGATGGCGACGAACGGCTCGGCCAAGAGCACCCCGAGTGTCGCCGCGGCAAACGCCACGGCCGCCAGGATCCCGAAAATGGCGCCGGCGAACCGGCCCGCGTCCTCTTCCCTCCCCTCCTCCAGCATCCGGCTGTAGATGGGGATAAACGAGGCCGAGAGCGTGCCCTCGCCCAGCAGGTTCTGCAGGAAGTTGGGCGCGCGCAGCGCCAGCCGGTAGACGTCGGCGAAGGCGCCCGACCCGAAGTAGTAGGCGACGGCGCGGTCGCGGACGAGCCCGATGATGCGGCTGGCGAAGATGCCGGCGGCGACGAGCAGCGCGCCCGACCCGCTGGCGGGCCGCTTCGGCTCGGCGTCCCGGGCGGCCTCGGCGGGCGAGCCCGGCGCCGCGTCGGCCTCGGCGAGTGTCTCGGCGCCCGGCGCGGGCGCGCTCAGGCCGGCCGGCCCCAGCTCGTCGTGGGGGTCCGGCTCGTTCTGCGGCTCGGGGACCGACTCCGGCGCCGGCCGCGGTGTCTCGTCGTCGGGCGGCGTGGGCTCGCTCACGAGGTCACCCCGACGTGGCCGTTGAAGTGCGAGACGGCGAGCGCGTAGCCCGCCAGCCCCAGCCCGGAGACGACGCCCGCGCAGGCGCCCGCGATCACCAGCCGCTGGCGGAAGTCCTCCCGCTCAAACACGTTCGAGATGTGGACCTCCACAACCGGCGTCGCGATCGAGGCGACGGCGTCGCGCAGGGCGACCGAGGTGTGCGCGTACCCGCCCGGGTTGAAGACGACGCCCGCCGTCTCGACCGTGTCGGCGGCGTGGAGCGCGTCGATCAGCGCCCCCTCGGAGTTGTGCTGCTCGAAGCGCAACGAGAGGTCGGGGAACCGCTGGCGGAGGTCGGCCTGGAGGTCGTCGAGCGTGAGCGCGCCGTAGACCGACGGCTCGCGCGTGCCGAGCCGGTTGAGGTTGGGTCCGTTGAGGACGAGGACGCCGGGGCGCTGGGGGGAGTCGGGCATCCGCGCGGAGGGAGGGCCCGCAAGCTACCGACCGTCCACGGACGCAAGCAGGCCACCGGCAGCCTCTCCCCTGCTTGCGGGATCCCGCTGGCGCCGATGTGCAGACTGCTCCCCTCTGACCGAACGCCCCCGCTCGATTCCCCATGACCCGCTCGTGGACGCCCCTGCTTGCGCCGGCCCCGCCTACGGCGTCCCCTCTCCCGCCGGGAGAGGGACAGGGTGAGGGGTCGCATCACCGCCGACCCACCGGCTTGCGCCAGCCCACCTACTTGCGCCGACCTCCCCACTTGCGCCCGCCCTACCGCGCCACCGCCAGCCCCGCGCTTGCGCTCGCGCCGTCCGCCCCCGTCGCCCGGACCACGTACGCCCCCGGCGACCACCCCGACGTGTCCACCTCGACGCGCTCTCGGACCGACTCCCACGCGCCCACGACTCGACCGAGCGCGTCCACGACCTCCACCCGCGACGGCGCCGACACCTCGACCGTCGAGCCGCCAGCGGTCGGGTTCGGCCAGACCGCCACCGACAGCGCGCGCGGCGCGGGCCCCCGCTCCTCCGCCACCGCCGGCTCCACCGTCCGCCACAGCCCGCTCGCCGCCCCCACGTACACCCGGCCGTCGCCCCCCACCGCGATCGACAGCACCCCGCCGCCCTCGTACCCCGCCGCCGCCGGCGCGAACGTCGCGGCCCCGTCCGACGACCGGGCCACCGACCCCAGCCAGTTGTACCGCGGCCCATCCTGCGTTCGCGCGAGCCCGGCCCACACCGACCCGTCGGGCGAGACGGCCACCTCGACCCGGGTCACCTCCTCCAGCCCATACACCTCGGGGTCGAACCGGTGGGCGACCACCCAGGTCACGCCCCCGTCGTCGGACCGCACCACGACGCCGTTGTCCTCGCTTCGAGTCCCGAGCCCGGCCAGCGCGTACCCCCCGTACGGGTGGCCCGGCTCCTCGGCGAACGCCAGCGACCACGCGACGGTGCCGGACCCGAACGCGCCGTCGGTGGGCGTCCAGGTCTCGCCGCCGTCGTCGGAGGTTGTGACCCCGTTGTAGACGGCGGCCAGCATTCGGCCCTGGGGGAGCGCGTCCGACGGCGGGACCTCGCCGTAGTCGACCGGGAAGCCGCCCAGCCCCCCCAGCTTCTCCCACGTGCCCGGGGCGCCGTCGTCGAGCGAGCGCCAGGCGTGGAACCCGTCGTCGGCGAACACGGCGCCCCCGAGCAGGGTCGACCCGAACAGCGCCGCGGTGCCGTCGAGCACGTCGCGCTGCCAGGTGCGGCCGCCGTCGGTGGAGCGGTCGACGCCGAGGGGGCCGGCGGGCGAGCCGATGAGGAGCGACCCGGCCTGGGTCACGGCGACGGACTTGGGGCTGCAGATTGGGGCGCAGAGGTGGTCCCAGGGGCCGTCGGGGTGGTCGGGGACGTACTTGTAGATGCCCCAGGCGCCCTCGATGCGAAGGAGGGTGTCAGCCTCGGAGGTCGGTCCGGGGAGGAAGGCGACCAGGTCGACGATCGGGTACTCGTTGCCGACATCAGGCAGGCGCTCCCAGACCTGGCCCGTGGCCGGGGGCACGAGCAGGGCGAAGAGGACGAGGGCGCGGAGACGAATAGCGAGGGCGCCCAGCGGGCGGGGATCCTGTCAGCGGGCGACGGTGAGTGTACGGGTGACGACGGCCACCCGGGAGTCCCCGCTCCGAGCCCCTCGGCCCCCTGAGACCCGCTCGCGCGACCTCAAGCGCCCGTTGTGCCGCCTCGAGACGCTCTTGCGCGAGCCCGAGGTAGCATTGCGCGACCTCAAGCGGCTATTGCGTCCCCCCGAGACGCCTTCGTGCGACCTCGAGCGGCCTCTGTGCGACCGGGAGACGCTCTTGTGCGATCTCGAGCGGCTCTTGCGCCACCTCAATCGTCCATTGCGGCCCCTCCGCCCGTCATTGTGGCAGCTCCGGATGCCATTGCGGCAGGTCAGATCCCTCCTGCTAGCGAGCGCCCACCTCCAGCACCAGCCCGTCGTACGCCAGCCGCACGCCGTCGGGCAGCATCGCGTCCGCCGCTTGGTGCGTCACCGCGTGCGTCACGTGGATCAGCCACGTCTCCCCCGCCCCCACCGCCGCCGCCACCTCGGCGGCTTCGGCGAACGACAGGTGCGTCGGGTGCGGGTCCGGGCGCAGGCCGTCTAGCACCAGCACGTCCACGCCCGCCAGCGCCGCCCGCGTCTCGGCCGGGACCGAGGCCACGTCGGTCAGATATGCGAACCCCCCGATCCGAACGCCCAGCACCCGGAACGCCCCGTGCGGCGCCACCAGGGGCGTGATCTCGACGGCCCCCTCGCCGGTCCGGCTGCGCGCCGTAAACGGCCCGTTGACCGCCTGCAAATCCAACAACGACGCGCCGGGGTACGTCCGGTCGAACACGTAACGGAACATCTGGCGCAGCGCCTGGGCCGTCGACGGCAGCGCAAATACGGGGACGGGCGAGCGCTCGCGGAAAAAGAACGGCCGCAGGTCGTCCAGCCCGACGACGTGGTCGAAGTGCTCGTGCGTGACGACGAGCGCGTCGACGGCTTCGACGCCGTACGCCAGCGCCTGCCGGCGGAAGTCCGGTCCGGCGTCGATCTGGACGTGCACGTCGCCCGCGTCGGTGTGGGCCACGACGTGCGCCGAGGTCCGCATCCGGGCGTCGCGAGCGTCGTCGGAGGTGCAGACGGCGCACCCGCACCCGATCACGGGGACGCCCGTCGAGGTGCCCGTGCCTAGCAGGGTGACGGTGAGCGCGGGGCTAGACGTCATCGTCGCCCGTCTCCTCGGGAACGCCCGCGTCCGCCTGTGCCCACGCGTCCTCCAGCGCCGCCCGGACGGCCGGGCGCAGGTACAGCTGGTCCACGCCGCCGTGCTCGCGGAGCGCGCGCGCCAGCACGGCCACCTGCGCCTGGGGCGGGTGCAGCTTGTTGAGCACCACGACCGGCGCGTCGTCGACCACGCACAGCCCGCCCCGGAACGTCCCCCGCTCGCGCCGCACGCGGACGCTCAGCTGGCGCAGGGCCTCTTCGAGCGCAGCAGCGACGGCGGGGGGCTTCATCGATGAGGGATACGGGAGGCGGCATGGAGGGATGGGCGGAGAGAGCGCGCACTCCTCCATGCCCCATCCCTTCGCCCCTCTCCGGTTATGCGGCGTACTTCTTCAGCAGTGACCGACCGGACTTCTGGTCGCGGATGTCGAACGCCAGCGGGTCCACGCTCGTGTCGTCCTCGACCTCGAACGCGATCCCGCGCAGGCCCAGCCGCCACCGTGTCAGCGGCGACACCAGGCCCCGGCGCAGGAAGGCGCCCAGCAGGGGGTGCACGCGGACCACGATTGGGCGGCTCTTGTAGCGCTCGTCGACCGTCGCGCGGTAGTGGTCGAGCCAGCCGCGGATGCGGCCCGCGAGCGCGCGCGGCGTCGCGTCCTCGGCGGCCACTACGGGGCGCTCCGAGCGCTCGGCGCGCTCCGACCGCGCCGGCCGGTCGTCGCGCTCGTCGGCCTCGTAGACCTGGTTGCCGGACCGCTGGATCTCGCCGGCCCCGGCGGCGGCCACGGCCTCGGCGGCGTCGAGCGGGTTGCCGTCCTCGTCGGTCGCGTTGGCCGTGATCGACGGGCGCAGGCGCTGGCGCGTGATCTGGACGAGCCCGAAGTCCGACATCGGCAGCAGCTTCGTCACCGCGCGGTCCTTCTCGAAGGCCTTCAGGAGCACGTCGGTCACCTTCTTGCGGTCCCGGTCGTACTTGAGGTCGATAAAGTCGACGACGATGATGCCACCGAGGTCGCGCAGGCGGAGCTGCTTGGCGACCTCCCTGGCGGCCTCGACGTTGACGTCGATCAGGTTCTGCTTCTGGCTCTTGCCGCGGCCGGCGCGGCCCGAGTTCACGTCGACCACGTGCATGGCCTCGGTCGTCTCGATAAAGAGGTAGCCCCCGCCGCGCATGTTGACGCGCTTCGAGAACGCCTCCTCGACCTGCTTCTCGATGCCCAGCGAGCGATAGACGGGCGTCCGCCCCTTGTGCATCTCGACCTTGTCGGCCATCTGGGGCGCGACGGCCTTGACGTAGGCCTGGACGTTGGCGAACACCTTGGGGTCGTCGACCAGGATCCGGTCGTAGTCCTCCGAGAACAGGTCGCGGATGACCGACGAGACCATGTTGACGTCCTGGTACAGCAGGACGGGCGGCTCGGGGGTGCCCTTGAGCTTGTTCTCGATCTTGCGCCACTTGTCGGTGAGCAGGCGCAGGTCGGTGTCGAGCGACTTGGCGTCGCGGCCCTCGGCGACCGTCCGCACGATCACGCCGAAGCCGTCGGGCTTGAGGCTCGTCGCCAGCGTCCGCAGGCGGCGGCGCTCCTTGGCGCTCTCGATCTTCTTGGAGACGGCCACGTAGTCGGCCGCCGGGACGAGGACGAGGAACCGGCCCGCCAGCGAGAGATCGGTCGAGACGCGCGGCCCCTTGTTGGAGATGGCCTCCTTGGTGATTTTGACGATGATCTTGCCGTCGCGCTTGATCAACTCCTCGTTCGAGGGGATGCGGCCCGAGGCCTTGCTGCGCTGGCGGTTGGTGTCGCGCCCGCCCCGACCCGAGTCGCGGTTGCCGTCGCGCGACGAGCTGCGCCCGCCGCGGTCGCCGTCGCGCGAGCCACGGTTCGAGTCACGCCCGCCGCGGTCCCCTTCGCGGGAGCTGCGCCCGCCCTGCGAGCGGCCAGAGACCGGCTTGTCGC
The DNA here is from genome assembly GCF_046845755.1 of Rubrivirga halophila. Classification (GTDB taxonomy): domain Bacteria; phylum Bacteroidota; class Rhodothermia; order Rhodothermales; family Rubricoccaceae; genus Rubrivirga. The sequence continues at coordinate 2,150,806 of NZ_CP177357.1, forward strand.
CGTCCGACTCGGCCGTGGCGTCGTCGCCCGACCGCGTCCGGCGCCGCGAGCGGCCGTCCGACCCGCCGTCGTCGTTCTTGTCGGACCGGCGCGAGCGGCCGCCCCGGTCGTCGGAGCCGGCGTCGGCCTTCTTGGAGCGGCGTCCGCCGCGGCTGCGGCCGGTGTCGTCCGAGCCCTCGCTGTCGTCGTCGGCCGTCTTCGAGCGGCGTCCGCCCCGGTCGCGGCCTGAGCCGTCCGAGTCCTCCGAGCGCGAGCGGCGGCGGCTCCGGCCGTCTGGCTGGTCCCCGGCCTCGCCCGAGCGGGCGTCTTCGGGCGCCTGCGTGCGGTCGCCGTCGTCGTCGTCGTCGCGGTGGTGCTCGGGGATCACGCGGAGGTTGGACCGCGACGAGCCCGAGAGGTCGACGGTCGAGGGGAGCCGCTTGCGGCCGCCCTTCTTGTCGCCGTCCTTCCTCGCCCCGTCCTTCTTCTTGGAGCCCTTCGGCTTCGCGTCCTTGCTGCCCGACGTGTCGGCGTCGTCAGCGCCCTTGCCCCGGCGCGAGCGGCCTCCGCCGTCGTCGCTGTCCCGAGTGCGGCTCTTCGGCGTGCTCTCGTTGGCGTCGCCCGAGTCGTCGCTGCCGGCGTCGTCGTCGGAGCGCTTGCGGCCCGAAGTCTCGCTGGCGTCGTCGGCGGGCGCGGCGGAGCGGTTCCGGCGGCGGCCCTTGCCCGGCGAGGCGTCCTCGTCGGAGGCATCGCCCTCGCTGCTTTTGCCGCGGCCCCGGCCGCGGCGTCCTCGGCGACGGCGGCGCTTGGGCTTGGCTTCCCCGCTCGCCTCGTCGGAATCGTCGGAGTCCTCGTCCGCGGAGTCGGCGGCGGACGCCTCGGCGGCGCCCGGCTCGCGGTCGGCCTCGCCGGCCCCCTCGGCGGGCGCGCTGGCGCGCGAGCGACGGCGGCTCTTGGGCTTCTCCTCGGCGTCCGGCTCCGGCGTCTCCGCCTCGGCGTCGTCCCCGGCCTCCGGCTCGGCGGTCTTCGCACGGCTCCGGCGTCGCGTCTTGGGCGTCTCCTCTGTGGGGGCCTCCTCCACCTCGGGCGCCTCGGCCTCCGGCGTCTCATCGACGGGCGCGGGCGGGTCGATGGTCTCGGGCTCCTCCTCGGGCTCGGGCGTTGGCTTCGGACGCGGCGTGCGGCGCGGCTTCGACGGCGAGCTCAGGTCGATGACGCCGCGCAGCGGGCGGCGCTCCTCCTGCTCCTCCTCCTCCTCGCGGCGGCCCCGCCCGCGGCCACGACCTCCCCGGCCGCGACCGCGACCGCGGGAGCGGCTCCGGCCGCCGGAGCGGCTCTTGGTGCGGCTCTCCTCGGTGACCTCGCCCGAGTCGCCGGGCGACACCTCGAGGGCGTCTTCGACGTCGGGCTCCGAGTCGTCCTCGGCGATCCGCTTGGGGGGCGCCAGCGACAGCACGGGGGCGTCGAGGCCGGGCACGTCCTCGCCCGCCAGCGCGATGAGCTGCGGGAGGTTGTCGGTCAGGTCCGAGAAGTGCAGGAAGCAGTCCTGCTTTTCGCCGACGTCGACGAAGGCGGCCCGGATGGCGGGCATGACCTTCTGGATGCGGCCGAGGTAGACGTTGCCGATGGTGCGGACGTTATCCGGATTCTCGACGTAGAGCTCGACGAGTTCGCCGTCCTCGACGATCGCGATGCGCGAGCGGTCCTTGCTCGCGTTGATGATGATTTGCTTTTTCAACGGGGGGTGGGGTAGCGCGTCCGGGCCCGGCGAGCGCCCGGCACGGTGCCGGGGCCAGCCTCGGGCCGCTGCCCCCCGTCGCGGTCGCGACGGGCCGGGCGGGCGCAGGGGGACGGTGCCCGGCGGCCACGGCGCGCAACGCGACGCGCGCTCCGAACCCGAGGGTCAGGAGCGCGGCGAGGCGGGCGATCACGTGGGCGGCGACGAGCACAGAGGGGGGGATCGGGGGGCGCTCCGGCAGGGGGCGGCCGTCGCCTTCTCGGCGTCCGGGGCCCCGATCCCGCCGGGCGCGGCGGATGGGGGACGAGCGGTGGCTGGCACGGCCCGTAGGCCGAAGGTACCACCCGGCGCCCCCTCCCCTGCCGTAGGACGCTGCGAAGAGCGCGTGCGTGCGGGCCGGGCGCAAGCCCCGCCTGCCTGGGGCTTGCACGCACCGCACCGCCCGACGGCGGGGGCGGGCCGCGAGCCAGGACACGGAAGCGCTCCCGATCTCAACGCCGAATCCGCGAACGGGGCCGCCAGCGTTGCGTTTCCTGCCACAGGCCGCTGAACCCCGCACGCTCTGCGGGGTAGGCGACCCACTCGACTGTTCTGCCGACCGCTCGCCGGTCCCCACCCGCCCTCCCCGATGTCCCAGACCGCCGCCGCCCCCAAGAAATCCCGAGGCCTCGAAGGCGTCACCGCCCTCGACACCGAGCTGTCGTTCATCGACGGCCAGGTCGGCGAGCTGATCTATCGCGGCTACGACATCCGCGACCTCGCCAAGAACGCCTCCTTCGAGGAGGTCGCCTACCTGCTGTGGAAGGGCGAGCTCCCCACCCGGGCCCAGCTCGACGACCTCAACGCCCAGCTCCGCGAGGCGCGCCCGGTCCACGACGACCTGCTCGACCACCTCCGGCACCACACGCCGAGCGACGCCAACCCGATGGCGGCCATGCGGACCGCGCTCTCGATGCTGGCGGCGTACGACGACGAGGCCGACAGCACGGACCCCGAGGCCAACTACCGCAAGGCGATCCGCCTGACGGCCAAGCTCCCCACGCTGCTCGCGGCGTTCGACCGGATCCGCAAGGGCAAGGACCCCATCGCCCCGAAGCAGGAAGGCTCGACGGCGCACGACTTCCTGTTCATGCTCAACGGCGAGGCCCCGGGCCCGGCCGCCGAGGCCATCATGGACGCCGCGCTCGTGCTCCACGCCGAGCACGGCTTGAACGCGAGCACCTTCGCCGCGCGCGTCATCGGCGCCACGATGTCGGACATGTACTCGGCCGTCGTCGGCGCCATGGGCGCGCTCAAGGGCCCGCTCCACGGCGGCGCCAACATCGAGGTCATGAAAACGCTCCTCGAGCTCGACGCCTCGGGCGAGACCGCACAGGAGTTCGTCGACCGCAAGCTGGAGGCCAAGGAGAAGATCATGGGCATCGGCCACCGCGTCTACAAGACGCTCGACCCGCGCGCCACGATCTTGCGCGCCATGCTCAAGGACCTCTCCGAGGAGAAGGGCGAGATGAAGTGGCTCGAGATGAGCGACACGATTCGCGAGACGGTGTTGGAGCGCAAGGGGCTCGACGCGAACGTCGACTTCTACTCCGCCAGCGTCTACTACCTGCTCGGCATCGAGCGGGACCTGTACACGCCCATCTTCGCCATCTCGCGGATGACCGGCTGGACGGCCCACCTCCTGGAGCAGTGGACCGACAACCGCTTGATCCGCCCGCGCGCCGAGTACGTCGGGCCCAAGGGCAAGACGGTCGCGCCGATCGCCGACCGCGGCTAGCGCCGGCCGCATCGCGCACGCATCCGAGGCGTCCGGCACCGTGCCGGGCGCCTCGCGTCGTTTGAGGCGCCCCCTTTCCATGCGCTGTGCGGGCTCCGCGAAGACGGGACGGCGTCGGCGGCTGGACGTACTTTGGACCGCGCGCGGTTCGTAACTTTCACTGATGAGTGAAACCTGGCACCACGCGTCTGGTAGCCTGCTCCCCCCCCGCACCGCCATGGCCGTCGCCGCCACCCCCGAAGTCCGCCCCGTCCAGCGCTACAAACTGCGCGTCGGGATGGTCGCCTGGATTCTGCACCGCCTCACCGGGGTCGGCCTGGTGGCCTACCTCGTGCTCCACATCTGGGGCCTCAAGGCGATCACGAACCCCGAGGCCTACAACGCCTTGATCGCCGGGTACCACGCGCCCCTGTTCAAGGTGGCCGAGTTCGGCCTGCTGGGCGCCTGCATCTACCACGCGCTCAACGGGCTCCGCATCGTGCTCATCGACTTTGTCGGCTGGAGCCCGAACCAGAAGAAGCTGTTCTGGACCCTCGGCGCCGTCGCTCTCGTCTTGCTCGCCGTCGGGGGCTACCCGTCGATCGCCGCGCTCCTCGACCACTACAACGGGTAGGGACCCCGGCCGGCGTGGCCGGCTGGACCCCACCTTGACCACCGACATGGCATCCCCCAAGTACGGCCGAACGGCCCGATCGAGCGCGTTCCAGTGGTTCGCCCACCGGATCACGGGCACGTTCCTGATCTTCCTGCTGATCACCCACTTCTGGGTCCAGCACTTCGACCGCACGACCGCGTCGATCTCGCACTCGGTCGTCACGGCCGACGAGGCCGAGGCCGGCGTGCTCCCGCGCTACTCCCAGGAGGCCGACGAGGCCGTCCGCGCCTTCGAGGCCCGCGAGGGCACGAACACCAGCCCCGAGCGCCTGCGCGTCGTCCCCGCCCAGGACCGCCGGCTCGGCGACCCCGAGATCGACGCCCCGGGCCCAACGCACCCGCCCGGCGAGGTCGCCGGCCCGACGCCCTATGAGGTCCTGATGCTCCGGCTCGGCGACCCGGTCTACGCCGTGCTATGGAAGGGCTTCAACCTGCTCTTCCTGTTGTTCGCGCTGCACCACGGCTTCTACGGGCTCAACAACGTGCTGACCGACTACATCCGCAACGACATGGCGCGCGTCGGCGCGACCGCGCTCTCGTGGACGCTCGCGCTCGTCCTGTTCGTCATCGGCGCGTACTCCGTCGTCGTCGCCGGCCTGTGAGGGGCTGATCGTAAGGGCGCCGACCGGTCGGCGACCCCGCCGTCGGCCTGTCTACTTCAACCTTTCCACTCCTATGGTTTTCGAACACGACATCGTCATCGTCGGCGCGGGCGGCGCCGGGCTGATGGCCGCGCTCTACGCGTCGGAGGGCGGCGCCGACGTCGCCGTCGTCTCCAAGCTCCACCCCCTCCGCTCGCACACCGGCGCGGCCCAGGGCGGCATCGGCGCGGCGCTCGGCAACGAGGAGGAGGACCACTGGCTGTGGCACGCCTTCGACACGACGAAGGGCTCCGACTACCTCGGCGACCAGGACGCCATCGAGCAGATGTGCCAGGACGCCCCGCGCACCATCATCGAGCTCGAGCATTACGGCGTGCCGTTTAGCCGGACGCGCGAGGGCAAGATCGCCCAGCGCCGGTTCGGCGGGCACACCCGCAACTTCGGCGAGGCGCCGGTCCGCCGGGCCTGCTACGCCGCCGACCGGACGGGCCACATGATCCTGCACACGCTCTATGAGCAGTGCGTCAAGAACAAGGTCACGTTCTACGACGAGTACCAGGTCCTCGACCTCATCATGTCCGACGACGGCGAGGCCGTCGTGGGCACGGTCGCGTACGAGATCCTGACCGGCGAGGTCCACACCTTCCACGCGGCCGCGACCTGCTTCGCGACGGGCGGCTACGGCCGCGCCTTCAAGACGACCTCGAACGCGCACGCCGGGACCGGCGACGGGTTCGCGCTCGCGCTCCGCGCCGGGCTCCCGCTGCAGGACATGGAGTTTATCCAGTTCCACCCGACGGGCCTGTACCGGCTCGGCATCCTGATCACCGAGGGCGCGCGCGGCGAGGGCGGCATCCTGCGCAACTCGGAGGGCGAGCGGTTCATGGAGCGCTACGCGCCGACGGTCAAGGACTTGGCGCCGCGCGACATGGTCTCGCAGTGCATTTACAAGGAGATCCGCGAGGGGCGCGGCGTCAACGGCAAGGACCACGTGGTCCTCGACATGACGGGCGTCGGCAAGGATGTCTTGGAGCACAAGCTCCCCGAGATCTCGACCTTCAGCCGCGTCTACCTCGGCATCGACCCCGTCAAGCAGCCCATCCCGGTCGCCCCGACGTGCCACTACGCCATGGGCGGCATCCCGACCAACATCGACGGGCAGGTCGTCAAGACGCGCGACCGCTCGGGCCGCGTCGAGGGCTTCTTCGCGTGCGGCGAGGCCGCCTGCGTGTCGGTCCACGGCGCCAACCGGCTCGGCACCAACTCGCTCCTCGACCTGGTCGTCTTCGGGCGGCGGACCGGCATGGAGATGGCCCGGCAGATCGCCGAGGGCGCCGAGCGCCAGCCGCTCCCCGAGGCGGCCGAGGCCACCACGCGCGAGCGTCTCGACGGCATCGTCTCGCAGAGCACAGGCGAGAAGGCCGTCACCATCCGGACGGACCTCCAGGAGACCATGATGAAGAACGTCTCGGTCTACCGTACCGACGAGACGCTCGAGGAGGCGCTCGCCGACCTCCAGGACCTCCGCCGGCGCGCCGCGAGCGTGACCTGCCAGGACAAGGGCAAGCGGTTCAACACCGACTTGATGGACGCCGTCGAGGTCCAGTTCATGGTCGACTACGCCGAGGCCATCACCGTCTCCGCCCGGAACCGGACCGAGAGCCGCGGCGCCCACCTCCGCGAGGACTACTCGTCCCGCGACGACGACGAGTGGCTCAAGCACACGCTCTTCTGGAGCGACCAGCAGGGCCAGTCCGAGATCGGCTACAAGGACGTCGTCATCACCCAGTTCCAGCCCAAGGAGCGGAAGTACTAGAGGGATCGAGGGATGAGAGGCATGGAGGGATGCGCGCCCCGCGCCCTCTGCCCATCCCTTCCTCCCGCATCCCCCATCCCTCTTTAACATGTCCGACACCATCGAAGTCGCCGCCCCCATCGAAGACCGCGTCGAGGCCGCCGAGAAGGGGCCCCGCCGCCGGCCCGGTGCCGAGGCCCCGACGATGACGCTGACCGTCAAGGTCCGCCGCTTCAACCCGGAGACCGACGAGCGCTCGCGGTGGGACGAGTTCCAGGTCCCGGCCGAGAACATGGACCGGGCGCTCGACCTGCTCCACTACGTCAAGTGGCACCTCGACGGCACGCTCACCTTCCGCAAGAGCTGCGCGCACGGGATCTGCGGGTCCGACGCGATGAAGATCAACGGCGAGAACCAGCTCGCGTGCTCGATCTTGGTGCAGGATCTGGGGCTCAAGGACGGCGACACCGTCACGTTCGAGCCGCTCCCGGCCGCGCCGGTCCTGAAGGACCTGGTGATCGACCAGTCGCGCTTTTTCGACAAGTACCGGGCCGTCATGCCCTGGCTCATCAACGACGAGTCGGTGCCGGTGACGGAGCGGATCCAGAGCCCCGAGCAGCACGCCGTCATCGAGGACGCCACCAAGTGCATCATGTGCGGGGCCTGCACGCACTCGTGCCCGAGCACCTGGGCCGACCCGGCCTACCTCGGGCCCGCGGCCATGCTCAAGGCGTATCGCTACGTGTTCGACAGCCGCGACACCGAGGCCGAGGAGCGGCTCAAGGTGGTGGATTCGAAGGACGGCCTGTGGAAGTGCTACACCATCTTCAACTGCGTCCAGGCCTGCCCCAAGGGCATCGACATCACGCGCTGGCTGTCCGCGCTCAAGCGCAAGGCCGTCACCACGCGGTACTAGCCGGGGCGCACACGAACGCCGCCGCTCGGTCGTATAGTGGCGTAGCACCGGCCCCGCCGGTGACTCTTCAGACAGGGACCTCCCTGCTTGCCGGCCCGTCCGATGCGAAAGCGTCGGGCGGGTTGTTTGTTTGGGAAGGGTTTATGCCCTCCGTGCATCGGGAAGGGAGCCGTAGTGTGGACGTGGATTCCCACCGACGCCGATGCGCCCGTTGCTCCTCCTCGCCGCCCTCTTGCTCCCGCTGGCGGCCTCGGCCCAGAAGCCGGCCGCCCCGCTCGCCGCCCAGGCCACGCCGGGCGACTGCGCCACCGGCGTCGCCGAGGCCGAGCTCGATCTCGCGGGCGTGCGCGCCCGGCTGTACAACTTCGGCGGGCTCTTCTGGCGTGGGCAGGGCGCGCAGTACGAGGTCCCGCGCGGCTCGGGCACGATGGCCATCTTCGCCGCCGGCCTGTGGGTCGGCGGGCTCGTCGACGGCGACCTCCGGTTCGCGGGCTCCACGTACGGACCGTGGGAGTACTGGCCCGGCCCGCTCGACGCGGATGCCAAGACGACGCCGGAGACGTGTGCGGCCTACGACCGGATCTGGACCGTCGCCGGCGTCGACCTCGACGCGTATGAGGCGACCGGGGCCGCGACGCGCGACCTCGCCGAGTGGCCGGTCGGTGTCGGCGCCCCGTACTTCGTGGACGTGAACGGCGACGGCGCGCAGGGTGACGACGAGCCGACCGTCTCGCTCGACCTCGGCGACCCCGGCTACGGCACGAAGACGCTCAACCTCGCGGCGGGCGAGCGGCCGGTCCTTTTCGGACGCCAGACGGCGTGGTGGGTGATGAACGACGCGGGCGGCCCGCACGACTGGGGCGGGACGGACCCGCTCGGCATCGAAGTCCGCGTGACGGCCTGGGTGCGTGGCGGCGAGGACGAGCCGGCGCTGTACGAGTCGACGTTCTACCGCTACGAGATCATCAACCGCAGCGCGAGTGTCATCGAGGCGGGCTACGCCACAATGTGGGTGGACCCGGACCTCGGCAATTTCAACGACGACTACCAAGGCTCCAATCCGGAGCGCTCCCTGTACTACGTCTACAACGGGGACAGCGATGACGAGGGCGGTGGCGGGTACGGCACACCGCCCCCCGCGCTCGGCGTTGATATCCTGAGCGGGGGCTCCTCCTCGATGTATTTCACGAGCTCTGGAGTCACCAACGATCCCGGCAACGCGAGCGAGGCGTACACCTTCCAGCAGGCGCTGTGGAAGGACGGGACACCGCTGAAGGTCGGCGGAAATGGCTACATCACGAACGGGCCCGTCACCCGGTGGATGTTCAACGGCGACCCGCCTGCGTTCTGGAGCGAGTACGACACGGATGGTCAGGGGACTGCGAGAACACCTGCTGACCGCCGCGGGATGATCACCGCCGAGATCCCGACGCTGGCGCCCGGCGAGCGCACCACGGTCAACCTCGCGATCCTCTTCGCCACGGGCACCGACCAGATCGACAGCGTCTACGAACTGTTCGAGGTATCGGACCTTGCGCAAGCGCTCTACGACGCGGGCGTCCTCACCGACCGCACGGCCGAGCCCCCAGCGCCGACCGCCGCGCCCGACCTGCTAGCGCCCGCCGACGGCGAAACCGTCTCGGAGCCCGCCGCGACGTTCTCGTGGACCGCCGTCCCCGACGCGACCGAATACCGGCTCCAGATCGCCCCGACCGCCGCCTTCGACTCCCTGATCATCGACCGCGACGTCACCGCGACCGAGGCCGAGATCGGCCCCGACGTGTTCGGCTACAACGACCTCACCCCCAAGTTCTGGCGCGTCCGCGCGGCCAACCTCGGCGCCCTCGGCCCGGTCTCCGACTACCGCCAGTTCCGCTACATCCGCCGCGCGTTCTCGTCGTTCGAGGTCGTCGCCAACGCCAGCGGGCCGATCCCCCCGCACCCCGGCGCGGCCGCCTTCCAGGGCTTCCCGACGCCCGAAGACGAGAACCCCGTCGCCGGCGTGCAGCAGACGAACGGGACCCGGTGGCTGGTCGCCACCGGGAACTCGGGCGCCTACTCCGGCCCGTACGAGGAGTTCTTGGACCGCGTCCTGCGCAGCGACAACTCGACCCGCGCCTTCCCCTTCGACTACGAAGCCCGGTTCACGGGCGCCAGCACGGCCTACCAGCGGTTCGGCGACGGCTCGCTCGTCGAGATCCCGTTCGAGATCTGGAACGTCGGCATCGGAACCCCCGACGATCCGTCCGATGACGTGCGCATGATCCCGGTCCTCCTCGACATCGACGGCAGCGGGACCTACAACCTCTCCGCATCGGACTCCCCAATCTCGTCCGCGGACGACGACCCGGTGACCGACTGGATCTACTGGTACGAGCCGACCGACACCACGCCCGGCGAGGCCGGCTACCAGGCGTGGCTGGTGACGGCCGCCAGCAATCCGGAGGCCCACGGGCCTGAGGTGCTGGCGCGGACGGTCTTCGTGGGGTGGAATCTGGGGTCGGCGCCGCCGTACGCCGCCGAGGTCCCCGAGCCCGGGACCGTCTTCCGGCTCGTCTCCAGCGACCTCTTCGGCGTGGCGTCTGAGGACGAGGCGCCCTCCCCCAGCGGGCTGGCGCTGGCGGTCGGCCCGAACCCGGCGCGAGCTTTGGCAACCGTCCGCTATTCCGTTGCTGGCGCGAGCCCCGTGCGTCTCCGCGTGCTCGACGTGCTCGGCCGCGAGGTGGCGGTGCTCGCGAGCGGGCCGCGCCCGCCGGGCGACCATACGGCGACGTTCGACGCCAGCCGGCTCGCGGCGGGCCTCTACCTCGTCGTGCTCGACGCCGACGGCGTGCGCGTGGCCCGCACGCTCACCATCGCCCGCTGACGCGGACCGGGTCCCCGCACGGCGATCACGCGGTGGGGACGCGTCAGAGATCCCGAAGTGACTGCCGCCGCCGCGAGGCCGCGGGTACCCTTGGAGCCCAGATTCCCCGTCTTGCGCATGCGCTTGGTTCTCCTCGCCCTCGTGGCCCTTCTACTCACGACGTCGGCGGCCGCGCAGACGGCCGACTGCGAGATCGGCACGGCCGAGACCGACCTCGACCTCGGCGATGTCCGGGCGACCCTTTACAACATCGGCGGGCTGTTCTGGCGCGGCACCGGGGCCCAGTACGAGGTTCCGAAGGGCACCGGCCGCAACGCGGTCTTTGCCTCCGGGTTGTGGATCGGAGGGATCGACGCGGGCGGAGAGCTCCGGTTCGCGGGGTCGACGTACGGCCCGTGGGAGTTCTGGCCCGGCCCCCTCGCCGCCGACGCCAGCACCACCCCCGAGCAGTGCGCGGCCTTCGACCGCATCTGGACCCTCTCCACCGACGACCTCGACACGTACGCGGCGACGGGCACGGCGTCGGCCGACCTCGCCGAGTGGCCGGTGGGCGCCGGCGCCCCCTTTTACACCGACGCCAACGGCAACGGCACGCAGGGCCCGACCGAGCCGACCGTCTCGCTCGACCTCGGCGACCCCGGCTACGGCTCGAAAACGCTCGACCTCGGCGCGGGCGAGCGGCCGGTCATTTTCGGACGCCAGACGGCGTGGTGGGTGATGAACGACATGGGCGGCGCCCACGAGTGGGGCCGGACCGAACCGCTCGGCATCGAGGTCCGCGCGACGGCCTGGACGACGGGCTACGGCATCCAGCCGCTCGCCCGGTCCACCTTCTACCGCTACGAGATCATCAAGCGCGCCCCCGGCCGCCTGGACGACACCCGCGTCGGCATCTTTTCGGACGTGGACATGGGCAACCGGTCCGACGACCACGTCCACTCCGACTCGACGCGCGGCCTGCTCATGTTCTACAACGCCGACGAGGCCGACGAGGGACCCGAAGGCTACGGGTCGCCGCCGCCGGCCATCGCCATCGACCTGCTGAGCGGGGCGGGCACAGCGGCCTACTTCACGAACGGCGGCGCCGTCACCTCCGACCCGAGCGATGCCCAAGAGGCGATGGACTACATGCGGGCGGTGTGGAAGGACGGGACGCCGCTCACGGCCTTCGGCGACGGGTACCAGCGCGGCGGCGAGCGGACGGGGTGGGCGTTCCCCGGCGACCCCGTGACCGGCCAGTTCTGGTCCATGGAGAACGCCGACGGGCAAGGCACCCCCCTCACTCCCGCCGACCGCAAGAGCGCCATCGCCGCGGCGCCGGTCCCGTTCGATCAGGGCGACCGGATCGTGCTCGACGTGGGGATCCTCTTCGGGCGCGGCACGGACCGGCTGGCGAGTGTCACGGCCGTCCGCGAGCGGTCGGACCTCGCGCAGGCGGCGTACGCCTCCGGCGAGCTGTTCGCGCTCTCCGGCCCCGGCACGCCCACGCCCCCGCCGCCCTCCCCCACCCCCCTCGCCCCGGCCGACGGCGTGGTCTTCGAAGGCGCCCCGGTCACGTTCTCGTGGACGGCCGTCGCGGGCACGGCCGCCTACCACCTCCAGATCGACACCTCGCGCACCTTTTTCGGGGCCACGGTCTGGACCACGACGGCGACCGAGATCGCCCTTCCCCGGACCGCCTTCCTCAACAACTCCGTGGCGAGGGTCTACTGGCGAGTCATCGCCATCGACCCGGTCGGGGAGCCGAGCCTGCCGTCGGAGGTGCGGTCGCTGCGGAACGTGTACTTCGTCCCGACGCCCGCGTCGTTCCAGGTCGTCGCGAATGCGGCGGGCCCGGTCGATCCCCCCCAACCCGCTGCCGCCGCGTTCCAGGGCTTCCCGACGATGCCCCAGGGAGCGAACCCGGCCGGCATCCAGCAGGCCAACGGCACGCGCTGGCTCGTCGCGACGGTCGCCGACGGCTTCGACGGGACGTTCGCCTCGTTCCTCGAGGTCGCGTTGCCCGGTGAGAACCGCGAGCGGTTCGGGACGACCGACTTCGAGGTCCGGTTCACCGGCCCGAGCGTCGCCGTCCGCGCCGCCGATGGGCTCGTCGTCGAGGTCCCGTTCGAGCTGTGGGCGACGGGCGAGGGCACCCCCGACGACCCCGCCGACGACGTCCGCATGATCCCCGTCCTCCACGACCTCGACGGCGACGGCGCGTTCGGCCTCTCGACGCCGGACTCGCCCGCGTCCTCGGGCGACGACGACCCCGCGACCGACGGCGTGACGTGGGCGTTCCCGCTCGACACGAGCCCCGGCGAGGCCGGCTACGCCGCCTGGGCCGCCGACGCCGCCACGGCCCCTGACGCCCGGGGCGGGGCCGTCTTCGAGCGGATGGCCTTCGTCGGGTGGAACCTCGGCCGCGAGCCCCCCTACCCCGCCGAGCGGCCCGAGGACGGCACGGTCGTTCGCATCGTTGCGGATGAGCCCAACCTCGAGATCCCTCCGGACCCGGTGCCGCCGCCGCCGCCGCTCCCGCCGGTGTACGCCTTCGCCCTCGACGTCCAGCCGAACCCGATCGGCACGAGCGCCGAGGTGCGGGTCCAGCTCTCCGAGGCCGGGGCGGTCCGGCTCCGACTCGTGGACGCGCTCGGCCGCGAGGTGGCGGTGCTCGCGACGGGCGACCGCGAGGCCGGCCCGTTCGCCGTCCGCCTCGACGCCGCCGCGCTCGCGGGAGGCGTGTACGTGGTGGTCCTCGACGTCGACGGCCGGCGCCTCGCCCGGACGGTCACCGTGACCCGCTGACCGGCCGGGCGAGGCGCCCTGGTCCGGGCCGATCTTCGCTGCAGAGACATCGAAGTGACTGCCAGACGCCAGAGCAGAACGGGTAGTCTTGCAGCCCCCGATCCCACCACTCGCGCATGCGCTTGTTTCTCTTCGCCGTGGCGGCACTCGCCCTCGCCCCCACCCCGGCCGCGCAGTCGGCCGACTGCGCCCTCGGCGAGGCCGAGGCGTTCCTCGACGAGGGCGACGTCCGGGCCGCCCTCTACAACCTTGGCGGGCTCTTTTGGCGGGGGTCCCAGGCACAGTACGAGGTCCCGAAGTACTCCGGGCTCGTCCCCCTCTTCAACGCCTCGCTGTGGGTGGGCGGCCGGGCCGACGGCGCGCTCCGGTTCGCCGGGTCGACGTACGGCCCGTGGGAGTTCTGGCCCGGACCGCTCGACGCCACCGGCCAGACGACGGCGGCGACCTGCGCCGAGGCCGACCGCATCTGGGTCGTCTCCTCGACCGACCTGGCGGCCTACGACGCCTCGGGCACGGCCTCGGCCGACCTCGCCGAGTGGCCCGTCGGGCTCGGCGCCCCGTTCTACGCCGACACCAACGGCAACGGCGCGCAGGACGCCGGCGAGCCGACCGTCTCGCTCGACCCTGGCGACCCGGGCTACGGCACGAAGGCGCTCGACCTCGGCGCCGGCGAGCGGCCTGTCGTGTTCGGGGCCCAGTCCGCGTGGTGGGTGATGAACGACGCCGGCGGCGCCCACGAGTGGTCAGGCGCCCCGCCGCTCGGCATCGAGGTCCGCGTCACCGCCTGGACCGTCGGGGCCGACCCTGCCGAGCTCGCCCAGTCCACGTTCTACCGCTACGAGATCGTCAACCGCTCCACCGACGTGCTCGACGACGTCTACGCCGGGCTCTACATCGACGCCGACCTCGGCAACTTCAACGACGACTACCAGCACGCCGACTCGACGCGCGGGATGCACGTGTTCTACAACGGCGACAACGACGACGAGGGCGGCGGGGGCTACGGGACGCCGCCGCCGGCCGTCGGGATCGACGTGCTCAGCGGCGCCTCCAGCGCGCTCCACACGCTGAAGAGCTCGGGCTTCCCGGCGAACGGCCCGCGGGACGGGGACCAAGCGTACGCGCGGCTGCGCGGCCTGCTCAACGACGGGACGCCCATGCACGTCGGCGGCTTCGGCCTCGAGACCTCGGGCCCGACGACGGTGTGGTCCTACCCCGGGGACCCGCTCACGGGCGCGTTCTGGAGCAACGAGAATGTCGACGGCGCGGGGACGCCGGCCGTCCCATCCGACAAGCGCGGGACCGTCGCGGCCGGCCCCTCCCGGCTGGCCCCCGGCGAGCGGATGACGGTCGACGTCGCCATCGTGTTCGGGACGGGCACCGACCGGCTCTCGAGCATCTCCGCCGTCCGCGCCCGCTCGGACCGCGCGCAAGGGCTCTACGACGCCGGCGCGCTCACCGGCACGGCCCCGCCCCCGCCGCGCCCCGCCGCCCCCGTGCCCACGAGCCCCGACGACGGCGCCACGACGGACGGCGGCGACGTCCGGTTCACGTGGACCCCCGTGCCCGGCGCCACCTACTACCTGTTCGAGTTGCTGTCCTCGTCCGACGCGGCCGAGCCCGTGTTCGAGCAGGTGGTGTCGGCCGCCGCGATCGACGTCGACCGGTACGCGGTCCCCCTCAACCAGCGGGACCCGCTGGCGTGGCGCGTCCGGGCGGTCGTCAACGGCGTCGAGAGCCTGCCGTCGGAGCCGCGTCTGGTGACGGTCTTCGTGCCCGGCTTCAACCGGTTCTCCGTCGTGGCCAACGCCACGGGGCGTCTCGATCAGCCTGCCCCGGTGACCCGGCCCTTCGCCCGCTTCCCTGCGCTCCCCGAGGCCGGCCCGATCGCCACCCAGCAGGCCAGCGGCTACGTGTGGTACCTCGCCGCCGAGGGCGCCTCCTCCTACGCGGAGTTCCTGGCGGCCGTGCTCCCGGGCACGAACGCCGAGCGCGCGTTCCCGCACGACTTCGAGATCCGTTTTTCCCCGGGCAACCTCGGGGCCCTCGACGGCCGCCAGATCACGGTTCCGTTCGAGCTCTGGGACATCGGCGTCGGCACGCCCGACGACCCGGCCGACGACGTCCGGATGATCCCGGTCGTCCACGACACCGACGGCGACGACCGGTTCTCCTTCCACGAGGACCCGGCGTTCTACCTCTGGACGACCGACGCCATCTCGTGGCACCGCCCGCTCGACGCGGCGCCCGGCCAGCGCGGCTACCGCGCCTGGGCCGAGGGCGTCCCGACGGCCTACGGCCCCGAGGTCCTCGCCCAGACCACCTTCCGGCGCGAGCGCACCGACGGCGGAGGGCCGGCGGCCCCCGAGGCCGGCACCGTGGTGCGGATCGAGTCGAGCTCGCAGGCGATGCCGCTCGCGACGGACGCGGCGCCGGCCCCGCTGCTGCTCGGCGACGTTCGCCCCAACCCCGTCACGCTCCGTGGGACGCTCGGGTTCGCGCTCGCCGAGCCCGCCCGCGTCCGGCTCTGGGTCGTCGACGTGCTGGGCCGCACGGTGCTCGGGCTCGTCGATGGCGACCGCGCGGCGGGCGAGCACCGCGTCGGGCTCGACGCGTCGGCGCTGGCGTCGGGCGTTTACGTCCTCGTGCTCGACGCCGACGGCGAGCGGCTCGCCCGGGCGTTCACCGTCACCCGCTAGCGCACACGAACGCCGCCGCTGGTTCGTATAGTGGCGTAGCACCGGCCCCGCCGGTGACTCTTCAGACAGGGACCTCCCTGCTTGCCGGCCCGCCCGATGCGAAAGCGTCGGGCGGGTTGTTTTTTGGCGATGGGTTTGTGCCCCCGGCGCATCGCGAAGGGCGCCGTAGTGTGAAGGTGGATTCTCGCCGCTGCCGATGCGCCCGCTGCTCCTCCTCGCCGCCCTCCTGCTCCCGCTGGCGGCCTCGGCCCAGAAGCCGGTCGCCGCGCCCGCCGCCCAGGCCACGCCGGGCGACTGCGCCACCGGCGTCGCCGAGGCGGAGCTCGACATCGCAGGCGTCCGCGCCCGGCTGTACACCATCGGTGGTCTCTTCTGGCGGGGTGCCGGTGCTCACTACGAGGTCCCCCAGGGCTCGGGTACCCTCGCCATCTTCGCCGCCGGGCTCTGGGTGAGCGGCCTCGTCGACGGCGAGCTCCGGACCGCCAGTTCGACGTACGGGCCGTGGGAGTATTGGCCCGGTCCGCTCGACGAGAACGGGGAGACCACGCCCGAGACGTGCGCCACCTACGACCGAATCTGGATCGTCGCGGGGACCGATCTCGACGCGTACCAAGTCACAGGCATCGCCACCGACGACCTTGCGGAGTGGCCGGTCGCTGTGGGTGCCCCCTACTTCGTCGATACAGACGGGGATGGCGCGCAAGCCGTCGATGAGCTGACCATCTCGCTCGACCTCGGCGACCCGGGCTACGGGACGAAAACGCTCGACCTCGCGGCGGGCGAGCGGCCGGTCATTTTCGGCCGCCAGACGGCGTGGTGGGTGATGAACGACGCGGGCGGCGACCACGGATGGGGCCGCACCGAGCCGCTTGGCATCGAGGTCCGGGTCACGGCGTGGGCCCGAGGGGGTGAAGCCGAGCCCGACCTGTTCGAGTCGACGTTCTACCGCTACGAGATCATCAACAGGAGCCGGGAGAGCATCGAGGAAGGGTTCGCGACGTTCTGGATGGACCCCGATCTCGGCAACTTCAACGACGACTACCAGGGCTCGAACGCAGAGCGCTCGCTGTACTACGTCTACAACGGGGACAGCGACGATAACGGCGGAGGCGGATACGGTGTGCCGCCTCCCGCAGCTGGCGTTGATTTGTTCAGCGGCGCCACGTCGTCGATGTACTTCACTGGCGCGGGGTTTGGCACTTCGGACCCAGGCAACGCAAGCGAGGTCCGGACCTTTCAAAAGGCATTGTGGAAGGACGGGACGCCCCTGACCGTCGGCGGAAGCGGCTACAACACGAGCGGCCCCGTCACCAAGTGGATGTTCAACGGCAACCCGCCGGAGTACTGGACCGAGTATGACACGGACGGGAACGGCAACAGGAATACCCCCGCCGACCGGCGTGGTCTGATCACGTCCTCCTTCCCCACACTCGCCCCCGGCGAGCGGACGACGGTCGACCTCGGCATCTTGTTCGCCACGGGCACCGACCAGATCGACAGCGTCTACGAGCTGTTCGAGGCCTCCGATCAGGCGCAAGCCCTCTACGACGCGGGAGCCCTCACCGATCGCGTCGCCGAGCCGACCCCACCGTCCGGCACCCCGGCCCTGCTGGCGCCTGCCGACGGCGTCACCGTGGTCGACCTGCTGGCGACGTTCTCGTGGACGGCGGTCCCCGGTGCGACCGCGTACCGCCTTCAGATCTCCCCGACTACGAACTTCGACAGCCTGATCGTCGACTGGGACGTGGACTCGCTCTCCACGACGGTCGGAGCGGGCCCCTTCCCGTACAACGACGACTCCCCGAAGTACTGGCGCGTGCGCGCGTCGAACCTCGGGACGCTCGGACCGGCCTCGCCCGTGCGGCAGTTCCGGTACTTCCGGCGCGCGTTCTCGTCGTTCGAGGTGGTCGCCAACGCCAGCGGGCCCATCGCCCCGCACCCCGGCGCGGCCGCGTTTCAGGGCTTCCCGACACCGGCCAATGAGAACCCAGCCTCCGGGGTCCAGCAGGTGAATGGGACGCGCTGGCTGTTTACGACCGGCAACTCGGGCGCCTACACGGGGCCGTACGAGGAATTCCTCAACCGCGTCGTCCGCGACGACAATGGAGAGCGCGCCTTCCCCCACGACTTCGAGGCCCGCTTCACCGGCCCGAGCACGGCGTACCAGCGGTTCGGCGACGGCTCGCTCGTCGAGATCCCCTTCGAGATCTGGAACGTCGGCATCGGCACGCCCGACGACCCGAGCGACGACGTGCGCCTCATCCCGGTCATCGTCGACATCGACGGCGACGGGACCTACAACCTCTCGACAGCGGATTCCCCGGTCTCCAGTAGCGACGACGACCCGGCGACCGACTGGGTCTACTGGTACGAGCCGCTCGACACCACGCCCGGCGACGCGGGCTACCGGGCGTGGCTGGCGACCGCCGCAAGCAATCCGGAGGCCCACGGCCCGGAGGTGCTGGCGCGGACGGTCTTCGTGGGCTGGAATCTTGGTCACCAACCGCACTACGCCGCCGAGCACCCCGAGCCCGGGACGGTCTTCCGGCTCGTCTCCAGCGACCTCTTCGGCGTGGCCGCCGGGGACGAGGCGCCCTCCCCCAGCGGGCTGGCGCTGGCGGTCGGCCCGAACCCGGCGCGCGGCGCGGCGACGGTCCGATACACGGTCGCCAGCGGAGGCCCGGTGCGGCTCCGCGTGCTCGACGTGCTCGGCCGCGAGGTGGCCGTGCTCGCGAGCGGGCCGCGCCCGCCCGGCGACCACACGGCGGCGTTCGACGCGAGCCGGCTGGCGACTGGCCTGTACCTCGTCGTCCTCGACGCCGACGGCGCCCGGCTGGCGCGCCCCCTCACGATTGCCCGCTGACCGATGCGTCGTCTCCTGCTGCTGCTCCTGCTCGCGCCCACCTTCGCGAGCGCCCAGCCCGACCCAGGCTGCGAGATCGGTGTGGCTGAGGCGGACCTCGACGTGGCCGGCATCCGGGCGCGGCTGTTCAACACCGGCGGGCTGTTCTGGCGGGGAGCTGCGCCGGTCTACGAGGTGCCCAAAGGCTCCGGGAAGACGTCCGTGTTCGTCGCCAGCCTCTGGGTCGCCGGTGTGGTCGACGGAGAGGTCCGGGCGGCGACGTCGACGTACGGGCCCTGGGAGTTCTGGCCCGGACCCCTCGACGGCTATGGTGACACGAGCGTCGAAACGTGCGCGGCCACGGATCGGATCTGGATTCTCGCCGGCACAGACCTCGACGCCTACGAGTCCACCGGATCTGTGACGACGGACCTTGCCGAGTGGCCGGTCGGCATCGGTGCCCCGTACTTCGTCGATGCAAACGGTGACGGCACTCAAGGGCCGGACGAACCGACGGTCTCGCTCGACATCGAGGACCCTGGCTACGGCACCAAGACGCTCAACCTCGGCGCTGGCGAGCGGCCCGTCATCTTTGGGCGCCAGACGGCGTGGTGGGTGATGAACGACGCGGGGGGCGCGCACGCATACTCCGGCTCAGCCCCTCTCCACATCGAGGTCCGCGTGACGGCCTGGATGCGAGGAGGCGAGGCCGAGCGGGCCCTCTACGAGTCCACGTTCTACCGCTACGAGGTCATCAACCGGAGCGACCGGATCATCGAGGACGGTCTGCTCGGGCTCTACGTCGACGGCGAACTCGGCAACTTCAACGACAACTACGTCGGGACGAGCCCTGATCAGTCGATGCTGTACTTCCAAAACGGCGACAGCGACGACGAGGGCAGCTACGGCTACGGCAGGCCCCCCGCGCTCGGGATCGACGTGCTGAGTGGTGCCTTTGCCGGGTTGCAGTTTGGCAAGGGAATCGGTCCCACCGGCTTCCCCCGAGACGCCCGCAGGACGCACCAATACCTTCAAGCGATCTGGCTCGACGGGACGCCGCTCAAATACGGTGGAGACGGGTACAACACCAACGGGCCCGTTACCCGATGGTCGTACCCAGCAGTCCCCCCCGCCTACTGGAGCGAGTATGAGCTTGATGGGAACGGTAACGCGAACACGCCTGGAAACCGGCATGGCGTCGTCTCCGGCTCCCTCGGCGATCTCGCCCCCGGCGACCGGGCCACAGTCGACGTCGGCATTCTCTGGACACAAGGCACAGGTCGCTACGACGCGGCCCGCCCTCAGATCGACAGCGTCTACGAGCTGTTCGAGGTGTCGGACCAGGCGCAGGCTCTTTATGACGCAGGTGCCCTCACTGGCCGTCTCGCCGAACCCGCCCCGCCGACGGCCCGCCCTGCCCTGCTGGCGCCTGCGGACGGCAGCACCCTCTCGAACCCATCGGTGGCGTTTTCGTGGACGGCTATCTTGGGCGCGACGGGATATCGCCTTCAGATCGCCCCGACCGCCGCCTTCGATTCCCTCATCGTCGACCGCGACGTCACCGCGACCGAGGTCGAGGTCGGCCCCGACGTGTTCGGCTACAACGACCTCACCCCCAAGTTCTGGCGCGTCCGCGCGGCCAACCTCGGCGCCCTCGGCCCGGTCTCCGACTACCGCCAGTTCCGCTACATCCGCCGCGCGTTCTCGTCGTTCGAGGTGGTCGCCAATGCCAGCGGGCCCATCGCCCCGCACCCCGGCGCCGCGGCGTTCCAGGGCTTCCCGACGCCCGGCGACGAGAACCCCGAGGTGGGCGTCCAGCAGACGAACGGGACCCGGTGGCTGGTCGCGACCGGCAACTCGGGCGCCTACTCCGGCCCGTACGAGGAATTCCTGGCCCGCGTCCTCCGCAACGACAATGGAGAGCGCGCCTTCCCCCACGACTTCGAGGCCCGCTTCACCGGCCCGAGCACGGCGTACCAGCGGTTCGGCGACGGCTCGCTCGTCGAGATCCCCTTCGAGATCTGGAACGTCGGCATCGGCACGCCCGACGATCCGTCCGATGATGTGCGGATGATCCCCGCCATCGTCGACATCGACGGCGACGGGACCTACAACCTCTCGACAGCGGATTCCCCGGTCTCCAGTAGCGACGACGACCCGGTGACCGACTGGGTGTACTGGTACGAGCCGACGGACACGACGCCCGGCGAGGCCGGCTACCACGCGTGGCTGGCGACGGCCGCCAGCGACCCGACGGCGCACGGCCCCGAGGTGCTGGCGCGGACGGTGTTCGTGGGGTGGAATCTCGGGTCGGCGCCGCCGTACGCCGCCGAGGTCCCCGAGCCCGGGACCGTCTTCCGGATCGTGAGTAGCGACCTCTTTGGCGTCGCGGCAGAGGCCCCCACCCCCTCCCCCACCGGGCTGGCGCTGGCGGTCGGCCCGAACCCGGCGCGCGGCGCGGCGACGGTCCGGTACACGGTTGCCAGCGGAGGCCCGGTGCGGCTCCGCGTGCTCGACGTACTGGGCCGCGAGGTGGCCGTGCTCGCGAGCGGCCCACGCCCGCCGGGCGACCACACGGCATCGCTCGACACGAGCCGGCTGGCGGCGGGCCTCTACCTCGTCGTGCTCGACGCCGACGGCGCGCGGCTGGCGCGCACGCTCACCATCGCCCGCTGACGAATGCGCCGCTTACTCCTGCTTCTCCTGCTCGCGCCCGCCCTCGCCAGCGCTCAGCCCGACCCAGGCTGCGAGATCGGTGTGGCCGAAGCCGACCTCGACGTGGCCGGCGTCCAGGCCAAGCTGTACAACACGGGCGGTCTGTTCTGGCGGGGAAACGGCGCGACCTATGAGGTCCCGCAGGGGTCGGGCGTCAACGCCGTGTTCACCGCGGGCATGTGGGTCGGCGGGCTCGTCGACGGCGAGCTCCGGTTCGCGGGCTCCACATACGGGGCGTGGGAGTTCTGGCCCGGCCCGCTCGACGCCGACGGAGCCACCACGCCCGAGACGTGCGCGGCCTTCGACCGCATCTGGACCGTCGCGGGCGCCGATCTCGACACGTACGAGGCGACGGGCACGGCGTCGGCCGACCTCGCCGAGTGGCCGGTCGGCGTCGGCGCCCCGTACTTCGTCGACGCCGACGGCGACGGCGCGCAGGGCGCCGACGAGCCGACGGTCTCGCTCGACATCGGCGACCCCGGCTACGGGACGAAGACACTCGACCTCGGGGCGGGCGAGCGGCCCGTGATCTTTGGTCGGCAGACCGCGTGGTGGGTCATGAACGACGCCGGCGGCCCGCACGACTGGGGCGGAACGGACCCGCTCGGCATCGAAGTCCGCGTCACGGCCTGGGCGTGGGGGGGCGCGGACGAGCCCGCGCTCTACCACTCGACGTTCTACCGCTACGAGATCGTCAACCGCAGCACCAAGACCATCGAGGGCGGCCGCGTCTCGATGTTCTGGGACCCCGACTTCGGCAACGTCGTCGACGACTACGTCGGCTCGAGCGCAGAGCGCTCGATGTTCTACGTCTACAATGGCGACAACGACGACGAGGGCGGCGGCGGGTACGGCACCCCGCCCCCGGCCCTCGGCATCGACGTGCTCAGCGGCGCATCGTCGGCGATGCATTTCGCCAGCTGCGGCTGCCCCCTCGGCGACCCCGGCACGGCCGTCGAGGCGTACGGCTTCCAACAGGCGCTCTGGAAGGACGGCACGCCGCTGACGACCGGCGACAGCGGGTACCGGTCGGAGGGCCCGGTTACGCGGTGGCCGTACGGCGGCGTCCCACCCGCGTTTTGGTCGGAGGTCGATTCGGACGGCCAGGGCAACCCGAACACCCCGGGGAACCGCTCCGGCGTGGTGTCCGCTGAGATCCCGGACCTCGCCCCCGGCGATCGGGCGACGGTCGACATCGGGTACCTCTACGCCCAGGGCGCCGATCACATCGACAGCGTGTACGAGCTGCTCGCGGTATCCGACCGGGCCCAAGCGCTCTACCACGCCGGCGCCCTCACGGCCCGCGTCGACGACCCGCCGCCCCCGACCGCGCGCCCAGCCCTCGTGGCCCCGGCCGACGGCGCCTCGCTGACCGGCGACGGTGTCGCCCTCGAATGGGCCGCGGTCCCCGGGGCGACGTCGTACCGCGTCGAGTTGGCCCCCACCGCGACGTTCGACACCCTTCTCGTCGCTCGTGGCGTGCTTGGGCTCTCAACCCAGGTCGCCCCTGAGGTTTTCACGTTCAACACGGTCACGCCGTTCTACTGGCGGGTGCGTGCGCGCTACCTCGGATCCCTCGGGCCACCGTCGGGCGTCCGTCAGTTCCGGTTCTTGCGCAAGGCGTTCACGTCGTTCGAGGTCGTGGCGAACGCGTCCGGGCCGATCCCTCCGCACCCGGGCGCCGCGGCGTTCCAAGGATTCCCGACACCCGGCGGCGAAGACCCTGGGGTGGGCGAGCAGCAGACGAACGGGACGCGGTGGCTGGTCGCGACCGGCAACTCGGGCGCCTACTCTGGGCCGTACGAGGAATTCTTGGCTCGCGTCCTGCGCAACGACAACGCGGCCCTCGCCTTCCCCTACGACTTTGAGGCCCGATTCACAGGCCCCAGCACTGCCTACCAGCGGTTTGGCGACGGCTCATTAATCGAGATCCCCTTTGAGATCTGGAACACTGGCATCGGCACGCCCGACGACCCGAGCGACGACGTCCGCATGGTCCCCGCCGTCCTCGACATCGACGGGGACGGCACGTACAACCTCTCAGAGGCCGACTCCCCGGTTTCTAGCGGCGCCGATGATCCGGTGACCGACTGGGTCTACTGGTACGAGCCGACCGACACGTCGCCCGGCGACGCCGGCTACAAGGCGTGGCTCGCAACAGCCGCGACGGCCCCGCTAGACCACGGTCCAGAGATGTTGGGTCGGACGACGTTCGTGGGCTGGGATCTGGGGGCGGCCCCACCCTACGCCGCCGAGCACCCCGAGCCCGGGACCGTCTTCCGGCTCGTCTCCAGCGACCTCTTCGGCGTGGCCGCCGGGGACGAGGCGCCCTCCCCCAGCGGGCTGGCGCTGGCGGTCGGCCCGAACCCGGCGCGCGCGACGGCGACCGTCCGGTACACCGTCGCAAGCCCCGGTCCGGTGCGGCTCCGCGTGCTCGACGTGCTCGGCCGCGAGGTGGCCGTGCTCGCGAGCGGGCCGCGCCCGCCCGGCGACCACACGGCGGCGTTCGACGCGAGCCGGCTCGCGGCAGGCCTGTACCTCGTCGTGCTCGACGCCGACGGCGCGCGGCTGGCGAGGACGTTCACCGTCGCCCGCTAGCCTCGGGCGCCCATCGCCTCGGCCAGCGCCACGAAGCGCGGGACGTAGCGCTGCGTCTCGCGCGGGAGGTCGGCGGCGATGTCCCAAAACGTGGCCGTCCGGCCCGTCTCGCGGCGGTACGCCCGGGCAATCGCCTCGACGCGCCCGACGCCGCCGTTGTACGCCGCCAGCGCGAGGTGCCAGTCGCCGTCGAACCGGCGCGCGAGCCAGCCGAGGTAGCGGGCGGCGGCGTTCGTGGAGGCGACCGGGTCGGCGACGGTCAGCGAGTCCAGGCCGTAGTCGGCGGCGGTCTCGGGCATGAACTGCCACAGGCCGCGCGCGCCGGCCCAGCTCTCGGCGTTCGCGTTCAGCCCGCTCTCGACGACGGCCAGGTAGCGGATGTCCTCGGGGACGCCCCGGCGGCGGAGCATCTGGCCGAGGTCGCGCATCAGGCGGCGGTTGCGCCGCGCGGTCCGGGCCATGCGCGTCGCGATCGCGCGCTCGCGGTCGACGGCGGCGGCGGCCGTGGCGGGGTAATAGAGCCAGTCGGGCCCGGCGGCGCGCTCGGCCTCGGCGGCCGCGGCGGCCCGGGCGGCCCGGGCGGCCGCGAGCGCGGCGGGGTCCACGATCGGGACGGCGAAGTTCGAGCCGAGGTCGGCGAGCGCGGGCCCCCGGAGCGCGGCGAAGTCGGCCGGCGAGAGCGGGCCGGCGACGGGCCCGTGGTGCGCCTCGTAGACGGCCTGCGCGCGCAACGCCAGCGGTCGGACGGAGGCGGCGTCGCCCAGCGCCTGGGCGGCGGCGAAGGCGTCGGCGGCGAGCGCACGCTGGCGGCCCGGCTCGGGCTCGGCCTCGGCGGCGGCGACGGCCCGGCGCGCGGCGACCACGGCGCGGGCCCACGCGAGGGGGTCGGCCTTGGTCGAGTCATCGGGGACGGCGGCCGCGCGGGCCGGCGGGGCGGGAGCGGCCGGCGAGGCGGCGGCGACCGGCGCGGCGAGCGTGAAGAGAACGGCGAGGGCGGCGCGGCGCGTCGTCATCGGGGTGTGGTGGGATCCGGAGGCACCCAACACGCGGCGGCGAGCGTTCCGTGCGGGCGGACGACAAATTCTAGGTCGCCGCCGGCAAGCTAGCGGAGACCCGCGCCGTTCGTCGGGCGTACGCTCCGTCCGGCTCTACTTTCTGCGACCTCCCCGAGGCCCTGCCCATGTCCGAGGCGCCCGCCCCCGACGCCCTCAAGATCCTGTTCGTCGACGACGAGCCGGACCTCGTCCCCCTCATCCGCCAGAAGTTCCGGTCGCAAGTGCGCGGCGGGGAAGTCGCCCTGGTCTTCGCCTCCGACGGCGTCGAGGCGCTCGAGCACCTGCGCGACGACCCCAGCATCGAGGTCGTCGTGACGGACATCAACATGCCCCGCATGGACGGGCTGACGCTGCTCGGCGAGATGTCGAACCTGGGCCGCCGCATGCACGCCGTCGTCGTGACGGCCTACGGCGACATGGAGAACATCCGGTCGGCCATGAACAAAGGCGCCTTCGACTTCCTCACGAAGCCGATCGACATGGACGACCTCAAGATCACGCTCGGCCAGGCCCGTGTGGCCGTCGAGCGCGACCGCGAGGCCGAGCGCGTCCGCCAGACCATCACGCGCTACCTCTCCGACAAAATCGCCCAGGCCGTGCTCGCGGACCCGAATGCGCTGGGCACGATCGAAAAGCGGCACGTGTCCGTGCTGATGAGCGACATCTCCGGCTTCAGCCAGCTCTCCGAGCGGCTCGAGCCCGAGCGCGTCGTCGAGATGCTCAACGTCTACCTCGGCGCCATGACCGACGTGGTCGACGACCACGACGGGGCCATCGACGAGTTCATCGGCGACGCCGTGCTCGTCATCTTCGGGGCGCCGCTCGAGATGGAGGACCACGCCGCCCGGGCGACGGCGTGCGCGGTCGCGATGCAGCGGCGCATGGCGTCGGTCAACGAGGACCTGGCCTCGCGCGGCCTCCCCCCTCTTCAGATGACGGCCGCCGTGAACTCCGGCGAGGTCGTCGTCGGAACGATCGGCTCGAAAAAGCGCGCGAAGTACGGCGTCGTCGGCAGCCCCGTCAACCTGACGGCGCGCGTGCAGACGCTGGCGGTCCCCGGCGAGGTCCTCATCACCGACCCGACGTTCCAGGCGGCCGGCGGCGAGGGCGGGCCGGTCCGGCTGGAGCAGACGCGCAAGGTGTCGCTGAAGGGGTTCGCCGAGCCCATCGCCATCCACAGCGTGGCCTCGGTCGAGGGGGCCGACGCCGTGCCCCAGGGCGACGACGCCCTCGCGGAGCTGGCCTCGCCGCTCGCCTTCGGGATCGCCGTGCTCGACGGGAAGGAGATCTCGAACAACGACCACGCGGGCGAGATCACGGCCCTCTCCTCGACGCGCGCTCGGGCCCGGGTCGCCTCGGCGATCCCCTCGCGCACCGACGTCCGCCTGTCGTTCGACCTCGCCGGCGGCCCGACGACGGTCTACGGCAAGGTGCTGGAGGTGACCGACGACGGGGCGGGCGGGTGCGAGGCCCACGTCCGGTTCTCGTCGGTCTCGCCCGAGGCCGCCGCCCACTTCGAGACGCTCACCCAATGACCCGCCGCCCGACCGCGCGCATCGTGGGTGTCGCGCTCGCCGCCGCGCTGGCGGCCGTGCTGGCCGTCGTCGGCCCGGCGCTCGCCCGCCAGGACGCCTCCCCCGCCGGCGCCGACCCCGCGCTCGACATCACCTTCCGGCACCTGACGACCGACCAGGGCCTGCCCAGCAGCCTGGTCTTCGCGCTCGCGCAGGACGCGCTCGGCTTTGTCTGGGTGGGCACCGACGAGGGGCTCGTCCGGTTCGACGGCGTCGACCTCCGCGAGTACCGGCGGACCGCCGACACGACGTCGCTGCCCGGCAACGTCGTCCAGGAGCTCGAGCCGGGTCCACGCGGCGCGCTGTGGGTGGGGACGGGCGACGGCCTGGCCCGCTACGACCCCGCGACCGACCGCTTCCGCCGCATCGACGAGCTCCCTTCGGGCGACATCCGCGCGCTGGCCGCCGACGGCGGGGGCGGCGTCTGGGTGGGGTCCACGGAGGGGCTCGCGTTCGTCGACGGCACCGGCCGGGCCCGCCGCGAGACGGCGCGCCTGCCCGACCCCGTCGTCGAGGCGCTCCACCTCGCCCCCGACGGCGACCTGTGGATCGGGACCGGCGACGGCCTGGTCCGCCGCGCGCCCGACGGCACGACGCGCACCTTCCGCCCCGACTCGCTCGCGGCGCTCGGCGCGTTCCGGATCGCCGCGCTCGCGCCCAGCCGCAACGGCTTGCTCGTGGGCACCTTCGGCGAGGGGCTGCTGTCCTTCGACCCGGAGACCGGCGCGTTCCGCGAGATCGGTCTCGGGGGCGGCCCCTTCGACCGACATGTGGCGACGGTCCACGAGGACGCCGCCGGGACGGTGTGGGCCGGCACGCTGGGCAGTGGGTTGCACCGGCTGTCGCCCGCCCTTGGCCAGGTCCGCACGTACCGCTCCGTCCCCGAGGACCCCAGCTCGCTGTCCAGCGACGAGGTCTCGGTCATCCTGGAGGATCGCCAGGGCGTGCTCTGGGTGGCCACGTACGCCGGGCTCGACCGCTTCGACCGGGCGCGCGGGACGGCCGCCCGCCTGCGCCACACCGACGACCCCGCCTCCATCGCCAGCAACGCCATCCGCGCGCTCCTGGTGGGCTCCGATGGGACGCTCTACGTCGGCACCGACCGCACGCTCGACCGGAGCACCGACGGCCGCCGGTTCTCGCACCACACGATTGGGAGCGCGGACCAGCCGTCGCTCCCGGTCCGCGCGCTCTACGAGGACGCCGCCGGGACGGTCTGGGTCGGGACCGAGGGCGCCGGCCCGTTCCGGGTGACCGCCGACGGCACCGAGCCCGTTCCGCTCTCGACGGATCGCGGGTCGGCGGTCACGTCGTTTCTGGAGACCGAATCGGGCCAGTTCTGGATCGGGACGCTCTCCCAGGGGCTGGCGCGCTACGAGCGCGACACCGGCGAGATCACCTGGGTCCGCGCGCGCGCGAGCGGGCTCCCGAGCAACGAGATCCGCGCGCTCGCCGAGGACGCCAACGGCACCATGTGGGTGGGCACCGACACCGGCCTGTGCCGGCACGACGGCGGCGGCCGGTTCTCGTGCCTCCCCGCCGACGGGCCGCCCGACTTCGTCTACAGCTTGCACGCCCGGCGCGACGGCTCGCTCTTCGCGGGCACCAAGGCGGGCTTGCTCGCGGTCGACACCGACGCGCCGGCCCCGCAGGCCCGCCGCTACACCGTCGAGACCAGCGACTTGCCCGACGACACCGTCCACGCGATCGTCGAGGACGAGGGGGTGCTCTGGCTGAGCACAGGCGCCGGGCTCATGCGGTTCGAGCCGCTGACGGGCGTCTTCAGCCGGCGCCCGGGCACGCAGGACGTCGAGCGGTCCCTCAACAGCGCCGCCACGCGCGCCGCCGACGGGCGCCTGCTGTTCGGGAGCGAGCGCGGCGTGCTCACCTTCATGCCCCAGACGCTCCTGGAGCGCAACGCCATCGCGCCGGAGATCGCCATCACCCGGGTCGACGTCGACGGGGTGACGATTGACCCGGACTCGAGCGAGGTGCTGGCGGCGGCGGCCCCGGTCGCCGACGAGATCCGGCTGGGGCCGGACCAAGCCTACCTCACGATCCACTACGCGGGCCTGCACTTTTCGGACCCCGCCCAGAACACGTACCGGTACCGGCTGCTCGGGCTCTACGACGACTGGCGCGAGGTCGGGACCGACCGCGAGGCCACCTTTAGCGCCCTGCCCCCCGGCGACTACACCTTCGAGGTCGAGGCCGCGAATGCCGACGGCGTCGGGTTCGACCAGGCGCGCGCGTCGATCGCCGTGGTCGCCCTGCCGCCGTGGTGGCGGACGTGGTGGGCGCTCGCCGGCTTCGCCGTGCTCGCCGTGCTCGCGCTCGTCCGCGCCGACAAGTGGCAGCGGGCGCGGCTGCTCCGCCAGGAGCGCGAGCGGGCCGACCGCCGCGAGGCTGAGCTCCGCGCCGAGACCGCCGAGGCCGAGACCGCCAAGGCGACCGCCGAGGCCGCCGCGCTCAAGGCCGAGAACGACCGGAAGGCCGCCGAGCTCGAGCAGGCCCGCAAGGTCGAGCAGGCGAACGCCAAGCTCGCCGAGGCGAACGGCCAGCTCGAGGCCTCGCTCCAGCACCTCCGCGACACCCAGACCCAGCTCGTGCAGTCCGAGAAGCTGGCCTCGCTCGGTCAGCTCACGGCCGGAATCGCGCACGAGATCAAGAACCCGCTCAACTTCGTCAACAACTTCGCCGACCTGTCGGTCGAGCTGGCCGAGGAGCTCCGCGAGGAGATGGGCGAGACGCCCGAGCGGCCCGTCGGGGAGGTGCTCGCCGAGGTCGGCGACCTGCTCGACAACCTCCAGGACAACGCCCGCCGCATCCGCGAGCACGGCCAGCGGGCCGACCGCATCGTCCGCTCGATGCTGCTCCACAGCCGCGGCGGCTCCGCCGAGCGCGGGCGCGTGGACGTGGCCCGGTTCGTCGAGGAGTACGTCAACCTGGCCTTCCACGGCGCGCGCGCCAACGACTCCGACTTCCGCGTCGAGATCGTCCGCGACTTCGCCGACGACACGGGCGAGGCCGAAGTGGTGCCTCAGGAGTTCGGCCGCGTGCTGATCAACTTGCTCACGAACGCCTTCCACGCCGTCAACGCGCGCGACACCGCCGAGGGCGACGACTACGCCCCGACCGTCACCGTCCGCACCCGGCGCCACGGCGACGAGGTCTCGATCGAGATCGAGGACAACGGGACCGGCATCCCGTCCGACGTCAAGGCCAAGATCTTCGAGCCGTTCTTCACCACCAAGCCGACCGGCGAGGGCACCGGCCTCGGCCTCTCGCTGGCTCACGACATCGTGACGAGCGTGCACGGCGGCCGGATGGCCGTCGAGAGCACCGATGGCGAGGGCACCACGTTCACCGTCGCCGTTCCGGCCGCGACCCCGGCGCCCGCCGCCTAGCGCGCCGCCAGCTGGCGGACCGTGAACTGGCCCACACCCCGCGCCCGGACGGCCACGTCGCCGACCGGCATCGGCGTGGCCACCAGCGGCTCGACCTCCACCCAGTCCGCACAGATCGCGCCCGGGAGCTCGGGCAGCACGCCCGCCGGGGGCGTCATCCGGAACCCGGCGCACCCGCCCGCGCGGCGGCTCCCGTCGCCGTCCGAGTCCGACACGACGACGTAGCGGCCGTTCTCGCGGATCACGTGCGTCGAGCCGGTGTCGCCCTCGCCGGACCCAGCGCTCTGAGCGCGGCGCTCGCCTGAGGTGCGGCCGAGCACGTCGAGCTCGAACGCCAGGACGACCGCTCCGTTCAGTCGGTACCGCACCACGGCCACGTCGACGGGCCCGCCAAAGTCGACCTGGAAGTCGAGCGCGCCGTCGGCCCGGCCCTCGGTGAACAGCTCGGCGACGGTCGCGCCCGACGCCTCGACGGTCGCCCCGAACCGGCCCCCGGCCGGGATGGCGATGGGGTCGGTCTCGACGTCGAGCCGGGCGGGCTGGCCGGCGACCCTGAACCCGCCCTCGCGCGAGCCGCCCAGGCCGGAGACCACGAGGGCGCCGTCGACGACCGCCAGCTGGGCGTCGCCGACGGCCTCGACCTCGACGCCCTGGAACGTGACCGGGCCGGCGGGGGGCTCGTCCGAGTCGCAGGCGGCGAGGGCGAGCAGGGGGATGAGCACGGCGAGGCGACGCATGACGGAGTCGGAATGGGGGTCCGAAGACTACGAACCGCCCGGGGTGCCGCTCCACCGGATCAGCACCCCGGCCCCGGCGTAGACTCCCTCCCGTCCCCCCAGCACGTCCCCTTCGCATTATGCAGAGCTTGTGGAAGAGCCTCCTCGGCGGCGCCCGCGGGTCGAACGAAGGCGACCTGCTCGGCGCCGTGCCCCTCTTCGAGGACCTCACCCCGCGCGAGCTCGACGCCGTCCAGCGGCTCCTGCACCGCCGCGACTACGTGGCCGGCGAGTCCATCTTCATCCAGGGCGAGCCCGGCCTGGGGATGTACATCATCGTCCGGGGCGCCGTGTCCATCCAGTCCGAGCCGAGCGGCCGCGAGCTGGTCGAGCTGGTCGACGGCGACTTTTTCGGCGAGATCGCCCTCCTCAACGAGGTCATCCGCACCGCGACGGCCCGGGCCAAGACCGACTGCACCCTGCTGAGCCTGTTCCAGCCGGACCTCCTGAGCCTGCTCGACCGCAACCCGCGCCTGGGCGTCAAGGTGCTGCTGGCGCTGGCGCGGCTCGTCGGCCTGCGGCTGGTCGAGGTGTCGGACGAGGTGGAGGCGCTGACGCGCGAGTGCGACGAACTCCGGGCCGCCGCGACCGGTGCCTGAGACGCTCGACGTGCAGCCCGAGGCTCCCAGCGACATCGCGCCGTCCCCCACCGCCCAGGCCCCCCCGCCGGTCGTGCCCGCCTACCAGCTCAGCCGCTGGGTGTGGCTGGCCACGCTGGGCACGCTCGTGCTGCTGATCGCGCTGGCGGCCGACCTCGCCGGGCTCGTCCTCTTGGGCGCCATCCTGGCCTACCTGCTCATCCCGCTCGTCGACGGGCTGGAGCGCCGGGGGATGGGCCGGACCCAGGCCACGCTACTGGTCGTGGTGGGGCTCGGGGCCCTGTTCGGGGTCGCGATGGCGCTCGGGCTGCCCGTCGTGCTCGAGCAGATGGCCTCGCTCCAGGCGCGCCGCGAGAGCGGGGAGCTGCTCCAGCTCGTCCGCGACGCCGAGGCCGGGCTGGCCGCCCGGCTCGGGTTCCTGGAGCCGTCCGAGCTGGGGCTCGTCGACGCCGCGCGCGAGGCGCTCCGCGCCGACGCCGGCCCGCTGATCGGCTACGTGCCCAGCCTGCTCCAGACGATCGGCAACTCCGTCATCGTCCCGTTCGTGCTGTTCACGCTCTTGCGCGACGGGCCCACGCTGCGCCGCAAGCTGCTGGCAGTCGTCCCGAACCGCTACTTCGAGTTTGCGATGACGGTCGCCTACAAGGCCGACGCGCACCTCGGCGGCTACCTCCGAGGGCAGGCGCTCATCGCGAGCCTGGTCGGCGCGTCGACGGCGCTCGGGCTGGGACTCCTGGGCGTCGACTACTACCTCGTGCTGGGCGTGGTCACCGGGCTGGCCAACTTCGTCCCGTACGCGGGCTTCTTGGTCTCGGCCTCCCTGTCCGTGCTGGTCTCGATCGTGACGACCGGCGGGACCGACCAGGTGGCCGCGGTCATCGGCCTGTTCCTCGTCCTCCAGACCGTCGAGAACATCGTGTTCCAGCCGTGGATCACGGGCAAGAACGTCTCGATGCACCCGGTGATGGTCCTGCTGGCGATCCTCGTCGGGGGGCGGCTGGCGGGCGTGGCCGGGATGGCCCTGGCCGTGCCCGCGGCCGCCGTGCTCAAGGTGGTCTTCCTCGAGACCGTCGTCGGCTTGCGCCGCTACCATCTGTAGCGTCCCGTCCCCTTTTGTGACCGATCTTCCGTCGATGCCCACCGCCGCCCCGCGCCTCACCGTCCGCTTCTGGGGCGTCCGAGGGTCGATCCCGACCCCCGACCCGGGCAACCTGGGCGTCGGCGGCAACACGTCGTGCGTCGAGGTCGTCGCCCACGACGGGACGCGGCTCATCCTGGACGCCGGGACCGGCGCGCGCGCGCTCGGGTTCGCGCTCGCGGCCGAGGCGGCCGGCGAGGACGGCGAGGTCCACGTGGCCCTGTCGCACTTCCACTGGGACCACCTCCAGGGCCTGCCCTTTTTCGCGCCGCTGTACACGCCCGGCCAGACGGTCCGCTTCTACGCCGCCACCGACGACGACCGCCTCGACGCGCTCCTGCGCGGCCAGATGGTCTCGCCGTACTTCCCGGTCCCCTTCGTCGACCTCGCCGCGGCCACCGAGACCGTCCGCGTCGTCGACGGCGAGCCGTTCACGATCGGCCCGATGACCGTCCGGCCGTTCCCCGTCTTCCACCCCCAGGGCGCGCACGGCTACCGCATCGAGTGCGACGGCGCCACGGTCGTCTACGCGACCGACTACGAGCACGGCTCGCCGGCGCACGACGAGGGCCTGCGCGAGGTCGCCCGGGGCGCGGATGTTCTGATCTCGGACGCGCAGTACACGCCCGAGGAGTACGACCTGCGCCGGGGCTGGGGCCACACCACGTGGCAGCACGCCGCCGACCTCGCCGCCGCGGCCGGCGTCGGCCGCCTCTTCCTGTTCCACCACGACCCCGCCCACGACGACGACGCGCTCGGCCGGATCCGCGACCTCGCGTGCGCCCGGTTCCCGGCCACAGAGCTGGCGACGGAGGGGCTGGAGGTCCAGGTGTAGCGGCGGGCGCCGCACGGCCCCGGGCACCACTCTGGGCAAAGCCTTCGTTTGAAGCTCACCGGGGCTGCCCGTACTTTGAGGCTAGCCACGACCGTCTTCACCGTCCGAGCCGTCCGGCGGCGGGACACAGCCAACGAATCCGATGGGCAAGCAGCGCATGACTGACAACTGGGAGCGAATGAAGGCCCAGATCCTCTCCACCTGGGGCGAGCTCGACGAGTCCGAGATGAAGAAGGCCCGGGGCAACCTCGGCCAGATGGTGAACCTGATTCACTCCCAGACGGGCGAGGACCGCACGGTCATCATGCGCAAGATGTCGGCCTTCCTCTAGGCCCATCGGCACACCGCTTCGACGGCGCGCTCCCACAGCGGGGGCGCGCCGTTTTTCGTCCGCCCCGCGAGCAGGCTCGGCCAGAGGTGCCGGACTGGCTCGCGGACGCCGCTAGCTTGCGGCACGCCCCCCCGCCCTATGTCCGAGACCGACGCCGACACGCCCGCCCGCCCCTTCCCGCTCGGCACCGCCGTGCCCGACGACGGCCCGCTCCGCGAGGCTTACGACCGCCGCGTCGCCTTCCACGAGCGCCAGCTCGAGGCGCTCGATCAGCAGGCCGCCGAGGTCCGCAAGGGCGGCGGCGACAAGGCCATCGCCCGGATGCACAAGCGCGGCAAGCTGACCGCGCGCGAGCGGATCGCAGCTCTCCTCGACGACGACACCGACTTCCGCGAGATCGGCCTGTTTACCGGGCGTGGGATGTACGAGGACGTCGGCGGCTGCCCGTCGGGCGGGACCGTCATGGGTCTGGGCCACGTCCAGGGCCGGCTGTGCATGGTGGTCGCCAACGACGCCACCGTCAAGGCCGGCGCGTGGTTTCCGATCACGGCCAAAAAGAACCTCCGGGCCCAGGAGATCGCGCTCGAGAACCGGGTCCCCATCATCTACCTTGTCGACTCGGCCGGCGTCTTCCTGCCGATGCAGGACGAGATCTTCCCGGACCGCGACCACTTCGGCCGCATCTTCCGGAATAACGCGAAGCTCTCGGCGATGGGCGTCCCCCAAATCGCGGCCATCATGGGGAGCTGCGTGGCGGGCGGCGCCTACCTCCCCATCATGTCGGACGAGTCGCTGATCGTCGACGGGACGGGCAGCGTGTTTTTGGCGGGCCCGTTCCTGGTCCAGGCCGCGATCGGCGAGGAGGTCGACGTGGAGACCCTCGGCGGGGCGACGACGCAGACCGACATCTCGGGCGTCTGTGAGTACAAGATGCCCGACGACGAGACCTGCCTCGCAACCATCCGCGATTTGGTCGGCGGGCTGGGGCCCCTCCCCCGCTTCGGGTTCACGCGCGACGAGTCGGTCGCCCCGGCCTTCGACGCCGACGGCGTGCTCGGCGTCTTCCCCGAGTCCCGCCAGCAGCCCTACGACACGCGCGAGTTGCTCGCACGCATCGTCGACGCCGACTCGTGGGTCGAGGTCAAGGCCGGGTACGGGCAGACGCTCGTTTGCGGCTACGCCCGGATCGACGGGTGGAGCGTGGGGATCGTCGCCAGCCAGCGCCAGGTGGTCCGCGCGAAGGCGCCCCAGGGCCGGGCGTCAGAGATGCAGATCGGCGGCGTCATCTACGGCGACGCGGCCGACAAGGCGGCGCGGTTCGTGATGCAGTGCAACCAGAAGCGGATCCCGCTCGTGTTTTTCCAGGACGCCGCCGGCTTCATGGTCGGCACGCGCGCCGAGCAGTCGGGGATCATCAAGGACGGCGCGAAGCTGGTCAACGCCGTCGCCAACTCGGTCGTCCCGACGTTCACCGTCGTCGTGGGCAACTCGTTCGGGGCGGCCAACTACGCCCTCAACGGCCGCGCCTACGACCCGCGCCTGTTCCTGGCGTGGCCGACGGCCCAGATCGCGGTGATGGGCGGCGCGCAAGCCGCCAAGACGCTGCTCTCCATCGAGGAGCGGACGCTGTCGAAGCAGGGCATCGAGCTGTCCGAGGCCGAGCGCCAGCAGCGGCTCGACGAGATCGAGGCGCGCTACGCCGAGCAGACCTCGCCGGTCTACGCCGCCGCCCGCCTGTGGGTCGACGCCATCATCGACCCCCGCGAGACGCGCGGCTGGCTGGCGACGGGCCTCGAGATGGCCGACCACAACCCGGAGATGGCGCCCTTCCGCGTGGGCGTGCTGCAGACGTAGTCTGGGAACGGGGGACGGGCAGAGGGAATGCGATGTCGTCTGCCCGTTCCCACGCCCCAGTTCCCCGTTCCTGCGAGCGGCAGCGAGCCTACGCCACCATCGCCCGTTGCGCGGCCACCCGACCCGTCTCGGTGAGCGCGAGGCGGTCGCCCGCGCGGACGACGGCGCCCTCGCGCTCGGCCGCACGGACGGCGCGGCTGGCGAACGCCTTGTCCCACCGGAGGTGCTCCTGGAGGTGGCCGACGCGGCACTCGCGGTCGGCCTCGGGCGTGTGCTCGTGGTGCAGGAGGTGGACGAGCAGCATCCGCTCGGCAAAGGCGACCCGCTGGCGCGCCCGGCGCCGCGCCTGGGCGACCAGCCCCCGGTCGGGCGCGAACGCGAAGGCGGCGGTGAACCACACGCCCGCCATCACCGCCATCGCCCCGGCGATCGACGCGTCGAGCCCGCGCGCGAGCCAGTAGCCGGTGACGGCGCTGACGACGCCGATGAGCACCGACAAGCCCAGCAGGACGGGCAGGCGGTCGGTCAGCAGCCACGCCGCGGCGGGCGGCGCGATCATCAGCCCGACGACGAGAATGGAGCCCACCACGTCGAACGCGCCGACGGCGACGACCGAGACGAGCGACATCAGCGCGTAGTGGATGAGACCGGGCGCGAGCCCCAGCGCAGCCGCCAGCGCCGGGTCGAACGTGCTCAGCTTGAGCTCTTTGTAGAACACGCCCACGAACGCCGCGACCGCCAGCAGGATCGTGCCCATCACCCACAGCGACTGGGGGCCCCAGTCGCGCCCGCCGACCGTGACGCGCTCGATCCACGAGAACGCGGGGTCGCCGAGCAGGACCGCGTCGGTGTCGAGGTGGACCCCGCTGGCGAAGCGAGAGATCAGCACGACGCCGATCGAAAACAGGGCCGGGAAGACGAGCGCAATCGCGGCGTCCTGCTTGACGAGCCGCGTCCGACCCAGCGCCTCGATCAGCCCGACGGCGAACACGCCCGTCACGGCGGCTGCCAGCAGCAAGAGCGGCGACGACAGCGACTCGGTCCAGAAAAACGCGAGCACGATGCCGGGCAGGATCGCGTGGCTGATGGCGTCGGACAGCAGCGACGTTTTGCGCAGGACCAAGAACGCGCCGACGAGCGCGCACGCAGCGGCCGTGACGGCAGCGATCAGCTGGATTTCGAGTTGCGGCGTCATGGTCAGTCGGTGCGCTCGCGAGCCAGGCGCCGGGCCTCGGCCAGGCCGCGCTCCGTCAGCGCCCACGCGTCGCCCGTCGGGGCCACGAACCCGTGCGTCTGGAGTCGCGCGAGCGTCGGGTCGACGGCCTCCGGGCGCGACGTCATGGTCTTGAGCGTCGCGGCGGGGTGCGGGTAGTGCGGGTCGGCGTGCGCGAGGGCGAGGGTGTAGAGGTCTTCCAGCGTCCCGGCGACGCGCAGGACGCGGCGGTTGCGGCGGCTCCGGATCACGCCTGACAGCAGCCCGCGCCCGGGGGCGAACACCAGGCTCGCGGCGACGATGACGCTCGCGACGAGCACGATCGTCGGGCCCGTCGGGATGCGCGCCGTGGCGCCGCTAAGCAGCGCGCCCCCGGCCCCGCTTACCGCCCCGAACACGCCCGCCAGCGCGACGACGCCCCACAGCCGATCGGTCCACTGACGAGCCGCGGCGGCGGGCGCGACGATGAGCGCGCTCATCAGCACGACGCCGACGGTCTGGAGCCCGATGACGATCGCGACGACGAGCAGCGTGGTCAAGCCGATGTCGAGGGCGCGGACGCTAAACCCCTGTGAGGCCGCAAAGTCCGGGTCGAACAACAAGAGCTTGAACTCTTTCCAGAACACGACCATCGCGAGCAGCGCCACGAGCCCGAGCGCGGCCATCGTCACGACATCGCGGCCGACGAGCGCGGCGGCCTGGCCAAACAGGAACGTGTCGAGCCCGGCCTGGCTCGCGTCGGGGCGCGACTGGATGTAGGTCAGCAGCACCATTCCCAGGCCAAAAAAGACGGAGAGCACGATGCCGAGCGCGGCGTCGTAGGGCACGCGGCTCCGCTCGACGACCGCCATCACGCACAGCGTGCCGATCCACCCCGCCAGCCCGGCCCCGAGCACGAGCACGAGCGGCGCCTTGCTGGCGGTCAGGATGAACGCGAGCGCGACGCCGGGCAAGGCGGCGTGGCTAATGGCGTCGCCCAGGAGCGACTGGCCGCGGAGCACGGCGAACGCCCCCAGCGAGCCCGACGAGAGCCCGAGCACAGCCGCGCCGAGCGCGACGGTCCGCAGCGTGTAGTCGAGGTCGATCACGGGGTCGATGGGGCCGGGACCGGGGACTGGAGCGAGCCCGGGTCGCCACCGCCCCCCGCCTGCTCGCGGAGCCCCGCCTGAAACGGGACGCGCCCGCCGTAGGCCGCGCGCAGGTTGGCGTCGGTAAACACGTCGTCGACCGGCCCGGCGGCGATGCGGCGGACGTTGAGCAAGAGCACCCAGTCGAAGTACTCCGGCACGGTCTGCAGGTCGTGGTGGACCACGAGGACGGTCTTGCCCTCGGCGCGCAGGCGCTGCAAGAGCGCCACGATCGTCCGCTCGGTCGTCGCGTCGACGCCCTGGAATGGCTCGTCCATGAGGTACACGCGGGCGTCCTGGACGAGCGCGCGCGCCAAGAACACGCGCTGTTGCTGGCCGCCCGAGAGCTGGGCGATCTGGCGGTCCGCGAAGTCGGCCATGCCGACCTGCTCGAGGGCTTCCGACGCGCGCGCGCGCTCCTCGGCGCCGGGGCGGCGGATCCACCCGAGCCGCCCGTAGGTGCCCATCAGCACCACGTCGAGGACGGACGTCGGGAAGTCCCAGTCGACCGAGCCGCGCTGGGGGACGTACGCCACGTCGCGGCGGCGCTCCGCCAGCGGGGCGCCGAGCACCTCGACGCGCCCGGCGGCGATCGGCAGCAGCCCGAGCACGGACTTGATGAGCGTCGTCTTCCCCGCGCCGTTCGGCCCGACGATCGCCATCAGCACGCCCTCGGGCACGCGGAGGTCGATGTCCCACAGCACGGGCTCGTCGCGGTACGCGACGGTGAGGTCGGCCACGTCGATCGCAGGGGTGTTGCGTGTTGCGTGTTGCGTGTTCATGCGTCGGCGTCGGGGCTGTAAGGGACGCCGGGCTCGCGGAGCGATCGACCGGGCTGGTTTCGGATGGTCCCGAGGAGTTGGCGGCAGATTTCTGCGAGCAGGTCGAGTCTGTGCGTTGTGATCTCGGCCCCCAGCAAGTGGCGGCCCTTGAAGTACCAATCCCTCGCTTCGCGCGCCGAGCCGAGCGAATACTCGTAAAACCGAGCGCGGTCCTTTCCACTCCCCCTCGAATACCCCTCCGCCACGTTCGCGCTGATGGAGCCGACCGCGCGGTAGAGTTGGTCCGCGATCCGCCGTGTCCGCCCGTCGCGGTGGAGCGTCGTCACATCGTCCCACGAGAGGTCGCCGAGGAAGAGCGCCAGCCGGTAGACGGTCATGCGCCAGAGCACGTCCCCCCGGATCGACTCGGGCACGGTCGATTCCCAGTCTTGAAACCCGTCAGGCTGTTTCATCGGTCTATATGCCTACGCAACACGAAACACGCAACACCGCTCATCCCTCCCCGCTCAACGCACTCACGATCGTCTCCACGTTGTGCCGGATCATGCCCTCGTACGTCCCCTCCGGCGTGCCCGGGTCGCCGAGCGCGTCCGAAAAGAGGTTGCCGCCGATGACGACCTCGTGGCCCCGGGCGCGGACGGCCGCCTGCACGGCCTCGATGTTGCGGGACGAGACGCTGGTCTCCACGAACATCGCCGGGATGCGGCGCTCGGCCACATACGCCGCGAGGTCGCGGACGTCGGCCGTGCCCGCCTCGGTCGCCGTCGACAACCCCTGGAGCCCGCGGACCTCGAAGCCGTAGGCGCGGCCGAAGTAGTTGAAGGCGTCGTGCGCCGTCACCAGCACACGCTCATCCTCGGGGACCTCAGCGACGCGCTCGCGGACCCAGGCGTCGAGCGCGGTGAGCCGGGCCTGGTAGGTCTCGGCGTTCGCGAGGTACGTCTCGCGGTGCGTCGGGTCGAGCGCGATGAGCGCGTCCGCGACAGCCGTCGCGACCCGGCGCCACAGGGACACGTCCATCCAGACGTGGGGGTCGAAGTTGCCGGCGAACTCGGGCGGCGCCAGCAGCGACCCCTCGTCGATGGCCTCGGCCACGGGCTCGGCGACGATGCCCCGGCCCTCGACCTGCTCGAGCACCTCGCCCATCTTGCCCTCCAGCTCGAGCCCGTTGTACAGCACGATGTCGGCGCCAACGAGCCGGGCGACGTCGCTCTCGCGCGGGCGGTACAGGTGGGGGTCGATGCCCGGGCCCATCAGGCCCTCGACGGTCACGCGGTCGCCGCCGATCTCCCTCGCGAGGTCCGCCAGCATGCTCGTCGTGGCGACGACGTCGACGGGCCGCTCCGAGATCTCGCCCGCGCCGCCGCCCTGCGATGGCCCGCAGGCGGCCACCGCCAGCAGCAGCGCATACCACAGCCCGCCGAGGGCGATCGATCGCAGGGAGGTCGTCCGTCGTCTGTCGTCCGTCGTCGTGGTACTCATGCAGGGTCGTCGAGAAACAGGAAGGGGGTGGCGTCGGGAGTGAGCGTGACCGTCTCGCCGGCGCGGTCGCCGGAGAGCAGGTGCGCGGTCGCGGTGCCGTCGTCGGCGACGGCGTCGAGGCGGAAGCGGGTGCCGGGGTACAGGCCGGCAGCGCCGACGGCCCGGAGCAGAGCGGGGTCGTGGTCGCTGACGCGCGCGACCGTCGCCGTGAGTCCGGGGTCGAGGCGCGCGAGCGGCAGCAGGTCGCGCTCGCTCAGGACGAGGTCGGGCGTCGGGATCGGCGAGCCGTGCGGGTCGTGCGTCGGGTGGCCGAGCGCGGCGTCCATGCGCGCCTCGAGGTCTTCGCTCAAGACGTGCTCGAGCGCCTCGGCCTCGGCGTGGAGCTGGTCCCACGGCACGCCGAGCGCGCGGTGGAGGTAGGTCTCGACGAGCCGGTGGTGCCGGATCGTCTCGACGGCGACGAGCCGCCCGGCCTCGGTCAGCGTCGCGCCCTGGTACTTCTCGTGCGCCACCAGCCCGGACGCCGCCAGCTTCTTGAGCATCCCCGTCACCGACGCCGGGGCCACGCCCAGCCGCTCCGCCAGCGCCGAGGTCGGCACGGCGTCGCCGCTCCGCCCCAAGGCGTAGATGGCTTTCAGGTAGTCTTCGACGGCCGTGGACGGCATGGACAAATGGTTTAGGCAGACCTAATTTAGCCGCGCCTAACACTCCCCTGCGCCCGCCGTGTTCCGAGTTTTTCTGCTTCTCGCCCTCTCCCACTCCGCAACGGCCCAGATCGTCTCGGAGGGCACGGCCCTGGCGGTCGGCTTCGAAGCCGAAGCGGCGGCCCAGGTCGAGTGGGACGCGGGCGCGGTGACGGTGACGGGGCCGTCGGCGCTGGCGCGCGTGGCACTCGCGCCGCGCGTCGAGCTCCGCGTCGGCCTGCCCGACGCCGTCGTCGTCCGTGCGGACGGGGCGTCGGCGCGCGACGTGTCCGACCCGACGCTGGGGCTCAAGCTCGACCTCGGGGCGCCCATCGGATGGGCGCTGGCCGCGCTCGCCGAGGTGTCGGTGCCGCTGTTCACCGGGTCGCTTGCGGGGCCCGCCAGCCCGTCCGCGTCCCTGCTGGCCGAGCGGCTGGGTGGCCCGCTCCTGCTGCTCGGGCAGGCCGACGTGGTGTGGGACCGGAGCGCGAACCGGGTCGATGCCGGGGGCGCCGCGCTGGTCGGAGCCGAGGTGGCTACGGGAGCGGCCCTTTTCGCCGAGGCGGCCGTCGCCACGACGCCGGACGGGCTGGCGGTGCTCGCGCTGGTCAGCGCCGCGCTCGCGGCGACCGGCCGGCTCGCGTTCGACGCGCACGTCGGCGCCGGCCTCACGCCGTCCGCGCCGGACGCCGTCGTCGGCGTGGGCGCCAGCCTCCGCCTGTAGCTACTCCGACGGGCGCACGATGCCCGGAGCGTCCTCGTCGGCGAGCGTCAGGGCGGTGCCGGCGGGGAGCCGCTCGACGTCGAGCACGCGGAAGGAGGCGCTGTCGAGAGTGAGCCGGACGATCGCGCCGGGCGCGAGGTCGGCCAGCAGGTCGGGTGAGGCGACAGACAGCGGCATCTCCATCGCGGGCATCACCTCGGGGATGGCCTCGTGGTCGACGCGCATCGCCTGGCCGTCGTACATCGGCTCCAGGTACACCGCGCGGACCTGGAGCGTGGGCGCCCGGGGCTCGGCACACCCCGCGAGCAGGGCGAGGGCGACGGCTGTCCGAACGGACGGCATCGGCGGGGCCCGCTAGACCGTCCGCTTGCTGCCGAGAATCCAGATCACGAACAGCAGGATCACCGGCGCGATGAAGCTGACGTAGACGAGCCATTCGACGCCGGTCCCGAAGCCTTCGGGGGTGGGCGCGAGCAGAAGAGCGAGGGCGAGCGTCATTGGGGGCGGGGGTAGCTTTCGGGCAAGCTACGCCGCTCCGCCGCCCGCCGATCCGACGTGCCCCCGCAGCCGACCGCCACCGTCGTGGGCATGTGGCCGATGTCGGCGCGGCGACCGCGGCGGCCTGCCCACCGGCGACGGCCGAGTGCCCCACCCCTCCCCCGCCGCCGTGTCTTCGTTCTCCTTTTCCGACGTGCTCCACGTCGCCCAGATCGGCGTCGGCCGGTGGGGCCGCAACCTCCTGCGCACTCTGGTGGCCGCCGAGGGCGTCGAAGTCATCGCCGTGTGCGACGCCTCGGACCCGGCGCTGGCGGAGGCGACGCGGCGGGCGCCGGACGCGCGAGCCCACCGGAATGCGGAGGCCGTGTTCGAGGACGAGCACGTCGATGCCGTCGTGATCGCGACCGAGACGCCGCGGCACGCGCCGCTCGCCGAGGCCGCGCTCCGCGCGGGCAAGCACGTGTTCGTCGAGAAGCCGCTCGCGCAGTCGGTCGCCGACGCCGAGCGGTTGGTGGCGCTCGCGGCCGAGCACGACCGGCGGCTGATGGTAGGGCACCTCTTGCGGTATCACCCCGCGTTCCGCCACGTCGAGGCGGCCGTCGCCGCGGGCGAGCTGGGCGACCTCCGGTACCTCTCCAGCGTGCGCGTCAACCTGGGCGTGGTGCGCCAGCAAGAGAACGCCTTCGAGAGCCTGGCCCCGCACGACCTCGCCGTGGCGCGCGCGCTCCTGGGCGACGCCGTCGCGGTGACGGCAACCGGGCGCGACTTTCTGCAGGACGGCGTCGAGGACGTCGTCTTCGCGACGGTCGAGTACCCCGGGGGCCGGCTGGCGCACGTCCACGCGTCGTGGCTGGACCCCCACAAGGTCCGCCGGACGACCGTCGTGGGCACTCACAAAATGGCGGTCATCGACGACCAGGAGGCGTCCGAGAAGGTCCGCGTCTACGACAGGGGCGTCGACGAGGTCGCCGGGACGGCGGACGTGGCGGGCGCGCTGGCGGTCCGCTCGGGCGACATCGCCGTGCCCCGGATCCCGGCGGCGGAGCCGTTGCGCCGCGAGGTCGAGGAGTTCGTGGCGGCCATCCGCGAGCGCCGCGCGCCGTTGACGGACGGCGTCGACGGGCTCGAGGTCGTCCGCGTGCTGGAAGCAGCGAAGACGTCGCTGGCGGAGGGCCGGCGCGTCGAGATCCCGCGCTAGCCGAAGGCGGCGACGAGCCGGTCGCAGGCGTCGTCGAGGACGGCGTCCTCCTTGGCGTAGCAGAAGCGGAGCACGCCGTCGCCGTCGGCGGGGTCGCCGAAGAACGAAGGCCCGGGGACGCAGGCGACGCCCGCCGTCTCGATCAGCGTATCGGTCGCGGTACGGGCGTCCTCGAACCCCGGCGTGCCGCGTCGGTCGCCAAGGCCGGCGAGCACGTAGTAGGCGCCCTCGGGCGGGTCGGCGTCGAAGCCGCAGGCGCGGAGCGCGGCCACCATCCGGGCCCGCTTGCGGGTGTAGGCCGCCAGCATCTCGGCGTAGTAGGCGTCCGGCATCGGGAGCGCCGCCGCGAGGCCGTGCTGGAGCGGCGCTGGCGCGCAGATGTAGACCAAGTCGTTGACGAGCCCCATCTTGGCGGCGACCGGCTCGGGCGCGATCGCGTAGCCCAGCCGCCAGCCGGTCATGTTGAACGTCTTTGAGAAGCCGGACAGCGTGACGGTCCGCTCGAACGCGCCGGGCAGCGACGCCGGCGAGACGTGCTCGCGCCCGTCGTAGACCATGTGCTCGTAGATCTCGTCGGTGATCACCCACAGGTCGCGCTCGCGAGCCACGGCATACAGCGCCTCGATCTCGGCGCGCGTCCAGACCTTGCCCGACGGGTTCGCCGGCGTGCAGACCACGACGGCCTTGGTGCGGTCGGTGATCGCCGCCGCCAGCGCTTGGGGGTCGAACGCCCAGCGCGCGCCGTCGCGCGCGAGCGGGACCGTCACGGGGCGGACGCCGTGGAGCCGCAGGAGGCCGGCGTGGTAGCCGTAGAAGGGCTCGAACAAGACGACCTCGTCGCCCGCCTCGCACAGCGTGAGGACGGCCGAGACGAAGGCGCCGGTCGACCCGTTCGACACGACGACGTGCTCGGGGCCGGCGTCGGCGATGCTGTTGAAGGACAGCGCCTTGGCGGCGATGGCCTCACGCAGCGGGGCAATGCCGTTGTACGCCGTGTAGATCGACTTCTTGCGGTCGTTCAGCGCCTCGACGGTCGCCTCGACGATCGGCGCGGGCGTGGCGAGGTCGCAGATGCCCTGGCCGAGGTTGACGCCGCCGACGCGGTTGACGGCAAAGGTGACGGCCCGGATGTCGGACTGGCGGAGGGCGTCGGTGCGGGCGGCGAGCGGCTTCATGCGGCGGCGTGGGGGGTGGCGGAAAGTAGG
Source organism: Rubrivirga halophila (assembly GCF_046845755.1). Classification (GTDB taxonomy): domain Bacteria; phylum Bacteroidota; class Rhodothermia; order Rhodothermales; family Rubricoccaceae; genus Rubrivirga. The sequence continues at coordinate 2,195,255 of NZ_CP177357.1, forward strand.
AGCGGACCGGGCCGCTCTCTCCCCTCTCCAGGGGAGGCGCAGCGGGGGGCCGCCCGGTAGGCTGGGGTTCGCCCTCCCCCGCCCCATGCGTGCACTCCTCCTCGCCCTCGCCCTGTTGCCCGCCGCGGCGCTCGCCCAGCCCGCCGACGAGTGGACGATCACGTCGATGCTCACGGACGACTTCCTGCCCGCCGCGCTGGCGCACTCCGAGACGGCCTTCGTCGACCTCCGCGGCGAGGTGTTCGCCTCGCGCGGCCCCGACACGCTGTGGGTCTCGACGTACCAACCCGCCGGGCCGGACGGCGGCCCGCTGCCCATCCAGGTCAAGGTGGACCACACGCCCGACTCGGGGGTCTCGCAGATGCTGATGACGCTGCCGTCGGAAACGGTCGGCTTCGGCAACCAGATGTTCGGGATGGGGCGCGAGGCGCTCGACGCGACATTCGGCGCCAGCGGGCTGGGCTGGACGCGGCTCGAAAACATCGACCCCGAGGCGGGGCTGGCGCTGACGGAATACCACGAGTGCCCGGGGCCGACGGGCCGGGCGGCCATCGTGGTGTTGCGGGCCCTCCCCGACAGACCGGGCTTCTCGTTTTTCCAACTCAAGCTGGTTCGCTTTGCCGAGGTGGACTGCGCCAGCTAACCCCATGCGTGCTCTCCTTCTCGCCCTCCTCCTCCTACCCGCCGCCGCACTCGCCCAGTCCGCCGTCCACGACGGCCAGCTGGTGGCCTCCGACGAGCGCCTGCCCGCCGACGACGACCCGGACTGGACGACGCCCGTCGACCGCTACACCGTCCGCGTCGGGGCCGGGCAGACGCTCGTCGCGGACCTGATGAGCGAGGACGCGAGCGCGCTGTACCCGCGCTTGCTGCTCGTCTCCCCGTCCGGCGTCACCGTCGAGGAAGACCGCTCGGACGCCTCGCGCCAGGTCGTCGCCCGGGTCGACGACGCCGAGGGCGGCACGTGGACGGCGCTCGTGACCTGCCAGGGCGAGTGCGACGGCGGGTACTACTCGCTCGCGCTCACCCTCTTCGACGAGCCCCCCGCCCCGAGCCTGTTCGAGGCCGCCGCCAGCGGCGACCTCGCGGCCATCACCGCCGCGCTGGCGGAGGACCCGTACGCGACCCAGCTCACCGACGGGATCTACCGGACGGCGCTGATGCACGCCGCCGAGCACGGGCACGTCGAGGTGCTGCGCGCCCTGCTCGACGCGGGCGCCGAGGTGAACGCGAAGGCGGTCTCGGCCAACGACTTCGCCTACGACCAGACCGAGGACACCGCCCTGCACGACGCCGCGCGGGGCGGCCACGCCGAGGCCGTCGCGCTGCTGCTGGCGGCCGGGGCCGACCCGAGCGCCACCAATTTCGACGGGGCCACGCCGCTGCACCGGGCCGTGTACGCCGCCAGCCCGGCCGTCGTGCGGCTCCTGCTGGCGGCCGGGGCCGACCCGTCGGTGGAGGGCGAGTACGAGGGGCTCGCGGCCGACCTCGCCGCCGAGCGCCGCGACCGCGAGAGCGCCGAGTACGACCCCGTCACCGACGACGAGCGCGCGCGGCTGGCCGAGATCGTCGACCTCCTGACCCGCTGAGCCATGCGCCTGGTCGCCGTCGCCGTCCTGCTCGCGCTCGCGTCGCCGCTGTCGGCCCAGGCGTGTCGGCCCGACGACGAGGGGACCGGGGGGACCTGCACCCTGAGCGACGGGTCGCAGATCAGCGGGTGGCTCCAGAACGATCGGCCGGTCTGCGAGGGGTACGGGCAGATCTCGTACCCCAACGGCGACGTGTTCTGGGGCGTGCTGGAGCCGGCGATGCAGGACGTGCCGGGCCGCTGGCGGCCGTGCCTCCCCAAAGAGGGCACGATGACGTTCGACGACGGGTCCGTGTTCGAGGGGACGTGGAACGGCGGCGACCGGGCCATCTACCACGGCAGCCAGGCGGAGGGCACGTACACCTGGCCGACCGGCCAGGTCTGCGACGGGACGTTCGACTTTTCGGCGTCGCCGTCGCCGTTCCGCCCGCGCGGGTTCCAGTCGGGCACGTGCCGGCTGCCGGGCGGGACGGTGTTTACGGGCCGGTTCTACAACCAGGGGGCGCCGTCGGGCTACGGGCGGATGCTGCCGCGCGCCGAGGGCTCGCTCGTCGGGCCGACGGGCGTCGGGGAGCGCGGCGTGTTCGTGCGCCACACGACGCGCGAGGCGACGCGGCTGGAGGCGCTCGACACCGAGCCGGTCCGGCCGCCCGGCTACCGCCCGCCGCCGGTCCCGGCCGACGCGAGCGCCCCGCCCAACGGGCCCGCCTTCGCGCGCTACCAGCGCGCGCTGGGCGAGGCCCGGACGGCGGCCGACCGCAAGGCGGCCTACCTCGCCTACGCCGACGCCCTCGCCGAGGCGGGCGTCGCGGCCGGGGCGGCCGGGGCCGACCTGCTCCGCCAGCTCCACGCCCTGTTCCGGTCCGACTTCGAGAGCGGCTTCAAGTCCTACATCTCGACGCCGCCCGCCTACCTCCGGACGGTGATGGAGGGCCTGGAGCAACCCTATCGGCGCTGCTCGGGCCGGCTCGGGCGGTGGACCACAGACGCGTACATCGCGCGCCAGGAGGGCCGGACGCCGCCGCCCCGGCCCGTCATCGAGTGCGAGGGGACGCCCGCCGCCAGCGGCCCTCCCCCCACGCCCGAGCCGCCGCCGCCCGCACCCGGCTGCACCGCGCTCGCGCTCGACCTCGACGCCGGGACGCTCAACGGGATCGCGCCGACCGCCGACCGCGACGCCCTGGAGGCCCAGTTCCCGTGTGCGACGGGCGAGACGGCCGACGGCGGGCCCTACAACTTCGGCGGCGGCGTGTTCTTCCTCGACCACGGCTTCCTGTTCTACACCCACCGCGACTACATCGAGGTCCGGCGCGGGTTCGCCGGGACGACGCAGCCCGACCTGCTCGGCCGCCGGCTGGCGGCGGCGGGCCTCCCGCCCCCGACGCGGACGGCCCAGGGCGCCCGGCTCTACGCCAAGCGCTACGGGTGCTTGCGCGTCGAGACCGACGCGGCAGGCGTGATCGAGGCGCTCGGCGTCCACGCCTCGTCGTGCGGCGCGGTGATCATCCCTCGCTGACGCCCCCCGATCGAGGCGGGCTGGGGGAACGGGACGGCCCGGATGGGGTCGCCTGTTGGTCCCCAGAGACTTTCCGACCGGCTCGCGCGTCTCTAGGGCCCCATTCCCCCGTCTCGAATGCGCGCGCTCACCCTGGCTCTCGCCGCCCTTCTCGCCGTCCCCGCCCTCGCCCAGGACACGGTCGTCTCCCTGCCCGAATCGCGCGAGGCCGTCTCGCTGACCGTCTACAACGGCGGGTTCGCGATCGTCCGCGAGGTGCGCCCCCTCGTGCTCCGGCGCGGGGTCCAGGCCGTCCGGTTCGAAGGCGTGCCCCAGCAGATCGACCCGACCAGCCTGTCGCTCGTCTCGCTGACCCAGCCCGGCGGGCTGTCCGTCCTGGAGCAGAACTACCAGTACAACCTGATCGGCACCAACTCCGTGCTCGACGCCGCCGTCGGGCAGCGCGTCCGAATCATCCGCCAGCTCGGCGACCGGACGGCGGTCGACACGGGCGTGCTGCTGAGCCAGCCGGGCCAGGGCCGCATCATCCGGCTCGACGACGGCCGCGTGCTCGTCAACCCCGAGGGGACGATCGAGCTGCTGGGCCTGCCCGAGGGCCTGCTCTCGCGCCCGTCGCTGTTGTGGCGGCTGGCGTCGGAGCAGGCGGGCACGCAGCGCGTCGAGGCGCGGTATATGACCGAGGGGATCTCGTGGAAGGCCGACTACGTGGCCGTCGTCAACGAGGCCGAGACCGACGTGGACGTGACGGGCTGGGTGACGCTCGCCAACCACTCGGGCGCGAGCTACCCCGACGCCAGCTTGCAGCTGATCGCGGGCGAGGTGCGGCGCGTGCAGCCCAACCCGCCCCCGCCGGTGATGGCGCGCGGCTACGCGGCCGACGTGGCGATGGAGGCGGCGGCGCCCCAGCAGGAGGCCTTTTTCGAGTACCACCTCTACACCTTCCCGACGCCGACGACGATCGCCGAGCGCGAGACCAAGCAGCTCGAATTGCTCTCCGCGAGCGACGTGGGCGTCGAGCGGCGCCTGATCTTCGACGGGACCGGCAGCTACTTCCCGTTCTACCGCCAGCGCCCACCGGGCGCCGTCGGCGACGAGCAGGCGGCGGCGGTCGTGCTGGAGGTCGAGAACGCGGAGGCCAACAACATGGGGATGCCGCTGCCCGCGGGCAAGGTCCGCGTGTACAAGGCCGACCGCCGGGGCAACCTGCAGTTCCTGGGCGAGGACGCCATCGGCCACACGCCGCGCGACGAGACCGTCCGCCTCTACATCGGCGACGCCTTCGACGTGGTCGGCACGCGGCGCGAGATGGCGAACCGGCGCATCAACGACCGGACGTACGAGGTCACCATCGAGGTCGAGGTCCGCAACCGCAAGGAGGTCCCGGCGACCGTCGACGTGATCGAGCGCGTGTTCTGGGGCGAGTGGACGATCCGCGAGTCGACGCACGAGCACGAGCGGCTGGACGCGCGCACGGCCCTGTTCCCAGTGACGCTGGGCGAGGGCGAGACCGAGACCGTCCGCTACACGGCGCGGATTCGGAACTAGCGAGCGCGGGGCAAGAGGGACGGGGCCAGGGGGTTTAACCTTCCACGCCCCGCCCTCTCTGCCGATGACGCCCGCTCCCCTCCTCGCCCTGCTCGCGCTCGCGGCCTGCCTCGCCGCTCCCGTCGACGAGCCCCGCGCCTCGGCGCCGACCCTCCGCGCACCCGACGCCGCCGTCGTCACGGGCGCCCAGCGGTTGGTGGCCGAGCGGTTCGCGCCACTGGACGGGATGCGGGTCGGGCTGGTGACGAACCACACGGCGCGCGTGGACACGGCCGACGGCGGGCCGGCGCACCTCATCGACCGGCTCCACGCCGCGCCGAACGTGCTCGTCGGCGCGCTCTTCGGGCCCGAGCACGGGATCCGGGGCGACGCCGAGGCGGGCGCGGGCGTCTCGGGCGGGCGCGACGGCACGACGGGCGCGCCGGTCTACAGCTTGTACGGCTCGTCGAAAAAGCCGACCCAGCGCCAGCTCCGCGGCCTCGACGCGCTCGTGTTCGACATGCAGGACGTCGGCGCGCGGTTCTACACCTACATCTCGACGATGGGCTACGCCATGCAGGCGGCCGCCGAGGCCGGCATCCCGTTCGTCGTGCTCGACCGCCCCAACCCCATCGGCGACCGGGCCGAGGGGTTCGTGCTGGAGCCGCGCCAGCAGTCGTTCGTCGGGCTGTACCCGATCCCCGTCACGCACGGGCTGACGGTCGGCGAGCTGGCCCGGATGATCGTCGGCGAGGGCTGGCTGTCCGGGCTCGACGGCCTCGACCTCCGCGTGGTCGAGATGACGGGCTACGCGCGCGGCATGGCGTGGGAGGAGACGGGGCTGGCGTGGGTGCCGCCGTCGCCGAACGTGCCGGACGTGGAGACGGCGCGCGTGTACCCGGGCACGGCGCTCTTCGAGGGCACGACCGCCAGCGAGGGCCGCGGCACGCGCGTCCCGTTCACGCACGTCGGCTCGCCGTGGGCGGACCCCGAGGCGCTCGCGGCCGAGCTCAACGGCGCCGATCTGGCGGGCGTCCGGTTCGAGCCCGCGACGTTCGTGCCGGTCGACCTGCCCGGGCAGGCGACGAACCCGAAGTGGGAGGGCGAGACCGTGCGCGGCGTCCGCTTGGTGGTGACGGATCCGGCCGCGTTCCGGCCCGTCGCGACGGGCGTGCACGTCGTGGACGCCGTCTACCGGCAGGCTCCGCGCGGCGCGCACGGCGCGTTCCTCAAGGCCGACTGGCTGGCGAAGCTGGCGGGCACGACGCGCCTGCGCCGGATGTGGCTCGACGGGCGCGGGGCGGCCGAGATCGTGGCGGCGTGGGCCGACGAGGCGGCGGCGTTCTCGGCGCGGTCGGAGGTGTACCGGATCTACGAGTAGAGCTGGCGCCAACGGGGCGGCGATCACTTCCCCAGCCGGGAGCAGGGCGCTATGAAAGCTGCCACGCGCGGCTGCCCAAGGGCCGACACCCAGCAGAACAGACGGCCGCCACACGAAGGTCTCAGAGCACACCGACGAAACAAGGCGAACGTGGCGCTAGCGGTCGGACGACCCTCGAACGCTGACGCCCGTCGTCGGCGTGCAGCGGCGCGGTAGGGAATTCGCGGCTCACTCTCCCGCGAGCCGCCGCGCCTCGTCGAGGGCGTCGGGGACCGCGACGACGACATCCGGCATCACGCCCACCTGGTCGAGCCGTGTCCCGTCCGCCGTGTAATAATCGGCGATGGGGTGCTGGAGGACCCACCCGCCGGGGAGCTCCGTCGTCGTCGCCGAGACCATGGCCCCGGCGGTGCGCTGGCCGACGACCGTCGCACGTCCTGTCGACTGCAGGAGGTACACGAGCGGCTCCGACGCGCTGGCCGTCCGGGGACCCGTCAGCACGTAGACCGGACCGCCGTAGTGCGGCTGCATCGGTGGCACGAACCCGACGAGAGCTCCGTGCTGGTCGAGCGCGCCGAAAAAGGCGTCCATGTCCGGGCCCGTCAGGAGCGGGAGCGCCGACCACTCGGACGGCGGGGGCACAGCGTCGTGCGTGTCCCACCACGTGCGAGAGAGGAAGAGACCGGCGGGGGCGGGCGAGTCGATAAGGTGGCTGGCGAGGAGCATTGACGACACGTCGCCCCCCTGGTTCTGGCGGAGGTCAATGACGAGCGCGCGCGGGTTCTCAGCGGCGACTCGCCCGAACGCCTCCGCGACGGGCTGAATCGTCCGCTCGACGCTGAACCTGCCGTTCACCGTGAGGACGGCGACGCCGTCGTCACCGAAGGCCAATGAGACCGGCGGCGTCGTGTCCACGGAGCCGGAGCCCTCGACGGATCGGGGGCGGTAGAGATCGAGGTGCGAGACGCCGAGCGCGTCGGCCGAGCGCCGGAATCCGGCCTGGACCTCGTCGTCCGTGCGGGCCACGGAGAGCGCCTGATCGACGTCGTTCCAGAACCGCTCCCACCGGGCCTCCGACAACTCGTGCGGCGCGTAGTACGAGGACTCGACAGCGGAGCGGACCGCTGGGGCCAGCGCGACGTACTCCGGCACTGGTGTCTCCGCTTCAGGCCCCGAAGTTTCAGAGGGCCGAGACGACGCGCAGCCGGAGGCGATTGCGAGGAGAAGCGAGAGCCAGATGGAGCGCATTGGGTCGTGGGGAACGGACAGAGCGGAGTCGCCGCCAGCGGAGCGAAAGTAACGGGGCAGAAGGGTAGCGCCGCCTAGCTGCTGTTGTTTCGGCAGACGAACAGAATCGCACGATACAGTACCTGCTGGCGGCGGGAGGGATGGTCTCCTTCCGGTGGCCCTACGCACCCCGGTCAGGAGTGGCCGCACTTCTCGCTGATGGCCGATGCCTGAGCGCTGAGGTGTGTGCTACCCCGCGAGGTCGACGGCGACCAGGCGGTACGCCCCGTCCACCACGTCGAAGCGCAAGAAGGCGGCGGACTCGGTGTCGGCCTCGTCCACGGGCACGACGGTCCCCTCCACGTCGAACCCGACGATCACCGACACCGTGCGCGCGGTCCCCTCTCGCGCGAAGTCGCGGGCCGTGAGCGCCAGCACGCCGGCGCGGAACGGGGGCGCGAGTGCGGCCGCCAGCAATTCGCGGTCGACGCCGTCGGTCGCCAGCGCAGCGGCCGTGCCCGCTTGGACGGCGGCGCGGAAGCGGGGGAAGAAGGCCCGGAAGTCGGGGCGGGCGGCTTGCGCGAGCGAGTCGGCGCGCAGGCTGTCGCGGCGGAGCGAGTCGGCGCGCAGGGAGTCCGGGCGCAAGCGGGGGTCGACGAACAGGCCGGAGTCGGCGTACGTCGTGTCGAGCGCGGGGGGCCGGAGGTCGGCGCGGGTGCCCACATCCGGGGCCTCGGTCACGGCGATCCCCTTGGGCTCGTCGCCCCCGCAGGCGGCGAGCGCGAGCGCCAGCGCCAAGACGGGGCCGCGCACTACGCCTCGGGCTCGGCCACGTCTGGGCCGGCATCCCGAGGAACGCCCCAGAGCACGGCCACGGCCACGCCGAGGTAGCCGCCCAGGAGCAGCAGCGGGGCGACGACGAGCGACAGCGCGCTGTCGACCGGGTTGTCGCTCGTCGCGTTGTCGACCATCATGACGGCGTAGCCGAGCACGATCAGGCCGACCGCCGCCAGCAGGAGGCGGTAGTTGAGCCGGTCGAACGGCATCGTGGTGACGCCGCGCGTCGTGGTCGGGGCGGGTCGGCGGGAGCGGGCCATGCGGGAGGGCGTGGGGGTCCCACAAGATAGCGGGGCGCGAGCGCGGGTTTGGGCGCTGTGTGTCTGGGAGCAGGGCTATCGCATCCTCCCGTTCTTGTGATCCCGAGAGACTGTTTGGGTAAGCCACTACCCAAAAAGCGAGTCATCCCCGCGTAGGCGGGGATCCATACGGTGTGGCACGGATGGCGCAGGCGCGGCCCGACGCCCCTCAACCTGTCCCTCTTCCCGTGGGAGGGGGGGCGCCTCAGCGAGCTTGCGCCGTTTCCCAGACAGTCGCCAACGAAGGGCACAAGCCCGCAGCCAAAGAATCTCAGCCGACTGCGGCGCCACGCTCGACGGAGATCCTCCGACTGCGTTTGCTGGTGCTCACTCCGCTTAGGATGACACGTTGAAGAGGCCGAGACGCGAGCCGAGCCTCCGATGGCCTGGGATCTGGTTTGGGAGACTGTGGTCATGGTCTGCAGACGGTCTCTGCGCGGTCGCCTACTCCCCAATCCCCGGTCCCGAATCCCGTCAGTCCTTCAGGCACCACGGGTAGCTTGCGGGCGTTGCTCGCGTCCCCCCTCCCCCGCCGCCGATGTCTCGAGTTCTCGCCGCCCTGTCTATTCTCGCCGTCGTCGGCGCGGCGCTGTGGGCCGGGCCGTCACAGGCCGACGCCGACGGCGCCGAGGCGCAGGCGCTCGCGATCGTCGACGAGATCCTCAACGACGCCGACCTGCCGTCGGCGATCTGGGGCATCGAGATCCGCGACGCGCGCGACGGGCGGCTCGTGCTGAGCCGCAACGGCGACAAGAACCTGCTCCCCGCCAGCAACCTCAAGCTGTTCACGACCGCCGCCGCGCTCGACCGGCTCGGCCCCGACTTCCGGTACACGACGCGGCTCTACCACCTCGGCGACGTGTCCGCCGACGGCACGCTCACGGGCGACTTGGTCATCGTCGGCTCCGGCGACCCGACGTTCGGCAGCGAGGGCATGGGCGACCCCCTCCGCGAGTGGGCGGCGGCGCTCGCGGAGGCGGGTGTGCGCCGCGTCACCGGCCGCATCGTCGGCGACGACGACGTGTTCGAGGACGCGCGCTACGGCGAGGGCTGGGACGTCACGCACATCGCGACCGAGAACTACGCGCCGCCCGCCGGCGGGCTCGTCTGGGGCGACAACCTCGTCAGCATCCGGATCGCGGGCACCTCGCCCGGGCAGGCCCCTCAGTTCGAGTCGAACCCGCCCGGCTTCGCGACCGTCGTCGGCGACGTCGTCACGCGCTCCGGCGGCGGGCGGCTCGACGTGGAGCGGACGTTGGGGACCGACGAGTTCGTCTTGCGCGGCGGCGTCCCGTCCGGCTACCGGGGCACGATCCGCGTGCCCGTCGCAAACCCGACGCTGTTCGCCGTCCACGCCTTCGCGCTGCGGCTCGAAGAGGCGGGCATCGACGTCTCGCGCGCGACGCGCGTCGACATCGACGACACCGACCGCAAGCCAGCCACCGCCGACGCCGAGCCGCTCCGGGCGTACGTCTCCCCCACGCTCGACGAGATCGTCGACCGCATCAACCGCGAGAGCGACAACCTCTACGCCGAGCAGGTCTTCCGGACGCTCGGCGGGGGCGACACCGACACGGCCGAGGACCGCGTCCAGGCGTTCGTGACCTCGACCGGGGTCGACGGCTCCGACCTCTACATCGCCGACGGCTCGGGCCTGTCGCGTAAGGACATGGTGTCGCCGGCCGCGCTGGCGTCCGTGCTCCGCGCGATGCGGCGGCACCCGGCGTCGCGGTCGTTCCTGCAGTCGCTCCCCGAGGGCGGCGCGAGTGGGTCGACGCTGCGCAACCGCCTCGGCGGGATCTCGGTCAAGGCCAAGACCGGCTCGCTGCTGGCGGTCCGCTGCCTGGCCGGCTACGTCGACGGCGCCGGCGGAACGCCGTATGTGTTCGTGCTGATGGCCAACAACTACACCGCCAGCGGCGGCCGGATCGCGGGCGCGCAGGACGCCATCGTGCGGGCCCTCGCGACTGGCCAGCGCGTCCCGGCGGACGAGTAGGGCCTGGACGCCAAACCAGCGGCCCTCCGCCAGCAGGCGTCGCGGACGGTTTCAGGCGGCCGCTTGCGCCTACTCCCTTCCGACCCGGACCTCGTCGACGGTCAGCTCGGAGTCCATGATGCCCTCGCCGATTAGGCGCTGCTGAGCCTCGAGCTCCGCGATGCGGGCGTCGCGCTCCGGGCCTGCCGGAGAGGCCTGGGCCTGCCGGAGCGCCAGCCCGAGCTGGCCGCCCATCAACATCTTCTCGTCGCTCGAGATGCCGGCGTTGAGCCCGGTTTCGACCTGGCGGATGGAGAACGGCAGCCGCACGCCGTCGACGTCGCGAAAGTCGGAGTAGATGATCCGGCTCGTCACGTCGAGCGAGTCGGCGGTGACGCTCTGGTAGATCTCGTAGACGTCGTAGGTGTCGGCGGCGACGTAGACGCGGAAGGCGCGCGTGGAGGCCGAGTCGGCCGGGGCGTTCCCGGGCTCGCCGACGAGCACGCCAGGGTCGTCGGTGGAGAACACGTAGACCGAGCGGCCGTCGCGCCGGATGGGGCCCTGGACCTCGGCCGTGCGCAGGCCCTGCGCCAGCCGGGGCACGTTCGGGACCTGGACGAGCAGCAGCTGCGCCGCCATCGGCACCTCCCCGTCGCCGACGGCCGAGATCTGGGGCGAGCCGAAGCGGTCGAGCCCGGTCGAGTCGTCCTCGGCCGCGACGTAGCGCGCCTCGGCGCCCGCGGCCACGACCGCAAAGTCGTCGACCCCGCCCAGGCTCGCCTGGTACTGCGCCAGCATGGCGTCCGCGACGGCCGCGGCGTTCGCGGTCCCGTCCGCATTCGGCGCCGGCGCGTCGGCGGCGTCGCCGCAGGCGGCGAGGGCGAGGAGGGCGGCGACGGCGAAGATCCGGGGCATGAGCAGCTGCAGGGGGGCCCGGAAACTACGCCCCTCCCCCGCCGGGCTAGCTTTCGGCATGGCCCTCGACCCGCTCTTCTTCGACCTCCCCGACACCGTACCCGTCGGCGGCACCACATACCCGGCCGAGACCGTGCTCGACGTGCTCGGCCGGTACCTCACCGACGAGCGCCGGGCGCGGCTGGAGGCCGTCATCGCCGCGCGCGCGTTTGGGGTCGTCCCGGTGATGGAGGCGCTCATCGACCCTGGCAATGTCAACGCCGTGCTGCGCAGCGCCGAGGGGCTGGGCTTCGGGGCCGCGCACGTCGTCGCGCTCGAGGGCACGGCGGCGACCCTCGTGGAGCAGATCGACGACGAGGACGCCGGCGTGGTCGACGACCGCCGCGCCGTGCGCCGCGCCAGCCAGGGGGCCCACAAGTGGGTCGAGGTCCGGGCCTGGGACGACGCCCGGGCCTACGTCGACCACGTCCACGCGCTCGGCGGCCGGGTGGCGGTGACGGCCCTGCGCGACGACGCGCGCCCCATCGCCGAGTGGGATTTTTCGGCCCCGACGGCGCTCGTCGTCGGCAACGAGCACGCGGGCGCCAGCGACGCCATGGTCGAGGCGGCCGACGCGGCGATCCTGCTCCCGATGGACGGGTTCGTGCAGAGCTACAACGTGTCGGTGGCCGCCGCGATGGCGCTCGCGCACGCCCGCGCCGACCGGCTCGCGCGCACGGGCCGGCACGCCGACCTCGACCCCGACCTCCAGCGGCGCCTGCTGGCGCACTACGTCGCCCGCGCCGTCCCGCTCGCGGCGCCCCTCCTCGCCGAGCACGCCCGGCGCGAGGGGGCCTCCCTTTAGGCGGCCGAGGGCGTCACCGTCGACATCTGGCGACGCTCCTTCGCGGTCCCGATCAAAAACCGAGGGACGACGCGGCTGTAGCGCTTCCACAGGCGGCGCGGCTCCATCGCCAGCCGGAAGGCCCATTCCAGACCGGCCTGCTGGAGCACGCGCGGCGCCTGGCGGAGCAGGCCGGCATGGAAGTCGAAGGCCGCGCCGACGCCGAGGCAGACGGCGCCGACACGCGCGGCGTGCTCGGTGCACCACCGCTCCTGGCGCGGGCACCCGAGGCCGACAAACACGACGCGCGCGCCCGAGGCGCGGAGCTGCTGGACGAACGCCTCGTCCTCCTCGTCGCTCAGCGGCCGGAACGGCGGCGAGATCGCCGCGGCGATGTCGAGGCCGGGCACCGTCTCGGGCATCCGCTCGGCGAGCGCCGCCAGCACGGCCGGAGACGACCCGTAAAAGGCGACCGGGATGCCCTCGGCCGCGCACCGCTCGGCGACGGCGAGCGTCGCGTCGGGCCCGTAGACGCGGTCCCGCTGATCGAGCCCACGCGTGCGCATCTCACGGACGATGCTCATGCCGTCGGGCACGTTGAGGTCGGCCCCGTTCAGGGCCCGCTCGACGGCCGGGTCGTCTTGCGCCTCGATCACGCCGTGGGCATTCGAGAAACAGACCGACCGGCCCTCGCCGGCCTGCGCCCAGTCGACGATCTGGTCGGCGGCGGTGTCGGTGGTGTGCGCATCGAAGCGGACGCCGAGGATGGAGACGGAGGACATGGCGGTCGGTCGGGGGGGGGGGACGGACGGGGGATCGGCAAAGCGAGCGCCAGCCCATCGCCCGGAGCCTCCGAGCGCGCGGATGGGAACGTGCGGGCTCCGGCGTCGCGGGCTGAAGGGGGGCTAGAGAAGGCGCCGCGCCCGCCGATACCGACCGGGCCCTCTCCCCCTTTCCGCATGTCCGCGACCGTCATCTCCACCTGGTTCTACGCCGAGCAAGAAGGCGAGGAGAGCGTCTACCCCCAGGTCGGCGGCCGCTCGTCGTCGACCTGGTTCCAGGCCGTCTACTGGCGCTGCGTGGTCGACTTTTTCGCCGCCAGCGCGCGCGTCAACCCCGACGCCCAGCACCGGCTCTACACGAACGTCGACGCGATCCCGGACGTCGAAGGCTTCGACACGGGCGCCTTTCTGGCCCGCCTCGGCGTCGAGACCATCGTGCTCCCTTACGCGATGCGCCCGCCGGCCGGCTACTTCGGCGCGTGGGCCAACCAGTTCTACGTGCTCGACGTGACGGCCCACCTCGCCGAGACCCTCGGCCCGGACGACGTGGGGATTCTGCTCGACTCCGACTGCGTGTTCACCAAGCCCGTCGGCCCGCTGGCGGACGCCGCACGCGAGCACGGGGCGCTCACCTTCGACGCCCGGATCGGACCCGACGAGGAGCAGAACGGCCTGACGCCGCGCGAGATGGGCCAGATCTACCAGGCCCTCGGGGGAAGCTCCGGCGACGGCGCGGATCCGATTCCCGCCTACGTCGGCGGCGAGATCGTGGCCGGGACGGGCACGGCGCTGGCGGCGGTCGTCGCCGAGGCGCGCGCGGTGTGGCCCGAGATGCTGCGCCGGCACCAAGCCGGCCTGCCCAAGTTCAACGAGGAGGCGCACCTGCTGAGCTACGTCTACCACCGGCTCGGGTACCCCGTCGGCACGGCCGACCCGTTCATCGATCGCATGTTCACGTGGTTCGGGCTCTCGACCGTCGAGCCGGGGCACGAGAAGCTGATGATCTGGCACCTGCCCAACGAGAAGCGCCTGGGCTTGCGCCGCCTGTTCCGCGCCATCCGCGACGACGCCTCATGGTTCTGGACGATGCCGACCGATGAGCCCTGGCGCCGGCGTCTCGGGCAGACGCTGGGCGTGCCCCGGCGAACGCCCGCCAAGTGGGTCCGCGACGTGGGCCGGGCCGTCCGCGACAAAGTGGAACGACCCACCTGAGGCGGGGGCAAACGCCCAGTGCCCTACGCCCGCTCCGCGCCCAGGCCGAAGTAGTTGTCCGGCCCGGGGACGACGAGATTTTTGAGGCGGCCCAGCCCGACCGCGAACCGCGCCAACCCCACCGCCGCGCGCGCACGGTCCGCCAGCGACAGCCGGGCCCGCGCGATGCCCCGGGCGAAGGCGACGGCGCGGCCGCCGGAGGGCAGCAGCAGGCCCGTCGGGCGGACGCCCGTCTCGTACTCGATGTAGTCGCGCCGCGACATGCGGCGGGCGCTTCCCGGGTGGAGCCGCTGCTCGAAGAGGGGCCGGTCGACGAATGCGAGCGGGCCCGCCAGCACCAGCTCTGCGCACACGGCGTCCTCAACGCCCGGCATCGCGAACGGCTCGGCGTGGGCGACGGCATGGCGCCGGAAGACGCCGTAGATCAGCGACTGGCCCGTTTTGTCATGCAGGAACCGGAACAGGCGTTCGCCGGGATCCTGCGAGCCCAAGGCGGCCCAGTCGTCGGGGGTCCATCGGAACACGTCGTCGCCGTCGAGGAAGCCGCCGCGCTCGGCGTCGAACGGGTACGGCCGGTCGGCCTCGTCGACTAGCACGACGCCGGTGTGGGCGCCCGCCGCCTCGGGGCGGGCGTCGAGGGCGCCGAGGCAGGCCGCGAGAAAGCCAGGCCGCAGCCGGTCGTCACACGCGGCCCACTTGACGAACGGGGCGCCGGTCGCGAGCGCATGCGCCATCGAGCGGTTGAAGTTGCCGTTGGCGCCCAGGTTCGTCTCGTTGCGGGCGTAGCGAAAGCGCGGGTCGGTGGCACTGGCGGCCCGAGCGATCTCCGCCGTCCCGTCGGTCGAGGCGTTGTCGGTGATCACCGCCGTCCAGCGCGCCTCGGTCTGGGCGCGGAGCGCGTCGAGCAGGGCCGGCAGGAACGCCTCCCCGTTGTAGACGGGGACCGCGAGCGCGACGCGGGGGGCGTCCGTGCTCATGCCGCGGCGCGCTGGGCGATGGCGTCGGCGTAGATCTGGCGCAGCTCCGTGTAGTTGACGGCGCGCGAGAAGCGGCCCTCGAAGCGGCGGATCGTGCGGCAGCGCATCGCGCGCAACGCCTCCGGGTCGGCCATCATCTCGGCAATCGCGGCGGCAAGCGCGGGCGCGTCGCCGCGGGGGACGAGCCGGCCGGTGTCGCCGTCGGAGACCATCTCGGGGAACGCGCCGTGGTCGGTCGCCACGACGGGCGTGCCCTGCCCCATCGCCTCGACGGCGACGAGCGGCCAGCCCTCGTACCACGTCGACGGCGTCACGAGCATGGCGGCCCCGCCCATCAGCGCGGCCATGTCGTCGGCCGTCTGCCAGCCCAGCGCGTTGATGCGCGGGTCGCCCGCGGCGGCCGCTTCGACGAGCGGCGCGAGGGGACCGCTGCCAGCGACCTGCAACGACGGGAGCGAGGGGTCGAGCGCCCACGCCTCCAGCAGCACCTCGATCCCCTTGCCCCGCGCGAGCCGCCCCGCGAACAGGGCGTAGTCGCCGCCCGGGCCCGGGACGGGGTCCGTCGGCGGCGCGTTGTGCTTGACGGCCACGCGGTCGGCGGGCAGGCCGCCCTCGACGAACAGGTCGCGCGCGAACGCGCTCAGCGCGATGTAGCGGTCGACCGCCGTCGCCCAGGTGCCGAGCGCGCGGTGGAGCGCGGTCGTGGCCGCGACGGCGGCCGTGGCGGCGCGGTCGTCGCGGTAGCAGGCGTGGCGGACGGCGGGCGCGGCGAACGTCTTGCCCACGCAGTCGTGGCAGATCCGGCCGTCCCGGAGCAGCAGGTTGCCGGGGCACACCATCCGGTAGTTGTGCAACGTGTGGACGGTCGCCGCGCCTCCGGCGTGCGCCCCCCAGAAGACCGACGGCGATGCCAGCGGCAGCGTGTTGTGGACGTGGACCACATCGACGCCCTCGGCCTCGACGATCCGCCGGACCTCGTCGTGTGCGGTCCGGCTCCACAACGTCCGGGCCGCGAGCGCGGCGCGGCTCATCCCTTCCACGGCGTCGTTGTGGAGCACGTAGCGGAGGACGCGGTGGCCGTGCGCGTCGAGCAAGGCGCCCTCGCGCTCGAACACGCCGTCCTCGCCGCCCGGCTGCTGGTACACGTTGTGCACGAGCAGGACGGTCGGCGGCGCGTCGGTCGGAGGCGCCGCTCGGGCGGGGCGGCCGCTACCAGCCGTAGGTCGGGGCGGGGGCGCGGTCAGGGCCATGGGTCGGGGGGAACGGGAGGTCGATGGGGTCGAGCAGTTGGGGGTGCGTCGTGCGCAGGCGGACGGCGGCGATGCCGACGCCGATCACGGACCACACCCAGATCCCGCCCATCGGGCCCTCGAGGAACACGTCGAACGAGGCGTTGACCATCGCGGCCACCCAGAAGCCGGCGATCCAGGCGTAGAGCGCCATCCAGCGGCGCTCGTCGCGGGCCCGCGCGGCCAGCCAGGCGCGGAGCACGGCGCCGAACCACACCAGGTGGACCAGCAGCCACAGGATCACGCCGGGGACGCCGGCCCGCGCGAGGACCGTCATGTGGCCGTTGTGCGGGCTCCGCAGGCTCTCCTCCTCGGAGACCGAGTAGCCGTCGGCGACGGCGAGGTTGACGCCGAAGCCCTTGCCGGTCAGCAGGTAGTCGCCGAAGAGCGTGTAGTCGACGATGTCGCCCCACCACTCCAGGCGCCAGCGCTTGGTGCCGTCGAGCGAGGCCGAGCCGGAACCGAAGATGCTCGTGGCGTTCTCGACGATCTGCTCGACGGACAGCGTCCGCGACGTGCCCTGCACGCGGAGGTCGACGAACGGGCCGACGAGCACGCCGACCACCAAGAGCGCGGCGAACGCGTAGATCAGCCGGCCGGCGCGCGTGCCGCTCGGCCGCATCAGCCACACCAGCCCGATCCCTAGCGCGAAGGCCACCATCCCGCCCCGGTTGCTGACCATCACGATCCCGGCCGTGAACGCGGCCATCGCGAGCGCCGCCGGCGACCGCCGCAGACCGCTCATCATCAGGTACGCCACGATGCCGGTCACGTGGACCATCAGGTCGCCGCCCTTGGCGCTGAAGATCCCGACGCCCGGGGCCCACGGCAGCGACGGCTCGGCGTCGCCGACGGTCTTGGCGACGGCGTAGATGAGCCAGATGACGGCGAGAAACGCGATCGCGAACCGGTGGTAGCGCTCGGCGAGCGTGCGGAGCCCCTCGGGGTCGGCGAGCAGGACGGCGGCCACGATGACGGCGTACGCCCCGTAGCCCACCAACATGAGATCGCGGGCGGCGTCGAGCCCGTAGACGCCGAGGTAGGGCACGGTCCGGATCACCGCCCAGACCGCCAGCACGAGCCACAACCGGATCGGCCACGCGCGGAGCGCGGCGCCCAGCCCGCCCGACGACGCCGCGATCGCCAGCCCGGCCAGCAGCAGCATCTCGCCGATGAACAGCGGCGGCACGCCGATGTAGGCGAACGGGCGGCCGAGCAGGGCGTACCCCACGAGACACCCGCCCAGGATGGCGACGTAGCGGGCCACGGCCGTGCGGCGCGGGCGGACGTAGGAGCGGGGCGTGTAGGTCAGGTCCATGCCATCTCGGGCTCGGCGGCGGCGACGGGGCGCGGGCGGTCGACCAGGTCCCAGTAGCGGTCGGCGAGGTCGGCGACGCGGTCGGCCCACCCGAACTGATCGGCCACGAGGTGCCGTCCGGCGGCCCCCATCCGAGCGCGGCGGACGGGGTCGGCGGCCAGCTCGCGCATCGCGTGGGCGAGCGCGGCGACGGCCGGGCCGGGCGCCTCGGCGGGGACGAGCAGGCCCGCATCGGCGGGCACGTGGACGACCGTACCGCCGAGTGCGAACCCAACGACGGGGCGCCCGGCGCCGAGGGCTTCGAGGCAGACGGCGCCGCCGGAGTCGTGCAGGCTGGGCTGCACGAGCACGTGGGCCTGCGCGAGGACGTCGAGGACCTCGGGACGGTCGAGGCGGCCGAAGAGGCGGACGGTGTCGGCGACGCCGAGCTCATCCGCGAGCGCCGTCAGCGCGTCGTGCTCGGGGCCGTCGCCGACGAGCCACAGCTCGGCGCCGGGGAGGGCGGCGAGCGCGAAGGCCTCGATCGCGAAGCGGTACCCCTTCCACGCCAGCTGGCGGCCGACGCAGAGAAAGCGGACCGGGCCGGTCGCGGGGGGGAGCGCCGCCAGCCGCGCCACGTCGGCCGCGTCGAGCCCGATGGCGCTCCGCACCTCGACGTGCCGGGCGCCGAGCGCGCGCATCCGAGCGGCCGTCTCTTCCGTCGTGGCGAACGCGAGCGCGCCGCGCCGCGCCAGGCGGCGGACCGACGGGAGCCGCTCCACGAAGTCACGGGCCTGGGCGCGACGGCGCTCGTAGTGCTGGCCGGCGGTGTCGAGGGCGTCGACAAACGCGGGTGGGGCGTCTTCTCCCCCACCGACCGGGCCCCACACGAAGGGGACGCCCAGCCCGGCGACGGCGCTCGGGGCCCAGTACCGGGCGAAGGTGATGTGGTGCGCGAGGTCGAACGGCCGCTCGCGGTGGAGCCGGCGCGCGGTGCGGCCCGCCCACACCTGCCACAGGAGGTAGTGGAGCTGCTCCCAGCGCGGCCCCATGGGGCGGCCCTCGACCCGGTACTTCGCCGGCTCGAACGGGAGCGCGGCGTACGCAACCGAGAGCCCGGGGACGGGACGCTCGGCGAGTTCGGCCTCGATCGGCTGGCGAGCGCCCGCGTACGTGAGCACCGTCACGTCGTGGTGCCGCGCCAGCTCCCGCGCCGTGTTCCACCCGACGCCGCCCTCGGAGCCCTCGGTCGGGTCGCAGGCGAAGGCGGAGAGCAAGACGCGGAGCCGGGCGGGGTCGGGCGGGGCCGCATCGCCCGACGGGCGCGCGCGCCGCGCCGGCCCCCACAGCGCGGCCACCTCGGTGAGCAACACGACCACCTCGCCCGCCAGCGCCCCGACGACGCCGAACGCGGCGGTCAGCGCCAGCACGACGGTCCCGGTGACGCCGACCGCCCACGTCCGGGCGCGGAACACGGCCGACGGCAGTTCGGCGCTGCGGACGGCCGTCGTGAGCATGTTGGAGCCGGCGACGACGAACGGGATCAGCGCTAGGAACGCGAGCGCGCCGGGCGTCGCGGCGTACTTGCCGTCGTAGAGCCACGCCACGGCGACCTCGCCGAACGCGAGCACCAGGACGCCGTACAGCGCGCCCAATCCCAAGAACGCGCCGCCGATCTGGCGGAAGGTGCGGTCGAAGGTACCGGCGGCGCGGGCGCGGACGAAGAGGGGCAGGCACAGCGTCGCGAGGGCGCCGAAGCCCTGGAGCGCGGGCATCGCCAGGTTGAACAGGGCGCGCAACGTGCCGCTCCCCTCGAGCCCCACGAACAGCGGCAGCGCCAGGAACGGGACGGCGAGCTGCACCCACTCCAGCACGCCCGTCGAGGCCGACCACCGGCCGTACTCGATGTGGGCGGCGCGGGCGTCGGCGGCCAGCCCGGGCACCTGCTCGCGCCTGAACACGCCGAGCCGCCCGGCTAGCACGGCGCAGGCCGCCAGCGACGCGACGGCCATCAGCACGAGCGCGAGCGGGCCCGTCAGCGCGTCGACGCGGTAGAGGGCCACGGCGCCGCCCGCCAGCAGCGCCATGTAGAGCGCGCCGGCGCCGGCCGCCCACGACGGCTTCGAGACCACGAAGCACGCGCGGCGCAACAGCCACAGCGCCAGAATCGCGGGCTGGGAGATCGCCAGCGCCAGGAATACGGCGGCCAG
The DNA here is from genome assembly GCF_046845755.1 of Rubrivirga halophila. Classification (GTDB taxonomy): domain Bacteria; phylum Bacteroidota; class Rhodothermia; order Rhodothermales; family Rubricoccaceae; genus Rubrivirga. The sequence continues at coordinate 2,215,107 of NZ_CP177357.1, forward strand.
CTCCGGACTCCCCAGCGCCCACGCGACGCCGCCGACGACGGCAAGGAGGGCGCCCGCGACGGCAGAGAACCCGGCGTGCGCGCGCAGCAGCACGCGGAGGTACGGCCCCGTCTTGCCCTCGAACTTGCCCGGTCCGAAGACCAGCATCGGCTCGATGAGCAGCCCGCCGTGGACGGTCCCCGCCAACAGGAACACCACGAAGGCGACCGTGAACGCGCCGTACGCCTCGGGCGTCAGCCACCGCGCCAGCAGCACGTTGACCAAAAAGTTGGCCCCCGCGAAGAGGGCCTGGTCCATGACCGTCCACGTGCCCTGGCGGAGCCAGGACCCGCCGAACGCGCGGAGTCGGGAGGCGAGGTCGGGCATGGGTCGGGCGCCGCGGGGGGTCGGGCCCGGGATCAGCTAGCGGCCGACGCGGTCGTAGATCAGCACGGCCGCGCTGATGCCGCCGACGACGGACAGCGCGTCGCGCCAGCCGAACCGCCGCTTGTCGATGACCTCGACGAGCATGGCGTCATCGTGCCGGAGCGCCGGGATCAGTTGCGGGTTCGTGACGGCGTCGGCCAGCAGGGCGCCGTAGATCATGCCGGTGCCCGGCCGCATCAGCCGGATCTCGACGCGGCGCTCGCTGTCGCGGTCGCGCGTGCTGACCTGGGGGCCGCCCGAGAGCGCGAGCAGCTCGCGCAGGCCGGTCTCGTCGGCGATCTCGTAGAGGCCCGGGTTCAGGACGGCGCCCTCGACCTGGACCTGGATGGTGGCCTCGCCGGGCAGGTGGTGCCGGTAGTAGCCAGGCGCGTTGCTGACGGTCTGCTCGCTCCGCCCGATCCGGGTGACGGGCGCGGGGTCGGGGTCAACCGGCTGGGCGAGGGCGGGGAACGCGAGGGCCGCGAGCGCGGCGAGGACGAGGAAACGCATGGGTCGGGGGGACAACGTCGGGGGGGGGGTTAGTCGCGGGCGGCGTGGCGGACGCCGGCGGTCGCGCGGAAGCCGATGGCGCCCGCGGGGTCGAAGCGGTTGAGGACGGTGCCGACGCGCGTGAGCCCGACCGAGGCCAGCTCGGTCGCCACCTGCTCGAGCGCCTCGATGTCGGTGCGGCCGGACTCGGCCACGAGCAGCGCCGCGTCGGCATGCGGTGCGAGCAGCGTCGCGTCGGCCGAGGCCAGCGCGGAGGGCGTGTCGACGATCACGATGTCGAACGCCGAGCGCAGGTTCTGCAGGAGCGCGCCGACCTGGTGGGGCGCCCACATCTCGTCGGGCGAGGCGGCCGTCTCGCGCGGCGTCATCGCCAGCAGGCCGGGCACGGCCGTGCTCCAGTAGACGAGGTTCGAGTCGGCCGGGCCCTCGCCGAGCGGGGCCTGCTCGCCGAGCCCGAAGAGCGCGCCGACGGCCGGCCGCCGGAGGTCGGCGTCGACCAGGAGCGTCCGGCGGCCCGCTTGCGCGGCGGCGGCGGCCAGGTTGGCGGCCACCAAGCTGGTGCCGGCGTGCGCCTCGGGCGCGCCGACGAGCACGACCTGGGGGTGGGCGCCGCCCCCGGCGTACAGGCCGGCGTGGAGGTGCCGGAACGCCTCGGCGTCCGGCGAGAAGGGCCGCGAGAGCGTGACGAGGCCGGGGTGGACGAGCGCCCCCTCGATCTCGTGGCGGCCGCCCCGCAGGGCGTCGGTCAGGTCGGGGATGGTGCCGATCACGGCGAAGCCGTGCTCGCGGAGGTCGTCGGGCGTGCGCGCCGTCGAGTCGGTCTGGAAGCGGATGAAGGCGAGCCCCAAGCCGAGCAGGAGGCCCGCAATGCCGCCGAGCGCGGTCGCGGCCGGGGCCTTGAGGCCGCTCGGCTTGCGGGGCACCTGCACGTCGCGGAGCACCTGGGCGAAGCCGAGCTCGGTCGTCTCGGCGAGCGAGGCCCGGTCGTACTCGGCGCGGAGCTGGGCCAACGTGGTGGCGGCCTGCGTGCGCTGGCGCTCCAGCTGGCCGAGCTCGACCTGCTGGCCGGGGACGGCGCGGAGCTGGCCGCGCGCCTCGGCGAGCCGGCCCGACAACGTGCGCGCCCGGGCGTCGGCGCCCGCCAGCTCGGCCTCGACGGTCGAGATCTGGCGCTGGAGTTCGGCGAGGTAGGCCCGGCCGTTCGAGGCCGTGCTCCCCATGTCGAGCCCGCCGGCGCCGACGGCGGCGTCGGTCGCCGAGGCGATCCGGCGCTGGCGGTCGGCGCGCAGCCCGCGCAGGCGGCGGTCGATCTCGGCGACATCCGGGTGGCCCGTCGGGTCGCCGCGGAGCTGGGGGTTCTGGCGGTAGATCTGCTCGAGGAGCCGCTCGTCGGCGGCGATCTGGGTGTCGAGGTCGGTCGTCTCGACGACCGAGGGGGCCTGGGCGCTCCGCTCCAGGCGCTCCGGCACGGAGGCGAGGTCGCTGCGGAGCTGGGCCAGGCGGGCGCGGTGCGTCTGGGCCTCGACCCGCGCCAAGTCGAGCTGGCCCTGGAGCTGGCCGATCTGCGAGACCGTCACGCGCGTCTGGTCGTCGAGCCCGGCGGCGTTCTCCGAGGTCATGAACCGTTCGAGCTGGCTCTCGATCTCGGACAGCTCGCCCTCGCGCCGGGCGATCTGCTCGTCGAGCACCTCGCGGGTCCGGGTCGAGCGCTCCTGCGACGACGTCCGCGTGAGGTCGACGTAGGCGTCGGTGTAGAGGCGGGCGATGAGGGCGGCCTCCTCGGGGAGCGCGGCCGTGGCCGAGACCTTGATGGCGTCGGCGTCCTCGGCGGCCGGGCCGACCGTCACGGCCTTGTCCTGGAGGTACTCGCCGTAGCCCTCGGGCGTGAGGGCGCCGTCGTAGCGCTCGGTCGCTTTCTGGACCGTCGAGAAGGCGTCGGCGTCGGGGCGGGCCAGGATCGAGGCCGCCGCGCTCTGCGCGATCTGCGGCGCTTGCTGGAGCACGAGGCCCTGGTTGACCACCTTCGACACGTCGACGCCCGGGGCCTGGGCGACCCCACCCGCGCCGGCCTCGTTGTCGTTCGGGATGATGAGAAGGATGCTGTGCGCCTCGAAGACGGGCGTCCGGAACGTCGCGTACGCCGCGCCAAGCGCGAGCCCGAGAACGGTCAGCCCGACGATGAGCCACAGGTGACGGCGGAGCATCCGCAGCGTGCTGCGGAACGAGCGCCGCGCCTCGGCGCGCGGCGGCGCGGCGACGGGCGGCGCGGCCGGCGGGATCGCGGGCGGGCCGGCGGGCCGTGCCACGGGCACCTGGGGCACGATCGGCGCCAGCGCGGTCGTCGGGGCGGGGTCGTCGTCGAACCCGATCTGGAACCCGTCGGCGGGGTCGTAGCCCAGCTCGGCCGGGGCGGCGGCGCCGTCGCCGAACGGGTCGCCCAGCTGGACCGCCGGCGCCGACGGCCCGGGCTCCGAGGCGGGCGCTTCGAGCGCGGGCGGCTCGGGCGCGGGCTCGGCCGCCAGCGTCCCCCACGTCGGCGGGGTGGAGCCGGCGCGGCCGTCGCCGGGCCCTCCGAGGTCTTCGAACACGGCGTCCTCGGCCGAGGCGTAGGCGCCGCCAAGGGGCGGGCCGGACGGGACGCGGCGGAGCGGGGTCGGGCGGTCGGACATGTGGTCGGGGGGAGACCCCGTGTATCGGCGGGTGGGCCGCGGACTCTAGAGCGCCCGCGTGTCGGCCTCCCCAAGGGCAATCCGAACGCCCTTCTCACCCTGCCCGCTCTGCCCCGACGCTTTGGCACGCTCCCCCGACACACGACCGGGCTAATCGCTTGCGACGGCGTTCCAACGTGACGCCCCGGTGCACCGTCGGGCCTGCCAAGGCCGGTTTCGCTCTCTCGGAGCCTCCGACCTGCGACTCCGATCTTCGAAGGGTCTCGATTGGACGCCAGAGGGTCTCCGTTGAGCCTCGGAGGTGCACCATTGACCCTCGGAGGTTCTCGAACAGCCCTCGGAGGGCCTCGACCGACCCTCGGAGGGTCTCGATTCAACCTCGGAGGTTCAATTCTGAACTGGAAACGACGATTGGCCCGCCTGCACGCTGGGCGGTCAATGCGCGGGGCTCGCGCCCGGGTCGCCCCGTGGTGTCAGCCTGAGAGGCTGTTCAGATGTCCCCTCCTCCCTCGAGGGAGGCGGGCCCGAAGGGGCCGGAGCGTGTCCGGGCGGGCTTGCGGTCGGCCGACTCCCCCAGAACGTGTAGGAGAGACTCGGCGGCGTTACGACGCTGCCACGCGCCTGAGTCCACACCCGGGCCTATTCCACGATCAGCATGCAGTCGCCGTAGGAGTAGAACCGGTAGCCCTCGCGGACGGCGTGGCGGTACGCGCCCATCACGGCGTCGAGCCCACCGAAGGTCGCCGTGAGCACGAGGAGCGACGACTGCGGGAGGTGGAAGTTGGTCAGCAGCGCGTCGACGGCGCGGAAGCGGTAGCCGGGCGTGATGGTGAGGCCGGTGGGGCCGGCGACCGGCGCGAACCGGCCGGCTTCGTCGGCCGCCGTCTCCAGCGCGCGCGTCGACGTGGTTCCGACGGCGACGATCCGGCCGCCCCCCGCTCTCGCGGCGTTGAGGGCCTCGGCCGTCGCGGCCGGCACGTCGATGGTCTCGGCGGCGACGCGGTGCTCCGAGAGGTCGTCGGCGCGGACGGGCTCGAAGGTGCCGTAGCCGACATGGAGTGTCACCTCGGCCGTCGTCACGCCGCGCTGACGGAGGGCGCCGAGGGTGGCGGGCGTAAAGTGGAGCCCGGCGGTCGGGGCGGCGACGGCGCCGCGCGCCCGGGCGAACACCGTTTGGTAGCGCTCCTTGTCCGACGCGTCGGCCTCGCGGTCGACGTAGGGCGGCAGGGGCATCCGGCCGACGGCGTCGAGCGCGGCCTGTTCGGCCTCCGCCGCCAGCCGCTCGCCATTCTGCGTCAGCCGCACGACGCGGCGCCCGTTGTCCAGCACGCCCTCGACGGCCGCCGCCAGCCCGTCGCCCAGGAGCACGGCCGCGCCGGCCTTGAGCTTGCGGCCGGGCCGCGCGAGCGCGCTCCACGTCCCGTCGTCGCGGCGGTCGATCAGAAAGAGCTCGGCCTTCCCCCCGCTCGGCCGCGTGCCCACGAGCCGGGCCGGGACGACGCGCGTGTCGTTGAACACGAGCGCGTCGCCCGGGCTCAGGTACTCGGGGAGGTCCGTGAACCGCCGGTCCTCGACGGCGCCGGTCGCTCGGTGGAGCACCAGCATCCGCGAGCCGTCGCGGCGCGCGGCCGGGCGCTGCGCGATGAGCGCGTCGGGCAGGTCGAAGGCGTAGGCGTCGAGGTCAGGCACGGGGAACGGGGCAGGCAGGCGGCAACCTATCCGCGCCCGCCGGCCCCTCCCCCCTTCTCATTGCCCATTTCCCTACAATTGCGCCGCGCGCCGGCGCACGGCCGCGAACTCGCGGTCGTCGCTCGCCAGCCGGCGGCCGTCGTACTGCCGCGCCAGCTGCCGCACCTCGCGCATCCGGTCGGACGAGAGCGGGTGGGTGCGGAAAAAGGCCACGCCGCCGCCGCGCTCCTGGGCCGCGAGCCGCTCCAGCAGGTCGCCGAGCCCGTCGGGGTCGTAGCCCACATTCGCCATGATCTGGACGCCCAGGCGGTCGGCCTCGCGCTCGTCGCGCCGCGAGAACGACGCGAAGGCGCCCTGGGCGGCGATCTGGGCCGCGATGCCCTCGACCCCGCCGCCGACGCCGATCGCGCCCGCCAGCACGTTCGCCTCCTGAGCCGCCGAGAGCCGCTGCGTGCCGTGCCGCGCCGCGCCGTGCGCCACCTCGTGCGCGATCGCGCCCGCCAGCTCGGACGCGCTGCCGACCCGCTCGATCAGCCCGGTGTTGATGTAGACCAGCCCGCCGGGCACGTTGAAGGCGTTGATGGCGTCGTCGCGGACGACGTAGAACCGCCAGGGGCGGTTGCCGAGCTGCGTCTGCCGCGCCATCGCCTGCCCGAGCCGGTTGACGTAGGCCGTAACGGTGCGGTCGTTCGTGAGCGGGAGCTTGCGGGCGAGCTCGGCCTCGAGCTGCTGGCCCGCCTGCCACTCCTCGTCGACGGAGTAGTAGTTGGCGCCGCCGAGCGTGGCGCAGCCGGCGACGGTGAGCGCGAGGAGGGCGACCGCCGCGAGCGCGGCGGGGAGCGTGCGAAGGGACATGGGAGAACGGAGTGGTGGGAGGGTCGAACGCCGAGGGGTCCACCTCGCGTTCCAGGGCCGAGCCGCCCCTCCGCCCGACGAGGTCACGCCGGCGTGCCCGTCCCCGTCGCTTCCAGGGCCCTCGCGCTAGCCGTCGATCTCGATCTGGGTCCAGATCAGCACGGCCCCGCACGTGTTGCGGAACCGCGTGTGCGCGTACGCCATGGGCACCTCCGACGGCCCCCGATAGACCTCGACCGCCGCGACGTCGCCGAACGGGAGCGAGTCCACGTTGTCGGACAAGTAGGCCGCCTCCGTGCCGTCGATGAAGACGGTCATCGGGCAGTCGCGGCGGCGGGTCGAGACGAGCCGCGAGAGCCCGCGGCCCCGGTCGATCCGGACGCCGTTCATGCCCCGGAAGATGTCCGAGAACTGTGAGACGTTGCGGGCGTCGAGGTCGGCCCGGGTCAGGAACGCGCCGGTGTGGCTGTCCTTCCGGTCGAAAAACCCGATCCGCTCCAGGCGCCGCCGGTTCAGCGTCTCGGCCGTCACCACGACGTCGCCGAGCGCGCGGACGCCGCCCGGAGCCAGCCCGAGCACGACGTACGTGTTGGCGCCCGGCGTCACGGCGACCGTCGTGTCGACCGGGGCGTAGCCCAGATACGCGGCCCCGATGGCGACCGAGTCGGCGTCGACGACGAAGCGGACGCGGCCGTTGGCGTCGGTCGCCGCCCCGGCGTCGCCGGCGACCACGCTGGCGCCGGGCAGCGGCGCCCGGGTCTCGGCGTCGCGGACGAGCACGACGACGTGGTGCTGGGCGCGGGCGTCGGGCGCCAACCCGACCAGGGGCGACGCCGCCAGCAGAGCGGCGAGCAAGTGCAGGGCGGTGGGCGTCGGCATGGCATCCCCAGGTGGTCGGCTACAGCATAGGGCGTACGGGCCGGGTCCGCGAGGGGATGCGGCGTCCCACCTCCCGGATCGGCACAAAAAAGGGGCCCGGCGGCGCAGTGCCACCGGGCCCCCTCGGGGGTCACGCGTGCGAGCCTAGAAGTTCGGGTTCGCGTTGCGCTCGTTCTGCGGGATCGGCAGGTAGCGCCACGGGCCGGGCACCGCACCGTCCGCGTTGACGAACGGCAGGCCGAACCGGCGCATGTCCATGAGCCGCTGGCCCTGGAGGAACAGGGTCCGGTCGCGCTCCTCGATGAGCGTCGACTGGTTGGCGCTGGCGAGCGCGTCCAGGCCCGCGTCGGTGCGGACGGCGTTGATGAAGCCGAGCCCGGCCGACGAGCCGGCGCCGGCCGCCTCAGCGCGGATCAGCGCGTTCTCCTGCCACGACGCGAACGTCAGCGACTGGCCGGGGTCCGTGATGACGGCCTGGCGGACGAAGAACCGCGTCGCGCCGGCGACCGGCGGAGCCGGCTCGACGGCGACGCGGGTGTCGCCCTCGTCCTCGTACGCCTGGAAGCGGTCGGCGGCGACCACCTGGGTGCGGCCGATGCCGCCCTGGGAGTACCAGTTGTTGGTCGACGACGCGTTGTAGTCGCCCGTGAAGGGCGCGTCGCCGGCCACCAGGCCCTGCGCGGCGAAGGACTCGGCCTGGGCGAGGTTGCCCAGGTAGAGGTAGTTCCGCGCGATGAGCGTGTTGAGCAACCGGGTCTGGTAGTCATTCGCGGTGAAGGCCTTGGCGGCCGTGTACCGGTCGATCGACTGCTGGTAGAGCTGAGCCGCCGGGATGAGCGGGCTCAGGTTCTCCGGGTCGGACGAGATCGGCGCGCCCGCGTTCGCGTTGGGGTCGAGCGCGAAGTAGCTCGCCAGGAAGTACCGCGCGATGCCGCCGAAGAGGTTGCCGGTGTAGTTGGCGAGGCGCCGGGCCTCGTCGCCGTCCGCGTCGGCCGTGAACTCGATGGTCGTCTCGGCACGACGGAGCAGGTCGTCGGCGAGGTACCGCGTCTGGTTGATGGCGTTGTACACGCCGTCGACCGAGTTGTTGGACGTCAGGATGTCCGCGTCGTCGACCTCGTCGAACGTCGGGAACGTGGCCCCGTTGACGTCCTGGTCGAAGAGGAACGCGTCCGAGAGGAGGTCCGCGAGGACCGCCGAGGCGTCGTAGGCGTCGTTGAACGCCTCCTCGACGCCGATGGCGAGGAAGCCGACGGCGCGCTGCTGGTCGAGCGAGTCGGTGTCGACGCGGTCGATGAAGCCGTCGACGTCGCCCGTAAAGTTGTCGGCGGCGTCGCAGGCGCCCAGCCCGAAGGCGAGGCCGAGCGCGACGGCCGCGGGCGTGAGGGTGGATCGGAAAGTCATAGGGATGGTGGGGTGGCGGTCGGGGGCCGCCCGTGCGGCCCCCGGGTCGCCAGTCGCTTTAGAGGCCGAGCTGGAGGGTGAGGAAGAACTGACGCGGGTTCTGCAGCGTCAGGAAGTCCGCGCCACGCGAGGCGCTGAGAGCGCCGGCGAAGTTGACCTCCGGGTCGAGGCCCGAGTACTTCGAGGTGGTGAAGAGATTGCGCGCGGCGAAGGCGATGCTCGCCGTCCGGACGCGCTCCAGCGCCGGGACCTGGCCGATGAACCGGCCGAGGTTGTACCGGACCGAGATCTCGCGGAGCTTGAGGAAGTCGGCCTCCTCGAGGTAGTTCGCGTCGAAGCTGCCCGAGGTCCGGGCGTACGCCTCGGCGGCCTCGGTGTACTCGGCCGTGCCGGGCGTGAGGTCGGGGATCTCGTCCGTCGACCCGAACCCGAGCTGGTCCCGGAGCCGGTTCCGCTCGAAGTTGTTGCCGAAGAGCGACTGGAAGAGCGCCGTGTTGTTGAACACGCTCAGGCCCGTGGCCCAGTCGGCGAGGGCGTAGAACGTGAAGTCCTGGAACAGCGTGATGTTGGCCGTGAACGACCCGTTCCACTCGGGGTACGGGATGCCCATGAAGCACCGGTCGTCGCTGGTGCCCGGGAGGTCGACGCACTCGCCGGAGTCGATCCGGGCCTGGTACTCGGCCCGGTTGGCGTCCGTGATGCCGGCGTCGACGCCGGCGTAGGAGCCGTCGTCCCCGAAGATGGCGCCGTTGACGGGCGTCATGTAGAACGCCGAGCGCGGGAGGCCGCTCGTGACCGTGCCCTCGCACAGCGGGGCCGGCGTGTTCGGGTCGTCGAGGCAGACGCCGGCGCGGATGACGTTGGCGTCGAACCCGTCGAACGACGGCTGCGACTCACCGATCGACTTGACCTCGTTGGTCGAGTAGTTGGCGATGGCGCCGAGCTCGAGGCCGAAGTTCCGGGTCCGGACGGCCGTGCCCGAGATCTGGAACTCGATGCCCTGCCCGTCGATCTCGCCGATGTTGATCGGCCGCGTGCCGATGAGGCCCGTCGACGGCGCGATGAGCTCGCGGAAGATCGAGTTCGAGGCGTTCTGGTTGTAGTACGTGAACTCGAGGGCCACGCGGTCATAGATCTCGAGGTCGGCACCGACCTCGAACTCCGCGACGCGCTCCGGCTCGATGGCCGGGTTGCCGATGTTGACCGGCGTGGCGCCGGCGCCGTCGCCGCCGACCTCGGCCCCGTAGAGGAGCAGGATCGCGTCGGCGCCGCCCGGGAGCTGGCCGCTCTCGCCGTAGGCGGCGCGGAGCTTGAAGATGGACAGCGCGCTCGGGACGGCCGCGAACTTGTCGAGCCGGACGGCCGCGCGGCCGAACGGGTAGACCACGCTCGGGGCCTCGGAGCCGATCGCCGACGAGTAGTCGTTGCGGAGGCCGAACGCGGCGAAGTACGTGTCCTGGAACGACAGCGACTGCTCGGCGAGCAGGCCCAGCTGGCGCTCGTTGGCGAAGAACTCGCCCGAGAACTGGTAGTCCGAGCCGGAGCCGGCGTCGGTGATCAGCGGCGTCGCGAAGTTCTGGATCTGGAAGTCGAAGAACCGGCGGCGGTTGTCGAAGCCCTGGACGCCCGCGGACGTCGTCATCTCCAGGCCGTCGACGGGCTCATACGCGTAGCGCGCGTCGACCTGGAACGAGATCTGGTCGTTCTCGCGCGAGCTGATCGAGCGCTCACCGAACCCGGGGACGCCCGAGTAGGTGAACCCGACGGGGAGCGTCTGGTCCTGCCGCGTGTCGGCGGCGTCGATCCCGACGTTGCCCGAGATCTGGAGGTTGTCGATGGGCGTGTAGCGGGCGTCGAACGAGCCGATGAACCGGTTCGTCCGCAACTGCGTGTCGATGGCGCGGATGGCCAGCGAGTCGGTGAAGTTGTACGGCCGCGTCGAGAGCAACGTGTTGCCGAGGTACCCGAAGAGGTTGTTGTCGTTCTGCGGGGTGCCGACGGTGTTGAACGTGTACCCGGCGTTGGCGGAGACCGACAGGTTGTTCAGCGGGAACGCCTCGAAGTTGGCCCGGAGGCTCCGGCGGTCCTGGTAGTTGCCGGGCATGATGCCCTCCTCGTTGCGCGTGTCGAACTGCGCGAAGTAGCGGACGCTCGGGGCGCCGCCGGACACGCTGACCGTGTGCTGCTGGATGCCGCCGTCCACGAAGTTGGCGTTGGCGGCCTCAAACGTCTGGTCCGCCGTCAGCTCGGTGTACTCCGTCTGCTGGGTGTTCTGGCCCGTGACGTACTGGTAGTTGATCCGGAACGGCGCGGCGGCCTGGCCGGCCCCGCCGATCTGACCCTTCTTGGTCGTGATCAGCACGACGCCGTTCGAGGCGTCGGTCCCGTAGAGCGCCGCCGCGGCGGGCCCCTTCAGGATGTCGACCGAGGCGATGTCGTCGGGGTTGATGTCCGAGAGCACGCCGACGTCCTGGCCGCCAGTGCCGATGGCGCCGCCGGTGAACTGGGCGTTCGAGATGCGGACGCCGTCGATGTAGATGAGCGGCTGGCCGGCGCCGTTGAGGCCGCCGCCAGAGCGGACGTTGAACCGGATGCCGCCGCCGACGTTGCCCGAGGCGGGCTGGACGGAGACGCCGGACACCTTGCCCGAGACGAGCTGCGAGAAGTCGTTGTAGGGGACCACGTCGGTCAGCGCCGCCGCGTCGATGCGGCTGACGGCGACCTCCGAGCGCGAGCGGCTCCGCGAGGAGAGCGCGCCGGTCACGACGACCTCATCGAGGCCCGTGAGGTCGGGGTCGAGCGTGAACGCCTGGGTGACGGTCTGGCCGGCGGCCACGGTCACGGTGAAGTCCTGGGGCTCGTAGCCCGTGTAGGACGCCCGGAGCACGTGCGTGCCGGCGTTCACGTCGAGCGTGTAGTCGCCGTTGATGTCGGTGGCCGCGCCGCGCGCGGCGCCGACGACCTGGACGGCCGCGCCGATGAGCGGCTCGCCGGAGTCGGCGGCAACGACGTTGCCGGAAATGGTCGCGGTCTGGGCCGCCAGAGGGGCGGCGCCGACCAGCGCGAGGAGGAGCAGGAGCGCTCCGCCGAGAGCACCTCGATGGGTGCGCTGGGTAGTCAAGGTCATGGTGGGGTGGTGTGTGTGTCGCGAGCTCCCCCGGGGAGGGCGGGGCCGCGCGCCGTCCAGGCGCGCTCGGCACGACCCGGGCACCTCAGGAGCTCCCTGAGAGGCCGTGCGTGCAGAGGAGAGAATACCGACATCTCGGGGCGGCGTGTGGGCCAGCGCCCCGGAGAGCCCCGTTTCACCGATGAACGGTCGCCCTCCGCCGCGAACGGACGGACGCCGAAATGCCCTGCTACCCGGCCCCCTCGGCCGACGGGTCCCAGAGGTGCGCCGCCAACGCCACCCGGTCGGGCTCGGCGAACGTGACGCCCTCGGCCGCCAGCCGCTCGGCCATCACCGTCGGCGTCTCGAAGTGGCGCCGCCCCGACAGCCGGCCCTCGCGGTCGACGACCCGGTGGCAGGGGACGTCCAAGGCCGCGCTCGCGGCGACGGCGCGCAACGCCCACCCGACGCCCCGCGAGGCGCGGGGCGCGCCGAGCGCCCGGGCGACGCGGCCGTACGTCGTGACGCGGCCCGGCGGGCAGCGCCGGACGACCTCGTAGACGCGGGCGTAAAAGTCGTCGGCCATCGGAGTCTCGTGAACCGTCGGAGACTACGGCCGGGAGCGCCCGACCGCGCGGGCCGCGCCGAGGTAGACTCCCCCCGCACCGCCTGCCCCACCCGTGGCCCTCGTCTCCCCCGCCCCCGACGCCCCGCTGGCGCCCGCCGAGCGCGCCCGACGCGAGGCGGCCTTCCGGGACGCCCTCGCCGCCCGCCTCCCCGGCCTCGACGCCGCCCGCGTCCGGCACGACCACGGGCTCGCGTCCTACACGACGTTCCAGATCGGCGGCCCGGCCGACGTGTTCTTCGAGGCCCACACCGCCGACGAGCTCGCGGCGGCCGTCGGCGCCGCGCGCGAGACGGCCGTGCCGTACTTCGTGCTCGGGCTCGGGGCCAACATCCTGGTCGGCGACCTCGGCTTCCGGGGCGTCGTCATCCGCAACAAGGCCACGCACGTCACCATCGACCCCGCCACCTCGCGCGTGACGGCCGAGAGCGGGGCGGTCGTCTGGCCCGACCTCATCGAGGCGACGGTCGCCGCTGGGCTCGGTGGCCTCGAGCACTACGCGGGCATCCCGTCGACCGTCGGCGGGGCGATGTGGCAGAACCTCCACTTCCTGTCCCCGCCGCCCGAGCGCGAGCGGACGATGTTCATCGCCGAGGTCGTTGCCGAGGCGGAACTGCTCGGCAACGACGGCACGCGCCGGACCGTCGACCGCGCGTGGTTCGACTTTGGCTACGACTACTCGACGCTCCACGTCACCGAGGACCTGGTGCTGACGGCCACCTTCGACCTGGTCCCGACGGACCCCGCCGTGCTCCAGGCCACCATCGACGCCAACCTGGAGTGGCGCGGCGCCCGGCACCCCCCCCTCGACACCCAGCCCTCGGCCGGGTCCGTCTTCAAGAAGATCGACGGGGTCGGCGCGGGCCGGCTGGCGGACTGGTGCGGGCTCAAGGGCACGCGGATCGGCGGGGCTATGGTGACCGAGCGCCACGCCAACATCCTGATCAACACGGGCGGCGCGACGGCCCGCGACGTGCGGCACCTCATCGGCTACGTGCAGGAGACCGTCGAGCGCGAGCAGGGCTACCGGCTGAGCACCGAGATCGGCATGATCGGCGACTTCGGGGCGCTCGGCCGGCTCCCGGCCCCGGGGTGGGAGGACGCCGACGGGTTCGAGGCGGGCGTCCCGCCGGGTGGCCACCCCGAGGCGCACCGCGACGCCGAGCGCCGCTAGCGACCGCCCGCCCGGTCGGCAACCCGCGGTGAGGAAAAGAGGGAACGCCGGAGGGGGCGAATCGGAGCACCGGCGCGGTGTGCCCGCGCGCGCCGCACGCCGCGCACGCCCGACGGAGGCGCTGAGGACGGATTCTGGCCCGCGCCGCCCGCGCGGCACGGCGCGTGCACGGGGGGGGCGTAGACCCAGCCCGACCGATGCCCACGCCCGACCGCCACGCCGACCGGCTCCGCCTGCTCGCCGACGTCATCGCCCACGACGGGCGCGCGTTCGTCGACCGCGTCCAGCGCGCGCTCCGGCTCGCGACGGACCTGCTGGGCTACGACATCGGCCTGCTGAGCCACATCGTCGACGCCGACTACACCATCGTGGCGGCGCACGCGCCGGGGACCGAGATCGCGCCCGGGACGGTCTTCGACCTGGGCGACACGTACTGCAGCCTGACGCTCGCGCGCGGGGACCTGCTGGAGATCGCGCAGGCGGCCGGGTCGGAGTACGATGGCCACCCCTGCCACCGCGAGTTCGGGCTCGAGAGCTACCTCGGCGTCCCGATCCGCGTCGACGGCGCCGTCTGGGGGACGCTCAACTTTTCGGCGCCGCAGCCGCTGGCGGCCCCCCTCGAGGCGGCCGACCACGACCTCGCCCGGCTGTTCGCGGTCTGGATCGGGGGCGTATTGGAGCGCGAGGCGAGGGATCGACGGATCGCCGACGAGGCCGGGCGGCTGGCGAGCGTCGTGGACCAGGCCCCCCTCGTCGTCTACCGGCTCGACGCCGACGGCCGGTTCACCATGACCGAGGGGGCCGGGCTCCGGGCCCTCAACCAGACGCCGGGCCAGATTGTCGGGGCGTCCGTGTTCGACCTTTTGCCCCCCGATGACGTCTCGGTCGCCGCCGTCCGGCGGATCCTCGCCGGCGAGCCGCAGTCGTGGGAGGCCCGGCTCGGCGGGACCGTGTTCGCGAACCAGGCCCGGCCCGTCCGGGCCGCCGACGGGAGTGTCGGCGGGATCGTCGGGGTGGCCACCGACGTGACGGCCCAGGCCGACGCCCGCCGCGGCCTCGCCGCCAGCGAGGCCCGCCACCGGGCCCTCTCGGAGGCCACCTTCGAGGGGATCGTCTACAGCGTCGACGGGGTCGTCATCGACGCCAACACGCAGGCCGCCCGGTTGTTCGGGTTCGCGAAGGGCGACGACCTCGTCGGCCGCGGCGCCGAGGCGTTCGTCGCCGACGACTGGCAGTCGATCGTGGCCGAGGCCATCGCGACCGACCGCGCGGAGGCCTACGAGTGCGTGTGCGTCCGGGCCGACGGCACGCGGTTCTGGGCCGAGGTCCAGGGCCGCCGGGCCGAGCACGAGGGCCGCGCCGTCCGCGTGACGGCCATCCGCGACGTGACCGCCCGCAAGGAGGCCGACGAAAAGCGCCGGTTCCAGGCCGACGTGCTCGCCCACGTCTCGGACGCCGTCGTCGCCCTCGACCTCGAGGGCCGCATCACGTATTGGAACCGGGGCGCCGAGGAGCTCCACGGCCACCGCGGCGACGAGGTCCTGGGCCGCGCCCTGGCCGACGTCGTCCACTACGCGCTCCCCGACGACGACCCCTCGGTCCACGACGACAACGTGACGCCCGAGGCCGCGCTCCGCAGCGAGGCCGCCCGCAACGGCGAGCTGGTCTACGTGGCCCCCGACGGCCGCGAGCGGTTCGTGTCGGTCTCGACGAGCGTGCTGAGCGACGAGGCCGGGCACCCGATCGGGCTGCTGGCCGTCTCGCGCGACGTCACGGCCCGGCGCCGGATGTCGGCCCGGCTCCGCCACCAGGCCACGCACGACGCGCTCACGGAGCTCCCCAACCGGACCCTCTTCCGCGAGCGCATCGAGCAGGCGATCGCCGACGGCGCCCCGTTCGCCGTCATGTTCGTCGACCTCGACCGCTTCAAGGTGGTCAACGACTCGCTCGGCCACGACGCCGGAGACCGGTTGCTGCGTGAAGTGGCCGCCCGCCTACGGGCCACGCTGCGGGCCTCCGACGCCGTCGTCGCCCGTCTCGGCGGCGACGAGTTCGGGGTCGTCGCCCCGACGACGGACGCGCCGGCGCTCGCGCAGACCCTGCTCGACGCCCTCGCCCAGCCGCTCGACCTCGGCCCGCGCACCGTCTCGCCCGGCGCCAGCGTTGGCGTCGTCGCCGACGGGCAGGCCTACGACGCCCCGGGCGCGCTCCTGCGCGACGCCGACACAGCGATGTACGCCGCCAAGCGCGCCGGCCGCGGCCAGTTCGCCCTCTTCGCACCGGCCATGCACCGCGAAGCGGCCCTGCGGTTCGGGCTGGAGCAGGACCTGCGCTACGCCGCCGCGCGGGGCCAGATCGTCCCCTACTTCCAGCCCGTCGTCGACCTCGCGACGGGCCGCGTGGCGGGGTTCGAGGCGCTGGCGCGGTGGCACCACCCCGAACTCGGGCAGCTCGCGCCCGACCAGTTCCTCCCGCTCGCCGAGGAGCTCGGTCTCCTCGCCGACCTCGACCGCTGGATCCTGGACCGCACCTGCGAGACCGTCGCGACCTGGGGCGGCGAGGCCGTCGACGCGCTCTCGTACGTCAGCGTCAACTGCTCCGACCGGACGTTCCTCGCGCCCGACCTCGCGGCCCACGCCCGCGCCGCCGCCGACGCGGCCGGCCTCCCGCCCGACCGGCTCGTCCTCGAACTCACCGAGCGCGCGCTCATCGACGTGGAGGCCGCCCGGCACGTGGTCGACGCCGCCCACCGCTACGGCTTGCGGCTCGCGATCGACGACTTCGGCGCCGGGTTCTCGTCGCTCGGGCTCCTGCACGCGCTCCCCGTCGACGCCCTCAAGATCGACCGCTCGTTCGTCGCCGACCTCGACGCCAGCGGCTCGGCGCGGGCCCTCGTCCGGGCCGTCGTCGGGCTGTCCGGCGACCTCGGGATGACCTCGATCGCCGAGGGCGTCGAGACGCCGGGCCAGCTCCGCGCCGTGCGCGAGGCCGGCGCGACGTACGGCCAGGGCTTCCTGTTCGCCCACGCCCTCCCCGCCGACGAGGCCCGGGCCCTGCTGGCGTCCCCGCCCTGGACGGAGGCCTGGCCGGACTGGATCGCGGGGCAGGGGGTGGAGAGCCTCTAGAGGCCGACGCCCCACCGGACCCGGCCGCGCGGAGCGGCCCCGCGCGCTACGCCTCGTCGGCCGTGTGCTGCGCCTTGTTCGTCGCGGCCTGCTCGGCCCGCTTGCGGCGGTGCTCGACGCCGTCGACCACGAGGTAGACCGCCGTCAGCCAGACGAAGCCCGAGGCGAACCCGGCCAGCACGTCGGTGATGTAGTGGACGTTGAGGTAGACCCGGCTCAGCCCGATCGCCACGATCATCAGCGGGCACACGACGGCCGCGAGCGCCCGCCAGACCGGCTTGTCGGTGATCTGCCAGACGATCGTCAGCACGGTCCCGTAGAACACCATCGCCGCGAACGAGTGGCCCGACGGGAAGCTGAACCCGGTCGCCTGAATGACTTGCTCGGCCGGGCGGGGCCGGGCGAAGACCGTCTTCAGACCGAGCACCACGAACCCGCCCAGGCCCGACGCGAGCACCAGTTGGAGCGCTTCCCACCGCCGACGGAACGCGACCAGCAGCCCGGCGACGAGCACCACCAGGACGGTGAACGCGACCGTGCTCCCGGTGTCCGTGAGCCCGACCACGAGCGGCGTGAGGTCGTCGCTGACGACCGACCGGGCCACGTCCATCACCGCGTAGTCCACCTCGGCGACGCCGCCGGCATCGGTGAACGTGTCCTCGAGGGCGACGAACGCCGCGAGCGCGGCGAACGTGGCGGCGACGGCCAGCGTCAAGCCCAGGCCGTACCGGGCGCCCCACGACAGGCGGGCGCGGAGAAAGCGGGCGAAGCCGGACGCCTGGTGGGCGGCGGCGGCGGGGGCAGACTCGGACATAACTAAAGGATCAGGACGACGACAGCGACGAGCCCCGCGAGCACGACGGCCCCGTTGAGCACGCTCAGGCCGACCAGCGCGAGCGCGAACGGCAGGCTCGCGAGACGGACGAACCGGACGGCGCCGAGCGCCCTCAGCCACCCGCCCTTGGCGGTCAGCGCCAGCCCGCGCGCGGCCCACACGGCGCGGGCCAGACGCCCGAGCGCACTCCCCCCCGCCCCGCCAGCGACCGTCGCCCGGGCGGCCGACTGGATCTGGCCGGGCAGCGAGGCGAGGTCCGCCAGCGTCCACCCGGCGAGGGCGACTGCGGCGGCGGGGACGGCGAGGACGGCCGCCAGCACGGCGCCGCCGACGGCGGTCACGGCGACGCTCGCCTCGGCCACGGCGGCCCCCACGGCGACGGCCGACAGCGCCCCGGCGCCGGCCCACCGGTACGCCACGCGCGAGGCGGCCTCCACGAGCGGGAGCACGCGTCCAAGCCGCGCCAGCCCGGTCGGCGGGACGGCCTCGGGCGCGAGCGCGGCGGGCGGGGCAGAAGCGGGGGCGGAATCCACGGGGGGACGGCGGGCGTTGGGCGCCCTCCTACGCCGCTCCCCCCGCCATGAGTTCACCCGACCCCGCCGACGTCCTCCGCACGGCCCGCACGATCGCGGTCGTCGGGTGCTCCCCGCGCGGCTTCCAAACCAGCCACCGCATCGCGCGGTACATCCAGGAGGCCGGGATCCGGATGATCCCCGTCAACCCGAACCAGACGGAGATCCTGGGCGAGACCTGCTACCCCGATCTGGTCTCGATCCCGACCGACGTGGAGCTCGACGTGATCGACGTGTTCCGGCGGCCCGAGTTCGTGGCGGACGTGGTCCGCGACGCCGCCGACCGGGCGGAGCGGACCGGCCGGGCGGCCGTCGTGTGGACCCAGATCGGCGTGCACTCGCCCCAAGCCGAGCAGCTCGCGGCCGAGGCGGGCCTCCCCTACGTCGCCGACCGCTGCCTGATGGTGGACCACGCCCGGCTTGCCGCCTAGCGGGCGGATACAACGACGGCGGGCGAGCCTCAAGCCCAGCCCGCCGCCGGTGTCGTCCTGTCGGGGAAACCCAGGCACCACGTGGGGGCCGTATCGGGTTGGGTACCGATGGACAGTCCCGACGCGCAGCGCCGGGTACCGGTCCAGGCAGGACGGGACCAACGTAGGCCCCCGCCGGCAATCCGATCCCGGATGCTGCGGGCTTCGTGCCGAACGGGCGTCGATCGCGGGCTCCCCCCCGCCCCCCACTAGCGGCATTCCCCCAGGGCCCGGGCCCTTCTTTGCATCGGCTTGTTTTTACAGGCCGATCGAAGGAACTGCCTCCCAGCGCCCCGCGCCCGAGAGCGCTGGCCTCTGCGACTGACGGAGAGGAACGGCGCCCACCCGACCGCGCGCCGCATCGGCCGGCTGGCGTCACCCACCGTACCCGTACGCCGCGACGTGGGGCGCCAGCGTCGCGTGCGCCTCGTCGTCGAGCGCCCCCCGCCAGCGCCCGGCGTTGACGCGCGACAGGTCGAAGGCCAGGACGGCCTCGTGCCATTCGATCCCCAAAAAATCGCAGACCTCGCGCAAGCTGGGCTCGGGCGCGGCGGCGAGGGCCTCGAGCCGGACCTCGAGCACGCGGTCGGCCGGGACGCGGTCTCGGACCTCCGCCCACCGGTCGAGCACATCGGCGACGAGCCGGGCCGCATCCGCCGGGCGCGACGGCCCCCACCCCATCGACGTGTACGAGGCGGCGATGTCACGCGGGTCCCGGACGACATGGACGAGCCGCGCCGAGGGCAGCAGGTCGAGGATGGCGTCGACCCACAGGATCGACCACGTCTGCTTGTCGAGGAAGAACGACCGCCCCGCGTGCGCCAGGCTGTCGGCGGCGACGGCCCGCCAGAACCCGCCCAACGTCTCCGCCAGCGCCTCGCGGTCATACGGCCCGCCGACGCGGACCTCGGCGCGGGCCCCGCCGGGCGTCCCCGTCCACGCCCCGGCGTACGTGTAGTCCGTGAGGGCGTCGATCAGCTGGCGCGCGCGCTCGCGGAATGTGGGGCACACGTCGACCGCCCGGTGGCCGGTGTACGCGGGGACGGGCACGCGGCCCAGCCGCTCGCCCAGCCCCAGCTTGCGCGCGACGCGGCCCGGCAGCGTGCCCGGGGCGTCGTCGGCGACCGCCGCCAGCAGGGCCTCCAGCCGGCGCAGGCGCACGTCCGCGTGGAACGGGCTCCAGCCGGCCTCGAAGGCCCGGTACGTGTCGACGAGCCCGTCGGGGTCGATGGCGAACCGGAGCTCGGGGAACGCGAGCACGTCGGGGTGGCGCGCGAGCGCGTCGCGGAGCGCGGTCGTGCCGCTGCGGCCGGTCCCGCCGATCAGCCCGAGCGGGACGGCGCCGGGCGCGGGGACGTCTGGGGGAGTGTCGGGCATGGCGGGTAGCTTACCGAACGCCCCGCCCACCCGTGACCGCCCGCCTCTCCCCCGCCGACCCACGCTACGCGGCGCTCTGGGCCGATAGCCCGGACCGGACGCCCTTCGCGCACCCGGCGGCGCTCGCGGCGGTCGCCGAGGCCTTCGGGCTGGCGGCGTCGGTGCTCGCGGTCGAGGACGACGGCGCGTTGCAGGCGGCCGTCCCGGTCTTTGAAAAGCGGCGCGGGCCGTTCGTGGCCGCCGCCCTGCCGCCGCTGTGCCCCGTGCTCGCGCCCCTCCTCGCGGCGCCGCTCGCCGAGGCCGACACGCACGCCCGGCGGTCCCCGCTCGACCGCCTGCTCACCGGGCTCGGCGACGCCGTCGACCAGGCCACGCTCGCGCTCGGGCCCGGCGACGTGCGCCCCTACGCCTGGGCCGGCTGGACGCTCACGCCGCGCTCGACGTATCGCCTCGACCTTTCCGGCGACCCGGCCGACGGGTTCTCCTCGAATGTCCGCCGCACCGTCCGCCGCGACGCCGACGCGTTCGACGTCTCCGATAACGGCGACCCGGCGGACGCGGTCCGCCTGATGGCCGACGGCTACGCGCGCGGCGACGCAGATCTGGGGATCGACCTCGGCGCGGCGACCGGGCTGGCGCAGGCGTTCGCCACCGCCGGGCTGGCGCGCACGTTCACGGCCTCGCGGGACGGGGAAACGGAGGCCGCCGCTGTCGTCGCCAGCGACGGGCGGACGGCGTACTACTGGATCGCCGGCAGCACGCCGGGCTCCGCGATGACCGTGCTCGTCGCCCACGTGTTGGCCCAGCTCGCAGACGAGGGCGTCGAGGCGTTCGACTTTTGCGGGGCGAATACGCCGTCGATCGCCGAGTTCAAGCGCCGTTTCGGGGCGCAGCTGGCACCGGCGCCGATCGCACGGCTCGTCGCCAGCCCGGTGCTGCGGATCGCGAAGCGTCTCCGGCCGTAGCGCCCGCCGTCGTCGCAGCGTCTTGACCCCACGGCGCCGCGTTCCGGCGTCATCTTCTCGCCATGCCGCGCGTGTCCCTCGTCCTGCCCGCCCTCAACGAGGCCGACAACCTCGAGGCCGCCGTCGCCCAGGCGCGCGGGCCCCTCGGCCAGATCAGCGACGACTGGGAGATCGTGCTCGTCGACGACGGCTCGACCGACGGCACGGGCGCGCTCGCGGACCGGCTGGCGGCCGCCGACGAGCGCGTCCGCGCCGTGCATCACGCTGAGAACCGGGGCCTGGGCGCGGCGGTGCGGACCGGCTTCGACGCCGCGCGTGGCGACGTCCTCATCTATGCCGACTCGGACCTCCCCTTTGACATGGCCGCGCTCGCCGACGCGTGGCAGCTGATGCAGTCCTCGGGCGCCGATCTCGTGACGGGCTACCGGACGAACCGCGAGGTCGAGGGCGTCATCCGGCACGTCCAGTCGGTCGCGTACACGCGGCTCATCAACGGCCTGCTCGGGTTCCCCGTCCGCGACGTCAACTTCGCGCTCAAGATGGCGCGGCGCGAGGTCGTGGAGCGCGCGCGGCTGACGAGTGAGGGCTCGTTCATCGACGCGGAGCTGGTGGCGCGAGCGCGCGAGGAGGGGTTCACGATGGCGCAGTTCGGCGTCGTCTACACGCCGCGCGTGGCGGGCGAGTCGACACTCGCGCGGCCGGGCGTGATCGCGCGGATCGTCGTCGACCTCGCCCGCTTCCGGCTCGGTCGGCGCCGGCGACTCCGGGCGTCGGCCCAGCTCGCGTGAGCGGCGAGCGGTGGACGCGCTGGGGCTGGGTGGCCGTGCTCGCGGCGCTCGCCTACGTCGTCAAGCACGGCGTCACGTACGGCGTCGGCGACCACGACGAGATGCTCCCGCAGCTGCTCCGGCTGATCGACCCGGAGCTGTACCCGCGCGACTGGTTCGTCGTCGAGCAGGGCGGCCGGTTTACCGTGCGGACGCCGTTCCTGTGGCTCTTGCGCGTCGTCGCGCTCGTCATGCCCGTCGGCGCGGCCGTCGGCGTGGTGCAGGCGGCGGGGCTGGTCGGCGTCGGCGCGGGCGCCTACCGGCTGGCGTGCGCCCTGGACGCCGAGCGGTCGGCGGCAGCGCTGGCAACCGTCGTGGCCGTCGGCGTGGTGCCGACGTGGGCGCTGTCGGGGAGCGCGCTCGCGTTCCGCGCGCTCGTGCCCGAGATGCTGGCGTGGGCCGTCGCGCTGCCGGCCGTCGTCTGGGTGATCGAGGGCAAGCCGGTCCGGGGCGGGGCGCTCCTCGGCGCCGCGGCGTATCTGCAGCTGCTCGTCGGAGCGCTGACAACGGGCGTGCTTGGGCTGGCGATCGTGTTCGGCGCGCTCGGCGGGACGACCCGCGCGCGGTGGGCGACGGCGCTCCGGCTCGGGGGTGCCGCCCTCGCGGTCGCCCTCCCCCTCGTTCTCTTCGTGCTCCACGACCGCTCGACGGGCCCGCCGATCCCGACCGACGGGCTCTCGTCCTATTTCCTGCTCGCCGAGCTCCGCCTCCCCCACCACTACCTGCCGAGCCTGTTCGGCGCCGACCGCTGGCTCCGGTTCGCGCTCGTGGCCGTCCCCGGGATCGCAGCGCTGGCGTGGCTGCGGCGGCGCGGTCGGCCCCTCGTGTTCGTCGAGCGGTTCGGGCTAGCGGTCGCCCTCGTTTGCGGCGTCGCGTGGCCGCTCGTCGAGGCCGCCGACTCCCTCTTCGTGGCCCAGCTTCAGGTGTTCAAAACGACCGTCCCCCTCGTGACGCTCTTCGTCGTCGCCATCGCCGCCGCCGGTCTCGACGCCCTCCCCGCCCGCTTGCGCGCGCTGGCCGACGCCCCGTTCCGACATCCTCGGTGGGCATGGGGCGGGACGCTCGCAGCGGTCGCGCTGGCCGGCGCGCTGGTGGCCGTCGGGCCCCTCCGCGCCAAGGCCGGACCCCTCATGCGCGACGCCGACGAGGTCGCCGTCGAGGCGTGGGCGCGCGCGAATACGCCGGTCGACGCGCTCTTCGTGGTGCCGCCGTCGAACACGTCGTTCCGCACCGCCAGCCGCCGCTCGGTCGCCATCACCTACAAGCCGACCTCGTTCCAGGAGGGCTCGACGCACGTCTGGTTCGACCGCCTCTTGACCGTCGCGCCCGCCGCGGCCGACAGCCCGGCGCGCGGGTTCGCCTTTGCCGCGGCGCTCGACGCCGCGTATGCCGCCAACGGCCCCGCCGACTGGCAGCGCCTCGCCGACACGTGGGGCGTCGACTACGCGCTCGTCGACCGCGAGCGGACCCCGACGCCGCCCGACGCCGAGCCGGTGTTCGTGTCCGGCCGCTGGGCGATCGTCCCGCTGCGGACCCGCTGACGAGACTGGAACGGCGGCGGCGGCGCTCGGGTTGAGGCGGCACACAGACCCATCGCGGTGGCCCACCTCGTCTACGCGCTCTGCGGCCACGGCCGGGGGCATAGCTCGCGCGCCCGCGCCGTCGCCGCCACGCTCGTCGGCCGCGGGCACCGGGTCACGTTCGCCGCCGACGCGCCAGCCGCCGACCGCTTCGAGGCCGACGGGCTGGGGGTCCGCCGCGTCCCGGGCTTGCGGCAGGTGCTCCGCAGAAACCGGGTCCGCTTGGTGGCGACGGCGCGCGAGAACCTCGACCTGACGTGGCGGAGCCCCGAGATCATCGCGGAAGCGGCGGCGTGGCTGGGCGAGGCCGGGGCGGACCTCGTGATCACCGACCACGAGCCGTTTTTCGCCCGTGCGGCGCCGCGCGCGGGCGTCCCCGTCGTGGCGCTGAGCCACCAACTCATCCTGACCGAGACGCGCCCCGCCGTCCCGCTCCGCCACCGGCTCTCGGCGCTCGGGACGGCGCTCGGGATCGGCGTGCTGGCGCCGTCCGCGCCCGCCGCCGCGATCGTGCCGTCGTTCTTTTTCCCGCCCCTCCGGCGCGGCTCGACGGCCACGCTCGTCCCGCCGATCCTGCGCGACGACGTGCTCGCGCTGCGCCCGTCGTGCGGCGGCCGGATGCTCGTGTACGTCAACGAGGGCGACGGGATGGAGGCGATGCTGGCGGCGCTGGCCGGCGTCCCGGCCGACGTGTACGGGCTCGGCGAGGGGCCGGCACCCTTAGGTGTCCGGCGGAAGGCACCGTCGCGGGAGGGTTTTTTGCGCGACCTCGCCGCCGCCCGCGCCGTCGTGGCGACGGCTGGGTTCACGCTCCTGTCCGAGGCGCTCCACCTGGGCAAGCCGGTCCTGGCGCTGCCGAACCGGGGCTTTTTCGAGCAGGCCGTCAACGCGCATGCGATCGTGGCGCTCGGGCGCGGGGAGGCCGTCGAGCGCGACCTGCGCGCGGCCGACGTGCAGGGCTTCCTCGACCGCGCCGACGCCTACTCCCGCCCGCCGGGCGCCGACGGGATAGCGGGCCGCGAGCAGGCCGCGGATGCCGTCGAGCGCGTGCTCGGGCGCGGGCGGCAGCGGCTCGCCGCGTAACCCCTTTCACCCGGTTTTGCGCAACCCTGGCTCCGGCCCGGGTATCTTCGGCAGATCGCCCAACCGGCTCTATGACCGTTCCTGACTTTCTCGGCCAGCAGCCCTCGGGCCCCACCATCGACCCCGACGCGAGGCCCGAGGCCTCGGTCTTCGACAAGGCGACGGCCTTCTTCTCTCCCGACGGCACCTACCAGAAGGTCCACGCGGCCGGGCTGTACCCGTTTTTCCGGGCGATCGAGGTCAACGAGGGCACGACGGCCATCATGGACGGGAAGGAGACCATCATGGCCGGGTCGAACAACTACCTCGGCCTGACCTCGGACCCGCGCGTGCAGGAGGCGGCCAAGGCGGCCATCGACAAGTACGGCACGGGCTGCACGGGGAGCCGCTTCCTCAACGGCACGCTCGACCTGCACCTCGAGCTGGAGGAGCGGCTGGCGCGGTTCATGCGCAAGGAGGCGTGCGTGCTGTTCTCGACCGGCTACATGACGAACCAGGGGCTGCTGCAGAGCCTGGCCGGGCGCGGCGACGTCATCTTCTCGGACAAGGACAACCACGCCTGCATCCTGGCCGGGCAGAAGGTCTCCGACGCCGAGACGGTCCGGTACCGCCACAGCGACATGGCGCACCTGCGGACGTTCCTGGAGCGGATCTCGACCGAGCGTCCGGACGCCGGCAAGCTCATCGTGACCGACGGCGTGTTCTCGATGTCGGGGACGTTGGCGAAGGTGCCCGAGCTGGTGGAGCTGGCCGACGAGTTCGGCGCCGGCCTGATCCTGGACGACGCGCATGCTGTCGGCGTGATCGGCGACGGGGGCCGGGGCACGGCGTCGGAGTTCGGGCTCGAGGACCGGGTCCACCTCACGACGGGCACGTTCTCGAAGAGCTTCTCGTCGCTCGGCGGGTTCGCCGTCGGCGACGAGACCGTCGTCGAGTACATCCGGCACACCGCGAGCACCCACATCTTCTCGGCCTCGATGCCGCCGCCCGCCGTGGCGACCGTCCTCGCCTGCCTCGACATCTTGGAGCAGGAGCCCGAGCGGCTCGACCGGCTGGCGGAGATCTCGGACTACATGCGCGACGGCTTCCGCAACCTCGGCTTCGACGTGTGGGCCTCGCAGACGCCGATCATCCCGGTCGTCATCGGCGAGATGTACCGCTGCTTCGCGTTCTGGAAGGACTTGCTGGAGGCCGGCGTGTTCACGAACGCCGTCGTGCCGCCGGCCGTCCCCCTCGGCCAGTCGCTGATGCGGACGAGCTACATGGCCACGCACACCGACGAGGAGCTCGACCGCGTGCTAGCCGCGTTCGAGACGGTCGGGCTGGCGCACGAGGTGATCGCGCCCGGCGGCGTGCCCGGCCCGGCGATGCGCCAGAACGGGACGGCTTAAACTCCGCCCCGCAGGCCCTCGAGCGACGGGTGGCCCTCGGTTTGAATGGACGCCACGAGCGCGTCGCGGGCGTCGGCGGGCGTGCTCGCGCGGCGGACGGCGTCGAGGGTGGCGTCGTCGCAGACCATGCGGGCGACGAGCGCGAGCCAGCGGAGATACGTCGCCGTCGGCGTGCCGGCGGGGACGACGAGCACGGCGACGAGCACGGTCGGGCCGTCGGCGCCCAGGTCGAGGCCGTCGCCTACGCCGACCGCGAGCACGGGGCGGGCGACGGCCTCGGTGCGGGCGTGCGCGAGCACGACGCCGGGGCGGAGGGCCGCGAGCGGGGCGGCGGCGAGACCCGCGAGCACGTCAGCGCGGGCCCCAGCGTCGACGGCGTCGCCGAGCACCTGCTCGAGGAGTCGAGACACGGAGCCGGGCGCGAGCGCCAGCCGGACGTGATCGGGCTGGAAGCCGTCCAAGAAGGCCTGCTCGCGAACGCCGAGGCCGCCGGGCCGGATGGCGGCGGCGGGCGGCTGGCCGGGGTAGAGCACCAGGAGCGGCCGGTCGGGGTGGGCGTGCGCGAGCGCGTGCGGCAGGCGGTCGAGGCCGGGGCGCCAGGCGACAGAGCCCTCGCGCGCGGCAACGACGGCGAGCGCGTCGCCGGGCCGGGCCTCGGCGGCGAGCGCGTGCTCGAGGTCGGCCCAGTCGGCGAGCGAGAGCGGCGTCGGGGGCGGACCGCTGCGCCGGGCGAAGGCCGCCACGGGAGCCGGGTCCGTGGAGAGAACGGTGACGCTGGCGCCGGCGCGGGCGGCGAGCGCCGACAGCAGGCGCGCGGCCCCGGCGAAGCCGGGCTCGCGGTCGGCGAGGGGCGGGACGGCCACCAGCAGCCGGGTGACCGCGCCCATCGGTCCGGCCCCTCGGGCGACGAGCACGGCCGCCGAGGTCTCGCGGAGCACGCGGTCGGGCACGCTCCCGAACAACAGGCGCGCCGCCGCCGCGCTCCCGTCCCACCCGACCACGAGCGTCGTCGCCCGCGTCTCGGCCGCCGCTCGCGCGAGGGCTCGGGCGACGTTCGACTCGGACCGGACGAGCGGCAACACCGGGACGGCCGCCCCGGCCGCGTGGACGACGGCGACCGACAGCAACTGCTCGCCTCGGGCGACGGCCGCGTCGCGGTCGGTCTCCCCTCCGACGACGGTCACGGCCACAAGCGGCTCCGTCGCGTCGGGCTCGCGCGCCAGCAGGGCGAGGTCGACGAGGGGACCGACCGTGGCGGGGTTCGAGAGCGAGACCAACAGGCGCGAGCGCGCGGGAGCCGCCGACACGCGTGCCTTCGAGGCCGCCGAGACGCGGCGCCCGGCGACCTCGGCCACCCAGGGTCCGACCAGACACGTCACGAAGACCATCGCGATCGTCCCGTTGAGCACGGCCTCGTCGAACAGGCCGACCTGGACGCCGACGAGGACCGCCGCGAGCGTGGCGGCGGCTTGCGGGACGGTCAGCCCGAACACGAGGCGGATTTCGTCGGCGGAAAAGCCGAGGGCGCGGCCCGAGGCCCAGGCGGCGGCGCCCTTCATCAGCAGCACGGTCGCCACCATCCCGACGGCGACGGTCCACGACCGCGCGGCGTCGGGGCCGCCCGCGAAAGCACTCAGGTCGACCAGCATCCCCGTCGAGAGCAGGAAGAACGGGACGAACAGGGCGTTGCCGACGAACGCCACGCGGTTCATCAGCGCGCTGCCCTCGGGGACCAGCCGGTTCAGCGCGAGCCCCGCCAGGAACGCGCCGATGATGGGCTCGACGCCGACGGCCTCGACGCCGAGCGCGCACACGAAGACGGTCGCGAGCACGAACACGAACTCGGTCGTGGCGTCGGGCGCGACGCGGCGCAAAAACCACGCGCCGAGCCGGGGCACGCCCCACAGCACGGCGCCCCCGAACACGGCGAGCGCGCCGACGACGCGGAGCACGACGGCGGGGTCGGCTCCCTCCCCCGTCCGCGCGCCGGTCGCCACGACCGCCAGCACCAAGAGCGCGAGCGTGTCGGTCAGGATCGTCGCGCCGATGCTCGCGGTGACGGCGCGCTCGCGCTGGAGGCCGAGCCGGGCGACGCTGGGGTACGCGAGCAGGGTGTGGCTGGCGAACACGCTGCCCAGGAGCACGGCGGCCGGCCAGCCCATCCCGAACGCGAGCCGCCCGAGCCCGATGCCCACCGTCTGGGGCAGAAGGAACGTTAGCCCGCCGAGCACCAGGCTCTGCCGCCGGTGCTGGATAAACTCGTGGAGGTCGACCTCAAGCCCGGACAGGAACAGGATGTACAGCAGCCCGACCGTCCCGAGCAGCACCATCGTCGGGTCGCGGTCGAGCACGCCGAGCGCGTGGGGCCCGAGCGCCACGCCGGCCGCCAGCAGCACGACGGCCGACGGCACGGACCGCCGCGCGATCAACGGCGCCGCGAGCAGCACCAGCAGCACGGCCGTGAAGACGGCGACCGGGTCGACGAGCGGGAGGTCGAAGGCGAGCGCAAGCATGGGGTGGGCGCGGGGGAGCGATCGCCGAGGGCGGCCGAGGATACGGAACCGGGACCGGGGGAGGTCGGGCTAGCTTGCGGCATGCCCCAGCTCACCGTCCGCCCCGCCGTCTCCTCGTCCGACCGCGCCGCGTTCCTCGACTTCCCGTACGGCCACTACGCCGACAGCCCACACTTCGTCCCGCCGCTGCGGATGGATCAGAAGGGGGTCCTGAACCCCAAGAAGAACCCGTTTTTCGAGCACGGCGCGCTCCAGCTCTTCCTCGCCGAGCGCGACGGCGAGGTCGTCGGCCGGGTCGCGGCGATCGAGAACGGGCAGCACCTTGCCAAGTACGGCGACGGCAACGGCTTCTTCGGCTTTTTCGAGACCGTCGAGGACTACGCCGTGGCCGAGGCCCTGCTCGACGCCGCGGCCGACTGGCTCCGCGCGCGCGGGCTGACGGGCGTCCGCGGGCCCACGAACCCGTCGATGAACGACGTGGCGGGCCTGCTGGTCGACGGGTTCGACCGGCCGCCGTCGATCCTGCTCCCCTACAACAAACCCTACTACCAGGCCTACCTCAAAAGGTGGGGCTTCGAGAAGGCCATGACGATGTGGGCGTACTACGTCCACGAGGCGTACCTCGACATGGCGCGGATGGCGCGCGGCGCCGAGATCGTCGGGCGCCGGAGCCCGGGCATCACGCTCCGCCCCCTCGACCCCGCGCGGTTCGACGCGGACATCGCAGCGGCGATGCGGATCTACAACGAGGCGTGGGCCGAAAACTGGGGCCACGTGCCGTACACCGAGGCCGAGGCGCTCCACCTCGCCAGCGAGATGAAGCCGGTGATCGAGCCGGACCTCTTCCTGTTCGCCGAGCTCGACGGCGAGCCGATCGCGTTTTCGGCCTCGCTGCCCAACCTCAACCAGGCCTTGAAACACCTGCCCCGGGGCCGGCTCGCGTCGCTCGGCCTGCCCAAGCTGCTCGGCACGTGGAAGCTGGGCGGCGTCTACGAGCTCCGGATGGCGCTGATGGGCGTGCTCCCGGCGCACCGCAACAAAGGGCTCGACGCGCTCTTGATCCACCACACGATCGTCAACGGGCGGCGCGACGGGTACCAGGCCGCCGAGCTGTCGTGGGTGCTCGACTCGAACCAGCCGCTCAAGAACGCGCTCGACCGGCTCAACTGCACGCAGGACAAGGAGTACGCCATGTTCCAGGCCTCGCTGGCCTAAGCGCTCGAACACGGCCGGCGCCTGGGGCGTGAGACGCGCTCTCCCCTAACCGCCTCCGTGCTGAACCTCGTCCTCGTCGGCGGCGGCCACGCCAGCCTGCCCACGCTCGCCGACGCCCGGCGGCTGGCGGCCGAGACCGGCGCCGCCGTCACGCTCGTCTCGGACCGCCCCGCGCTGTGGTACTCGGGGATGGTGCCCGAGTGGCTCGGCGGCGTCTACACCGAGGCGGACGTGACCGTCCCGCTGGGGCCGATCTGCGACCGCGAGGGCGTCCGGTTCGTCGAGGCCGAGGCCCTGCGGCTCGACCGTGAGTCGCGTGAGGTGGTGCTCGCAGACGGCCGGCGTGTGGCCTACGACGTGGTCGCCATCGACGTGGGCGCGGTGAACCCGGGGCGCGAGCGCGCGACGGGCGCGACGACGGCCAAGCCGTTGTGGCACCTCGCCGATCTCGGCCAGTTTTTGGATCAGGCTCATTCGGGGACGCGCCGGCTGGCGATCGTCGGCGGCGGGGCGGCCGGCACTGAGGTCGCCCTCAACGTGACGGCCCGCGCCGACGTCGAGGTGGACGTGACCGTGCTCGACCCCGGCGACCGGTTGTGCCCCGGTCTGCCCGCTCGTCTGGGCCGGTGGGCCGCCGACGAACTCCACCGACGCAGCGCGACGGTCCGCCTGGGCGCCCGCGCCATCTCCGCCAACGGCGATGGCGTCCGCCTCGACACGGGCGAGCCCGTCGACGCCGACGCCGTCCTGTGGGCGACCGGGTCGACAGGCCATCCGCTTCTGCGGGCGTCCGGCCTGGCGCTCAGCGACGACGGCTTTGCGCGAACGGACGCGGGGCTGCGCGCCCTTGACGACGGCCTGCCCCGAGCCAGCGGGGGTCGCGTGTTCGTGGCGGGCGACGCCGCCTCCGTCGCCGGGCACAAGGGGCTGGCCCGGGTCGGCGTCCACGCCGTCAAACAGGGGCCGGTGCTGCGCGAGAATCTGGGGCAGGCGCTGGCGGCGCTCGGCCGAGGGGGCGACCCGGCCCGCGTTCCGCTCCGCCCGTTCCGCCCCTACCCCATCGTCCCGCTGCTGGTGTCCACGGGCGGCCCCGAAGCGTGGTGGACGGCCGGCCCCTTTGCGATCAGGTCCGGGCTAGCGCTCCGCCTCAAGCACGCCGTCGACCGCCGGTGGATCGACCGGTACCGCGAGGGGGCGTCGTACCACGGGCATTGGGACGCCCGGCACGCCGCCGCCGCCCCGGACCGTCTCTAGACTAGGGCATGGCCGTCCGCGTCCTCCTGCTCGCCCTCGCCCTCGCCGCCTGCGGACCCGGCGACCGGGCTCCCGAGCCCGCACCCGAGGCGGCGCCGACGGCGCCCGGCACGCCGGCCGCTCCCCTCCCGCCGGCGGACGTGGGCACCGACGGCGGCGGCGAGGACCCGGCCCAGCCCTACGACGGGTCGACGGTCGTGTTCGACCCCTCTGAGCCCCCAGAAACCGTCACCCAGATCCCGCCCCGGCCGGCCCCGCCGACGCCCCGGCCATCGACGCCCCCGCCCCCCCCCGCGCCGGAGCCGCTGGGCCCGTCGGGGAGTTGCGACGTGCGCTCGACCGAGGGGTACTGCTTCGCGTTCACCGGCGAGACGTGGACCCCGAGCGCGGCGCGGTCGCAATGCGCCGCCGCGCCGGAGGCCTCGTACGCGCCCGCCACCTGCCCCCTCGACGGCCGCGTGGCGACCTGCACCTTCGAGCGGCCCTCGCAGCCGGGCCGGGAGATCGTCTACACGTACTACGCGCCGTATGACCCGAGGCTGGCGGAGCTCGCCTGCCCGGGGACGTTCGCTCGCGTCGAGTAAAGCGGCGACCGCGGCTCGTCGGTGCGGTTCGCCGGGCCCACGAGCCCTTCGCCCCACCCCCGGGCGACGGCTTCGTACCACGAGCTGGCGCCCAGCTTGTCGTAGAGGCTCGCGAGGACGGCGGCGGCCACCTCGGCCGTGGTCGCGAGCGCGCCATCGAGGGCGGACGGCCCGCGGCCCGCGGCGAGGTGCTGGAGGGCGGTGGTCTCCTGAACCGTGAGCGGCGCCGAGGCCCCTGCGTCGGGCTCGAACCAACGGCTCTCGCCGGCGGCGACCGCGCGCACGGCCTCCCCGATCCGGCCGACCGGCGCTTCCTTCGAGAGGTACCCCGCCGCGCCCACTTGCAGCAGGTGCGCCACGTGCACCGGGTCGCTGTGCGACGAGTGCGCCAGGACCCGGCACCGCGTCGCCGCCAGCCGCTCGGCGACGTCGACTCCGTCCAGCCCCCCGGTCAACTCGATGTCGAGCACGACCACGTCGGGCTGCAGCGCGCGGACGAGCCGGACGGCCTCGTAGCCGGTCTCCGCTTCGCCGACGACGAAGATGTCGGGGCAGGCCGCCAGCGATTGCCGGAGCAGGGCACGGAGGAGCGTGTGGTCCTCGGCGAGAACGACGCGGATGGGGGTGGGCATGGGGATCGGAGGGAGACCCCATAGCCTAGCCACACGTCGGGCCCCGAGAATGGGCGCGGCGCACTAGTGCGGCTAGCGCCCTGTGCTGAGGCGCCGGGGTAGGGAGCGCCGGGTACATTGGTGGCCGTGGTCGATCCCCCCGTCTCCCTGCTCTGCTTCTCCCCGCTTGCGCGGTGCCTCGCCGTCGCCCTCGTGCTGGTACCGATGGCCGCGACGCCCCCGTCAGCCCAGACGCCTTCGGTGCCAGACTCCGTCTTGTGGGAGGGAAGGTTCGCCGACTTCGATGCCCAGCAAGTCACGCTCTTCACCCTCAACCTCGACGGAACTGTAGACCTTAAATTTCACAAGGACGAGACAATCGAAGAAAACGGACTGCCTCCCACTGGAGACCTAGGTATTCCCGACGACGAGGCAACACTGAGAGTTAGCGACTTGGTTTATATTGACAATTTATACAAAGACGCAGTCGACGAAAACACAAGCGATGGCGTGGTCGCCTTCTCGTTCAGGCAGGACCGGATAAGACTCATGTTCGACCAAGGCGTGCCCCTCTGGGGAGCGCTAGTGGCTTCCGTTGGCCTGTTTCTGATTGGCGGAGTGGGGGTGGGAATCGTTCTCACCCGGCGAGAACGGCGACGCATCGCGGCTGAAACAGCCGAACGCCAGCGATCTTTTCACGCCAGAGAGGCCGAGAGATCCCGGCTCGCGCGCGAGCTGCACGACGGCCCCCTCCAGGACGTCCATGCCCTGCGCATGCTGTCGGGCACCAGCGATCCGGAATCGATGGACCGCGAGGCATCGCGGATCGCTCGGGAGTTGCGGGCGATTGCGGAAGGGCTCCGCCCCCCGGCCCTCGGCCGATTCGGGTTGTCGGCGGCTCTGTCCGCCCACACCAACCGCGTAAAGGACCGCTACCCCGATGTCGCGATCCGCTTGCAGCTGGACGAGGACGGCGTCGGGGACGACGCCCTGCCCGACATCGTGCGCTCGTCGCTGTTTCGCATCGTTCAGGAGTCGATCACGAACGCCATCGAGCATGGCGGTGCCGAGCGCCTGCAGGTAACGTGCCGCCTCCCGCCCCTGTCGACCAACGGGGAGATCAAGGTCGAGGTCGTCGACGATGGGTTGGGGTTCGACTGGGCCGACGGCACGCCCGATCTCGCCGAGCTTGCGGACGGCGGCCACTTCGGGCTCGTCGGCATGCACGAGCGGGCTGCCGCCATCGGTGGGCGCCTCGACTTGATCCCTGTCGGCCTGGACGGCCAGGGGGCGACGGTTCGCGTTTCCGTCCCCGACATGCGGGCGCCCGGTGCATCTTCCACCGTGAAACGCCGTCGACTCACCACCGCTTAAGCCCACTGCGGCCATGCCAGCCCTCCCCGCCGTCCGCACCATCCTCATCGACGATCACCCCGCGCTCCGGGCCGGGGTCCGGGCCGAGCTCGAGCGGTCGGGCCGCATCGAGGTCGTCGCGGAGGCGTCGGACGGCGAGCACGGGATCGAGGCCTGCCTGCGCCTCCAGCCCAACGTGGTGCTGCTCGACATGGAGATGCCCGGGATGGATGGCGTCGCCGTGGCGGAGCGGCTCCGCGAGCTCGACCTCCCCACACGCATCCTCGCGTACTCGGCGTATGACGACGCCGCGTACGTGACGGCGATGCTGCAGGCGGGGGCGGCGGGCTACGTGACGAAGGACAAGCCGATGTCGCTGGTCGTCGAGGCCGTCGAGGCCGTCGCGCGCGGCGAGGGCCGCTGGTTCGTCAGCATCAACGCCCCCGATGGCCTCGAAGTCCCGATCTCGGACCGCGAGCTCGAGGTGGTCCGGCTGATGGCTCGCGGGAAAAACAACTACGAGATCGCCGGGGCGCTCGGGATCTCCCACAACACGGTCCGCAACCACGTCTCGTCGGCCTACGACAAGCTGGGCGTGTCGTCGTGGCGGCAGGCCGTCGCTTGGGCTTGGGAGCACGGGCTCGTCTAGGAGCTGTTAGGGCGCAACGCAGAGCGGTTGATGCGCCGGTACTAAATAGAACGAGAGCGGTGCGTCAGGCCGGTCGGCCTGGAGTCGGGTAGGCTATGGTCTCCCCACCCCACTCAGACCATGCGCTCACCCGCTCTCGCCCTGGCCGCCCTGCTTGCGGTCTCCCTCGCCGCCTGCGACGCCGCCTCGCCCGCCACCTCCACGGCCACGGCCGTTACGCTCGACGCTCAGGCCCTGGACGGAGCCGACATCTACTACGACCTCGAGCCGCTCGCCCTGGGGGAGACCTTTACTGCGACCCTTGAGACCGGCGGCGACCCGTTCACCCTGCGCTCGACGCGCACCGCCTCGGGATACGTCGACACCTTCATCCCGCCGGCCGGCGTCGAGCGCGTCCGCGTGTCATACGAGTTCGACGGCGTCGAAGTGGCCGAGGCCTGGATCGCCGACTCCCCCGGCGTCATCGAGTCCGGGGTGGCCGACGATGAGGGCACGTCGTGGCACTGGCAGCGCGACAGCGACGGCACCATCCGATTGGCGAAGGACAACAAGAAAACGTCCACCGAGCCGGCCATCGACGGCCCCGGGGCCCTGTACGGCACCCTGTACACGACGCCGTCCGGCGAGCGGGTCCGCGTGACGCACGTCTGGTTCGAGATGATCGGCGCGAAGGACATCGAGCCCGAGACGATCCGTTTCGAGACCCCGCGCGGCTTCGAGATCGCGACGGCCGACCTCAAGCGCCGCTAGCGGCCGACGGTCCGACGGTTCGCGCGCCGGTCGCCTGCGGGGGGCCGGCGCGCCGTCGTTGAGCCGACTGGCGAGCCGAGCGCTACAGCGGGACGACGAGCACCACGCCCTGCGCCGTCGCCGCGAGGTCCGCGCTCCCGACGAGATCGAGGAGCGCCCCGAGGCGGGCGCGCGTCGCCGCATAGGCGATGCCGTCGAGCGCGAGCAGACCCAGGCCCTGCACGACCAGCGCCGCACCATGCCCCCGCCACGCGGCCGGCGTCGCGACGCCCTGCCCGGCGACCGCCAGCAGGGTCGCGCCGACCGCCGCGTAGCCGACGTTGAGCCCGAGGTTGACGAGCAGCACGTCCGCGTACCCGTTCTCGGCCGCGAGCGCCGCCGCGAGGTCGCCGGTGACCGCTCCCGGCCCGCCGGCCAGCCCGGCGGCCGCGATCCCGACGTTGACGACACCCCACGCCGCCGACTGGGCGCCAAAGGCCCACCGCCCCGGCGCGTCGGTCCGGTCGGACGCCAGCACCAGCGCCGCGCCCCCGACGGCGTTGGCCAGCCCCCACGCGCCGACCCGCCACAGGTGCGCGCGCTGATCGGCGCGCAACGCCTCCGACAGCTCGGTGACCGACGGCACGGGCTCGGCGACCGGCTGGGCCGCGAGCGGAGCCGCGATCAAGACGAGGGCCGTGAGGACCCGGAGCGGAGGCACGGAGGTTCAGGGGACACGCGTTCGCATCAACACCCCCCGCCCGCCCGTGTTCGGCCGCCTCTTCCTGCTCTTCCTCGTCGTCCCGCTCGTCGACCTCGCCCTCCTCGTCCACGTCGGCGGGCGGATCGGCTTCTGGCCGACGGTCGCCATCGTGGTGCTGACGGCGATGCTCGGGTCGTGGCTGGCGCGGCGCGAGGGCGTGGCCGCGTGGCAGCGGCTCCAGACGAAGCTGGCGACGGGCGGCCTGCCCGGCCCCGAGGTCGTCGACGGGGCCGTGATCCTGATCGCCGGGACGCTGCTGCTGACGCCGGGCTTCCTGACCGACATCGCCGGCCTGCTCGGCCTCTTCCCGCCGACGCGGGCGCTGGCGCGGCGGGCGCTCCAGTCGCGGTTCAAGAAGGCGGTCGCGGGCGGGTCGATCCGCGTCGCGAGCGCGCCGTTCGGGGTGCCGATGGGCCCGTCCCCGTTTGCCCGGCCGCCGGTCGTGGAGGATGCGGAGGTCATCGACGACGGCTCGGGCGAGCCCGGCTAGCCCGCGCGTCGGCGCGTGACCGGCCGGTGGAGGGCGCGCCGAGATCGCGTGGATCGGAGGCGCACGGAGAACGACGCCCGAGCCGGGCCGTTGCCGCGACATGCCCGTCTCCGCTCCCCCCATCGCCGACCCCGCCGCAGCCCTCTCCCCCGCCGACGAGCGGCGCGAGCGGATGCACGGCGTGCTCTACATGCTGATGGCCGCGCTCGGCTTCAGCGTGATGAGCCTGCTCGTCAAGGTGGCCTCGGCGACGTTCCCGACGATGGAGCTGGTGTTCGCGCGGTCGGCGTTCATGGCCGGCCTGACGTACCTCGCGCTCCGGTCGGAGGGCACGTCCCCGCTTGGCGTCGACCGGACGACGCTGGCCCTGCGCGGCGCCGTCGGGGCCATTGCCCTCAGCCTGTTCTACTTCGGGATCGGCCGGCTGCCGCTCGGCGACGCCGTCACCATCCAGTACACCGCGCCCGTGTGGACGGCGCTGACGGCGGCGCTCCTGATCGGCGAGCGATTGCGGCTGCCCGTGCTCGCGGGCGCCGCGCTGTCGCTGGCGGGCGTCGCGCTGGTGGCCCGGCCGACGGCGCTCTTCGGGGGCGTCGCGCTCGACGGCTGGGGCGTCGCGGCGGTCGCGGTCGCGGCGGTCCTCTCGGGGCTGGCGTACACGTTCGTCCGCAAGCTCCGGGCGACGGACCGCCCGATGACCATCATCTTCTACCTGTCGTGGATCGGGATGGTGGGCGCGCTGCCGTTCGCGCTCGGCGGCTGGGTGCTGCCGACGGGCGGGCAGTGGGCGCTGCTGGCGGGGATCGGGCTGGCGACGCACGCCGGCCAGGTCGGCCTCACCAAGGGCATGGCGCGGCTGGAGGCGGGGACGGCGTCGTCGATCGGCTACCTGCAGGTCGTGCTCGCCTTCTTGTGGGGCGCGGTCTTCCTGGGCGACGCCGTCGACGGGTGGAGCCTGGCGGGCGCGGCGCTCGTGGTGTCGAGCGTGCTCCTCGTCGTCCGCCGGGCGCGGTGATGGAGGTGCTCGGCTAGGGTCCGCAGGCTCCGAGGGGCGAGCGCCCTCGGCTTCCCGCCAGGCGCACACTCCCCGTCGCTCTCCGGCTCAGGCCGGACGCGATCGCCACTCGACACGTGTGGCGTCGGTGCGTCGCGGACATCGCATGCTCTCGAGCGACTCCGGGGCGCCTAGGCCTCCGCCGTCGGGGCAGCGACAGACTCCGCCGCCGCCGCGTCGCGCGCCAGCGCCGTCTCGTGGAAGCGGCCCTGGGTGATCAGGATGAGCACCACGCCCGCGATGATGGCCACGTCCGCGATGTTGCCGATCGGGAACAGCGCGACGCCGCGGCCGAAGATGTCGCCCTGCCACAGGTCGATGTGCAAAAAGTCGACGACGCAGCCGTAGAACGGGCGGTACGTCTCGGGGGGCGAGGGGTAGCACTCGCCGAACGCCATCCCGTAGAACACGCGGTCGATCACGTTCCCGAACGCGCCCCCGAGCACGAGCGCCAGCGCCAGCCGGTACCCGAACGGCGCCCACTGGACGCGGTAGAGGTAGACCGCGATCAGCACCGTCGCCGCGATCGAGAACAGGGTCAGGAACAGCTTGCTCCCGACCGTCAGCCCGAACGCCATCCCGGGGTTCTCGGTGAACGTGAACCGGAACAGCCGCCCGACGACCGGGATCGACTCGCCCAGCGCCATGTTGTACTTGACGACCAGCTTGGTCGCCTGGTCGGCGATGACGAGGAAAAACGTGACCCAGAGGACGCGCATATCGGAGAGGTTCGGGGTTCGTCGGGTCGACCAGTGCGGCGGGTCCCAGGGCTAGAGCTTGCGGACGCCGACGGGGAACTGGGCGCCGGAGACCTCGACGGTCTGGACCAGATCGCCAGCGGGGACCTCGACGAGCGCGACGGTCTCGGCGAGCGTCTCGGCCCGGACCGTCGCCGCGAACGCGGGCGTCGCGAGCGCGCCCTCCGCGATAAAGGGCGCGAGCGCCGGCGGCACGGCGATCTCGACGGCGATCCGGTCGGACACGGCGAAGCCGGCCTCCTTGCGCAGGTTCTGGACCCGGTTGACGACCTCGCGCGCGACGCCCTCGGCGCGCAATGCGTCGTCGAGCGTCGTGTCGAGCGACACGGTGACCGTGCGCGCCGAGCCGTCGGCGGCCGTCGCCGTCTCCTGGCGGACCACGTGGCCGGCGACGCCCTCGCTCTCGATGTCGAGGTCGCCGGGCCCGAGCACGACGGAGCCGTCGGGGAGCAGCAGCTCGAGCTGGCCGTCGGCCTCGTAGCGCGCCACGCTCGCGGAGTCGAGCAGCCGAACGGCTTCGTTGACGGCCTTCATCCGCTTGCCGAGGCGGCGGCCGAGCGCCTTGAAGTTGGGCTTGGCGCGCTTGGCGACCACGCCCGAGTCGCCCGCCGCCGTGTCCAGCCGCTTGACGTTGACCTCGTCCAAGATGACGCCCTCGACCGACCGCACCGTGGCCTCGTCGACGCCGCCGACGCCGGTGACGACGAGCACGGAGGCGAGCGGCTGGCGGACGTTGATGCCGGCCTCGTTGCGCAGCGCCAGCGTGGCCGTCGTGACGGCGCGCGCCAGCGCCATCCGGTCCTCGAGGTCGGCGTCGAGCGTGTCGCCGTCGGCCGTGGGGAAGCGCTGGAGGTGGACCGAGTCGGTGTGCCCGAGCACGCCGTAGAGCCACTCGGCGGTGAACGGCGCGATCGGCGCCATCAGGCGGGAGACGACCTCCAGGCTTTCCCACAACGTGTCGTACGCCGCCTGCTTGTCGGCGGGGCTCACCTCGCCGTCGGCCTTCGCGCTCCAGAACCGGCGGCGCGAGCGGCGGAGCCACCAGTTCGACAGGTCGTCCACGAACGCCTCGACGGCGCGGGCCGCGCGCGTCGGGTGGTACCCGTCGAGCGCCACGACCGCCTCGGCGACCGTCGACTGCAACCGGCTCAGGATCCAGCGGTCGAGCTCGCTCCGAGACGCGGGCGCCAGCGCGGTCGCCGCGTCATACGCGTAGCCGTCGAGGGTCGCATACGTCGCGAAAAAGCGGTACGTGTTGACGAGCGTCCCGAAAAACTTCCGCGTCGTCTCCTCGACGGCGGTGTCGGAGTAGCGCAGGTCCTCCCACGGGGGGCTGGCGGACATCATCGACCACCTGATCGGGTCGGCGCCGTGCCGCGCAATCGCGCCGAAGGGCTCGACGGCGTTCCCCTTCGACTTGGACATCTTGTTGCCCTCGGCGTCCAGGACGAGCCCGTTCACCACGACGTTCTTGTAGGCGACCCGGTCGTCGACGAGCGCCGCGATCGCGTGCATCGTGTAGAACCAGCCGCGCGTCTGGTCGACGCCCTCGGCGATAAAGTCGGCCGGGACGTTGGCTTCGAACCGCTCGACGTTCTCGAACGGGTAGTGCCACTGGGCGTAGGGCATCGCGCCCGAGTCGAACCACACGTCGAGCAGGTCCTCGACGCGGCGCATCGTCCCGCCGTTCGGGCCCGGCCACATCAGGGCGTCGACGTAGGGGCGGTGGAGGTCGAGGCCGCCCAAGTCTGGGTTGATGGCCGCCTCGGGGAACGTGCCGCCGACCTTGGCGCGCAGCTCATCGACGGAGCCGACCACCTCGGTGTACGGCTCCTCGCCCTCTACGGGCTCGCGGCCATCCTCAAACGTCTCGACCCAGATCGGGAGGGGTGTGCCCCAGAAGCGCATCCGCGAGATCGCCCAGTCGACGTTGTTCTCGAGCCACTGCCCAAAGCGGCCGGTCCCGATGCCCTCGGGCTGCCAGTTGATGGTCTCGTTGAGCGCCACGAGTCGGTCCTTGACCGCCGTCGTGCGGACAAACCAGCTCTCGACCGGGTACTGCATCAGCGGCGTGCCCTTGCGCCAGTCGTGCGGGTAGTTGTGGACGTAGCTGTCCTCGCGGTACAGCAGGCCGCGCGCGGCCAGGTCGCGGATGATGACGCGGTCGGCGTCCTTGAACCACATCCCGCCGATCTCGCCGTAGCCCTCCTCGAAGGTGCCGTCGGGGAGGACGGGGTTGATGGTCGGCAGGCCGTGCTTCGAGCCCGTCGCCCAGTCGTCCATGCCGAACGCGGGCGCGGTGTGGACGATGCCCGTGCCGTCGTCGGTGGTGACGTAGTCGGCCGCGACGACCTGCCAGGCCTCGCTGTACGCCTCGACGCCGGCGCCGACGTACTCCGAGCGCGGGTCGGCGTCCTGCCACATCGGCGTGTAGCGCTTGCCGACGAGGTCGGCGCCGGTCATCTCGGCGACGATCTCGTAGTCCCCCTTGAGCACGGCGCCCGCGCGGCTCTTGGCGACGATCAGGAACTCCTCCTCCGTCCCCGACTCGGTCTCGACCATCTGCCGCGCCTTGACGTAGTGGATCCCCGACCCGACCGCCATCGCGGCGTTTGCCGGGACGGTCCAGGGCGTCGTGGTCCACGCCAGCAGCGACGTCCGGGGCTCCTCGACGAGCCGCGCGCGGACGATCACCGAGGCATCCTGGACCTCCTTGTAGCCCAGCGACACCTCGTGCGACGACAGCACCGTCCCGTTCGCCGGGCTGTACCACTGGATCTTGTGGCCCTTCGTCAACAGCCCCTTGTCGTGGATCCGCTTGAGCAGGTTCCAGACCGACTCGATGTAGTCCGTCTCGAACGTGACGTACGGGTCGGACAGGTCGACCCAGTAGCCCATGCGGACCGTCAGGTCGTCCCACAGGTCCTTGTACTTCAGGACGGAGGCGCGGCAGGCGGCGTTGTACTCGGCGATGCCGAAGGCCTCGATGGCGTCGCGGCCCTCCAGCCCGAGCTCCTTCTCGACCTCGATCTCGACCGGCAGCCCGTGCGTGTCCCAGCCCGCCTTGCGGTCGACGCGGAAGCCCTGCATCGTCTTGTAGCGGCAGAACAGGTCCTTGATGGTCCGCGCCATCACGTGGTGGATGCCCGGCTTGCCGTTGGCGGTCGGCGGGCCCTCGTAGAACACGAAGTGCGGGGCGCCCTCGCGGATCGCGAGCGACTGGCGGAACGTGTCGGCGGCGGCCCACTGCGCCAGCACCGCCTCTTCGACGGCGACGGCGTCGAACGACTCGACCTCAGGATAGACGGGCATCTCGGCAGCGTGCGGGAGGGGGCGCGGAAGCTACCGCCGCCCCCTGGCGGCCTGGTGAAGCCCGGCCCGATTCCGGGTCTACCCCACCACGCGGCGGAGCCACGCGGCCACCTGCTCGCGCGCCGCCGCCATGTCGTGCCCCGTCCGCGCGTCGACCAGCATCGACGACCCGTGGACGCCGTGCTCGACGACGATGAATGTGGCGCCAGCGGCCGTCAGGACCTCGCGCTGCTCTTGCGCCGACGCCAGCCCCATCTCCGACGCGGGGCGGAGCACGAGCACGGGCGCCTCGACGTCGGCGACCCGGTCGCGCGCGCGGCAGTCCGCCATCGGCCCGCCCGAGGCTGGCGACGCGGCGATCACGCCGGCGACCTCCGGCCGGTCGGCCGCGAGCCGGACCGCGAGCGCGGCGGAGTACGAGCTGCCCCACACCACGACGCGCTCGGCCCCGCCCTCGGTCGCCCAGTCGAAGGCAGCCGCGAGATCGGGGGTCGCGTCGCAAAACGCGGCGGGCGTCCCGGCCGGGAGCGCCTCGGCCGTCCGGTTGCCGACCCCGTGCGTGTCGCCTCCCGAGCGCTGGTCCCAAGCGACGGCGCGCCAGCCGAGCCCGTTGAGCCACCCGATCAGCGGCCCGTACTCGCCGCGCCCGCTCGACCCGGCCTGGTGGAACAGCAGCACGAGCGGCGCCGAACGCGGCAACCCGCCGTCGTAGACCTCGCCGAAGACCGTGACGCCGTCGCTCGTGGTGACAGTGACGGTCGAGGTCGGCGCTGGCGCGCGGCTCGTGGGGGCCGGCTCGACGGGCGCCCCGCCGCACCCGATCGCGAGCACGGCCAGCGCGAGCGCCGAGGCCAGCGGCCTCACGCCAGCGACGCCACCACGTCGCCCATCAGCGCCGTCAGCGTGGGCTCGGCGCCCGCGGCGGCCTCCAGGATGTCGGCGATGTTGACGGCTTCGAGCGAGTCCGGGAAGCACTCGTCGGTGACGACGGAGATCGCGAGGCAGCGCAGGCCGTGGTGGCGGGCCACGATGACCTCGGGGACGGTGCTCATGCCGACCACATCCGCGCCGATCTGGCGCAGGAAGCGGTACTCGGCGCGCGTCTCCAGATTCGGCCCCACAACGGCCACGTAGACGCCCTGCTGGAGCGCCACGCCGCGCTCGAGCGCCGCCGCCTCGGCCACGTCGCGGAGCGCGCGGTCGTAGGGCTCCGACATGTCGGGAAAGCGCGGGCCCCAGGCGTCCACGTTCGGGCCGGTCAGCGGGTTGACGCCCTGCAGGTTGATGTGGTCGGTCGTCAGCATCAGGTCGCCGCGCCGGTACAGCGGGTTCATGCCGCCCGCCGCGTTCGAGATCAGGAGCGCCTCGACGCCCAGCTCGGCCATCACGCGGACCGGGAGCGTGGCCTGCCACGCCGAGTAGCCCTCGTAGAGGTGGAAGCGGCCCTGCATCGCCAGCACCTCGACGCCGCGCAGCGTCCCCGCGATGAGGCGCCCCTCGTGGCTCTCGACCGTCGACAGCGGGAAGTGCGGGATCTCGCCGTACGGGATCGACTCGCGCGCCTCGATCTCTTCGGCCAGCTTGCCGAGCCCGGTGCCCAGGATGATGCCCACGCGAGCCGAGTCGCCGGCCCGCTGGCGGATGGCGTCGGCGGCGTCGCGGACCTGGGCGAGGGCGGTGTCGATGTCGGGGGTCATTCGGGTGATGCGTGATGGGTCAGGAGTGATGAGCACAGAGATGGGCGAGGCTCGGACACCGTCTCCCCTCTCGCCTCACTCAATCCAGGTCGTCCAGGATGCGCTTGATGCGCTCGCGCTCCTCGTCGGAGGCGGCGACGGAGCGCTCCTCGCCGGTGACGAGCGAGCGCAGGTCCCAGCCGCCGGTGACGGCGGGCGGGAGGCCGGCCCCGCTGGCGGGCTCCGTCTCCGGGGCGTAGGCGCCGGTCGGGGGCAGGCTGGGCGAGGCCGGCGGCTCGGGCGCGCGGGCGTCGGGCTCCGGCGCCAGCGGGGCGGCGATCGGCGGGGGCGCCGGCTCGTCCGGGGCCTCGGGCTCCGCGTACGCTGAGGCGCCGATCCAGACCTCGGGCTCCGGCGCCTCGGGCTCCGGGGCCAGGCCCTCGCCCGCCGTCCGGGCCTCGTCGTAGGTCGGGAGCGGGATGGGCGTCGAGGGCTCGCTGGGGGCCGGCGCCTCGTAGGCCTCTGGCGGCTGCGGATGGTCCGCGGAGGTGCCGGCGGGCGGGTCGATGGGCGCCTCCAGCCGACCCTGTGGCGACGGCAGCGCCCCGGCGGGCCCGGCCGACTGCAGCTTGAGAAAGCCGACGGGGTCGTCGCCCTGGAATTGCGCCAGCACCTCCAGCTCGGACAGCAGGAAGCCCCGCAACCGTGCAGCCACCTCGGACTGGCGGCTGTTGAGGCGCACGATGTCCTGGCGGAGCCCGTGGCGCTCGCGCTCGGCGTCGTGCAAGATCTTCTCCGCCCGGAGCTCGGCGTCGGCGACGAGCAGGCGCGCCTTCTCCTCGGCCGAGGCCTCGCTCCGCCGGGCCGTCTCGCGCGCCGACTCCAGCGCCTCTTGCAGCGCCAGCTCGACCCGCTCGTAATGCGTCAGCTTGCCCTCGAGCTCGCGCACGCGGTCCTCCGCGCGGCGGGCCTCGTCGAGGGCGGCCTCGAGGCCATCGGCGGCCTGCTTGAGGAAGAGGTCCACCTCCGTGGGGTCGTACCCCCGGAAGGCCTTGTCGAATTGCTTGCGGCGGACGTCGAGGGGCGAGAGATTCATGGCCGGTCGGGGGTCGCGGCGCGACGGGGGCGGCGGGTGCGGCGGCGCTCGGCCTCGGGCCGGGCGGGCACGGGCGGGGGCACTGTCGAGGCGTGGAGCGCGTCGACGGCGGCGGCGACCCGGGCCTCCGCGTCGTCGGCACGGCCTCGCGCACCCTCGGCGAGCGCGCGGATCCGAAGCGTACGGAAGGCGAGCCCGGCGAGAGCGGCGATCAGCGCTCCGACGACGACGAGGAGGGGGACGAGCATATGCGCAAACTACGGCGACCGGTGCAGGCCCCACCGCCGGTTAGAGAGAAGAGCGGCCGGCCGCTAGCGGGAGCCGAAAAGGGCCGTGCCGACGCGGACGTGCGTGGCGCCCTCCTCGACGGCCACCTCGTAGTCGCCGCTCATCCCCATCGAGAGGACGGAGAGCGGGCTCGGGGAGGCCTCGAAGAGCGCCCGCAAGCGAACAAAGGCGGGCCGGACGACGCGGTCGAGGTCCGCCGCGTCTTCGGCGATGGCGGCCATGCCCATCAGGCCGACCGGCCGCAGGTGCTCGCGCGCGACGACCTCGGCCAGCAGCGCGTGCGTGTCTGCCGGGGCCACGCCGTGCTTGGCGTCCTCGTCGGAGATGTTGACCTGCACGAGGACGGGCAGCACCCGCCCCGCCTCGGCTGCCTTCCGGTCGAGCGCATCCGCCAGCCGGACGCTGTCGAGCGCGTGGAAGAGGTCGGCGCGGGCCGCGGCGTCGCGCGCCTTGTTGCGCTGGAGCGAGCCGATCAGGTGCCACCGGACCGCTCCCCCATCGGCCTCACCCGGCAGCGCGTCCGACTTCTCGACCAGCTCGCCGACGCGGTTCTCGCCC
The DNA here is from genome assembly GCF_046845755.1 of Rubrivirga halophila. Taxonomy (GTDB): domain Bacteria; phylum Bacteroidota; class Rhodothermia; order Rhodothermales; family Rubricoccaceae; genus Rubrivirga. The sequence goes on from NZ_CP177357.1 coordinate 2,259,551, forward strand.
AGGTCGCGCAGGCCGGCCGCGACGGCCGCGCGGACGGTCTCGATCGGGCGCGTCTTGGTGACAGCGACGAGGGTCACGGCGTCGGCGTCGCGGCCCGCGCGAGCGGCGGCGGCGGCGACCCGTTGGCGGACGCCCTCGACGCGAGCGGCGATGGCGGAGACGAGGGCGGGGTCGGGCGTGTCGGGCATCGGAGAGGTACCGGCCCACGCGGCCGGCGGATCCGCCCCGCTCGCGCCTCGACGCTGGATGGTGGGGCGTCGCGACACGCTCGCGTTCCCAAACGACCCACTATCGAGAGGTCGACCCGACGTCTTGGCCTCCCCTGCGCCAGCGGGCGAGTTGGCGCGGCCTTTGTCGAAGGAGGTGTGAACCCGCCCTCCGAGGCCATGCACATGCCCCTGACCGCCGCTCGCGACGCCGCCCGGGCCGACTGGCTCGCGGGCGACGCCAACGCCTGGGCCCGCTACTCGGCGTGTGTGCGCACGCTCGCGACGCTGTCGCCCGAAGCCCGCCCTGCCGCCCCCCACCGGACCGCCCGGCCGACCCGCGCGACGCCGAAACGAACGGGACGTCGGCGCTCGTGACCGGCATTCGGGCGGTTTGCCGTAGGATGCGGTGTACCCTCCCCTGCTGCCATGGCCGTCCACGACATCGAGTACCGCCTGATCGGCGACGACCTCCAGATCGTCGAGGTCGCTCTCGACCCCGGCGAGGCCGTCCGCGCTGAGGCGGGCGCCATGCTCTACATGGACGCCGACGTGACGATGGACACCGGCACGGGCGGCGGATTCATGAAGGGGCTCAAGCGACGGATCGCGGGCGAGAGCTTCTTTATCACCTCGTTCACGAACGACGGCCGCAGCGAGGCGAAGGTCGCATTTAGCGCGCCCTATCCCGGCAAGGTGGTCCCGCTCGACCTGGGCGCGGAGGGCGGGTCGTTCCTGTGCCAAAAGGACACGTTCCTGTGCGCCGCGTCGGGCATCGAGATCGAGGTCGCGTTCACCAAAAAGATGGGCGCCGGGCTGTTCGGCGGCGAGGGCTTCATCCTGCAGCGCCTGACCGGCGACGGCCTCGCGTTCTGCCACGCGGGCGGGACCATCGTCGAGCGCGACTTGGCAGGCGGCGAAGTCCTCCGCGTCGACACCGGGTGCTTGGTCGCCTTCGCCGAGTCGGTCGACTACGACATCGAGTTCCAGGGCGGCTTCAAGAACGCCCTCTTCGGCGGCGAGGGCTTGTTTCTGGCGCGCGTCGAGGGGCCTGGGAAGGTCTTCCTCCAAAGCCTCCCCTTTTCCCGTCTCGCTGACCGGATCGTGGCCGCCAGCCGGATGTACGCCAACAAGGGCGAGACGAATCGCGGCGGATCGGGCGCGCTCGGCGCCATCGGCGGGCTCGCGGCCGGCGGCTTGCTGGGCGGGCTCCTCGGGGAGGACCAGTAGGTGGGCGTTTTACCTGGCAGTTCCAAGCCCTGGTCGTTCCCGTTGGCGGTAGCGGTCGTGTCTGCGGCCTGTCTGCCTACCCTCGCCGGGCTCGCGGCGGTCGTTGAGTGGCTCCCCATCCGCATTCCGGCCGCCCTGCTCGCCATCGGGGCGGTGCTTGTATACGTCGGGATCGCAGCGTCGCTCTTGACCATCCCGCTGGCGCTCGCGGCACTCACCAGCTACCGACGCCACGCACCGCCTGTGAGACGGCGGACGACGTGGACTGTCATCGTGCTCGCGCTGTTGACGCTGACGGCCGTCTTTTGCGGGGCCCTTTTCTATTCGATGGCCTCGTCCTGACGCTCAAAGCAGCTACGCGTGCTGGGCCACCTCCGCCAGCAGGGCGTCGAAGCGGGGAGCCTTGACGCGCCACGCCAGGTCCTCGGGGATCTCGCGCAGCACCTCGACGGGCAGCCGCTGCGACTGGCCCCGCAGCATCGCACGGAGCATCTCGAACAGGTCGTCCTCGGTGTCGTAGAGGACCGGCGCGTGCAAGAGGGGGCTGTGCAGGCGCTCCGGGATCAGCTCCGGGTACGTCAGCCGATTCGGCAAGAGCGGGTGGCAGCCGCAGTGGATGGCCTCCAGCATCGAGACGCCGAAAAACTCGTGGACCGAGGTCGACACGACGATGTCGGAGCGCCACAGGAGCGCGGCGTAGTCCTGGAACGACTCGGCGAAGCCGTAGTGGAGCACGCGGTCGGCGTAGCGGCGGAAGCCGGTCTCGAACGCCGGCGGCTGCTCGGCGAACGTCTTGCCCGCGAGCACGAGCCGGAACCGCTCGCCCGCGTCGTCGAGCCGGTTCATCACCCGGAAAAAGGCCTCGGGATCCTTGTCGTACTCCCAGCGGTGGTTCCACAGGATCACCGGCGGGCCGGGCTCGCGCGACTTCCGCGCCTCGGCGGCCGGGCGGGCGGCATCGAGGCCGGCGAGGTCGAGCCCCAGCCGGAGCACGCCGCTCTTGGCGCGCAGGCCGGGGAGCGCGCCGACGTGCGTGTAGTCGGGGAAGCGGCGGAGCAGGTCCGGGAGCGCGCCGAAAAACTCGTCGAGGTGGAACTGGCTGTTGAACACCACGCGGTCGGCCGCAAGCGCCGAGAGGTAGTTGACCGTCGCGTACGTGTAGTCCCGCTCGCGCCCCTCGCGGAGCGGGTACGTCAGCTGGTTCTCGTGGAAGTACACCACGACCGGCACGTCGGCCAGCCAGTCGCGGCTGAGCGCCAGGAACGCCGGCAGGTTGACCATGTCGGACGCCACGACCACGTCCGGGCGCCATCCGTCGGCGCAGGCCTCGCGCGCCTTTTCCGCGAGCGTCACCGCGCCGCCTTGCATCCGCCACTTCCAGTACCGCGCCGCCATCGTGACCGCGCGCAAGTCGTGTGTGCTGTGGGCGGCGAGCCCGTCGAGAAACTGACGGTGCGACCCGCCAAACCACGGCTCCAGGGCGAGGACGTTCACGGAGCGTGCCGGGCAGCGAGCGGGGCGGAAAGGGGCACTCGCACCGGCTACCCGTCGCTGAGCAGGGCCGCGAGCGCGTCGGCCTCCTCGTCAGTCGTCGGGCGGACGATCGCGATGGAGCGGATCTGGAGCGCCTGCCGGAGCCGCGTGTCGCGGACCTCGACGGCGGTCACGGGGATCTCCTGCCCGGCCGTCATCTCCAGCGTCCGCGTGTCGAGGCGAAGGTCGAGCGGGGCGTCGGACACGTTCTTGATGATCATCCCACGGCGTTCGGGCATCGGAGAGAGGGGGAAGTTTGGAAGTGGGGGAGCCGGCCAAGATATTCCCCCACGCCCGCCCCGTCGCCGTGCCCCGCTTGCGCCCCGTCCCGCGCCTTCCTGATGCCGCCCGCGGCTTTGGACGCGGCCTGGCGGCGCTGGCGTACCCCGCGCTGTGCCTCGGCTGCGAGACCCGGCTGGCGGACGCCGCCGAGGCGCTGTGCCCGTCGTGCGTCCGTCGGATCCCCCGCGCCGATGCGGGCGCCGTCGCCGATCGGCTGGCGCACGCGCCCGTCCACCGGGCCGTCGCGCTGTGGGGGTTCGACCGGGGCGGGACGGTCCGCCGGGTGCAGCACGCGCTGAAGTACGGCGGGCGGCCGTCGCTGGGGCTGGCGCTCGGCGCGATGCTCGGGGCCGCGGCGGCGCACGCCGGGTGCGCGCCCGACGCCGTCGTGCCCGTCCCGCTGTCCCGCTTGCGCCAGCTCGAGCGCGGCTACAACCAGTCGGCCGCCCTCGCGGACGGCGCGGCCGGTCGCCTGGGCGTCCCGTCCGCGAGGGTCGTCGTCCGGACGCGTCCGACCCGGGCGCAGACCACGCTCTCGGCGGCCGAGCGCCACCGCAACGTCGCCGGCGCCTTCGCCCTCTCCCCCGGCGCCGACGTCGCCGGCAGGCGCATCCTCCTGGTCGACGACGTGCTCACCACGGGCGCGACGCTGGCGGCGGCGGCCCGACCGCTGATCGACGCCGGGGCGACCGTGGACGTGGCCGCGCTGGCGATGGCGTGAGGGGAGGCGTTCGGGACAGGCGACAGCCTGACGGATGGTGTTCTCAAAAGATGCCCCCGCGCCTCCTGTCGTGTCATCCTGCGCGCAGCCGCGCAGCGGCGGAGTCGAACGCGAAGCGTCGGCGCAGCCAAGGATCTCAGCCGAGCACTCCGCGACGTGCGAACTCTGTAGCCGGGCGGTGCGCGCCGGAGATCCCTCAACAGGCTGGCTCCGCCGACCTCCGGTTCGGGATGACACGGTCGGGAACGTTTCGAGTACCAAACAGCAGTCGTTTCGGGAGGCCTTCCCAGAACGCCTCCCGGCCCTCAGCCCAACGCCACGCGCCGGGCGCACAGCGCCGCCTCTATCGGGTCGTTCGTCGCCAGCACCACGACGCGCGCGTCGTCGGCCACCAGGCTGGCGACGAGGTCGCGGCCGGCGGCGTCGAGGGTTGCGCCCGGCTCGTCCATCAGCAGAACCGGTGGGTCGTGGACGAGCGCCGTCGCCACGCGGAGCCGCTGGCGCATCCCGGTCGAGAACGCCGCGACGGGCTCGTCGGCCCGGCCCGCCAGCCCGACGCGGTCGAGCGTGGCCGCGACCCGGGCGGCGGCACCGTCGAGGCCTCGGGCGCGCGCCAGGAACGCCAGCGTCTCGCGCGCGGTGATCGCGTCGTAGACGTTGAGCGCCGGGGCGAGGTAGCCGACCGTCCGCGGCACGTCGCGCGGCTCGACGCGCGCGCCGTCCATCCAGAGCTCGGTCGTGCCCGAGGTCGGCGCCAGCAGGCCCGCGAACAGCAGCAGCAGCGTCGACTTGCCGGCTCCGTTCGCGCCCGTCACCGCCAGCGGGGCCCCGGGCTCGACGGCGACCGTGAGACCGTCGAACAGGCGGCGCGGGCCAAAGCGCATCGACAGGCGGTCGGCGACGAGACGGGGGGACGCGGAAGGCACCCGAGAAGCTAGCCCGGACAGAACACGGCGGGCCGTGCCCCCGTTCTGCACACATGCCACCCACCCGCCCCCTGCTCGCCGCGTCCGCCCTTCTCGGGGCCGTCCTCGCCGCGTGCGACCCGGCGCCCCCCGCCCCCCCCCCGGCGCTCGCGGTGGCCGACTCCGTCGCCGATTCGACAGCGCTTCCCGCGTTCGAGCCCGACACGCTCGACGTGCAGGGCGTCCGCCGTGCGCGAGCGGCCATCGAGCCCGTCGGACGGGGCGACGTCGGCGGGACGATCGCGCTCGTGCGCGTGCCCGGCGGGGTCCGCGTGCTGGCGGAGCTGACGGGCCTGTCGTCGCAGGGCTTCCACGCGGTCCAAGTCCTGCGCGCCCACACCTGCGACGGCGACCCGGCCGTCCACCTCGGCGTCGCGGCGGGCACGCCGCACGGCGGGATCTACTCGCCGCCCGGGCTCCGGCACGCGGGCGACCTCGGCAACATCCGGGGCGACGGCGGGCGCGGGCGCTACGACCGAGTCGACCCCGTGCTGCCGCTGGATGGGACCGGCTCCGCCGTCGGCCGCGCGGTCGTGGTCCGGGCCCGGCCCGACGACGCCGCCAGCCCGGACGGCGCGGCGGGTGACGTGATCGGGTGCGGCGTGTTCGAGGTCGTCCGATGAAAGCCGCCCTCATCACCGCCGCCGCGCTCCTGCTCGGGGTCGCCATCGGGTGGGCGCTCCGCACGCCCCCCCCGGCCGTCCCGCTCGCGCCGCCGACCGCCGGCGAGGCCCCCGCCGTCGACTCGTTGGCGGCCCACGTCGCCCGCCTGCGCGGCCGGTTCGAGCAGCTCCGCGAGACCACCTCCGACGAGGAGAACCGCCTGCGTCGCCCGCGCACGCGGTCGTATTCCGACCACCTCGAGATGGCCGACTCGCTCGGCGTCGAGCCGTTCTCGTCCGAGGCCGAGCTCGCGCGGCACCTCGGGGCCGGACGGCTGGTGCCGCTCGTCGACAACGAGGTCTACGTGGTCCGCGTGTTGGAGCACTCGAAGCCGTTCGTCGTGCCCGCCCTGCGCGATCGGCTGATGGAGGTCGGCCGCCGGTTCCAGGCCCGGCTCGCTGACGCCGGGCTGCCGCCCTACCGCTTCACGATCTCCTCCGCGCTCCGCACCTCCGACCTGCAGCGCGCGCTCGGCCAGAGCAACCGGAACGCGACGTCGGGGACGTCGAGCCACGAATACGGCGCCTCGGCCGACATCGTCTACACCCGCTACGCCGCGTGGCCGACCGCCGCCGACACGCTCGACGTCCCCTTTGCCGACCCCGCGCACGCCACGGCGCAGCGGCTGGCGACGCGCTGGGCGAACGACCTGGCTGGCACATACGACGACCGCCTGTTCGGCGCGCTCACGCGCGTGCTCGGCGAGATGCAGGACGAGGACCGGTTGCTGGTGCTGCTGGAGAACGAGCAGCCCGTCTTCCACGTCACCATCGACGGCGAGTAGCGGCCCGCCTGAGACCGTAGGCGGCGGGATCCACGCGCCCCGCCGCCCATACGTGCCCGCAGCGATCCCCTCCGACGTCTCCCCTCTCTGTGTCCGACGCTCCGCTCCCCCCCTTCCTCCCGCTCCTCCCCCCGTCCGGCGACGGCGAGGACGCCAAGACACCAACGCCCGCCCCCCCGGACGCAAGCGCGGGGACGTCGGCGCCTCCCGCCGACCCGTCGCCGATCGCGGAGCCCGCTCCGTCCGAACGGGAGCCCGATGCCTCCCGCCCGACGCCCCGCTTGCGTCGTGGCTGGCGCTGGCTCGCGCTCTTCATCGTCGTCACTGTCCCCGCGCTCGGGATCCTGGGCGTGCGGACGAACGCGGGCGTCGAGGCCACGTACGCGCACCAGGCGCGGTTCGTCGCCCAGGCCGAGGCGGCGTTCTCGTCGATCCCCCTCTTGACCGACGACGAGGTGGCACTGCTGCGGCGCTCGCGGAACGCGCGCCACGTCGAGCTGGCAGAGGCGCTCGGCGCCGGGCCGCCCGCGTCGCGCGCCGAGCTTGACAGCCTGCGCCTAGCCGTCGGCGCCGTCTCGATCCTCAACGACTCGCTCTACGCCGTCCTGCCCGGCCAGTACTCCGTGCCGGTGCTCACGCCCAGCGGCGCCGCCTCGCTCGACAGCGTCGCCGCCCGATTCCGCGACCGGCTGGCGACCAAGGGGCTCCCGCCGTTCCGCTTTTCGGTCTCGTCGGTCTGGCGGTCCGCCGCTGACCAGGCCGCGCTCCGCGGCGGCAACGTCAACGCCGCCGCCGGGCACTCCAGCCACGAGTACGGCACGACCTACGACATCACGTACAACCCGACGCGCTACTCGCCCGCGCCCGACGCGCTCCCGCCGCCGCCGCCCATCGACGACCGCGTGCCGGGCTTCATGCGCGAGATGGTCGAGGCCGCCCTCGTCCGCGAGCAGATCGCCGACCTCAACCGGCTCGCCGCCGAGTACCCGTCGCGCCTGACGGCGCTCCTCGGCCGCGCCCTCATCGACCTCGAAGACGAGGGCGTGCTCGTGGTCGTCCGCGAGCGCCTCCAGCCGGTCTATCACATCACCGTCGCGCGGGAGTTGGTGCCGTAGGTTCGCCCGACCTCCCGCCATCGAATCTGTGCGCACACTCCTCGTGGGCCTCCTGCTGGCGACCGCCGCCGCCGCCCAGCCCTCCGCCGCCGACTCCGCCCTCGTCGAGCGCTTCCTCGCGGCCAACGACTTTGCCGAGGTCCAGACGCAGGTGGACCGGGTGCGCGAGCAGTTCATCGCCACGGCCCCGTCGCCCGAGGCCGCGGCGATGCTGGCGGAGATCTTCGCCATGGACTTTGGCGTCATGCGCGACTCGATCCGAGCCGAGCTCTTGCGCGACGTCCGGCCCGACCTGCTGCGCCACGCGACAGCCTTTCTCGAGGGCCCCGTCCTGCCCCGCGTGACGGAGGCCGCCCGCGACGTGGCCGACCTCGACCCGCTCGCGCTGACCGCCCTCGCCCACGATCCCGGCGACCGGCCGCTCGCGGACTCGACGCTGGCCGCTCGCTACGGCCGCGCGGTCATGGCCGCCAACCAGCCGGAGGATGTGCACACGATGGTGCTGACGGCGATGGTCGAGCTGTTCCCCCCCGCCCTGCGCGAGCAGATCGACGCGCTCGGCGGGCCTCAGGCGTTCGCCGAGATGTCCCGCCAGGCGGCCGGCGGCGAGGATGCCGTCGCGGCCATGATGACGGGCATCGCCCGCGTCGTGCTCGCCGAGGTCGCCCCCGACGACATCCGGGCCGTGACCGCGTACTACGAGTCCGAGGCCGGCCTCTACGTCAGCCACGCCGCCGCCCGAGCCGCCATGGCAGCCATGTTGCCCCGCATGATCGAGGCGATGCGGCCGATGTTTGAGTCGGTGGGCAAGGCCCCCGACGGCGCGCACCCCGAGCTCGCGACGCAATCTGCCAGCGATGCCGCCATTCGGGCCGTGGAGGCCGTCCAAGCCGCCGTGGACTATCCGGAGTCCGCGCTCGCGGAGGGCGTCGAGGGCGTCGTGCTTCTCGCCGTGACGCTCGACGCCGACGGGACTGTGCTCGGCGCCGAGGTCACGGACTCCCCAGACAGCCGGCTGTCCACAGCGGCGCTCGCGGCTGTCGATGCCACCGCGTTTCCCGCACCCGACTGGGTCACGCCCGAGGGAACGTCCCCAATTTCGTTCCCGGTCGTGTTCCGCCTCCCGCAGCCTCACTCCGGTGGCGAGATCCTCGAAGTTGCCGAGGTACAGCCGATGCTGATCGGCGGAATGGAGGGGCTCCAGCGCCGCGTCGTCTACCCCGAGTCCGCCCGCCGCGAGGGCGTCCAGGGCCAGGTCGTCCTCCAGTTCGTCGTCGACGAAGAGGGCCGGGTCGTGGACCCCGAGGTGCTCCGGTCGCCGGCGCCCGTGCTCGCTCGCGCCGCGCTGGAGGCGGTGCGCGGCTCTCGCTTCACGCCCGGCTCCCACAGGGGACGGCCCGTCAAGGTTCGCTTTGCGGTCCCCATTACGTTCCGTCTGACGGACCCGGCGCCCGACGAACCCGAGATCCTCGAGATCGCCGCGCCCGACGCGTATGTCGTTGAGCCCGATGTCTACGAGGTCGCCGATGTGGCGCCGAAGTTGCTCGGCGGGCTTGCGGGGCTGCAGCGCCGCGTCGAGTACCCTGAGGCCGCCCGGCTCTAGGGCATCGAGGGGCAGGTCGTCGTCCAGTTCGTCGTCGGGACCGACGGCCGCGTCGAGAACCCGGTCGTGCTCCGCTCGGCGCACGCCCTCCTCGACCCCGCCGCCCTGACCGCCGTCCGCACGAGCCGCTTTACGCCGGGGCTGCAGGACGGCACGCCCGTCCGCGTCCTGTTCGCCGTGCCCATCACGTTCCGGCTCCGCTAGCGGCGGAGACAACGCGTTCGCGGGTCCCGTGTCTCGTGAGGACACCACCGCTCGCCCGATACGACCCCTCCTGCTGGCGGCCCTCGTCCTCACCGCCGCCGACGCGCTGGCGCGAGCCCCGCCGCCCCCGCCTCCGCCACAAGCGGACGACAACACGTTCATCTGCCGAATCGAGACTCAACCCGTGCTGATCGGCGGGATCGACGCGCTCCAGTCGGCCGTCGTGTACCCGGAGGCGGCGCGGGCAGAGCGCATCGAAGGCCAAGTGGTCGTCCAGGTTATCGTCGAGCTCGATGGGCAGACCTCCGATCGCCAGATCGTGCGGTCGCCCGAGGACCGGCTGTCGCCCGCGGCGCTCGCGGCCGTCCGCCAGATGCGGTTCGAGCCGGGGCGCCAGCGCGGCGAGCCCGTCCGTGTGCGCTTGGCCGTGCCCGTCACGTTCCGCCTTCCCGACGCCGAGCGGTGGTGACGGAGCGTCGTCGCTCGTGCCGGGTACACTGGCCGAGATGCCCGACTTCGACTCCTCGGATGATGCCCTCCTCTACGGCCACGACCCGGCCGAGGGCCTCGTCGCGCTCCACCCGGTCGGCCCGGCGACCATGCGGCTCTACCGCCGCCGCGGTCCCGAGACCGTCGAGACCGAGGACGTCCGCGTCCACCCCTTCGTGTTCCTGTCGGACATCGAGCTGCTGAAGGGCTTCCCGCGCGACCGGTTCCAGTTCCAGGAGCTCGCGGGCCCCGGCTACTACCGCTACGCCGTCGCCTTCCCCGACCGCGGCGCGTACTTCGACGCGCTCCGCCACGTCCAGCGCACGACGGGGTCGGAGAAGACGCGGCCCGACGAGGTCTACACGCCCGGCGGGCCGGAGCAGCAGTACCTCATGCAGTCGGGCCGGACGCTCTTCAAGGGGATGGCCTTCGAGGACCTGAAACGCCTCCAGCTCGACCTCGAGGTCTACAGCCGCGACGGCTTCCCGCAAGCGACCACGCCCGAGCACCGGGTCATCCTCGTTGCGCTGAGCGACTCGACCGGCTGGCAGCGGCTCGTCGGCGCGCCGGGGATGAGCGAGGAGGACGTGCTCCGCGAGACGCTCGCGCTGGTGAAGGAGCGCGACCCGGACGTGATCGAGGGCCACAACATCCTGGGCTTCGACTTCCCGTACCTCGTCGAGCGCTGCCGTCGGCACGGCGTCCCGGTCGACCTCGGCCGCGACGGGAGCACGCCGCGGTCGTTCCCCTCGTCGATGCGCTTCGCCGAGCGCCAGCTCGAGTTCGACGCCGTCGAGATTGCCGGCCGCCACGTCATCGACACGCTCCACCTGCTGATGGCGTTCGACGTGACGCGCCGCGACCTGCCGAACTACACGCTGAAGGGCGCTGCCCGGTACTTCGGGTTCGCGCCCGAAGACCGGACGTACGTGCCCGGCGACGAGATCGCCGAGGTCTGGGACACCGACCCGGCGCGGCTCATGGAGTACGCCATCGACGACGCGACCGAGACCGAGCGGCTGGCCGCGCACCTGTCGGGGAGCACCTTCTACCTCACCCAGATGGTTCCGATGTCCTACGGCCAGGGCGCGCGGACCGGGCCGGCGGCCAAGATCGAGAGCCTGTTCGTGCGCGGCTACCTCCACGCCCGCCACGCGCTCCCCCGCGCCGAGTTCGGCAGCCAGGTCGTCGGCGGCTACACCGACGTGTTCGTGACCGGCGTCGTCGGGCCCGTCGTCTACGCGGATGTCGAGAGCCTGTACCCGTCGATCATGCTCCACTACGACGTCCAGCCCAAGGGCGACGCACTCGGCCTGTTCCCCCGCCTCCTCCGCCGGCTGACCGACCTCCGGTTCGAGACGAAGGACGCCATGAGCGACACCTCCGGCGACGACCGCGACGAGCTCGACGCCCGGCAGAGTGCGTACAAGATTGTCATCAACAGCTTCTACGGAAACATGGGCTTCGGGTACGCCCTGTTCAACGACTTTGCTGAGGCCGACCGGGTCGCCGCGACGGGCCAGGAGCTGCTGCGCCAGATCATGCGGCTGGCGCGCGCGGCCGGCGCGACCGTGGTCGAGGTCGACACCGACGGCGTGCTGTTCGTGCCGCCGCCCGAGGTCGAGGGCGAGGCGGCCGAGCGGGCGTTCGTGGCCGCGCTCAGCGAGCAGATGCCCGAGGGCATCCGGATCGGGTTCGACGGCCGCTACCGGCGGATGCTGTCGTACAAAAAGAAGAACTACGCGCTGCTGACGTATGACGGCGACCTCAAGTTCAAGGGGTCGAGCCTGGTGAGCCGGTCGTCGGAGCGGTTCGGGCGGGCGTTCGTGCGCGAGGCGATCCGCCTCCTCGTCGAGGAGGACGTGGCCGGGCTCCACGCCCTCTACCTCCGCCACCGCCGCCAGATCGAGGCGCACGACTGGCAGCGCGTCGAGAGCTTTTCGCGGACCGAGACGCTCAAGACCTCGCTGGCGGACTACCGCCGCGCCGTCGCCGCGGGCGACCGGACGCGCTCGGCGGCCTACGAGGTGGCCGCCGCCCAGGCCGAGCGGACCGGCCGCGAGCCCCGCATCGGCGACCGGGTCTCGTACTACATCGCCGAGGGCGGCGGCCGCGTCTTCGAGACGGCCACGCCCGCCGTGCGGTGGAACCCGGACGCCCCGGACGAGAGCACCGCCTTCTACCTCGACCGCCTCGACCAGCTCGCGGCCCGCTTCGCGCCGTTCTTCGAGACCGAGGCCCAGTTCCGGCTCGTGTTCTCTGAGGAGGACTTGTTCGGCTTCGACCCCGCCGCCGTGCGGCTCGTCGTCCGCGAGCGGGCGCCCGACGAGGTCGAGGACGACGTGCCGTTTTAGCGTGCAGATACGGGTTTCGAGGGTCGACGTAGGACAACGCCTGAGCGCGACGTACGAAGGGCCCGCAGCCTGCGCTCGGCGCCGAACACTTGTGGCAACGAGGAATGCAAGGGCTCCCCCTTCCCCCCCCGGATATGACCCGCTTCCTCTCCCTCGTGGCCCTCTCGGCCGTCCTCCTCGCGGCCCCCGGCTGCATGTCGTCGGCGTCGATGAACGCCGATGCCGACCTCGGCGGCACCTCCGCCGGTGTCATGGTCGGCGGCGAGATGATGCTCCCGACGCGCACGCTCCCCGACAACGCCTCGCGCGCCTCCAACCTGACGACGTTGGTCTCGGCCGTCCAGGCCGCCGACTTGGTCGAGACGCTCGCGGGCCCCGGCCCGTTCACCGTCTTCGCCCCGACGAACGCCGCCTTCGCCGCCGTCCCGGCGGCGACGCTGAACAGCTTGCTGGAGCCCGCCAACAAGGCCCAGCTCCAGGCCGTACTGACCTACCACGTGGTCCCCGGCCGCCTGAGCGCGGCCGACCTCCGCGACGGCCAGATGCTGACGACCGTCAACGGCGCCCAGCTCCGCGTCCGCAAGCACGACGGCATGGTGATGGTCGGCGGCGCGACGGTCACGCAGGCGAATGTGTACGCCTCGAACGGCGTCGCGCACGTCATCGACACCGTCCTGGTCCCGTAGGACCTCGATGCCAGGGTCTGCAGGGAGCCTTCGGGCAATCTGCGGCGTCCCACCAGCGGGAGTCGTCTTCGGGCGGCTCCCGTTTTTTTTCGTTTTCCCCCGAGCCCATGTCCGACCGCACAGCCTTGATTCTCGGCGCCTCCGGCCTGGTCGGCGGCCACGTCCTGCGCCGCCTCGCGGCCGATGCTCGCTGGACCCGCGTCGTCACGCTGGGCCGCCGCCCGCTCCCGACCGCCGGCCCCAGCCACGAGGACCACGTCGTCGACTTCGACCGGCTCGACGAGCAGGCCGAGCTGTTCGCCTGCGACGACCTCGTCTGCTGCCTGGGCACGACGATCAAGACCGCCGGGTCGCAAGCCGCCTTCCGCCGCGTCGACCTCGAGATCCCGTTCGAAGCCGCCCAGCTGGCCCACTCGGCGGGCGCCACCCAGGTCGCGCTCGTGAGCGCGCTCGGCGCCGACCCGAGCTCGCGGATCTTCTACAACCGGACCAAGGGCGAGGCCGAGGCGGCCGTCGGGCAGGTCGGGTTCGAGGGCGTGCAGTTGTTTCGACCGTCGCTGCTGGCGGGCGACCGCGACGAGGTGCGCGTCGGCGAGCGGATCGGGCAGGTCGTGCTCGGGGCGCTCGCGCCGGTCCTGCGCGGCCCGCTCGCGCCGCTCCGCCCGACCGCGGCCGACGACGTGGCCGCCGCCCTCGTCGCCGTGCTCGCCCTGCGGCCGTCGGGGACGCACGTCTACGAGCCGGACGCCATCCGCCAGCAGGCAAGGGAGGTCGCCATCGGGCCGTAAGGGGCGGCCCCATCGCGTGCAGGATCCTGTGAAGGCGGGACACAGAGCTCCAGGGACATCGTGACAGGGCTCCCCTCCCCCACGACCCCTCCCATGATCCGCACCCTTCTCCTCTCCCTGCTCGTCGTCGCCGTCGCTGGCTGCTCGACTGGCCGGATGAACACCGACAACACCCTCAACGCCGAGCTCACGCTCATCCCATCGGCGCTGTCGCCGGCCAACACGATCGTCGAGAACGCGATGGGCCAGCCCGAGCTGTCCGCGCTCGTCAACGCCGTCGTCGCGGCCGACCTGGCCGACGCGCTGAGCGGTCCGGGCCCGTTCACGGTCTTCGCGCCCATCAACGCCGCCTTCGACGGCATGGACGTGTCGGCGATCGACGCCGACGACCTCGCAGCCACCCTCCAGTACCACGTGGTCGCGGGAGACTACTCGGCCGCCGACCTCAGCGACGGCATGGTCTTGGAAGCCCTCGATGGGAGCGAACTGACGATCCAGACGCTCGTCGCCGGCGACCCGATGATGATGGTCGAAGACGCCGACATCATCTACGCCGACATCGAGGCGAGCAACGGGCGGATCCACCTGATCAACCTAGTGCTCAACCCGACGCCTGGCGGCGGCGCCCAGTAGGCCCCGCTCGTCGGGATTCCGCGGGCCGCTCCGACTGTCGGGGCGGCCCGCTTCATTTTCAGGCCTATCTTGGCGCCGGACCCGCCCCGTCGCGCCTGACCGCTTGAGACTCCGTTTAGCCCTTCCCTGGCCCCCCCAGGACCGATGCTCCGCGAACGAAGCCTCCTGCTCCAGCGCCTCCTCTTTGGCGCCGACCTCGCCCTGATCGCGACGGCCTGGGTGGCCGCGTGGTGGATCCGGTTCGAGCTCCTGACCCCACCTGAGTGGGTGCCGCTGGCGCACTACCTCGCGTTCCTGCCGTTCGTGCTGGCCGTCTGGGGCGCCGTGCTCTTGGTCTCCGGCTTGTACCGGACGCGCCGCGCGCAGCGGCTGACGTTCGTGGCGTATGCCGTCGCGCGAGCGGTCGTGCTCGGGCTCGTCGTCTCGCTCGGCGCGCTGTTCTTCTACCGCGAGTTCTCGTTCTCGCGGTTGCACGTGATGCTGTTCGCCGGGCTGGCGTCGGTCCTGCTGGCGGGCTTGCGGATGGGGATCTACGTTGTGCTCCGGCGCGGGCGCCAGAGCGGGCGCAACGTGCGCCGTGTGCTCATCGTCGGGGCCGGGAAGGCCGGGCAGCGGCTGGCGCGCGCGTTCCGCCACTACCCGTGGATGGGCTTCGAGGTCGTCGGGTTTTTGGACGACCGCGGCGCCGACGTCCAGCCCGAGCCGCCGGACCCGTTCTACCCCGAGCAGACGGCGCCCCCGGAGGTCCTGGGCACCGTCGACGCCATCGACAACGTGCTCGACAGCCACGGCGTGGACCTGGTGTACGCCGCGCTCCCGCTGTCGGCCGCCTCCAAGATCCAGGCCGTCGCCGAGGCGTGCGCGCTCCACACGGCCCACTTGTGCCTGGTCCCCGACCTGTTCGGCCTCGACCTGGTCAACAGCCGCGTCTCGGACGTGGACGGGCTGGCGGTGATCCACCTGATGGACGAGGCGCCGCTCGACTCCCGTCAGGTCGTCAAGCGCCTGGGCGACATCGGGTTCTCGCTGGCGGCGCTCGTGCTGCTGTCGCCGCTGCTGGCGGTGATCGCGGTCGCCGTCAAGCTGTCGTCGCCCGGCCCGGTGCTGTACCGCCAGGAGCGGATGGGGCTGAGCGGGCAGACGTTCGACATCCTCAAGTTCCGCTCGATGCCCGTCGACGCCGAGGCCAAGACGGGCGCCGTGTGGTCGACGAAGGGCGAGAGCCGGGCGACGCGCGTCGGCGCCTTTTTGCGGCGTACGAGCCTGGACGAGTTGCCCCAGTTCTGGAACGTGCTCCGTGGCGACATGTCGGTCGTCGGGCCCCGCCCCGAGCGGCCGGCCCTAATCGAGGGGTTCCGCCACCAGATCCCGGGCTACATGCTCCGCCACAAGACGAAGGCCGGCATCACCGGCTGGGCCCAGGTCCACGGCTGGCGCGGCGACACGAGCCTCACCAAGCGGATCGAGTACGACCTGTACTACATCCAGAACTGGTCGCTGTGGCTCGACCTCAAGATCGTGGCGATGACGGTGTTCAAGGGGTTCGTCCACGAGAACGCGCACTAGCGGGCGCGTGCGGGGGCCCCGGCCTCAGCATCCACACGAGGCATGGCGACCGAGCCCCCCCGCCCTTCTTCCGGTGAGCCCTCGGCTGGGCGCCCAGTCCAGACGGCCGCGCTCGTCGTGCTGGCGAACGTGGCCGGCGTCGTGGCGCTGCTGCTCCTGCTCGAAGGGACGGTCCGCGTGCTCCGCCCCGACATCGGCCCGGCGGGGACGGAGGCGGGCCTGTTTCTCGACTCGGCCTTTGTCGACGTCCGGGGCCGCACGACCGGCTTGCGCCCCGGCGCGAGCGGGATCGCGAACGGCGAGCGGGTCGCCGTCGACGCCGACGGGTTCCACGTCTACACCGGCAACGCCAGCGCGCCGGACTCCGCCAGCACGTGGCTCTGGCTGGGCGACTCCGTCACCTTCGGCGTCGGCGTCCCCGCCGACTCGACGGTTGCCGGGCGGCTCGCGGCGCGCCAGGACACCGCGCGCATCTTGAACGCGGCCGTGCTTGGCTGGGGCACGCCCGACTACCGCCGCCGCCTCGACGCCGCGCTGGCGGCCGGGCCCGCGCCCGCGCGCGTGACGCTGCTGTGGTGCCTCAACGACGCCGACACCGGCCGGCCGTCGCCGCCCGGCAGCGTCCCCCTCTGGCGCGACTGGCTCGTCCAGGCCAAGACCGGGCTCAACGCGCGGTCGCGCCTGTACCGACTCGCGAAGGACGCCGCGCTCGACCGCCCGGCCCGCTACTTCGCCTACGACCGGGCCTTCTACGACCCGCTGGACGCGCCGGCGCCGCCGGCCGACTCGACGTCGATCTCGCGAGCCCTCGACGACCTCGGCGCCATTCGCGACGCCCTCGCGGCGCGCGGCATCCCCTTCGAGGTCGTCGTCGCCCCGTACGAGCCCCAGCTCCGCCCCGACGGCGACCCGACACCCCAAGAGGTGCTCCTCCCTCGCCTGCGCGCCCTCGGGATCCCGACGCTCGATCTGCTCCCCGCCTTCCGCACCGCCGTCGGCAACCCGGCGCGCCTGTACCTCTGGTCCGACGGGATCCACCTGTCCGCCCGAGGCCACGCCGTCGCCGCCGAGGCCATCGCGGATTGGCGCCGCGAGCCGGTCACAGTCGCTGAATAGCCCGCCGGGCTCCTCAGCCTCCGCCGACGGTGAACGGGTCCGGCTCCGGTTCGTCGTCGAAACGCGTCGGTGGGGCGACGGCGTCGTTCAGCCGCTGCTCGATCGACAGCGCGCCCGCGGTGTCGCTCCGGTGCTGCGCCCGCAACGCCGCCAGCCCGGTGTCCTTCCCGGGCAGGGTTCGCAGGAGCGGCTTCAGAATCAGGTAGGCGAAGACCACCATCACGACCGACGCGCACGTGGCCACCACGAGCGTCAGCCCGTTGCCGAATCCGAGGACGTTGAGGAGCATGTCGCCGTGCGAGACCGAGTGCGCGGTATCGGCGGCTCGCGGGCCCCGCTTGAGCCGCTGTTCCGCCCGTTCTTCGACCGGCGGGCCCCAGCGGCGGGCTAGCTTCCCGGCCGACTCCCCCCGGCCCATGCTCGTCCTCCGCGATATCCACCTCACCTTCGGCGGGCGCGTCCTGTTCGACGGCCTCTCGTGGACCGTCCGCGGCGGCGAGCGGGTCGGGCTCGTCGGCCCCAACGGCGCGGGCAAGTCGACGCTCTTGCGCGTCATCGCGGGCGAGCAGTCCGTGGACTCCGGCGACGTCGTCTACGAGGGCGGCGCGACGGTCGGGTTCCTGCGCCAGGACACCCAGGAGGAAGACCTGTCCATCTCGCCGCTCGAGGAGGCGCTCCACGCCTTCGACGACGTGATCCGGCTGGAGGCCGAGGCCGCCGAATTAACGACGGCGATGGAGGACCACCCCGACCACACGACGGCCGACTACTTCTCGCTCGTCGAGCGGTTCTCGAAGGTGCAGGACCGGCTGGTCACGCGCGAGGCGCACACGGCCGAGTCGCGCGCGGCCTCCGTGCTGTCCGGGCTCGGGTTTACCGCCGAGGAGATGCGGCGCCCGCTGAGCACGTTCTCCGGCGGCTGGCGGATGCGCGTCGCGCTCGCGCGGTTGCTGCTCGGCCAGCCCGACGTGCTCTTGCTCGACGAGCCCACGAACCACCTCGACATCGAGTCGATCGACTGGCTCGAGAACTACCTCACGACGTACCCCGGCGCCGTCGTGCTCGTCTCGCACGACCGGTACTTTTTGGACCGGATGACGACCTCGACGGCCGACCTGATTCGGGGTCAGATCGACGCGTACCCCGGCAACTACCAGCACTACCTCGAGGCGCGCGTCGAGCGCCGCCTGCACTGGCAGGCGCGCTACGACAACCAGCAAAAGGAGATCGCCGAGGCCGAGCGGTTTATCGCCCGGTTCCGGGCCAAGGCGACGAAGGCCAAGCAGGCGCAGAGCCGGATCAAGGCGCTGGAGAAGCTGGAGCGGATCCCGCCGCCGCCGCCCGAGGCCGGCGCGATGCGGTTCCGGTTCCCGGACCCGCCCGCGTCGGGCCGCCAGGCCATCGAGCTCAGCCAGTTCTCGAAGTCGTACCCCGCACCCGAGGGCGGCGTGACCAAGGTCTTCGACGCCGCCGGCCCGCTCGCGCTCGAACGCGGCGATAAGGTGGCGCTCGTCGGCAAAAACGGCGCGGGCAAGTCGACGTTGGCGCGGATGCTGCTCGGGACGGAGGCCTTCGAGGGCGAGCGCGAGCAGGACCGCCGGGCCGAGATGGCGCACTTTGCGCAGCACCAGGCCGAGGCGCTGGAGCCGTCGCACACCGTCCTGCAGTCGCTCCGCGAGCGCTCGCGCGGGCACTCCGAGACCGAGCTCCGCAGCATCCTGGGCGCGTTCCTGTTTACGGGCGACGACGTCGAAAAGAGCGTTTCCGTCCTGTCCGGCGGCGAGCGCTCGCGGCTGGCGCTCGCGCGGACGCTGATGAGCCCGGCCAACGTGCTCGTGCTCGACGAGCCGACGAACCACCTCGACATCGTCTCCAAGAACGTGCTCGCCGAGGCGCTCCGCCAGTACACCGGCACGTTCGTGCTCGTGAGCCACGACCGCGCCTTTATCGACGCCGTCGCCGAGGCGATCTGGTACGTCGAGGACGGCGGCGTGCAGACGTACCGCGGCACGTACTCCGAGGCCCAGTGGCAGCGCGAGCACGGCACGGCGTCCCGGCTCTCGGCCTCGGGCGACGGCGCGGCCAAGCGCTCGACGCCGGCCCCGAAGCCGGCCGCGAGCCCGTCCAAATCGAAAAAGTCGGCGGGCGGGAAAAAGTCGAAGGAGGACAAGCGGCGCGAGGCCGAGGCCCGCAACGCGCTCTACCGCATGATGCAGGACGGGACCGTCCCCCCGGCGAAGGAGCTCGGCGCGGACCTCGCCGGACGCGCGCTCGAGCTCCTGGAGCAGTCGGTCGCCGAGAAGGAGACCGAAGCGGAGGCCTTGGAGGCCAAGATGGCCGACCCCGATCTCTACAACCGCCCCGCCGAGTTCCAGAAGACGATGGAGGCGCTGGCGGCCGCCCAGGCCGAGCTCAAGGGCTTGATGGCGCGGTGGGAGACGCTCGCGGCCGAGGTCGAGGCGCTGGCGTAGCGCCTATCCGGCTCCGAGGTCGTAGCTCCCGCGCTCGATCTCGGCCGGCGTCGGGACGGCGCGGGAGGCCGTCTGGAAAAACACCACGACGTCGAAGCCCTCGGCCTCGACGCGGTCTTCCACGTTCTGCTCCGGCGAGTCGGGATGGTACGAGTTGCCGATGTCGCGGACGGGGCGGGCCGTGGCGAACCACTCGGCGACCGGGCCGGCGTCGGGGAGTTGGCGGAGGTCGAGGGCAAACGCGTCGAGGCCGGCCGCCGCGAGCGCCGCCTCGAACGAGCCCGGCGCGGGTTCGACCTCGAAGGCGCGCCACGCAGGCCCGTCCCAGCCCTCCTGGAAGCGGCGCTGGTCGGCCGCCTGGAAGCTGCCGCGACCGAAGAACGTCCCGACAGCGAGGTAGCGGTCCCCTAGCGCGTCACGCGCGTAGGCTCCCGACGACCGGCGCGCCAACGAGATCGACGGGTTGTAACCGACGTGCATGTTGTGGGCGGCGAAGACGACGCGGCCGTCGCCTCCGATGGCGTCGGCGATCTCGGCCACATTCCGGCCCAACGCCACCTCGCGGTAGTTGTCGAAGTCCATGTGCGTCGGCGCCCGGCGCAGCGATTCGTGGACGACGTCGAGCCAGGCCACGAGCGCGTCGGCGTGGGCCACGAGCTCGGGCACGTCGCCAAAGCGGCCGGTCGCGAGGCGGGCCCGGACGGTGCGCGCGGTCTCGTCCCAGGCGAACCGCCCGGCGTGATCGAGCGAGTCGCGGTAGACATCGGCGCCGCCGGGGATGGCGGTGACGACGGGCCCAACTGAGGCCCAGAACGCCGGGTCGTGCTCGCCGAGGACGGCCGCGAGTGTGTCGGCGGCGGCCTGCGCATCGCGCTGGGCCTGCCGGTAGGTGCTGCCCATCTCGCCCAGCGCCGTGCCGGTCGCCGCGGGCGACTGCAGGATGAACGGGAGGAACTGCCGCGTGAGGTCGCCCGGCGCCCGCGTGGCGACCGTCACGGTCCACGGCTCGCCGGCCGCGTGGAGCGCGTCGGCGAGCCACTCGACGGCCTCGGCAAACTGCCGCGCGCGCGCGGCCGTCATCGTCTCCCACACCCCGAAGCAGGCCCGGCGGTCCGTGCACGTCTCGGCCGGATCGGCGCCAAACGCCTGGGCCATCGCCGCGTACGCATCGGCGGCCTCTCCACCCACGCGCGCCGCCGCGGCGGCTCCGATGCCGATCCCGCCCGTCAGATCCGACATGTCGGCGCCGACAAAGCGGACCGGCCGCTCGGCGGCGAGATTGTGCTCGCGGAGCGCCGCAAGCAGGGCCACGTTCTCCTCCGTCGCCCACATCCCGGACCGGTGCACGATGGACTCCTCGAGCGGCACGTCGGGATCCGTCAACGCCCCTTCACGGGGCAGGCTGGGTGCCAGCGCGGTCTCCCACAGCACGGCGTCGAGGTCGCCGCGCCGCGCCAGCCAGCGGACGACGCGGTCGCGAAACTGAAAGAACTCGCGCGTGCCGTGCGTCCCCTCCCCGATCGCGAGCACGAGGGCGTCGCCCCACACGGGCGCGAGCGCGTCGAGGTCGGCGTCGGGCAGCGCCGGGTCAGCACCGGCGAGCGGGATGGCGTGCGTGCGGATCCACTCGACGACGGCCTCGGGTGGCGCGTCGGCCGGAGGGCTCTGTGCCCAGACCGGCGCGGCGATTACGATTAGGAGAAGCAGACGAATCGTCATGGATCGAGGCGGACAACGGGCGCCAGGATACTATCGCCCTTCCGCTCCTCGCCTGACGCGACGCCGACGCCTCGTGAACGCCCATCGCTTGGCCCCCGGCGTGCTCACGGGGCGACCTCGCCGGCGTGTTCAGAGACGTCCACCTGCTGGCGGTGGGGCGTGTCGTCCCCCACAACGGCCCCAGAAAGGCCCCCCACCCGAACAGCCCCGGCGCCGACCGACCGCGGGGGGATCGGGACGCGCGCGAGCGCCGCACGCGTCCCGGGCCCGGCTCACCCCTTGGTGAACGTGCCGCTGCCACCCGACGCGCCGAGGCTCACGCCCAGCCCAGCGCCGACCGCGCTGCCGACGAAGGTGCTCCCGCGCCAGAAGTTGAGGTTGGTCTGGCCGCCGGCCGAGTTGAAGTTGAACGAGATGTCCCCGAAGATCTGGCTCTCCGGCACCGCGAACACGGCGGTCATCCAGGTGACGCCGCCGCCGAACGCGACGCCCCACGCCGTCCCTTCGAACTTGGCGTAGGCCCCCGAGGGCAGCTTGAAGCCTCGGTCGTTCGAATACACCTTGACGTAGATGAACGCCTCGGCGAACGCCACCTGGCTGGCGGGCGTCGGGCCGATCGCGGCGACGTTCTGGTTTGCCTGGGCGAACTCCTGGACGTTCGCCAGCTTCGTGTGGGCCACCTGCTCATGGAGCTCCATGTCCGTCGGCGGGGCCTGGTCGGTGAGAGTCATTGTGTATACCGTGGGTTATAGGATGAGGGCCAAGACGCGTCGTCCTCTGATCGACGGCCCGCGAATCGCAAGACCCGCAGCCCCCGGGACTCTCAAAATAGGAGGCACGCCCGGACACCACCCGGCACCCCACTCCAAAACCGACACCCTCAACCACCTAGAATGCCCAAACGGATAGACAGCCGATATAACCAGAATGAATATCGTGTATCCACACGACCCCTGTTTTTGAGCCTAACGCCTGCAACACTTACCGACTCCAACGTCGTCCCCGTTTCCTGCAAGACAACCGTCTCAGGCGGTCGGCTCGTCACGACGCGCGTCGACGGGCGCTTCCGAGAGACGGCGGCTCGCGGACGGGGCGGGGCCTGTCCGCGAGCACGGTCACAAGCGGACCCGGACGATCCGCCCGTCGGGGCCGACGAGCCACGCGGCCTCCCGCGAGGCGGCGGCGACGCCCCAGAACGTGCGGTCGTCGACGAACACCCACGTCCGGCCGTCGTCGCGCGACAGGCCGGCGCCGCCGGGGCCGACCGCCAGCAGGGCGTCGCTGCCGGGGACGTAGGCCGCGCCATACGCGGCGCCTGGGAAGGGCAGCGCGCCGCCGAGCGTCCACGTGGCCCCGCCGTCGGACGTGATCGCGACGGTGTCCAACACGTCGTCGCGCACGGCGAGGTCGCCGCCGACCGCGACGCCGTTGCGGTCGTCGCGGAAGGTGACCGACGTAGCGCCCGCGGCCTCGCCCGCCACGATGGGCAGCGTGGCCGCCGTCCACGACGCGCCGCCGTCGGTCGTGCGCAGGATCCGGGCCGGGTCGGCATTCCCGGTCGCGATCCACGCCCGGCCCGCTCCGCGCGTGGCGACGCACGTGCCGGAGGCGGCAAACCCGCCCTCGCCCTCGGCCGGTGCGGGAAGCGCGCTCGCGGGGACCGGACGCCAGCTGTCGCCGCCGTCGGCGGTCGTGAGCAGGCGCAGGCGACCGTCGTACGAGTCGCCGTAGGCCACGCCGCGCTGGGCGTCCCACATGCCCAGGCAGTCGTAGAAGGCGTCGGCGTCGGTCGCCTGGTAGACCGTCCGCCACGTGGCGCCGCCGTCGGTCGTCTTGGCGATCTGCGACGACGCCCCGTTGCCGATCGACAGCGCCCACGCGGTCGTCGCGTCGAGCGCGACCACGTCGCGGAACTGCAACGTGTCGGCGCCCGGCGTCGTCACCGGGACGGCCTGCCACGTCGCGCCGCCGTCGGTCGTCTTGACGACGGTCCCGCCCGCGCCGGACGCCCAGACGACGTCCTCGTCGACGGCGTGGGCGGCGATGAGGAGTTGATCCACCCCCGAGGCCTGCTCCATCAGGCGGGGCGGCAAGACGGAGTGGCTCTTCCCGGCGATCCCGCCACACGCGGCGAGGGTCAGGGCGAGAGCGGCGAGAAGAGCGAGGCGCATTGGGACGGGGTACGGGGTACGGGGTACGGGGTACGGGAAGATGCCCGTGCCCGGGCAGACGGCGCCACGGAATCTGAGTCGCCTCCGCTTGCTCCCCGTCCCTCGTTCCCGCCAGCTACTTGCGCCCGACCATCGGCCGCAGGACGACCTCCGAGATCAGCGTCCCGTGCGGCGCCTCGACCACGTGGGCGACCGTCTCGGCGATCGACTCCGGGCTCATCGCGTTGGGGTTCTCGCGGTCGCTGAAGCCGGTCGCCACGGAGCCCGGGTACAGGCACGAGACCTTGATCCCGAACGGCCGGAGCTCCTTCATGATCGCGTCCGAGAAGCCCCGCACGCCGTGCTTCGTCGCGTTGTAGGCGCTGAGCTGCGGGTTGCCGATGAGCCCCGCGATGCTGGCGACGTTGACGATGAAGCCCGCCGTCTCGTCGGCGCCGCGCGCCTCGCCCTGCGCCTTCATGTGGGGGACGGCGGCGCGCGTGGCGTGGAAGACGCCCGAGAGGTTGGTGTCGACCTGCACGTCCCAGTCGTCGAGGCCGAGCGCGTCGACGTCGTCGAAGCGGCCGAGCCCGGCGTTGTTGACGAGCACGTCGAGGCGGCCGTGGTCTTTCGCGACGCCGTCGATGGCGGCCTTCGTCGCGTCGGCGTCGGTGATGTCGCAGACGACGGCGGTAAAGTGATCGCCCAGCACGGCCGAGGCCTGGTCGAGGGCGTCGGACGAGCGCGCGAGCCCGGCGACGTGGCCGCCCGCGTCGACAAAGCGGCGGGCGATGGCGAGGCCGATGCCCCGGCTGGCGCCGGTGACGACGGTGACGGTTCCGGTGAGGTCCATGGGTCGGTGAGTCTGTGTGAGTGGGTGAGTCGGTCGTCGGTCGTCGGTCGTCGGTCGTCGGTCGTCGGTCAATAAAGCGGTCGGCGGATCGCCTCGCGGTGCGCGTGCTCCTCTATTCCTCTTCTCCTCTCGTCTTCCCTTCGCTCACCCGCCCAGCGCGTCCGCCAGCGCCTCGGCTTCGGCGCGGATGGCGTCGGCGTCTTCGAGCTGCGCCAGCCACGCCTGAGGCAGGGCCTCGGTCCCGTGGATGGCGCCGAGCATCGCGCCGACGCACGCGCCGACCGCCGCCGCGTCGCCGCCGACGTTGACGGCCGAGAGGAACGTCGACTCGACGAGCGCGGGCGACCGGGCCACCATCGCGACGGCGAACGGAAACGCCTCGTCGGCCGGCGAGTCCGCCCCGCCGCAGCGGTCCTGGAGGTCGAGCGGGAAGTCGTCGAGGTGGCCCGACACGTCGGCGAGCCGGCGCGAGACGCGGTCGTCGGCGCCCAGCAAGCGCTCGGCGTCGCGCGCCGCCGCCAGCGCCGCCGCCAGGATCTCCGGGCCCGCGATGCCGTCGGGGTCCTTGCCGAGGCAGACCCGGATCGCGGCCACCTGCGCGGCCGTGGCGACATGCGCGACCGGGTTCGGGTCGATCTCTTTGAGCAGCAGGCCCGCCCACCGCGCGCTCGCGAGGTCCTTGAGCCCGCGCAGCCGCGCCTGCACGCCGAACGGCGCCGCCATCGCCGCGCCCGTGCTGCTCGGCGACACGACGTCGGGCCGGCGGAGAACGAGCGCCGCCAGCTCCGCCGCGAACGCGACGCGGACCTCCTCCGGACTGTCCGGCGCGCCCGTCGCCAGGGCCCGCGCGAGCGCTCGCGCCCGCTGGGTGTCGGCGGTCCACTGGCCGACGCCGAGGTCCTTGCGCTTCTCGTCCGCGCGGGGCTCTTTGATGCCCTTGTAGTAGGTGCGGACGTTCTGGTGGGCGAGCCCTTCGACGGGCATGCCCAGGGCGTCGCCCAGGGCGGAGCCGAGCAGGGTGGCGACGATCCGGTCGCGGAAGGGGGCGGGCACGGGCGGGCGTGGAGGGGGGCCCGTGCTATCCTCCCGCCCCACCCCCCGTTCCCCGTGACCTGGCTTGCCGGCGCCTGGGCCGTCGTCGCCAACGACGCCCGCCTCGAACTCCGCACGCGCGTCGCCCTGAGCGGGCTGGGCCTGTTCGTGGCCGCGTCGCTCGTCCTGGTCCGGGTCGCGCTCGGCCGCGGCGTGCCGACCGTCCCGATCGCGGCGGCGCTGCTGTGGATCGTCGTCGTGTTCGCGGCCGCCGTCGGGCTCGGACGGGCGTTCGTGGCCGAGGAAGAGCGCGGCACGTCGCTGCTGCTCCAGCTCCACCTGCGCCCGAGCCAGGTCTACGTCGGCAAACTGGTCTTCAACGCGGCGCTGATGCTGGGCGTGGTCACGCTCGCGGCGCTGGGGTTCCGGATCCTGGTGCCGGTCCCCCTCGAGGCGCCCGGCATCCTGGTGGCCGGGTGCGCGCTCGGCGCGATCGGCATCGCCGCCGGGACGACGCTGCTCTCGGCGCTCGTCGCGCGCGCGCGCGCCGCCGGGCCGCTGTTGCCCGTGCTCGCGTTCCCGATCCTGGTCCCCGTCCTGATCCCCGCCGTCGCCCTGACCGAGCTCGCGTCGGGCTCCGCGAGCGGCGCCTGGGCCGCCGCGTCCGACGACCTGATCTTGCTGGCGTCGTACGCCGGGTTGCTGGTGTCGGCGTCGCTCGTGCTGTTCGACTACGTGTGGCGGGACTGAGGGGATCGGCGAACGGCCATCGGCGAACGGGGGCCACAGCCAAGACGCCGTGCCCTGCCCACCGGAGCGATCGCCCGCTGCGGGCTACGGGCGGTCGAGGCGACCGGGCTCCAGAGATCCCCGGTGGCCGTTCGCCGACACCCGTTCCCCTCTTGCCCCCTTTTCACGGTCTCCGGGGCGCGCCGGGCGGATCATGCCCGTTCCCGAGACGTGCCCCGCCCCATGGACCTCGCCCTCCCCCGCTACGGCCTCGCGTACCGCCTCTTCGGCGTCGTGGCGGCCGTCTGGGTAAGCGTCGCGCTCGTGCTCGGCATCCTGGGCCCCGTCTCGGCGCTCCCGATCCTGGAGCAGACCGCGCGCAACCTGTACTTCCACGTCCCGATGTGGTTTGTGCTCTACGCCTTCGCGCTCGTCGGCGCGTGGCACGCCGGGCGGTACCTCGCGACGGGCCGCCCCGTCCACGACGCGCGCTCCGAGGCGGCCTGGATGGTCGCGACCGTCGCCGGCGTGACGGCGCTCGTGACCGGCGTCGTCTGGGCCAGATTCACGTGGTACCAGGGCACCGGTCTGTGGTGGAGCCCCGAACCGCGTCAGAACATGGTGGCCGTCCAGCTCTTGATCTCCGGGGCCTACTTCGTGCTCCGCGGCTCGCTCGACCGGCCCCGCCAGCGCGCCCGCCTCTCGGCCGTCTACGCCTTGTTTGCGACGGCCACGATGCCGTTCCTGACCTACGTCCTGCCCCGCCGGATGGCCAGCCTGCACCCCGGCGCCGAGGGCAACCCGGCCTTTAGCGAGATGGACATCGCCTCCGACATGCGGTGGATCTTCTACGCGAGCGCCGTCGGCTTCCTGATGCTCGGCTGGTGGCTCTACACCCAGCGCACGCGCGCGACGGTCGCCGCCCTGCGCGCCGAGGCGCTCGCGACGCCCGCCGCCGCCGCTCCCCCCGTGATCTCGTGATGCTGCTCCAGGCCGACACCACCATCGCCGTGCTCGACGCCGACGCCCTGCAGGCGACGACGGCCCAGCCCCAAGGCATCGAGCGCGTCATGCTCGCCGACGACAAGCTGCCCGTCGTGCTGGCGGTCGTGCTCATCGTCTGGATCGGCGTCCTGGCGCTCTTGGTCCGCACCGACCGGCGCCTGGCGCGTATCGAACGCGATCTCGACGCTCGCGACACGATTCGCTAGCACGGCTGGCGTACCCTGTACCTCGCACCCCGCACCGAACCGACATGCGCCCCACGACCCTCCTCGGCATCGCCTTCGTCGGCATCTTCGGCTTCCTCGTCGTCACCAGCTTCGGCAACCAAGTCTCCGGCTGGGAGACCTTCGACGACGCCGCCGAGAGCGGCCGCAAGGCCCACGTCGTCGGCACCTGGCTCCGCGAGGCGCCGACCAGCTACGACCCCGACCGCAACGTCTTCTCGTTCGTCATGGCCGACACCTCGGGCACGACGCGGCAGGTGATGTACGCCAACCCCAAGCCGGCCAACTTCGAGGACGCCGAGCGCGTCGTCGTCCAGGGCCGCATGACGACCGGCGCCGGCGGCGAGGTGTTCGAGGCCGAGCACATCCTCGTCAAGTGCCCCTCGAAGTACAACGACGGCGCCGAGTTTGAGGACGCCCAGCCGGGGATGCCGGTCACGCGCACCTCGGCGCCGTGACCCGGACCACGCGTCGCGT
The DNA here is from genome assembly GCF_046845755.1 of Rubrivirga halophila. GTDB lineage: Bacteria > Bacteroidota > Rhodothermia > Rhodothermales > Rubricoccaceae > Rubrivirga. The sequence goes on from NZ_CP177357.1 coordinate 2,287,149, forward strand.
GGTCGTCGGCGTCGGCGTGGTCACGCTCGGCTTGGTCGCGAGCCATCTCCTGGGCTCGCGCCCCGAGGCGACGGAGGCTGACGCTCCCGTCGCGGTCTGCCCCGGCACCCCCACCTGCGCCCGCGTCCGCGTCGAGATTGCCGCGCCGCCCGCCGACGTCCGCGCCGCCGCCCGCCGCGCCCTCACGGGCACCGGCGGCCTGACCGGCTCGACCGAGGCCGTCACCGACACGCCGACGGGCGCGCTCGCGACCGTCCGCATCGGGCCGTTCGTCGACGAGGTCGCCGTCGAGGTCGACAACGCCCCGACCGGCGCCGTGCTCTGGGTCCGCAGCGCCTCCCGCGTCGGCGGCACCGACCTCGGCGTCAACCGCTGGCGCACCCATCGCCTCGTCGACGCCGTCGCCGGCTGGCTCCCTGACGGCGCCGTCCGGCGCTAGCCGACGCCCCTGCTGGCGCCAGCCCACCTAGGGCGTCCCCTCTCCCACCGGGAGAGGGACCGGGTGAGGGGATCGGCTGGCGTAAGCTCCCCTCTAGCGCAGGCCGAGCGCGAGCCCCGTTCCTGCCGCTGCCCGCCCGCGGGCGGCGGACCGCCCCCCGCCCCGACGCGTTCGCCGAGCCCTCCCCGCTCCCCCCATGTCCGTCCCCTCCCAGTCCCCCATCGACCCCGCCGCGCTCATGGACGCCATGAAGGCCGCCGGCGCCGACGGCCTGCGCTTGCCCCCGCCCGTCCTCCTGGAGATGAAGGCCGAGATCCGCGACTACCGCCCCGCTGACGGCGTCGGTGCCGCCCTCGTCGCCCGCTTCCCGCTCCTGGAGAAGTTCCAGAACCCGATGGGCCTGATGCAGGGCGGCATGCTGGCGGCTGCGGTCGACAACGTGGTCGGCCCCCTCAGCTACCTCGTCGCCGCTCCTAGCGTCACCGCCCAGTTGACGATGACCTACCTCGCGCCTGCCACGCCGGATCTCGGGCACGTCGAGGTCGAGGCCCGGTTCGTCGCCCGCGCCGGCCGCCAGCTCGTCTTCGACGCGACGGTCTCTGCCCCGGATGGCACCGAGCTCGCGCTGGCGCGCATCACCAATACCGTCCTTCGTGCGCAGAGGGATGCGGCCTAAGGGACTGAGGTATGGGCAGAGCGCGCTTGCGCATCCCTCCATCCCTCTGCCCTCCCCTATCCCCCCACCTCGTACACCGTCACGGGCCCGCCCGACGACGCGTCGAACCGGCACCCCGCCTCGACGCCCAGCCCCGCCAGCGCACCGGCGTCGAGCGCGCCCGACTCGACGTCGTCCCAGCGCGCGTGCATGGCGCCCAGCGCGAACGCCGCGCCCGAGCCCATCGCCCAGTACCGCGTGTACTCGTGGACCTCGCGCATGTCGTAGACCCCGAACAGGCCGGTCGGCGCCGCGATCAGCAGCGACACCTGGCTGCTCTCGTACGGGTCGCCGTCCTCGCCCGTCTCCGGGTTGAGGTAGTACTCGTCCTTGAGCACCTCGTGGAGCGCGCGGAACGTCTCGAAGATGCCCCGCCGGCTCGTCAGGTCGAGGTGCTCCGCCCGCTCGAAAGCGTCCTGCAGGACGAGGTGGTGCGCCGCGTAGCCGACCACGCCGACCAGCGCGTCGCCGACCCGGAGCACCTTCTCACCGGCCGCGTCGAGGTCTGGCGGCAGCTTGAGGTCGTCGAACGTGGTGAGCGCGTCGGAGGCGAGCGCGAGACCCGTCGCGGTCCGGACGGCAGTCAGCGTAGACATGGCGGTGATCCGTGAAGAGAGATGCGTGACCAATCCAAGGCGCGAGGGTCCGGGATCCCCTCACGTATCACGGATCAGGACTCAGAGGTACAATGCCGTCGCGACGGCGAAGAAGATGGTCAGCCCCAGGATGTCGTTGCTAACGGTGATGAACGGGCCCATCGCGAGCGCCGGGTCGATCCCGACGCGGTTGAGCACGAGCGGCACCGTCGCCCCGATCAGCGTCGACAGCACGATCACGATCAGGAGCGCCAGCGCCGCCGTCAGCGCCAGCCGCTGCGTGTCGTCGCCGAAGCCGGACAGGATCACGATGAAGCCCAGCGCGACGGACAGCACGATCCCGTTGATGATGGCCACGCCCAGCTCCTTGCCGATCCGCCGCGCGAGGTCGCTCCGCCAGAGGTCGCCCGACGCCAGGCCCTGGACGGCGATCGCCGACGACTGAATGCCCGCGTTCCCCGCCATCGCCATCACGATCGGGATGAACAGCGCGAGCACGGGCGCGATCGCCAGCGCCTCCTCGAACCCCACGATCACCAGGCCCGACACGTACGCGCCGACCAGCCCCAGCAGCAGCCACACCAGCCGCCCTCGGCTGACGGCGAACACGCTCGACGACAGCTCCTCCTCGCCCGTGATGCCGACCGAGCGCTGCAGGTCCTCCTCGGCCTCCTCGCGGATCACGTCGACCACGTCGTCGATCGTGATCCGGCCCAGCAGGCGGCGGCCCGCCGAGATCACCGGGAGGGCCACCAGGTCGTAGCGCTCCATGATCCGCGCCACCTCCTCCTGGTCGAGGTCCGGCTCGACGGCGACCGGGTCGAACTCCGCGATCTCGGCCACGACGGTACGGGCCGGCGACAGCAGCAGGCCCTTGAGCGAGATCACGCCCACCAGCTTCTCGTCCTCGTCGACGACGTAGACCGCGAACACGGGGTCGACGGCCTCGGCGTTCGCCCGGACCGCCTCGGTCGCCTCGGCGACGGTCGCCGTCAGCGGCACCGAGATGACCTCGGTGGCCATGATCCCGCCCGCCGTGTCCTCGCCATAGCTCAGCAGCGCCTCGACGTCCGACGAGTCCTCGAGCTGGACGAGCACGTCGTCGGCCTGCGTCACGTCCACGTCCGCCAGCACGTCGGCCTGGTCGTCCGACGCCAGCGGGTCGATCAGCAGGACCAGCTCGGACGTCGACAGGCCGTCCAAGAAGTCGACGCGCTCGGCGCTCTCGAGCTCCGGGAGGATCCGGCTCGTGACGTCGTCGGGCAGCCAGCGGAACGCGACGTGCGCGGTGTCGGCCGGGAGGTGCTGGAGGAGCGACGCGAGGTCGGCCGGCCGGAGGTCGGCGACGATGTTGAGCACGTGCCCCCGGTGGCCGGCGTCGACGAGCCCCGCCACGGCGTCGACGAGGTCCTCGTCGACGAGCGTGGGGGCGTCGGGTGCGGGGGCGTCCTCGATCACGGGCGGCTCAGGCAAAGTGGTGGACCAGGCGGACGAACTCCTCGGGCGCCAGCGCCTCCGGCCGGCGCGTCGCGGCCCACGCGGGCACGTCGACGCCAGCGGCCGCGGCGACGCCGGACAAGCTGTTGCGGAGCATCTTCCGGCGCTTCCCGAAGGCCGCGCGCACGACCGTCTGCAAGGCCTCGAAAGGTACGTCCGGGCCGGGCACGTCGAAGTCGAGCGTGACCACGGCGGAGTCGACCTTGGGCGGCGGGCGGAAGCACGCGGGCGGCACGTCGAGGAGCAACTCGGCGCGTGCGTAGAGCCCGAAATACACCGACAGCGTCCCGAACGTCTTGCTCCCCGGCCCCGCCACGATCCGGTCGGCCACCTCCTTCTGCACCATCACGACCGCCCGGGCAACCGACGCACGCGCCTCCAGCAGCGCAAAGAGGATCGGCGACGTGATGTAGTACGGCAGATTCCCGACGACGTGGAGGGTCTGGGACGGAGGACCGGGGGCCGGGGACCGGGGACCATCTCCTGCTGGCACGCCGCTCGCGTCGTGCCCTCGCCCCAGCTCGCGCCAATCCGCGTCGAGCACGTCCACGTGGCGGACGTCGAGCGTCGGGAACCGGCGGCGCAGGTGGCCGACGGCCTCGGCATCGACCTCGAGGGCGATGAGGTCCGGGTAGCGGCGCACGAGGTCGGCCGTCAGCGCGCCCTCGCCGGGCCCGATCTCGACGACGGGCGCCCCGTCCGGGGCCCCGACCGCCGCCACGATCCGAGCGATCACGCCGCCGTCCGTCAGGAAGTGCTGGCCGAGGGACTTCTTGGCGCGGACGGACATGGGGGGACGGGCGGAGAACTCAGAGGGTACTCGCCATCGCCCGGCGCCGGAGGCGGCGGGCCAATCTCCATCCCCAATCCCCGACCGCTACGCCGGGTGCTGCCCGCGCCGGTACCACAGCAGCCCACCGACCCCGAGCGCGCCGAGGTACGCCAGGACGGTCGCCGCCCACGAGATCAGCACGCCCCGCTTGCGGGACTCGGGCCGGAACCGCAGCGTCACGATGTGGTCGCCGGCTGGCACCGGGACGCCGCGCAGCAGGAAGTCCGTCCGCACGATCGGCGCCGGCGTGACGCCGATCGACGCCGTCCACCCGGCGGGGTAGTAGACCTCGCTGAAGACGAGCAGGCGCGGCCGGTCCGTCGAGACGTTGTAGACGATCTCGTCGGGCTCGAACCGCTCCAGGGTGACGCTCGTGCCCGCCGAGTCGGGCGCGGCGCCGGTCAGCGACGTCACGTCGAGGTCGCCCGGCTCGGACACGTAGGCGACACGGCCCAGATCGGTGGCCGGGTCGCGCAGGATCGGGAACAGCGCCTCGTCGTCCGGCGCCACGGCGACCGAGTCGACGAAGAACGCCCGCGGCAGGGCCGTCGAGTCGACGCCGACGACGAGCCCGGTCTGCGGGTCCTGGAACACGGGCTCGATCCCTGGCACGACGCCCGGGAGCACGACGTAGCGCGTCGAGAGCAGCCGGAGCGCGTTGCGGTTGAGCCCCGTCGAGTCGTCGGGCAGGAGCCGGTCGAAGTAGGTCTGGATCCGCGCCAGCTTGGCCCCGTGGTAGCCGCCCACGGACTCGTAGAAGTACGACGGGACGGCGTTGTTGGCCCAGTTCGCCGGCAGCACCCGGAACCGCCCCGCCCCGCCCGCCTCCTCGACCCGGGCCGACACGTACTGGTCGGCCGCTGAGGGCTGGATCTGGGACTCGATCCGGCTGTTGACGCGCAGCGACGGGTCATCCTCGTTGAAGTACCGCCGGCCAACGCCCCACAGGTCGATCGTGGTCAGCACCGCGAGCGCGGCGATGGCGACCCACCCGGGGATCCGCTCCCACAGGTGCGCGGCGACGATCAGCAGCGCCAGCGCGAGCAGGAGCAGCGACCGGCCCGCGTCGGCGGCGAACCGCGACTGGCGCTCGCCCTCGACCTCGGCGAGGTACCCGGCCGTCATCTGGCGGACCTGGGGGTCGGCCGGCGACAGGCCGGCCTGCTGGGCGGCGAGGGCGGCGATCTGGGCGCCCTCGTTGGGCTTTTCGAACGTGAGCGGGCCGCCGCCGGTGATCCACAGCCCGCCGATCAGGATCGTCAGCACGGCGCCCGCGCCGAGGGCGACGCGGCGCTTGCGCTGGTCGGCCTCGGGCGTCACCTCGGTCCGCTGGATGTAGTACGCGCCCCAGCCCGCCAGCAGGGCGACGAGCAAGGCGGCGACTGCCAGCCAGGTCTCTGGCACGCGGAAGGCGTCGAAGAGGGGGAGCGCCTCGAAGGCGACCCGGTTGACGATCGGCAGGTTCTCGCCGAGCGCGAAGGCCACGAACAGCAGCACGCCGATCCCGAACGCCGCGACGGACCGCCGGACGACGCCGAGCACGCCGATCGCCGCCAGCAGCGCGACGATCGGGCCCACGTAGTGCGGCCCGGCCGTGAACGGCTTGTCGCCCCAGTACGTCTGGCCGCCGCCGCCGTACGCGTCCGGGATCACGAGCGTCAGCAGCTCGCCGAAGCCCTGGCTCCACATCATCGCATACTCCCACGCGAGCCCGCCGCCCGGCCCCGCCGAGCGCGTCGTGAACGCCTTGTACTCGGCCTGGATGAGGTACGGGTCGGCCACCATCGCGAGGGCCAGCACGGACCCGACCGCCAGCAGGCCCGTCGAGGCCAGCCACGTCTTCCCGGCGCCGTCGCGGAAGGCGGCGAACCCCTCGGCCACCCACCAGATGAGCGCCGCGATCACCACGTAGTACGTGATCTGGACGTGCCCCGCGCGCAGGTTGAGCGCGGCGGCGATCGCGAACAGGAGCGCGAAAAAGACGCTCTTGAGCCGGCCCGTCTCCGCGTCGCGCCGGATGACGGCCGCGAAGCCGAGGAGCAGCCACGGCGCGTACGCGAGCGCGATAAACTTGGTGTTGTGGCCCGCCGTCAGGATCAGCGGGAGGTATGTCGACAGCCCGTAGCCGACCGCGGAGACGACGCCTGCCAGCTTCGACCGGGTGAGGTAGAGCACGAGCAGGTACATCCCGACCAGGAGCGCAAAAAAGTGGGCGACCGGCCACAGCCCGGCCTTCCGCAGCGCGTTCATCACCGAGTCGGCGCCGGGCACGCGCGAGCCGCCCAGGATCATCGTGCCGGGCATCCCGCCGAACACGTTCGGCGCCCACTCAGGGCGGACGCCGGTCTCGGCCTCGTACGCCAGCATCGCCTCGGCCGTCGCCGCCCACTGGACCGTGTCGCCGCCGACGAGCGTCCGCCCGCCGGTCGTGGTCGGGGCGAAAAAGCCGACGGCGACGACGAGCAGGAAGCCCACGCAGATCGCGTGCTGGAGCCAGGTCGGGCGCGTCTCCCACCACGTCGTCTCGCGCGAGCCCGGGCCCGCCCGGCGGACGCGCGAGCGCTGCTTCCAGACCTCGTTCCCTTCCAGCGGGGCCGGTCCCCCGGAGGCGCCCGGGCGGCTCTTTCTCGACTTGGCCATGAGATGTGCAGGGCGGCCGCAACGGCGGCGGATGGGAGGGGTTTAGGCGCGGACGAGCGAGGCCCGGCGCGCGCGGGCGGCGGCATCGGCGACCGCCACCGGCACCTCGGCGCGCGAGATCACGGCGGTCCGGCCGACGACGCCGTCGGGCAGCAGGACCTCGCGGACGAGCAGGTCGACGGCCGTGTCGGGCGGCGAGCAGACCTGCGTCACGAGATCGAGCGTGCCGGCGACGTAGACGTAGGCGGTGTCGCCGACGACCGTCGCCACGAGCGGGCGTGGGATAACGTCGCCGCCGAGCGCGATCGCCGTCGCGTCGTAGAGGACCTCGACGGCGCCGTCGGGCGTGACCCCGGCGACGAGCGCACTGTCGGCGACGGAGACCCGAATGCCGGGGCCGGTGTCGGCCACGAACGCGAGCGTCAGCGTGTCGCCGACCGCGCGGCCGTCGGCGACGAGCAGGCCGCCCGTCGTGACGGTCCGCGAGGACTCGAAGGCGCAGTCGCCGAAGACGCACCCGCCCAGGGCGACAAGGCAGAGCAGGAGGGCGGCGCGACGCATGGGCCAAAGATAGGAGCCCACCGCCCCCGGGCGAGGGCACGCCGGGGCGCCAGCCCGGCGCCGGAGGCCGACCGGACCGGGCGTCACGCCTCGACCTCCGCCAGCTCCGTCTCGATCGCCGCGCGGACGCGCGCCGACAGCTCGGCGGCGTCGCCGCGCCGCAGGCCGGCGGTCGGGATGGGCGCCCCGACCACGCACCGCGTCGTGCCCGGCCAGGCGGTCTTGTCGGTCTGGGACAGGACGCCGGTCTGGCCGATGAGCGTGACCGGCACCACGGGTACGCCGGCCCGAATCGCGAGCACGAACGGGCCGCTCATGAACGGCTCCAGCGCGTGCGAGTGGCTCCGCCCGCCCTCGGGGTAGATCAGGACCGAGTCGCCACCCCGGATCCGCTCGGCGGCGTGCTGGAGGTCGAGGACGGCCTGGCGGGGGTTGTCGCGGCGGATAAACAGACACGCCGTTTTTTCGAGCACCCAGCCCACGAGCGGCCACGCGCGCAGTTCGTGGCGGGCCATGTAGAGGAACGGCCGCGGCAGCCCCACCATCGCCGCCGGGATGTCGAGCGAGTTGATGTGGTTCGAGGCGAACACGACGGGGCCGTCCGGCAGCGGGGCCCGGTAGACCGTCTCGACGCGGAAGCCGGACAGGCCCATGATGAACCGGGCCCACGGGTGCATCCAGGCGCGGAGTGTGCGCGCCGTCGGCGCCAGCGCCGAGTGGAGCACGAGCAGCGGGCTCATCGTCAGCGTGAAGAATGCAGCCCACACGACCACCCAGCCGAACCACAGGCGATGGGCCAGCGACAGGCTCGGGGCGGTCGTCCGGGGGAGGGTGGCAGTCACGGCCGCAAGCTATCGTGCCGCCGCTCGCGCCGCGCGGATGAGCGCCGTCGCCGACGCCAGGCCGGAGGCGCGCACCGGCTTGGGCAGCCCATCGATCACGACGGGCCCGTCGAAGCCGCCCGCCGCGAGCGCTGCGAGATGGCCGGGCCACCCGACGGCGCCCTCCCCGATCTGCCGCTCCTCCCACGCGTCGCCGGGCACGCCGTCGCGAGCCCCGACGCAGGCGATCGCCGCGCCGGACGCGAGCACCGCCGCGAGCCCCTCGGCGGGCGGCTCCCCCTCGTCGAGCGCGTCGGCCGGCCGCCAGTCCGCCCCGACGGCCTCGTGGCCGACGTCGGCGAGCAGCGCCCCCAGCGCCGCGCCGGTCGGCGCGAGCGTGCCGGCCTCGTTGCGGACCGCCAGCGTCAGGCCGAGTGCCGCCGCGCGGTCGCCCGCTTGTGCCAGCGCCTCAGCGGAGCCCGGCCCGCCGAGCGCGCCGACGCGGATCAGCGAGCACCCGATCCGATCGCCGAAGGCGGCCACCTCCGCGAGCCGGTCGAGGTCGTTGAGCCAGGCCGCACGCGCCGACGCGGGCGCCTCGAACAGGCCCGGGTCGAGGGCGATCACCGGCAGGTCGTCGTCCTCCAGGCGCCGCCGGAGCGAGGCCTCGGCGATGTCGGGCACGCGCGCGCCGCCGAGCGACCGGAGCGCGACGCCGTCGAGCCCCCAGAACAGGGTGAGCTTGACCGCGCGCGCCGCGTCGGCGGTGGCGGCGTCGGTCGTCCAGGCAAGCGTCATCGAGCGGCGAGGGTGTCGGGCGGCGCCGTGTAGCGGGCGGCGCGCGTGATGGCGTCGACGAGGGCCGCCGCGAGCGCGGGGCCCTCGGCGTCGGGGACAGCGACGACGGGCAAGCCGTCGAGCGAGTCGGGCGCGGCGCCGACCGTGACGAGGCCTCGGACGAGCGCGCGGGGCCACAGCCCGGCCCCGAGCGGCTGGCGCAGGCCGTCGCGGCTGCGGGCGCCGCTCCAGAAGGCGACCATCACCGTCCGGTCCGGCATGCCCCCCCAGTGCGACCGCTCGACGACCACGCGGACCGCCTCGACGACGGCCGGCACAGCGTCCGACGCCAGCGGCACGGACACGACCACCAGCTCCGGCCGGCCGACGGGGTGCTCGCCGGGGACGAACCCGCCCACCATCGGCGGCGCGCCGACGGCGAACCGGGGCGACTCGGTCCTGAGGCTGTAGTCCCCGAACGGCGTGACGCCCGCCCGGCCAAGCGCGCGGCGCAGCGCCGCGGCCCGGTCGCCGGCCGCCAGCGAGTCGGCGGTCGCGGCGAGGGCACGGGCCGAGACCGGGGCGTCTGGGCCGGTCGGGAGCGCCGGCGGGCCGGTGCAGGCGGCCGCCAGCAGGGCGAGGGTGAGGGTCGCGAGGCGCATGGGCGTCATAAAAAAGGGGCCGCCCGGCAGTACACCGGGCGGCCCCACACTGGACCGGAGTCGGACCTAGTTGAAGCCGACCGCGAGGCCCGCCGTGAAGCCGATCGCCGGCTTCACCGAGTTGGACCCGCCGAGGGCGTAGCCGTACTCGGTGTACTCCTCCTGGACGCCGCCCTTGATGAAGAGCGAGGCCGGGAGGCTCGGCGGCGAGATCCGGATGTACGGAGCGATCGTACCGGCGTGGCTACCGATCCCGGGGGCCGTGCCGATGCTCTCGACCGTCGGCGCCGAGTGGCGCGTCTGGATCTGGAGCGCCGCGCCCAGCTCGAAGAAGCTGAACTTGAAGCCGGCGCCGAACATGAAGTTCAGCAGGTCGTCGCCGTCGAGCGACGCCTCGTCGATCGCCGTGTCCGGATCGTCGTCGATGCCCTGGAGCAGGTACGCGTCGAGCCCGCCGAAGAGGCGGAACCGCTCGCTCGGGTAGTCGAAGTCGGCGCCGAACGTGATGGCGTCGCGGCCGTCCGAGTTCGCGAGCGTCGCCGGGAGGAGGATCGGCTTGAACGAGGCGTTGCCGGCGACGAGCGCGGTCGGCTGGACCGTGCCGCGGGCGTCGATCGAGAGCGGCTGCTCACCGAAGCCGGGGATGTTGGCGCGGGCCTGCTCGCCGTTCTCGCGCTCCGACCCGATGTCGAAGATGTAACCACCGTGGACGCCGACGACCTTGCCGCGGGCGGTCCCGAACACCTTGATGTTCTGGAGGCCGAAGTCGCTCTCGATGTCGCCGATGCCGTTCGTGAACTGCGAGGTGTTCGACTCGCTGGCCACGAACTCGTTCTTGGCGACCGTCAGGAGGCCGCCGGCGCCGAGCCGGAAGGCCGGGAAGCTGATGAAGTTGATCTGCGCGCCGACGTTGACGCGCTGCGAGAGGATGTCACCGCCCTGCGTGGCGACCGAGATGTCGGTCGCGTCGCCGTCCGTGCCCCAGATCTCCTCGGCCTCACCGTAGGCGTACGAGGCCCACAGCTTGATGGGGGCCTCGGCGACCGGGCGGCCGAGCGCGTACGTGTCGGACGTGATGGAGCGGGTGTCCACCGCCGTGGCCGTCTCGAAGACGCCCGGGGTGGCGTTCTCGACCGCGGGCGTGTCGGAGTTCTTCTTCTTCTTGTCGTCGTCGTCGCCGGGCGTGCCGAGCGCGAGCGATCCGGCCAACAGGCCAACGAGTGCCAGGTGGAGCATAAGTGTGAACCTCAGTGAGGGGAGTCGGGGGGATAGGAAAGCGGGCGGCCGGTGGGGGGCCGCTGGTCCGTTCCAAAGCACAGGGCCTCCCGGGGTTCCGTGGAGAGCGCAGGAACGTCACAAACGCCCTGTTTTCCGCAGTCTATGGGCGCGCGGGCGGGCGGGCTACCTTCCCGGACGCCTCCCCCACCCCATGGACTCCCCGGCCCGCGCCGCCCAGGCCCTCCTCGACCGCGAGCGCTCCCTGCTCGATGCGCTCGGCGCGCTCCTCGACCGAACGGCCGCCCCCGACGCCACGCGCCGGCGGCTCGCCGACCTGGCCTCGGCGCTCGACGAGCTGTTCCTGCTCGTCGTCGCCGGCGAGTTCAACGCGGGCAAGTCGACCGTCGTCAACGCGCTCTTCGGGCGCCGGGTGATGGAGGAAGGGCCCGTCCCGACCACCGACAAGATCACCGTCCTGCGCCACGGCGAATCCGACGCGACGCACCGCCGCGGCGACTTCGTGACCGAGCGCCGGCTCGACCACCCTCTCCTCGAAGGCCTGTCCGTCGTCGACACGCCGGGCACGAACTCGATCGTCCTCGAGCACCAGGCGCTGACGGAGGACTTCATCCCGCGCGCCGACCTCGTCTTGTTTGTCACGAGCTACGACCGGCCGCTGTCCGAGTCGGAGCGCCAGTTTCTGGAGTACATCCGGGGCGCGTGGGGCAAGCGGCTCGTCGTCGTCGTCAACAAGGCCGACCTGGCGGAGACCGAGGCGGCGCTGGCACAGGTCCTCGACCACGTCCGCGACGGGCTGGCGCGGATCTTCGCCGAGGCCGGGCTCACCGACGCCCGCCCGCCGATCCTCTTCCCCGTCGCCGGGCGGCTGGCGCTCCAGGCCAAGCTCGACCACGACACCGACGCGGCCGTCCACGCCGACCCGCGCTGGCAGGCCTCCCGCTTCGCGCCGTTCGAGCGGTTCCTGACCGAGACGCTGACCGACGACGCCCGCGTCGCCCTCAAGCTGACGGCCCCGCTCGACGCCGCGCGGACGCTCCTCGCCGACGTGTCGGCTCGCCTCGACGACCAACGTGGGGTGCTGGCGTCGGACGAACTGGAGATCGCCGCGCTGAACGGCCGCTTCGCCGAGGTCCGCGCCGGGATGGACGAGACCGTCGCCCGCGCGGTCGCCGACGTGGACCGCGAGCTGCTCGAGATGGAGACGCGCGGCGTCCGCTTTCTCGACGACACGATCCGGGTGTCGCGGCTGAACCTGATCCGCGACCGCAACGCGTTCCGGGAGGAGTTCGAGCGCCAGGTCGTCCGCGACGCCGAGCGCCGGATTGAGACGCGCCTGGGCGAGGCCGCCGACGCCGTGCTCCGCCGCGTGTTCGAGCTGTGGAACGAGACGTACACCCGGCTGGCGGACCTGCGCCGCGACGACGCGACGGCCCAGGGCGGCTTCATGTACGACCGCGAGGAGGTCCTGCGCGACGTGTTGCGCGAGGCCAAGCGGACCATCGACCAGTACGACATGGGCGAGGAGGCCCGGCGCCTGCTCGAGAATGCACGGTCCGCGCTGACGATGGGCGGGGCCGCGGCCGTCGGCGTCGGGGCGGTCGCCGTGGTCCTCATCGCCACGACGGCGTTCGACGTGACCGGCGGGATCGTCGCGGCGGGGGCCCTCGCGACGCTCGGCTTTATCGTGCTCCCCGCCCAGCGCCGCCGGGCCGTCCGCGAGTTCTCGGCGCGCGTCTCGACGTTGCGCCAGGAGCTGCGCTCGGGCCTGGAGCGCGAACTCGACTCCGAGGTCGACGACGCCATCGGCAAGGTCCGCGCGCTGGTCCGGCCGGTCGCCAAGCTGGCGCTCGACGCGCGCGCCGCGCTCGACGCGCAGGCCGCCGACGCCGCCCGCCTGTCCGCCGAGGCCGACGCCTTGCGCGCCGACGTCCGTGCAGGCTATGGAGAGGTGGAGGGCTAGCGGGACCGTCAGCGGGCTTCCAGGACGTGGGACGCTTGCGGTGTCCGCTCGCGCTCGTGCGGGTCAGCCGCCCTCCCCCGCCGCCGCCTTCGCCTCCTCGCCGCGCGCGCGGCGGCTGTACCACCGCATCACCGGCGTCACCGACAGGCCGTGGACGACGATGCTGACGGCGATCGTGGTGAGCACGAGCCCGAGCAGTAGATCCGCGAAGCCGTCGTTGAGGCCGTGCGTCTCGGCGTACATGAGGTAGTACACCGACCCGATGCCGCGGACGCCGAACCACGCGATCAGCTCGCGCTGGAGCCCAGTCGTGTGGGAGCCCGCCATCCCGATCCACACCGCGAGCGGCCGGACGACGAGGAGGCAGGCCGGGACGAACCACAGCGCGTCGACGGTCCAGTTGGCCCGGTGCAACAGCGCGCCGACCAAGACCACGAGCGCGACGGCGCCGATCCGCTCGAGCTGCTCCGCGAACCCGAGCACCGCCGAGGCCATGTAGGCCGGCGCCGCGTGTTCGTCGACGGCGACCTCCTCCTGCTCGCCCTCGCGCGCCATCGCCTCGACGTCCGCGGCCGCCTCGTCCCCGGTCTCGCGCCGCTCCTCGAACCGCAGCGCCAGCCCGGCCGCGAACGCCGCCAGAAAGGCGTACGTCGAGAGCAGCAGCGCCACGCCGTACGCGAGCGCGACGAGACCGAGGGCCAGGAAGTCGTCCGAGCCGACGGCCTCGCGGTGCGTCCGCCGCAGGTACACGACGAGCCGCCCGACCGCCATCCCGAGCGCCGCCCCGATCGCCAGCCCGCCGAGCACGGCCCACACCACATCGACCCCCAGCCACCGGCCCAGGTTCGGCCCGAGGTCGTGGAGCCCGAGCAGGCCCAACCCCAGCATCACAAACGGGAACGCGGCGCCGTCGTTGAAGCCCGCCTCGCCGGTCAGCGAGAACCGGAGCCGGTCGGTGTCGTCGGGGTTCTCGATCTGGACGTCCGACGCCAGCACGGGGTCGGTCGGCGCGAGCACGGCGCCGAGCAGGACGGCCGCGCCGATCGGCAGGCCCAGCCCGAACACGCCGAGCGCGGCGATCCCGGCGACGGTCAGCGTCATCGAGACGGTCGCCAGCCGGAGAGGCAGCTTCCACCGCCCGTCGCTGAGCGGCGTCCGCAGCTTGAGGCCCGCCGCGAACAGCGACAGGATGACGGCGATCTCGGTGAGCACCTCCAGCACGCCGGCCTGGTCGATCGGGTCGATGACGAGCAATCCGATGCCGAGCGGGCCAATCCCGAGCCCGACCAGCAGGTAGAGCTGGGCCGACGACAGCGGGAGCCGCGTGAGCGACGTCTTGGCCAGCGCCATCAGCGTCAGCAAGAGGCCGGCGATGACGAACCAGGTGGCGAAGGGCATCGGGGAGGGTCGGAGGGCGGGCCACTACGCAGCGCCCGAGGCGCCGGTCCCCTGCGGGCCCGGACCGGGCACCCCCTGACCGTTTAGCCCACCTCGGTCGCCAGCTGGCGCAGGAAGTCCCGGATGAACGCGTCGCGGCGCTCGGCCTCGGCGCGGCCCGCCGCCGTCCGCATCGTCGCGGAAAGCCGGAGCAGCTTGGCCTGGACATGATCGGTCGCCCAGCGCCGGTCGTCGAGCGCTCGCGTCGGCGGCTCGGCCGGGACCGGGTCGGTCGGGTGCAGGAGCGCCGAGCCCATCGCCCCGGCCGTCGCGTACAGCCGGGCGATGCCAATCGCGCCGAGCGCGTCGAGCCGGTCGGCGTCCTGCACGACCGCCGCCTCGACCGTGCGCGGCTCGATGCCCGCCGAAAAACTGTGGGCCTCGATGGCGTGCGCGACCGCCGCCAGCCGGTCGCCCGGGAAGCCCTCCGCCGCCAGCCACGCGGTCGCCGCGTCCGCCGCCAGCGTCGACGCCCGCCGACGGTCTGGCGAGTCCTTGGGGACCGTCACCACGTCGTGGAGCCAGGCGGCCGGGACGACGACACCGAGGTCGGCGCCCTCCGCCTCCGCGAGTCGGCGCGCGGCCCGGACGACGCGGCGGACGTGGCCGAGGTCGTGCGCCGCGTCGCCCGCCATCTCGGCGGCGACGTGCGCCTCACACCGGGCGGACCAGTCGGCGATCTCGGCCGGGCTCACGCGACGACGAAGTTGACCAGGCGCCCGGGCACGGCGATCTCCTTGCGGACCGTCCCCTCGTCGAGGTACTTCGCCACATTCGGCTCCTCGCGCGCCGCCGCCAGCATGGCGTCCTTGCCCGCGTCGGCGTCGACCGAGACGGTGCCCCGGAGCTTGCCGTTGACCTGGACCGCGATCTCGACGGTGTCCTCCTTGAGGAGCTCGGGGTCGGCCTCGGGCCACGGCTCGTACGCCAGCGAGTCGTCGTGGCCGAGCTGGCGCCACAGCTCCTCGGCGAGGTGCGGCGCGAACGGCGCCAGGAGCAGCACGAACGGCTCGGCGACCGCGCGCGGCACGGCGTCCCACTTGGTGGCCGCGTTGACAAACTCCATCAGCGCCGAGATGGCCGTGTTGAACCGCAGGCCGTCGATGTCGTCGCTCACCTTCTGGATCGTCGCATGGAGGGTGCGGAGCTCGTCGCGCGAGGGGTCGGCGTCGGTCACCGAGGCGCCCAGCTCGCCGGTCTCGGAGTCCAACAACAGGCGGTACGAGCGCGCCAGGAAGCGGTGGACGCCGTCGACCGAGCGCGTATTCCAGGGCTTGACCTGCTCCAGCGGTCCCATAAACATCTCGTACAGGCGCAGCGAGTCCGCGCCGTACTCGTCGACGATGTCGTCGGGGTTGACCACGTTGCCGCGGCTCTTCGACATCTTGTGCGCCCGGCTCGTCACGCGGACCGTCGGGTGCGAGGCGACGACAAACCCGTCGCCGCGCTTTTCGACGGCGTCGGCGGCGAGGGAGACCTGGACGAGCGTCGAGTTGTCGCGGTCGTCCTGCCAGACCGGGCCCTCGTCGGTGTCGATCTCGACGGCGTGCTCGGCCGAGACCCAGCCGAAGTCGCCCTCGCCGTCGGTGTGGCGGAAGGCCGTGTACTCGACCTCGCCCAGGATCATGCCCTGGTTGACCAGCTTCTGGAACGGCTCGTCGGTGGAGACCACGCCGACGTCGAACAAGACCTTGTGCCAGAACCGGGCGTAGAGCAGGTGGAGCACGGCGTGCTCGGCGCCGCCGACGTAGAGGTCGACGGGCATCCAGTACTTCTCCTTCTCGGGGTCCACGAGCGCCGTGTCGTTCGTGGGGTCGAGGTAGCGGAGGTAGTACCAGCACGAGCCGGCCCACTGCGGCATCGTGTTCGTCTCGCGCATCGCCGGGCGGCCGTCGGCCGTCGTGGTCTCGACCCAGTCGGTCGCGCTCGCGAGCGGGCTCTCGCCGGTCGGCGCCGGGCGGTAGTCGGCCACCTCGGGCAGCGACAGCGGCAGGTCGTCCTTGGCCATCGGCACGGGCGACCCGTCGACGTGCAGGACCGGGATCGGCTCGCCCCAGTAGCGCTGGCGGCTAAAGAGCCAGTCGCGCAGCTTGTAGTTGGTCTGGCGGCGGCCGACGCCTTCGTCCTCGAGCCACGCCGTGACGACGGCGATCGCGGCCGGCGGCATGAGCCCGTCCAGGCAGACGCCCTTCTGCGCGATGTCGGCGACCGGCCCGCCCGAGGCGTCGGAGTTCATCAGCGCGCCGTCCTTGCCGCTGTACACCTCGGAAAAGCCGCGGGGGTCGTCGTCGTAGGCCCCGAACAGCAGGTCGGCCTCGGTCGGCGTCGCCACGTCTGGGCCGGCGTGCGCCGCCAGCCATGCATCCGTCGGGCGGACGACCGGGCGGATCGGCAGGCCGTGCGCGACGGCGAACTCGAAGTCGCGCGCGTCGTGCGCCGGGACGGCCATGATGGCGCCGGTCCCGTAGCCCGCGAGCACGTAGTCGGCGATCCAGATCGGCACCTTCTCGCCGTTCACCGGGTTGACGGCGTGGGCGCCCGTGAAGACGCCCGTCTTGGACCGCTCCTCCATCCGGTCGCGCTCGGTCTTGCGGGCGGTCGCCGCGACGTACGCCTCGACGGGCGCGCGCTGGGCGTCAGAGGTGATCTGACCCACGAGCGGGTGTTCGGGCGCGAGCACCATGTAGGTCGCCCCGAAGAGCGTGTCGGGCCGCGTGGTGAACACGCGCAGAGTCCGCTCGGGGAACCCGAAGACGCCGAAGTCGACCTCGGCCCCCTCGCTCTTGCCGATCCAGTTCCGCTGCATGGCCTTGACGGACTCCGGCCAGTCGAGCTCGTCGAGCCCGTCGAGCAAGCGGTCGGCGTACTCGGTGATCCGGAGCATCCACTGCCGCATGTCCTTCTGGACGACCGGGTGGCCGCCGATCTCGGACTTGCCGTCGACGACCTCCTCGTTCGACAAGACGGCCCCGAGCGCCGGGCACCAGTTGACGGGCGCGAACGCCTCGTACGCCAGCCCTCGCTCATAGAGCGTCAGGAAGATCCACTGCGTCCACCGCACGTAGTCGGGGTCGGTCGTGTTGACCTCTCGCGCCCAGTCATAGCTGAACCCGAGGCGTTGGAGCTGGCGCTTGAAGGTGGCCACGTTCCGCTCGGTCGTCACGCGCGGGTGGATCCCCTCGCGGATGGCGGCCTGCTCGGCCGGCAGCCCGAACGCGTCCCAGCCCATCGGGTGGAGCACGTTGTAGCCCTGCATCCGCTTCGCGCGGGCGACGATGTCGGTCGCCGTGTACCCCTCGGGGTGGCCGACGTGGAGGCCGGACCCCGAGGGGTACGGGAACATGTCGAGCGCGTAGAAGCCCGGCTTGCTGGCGTCGAAGTCGTCGTCGCCGGGCCCGGCCTGGCGGAAGGTCTCGTTTTGGGCCCAGTAGGCCTGCCACGTGGGTTCGATCTCGTCGTGCGGGTAGCCGGCCATGTCGGTCTCGTGCGGGGGCTGGGAAGCTAGCGCGGCGGAAGGGGCGGCTGGGTGGAGAGCCGGTAGAGCAGGCGAGCCAGCGGGGACCGGGTGGCCCAGTGTTCCGCCGGCCCCCAACCGCTCCCCGAACGCTTACGCGGGCCAGCAGCGCTTGGGGGCTGAGCTCTTCCCTTGCGCGGCCCGGCACACGGCCGATAGCCTTCCGTCAGTCCCCTCCCGCCGCTGATGCGCCGCCTCCTTCTCGCCGTCCTCCTCTTCCCGCTCGCGGCGGCCGCCCAGCCCGCGCGGCTGGCGGTCGTCGTCGTCGACACGCTCGACGCGCCGATCCCGGGCGCGACCGTCCGGGTGCTGGGGAGCGCCGCGGTGGGCGTGGCCGGGGCGGACGGGCTCGCCGAGCTGTCGGTCGCCGCCGGGCTCGCGGCCGTGACGGTCGCCGCCGACGGGTTCGAGCCGGTGACGTTCACGGTCACCGCCGCGCCTGGCGAGACGCTGGAGGGGACGGTCGCGCTGGCACCCGCCGCGCGCGTACTGGGCGACGTCGAGGCCGTCGCCGACCGGCTCGAGCCGGCGCTCCTGCGCCGCGGGTTCTACGAGCGGCGCGCCGAGGGGCGCGGCCAGTACGTCGACCGCGAGGCGTTCGAGGCGCGGAGCCTCCACACCGTCCGCGACGCGATCCTGGGCATGAGCGGCGTCCGCATCATCTCGTGGGACGAGCGGCCCGTCGTCGTGTCGTCGCGGTCGGCCACCGGGGCGGACGGGGCGCTCCAGAACGCCAAGCCGTGCCCGCTCTCGATCTTCGTCGACGGGCACGAGACGCCGGGCGAAACGGTCGACGTCTCGGGGATCCCCACGGCCGACCTCGCCGGCCTGGAGGTCTACGTCGGCACGGCGCGGACGCCGCCGGAGTACGGCCGCTTCAACCCGTGCGGCGTGGTCCTGCTCTGGACGCGCGCGCAGTAGCCGGAGCGGACGCCCGTCCCGACAACCGCGTGCGCTCGAGGAGGGGTCGCGCCAACTGGGTGCGGGCGCCCGGGACCGCCGGCGGGGCTGGCGCGTTGAGACGGCCCCCTCTGCTCGCGGCGTAGCTTCGCCGTCCCCTCTCCCCCGCCGTTCGCATGCCGTTCGTCCTCCGCCAGGTCGCCGTAGGCCTGGCCGTGGTCCTGCTCCAGTGGCTCCTGAGCAACCTCAAGCTCTGGGACGTGTGGCCGGACGTGGTGCTCCTCTACGTGGCCTACGTCGCGCTCCGCCGCGGCCGCGTCGCCGGGGCCGTGACCGGCTTCGCCGCCGGGCTGGCGATGGACTTCCTCGTGATGCCGACCTCGCTCGGCCTCAACACCGTCTTGAAGACGATCATGGGCTTCGTGATCGGCTTTTTCCGGTCCGAGCAGGGCGAGAACCTGCGGCTGACGCCGGTCCAGGCGTTCGTCGGCGCCCTCGTCGTCGCCGTCGTCCACAACGGCCTGATGACGATCGTGCTGGCGCTCGACGTCGGCACGCGGACGCCGTTCCTGGTGTTCGGGCTGTGGCTCGGCGGCGCGCTGTACACGGCGATCGTGGCGCTCGCCGGCGCGCTTTTCCGCGTCCGCGGCTAGCCTAGCTGGCACGAGGTCCCCGGCGGCGCCCCCCCTCCCCTCGGGAGAGGGACACCTGGCAGGTCGGCGTAGCCGGGTCGACGGGCCGACGTGCCGCGGCCGTTACCGGAGCGCGTCCTCCAGCGTCGTCGAGGCGTCGGTGCTGGCGTCGCGGTACTTGACGATGCACGGGGCCGAGAGCGCCAGCCCGTGGTACTCGCCGAACTCGGAGTCCACCTTGCGCGAGCCCGGCACCACGACGGCGCCGGCCGGGATCTCGAGCGGCGCGTCGTCGCCCGACCGGATGACGGTCTCGTTCACCAGGTCGTAGACGCGCGTCGAGCGCGTCAGGATGACGCCGGCCGCAAGCACGGCCCGCTCGCGGACGACGGTCCCCTCGTACACGCCACACCCGCCGCCGACGAACACGTCGTCCTCGATGACGACCGGCGCCGCGCCGATCGGCTCCAGCACGCCGCCGACCTGGGCCGCCGCCGAGAGGTGCACGCGCTCGCCGATCTGGCCACAGCTCCCCACGAGCGCGTGGCTGTCGACCATCGTCCCGCTCCCCACATACGCGCCGACGTTGACGTACATCGGCGGCATGCAGACCACGCCGGGCGCGAGGTACGACCCGCGCCGCACCGTCGAGCCGCCGGGCACGATGCGGACGCCGCGGTCGGCGCCGAAGCGCTGGATGGGGTAGGTGTCCTTGTCGAAAAAGGCGAACTCGTCGCCCGAGAGGTCGACGATCTCGCCGAGCCGGAAGCCGAGCAGGATGCCGCGCTTGACCCAGCCGTTCGCCCGCCACACACCGTCGTCGCCGCGCTCCGCGGCGCGGATCTCGCCGGCTTCGAGCGCGTCGAGCAGCGTCTCGAACGCGGCGCGGGCGCCGTCGCCCGGCGCGTCGGCGTGGCGGGTAATGTCGGACTGGAGAGCGGCGAGGTCGGTCATGGCGAGGGGGAGCGGGGGTCGAGAGACGGGATGCGCAAGCTGTCCGGCGGGGTCCCGATGCGCAAGCCGTTCACCGATTCCGCGCGCCGCTGCTCGCGCCCGCCCCCGGGCTCGCGTCAGTCCACGAAGTGCGTGATCATCACGAAGCGCACGTCGCGGTCGAGCGTGGCGACGAGCACGCCGGTCGCCTTCGTCTGGTCGCCGTCGCCGAGCGCCCACGGCACGTGGATCCACTCGTGGTGGCCGTTGGGCGGCCCCGTGAAGGCGAATGTCAACCCCACCTGCTCCTTGAACAGCCCCATCGACGCCGCCAGCGCAGGCTGCCCGTGGACCGGCTTTTCGGCGTGGGGGTCGTTGAACACGACGCCGGCCGTCGCGCACGCGTGGACGAGCGCCCACCGCTCGTCGGCGGAGTCGGTGTTGCGGGCTTGGGCGTAGCGGGCCAGGGTCGTGTCGAGGTCGGCGTGGTAGGCCATCAGGCGGGGCGGAGGGTGCCGGCCTCGACGAGGTCGGCGTAGGCGGCCAGGACGCGGCGCGCGGCGTCGGCGGAGAGCGGGGCGAG
Source organism: Rubrivirga halophila (assembly GCF_046845755.1). GTDB lineage: Bacteria > Bacteroidota > Rhodothermia > Rhodothermales > Rubricoccaceae > Rubrivirga. Next base: position 2,307,887 of record NZ_CP177357.1, read on the forward strand.
GGGCAGGCGGAGCGTCGGCGCCATCCGCCCCTGGGCCGCAAGCACGGCCTTGACAGGGGCGGGGTTCGATTCAAAAAAGCTCGCGCGCATGGCGTCGAGCAGGGCGTAGTGCAGGCGGCGAGCGCCCGCGGTGTCGTCTTCGAGCGCGCGGCGGACCATCTCGGCGACCGGGCCCGGCGCGGCGTTCGCGATCACCGAGATCAGCCCGTCGCCACCGAGCGCGACGGTCGGGAACGCCAAGTCGTCGTCGCCGGAGTAGACGGCCACGCCGTCGGGCACGCCGGCGATGAGGTCGGCGATCTGGTTCAGATCCCCCGACGCCTCCTTGACCCCGACCACGCTCGGGACCGCCTCGGTCACGCGCAGCGTCGTCTCGGCGGTCAGGTTCGAGCCCGTCCGGCCGGGCACGTTGTACAGGATGATCGGGCAGTCGGTCGCGTCCGCGATCGCGGCGACGTGCCCGAGCACGCCGTCCGGCGTCGGCTTGTTGTAGTACGGCCCGACGACGAGCAGGCCGTCGGCGCCCGCGACCGCCGCCTCGTGCGAGAACGCGACGCTCTGGGCCGTCGCGTTCGTGCCCGTCCCGACGATGACGGGCACGCGCCCGGCCGTGTGCTCGACGGCCACGTCGACGAGCTGGCGGCGCTCGGCGAGCGTGACGGTCGGGTTCTCGCCCGTCGTGCCCAGCACGACGAGCGCCTCGACGCCCTCAAAGAGGCGCCCTTCGAGCCGGCTCCCCTCGATCTGGAAGTCGATCAGGCGACGGAACGCGGCCTCGTCGAGGCCACCGTCAGCCGCGAACGGCGTGACGAGCGCGGGCGCGGTGCCGCGGAAGAGGGGCTGGCGGGAGGGGCCCATGGGGCGAGAGGGGTGGGGGACGGAGGGATCGAGGGACGAGTAAAACGCGGGACGCGGGCGCAGGCTCCGCTACTCGTCACTCCCGCCCTTCCAGTCCTCGATCATGTCGTCGAGGGTGAACAGGCCCTGGCGGCCGGCCATCCACTCGGCCGCTCGGACGGCGCCGAGCGCGAAGGCCCGGCGGCTCTTGGCCGTGTGGACGATCGCGATCTGGTCGTCGGCGCTGTCGAGCGTGACGGTGTGCTCGCCGAGCACCGACCCGACCCGCTGGCTCGTCACGTGGAGCGCGGCCGGGTCGATGGCGCCGTGCTGGGTCTCGGCGTCGAGGTGCGTCTTGCGGCCTAGACCGGCCAACAGTTCGTCGGCCAAGCGCCGCGCGGTCCCGGAGGGGCTGTCGAGCTTGCCGGTGTGGTGGGCCTCGTGGACGGCCACGTCGTACTCGTCGAGGCGGTCGAGCAGGGGGAGCAGCCCGGCGAGCGCGCGCGAGACGAGCGCCAGCCCGAGCGAGAAGTTGGGCGCGTACAGCACGCCCGCCTGCCCCTCCTCCACCCAGTCGCGGACCTTGTCCACGTCGTCGGCCCACCCCGTCGTGCCGACGACGGCCGTCGCTCCCCAGAAGGCGTAGCGGTGCAGGTGGTCGAGGGCGACGGCCGGAACCGAGAAGTCGACGATCACGTCCGCGTCGTTGAGCACGGTGTCGTCGCGGGCATCGAGAAGGGGGGTCTCGGCGTCGAAGCGGGCCACGACGCGGTGCCCGCGCTCGGCGGCGACGGCCTCGACGGCCTGGCCCATCCGGCCGGTGCCCACCAAAGCGATCGCGAGCGGTTGAGAGGACGTCAGGGGAAGCGGGGTCGGGTGGCGACCCGAAAGGTACCGGCCTCTCCCCCACACTGACCTACCGCCGCATCTCGGCCGCGCGCACCACGTCCGCGAGAACGACCGCCGCCGTCACGTCGGCGCTGGCGCCCGGGCCGCGGACCGTCAGCGCGTGGTCGCCGGAGCGCTCGGTCCGGATGGCGACGGCGACCTCGGCGCCCCGCAAGCCGGCGAACGGCGCGCCGGGCCCCACGTCGACGGCCTCGACGCGCGCGCGGACCGTCCCGCCCGCCAGCCGCGCCACGTACTGGCGCTCGCCGTCGGCGACGCGCTCGCGCCACGCGGCGTCGGCCTCGGGGAGCCGGGCCCAGAACTCCGCCAGCGGGACGTCCGCCAGCGCTGGGGGCACCAGGCTCTCGACCTCGACGGTCGTCACCTCGGCCCCGACCTCGCGCGCCAGCAGCGCCAGCTTGCGGGCCACGTCGCGGCCCGACAGGTCGGAGCGCACGTCCGGCTCGGTCAGCCCCGCGTCGCGCGCGGCGGCGACGGCGGCGGAAAAGGCGGCCCCGTCGCGCATCCGGTTCATCACGAATGCCAGCGTGCCCGAGAGCACGCCCTCGACGGCCAGCACCCGGTCGCCGGTGCGGACGAGATCGCGCAGGCGGCCGACGACGCCCAGGCCGGCGCCGACGGTCGCGTCGTAGAGGTACGGGGCGACGCCCGCTCGCGCGGCGGCGTGCGCCTGGCGCCACGCGCCCGCGCTCCGGCCCGTCGTCTCCTTGTTCGGGGTGACGACGGCGACGCCCGCGCCGAGCCACTCGGCATGCCGCGCCGCCACCTCCGGGCTCGCGGTCGCGTCGACGACGACCAAGCGTTCGAGTCGGGCGGCCGTCAGCCGCTCCGTCAAGGCATCGAGATCGGCCGCGTCGGCGTCGGCGAGCGCGGCGAGCGCCGTCTCGGGATCGAGCCCGTTCGCGTCCCACAGAAGGCGCCGGCTGTCGGCCAGCCCGGCCAGCACGATGTGGACGCCGGCGTCGCGCAGGCCGGGCCCGTGCGCCGCCAGCAGGGCGAGCAGGCGCGTCCCCAGCGTCCCGGCCCCGACGACCACGAGGTGCGTCCGCAGACGGCGCCGCGCGAACGCCTCGTGCAAGGCACGGACCGCCGCATCCGCCTCGGCATCGGCGACGACGGCCGAGACGGTGTGGTCGCCCCCCCCCTGGGCGAGGGCGCGGACGTTGACGTGGGCGTGGGACAGCGTGTCGAAAAACAGCCCCGCCAGCCCGGAGGCGCCGTGCAGCCCGGAGCCGACGGCCGCCACGACGGCGCAGCCGGGCTCGGCCGTCACACAGTCCACGTCGCCCCGTTCGATCTCGCGCGCGAGCGCCTTTTCCAAGAGCGCCACGACCGCGCCCACTTCCGTACCGCGGACTGCCAGCCCCACGCTCCCCTCGGCCGACGCCTGGGCGACGAGCGAGACGGGCACGCCCGCCTCCGCGAGCGGCCCGAAAATGCGCGCCACTAGGTCGGGCACCTCGAGCACCGACGCGCCCTCGACGCGGACGAGCGCCGCGCCCCGGATCGCCGTCACCGCCCGGATCGTGGGCTCAGCCTCAGAGTCGGCGGGCCCGATCTCGGTCCCGGGCGCCTCGGGCCGCAGCGTGTTCTTGATGCGCAAGGGGACGCCCTGCCGCGAGAGCGGCCGCATCGTGCGCGGGTGGAGCACCTTGGCGCCAAAGTGGGCCAGCTCGGCGGCCTCGGCGTAGCTCAGGCGCGCCAGCGAAAAGGCGTCGGCGACGAGCCGGGGGTCGGCGGACAGCACGCCGTCGACGTCGGTCCAGATGACGCACTCGCTCGCGTCGAGCGCGCCGGCCAGGATTGTCGCCGTGTAGTCGGAGCCCGACCGCCCCAGCGTCGTCGTCACGCCGTCGGCCGTCGAGGCCACGAAGCCGGTGACGACGGCGACGGCGTCGTGGGGCACCTCCGCCAGCGCGTCCCGGACAAGCGTGCGCGTGGTCGCAAAGTCGACGGCGGCCTCGCCGAACGCGTCGTCGGTGCGGACGAACGCGGTCGCGTCGAGCGCGACGGCGGCGTGCCCGGCCGACCGGAACGCGGCGGCCACGACGGGGACGGAGCCCCGCTCGCCGGCCGACACGATCGCGTCGCGAAACCGGGCCGAGCACTCGCGTAGCAGCGACACGCCGTGCAACAGCTCGCCGACCTCTCCGAAGAGCGCGTCGAGGCGACCGTGGAGCGCCGCCCGCTCGCCCTCGGCCGCGAGTGCGTCGACGGCTTGGGCGTGCCGCTGGCGGACGCGGTCTAGGATCGCCCGGTGCTCGCCGGTCCGCCCCACCGCTGCCTCGATGGCCGCCAGCAGGTCGTCGGTGACGCCGCCGAACGCCGACGACACGACGACGCGGCGGTGCCCGGCGGTCTCGGGTCCGGTCGACAGCTCGACGACGCGGCGGACGCGGTCGGGTGTGCCGACGGAGGTGCCGCCGAACTTGGCGACGTGGACGGGGCGGTCGGGCATCGGAGTGGCGGGCGGCGTCCGGGGAAGATGCTCGCGATCCGGCATCGGGGGGCGACCTGCCCGCCGGTTTCTGCCCGTTCCTCATTCCGCTCACGGCGCGGGCCCAGCGTCTTCGCTCTCGCTCCATTGACCGGCCGACGGCGCGGCCTCTATCTTTGCCCCGCGCCGGACGACAAGCCGGCGCCCCCGAATGGGGCATTAGCTCAGTTGGTAGAGCGCCTCGCTGGCAGTGAGGAGGTCAACGGTTCAAATCCGTTATGCTCCACAGGTCGAAAACCGGCCCCCACTTCGTGTGAGGGCCGGTTTTCTCGTTCAGCCCCTCCCCTGCCCTACCGCGCGCCCGAGTCCACGTAGGGCACATGTCGGGCAAACCGGCGCGGAACGACGCGGAACGGCGCGGTCTGAGGAGCTGGCGCGAGGGCCCGGCACCCCGACATTTTGCGACATCCGGAGGGGTGGCCGTCGGGCTGGCGTGGGCTCAGGATGTGGACAAATGTGGACATCTCGGAACGCCGCCGAGATGGCGACGGAGTTCTCGAGCGCGCCGCTGGCGACCGCCCGCGAGCTGAGGCGGTCGCCACTTCGGAACCGAAACCCGACGGCGCGGAAATCTCACGGCCCCCTCGGTCCCCAGGCGGGCGGGCCCCAGGGATCGGGCCCGCCCCTCCCTCACGGCGGCCGCTCGCACGCCCGGCAGTACGCCCGCCGTCGACGGTGCCCTCGGTAGCCGGAGGGGTACCGAGAGAACGCGCCGGGTGGCCGGTGCTGGCGGCACCGGGTACAGCGCACCTGCCCGCGCTCGGCGACGATCCGGTCACGATCGGGGCCACGCGCCGCACGCGCGCACGCAGCCGAGCAGCACCGCCAGTCGCCGGCCCGGTAGGTCAGCGCGGCCACCGTCCCGCACGTCACGCACGGGGCGGGCTCTCCCACTTCGGCGCCGAGGCGGGCGCAGGCGCCGGAGCAGTACAGGCGCTGGCGGGTCCGGACCGGGCCCGGGTCGAACGTCCGCCCGCAGCTCGGGCAGGGGCGGGACCGGGCCTCGGCGTGGCGCTCCGCGCTGGCGGCGCCGGCGCACGACGTCGAGCAGTACCGCTGGCGGGCCCGGCGCGTCCGCGCTCCGCACCGCTCGCACCGAGCGCCCCCGGCACGGCGGCCGGGGGCGGTGTGGGTGGCCACGGTCACGACGACGCGGGCGCGGCCCGGGTGTAGGCGTCGCCCGGCCAGCCAGAGCGGACCGAGTCGGCCGTGAGCCCGGCCGTGAGCGAGCACAGTTCGGCGGCGCGGTACAGCGCCTCGGTAGCGGCCGTGAGTTCGCGCCGGACCTTGAACGCCAACGCGACCGCGACCGCCTCGGGCCCGGCCTCGACGACCGAGGGGTCGACGGGGTGGTAGCCGTACACGCCCTCGGTCCTCCACTCGCGCTCCGCTCCGGTGGGGTAGCCGCCCGCGTCCGTCCATGCGTACCCGACGTGGGGCACGGGGGCCCGGTCGGAGATCGTGAACCGGCGGCCGGTCAGCCAGCACTCGTAGACGGCCCGGCCCTCGGCGTGCGGGGTCCGGGGGTGGTGCTCCTTGGCGCCGGTCTTGGGCGGGGCGTGGAAGACGACGGGGTCGGCCGCCCCCCACGTCGGGATGCTCTCGGCGAGGTCGAGGAAGCGGAGCCCGACGCCCGACGTGAGGAGGTCCGCCAGCCCCGCGCGCAGGGCGTTGTGCTCGGCGGCGTTCTCAGCCGCCCGCTCGGCGGGGCGCCCGGCCGCGTCGTCGGGCAGGCGCAGCAGGAAGGCGCCGGGAGGGAAGGCGTCGGCGTCGGGCGGCGGCGTCAGCGCGAACGTCTCGGGCGGGACCGGGCGGCGGACGGACTCGACGAGTGCGGCGAGGTCGGCGGGCGCGGCGTCGCCGAGCGCGTCGACGCCGTCGATGGGCACGAACCCGTCGGGCCATGCGGTGGGGGCGGTCTTCTTGGGGGTCTTGTCGGTAGCCATGGTGTGAGCCTGGGCTGCGGCCGCAACCGTCCCGGGGGGCGCTTCGTAGATTCGCGCTCCGGCTGGGCTTCGGCCTGGTTGGTAGTCGGCGTTCGGTCCGCTTTCCATGCACTGGGGGCGGGCCGTTCGTCGTTGATGCCGGTGGGTCCGGCGTGGTCTACGGTCTGCGGAGCCTGTAGAGGGGCCCATCGACCGCGTAGCCTCCCCACCGCTCGATGATGCGGGTGCGGAGGTCTGTGAGGTTGCGGTCGGGGTACTTCGTCGCGTCGGTGACGGAGGCCGGGCTGACACCGAGGTCGGCGGCGGCGGCTGTCTTCGACTTGCCGGACGCCTTGATGGCTAGGGCGGCTAGCTCGGTCAGGTCCTCGGCGGAGTAGTGCCCGGCCCTCAGTTCGGTGGGGGGCTCGCGTGGGGTGGACATGGTGAGGGGGGATGGAGGGAGGCCGGGGCGCCGCCGTCGGTCGGCGCCAGGGTCGGCCGGGGTGGAACCCGACGGCAGGGGGTCACGCCGCCAGCGTGGCGGTCACGGCCTCGGCGGCGAGAGCGCGGGCCCGGTCGGCGCGCACGGTGGGGGAGCGCTTCACGCGGATAAACGAGGTCACGTCGGCGACGCTGGCGGAGCGGTCGGCGCGGGCGGTCGCCTTGATCTCGGCGAGGTAATCGGCGACCTGCCCCACCTCGGGCGGATAGTCGTAGGTCCGGCGGGTGGCCGACTCGATGACGTAGCCGCGCGCCTCCGTCCGGCCGTCGTCTTCCTCGTCGAGCGCGGCCAAGATGACGGGCGCGAGCTGGGCGAGGTCGGCGTCGATCCGATCGCGCTCCTCTCGCAAGTCGAGGAAGCGGCGGAGGTCGTCGGGATCGTCGAGGGCACGGAGCATGGGGCGGGCGGTTGGTAGTGAGACGAAGATACGTTCCCTGGTCGTATCTCGTCAAGCCCTAAATACGTTTGGCAGACGGAAAAAAGATTGGCCAGCCCTTGACAGATACGTTGATGGAACGTATCTTGGGATCACTACCAACCGGCCCCGGCCACCCGCAGATGTTCAACCCCGACGACCGCACCGACGCCCTCTACACCCGTGGCGAAGACGACGCCCTCAACGGCTACGCCTTCGACGCCCCCGCCGACGCCGAGGGGGAGGCGGCCTACCGCGAGGGGTACGAGTCCGTCCGCCTCCCGGGCGTGACCGCTGGCGACGCCCCGGCCTACGGCCCCACGCTCTCCCCGGTCGAGGCCCGCGCCGAGGCGATCGCCGAAGACGCCGCCCTCGTGCTCGCGCACATCAACGCCGTCGGCGTCACCTTCGACGCCCGCAAGAAGGTCGGCGAGTCGGAAGAGTTCTCGTTCCTCCGGGGCGGCTCCGCTCTGGCGATCCCGTCGAAGCTCGCCAGCGTCATGCCCTTCCAGGGCGACGTGTCCCGGCTCGGCGCGGCGCTCGCGGACCTCGACGCCCTCACCCCCGGCGCGTCGCGGTCCTACCCCACCCGGCTCTACAAGCGGACCGACGGGGAGGGCGCCCCGGCCGTCGTCGTGATGGCGGAGACGGTCCCCGGCGACGCCGACTCGCTCCGCTGCCTCGGGATGCTGGCGGACAAGCACGCCGCGTGGATCGCCCCGGTCCTCGGCACCTTCCAGGGCACGGGCGCCGTGACCGAGGGGTCGAGCCCGATCCGGGTCTACGTCACGGCCGTGACCGGCGGGACGCCCGACCGCCCGACGCGGGGCGTCAACGTCGCGATCCACGGGACGGCCGACGCGGTGCGGGCGTTCTACGACACGGCCGCGATCGAGGCGCACCGCGAAGACGCCTACGGCTCCGGCAACCCGGCCGCTGTCGAGGCGATCATCGACTAGGCCGACGGGAGGCGGGGGCCCGGCGCCCCCGCCGGTCCCGACCGCCAGCACGACGAACCCGACGCCCGCCCTTCCTGCCCCCGCCAGCGAGCGCGACGCCAGCCCGCCGATCGCCGACCCGAGACACGTCCGCACCGCCACCAGCACCATGTTCCCCCTCACTCCCTCTCAGCGCGACAAGATTGAGAACTGGGCAACGGTGCGCGGGGTGGGGTTGGCGCTGGCGGTCGGGTCCGTCGGCCATGTGATCTGCGCCGAGGCTGGCGACCCGGGGATGAGCCACCTTCTGGCTCTCGCTGCCGGCTGGCTCTTGGCAATCGTGGGCGATAGGAAGGCCCGCCGCGTCGGGCGGCGCCATTAGGGACGACCGCGCGGCCCGATCCGAAACCGAGGGGACGGACAGCCCGGCGCCCCGTCCCGTGGCCGTCTCGATTCCAGACGGCCGGGCCGATGTGTCCGCGGACACGTCCGGCCGGTCTCAGTCGGGGACGCCCGCCGGCGCCAGCGTCACCATCCCGCCGGGCCCGTCGGCCACCAGCTCGGCCCGGCGGAGCGCGCTGAGGGCCGACGCCACGGCCGCGACGTCGAGCTCGAGCTTTTCCCCCAGCTCTACGGCGCCCTCGGCCGTGAACCGCCAGCCGTCGAGGGCGACGTACAGCCGGGCCGCACCAGGCGCTTCCGTCTCGGCCGCGAGCAGGAAGGGGGGGCACTCGGCCCCGCCGTCGAGCCCGATCCGGAGCCGGGCCCGCTGGCGGCGCTGGAGGTCGGCGCCGAGGTCGGCCACGTCGCGGCGGCCGTCGTCGTCGAGCGCGTCGCGGAGCGCTGGCGGGAGCTTGTCGAGGGGGCGGAGCGCGGCGGGGCGCTGGCGGTCGGTACGGGCCATGTCCGGGCGGGTTGGTTGCGGGGCGGAGCGTAGCGCCAGGCCGTGACGGGTGTTCCGTCAGGGGGCGCGGTCGCCACCCCCTCGCGCCCCAGAACGGGCGGCAAGCTGCGGCAAGATCGGTGGACAAAAGTGGAAACGGATCGCCGAAACGGAGCCCTGTGGGGCGATCTCGTTTCCAGCGCGGCGGCAAGCTGGCCCCGGCGGGTAGGCAGCCAGCCCGGGGCCGTCAGCGCGCGGTGGCCACCCCTCGAAATCGCCGGACAACTCCGGACAGTTTCGGAAGCTGGCGCCGCTCGGAGGGGGCGGAAAACTGCGGAAAGCAGGTTGAGAGAGGTCGAGAACGAATCGGCCAACGGCGAGCGCAACGGCCGATTTTGGTTCCAACCCGCGCGGTCGCCAGCGGAAAGCTCGACGGGCTCGCGGAACCCGAAACACCCGGACATTTCCGGACATCTCGGGCCGGGCCAGGGAGAGGTCGGACGGCCCTCGGCGCGCGGGACGGCCCGGCGCGCGATCCGCCAACACGCGCCGGGGAGGGCTGCAGATGTAGACATAACATGACATCTCGCCGACCGGCCGGTGGCCACATAACACATCATCCGCCCGACCCGTCCGGACGGGGATACCCCTCATCTGTGGCCTTCCGGTCGATGTCGTCGGACACGCCGCGCAGCCCTTCGGCCGTGAGGCACGCAGGACGGGTGGAGCGCGGGCCCGGCACGGTGGACCCGGCGTAGACGTTGAGGGTGTACGCGCGCGGGGTCCCTTTGCCCAGGTACGTCGAGGCATACCAGAACCCCTGGTTGCCGCCCTCGCGGCTCTCCATGCGGAAGACGACACGCCGGCCGTGCCAGTCGTCGAACGTGAACCGGCCCGCGCGCCACGCCTCCTCGATGAACTCGCGCCCGAGGTGCCCCGCCTCGGCGGCGGTCAGGTGTGGGCCGGCGGGGCGTCTTCCTGCGCCGCTCACGGTTGCCCCGTCGGGAGGAACGTCGGGCCCCGCCCCGTCACGCGGCCGTCGTTCTCGGCGGCGATGCTCTCGGCGAGCTCCCGCCGCCGCCGCGCCAGCAGGCGGGCCCGCTCGTCCAGCACGTCGTTCGGCCCGGTGCTCAGCGAGCCGTCGTATTCCAGAAGCCGGGCGCTCACGTCGATGAAGCGCATCGCCGGGTCCCGGTACGTCACGTCGAGATCGGTCACCACGAAGTTGCCGAGGTAGGCCGACCCGAGGAAGAGCGGGCAGACCACCCCGTAGGCGAGGAAGCCCTCCAGGTGCAGCAGCCGGACCGACGCGGTCTCGCCCGGCGCCCCGCTCACGGGCTGGCGCGTCGGCACGAGCCGCATCGGGAACTGGACTTCGGCGGGGCGCAACTGCAGCGCCTCTAGCCGCGTCACGCCGTCGGCGCCGGTGTGCTCGGCGTAGTCGCGCCGGAGCCTCACGCGCATCTCGTCAGGCGCGAAGGCCGACGTGAACTCGACGAGGCGGTCAACGGGGCCGATGGACCCAACGGTGCGGAGCATGGCGGCTACTGGCGGGGGGAGAGCTCGACGGTGAAGGCGACGCGCCCGAGGGTGCGGCCGACGGGGTCGCCGATGCGGACGGCGACCAACGTGAAATCCGGGTCGCCCCTCAGCGCCTCGGCGACGGCGACCCGGAGCCGGGCGGCCGACGAGACCGGCGCGTCGAGGATGGACGGGTCCATCCCGAACGTCCGGTCGAGCGGGACCGACCCGCGCGGAGTGGACAGCTTCAACCGGACGCGCTGTAGGGCGCGGCTCAGCTCCCACTCGGCGCGCTCGCGGGAGTCGGTGGGCGGGCTCGATCCGGCGAGGATGAGCGGGGCGGGGGCGGCGAGGCCGCCGGGGAAGTCGAGGGTGGGCATGGGAGGCAGGCTAAAGGGTGGCCGTCACAGTCGCGTGCGGGTGTCTTGGGCGCGGGCCAGCATCCGCTCGAACTCGCGCTGGTCGAGCGCCAGCGCCTGCCCTACGCCCTCGCGCACGTCGGCCACGCTGGCGGTGCCGGTGAACGTGACGTTGACCGTCGGCGAGTAGACGGGCGCGAGCCCCCCGCCCGCTCCGCCCCCGCCGCCGACGCCGGCAGGCACGGCGCCGCCCGCCGTGCTCGCGGCGAGTGTGGCCGCCAGCGCCGGGGGGCCTGTGCCCGCCGTGCCGAGTGCGAGCGTGGCCGCCAGCGCGGGCGTCCGGACGGCCCCGAACGCCGACGACAGCGCGCCCGTGAGCGGCGCCGGCGTCACGGTCGAGGCCATCAGCTTCATGAGCCCCTCGCCCGCCGTGTTGAACGCGACGAGCGGGCCGCGCTTGACCGGCGAGCCCGGGACCATCCCTCGGATCGGGGCGAACACTTGGGCGACCTTCCCGACGAGCCCTGAGGCCATCGAGCCGATGCCACGGATGAACCCGCGGATGAGGTTCTTGCCCGCCTCGACGAGCGAGAAGTCGGCGACGAACGAGCGGATGGAGCCCCAGGCACTGAGGAGGCTGTCCTTGAACCCGACGGCCGCATCGTGGGCACGGCGAGCCCACTCCACGAACCCGGCCACCTTGTCGGCCACCCACCCGACGGCGTTGGCGGCCCGCGTCAGGTTGTCGACGAGCCCGCCGCCGAGGAAGGCGCCGAGCGACCGGGCCCCGCCCTCGCCCTCGCTCGACGCGCCGAGGAAGTCGCCGAACGCCGAGACGGCCGGGCTGACGGCGTCCCACAGGCGGAGCAGCGAGTCGCCGAGGTCCCGGAGCGAGTCGAACAGCCCGCCCGACTTGGTCGCCGAGTCCACCATGCCCGAGGCGAACCCGCCGAGCAGCGCCTGCCCGAAGTCGAGGGCCTGACGCGCCAGCCCGCCGAGCACGTCGCGGATGGGCTCGGTCGCTGCCCAGAACGCGCGGAGCTTGGCGGTCACCGTCTCGACGGCGGGCCCGACCGCCGAGCCGAGCGCGCGGCCCGCGTCGACGAACCGGCCGATGGTGCCCACGCCCGCCGCCACCTCCGGCCCGCCGAACATCCCCTTGACGCCGGCCCACGCGTCGCGCGCCAGGTCGGACAGCGGGGCCAGCGCGTCGGCGACCGGCCCGAGCCCGTCGAGGAAACCGTTGGCGAACCCCTTCGCCTTCAAGCTGAGGGCGTCCCAGTTCCGCGAGACGAGGTAGACCGCCCCGGCCACGCCCGCCAGCGCGATCCCCCACGGCGAGACGAGCGCCGCCAGCCGGAGCCTGCCCAGCCGCTTCCCGAACCCGGCCGCGAGCTCCATGCCGCGCCCGAGGTTGTCCGCCAGCGCGCCGGTCACCCACAGCGACCCGCCGACGCCGACGAGCGCGGTGCCGAGCCCGCCGACGGCCGCGACGATGCCGCCGAACACGGCCTTGTTCTCGATGGCCACCTCGGCGAGCCGGGAGACCATCCCGATGCCGAGGTCGAGCGCGCCCTTCAACGGGTCGAGCAGGCCCGAGCCCGACGCCTGGAAGAGCGACGTGAACCCGCCCTTGAGGATCTTGAGCTTGCCCGTCAGCGAGTCGGTCATCTTGGCCGCCGCGCGCATGGCCACGCCCGACGAGTCGCCGAGCGCGTCGACGCCCTCCGTCAGCCCCTCGACATTCTGGAGGAGCGGGACGAGGGCCGCGTACCCCTGCTCCCCGAACGCCGCACGGAGCTTGTCCTGGACATCGGGGGTCAGGCTGTCCACGTCGCCGAGCCGGTCGGCCAGGCTGCCCAGCGTGCCCACCAGGTCGAGCCCGCCGTCCGCCGTCGTGACGTACGTGAACCCGAGCGCCTTCGACGCCGTGTTCAGCTTGCCCATCATGGCCGTCAGCCCGGTGCCCGCGCGCGAGCCCGCGACGCCGGCCGTGTTGAGCATCCCGAGCGAGGCGAACAGCTGATCGACGGGGAGCCGGGCCGACTTGGCGGCTGCGCTGGCGTAGTTGAACCCGTCGGCGAGCGGCGCCAGCGACTCGATCTGGTACCGCTGCTGCGTGGCCGTGATGATGTCGGTGAACCGCTGCGACTCGTCCCCGGCCGCCCGGGTGTCGTCGGCGAGGTTGTTCATGGCCGTGCCCAGGAGCGCGGCGAAGGTGGCCGCGTCGCCCTTGGTGGCCGTCGCGCCCGTCAGGGCGTCCTCGGTCACGGCGACCGCGTCGGCGGCGGCGACGCCGGCCGAGACCACGTTGTACAGCGTGTCGGCGTACGTCTGCGCCCCGGCCCCGGTGCGGGCCTGGAAGCGGAGGAACGAGTCGGTGGCCGACTCGACGATCCCCTCGGCCTCCTCCCCCAGCGACTTGACCGGCTGGAAGGCCGCTTCCATCGACGCGGCGGCGCCGACGGGCGCGGCGGCGAGGGCGACGAGCCCGGCGCCCGCCTTCATGAACCCGCGCCCGGCCGACTCCATCTCGCGCCCGAACGTGCGCATGGTGCCGGTCAGGCCTTCGTACTTGGACTGGACTCGGCCGAGGCCACGGGCCATGCCGTCGGCGCCGATCAGCTCGAGCTTCAGTCCGGTGGTGATGATGGACATCTCAGGGGGGGAGGTTGGGGCCCGGCGCTACGTCGCGTCGGGCCTGGGCTCGGCGGCGAGCTGGCGCTCCAGCTCGGCCACGATGGCGGCGGCGACCTCGGCGTCTTCGTCGAGGATGCCGAGGCCGACCACGCGGGCCGCCGCTACGAGGTCGGCGAGGGAGGGCCCGGCGCGTCGTCGCCCCCGGCGGCGTTGAGCGCGGCGAAGTCGTCGGCGTCGAGGTCGAGCACGTCGTCGAGCTTGATGCGCCGCCAGTCGTCGGCGTCGGGCTTGCGGACCCGGGCGGCGTCGGCGATCAGGAGGGCGGCGGCGTAGGACGCGGCGGCCGGGGGGCTCACGGCGTCGCTACTGGGGATGCCCAGCTCGGTGCGAGCGAGGCGCTCGGCGTTCCCGAGGGCGTGGACCTGCTGGCGGGCGGAGTGCCGGAGCACGACGAACTGGCGGCCGTCGACGGGCAGGGTGCCGGAGGCCCGGACGGTGCGGCCGTCGACGACGTCGCCGGGCTTGGGGATGGTGTCCGCGGACACGTCGGGAGGGGTGGGGGTCATCGGAGGGTCGGGAGGGTGCGGAGGTTCGCGGGACGGGACAGGACGGGGAGCTCGCGGGCCGGGCGGAGCGCGGCGGCTACCAGCGGGCCGGGCGGCGCGAGCGCGGCGGCAATGAGGCGGGGCGGGTCGGTCACGGGGTTGGGGTGGAGGGTGGAGGGGTGACGATCGAGGCGGCGAGGTGGAGTGGGATCTCAGAATGGGGGCTCATCCCAAGTCGGCAGTGGCGTGTCGGGGGTGCCGTCGCCGCCAGGCGGCAGAGGGGGCGGACAAGCGCCGGACGCTGGCGGACGGACGAGCACAGGCACGTCCCCGTCCGGTTGTTCGTCCGGTGCCCTCGTGGACGACAAAGCGGCCAGCAGGTCGAAGAATGCCGGTTCGTCCGGTTCGTCCGGTTCGTCCGGTGGGGTCCCGACGTTGGGGAGGTAGACCCCCCTTGATCTCTGTATGGCCTTTCCAGAGGCAGTTAGGTTTCCGATAATCTCATAGGCCTGAGTGCGCTTCACGCCCCACGCCTCGGCCACGTCCTCCCATCCGAACGGGCTCGGTAGGCGAGCGCACTTGTCGGTGTCGCTCACCTCGACGGCGCGCTCGGCGAACGCGGCGGCGCCGTCCCCGCCGAACTCGTGACGGATGTAGATCCGGAAGACTTCCCGCCGGAGCCAGGCGGCCACATCGACCGCCCGCGCGAAGGTGGCCGCCGGGACGGGCGGGAGGACATCGAAGGCGCTGGGGCCGAACTCCCCTTGCTCGGCACAGTCGGCGAGATGGAAGGCGAGCGCCAGCCGGGCCGGGCGGTCGGGCTGCTTCGCGAGCATGGCGCGCACCGCATCGGACGGGGCGGCCTCGTACATCTGGCCGTTCGTGTTGAAGAACTCCCGCAGCAGCTGGCGCGCACCATCCGACAGGGGTACCGCGCGCTCCGTCTCAGGGAGGGAGTACAGTCGACGCACGGTCAGGCGGTATGCCGCCGACGTGTCCGGGTGGATCGTCGCGTCGGTCCAGACGCGGGGCAGCGTCGGGGGCTCGGCGAGACAGAGCCTCGCCAGGAAACCCGACTCCGAGAACTCCGGCGTGATGAGCCGGCGGAGCGTGGTAGGCTGAACGGTGGAGGCGACGGCCACACACGGCCGGTTGATCCGGAGCGTCGGGCTCTCGGGGTTCTTCCGGTCCACCGTCAGCGGAGCCCCGTCGTGGATCTCGATCCACTTGAACAAGTCGCCGCCGCCGTTGCCGCTCCGGTATCGGTTGAAGCCGCCGAGCCACGCGCCCGCCTCGGGAGGAGCCGAGAGAAGCCCCCGGGGGTTCACGGAGTGACGGTCCGCCAGCGCCTCGATCGTCACGTCCTGAACGATGAACCGGCGGGCTTGGGGCCGCTCGGGCGGAGCCTCGTTGGCCTTGGCTTGCTTCCCAAGGCCCTCGTACCTCCGGAGGTCATCGGCGTAGGCCTCTGCCTCGACCTCGTGCTCGGCGAACGCTTCTCGCGCTAGGTCGCGGACGGGTGCGAGTGCGGCGTCCCATGCTGGCGACTTGCCGGAGCCCGACGGCGCGACGACGACGGCCCACAGCGTCGCGGGCACCTCCCACCCTCGCTTCAACTCCAGGCGGGCAGCGTTACCAACGGCCGAAGCGAGCACGGCGAGGGCGGGGAGGGCGACGGCAGCCTCGTCCACGTTGCGCGCCAGCGCGGCCGACCGGATGTAGCGCGCGACGCTCTCGGGTAGCGCGCCCGTCGGGAACGGGCGCCAGTCGAGCACACGGCCAGCGTCCACGGAGGAACGCCCGGACGAACCGGACGAGCCGGACGAACCCGCATCGCGTACCCGAAAGCGTCGATTATGGGGCTCAGATTCGTCCGCAGCCCTACCGGACGAAGGGCCGGACGAAGGGAGTCCGGCCGCCTCGGCGAGCTGGCGGAGCGTGTCTGGGCGGCTCATCGGCTCCGCCCCCCGGCGTGCTCGGCGATGAAGACGACGGCGGCCGACGTGTCGAAGTAGAGCCGCGTCGTCCCTGGGGTTCTGTCGGACGGCGCCAGGTCGCCCGCGCCGACGGCCGCGAGCACGGTCCGGGGGTGGAGGCTCGACGCCGTGGCCACGTCCGCCAGCGTGACCACGTGGCCCGCCGTGACGGACGCGCGCGCGACGGCCTCGCGTCCGGCAGCGGTCAGGGCGCACGACCCGTCGGGCTGGCGAGCGAGCGGCGGGGCGCCGAAGAGGTCTCGGGCGAGATCGGGGCGGCTCACAGCGCCCTCGTGTTGCGACGGATGAACGCCTCGACGGCCGCCGGGTCGAACCGCCGGACGCCGCGCCCGGCCCCGATCCGCGTGACCGGGATGTCGCCGCTGGCGACCAGCGCCTCGACGGTCCGCGTGCTCACGTTGAGCCGGGCGGCGGCGCCCGCCAGGTCGAGCAACGGCGGCGGCGTGCGGGCCGCGTCGACGAGCTGGGCCACGCGGTCGGCGAGGCTGGCGGCGAGCGCGTCGAGGTCGGCGGGCGGGCGGTCGGGGGCCGGGCTGGGGGGCGGCACAGTGGGTTCGGCATCGAGCGGGCCTCGCAGCTACACAAAGCGGGCCCCCTTCTGTGCCGCAGAGGTGGGGGCCCGCCCGTGTTCGCTGCCGAGTCCTCGCCCGGAGCAGATTGAAGATCGGGGATGGCCGACGTGTTGACGCCGGCCGTTCTCTGCGGCACCCGTAGTGTCCGGCATGGACGGGCCGAAGTGGGCACGTGCCTCGGGTGTGCCTCGTGTGTTCCCGTGCCTGCGCGCTACGTCGTTGGCGGCGGACCTCCGGGACCCCAGAACTCAGCGTCGCTGAGGGGGGACCAGACAGGTTCGCCGAGCTCCGGGTTGAATTCGTGGTGCGACCACGCGTCGATCACGTCAGCGTCCGCTACAGTTCCCGTCTGAGGTGTGTCGAGTGGGGCCGCCGCGTCTTGCGCTGCGTCAGCGCTCACATCCGGCTGTTCCACCCCGTCGAACAGCTCGCTCATCTCCATCCCGAAGAGGGCACGCCCTAGCCGTTGGTCTGGGGAGAGTTCTTCCCACCCGACCGGCACCGACTCCGGGATGGCCTGGACAAACCGTAGCCACAGCGGAATCCACTCGCCGTAGACATCGAGGTCAGCGACACGAAGCAGGATGTCGAGCATCCCAGCGCGGGCGTTCGATTCAGCCAGATGCCTTCGGGCTGCCGCCCGGGCGGCGTCGGCCCGCTCCGTCTCGGGCAGTGGGTCTCCGCTGGCCTCTACTCCCAGCGCCTCCCGCGCCTCGCGTTCCAGACGAGGCCGAGTCACGGAGAGGGCTTCCCCTTTGGGGAGCATCCCCTTGCGCCGGAAGGTGCGAGCAACGGCCCGCTCGCTAGCAGGCTCGCCGCCTTCGCCGGGGGCGAGAACGCCGACCTTGCGCCACAGGTCAGCGGGCGAAGCGGCAGGGGTCCCCTCCAACTCCAGGATGGCAGTGAGGTAGTCCTTCAGGCGACCGTCCACGATCGTCGCTGGCGACTTGGAAGAGGGCTCAGGTCCGAGAGCATCGAGCGCCGCTTGCGCATCAGCCGCCCGTTCTCGGAGCCCGTCGAGCTTTAGCCTAAGCGCTGTGTATCCGGCCGCTGTGGGGCGGTCTCCTCCATCAGTCAGCAACTCGTACCACGGGTTCCACCATTGCTCGGCCCACTGGTGGAGGATGTCGGCAAGCAGGTCGTGCCCGTGCTCATCGAGGTGGGGCCGGGCGGCGATCCATTCCTCGACCGAATCCACGCCCTCGGCGCGGTTCCGGTGCTCAAACGCGGACCACAGCAGGTCCGTCACTTCACGGAGGTTCATCGGGGTATTTCTCTGCGGCTCAGGCAACGTACCGCCCCTCTTGCGGTCTCGCAACACGGGCCGTAGTCTCCGGCACGCCCCGCCGGACCGATGCCCGACCTCCTCTCGACCACCGAAGCCGCCGCCCGGAAGGGGTGCACGGCGATGGCCATCCGTAACGCGATCGAGCGCGGCGACCTCAACGCGAGCAAGCTCGGGCACGTCTGGGCCGTCGTCGACGACGCGGCGCTCGCGGCCTACGCCGTCCGCGAGACGGGCGGGCGGGCGCACCGCCAGCGGGGCGACGTGTCCGCGGAAACGTGAGCCGGGGCACCAACCCCTACCGCGCTGAGCTCCCCGACGGCTCGCGCATCGAGCGCGCGTACCGGAAGGACGGCAAGAAGCGCGTCGCGCGCGGGAACTGGTACTGGGTGGTCTACGACCCCGACCGCCGGCCGAAGCGCAAGAAGGTCAACCTCCGGACCGCCGACAAGGGCGCGGCCATGCGGAAGGCGCTCGGGTACGCCCAGCGCCGCTCGCTCGGGACGTTCGACCCGTGGGCGCCCGGCGTCGCCGCGTCGAGCGTCGCGCTGACCGAGGCGGCCAAGGGCTACCTCGCCGAGAAGCGCCACACGTCGGCCCCGTCGACGCTCGCCGAGGACCGCCGGTACCTCGACCTGCTGGCGGCCCAGCTCCCGGCCGGCGCGCTCGTCTCGCACGTCGAGCCCCACCACGTCGAGGCCGTCGTCAACGCCCGGAAGCGCCCGCCGAAGGACGCCGACGGCGTACGGCGCGGGCCGGGCCCCGAGGCCACGCCCCAGACCAAGCGGCGCCGGCGCGCGAGCCTCCAGCCGTTCTTCGCGTGGGCCGTCCGCGGCGGCCTCTCCCCTTCCAACCCCGCCGAGGGCGTCGCCGTCCCGACCTCGACCGGGGCCCGGCGCGACCACGTCACCGACGCCGAGGCCGCCGACATCCTCCGGGCCTCGGAGACGGCCGCCGTCGAGGCCGCGCTCGCGGGCGTGCCCGTCAAGCGGCCCGGCTGGATCGAGGACTGGGTGACGTTCGGGCTCGGGACCGGGCTCCGGCCGGGCGAACAGCGGGACCTCCGGTGGAGCGCGGTCCGGCTGGCGGAGCGGTCCGTCGAGGTCGGCCGTGGCCACCGGGTCAAGACCGAGGGGAGCCGCCGGACCGTCCCCGTGCGCGGCAACGCGCTCGCGGTGCTCCAGCGGCTCCACGGCGAGCGGACGACCGAGGCCGACGGCCCCGTCTTCCGGGGCGCGACTGGCGGGCGCGTCGCCGTGGACTACCTCACGAAGCGGCTCCAGGCGCTCGCCGAGCGGGCCGGCGTCAATAAGACGGTCACGGCCTACGCGCTCCGCCACGCCTACGGGACGCGGATGGCCGGGGCGGGCGTCCCGCTCCTCGACCTCGCTCGGCTCATGGGCACGTCGCTCCGGATGATCGAGCGGCACTACGCGCACTACGACCCGGCCCGGGGCGCGTCCCACGTCGACCGGGTGTTCGGGGCGGCGCCCTCCCCCGCCTCGGCGCCGACGCGGGAGGGCGCCTGAGATGGGCGCGCTCCTCGACTTCCTTGCTGCGGTCGCGCCCAGCCTCGTGGTCGCCGTCCTGGCGGCGCTCTTGGGCGTCAGGCTCGCGCTCCGGCGGTTCAGGTCGGAGCGCTGGTGGGAGCGGAAGGCGGAGGCGTACACGGACCTCATTAGCGCCGTGTACAGGTTCTCAACCACGTTCGACCGGGACTACGTGGACCCCGACGACCTGGAGGAACTCGACGCCCAAGGCCCGCTGACGCAGAGAGGCTTCATCGGAATGAGCCGAGCCCAGCGAAGACGCAACCGCGCGTGGGCGGAGATCGAGCAGGCGATAGGGATCGGAGAGTTTGTGTTCTCGCGTGAGACTGTCCTCATCCTCAGCAGCCTCAAGACCCGTGTGCGTCAGGGTCAGCCTGGAGACAGGGACGGCGACCGCCTTGAGGCAGCGCGGCTGCTCCTCCAGAGGTTGAAGGCCGCGGCTGCCCGCGACCTGGGCGTTGAGACGCAGACCCGACCGTAGGGCACAGGTAGGGCAAACCCGTTCGGAACGGTGCGCAACCTCTCACACCAAATGCCGAATGAAGGCGAAAAACGGGCACACAGGGGATGAATGAGACGACTGGCGCCCTGGCGCGTCGCACTGGCAGTGAGGAGGTCAACGGTTCAAATCCGTTATGCTCCACGGAAGACGGCCGCTACGCACCGCGCGTGGCGGCCGTTGTTCGTCTAGGCCGGCTCGCGGTACGCCAGCAGGCGCAGGGCGTTGAAGACCACGATCAGCGTCGACCCCTCGTGGAGCGCGACCGCCGGGCCGATGCCCAGGCCAAAGAGGGTCGCCGGAACGAGGATGGCCACCATGCCGAGGCTGAGCCACAGGTTCTGGCGGATGATGCTGCGCGTCTTGCGGCTGAGGCCGACGGCGAAGGGGAGCCGGGACAGGTCGTCGGCCATCAGCGCCACGTCGGCCGTCTCCAGCGCCACGTCCGAGCCGGCCGCGCCCATCGCGATGCCGACCGTCGCGTTCGCCATCGCCGGCGCGTCGTTGACGCCGTCGCCGACCATCGCGACCTCGCCCCGCTCGCGGAGTTGTCGGATGGCCGCCACCTTGTCGTCCGGCAGAAGGTCACCGCGCGCCTCGTCGATGCCGACCGCGCGGGCGACCGACTCGGCGACCACCTGGGCGTCGCCCGAGATCATGATCGTCGTCTCGATGCCAAGCGCGTGGAGCTGCTGGATCACGCCCTTTGCGGCCTCTCGCGGCGTGTCCATGAGGCCGACGACGCCCAGAAACCGGCCTCCGCGCTGGACCAGCATCGTGGAGCGGCCGTCCGCCTTGAGTTGGCGGTCGGTTTCCAACAGCGCATCGGGCGCGGGCGCGCCGCCGTCGAGCGTAAACAGCGCCGGCTTGCCCACGGCGACGGCCTCGCCGCCGAGCGTGGCGCGGACGCCGTGGCCCGTCACGCTCTGAAGCCCCTCCGCCGACGGCCCCTCCCCTGCCCGCCCGCCGAGGTCGCGGACGATCGCGCGGGCGAGGGGGTGCTCGCTGAGCCGCTCGACGGCCACGACTGCTGCCAGCAGCTCGGCCTCCGTCGCGCCGTCGGCCGGGATCACGTCGGTGACGCGCGGCTCGCCCTCGGTCAGCGTGCCCGTCTTGTCGAAGGCGATCGCCGTCAACCCGCCGAGCGCTTCGAGCGGCCCGCCGCCCTTGACGAGCACGCCGCTCCGGCCCGCTCGCGCGACGCCCGAGAGCACGGCCGACGGCGTCGCGATCGCGAGCGCGCACGGGCTGGCGGCGACGAGCACGGCCATCGCGCGGTAGAAGCTCTCCGCGAACGGCTCGGCGACGAGGTCGAGCGCCCCGAGAAGCGGCGGCACGACGACGAGCCCGACCACGAGCGCGAGGACGGACGGCACGAACACCTTTTCGAAGCGGTCCGTGAACCGCTGCGTCGGCGAGCGCTCGGTCTCGGCCTCGGCCACCATCTGGACCACGCGCGCGAGCGTCGTCTCGCCCGCCGGCCGCGTCACGACCACGTCGAGCGCGCCGCCGCCGTTGAGCGTCCCGGCGAAGACGCGGTGCTCAGGCGCGACGGCCTCGAAGTCGGCGAGCGCGGCGTCGAGGTCAGCGACGGGCTGCTTGTCGACGGGCACGCTCTCGCCCGTGACGGGCGCCTGGTCGACGGCACTCGTCCCAACCGTGACGACGCCGTCGGCGGCGATCCGCTCGTCGGGACGGACGACGACCGTGTCGCCGACGACCAACTCGCCGACGGGCACCTCCGATTCGACGCCCGCGCGGCGAACGCGCGCCGTCGCGGGCGCCAGCTCGCCGAGGGCTTCGATCGCGCGGCGCGCCCGGCCCATCGCGTACCCTTCGAGCGCGTGGCCGATCGAAAACAGGAACAACAGCAGCCCGCCCTCGAACCACTCGCCCAGCGCGGCGGCACCGGCGGCGGCGACGAGCATCAGGAAGTCGATCTCGAAGCGGCCCGCGCGGATCGAGTCGACGGCCTCGCGGACGGTAAACCAGCCGCCAAAAGCAAAGGCGCCGAGGTAGAGCGCGAACGGGACGGCCTCGGCGACGCCGGTGAACGTCTCGAGCCCCCAGCCGAGCGCGACGCAGACGCCGGACAGGACGGCGAAGATCAGCTCGGTCCGCTCGCCGAAGATACCGCCGTGCGCATGCCCGCCGTGGGCGCCCGGCGCGTGGTCGTGCCCGCTGTGGTCGTCGTGTTCGCCGGGCCCGTGGTCGTGCCCGTCGTGCCCGCTGGCGGCGGCGACCTCGGGTGGGCGGGGCGCCGGGACGGTCACGCCCAGGTCCGCCAGCGACCGGCGGATGGCGGCCTCGTCGGTCGCGTCCCGGTCGAACTCGACGCGGACCGGGCCCGTCGCGTTCGCCTCGGCCTCGACGACGCCGGGCGTCTGCCGGAGGAGCTCCGTGACGGTCCGCGCGCGGCGCTGGTGGCCGAGCCCGTCGGCCGCCCACAGCACGTGGCCGTAGCGCGCGGTGATCCGAGCGCCCGCCGCCTCGGCGGCGCGGCGCAAGCGGGGCAGCGCGACGGCGTCGGGGTCGTAGTGGAGGCAGAGCTGGGCGGGCCGGTCGCCCTCGGCCGGGACGACGTGGGCCCGCTCGACGCCGGTCGTCGCCGCGAGCGCGTCCGTCAGCCGCGTCACGCACGCGTCGCGGGCGTCCGGCGCGTCGGGCAGCAGGACGGGGAGGTCGAGGCGGAGCGGGTCGGACATCGGCGCAGCGGGGGGCAGGCCGTAAACCGGGGCGTCCGGGATCGGGTCCGCCGCGCGCTCAGCCGGCGTGCGCACCCGGGCCCTGCGGCGCTCGCGCCATCCCCCAATACAGGTGCCCGCCCGGCACACGCCGCTCGCCGACGACCCGGAACCCGCGCGCCTCGTAGTACGGCAGGTTCGACGGCGTCGATGTTTCAAGGTAGATCGCCCGGCCCGCCGCGTCCGCCTCGGCGACGATGGGCGCCAGCAGCGCGCTCCCGAGCCCGGTCCCCTGCGCCTCGGGCTCGACGCCCAGCAGCAACAAGTACCAGTGGCCGGGCGGCGCGGCTTGGCGGCGCAGCGCGTCGATCGTGTCGGACAGCTTTTTGAGCCGCCACATCGCGGCCACCCCGTACCGGGGCAAGAACCCGAGCGCGCCTGCCCGGACGCCTGACGCCAGCCCGACGCCGTGGCCGGGCGCGATCCACACCGACTGCCCTCGCCCCTGCTCGTCGACGTAGACCCGGCCGCCGCCAAACCCGAGGCGCGGCACGAGCACACCGTAGTACCACCGCAGCGCGCGGCGGCGCTCGTCGGGGTCGGGCCAGAGGTAGACGCCGCCGGCGTCGTCGGCGAACGCCGCGCTCATCGCCCGGCCCAGCCGGTCGGCGTCGTAGACGGAGACCGTGGCGCGGCGGACGTCGGGGGGAGGCGGCATGTCCGAAGACTACCGCGCTCGCGCTACGGCAACCAGTACGTATGCCAGGGCAGCACGTCGGCCGTCGCGAGCGCGAACGCGGCCTCGACCGACAGCGGCCGGTCGAACAGGTAGCCCTGCCCGAACGCGCACCCGACGGCCTGGAGCGCGCCCAACTGGTCGGCGTCCTCGATGCCCTCGGCGACGACCGACTTTTCCAAGATGCGCCCGAGGTGGACGACCGTCTCGACCAGCTTGTGGCTCTGGTCGCGGGCCATCATGTCGGCGACGAACGAGCGGTCGACCTTGACGCAGTCGACGGGCAGGTTGTGCAGCGTCGACAGTGACGAGTAGCCCGTGCCGAAGTCGTCGAGCGAGAACCCGACGCCGCCGGACTGGAGGCGCCGCAGCGCTGCCGACACGGACTCGGGGTCGTCGACGAGCACCTGCTCGGTGATCTCGAGCGACAGCGCGCCGGGCCGGATGCCGTGCCGCGCGACGGCCGCCAGCACGTCCTCGGTGAACGCGTCCGTGAGGAGGTCGCGGCCGGAGCAGTTGACGTTGAGCTGAAGCGACGGCCGGTTCGCCCCCCGGGCGTCCGCCCACGTCGCGGCGACGCGGCAGGCCTCGACGAGCACCCAGCGGTCGACGGCGGTGAGTTGGCCGCTCTCTTCGGCGGGCCCCAGAAAGGCGATCGGCGGGAGCAGGCCTAAGTCGGGGTGCTCCCAGCGGACGAGCGCCTCGAAGCCCGTCAGCGCGCCGTCGGAGAGCCGGACGATGGGCTGGAACAGCAGGCGCAGCTCGTCGCGCTCGACGGCCTGGCGGAGGTCCATCTCGAGCCGCAGCTTGTGCGTGACCTCGGCGTGGACGGCCTCGCTGTAGATGGCGACGCCCCCGCGCCCCTCGGCTTTGGCCTCGTACATCGCAAGGTCCGCCTCGCCGAGGAGGGCGTCCGGCGTGTCGTGGTCCGGACGCCCCACGACGACGCCGAGCGAGGCCCCGGCGTAGAGCCTCCGCCCGTCGATGTCGACCGGCGCGGCGAGGTCGTCGATGACGCGGGCCGCCACGTTCTCGGCGTAGCCGGGCGCGGGCAGGCCGTCGAGGAGCACGGCGAACTCGTCCCCCCCGATGCGTGCAACCATGTCGCCGTCGCGGATCACGGCGCGCAGGCGGTCGCCGACCACCTGAAGCAGCCGGTCGCCGGCCGTGTGGCCCAGCGTGTCGTTGACGACCTTGAAGCGGTCGAGGTCGAGAAACAGCACGGCGAAGCCGTCGCTCAGGTCGTAGCGCGCGATCACCTCTTCGAGGCGGACCGAAAAGAGCGCCCGGTTGGGGAGGTCGGTCAGGGCGTCGTGGTACGCCTGGTGATAGAGACGCTCCTCCATCTCGACTCGGTCCGTCACGTCGCGGGACGAGGTCTGCAGCCGGACCACGGCCCCGCTCTCGTCCACGATCGGCTTGGTGAGGGTCTCGAGCCACACGTACCGCCGGTCGCGGTGGCGGACGCGCACGACCACGCTCACGTCGTCCTCGTTTTGAAGTGCCGGCCGGTGGCTCCCCGTGCGGACGGCGACGGTATCGTCCGGGTGGATCAGATCGTAGGGGTTGGTTCCGACCAGCTCATCGGGCGCGTAGCCGAGCAGCGTCGTGACCGACGGGCTGACCCACTCGTAGGTGCCGTCGGGGTTGTGCAAGGCCACCAGGTCCTGCATGTTCTCGGCGAGCAGCCGGTAGCGGGCCTCGCGCGAGCGGAGCCGGCGGGTCGCCGCGACCCGCTCGGACACGTCGTGGTAGAGCCAGAGGTGGCCGACCTGGCCGTCGCCCAGCGTCACGGGGACGTAGTCCCGCTCGAACGTGCGGCCGTCGGCGAAGTCCACGGGCTCGGCGAAGACCTGAGCGCCGTCGCGGAGCGTGGCCTCGACGCGCGCTCTGGCGGCCTCGGGCTCGGCAAACATCGGAAGCGCGCGCTCGAGCGCGGCCACGCAATCCCCGCCGACGAGGGCGTCGGGCGGCGCGTCGATCCCAAAGATCTCGCAGAACCGCTCGTTGGCCAGCAGGAGCTGGCGGTTCGCATCCTCGAAGATGACGCCGCCCTGGATGTTCTGGATGAGCGTCGTCAGCCGCTGCGCCGTCTCGTCGAGGGCGCGGCGGTCGGCGTGCCAGTCGGTCAGGTCGCGGACGATCACGAGCACCTCGCCGCGGTCGGGGTCCGGGCTGACGCGCGCCTCGAAGGTCCGCTCGACGCCGTCCGACGTGACCAGGTCGTACTCGACCTCCTCGGGGTCGCCGGAGTCCAGCGCCCGGCCGATGGCGCCGAGAAAGCGGTCCGCGAGGTCCGGGGGGATCGCGTCGTGGAGGGTCCGGCCGACGAGCTCGTCGGCGGGCGCCGCGAGCGCGTCGGGGTCCGGGGTGTGGACCTGGAGGTAGCGGCCGTCCCGGTCGAGCCGGAAGAGGAGGTCGGGCAGGGCCCGGAGCAGGGTGCCCTCCCGGGCCGCCCGCTCGCGGATTTCGGACTCCTGCGCTACGCGGTCGGTCACCTCCTCGACCCAGTACGAGTAGTGCTCGTCGTCGTCGCCGGCCGGGCTCACGACGGCCTCCAGCCAACGCGTGCCCTCGGGCGTCTCGTGGGGGTACCGAAACCGGACGGGCCCGTCGGCCTCGGCGCACGCGCGGTAGTGGTGGAGCCAGCGCTCGAGGTGCTCCGGGGGCACGCCGAGGTCGCTCGCGAGCCGGCCCGAGGTGGCGTCCGGCGTCGTCCCGAAAAAGGCCGCCGCCGCGGGGTTGTCGGCCACGTGCAGGATGTCATCGGCCCGGAGCCCGACGACGCCCATCATCAGCGGGGCCGTCTCGAAGAGATGGCGGAGCACGTCGGCCGGGACGGGCGGCGGGGCGGGGGCGGAGGGCGTCGGCACAGACGTTTCGGGGAGACCCCTCCCCTATCGAAGCGACCCGGACAGGATTAAACCCGGCCTGTTTAGCGGCCCGTGGCGACCACCCGACCCGCCGACACGCCGCTCGCGCCGCGCACGCGCCACACAAACAGGCCCGCCGACGGCGCCCGCCACCGCACGACCCGGCGGCCGGACCCGGCGACGGACTCAGAAAACACGACCCGGCCCAGCACATCGACGACCTCGACCCGGACCGGGCCCGGCGCGTCGACGGCCAGCCGCACGTCCCCCGCCGTCGGGTTCGCGCCGAGCACCTCCGCGCGCAGCGACGACGCCGGGCGCGCGGGCGTGTCGGTCGGGTTCGCCAGCCCCCCGCCCTCGACCACCTTCACTCGGCGCCGTACCGGGAGGTCGAGCACGCGGTCGACCTGGCCACTCGGCCACCGGACCACGAGCGAATCGACGCGGAGCGCGGTGCCGAGCCCGAGGTGGACCGGGATCAGGTTGGCGGCGAGGTACTGCGCCCCGTGGTGGCTCCCGGCGTGGACCCGGCCGTCGGCCCACGCGGCGACCGTCGCGCCCAACCCGTCGCGGTTCGAGGCGGTGCCCTCGAGCTCGACGTCGAGCCACGTCCCCTGGTCGAGGGTGTTGCGGTAGAGGTACGGCGCCCGTTCGATGTTGGAGACCAGCAGGTCCTGGGCCCCGTCGCCGTCGTAGTCGAAGGCGGCCACGCCGCGGGCCGCTTGCGAGTCGTCGACCCCCATCGCGCCGTCGACCCGGGCGAAGGCGAGGGGCGTGCCCCCGTCGTTGCGGAAGAGGTAGTTGGTGTCGGTCGACGTCGTGTTGAGGCCGGTGACGACGAAGAGGTCGTTGTCGCCGTCGTTTTCGAGGTCCACGAACTCCGTCCCCCAACCCCAGCCCGCGATGTCGACGCCCGCCGCCTGGGCGCCGTCGGTAAAGACGCCCGGCGCGGTCTGCAGGAAGAGCGGGTTGCGCTGGTCGCGCGACGGCGTGGCGACGTTCGTGAGGTAGACGTCGAGCAGGCCGTTGCCGTCGGCGTCGCCGAGCGCGACGCCCATGCCGTAGTTGTCGTCCTCGAGCCCAAACTCGGCGGTCGCCTCGCGGAACGTCCGGTCGCCGTTGTTGACGTAGAGCCGGTTGGGGCCCGCGCCGTCGAGCGTGTCGACGTCGGTCGTGAGGTAGAGATCGGTGAGGCCGTCGGCGTTCGCGTCGAAGGGGAGCGCGGCCCACGTCCGGTTCGGCTCGTCGAGGCCGGCGGCGGCCGAGCGCTCGGCGAAGGTGCCGTCGCCGAGGTTGTCGTAGAGCCGGTTGCGCAAGTCGGCGGCGGGCCCGTAGTCCCACCACCCGCCGATGTAGAGGTCGAGGTCGCCGTCGTGGTCGTGGTCGAACCAGACGGTCGTGTTCGAGATGTAGCCGCCGCCGGCGTCGGCGCCCGAGACGCCCGCCGTGTCGGTGACCTCAGTGAAGGTGCCGTCGCCGTCGTTGTGGAACAGCTGGTCCGGCCCGACGTGGCCCAGGAAGAGGTCGGGCCAGCCGTCGTTGTCGTAGTCGCCCCAGGCGGCGGCGTACTGGAACCCGAACCCGCGCGTGTCCTCGACGGTCGCCGCCGTCCGCGCGGCCAGCCCCGAGGTCAGCGTGACGTCGCGGAAGGTGCCGTCGCCGTTGTTCGCGAACAGGCGGCTCCACGTCCGCACGTCGCCGGGGTCGTAGGCCGGGCGGGCGACGATGTAGACGTCGAGGTCGCCGTCGCGGTCGAAGTCGGCCACGGCCACGCCGTTCGTGTTGCTGATCCCCCCGATCCCGGCGTCGAAGGTGGCTTGGACAAAGCCTTGGGCGCTGGCGGCGCTCGCGGTGAGCGCGAGGACGAGGGCGAGGCGGGCGGTCATCGGACGACGGAGAGCGTGGAGTGGAACACGTCGGCGCCGGCACGGGCGCGGACGACGTAGAGGCCCGGCGCGAGCCCGTGCGTGTCGAGCGTCGCCGACCCGCCCCGGAGCGCGAGCGTCGCGACGCGGCGGCCCCGCACGTCGAGCACGTCCGCCGCGCCGTCGGCCGTGCCGAGCCGGACGGCGACCGGGCGCCCAGCGCGGACCGGCGACGGGGACACGGTCAGGGCTGGCGTCAGCGGCGCGGGCTCGGTCGCGACGGGCCGGCGGCCGGCGAACAGCTCTTCGGCGTAGGCCACGGCGTCGAGGCCGACGTCGATGCCGAGGATCCGGCCCGGCAGGTCGTCGGCGGGCGGGTGGATGCCGCCCCAGATCCGCGACAGGCTGCACTGGTCGGCGGCGTCGCGGTACGTCGCCCACTGGAGGGTGATGGTCTCGCTGGGGCCCTCCTCGAAGACGAGGAACTCGTTGGCAGGCGCTACAAACTCGCCCATCCCGCCCGGGAAAAACGGGTCGCCCGTCGCGCGCGTGAGCACCTCGGCGGCGGCGCGCGAGAACGTCGAGTGCCCGGAGACGTAGCCCGCGAACGGCGGCGTCACGAACGTCGGCCGCTGGTACGGCCACCACTCGGCGGCGCGCACCCAGCCGACGCCGGCCTCGTCGACCTCGGGGTCGTCGATGGCGTCCGGCCCGCGCCAGCCCCAGATCTTGAGGTCCCCCACGAACTGGCCGCCGGCGCCCGCGAGCGGGTCGCCGGTCCCGATCCGCTCGACGACGCCGGCCGTCAGCCCGAGACCGCCGGGGTGGTAGTCGGGCGCGCCCGGCTCGGAGCTCTGGCCGAGCGCCGCGACGGCGCGGATGGCCGAGACGGGGCGGATGTAGTCGTACCAGCCCTTGAGCCCCCACGCCGTCACGGCCGCGTCGTGGACGGCGCCGCCGAGCGCGAGGTACGTCTTGACGTCCCATTCGAGGTCGTCGAGGACGGGCCCCTCGCCCGCCCAGCGCTTGACGAGGTCGGGGTGGTCGGAGACGGTGTTGAGCAAGGTGTACCAGTGGCCGGGCGGCGTCTCAGAGTCGGGCCCGTCGGCCCAGAACTCGGCCAGCACGCGCGTGTAGTCGCCCCGCGCGACGACGTTGGGCGCGTACGGCTGGCCGGTCGCCGGGTTGACGGCGTGGCCCGTCCCGATGGCCCCTTCGCCCGCGTCGCGGTAGAACTGGCGGACCGCCTCCGGCGTGTCGGGGAAGGAGCGCAGGTCGCCGAGCGTGGCGGGCGAGATGTCCCACCGTTCACCGTCGGCGGGGTCGAGGTGGCCGGACCACTCGGCGACCAGGCCAAAGCCCCAGAGGTAGTCGGCGGTGCCCCCGCCGCCGTCGGGCTGCCACAGTGGCGGGCCGCCGGGGGTGCCGTAGAGCGTGTACGCCTGGCCGTCGCGCTCGACAAACGTCCGGCCCGCCGGGTCGAGCGCGAACGGCCGCACGGCGCCCCACTCGGGCCCCACGAACGCGGGGACGCCGCCGGGAAACTCGTTGCCCGACTGGTCGACGAAGACGTCAAAGCTGAGCGGTTGCCAGCGGTTGAGGTCCACGATGTCCGGGTTGCCCGGCTCGGCGGGGTCGAGCGGCGGGTTGACGGGTTGGTACCCGAGCGGCTCGTAGCCCAGCGCCTCGTTCGCGCCGTCGACGCGGCCGTAGGCGATGAGGCAGGCGCCGATCGTGTTGCCGAGCGCGGCCGGCGACCCGCCCTCGGTCGTCGTCACGGCGGGGTCGTAGCCGAGCTCGGCCATCAGCGCGTCGAACGTCGGGAGCGACAGGATGGCGCCGGGCGAGTTGCGGAAGCGCCACACGAGCAGCCGGTAGGCGGCGTAGCTCATGGCCTCCTCTCGCGCCGCCTGTCGGTCGGTGGGCGGGTCGGGGCTGGCGTCGCACGCGACGGCGTTGAGCGAGCGGCCCACGAGGTACGGCGCCGCCGCGTCGTCGTAGGCCGCCCAGGCGTCGTACATCGCGACCGACGCGTGGAAGAGGTTGCGGGCGTGGACGGTCGGCCGCGCGAGGTCGGTGCGGATGGCGTCGAGCGTGACCTCGTTCCAGGCCCGCGCGACGCTGTGGTCCTGGGCATCCGCGGCGCCCGCGAGCAGCGCGACGGCGACGGCGGCGAGCGTGCGCCAGCGAGAAGGTCGGAGAGTCATCGGGCCCATCGGTGCCAGGGGTGCAGGGCGTGCGCCGGCCCCGGCGGAAGGTACAGGACCCGGGGAAACCACAGGTTGCCGCACGCCCGGATCGCGCGTGGGCCGTCGGCTCACCCTCCCTCCTCCCCCCTCAGCGCGGCGACCACGAGGTCGGGCGCGTCCGCGAAGAGGCCGTCGACGCCCGCCGCGACGAGCGCCCGCGCCTCGGCGCCCAGGTCGCCGTGCCTCGCCGGGTCGTCGCCGGACCGGAGCGGCGCCGGCAGAAAGCCGTTCTCGGGCCGCAGCGTCCAGGCGTGTACCGCGAGCCCGGCGGCGTGGGCGTCGGCCACAAGGGCGGTCGGCGCCAGCGTCTCGGGGTCGAGCACCATCGCCTTCGCCACGCCGATCGCGTCGGCGTAGGTGGCGACCGTCGCGAGCCCGGCGGGCGTCAGCATCTGCTCGTACGTCCGCTCGGGGCGGTCCGCGGGCACGGCGCCGGGCATCGCGAGCTGCACCAGCCGGAGGCGCGTCATCCCCCGCAGCAGCTCCAGATTTCCGACCTCGAACGACTGGATCCAGACGGGCGCCTCGCGAGCGAGGTACCGCGAGGCGTGGAGCGCGGCCACGAGCGGCGTCTCGAGCGGGAGCCCGATCCGGCGGAAGTGCGTCGGGTGCTTGGTCTCGGGGTAGAGCCCGACCGGGCGCCCCCGCTGGCGGCCGAGCGCGCTCGCGAGCGCCAGGACCTCGGCGAACGTCGGGATCTCGAACCGGCCGTCGAGCGCCGCGCTCGCGGGGCGGAGCGCGGGCAGCCGCTCGACCGCGCGCAGCGTCTTCAGCTCCGCCAGCGTCAAGTCCTCGGTGAACCAGCCCGTCGTCTCGACGCCGTCGATGGTCTTCGTCGTGCGGCGGTCGGCAAACTCCGGGCGGGCCGCGATGTCGGTCGTCTCGGAAATCTCGTTCTCGTGGCGAGCGACGAGCACGCGGTCGCGCGTCATCACCAGGTCCGGCTCGATTACGTCCGCGCCCTGCTCGACCGCCAGCGCGTACGCCTCCAGCGTGTGCTCGGGGCGATACGCGCTGGCGCCCCGATGGGCGATGACGAGCACGGGGTCGGGGGCGGTCACGGCGGGTCGGAGCGCGGGAGTGCCGCAAGATGCGTCCGGCCGCGCGCTCCGTCTGCCCTGACGGCCTGGGGCCCTACCTCTGGATACCCTTCACAACGCGTCCGTCCGGCGCGTCCTCGCTGGTGGCGTCCAACAGATCAGCCGGGCCCCGCTCGGGAGCTGGACCCCATCGCGGCCGCGGCCGATGTCGCCCAGCAGGATCGACGTGCGGTCGGTCGCGGGGTCGTAGGCGACGAGGCGTCGCTGGGCGAGCGATCCCCACACGAACGTGCCGTCCCACACGGGGAACGCGCTGCCCGCCAGCTGGACGAGGCCTGACGGGGCCATGTTGAACTCGGGGCCCCAGGCCTTGAGCGGGGAGCAGGGCGTTGAGCGGGCGCCAGCCCCAACGGAGGGGTGACCGAGGCCGGAGGCTAGAACTCGTCGCCCCCGTCGAAGTCGCCGCCGTCGCGCTCGCCCGGGTCGCGGTCGCGCGTGCGCGCCTGCTGGCCGAACGTGTACGACAACGTCACGCCGACCTGGCGGCCGCCCCACGTCCGCGAGAGCTCCTGGAAGAGCTCGGGCTGGTCGAGGGTGTACGCGAAGCCGCTCTGGTTGAACGGGTCGCGGAGCTGGACGGTCAGCGAAGCGCGGTCGTCGAGCAGCTTCTGGCGCAGGGCGAGGTCGACCGAGACGCGCGAGTCGATGCGGGCCTGCTCGGTCTCGATGGGGGCGCTGTAGCGGGCCGTCGTCTGGAGGGCCAGGCCGCCGAGCCCGAGCCGGTCGCCGAGGTCGTAGGTCGCGTTGAGCCGGCCGCCCCAGCTGAACCCGTCGCTGGCCACGTCGCCCGTCGAGGTCGTCGTGCCGTCAGTCTTGAGGCGGAAGCCCTCCAGGCTCGCGTACCCGCTCAGCCCGCCCACGTCCTCGAACGACGAGACGAGCTCGACGCCGTAGCTGTCCGACGTGTCCAGGTTCTCGAAGGTGCGGACCGTCACGCCGTCGTCGCGGATCGTCAGGAAGCGGCGGATGACGTTGGTCGTGTGGCGGTAGTAGGGCGTCAGCGAGACGGAGCCCCAGGGCACGAACTGCGTCACGCCGGCCTCGAACGAGGACACGTACTCGGGCTGGAGCGCCGGATTCCCCTGGCGGATGTTGAGCGGGTCGTCGAACGACGGGAACGGGTTGAGCGCCCGCGTCCGCGGCCGGTTGACGCGGCGGCTGTAACTGGCCTTAAAGGTGGTCGCGTCGCTCGGCGCGAACGACAGGAACGCGCTCGGGAAGAGGCTCGCGTAGTCGTTCTCGTAGGTCTCGTCGCTGGTGAGCAGGTCGAACGTCGTCGTCGCCTGCTCGGCGCGGAGGCCGACCTGGGCGCCCAGGCCGCCCCACTCGCCGCCCGCCTGGACGTAGAGCGCTTGGACCGACTGGTCGAAGTCGAACGTGTTGCTCTGGTCGAGGTCGGTCACGAAGACGCCGTCGGCGCCGGCCGTCTCGGCGGCGAGCGTGCTGCCCAGCGCCTGCCAGTCGCCCTTGTAGCCTGCGTCGAGGCGGAGCGTCCCGAGCGCACGGGTGTAGTCGATCTGGACCGAGGCCTCGCGGTCGGAGTCGTCCTGCGAGGACCGGCGCGCGGGCGTGAGGTCGCCGGCCCCGTCGAGCAGGGTCTCGAGGTAGGCGCTGTCTTCGGTCTCCTGGGAGGCCTCGGCGCGGCCCTCGACGGTGAGCCGGTGGCCCTCGCCGAACTGGTGGACGAGCCCCAGGCGGGCGTCGAGCGAGCGGCCGTCATCGACCTCGGTGACCTCGCGCCCGAACCCGAAGACCGGCGCGCCGTCGAGGCCCTGCACGAGCGTCTGGCCGATCTCGGTCTCGTCGCCAGCGCGCGTGCCGAGCTGGAGCTGCGACGTGAGCGTCGTGGCGCGGCTGAGGGCGTAGTCGGCGGAGAGGTTGACGAGGGCCGAGGTCCGCGTCCGGTCGCCGGCCTCCTCCTCGGTCCGGGTCGTCGGGTCGGTGTCGTAGCGGTTGATGCGGAAGCCGTCGCCGCTGCCGGGGCGGACGTCGTCGCGGAGCCCGACCGTCGCCGCGAGCGACCACGGGCCCTTCCCATAGGTCACCGCGGCCGTGCCATCCAGGCCGCCGTTCGAGTCGGTCCCGGCCGACACCGTCCCGCCGACGCCGCGGTCCGTGTTCTGCTTGAGGACGATGTTGATGACGCCGCCGACGCCGTCGGGCTCGAAGGCAGCCGACGGGTTGGGGATGATCTCGACGCGCTCGACGGAGCCCGCCGGCAGGCTGGCGAGATACGACGCCAGAAAGTCGCCCTGGACCGGCGCCGGGCGGCCGTTGACGAACACGGCCACGTTCCCGGCCCCCCGCAGCGACACGTTGCCGTCGACGTCGACGTCGACCGAGGGCAGCGTCGCGAGCACGTCGGTCGCCGAGCCGCCGTCGGAGACGGGGTCGTCGGCCGTGGCGTAGACGGTCCGGTCGATCCGCGTCTGGACCTGGGTCCGCCCGGCCGTCACGCGGACCTCGCCGAGGGCCGCCGCGCTCGGCACGAGCCGGATCGCGCCGAGGTCGGTCTCGCCGCCGACGACGGCCACGCCGCGCTGGCGGGCGGGGTCGTAGCCGACGAAGCTGGCGACCACGTCGTACGTGCCGGCCGGGACGCCCTCGACGCGGAAGTCGCCGTCGAGCGTCGTCGTGGCGCCGCCGACGAGCGTCGAGTCGGGCCCGGCGATCTGCCAGACGGCGACGGTCGCCGTGGGCAGCGGGAGGTCGCCGTCGAGCACGCGGCCGGTGACGGCGCCGGTCTGGGCGGCGGCGGCGGGCGCCAGCAGGGCGAGGAGAACGAGGAGGCGGAGCATCGAATCGGGGGGCGTGGAGCGAGAGAGATAGGGCTTTTCGGGGCTCCGGATCCGGGGCCAGGCACGAGATGCACGGGGGCGTCACGAGCCGCACGCCTGCGGTCATGAGCCCTCTTAGACTGGGCCGCCCGACCCCTAGATTGCGGCCATGAACAGCGCCCCTGCCCCGCCCTCGCGCCCGTGGTCTCGCCGGACCGAGGGGCTGCTCGCGGTCGGGTTCTGGCTGGCGCTCGGCACGCTCGCCGTGGTCCGCCGGGCGGTCGGGCCGTGGCACGAGACGGCGGGGATCCCCGCGAGCGACGTCGTGGAGACGCTGGCCGAGTACGGGCTGTGGGCGCTGCTGACGCCGCTCATCTTCTGGCTGGCGCGGGCCTATCGGATCGAGCGCGAGGGCCTGGCCCGGCGGCTCGCCGTCCACGTGCTGATCGGGGTCGGCGTCGCGGTCGCCGTCGGAGCGCTCACGCGGGGCGTGCTCCGGCCGGTCCTTTCGCCGGAGCTCGCCGCCGCGCGGCCGTGGTCGATGGCCGAGATGGTCACGGGCCTGCGGTTCCTGGACGAGCTCATCATCTACCTCGCCGTGCTGGCCGCCGGCGCCGCCCGCGACGCGCTGCTGCGGCTGCGCGAGCGCGAGGCCGAGGCGTCGCGGCTGCTCGCCGACCGCGTCCGGTTGGAGGCCCAACTCACCGAGGCCCGGCTGTCGGCGCTGCGGATGCAGCTCAACCCGCACTTCCTGTTCAACACGCTCAACGCCGTCAGCGCGCTCGTCGAGCGCGACCCGGCCGGCGTGCGGACGATGATCGCGCGGCTGTCGTCGCTGCTGCGCCGCGTGCTCGACGACAGCGGCGCCGCCGAGGTCCCGCTCCGCGACGAGCTCGCGTTCGTGCACGACTACCTCGACGTCCAGCGCGTCCGGTTCCAGGGCGGGCTCGAGGTCGAGGAGGCGATCGCGCCCGACGTGCTCGACGCGCTCGTGCCGCCGCTCCTGCTCCAGCCGCTCGTCGAGAACGCCGTGGGCCACGGGGTCCGCAGCCTGGAGGGCGTCGTCGGCCGGCTCCGGCTGGCGGCCCGGCGCGACGGCGGCCGGCTGGTGCTGGCGGTCGAGGACAACGGGCCCGGCCTGGCGGGCGGCGACGGGCTCGGGGGCTCCGGCGGCGTCGGGCTCACGAACACGCGCGCCCGCCTCGACGCGCTCTACGGCGGCGACGGGGTGCTCTCGGTCCGCGACCGGCCCGAGGGCGGCGTCGTCGCGGAGGTGACCCTCCCCTACCGCACGGTCGCCCCCCTCGACGCCGCGCCCGCCGATGGCTGATCTCCGCGTTTTGGTCGTCGACGACGAGCCGCTCGCGCGCCAGCGCGTGCTCGACCTGCTGGCTCGTGAGTCGGACGTCGCCGTGGTCGGGACGGCCGCCACGGGCCGCGCGGCCGTCGCGGCGATCGCCGAGCACGGGCCGGACCTCGTCTTCTTGGACATCCAGATGCCCGGCCTGGGCGGGCTCGACGTCGTTCGTGAGGTCGGCGCCCGGGCGATGCCGGCCGTCGTGTTCGTGACGGCCTACGACCAGCACGCCCTCGCGGCGTTCGACGTGGCCGCGGTCGACTACCTCTTGAAGCCGTTCGACGACGACCGCTTTGCGCAGTCGCTGGCGCGGGCGCGCGAGGCCATCCGCCTGCGCGAGGTCGACGGCCTGCGCGACCGGCTGGCGGCGCTCCTGGGCGCCGACCGGCCCGCCGCGGCGCCCCCACCGGCCGAGTACCTCGAGCGGATCGCCGTCGACATGCGGGGCCAGACGCGGCTCGTGCCCGTCGCCGACATCGACTACATCGCCTCCGACGGGCCCTACGCCGAGGTCCACGTCGGGGCCGAGGTCTACGTCGTCCGCGAGCGGATGCAGGCGCTGGAGGACCGGCTCGACCCCGCGCTCTTTTTCCGGATCCACCGCTCGACGATCGTCCGGATCGACCGCGTGGAAGCGCTGCTGACGGCGCCGGGCGGCGACTACGCCGTCCGCCTGCGCGACGGGACGCGGCTCAGCCTGAGCCGCACGCGCCGGGACGCCTTTACCCAGCGCTTGGGCATCGACGCGGCGGAGTAGTCCCCAGGGGCCAATTCGGGAGGTTGCCACCGGCCGTCGAGTAGAGCGTTCCCGCGAGCGCACCGAGGCCTTCGAATTGTCCAAGGCATGTGCGCGTTACTCTGCCTGTGTGTCGTGCGACGACATCCGCATCCGTTTCCTCCCGCCTCCCCCGCGCTCATGTCTCGCTTCGTCGCCCTGCTGGCGTTCCTCGTCGCCGCCCCTCTCGCGTCCGCCCAGTCGGCCGACACGCCGCTCGAGGAGGGCGCCCGCGCCCTCGTCTTCGGCGTCAACGGGTTCGACCTCAGCCCGCTCGACGGCGGGTCGCTGGGGCTCAAGTGGCACCGGAGTGAGGAGCGGGCCGTGCGGCTCGGCGTCACCGTCGCGGCCCAAGCGCAAGCGGTCTTCGGCAACGACCAGAACGCCCAGGTGCTCTCGGCCTCCGCCACCCTGATGCCCCTCCGCTACCGCCGCTCGCGGACGCCGATCTACCTGTACACCGGGATCGGCCCGACGGGCCGGGTCGACTTCCGGCGCGTCGCGGAGGGGATCCGGCCGTCGGAGACGTCCTCGATGGTTGGCGCCGGGCTGGCGGGCGTGGTCGGCGTCGAGTGGATCGTGGCCGAGGCCATCGGGATCACCGGCGAGTACGGCCAGGAGGTGATGCTCGAGGGCGAGTTCTTTGGGGACGAGCGGGTGCGGCTCAGCGTCCGCCCGCGCGGCGTCCGGCTGGGGCTGGCGGTCTACTTCTAACCCAGCCCGAGCAGCTGCCCGCCCTGGTAGACGGCGAACGAGAACCCGTACGCCAGCGCCATCATGTAGCCCCACATCACGGCCGGCCACGCCCACGAGTTGAGCTCGCGCTTGGCGATCGCGAGCGTGCTCATGCACTGGAGCGCGAAGACGAAGAAGACCAGCAGGCTGACGGCGACGAGCGGCGTAAACACCGGCGTCCCATCGGGATACGTGTCCGCCTTGATGGCCTCCCGCAACGTCAGGCTCTCCTCGTCGGCATCCGCGCCCGCGCTGTAGATCGTCGCGAGCGCGCTCACGATGACCTCGCGCGCGGCGAAGCTGGCGACGATGCCGGCCGAGATCTTCCAGTCGAACCCGAGCGGCGCCATGACGGGCTCCAGCGCCCGGCCGAACCGGCCGATCAGGCTGTTACGCACCTGCCACCCCGCGAGCTCGTTCTGCACGAGCAGTCGCTCGGCGTCGGCCGCGTCGACGGCGCTCTGGGCCGCCTGGGCGTCGGTGCCATCGAGCGACGGCCGCTCCCCGAGGTCGATGCGAACGAGCGACTCCGTGGCCCGCTCGACGGCCTGGTCGGCGGCCTCGACGCGCGCCAGCAGCTCGGCGGACGGGTCCGTCTTCGGGTAGCTCGCCATGAACCAGAGGACGATGCTGAGCGCGAAGATGATCTTGCCCGCGCGGACCACGAACACCTTGGCGCGGTCGCGCATCCGGCGCCAGAGGTACTTCGGCTGCGGCATCCGGTACGGCGGCAGCTCCATCACGAACGACGAGCCCGGCCCGGTAAAGACGAACTTGCGGAGCACCCACGCGGCGACGAACGCCATCACGGTGCCGAGCACGTACAACGAGGTCATCGCCAGCCCCTGGTAGCCGACGACCCCGAACAGGGCGCCGGAGGGAATGAAGGCGGCGATAAAGAGGACGTAGACCGGCAGGCGCGCCGAGCAGCCCTGGAGCGGCACCACCATGATGGTGATGATCCGGTCGCGCTCGTCGGCCAGCGTCCGCGCGGCCATGATGCCGGGGATCGCGCAGGCGTACGCCGAGAGCATCGGGACGACGGAGGCGCCGCTGAGCCCCACGCGCCGCATCGCGCGGTCCATGATGAACGCCGTCCGCGCCATGTAGCCCGTGTCCTCCATCAGCCCCAGGAAGAGGAACAGGAGCATGATCTGGGGCAGGAAGACGAGCACGTTGCCCACGCCCGACAGCGCACCCTCGACCAGCACGTCCTCGACCACGCCGTCGGGCAGGACGGCGCGCATGCCCTCGCCGGTGACCCCGACGAGCCACTCGATGGCGTCCATCGCGGGGACGGCCCACGAGAACACGGCCTGGAAGACGACCAGCAGGACACCGCCGAAGATGAGCGGGCCCCACCACTTGTGCGTCACGACCGCGTCGATGCGGTCCGACAGCGTGGCCTCGTGCGCCTCCGGCTGGCGGACGACACGCGCGACGACGGGGCTAATCCACCCGTAGCGGCCGGTCATCTCGGCCATCCGGAACATCACCGGGCGGGCGTCGAGGTCGGCGCGGGCCGCAACGACGGCGGCGTGGAAGTCGGGGGCGGCCTTCTCCCACGGCGCCAGTAGGGCGTCCGAGGTGAGGGCGCCGAGGACCTCAAAGCGGCGGCGCGGCGCCGGCAAGTCGGCGGGAAGGTCGGCATCGAGATCGTCCAGGACGGCGTCGACGGCGGGCATCACGTCCCAGCCGACGCCGACGGCGGGCGGGGGCGGGTCGAGCACGGCGGCGCGGAGGGCCTCGATGCCCTGGGCCGTCCGCGCGGCCGTCTCGACGACGGGCACGCCCAGCGTCTCCGCCAGCGCGGCGGCGTCGACGGCGATGCCCGCCTCGGCGGCCGCGTCGGTCATGTTGAGCGCGACGACCGTCGGCAGCCCCAGGTCCAAGACCTGCGTCGCGAGGTAGAGGTTGCGCTCGAGGTTGGTGGCGTCGAGCACGCAGACGACGACATCCGGGGCGGGCTCGCCCGGGATCCGCCCCACGAGCGCGTCGAACGCCACGCGTTCGTCGACCGACTTCGGAGCCAGGCTGTATGTCCCGGGCAGGTCGATCACCTCGACGCCGGCGCCCCCCGCCAGCTGCCCCGACTTCCGCTCGACGGTCACGCCGGGGTAGTTCGCGACCTTGTGCTGCGAGCCGGTGAGCGCGTTGAAGAGCGTCGTCTTGCCGACGTTCGGGTTGCCCGCGAGCGCGACGGTGCGGACGGCGGTGGCGATCTCCACTAGGACACCTCGATGCTGGCGGCTTCCGCCTTGCGGACCGTCAGCAGAAAGCCGCGGACGCGCAGCTCCATGGGGTCGCCGAGCGGCGCCAAGCGGACGACTTCGACGGGAGTACCGGGCACGAGTCCCATCTCGAGCAGCCGGGCCGGGACCTCGCCCCGGAATCCGGCCACGGTCGCGGTGTCGCCGGGGGCGAGCGTGTCGAGCGTCGCGCCAGGCATCGGACTACCGGACGTCGGTCGCGAACAGCCCAGCGGCCACTTCGCGGCGGAGCGCCACGCGAGCCGCCCCCATCCCGAGCACGCACTTGTCGCCGGTCGCCATCACGCACGCGTCGCAGCCCTCGCGGACGCCGAGCTCGCGCAAGCGCGCGCACGTCGGCTCGTCCAAGCCCATAAAGCACAGCCGGACCGTTCGCCCGGCGGGGAACGAGGTGACGGGGGCGGCGTGGTCGAAGTCGGGGCTCACCGGCGGAGGCTTGTCTGGATTGGTTCTAAGGTACGCGCGAGCCGGACCGCTGGTACGCCTTCTCGGGATCCCCACCGCATCCTCAAATCCCGGGTCGGGCTGCCCCCTTGGCAAGCCGGGCTTTGAAGCTCTAGCTACTCCATCCCCACAGACGTCATCCTGAGCTTGCGAAGGATCTCCGCCCGAAGGGAAGGCGCAGCCAACGCGAGGCCACAAGCCCTGACATCCGGTCCCCAAGGCTTGAAGCGCTTGCGTCGAGATCCTTCACATCCGTTCGGGATGACAAGCCGGGGCCCACGGGCGCCGCACGGAGCAGGCTTGCCCTTGGGAGCAAAGACGGCACCCGCGCTTCAAGAGAAGCGATGGCGTGAGAGTGGGGGTCCGCCGAGCAAACCGCCCTCCACTATCCGAAGAGCACGTCTTCGAGCTTGCGCATCTTGTCCTCGTGGCGCGCCATCTGGGCTTCCTTGGTCTCGAACGCCTCGCGGTTGCGCTCCGACCGTTCGCGCCGTGCGCGCTCGACGGGAGTGACCGCCTCCGGCGCCTCGGCGACCGGCTCGCGGGGCGACTCGGCCGCCTCCGCCGCTTGCTCCGCCGCGATCTCGGCGTCGACCAAGTCCTGGAACGGCGCCTGGGCGCGGGCGAACATCACGTGCGGCTCCTCGACGGGGTAGCCCGCCGCCTGGCGCTCGCGGTAGAGCTTGAGGCAGCCGTTCCACAGCGCGCGGCGGATGCCCCACTTCTCGACCGAGAACGAGCCCGCTTTCCGCTTGCCCGCCGCGTCGACCCAGTTGAGCTGGACGTAGAGCTTGGAAATGCCGCTCGCCGTCTTCTCGCGGACCGACAGGCCCACGACGCCCGTGTTGCTCCACGCCTTGCGCGGCTTCTGCGGCTCCTCGGGGAGCGACGCCAGCAGGCGGTCGCGGTGGGCGATGGCCGCGTCGAGCGCGCCCTCGCGCCCGTCGTGCTTGGTGTCGGCGAAAAACTTCGACAGGCGCTGGCCGTCGCGCCGGGCGCGCACCTGCCAGCCGTGG
The DNA here is from genome assembly GCF_046845755.1 of Rubrivirga halophila. Taxonomy (GTDB): domain Bacteria; phylum Bacteroidota; class Rhodothermia; order Rhodothermales; family Rubricoccaceae; genus Rubrivirga. Next base: position 2,348,642 of record NZ_CP177357.1, read on the forward strand.
GTGGCGTGACGGCGCGGGTGCTCCGGCGACGGGTCGATGTCGATCCGCGTGATGTGGTGCAGCCGACGCGGTTCGGCCTGGCGCTCGTCGGCAGCGCCCGGTGTGGCAAGGTCCATCGGGTCTCGTGTGCGGCGCGGGCCGCGTCCGTGGGCTAGGCGGCGGACGGGGCGACGGCCTCGACGCGGGTGACCTCGGGGACGGCGCGGCGGATCGCCTGCTCGATGCCGGCGCGAAGCGTCATCATGCTCATCGGGCAGGTGCCACAGGCACCCAGCAGCTCGAGCTCGACGACGAACTCGTCGGTCACGTCTTGCAGGCGCACGCTGCCGCCGTCGGCCATGAGGTACGGCCGGATCGAGTCGAGGGTGTCCTCGATGCGCTGGCGGAGCGCGGGGTCAGTGGGCGAAGCGACGGCCATGTCCGGAGGGGTGAGCCCGAAGGTACGACGGGCGGCGGGAGGGATCGGGGGCTCCGCGCACGGGCGGCTCGGCCCGGCGTCGGGCGGCGAGGTGCGAAAGAGGCGGCGGACGGCGTCGCGCATCACTTGTAAAGGATCTCGATGGGCTGCGTCGGCGGCGCGTCGGCGTTGCGGCGAGTGACCTCCGAGGCGACGGTCGTCGCCAGCTCGCGGAAGGCGGCGGCCGTCACGCTCTCGGGCTCGGCGAGCACGACCGGCGTGCCGTTGTCGCCGGCCTCGCGCGTGGCCTGCTCGATGGGCACGAGCGCCAGGACGGGCACGTCGAGCTCGGCGGCGAGCCGCTGCGCGCCGCCCTCGCCGAACAGGTAGTACTTGCGGTCGGGCAGGTCGGGCGGCGTGAAGTACGCCATGTTCTCGACGACCCCGAGGACCGGCACGTGGACGTTCTCGAACATCTTGACGGCCTTGCGGGCGTCCGCGAGCGCCACGTCCTGGGGCGTCGACACGACGACGGCGCCGGTGATCGGGACGGTCTGGACGAGCGTCAGCTGGATGTCGCCCGTCCCGGGCGGCAGGTCGAGGATCAGGTAGTCGAGCTCGCCCCAGGCGGCCTGGCCCAGGAACTGGCGGACGGCGCTCGACACCATCGGCCCGCGCCAGATGACGGCGTTCGCGTCGTCCACCAAAAAACCCATCGAGAGCAGCTTGACGCCGAACCGCTCCAGCGGGACGATGTGGCGCTGCTCGTTGACCTGGGGTTTCTCGCCGGGCGGGACGCCGAACATCAGCGGGACGCTCGGGCCGTACACGTCCGCATCCATCAACCCGACTTTGGCGCCGGTCGCCGCGAGCGCGCACGCCAGGTTGGCGGCGACGGTGCTCTTACCCACGCCCCCCTTGCCCGACGCGACGGCGACGAAGTTGGTGACCCCGGCCAGGCTGGCGGGGGCGTTCGGGCGGGCGGCGGGCGAGTCGGCCATGGCGGGGCGGGATGTCGTGCACGCAAGAGACGGTGCCAGCGGCCGAACCCGTTCCCCCCGGCGCGAGCTTCGCGGCCTCTTCGACGGGAGGCCAGGGCCTGCGCCCCCTGCTAGCGCGAGGGAGCTACGGGGTCCCCTCTCCCCTCGGGAGAGGGACAGGGTGAGGGTGTTCCCCAGCTGGCGCTGGCCGTTGGCGCGAGCGGGGACTGGTCAAGCCGAGAGCAGCGAGCCATAGCTGGGGAGCCGCCAGCCCGTCGCCCTCCCCCAGCCCCTCCCGTCCGGGAGGGGAGGTTTGCATGAGGGCTCGCGCTAGCGGGGCTACGACGTCCCCTCTCTCGTCGAGAGAGGGACCGGGTGAGGGTTATCCAGACCTCGAACCCATCCGCTGGCGCGAGCGGAGCTGGCGTCTACGTCGTCGCTTCCGCCAGCGCCAGCCCGTGGCGGACGCCGCCGGTCGTCGGGATGTAGGCGTCGGCGTCGAAGCGGGCGAGCGCGGCCGCGAGGCAGAGCAACGCCGCGGCGGCGACGTCCTCCCTCCCCTTCAGCACGTCTGGGGCGATCGCGAGCGCGGCGGTGGGCGTCAACGCGAGCAGGCGGTCGCGCCACGCGGCGACGACCTCGGCGGCCACCCGGTCGGGCGTCCCCGCCAGCCGGGCCATGAGCCGGCCGACGCTGCCGGTCGCCACGAGGGGGACGGGGCCACGCTCGAACCCGACCGCCCGGTACGCCGCGTCGGCATCCGCGATGGCTGCCGCGACCGCTTCCGATGCTGGCGGCCGATCCACAAAATGGCGCTCGGTCAAGCGGACGCTCCCCACGTCGACGCTCTGTCGCGCCGTCACGCCCGCCGCTCGCGTCCCGAGCGCGCACTCCGTCGAACCACCGCCGATGTCGACGACGAGCGCGGCGTCCATCTCGGGCAGCAGCGCGAGCGCGCCCAGGAAGGTGGCCTCGGCCTCCTGCTCGCCCGAAATCACGCGGTAGTCGAGGCCGAGCTCGTCGCGGACGCGGCGCTGGAGGTCGCCGACGTTCGAGGCGTCGCGGCTGGCGCTGGTCGCCCCAATGACGATGCGCTCGGCGCCCAGCCGCTGGGCCGTCGCCTGCGCGCCCGCCAGCCGGTCGACCACGCGGTCCATGGCCTCCGGCGCCAGCCGCCCGCTCGCGTCGACGCCCTGGCCGAGCCGGGCGAACCGCTCCTCGTCGGCGACGACCGTGAGGGCGCCGTCGGCCACGTCCGCGACGACGCTCATGACGGTGTTCGTGCCGACGTCGATGGCGCAGATCCTCATCGGGCGACCGTCAGCCGGACCTCGTTGACCCCGCCGTCGCGGCGGTAGTCGACGCGGTCGACGAGCGAGCGCATCAGGTGCAGGCCGTACCCGTGCGGCGCTCGCTTGCGGACGGCGGGCTCGGCCGAGCGCGGCCCGGCCGTCGTCGGGTCGAAGGCCGGGCCGCGGTAGCGGACCGTCACCGCGAGGCGGCCCCGCCCCGGCGCGCCGGAGACGGTCAGCTGGCGGGCGCCCGGCGCCAGCCCGTGCTCGATGGCGTTCGCGACCGTCTCGTCGACGGCGAGCTGGAGCCGGCGGGCGACGGCCCCGCTCAGCCCGGCGGCCTCGGCCCACGCGGCCACGCGGCGGCGCACCCGAGCGAGCTCGGCGGTGTCGGCGCGGACGCGCATGGTGGGGGCGGCGGCGGCCACCCTAAAAGGCCTCGACGGCCTCGGCCACCGTCGTGTGCATGTCGAAGACGGTCGGGAAGCCCAGGAGGTCGAATACCTCGAAGACCTTCTCCGAGAGCGCCGCGATTTTGAGGTCGCCCCCGCCCGACCGTGCCGGCTCGACATACGCCATGAACACGCCGAGCCCGGCCGACGAGACGTAGTCGAGCCCGGACCCGTCGGCGACGAGCCGGGCGTCGCCGCCGGCGAGGCACGTGTCGAGGGCGGCCTCGAAGTCGGGCGCCGTATGCGCGTCGAGCTCGCCGTGGAGCTCGAGCACCCGGACGGGGCCATCGGCGGTTTCGGCGAGGCGGTCGAAAGAGACTGAAAAGTGGCTCATCGGAACGGTGGGAAGGCGGGACGGTGCCGCAGGGGTCAGGAGGACGCGGCGACCGCCTCGTCGCGGGCGAAGGCGGGGCGTTCGGTGAGGGGCGGGCCGTCGCCGGCCACGACGGGCGGGCCGTCGCCCCCCCGGCCGGTCCAGCGGAGCACGACGAACGTCATGTCGTCGCCGGGGTCGTCCGACCCGGACCACGCGCGGTGCTCGGCGAGCAGCAAGTCCCGGAGATCCAGCGCGTCGACGTGGGCGTTCGCGGCGACGAAGGCGCACAGGCGGTCGTAACCGTACTCCTCGCCCGCGCCGTCGCGGGCCTCGGTCAGCCCGTCGGTGTACAGGACGAGCGTGTCGCCGGGCGCGAGCCGGACGGTCTGCTCGCGCAGGGTCTGGCGGAACAGGTCGCCCGTCCGGTCGAGCCCAATCGCGAGCCCGTCGCCGCGCAGGAGCCAGCGCCCGCCGTCGGCGCGGGCCGCGTCGCGGACGAGCACGGCCGGCGTGTGGCCGGCGCGCGCCAGCGACAGCGTGCCCGCCTCGGCGTCGACGACGGCGTAGCTGGCGCTCGTGAACACGCCGCGCCCAAGGGAGGGGGACAAGGCATCGTTGGCGCCCGCCAGCAGCTCGCCCGGCGCCCGCGTCAGTCGGCTGGCGGCCTGGAAGACGCCCTTGAGCTCGGCGGCGTAGAACGCGGCCGGCGTGCCCTTGCCCGACACGTCCGCGATCAGCACGCCGACGCAGTGCTCGCCGAGCCGGACGGCGTCGTAGTAGTCGCCGCCGACCTCGCGCGCGGGCCGCTCGGCGGCGGCCAGCTGCAGCCCGTCGATCTCGGGCAACGATTGGGGGAGCAGGCGCTGCTGGACCTCGCGCGCCAGCGTCAGCTCGCGGGCGAGCCGCTCGCGCTCGAGGGCATCGCTGAACAGGTCGGCGTGCGAGAGCGACAGGCCGGCCTGGCTGGCGAAGGTGTCGAGGGCGGCCAGTTCGTCGGGCTCGAAGGCGTCCGGGCGGGCGCGCGAGACGAGCAGCACGCCGCGCGTGGCGGCGCCGGGCTGCGCCAGCCCGCCGAGCGACAGGGCCACCAGGCTCCCGATCCCATCGCCGGGGCGGGCGCGGACGCGGTGGTCGGCCTCGGCGTGCGCGAGGACGAGCGGCCCGTCGGCCTCGGCGGCGGCCCGGAACAGGGCGTCGACGTCGGCGGCGGCGCGCGCTGCGTCGAGGTCGATCCCGGCGGCGGCCACAAGCGCCGGGCGGATCTGGCCCTGGGCCGGGTCGGTCAGCGCCACCCAGGCCGCGTCCGCGAGCCCGGCCTCGACGGGCCCCGCTGCGACGGCCGCCGCCAGCGACGACCGCTCCAGCAGGCGCCCGGACAGGTCCACGAGCGACCGCAGCGCACGCCGCTCGCCGGCCCGCTCGTCCTGCAGGTCGCCCGTGACGCCGAACAGCAGCGTCAGGCCGGACGCCAGCCCGTAGAGCGTCCCGACCACGAGCACACCCAGCACGGCGTCCGCGAGCGACCGGCTCAGGGCGTGGCTGTAGGGCACGGCCCCGACGCGGCCCGTCCCGTCGCCCACCGGCAGCACCAGCGGGCCCTCGATCTGGACGAAGATGATGCCGCCGAGCACGGCCGCCAGCGACAGCGCGAGGGCGGCGGCGGCCACCCGGCTCTCAGGCGTCAGGTCGGCCGTCCACCGCTGGCGGAGCGCGAGGGCGGTCCCGGCAAAGAGCGCCGCCGAGGCGAAGATGGCCATCACCGTCGGCGCGTACGCCGTCAGGGGCCGCCCGGCGACGGCGAGCGCGGCGACGAGCACCAGCACCCCGAACATCCGCCACAGCGCGACCGTCGCGCGGCGCCCTCGGTGGAGCGCGAGCGGCCGCAGCGACGCCAGCACGACGGCCGCCAGCGCGGCCTCGGCCACGCCCAGCACGGCCGCCCAGACCGCCGTCACCGAGCGCACGGGGAGGCGCGTCTTGGGGTCGATCGCCCCGTCGTGAAAGGCGCCGACCGCCAGCGCCAGCCCCAGCACGGCGATCCCGAGCGCGAGCGGGACGGCGAACGCCCGGAGCGCGCCGCGCCGCTCGCCGACGACGGAGACGTAGAGCCCGACGCCGGCCGCCAGCGCGACCACGTCGAGCACGGTCCCCACGACCCGGCTCAGCGCGGCGCCGTCGGTGAGCGCGGCGCCCTTGACGCCCGCCACGACCGCCAGCGCGGCGACGGCGCACGCCGCCAGCGCGGCCCGCCGCCCCGAGGTCGGGGCGGGGAGGCGCAGGGCGCGTCGGGCGGGGGCGGTCGTCGTCAGGGCGGGGGGGGGCAGGCGACGGTGTTCGGCACGCGCGGCGCGGGGTTGCGAATATATCGGGGGCCCGCCGCCCGCCGGGCAACCCCGGCGCCTGCCCCCCGTAGCGCCCCCGTCCTCCCCCCTCCCCCTTGCGCACCTTCCTGTCCCGCCTGCTCCTGGTCGGTTTCCTCGGCGTCGCCGTGTTCGCGGTCGTCCAACTGACGTCGGGGCCGTCGGGCGCGATTGTGGGGATGACCGGCCTCGACGCCGACGACCTCGAGTCGGAGACCTTCCGCGTCGAGGCCCCGGCTCGTCTGGCGATCGACGTCGCCGGCTCGTACGAGGAGGCCGGCACGCCAGCGTCGGACACCACGCTCGCGGCGTACGGCTGGATCGTGCGGCTCGACGACGAGACCGTGGCCTGGCAGATGCGGGCGCCGCGCCCGGAGCGCGGGACGCTCGTCGCCGTCAAGGACACGATCACGCTCGAAGCGGGCACGTACACGGCCTACTTCACCTCGTTCGGCGACCCGCTCGTCCGCGCCGAGCCCCGGGGCGAATCGCTGGGCGACCGCGTCCGCGCGTTCTTGAGCCGGGGCGGGCGGACCTGGGTCGGCGACGCCGGGCGCTGGCGGTTCCTCGTCTCCGCCGTCGGCGAGGCCGCCATCGACCGCTCGCCCGACAGTCTCGACCCGCCCGCGGGTGTGCTCTGGGACGGGCTCGCCGTGCGCGACCGCCAGCACCCCGAGGGGCTCCTCCACGTTCGCGAGGCCGCCCGGATCGGCGTCCGCGCCGTGACCGAGATCACCGACGGCGTCGTGGCCGACCTCGGCTCGATCGTGCGGCTGGGCGACCGCGACACCGTCTGGACCTCGCGCGGGCCGGGCGCCTGGGCCGGCGGCTCGCTCAAGAACCGCGTGCTCACCGACTCCGTGTCGCTGGCGCCGGGCCTGTACCGGGTCGCCTTCGAGACCGACCGCTCGCACGCCTACCGCGGTTGGACCGCCAACCCTCCGTGGTTTCCCGGGAACTGGGGCCTGCGCGTGACGGCCGGCACCGGCGTCGCCGGGCCGCTCGACGTGGCCGACGTCGACCTCCCCGTCGTCGCCCGCTTCGCGTGCGTCGGGCCCGACAGCGAGGCCTCCGCCACGTTCACGCTCGCGGCCGAGACGGACCTGCTGGTCGTCGCCGTCGGCGAGATCACCTCGGGCACAGCCTACGACTACGCCACGCTCGACCGCCGCGACGACGACGACGGCGACTGGGACGGCGAGTGGACCCAGAAGGAGGCGGCCCTCTCGGCCGCCGGTGGGTCCGACAAGAACAAGCGCGCGGTCGAGGCCCTGTCGCTGGCGCCCGGCACGTACCGCCTCCGCTACGTGACCGACGGCTCGCACGACTGCGTGAGCGGCTACAACAACGGCGGCGAGCCGGACGACGGCCTGTGGGGCGCGGCCCTTTACGCCCTCGACCCCGGCCTCGACATTGCCGCGTTGGGCGTCCGCACCACCACGACGCCGCTCGCGAACGTGGACGTCGACGACGACACCGGCGAGGCCCCGGACCTGGTCTTCCCGGCCGACAACCTGCTGATGGCCGCCATCGACGAGGTTGGGAACGACGAGGACCGCGCCCAGCGCTTTACCGTCTCGCGCGCGGGCCCGGTCCGCGTCTTCGCGGCCGGCGAGATCTCGTCGTCGACGCGCTACGACTACGCCCAGATCGTCCGGGCCGACGGGACGGTCGTCTGGGAGATGACGCGGGCCAACACGCAGGCCGGCGGCGGGAGCGACTTCCACCGCCAGTACATCGGCCCCGTCCGCCTGGAGCCGGGCACCTACGACCTGCGCTACACCTCCGACGGCAGCCGCTCGTTCGGCGACTTCGGGCCGGACAGCCGCGTCCTGTGGGGCGCGCGCGTGTATCGCGAGTCCGCTCCGGGCCCGGTCGGCGGCGTGGCGCCCCCGGCCCCGCCCGTTCCGCCAGCCCCGCCCGCCGTCGATGTCGACGGGGTGCTCGATGTCGCGGAGGTGCAGCCCGTGCTCATCGGAGGCCTCGACGGGCTGCAGGAGCGCGTCCGCTACCCCGAGCTGGCGCGGCGCCGCGGCCTCGAAGGGCAGGTGGTCGTCCAGTTCGTCGTCGACGAGCAGGGCCAAGTCGTGGACCCGGAGGCCGTCCGGTCGCCCGACGACCTGCTCTCCGAGGCGGCCATCCAGGCCGTGCTCGGCAGCCGGTTTACGCCAGGCACGCAGGGCGGCCGGCCGGTCCGGGTCCGATTCACCGTCCCCGTCACGTTCCGCCTGCGCTGAGCGGGGCCGGCGCCGGCCGGTCCGCTGGCGCTGTGCCCGTCACTCTCCCCCAACTTCTCCCGTCCGGGAAGGGAGGTCGGGTCTGGGCCGTTGGCGGTCCCGCGAGCGAGGGGGACTCTCTACGCTGAGCCATCCCGCTGGCGCCAGCCCCGGCACCGCGCGCGCCGCGCGGCGTAGGCGCGGATGCCCGACACGATCCGCCTCTCCCTCGCCGCGCCCGACGACGTCCGCGAGCCGCTCGTCGCCGCCCTCGCCGACCTCGGCTTCGACGCCTTCGAGGACACGCCCGACGACCTGGTCGCCTACGCCCCCGCCCCGCGGTGGGACGGACCCACGACGGAGGCTGTCCACGGGCTCGCCGACGCCTACGGCCTGGCGGCCGGAGCCGTGACGGTCGAGACGATCGCCGACCAGGACTGGAACGCGACGTGGGAGGCCAGCCTCGAGCCCGTCACCGCCGGCCCGTTCGTCGTCGCCCCGACGTGGACGGAGGTGCCCGACTCCGACGCCGTCGTGCTCCGGATCGACCCCAAGATGGCGTTCGGGACCGGGTACCACGAGACGACGCGGATCTGCCTGCGCCTGCTCGCGGACGCCGTCGCGCCCGACGCCACCGTGCTCGACGTGGGAACCGGGACGGGCGTGCTCGCGATCGCCGCGCTCCGGCTCGGCGCCGCGAGTGCCGTCGGCGTCGACGTGGACCCGTGGAGCGTGACGAACGGACGCGAGAACGCCGACCGGAACGGCGTCGGCCACCGGTTCGAAGTCCGCGAGGGCTCGGTCGAGGTCGTGCCCGAGTCCAGCTTCGACCTCGTCGTCTGCAACGTCATCCGGTCCATCATGGAGCCGATGCTCGCCGACCTGCTCCGGCTCTCGGCGGGCGGAACGCTCGTCCTCTCGGGCCTGCTGGCGACCGAGCGCGACCGCGTGGTCGAGCGGCTCGCCGAGGCGGGCCGGGCGCTGCGCGACGAGGGCTCGGAGAACGAATGGTGGGGCGGCGTCTTTAGAGAAGACGGCTGACCACCGCGAACCGGCTCGCGCTCCCGTCGCCTGCGGCCTGTCGCCCGGCCTAGCTCAGCAGCGCCGTCAGCTGGAGGAGGTCGTAGTCGATGTCCTTCTTGCGGCTCCAGACGTTCCGCATCGGGGTCAGCTTGAGGTCGTTGTTGACGATCCCGACCATCACGCCCGCGTGCCCCTCGACGAGCGCCTCGACGGCCGCCGCGCCGAGCCGCGACGCCAGCACCCGGTCGCGCGCCGTCGGCGAGCCGCCGCGCTGGATGTGGCCGAGCACGGAGACGCGCGTGTCGATCCGGTCGAACGCCGGGTCCTCCGCCAGCGCCTGGCGGATCGTGTGGGCCCCGCCGAGTTCGTCGCCCTCGGCGACGACGACGATGCTCGACCGCGACTGCGAGGTCATCAGCGACAGAATTCGCTCCTTGATGGCGCCCACGTCCGTCAGCATCTCGGGGATCAGGACCAGCTCGGCGCCCCCGCCGATCCCGCACGCGAGGGCGATGAACCCGGTGTCGCGGCCCATCACCTCGACCAGGAACAGCCTGTCGTGGGCGTCGGCCGTGTCGCGGATCTTGTCGATCGACTCGAGCGCCGTGTTGAGCGCCGTGTCGAACCCGATGGTCTCGTCGGTGCCGAAGAGGTCGTTGTCGATGGTGCCGGGGCAGCCCACGACGGCGATCCCGTGCTCATTCGCGAGGTGCGTGGCGCCCTGAAGCGTGCCGTCGCCGCCGATCGCCACGAGCGCGTCGACGCCGGCGAGCGCGAGCTGGCGCGCGGCGATGGCCCGGCCCTCGGGCGTCTGGAACGCCTCGCTCCGGGCGCTCTTCAGGATCGTGCCCCCGTGCTGCAGGATGTTCGAGACCGACTGCCGGTCCATCTCGACCAAATCCCCCTCGATCATCCCGGCGTAGCCGCGCTTGATGCCGACGACCTCGAGGCCCTCGGCGATGGCGCGGCGGACGGCCGCCCGGATGCAGGCGTTCATGCCGGGGGCGTCGCCACCGGAGGTGAACACGCCGATGCGGGTAAAGTCCATCGTCAGGGAGGGGCGGGACGGCAAGATCGCAAGCCCGCGGGCTCAGAACGTGACCGCCGTGAGAAAGCGCTTTCACATCGAGGGCGCCGCCGCCGCGCGACCGATTCGCAGGCATTGCTGTAGAGGAGTTGCCCCCGTTCGATCACCCGGAGAGCGACACGGCCCTCTGCCGCGTGTCTAAACTCTGCCGCGTCCCCCCAAACACTCGATCGCCCGATGCGCCTCGTCTCGCTCGCCGTGCTGGCCCTGCTCCTCTCGTCTGCTGCCGTCGCCCAGGACCGGCTCACCACGTTCGTCGACTGCCCCGGCTACGTGCCCGGCTGCGACACGGACTTTTTCCAGACCGAGATCGGCTTCGCCCGCTTCGTGCGCGACCCCGCCGACGCGGCCGTCTACGTGCTCGTGGTGCGCGAGAACACCGGCGGCGGCGGCGACCGGTACACGTTGCTGTTCGAGGGCCGCTCGCCGCGGCTGGCGGGCCGCCGCGACACGCTCGTGGCCACCTCCCCCCCGGCGGCCTCCGACGACGACCAGCGGCGGACGCTGCTGAGCCGCCTCGCGGTCGGGCTCGCCGGGTTCGCCTCGCGGACCGGGCTGGCGGACCGGCTGGCGGTCACCTACGCCGCCCCCGAGGTCGAGGAGGCTGAGGCCGACGAGGTCGTCGACCCGTGGAACAGCTGGGTCTTCCGCGTCAACGGCAACGGGTTCGCCAACGGCCAGTCGCAGTCGCTCTTCTACAACGTGAACGGCTCGTTTCAGGCCCGGCGCGTGACCGAGGCGCTCAAGGTGTCGATCCGCCCGCGCATCAGCTACAACCGGCAGGAGTTCGAGCTCAGCGACGGGAGCACGTTCGTGAGCGACAACGCCAACTACGGGCTCAACTCGTCGGCCGTCGCCGCCGTCACCGACCACTGGTCCGTCGGCGGCAAGGCCGACCTGTCGCGGTCGACGTTCTCGAACTACGACGTGCGGTTCCAGGGCGGCCCGGCCGTCGAGTACAACGTGTACCCGTACGCCGAGTCGACCCAGCGCCAGCTCCGGTTCCTCTACGCCGCCGGCGTCGAGGCCGTGGCGTACCAGGACACGACTATCTTCCTGGAGACCTCGGCGGTCCTCCCGATCCACTCGCTCGTCGCCGCCGCCGAGTTCGCGCAGTCGTGGGGCTCGGTCGACATCTTCAGCGAGGCCTCGCAGTACCTCTCGCGGCCCGACAAGTACAACCTCTCCATCGGCGGCGGCATCGACCTCCGGCTGTTCCGGGGCCTCAACCTGCGCCTCAACGGCAACTACTCGTTCGTCCGCGACCAGATCAACCTCCCGGCCCAGCGCGCCGACGACGGCGAGATCCTGACGGGCGACCAGGAGCTCCCGACCGGGTTCAACTTTTTCGCCTCGGCGGGCATCTCGTACTCGTTCGGGTCGATCTACAACCAGGTGGTGAACGCGCGCTTCGGGAACTGAGGCGACGGGGGGGGCACGGAAATTCAGCCTCGCCGCACGCGGGCGATCCGAGGTTGCCACGCTCGCCTCTCCCCTACCCCATGTCCGACTGGCGCCAGCCGCTCTCCGACCTCTTCCGCGCCCAGCTCTACGACGAGCCCGCCGGCGACCGGCTGTTCAACCCGTACCGCGACTCGGACACCCACGACGCGCCGGACGCGCCAGCGGTGCGCCGCGCGAACCTGGAAGCGGCCGTCCAAGCCGTCGCGGGCGCCGCGCCGGGCGGGCGGCCCGACGTGCTCGTCGTGGCCGAGGCGCCCGGGCCGTGGGGGTGCCGGTTCTCGGGGATCCCGTTCACCAACGAGCGCCAGCTGCTCGACCCCGACTTCCCGGTCGACGGGCGCCCGTCGTCGGCGCGGTTCGCGCAGTCCGGCGAGCCCGTCCGAGAGATGAGCGGCGGGATCTACTGGGGCGCGATGCTCCCCCACTGGGGCCGGTTCTGGACGTGGAACGCCGTCCCGTTCCACCCGCACCGCGCGGACGAGCCGTTGACGATCCGCACGCCGGGCGCGAGGGAGGTGCGGCGCTGGCACGGGCTGCTGGCGGACGTGCTCGGGGTGTTGGCGCCCGAGGCCGTGCTGGCGGTCGGGCGCAAGGCCGAGGGCGCGCTGCAGGCCGTCGGCGCCGAGCCGATCTATGTGCGGCACCCGTCGCAGGGTGGCGCGACGCTGTTTCGGGACGGCGTCGCCGCGTTCTGGCGCGAGCGGGGGGCGCGCTGAGTCAGAGCTCGGCCCCGAACGCCGGGATCGCGTCGACGAACCGCCAGCCCGCCTCGCCGCGGACGCAGCAGTACCGCGCCGCGCCGTTGTCGACGACGAGCGTCGGCGCGTCGAGCACGGCGTTGTACCGCGCGAGCTGGTCGAACGTCGACTGGTCGATGGGCACGCCGGGCGCCTTGCACTCCGCGAGCAGCGCCGGGCGCTGGTCGCGGCCGTACGCCACCACGTCCGCCCGCCACGACGACCCCGCGTACACCAACCCCTTCTCGACGGCGAGCAGGCCGACGGGGTACCCCAGCGCCAGCAGGTCGGCGAGGAGGTGCTGGCGGACGCCCTCCTCGGGCGTGAGCGCCACCCAGCGGCGGCGGACCGGGTCGTGAACGAGCGTCCGGCCGCCTTCCGTCCGGGTGCGGAGCGCGCTCACGTCGCGTGGCGCCGGACGAGCGCACGGTACGCCCCCACCCAGTGGTCGGCGTCCCGCGTCATCTTGGCGATCGTGACGTCCGCAAACCGAGGGATCAGCGCCAGCAGCTCTTGCACGACCGGCTCCCAGTCGTCGGCGACCGCGAGCGCCTCGATCCGCTCGGCCGCCTGCGGGGCCCAGCGGTAGTCGGCGCGCAGCTTCTCGGACTTGCGCCAGTAGTTGCGGTCGTCCCACGACTGGGCGGCGTCCTCGATCGTCTTGCCGATGCCGCGGAGGTGGAAGGCGAGGTAGGCGACCAGGTCGCGCGCCTCGGCGTCGAAGGTGGCGGTCGCCAGGCTGGGCCGCTCGGCGAGCCGGCGGATGGACTCGGCGGCGGCGCGGGTGTGGGCGCGGCGGCGCTTGGCCGGCGTGTCGCCGGCGTGGATGATGCGAGACACGGGCGTCGGGGGGAGACGCCGGAAAGGTAGCGGGGGCCCGGGCGCCGGAGGCCCGGCACGCGGGCGTGCAATCGGGCGCGTGCCCCCGCGCGGCAGCGCCCCGGCCGGCGTTCCTGAAATCCTGCGCGCTCTACGGCAAAGCGGCTCTGCCGCACGCCGTACGTTCCGCCTACACCGCGTCCCCCCGATGCCCCCCTCCCGCTCCCGCCGCGACGTTCTGCGCGCGCTCGGCCTGGTGGCCGCCGGCGCCCCTCTCGCCGGGTGCGGCACCGGGCTCGGCCCGTGGAGCGTCGGCATCGGCGCCCGGCCCACGCCGCCCGTCCCCGGCTCGCCCGCCCCGCCCGTCGCCGCGCTGCCGACCGAGGGCGCCGAGATCATGGCCGCGCCGAGAGCGGGCCAGATCCAGCGGATCGCCGCCGAGCGGCCGGTGATCGTGCCGCCGCGTCTGCCCGAGGGCGGCGTCGTCGGGCTCGTGGCGCCAGCGGGCGTGCTCCGGGGGCCCGACCAGCTCGACGAGTCGGTCGCCGCGCTCGAGGGGCTCGGCTTCCGCGTCCGCGTCGGCCGCGCCGTGCTCAGCCGGAACGGTTTTTTGGCCGGCACCGACGCCGCTCGCGCCCGCGACTTCATGGCGATGGTGACCGACCCTGAGGTCGACGCCGTCGTCGGCGTGCGCGGCGGGTGGGGCGCCGCCCGGATCCTGCCGCTCCTCAACTACGACGCGATCGCGGCCCACCCCAAGCCCATCGTCGGCTACTCCGACATCACCTCGCTCCTGGTCGCCATTTACGCGCGGACCGGGCTGGTCACCTTCCACGGGCCCGTCGGCGTCTCGACGTGGCAAGGGCTCACGTCGGAGAGCTTTGTCCGGACGCTCGTCGAGGGCGAGCCGCCGCGCTTGGGGCCCGAGACCCGGAGCAACCGGGACCGCACCCAGACCGTCCGGCCGGGAATCGCCGAGGGGCCGGTCGTCGGCGGCAACCTGACCGTGCTCTCGGCGCTGGCGGGGACCGGCTTCCTGCCCGACTTCGACGACCACATCGTCTTTTTCGAGGAGGTCGGCGAGGACGCGTACCGGATCGACCGGATGCTGGTCCAGCTCCAGCTGGCGGAGGCGCTGCGCGAGCCGGCGGGCATCGCGTTCGGTCAGTGCTCGTCGTGCGGCTCCGGCGGGAGCGCGTGGACGGCCGAGGAGACCATCCGGCGCCACCTCGCGCAGTACGACTGCCCGTCGGTCCTCGGCGCGCCGATCGGCCACGTCTCGCCGGTGTACACCCTCCCCATCGGCCTGCGCGCCCGCCTCGACGCCGAGGTGGGGACGCTGGAGTACCTCCGCGAGCCGGTGGCTTGAGGCCGTCAGTACGCGGTGGTCGGTGATCGGAATGCAGTGGGCTTCCTCGCCGACGACCGACGACCGACCCTACCGCACGCAGGTCGCCCCGGGCTCGCAGACGCACCGCCCGCCCGGCGCCACGTCGAGCCCGCCCGCGAACGTCACCGTCGCCCCTTGCCAGACGGTGAGCGTAGCCCCGGCCGCAACGCGGACCGGCTGGCGGAACGTCGTCCCCGAGGTCTCGGCCCCCATCCACGAATCGACGGCGATCTCGACGACCGGCTGGCGGCGCACGTCGGCGACGAGGTCGAACGACATCGAGCCGTCGGCGTGGTCGCGGATCTGCGTGATGCCGAACCAGTTGGGCGCCGTGCCTTGTGGGTAGAGTGTGTAGCCGCTGACGTTGGGACGCGTCCAGGGTGTGATCTGACTCGCGCCCCGTCCCCACATGTCGCCGGCCCGCGCGCCGTAGGGCGGCGTGCAGCCCGGCGAGGTGCCGTCGCACCGGCTGCCGCCGGGCGCGAGCGCGTTCGAGGGCGGCATCCAGTCGAACAGGTACGCGCCCCACGGGCCGGACGGCTCGCCCCAGGTCAGCGTCGCCAACAGGCCCTCCGCAGGCAGGTCGCGGTAGACGAGGCCGTAGTACGGGTCGCCCAGGTCGAGCGGCGCCCGCGCGTCGAACGGGTTGTCGCGGCGGCGGACCTCGAGACTGAGCGTATCGGCGCCCGAGCCCGGCGCGAGCCCGACGACCGCGACGTCACCGGTGCCGTAGAGCGGCCGGAGGCGCACGCCCGCGGTGTCCCGGCTGGCGTCGAGCACAATGCGATTCGCCCAGCCCTGGCGGCGCAGTTCGTAGCCCCCCAGCGTCGGCGTGCCGTCGTAGGTCGACGACTCGTAGGGCACGCCGTTGCTGGCGCCGCCGCCGCACATCCGGTTGTACTGGCAGGCGAACGCGCCCGTGGCCTCCGGGACGTCGGCCGGCACGTCGTTGCTGACGGCCGAGCGGAACGCGGGCGGCGTGATCATCGGCGTGTGCCCGATGTCGAACAGGATGTGCCCGTACTCGTGCCCGAGCGTGCCCAGCGCGTACTCGCCGCCGACCCAGCTGATGGCGCCCGACCCGCGCGTCCCGAGGTCGACGGTGATCGTCGTCCCACCGCGCTGGAACGCGAGCGCGGCCGCCGGCCGGCCGTACGTCCGCGCCGCACGGCTGTCGACGCCCGAGAGATTTGCGACGCCACCCATCACGCGGACGCCGGGGTCGCGGCGGACGATCAGCATCAGGTGGTCGAGCTCGCCGTCGCGGTTCGCGTCAAAGCGAGTGATGTCGAAGGCCGGATCGGCGACGAGGGTGTCGAACAGCTCGGCGACGAGCCAGCCGTAGCCGCTGGCGCCCCCACCCCGATAGCCGGTCGAGGACTTCGAGGGGACGAACGTGGCCGGGCGGCCGTCGACGCGGGGCCACACCTCGCCGCTCAGCACGTGCGGCCCGGCGGGCCCACCCCGCGACTGCCACCAGAAGTAGGCCGACAGCGATCCGTCGCTGCGGGGGAGTCGCCCGACCGCGTCGGCGTCGGCCACAAGGAGCGTCTCGCCCCAGTCCGGCACGCGTTCGGCGCCGTCGGCCTCGCGAATCGGCCACTCAGCCGCATCCGCGGTGTCGTCGGGGAAGCGGACGAAGACGGCGAGCGCGTGGACGGAGTCCTCGAAGGCGATGGTGCCCGTCGTCGGGCCGGGCTCGGCGGCGACGGTCGGGAGGGCGGGCGCGAGCAGGGCCGCGTCGGTCGGCGGCGGGGTGGCGCAGGCGGCGAGCGCGAGCAAGGCTATGAGCAAGCAGAGACTGGCTTGCGATTGGACCCGTGCCAGCGGGTGGGCTCTCGGCCGGTCTACACCCTCACCCTGGCTGCGCCGACCTCCCGGTTGTCCCTCTCCCGAAGGGAGAGGGGACGTTCCGAGAGGCGCTAGCGAGCCGAGTGTGGGCTTGGCGCTGCAATCCAGATCCCTCATTCCTCGTTTCTCATCCCTCGTGCCTCGCTCGGGATCTCCCCGTCGGGCGCCAGCGGGAGGCGGACGGTGAACGTCGTCCCGGCGGCGCTCGTCTCGAACGTGATGGCGCCGGCCGAGGCCTCGACGGCCCGCTTGGAGATCGCCAGCCCCAGCCCCATCCCGCTCGTCTTCGTCGAGAAGCTGGGCTCGAACACGTGGTCGCGCACGTCGTCGTCGATGCCGGTGCCGTCGTCGGTGACGCGGGCCACGGCGGTGCCGTCTTCCTCGACGGTCGCCAGAACGATCCGGCCCGGCGCGGCGCGGTCCGGGATGGCCTGGAGCGCGTTCGTCAGCAGGTTGACGAGCACGCGGCGCAGCTCGTCGCGGTCAGCCAGGATGGGTAGCGGCGCGGCCGAGAGCTCGACGGCGAGCGTGGCGCGCGGGGTCTCGGCGAGCGGGCCCTCGAACAGGGCCGCGGCCTCCTCGGCCACCTCGGAGAGGTCGAACGACTCGGGCGCCCGGTTGGGCATCCGGGCAAAGCGCGAAAAGTCCGACGCGATCCGGTCGAGCGTCTCGATCTGGTCGATCAGCATCCCCGTCGTCCGCTCGAACTGGCCCGCAAACCGGACCTCCTCCGGCGGCGCGGCCTCGTCGGGCGCCGAGAACGTCCGCTGGAGGTGCTGCACCGACAGCTTCATCGGCATCAGCGGGTTCTTGATCTCGTGCGCGACCTGCCTCGCCATGGTGCTCCAGGCCATCTCGCGCTCCTGCTCTGCGAGCCGCCGACGGCTCTCGGCCAGCGCTGCCTGCATCGCGTTGAACGTCTCGACGAGCTCGCCGACCTCGTCGCGCGTCTCGACCGGGATGGGGTCGTCGGCCTCGCCCGCACCGACGGCGCGGAGGCCCTCGCGCAGGCGTCCGAACGGCCGCGTGAGCTGGCCCGCCAGCAGCACGGCCACGACCAGGATCGCGGCCATCAGCGCCAGCAGCCCGCCGAAGAGGTACGCCACGTAGCGCGAGCGCCCGGCCTCGATGCCCGCCTGCTCGGACAGCGTCGGGATCGCGAGCGCGGCGGCGGGCCGGCCGGCCGAGTCGGGGATGGCGAGGTAGCCCGTCGTGTACGCGAACGTGCCGATGCGGTCGTCGGAAAAGGCGAACGGCTGGTCGTCGAGGTAGAGCGCGCCGTAGACCTCGCCGGGCAGGCGCGGCTCGATGAGCCGCTGGCGGACGAGCTGGCGCCGGCTCGTGGCCTCCAGCAAGGCGCCCTGGTAGAGGTGCACGTCGACGCCGAGCGCGGCGGCCACGGCGTCCAGGCGCGGGCCCGGCGCGTCGGGCTCGGCCGCGTAGACGGCGGCGGCGCGCGACAGCCGCTGGCGGAGCGCGTCGCGGACGGCCTCGCGGTTCTGCTCCACGATCACCGACTGCCCGACGACGCCCGTCAGCGCGACGCTCGCGAGCCCGACGATCAGGAACCGGTTCAGAACCTTGTCGCGGAAGCGCGTCCGGGCGACGGGCCACAGCCCGGCCCGGCGCCGGAGGTACAGCCCGACGACGACGACGACGGCGCCGAGCACGAGCCCGGCCAGGCTCAGGCGGAGCAGCACAAAGAGGGCGTCGAGCCGGTCGCCGGCCGGCGCGCGCACCGAGACCACGTCGCGCGCGTCGTCGCCCAGGCGTTCGTAGTACGCCAGCGTGGGGCGGCCGTCGAGCGTCTCGGGCCGGCGGTACGACCGCGCCCGGTCTTCGAGCGCCGCGTAGACCGTCGAGTCGAGGCGGAGCGGGGCCGCGCCGCGCTGGCGGACGAGCACGCCGTCGTCGTACTCGGCGTAGCCAAGCGCCTCGTCGTCGAGCCCGAACAGGCCCGTCGGCGCGAGCACGCGGGGGAACGGCGTCTCAGTCGGGAAGCGCGAGGTCCGGGGGGTGACGCGGAGGTACAGCCAGGCGACCGTCTCCTCGCCGTCGAGGAGCGGGCCGACGGCGGCGGTCCGGCGCAGGCCGCGCCGCTCAGCGACCGGGGCGCGGACGCGGAGCGCGCGCGGGCGGCCGTCGCGGGCGGCGTACGCGGCCCGGACGGCCGAGTAGCCCAGCACGTCGTCCGTCGTCTGCGCGCCGCGCTCGACGTAGCTCCCCAGCGTGTCGCCGCTCGTCGCGACAATTCGCAGTTCCGTCGCCACGTCCGCGAGCGAGCCGAGCAGCGAGCTCGACACGAGCCCGGCCGCGAGGGCGTCGACGGCACGCCGCGACGAGTCGGCGGCGGCGGGGCTGGACTGGCGCGTCGAGTCGACGGCGGCGAGCGCGTCGAGCAGGACCGGCCCGAGCGCATCGTCGGCGCGGGCCTCGTCGAAGACCTGGTCGATGGCGGCCGTCACGCGATCGTCGCGGTTGTCGGAAAAAGCGAAGGCCGCGTCGGCAAGCAAGAGCGCGGTCCGCTCGCGCAGGGGCTCCTGCATCGCCGCGAACAGGACGAGCGCGAGCACGCCCGAGGCGAGCAGCGTCCCCCGGAACGTGAGCGGCAGCGCCCACCGCGAGGGGTGGTCGAACAGGGCGACCGCCAGCAGCGCGCCGAGCCCGGCGAGCACGAGGGCCGGCACGATCGGCGCCCCGCCCAGCGCCCCCGCCACACCCGCCCCCGCGAGCGCGGCGACGCCCACCCATGGCCCGCGCCGGTGGACGACGAGGACGGCCGCACCGACCGTCAGCAGCGCGGCCGCCAGGACCGCCAGCAGGCCGGCGAGCACGGCGGCCATCGGACCGCTCAGCAGCGGCCCGGCTTGGTCGGCGTAGGGGATCGTCGCGTCGAGCACGGCGTGGTGGACCCACCGCCCCGCCAGCCACACGGCGCCGAAGGCGACGGCGGCGACGCCCGCCAGCCCGAGCGCATGGCCCGCCGGCGACCGTGGGTGCCGCGGCGTGCGGAGCGCCACGGCGAACGCGGTCCCCGCAGCGACGAGCAGGACCGCGGCCGAGACGGCGAGGTCGCCCGGCGAGCGCAGGGCGCCCCAGCCGAAGTCGGAGGCGAGCAGGGCGGGGTCGAAGAGGGCGGCGGGGCGGCGGCCCTCGTCGAGCCAGCGGACCGGCACGTCGAGCGCGAGGAGGCCCCAGCGCGTCGCGGCGAGCCCGCCGACGAACGCCGCGAGCGCCCCGACGGCCGGTCGCCACCGCCCCGTGAGCCGGGCGGCGCGAACGGCGCGGGCCAACAACGCGCCCAGCCCGGCGACGAGCCACGCCAGCAGCAGGACGGCCCACACGGCCGCCAGCGACCGGGCGGCCTCCTGGCGCTCCGCCGCCAGCGCGGGCACGCTCGGCACGCCGACGTCGACGCGCGCCAGGGCGGTCCCGTCGGGGCCGACGAGCGTGGTGCCCGGGCCGGCGGCGGGGAACCGGATCGTGAACGGGACGGGCGTCGGGCGCCACGCGTCGGCCACGTCGTAGTCCTGGAGGTAGCGGTTCCGCACGGGGACGGCCGCCTGGACGACCTGGGCCACGCGAACCGCCCCGATCACGCGCCCACCTTGCGCCACCGGCACCCAGACCGCGAGCGCGCTCCGGTTGGCGTCGTCGCGGATGGTCTGCGTGCGCAGCGTGTCCGGAGGCGGATCGACCACGCGCGGCACGTCGGGCCCGTCCCAGGCCACGATCGCGCCGCCGGGCGCGACGACCTCGACCGACTGGCGCGCCCCCTGCCGGCGCCCCCCGAGGGCCGCGAGCGCACGGGCGTCGACCGTCGTGTCGGCCGCGAGCGCGGCGCGGACCTCGGGCATCGCGGCGATCGCCTCGGCGTCGCGGCGCATCCGGGCGACCAGGGCCTCCAGCTCTCCTCGGACGTGCGTCGCCGTCGCCTCGCGCGCCCGCTCGACGTCCTCTGGCCCCACCGTCGCCGCCCGCCACGCGCCGACGCCCAGGGTCGCCAGGCACAGCGCGGACAGGCTCGCGGTCACAAGCCAGAACACCCGGGCCCGTCGGGGCGCCGAGCGGAAGCGGACCAGCGGGGACGGACGGGGCACGCGAGAAGCTAGCCCGGCCGGGGGGCGAGGCGGGCCGACCGGCTCCGGCGGCGTCCGCGAGTGGGGCATCGAGCGTGCGAGGCGGCGGGCGCGAGGCCAGCCGGGGCCGCTCCCCTATCGGCCGCTGGTGCGGACAACCGGGCGCTGATCGATGCGGATGGACGCCAGCTCGAGATCGTCGCCGTCGAGCCGGTGGACGACACGGACGTTGAGGGCGTCGCCCCCGGCGCGGGGCCAGTAGCGGCCGGTCGCGGACTGCCCATCGTCGCCGGAGGAGGGCTCCGAGAAGGCGACGCGGACGGGCGGGTAGCGGCGGAAAAAGTCGCGGAGCACGTGCGTCGCCTGGGCGCGGCGGAACATCCCGCCCTGGCCGAACAGCACGATCTCGACGCGGTCGGGGGCGTCCGCCAGCACAGCATCGGGGTCCGCAGCTTCGAGCCCGTCGGCCACGCGGCTGAGCGCGTCGTCCTGGGCGGGAGTGCTCCCGGCGAGCAGGACGACGAGGAGGAGCGCGGCGGTACGAGCGGCCGGCGGAGCGAAGCGCATGGGGAGACTGGGGACCGGACGCGGACGTACAAAAGGTAGGCCGTGGCGTCCGGTTACGGCAACGGACGGGCCCGGGCCGTTCGCGCCCGGCGCTCCGACGCGGCGAGCGGACACGCTGCCCTCTGGAGTGGTCACCTTAGGTGAGGTCGACGATGGTGACGCCGTCGCCGCCCCGGTCGAAGGGCGCCGCCGCGAACCCGGCCAAGTCGTGGCGCTGCCCGAGCTGGCGGTGGATGGCCGCACGGAGCGCGCCGGTCCCCTTGCCGTGCAGGATCTCGACCGACGGGATGCCCCCGACGAGCGCGTCGTCGACGAACCGCTGCACCATGGAGAGCGCGTCCTCGACGCGCTGCCCGCGCAGGTCGATCCGCGTCGAGGCCGTCGACACGGCCGCCGAGCGCGTCTCGCCGCGCCGCGCCTTGCCGGGCGTCCGCGTGAACGTCTTGCCCGGCTTCATCGGCCCGCCCACCTTCGTCAGCCGTTTCGCGTCGACCCGGCTCTGCAGCGCGCCGAGCGCGAGCAGCGCCTCGCCGGACTCCAGCGCCAGCACCTCCCCGACCGGCCCGTCGGCGTCGAGCCGGACGTGGTCGCCAACGGCGATCGGGCCCGCGTCGGCCGCGTCGGCCTGCTGGCGGCGGGCGCGGCCCGACACCTTGCGCTCGACCTTGGCCTTCCGCTTTCGGACGACGGCGCGGGCCTGGTCCAGCTTTTCGCGCGCCTCGACGGTCGCCTCGCGCTCGGCCTTGGCCTCCTTGATCTCGCGGACGGTGTT
Organism: Rubrivirga halophila; assembly: GCF_046845755.1. Lineage (GTDB taxonomy): Bacteria > Bacteroidota > Rhodothermia > Rhodothermales > Rubricoccaceae > Rubrivirga. The sequence goes on from NZ_CP177357.1 coordinate 2,370,444, forward strand.
CTCGACGGCGGCGTTCGCGTCGGCCAGGATCCGGTCGGCCTCCGCGAGCGCCTGGGCCCGGCGGTTCTCGGCATCCGCGCGCAGGCGGTCGAGGCGCTGCTCGTAGTCGGCTTGGATGCGCTGCGCCTCCGCCAGCTTGGCCTCGGCTTCGGCCTGGCGGCGCGCGGCCTCGGTCGTCCGCGCCTCGAACTCGGCGATCAGGTCCTCGAGTGTGCTCTTGCCCTCGCCCACGAGCGAGCGGGCGTCGCGGACGACGGGGCGGTCGAGCCCGACGCGGTCGGCGATCTCGAAGGCGTACGACGAGCCCGGGATGCCCGCGCGGAAGCGGTACGTCGGCGCGAGCTCGGCGCGGTCGAACTCCATCGAGCCGTTCGCGACGCCGTCGGTGTCGTGCGCGAACGCCTTGAGCGCCCCGATGTGGGTCGTCACGACCGTCATCGCGCGGCGCTTGGTGAGCCGGCTCAGCACGGCCTCCGCGAGCGCTCCGCCCTCGGCCGGGTCCGTGCCGGTGCCCGCCTCGTCGATCAGGCACAGCGAGCGGTCGTCGGCGACCTCCAGCATCCGCTGGACGTTCGTCAGGTGGCTCGTGAACGTCGACAGGTCGTCCTGAATCGACTGCTGGTCACCGAGGTCGACGAACAGGCCGGTGACGAGCGGGATGCGCGTGCCGGGGTCGGCGGGGACGGGGAGCCCGTGCGAGGCCATCAGCGACAGCAGCCCGACGGTCTTCATCGCGACCGACTTGCCGCCCGCGTTCGGCCCGGTGATGACGAGCGTCCACGCGTCGTCGCCGAGCGTGAGGTCGAGTGGGACGACCTCTGCAGGGATCCCGCGCGGCCGCTCGGCCTCGGGCAGCTGGGCCGCCTCCGACACCCTCAGTTGCAAGACGGGGTGCCGGGCCTTGATGAGCACGAGCGGGCCGCCCTCCCCCACCTCGGGGGCGAGTGCGTCGAGGTCGGCCGCCAGCCGGCCCACGGCCGCGAGCGCGTCGAGGTGGCCGATGGCCACGAGTGTCCGCTCGATGTCGCGGCGGTGGTGGCGGACGTGGCCGCTCACGAGTTGGAGCACGCGCTGGATCTCCCTCCCGCGCTCCAGCTCCAGCTCGCGGATCTCGTTGTTGAGGTCGAGGACCGACGCGGGCTCGATGTAGACCGTCTGGCCCGTCGACGACACGTCGTGGACGAACCCCTCGACCTTGCGCTTGGCCTCGGCGCGGACCGGGATCACGGCGCGGCCGCCCCGGATCGTCGGCTGGTCCTCGGTCGCGTAGCCCTTCGAGGCGGCCTCGCGCAGCGCCGCCAGGACGGTCGACCGCAGGCGCCCCTGACGGCTCGCGAGCTCGCGCGACAGGCGGAGCAGTTCGGGGCTGGCGTCGTCGCGGACGCGGCCGTCGTCGCCGATCGTCCGGCCGATCCGCTGCTCCAGCTCCTTGAGGACCACGATCCGCATCGCGATCTCGTACAGGCCCGGCGCCGGCTCGCGGCGGCGGTGGAGGTGGTCGTGGAGTTGGCGCCCCGTCTCCAGCACACGCGCGACCGCCAGCAGGGCGTCGCCGTCGACCGCCGACTCCTTGGGCTGCACGCGCTTCAGCACGGTCTCGAGCCGGTCGATCTCGCGCATCGGCGGCGCCTCGCCCGCGCGGACGAGGTCGGCCATCTCGGCGCCCCGCGCCAGCCGGCCCCGCACGAGCGACGCGTCGGCGGAGGGCGCCAGCGTGCGCAGGCGGTCCTGCCCGTACGGCGTCCGCGCCAGCCCCACGAGGCGGTCGCGGACGGTGTCGAAGCCGAGCCGGGCGTCGGCGTCGGGCGGGTGGAGGAGGACGGCGGGCGTCGGGTCGTCGGGCATCGCGGGCTCAACGCGCGAGCGGCGGGCGGGCTTCCGCGTGGCAGGCGAAGTCAGGCCGAAACCGATGGGCTAGGCCTCCGGCCCGACCGTCGCGTGGTCGCCGATGTTGAGCGTCCCCGCGAAGCCGCGGACGTCGGCCGAGTGGCCGACCATCGACCCGTCGAGCGCCGAGCCCTCGATCGTCGCGTCGCCGAACACGATCGTGTTGCGGACGGCCGACTCGGTGATCGTCGCGCCCCCGTGGACGGCCGCGAACGGGCCGACGACGGAGTCCTTGACGACGGCGCCGGGGCCGATAAAGACCGGCTCGATGATGCGGCTGTTCTCGACCGTCCCCTCGGTCCGCGACTCGCCGTCGTGGCCGAGCACGATCTGGGACGTCTCCTTGATGGCCGGGATGGTCCCGCAGTCGAGCCACTCGGTGACCTTCGCCGTCTTGAACGTCGCGCCGTCCTTGAGCATCCGGTCGAGCGCGTCGGTGAGCTGGAACTCGTCGCCCTTGCCCGTCACGTCGTTGTCCATGAGGTACTGGATCTCGCGCCCGAGCCGCTGGCCCTCCTTGACGTAGTAGATCCCGACGATGGCCTCGTTCGAGATCGGCGTGTCGGGCTTCTCGACGAAGTCTGTGATCCGCGCGCCGTCCTTGACGACGACGCCGAACCGCGAGGGGTCCTCGACCTCCATCACCCAGACGACGGCGTCCGCGTCGAGGTCGGGCGCGGCGTCCATCGTAAACAGGGTGTCGGCGAAGACGAGGACGCACTCGCCGTCGAGCTTGTCGCCGGCCTGGGCAATGGCGTGGGCCGTGCCGAGCGCCGTGGCCTGGACGCCGAACGAGGCCTCGATCCCGAACCGGCTGCAGATCTCCGTGAGCTGCTCGCGGACGTCGTCGCCGAAGTCGGGGCCCAGGATGAAGACGGCCTCCTCGAAGTCGCCGATGGCCGTCGCGAACGTCTCGACGATGCGCTCGACCATCGTGCGGCCGACGACGGGCAGGAGCGGCTTGGGGGTGACGTGCGTGTGAGGGCGGAGCCGCGTGCCGCGGCCGGCCATGGGGACGATGAGCTTCATGTCGGGCGTGCTGGAGAGGGGGCGGGAAGCTACGGGGGGCGGGCGTCGGCGATCCCGCTGGGCGGCCTCTTGGACGAGAGAAGAGGAGAAGAGGGCCGGACGAGAAGAGGACGCAGGGGAGGAATAACGAGGCTCGTCGGTGGGGCCAGACCCGGCGTGGTAATCGCGAGCCCTGCTCCTCACTTCCTCCCCTCCTCCCCTCCTCATCTCGTCCCTCCGTGACCTTGCGGCCGCTCACAGCGGCTCTGTCGGGGTGTCCACCCTGGGCGCCGCGCCGTCCACCGCCGAGCCCGCCCCATCGCCCCCTCCGCGCCGTTTTCGGCGGTCTGGAGCACCGGGCACGGAACTTGGAAGCCGGATGGCACCGTATCAGGGTCGGCTCTTCTCCCGACCCCTCCCCCCACCCCACCACCCCCATGTCCCTCTACTCCCTTCGCTACACGCTGGCCGCCGGGCTGATGCTCGTGTTCGGCCTCACCGCCCTCCCCGCCTGCTCCAACATGGGCCGCGGCGCGGCCGTCGGCGCCGGCGCCGGCGCCGTCGTCGGCGGCGTCATCGGCCGGGCTACCGGCTCGACCGCCCGCGGCGCCATCATCGGCGCGGCCGTCGGCGGCACCGCCGGCGCCGTCATCGGCCGCCAGATGGACAAGCAGGCCGAGGAGCTCGACCGCGAGCTCGAGAACGCCACCGTCACGCCCGTCCCGGGCGAGGACGGCGAGACGGCCGGCATCGCCATCCGCTTCGACAACGACTTGCTGTTCGACCTCGGGCAGGCGACCCTGCGCTCCGGCGTCCAGGCCGACTTGCGCGACCTCGCGTCGAGCCTGCGGACGTACTCCGACCACGACGCGGTCATCGTCGGCCACGCCTCCACGGACGGCCCGACGGACTTTAACCAGTCGCTCTCCGAGCGTCGCGCCCGCGCGGTCTCCGACTTCCTGATCGCTCAGGGCGTGCGCGCGTCGAGCCTCGACGCCTACGGCCGCGGTGAGATGGAGCCGCTCGCCGGCATCCCGGGCGAGTCGCCGCTCAACCGTCGCGTCGAGATCGCGATCTACCCGAGCGCGCAGTACCGGCAGGACGTCCAGTCGCAGTACAACTAGGCGGACCTACAGGCCGGCGCCCCTGCGGCGCTAGTTTCGCGGCCCCCGATGCTTCGGCGTCGGGGGCCGCTTTTTTGTGTCCCCGATCCCCTGCCGCCATGCCCGAGACCACCCGCACCGAGACGCCCTTCGAGGCCGACCGCCAGATGTCGCCCCTCGAGATGGCGCGGTGGCAGAACGAGCGCATCAAGGACACGTGGCGCATCTTCCGGGTGATGAGCGAGTTCGTCGAGGGGTTCGAGCGGCTGGGCTCGGTGGGCCCGAGCGTGTCGGTCTTCGGCTCGGCCCGGACGCCCCAGGACCACGAGTACTACGCGCTCGGCATCGCCGTCGGGAAGGAGCTCGCCGACCGGGGGTACGCCGTCATCACCGGCGGCGGGCCGGGCATCATGCAGGCGGCGAACGAGGGGGCCCACCGCGCGGGCGGGGTCTCGGTCGGGCTCAACATCGCGCTCCCCCACGAGCAGCACGTCAACCCCTACGTCGACGCGCCGCACAACCTGACCTTCGAGTTCTTCTTCGTCCGCAAGACGATGTTCGTCAAGTACGCCCAGGGCTACATCGTGCTGCCGGGCGGGTTCGGGACGATGGATGAGCTGTTCGAGAGCCTGACGCTGATCCAGACCAAGAAGACGGCCCGCTTCCCGGTCGTCCTGATGGGGACGGCGTACTGGGCCGGGCTCATCACCTGGATTCAAGAGACGCTGCTGGACGGCGGCTACATCTCGCCCGAGGACCCCGACCTCTTTGTCCTGACGGACGACCCCGTTGAGGCGGTCGACGTGATCGACCGGTTCTGCGCCGAGGCCGGCATCGCGCCGAACTTCTAAGCGATCGGGGCTCGGCGATCGGCCGTCGGGGACAGGTCCGAACGCAGGCCGCCCCGCCGACGGCTCGCGTCAGCGGGGCGGGTGGAGCCGGGGGCCGCCCCGATCCCGGATGGCCGGGGGCCGGTCGCCTAGAGGATGAACTCCAGCGCGAGCGGGAGCAGGTAGAACAGGCCCAGGATGTAGGCGATGGCGTAGAGCCGGTTCTTGAACGCCAGCTCGCCGACGAACTCGGCCATCCGGATCGGGATCTCGCGGATGAACGGGATCGGGTAGACGATCAGGATGCCGAACACATTGAACAGCGTGTGGCACAGCGCGATCGTGAGGCCCGCGAGCGCGGCCTCCTCGCCGCCCGAGATGGCCACGGCCGCCGCGAACAGGCCCGTCGCCGTCGTGCCGACGTTGGAGCCCAGCATGTACGGGAAGACCTTGCGCACGCTCAGCACGCCGGCGCCGACGAGCGGGATCACCAGGCTCGTCGTGACGGACGACGACTGGACCAGGAACGTGAGCACCATCCCGAAGAGCATCGCCATCATCGGGTTGCCGAAGACGTACTTGTCGAGCGCGCCCTCCGACCGCCCGAGCACGAGCGACTTCAGCACGACCACGAGGTAGCGGAGCGCCGTGAACAGCAGGACGATGCCGACGAGCGCCGTCACCCAGGCGTTCTCCGCCAGGACCGTCTCGCCGATCCACTTGGCGAACTGGTCGAAGGGCGTCTTGCCCATCCCGCCGGAGTCGACGCCCGGGATGGCGTTCGCGAGGGCGATCGCCGGCTTCGAGATGACGCCGAAGAACAGCTCGAGGGGCAGCAGGATGGCGACGGCGATCCAGTTAAAAAAATCGTGGACGGTCGCCCCGGCCATGGCGCGGCGGAACTCGTCGGGCCGTGTGATGTGGCCCATCGAGACGATCGTGTTGGTCACCGTCGTGCCGATGTTGGCGCCCATGATGACCGGGATCGCGTTCGCCACCCCGAGCGTGCCGGTCGCCACGAGGCCGACGACGATCGAGGTCGTGGTCGAGGAGGACTGGACCAGGCTGGTGGCCAGGATGCCCAAGATGAGGCCGAGAAGCGGGCTGGCGGTGGCGTCGGCGAGCAGGCCTTCCAGGTCGAAGGAGCCCTTGCCGAGCCCCTTGATGCCGTCGCCCATGAGCTCGAGCGCGAGCACGAACAGGCTCATGATGGCGACCAGCAGGACCAGCCGGACCCACAGGGGCTGCTTGGCGGGCGTGGCCGGGTCGCCGTCGAGGTCGTCGCGGTCGATGGGTGGGAGGCCGGTCAGCGCGTCGAGGTGCTCGTCGCGGTCGGGCCGGGCGCCCGGGCGGGCGTCGTCAGATGTGGGCATGGGGAGTGGGTGAGTCGGTGAGTCGGGAGTCCGAGGGCTTCAGGGCCCGGGGCACCGGCTCAGCCCCAGGAGGGCGAGTTGCGGACCTGGTCGAACGGCAGGGCGACGGCCGAGACGATGTTGGACAAGTGCGACGAGGTCCGCCCGATCATCCGGGCGCCGACCGCCAGGACGACGGCCTCGTTCGAGGTCACGTCGTCGGCGCTCGCGATCTCCTGGAGGAAGGCAGCGACGTCCTTTTTGGTCTGGTCGTGCTCCTCCATGATGGCGCGGCCGACGCCGGCGTCGCCGACGACGAACGAGCGGCGGACGCGGGGGAACGTGGCCTGGACGCGGTCGCGGATCGGCCGGAGCGCGTCGACGTGGCGCCCCATGCGGGGGGCCGCGGCGAGGTCGGAGATCTTGGCGATGTTCTTGGCGAGGTCGCCGCAGCGCTCGGCGTCCTGCACGATCGAGACGAGCAGCAGGCTGAACGAGGTCTCGACCTTGGGGTCGGAGACCATGTGCTCGAGGACGGCCCGGCGAACGGAGGTCTCGCCCGCGTTGATCGTCTCGTCCATGGCCGAGAGGTCGACGTGGAGGGACTCGTTGTCGAGCAGGCAGTTGGTGGCCGCGGCGAACATGGTGTCGGCCGTGTCGAGCATGGCCCCGAGGTCTTCGAGGGCGCGGTCGACGAGGGGCGGGCGCGAGCCCGTGAGGAAGCTGAAGAAGTTCATCGGTGCGGGGGTTAGAAGCGGATGTCGACGGTGACGCGGCCCAACACCTCGGCGTCGCCGCCCTCGGGGCGCTCGACGATGACGTTGGGCATGAGCTGGACGGACGGCGCGAGCCGCTGGGCGAGCGCCACCAGAACGTAGTGCTCGCCGACCCCCGACCGCGCGACGGCGGCCTCGGCAAAGTCGTAGCGGGCGACGAGCCGGGTGCGGGGCGCGAGCGCGACGGCCCCGAACACGCTGACCCCGACGCCGGTCTCGGTGTCGAGCCCGGCCGCCTCGGGGTCCTCGACCACGTAGGCCACCTCGACGCCGCCCCGGGCGCGCTCGGTGACGGCGCCGACAAACGCCGAGGCGCGCGTGCTGGCCTGCCGCGTCCCGTCGTCGGGGTCGGACTCGGTGTAGTCGGCGCCGAGCGTGGCGCGGAGCGGGGAGCCGTCGGGGAGGTACGCGAGCTGGCCGTAGACCCGCTTCCCGTTGGCCCCGGCGTCTTCGCGCTGGACGCCGTTCCCGTTCGCGACCATCGCCGAGTAGCGCAGCCCGGACCCGCCCAGCGGGCCGTCGGCGCGCAGGCCGAAGTCGCGGGACTCGCGCAGGCGCGTCCGGTCGGTCAGGGTTTGGGCCAGGCTCCGGTAGCCCCAGACCGTCTCGGCGACCTCGAAGACGGGCGGCGGCTGGACGCCCAGCGTGGCGCGGTGGCCGTCCGGGGCATACCGCCAGCGGACCCAGGCGTCCTTCACGAACGGCGACGGGCGGCCCTGCGCGGTCGTCGAGCGCGTCGTGGCTTCCAACCGGACGCGGGCGTCGAAGGCGTCGTCGAGGGCCACGTCGGCGGTGAGGTAGATGCGGCGGTAGTCGAACGAGTTGTCGCCGACGGCGGCGGCGTCGGCCGAGGCCAGCAGGTAGCGGTAGTCGACGTAGGCCAGGCCGCTCCAGTCGACGGTGGGCTGGGCAGAGGCGGAGGTCGCCGAGAGGGCCAGTGCCGTCACGCACAGGACCCAGGCTCGTTGCAGAGTCACGGGAGAAGAGGGGTAGTGGTCCGCCCGCGGCGCGGGGTGGGAATCGGACATCCGCCGGCGAAGATGGCCGGTGCCTGTTACGACAGTGTTACCGGTCGGTGGAGCGCTTGCTGAGACCGCCGCGCCGTGCCGGCGGGCGGGCGTCTCCGCCTGTCGTCCTGAGCGGGCCTACAGGGCGGCCGAGAGTTGGACTCGGACCGTCTGGATGACGCGGCTCCCGGCCGGCGCCCGGCCGTCGTAGACGAGCGAGCCGCGCACGCGCTCGGTGAGGCCGATTTGCGCGTCGACGCCCCAGATGGCCGAGAGGCCGGGGCCGCGGCCGTCGGTGAGCTCGAACAGCGACAGCCCGCCGCCCTCGGCCCCGCGCAGCGACACGCTCGACCCCTCGACGCGCGCGGCGGCCGTAAACCGGCCCGACCGCGTCCACCGGGCTTCCAAGGGGACGCGGGCGACGAACGCGCCCGTCGGGCGGCCCGGCCCCGCGAGCGCGTCCGTCCGGGTCGACAGCGTGGGCGCGACGGACACCTCGACGCGCGGCGACGGCGCCCACCGAACCGAGCCCTCGGCGCCAACGCTCCCGATGTCGAACGTTCGGCTGGCGAACGCCTCGCTCAGCGTGCGGCGGCGGCTGGCGACGGCCGCGAGCCGAGCGTCGAGCGTCGGCGCGAGGGGGGCGAACGCCTCGGCGCGGGCGGTCTGAACGAGGCGGCGCTCCAGCCCGGCTGCGAGGCGGGCCGTCGACTGAGCGTGGGAGAGGGCGAGCCGCCCACCCCGGTCGGCGAGGTCCGGAAACAAAATCACGTCCTGATCGACGCGGAACCGGCCGTCGACCGTCCCCGCGTCGAGGTCGGGCTGCTGCAGGACGGCGGGGTCGAGCAGGAGGACGCGGAGCACGTCGCGCTCGCGCGTCGTCTCGCGCACGTCGACGACGGTCCGCAAGGCCACGGCGCGGAAGACGCTCGCGAGCGGGCCGTCGCCCGTCGTGAGGCGGCCGGGGCGGGCGTCCATGCGGAGTCCCAGGCCCACGCCGACGGTCGGGACGAGGTCGGTGCCGGGGACGAACGTGCGGAGGTAGGTGCCTTCGAGCGGCGTGGTCTCGGGGAAGAACTCGTCGAGCTGGGCGACGCCATCCGGCTCTCCCGCACGGGGCTCCCCCTCGCCGTCTCGCCAGACGTACTCGCCCAGGTCCTGCCCGACGCGCACGAACGTCTCCTGCAGGATCGGCGCACGCTCCGTCAGCGCGTCGTAGACGACCCGGCCATCGAGGGCGCCTCTGGCGACGGAGCCGCGCGAGGCGAGTCGCAAGGCGACCGACTCGGCGTCCGAGCGCCCCTGCTCACGGAAGGCGTCGGTGTAGCGCTTGCGGCGGTAGCCGAGGCGCCCCTCGGTCTGGAACGTGCCACCGACGGCCCGGCCCGAGGCCTCGACCGTCAGCGCCGTTGCGGCGTCCGCGAAGCTCTCCCCGCCGTCGAGGGCGAGGGGCTCCGACTCGCGACGCAGCTCGACGAAGGCCTGCGCGTCCGACCCGCCGGAGGCGACCCCCAAGCCCGGCCGGATGGCCAGAAAGGAATACGACGCCGAGAGCAGCGAGTCCTGAGGGAAGACGCCGGACTGGCTCCGGCGCTCGTGCTCGAATCCCAGGCTGGGGCGGAAGGCCCCGAGCGTGACCGCGCCGACGGTCTGGGCACGGCGAAACGCACCCGTCCCGATCTGGCTCGCGATGGGCCCGTCGCCCGAGGTCGCCGTCGCCGCCCCTTCGAGCACCAGCGACCGCCGCTCGTCGCCGATCGTCGCCGCAAGGGCGGCGCGCGACGAGGTCAGGTCCGCGAGCACCAGCCGGCCCGCTTGCGCCTCGGCGGTCACGCCCTCGCGAGCCCACGCCAGCACGCCCTCCGTCGTCGACTCGCCGAGCGTGTCGAGGGCGCTGCCGAAGGGCGTCCCGCCGCGCGCGAGGTTCCAGCGGCGGTTGAAGTCGACGCCGCGAACGCGGTCGAGCGGACGGAAGTCGTCGGCGCGCTGGCGCAGGGCGAGCTGGCCGGTGAGCGCGCCGCCCCCGAGGGGGACGGCCGCGAGACGGAGCCCGGTCTCGAAGGCGCCCGCGCCGTCGTCGCCGTCGCCCACGTCGGACAGCGTGTTGCCGTCGTCGACGGACCGCGCGAGCTCGCCGAAGGCCTGCACGCCGGGGACAAGCGTGACCGCACCGCGCGCGTCGACGAGCGTGCGGCTGGCGGGGCGCGGCAGGATCCGGAAGGGCACGAAGTCGCCCCGGCCGGGCCCGACGTACTCGTACAGGATGCCGTTGAGCGCGGCGCCGCCCCGGCGGTAGTCGCCCTGCCCGGCCCCGACACGGGTGAATCGGACGCGGAAGACCTCGGCGTCGCCGGGGCGGGCGGGGACGAAGATGGTGACGGGCTGCCCGACCTCGGTCGTGTCGCGCCGGGTGTAGAGCACGAACGGGCTCTCGGCGTCGAACGGGACGGGCTGCTCGCCGGGGACGAGCACGGGCGCGTCGCCCGCGGCGCGGATCAGGTCGAGCTCGGCGTCGCCCAGGCCCAGGTCCGTCGCGCTGCCGATCGCGTCGGCCTCGCGGTAGACCCGGACGCCGACCGAGCCGCGCGCCTGGTCTCCCCTCCCCAACTCTAGGTCCACGCCCGAGGCCACAAGCGTTTGGGTAAACCCGCCCGAGGAGTACTCGAAGTCGACGGTGATCCGGCGCTCGGCGGTGATCAGGTGGGCCGGAGTAAAGGTGACCTCGCCCGTCCCGTAGTCGATGGTGTAGTCGGCGCTGGCGCCCCTCGCCAGCAGGCGGCCGTCCAAAAACACGCGTTCGCTGCCGGGCACGACGATCACGAATGCCTCCCCGGCCTCGCCCTCCAGCCGGTACGGGCCCTGCACGCCCTCGGCGGGCGCGAGGTCCTGGCTCCGGAACCGGCCGCGCGTGGCGCTCGCGGAGCCGAGCACGCGCCCCCCACGCACGACCCCGGCCGCCGGGATCCGGGTCTCGACGACGGCCCCCTGCACCTGGCGCGAGAGCGGCGCGAAGGCGGTCCCGGGGAGCGCGAGGTCGACATCCCCCAGGCGCGCGCGGACGCCCGGCCCGTCGACCTCGACGTAGACGCGGTCGAGGTCGGACAGCTGGCGCGTCGTCCCCTCGGGCAGGATTGGCGTGTCCTCGTCGGTGAGCGCGGCGCGGAGCGCGACGCCGGGCGCGACCTCGCCCTCGAGCGACAGGCGGAGCGCGGAGGTGACCGACACGTCGCGGTTCGACCCTGCCACGACGCCCCGCGTGATGGAGCCGGACGTGCGGATGGCGGGCGGCGGGCGCGTGCTCGGCGGCGCGCGGCGGCGCCCGGTCGTGTCGGGCGCGTACAGCGCGCGCAGCGAGTCGACCGACGGGATCTGGGCGCGGACCGGCCCAACGACGGGCGCGGCGCGGTACGCGATGGCCACGTAGCGGACGGTGTCGGACGGCGCCAGTTCCAGCCGCCCCGTTCCGTCGAGCGTGTAGTCGGCCGGCGCGAGCGGGACGAACACGGAGTCGCGGAAGAGCGCGACCGTCTCGGTCCCGACGATCGGCCGGGCGCTCAAGAGCGCGGCCCGCTGGCCGGGCCCGAGCGCGAGCGTGTCGCGGCGGACCTGGGCGGCGGGCGCGGCGGCGCCGACGAGCAGGAGGACGAGCAGGACCCTCATCGGGGGGGAAGCCGGGGTGGCGGGGTCGCGGTGCTCGGGGACGTCGTCGGGGCGGGAGCGGCAACCTAGCGCCGCCGGGGGCGCGGGGCGGGTCACTCTGGGGTGGGACGGGACGGCGAAAGGGCGCTCTGGGTGCCCGCCGCAGGCGTCGAGGAGCATCGAGATCGCGTTTGGACGCACCGAGACGGCGTCTGGGCGTACCGAGATGGCATCTGGACGCACCGCGATGTCGTCTGGGCGCATCGCGTCGACACCTTGGCAGATCGCGAGGGCTTCTGGGCGCACTCCGGGGGCGGGGTGCTCGGCAGTCCCCCCGTCCGCGCGACGGTAGGATTTGAGACTGGCGTCCACCGTGGGGCGGCTCCGCTGGTGTGGCACGACGCCACGGGGACTGTCCCCCTTGCCAGGGGGGACAGCTTGGACGCGCAACGCCAGCCCCTACGGTGTCCGCCGCGTGTGCGCGTCCGAGCGGGGGTCTGCCGAGCGCCGCGCCTCCCATCCCCTGCTAGCGCGGCGGGATCGCGAGCAGGCCCATCTCGCTGGTGGCGGGCCCGTCGAAGGCGGTGGCGGTGAGGAGCAGCGTCTGTCCTCGCCACGCGACCGCGCCCCGGAGCGTGCCGGAGGCGCCCGCCTCTGTCCGAGCGACAACCTCTCCCCCGACCGTGCGCACCGCCGCGTCGGTGCCGACGATCAGCAGACCGGCGCGGTCGGTCGCCACGCCCACCAGCCGCCCCAAGTCGCCCGCTTCGACGAAGGCGCCGGGCGACCCGAAGGCGTCGAAGGGCTGGACGCCGCCGCGCCCGGCGTCGGCGACCCAGAGCGTGCCGTCGTCGGCGAGCGCGAGATCGATGGGGGCTGCGAGCGTGCCTGCGCCGAGCACGCGCTCGACGGTCCCCTCGCTGCTGAGGCGCAGGACGTGGCCGCGCCCACCGTCGATCACGAAGACGATACCGTCGGGCGCCGCGGCGACCGCGACGGGCTGGCCTCGTGGGGCCTCGCGGCCGAAGTCGCCGGCGGGCTGGCGGGCGGACGCGCCGTCGAGGTCGGGGACGACGAGCGTACCGGCGCGCCGCCCCTCGGCGGTGTACTGGGCGACGAGCCCAGCGGCGCGGTCGGCGACGTAGATGGCCTGGCCGTTCGTGGGGTCGAGGTCGACGGGGTCAAGAAAGGCGTCGTCCCCGGTGCCGACGCCGCCGAGCCGCTGGACGACGGCGCCGTCCCGGATCGCGAGCACGGTCCCGTCGGCGCCCTCGATCACCCAGATCGTGCCGTCGGGCGTGACGGCGAGCGCGCGGGCGTCGCGGAACGGCTGGCCCGGCGTCGCGGGCGGGCCGGTGCAGGCGCCCAAGACGAGCGCCAGCGCGAGCGCACCGGCCCTCATCGCACCAGCCCTTTCTGGCCGATGTCGCGGCGTAGCGTCTTGCCCTCGAAGGCGACCTCGTCGGCGCCCGCGTAGGCGGCGTCGAGCGCGGCCTGGAGCGTGTCGCCCACGCCGGTGATGCCGAGCACGCGGCCGCCGGCCGTGACGACGTTGCCCTCGGGCGAGCGCGCCGTCCCGGCGTGGTAGACCGTCGCGTGCTCGTCCGCGCGGTCGAGGCCCGAGATCGTCTTGCCGGCCTCGTACGTCCCCGGGTACCCGGCCGAGGCCAGCACGACGCACGCCGCGGCGCGGTCGTCGACGTCGACCGTCGCCTCCGCCAGCCGCTCGGTCGCGATCGCCTCGAACAGGTCGAGCGGGTCGGACGCCAGCAGGGGGAGCAGGACCTGCGCTTCGGGGTCGCCGAAGCGGCAGTTGAACTCGACCACCGACGGCGCGCCGTCGTCGATCATCAGGCCGACGTACAGGATGCCCTGGTAGGGGTGGCCCTCGGCGCGCATCCCATCGAGCACGGGCCGGACCACCTCGGCCTCGGCGCGGGCCCGGACGGTGGGCGTCACGACCGGAGCCGGCGCGTAGGCGCCCATGCCGCCCGTGTTGGGGCCCGTGTCGCCCTCGCCGATGCGCTTGTGGTCCTGGGCCGCGGGGAGCAGCACGTAGTCGGTCCCGTCGGTGAGCACGAACAGCGACGCCTCCTCGCCGGCCAGGAACGCCTCCACGAGCACCGTCGCCCCGGCCGTCCCGAAGGCGCCGCCCTCGAGCATGTCGGCGAGCGCGTCGAGCGCATCGGCGCGCGTCTCGGCGACGACGACGCCCTTGCCCGCCGCCAGCCCGTCCGCCTTGAGGACGACCGGGAGCGGGTGGTTCTCGACGTACGCCCGCGCCTCGTCGAGCGCGCCGAGCCCGAAGGTGCGGGACTGCGCGGTGGGTACGCCCCAGCGCTCCATGGCGGCCTTTGCGAAGGCCTTCGAGCCCTCCAGCCGCGCCGCCGCCTTGGTCGGCCCGACGACAGGCACGCCGGCCTCGGCGAGCCGGTCCGCCAGCCCGGCCACGAGCGGCACCTCGGGCCCAACGACGACCAGGCCGACGGCCTCGGCGGCGACGAGGGCCAGCAGGCCGTCGAGGTCGTCGGCGGCGACGGCCACGTTTTCGGCGTGGTCGGCCGTGCCGGGGTTGCCGGGCGCGCACAGCAGGCGGGGGCGGCGCGGGCTCCGGGCGAGGGCGGCGACGAGCGCGTGCTCGCGGCCGCCGCCACCGACGACGAGGACGGTCATGGATGCGGGGGGCGTGGAGCGAAAAGATACCGGGCGCGTACACTCCGCCCCTCCCCCTCTCCCCGGCCCGTGATCGTCCTTCTCGCCCTCGCGCTCTTCGTCCAACAGCCGGTCCCCGCCGACACCACCGACACGCCGACCGAGGCCGACGCGGTCGAGGCGCTCGACGAGGCCTCGGACGTGGCGGCCGTGCTCCAGCCCGAGCCGGGCTACACCGAGGACGAGGACCGCAGCCCGGGCATCCGCTTCCGCCCCCGCATCGCGCCCTCGGCGCTGTACTCCTCGAACCGCGGCTTCGGCATCGGGGGCGGCGTCGGGATCACGAACCTGGGGTGGACCGGCACCGACATGACGGTCGACCTCCGGCTCCAGCAGCGCTACCAGGGCGCGAACGTCACCTTCTTTACCGACGACCCCTACGACTCGACGCTCCACGGGCTGTTCAGCATCGGCGGCTCCACGACCGAGCGGCGGCGGTACTTCGGGCTCGGGCCGAACACGGTCCCGGAGAGCGAGATCAACCTGTTCCACGACGCGGCGCAGGCCGAGGCGCGGCTGGGGATGTACCCGCTCGGCAACACGGCGCTCTACGTCCAGCCCGGCATCCGCCTGCTCTACGACTACTCCGGGGGCGTCAACCCCGACGCCGGCACGGGCTCGCTGGCCGGGCTCGACGCCAAGTCGCGCGAGGCCGTCGACGTGGCGGCGGGGCAGGACCGCTACGGGGCGTCGGTCGGGATCGAGCTGGCGACCGACTTGCGCGACTGGCCCTCGTACCCTCGGCGTGGGACGTTCGCGACCGCCGAGCACCGCCGGTTCGTGGCGCTCGACGACTCGAAGCTGACGCTGGCGCGGTACTCGGCCTCGGCCATCGGCTACCTCCCCATCCGGGGCCGGACGACGTTCATCCTGCGCGGCGTCGGCATCCTTACGCGGAGCGGCGACGCCGACGGCGACGGCGTCGACGACCCGATCCCGTTCTACTACCTCCCGACGCTCGACAGCCGCGTGGCGACGGCCTTCCGGCAGGACCGGCTGGCGGGCCGCGACGTGCTCGCGGTCGGCGCGGGCGTCCGGGCCCCGATCATCGACGTGCTCGGCATCTACGGGCTCGACATGTTGGTGATGGGGTACCTCGGCAACGCCTACGACAACGTGTTCGAGCAGTTCACGACGCGCATCTCGTTCGAGGAGGGCTCGTTCCTGGACGACACCGGCGCCGCGCTCCGCCCGTCGCTGGCGCTGGGCATGGGGATCGTGAACCTCGACAAGGAGCGCGTGGTCGTCGGCGGGCTCGTCGGGCTCGGCCCCGGTGGCGTGACGGTCGCCACGCTGCGGATCGCCTACGACCTCCGCGACGCCCGGCCATTGTTCCGGTAGGGGGAGTGGGCTGCGGCTACCCCGCCCTCTGAAGCGAGTCGGCCGTCTTCTCGCGGGAGGTCAAGGAAAGGTCCAGCACTGTCCTCTCCAGACTTGTCATCCTGAGCGACTGCGAAGGATCTCAGCGCGAGGCCTCCCGGCCAGACATCCGGTTCCGAGGGCTCGACACGCTGGCGTTGAGATCCTTCGCTCTGCTCAGGATGACAGGTAAGGGGGGGCACGTCCAGCACTCAACGGCCCTGCCCCGCTGAGTGGAGGAGACCTCAGTACTGTCGGCCCGCCAGCAGAGCTTCGCCAACGTTGAACCGCGAACGTGGAACGGGGCAGGCTAGATTGGCGCGTCCCCCCGGTCGCCCGTGCCCCTTCCGCAAGCTCCCCGCTGGTTGTTCGCCCTCAAGGGCGTGCTCGCGCTGGCGGCCGTCGGCGCGCTGGTGTGGCTGGCGGACCCGCGCGCGGTCGCCACGGCGCTCGCGCACGCGAACGTGGGCTGGATGCTGGCGGCGCTTGCCCTCGTGCCCGTCAACATCGGGCTGGAGGCGTACCGCTGGGGGCGGCTGGTGCGGCGGCTGGCGCCGGACGTCCGCCACCGCGACGTGCTCCGCGCCGTCGTCGGCTCGTACCCGCTCGGCCTGCTGACGCCGGGCCGGATCGGCGACTACGTGGGCCGGGCGGTCTACCTCCGCGACATCCCGCCGGGCGCCTCGGCCGCGCTCACGTTCGGCGAGCGGATGGCGACGCTCGCGGCGTGCCTGGTCGGCGGGCTCGTCGCGCTCGGGCCGTACCTCCGCGCGGAGGTCGCCCCGTCGCCGCTGTGGTCGGCCGTTCTCGCCGTCGGGCTGGCGGCGACGGGCGGGCTGGTCGGGCTCATCCTGTTCCCGTCGCTGGCGCGGACGGTCGTCTCGACGCTCGTGCCGTTCGCACCCGTCCGTCGCGCAGCCGCGGCGTTTAGCCAGATCCCCCAAGAGGAGGGCGCGACGCTGCTCGGGCTGTCGGCGCTGCGCTACGTCGTGTTCTCGGGCCAGTTCGTGCTGCTCGCGCACGCGCTCGCGCCGCAGGCACCCGTGGCGGGGCTGTGGGCGGGCGTGGCGCTGGTCTTCTTCGCCAAGAGCGCCATCCCCCAGGTGACGTTGGGCGACCTTGGCGTGCGCGAGGGCGCGGCCGTGTTTTTCCTGGGCAGCTACGGCGTCGCCCCCGCCGCCGCGCTCGACGCCTCGCTGGCGCTGTTCGCGATCAACCTGCTGCTCCCCGCGATCGTCGGCGCGCCGCTCCTGGTCCAGCTCCGGCTCCGCCGCTCGGCGGACCGGATCGCGCGGACGGAGGTGTCGGCATGATCCCGACCGTCTTCGCCGCGCTCCTGCTGGCGTTCGGCGTCGCGTACGCCGTGCAGCTTGGGATGTGGGCGCGCGGGTTCGCCCGGGAGGCCGCCCGCACCGACGCCCTGGCGCCGCTCGCGGAGGACGCGCTCCCCACCATCACCGTCGTCGTCGCCGCGCGCGACGAGGAGGACACGATCGGCCCGTGCGTCGACTCGATCCTGGCGACGGACTACCCGGCGGGCAAGCTCGAGGTCATCGTCGTCGACGACGACAGCGCCGATGCCACGGCGGACGTGGTCCGCCAGCGGATGACGGCGCGCCACGCGCTCGCGCCCGCCGGCGACGAGCTCCACCCCGACGACTGGGACGAGGCCGAGGGCGGCGGGCGGCTCCGGCTCATCCACATCCCCGAGGACCGCCGCCGGGACCGGGCCCACAAGAAGGCCGCGATCGAGAAGGCCGTCGCGCACGCGCGCGGCGAGCTCATCCTGACGACCGACGCCGACTGCATCGTGCCCCCGGGCTGGCCCCGGGCGCTCGCGGCGCAGTTCGAGGGCCCCGAGATCGCGTTCGTCTCCGGGCCGGTCGCCTACACCGTCCGGCCGACCGACGGGCTGTTCGTCAAGCTCCAGGCGATGGACTTTTTCGGCGTCATGGCGTGCGGCGCCGGCGCCATCGGGTGCGGCCGCCCCCACCTCGCGAACGGCGCGAACGTCGGCTACCGGCGCGAGACGTTTCAAGCGCTGGGCGGCTTCTCGGGGATCGACCACGTGACCAGCGGCGACGACGAGCTGCTGATGCAGAAAATCGCGTACACCACGCCGCTCGACATCCGCTTCTGCGCCGACCCGGGCGCCGTCGTGACGACCGAGCCGGTGCGCACGGTCAAGGCGTTCGTCCACCAGCGCAAGCGGTGGGCCTCAAAAAGCCTCAACTACCGGCCGTCGCTCCAGCGGATGATCCTGACGATCGGGGCGTTCTACTTTCTGATCACGGCGGCGTACCTCGCCGTCTGGGTGTGGCCCGTGCTCGTGCCCGCCTTGCTGGCGGGGCTGGGGCTGAAGGCGCTCGGCGACCTGGCGGCGATGGCCCCGGCCGCGCGCCGCTTCGGCCGGCTCCGCCTGCTCTGGGTGTACCCGCTCCACCTGCTCTTGCACTCGCCGCACTCGCTGATGGTCGGCATCCTGGGGCCGCTGGGCGGCTTCGAGTGGAAAGGGCGCGAGCTGGACCAGTGACGCCAGACGCAGGGAGCACGGGGCTCCGGGCCCTCGGCACGCTGGCGACCCGCTTGCGCGATTCCCTCGCGCCCCGCGTGCTGGGTCCCATCGTCGGCGGGATGGTGCACGGGCCAGAGAGGGTCGGGGGCCACCCGGCGCTGTACCTGACGGTCGACGACGGGCCGGACGCTGAGGGCACGCCACGCTGGCTCGACACGCTCGCGCGGCACGACGCCCGGGCCGTGTTTTTTCTCTCGGCCCCAAATGCCGAGGCCCACCCCGACCAGGTGACCGCGATCCTCGAGGCGGGCCACCGGGTCGGCAACCACGGCGACGCCCACCGCAGCGCGTGGCGGCATCCGCGAGCCGTGACGGCGGGGCTGGCGCGCGCCGAGCGCGTGCTCTCGGAGATGACCGGCGGGCCCGTCCGCGACGTCCGTCCGCCGTACGGGCGCGTGACGCCGGGCCTGCTCCGCTGGTCGCGCACGCGGCGGCTGGTGCTGTGGGACACGATGCCCGGCGACTTCCTACCTTCCCGGAGCCCCAAGCGGCTCGCGACCGAGCTGCTGACGCTCGCGCGGCCCGGCTCGATCGTCGTCCTGCACGACGGCCCGCCGACCCCGCGCGCGACGGCCGCGCTCGACCTCGCCCTGCCCCGCCTCGCCGCTGCCGGCTGGCGGTTCCCCGCCCTGCCCGCTCCATGACCGTCGCCCTCGCCCTCGTCTTCGGGGGCTACGTCGTGTTTGTGCTCGCGGCGGCGGTCCAGGTCTGGCGCCAGCCGACCCCGCCTCTCCTTCCCGACGCCGAGCTCCCGGATGCCGTCGTCGTGATCGCCGCTCGGGACGAGGAGGCGACCATCGAGCGGTGCCTCCGGGCCGTGCTCGCCCAGGACTACCCCGCCGACAGGCTGACGATCGTCGTCGCCGACGACCACTCGAGCGACGGGACCGCCGCCATCGTGCAGGCCGTCGCGGCGACCGAGCCCTCGGTCCGCTACCTCCGCGTGCCCGACCCCGAGGGGCCGCTGAGGGGCAAGGCGCAGGCGCTCCACGTGGCGATCGCGGCGACGGACGCCCCGATGATCCTGATCACCGACGCCGACTGCGCGCCGGTCGAGACGTGGGCGCGGGCGCTGGCGAGCCAGCTCAGCGAGCCCGACCGCCACACGGGCATCGCGTGCGGCCTGGCCCGCGTCGTCGTCCGCCCCGACCGCTGGTTCGACCGCGTGCAGGCGCTCGACTGGGAGCTGCTGCTCGGCCTGATGAGCGCCGTCGCGGAGTCGGGCGCGCCGGCGGCCGGGATGGGCAACGACATGGGCATCACCCGGGCCGCGTACGAGTCGACCGGGGGGTACCCTGCCCTCCCGTTCTCCGTCACCGAGGACTTCGCGCTCATCCAGGCCGTCGCGGCGGCCGGCTGGGAGGTCCGGTTCCCCGTCGACCCGCGCGCCGTGGTGTGGTCGCTCCCGGTCGACGGCCCTCGGGGGACCTACGAGCAGCGCCGCCGCTGGGCGCGGGGCGGCCTGGGCGACCCCTGGGTGCTGGTCGTGTACGCGCTCGCGTTCGCTGTTCACGCTTTGCTGGTGGCCGGGCTCGTCGTGGCGCCGCCGGCCGGGCTCGCGGCGCTGGCGGCCAAGGGGGGGGCCGACGGGATCGGGCTGGCGGTGATCCGGCGGCGCGTCGGCGGTCGGGTGGGGCTCGTGCCGCTCGCCGCCACCACGCTGTTCATGGTCGGCTACCTCGTCACGTTGCCGGTCGTGCTCGCGCTCCGTCCCGAGATCGGCTGGAAAGGGCGGCGCCACTAGGCAACGTTAGCCCTCCGGCGCCCAGGAGCGCGGAGGCGCGCTGGGTGCCGACAGCCTGCGCCCCGCCGTAACGGCCGCGGCCTTCCCGAGAACCCCCCACAGAACAACGCCCTAGGTCAGGCTCCCTGCCCTATCATGTCTCAGTAACTGACCGCACTCGTCGTTATGCCTCGTGCCAAGGGCGTCATCCGCATCGACTCTGACTCGACACACGGATGGCAGGTCCGTGTGTACCGCGACGGCAAAACCTACTCGCGGCTGTTCTCGGACAAGAAATGCGGGGGACGGGAAAAGGCATTCGAGGCGGCCAAGGCGTACCGCGCCACGCTCGTCGAGGAGGTGGCCGAGTTGCCCGCGGCCCCGCGACGCCGCCGCCTGATCCGCCGCAACCGCAACAACTCGTCGGGCGTCGTCGGCGTCTCGCGGACGTTTAAGCAGGACCGCCGGGGCGTCCGGCACGAGGTCTACGCGGTCTCCTGGAACCCCGAGCCGGGCGTCGCGCGCGGGACCTCGTTCTCCATCAAGCGCTACGGCGAGGACACCGCGTTCCGGCTGGCGTGCCAGCTACGGTGGGAGAAGATGAAGGAGATCTACGGCGACCGCTACGAGATCGAGAGCTACCTCGACCTGTACCGCCAGAAGGCCGCCGTCGACGCCCGCGCCGAGCGGCGCCGACGCCAGACCCAGGACCACTAGACGCGCTCGGCCAGGCGGGCCGTCACGTCGGCGACGAGGTCGGCGATGGGCCTCGTTCCATCGAGGCGACCCGAGGCGGGCGGCTCGAAGGCGGCGAGTTGGCTGGGCAGGAGGTCCGGCCCAGCAACGTGGCCCTCCCGGTCGCCCAGGCGCCGCGCCAGCTCCGCCGTCGGCACGTCGAGCCAGAACGCCGCCACGTCGGGGCGGCCGGCGCCCAGCGTGTCGCGGTAGCGCTGTTTGAGCGCGGAGCAGGCCAGGACGGTCGGCGGCCCCTCCGTCGCCCGACGGTCGACGAGCGCCGCCAGCCGGGCCAGCCACGGGGCGCGGTCGGCGTCGGTGAGCCCCTCCCCTCTCGCCATCTTCGCCAGCGACGCGTCGCTGTGGGAATCGTCGGCGTCCTGGTAGGCCCAGCCGAGGGCTTGCGCCAGCGCTTCGCCGACCGCGCTCTTTCCAGAGGCGGAGACGCCCATCAGCAAGACGACACGGACGGCGGGCATGGCTCGGGGTAGGGTGCGGCGTTCGTACTCTCCCCTCCCGCCCCCCGATCCTGATGGAGACCCGCCGCATCGTCCGCCTCGTCCTGTTCGCCGTGCTCGCGCTCGTCGTCGGTTTCGTGCTGATGGACGTGCTCGGGCTCCGGGCCTCCGACACGAGCGTGATCTCGCCGAAGGGCTACGTCGCCATCTCGCACGGCAGCCACAGCCACTACGTGCCGAACGGGTGGAGCGGCGAACCCAACATCTCGTCGTTCCCGACGAGCCCGCCACCCCCCGGCATGACGGTCGGCCCCGACGGCCAGATCGTTCCGGCTGAGTAGCCAGTCCGTGACGGCTCAGAGGCGACCGGCACTCTCGAACCAGCCTCCCCCGAGATCTCGCCACGCCCCGACTGGCCTCAGTTGCGCACGTTCCCCAGTGGGCGGCGAGTCGCGGGACTCCAGCGGCCATAGCCGGACGAGCGTGGCGCGTGCGCCGTACGCCCCCCGGATGGTTGTGGCCGATGCCGAGTGGAGCACGTCTCGCGCCCCGACGCGCGCCATGAGTGCCCGGATCTGAGCGGGCGGGCGCTCGGGATTGGACCACCCAAACGCGCACCCGTTGCCAGCCTCGCAGGTCGCGCGAGACACTGTCGCGAGCAGCTCGTAGGTCTCGGGGGCCTCGGCATATGGCGCAAGGTGCTTTGAATCGACCGCCAGACGCCAGCCGACGACGGCCAGCAGAGTCAGCAGCGCGGCGGCAACGAGGGAGGGGATGGCAGTGAGGACGCGGGCGCGCCGGTCGAGCAACCGAGTGAGGGCCCGGCGCTTCTCGGCCGGGGACCGCATCCCCTGCCTGTCGCCGGTCGGCATGGACAAGGCCTCTCGGAGCTGCGCTGTCGCCCGCCCCCCGCGCCGATCGCGGTGGCGCCGGGGCTGCGACATCTGGGGCTTCATCGAACTCATCGACGCGGGAGAACCGTGAGACTCGGCTACGGACTCTCGGCCTCCAAGATGCGCAAACACGTCCGCGCGTCGGCACGCTCACGCAGTGGCGAACGCGACCGCCAGCGCGGCGACGAGCGCCAGCGCCCCGATCACGACCGCGAGCCCGACACGGTCTCGGGACGTCTCCACACGCGGCCGAGGAGGACCGGCCCCAAGCCGCTGGCGGGCTCGCTCGCGAGCGCCCGGCGCGACGGCTGGCGGGACGCCGTCGCGCTCCGCCCACGCCGTCGGCCGCTCGCGCTTGAGGCGCGCCGAGGGCTCGACGAACGATCGCTTAAAGGGAACGAGGCGCATCGGTAAAAAACGCCCCGCCGACGAACCGGCCATCGGCGGGGCGAGAACCATCTGAGCTGTCGACTACTCGGCGTCGCCGGCGGGCTCGATGAGCGCGGGCGGGGCGCCGTCGCCGGCCGGGTCCGCCGGCGCGGCGGGGGCCGCGGTCAGGCGCCTCGCCAGCGACTGCAGGTCGACGCCCGCGATGCCCTTGATGAGCTCCGGCGTGGTCGACATGAGCTGGGCGACCGTGTTGGACAGGCGCCCGGCGCCTTCGCCCGAGCCCGTGTCGACGACCGTCAGGCGATCGATCGACGCCATCGGCGAGGCGATCTGGCGGGCCAGCTCGGGCATCATCTTGGCCAGCAGGTCGAGCACGGCGGCCTCGCCGTACTTCTCGAACGCCTCGGCGAGCTTCTCCTTGGCCTCGGCCTCGGCGAGCCCCTGCTCGCGCGTGACCTCGGCGAGCGCCAGGCCCTCGGCGCGGGCGCCCTCGGCGCGGGCCTTGGCCTCGGCCTCGATCTCGAACTGCCGGGCCTCCGCCTTGCGGACGGCCCGCAGCTTGTCGGCCTCGGCGGCCTGCTCGACGGCGTAGCGGTCGGCGTCGGCCTTTTTCTTGACCTCCGAGTCGTACTGCTTCTCGCGCCGCTCGATCTCGAGCTTCTCAAGGTCCACCTCGCGCTGCTTGCGGACGAGCTCGACCTGCATCTGCTCCTCCACGACGGCCCGCTGCGAGCTCGCCTCCTGGATGGCATAGGCCTGGTCGGCCGCGGCGCGGGCGGTGTCCTCGTCGAGCTTGAACGCGGCCACCTTGAGCTCGCGGTCGCGCGTGGCCTCGGCCACGTTCGTGTCGCGGACCAGCTCGGCCTTCTGGCCGGCCTCGTCGGCGTCGGCCTTCTTGACGCGCGCGTCGCGCATGGCCTCGGCCTCGGCGATGTCGGCGTCGCGCTTGATGGCGGCGATGCGCGGGCGGCCCAGCGCCTCGAGGTACCCGTTCTTGTCGCGGACGTCCTTGATGGTGAAGCTCACGATCTGGAGACCCATCTTCTTGAGGTCGCGCGCGGCGACCGACTGGACCTCCTGGGCGAACTTGTCGCGGTTGCGGTAGACCTCCTCGACGGTCAGCGTGCCCAGGATCGCGCGCAGGTGGCCTTCCAGGACCTCGCGGGCCTCGGCGCGGAGCTCCTCGTCGGGCTTGCCCAGAAACTGCTCGGCGGCCGTCGCCACGTCCTCAACGCTGGATCCGACCTTGATGACGGCGACGCCGTCGGTCATCACGGGCACGCCCTCGGCCGTGTACACCTCGGGCGTCATCACGTCGAGCTTGTGGGAGAGCAGGCTGAGCTGCTCGCGCTGCTGGACGATCGGCACGATGAACGCGCCGCCGCCGCGGACGATCTTGACCTTCCGCGCCGACTCGTCGGTGAGCACGTTCTTGCCCCCGAGCGCGGCGCCGGTGATGATCATGGCCTCGTCGGGCGAGACCGTCTTGTAGCGGCTGGCGACGAGCACGACGAGCGCCACGAAGGCGACGGCGACGAGCACGGCGATGGTGCCGGTGAGTCCAAGGAGTTCGATCATGAGTCTGTCGAGTGGGTGAGACGAGGGGTGGGGCCGCCGGGCGCTGGCGGGCTCAGCGGGACTGCAGGCGGGCGGGCGGCACGGGTGGGACCATGAGGTCCTCGCGGTCGAGCGGCGCGACGCGCAGGACGCCCTCGCGGTCGACTTCGACGACGACGACGGGCGTCCCCGTGGGGATCGGGTCGCCGGAAAACGAAGCGGCGGTCTGGAAGGTGGTGCTGGCGCCCATCCGGACGACGACCTCGCCGAAGCCGTTCTCGGGCACGCCCGTCGTCAGCTCGCCCGTCTTGCCGGAGTACTCGCGGACCGAGAAGCCGGTCGAGTTCTCGCTCGCCTTCATCGGCTTGACGTACACGATGTGGAGCGCGACGGCCGCGACGACCCCGATGACGGCCGCGACCGTGACCTCGGGGATCGTCCCGAGGTCGGTGTACGCGTCGAGCAAGAGGCCCGCGCCGCCGAAGAGCGTCACGCCGAAGACGGCGGAGAGCGGGTCGAAGGCGCCGCCGACGTCGAGCGCCTCCAGGGCCCCGTCGAGCGCGTCCATCGCGGCCTCCAGCACGTCGCCGAGGAAGACGAGGAGCACGGACACCGCGACGCCTCCGAGCAGGCAGGACCAGTAGATCGTCGTCATGTCAGCGTGGTGGGCGAGAGCCTGCTACGGGCCGGCGCCCGCCCGGTTACGCCGCCGACCCACCGCCTGAACGTACGACGCCCCACCGCGACGGCCAGGTCGCGAGCGGGGCGGACACAGATCTCCCAGCGGAGAACGCAGCGGCTAGTTGTAGATCGAGTCGAGCAGCGAAGGGACCTTCGCGGGCGCGGTCTTGACGAGGAAGACCGACGATGCCAAGCACGCGACACCGAGGGCGGCGAGCAGTCCGAGACGGGCAGGCGTCATGATCGGGGGGGACGGGTTCATGGAAACGCTCCCAAAGATCGCGCCATCCCGCACGATCGGCCGGCGTCCGTTCCCAGAGGGCGAAATCCGCCTCCGAACCGCTGGAGGAGTGCCCCGGGCGGTTCCGGACCTCCCCCCCGACGGTTCGATCTCACCGCGGCTTACACTGGCGAACGCATTCCGATCTGTATCTTTTCAACTCCCACCGCCCCCTCAACCTACTTACCCATCTCCATGGCCAAGAAATCTCCCACTCCCGACTTCAACATCTCGGTGGTCGACAAAAAAGAGGCGGCCGACATTCTTCGGACCTCCCGCCAGCGTGGCGGCCGCAACTCGAAGTACTCCCCCATCTACGACGAGGTCGGCGGGCTGAAGGCGGGCGAGTTCGTCGTTCTCCGGAGCATCGACAAGACCGCCAAGCTGGGCCTCTACCAGGGCATCAAGCGCATGTTCGGCGAGGACGTCAAGATGGCCTCGGCGCGTGACCGCGACGCGAGCGGCGAGGCGTACACGCTCGTCATCGGCCGGTCGACCGACCACGACGAGATGCGCGAGCTCGCGCGGAAGGGCTAGCGCGGCGCGTAGAACGGATTGGCTCGGCCGCCCCCTTCGGGGGACGGGTCGGGCTGCCGTCTGCCGTCCACCATCGCCGCCAGCCGGACGTAGTGGACGGCGTTCGCGCGGTTCCGCTCGACCTCGTCGTCGGTCAGCTCCCGGACGACGCGCCCGGGCGAGCCGACGACGAGCGAGCGGGGCGGGACGACCGTCCCGCCCGTAACGAGGGCCCCGGCGCCGACCAGGCTGCCCGCCCCGATCACGGCGCCGTCGAGCACGATGGCCCCCATCCCAATCAGCACGCCGTCTTGGACGGTGCACCCGTGGACGACGGCGTTGTGGCCGATCGTGACCCAGTCGCCGAGCTGGCACGGGTGCGTCCCGCGCGAGACGTGGACCGTCGCGTTGTCCTGGACGTTCGTTCCGGCCCCGACGGCGATCCAATGGACGTCCCCCCGTAGCGAGGCCCCGTGCCAGATGCTCGCGCCGTCGCCCAGCGTCACATCGCCGACGACGGCGGCGGTCTCGGCCACCCACACGTCGGCGCCAAGCGTAGGGTGAATGTCGAGGAAGGGAGCGATCATCGGGGCGGGAGTTCAGGGGGCCTCCGGCTGGCGGCTGTCGCCAGCGGAGTGACGGGTGACAGGGGCGCAAGCCCCCTCACCGGGCCTCTCCCAGCGGGAGAGGGGACGTCGTCACGAAATGGGTCGCACGCCGAGGATCGGTAACGAGCGGTACCGAGGCTGCGCCTCCGACCCATCGTTACCAGAAGAGCGGGACCGCCATCACGCCGATGCCGAGGAGGATCATGACCAGCTGGCCGACAGCCTTGGTGGCCGGGTAGCTGTGGCGGCGGTTGAGCTCGGGGATGAGGTCGCTCCCGGCGATGTAGAGGAACGCGCCCGCCGTCACCGGCAAGAGCACATCGGCCAGCCCCTCGACGCCCGCGCCGAGCGTCAGCACCAAGCCGGCGCCGATCAGCCCGCCGAGCCCCGCGACGAAGTTGTACAAGAGCGCCTTGCGGACCGGGTAGCCGCCGTAGACGAGGACGCCGAAGTTGCCGATCTCGGCCGGGATCTCGTGGAGCATCACCGCCAGCGTGGTGACCAGGCCGGTCTGGATCGAGACCATGTACGCCGCCGCCACGATCGCCCCGTCGACCACCTTGTGCGCCACGCTGCCCACCAGGTTGACGAGCGCGAACGGCGCCGCCGCGTCGACCCCGTGGTGGTGGTGATGGTGGCCGACGTGCCCGCTCGCGCCCTCCAGCGCCTCCGGGACGCCGTGCTGATGGCGCCAGTGGAGAAACTTCTCGAGCACGAAAAACGCCAGCACGCCCGCCAGCACCAGGAGCCCGGTCTCGGGCCCGCCGCCGAGCGTGGCGTAGCTCTCCGGGATCAGGTGGAGCAGCGCCCCGCCCAGCATCGCGCCGACCGCGAAGGCGACCAGCAGGAAGATCGTCCGCTCCAGCCGGGCCCGGCCCAGCGACAGCGTGAGCGCGCCCGCCAGCGACGCCAGCGAGATCGCGAGGACGGACAGGAGGGCGGCGGCGGCGGGGGTCACAGGCAGCGGGGGGCCCGCCGGACGCGGCGGCCGGCGGTCGGCTTACTGATACCCCTTCCCCTCGCGCTCGGCCTTGGCGACGGCCTCGGGGTCGAGCGAGACGGTCGGCTTCTCGATGCCGAGCGAGCCGGGGTCCTGGGGCCCCGCGTTGATCTGGGGCGCGACCTCTTCGGAGAGGTCGTCGTCGGAGTCGGGCCGGTTGCCCATGCCGACCTTGTCCTCGACGTAGTCGGGGCGCTCGTCGCGGAGGTGGAGGGGGTCGTCTTTCGTCGAGAGGTCGGCCATGGGACGGGAGGAAGATGGGCCGGTCGTACGACGCGGCCCGGCCACGGGTCCGCTACGCGTCCGCGAAGCGGAGCGGGTACTCGGCCTCGACGTCGCCGCGGGCGATGGCCGCCAGCCGGCGCTTGAGCAGGCGGCGGCGGAGCGGCGAGAGGTGGTCGACGTAGAGCACGCCGTCGAGGTGGTCGGCCTCGTGCTGGATCACGCGCGACAGCGTGGCCTCGGCGTCGAGCGTCTGCTCCTGGAAGTGGCGGTCGAGAAAGCGGACGTGGAGGCGGTCGGGGCGCCAGACCGTCTCGCGGAGGTCGGGGATCGACAGGCAGCCCTCCTCCACGTCCACCTCGTCCGAGGTCTCGTCGAGCTCGAGCACGGGGTTGATAAACACGAGCGGGGACTGGGCCCACTCGGGCACCTCGCCGTAGTCCTCTTTGAGATCCTCGGCGTAGGGCGACAAGTCGGCCACGAACAGCCGCAGCGACCGGCCGATCTGGGGGGCCGCCAGCCCGACGCCACTCGCGGCGTGCATCGTCTCGATCATGTCGTCGATGAGCGCCTGCAGCTCGGGGCTGTCGGCGTCGATGGCGTCGGCCGGCTGGCGGAGCACGGGCTGGCCGTAGGCGTAGATCGGGAGGACCATGGGGCGTGGGGGCGTCTCAGAGGATAGGCCGCCCGGCCGCCGGGGATCCGGGCGGACGCCCGTTTCCCGCCCGATTCAAGAGCCGCGTTCGTCGAGCCAGTCCTGCAGGATGACGCACGCGGCGGCGGCGTCGAGCGTGCCCCGCTCGCGGCGCTTGCCGCGCCGGACGCCCGCCGCCACCAGGTCCTCCATCGCGCGGCGCGACGAGTCGCGCTCGTCCTGCACCACCACCTCCGCGTCGGGCGCGGCCTTTTTGAGCCGCCCGATAAACGGCCGCACGCGGTCGACGGCTTTCCCCTCCGCCCCGTCGTCGAGGAGCGGCCACCCGACGACGATCGTGCCGACGCCTTCGTCGGCCACCAGCCGCGCGAGCTCGTTGAGGGCCGCGCCCGGCGCGAACGTGCCGGCCGGGCGGGCGAACAGGCGGAGCGGGTCGGACAGGGCGAGGCCGACGCGGCGCGAGCCGTAGTCGACCCCGGCCACGCGGGACGGTGTCATGCGACGAAGCTAGGGGTTGGCGCCAGCGTCGTGCCCTCCGAGGGAGGGACGAAGCAAGGGGATCCGCCGCGGACCGATCGCGACGGCGGCGTCAAAAAAAACGCCCCGGACCTTACGGGGTCCGGGGCGAGCTCGGCAGGCGGGGTGCGGGTTACGCCGCCTTTGCGCGAAGCGAGGGGTGGTCGGCGCTGCCCTCGGGCACGTCGTAGCCCAAGTCCTCGAGCGGCGTCTGAAGCGTCTCGCGCAAGCGCTTGCCCGGCTTGAAGTGCGTCTTGCGGCGCGACGGGATAAACACCGTCTCGTTGGTCTTGGGGTTGCGCGCCTTCGGCTTGGCCTTGGTCTTCTTGACCTCGAAGACGCCGAAGTCGCGGAGCTCGATGCGAACCTCGGGGTCGGCCGACGCCATCAGGTCGCGGAGCGCCTCGATCGTCGCCTGAACCCACGGCTCGCACTTGTAGAGGGGCTCGCCGGTGGCCTCGGAGACCTCGCGGGCGACGTCCTTTTTGGTGAGAGTGGGGGTGCGGTCGTTCAGGGACATCGTGGTGGGATGTGGAGGGGAGGGTGCACACATGAACGCGCACCGGCAGGACAAGTTGGGCGAGCCCCCGCCCGATTCATCGAAGACGGGTCTGGGGCGCCCGGGGGGAAGCCCAAACCTACGCAAGCCTCAACAGAAAGTGGGGCCGCCAAGTCGAACATTCACCTGGGGAATCTCCCGGTTGCACATAGGACCGCGCCTGGTGCGGATGGACTACTCGTCGCGGTACACCCCGTAGATCCCGTCGAGCCGGCCCAGCCGCTTCATGATGCGCGCGAGCTGCTTGACGTCGCTCACGTAGAGCACGATGGTCCCCTCGAACATGCCGTCCTCGGAGGTCACCGTGATCGAGCGGATGTTGGTCTTGAGGCTTTTCGAGATCACGGCCGTCATGTCGCTCACGATCCCGACGCGGTCCTCGCCGACGAGCCGCAGCGTCGACGAGAACTGGACGGCCTTCTGACGGCTCCACTCGACCGGGATCACGCGCTCGGCGTGGTCGAGGAAGAGGTGGGGCGCGTTCTTGCACCCCTTCCGGTGGATCTTGACGACGCC